>NZ_AP043934.1:0-2756873 GCF_055381965.1 Lentibacillus kimchii | reverse complement strand
CGAAGATTATTCACATGGTAGAAGAAGCGCAGGAACAACGAGCGCCTGCACAGGCATTCATTGATAAGTTTGCCGCGATCTATACACCAACTGCGTTTATTATAGCGCTCGCCGTTATTCTGCTGCCGCCGCTGCTGGGATACGGTGACTGGAGTGAGTGGGCTTACAGAGGGCTGGCACTTCTGATTGTGGCTTGTCCGTGCGCTCTCGTTATTTCCACGCCAGTTGCGATTGTCTCCGCGATTGGCAACGCCGCCAAAGAAGGCGTGCTGGTCAAGGGCGGCACCTTCTTAGAAAAGGCTGGTCATGTTAAGGCGATGGCGTTCGATAAAACGGGAACGCTGACGGCTGGCAAACCGGATGTAACAGAGGTGATTCCGGTGTCTGCTTCCACAGATGACCTTTTGTCCGTGGTTCGGACGCTGGAAGAATATTCGACACACCCCATTGCGAAAACAGTGGTCGATTATGCACGTGAGCGGAATATTCAGACCAAACCGGGATCATTGTTCACAAATCTTACAGGCCGCGGCGTTCAGGCGACCATTCAGGGTACAGTCTATTATGCCGGGAATCAGAAACTGTTTCATGAGCTGGGCCTGTTTCCTGAGTCGCTACAAGATCAGGTCACTCAGCTGCAGCAGCAGGGTAAAACAATTGTTATCGTTGGAACTGAAACGGAAATCCTTGGCGTGATTGCTCTTGCCGATACGATTCGTCCGATAACAGTCAGTGCTCTCGACAATCTGAAGGGAGCCGGCATAAAGGAAGTTGCCATGCTGACAGGCGATCAGGATGTTACGGCCAAAAACATCGCGCAAATGGCTCACATCAATCGCTATTTTGCGGAGTTGCTTCCTGAAGATAAGGTTGATGCGGTTAAACAATTGCAGAAGGAAGGCTATAAAGTTGCAATGGTGGGGGATGGCATCAATGATGCTCCTGCATTTGCAACCTCTGAACTGGGCATTGCCATGGGTGGTGCCGGTACCGATACGGCTATGGAAACAGCGGATATTGTGCTGATGGCGGATAACCTGGAAAAATTGCCGCACACCATGCGGCTGAGCCGGAAAGCGCTTCGGGTTATTAAACAGAACGTCTGGTTCGCCCTTATCATCAAACTGGTTGCCCTGGCTCTGATTGTTCCTGGCTGGCTGACGCTCTGGCTTGCAGTTATCAGTGATACAGGTGCTGCTGTTCTGGTGATTCTTAATTCACTTCGGCTCTTAAAACGTGACGGAAACAAGGGGAAATCCCGCCAGTCTGATAAACAGCGGCTTTCCCCCGCATAGCACCCAACAGGGTACGCTGTCATAACGGCAGCGTACCCTGTTTACGTTACGTATCAGGTCTGTTGGCGATGTTTGGATTCGGTCCGGTCGATCACAGCTGCACCAACAACATCTCCCATGACATTGGAAGCGGTGCCGGCCATGCCGATCAAAGCGTCAATCCCGGATATCAGCGCGACAATCTCCATCGGCAGGCCGAACATAGTCAGGACGACGGATAAGGTGACCAGGCCGGCTGCGGGGACACCAGCTGTACCAATTGACAGAAGTGTGCCAATCAGAACAACCACGACAAGGTCAGCTGGTGCTAAATCAAGACCGGTAATATTGGCAGCAAAGACGATTGAAACACCCATGCGCAGCGCACCCCCGTCAGCATTAAAGACGGAACCAAGCGGCAGTGCGAAGTTTGCTGTTGTGTCGCTTACGCCTGCTTTTTTGGCAGCGTTGATTGCAACCGGCAGTGATGCAATACTGCTAGACGTTACAAAGGCTGTTATATAGGCGTCCTTGGCCTGTTTAAAGAATGATATAACATGATGGCCCGACAGTTTTAAAAACGATGTATAAACCACCAGCATCACTAACGCTACCCCAGCATAGAACACGCCAAGAAAAGTGAGCAGGGACTTAAGGGTTTCCCAGCCCTGGCCGCCAAATGACGTCGCACTGATGGCAAAGATGCCAACAGGAGCATACAGCAAAACACCACCGAGGATTTTATAAAACATCTCATTAAGAGCTGAGAATAATTTGTGCAGCATTTCACCGTATTGATTAGATTGCTCGTTAGACGTATAACGCATGATGGAAGTGGCGATGCCGACGATAATAGCTATAAATAATATCGCCATCAGATCCCCATTCGCAAATGCCTGAAATATGTTTTCCGGTACAATTTTGAAAAGCATATCTGAGAATGTCGGTGTATCCGGCTGCGAGACGTCAGCATCCGGCAGTGTCACTCCCTCACCAGGTTTGATCCACAGAGCCAGGCTGACGCCAATGAAAACGGCAGCGGCTGTTGTTGTCATATAATAGAGCAAGAGCTTTCCGCCCATGCGGCCGAGCTGCTTCGTATTCAGACTGTCTACCGCCAGCACGACAGTGAGAAAGATGACGGGAATCGCTATTAGGCTCAAAAGGTGTATAAACAGCGTTCCAAGCGGTTCGAGGAAGGCTGTCTGATCTTGGAAAATAAGGCCAGCAGCAAGACCGAGAATAAATCCGGTCGTCATTTTCTTAGCAAGCGATAATTGTTTGTACCACGTCCATAACGACATTGTCTATGATCACACCTTTATTTTTGCTCCGTTCCAGCCCATTCTAACAGCAAACGGTTCTCCAGTTGAAATGAGAAGGTTACTTTTGTTCTAGAAAGTTAAAAAATCACGCTGTGCCTGACCTGCATACGCCTTTGAATGATTCCAGCTGTTATGACTATCTTCGGCATGTTCTTATATGAACAAAATGACCCCTCTGGCATAGGCTATGATGGAACTATCTTTATGGATTAAAAGGAGGATACGGCTGTTATGTCTGCACAATCATCTGAAATTAACTGGCTGACGCGTTTAGAGGCGTGGGCAGAAGAATGTACGACGCTGGCAGCTTCGATTGAAACTCGAGCTGATCAATCTGATGCTGAGGCAGGATCGGCGGAGTGGCAGGAACGCTTCTGGGAGGTTAGCCAGTTGGCGGCTGAGGTGCGTGAGCGGCTGTCTGCTGAGGAAACAGCGGATGCAGCAGCTGATATGATAGCTTTGGATACAAAGGCACGCGAACTTGATGCAGCTCTCCGGCCATTCATCGAAGGCGAACCGAATCATGATGCAGCAGAGGTACCTGAGGATAACGAAGAACTCGAGCAGACGACGGAAAACGATCAGTATCAGGACACGACCGTTTAATACGCTTCAGCGAAAAAAAGAGAGCGCTCGTGTTCAAAACGTAATGCGCCGTTATCGGATCTATATGATAGCTCTGCACTAATTCGGGCATGCTAAATACAGCTATCTTTATGAAAGGATGATGAAAAATGGGTGAACAATCGCAATTTAACCATGGCGACAAAGCCCCTAATAACGGCGTTTACATCGAACATGGTGAAACAGGCAGCAATGTGGAATCTCCTGATCAAATCGAGATGGAAGCTGGTGACAAATTTCCGGAAACGTCGAACCAGGATCGCATCTGGGTCCATAAACGCGATCTATCCAAGAAAGGCGTGGACGACAGGAGCAGCAGTCACTGAATTGACATGCTTTCTTGATAACTAAAAAATACCGGAGCATTTTTCACCAGACAAGTGTAGCTGCTGATAATGGATCAGCAGCTTTTTTTATAATAAATCCAATGTATCATTTTGGAAAAGCAGGGAAAGATAAGATAGAAATCTTATAAGAGACTATTACCAATCGTCAGGAGGCAACTGTAATGGCAAATAATGACGACAATAAGCCAGATGAAAGCCGCCGCCGATTTATGAAGAATACAGGCTGGGTTGCTGGTGGTGTCGTAGGCGGTTCTTTATTAGGCGGCCTTGTTACCGACCAGTTTCAGGATGAGTCGGATACACAAACCAAAAATAAAGAAAACGCTCAGACGCTGCAGGAAGCCCGGACATTTTTTAGCCGTAAAGAGGATTTTGATACGCTGAAGGCGGCAACGGAGCGCATTCTCCCTAAAGATGACGATGGTCCGGGTGCGATTGAGCTGGGAGTTCCGTTCTTCATTGATAAGCAATTAAACGGGTCATGGGGCACGAATGATAAAGCTTATATGAAAGGCCCTTTTTATCAGGATGAACAGACCCATAATTATCAGCATATGGACTCGAAGCAGAATAAATCAGGGCCCAACACAAGCACACAGGCACCGTCGGACACGCCGAGGTACCAAACAAGGCTGAACAGAGGTGACATTTATTTACAGGCTCTGAGACGCATGAACGATGAAAGCCAGAAACAGTTCGATAACAAATTTGTCGATCTTGATGGTGATAAGCAGGATAAGATTCTACAAATGTTTGACGATGGCGAAATTAATTTGAAGGGTGTTGCCGGCATTACATTTTTTAACCTGCTGCGGCAAATGACGCTGGAAGGCGCTTATTCTGACCCGGTATATGGCGGCAATCGCAATATGATGGGCTGGAAGATGAAAGAATATCCAGGACCCCGGATGAACTACGCCGATGAAGTGGAAAGTGAGGAGTTTATCAAGAAAAAACCGAAAAGTCTAATCGATTATCAATCATGATAGGAGGTAATACTTATGGCAAAGAAACTGGATAAAGTGGATGTTGTTGTTGTTGGTACAGGCTGGGCAGGCGGTGTTATTTCAGCGGAACTTGCCAAGACCGGCAAGAAGGTTGTAGCGCTGGAAAGAGGTGAAAATAAAACCCGGGACGATTATACGGGTGTTAAGGATGAACTGCGTTTTATGAACCGATTTCAAATGATGCAGAATTTATCATACGAAACAATTACATCGCGAAACGAGTTGGACGAGCGGGCATTGCCAGTCCGGACTCGGGATGAGATGATGGCGGGGACCGATACTGGCGGTGGCGGTGTCCACTGGGCAGGGGCTGTCTACCGTTATCCGCCGTATGATTTTGAAATTTACAGCAAAACGGTTGATCGTTATGGAAAAGACAAAATACCAGACGGCATGACGATTCAGGACTGGGGCATCACTTATGATGAAATGGAACCCTACTATGACCAGTTTGAAAAAACAGCCGGCATCTCTGGTGAAGAGGATCCGCTGGGGCCAGAACGTTCAAATGATTTCCCGAATCCGCCGCTGAAGGAATCACCGCCTATTCGTATGTTTAAAGATGCTGCGAAAGAACTCGGCTATCACCCCTATCAGGTTGCATCGGCCAATGTCTCCCAGCAATATAAGAATCCGGATGGCGAAACACTGAATGCTTGCCAGTATTGTGCGTTCTGTCACTACTATGGCTGCGACTTCGGGGCAAAATCGGACCCGCTGGTAACGGTCATCCCTACCGCACAAAAACAGGACAATTTTGAACTGCGGACGCAGGCTTATGTGCGGCGTGTGCTATATGACGGCGGCAACAAGGCGAATGGCGTCATGTATGTCGACAGGCAAACCGGTGAGGAGTTTGAACAGCCGGCTGATGTTGTTGTGCTGGGGGCATTTACATTTACAAATAATCGTCTGCTTATGCTGTCGGATATCGGCAAGCGGTATAACCCGGATACCAGAAAGGGTGTTATCGGCAAAAACTTCAACGGTCAGATGAATATCACGTTTCTGGGAGCGAGAGGCTTTTTCAAAAATAAAAAATTCAATCTCTACGCAGGTGCTGGTGCCCTTGGCGGAACAATGAACGATTTTGCAGCCGATAATTTCGATCACTCGGACGTTAATTTTATTAATGGCGGGGCTATTGAACAGCGACAATATGGTGAAGGTGCCATAACCAGCAACCGTGTTCCAAAGGGCACACCTAAGTGGGGAGCGGAGTTCAAGAAAAACGCCAACTTTTATGCCTACAGAAACCTGGAAGTGTGGTATACAGCGGCAACCATGCCATGGTACCACAACTATATGGATTTGGACCCGACTTATAAGGATGAATTCGGCGATCCGCTGCTGCGTGTCACCAATAAATATTCGGACCAGGACAAGAATATCGCTAAATTCGGAATTGATAAGTGCCATGAGATTATGGAAAAAATGGGTGCTGATATTATTGAAGATGATGAGATTCCGGATGAATTTGATCATATGTACCAGGGCGGCCATTATGCTGGCGGTGTGATTATGGGTGATGACCCCGAGACGTCTGCTGTCAATAGTTATCTGCAAATGTGGGATGTCGATAACCTTTTTGTTGTCGGTGGCTCTGCCTTTCCGCACTTTCCGGGGCATCATCCGACCGTAACCATTGGAACGCTGGGTTACCGAGCAGCTGATGGCATTAAACAATATCTCAAAAATGGTGGTCAGCTGGTAAAAGGCAAACAGAAAGCGTAGGAGCTGTCCTGATGGTTCCTGCTTATGAATTTTAAATCATTATGGCAAGCATGAAGTGCTCTTCAGAATTCAGGCGGGCACTTCATGCTTTTTATTAAGGCCAGAATCAGGTAAAATGGGTGTGACTCAAGTAATCTAGTATAATGCGATTATATGCAAGGTGACATCGTTCCCATAATCAGTGTTAAGCGATAACAGTCCTGGCTCACAAGGGATCATCACCTTCCGTTATACGAATGTAAAGAGGTTTAAGTCTATGCAGCGAGAAAATAAACCACAAATTGATTTAACCTTAATAAGTATCATCATATGTCTGGCCATTTTCAGTCTGATCGCCATTTACAGCGGATCGGGGCAGTATATTGATAATGGTGATTTGTTACACTTTGTGAAACGGCAGGCCATCTGGTATGTGATCGGCTTACTGTTTATGGCGGCGGTGGCCAGTTTTGATTATGAATTGCTGAAGCGGTCTTCGTATATTCTGTATGCAGCTGGTGTTGTGCTGCTTCTGTTTGTACACTTTTTCGGCACCAGTGATAATGGATCGCAGCGCTGGATTAATGTAGGTTTTACAGAAGTTCAGCCATCCGAATTTATGAAACTATTTCTTATTCTGGCGCTTGCCAGTGTGTTGAGCAAAATCGGCAGTGAACGTTTAGGATTTAAAGCAAGCATACCGGCCGTGCTGAAAGCGCTTGGTCTTGCCCTTGTACCATTTGTTCTGATTATTAAGCAACCGGATTTGGGGACGTCACTTATCATTGCTGTTATTGCTGCTGTGCTGATTTTTACATCGAGTATTTCTCTTAAAATTATTGCAGCTATGTTTGCAGGTGCTGTGAGTCTGGCCGGCGGGTTTCTTTACATGTATAAGGAACATTTGGACATTTTATCTAAAGTGCTGGAACCGCACCAGATCGGCCGAATCTACGGTTGGCTTAATACGGATGAGTCCGGATCAGGCTTCGGCTTTCAGTTAAAACAGGCAAGGATGGGCATTGGCTCCGGACAATTGACTGGTGAAGGTTTTGATCAAGGGACGCAAGTGCAGAGTGGCCTTGTGCCTGAAGTGCATACCGACTTTATTTTCACGGTTGTCGGGGAGGAATTTGGTTTTATCGGTTCGAGCCTTTTGCTGTGCCTTTTCTTCCTGATGATTTACCGGATTATCCTTATTGCTATTAAAGCCCAGGACTTGTTCGGTGTCTATATTTGTGTTGGCGTTGTTGGATTATTAACTTTTCAAATATTTCAAAATATCGCGATGACGATTGGCATCATGCCTATTACGGGCTTAGCGCTTCCTTTTATGAGTTATGGCGGCAGTTCGCTGCTTACGAATATGCTGGCACTGGGACTTGTGTTCAGTGTGCAATTGCATTCACGTCAGTATATGTTCAGTGAATAGGCAGCTTTGTTCATCTTTGAAGTTAGTCTAAAAAGCTCCCGGGTTCAATACCATTATTTGCTCATTTGAATAAATTAAGGGAGCAATTTTTTTGTTTTTTACCGAAAAATTCGATAAACTGGTTATAAAATGACTCTTTCTCTGAAAGGACTTTGTGCCATGGACCCCAGTGTAACATCTTTTGTGTTACTATTTGCTCTCATGCTCGTTGTGGGTGTATTTACAACGAAATTCTCGACCCGCCTAGGGCTGCCCTCCCTTGTACTCTTTCTGTTCGTCGGAATGCTGCTCAATGACTTTTTTTACTTTGATAATGTCAAACTAACCCAGCTCATTGGTATCATGGCTCTCATTATTATTTTGTTCGAGGGTGGTTCACAGACGAAGTGGAACAATATGCGGCCTGTGCTTGCACCAGCGGGTGTATTAGCGACTGTTGGCGTTTTGCTGACGTCACTTATTACGGGTCTGGCTGCGTATTATATTCTTGATCTGTCGATGCTTCAAGGGATGCTGCTCGGGGCCATTGTTGGTTCGACCGATGCTGCAGCAGTCTTTTCTGTACTCGGAAGCAAGAATATTAATAAACGGCTGACAGCCATACTGGAAGCTGAATCCGGAACGAATGATCCAATGGCAGTCTTTTTGACGGTCAGCTTTATTACGCTGATTCAGGTGCCGGATAGCACAATCTGGACCGCGATAGGCGGTTTTTTCGTCCAAATGGGAGTGGGCTTGGTTTTGGGCCTGTTATTTGGCCGGCTGAGTGTGCTGTTAATTAATAATATTAAGCTTGATGTTTCAGGCATGTATCCGCTTCTGGCATTGGGAAGCGCCGTTATGACTTATGGTGTCACTGATTATCTGAGCGGGAGCGGTTTTTTGGCAGTTTATGTGATGGGGATCATTGTCGGCAATAGTGATCTCATGCATAAGTTTGCCATTGTACGCTTTAATGAAGGCTTCGCCTGGATGATGCAGATTATCATGTTTATTTTTCTCGGTATGCTGGTCTTTCCGGGTGATCTGCTGGAAGTTGGCTGGCAAGGTATTCTCCTGGCTATCATTCTAATGTTTGTAGCGAGGCCTGTTGCAACCAGTCTGTGTATGATCTTCTTTAAGTACAGTCCGCGGGAGCAGCTCTTTCTCTCCTGGACAGGCTTGAAAGGTGCTGTGCCGATCGTTTTGGCGACATATCCGATTGTAGCCGATGTGGAAAATGCGCAGATTATTTTTAATGCCGTCTTTTTCGTTGTGCTTATTTCAGCCCTTGTGCAGGGCAGTACGTTGTCACCTCTGGCAACAAAACTGGGTCTGACTGAGGAACGCAACGACTTCGACTCAAGCGGTTTTGAAATGATTAATCTGGGTGATACCAATTCGGAAATTATGAAGCTTCCCATCAGTAAAACCGCACCTGTTGTCCAGTCAACGCTGAATGATATGATGCTGCCTAATGATACGCTTGTCATTGGTGTTGTCAGGAATGACGAATTGGTTACACCAGATGGTGATACAACAATTGAAGCGGGCGATGTGTTATTTGTGCTGAGTGATAAAAATCAGCGAGCTAAGGTGAGGCAGGCCTTTTTAGGGAAAAAAGCGAAAAAAGAAAAACAAAAGCAAAAGTCGCAGAAGTTAGAGAAGTTATTCGGACGAAAACGCGAGTAGCGCCACACGAGGGCTGTCCGATGGCAGGCACCCACAGTCTGCTATCTCTGGCGGCCTATTTATGTGTCCTGGTCGTTTAGCCTGATGCCAAACAGTTCAATGAACCCACTTGCCTGTTCCGGTGCAATCACGGCACCGCGCAATTCTTCTTCGCCTACATGGATATGGGTGAACTGACAATGGCTCAAATCAACAGCCTGGAGTGAGGTTCCACTGAACTGGACATCCTCAATGTCTGCATCACCCAGCTGCAGATTCTCCTGTGATGCATCAATAAAGTTAGCCCCCTTCACGAGACAACGCTCAAACAAGACATCCCGGAGTTTGGTTTCATTACAGATAAGGTACGGGGCCTGGCAGTCTATCCAGGTGACATCCTGCATGATCGCCCGGTCAAAGTCAGCACCGGCCAATTTACAATGATGGAAAGTGACTCTGTTCAAGCGAGCCCCCTGTAAATTAACGGCGGACAGGTCACAATTCTCGAAGGAAACATCCAGCCATTCGGAAAATGGCAATGCCGTATCCCTGAAAGTAACGTTTTTAAAATAGATTTGTTCAAATCGCACATGCTCAGCATATACCGGGCCGATTGCCGAATAGATGGCACCCATTTCGTAAGACGCGTGATCAGTTAGCTCCTCAATGGTGAGAGGATCCAGCTGTTCCGGTAAATCTGGTGTCTGGATCGATCGCTGGCGTTTTTTCACAATGACGGCCTCCTCTTAGACTAGTATAGTTGAAGATTACGAGGGAGGCAATAGACTTCTCGGTTAAATGCGATCAGCCATAGATACGGTTTTCCGTATCCGCGTCGAAAAAAGAGGCTTTCGTCATATCGAACGCCAGCTTAATCGTGTCGCCGGTATCATACCGGGCATTTGAAGAAACACGAACAGTCAGCTCATAGTCATTTAAACGCGCATACAAGCAGGTCTCTGCTCCCAGCAGTTCAACAGTATCAATGACCGCCGAAAATGATGTGTCAGGTGACGCGTTTATAAACGCTGGTTCGTCGTGAATAGCCTCGGGACGGATTCCAAGAACCATGCACTTGTTTGAGTCATTGTGTTCACGCAGCTCTTTCCCTTTTTCTTCTGGAATGGCAAAAGAATCGTTTCCAATTATAAACTGCCCACTTCGCAGGGTTCCGTATAAAAAGTTCATGGATGGCGAGCCAATAAATCCGCCGACAAACGTGTTTTCGGGATAATCATACACTTCTTTGGGCGCCCCGATTTGCTGGATGACGCCATCATTTAAAACGACAAGCCGTGTTGCCAGGGTCATCGCCTCAGTCTGGTCATGTGTTACATAAATCGTCGTTGTCTGCAGGCGCTGATGCAGTTTTTGAATTTCATAACGCATTTGCGAGCGCAGTTTGGCGTCTAGATTTGACAGCGGTTCGTCCATTAAAAATAGTTTTGCCGTTATCGCACTGCTGATTGTAGCCGGAACCGGTACATATGTGGCACTTGTCTATAATACGACGGTCACGGCTTACGAATACCGCGAAACAATCGGGCCATGGTTTCGGAGTCTCTTCATGCTGCAGCCAAGGTATCAGCTAATGGAAGGCACCCCGTATGTTTTTAAGATGCATGTCGTGTTTGCATTTGGGCTGTTTGCTTCCATTTACCCGGCTTGTTCATTTTTACAGTCTGCCGGCTGGCTATCCGGCAAGAGCACCGCAGCAATAAATCACACTCGTTTTAGTATGACTTTAAAACGAAAAGATCGCTCATATCAATTGAGCGATTTTTATAATATATTTACTCTGTTGTTCCACAACTGCGCCCGATTGCAGTATAAGTTGTTATAAGACTATTTTTCATTATGGGTCTGTGTATTTCTCAATTTTTTATCAAAAAGATATTGGATTACAAACATCCCGATTAGGGATATTGGGAAACCAATAAGATAAAAATAAATATTTTTATCTATCCCAATTACCTTGGGTAAATAAAGAATGAGAAACATCCAAATAACAGTTGTAATTATTCTCACTTTCGTCACTTTGACACCTTCTTCTTACTGCAATATGGCCAGACTCTTCCACAACTGCGCCCGTTTGCTGATGGATACTATTTTACTGAATCAACGATTTTTTTTGCATCTATCAATGACAAATCGTATTTCTCTCTCAATGATTTCACAGTCTTTACTTCTGTTGAACTTTTTAATATTTCTTTTGCTTCATTTTTTATATCGCCATATTCTCCAGTTTTCTCCAAAAGTCTAAGTTTTTCTTTTTTTAAAGCACTATTTTGACGCATTAAACTGATACCCCAACCTAAGAGCAAAAGCATAATTAGTATTGAGCTTATTTCTGACCACTGCATCTAAATGACCTCCCTATAATTTAATTTTAACAAATTCTTATTTCATAATCTGGCCCGATTCCAGTATAATTTTTATTCCAGAATTGCGCCCGTTTGAAGAATTAACTCTTTGATGTTAATGACGACTTAAAGGTAATAATTAATAAAAACAAAAATCCGATAGAACCACCTGTCGCAAGTAATTTAGCAGCCATTGGTTCCTTATTAAAAAAAGTGTATATACCAAAAACCAGAAATATTGTAATTATTGTTCGAGAAACCAATAATAAAACATTTCCTTTTTTATCTTCATATAGCTTTCCTGGTGACAAGTTACCCCCTCCTTATCGATGATTAACTTTAATTTTAACATATTTTACTTCACAATCTGGCCCTTATACGCAATATGGGCGCTGCTCTTTATTAAGGAATCGTCAGCAATAGGTAAGCGTTTGAAGTTATCTCCGGCTTTTCCCCTGCTCCACACGGAACGTGCAAGTTTCCCCGCATTCCGCGTTCCATCTAACGTAATTTACTCGATTATAAGTTCCTCGTTACTTCGTGTTTGGAATTTCTAGATAGGTTCAAGCTTACATTTATCACGGAAGCGATTGACTTTTTCAATCATCGTCCCTGTAAGCTGAAATCTTTCTATGAGTTCATAAATCATCTTTTTTTCCTTCGTATGAATCAATCGGTGTACATCTTCGTGAAGAATGCGAAGATTGTTAAACTGGTCGTTTCCGCCAAGGCTTAACGGTACATAGTGATGGCAATGGACCTCTGATGCTGGCACTTCCGTGCCAGTAATTTCGCATTTCCCCATCTTCATACTATATCGACTGATACGGTTATCTATATATTCAACACTCCGATTCGGTAGCGTTGATTTCATTAATGCACCAATTTCTGATTGAATATCCGGCTGTAGTTTATTGTATATCATTTTCCTACCTTCTTTGGTGAAAGGCGTCATTGCCGGAGTAAATCCTATGGTGTTCTGCGTTTTCACATCCGCCAACGGAAATAAATAGACACCAGCTACTCGAAACGTTTTAAAGCTGCGACGGTATATCTTTTTATAGGTCGGCGGCGCGTTAGCTGGATGACCATATTTACCTACTGGTCTGAGATGATTGTATATGAACGCACCTAAATCATAGGCAAGACGTGAGAACTCGAGATTGACCTTAGTGGCTTTTCTGAAGTACTGATGAATCCCCAGTACAAAGCTGTTAAAGCGTAACGCATTAAGCGCCGAAGGCGAAGACCTCATTCTTCGAATCAGTTTTCGAGCTTCTTCTTTAATTTGACGCTTTTTGTCGGTTTTAATACCGGTACGCGCAACTCTTTTCTTACGCTTTTTATCGGCACGAATAGTGAAGCCTAAAAATTCGGATTCACGTTTCCGCAGGTTTACAACTTGTGATTTTTCGGGCGAAATATCCAATTTTAGGCGGTCTTTAAGGTAGAGCCTTACGGCATGATACCACCTATGTGCCGTTTTACCGTCTTTACAAAGAATTTTAAAGTCGTCCGCGTAGCGGACGAGGTAGCCTTCTTTAAGATTAGTGCGCTTTTTGGCTTGTCTTTCACCTACTTTGGATTGATAAGGTTTGGATAGCGGGAAGAATTCCCATTGTCCCGCAACCCATTGGTCAAGGTCGTTAAGAACGATATTCGCCAATAAAGTTGATAACAGACCGCCCTGGGGCACACCTTGTGTAGGTATGCCTTCTCCGTCTATTTCAGCTTTCAGCATTCTGCCGATACAGGCTAATACTTTTCGGTCTTGAATCCCCATGTTCCATAGCTGCTTTATAAGCAGGGTATGGCTTATATGGTCAAAGAAACTTCTAATATCAACATCAACCACAAAATGAAAGTGGGATAAATTGATAAGTTGTTGGACCCTTGCCATAGCATGGTGTGCCGAGCGTAGTGGTCTAAATCCGTAACTATGGTTATAGAATTTAGCTTCCGCAATCGGTTCAAGTACCTGTTTAAAGCTTTGTTGGATAATGCGGTCCAAGATGCAAGGAATGCCTAGCGGTCTAAACTTTCCGTTTCCTTTATCAATCCATTTTCGTCTGACTTTCTTGGGACGGTAATTGTCAAGTTGTCTTCGGACTTCCAGTAATAATTTTTCTTCAGACCACGTTTTAATATCGTTAATGGTACGCTTATCGGTTCCGGGTGTTCCGGAGCCTTTATTTGATTTTATAGTACGATAGGCTAATAAAATGTTTTCTCTAGATGTGATGACATCATAAAGATGAGAAAAGGATTGGTGCTTCAAGCTTTTGTCGTACAAATCTGTGAAAGTCTCGGTCATTTCATAGTAATCCCAATATCGTAAAGCTTGCACTGTGGCATCCCACCTTTCGGAGCGATGTTCCCACGTTCCTACCCGATCGGTGCAATACACGTTTGGAAAATAATCTTTCATTTCGTTAGACTTGGGGCTATTCCTCCACTCTCATTACAAGAGATTCATCAGTCATACCCCTACCCTCGCAAGGATAAATGTCTTTTGGCAAAAAGCCTTATGACAAACGTTTTGGATGACAGTCCTTGTTTCAACGTTCCTTGTTTTCCAAGTCCCTTACAATCTAGCTATCGATACTGAACTTAGGTGTTCCCTGGAAGCCTGTGAGCTGGATACCGCCTTAGTCCGGTATAGCGTGTTTCAGAGGGCGCATTTTTACTCCACACCACTCACCCCATCGTCGGATGGGACATAAGTTTCCTTATGTTCAATCTTTAGACCTGTATATTCGGTTGTTCGTCAGTTTCATTGCGCTGAAACCATTCTCACCATATTCAGTTTTTCAGCCGTGCGGCATATCCGTTGACGTACCTTCTCCGAAGGAGTGGCTTTAGCCTTCGTTCTGCCGAATCTACCTGTACTTCAAACCCCTTGACCTGTCAGTCATGACGCATGCAGGAGTATTGACGGGATGGTTTTGGGAAACATGGTTCCCTCATTCCCATCCTTGATTGTAAAGTTGGGATTGTCCGATAGCTAATCCCCTGCATTTCACGCTTCAAAACGCTTATAGCAGAACTTGTCGAGCGGCGCCCGATTGCGGTAAGAATTGTGGTATGAATCATCAAACAATCGGTTCTGCTTTATTCGATAATTCAACAATAGTATTCTCTTTGTTTAAAATCGATATCTTGATTTGCATACCACTGATAATATTGTAGAGCCACATCTTTTGGAATATCAGATATTTTAGCTAATTTGATTGGACTAGCACGTGTTGAAATTTGAACAGAGGCAAGACCCAATTTTTGTTGTAGCAAGGACTCCGTAATTTTAAGTTCTTCGATCTTTGTTCGTTTGGTTACAAATAATCTTGTTAAAAAACCTCCCCTTTGAAATTGAATGAAAGGAGGATTGAGTTTATATTTACTTTGGAAGCTACTTATTAATTGTGAAGTGATAACAATAACAAACAAAGATAATGCTATATACCAGAGTTCTGGCCAAAAACTGATAATTACTGCCGGTCCTGCTATCCACAAATAACTAGAACGTACTAGTTTCATGAAAATAGCTTTTCGAGGAATACTTATCATTTCTAATTCAACAGTAAATTCCGGCAATATCTCTGAAATTAATAACGTTGCCCTATCTTTCTTTATAAATGGAAACAGGGTATTTGAAGTTTTCATTTCCTCTTCATCCATATCACTTACACTAACCATTTTAACTCTCACAAAGCGAAAAGCCCTCTGAATAAAAGTTGCATGTAAATTTATTGCTTGTACTTTTTCTTTTGGAATTGAAAACTCAGTTGTATTGAATAAACCTTTTTGAATAAAAATCCGATTTAAATCGGAGGAGACTGTAAAATTCCGATATTGTAAATAGGTTTTTGAGATTCCATAAACTAGCGATAATGCCAAAAGGGCAACAATCCCGAGTAAAGTTAACGGCCATGACTGCTGGAAAAAGGAAATAACGGCATTAATGTAATTGTCTACTGAAATATAATTTGCTATCTCAGCATAAACAGAATAAATTACCGCGATAAAAATTATAAATCTTAGTGATATAATTGAAGCAATAAACATTTCTTTCGATGTTATCTTATAATGATTTTCTTTAAAAGAATGCTTTGATGTAGGGTCTGCGGGTATTTGTTCATTCTGTTCACTTTTATTCTTAAGAGAGTCAAATTGATCTAAAAATGCCTGTATTCGTGTAGCTTCTTCATTAGATATTGCTTTGAGTTTGATGGAAGAATCATTTATACTAGAACCGGCGTTTATCAAAAGTGTTGTAAGACCAAAAACCCGATAAAAAACAGTTGTTTTTCTGTTAATGCCTTGAATATAATCTAACGGTATAAAACGTTTCTTTTTGATAAAGCGACCTTCATTAATACATATTTCATTATCAGTGAAAAAGTACTCAAAGTGTCTCCAATCAAGAATAATTGATATTGGTTTATAAACTAAATAGAAAATCATCACTGCTATTCCAAGTTTGGCATAAATGGAATCAAAATTAATACCTATAATCACAATAAAGAAAACAACAATAAGAATTAATTCTTTTATGGAACTGATAAAAGAAAACAGCATCCATAACGGATGCATTCGCTTAAATGATTGGTTCAACGCATTCAAGTCCTCTCATTATTTGTTCGCTCGTTAATACCTGATAAAAAGGCAATATACTCTCGTAATTCCGTTGCTTTTTCTTTAGAAACAGCAGGTATCTCATGTACATAAGCCATCGTACCGATCTTCACTGTAGATAAACCATATTTTTTTAAAAGTGGTCCCTGACTCGTATTTACATACTGCACTTTCACTATTGGAATAATTAAATGATTTTTAAATATAAATCCACCATGTTTTAATTGAATATAGTGTCTTTCGATTTCATAACGCCATGTTCGCTGTTTATAAATAGGAATACAAAATATTTCAAATGCAGAGGAAATAGTCGATATAATAATAACAGCGTAAATAGCAAGCTTTATCCAATTTGGCCAACCGTAATAATGTTGCAAAAACAAAAAAACACCTAGTAACAAAAGACTTACAAAGTACATAATTATATTGCTCAATCGCCACATTTTCACAGCATTTATCGAAATTCTTTGTTGTGGTTCTTTCATCATGGCATGCTCTCCTCCTCCCTCAATAACTTGATGTTTTCTTGAAATTCCTTTTATAAGTTTTTTATCAATTTAAAAAATGCGTACAACAATTATAACTCTATAAATAACACAATTAAGTTATTTAAAATTTTTATTGTTTTTTATTTTAACATATAAAAAGTGAAAATACCCACAATTGAGGGAGTGAAACATTCCTTCAGTTGTTAGAATTTTAATATTAACTATAAGAAACACACTGATTCAAACCGAAATTTTAGCATAACTAATGGATAGCAAAATAACATAATGACAATAAATATTGTCATTACGTTAAAAACGCCGTTAATTTATATGCTAAAATGACTGCTATTACATCTAAAACACTAATATGACAACAAAAATAAGCACACCAATTGATCGTTTATTGTTAATTTAGATTTTCTCCACAGTAAGTGAACTACTTATAATAACCATACGTTTCTCCCTTATCTAAGTTCAAGGAATGATTGTTAATAGAAACTTTATAATCATTCTCCCAGTTAACGTCAACATTTTCTATGCCTTCCTGGAAATAAATTCTTTTCTTAAACCAAAGTGGTCCATTTATTTCGCCCCTTACGCCAAATGAACCTGTTGCACCTGCATCAAAATAATAAAAGTCAATCATATAACTATCATCAGGGGAACTTACTGACTTTATATCTTCATTCACTGCTAATGATGAAAAAAAGGCTGTAAATGACATCACTAGAAAAAGTGCCAAAGCTGTCAATGGTGACAGGATTACGGTTAACCAGCTGCGCGTTTTAGTGCGCCAGTTTCTTTTATCTTTAAAACCAATAATTCCTAAAATAAAGGCAGCCAAACTTATTAGAAGTAAAACATAATTCGGTGGTGCAATTAACCAACTGATGTTGGAGTTAATATTAGAATATAATGAGTAAACTGCTACTCCTGCACAAATAAGGATTAAATAAAATGACCATAAATTATAGCTCTTACCCACAAAACCACACTCCAGACACTTAAAAATTTTTTAATGAATTACTTTTCTTTTGTCTTCCACATATATAAGTTGTAGAATAACTGTCCCGCTTACTGCGTATATTTTAGCATAAATATCTCGGCATCTTCGAAATAATTCCCTGATTAATTTTAATTATTCAAAAATTAATATACAGAATAATGGTGAAAATCATAAGTGTTTTAACAATTAAAATGATGTACAATAGCAAGGGACATAAATTTATGTCCTGAAAGTGGGGAAATTTATATGAGCACAAAGCGTAAAAAAGTTATTTGGGGGACAGGAATTGGTGGATTTGTTGCCCTCATTATAATTTTTATTTCTATAATGACTTGGTACTATCCATTCTCGCCTTTTAGCATCGGTAAGAGTTACTCATACACGCCCGAGCAGGAAAAGCATAACGGTAAAACCTATGAAGAAGAGGTTGACGAATTTAAAAGTTCTTATGAAGAAAAATTTCCAGAGTTGGCAACAAGTAATGAAACCGTCGATAATACCCGATTTATTTTGCCTATCTTTGAACAAAATTGGCTAACTGATACCGAGCAAATGACGCCAGATAAACTGGATACAATAGCTTTTAAAGTGAAACAGACTAAACAACAACTGCTGGAACTTATTGTTAGTTCGGATTATACAAAAGCTCAAAAAGAAAAATTAGTCACTAATATAAATAGTTTCACAGAATTAGAAGAAAAGATTAGAAGAGTTAAGAATAACAAATATTATTCAAGAAGTGAATTAGATAATATGCTTGACCAAAGGGGGCGTCAATAATTTTGTGTAAATGACCCTATCCCTTTTGAATTTAGTTAGCCAGTGTTTTAGTCGTTTAAACTTGTTCCTCCAGCGATTCAAACATCTGCAGTAATTCAGGCTTTGCTTTTTTGAAGCCTCTGTGGCACCGCATACCGAACTTATGGTTATAATCTAAAAACTGGGTCACCAGGAAACGTTCCAGGGCATCTTCATTTGGAAATTGTTCTTTGCGTTTGACGTAGCGTTTGATTTCCTTGTTAAATCCTTCGATGAGGTTTGTTGTATAGATGCTGGATCGGATGGATGCCGGAAAATCATAAAACGTTAATAAGCGATCCTGTTTCATCACGGCATCGACAGCACGTGGATACGTCTTATGCCATTTGTTTTGAAATTGTTCCAGGGCATTTAAAGCATCCTGGCGGCTTTCAGCCTCATAGACAGCCCTGAAATCATCCAGAATGACGGCACGATCTTTCACACGTACTTTGTTAGCGATGTTGCGGGAAACATGAACGCAGCACACCTGATGTTTAGCCTTGGGATAGACACGATGCAGCGCATCCGTCATGCCGTTCAAGCCGTCCGAAATGAAAAGAAGGACGTGTTCAACACCGCGATCATATAAGCGCTGAACGAGCTCCTCCCACACCTCGGCGGATTCCGTTGGGGCGATGGTGAAGTCGAGCACTTCTTTGCCGCCATCTTCCGCAATGCCAATGGCGATATAGACCGATTCCTTTTCAACGCTTTGACGCCGGATTGGAATTTGCGTGGCATCCAGATAAATGCAGACATAACGCTGTTCCAGCGTTCGCTCATGAAAAGCCTTAACATCTTCTGACACAAGCTGTGTCAGGTTGGATACAGTTTGTTTGGAATAGTGCTGACCATACATTTTTTCGATCAAATCGGCGATTTCATCCGTTGTGATGCCCTTTTCGTACAGGTGGATGATAAACTGTTCCAGTGTGTCGTTGGAACGTTTATAGGGTGCCAGGGTTTGTTGCTGAAAGGCACCGTTGCGATCTCTGGGAATATGCAGCTCAAGGTTGCCGTATTCTGTCTTAAACGTACGGCCATAAAATCCGTTACGGGAATTACCAGAGTTAACGCCAGCCTGCTCATAAGGCTCATAGTCCAGAAAAGCTGTTAATTCGTGTTTTAAAAGCTGATTGATCGCTGTTTCCAAGTGATGGCGAAAAACTTCTTCAATATCCTGTTTTTGGGCTAGTGATTCAAGCAAATCTGTAGTAAGATGGCTCATAGGGAAGACCTCCTGTGGGTGTGTTTTGGCTAACTCTATTCTACAGGAAAGGGTCTTCCTTTTTCTATGACCATTATTGAGTCATTGCGATTTACACAAACTATTTTACGCTCTCTGACCAAATTCGAGGAGGTTTTACAGGCATATTCACATTCTATGTATCCTTTTATGAACAGGTCACATAGAAAAGAATACTTTTCCACAAACGGAGCATTGACTCTGCCAAAGACTTTGAAGCTGATAATGCCGGGCTAATTTATAGTAGCTATGATGCTATAAGTGTCCAGGAGGAGTTGATTAAAATAATAAAATATCTGTTTCCTTTCTTGCTATTTATTTGTCTTATTTTAGCTTCCTGCAGTGTAACTTTAAACACTATTTTGCATTTTTTTAGGCGTAATTATGCACTGTAAATTGATATATAAAACCTAATCCCCCTTTAAACGAGAGAAATTAGGCTTATGATTTTCTATAATCGCGCCCGATCGTATAACGAAAGAGTCGTTTTAAGTTAATAGTTTCCGGTAGACAAAATTAATTCGGACACATTGATTATTCTCCTGTATCTGCAAAGCCTTTAATTCGTTCTCCTATTTCATCACGAACGCGCTGAAATACTTGCCATATTTCTTCTTCCGTACCTTCTGCTTTTGCCGGGTCATCAAAACCCCAATGTTCTCTTCTAACATGGGGTGGTGTCATTTGACATCTATCTTCCGCATCCGCGCATAAGGTTACTGCCATCGTTGTATTATTCAAAAACGCTGCATCAATTTTCTCTGATTTTTGTTCAGAAATATCGATTCCAACTTCATTCATGGCTTTTACTGCGTTTTCGTTTAAACCATGTGCTTCAATGCCAGCACTCCTAATTTCCCATTCGTCTCCAAGGTATTTTTTAGCCCAGCCTTCTGCCATTTGACTACGGCATGAGTTTCCTGTGCACAGAAAATAAATCTTTTTTTGAGACATCCTAATTCTCCTTTTACATTATATTCTTCTTTTTGATAAAGCTTTTGAAAGATAAACAATATAGGAACTGCGAAAGAACATCCCACCTTACGATATTCCTCCCCAGAAGCTACATAACCCTATAATCAGATTCTTATAAAAAGGACAACGTTAAGAAAAGTCCCAGTAACGTTATAAACAGGATCGGAATGGTTAAAATTATCCCTGTTTTAAAATAAGTACCCCATGAAATCTTGACGCCTTTTTGCGACAAAACATGAAGCCACACTAAGGTCGCAAGTGAACCGATTGGTGTAATCTTTGGTCCCAAATCAGATCCAACGACGTTTGCATAAATCAGCGCCTCTTTGATAGCGCCGGAAGAATCGGTTTCAGCAATCGCCAGCGCATCAATCATCACGGTTGGCATATTGTTCATGATGGAAGACAAAAAAGCCGCAATGAAACCCATTGATACAGTCGCCACGAATAATCCCTGTTCTGCGGCCGCCTCAATGACGCTGCCCAAAGCACTCGTCAGTCCGGCATTCCCTAATCCATAAACAACCACATACATACCCAGGGAGAAAAACACGATATCCCAGGGTGCACCTTTTACCACCGCTTTTGTATCCACCGCCTTGCTTTTTCTCGCCATAAGTATGAAGAATATCGCTATAACCCCTGCAACAATAGAAACAGGAAGCATAATGAACTCACTTAAAAAGTAACCGACCAATAATACGCCAAGAACATACCATGATAAGCGAAACATCTTATGATCTTTAATGGCATCTTTAGGTTCACTTAATTGAGAAACATCATATGATCTCGGTATACTTTTTCTGAAATAGATTAATAATACGGTTATTGTTGCGGCCAATGCAAAGAAGTTTGGAATAATCATTCGGGATGCATATTCCACAAACCCAATATCAAAGAAGTCAGCTGACACAATATTAACAAGGTTGCTGACAATAAAAGGCAGTGAAGTCGTATCCGCGATAAAACCGCTGGCCATGATAAACGGAAAAATCATTTTTTCTGTAAAGTTTAAATTCCGAACCATTGCAAGAACAATAGGTGTAAGTATTAATGCTGCACCATCATTGGCAAAAAGGGCAGCTACGACCGCTCCTAAAATACTAATATAGACGAACATCTTGATTCCATTACCTTTTGCAATCCGTGCCATATGCAGTGCTGCCCATTCAAACAGTCCAATTTCATCCAGTATCAAGGAAATAAGTATAATAGCAACAAAAGCCAGGGTAGCGTTCCACACAATTTCCGCTACTTCTATGACATCGCTAAAACCTACTACGCCTACTAATAAGGCAACGATAGCTCCACCAATGGCAGACCATCCAATATTTAACCCTCTGGGCTGCCAAATAACTAAAACAAGTGTTACTAAAAAGATTAAAACAGCTAGTATCAACATTGATGACAAAAATATTCCCCTCCACTTAACAACAAATAATTCGCGTACCTTTTTCGTCCAACTCTTTCAGTTTGTGATCCTGACTAGGTAATTGGTCAAGAATTGGCTGAACAAACGGATAATATTCATTGTTTTTATTTATGGAGTAAAAAATCCATTGTCTTTTTCGTTCTTCCTTAACCAATCCAACATCTCTTAATTTCCTAAGATGTTGACTAATGGATGGTTGGCTTGCTTTAAAAATCTCAACAAATTCACAAACACAACAAGCTTGATTATCAATTAATTTCATCATCGTCAACCTTGTTTTATCGCCCATTAATTTTAAAATAACCGCAGCCTCTTCCATTTCAATGGCTGTTTGCAGCATACAAATTCCTCCCTCCATTACAATATTATTATATAACTATTTGCTTATATAAACAATGAAAAAGTAGACGAATATGTGAATGTATTTAAAAATCGTTACTCGGAAAATATGTGCGTTAAAAGAATCCATTTCAACAGTTTATGAGGAGGCTGTAAACTGGTCAAACATTACTCGATTTCATTCTCTAATTTTTGATAAGCTAATAAAAAGTTCTTATAGGTTTCCTTCCCAAAACGGCTTTCATTTGTTCCAAATAACTGTTTAAAAGCAATGTTCTTTGTTTCTTCTAGCGGACATTCATTCACATTCATAATCAACTTTATATAAGACTTAAAATAATCTTGAGTTAGTGTTCCTGCATGATTAACAACCATTACCTGTCCCCCTTTCAGATCTGAAGGTTTATTTATGACTTTTTCAGCAAGAAAGATAAACTTAGTGGAAACAAACAAAGGACTTACTTAAAAGTCCTTTGTTTGGGTGCTAGAATAAGTGATGACTGTTTAATTCATTAAGCTTCTTTCTGGTGCTTTTCACTGTTCTTATCGGTCTCACCACAGCAACTGTCGTTTTCGGTTGATTTGACTTCTTCAATTTCAACACTGCAACAGTCCTGATTGGGCTTGGAGAACAGCTTTTTCAGTCCTGACTTTTTCTCTGCCATGCTTATCACCTCCTTCAAAGGATAATGTGAAGGATAAATCCTGTACTAATAGCTACAATCAAAATAGAAGCCACAAATGTAATCACTAATTTCTTTTTAAAAAGCTTACTCAACAGGAGAACCTCGGGAATACTTGCTCCGGCTCCCCCAATTAAAAGGGCGATTACAGGACCAATCCCCATCCCTTTGCTCACCAGCGCATCACCGATAGGTAAAATGGCTTCTGCCCGAATATACATCGGAATACCGACAACGGAGGCGATTGGAATCGTCCAGGGGTTATCGCCTCCTGCATATTTAACGATGAAATCTTGTGGAATAAAGTCATAAATAAACGCCCCAATAAAGACCCCAATCAATAGGTAAGGCAGCAATGGATAAAAGAATCCCCAAGCATCTTCGAGCGCTAATTTCCACTTGGATTTTTCGATATTATCGTCTTGACTGCTTCCTTTTCTGACGTTGACATTTTTAACGGAATGTTCAAGCCCCAGTGCTTTCCAAACAACACCAATCAGCACAGCAAATATCCCAACAATAATCACGTAATAAAGGGTCAATTGCCATCCCAGTAATGTCCAAAGTAAGATGACGATAACAGGGTTCAAAAGTGGAGAAGCAACTAAAAATGACATTGATGGACCAAACGGAGCCTTAGATGATAATAACCCTGCTAAAATAGGAATCGTTGAACAGGAACAAAACGGAGTCAATGCTCCCAGACCAGTTCCATACAGATAACCACTCCATTTATTTGGGCGATCCAGTACTCGTTTAATCCTATCCTCGGTCACCTTTTGTTGTAGCCAACTAACCAAAAAACTGATGAAAATAAATAAAACTGTTAATTCCAAGAGAAGCTTAAAAAATGTTTGTAAGAAACCCAAAAAACTATCCATCGTATTTCCTCCGTCTAATACATCAAATAAAATTGATATTTTAATCAAAAATATTTGATCTATTGGTTAAAAATTTATTTTTTTTCGGGATAAAAAACACAGCACAATTCTTCTGACAAGAGTGCTCGAACCTTGTCATCATTCAAACGGTAATAATTCCACGTACCGATTTTTTCACGTTGAATGAGATCAACATCAAGTAAGATTTTTAAATGATACGACAACTTTGATTGAGGCAGATTTACGATTTTAACTAAATCACAGACACAAACCTGACCTCGCTGGTTCAACTCATACATGATTTTCAGGCGAAGTTGGTCAGCTAAAGCCTTGAATTTTGCTTCATAGGTTTTAAGTAATTCTTCTTGATCAACGTTATCAATTCGATTTAAAACTGGCATATGTACACTCTCCTTAGATCAAATTTTTTTGATTTATTAATTATTGTATTAGTTATGATTTAAAGTTGCAACCATATTAATCAAATTTTTTTGATTAACCGATTAAAAATTTTCACCCTGTGACTCCTGCCCTTTTATATGACAGTACATGAAAGATTTCTTAAACAATATGGTACGATTGTTTAATTCTGTCTAATATATGTTGTATTAAAAATGAATGTTTTTGATACTGATGTGCTGACCTGTTTTTTCTTAATAAATTACAGGATTATTAGTTTCAAAAGTTTATTCAAAAACTATGTATTTAAAACCTCCCTTAATGATACAATTGATTAGAAAGGTGGTTTTTTTATTGCCTCAATATATTTATGGATATGCAAGAGTCAGTACCCAACAGCAAGATTTATCCCGACAGGTAGATTTATTGAAAAAGTATAATTGCAATGAGATATTGACGGAAAAAATGACAGGGACCAAAGCCGATCGTCCTGAGTTAACCCGTTTGAAAGATAAAGTAAGACCTGGAGACATGGTTATTGTTGAAAGTTTCTCGAGACTCGGGAGAAGTACGAAGGATTTAATCGATCTCGTTAACTATTTTGAAGAGCATGAGGTGAAATTGGTCAGCAATAAGGAAAACTTTGATACATCGACGCCTCAAGGCCGGTTAATGATGACCGTGTTTCAGGCGTTCAGCCAATTCGAAAGAGATCTGACCGTTGAACGAACGAAAGAAGGACTGCAGGCTGCAAGATCCCGGGGAAGAAAAGGTGGACGCCCCACCGTTAATCAAAAAGCCATATCAAAGGCCATTAAGCTATATCATACCGAGGAATACAGTGTTAACGAAATTGAGGATATGACTGAAATTAGCAAGGCTACGCTATATCGTTATTTAAATAAAAATAAGAACTCTTAATAAGGAAGAAAATGATCAAAGGTAGTGACCCCACAAAGTTAGAGTTTTTTATTAAGCAACTGTTTGGCTGGTTTGAGTTCGGTATTGTACTGGACTTAAGCCAGCCACCGATTGAGTGTTTCATGGGTTATGTCGGACAACCATTTGATGAAAGTATGTTGTCTCGATTAATTTGACAAATCAGATTATTTAAAATATCACAGAAGGGCTGTGTACTTTCATTTTAAAAAAGGGGCATAGTCCCAAAGTTATTTAAAATGTCATGATATGGATTTGTGTGCTTTCTGATTGGGTGTTTAATACAATTTTCGCTTGGACGGGACAGATGTTACAAACAAAAGTCACCCCTCCACGTTCCCTTTATCTTTCATTTTCAAAGCATAACCATTGTAAAACACTCTTATATTGTATACAATACACATAATAACATTATTTGAGGTGTCATAATGCCAGAGCCCACATTTAATCCAAAACCATTAAAAGCACAAGCCCAATCCATTTTGAAAGAAGCGATCATTAACGGAGAATTGACCGAAGACATGCCGATCACAGAAAGGCTTGTACTGGAAAATTATCATATTAGCAAAACGCCGTTTCGAGAAGCGATCCAGAGTCTCGAAGCCCAGGGTTGGGTCAAAAATGTCCCTTATAAAGGAACGTATGTCATACCGTTAAAGGAAAAAGATATCGAAGATATTTTCGAACTGCGCTTGTTGCTTGAGCCGTCATTGCTCACCAAAATGGACGAGACGCAAATCAAAGAGATGACAGAGATTGCCGAAGACATGAAAAACAGCCATGCAA
The DNA here is from genome assembly GCF_055381965.1 of Lentibacillus kimchii. NCBI lineage: Bacteria > Bacillati > Bacillota > Bacilli > Caryophanales > Bacillaceae > Lentibacillus > Lentibacillus kimchii. The sequence continues at coordinate 2,730,531 of NZ_AP043934.1, read as the reverse complement.
ATTTGTCTGATGAGGAACTGATGCTGCTGGACCAGCAATTTCACCAGGTTCTTTACAAGAGTTCAAACAACCATCGACTCATGCAAATTTTCGACGGAATTAACGAGGCTGTCCGCCGTATTGGTATGCAGGTGCTGAACTATCAAACGAGACGAGAAGAGCTTATCCGCGAACATGAACAAATTGTTGCGGATCTCAAAAATGATACCGAAGCAGAGGCGATGAAAACTCATCTACGTAACCAGAAGCAGGCATTTATAAGCATCATCGAACACTCACCATGAAAGGAGCACCTATGTTGAAAATCATTCGCATCATTGTCCAAATTGTCGGCCTGTATGTCATCTATCTCATCGGACAAGGGATCCAGCATGTGACAGGCCTACCAATTCCCGGCAGCATTATCGGCATGATCTTATTGTTTTTCCTGTTGTTGACCGGCATCATCCGTCAAAAGCGGCTCGCATACGGCTCGTCTTTTTTACTTGCCTGGCTTCCTTTATTGTTTTTACCATCGGCCATCGGTGTGATAAAATATGAGTCTTTTTTTGCCCATAAAGGATTGTGGCTTATCATGCTAGTCTTCGTCAACACCGTTTTCATCATGGCCATCTCTTCTTTAATCGGCCAACGACTCGCTACCCGCGACACCAAAAAAAGGAGCCTTGAGCAATGATCCTTGCGATTGTGATTATTCTTGCTACCGTCGGAATTTATATTTTAGCTGTGAAATTGTACAGCCGTTTTCCAATGCCGTTGCTGCTGCCGATCTTCACCTCTGCGATCGTCATTATTTTTATACTGGATGGATTTCAAATTCCATACCATGTCTATATGCAAGGCGGAACGTGGATCAACCATCTGCTCGGCCCAGCGGTCGTCGCCCTGGCCTTCCCGCTTTATCAAGAGTGGCATCTTGTCAAACGCCATTTCGTGCCGATTCTGGGTGGCGTCCTCACCGGATCGGCGCTTGCGATTGTCGGGATGTGGGCTGTCGCGTCCATCTTCGGGATCAAACGTCAAATGATACTTTCGTTATTGCCGAAGTCCGTCACCACTCCTGTCGCCATCGACGTAGCGAAACAAATCGGGGGATTGCCTTCGCTGACCGTAACGTTCGTCATGATTGCGGGGATCGGTGGCGCACTTATTGGCCCTTACTTGTTTTCGTGGCTGCACATTCGCCATGAACTGGGTAAAGGCATCGGGTACGGCAGTGCTTCCCATGCGATCGGCACATCCAAAGCACTTGAAGATAGCGGCACGACTGGTGCAGTTAGCTCTGTCGCGATGATTTTGTCCGCACTTGTCATATCGGTGGTCCTTCCCGTGTTGTTCACCTTCATAACATAAAGCTTCTTGATTTCACCTTTTCAGTCCTGATTTCCTGTCATCGTTCTATTTATTGCAATAGAGATGGGTCGAATTGGCTTGATAAAGGCAAAATGAAAATTAAGTTAGATCCGAAAAGGGAAAAACGAATTAACCGTCCCTTTTGTCCTGAAGATTTTACGTCTGTAAAATCTTTAAAAGAGGAGGTTTTGATGATGTGAAAATCGTAAACGGCTTATCCATGGTGGTCTTAGGATGATGAATGCAACTCCGGAAACACTATTGAATAAAGAGAGGAGTAAGAAGATGGCAAAAATCAAAGCGAATGATGCATTAGTCAAGGCGCTTAATCATTGGCAAATTGATCATGTTTATGGAATACCTGGTGATTCAATCGATTCCGTGGTAGATGCCCTTAAAAAAGTTGAAAATGAGATTAAGTTCTATCACGTTCGCCATGAAGAAGTGGCAACACTTGCCGCAAGCAGTTATGCAAAATTAACCGGGAAGATTGCCGTCGCATTAAGTATTGGCGGCCCCGGCGCGATTCATTTATTAAATGGGATGTATGACGCGAAAATGGACAACGTCCCGATGCTCGTCTTTGCCGGGCAGGTTGCAAGCAGCGTAATGGGAACAAAATTCTTCCAGGAGGTTGATTTGCCTTCTGTATTTGAAGATGTAGCTGTGTATAATAAACAACTTGATTCTCCGGATAACATCCACGAAGTTGTAAATGAAGCGATTCAAACGGCTTATCAAAGAAAAGGTGTTGCGGTACTGACAATTCCGAGTGACATTCTTGATACCAAAATTGAGGACCGGGTTCCCTATGAAACCTACACATTTGAAAATCCACAAAATGAATTCACGGATTCGGATATCAAAGAAGCAGCAGCCCACCTGGACAAGGCGAACAAACCCGTTGCTCTGGTTGGGGTTGGGGCAAAAAACGCAAAAGATTCGTTACTTCAGTTCATCGATCATGCAAAAATACCTTCAGTGATCACTTTGCCGGCAAAAGGGATTGTGCCTGACACACATTCGAACTATTTAGGGAATCTGGGCAAAATTGGTACGAAACCAGCGTTTGAAGCCGTACAAGATGCTGATTTACTGATCATGATTGGAACCAATTATCCCTATTCCAATTACTTACCCAAAAGCGACATTCCCAGTATCCAAATTGACAATGATGCCTCGAATATCGGCAAGCGTTTTCCTGCAACGGCGGGAATTGTCGCTGATGTGGAAGATGCTTTGCAAGCATTGATCAAGGAAACAAACCAGGTCATGAAACGATCATTCCTCGATGCTTGTATGGAAAATATGAGAACCTGGAATGAGTGGATGCAAGAAGATAAAGAAGATCATTCAAAACCCATTCGCCCGGAACGATTAATGGCTGAAATTGCGCATATATCGGATCCTGACGCGATATTTTCTATCGATGTTGGTACAGCAACAGTTTGGGCAACACGTTACTTGAAGCTAGACCATGGACAAGATTTTCTCATCTCAAGTTGGTTAGGTACGATGGGATGCGCCCTACCGGGGTCAATAGCTAGCAAAATTGCTGAACCCCAAAGACAAGCCATTTGTATTACAGGTGATGGTGGATTCTCCATGGTGATGCAGGATTTTGTCACAGCAGTCATTTATGATTTGCCCATAATCGTGATCGTACTGAATAACAGTGAATTATCCTTTATTAAATATGAACAACAATCGGCGGGTGAATTAGAATACGGCATCGAGCTTGGAGATATTGACTATGCCAAATTTGCTGAATCCTGCAATGGCATAGGTTATACCGTGACTGAACCTGAACAGATTGCCCCTACACTTGAAAAGGCGAAAAACGCCAATAAGCCGGTTGTTGTAAATGTTTGGGTTGACCCGGACGCCGCCCCTCTTCCAGGTAAAATCATCTGGGATGAGGCCGTGGGTTATGCCAAATTTGAACTGAGATCAGCATTAGAGGAAAATAAATTGAAAAAAATGCCACCCCTTAAAACAGTGATGCGAAGAATCTTTTAAAAACGATTCATGTGATTATATAATAAAGAGAGAAGGTGTGAGTGCGCCCGGGTTTGCAACGAATCAGCGCACTAATATTCTCCCTGCAGAAAAGAGGTACCAGGAAATGAACAACAGACAAAAAAAAACCGAAGTGATCCTCGTTGGTGCCGGAGTCATGAGTGCAACTGTGGGCACGCTTCTAAATAAATTAGAGCCGCACTGGCATATTACACTGTTTGAGAAGCTCGACAAGGCGGGAAATGAAAGTTCTAATGAATGGAATAATGCAGGGACAGGACACGCAGCCCTGTGTGAACTAAATTATACGACGGTAAAGCAGGATGGATCCATGAATATAAGCAAGGCGGTTGAAATTAATGAACAATTCCAGGTTTCAAGACAACTCTGGTCTTATCTGGTGGACGAGAATCAAATTCGTGACCCGCAGGCGTTTATTCGACCCTTGCCCCATATAAGTTTTGTGCATGGTGAAGATAATGTGAAATTCTTGAAGAAACGGTTTGAAGCACTGTCAAACCATCCACTGTTTGAGGGGATGGAATATTCCGAGGACCTAGAAACATTAAAGGAATGGATCCCTTTGATGATGGAGGGCCGTACATCAAAAGAACCGATAGCGGCTACAAAAGTTGCCTCTGGAACAGATGTTAACTTTGGAGAACTAACGCGTAAAATGCTTGCCAATCTAGAAAATCAAAATAATGTGGACATCTATTACAATCATAGGGTGGATGATATCAAACGTATAGCGGACAATTCATGGGAGGTCAAGGTGCGTAACTTTGAGGACGATATGCTTGAATACCATACGGCGAATTTCGTTTTTATCGGTGCCGGTGGAGGAGCCTTGCCTTTACTCCAAAGAACGGGGATTCCCGAAAGCAAGCATGTTGGTGGATTCCCGATAAGCGGTGAATTCTTGATTTGTGATAATCCGGAAATTGTCGATCAACATCATGCAAAGGTATATGGTAAAGAGCCCGAGGGCGCCCCACCCATGACAGTGCCACATCTTGATAGCCGCCATATCGCGGGTAAAAATATTTTGCTATATGGACCGTTCGCGGGTTTCACGCCTAAATTTCTGAAGGCTGGATCTTATATGGATTTATTGGGCTCTGTTGAACCAAATAATATCTTTACTATGCTGGCAGCAGGCGCAAAGAACATGTCATTAATCAAATATTTGGCCCAACAGCTGTTGATGTCAAAAGAACAACGTATGAAGGAGCTCAGGAATTTTGTGCCAAATGCCAAAAATAAGGACTGGGATACACTAGTAGCAGGACAACGCGTTCAGGTACTTGAAGATACTGAGACTGGTGGTAAAGGGACACTTCAATTTGGTACAGAATTAATTTCTTCCAAAGACAATACGATGGCCGCGTTGTTGGGAGAGTCACCAGGTGCTTCAACTTCTGTTTCGATTGCGTTGGATGTTATCAAAACATGCTTTCCAGAATATCTAGAAGAATGGGAGACGAAAATCAAGGAAATGATTCCATCTTATGGCGAGTCATTGGCGGAAAACCCAGAACTTTTTCATAAGGTTCACCATTCAAGTTCGTGTACACTCGGTTTAGTGGAGAAGAATAAAAAAATGACCCTTCACTAAATGATTGGATTTTTCTTAGAAGTACAGGTTTCACGTGTAGAAGACATTTTTCTGGTAAAAGGGTACGCAGATGGTGTCCTTTTTTTAGTGTCTCGCTTAATTTTACAATCTAGGACTTTAAAATAACTGATTATCGTAGGCCATAGAGTATTATTTTCCCTAGAGGTTTCCACCAAATTGAGGTTCAGTAATGATCACGACCAGATGGGAGTGGCCCATCTACACGCAGTGGTTTTTATTTGCTTACGCTGCATAAAACAACTGCGTGTTTACGATGGGAGTTCATGCAAAGATTATTGAATATATAAGAGTCGATGGAACGACTTTTATATTAATTTTCCTGCAGGGGCTTTTGTAAATAAATAATTGTGATAGCAGAGTAAGGCAAGCTACGGGTTTGTCATGACAAACCCCAAAAACGAAGTTTTTGGCTTGTTAGGATAAAATCCTAATACCTTTACTTGTTATGAGGTGTCGCTTCGCTCGAATTTCAAACATTCAAGGGACGCTTTAAGATTTGTAATTGATGACGAAAAAAAAGACAGAGATTGTTGCTCTGTCTTTTGTATTTACCGGCCAAAAACATATGTTGCATGAAAAGCAGGAGAGAATAAAGCTATTAGTTTTACATCATGCCTAAGGATTATTTAATGTTTGATCATGATGGCCGCAATTGCGAAGAATAATCGTATCAGGTTTTTCGATTTCAAACGTTATGCGTAAATCCATACTGGCACTGGCTTCCCATATGGCTGGCTGACGATAGCCTTTCATCTTTTTGACGCGAAGGGACGGGTAAGAGAGATCTTGTTCCAGCTGCTGTAGTGTGATCTTAATCTTTCCCTGATTTTGAGGATCCAGTTTTTTATAGCGTTTAACAAATGCTTTGGTAAAGGCTAATTTCATGTCTTAATCCTTATGGGACCATGACTCGGCGTCATCACTATCCAGCCATTTTAAAGCACTGTCACTGTCTTCAAATGATTGAACCCTGCCTGCTTGAATATCTTCGTCAGCTTCTTGTTCTCCTTGCTGCCATTCTTTTCTCCAAAACCATTGTTGATTGGCAGGTACTTGGACCATAGGGACAATAGCTACGTCACCGTCCTCCGTGACTTCTAATTCCAGTGAATCGCCTTCCTCCAGATGAAATTTCTCCATAAAATGCTTGGGTAAGGTGATTTGGCCTTTTTTCCGAATGGTAATCCGTTCTTTCATGTCCATCCCTCTTTCATGAGCTTTTAAAGACATGATATGCACTTCCTTTTTATTGTTTCCGATTTTCCGAATTTCATACTTTCATTATAGCATAATTGATCGAGAATACAATCTTACGGAAGGGACTCTTAATGATCTTATTAAATAGGTCTTAGCATTTGCTGTTGAACTTGAGAACGCATGAGAGGCAATTTGGTAGAAAGAGCATAAGGAGAAAATGATATCATTTATTTTTAAAATTATTCTTGTTTTACCCCATCAAAGGGTTTATGCCATCTATCAAAAAAGCTGTTATAGAAATGATCCTTATTTGGACCAAAAAGTATTGTCAAAATAGGATGTTGTTTTCGGTATAAAAATTTGCCCCCCAATGTTTCGGAAATAAGTTTGGATGTTGAATAATTTTTAAATAAGTAGTATTCTTTTTTACAGGAAATAAATCAAAGTTCTTCCATCAAACCTAATAAAATTATTAAGTTTGAATTCGGAACGTTCATTTATTTTTCATTTCTTAGTGTCCTCGTGTTTAGAAGCATTTAAAATTAAAGAAAAGGAGAGATACGTATGACAGTAAATATAACAAAAAAATTATCTTTTATTGTTATTGCTCTACTTATAGCAGTTGCCATGTCTGGAGCCGTAGGACTTCATTTTAACTTGGGCTCCCATCAGGTTCATGCCCAAGCGAACAGCTCAGTAGGGAAAAATGCAGCAAGCCAAACAGCTCAGAATCAGTATGGCGGCGAGATTGGTGACGTTGATGCTAAAGAAGATAAATCACTTTATATCGTTGAGCTGCACAACAGCGAGAAAGGACACATTAGTGTAGCCGTGGGCGAATCTTCCGGGGACATCGTGGATATGCAAAAAATAGACGAGGAAGAACATGAAGGCGCAGCGAGCAACCCAACAAAAGGAAAAATGGGAGAATCCGCAGACACTGCGAACAATGAAGGCGCAGCGAGCAACCCAACAAAAGGAAAAATGGGAGAATCTGCAGACACTGCGAACAATGAAGGCGCAGCGAGCAACCCAACAAAAGGAAAAATGGGAGAATCCGCAGATACTGCGAACAATGAAGGCGCGGCGAGCAACCCAACAAAAGGAAAAATGGGAGAATCTGCAGATACTGCGAACAATGATCAAGAAGGCGGGGCTCTTCCCGATACTAGCAGCAACGCCCCATTAGGCTTATTAATCGGCGGGATCGTTGCTATGTCTGGCGGTGCATTACTTGCCTTCCGTAGAAAGAAAAAAGTAACTGAATAAAGGGATTATCAGGGAAGCGGGGGACTCCGCTTCCTTTTGTTTAGACAACACATCATCCATTAGAGAAAAGTGTCATTGTTAATGATGATAGCTGATAGGTGTATATATTGTCAGAAAACCACTGTGTAAGGATGATTACTGATGAAAAAGTTTGGTATTACGCTAGTTATATTTGGTTTGGTGATTGTTTCCTGGTATGGGTACCAATGGTGGAACAGTCAACAATCGGTGACTGACCTTGATGAAAAAGAAGTAGCCGTAGCCGAGGATTCGGATCAGCAACAGACAGACCATGAATCTGATCCTACGCTGTCTGCCAGTAATAAACAAGATGACCACGTTAAAGAAGATCATCATAAGCCAGAAATACCGGATTATCAAGAAGGTGAAGAAGTAGCTAAGCTTACGATACCTAAACTGGAAAAGGCCTTTAGCGTATATTGGGGAACTAACAGAGATACCCTGAAGAAAGGGGTCGGCGAATACGTAAGTAAATGGACGGTTCCTCCGGATCAAGGTGGTCACACTGTCCTGTCTGGACATAACAACACTGTATTTGAGGAATTAGGCGATCTTGATGATGGCGATTTGCTTTATATGACCTATCAGGGGAAAGACTATCAATACAAAATCAATAAAACCTGGATTACGACAGAGGATGACCGTTCAGTGATTGTCCAAAAAGATGATCCAACGCTGACGCTTACGACTTGCTATCCATTTGGCTATATTCAATATACACCAAAACGCTACATTGTTCAGGCTAATCTTATTGATGAAGGGGATCTGCTTAGCGATTAATCAACTAAACTAACAGATACCTTGTTCATTAAGATGCCAAAGGGGTCATTGAATTGGATTTAGAGACCAAATTGAATGGTAAGTCAGTTATCATTTTAGTGTTAGGCATTCTCTCAGTTTTAATTGAAGAATGGCTTGGTTTAATCGTTGGTATTGCTGGCATTGTGTTATATATAGAAGCTAAAAACCATATGTTACAGCATCAGATGCCAAGTAGAGGAGTTGCCCTTGCAGGTGTCATACTAAGTGTTGTTGGAACATTAATACAGTTCCTTGATATTATTGATTAATTTGCCGAGGTTGTTTGTTCATTAAACGTTAATGCCTAAAAAGAGGCCAGAAATATTTTTAATAAACTTGAGAACGCATGAGAGGAATTTAGTAGAAAGAGCATAAGGGAGAATTGATATCACTTTCATGCTATGGCCGGCAGTTCCGGCCTTTTCAGTGATAGCAAAAAATCGTCAAATATGTCATCATTGTGCCTTATTCTAAACACGCAATTTAGAATGAAAGCCATTAATGAAACAAATGTTGTCTTAAGACAACGGACATGATAAGGACCTTGGCTGTCTTTGTTTGTTGCAACATGTGTTGTGTAGAAAGCAAGAACCTTTATTGACGTTTCGCCCTTATAATTGAAAGTCTTTCAAGCTGTTCTTAATATCGTCCTCACGTAACAAAAGAAGTACTTTTTGAATGCTTATGAGGAAGATAGTTTTTCAATTTAATGGGTTCCATCAATCAAAAAGCCTAAAATTTAAAGCTAGGGGCTAGCTTTAAATTTTAGGCTTTTTATGAGCAAGTTATACAGAAAGTATTGTGACTAGTTATTCATGCTTAGAACTCATAAAGAAGGTAGTCTTAGTTTAAACGCTTTTTTATAATAAGACAAGGATTTTTTGACAAGTGTATATTTCCGAAAAAAGGTGGTATACTATAACTGCTCATCTTGATTTTGATGTTTAAAACCTAACCTCTTTAACGCAAATCTTGGGACCCTGAAATATCCTTCTCAGGGTCCTTTTTCGGTGTATGGTTTTATTAACTGTTTAAGGTTACCATACATGTTGTGAAAGGTCTAAAATAAAATACTAGCAAATGGGGATTTCACATGTAAGGTTTTAGCAAAACATTACATCAAATTACTACTAAAAAATAAAAAATCTGCCTATTTAAGACAGACCTCTATTCCACAATCGCGCCCGATTGTTTCAAATATAAATAAAGACCATAATCAGTCGGAACAGAAGCATAACCCATCTGTCTTAACATAGCTGTGATATTACCACGATGATATGTTCCATGATTAACGACATGGGGTACTTGTTCAAATACACTAGTTTCCATAATGTCGCCATTCGGATTCTCAATTTTGAGGGACTTATCTAAGCCTTCCAATTGATTAAAGAACAACTTATATCTTTCTGATAGTTTAAGAAACTTCGCTTCCATCTCCTCCAATCCTTTTGACTCCATTTCTCCTTTTAGTTGCTCTTGTAACGTCAAAGCATGCTCCATGTTTTTACCGGAGAAAACCTCAATCCAACCAAGGTCAGAAAGATAAACATGAGCCAAAACACGGGATATCGAGGAAAATACACTTTGAATTTCTTTACCATAAACATCCTTTGGAAGCTCTTTTAGTCGGTTGAAAATTTGTCCATTTGCCCATTCGTTATAATCATACAACTGTAATTCAAGTCGTTCCATTTGAGGCTTCTTCCCTTCGTGTTTAATTTAGCGCCAGCCCAATTATACAATACCATTTTTATTATTAGTAACATCAAAAAGGCTCTATCCTACTTCCATTAACTGGCCCGATTCTGACATATTAATTTTTATTATCTTTTTCAGAAAATATCTTATCTCCAATCAAAAAACCAATTAAAGCTGCTGACCCACTAATAAGCATTGATAAAAAAACATTTGTATTAGGAAAAAGGGATTCTTTAAGAAAGATAATTATACCGACAAATAAGCCTGTGAATAAAGCTCTATCGATGTTTTTTATATTCATAATCACTCTCCGAAACCATACTTTAAAAACAATTTAAAAAGAAATCTTCAACCTTACAAAATGGCCATATCGATTAGTTTGATCCTATCACAATGGTTTTTTTGACATGTAAGGTTTTATGAAAACATTACATGTTTTAGCACGACGATCGTTTCATTTTAATTGGAAGGGGTTGCCTTAATGACAACCTCTATGGAAACTCAAATTGTTAAAATCTTATCTTTTTACTTTTTCTTTGCTAAAATTAATATAGATGGGAGTAATGATCATGCTTGTGAGTGAAGCTTTACTAAAAATAAAAACAAATGGATACAAAATAACAGAAAAAAGAAAAGAAATCTTGACCTTTTTAAGCCAACATCCGCAGTATGTATCAGGCTCAGATGTTATTCAACATTTGAAAAACGATCATCCAGGTTTGAGCTATGATACCGTTTACCGAAACTTGGCGCTGTGTAGTGAATTAGGCATCCTTGAAGAAACGGAATTCGCTGGTGAAAAAAAATATCAACTATGTGCCGAATCTGATCATCATCATCATTTTATTTGTTTAAAATGCGGGGAAACCCGAGTTATTAAAAATTGTCCAATTCATGATATACCGGAAATGAATGACTTTCACATTACAGGGCATAAATTTGAAGTTTACGGTTATTGTCGTTTGTGTAAAACACCCTAATTACACATATATTAAAGGCCAGTGGCAGGCAGCATACCTAGTATCCATTGCATGATAAGATAAGCCAAAATGCTAAGAATAAAAGACAAAACGACAAGACGTTCACGTGAATGATTGATGATTGGGAGTAAATCCACTGCTGATACGTGTAAAAAGATGCCGGCCGTTAAAGAAAGCGCAATAACTAAAACTGTATCACCATTGGCGAAAAATCCTGTTATGAGCCAAGCTGCGAAGCCGCCGACAATCGTGGCAACCCCCATGATCAAAGCCGATAAGATCGCCTTACTCTTGTTCTTTGAAATGGAAAACACGATGGATGAGATGGTAACACCATCAGGTATTTTATGGAGAATAATCGCAACTAGTACCATGATACCTATACGTGTGTCCATTTCAAAACTGACAACGATAGCAAATCCATCAAAAAAAGCATGTATCATCATGCCAAAAATAGACCCGACAAGAGCGTTCTTTGTATTAATTATTTCTTGTGTGTCATTAGGGCTATGGGAGTGGGGCATCCAGCGCTCGAGAAAAAAAATCAACAGCATGCCAATTAAAATATATACCGGGTTGAACTTATTGCTTTCGGCTACATCTGGAATTAATTCAAGAATGGCGATTGATAGCAAAAGCCCTGCGCTGATTGCCATCAATGCATGAAGTGCCCGGTCAGACCAAATCTTTTTTATATAAATAATCAATCCACCCGCAACGTTGGCGATGGCTGCTAAGATAAGATAGTTTAAAATTCCCCAGGTTATTGAACTCACCCTCTTTCACATGATAATGAAAAAATCTAATTTGTAATCATTACGATTTACATGTTTAAAATTATATCGTAATCATTACGATATGTAAATCAATGTGAGAAAGTTATAGCAAGAAAGAACCCACAAGGTTTTAAGCATGTTTTTCTTTCCTACAAAATGGCTCGTTTCTTGAGTGAATCTCGAGATTATTTTAATCCTATCACAACGCGATTTGGCATGTAAGCTTCTAGGAAAACATTACATCGAAACAGAGAAAATTATAAAAGAGGAGAATACTATTTACTGTATTCTCCTCTTATTTAGAACAATTGGTTATTCAACAACTGCGTCCGTTAGTTAAATATTTAGCATCTGATTCCATGAAGCAGAGCGCTCATATTTGCATTTAGGGCTACTCTCGCAAATAATGAATTTACATGACGGACCATTTCATTCACCTGATACAGACGGCGGATAAGACGTGGACAGGGGAATGAAAAACGGAACGATAGCTATCCTGCCTTCCTATCCCAGTGCGACATCGAGAACCATCATAATGGTAAAGCCGACCATGACACTCATGGAGGCGAGATCGGTGTTTCCATTTTCCTGCGATCCTGGAATCACTTCTTCAGCGACAACGAAGATCATCGCACCCGCAGCAAAGCTTAAGGCATAAGGCAGCAATGGCTGCATAATGGTGACGGCAAGCGCCCCAATGATGCCAGCAATGGGTTCAACGATGCCAGATGCCTGCCCGTAGGCGAAACTTTTTCCCCGGGACATGCCTTCACGCCGGAGTGGCATCGATACGGCCAGCCCCTCAGGAAAGTTTTGAATGCCGATACCGAGCGCCAGCGCCACGGCTCCTCCAAGTGACGCGGTCGGCAAGTCAGCGGCAATGGCTCCGAATGCAACACCAACAGCCAGCCCTTCCGGAATATTATGCAGTGTAATGGCCAAAACGAGAAGCGTGCTGCGTCTTTTTCTGTCCGGATTGATTCCTTCAGCTTCATCCGTGGCCAAGCCCGGATGGAGATGCGGGAGGAGTTTATCGGATACCCAGAGGAAGATACCACCAAGCAAAAAGCCTATTGCGACTGGAGCCCATACCGGTAAAGGCCCGCCTTCCGCTTTTTCCAATGCCGGTGAGAGCAAGGACCAAAAACTTGCAGCAATCATGACACCCCCGGCAAAACCCAGCATACTGTCCATAAAACGCTGATTAAAGCCTTTCGTTGCAAAAACAAGCGCTGCACCGAGTGCAGTCATGCCCCATGTAAAAAGTGTGGCAATGGTTGCCTGTGCGATCGGGTTTAATTCCAGAAAATAATCAAACATAATAAATCAATCCTTCCCTATAAATTTACATTTTAAATCGTTTTAATCTTTCATAAATTAAAAAGGAACAGGGTCATTTATACAAAACTATTGATGCGCCCTTTTAACGACCCCAGAAACCTGAATGAATAGGCATACATTGGCGCTGGTTTCCCACAATCATACTGATAACTTTTTAGCATCGTGTATCAAAATTAATTACCAATAAAAAGGAAAATTCTGATATAATTCAATTAAGCATGCCATATTATTAAATGAAATCATTTTTGTGCAGACGAAACAAAAGGGAAATTAGTTACTTTTGGGGTATCCTAGGCTGCGATGACAGTGTTTATCGTATGGAATGTATCTCTCCATAATTAAAAGGCAATTAGCGCTGAAACTTTCGCTGTGCTGTCAATGTATTCAAGTATGCAGGGGTGTGTAACATATGAGTACTCGAGAGCCATCTGATCGGGAAAAGGTAACAAAAGAAGAGATTCGTCAATTAAAAGAAAAGCAGTATATCACACCAGGTGTTTATGAGGAAATCATACAACGCTATGAGCAGTTTCTTAAAGATGACCAGACCTATGTACAAGACACATTCGATCAGGAAAACGAAGCAATACAGCAAAACCTTGCAGACAAGACAAATCCGGAAAATAAAGCTGCTTCGACAAAAACATATGCTGCATTTGCCTCGGAGACCCCAGCTGCCCAACAAAGTGATTCAGACCAGTCAGCTGTACATAAGACAGTGCCCAAACAAAAAAGCAAGCAGCAAATAAGGGATCAAAATATTACATGGTCATTGAGCATAGGGATCATTCTGCTTTTAATTGGCGGTACTGTCCTTGCCACAAGTAACTGGGACATAATGTCGAGTTGGATGAAGACGGGGATGATAGCCGCTATTGCTGCATTATTTTTTGGGCTGGCGGTATTTACGAAAAACATCTTGAAAATCCGCAAAACAGCATTGGCTTTTTATGTGCTCGGAAATTTGTTTTTGCCTATTGTTTATATATCTCTCGGGTTTTATGAACAATTGGGGACTTATTTTTCCCCAGGTGGTGAGGGGCGTTATCTATACGGTGCCACCGGAAGTTTGCTGTTGTTTTCGGTTTATCTTTATTCGGCTTTTAAATTGAATACCCGGTTGTTTGTTTGGTTTGCCAATAGCATGTTAACGCTGTTTGCCGGCTTTTTCATCGGCTGGCTGGATCTGTCTGTGGACGGTTTCTATTTAGGTGTGATTCTGTTTAATTCATTGCTTGTTGGAGCTTATCAGTATCTTAAAAGGCAAGCCAAATGGCAGTTGTTCGTAAATGAATTCACCCTGTATATTCAGGCAAATCTCATTTTATCAACGCTTTTGATGCTGCTGTTCTACAGCAATGACGTGTTCCATGGATTCAATCTGCTGTTAACCGCAGCCGTATACATGTCGATGTTGTATGTCACGAAGCGGACCGAATACTTTTTTGTCTTTACCCTGATGCTTGTCTACGGGGCCTATCAAACAATTGAGTTTTCTGTTGCGCACAATATAGGGGCAGTTGCCTATGCTCTGCTGGGGTTTGTGTTTCTTGTGTTACCGAAACTCATCGCTCACCAGGCTGCACTCGATAAATTGTTCAAATACACCAGTGCGGTTGTTTCCGGTTTTGCGTTTATTTATATAAGTGTGCAAGGTCTCCTGATACATATGGATGATCCATCGCTTACTTTGATCCTGGCTTACTTTCTGATTGCCGGTAACTATATTTATTTATCAAACCTGACCGACATTAAACGAACGATCTTTTACTATTTGAGTTCTGCCTTTCTCCTGGCAGGTCTGTTTGAACTGGTCAGATTAGGTCAAACCATCCTGCCTTATGAGTCTATGACATTCTCAATGTTTATCGTGTCGTTTGCCTTTTATGTGGGGGTTGGCTGTTTAGGAAAATTGCCTTATTTAAAAGCGATCAATACTAGTGCCAGAGACATGGCGATGCTGGTGATGGCTGTCTGCCTTTTATGGGAAGCAGCGGCTATGAACTGGATGCATCTTGGCATTATGCTGCTTCTGACTAGCGCTTTGGGCGTTGTCATGGATGCTTTTGAACAGCGCCTGGCAAGCAGTAATGCCCGCTTGACGGCCTATTTGCTGCAGCCAATTGCTTTGGGCCTTGCTGTAACCATGTTTTATATGACAGGGCAAGGTGACATTTTGCCTGGCGGGGATCCGGGTCCTTTTGCACCGGTACCGCTTGTACTGGCAAGCCTTTCTTTACTGCTTGCAACTTTCATATGGCAGCAGCTCAAACGTCATTCATTCAGCAACCAGTCATTTTATGTGGCTCAGGGCTTTTATTTGCTGGCGATATTCCAAACGTTATCATTAACCAATTTGGAATTTAATCCAACACTGAGGTACGTCATAATCTTGGGCGGCGTCATCATGGCTTATTTATTGTACCGGAAAGTGGCGTCTGCGATTATTCCCTATGTGATGGGGCTTTTCACGTTATTGTTTTATTTATCGCTGTTGTATGCTCTGCATGACGGCTATGCATTGACCTCCGAGTTATTTATCTCGCTGCAATTTGCAATTGGCGCCTTCCTGCTGTTTGTCACAGGTGCCGGTTTCTGGAGGTTTGACCAATCGATAGCAAACGCCTATTGGTATGTTGCGCACATCTATTATCCGCTGGCTTTGATAGTTTCGCTATTCTATGGCGATATTGCCGTATGGTCCGCGATGCTGGCCGTGGTTGTTTACGGCGTCAGTACTTGGGCTGCAAGGGTGGAATGGACACGGAAACTATGTTTATATGCCGGACTGACGTCTTTTTGGCTGCTGGTCATGTATACCATGCTTTCGTTCGATAGGGGCGATGACTTGCATTATGCCTCGCTCATAACAACCATTCTGTTAACCAGTGGCTGGGCATTAAGCAATACCATCTGGAGACAGCGAATCATCTATTATGTTATTCCTTTTTCATTAATCGGATTGATGAATTTTGCGCTGCTTCATCCATTTGATCTCACACAGCTCATCGTTACAATGCTATACACCAGTATCATCCTGGGCATGCTGCACATACAGAAATGGGATACGTTAAACGGCATCCCGTTGATGATATTATTTATCGCCTTAATCAACTTTATCCAAACACATCCGACCTATGATGACATTGTTTTAGTAGTGGCCAGCGTTATTTTCCTGATTATTGGGTTACTGCTTTATCCAGTCATTTATAAGGCGCACAAGGCTACATTTCCCCTGGTGGACTGGTATACGATAGCCGGATTCGTTTCGCTGGGATTTCTCTATGTTTATGACGGTGATACGCTCTTTCAGCAATTACTGCCGGGCATCCTTGTGTCACTGGCGATTTACGTACAACGCAATCGTCTTCCATTTGTAGCAGGCAAATGGCTGGTTGCGGGGGCTGTCGGATACTTGCTTCAGCCTTATTATACGTTACTTAATCATTTGGCTATACCGGATTTAATCGAAGCGGAATGTTATGTATTGCCATGGGTCGGATTAGCTATGTTCATCAAGGCCATCGCTGGGAAACAGCATCAACGTCTCATGAATGATACTCAATGGGTTGTGCTGGTGCTTGTTTCGCTGGTTCTTGTACAAGACGGTTTGCAAAGTAATACCGTGTATGATGCGATCATCCTTGGATCCCTTTCACTTCTGGCCATGCTTGGAGGAATGATGTTCAAGCAAAAGTCATTCTTTTTCACAGGCTCAGGCGTATTGTTATTGAATCTGCTGATACAAACAAGGCCTTTTTGGGGTAACATGCCATGGTGGGTATATCTGCTCATTGCTGGATCGATCCTGATTACAGTTGCAAGTTATTATGAATGGCATAAGCAAAAGACGTCAAAAGGAAACGATACGTTTATGACCTTATTTTATAAAAATGTTGTTCAGCGGATTAAAAAATGGGAGTAATAGGAACAAGACGCCGCTGTCTTTCTTATGGCAGGCTGTTGCTTGGTTTAGCACCAGGCTAATAAATTGTTATGAATGTTTAGAAGAATAATAGTTGCACAATGCATATAATTATAGTGATAGGAGTGTTGTTTGTGGGAGGACGCGTGTGGGTAGGCGTGTTGTTGATTGTGCTGGGACTGGGTTTTTTCCTGCAGCAGTCAGAATTATGGAATTTTGAGCAGGTTCTTTCAGCATGGTGGCCTCTTATTTTGATCGTTATTGGCATGGTTCAGCTTATCAAGCGCACTTATTCATCTCCCATTACCGGATTAATACTTCTTATGGCAGGTATATTGTTTTTAATCAATCAATGGGTTGATTTTAACGCTGCTGCTTTTATATGGCCGCTGATTTTGATTTTAGTTGGTATAGATTTTCTATTTTCCAGGCGTGAAAGGAAGGGGTCAGAACAGCGTTATACGAAGAAGTCACAGCATACCGATCAATTGATTAAAACATTTTCTCTGTTTTCCGAAGCGGACGTTAAAAGTCGCTCATCGGATTTTAATGGGGGCTATGTAACAACGTTGTTTGGCGAAGCGAAAGTAGATTTGCTGGAGGCGGACTTTCCTCATGAAGCAACCATGGATTTAACAAGTATCTTTGGTGACATTGACGTAAAAGTGCCCAAAAATGTAAATGTAGAAATATCAGGGCTCCCGGTTTTTGGCGAATGGGATAACAACACACGGCTTCAAGACAGTGACGGGGATACTGCTGTATTGAAAATAAACTGTTTAGTCATTTTCGGTGATGTTGATATTAAAAATTGACAGTGAAAAAGTGCATATGGCACAAAACCAGCTAGCGGAGGAAAACACGAAGACGCCTGCGGGAAAGCGCAGTGGAAAGATCCCGCAGGAAAAAATGTTGATCCTAAATGATTAGTACTTTTTTTCTTTCAATTCATCTAACTTTTGTGATATGTCATCCATTTTATGAAGCAGTAATTTATCATTGTGGCTTTTCGTTCTCATAAACTGTAATACACTTATTAAGAAATAAACGACAAAAGCAAAAATCGCTAGATATATGAGCATCATAATCATCGAAAATGAAACCAATTATTTCTCTCCTTATGTCCTTTTTTACCTGATTCCACTATATCTTCTAAGGCGATATCTGTTTTTTAATTCTTCGTACAGGAGGATACAACGTTAATAGTCCAAAGGCAGAGATCATAATCCGCCCCATTTTCCCAAATTTATTACCTTTCCACATGAGGATGAAACCTGCTGGGAAAAATAAAATTAACATAAATACGACAAACCAAGTTCTGTAGTAATAGGGGTATTTCTCTGGCATTGACTAGTCTCCTTTTCGCTTTGTTATTTAAGAACATGCAGCACAGGCTCGGAGCTTAAACTAAACCCTATTTAACTTTTGCATTTGATTTTACAATGAAGCATGTTTAATACAGACTATGACACTGTGCAGGCATTTATTATGGCCAGCGGCAAGTAGTTGCTTTGCGTATTCCGTGTGGCAACATTACAACGAGAAATCTTATCGCTCGTTTTAGCCATCGTTTGAAAGGGAGGGGAGATAATATGGACGTCAAGAACAGGACCATTCGCATGGGTGGTGAAGGTGCTCATTTTATAATAGATGAGTATGGTATTGCTGATGGCGCGATTTTTCACCGGTATGTTGTTTTAAGCTGGGATCTTTATGAAATGTTCCAAAAGAATCCGGATGATGACATGCATTTTGATGCATTTTTAAGACAACATAATCTTGATTCAGAATGGAAGCGTGTGGCAAAGGACGACATCGGCAATTTCCCGGGATTGCTGCAAGATACAGATTGCGAAAATGTGCCAGCTGGGACCGCCGAAGCAGACGAGGAACCTAAAGACAGAACTTATAGGACGGTTTACGACGCATTGTCAGAAAAGGAAACACTTATCACTGATCCATTAATCATGGATGTTTTCAACGAGGCAATCAGGGGTGACTCGGACTTGGCTGATTGGGAAAGTATTTTTCCTTTTTTTCGATGAGATTAATGCATCCCCGCACTCTCCCAGGATCCCTAACATATTGACAGTAATAAAATTTCATAACGCTGGAATTTAAAAATAAAAACACGAAGTCCATATTGGATGATAAGGAAATGGACTTCGTGTTTTGAACTCGTTTAATCTAAGCCTAAATTTCGTCGTCATCTTCTGCATCAGGAAGGCTGTCACGAAGTTGTTTACGTTTATGTTTAAGTAATCGTTTCTGTCTTTTTCGATAATCATCATCATATTCACGCTGTTTGTTTTCCATTTTTAGAATGTCATACTCGCTTGTTAAAGCTTTGAGAAGCGATATACACATAAATATGATGAGAATCGCAAATGGAAATGCTGCGATTAACATGGCCATTTGCAGGGCTGACAGGCCGCCAGTCCATAGTAAGACTGATGCGATAGCGGCGAGAATAATGGCCCAGATAATTTTAACGATCATGCTTGGATTTAACTTTCCGCCTGTTGTTAACATACCGAGCACAAAGGTGCCGGAATCAGCAGAGGTTACGAAAAATGACGAAATGAGTATAACAGCGATTCCGATAATAATCGATGACATAGGTGATGACTCAAGAAAACCAAACAGGGCTACTTCATCCCCTAATTCATTCATAAGCTGATAAATATAGCCACCATTTGCTGTGTCCATGTTCAGTCCGGAAATGCCAAATACAGAGAACCAAAGTGCGCTGAATACAACGGGGACAGCGGTTACCCCAAGGACAAATTCGCGAATCGTCCGTCCTCTGGAGACTCTGGCGATGAATGTCCCAACAAAAGGTGACCAGCCAATCCACCAGGACCAGTAGAAGAGCGTCCAGGAATTAAGAAACTCTCGGTCACCCTCAAATGCATTCATGCTTAATGTCATACGCGGAAGGTCCCGAATATAGTTGCCTAAGGTTGTCGTGAATGATTCGATCATTTGCACGGATGAACCTAAAACGAAAACAAAAATCATGAGTGCGGCAGCCAAAACAAGATTGGCCCAGCTCAGGTAACGGATACCCCGATTAACACCTGTTGTTGTCGAAATCATAAACAGCACGGTGACGACAGCAATAACAATCAAGTTCGTGGTCAATGTATCCGGTATCCCTTCAAATGTAAAACTGAGACCGGATGTAATCTGCTTGGCGCCCAGCCCAAGTGATGTGGCAATACCGAAAACTGTTGCAAAGACAGCTAATGTATCAATAGCTGTTCCTAAACCACCTTTAGCCTTATTGCCAATCAATGGACTAAAAGCGGAGCTAATTAATGCAGGCGCATTGTGCCGGAATTTAAAATAAGCGAGCGTTAATGCGACAATCGCATATACCGACCAAGGATGCACGCCCCAATGAAATAATGTGAATTTCAAAGATTCTTCTGCGGCAGCTTTTGTCTCAGGATCGGCGAATGGCGGGTTGTAATAATGCGTTAAAGGCTCTGTTACGCCATAAAATACAAGCCCGACCCCCATGCCGGCAGTGAATAAAAATGCAAACCAGGTAAAGTAACTGTACTCTGGTTTTTCATCAGGCTTACCAAGTTTGATTTTTCCGTATGGCCCGAAGATCAAAAACAAAGCAAGTATCACAAAACCTGTCGTAACTAATAAATAAAACCAGCCAAATGTATTGGAAATAAAATCGTTAATTTGGCCCAGTACATATTCAACATTGCCTGGAAATATAACACCCCAGAGAATGAATAATGCTACTAGAGCAATCGATATCCAAAAAGTGGATGTAATTGTTTTATTCTTAATACTAAAACCTCCCATTTCAATATATAGGAATTTAACAGCTTGGTCAAATTGTTTTAGAGGCGGCATCTACGTAGTCTAAAGGGTAAAGGCCCCGAAATGCAAAGGAAGAGAGCATTTAGTTGTTTGCCGGCCTGAAGCAAATTAATTTTCTTTTTAAGTGACATCATCATCTTACGCTATACAGCCTGTTGAGAGTGTCATTCCAGGGTCACTTATATTAGCATTTATTCTCTCGATTATGGCTCCTTTTAAAGATAGATTGTTGTCAGAGCAGCTAGTCCTTTTAAATTAACCCCTTTGCCAAAGTAACCGTACAAGTCCAGCCAGAGATTAAGGATGTTATCAGCTATAAGACCAAACGCAAGGGCCAAGCAGGATGTGACATACAGCATAACGGCCAGTTTAAGACCTGTGGCTGATATCGTCCATTTTGGCAATACCCAGCGCAAAATTATCCCAGAGAATGTCTTCAATTATGTCAACCTGCTCGCTTTTACAATAGACAATAAGAATGAGCTCAGATGCCTTCCCGCTCAGCTTTAACGTGTGCTTTTGTTTCTTCCTGTTCATAAACAGCTTGATCAAAAATCCTGCCGCAGCGCCAACCACAGCTCCTATTAGACCCCAAATGATTGGTCCCCACGTCAGTTGAAAGCCAGCACTTGCACCGATGACGGAAAATGCAGTGGCGAGGGCAGCTGCAATATCAAACATACTAAAGCCGTCTGAACGATAGATTGTATCAAACAGTTTTCTTTCCTCTGTACGATTGTCTAAGGGAACAGCCAGGATGTCTTCGTTGGGGACACCCTTCATTTCAATAGCTGACAGCGCTAATTCCACGTATAATGACTGATCAAAGGTAGCCATCACATACATGCTCTCACTCGTTTCGTTTTTTAAGATTAAGGGGTAATACAAAATTCGGGTTCTGATATCTGCGTCTTAAAAAGTTTTTTTGTTCCGTTTCAAATAATTTGTTGTTTTCCACAGTATTGATATAGGCATCATAAATGGCAAAGAAATAGAGGGAGGGGAGAAACAACAGCCATTCGCCATCAAGGATTGCTGTCGCTTGCGTCAAGTCACCTGAAACAAGCAAGTGAATACCTTCAAGAAAACGGGAAAAATAAACGACAGTAATCAGCCAGATGATAATAAAAAAAGCCGTTGCGATCCGATGAATGTAAAGCTGTCCGGCTCCGGGCATGAAAACTGACCACATCACAGATATCCAGGGTTTTCGTTTATCTAAGTAATTGATTTCCAGCCCTGTAATCTGGAAATTTATAAACTCAGCGTTTTCCCGGTCAGCCAGAATAAATAACTTGTTCAGATCGACTGATGTGCGGTAGCTGTCCCATATGGCATAAATGTAAATCGGGATGTAGAGCAGCATCCACCGCGGTTCCAAAGCCATTTTTGCGAGTTCGAATTGACCGGTAAACGAATAGATCATCGCTTCATTGATGTGGGCATTAATGTTGATGAAAAATTCCCACAGCACTAATAAATAGCCCCGAATGTATTTGGAAAGAAGCAAGTGTCCGAAGCCCGGGAAGGCAGCAGACCACCATGCGATAATGAATGGATTCCGCAAATGAATCTGTGTGGTGCCTAATATACTTACATAAGCTCTGAATCGTCTCGCTCTATCTGAATTGTGCAACGTTATCCCTCGGTTCGCCATATGTATTGCGCTTAAGCTATAGTATTAGACAATGGTTGTCTGGATATGCATAAGGACGTCAACATGAAATCATTGTGTGTTAAAATTTAAACGAGATCCTTGATTAAGGGGCGCAGGGGGTGATTCATTATGGCGATTAAGCTCGATCATGCCGTGATATATGCTGAAGACCATGATCAGGCAGCGCGTGAATTTGCCTGGGTGATGGATTTGCCGCTGGGAAGAGTAGCAGGGGAAGGCTATGAATTTTCGGCGGTACGTATTCATTCGGAGCTGGCGATTTATTTTATGAACAGAGATGAAGGCAGCTTAGAGCAGCATATGGCATTCCATGTTGACGGACGTACCTTTGATAAAATGGTCAAGCGGCTTAAAAAAGATGGAATGGCTTTTGGCAACAGTCCTTTTGATACAGCGAATCAGCGAACAGATCACGATTTCATGCCCCGCGGTTTGTTCTGGACGAACCGGGATGGCTGTCTCTTTGAAATCATAACGGATGCGTTATAATCGTGTGCCGCGTTTTAGCAACTAGTACTTTAAAATACATTCGAAAGACGGTGATGATATATGGCTATTCGTAATATCTTTTGTGTTGGACGGAATTACGCTGATCATGCGACGGAACTCGGTGATACCGTGCCAGGTGAGCCAATGATTTTTTCCAAGCCGACGAACGCACTTGTTCATGCGGATGACAGGACGGTTCGTTACCCAGAGAATCAGGGTGCAGTTCATCATGAGCTGGAAGTCGTTTTGTATGTCGGGAAGGATGTTCTCAGTGATGATTTTGCGGTAGATGATGTCGTGTCGAAAATGGCACTTGGGGTCGATATGACGCTGCGTGATGTGCAGGAAGAGTTAAAGCAGGAGGGGAAGCCATGGCTTTTAGCGAAAGGGTTTAAGAACGCAGCTGTTGTGACGGAATTTTGGGATTTCCCGGGAGAGGCGGCCTGCCGGGAAGCGTATTTTAAGTTAACGCGTGATGGTGAGGTTGTCCAAACGGGAAACATTAACGATATGATTTTCTCATTTCATGACATTATGACCTATATTCAGGCTCATTTTGGATTGCGGGAAGGGGATATCATTTATACGGGCACCCCTGAAGGTGTTGGTCCGGTCTCTGACGGTGAAACATATGAATTATGGTGGGGCGACACGCTGCAAGGGCAATTTGGCGTGTCTATGGCATAACAGGTGGCAGCAATTGAAGGAATAAAATGACAATGATTTGAAGGATAAGCTCTCATGTGGCTTCATTTGTAAGAATAAGCGTCTTTTTGACCGCTTCAGTCTGCATATCGCGGTCTCATCGGGTAAAATGGTCTGTTAGCTCGTTTCCTAATTAATTGATAATTTGCTAAAATATAAATTGTTATATGCATATCAGACGATTCAAATTAGGGAAAATTGTTCGAACAATTAATGGAGCGCTCCTTAACAGTCCCTTATTTTAAAGGGCAATTTTTGAAGGAGTGTTTAGATGGCTGACGAAACAAAGAAACCGACGTTCTTATATGCGCTGACCATTTTATTAGTCGTGGTGGCGATTATTGCAACAGGGATGATTGTTTTTGGCGCTGCCATCCAGATTATGATGTTCACGGCTTTACTGGCTGTGATTCCGTTTATCATGAGGCTTGGCTACTCATTTAAAGAGGTGGAACAGAATATTTATGAGTCCATGCTGAAGGCGCTTCAGCCGGGCATGATCATCCTGACAGTCGGTATTCTGATCGGAGCCTGGATGGCTTCCGGTACGGTACCGTCGATTATTTACTACGGTATTGAAGCCATTTCGCCTCAGTTCTTCCTGGTGACGGCCCTTATATTATGTTCGGTTGTTTCGATGGCGACAGGGGCATCCTGGGCAACACTTGGAACAGCGGGTGTAGCCATGATGGGTGTCGGTCACAGTCTTGGCATGCCTGTGGGAATGACGGCTGGTGCGGTTGTCAGCGGAGCGTTTTTTGGTGATAAAATGTCCCCGTTATCAGATAGCACGAATTTATCCGCAGCTATTGTTGGAGCCGACGTCCTTGACCATATTAAACATATGCTTTTGACCACGGGGCCCGCCTATATCATCAGTGCGATTATTTTCACCATTCTCGGCTGGGTCTATGGCGGTTCAGCCATTAATTCGACGGATGTCGATACGCTTACCGGTTATTTGGCTGAGAATTTTCATCTGGGACTGATTCCGTTGATTCCGCCTGCCATTGTGATTGTGCTTTTGGTGATGAAAAAGCCTCCCGTCACGTCCATTTTTATTGGTGCTCTGGCTGGTGCCGCTGTAGCCGTCTTAGATCAAGGGGCGACCATGAGTCAGGTCACCCATATATTTTATGAAGGCTATACGGACAGTTCCGGGATTGATATTGTGGATAGTCTGCTGCAGCAGGGTGGTCTGACAAGTATGCTGCCACTGATAGGTCTGTACTTGTTTGCACTCGGCTTAGGCGGTGCTTTGTATAACTTTGGTGTGCTTGAAGCGATGCTGCAGGCAGTAGCAGCCCATATCAAAGGCAGAGGTGTTCTCGTTGGTCTGTCGATGGCCACAGGTTATGCAATGCTTGGAATTGGCGGTTCTTTCTCGTTTTCCGGAGTCATGACGGGTACATTGCTGCGGCCTTTATTTGAAAGGTTCAAGCTTAGTCCGCTTAACCTATCCAGAATTATTGAAGACACCGCTACGCAAACGGCACCATTACTGCCGTGGACGGCAGGCGGCTTATTCACGATAGGAGCCCTTGGCATATCACCGCTTGTCTATATTCCATTCTGCTTTCTGGCGCTGATCACGCCGGTATTTACGCTTTTATATGGCATCACAGGTATTGGTATGAAAGAGACGAAGGATGTACGGTCAAAACCTTCTATAAAAAGAAAATCAGTGTCCGCAGATCTTAGGTGATGGTTCGGAAACAGCAGCTTAGGGCTCGCTTTTTGGGTACCTGGGCTGTTTTCTTAAAGGAGATAATGGAGGGTCTGGTGAAGGATCTTAGCGACGCGGTTTGTCTGATTTAGCAGTATCTTTAGTTGAGGATCGGGTGACGAGAATCGATCGTTGTTTTAGTGTTTCTTCAATCATGTCGATGAAGTCACTGTCCAACTGCATAGCTCTGGCCTGACAATAAACTTCAATAAGCAATTGATTAGATAGCTTGTCCATGAAAATTTAAAACATTCCTTCCTATAAAAATATTCGAAAACCAATTCCTTAGTATAGTAATCAATTAACGAATTAGCAAGACTAAAGTGTGTATGGCAGCATGCAGCAAAATTCCCTGAGATGTGCCTCCTAAGCGGTATGCCTTTCGCAAATGCCTTCTTTCCTCTATAATGAGCGTGGGCCATCATCGCGATGGTTCCTTTTTTTGCAATATTAGATAGCTGCAGAGGAGATGACAACTGTTGCCTAAGGTTTTTGCTTTCCTGGAGACACTGGCAGTTGCGCTTGCCGGTGTTGCCTTGTTCTCAATGATACATATTCCGCTGCCGTGGCTGATTGGCTCACTTGTCGCGGTGGCTGCCTGGCGTATCCTGCTGCAGCGGGAACTATTCTGGCTCTCGTCATTTCAGAAAATCGCGATGGTTTTGCTCGGTTATTTGACCGGGACCTCCTTTACGAAAGAGACGCTTGTACAAATGGGGGATCATATCCCGTCTATGATAGCTGTGACACTTCTGACGATTGGTTTCAGCCTGCTGCTTGGGTGGTTTTTTTCCAAATTGACTGGGCTGGATTTGGCCAGTTGTATGATTGGTGCGATACCAGGCGGCTTGTCACAGATTATGGTCCTGCTGGATGAGATAAAAGGGTTGAATCCCACGATTATTATGTTTTTGCAGAGTATGCGCGTGATGATGATTGTGATTGTTGTGCCGATTACGGCGGTGTATCTGTTCGGCGGGGGTGCTGGAACCGCTCCCGGGGCAGAGGCAGACACGATTAGCTGGCTGGCGATGCCATGGTATACGTATCTGCTGTATCCCCTTTTGCTGGTCGCTGCTGCGTGGCTGTTTTCCCGGTTGCGGGTGCCCGCTCCTATGCTGCTCGGGCCGATGGTGCTGACGATTGCACTGACGTTTACCAGTCTCCCGGTACCTGACCTTCCAACTGGCCTTGTCGGGCTCGCACAGCTTTTTATCGGTGTTCATATTGGTCTGCAGATGCAGCCCAGAGATCTGCCGGGCTGGAAACGCATTATGGCCTATACCATCATAATGATCATTGTCATTGTGCTGTTTGGCTTTGTTCTTGGCACGGGGCTCGCGCTTATATATGATGTTCCTTATACCACAGCGCTGTTAAGCACGACTCCGGGCGGCATGGTTGAAATGGGGCTGACAGCAGCAGGAATCGGTGCTGATATATCAGTGGTCACCAGCTACCAGCTGTTTCGTCTCTTGCTGATTATGGTGTTTGTCCCGTTCTTCTTCAGGTGGCTTGGAAAACGACGGGCCGGTCAATAAGGCAGTCATGTTGTCCGGTCCTGACGTTTTTGCAGAATATTTCTGTGGAAAATTCTGATTAATCGTCTATTTTCCCTCTTCAGAGAAACCGCTTTCGTGATATACTGATCTAAAAGGGGGAGTTAGATATGACTGAGGAAATGACCTATGCAATTCAGGATGATTATCCGAATGATTTAGCCTATTGTTACGGATGCGGCCGGCTGAATAAAGAGGGCCATCTGTTCCGGACTGGCTGGGACGGGGATCAAACGGTGACCTGGCATACGCCGGACGACGTTTATACAGCTATCCCCGGCTTTGTATATGGCGGTTTAATCGCCTCTATGGTCGACTGTCACGGAACAGGGTCAGCTTCTTTGGCGCTGCACCGGAAAAATGGGTATGAGCCTGGGGAAGGTAAGGAAGCATCGCGTTTTGTAACGGCCTCATTAAATGTGGACTACATCAAGCCAACACCACAGAACACGCCATTAAAAGCGATTGGCAAACCGGAGGAAGTGCACCCGAAAAAATTCAAGGTGCATACCGAAGTTTACGCCGGTGATGAGTTATGTGCGAAGGCTGTGGTAACGGCCGCCGTTATGCCGGATACATTTACACAGCCGACATAATTCACAGACAAGCTTGCTGCGTACAAGGAACTGGGACATAACTGATGCAGCTGCAATCTGCGAGGAGCGTGAGAAGGTTCACCAGCTGCCCGCGTTTTGTTAATAAAAATTACTTTTGTCCCGGCTCCTTAAAATACCAGTCAGCCATTCGTAAGCTATTATTAATGCCGCTTGTTCAGCCAGAGCACACCTGATTTAGCCAGACGTGGAATGAAACCGGTCATAGGCTGTGTCATCATTTCGCCGAAGCCGTCTGCGCTGCCGAGTGCACCGAGTGTGCCTTTCAGCTTGATCGGGCCGGGTTTCTTAGGTTCCTTTCCTTTAAGAACGGCCGCGAGCACTTCGGCAATCTGCTCGCCTTGCTGCCGGGCCAGCTGCGCACTTGGTGAATGCTCAGACACGGCACAGTCACCAACGGCATATATATGCGGCTGTTCTGGTACTTGATAGAAATCATTGATTATGATTTTTTCCTGTTCATTCAGTTCTAATGGCAGTTCACGGACGAGGTAACTTGGGCGCACGCCAGCTGTCCAGATGGTAACGTCGTTAACATAGCAAATGCCATTGTTGCAGACACCATCCTTTTCCACGTATTCGACGTTGGCATTATGAATGACGTCCACATCATTTTTCATAAACCAGTCTTCTACATAATTTTGAATTTTGGTATCAAAGGCTTTCAAAACAGTCTCGCCGCGGTCCAGCAGACGAATGTTTAAATCTGGACGGCTCTCACGGATTTCGGCAGCTACTTCAATGCCACTCAGGCCCGCACCGACAATGGTAGCTTTGCCATAGGCAGGCAGATTACCGATCGCAACACCCGCGCGACGTGCTTTATAGAATGTTTGAATGCTCTCGGAAAACGCAGCTGCTCCGTCGACCCCGTGGTAATTATCTTCACAGCCGAGCGCAAGCACCAGATAATCATAAGCAACTGAATCGCTGCGGTTCTGCAGCTGAATTTGCTGGTTCGCTGTATCGATTTGACTGATTTCCGCGTAGACATAATTGACTTTGGGATGCTCTGGGAAGTCCATGCGTACGTCTTTATCAGCAGATGTACCGGCAGCAATTGTGTAAAATTCTGTTTTAACCGAATGGTACGGATTGCGGTCGATAAGCGTTATATAGACATCTTCAGGCAGGTTGCGCTCAATCAGATTTTGCATAATATTGATACCGCCATAGCCACCCCCGACGATCACTAAATGTGTCATGTTAAAACCCCTTGTTCATGAAAAAGTCTTTCTTATTAAGATTATCAAATGTTGTATCGGAAAACTAGGGGTAGCCACGGAAATGTCAGCTTTAAGAAAGGGTATAGAGAGGATTCATAAAACTGTGCATATTCAGTTGCAGCTCAGGCGGAAGGTAATAACCATAAACGTCATGATCACCGCCTGATCAAAAGATATTTGGGGTTTGCAGATCTTTACTTTTGTTGATCACATATAACTGACCCTGGCTGTCTATCTGGGCCAGGAGTACATCGTTTATATCGTTGATGGAAAATGTCATTAACCGCTGCATCAGCCATTCTTCGTCTTTTTGAAAGAAGGAGAGATTTTCATCATTAATCTGACCATCAATGACCAGCGGGAAGCTTAAGAAAACAGGAAATGGCTGTATGGCTATGTCACTTGGCTGAACCGGCCTCGCTTCAGGCGCTGGAACAACGGAAAGCTTGCCATTGGGCTCAATAATGGCATACTTGACGTCTGCTATATTTTGATACCCCTTCAGTCTCAGTTCGGATAACAATAACGGGATGTTCATGTTGCCCTTTCTTAATTCTTTTTCTTGAACATGGCCGCCGGAAATAACAATCGTCGGTTTCGAGTCCATATTATAGAAGCGTGTTCTCAGCGATAAAGTTCCGAGTAACACAATGATAATGACAATAACAGCTGCCCCAACGGAAGCTTTGGAGGGAACTTTATAAACTAATGGCTCAGCTGTCACCGTTGTAAGCAGCATAATACCCGCAAAGTCATAACTGGTCATGTTGGAAATGGATTTCTTTCCGATTAATCTGATCGCCGTCCACGTAACCAACAGCATTATGATACAGCGAATGATATAAGCAATAGCATCCATCGTTATCCCCCCCCTTATGGACCAGGAACAATTTTATTTAAGTTTTTCCAGAATCGTTTTGCATTTTCGGCATTGGCAAGAACAGTCGGTAAGTCTTTTACATCGCTTCCTGCTACTAAGGCATTTAACGCTTCATCGAATAGCGAGTGTTCTGATTCGGCGTAGTTTATATTGATGATCAGTTTGTACCTTTCCCAGTCTTTTTGAACTTCTTTCGCGAGGGAATATGCTTTTTGCCAATCATCTTGTTTCGCATAGGTTTCTACTTGGGCAATGGATTCAGTGAGATTTATATGTGTCCGGACAATTTCTTTTATACCAAAATAAGCTGTAAACAATACAAGAACGATTATTGCCAGCGTATAAGTGATGGTTTTATTTTTCATCCCGCCACCTCTGAAAAAGCATATTTTGCCTAGTATGGTTTTTAGAATGGCTGGCTATTCGCTGATTAGAAAAGCCAGTGGAGTAATTCTTCAGACCTTCTGATGTTAAAATTATCATTATTTTGTGTTACTTTGGTTTAAGAAAAGAATTTATATCAGGAAGGCATAGGAAGCGTTGAGGTTAGCTGGAAGGATGATCGTAAAGTGTCTGTCATTAGGGGGATTTCTATTGAAAAAGGCATCCATATTGTGCGCTTTACTGATGTTTGTTTTATTAACTAGCTGTTCCAATGCTGCAAAAGATGAATCGAAACCTCCGAAGCATTTATATTCTGATGAAGAAGATTATTATGCCTTACTGATCATAACATCTCAAGATGCTGATGAAACAGACTGGTTTAAATGGGCGGATAACAATAATATTCGAAATGTCAATAAAATGACGATGACTCAGGAATCCTCTTCAAATAAAGCTAAAAAACAATACGACTATTTAGAGTTGGAGGAACTTCCAAGTTTTGTTGTTTTTGACAGGAAAGGTGTGGCCCTTCAGACCAACAATGAGGAAAAAATGATTACGTTTTTGAAGAGCCAAGTACCAGAGTCATGGAACCATTAATTCACAGTTAAATTGGGAATTTAAAGATGGTTCCTTAAATCGAGGTGGATTTAAATGGCAAATACGGAAGTAGCGACACCACGATTCAATTATGCTGGCATATCTTTGGCATTAGGGATTGTAGGTATTTTTATCCCCGTTTTAGGTTTGGTATTTGGTGTTGCCGGTACAGTAACATCCAATAAAACAATAAAAGCCTTAAAAAATGCCAATGAAAAAGGGTATAAGACAGCAGTTGCCGGACTTGTTTGCAGTATCGCTGCAATTGTGATTCAGATATTTGCAATCATCGGTCTTTGGACTTTTTACCAAATTTAGATCTTATGGGGTTAATGAAATTAAATACAGGATAAATAGATAATGCCAGGTAATAGTTTTAAATTTTTATTCAATTTAAGTGAGAGTGATGGAAATGAGAATTTTTGGTTACATTTTGCTTGTTTCAGGAACAATTTTATTTGGCATCATGCATCTCGCAATTGCTTTATATTTACCTGATTTGGGAGGTTGGGGTGATCCGCCTGGTCTGATTGCGACTGTTTTGTCTGACATTGCTGGATGGATTCCCTATATTTTAAGCATTGTTTTTATGGTTACAGGTATCATTCTTATTGCTTATGATTTTATTTCAAACTCTAAGTGGGGGCAAAAACAGAAGGACGAAATGAAAGCCAGGAATAGGGAATTCAACACATCCAGGGAGGAAAATAGGAAAAGATAGTTGCATAAAATAGCGAGGCACTTGCAGGATGTAACCATATAAACGAATAATTGACAGGGATGATCATGACGGTCAAATTAAAAGGTGACCAGTTTTACAATAACGTCGTTGATAAAGAAGGTCTAAACAAAATAGATAGCGGCCTATAAGGTCTTAAGGTAATGAATAAAAAGAAACAGCCCGGGTCGCGACACCTGAGCTGTTTTCATTAGAGTGGTTTCATGCTGTCTTATTTTTTCAGAACTTTTTTCATGGCGTTGACCCGGCCGGCATGGTTGCCTTCATGGAAGGCGGCGACGGTTATCAATTCGCCATATGTCTGGGCGCCTAGAACAGCTTGTGGCAGTTTTTCCGATAGTTTTTCTTCCGGAATTTGCTTAATCCGTTCCAGCTGATCGGCGAGCTGCTCTTTAAGCTCGTCAACACTTGGGACGTCCTCAGGCCAGTCCGCTGGTTTGGTCCCATTGCTGAATAGGTCATGATAGTGTTTCGGAAGATGGTCGGTATTATCAGGGAAACTGAACAGAAGTGATTCACTGATGGTGAGCACATGGCCGATATGCCAGTGGATCGTGTTGTTGAATCCTTCAGGCTGTGTGTCCAGCGTAGCCTCGTCCAAGTCTTTAATTTCACCCATGAAGCCGTTGTGAGTTGTTTCGAATTGTGAATAAATAAGCTCCGTCATAAGTAACCCTCACTTTCATGATACTAATTCCATTATATCAAGTTTAAAAGGCATCTCAAAACCGCAGCCCGTTATCAGGCACTGCGGTTTTTGCCTGGCCATTCCATTAGTCCATCAGTTCGCTGACAATTTCATAAGAATGGATGCGGGCGTCGATGTCATAGATTGATGAATTGATAATCATCTCGTCGGCACCGGTTGACTCAAGCAGTTCCTCGAGCTTTTTACGTACAGTTTCTTTAGTGCCGATAACTGTATACGGCGAATTGGACGACTGCTCAATAATGGCTTTATCCATTTGTGAGAAGGCTTCGTCAGGATTTTCAATTGGCGGCTGCAGTTTACCCGGCTGTCCGCGGTGCATATTGAGCACTTGCTGCTGCTGGGTCGTGTTCAAGTAGCGTGCTTCCTCTTCTGTATCAGCAGCGATGACGTTGACACCGATCATGGCATGCGGTTCAGCCAACGCCTCAGATGGTGTGAAGTAAGTACGGTACAAGTCCAGTGCAGCTACTGTGTTATCCGGTGCGAAATGGCTCGCAAATG
This sequence comes from Lentibacillus kimchii, assembly GCF_055381965.1. Taxonomy (NCBI): domain Bacteria; kingdom Bacillati; phylum Bacillota; class Bacilli; order Caryophanales; family Bacillaceae; genus Lentibacillus; species Lentibacillus kimchii. The sequence goes on along the minus strand of NZ_AP043934.1, from coordinate 2,697,853 downwards.
AGTAAGGCAATCCTTTTTGTGCTGCCATTTTAGCGCTGAAACCGCTGGATCCGAGCAGCCAGATCGGAACATTGAGGCCTTCTCCGGGAACACTTTGCACTGCTGCAGTCCCGGCAAAGTAGTCCTCGAGTTCTTCAACTTGCCGCGGATAGTCCTCGGGATGCTGATCCAGCTTGCCTCTTATGGCAAAAACTGTCTGCTGATCTGTTCCTGGTGCCCGGCCGAGACCAAGATCAATACGATCCGGATACATGCTTTCGAGTGTTCCAAATTGTTCGGCGACGATAAGTGACGAATGGTTTGGCAGCATCACACCGCCTGACCCGACGCGCATCGTATTCGTAGCACCGGCAATATGACCGATCAGCACTGGTGTTGCGGAGCTGGCAATACCTGGAATATTATGGTGCTCAGCCATCCAGTAACGGTTGAAGCCTAATTTTTCCACGTTTTGCGCTAATTTAACACTGTTTTGAAATGATTCTTTCGGTGTGCTGCCTTCCAGAACCGGTGCGAGGTCCAGAACCGACAGCGGGATATTGTTAAACGTTTTAGAACTCATAAATCTCACTCCTTTAGATAAAGGATACGATCTTCTGTTCAGGACTTCCAATATCCTGCTCAATGTGCCATTGGTCCATACCCCTGGAGCTTAATGTCTCGAATGTAGCCTGTTCTATTTGCCATATAAGATCTGATGTGATAGTATATTGCGATAGACATTTGGAACGTTTGTGAAATGAGGGATACGTATGAGCGAACAATCAATTTACGCTTTGACATATGAACAGCTGGAAAACTTTCTCACAGAAAATGGCCAGCGCCGCTTCCGCACGGATCAGGTCTGGAACTGGCTGTATGTCAAACGTGTTAGTGCGTTTAATGAAATGAAAAATATCAATAAGGAAACCATCGAGCTGCTTGAAGAAAACTTTGTTCTTCATACAATGGAAGAAGGGCTCAGGCAGGAATCCGAAGACGGCACGGTTAAATATTTGTTCCGGCTGTCAGATGGCAATCTGATTGAAACGGTTTTGATGCGTTTTAATTATGGCCTGTCGGTTTGTGTTACGACCCAGGTGGGCTGCAGAGTCGGCTGTTCCTTCTGTGCAAGCGGACTGCTGCGGAAAAACCGTGATCTCGACGCCGGTGAAATTGTTGAACAGATTATGAATGTCCAGAAAGATGTCGATAAGAAAGACGAGGATGAACGCGTCAGCCATATTGTCGTCATGGGCATCGGCGAACCATTTGATAATTTCAATAACCTGATGGACTTTATTAATGTCGTGAACCATGATGCCGGCCTTAATATTGGCGCACGTCACATTACGGTTTCGACGAGCGGTCTTGCTCATAAAATTTACAAATGGGCAGATACCGGCACGCAAGTAAATCTGGCTATTTCTCTGCATGCGCCAAATAATGAGCTGAGATCATCGATCATGCAGATTAACAAGGCTTTCCCGATTGAAAAACTGATGGATGCTGTTGACTATTATCTGGAGCGTGTCAATCGCCGTGTCACGTATGAATACATCATGCTCAAGGATGTCAATGATCATAAAGAAGATGCTGAAGAGCTGGTGGAACTGCTTGCTAATAAACGTCATCTGACTTATGTGAATTTGATTCCATACAACACGGTAAGCGAGCTTGATCAGTATGAACGCAGTGATTCACCAACGATTAAGGCCTTTTTTGAGACGCTGCAGGAAAATGGCATCAACTGCGGTGTCCGCTGGGAAAACGGTGCCGATATTGACGCGGCATGCGGCCAGTTGCGAAGCAGGCAAGTGAATAAAGAGAATGCAGCGAGAAAAGAAATACCATCATAAGCTTCAGCCCCCGGATCAGTTAAACTATCTGATTCCGGGGGTTTTGTCTATTTAAGACGCGCTCATTTTCTGCATAAGATGCCGGTTTTTCATTAAACTAAAAGCAGAAAGGAGTCTGATATCGTGACGTTTGATTGGATATGGAAGGCGATCCTGATCATCATTGCCGGGACGTTTCTGCTGCGGATAGCCGGACGGAAATCCATCTCGCAGATGACACTCCCGCAAACGGTGATCATGATTGGAATTGGTACGCTGCTGATTCAGCCTGTTACCGGTAAGAATATCTGGTTAACATTAGCTGTGGGATTGCTCTTAGTTGGCGCATTATGCCTTATTGAATATGCACAGATTAAGTGGAATATCTTTGAAAAGATTTTCACTGGCAAATCAAAGCTTTTAATTGAAAATGGAAAGCTGCAGGAAGGCACCATTAAAAAAATGCGCATGACGGTTGATCAATTGGAAATGAACCTTCGCATCAAAAACGTTCAGCATATTGATGATGTGGAATGGGCTACATTGGAGCCGAACGGTCAGATTGGCTTTCGTTTAAAGACAGATGCTCAGACGGTTACGAAGAAGGAATTTAACCAGCTGTCATCGGATGTGCAGCAAATTCTAAGCCAGATGTCGGCCGATTCGCAGATGAATCAGCTTCAGAAACAATTGAATGATTTGAATAACCAGATCGCGCAAATGCAATCACAGCGTCATCTATTTAAAGAAACATCTGACCAGGAACAACAAAACCCCTCGCCGGACCACTTGCAGTAAGGCGGGGGTCTTTTTTTGCTTTTTGGTTTGCTTGTTTGTGATGCAAATTAATACCTTCAGCGGTCAGAATCATCGGTGTCTTGATCTGCTGATTCCATAGCAGAACGACGCTTTTCCCGGTTTTTCACATGCTGCATAATTTCACGCCGGTTAATATGAATGGTTGGCGGTTCGTACTCTTTGGATGCGCGGAGATCCTCACTGGACGCTTTCATGAATGACCAGGCGAGCAGTACCATGATGAACAGCACCGGGAACCCGGCTACGATACTTGCGGTCTGCAATGTCTGCAGATCTCCGATAAACATGAGCACCAGCGGCATCAGACATAAGGTGAACGCCCAGAACAGTCTGTTCCATCTTAATGGCTCGGACTGGACTTCTTTTTGCACGACTGATGACAAAATAAAGGATGAGGAATCAAAGGTGGTTGCGAGAAAAATAATCGCCAGGACGGTAAACACCACAACCATGAATCCGGCTAGCGGAAGCTGATTAATAATCGCGATAATCGCAGCTGGTGCGCCGTTTTCGTTCATGAAACCAACCACATCAAAACTGCCGGTCAGCTGCAGATGCAGTCCGAAGTTGCCCATGATTCCAAAGAACAGGATACTGCCCAGCGTACCGTACACGATGGTGCCAAAAGCCATCTCCTGAATGGTCCGTCCGCGTGATATGCGAGCGACGAACAATCCAACAAACGGCGCATACACCACCCACCAGGCCCAGTAAAACACCGTCCAGGCTTCAGGAAATCTTGTGCTGCGAAAGCCTTCAATGCCAGCGAACGGTTCCAGCCACGTCGCCATTTTAAAGAAATTATTTAAAATACGGCCGAGACTCGTAAACGTCGTTTCACTAATAAATAATGTCGGCCCGAGCACAAACGTAAAGGCTAACAAAAAGACTGCCAGCCATAGATTAACATCACTCAGCATCTTAATCCCGCGGCGCAGCCCCGAATAAGCACTGATTGCAAAAATGACGGTGCACAACAGCATAATAACTGCTTTCATCGTCATGGTCACCGGCAAGCCTGTAATATCGTGCACGCCTTGAGCAATCATCGGCGTTCCCAGTGCCAGTGTCGTTCCAGCACCACCCATAAGCCCGAACATAAACAGAATGTCCACAATATTCCCAAGTGGTGAATCAACCAATTTGCCAAGCACTGGCCTGACCGCCTCACTGATCTTTAAAACAGGTTTTTTGCGGACATAATAGAAATAGGCGATAGGGAGTGCCGGTAATGTATAAATGGCCCATGCTATTGGACCCCAATGGAAAATGCCATAAGAAGCTGCCCATTGAATGGCCGCATTTGATTCGCCTTGAAGGTCAAATGGCGGTCCTTGATAATAACTGGCCCATTCGATCATGGCCCAGTACAGGATACTTGAACCAATTCCAGCAGAAAACAGCATGGCTGCCCAGGAAAATGTGCCAAATTCTCTTTCTTCATTTTTGTCACCAAGTTTAATGTGACCATTTTTACTAAAGCCGACATAGATCAGAAAGGCGAAAGCAGCCAGTCCGAAGATAAGATATAAAACACCAAAATTGCCAGTCATAAAGTCATTAGCCACATTAACCACTGCCTTGCCTGCTTCCGGAAAAACCGCAAGAGGAACCGAAACGGCAAGCAGAAGAACTAAAGCCCCGATAAATGTGGGCCAATCGATTAAATTCTTGTTCATCGTCATCACCCTTTCTGTGTCTAGCGTTTAGTGTTAGGTGATATTAGCGATTTATACACGCTAGAGGCGTGTTTGCACGTGGCAGCAGCGGCAGATTGGAATATACGGCGTTCAGTGAGATATACTATAGCAGTACTGTACAGAACAGCCTTATTCAGTAAGATGGAGGGTTCATATGAATCAATTTATGGAACGAGCTGTTAAACTGGCCGAGGAAAATGTTCGAGAGGGGCAAATACCGTTTGGAGCAGTGCTTGTTAAAGACGGCGAGATCGTGACAGAGGCTGCGGCAGGTGAGCAGGAGAATCCTGATGTCACAGGTCATGCAGAAATCAATGCCATCCGGAAGGCTCAAAAACAATTACAGACAAGTGATCTGTCCGATTATACAATCTATACAAGCGGCGAGCCTTGCTCAATGTGCATGACCGCTATCTATGCAGCAGACATTGAAACTGTTTACTTTTATAATGGCCTTGAGCAAATGACTGAGGTCGGAATGGGCGAAGGGGAGAAGATTTATGAGGAACTGTCGAAGCCTAATGAAGAACGGTCGATTACGATTAAGCACTTCTCCGATCAGACTGATCAAACAGATCCCATGCAGCTCTGGTATGATAAACAGTCGTAACGTTCAGCGGCATAGTTGTCAGCAGATGATTTTGCGGTGGAGCGAGCATGTTTTTGGGAGTATTTCTAAAAACATGCTCTTTTTTGTTGTTGCGGTGTGTCATATATAATTGACATAGCCTTATAATGTCACATATAATGTACACACGGTTGCAGAAAGGGATGTCTGATGTGAACAGAGTCAAAGAGCACAGAGTGTTTATGCAATTGACGCAAATTGACCTAGCGAGAAAAGTGGGGGCCGCAAGACAAACGATTAATCTGATCGAGAATAATAAATATAATCCCTCTTTGTCTTTGTGTATTGCTTTGGCCAAGGAACTGGACACAGATCTTAATACGTTGTTTTGGGAGGAGTAGCCGTGAGAGATAAATTGCTTAATCGTTTTATAGGCACTATGGATGACCGGGATGAATATCAGAGGCACGAAATACATAAAATGTTAGCTTCTTCAGGTGCTCTGCTGTGGATTGTAACCATGCTGTTAATGCTCTTCTCACTTATTATGGATACCATTCATAATAAGATGTCATTTATAACACCAGCGCTTTTTATTATCAATATGGCATATGCGTTCAATATCACTGTGCGATTGCGCAAAAATCGTTTGGATGATACAGACTGTGCTTCTCCGGAAGAATACAGGGTTAAGAAAAGACAGCTTATCAAATCGTCAGCGTTATCAGGTCTGCTTTGGGGGTTTTTAATGTTATTCATGATGGAATACCTGTTTCCATATTTAGAAACTGGTGACCTAGCGATGAGCTGGTCCAATACGTTGATATGGGTTGTCGCCGGAATCATATTCGGCTTAATCATGTACCTGTTTGGGAAGTCGAAATTAAACAAGCCATTTTAAGATTGTCCTGGCAGTGTTTAGTTAATTTTATCACACCGATGACACCATTAACTGAATTGTGTTACATTTAAATAAACAGGGAGTGAGTTAATGGCTGAACAATGTGACTACCCGGTAGCCGATAATGCTGAAGAACTGCTGGCTGCGTTAAAGAGAAAAAACGACTATATTTTAGTCAAAGGCGGTTTCAAGAAGGAACTTGAAGAAAACACGCAGTTCCCGCTTACAGAGAAAGAACAAATGGGATTCAATATTGGCTTTCGCGGGTTTGCGGGCATCTTCGGGGAAGTATTTTATCAAATTGGTAACTTATTCAGTGATAAAAGTAAGCAGCAAAAGACGATAGAGAGCAAACTTCGCAAATACAAACTAACGTATTTAAATGACAATGAATTGCTGCTGCACCTCAGACAATTGGATTATTAAATAGCGATGAGGGTCGTGTAGCAATCAGATGGATAACCAGGAGAATAACCATTAATTAAGGATGAGACACCATGACAAAGAAAATCCGTATTTATCATATTTTATTAACGAACGGTGAATGGCTTAAAAATATCCGGATTAAAGACCGCCCGCTCGAATTGAAGTTTAATGGTATCGGACAAAATTTTATTTCTGTGGAAGATGGTGATGGTAAGACGGTTGTGCTTAGTAAATACCAGATTGTTAAAGCAGAACTGGTTAGCATTGAATAAAAGAATCATGCATGGTCAGGGAGTGTCGAGGATTGAACGAAAAAGGCTAATAACAGCATTAATAATACACTAATCAGCATATCTTCCAGCACGATATTTATTGTGTTATGCAACAAACGCGTCCGTTTGCATGATTTTTCACGTTTTCTTGTATTTGTTTTTTATTGAGTCGAATAGCTTATTAAGCAATAGAATAGAAATAGTTAGAATCCCGATAAAAATATACAGTTTCTTGGATAAATCGAAAATAAAAACAGGGGTAGCAAAAATAATAAAAAATAAAATCGCTGTTATATACTCTCTTTTACTTGTCACGTCTCTATTTTTGAATGGAAAAAATATCTCCATAAAAATGAAAAAAAGAGCAAACACAATGGTATCCACAGGATCCGGTTTAGGCAAATTAAGAATAAATAATAAGAGAATTGCGATTAAAATTATTATACCTGATTTAAGATATTCGAGTGCTTTTGCAGACATATTATTCCTCACTTATTAAATAAAATGGCCCTATTCCTGAATATTTTGTACATCGAGCCCCTCCCTAGTCCTCCTTATGCGTAATAACACGATATTATCATACTATTCTGCAAAAATCTGGCCCATTTGCTTTATAATACTTACTATTTATTCTAACATAAATGTTTCAGCAGCTTCGAAAACACCATAATACATGTCGCTAAATTTATGTACTTCTGCTAAACACGATGCTAATTTCCGACGTAAAGTAATATAAGCACCGTCATAATTGCAAAAAAAGATGCTTAATCATATGTGATTTGCACCTCTAATTTGTATATTGCTTCTTGTTATCTCGCCTGAAACTGACCCCCGTTAAAATTAACCCTGTACTTTTTGTGTGTTATTTATGAGGTTGATCTATCACAATTAGGCGAGTATTTTCGTTACTTAACTATAAGTACAGGACAATCGACTCTTTTTACGACTTTATGACTGACACTGCCCAGCACCATTTCCTGCAATGTATTCAATCCACGGCTGCCGATGATTGCTAAATCATAGTCTCCCTCATTTGCATGCTGGATAATGGCTGGACCGGGTTCGCCATGAAGTACATTTACGTCATAGGAAAGATTGTTGCTTTCCAATTTGTCTTCCACGTGAAATAGTTTCTTTTTGCGTGAAATTTTCAGCTCTTCCTTCCCCTGAGAATGAAGGACCTCATTTTTAGCTTTAGAAAAATCGGCAACTAAAATAACATCAATAAAACTTTTCTTTGTTAGAGTGGCTATTTTCACGGCTTCGTCTGTTGCTCTAAGGGAATGTTCCGAACCATCGACGGCTATGAGTATCCGATTATACATGTAAACACTCCTTGATATATCGTCCTTAACTAGTGTATTCATTATAGGTCATGGACCGCTAATTTACCAATCATCTTTTGGCTGGCGGGATTTAAGCCGGTCAGTGCTACTTGGTTATTATGTTCCTGGTATTTCAATACGACTTTGTCGATTGCCCCAACCGCGGATTCATCCCATATTTGTGCATTGGAAAAATCGATCGAGATGTCTGTATCCCAGGTATTGAAATCAAAAGCGTTAATAAAGCTTTCTGTAGAGGCGAAAAACAATTGCCCTTGCACATGGACATTTAATTTTTCGTTTTCCTGTTGTTTAGTAACATTTATTTTCGATATCTTGGCAACAAAGAAGACCGCACTTAGTATGACGCCAGCGATGACGCCTTTGGACAAGTCGTTTGTTGCGACGACAATAATGACAGTGATAAGCATGACTGCAGCGTCGCTTTTCGGTGCTTTTATGATATAACGGAATGAGGACCAGTCAAATGTCCCGATCGAAACCATGATCATAATTCCTACGAGAGCAGGCATTGGAATCTGCACGACTAAATCACCAAGCACAATAATTAAAAAGATAAGGAATGAACCTGCTACGAATGCAGATAGCCTGCCTCGCCCTCCTGATTTGACGTTGATAACAGATTGGCCGATCATGGCACACCCAGCCATACCACCAAAAAATCCGGTAATCGTATTGGCAATTCCCTGGCCTCTGGCTTCTTTATTTTTCTTGCTTTCTGTCCCGGTCATATCATCAACGATCGTAGAAGTCAGTAAGGATTCCAGTAATCCGACAATTGCTAGCGCAAAGGAATACGGGAAAATAATAGCCAATGTTTCAAAGGTGAACGGAACATCGGGTATGAAGAATGATGGCAAGGAGCTTGTAATAGAGCCTAAATCACCAACAGTTCGCACATCTGCACTTGTATAAATGGAAACAATTGTTAATAATATGATTGCGATCAAGGGTGCAGGAATAATTTTTACAAATCGCGGTACAACATAAACAATAACAAGTGTAATTGCTACAAATAAGTAAGTCATATTGGAGATACCTAAAAAATGCGGCACTTGTGCCATGAATATTAAAATGGCCAGAGCATTAACAAAACCAATCATGACGGCGTTTGGGATAAACTTCATTAATTTAGCTACTTTAAATACACCGAATAAAATTTGAATGATACCGGCTAGTATTGTTGCTGCAAGTAAATAATCCAGTCCATGGTCACGTATTAATGGCCCCATTAACAGTGCCATGGACCCTGTTGCGGCAGAAATCATAGCAGGACGCCCGCCGACAAATGAGATAACGACAGCGATCACAAAGGATGCGTACAGCCCAACCATGGGATCAACGCCAGCTATAATAGAAAAGGCTATGGCTTCAGGGATTAAAGCAAGTGCAACGACAATACCGGCAAGGATATCACCTCTAATATTAGAAAACCATTCGTTTTTTATTTTACTTCCCATGACACTCGTACTCCTTTATCCTATATAATATAACTAACTATCATTTATTCTGTAATGCAATAAAGTAGTTTAACATCATTCGTTTCAAAAAGGAACCCTATTAGGACTTTAGTGAAATGAAATATAGCTTTTCTCAAGCAAGGAGCGTTTTCATGCTTATAGGATACATGCGACCAGATCAGGAAGATCCAAACTGTGAGTGGCAGCTTCAAATGTTAAGCGATAAAAATTGTAATGAGATTATCACGGAGACACATTCATTCGCCAAAAGAAGAGATCGATTAGAAAATTTATTTCATAATATCGGAAGAGGCGATAAGGTCATTGTTACCAAACTCTATGCAATTGCAGATTCCACACGTCATCTTGTTGAGTTACTTGATAAACTTGCAGAGAAAGAAGCCCATTTGCAATCATTGAGAGAAGATATTGATACGAGTAAGACAGGCGGTTATTCATTTACAGTTATTGTGAAGCATCTTGCGGCATTTCAAAGTGACGTCATAAGCAACCAGACGAAAAAAGGAATGACAAACGCGAAGCAAAAAGGGGTGGCTGCTGGCAGACCGAGGAAGCCTGATAAGAATGTAAAGCGTGCTATCACTATGTATGAAAGCAAAAAATACAGCTTGGCTGACATTAAATCTGAAACAGGTATAAGTAAATCAACATTATACAGGTATATGGAAAGCTAATTACAGATTAATCATTCACTAGATACTTTCCTTTTGCTAGAATAGAAATATAGGATTTTGATCTAAAGGGTGATATCATTGCCGACTTGTGCAAACTGCCATCACAGATGGAGCTGGGGGCAGACAATTAAAAAAACAAACGCAATAGATCCTGCTATGACATGCCCTTACTGCGGAGAAAAACAATACGAAACCCAAAAATCGCGCAAGAAAAACAGTGTTTTAAATCTGGTGATTCTGCTGCCGCTTCTTATACAAGCGTTTTTTGATATTCCAGCAGTTGTCTTAATCGCTTTCATCATTATTATATTTGTTGCCGTTATATTGCTTCATCCGCTTTGGATGGAGATAAGCAGCCGGGAAGAGCCGCCACTGGACCTCTAGATTATGAAACCTCTAAATATAAGTATAGCGAATCGAACATTTGTTTGTCAAATGCTGTTTGGCTAATTTAAATTAGTTGACAAAGGAAAATATGATAGATAGATTATAAAAAGTTCCTTAGCCGGGAACTTTCTTTTTGCGGTAGAATAGGGCTTGTAGAGACTTCCTTTAAAAGTCTATTGAACCCTTTGCTATTCTATGCTAAGCTATTTATACAAAATATACTACATAGTAATTACAAAGCACACTACATGTAGTATACGACAGCTATGATAATATATTTATTTTAAAAGAAAACATGGGGATAAACCGGACTTGTTCCTGCAAATGTAAACTGTGTACGACTGGATTAATCACTGTATATTGATCATGGCATGAGACATTAGAAAAAATACATCGATAGGAGATAAAGCATCGGTGAATTCGTACGGTGCTTTTTAATATTCAAGGAGGCGTATATATGACAACGTTCGTAGAAAATGACCTGACGCGTTTAGTTGATCAGGCCACTGAAGGTCTTGCTGTGGATAAACAGGCATTTCTTGAAAAAATCCAGAAAACAGGGGATACGCCAACATGGGATAACATGATTAAACGTGCCCTGGAAAACATAGATGAAGCCAATCCGGACTGGACCTATGTTGCGAGCCGTCTGTATTTAAAGACTTTATACGAAAAAGCCGCTGCCAATCGGGGCTATGAGGCAGCTGAAGGCTATGGCAGTTTTTACGAATTGATTCAGATACTGATTGATAAAGGCATCTATACGCCGCAATTGCTTGAAACCTATTCCAAAGATGATATTGATTATTTTGCCGGCATGATGGAACCTTCACGCGACTGGCTGTTTAATTATCTCGGTTTATATACGATGGCTACGCGTTATATGGCTGTTGATCATGATCAGAATACGCATGAATTGCCTCAGGAGCGCTGGATGATTATTGCGATGCATCTGATGCAGCAGGAAGACCCGTCAGAGCGCCGCGAGTATGTTAAAGAAGCATACTGGGCGTTAAGCAATTTATATATGACGGTTGCAACACCTACCCTTACAAACGCAGGCAAAACACATGGCCAGCTGTCCAGCTGCTTTATTGATACGGTTGATGACAGTCTGCAGTCGATTTACGACAGTAATACGGATATCGCCAATCTGTCGAAAAATGGCGGCGGTATCGGCGTCTATATGGGTAAAATTCGCGGCCGCGGCAGTTCGATTAAAGGCTTTAAAGGCATGTCGAGCGGTGTTGTGCCATGGATTAAACAGCTGAATAATACGGCTGTCAGTGTTGATCAGCTCGGTACCCGCAAAGGGGCGATTGCTGTCTATCTCGACGTTTGGCATTCTGATATTGAAGCGTTTCTTGATTTGAAACTGAATAACGGTGATGAACGATTGCGCGCCCATGACGTATTCACAGGTGTCACATTGCCGGACTATTTTATGGAACAAGTCGAGAACCGCGGTGACTGGTATTTGTTTGATCCACATGAAGTGCGTGAGGTCATGGGCTATTCGCTCGAAGATTTCTATGATGAAGAGAAAGGTGCCGGATCATGGCGCGAGCGCTACCTGGAATGTGTTAATTCGGATAAACTGACAAAACGTGCGGTGCCGGCGATTGATATTATGAAACGGATCATGAAATCACAGCTCGAATCTGGTACGCCGTTTATGTTTTACCGCGATGAAGTGAACCGGCAGAACAGCAATGCGCATCAAGGCATGATCTATTGCTCCAATCTGTGCACGGAGATTACACAAAATCAGTCACCGACCGAATTTCTGGAGGAAATGACGGAAGCGGACGGGACGCTGGTGAAAAAATACAAACCCGGCGATTACGTTGTGTGCAATCTGAGTTCGATTAATCTTGGCCGTGCCGTACCTGAAGGCGTGCTGGAACGATTGATTCCTATCCAGGTACGCATGCTGGATAATGTGATTGATATTAATACACTGCCGCTGACACAAACGACAATGACGAATCACAAGTACCGTGCTATTGGCCTGGGAACATTTGGCTGGCACCATTTGCTCGCCAAGGAAAATATTCCGTGGGAGACCGATGAATCGGTTGATTATGCTGATCAGCTCTATGAAAAAATAGCCTACCTTACGATCAGGACCAGTATGGAACTGAGCAAGGAAAAAGGCAGCTATCCCGTGTTTGCCGGCAGCAAATGGGATACAGGCGAGTACTTCACAATTAAAGGCTATACGAGTGACGCATGGATACAGCTGAAGCAGGAAGTAGCTGAAAACGGCATGCGCAACGGCTACTTGATGGCCGTGGCGCCGAATTCATCAACATCGATGATTGCAGGTTCGACCGCCAGCATAGACCCTGTTTTCTCACCGTTTTACTTTGAAGAGAAGAAGGATTTCAAGATCCCAGTTACGGCACCGGAGTTAAATCATCAGACATATGATATTTATCGCCGGTCAGCCTATATCGTCGACCAGCGCTGGTCGGTTAAACAAAATGCCGCCCGGCAGAAACATATTGATCAGAGTGTGTCGTTTAATATTTATGTGCCGCACACCATCAAAGCATCCGTTCTGCTTGATGTGCATCTGCAGGCATGGCGTCAGGGCCTGAAAACAACCTATTATATTCGTTCAACAGCCAACGATATTGAAGAATGTGAGTGGTGTGAAAGTTGAAGGCACTGATTGCTTATTTGTCCTATAGCGGCAATACACAGGAGACAGCTGAATTGATTGCGGATCATCTGGCTGCAGACGGGGTGAATGCTAATGTCCATGAAATTGGCCTTGACCCCCCGGTTGATGCGTCCAGCTACGATGTGATTTTTCTGGGCACGTTCACCTGGGAAATTGGAAGGACGCCTGATGAAGTGAAAGATTTCGTTCTGGAAGTCGGCTATAAACCGGACAATGTAGCGGTGTTCGGCACTGGTGATACGCAATTTGGCGGTGATGATTTATTTTGCCTGGCAGTTGATAAACTGGTCACATTTTATAACAGCAGATGGTCTGGTTTAAAAATTGAGCAGTCACCGCGCGGCTCACAGGAAATAGTGATTAGGAATTGGCTGGAAGGAGTGCTGCATGATGTCAAAAGTCTTGCTTGATAAGGCGAAAACGCTTGAACCGAGGAATCCGAATAAGTCGACAGCCGTATTCGGCGGCGAGTCAAGTGGTATATTGAACTGGAATGATATTAAATATCCGCATTGGTATCAGATGTATAAGCGGCTTATCGGCAATTATTGGCAGGCGGACGAAATTAATATGGCCGATGATCTGCGCCAGTTTGGCTCCTTGACGGATAATGAGCGGGATACGTATTTGAAAGTCATTGGTCTGTTATCAACACTGGATGGCCCACAGACCCGGACGGCGCTGCTTTTGTCGCTGTACGCGACCGATCCGTCTGTACAGTCGATTATGGCGGTAATTGCCCAGCAGGAAGCTGTGCATAATGAGAGCTATTCGTATGTTCTGTCATCCGTCGTATCACTCGATGAACAGAATGAATCATTTCAGCTCGGGCGCAAAGACCCTATCCTGCTGAAGCGGAATGAAGCGATCATCCAGCAATACAATGCGTTTGTTGAGGAACCGACGATTGAAAATATCCTGAAAACGATGGTCTATACGGCGCTTTTGGAAGGCATGTTTTTCTACTCTGGTTTTGCGTTTTTCTATCATCTTGCACGGGAGAATAAAATGGTCGGCACCTCAACGATGATTAGCTACATTAACAGGGATGAACTCGAGCATGGCCGTTTTATCGCGGAGCTGTTCCGGGCGACTCTGTATGAAAATCCGGAGCAGAATACGGCTGAACTGACAGAGTGGGTTTACAATCATTTCCGGGAGTCGGTTGACCGGGAAATTGAATGGTCGAACTATGTACTCGCAGAGATTGAAGGTATTGATCTTGAGGAAATGGCTGGCTATATTAAATACCGCGCGAATAAAATGCTTCGCATGATGGGACTGAGCGAATTGTATCCGGAGCATACAGAAAACCCGATGAAATGGATCCGTGCCTATGCGGACAACTTCGACGGAACCAAAACGGACTTTTTCGAGCAAAAATCACGCCAGTATACAAAAACAAGCAACTTGAACGGATTTGATGATTTGTAATCGTGTCAAAAGGGGTCACGATAAAGGTATTTTTATCAATTAAAGCGCGAACCGCTGGAATATATAGTTAGAGCAATAAGTCCACTCCGGAAATATACGCCTTCTCCGCGGGCAGCTGGTGAGCCTCCTCGTGTTGACACACTCTGGGGTCTCACCTATGCTTTTTCTCCCGCAGGAGTCTGCGTATATTTCCTCCGCTAAGTCTGAACTTATTTGTTTTTATAGTTGATAATTAAAGTTATGCCCAACCCAGCCCTCTCTAAACATCTGTCAGGTCCATGAGTTCGCCTGTCACAGCATTGACGCCATAGGCACAATTGATCTTGGCGTACTTGAAATAACGGTTCTTGCCTGAGTCATGTACATACACGGGTCTGACTTCCAGGTGTTCACGTAACGTGTTAAAAGCCTCTGTTTGGGAGACTTCGGGGTGTCTGGTTTCTGTAAATGTTTGGAACATCCCAGCGAATAACCGGTTCTGATCAATGTAATTCAGTGCTGTTAATGTATCTCTGTTAATGATCAGTTTAATCTTCGGATTGAGCACGTTTTGCACAGTCGTTACCGCACTTATTTCGGCAATGATTAAGTTATTATCCAAATAAATGCCAGTAAGCCGCCACTTGCCGCTGTCGTCCGGATAAACAAGCCGCATAAAACGCAGCACTTCTTGTTCACATGCTGCAACTTCAGCCTCAGTTAATGGATAGGCATCCGGATGGGCCTTATTGGCGAGAGCTGTTTCAAGTGTCACTACCGAAGACCTATTGATAGCTTGTGTGGTGAATTCCCCATTCAACGGTGCGCTCCACGTCAAAATCATATCTTCCTCTACATACGAACTTAAATTTTTATTTTCATATGGGACTGTTTGTTTCCCGTCATTTGTTAGATAAAATTCTTCAATGCCGTATACGAATACCCATGCTTCCTTAGCCTGGTCGGGCAGGGTCAGCAGCTTGCAAGCCGCTTGAGCCACAGATTCGTATTGCGGTAATGTCAGGGCAAATGGTTCTGATGCGATCTGATCTTCATTTGGAAATACACCATTTATGTCAAACACAGTCAGTATACCGTCGTCATTGACTTTGATTAGGATATTACCGCCTGGATAAACCGGTGTATGTTCCACCGCAGCCATAAATCGCTGCTTATGTTCTTCGTCTGTGTCATTCTCACGTATAAAATGACGATCATACGTTAGCCCGGTCATCGTTTCAATCCATTTGATCATCGCTTTCTTGTTTTCTAGTTTGGGATATATGCTGGTGTCTGCCGTGTTGACATTCTCTACGAAAGTTATGTTTCGTATTTCTTTTGTAAACAAATTTATCTCTACGGAGGCTGTGCCTGCAGGGTTTAAGTCTTCATCAACAATTACCGCGTCGTTCGGGAACCATTCCATACTTAACAGATAGTATGTTTCGCACCAGGCATTTATTTCCCGGAAAATATTGTGGCGCTTCAACGTGTGATTATTGAGCCCGAGTGTTTTCCGGGTTTGTCCTATCAATTCCTGCAATTGTTCGTTCATGCTCATCACGGCCTTTTTTAGCAATTAAGGGCAGTATAACATAAATTTTAAATAAACTAATATTTCGTTTTTTAGTCTCCTCGCCAAATCCAAGGTTAATATTAATGAATAAATATGACACAAGACTAGCGAGCGGAGGAAAAACACGAAGACTCCTGCGGGAAAGCGACGTGTTTTTCCGCAGCGGACACTATAATCCACGGTAGTTTGTGATATTTCATTAAAAAAGCTGCCCCTGTCAAACTAACAAGTTTAGTTTCAGGGGAGAAAACATTAAATAAAACACAATTTAGAGATGCAAATCACATATGATTTAGCATCTCTTTTTTCTGTGTTGACAGTATTTATAGTGTTTTATACGGGAAATAACTAACAAATTAACATAGTCAATAACAGGCGCACATAAATTATTGTACTTTTGTTATTTTATACTCTGTTTTCAAAATACTTGTGATTCATACTGTTTCTTGGCTTTTAATTTTAAAATAATTAAAATTTATCAAGAAATTTTCGAAGGAAAATCAATAATATACATAATCATTGATATAGTACTTCTATTGTTACTTTGGATTGTTTTAGATATTATAGGAATAAGCGTATCATATGTTGTTCCACCTTTAATAGGGGGGCGTCAATAATTTTGTGTAAATGACCCTATCCCTTTTGAATTTAGTTAGCCAGTGTTTTAGTCGTTTAAACTTGTTCCTCCAGCGATTCAAACATCTGCAGTAATTCAGGCTTTGCTTTTTTGAAGCCTCTGTGGCACCGCATACCGAACTTATGGTTATAATCTAAAAACTGGGTCACCAGGAAACGTTCCAGGGCATCTTCATTTGGAAATTGTTCTTTGCGTTTGACGTAGCGTTTGATTTCCTTGTTAAATCCTTCGATGAGGTTTGTTGTATAGATGCTGGATCGGATGGATGCCGGAAAATCATAAAACGTTAATAAGCGATCCTGTTTCATCACGGCATCGACAGCACGTGGATACGTCTTATGCCATTTGTTTTGAAATTGTTCCAGGGCATTTAAAGCATCCTGGCGGCTTTCAGCCTCATAGACAGCCCTGAAATCATCCAGAATGACGGCACGATCTTTCACACGTACTTTGTTAGCGATGTTGCGGGAAACATGAACGCAGCACACCTGATGTTTAGCCTTGGGATAGACACGATGCAGCGCATCCGTCATGCCGTTCAAGCCGTCCGAAATGAAAAGAAGGACGTGTTCAACACCGCGATCATATAAGCGCTGAACGAGCTCCTCCCACACCTCGGCGGATTCCGTTGGGGCGATGGTGAAGTCGAGCACTTCTTTGCCGCCATCTTCCGCAATGCCAATGGCGATATAGACCGATTCCTTTTCAACGCTTTGACGCCGGATTGGAATTTGCGTGGCATCCAGATAAATGCAGACATAACGCTGTTCCAGCGTTCGCTCATGAAAAGCCTTAACATCTTCTGACACAAGCTGTGTCAGGTTGGATACAGTTTGTTTGGAATAGTGCTGACCATACATTTTTTCGATCAAATCGGCGATTTCATCCGTTGTGATGCCCTTTTCGTACAGGTGGATGATAAACTGTTCCAGTGTGTCGTTGGAACGTTTATAGGGTGCCAGGGTTTGTTGCTGAAAGGCACCGTTGCGATCTCTGGGAATATGCAGCTCAAGGTTGCCGTATTCTGTCTTAAACGTACGGCCATAAAATCCGTTACGGGAATTACCAGAGTTAACGCCAGCCTGCTCATAAGGCTCATAGTCCAGAAAAGCTGTTAATTCGTGTTTTAAAAGCTGATTGATCGCTGTTTCCAAGTGATGGCGAAAAACTTCTTCAATATCCTGTTTTTGGGCTAGTGATTCAAGCAAATCTGTAGTAAGATGGCTCATAGGGAAGACCTCCTGTGGGTGTGTTTTGGCTAACTCTATTCTACAGGAAAGGGTCTTCCTTTTTCTATGACCATTATTGAGTCATTGCGATTTACACAAACTATTTTACGCTCTCTTTAATAGAATGGGCAACCAAATTTATTCTACCTTGGATATTACTATATTGGTTTATAAGACTTATTAAAAGCCTGGAGAAGAGATGAGTTGTATTCTTCCGTTAAAGGGCGCAGTTGCGGCATAAATCATTGCGCCCTTTATGGCATATAAGAGCCAAGATAGCTTGATGAAAGGGGTGGATAATGGGAATTAAAAAAAGAGTGGTACTAGCAATTATTTTCTTGGCAGTTGCATTAACCTTAATTTTTACTTTTTTTAAACCTGGTACAATGCAGTTATTGTTAAATACACTTACTTTAATTTGTACAATCTTAATTATGACTTACAAAAGACAAGATAATTAGCTATACAATTATCGAGCGCTATTCCTGAATAACTGTACAGCCTAATCCATCAAAACGCGTTTATTTTAAAAAATCCGGCAGCAAAATTAAAAGAACCCAAGATGGGCAAGCGAATTCCAAAGTTTCTTTCTGAACATGAAATTGAACATCTTCTAGAATATATGCGCATCTTAGCGGGAAATTAAGGTATGACTTTTACAACAAATATTTTGATAAATCACTTAAGTTTAAAATATATGAGCATTTATGTTATTAAGATAATAATGTATAATAAGTGTACAGCATAATGGAGGTGTGACATATGTCCATTCCCGAGAAAATTATAAAAGAAATTGATATGTTGAGTGAACAAGAAAGGCAAAAGGTACTTGATAAGATTAAGGAAAAATATATGGCTCCCGATGTAATTTTGTTGGGGGAAAACTACTCCTGGTGGGATAACAAGGAGGATGACATATACAATGAGCAATAAAATGAGGCAGGGTGAGGTTTGGTTGGCAGATGTTCGTTTTAAAGGAACACATCAAACCAAACAACGCCCTGTTATTATTGTTGGTAATGAGTTGGCGTTAGATGTAGATGTCATTATTGCACCAGTTACCAGTCAGACGTACTTCTAAAATCACTTCTATACACGGTTCGGAATTGACACGTCATTTAGGTAATTTACATAATCATGACCTTAAAAGCGTTTTAAATATGTGCAAAAGATTATTTTAAGAAGAAACTTATTAGTTCTGCAAACGGGCCATTTACTAATAAACTATATTAAAATTGAAAAAAGAAGGGTGTATGATATGGGTTTGCCCTTAGAAATTTTGCGTATTGTACTGCCAGTTATAATAGTGGGTGGGATTGTATTATTTGTAATGCTAAGGATGAAACATAAGTATGAGAAAGGGACTCTGGGTAAGAAGAAAACAAAAAGTGCCCAAGATTTCTTAGACAGCTTAATACCACTCGGGATTCTGATTGGTTTTGCTGTTGCTGTACTTTTAAGTTTATTTTCTCCAATTTCCTTACTATCTTCAATTGCCTGGGGAACTGGAATAGGTATGTTATTTGGCTATGTTGCTTATGAAATTTATAGCAAAAAGGAAGAGAGTTATTCGTAATATCAATCTTCCAGAATTGGATGTGATTGTTTAATAACACAACAAGTTATTACATTAAAACGCACAGAATTATTTTCTGTGCGTTTTTGTATGCTATTTATACGATTAAAATCTTGCTGGAATATATACTAACCAGTGTACTATTTATGCTGTTATTAGCATTTATCTCCGCCAATACTGACCACGTTACCGTTAAACGGGACAGCTTATAGTTTATTCTTCAAAATGACGTTTGAGGCCGTTCACAATACCTTCGCCGACTTTTTTCTGATGTGCATCTGTTTTGATAGCCTTCGTATCAGAGGGACTGGTCAAGAAGCCTAATTCGATCAGCACGGCCAGGTCTTGATTGTCATCTAAAACATGATAGCCATTTTGTTTAATGCCGCGGCTGTCCAGATCCATTGTCTGTTTTAAAGCTGATTGCATGTCAGCAGCTAATGCCTTATCAGCACCATCTGTATCATAATGGGTGCTGAAACCGTGAACATTCTCAACCGGATAAGCGTTATAGTGCAGGCTGATAAACGCATCTGTGTTGTGTTTATTGCTGATGCGTACGCGTTTTTCAAGGGAGACATAACTATCGTCTGAACGGGTCAGAATAACGTTTGCTCCTGCGTCGCGCAATTTTTTTGCAGCATAGTCCGCTGTTGTCATTGTGAGGTCTTTCTCCAGTGTCCCGTCAATACCGGCTGCACCTGGGTCTGCTCCGCCATGACCTGGATCAAGGACAACCGTATAATCCTCGAGTGCTCCCGCTAATGGCTGCTTGATGCTGTGATACTCGCCGATTTTAGATTTCCCGCTTGCGAATGCAGCGATAGCATCGTCTGCCGTGTTCTGTTCCAGAGAACTCAGGTAATGTGTCGAGACCCAGCCGGCTTCACCTTCATAATAGGTTTGGGCCCATCCATCTTGTTTCTGAAAGACGGTCACTTTATCATTCTTTTTAAGCACGCCGATAATATCAGCGTTGGCTGATGGTGCGGACCGAATATTTAATGCCTCAGCATCGGCCACTTTGTAGGTATTACCATCATCCGCTTGCACGATCGATAGGAACGTGATACATAACAGCAGCAAACTGGCTGCTGTTATGGCTAAACGAAGCTTCCCCATGAAATAACCCTCTCCTTAATTTCTGATTTGTGCATCGTGTTAGCCGATTATTAGTGTTATCACCAGCATGTCCAATCAGCAGTCTTTTAAAACATGATTCAAAAAGTTTAGAAAAATGGAGGGGAGGGTTTTAATGTGTCGTTTCTTCAAATGTAATCGCGTGCACTTTTTCTGTATCACTGTCAAACACGATAGTGATGAAAACGCCGAATTCTCTATCGTCTTCCTGGAGCCATAATTTAAATTTTTCCGTTATCTCGTTGCCCTGTTCTTCACGTCCTCTGTGCAAGTAATCGATAATGTCAGCATCTGGATAACGGGAACTTGTTTTCTCCATAGCGAGCTGTCCCCATTTGGCATAAGACGGGTTATCCTGCTGCAGCTGTTGGGTGATGGTCCCGTCTGCTTCGATTCCTGGGCTGATTGTCAAAAGTACCAGAACACTCATAAGCATAATGGCAAAGCGCGGCACATGCGTCAGCTCCTTTGTGATTAGCTTGGCATGCCGGCCTGTCCCGTATGCAGACAAAATGCAGCTGTTAAGACCGCCCAGCTAACGTTTTTATGAGACCAAAATCGGGTATACTATAATATTGTTATAAGTTTTAAAGGGTTGATGAAAGTAGCCATTGTCGGATAAGCTGGGAATGGATCTCTGCTGTTAGATAGTCGTTTTTTGAAAGGCGGTGTTAAGAATGCAAAAAGCATTGATAACGTTTGTGGTACTGGCAATTATCCTAATTGTTTTCTTTGTTGTCCTCGAATATGCCGGGGGTGGTTCGGCTGCTTCGGCAAACTTTGGTGACGTCAAGGCCATGGCAGAAACGACAGCTGATTTTCTGAAACCGGCTGCCTGAAACATCAATAGCATAGGTACATGTGAACAGTAATAATAAAAGTTTAGGCAAGACATTCTGGCAGCAGAGCGTCAAGCCATGATACGTATACTTAACGCATTAAAAATAAAAGGGAGTGCCCGTTAAAGGCGCTCCCTTTTAGTGATGCTTAAGCCCGAATCCATTTCCAGATCTCGCCCAGTGACGCATTTTTCCCGTACATGAGAATGCCGGTTTTGAATATCTTCCCAGCCAGTTTCGTAAAAAGCCAGATGCTTACGACGAGAATGGCAAGGGCGATGATGATTTCTGTCCATGGCCAGTCTTCCAGGACAATCAGCCGCATTAAGAGCACACCAGGTGTGGTGATGGGCACGTAGGTACCAATCTGGGCAACCAGGCCGTTTGGATCACTGAAGATCGGTGCCGCAAGTATAAACGGCAGGAGCGGCAGCATCATAATGATACCCTGGAAATTACTCGCTGATGACGTATCCGCAAGCGTCGCTCCCAGGCCAATAAACAAAGCAGCAAACAGGAAATAGCCAAGAATGGCAATGGCGATCATCAGCAGCAACTCCGGTGTGAGCAAGTAATCCATAATCGGCAGATCCAGTTTCCATATAGCCATCGGCAGTACAAACAGGAGGAAAACACCAGCCTGGACCATACCGAGGACAAAGTAGCCGATGATTTTACCCTGCATTAATTCACTTGGTGTCACAGATGATAAAATGATCTCGGCGATTTTATCTTTCTTCTCACTGGAGGCACTCTGGAAAATATACATCCCCGATATAATAATCGATAACAGTATAATAGCTGCAAAAGCTCCAGGAATGACGCGTTCAAACGGGTCCTCGCCAAGGAACGGGCTTTCGGACGCCTCGCCACTGGACTCGGCCAGTTCGTCTGCGGTTGTCTCCTTAAATTGCATATTCATCGACACAGCGGCAAGTTCGTTATCGGACAAATCGAGCTGCTGCAACTGGCGCGTTTTAAGCGGATTCGCTAACACTTGTACTTGCTCCATAAACGATGAATCGACAGCGTCACCAGTGTAAACGGGAATGACGCCGTCTTCTAAAGCGCGGTCATCCAGGAACAGATAAGCGGTATTAGCCTGGTCGTCCAGTTCACCCTCCACATCGCTTTCACTCACATCGGTTGTGGCCATGTCCCAGTTTACGTCCGCATTATCAACCGCTGCTTCCAGTCCATTATAGGCGTCCAGCTCATCATGGACCAAAACCTGTGTTGTCTCGTCGTCAGAATCACCGATCAGACTGCCTAAAAATCCGAAACCCAAAACTAAAAGAGGCGTCAGAAACAAACCGAATAAGAATGTTTTATTTTTAAGATTGCGTTTAATTTCCCATTTGGCCACTTTAAAAGCGTTACGCATGGACAGCACCCTCCTTTTCTGGAGATACCCTGCCTGCTGCTATATCCAGGAAAATTTCGTGCAGGGATATGCGGTCGAGTGATAATTCCAGAAGATTTAACTGCTCTGGCAGCTGCTTCAGCCAGTTCACCGGCTGAACATCCTGCATTAGATAGAGAACGGACGTGTCACCGTTCTGATCGACTCGTTCAACTTGCGGGAGGCTTTCCAGCTGCTCGCGGTCATTTTTCCCGTGCAGCGTGCATTTGAAATTGGCATAGCGCTTCTTAACGTCATCGATATCCCCATAAATAATGCGCTCACCCTGATGCATCATGAATAAACGGTCGCACATTTCCTCGACCAGGTTCATCTGATGGGAGGACAAAAGGATGGCTGTGCCATTCTCTGCCAGATTGCGGATTTCTTCTTTAAACAGTTCCTGGCTGACTGGGTCCAGTCCGGAAAATGGCTCATCCAGAATCAGCAGCTCCGGCTCATGGATGATTGCAGAGATGAACTGCACTTTTTGCGCCATTCCTTTTGACAGCTCTTCAATCGAACTGTTCTCCTGTCCTTCAAGGTCAAACATTTTCAAATACTGATGCGCGCGCTCCCGTGCCTTCTGCAGCGGATAATCCTTCAAATCCGCCAAATAGAGCAAAATATCCATAACCTTGACATTCTGGTACAAACCGCGTTCTTCCGGCAGATAGCCTATGCGATGCCGCGGGATAGTCTCATGGCCGGAAAACGAAATGGTGCCACTGTCTGGATACATAATACCCATAATATTGCGGATTGTTGTTGATTTCCCCGCACCATTCGGACCCAAGATGGCCATAATTTCGCCTTTGCGCACGTCAAAGGAGACATCACTGATGGCCTGTTTGTCTTTAAAAGCTTTACCTAAATGGTCGACGGTCAGCTTTGTTTCCATTGAATCACCTCGATTAGTTGTAAAAATTTCCACGGCAAATCTTCTAATAGTTTATCACACTATCCTAATACTCGAAAGTTTTAATTTGTTTATAATTTCTGTTAATTATGGTTATAAAAACTGACACTGTCCTAATATCTGAATAAGATGGTGTGGGTTATATGGCATCTGGAAAAAACAGAGAAAAAGTGTAAAATGGGGGACGTCAGAAGTTATGCTGTGATCCGGAACCACAGCCTGATGCTGGATCCACGCTGCAAAATCTGTATAAGAGAAGGTGATTTTAATGGGATGGCTGCTGGCTATTGTCGTTGTCGCCATATACATATTAGCCGTTTATTTACTGGATAGGATGCCAAATGTCAGCCTGATACTGGCCATTATTATACCATTTGGGCTCTTTTGGGCACTCGGACGGTTTGGCGGCGAAGTGATCTTTACAATTTTTGCCTCGATTGTATTGATCGTGATGAATGTGCTGAGCCGCAGCAGGCTCGATGACTAGTGGCTGACAGGGGTGCCTGGCAATGGACAGGCACCTTTTCTGTCTAAAAATAGTCTTGAGTCTTTTCCTCTGTAAGTTAAAGGGTATGGTCTTTGGAGTTGGTGACTTTCGTTTTGTCCCAGCCGGGTTATTTATCCTCAAATGCTAGTTTTGTGCCGTCCTGGAAGGTTATTTCCATTTCAAATTCCTTATAATCTGAATCCAGGCTGAATGCTTTTAATGTTTCGTCAATGGCATCCTGTTTGGATGTATCGCGATCAATGGTCAGCTTTTTGACATTCGGATAAATCTTGTCAAAAGCCTCCTGCCCCATGGTATCAACGTTATCGTTCACTTCATCTTCAAGGTCTGATTCAATCATATTCTTATTTTTATCCTGCTCAATCTCCGCTGCGTATTCGTTATTGTTACCATAGTCGGCTTCCATTTCAAATTCGGCGTAGTCTAGTTTACCCATTTTGTCTATCATATTCTGGTCGGAATTGGTTTGATTATTATCAGTGGTGTTATTGGCATTGTCCGATGTATTATCGTTCGTGTTATTCATATCGCCATCGTTTGTATCACTGTCATCTGTATCGTCGTCACCGTTATCCGCCATCTCTTCCTGATCGCTATTGTCTTGACTGTTATCATCTGCGTTATTATCGTCTGCATTATTCCCGCCGCATGCTGTCAGGAACAAAGCCAGTAAAAGTACTGAAAATAACTGTGTGAGGCGCTTTGTCATATCGATTCATCTCCTTCAATTGGTTTTATTTCCCTTTTCAGTATGACTTAATCATCTCTCTCTTATTCTAAAATAGTTTAATTTGATAAGGCTGTCCCGACTATCGTTTGCCGTTCGATTGTAACAGTGAGAGGAGGTGGACTATGGCTATAGCTGAGAGAGTCGATTCGCGTCTGAAACTGACACTGGACGACGGGGACGATATGATGACAGGCAAAACGATTTATAAGACAAAAAGTTTTAACAACGTAAAGCCGGAAGCTACAGCAGATCAGTTGTATACGATTGCAACAGCTGTTGCAGGTCTCCAGGAACGCTTGCTTTATATCATTGAGCGGCAGGACGGCTCCGAAATCAGTGACACTGTTTAGAGAAAAGGGGATGAACAAAAAAGGTCTAAAACGTCTGAGTCATCACGCTTAAAAGGAGGTCATGTCCGTGGAAGCCTGGATATCGTTTGTGACTGAAGTTGGCTTTCCGATCGTTGTCACATTTTATTTGCTGCATCGAATCGAAGGCAAACTGAACGATCTGATCGCATCCATTCACACACTGCCAGACAAAATGAGTTAACCGACATGTGAAGCTCCGGCAAACGCCGGGGTTTTTATAATTGACTCTCGCTGAATTAGCTTTTCCAGTAAATGAGGGACGAGCTTGTTTTGGGGCTTTTTTTATATCGTGCGTAGTCTTTCATTTAAAAATGATGTTCAGTGATATACAATAATGGATAAAGAGATGGCAGAAGGTAGGGTAAATGCGCTTTGGCTATACATGAAAATGATATCAAACGTAATTTTTCAGCTGATGTTTATCAGCGCGGCTTACAATATTATAATCAAGACCGTGTCTACAACCTTGTATATGATCGGAATTTCCAAATGTGGTCTGCCTTTGTGGAGGGCTCGGAAGACTACTATGTTGAAGTCAGCACGTCTGATCTTGCAGAGGGCAGGTTTGATATTCAATGCAGTTGTCCCGCCTTTGCCAAGTTCGGTCCGTGTAAACATATTGCAGCGGTATTACTGGCTATCAACGCAAGCGGGTTTGACAGTCCGGTTAAAATGGCAAAAGATTATCAGACGACCAATCGGCTGATGAATGCCATAGCCTCATTAACGAGCTATCAGCCGGCTTCTGAGATAACACTGCAGAAAGTGCCGCTGAAAGTCGAGTATTATTGCCGGTGGAATTTTGAAGATAACTTGCTGCTGGAACTGAAAGTCGGAGAAGGCCGTCCACTTGTTGTTAAAAAGATTGAGGATTTTCTGGAGGATGTTTTCAGCGGCCGTGACCATTATTTTACGAAAACGTTCACCTATAATCCGGACAATCATTACTTTGATGAGCAGGACTGGTCTATTTTTGAGCGGCTGTATGCCATTTTAAACAATGAGAAGATCTATTATGACCGGAGTATTTACCGGTTTATGAACACCTCTGATCGCTCAGTCGTCATACCGCCGCTAGCTGCAGAACAGCTGCTGTCAAAGCTGGCTGAGCGTGATTTCACAGTTAAAGCACCAGAGGCGTCATATCAGAATATCGAGGTTATTGAAAATGACCTGCCATTTTCGTTTGATCTTGCTAAAACAGACAGCGGTGAATTGTCGCTGCAAATGGAAGGCATTCAGGATGTGACGTATCTGCAGCCGTATGAAATGCTGTTCGTTGCGGGGACGTTTTACTTTCCGGCAAAAGATCAGCTGCCAATTGTTGATCAGATCGCAACAGCTGCTCAGCAAGGCAGTGAGCTTCCCGTTGCCAAAGAACAGGCGGATGATTTTATCTCACAGGTCGTGCCGTCACTCGAAAAAATTGGTGATGTGCACATGGCGGACAATATAGCTGAGGATATTGTCCAGCTGCCGCTTGAGGCCAAAATGTATTTGAAATTACAGGATAGCTGGATGATCGGTGAGCTAACCTACCACTATGGTGACTATGAGATCAGCCCGTTCACCGGCCGTGAGCAGGATGATGTGATCGTTATCCGTGATGTGGAAAAGGAACAGCAGATCATGCAGCTGATTGAGCACGCCAATTTTCATTACAATGGCAAAGAACTCTATATTTCGGTTGATGAAGATACGCTGTATGACTTTCTGTTTAATGTGCTGCCGGTGCTCGATAAGTATCTCGACTTGTACATGACGGACGAGATTCGCTCGCTTATCATGGATAGTCAGCCGTCACCGCAGACGAATGTCCAGCTGGAATCATCATCGAATTTGCTTGATATTGGTTTCAGTATCGAGGGGATTAATGATGAGGAAGTGACACAGGTTTTGAATGCCGTTATGGAGAAAAAACGCTATTACCGGCTTCAGGACGGGTCATTTCTTTCTCTTGAGGGGGAAGAATTCACCTCGATGAAGCAGCTGTTCGATGACCTGAACATTGCACAAGAGGATCTTCAGGACGGCAATGTGCAAATGCCAGTCTACCGGGGGACGCAGGTTGATGAACTGATCGACACACCGACGCATTACGATAAAGCATTCAAAGAGCTTCTGCAGCAATTGCGTTCACCGGAAACACAGACGTACCCGCTCCCAGAGGGTCTGAATGCCGATCTAAGGGATTATCAGAAGACTGGCTATCAGTGGTTTAAATCACTCAGTCACTATTATCTTGGCGGCATTCTTGCGGACGATATGGGTCTTGGCAAGACGCTGCAGAGCATCGCTTATATTCTGTCCGAACCCGGTGACAGCCCACACTTAGTAGTCGCACCGTCATCGGTTCTGTACAACTGGAAAAGGGAATTTGATAAGTTTGCTCCTGAGCTGGAAGCAGCCATTCTAACCGGTACACCCACTGAACGGAAGAAGAAAATTGAGACGTACGGTAATCAGGATGTCTGGATCACTTCGTATGCGACATTGCGCCAGGATATTGAGTCTTACCGGGAAATGACATTCCAGACGCTTTTTCTTGATGAAGCGCAGTATATAAAAAACTATGCTACAAAAACATCCAAAGCGATACGCCAGCTGCGAGCGACCAGACGATTTGCTTTGAGCGGGACACCAATTGAAAATTCCATTGATGAACTGTGGGCTATCTTTCAAGTCATTTTACCAGGCTTGATGCCGAACCAGCAGACGTTTAAACAGTTGTCGCATGACAAAATTGCCTCGATGACCCGGCCGTTTATTATGCGCCGTGTGAAGCAGGATGTTTTAACTGAACTGCCGGATAAAATCGAAACGGTTCATGTCTCCGAATTGACGAAAGAACAGAAGGAGTTGTATGTCGGCTATTGGCGCCAACTGCAGCAGGAAGCAGCGCAATCGATGCAGGAGAGCGGTTTTCAGCAAAACCGAATGAAAATATTAGCCGGGCTGACACGCCTGCGTCAGATTTGCTGTCACCCGTCCATGTTTGTGGAAAATTATGAGGGCGGTTCCGGCAAGCTGAATCAGCTGATGGAGACGGTTAACCATGCGGTGGCTAATGGCAAACGCCTGTTGATTTTCTCGCAGTTTACAAGCATGCATGAAATTATTATTGAGAAACTTAAGGAAGCAGGCATTGACTACTTTTATCTGCATGGTCAAACGGGTTCAGAAGAACGGGTTGAAATGAGTGAACGGTTCAATGGCGGCGAGAAAAGCGTCTTTCTCGTGTCCCTGAAAGCAGGCGGCACTGGCTTAAATCTGACGGGTGCCGACACGGTTATTCTGTATGATCTGTGGTGGAATCCGGCGGTTGAGGACCAGGCGACAGGAAGGGCTCACCGTTTCGGCCAGAAAAACGTTGTCCAGGTGATCCGTCTCGTGACAGAAGGGACGATTGAGGAAAAAATTTATGAACTGCAGCAGAAAAAGCGTGAACTGATTGATCAGGTTATCCAGCCGGGTGAAGCGATGCTGTCCAGCTTAAGTGAGGACGATGTCCGCGAACTGCTGAACATTTAGTGAGACTTAGTTTTTAACAAATTTGTGACGATGTTTTATAAGGGTGCCAATCGCAAAACGGTTAGCACCTTTATTTTTATATAACCATAAGCTTCTTCTTAATCAAGAAAATGGCACATTTAACCTGTATACAATCGCTGGAATAGGTGCTATATTTTAACAAGAGATGGTATAATAAACCAGACAGATCATAAGAAGGGCAATGCTTGGCATAAGTAGCGTCCATAAGGCGGAATACTGGACTGTGCGGGATGTCCTCTTTGATTAGACTATACTTTTTATGGCATATGGGGGAAGTATCATTGAAGAAGCTGTTAGCCTGGTTGTCGCCTTTGCTCCTTGCTATGCTGATCGTCGGATGTTCAGATCAATCAGCCGCAGGTGCAACGAAGGACGATGACCAATCATCCGGGAAAAAACAGGCAGACAACGCCAAGACAATCGAGTATAAGATAACACCAAAGTCGAAGTCGATTTTAACACCGTATCAGGCGATTGAGCCGCCGGAAGATGCGAAGCCTTTTAAAGAAAGGTATTCAGAAAAAGTGAGAAAGAAAATGCCGCATGCCGAGGCACATGGCGGCGATCCAGACCGGACGGTTCCGCTTGGTCAAACGCTGCTCAAAGGCAAAGAAGATAAAACGAATGGTCCTTTAAAGGATCATCGCTTGGTTGCTTACTATGGGACGCCCAATTCTGAACATATGGGTGTATTAGGTGAGATGCCTCCTGAAGAAATGATGGAGGAGCTGAAGGAAAAAACAAGAGCCTATTCGAAGGCGGATCCCTCACACCCGGCGGTTCCAATGATTGAACTTATCTCGACAGTGGCGCAGCGGAAACCGGGCGAGAGTGGTGATTACATAACAGATACCCCTGATGAGGATATCGAACGCTACGCGAAGCTGGCTAAAGAACATGGTGCCCTGCTGCTTCTGGATGTCCAGCTCGGGCGCGCTCCGGTGATGAAAGAGGTCAAAAAACTGAAACCGTACTTAAAATTACCTTACGTTCATTTAGCGATTGATACAGAATACAGTGTGGACGAAGGTGAGATTCCAGGAGAAGATCTTGGTCAGGTTGACGGTTCCGAAATTCAAAAAGCGGTTGAATACGTCAATGACCTCGTTGAAGAAAATCATTTGCCAGACAAGATGGTCCTTGTTCATCAGTTTGGCAATGGCGTTGTGCAAAATAAAGATAAAATTAATCCAACTGAGCACGTGGAAGTTCCGCTGAATTATGACGGTTTCGGTGACCCGGCTATCAAAATGTCAGCCTACGGGAAACTGGTCAGAAAGCAGGGCATGCAATACGGGGGATTTAAGCTTTTCTACCAAAATGATGACCCGCTGCTGAAACCGAAACAAGTGCTTAAACTGGACCCAGCTCCTGCTGTGATTAATTATCAGTAAGAATGAGGGTGTGCTTTTGCAGTGAGCACACCCTCGTTTATTGATAATATATTTTGAATTTTACAACATGTGTTAAGATTAAATGACTGGCATGCGTGTATTGATAACGTGTAAAATCGCGATAATCTTAAGGACCGTCGCGCGCAAGCTGGGAATAAATGTTTGTGAAGGTGCTGGTGACATGTCGTTTTTAGTGTTTATACATATTACGGCGGCTATTATTTTTGTCGGCAATATTATCACCGCTGCCTTTTGGAAGGTAAAAGCGGCGTTTTCCAAAGATGAAACGCACATTCATTTAACGGCTAAAAATATCATGACTGCTGATCATGTGTTCACATTGCCTGGCATTATCGTCTTGCTTATTTCTGGATTTATATTAGCAGCTGATAGCTCTTATACGCTGCATGCCATCAATTGGCTATCGGTATCCCTGGCTCTGTTTGCCCTGACTGGGGTGATATGGGCAGCCATATTGCTGCCGCTGCAGCGAAAGATGATCCACTATAGCGGTGAACCATTCAATCAAGCGTCCTACCAAAAAGCCTCGAGGATCTGGGATGTTGTCGGGAGTCTGTCCACTATTATCCCTTTGATCATCCTCTATTTAATGATTGCCAAGCCATTTTAGCGTGTTGACTCTCCTGTGCTAACGTTAGGCGTCAGTCTCGTATGTTAATCTGCAGGCTCATTTACCGGCACCTTGTATCAATCAGCTGCGGCCGCCAAGAGTGATTTTGGTGGTGAAATCGTACCTGAAAATGGCAGTATCCGTGGAACTAAAAATCTGACTTATCAACTAATTCCAATGCTTGACATAAATTGTGAAAACGTTTTAAATAATATGTAATTAAGTATCAATACAAAGGGGGATTTTTTCCGTGAAAAAATTGAAGATTGCAGGTTTTCTGTTGATTATTATGCTGTTGGCGCTTGCAGGCTGTGGAAGTGCACAGGATGATGATGCTGATGCAGACAGCGGTAATGATAATGGCGGCGATAAAGATTCGGCCGAAGAAGTGCGTGTGACACTCGGAACCGGGGGGACGAGTGGTACATACTATCCGCTGGGGGTAGCCATGACGGAACAGATCTTTTCCGATGTGGACGGTGTGTCACAGTCCAGGGCAGTTTCTACCGGCGCATCGGTAACCAACGCCCAGGAATTGTCTGAAGGAAAATATGATGCTGTTCTAATTCAGAATGATATAGCCTATTACGCTGTGAATGGTGGAACGCTTGATGACTTTAATGACGAAACGGTAGATAATATGGCTGGCATGACATCGCTTTATCCAGAAGATATTCAAGTAGTGACAACGGCTGACAGTGATATTAAGTCACTCGATGACCTGAATGGCAAAAACGTAGCTGTCGGTGATCAGGGAAGCGGCGCTGAAGCGAATGCCAACCAGATTCTCGAGGCTGCGGGTATCACGTATGATGATATCACGCCGCAGTATATGGGCTTCGGTGATGCTTCGCAAGGATTGCAGAATGGGACCATTGATGCTGCCTTTATTACGGCAGGTGCCCCGACAAGCGCGATTCAGGAATTGGGTGCGAACCAGGACGTTAACGTGCTGTCCCTTTCTGATGAAGTGATTGATAATCTGATTTCAAAATACTCGTATTATACGGAGCGGACGATTTCCGGTGACACATATGCGGACTACGGTCAGGAAGAAGATATTAATACGGTAGCGGTCATGGCCATTATGGTCGTGGACAGTGAACTGCCGGAGGACACTGTTTATAATATGACAAAAGCTCTGTTTGAAAACCGTGATGAACTTGAAGCAGCCCATGATCGCGGAACGGATATTACATTAGATGGAGCACGGAATGGCATGTCCATTGATCTCCATCCCGGTGCGGAAAAGTACTATGATGAGGAAGGCATTTCCGCGGACTAATGTATGAGTCAGCACGAAAACGGCACAGCCTGCGTGGACGCAGGCTTGCCGGGCTGCTTTTTGGTATTTTTCTGCTTATCGGCGGTTTTGTTCTGCTGTCTTCTGTACATGTCATGCTAGGGGAGGCAGACAACGGGGATGTCTTATTGGCTCAACGTGTCAACACAGATACACAGTGGTCATCCCGCTACATTCATTCCGTTGAGAAATGTCCAATTATCGAGAAATATGAAATAGATGACCAGTACAAGATGGTGCTTATGGAAAGCTGGAACTGCAGCTTCGGGGCCGGTATTGCAACACAGTCACCGCCTGGAGCTACAGACAGGCTGGAGGATGGCTATTATGTGATTGATGACATTGATAAGCCGTTCGATGATGTTCTTTTTCACCCCGTCAGTATTGCGGAACAGGAACTGACGATCGATGGCGAGACGTGGCAGATATCGCGTCAGCCCTTTGAGGGCAGGACATTTTCACTTAAAATTGAAAAAGAAACAAGAATGACCTATTTATGGCAACGCTTATTCGCAGCAGGACAGGAAGGGGAGTCTTATGGCTAATCCAAACTTAGATCAAGCCGCCAATCAGGACGACACGGATAACGATCTGGATGAGCTTCAAGGCAGTGATCGGACGCTGTTTGGCTGGATGGCAGCCATTGTGCTGGTGGTAGCCGTCGTTTTTTCGTTGTTTCAGTTATATACAGCTGGTATAAAGATGCTGCCGCATATGCAGCAGAATGCTATGCATCTGGCGTTTGCTTTAGCTCTTATATTTTTAATCTACCCGCATAAGAAGAATCTTGGCCAAAGAAAAATTCCCTGGTACGATCTGGTTCTAGCCATCCTTGGGATCTCAACCGGCGTTTATATCATGATGGTTTCCGATCAACTGGTCGGCAAGGTCGGCGATCCGAATATGCTGGATACCACCATGTCTTTTATAGCTTTGCTGCTCGTTTTGGAGGCTACACGACGTGTCGTCGGCAAGCCCCTTGTCATTTTAGCAACCGTCTTCATGCTTTATGCATGGCTCGGAGATACATACTTGCCGGATTTTCTCGGTGCACGGGCGGTCTTGCCTGATGCGCTGAACCATTTTGGCTTTTCATTACGTGAAATTGCTGAGTTTATGTTTTTATCTAATGAAGGGATTTTCGGAACACCGCTGACGGTTTCAGCGCAGTATGTTTTTATTTTTATTTTATTTGGGGCTTTTTTAGAAGTAACCGGAGCAGGGAAAATGTTTATCGATCTGGCTATGTCGGCTGTTGGGTCATTAAAAGGTGGGCCAGCTAAGGCATCTGTCATATCATCCGGTTTAATGGGGTCCATTTCCGGCAGCTCAGTGGCTAATGCAGTCACAACTGGTACATTTACTATTCCACTTATGAAGCAGACCGGATTCAGACCTAAAGTCGCTGGTGGCATTGAGGTGGCTGCGTCCTCCAGTGGACAGCTGCTGCCGCCTGTTATGGGAGCCGCTGCTTTCATCATGGCGGATTTCACTGGTGTTCCGTATCTGGACATTGTTAAATCGGCTGCCATTCCAGCATTGCTCAGTTATACGGCGATTTTGTTCATGGTCCATCTGGAGGCAAGCAAACATAACCTTGTGGGCATTCCCAGAAAAGAATTGACATCACCATTGACTATTTTTGCCGGTCGCGGTTATTTACTGTTGCCGATTGCTGCTATTATTACCTTGCTGATTTTACGTTTGACACCGATTCTTGCGTCATTTATGGCGATTGTCGGGACGATTACGATTGCTTTATTTTCCTATCGTTTGCAAAAAAGTTTTGGTTCCGGCTTTCTTGTTGCCTTGCTGTTCACGGGTATAGCGTATGCCGCGCATCTATTGTTCGGCCTGAACGAGTATATTACGTATGTATCGATTGGCAGTCTGGTGTTTGCGCTGATCTGGTATGTTCTAGGTAAAAAGGCAGGTGCCGGCGAGGCACGTATAAAATTTGGCTGGAAAGAATTTTTCACGGCTTTGGAGCTTGGGGCGAAAAATGCCTTGAGTGTGGTAATTGCCTGTGCAACTGCCGGCATCTTAACTGGTGTCGTGACGATGACCGGATTGGGGCCAATCTTTTCCGGTCTGATTCTTGATTTAGCTAATAATCAGGTGTTTCTTGTTCTTCTGTTCACCATGGTAGCCTGTATTGTCATGGGGCTCGGCCTTCCGACAACGGCTACGTATATTGTGCTTGCTGCCGTGATGGCACCGGCGCTGGTTCAGCTGGACATTCCTGTATTGGCAGCACATCTCTTCGTCTTTTACTTTGGTATTCTGGCTGACGATACGCCGCCAATTAATTTGCCGGCCTATGCGACATCAGGCATTGCCAAGTCAGATCCGTTGAAAACTGGTGTGCAGGGATTTAAATTTGATATGGGGGCACTTTTGCTGCCATTTGCCTTTGTGCTGAATCCGATACTGATTTTACAGGATGATACCGCAACATGGCTGCAAATCCTGCTAAGCATTACAACAGCCTTTATCGGTATTCTTGCGTGGTCAACCTTTATTCAGAGCTATCTGTTTACAAAATTCGGCTGGCTGGAACGTATTTTGGCGGTGGCAGCGGCCGTTGTTCTGCTCAACAACAGTCTCTGGACAGATTTAGCCGGAGTAGGCTTATTCGCGGTTATTGTCGTTTATCAGTGGTGGAAGAAGAATCGTCACGATAATGATTCGCGAATGGAGACGGCGGAAAACAGTGTTCAATAATGAATAGGGGCTATTATGCAGATTATTTCTGTAGAATAGCCTCTTCATGTTTAATGAAAAGGAGGTAGTAACATGCAGAACTTTCTAGACATGTGTGAAATCGATAAACCTGTTGTTCAAGCCGGGATGGCTGGCGGAATCACAACCCCGGAAATGGTTGCAGCGGTGGCTGAGACAGGAGCGCTGGGCACGATTGGTGCAGGCTATATGAACGGCCCTGATTTAAAAAACATAATTCATTCAACGAAAGAACTTACGAACAAGCCATTTGCCGTCAATGTATTTGCGGTTAATTTGGAGGCCTGGTCTGATGATGCCGGCGCAATGCAGACATTTTTGGAGACGTATCGGAAAACGCTGGGTATTGCGCCTGGCGAACGATCTGTTAAAATACAGGACTATTTGGCGGAAAAAATAGATGTGATCATTGAGGAAGCGATTCCGATTGTCACAACAGCTTTTGGTGTATTGCCGCCGGAGATGATTGCCCGGCTAAAAAGGCATGATGTGGTGCTGATCGGGATGGCGACGACACTCGGTGAAGCCTCTGAACTGGAAGAAGCGGGCTATGATGCCATTGTTGCACAAGGTGTTGAAGCAGGTGGTCACCGGGGAACATTTGATGTAAATACGTATTCATTTGGCAGTCAAATCAGCTTGCATGTCCTGCTGCAGGAATTGCTTAATACCGTGAATGTGCCGGTTATTGCTGCAGGAGGCATTTATCATAAGAGCCAGGTTGAGGCTCTGTTAACGATGGGGGCTTCCGCTGTGCAAATTGGCACACGGTTTTTAATGGCCGCAGAGGCTGGAACCAACACCGCCTATCGCCAGGCACTGATTCGGGCGGATACGCATGATACAGTGATCACGAAAGTCTTTTCCGGGAGGCCTGCACGTGCGATTCGCAACCAGTTTGTCGATGAAGTGGAGGCAAGCGGTATAGCACCATTGCCATTCCCTATCCAAAACCAGCTGACCAAACCGATTCGTTCTGTCGGTAAAACAAAAGGAATCCCGGATATGCAGTCGTTATGGGCCGGCCAGGGTGTTGGAGCGATCAGACAAGAAGAGCGCGCGGCAGAGATCGTCCAGTCACTTGTATAGGACGTTTATGCACCTTAATAAAACTGGAATAAAAGAACGGGTCATAGTGACCGCTTAACCAACGTGTGTGGGTAAACCACTCCGGAAATAGATATCTTCTCCGCGGGCGGCTGGTGAGCCTCATCAAGCTGGCACGCTCTGGGGTCTCACCTATCCCTTGCTCCCGCTGGTCCGTTTTTTCCCTCCTTATATCGATTATCTCGAATAGGCTCCCGTTCATGTTGATATCAAGTCTGATCGAATGTTCATATGATCACTCTTTTTATCCCAGCCTCTTTTTACCTATTAGTATTAGACCTTATAATGGTCCTTCACATGATCGCGCAGCTGCCGCTTCATAAATTTGCCGACGGATGTCTTCGGAATTTCATCAAAGAACAGGACGTCATCCGGCAATGACCATTTGGCAAATTTCGGTCGAATAAATTGGAGCAGCTCATCCTTGCTGACGGTTTCGTTTAAATCCTCTTGCAGGACGACACAAGCAATCGGACGTTCCTGCCATTCCGCATCAGGCATTCCAACAACGCTTGCCTCAGCCACCTTATCATGCGCCATGATAGCGTTTTCAAGTTCGACTGAAGAAATCCATTCGCCACCGCTCTTAATCAAATCCTTCGTGCGGTCAACTATTTGAATGTTGCCTTCTTCATCGACTGTTATGACATCACCGGTGTGAAACCAGCCATCGTGAAAAGCTTCCTCTGTTCTGTCATCCTTATAATATTCACTGGCAATCCACGGGCCGCGCAGCAACAGTTCACCCATATCCTCACCATTCCAGGCTGCCTCACCGTTACTGCCGATCACTTTCATTTCAATTCCTGGTACCAGAGCTCCCTGTTTAGCACGTTCGTTAATTTTATCCTCCTCACTCAAGTTTTGCTGATAGCTTTTCAGCCGGGAATACGTAACAAGCGGAGTTGTTTCAGTTGCGCCATACGCATGGGCAAATGGAACACCCAGTTTCTGTTCAAATGCCTGAATCAGTCCTTTTGGAGCTGCAGCGCCACCGCAGAGAACACCGCGTAAGCTTGATGTATCATAGCTTCCCTGTTCCAGTTCACGCAGAAGTCCGATCCAGATGGTCGGTACACCTGCCGTAACGGTCACACGGTAACGTTCAATAAAGTCAGCAAGCCGTTTTGCGGTGAAATGCGGACCCGGCATGACGAGCGTTGATCCGAACCAGGTGCCGGCAAATGGCATCCCCCAGGCGTTGACATGGAATTGCGGCACGACGGGCATTAACACGTCCGACTCCGATACAGCAGCCGTGTTGGCAAGTCCCAGTGCCATGGTGTGCAGTACAATGCCGCGATGAGAGTACATAACACCCTTAGGTTTGCCAGTTGTTGCAGATGTGTAGCACATGCCGGCTGGATCATTTTCATCCATATCTGTTACAAAAGCCTGCTGTGGATCGCCGATCTCAAGTAATTTTTCATAAGAATAAAAAGGGGTGAGACTGGATTCGGGCAACGTATCTTTATCGGTCATGACAACAAATGCTTTGACGGTTTTGAGCTGATCCTGGATCGATTCAATCAAA
The DNA here is from genome assembly GCF_055381965.1 of Lentibacillus kimchii. Classification (NCBI taxonomy): domain Bacteria; kingdom Bacillati; phylum Bacillota; class Bacilli; order Caryophanales; family Bacillaceae; genus Lentibacillus; species Lentibacillus kimchii. Next base: position 2,660,170 of record NZ_AP043934.1, on the reverse strand, counting down.
GGAAGTACATCTTCATCAATAAATAAAATTTGATCTTCTGCATGGTTAATAATGTAGGCGATGTGCTCTGGCGATAAGCGAATATTAATCGTATGGAGCACAGCATTCATTCCTGGCGCAGCAAAATAGATTTCCAAATGTCGGTGGTGATTCCAGGCAAGTGTCCCGACACGGTCCCCCTTTTCGATGCCAAGCTGATTCAGGGCACTCATCAGGCGACGCGTTCTTTCGCCAACATCAGCATAAGTCAGTCGATGCAGCTGATCATGTGTCTGTGATATGACTTCTTTTTTAGCAAAAAATTTTTCCGCGTGTTCAAGCATTGAGCCAACGGTGAGTGGTGTTTGCATCATGATACTCATCTCCTTTAAGTGTGGTATGACGTTATCATCATAATACCATATTATTTTAATTATGCAAAAATTGAACATATTGTATTTAGCAGATAGAGACTGTCCATGCTATAATAGCAGAGAGATAGATTTGCGATTGGCTGAATGACGTGATAGGCCGTTTAGCACAGCACGAGATAGAGGGATATGATGAAACGAACACTAAAACGAAAAATGAAAAGGCTTGTAATATCTGCGCTGGTGCTCGGTGGGTTAGCATTTCTTTTTGTGATTATGGCCACCGATTGGCAGCCTGATGAGATTAATTGGAACACAACGACTGTCAGTAATCAAGTGCTGGATTATCAGCCGCTGATTAGAAAATATGCAAACAAGTATGGTGTTGCGGAACATATTAATGTTCTGATGGCGATGATGATGCAGGAATCCGGCGGCCGTGGTGATGATCCGATGCAGTCCTCGGAAAGCCTTTGCGGTTCACGTGGCTGTATTGATGATCCGGAGAAATCTGTTCAACAGGGCGTGCATTATTTTGCTGAGGCGCTGGATAAAGCCGATGGGGACCTCAAGCTAGCTGTTCAGTCGTATAACTTTGGCCAGGGCTTCATCGATTATGTGAATGCCCACTCAGGAACATTTACACAAGAAGCGGCGGTTGACTTTTCTCAGGAAATGTATGCAGATGCCGATAACCAGTCGAACTACCGCTGCTCACGCAGAGGGACAGCGAAGATTGAAGCCTGCTATGGTGATATTTATTACGCGCGTGATGTGATGACCTATACCGAATCGGTGGCGAAAAAGTAGTTTTGCCAGCAGGGTGATGATATGCTTGCCTTATAATGACTAGGGAGGAATGATGATGCGACAAGCGATTCAGACTGATAAAGCACCTGCTTCGATTGGACCGTACTCACAGGCGGTTAAAGTAAACGGTGTTGTGTATATTTCCGGTCAGATCGGGCTCAATCCAGAGACAGGCGCTCTGGCTGAGGGAATTGAAAATCAGACACACCAGGTGATGCATAATCTGCAGGCGATTTTAACGGAAGCTGATGCGTTCTTTTCCCAAGTGGTGAAGTTCACGATCTATCTGGCATCGATGGATCATTTTGCAACAGTTAATGATATCTACGGCAGTTACTTAACAGAGCCCTATCCGGCGCGGGCTGCATTTGAAGTGAGCCAGCTGCCGAAGGGTGCACTCATCGAGATTGAAGCGATCGTCTATACGAACGCCTGAGGCTTATAAAAAAACTGGCCGTTATTATTGATAAACGGCCAGTTCTTCTTTGATGGCTTGACGTATATTATCTAAACATTCCTCAGGTGTGTTGCCGTGAACACGGCGATTGTTCACCATAGCATAGGGACGGACCCTGCATAAGCCGCAAAAAGCTAAGCATTCATTGTTTAAAACGGCTACCTCAGGAAATTCCTTTTCGATAATGCCTTCTATATCTAAAGAAGTGATCACATTTGCGTCACAGATCTCAACAACAATTGCGCCCATAGCTATCACTTACTTTCTAATAAAATTGCTATAGTTTTAAGTCTAACATAGTGCCATTTAACATATCACATTTTCTGCTTAGACGAAAGCCAGTGGGGCAACACAGAGGAGCGGGTTAGCCTTAGTGGGTCGACACTGGCTGGGTGCGTTTTCGGTTTTTCCCGCCGCCCTGTTGTTTACGCCATGTGAGCAGCATAATCACACCACTTGCCACTAAAAGCGCACTGGTGACGAAAAACACAGCTGAAAAGCCAAAAAATCCGGACAGCATCCCGCCAAAAGCTGGCCCGATGAGGTTGCCCAGGAACCTGAGACTCGTGTTATAACCAAGTACTTCGCCTTGCATGGAAAGTGGCGCTTCTTGCCTTAGATAGGCAATCCGGACGGGGATAATACCGCCGATGGCAATACCCAGGAAGAACCGCAAAATCATGAGCTGCCAGATACTGGTGACAAATGCACCAGGGAAATAAACAATGCCGGCAAGGAATAACAGGAAAATTAATATCTTAATATAGCCGATCCGGTCACCTAAGCGTCCCCAGCGCCGGGCCATCAGCAAATTGCCCAGACCTGCTGCAGAAAAAGCCATACCAGAAAAGAAGGCGATGCTGTTTGGGCCATGAATGGCTGCTACATATAGCGACAGGATAGGCTGTATGCTGAAGTGGGCAATCTGCACAAGTGCTGAGATTAGCATGACGGCCAGCAAAACAGGGTGGCCAGCAATATGCAGCAGCACCTGTTTGCTCGTGTAAGAGGTTGTTTCTTCCTCATCGTCACCACTGTACAGTACTTCCCGCACCCCTAACAATACGAGCAGGCCGGACAGAAAAATTGTCAGCGAAACCCATTTAAATGTCGCCGAATAGCCGAAAGCATCAGCCAGAACACCACCCAGCAGCGGCCCCATCAGATTGCCGGTGACACTGCCCGTCTGGAGTGTCCCGAGCACTCGTCCAGCAATCGCTTTGGGTGTCTGGGTTGATATGAGTGCCTGTGACATGGGGACGAACCCCGTGAAAATGCCCATAAACATTCGCAGGAAAAAGAGTTCCCAGACTGAGTCAGCATATCCCATCAGTAAAACGGACAATCCCATACCGAGTGCAGACAGGATCAATATTTTCCTCCGTCCAAATTTATCACCAATACGTCCCCATATCGGTGAGAACAGGAATGCCGTGCCAAATGTGACGCCAAATACCAGCCCTGACCAGTTTTGCACATAGGCCTCTGAGAAATTTCCAAATTCCTCGATATATAAGGACATAAAGGGCAGGACCATGGTAAGACTGCCGCCAACAAAGAAATTGGCAACCCACATAATAGCTACATTTCGTTTAACATGCTTCGTGTCTTCAGCAATTGTCGGTCCCTTCCTTCCTAATTATTTCGCTAATGCAAATATATACAAAAATTAGAAAAATTGAAAGCTTAATGCTTATGGTTCTGTATAAACGTCTTAATGAGTATCTGTCTTGAGGTCATTCAGCCAGACCATTGCATTTATTGACGGAACGAAAGGCTATTAAATTGACGTCTAAAACGTTATAATAAAGCTTAACTATAGACAAATAAACTTATTTGCAAAAGGAGCGATTGGTAACGATGTCACGATTCCTGAAATCAGCATTGACGTTTCTGATACTGGCCTGTTTCGCTGTCACGTTTACTGCCCCTGTCCAGGCAGCCGAGAATGACAATACGGAAAAATCTGATGCTCCCATTGTCGTATATGGTGATGCTCTGTCTGACGCTCAAAAGCAGAACACAACGAAACTTCTGGAAATCAAGGACCCTGAGGCTGTGGAGGCGTACACAGTAACAGGTGAGGACATTGCGAATTATATTGATGGCAATCCAAATTCGAATATGTTTTCGTCGGTTAAGATAACCCGTGAAGACGAGGGTAAGGGGATTGATATCAATATTGTGACGCCGGAGAATATTACGGAGGTTTCCAATGAAATGTATGCTAATGCGCTTCTGACAGCTGGTGTGGAAAATGCAAGCGTCGATGTAGCATCTCCAGCACAAGTGACGGGGACATCGGCGCTCACTGGCATTTATAAGGCATACGATGCGAAAGGTGAAGAGCTTGATAAGGAGCGCATGGAGCTGGCCAATGATGAGCTGGATGTTGCAACTGATCTGGCAGACAAGGAAGGGATGAACAAGGAAAAAGTAACCGAGTTGCTGACAGATATTAAACAGGAAATCGCTGATAAGAATCCAGCAACGAAAGAGGAAGTCCAGGAGATTGTTGATCAGAAACTGGATGATCTGGAAATCTCGCTGAGCGACGAGGACCGGCAACTGTTGATTGACTTAATTAATAAAATGCGTGATCTGAATATTGATTTCGATAAGATTGAAGATCAGCTTGGCGATATTGCTAATAAGGTTAAGGATCTGGTCAATGATGATGGATTCTGGAATCGTGTGCAGACTTTCTTCAGCAATATGCTTGATAAAATTACGGGCTTCTTTGGGGCGGCACTTTATTGAGTGACGATGTTAGAGACTGGGACATAGCAAATCTTATCAATCCACAAGACGACTGAATCAGACTGCGGGCCCAATTGAAGTGATTGGGTCCGTTTAATATATCGGCTGATTTGTATAATGAGCTATGATAGATAAAAGCTGGGTTTTTGAGGTGTCAGTCATAGTCGATTTCCATCAACGTTAGCTGCCGTTGTAGATAATTAATAAGCTAACGAGCACCCCAAGCAGCGACAAACACTGAAACCACATAGCCTTATAGAAGATGTGATTAATTTTTTCGGATGGACGTGGTTTTTCGCGCGATTCGTCTTGTGATTCTTTATGCTTGGAAATGACATGGCGGGACCGGCGAAGGCCAAATGCTATACCGTCATAGAACCCTCCTTTGATCGTGTATGCTGCTAGCGAAATAAGCAGATAGACCATCGAAACGTAAAATGTCGTATTTAGAAATTGGCGCAGCGTAAATCCCGGGGAAGTCCAATAGACCAATAGAGAAATAATAAACATATTTATAGCGAAAAATGGCACGTTTCTTTTTAGCATATACGAACGTCCTGCTTTCCTTCTGATTTCATGGGTCATTATAGCATAGTTCCAGAAACGAATTACATAAATAAATAGGCGGGATTTTAGTGTTTTTATGAATTAAAACAATAAATATAATTTTTTAATAAATAACTCTTTACAAATTTGTTAGAAAAATAGTATTATTATTTACAAGCAGTTATTGCTTATACTTAGAAGGGCTTAAAAAGGGGGCATATAGAGATGACGTTTAAAAAGGCATGGCTTATGGCTTTAGCTTTATTTCTTGGAATATTCTTGGCGGCATGCTCAGGAGGAGATGATTCTGAGTCATCAGATGGTGACAGCGGTGACGAAGCAGAGGCAGAATCCGGTGGTGAAGACGTTCTTCATCTTACGAAAAGTGATTCGATTCCGGAGATGGATCCCAACATGACGACGGATGAATACGGTATACAATTTACAGGTGCTACAATGGAAGGCCTTTATCGTATGAAAGATGGGGAGGCCGCACCCGGAATTGCAACAGATCACGAAGTAAGTGATGATGGTTTAACATGGACTTTTAACCTTCGTGAAGATGCCAAATGGTCAAACGGTGACCCTGTTACAGCAGGGGATTTCGTGTATTCATGGCGCCGTGCGGTGGACCCTGAAACAGGTTCTGAGTATGGCCCCTATATGATGGGTGATGTTGTTAAAAATGCGACAGCTGTCAATGAAGGTGAAGCTGACCTTGAGGAATTGGGTGTCGAAGCACCTGATGATTATACGCTGAAAGTCACCTTAGAGCATCCGGTTCCATACTTTGAGTCACTCGCAGCATTCCCGACATATTTTCCATTGAATAAGGATTTTGTTGAAAAGCAAGGTGACGATTTTGCAACCAGCAGTGATACATTGTTATTTAATGGACCTTTTACCTTGGAAAAATGGGAAAGCACGTCGGACTCCTGGGAACTTCATAAAAATAAAGACTACTGGGATGCGGATACAGTAGAAATGGATAAACTGACTTACAAAGTTGTCAAAGACCCGCAAACGTCAGTCGATCTTTATGAATCAGGGAAAATTGATCGAGCTTCACTATCCTCGGATCTCGTCGATAAATATAAAACACATGATGATTATGAGACCGTGCCTGAATCAACGCTCTCTTATCTGAAGATGAATCAGACACAAAGTGAAGCCCTGGCAAATAAGAAGATGCGCCGTGCCATATCGATGGCAATCAATAAAGAAGATTTGGTCAATCAAATCCTGAATAACGGATCGGTTGTTTCAACTGGATATGTACCTAAAGGCCTGGCAAACACGCCTGATGGTGAGGATTTCCGTGAAGCAAATGGTGATCTGGTAACATATAATCCTGAAAAAGCCAAAAAACTTTGGAAAGAAGGTCTCGAGGAAATCGGCAAAGACTCTGTTGAGCTTGAATTACTCGGTGGTGACACTGAAACCGCTAAGACAAGTGATGAGTATATGATCAATCAACTGTCGGAGCATCTCCCGGGACTGGAGGTAACGCTTAAGTCAGTACCGTTTGAACAGCGTTTAGACCTTGATAAGAAAATGGATTATCAGTTGCAGACGTTCTTATGGGGAGCTGATTATTTAGACCCATACACATTCTTGAACTTGTGGCTTACTGATGGCGAAAATAATCATATGGGCTTCTCCAATGATAAATACGATAAACTGCTTAATGAAACGACAGATGAGCTGGCTCAGGATCCAGAGGCACGTTATGATAACTTCAAGGAAGCAGAAAAGATTCTGGCGGATGAGGGTGCTGTTGCCCCACTTTATCAGCGGACAAAAGCTAAATTGATTCGTCCGAAAATCCAGGATGTCTATGTTAACCTCTTTGGTCCTAAATTTGAGTATAAATGGGCAAGTCTTGACGAATCAAAAGAATAACCTGACTTAATGCCAGTAATAAGAATGTGACTATTGAAGGGAGTATGTGCTTTTAAAGCATGTACTCTCTTCTATCCTGTATTAAAAGATTTTGATAATACAAAATAGTTAAAAAATGCAGAATCAGGAGGCACATGCATGGCTCGCTACATATTACGCCGGCTTGTTTTTATGATTATTACACTGTTTATCATTGCTACTCTAACATTCTTTCTCATGAAATTACTTCCTGGAAGTCCGCTGAAGGCAGAGGGTAAGCTGTCGGAGTCGCAACAGGAAATAGTCATGGAAAAGTATGGACTCAATGATCCGATACCAGTTCAGTATATAGACTATATGACGGGCCTTGTACAGGGCGACTTGGGTGTATCTTTTCACTTTGATAATACGCCGGTAACAGATATATTAAAAAATCGGATGGGACCGTCAATGATACTGGGTGGACAGGCACTTGTTTTTGGAACTGTAGCCGGCATTTTGCTTGGTTTGATCGCTGCCATCTACCATAATGGCTGGCTGGATTATTTATCGACTATTGTTGCTGTGTTAGGGACCTCGATTCCATCCTTTATTTTTGCAGGCTTGCTGCAATGGTTTTTAGCAAATGAATGGGACCTGTTCCCCGTAGCCTTATGGGGCAGTTATCAGCATACGATTTTACCTACAATTGCGTTAGCTATTTTTCCTTTGGCAACGGCTGCACGTTTTACCAGAACTGAAATGCTGGATGTTCTCGGTTCTGATTATATTACAACAGCGCGAGCAAAAGGTATCAATGAGCCGTCCATTATCTTTAGACATGGTCTGCGCAACTCACTTATACCCATCATAACTGTTATAGGTCCTATGGCTGTATCGTTAATGACTGGGACACTGGTTATTGAGAAGATTTTTGCTGTTCCAGGGATAGGTGAGCAATTTGTAAGTTCTATTGAGGTGCTTGATTATCCGACAATCATGGGTACAACACTTCTGTTTGCGTTCTTGTTCACCGCTATCGTCCTTATTACGGATATTCTTTATGTCATCATTGATCCGCGAATCCGGCTGACAGGGGGAGAGAGTTAAATGGCAACGAATCGAGACAAAGATGAAGTACAGAAAGAATTGTTTGTTCCCCTTGAACGGCAGGAAGATACAAGTGAAGATATAACAAAACCTAGCCGCTCCTTTTTTCAGGATGCAAGGCGGACATTCTTTAAAAATAAGCTAGCCGTTGTAAGTATGATACTTATGGCTATTATTATTCTTATGAGTATACTGGGACCTCATATTAATGAATTTGGACTGGATGACCAGGATTTATCACGTGCTAAAATGCCGCCGCGTGTCCCGGTTATTGAGGATATGCCTATTCTAGGCATGGATGGAACATTAGAATCTGAGTTTAAAGGTGATGATGTCGAGGAAGCTTCACAAAAGGCTGTGACCCGGTACAACAATGATGAAGACTTTGTTGATATCAATGTATTGTCAAAAGGAGATGGAAGCGCGGACTCTGCTGAAGTTTCAGCTTCTTATCATATTTATCAAGCAAAAGATATGCAGAGTGAATACTTCTGGCTTGGTACGGACCGGCTGGGCCGTGACCAGTGGACCAGACTGTGGCTGGGAAGCAGAGTGTCCTTAATTATTGCTTTTGTCGCTGCTGCAATTGATCTTTTGATTGGTGTTGCTTATGGTGCTATCTCCGGCTATTTTGGCGGCAGAGTAGACAATATACTACAGCGTATCCTTGAAATATTTATCGGGATTCCTAAGCTCGTGGTCATGTTCCTGCTCTTAGTCCTGCTTGAGCCGGGCATTATGTCAATTGTCTTAGCCCTCACATTAACCGGCTGGACAAGCATGGCGCGTATTGTAAGGGGTGAAGTTCTTAAGCAGAAAAACGAAGAATACGTTATGGCAGCCAGGACACTGGGCCAGTCAAACCGCAAGATTTTAAGCAAACATCTGCTGCCAAACATCATTGGTATTGTCATTATTAATATGATGTTCTCGATTCCAGATGCTATTTTCTTTGAGTCTTTCCTTAGCTTCATTGGACTTGGCATTGTACCGCCTGATGCGTCTCTTGGTTCTTTGATCAATGGCGGGTTTAAAGTGCTGAGACTGTATCCATTTATGGTTCTGTATCCGGCTATCTTGATTTCAGCTATTATGATTTCGTTTAACCTGATTGGTGACGGACTTCGTGATGCGTTTGATCCGAAAATGCACAAATAATGAGGAAGGTGCTTCAGCCCATGAGTGAATTATTGAATGTCGACAATTTACATGTATCTTTTAAAACTTACAGTGGAGAAATTCAAGCGGTTAGAGGGATTAGTTTTAATTTAGAAAGAGGCGAAACACTGGCGATTGTTGGTGAATCGGGTTCAGGGAAGTCGGTAACCACCAAGGCTATTACCCAGCTATTGCCAAAGCCACAAGGTTATATTAAAGCAGGAAATATCAGCTTTGAAGGCAACGACATTACAAATTATACGAATAAACAAATGCAGAAGCTGCGCGGAAAAGATATTTCCACGGTGTTCCAGGACCCAATGAATTCGCTGAACCCGACCATGAAAATCGGAAAACAAATTGCAGAAGGTCTGATGAAACATCGGAAACTGAATAAGTCACAGGCAAAGGCTAAAACAATTGAATTGTTGGAACTGGTTGGCATTCCGCAGCCTGAAACACGATTAGGTCATTATCCGCACCAATTTTCCGGCGGCATGCGCCAGCGTGTTGTTGTGGCCATGGCACTTGCCTGCAGTCCAAAAATCCTGATTGCTGATGAACCGACAACTGCACTGGATGTAACCATTCAAGCGCAAATTCTTGAGTTGATGAAGGATATTCAGCAGGAAATGGACAGTGCCATTATCTTTATTACACACGATCTTGGTGTTGTTGCCAATGTAGCTGATCGAGTAGCGGTTATGTATGCTGGGAAAATTGTCGAAATCGGTACATCTGAGGATATTTTTTATAATCCCAAACATCCATACACATGGGGCTTGTTAGGATCAATGCCCACAAGCGATAATGACGGGGAGCTGTATGCGATTCCAGGAAGTCCGCCGGATATGCTGAATCCTCCTGAAGGTGATGCTTTTGCCCCAAGAAATGAGTTCGCTCTGGAAATCGATAAACAAATGGAGCCGCCCATGTTTCAGGTATCCGATACACATTACGCCGCTACGTGGCTGCTGCATGAATATGCGCCAAAAATTGACCCGCCGGAGGCTATTCAACGTCGTATGCAAGGATTTGCATCAATGGGTGGTGATGATTAATGGAACAAGAAAACGTATTGGAAGTCAAAAATTTAAAGAAACATTTTAAAGCTGGATCAAAAACGGTTACTAAAGCCGTTGATGATATTTCGTTTAATATTAAAAAGGGTGAAACATTCGGGCTTGTTGGTGAGTCCGGGTGTGGTAAGTCAACAACAGGCCGGACTATTATCCGATTGCATGATGCGACTGAAGGTGACGTATTATTTAATAGCGAAAATGTCCATGAGAAAAAATCAAAACAGCAATTGCTGGAATTGAATCGCAAAATGCAAATGATTTTTCAGGATCCGTCATCATCTCTGAACCCTAAAATGACAGTTATGGATATCATAGCTGAGGGCATTGATATTCATAATCTGGCCAGCGATGAAACAGAGCGGAAGCAGCGCGTCGAATCCCTGCTGGAGACTGTTGGGCTGAATAAAGAGCATGCAACCCGTTTTCCGCATGAATTCAGTGGCGGTCAGAAGCAGCGTATCGGAATTGCCCGAGCGCTGGCTGTTGAACCAGAATTTATTATTGCTGATGAACCGATATCTGCATTGGATGTTTCCATTCAGGCACAGGTTGTCAATTTGCTGCAAAGGCTGCAGCGTGATCAGGAATTGACATATTTATTTATCGCACATGATCTGTCGATGGTGAAATATATCAGCGATCGTATTGGCGTGATGTACTTCGGTCATATGGTGGAACTCGCTAGCAGTGACGAGGTATATCACCATCCACTGCATCCTTATACAAAATCGTTATTGTCAGCTATTCCACTTCCGGATCCAGCTTACGAACGCCATCGCAGACGTACAGCCTATGATCCGTTTGATCATGATACAAGTGAGGAACCAAGATTGCGTGAGGTTAAACCAGAGCACTGGGTTCTCTGTACGACGAAGGAATTTGAAGAATATAAAGAGCAAGTGACTGCTAAATAACTAATAGCTGTTTGGTCACGCAAGCGTTCATTTTGATTGTTCGGGTTTTGGTTTGACAGGATACGTCTGTCTTAGTCTTTTTTAACTTTGAACATTCCCCATCTATAGTTGGATAGGTGTTCATGGTGGTATACTTCATCAAATTCACCGCCATGAACGCAAATCCTATTCATTTTCGACTTTCTTTTTCTCCTTTGGCGATCCATGTCTACTTTTTTTCAGCTTAAAGACTTTACAATTTATCAGAAAAATAGTACTATTAGAAACAATAACTCAGGAAACAAAACCAGGAGGTGATTTAGTAAAACATAAATATTGCTAATATTACAAAATTAGGAGGGTCAAGAACTGATGAGAAGGGGTAAATGGCAGTTACTTATTGCATTTATGTTTGTTATGGCACTTTTTATGGCAGCTTGTGGCAATGATTCAGAAGATGGTGGTGAATCTGCAGAGGGCAGTACGGACGAATCCGATGAAGGTGAAGCAGATAATGGGGGCGAAGAAGGTGAAGCTGACAGTGATTCGGATGGAATGGCAGACGATCAGTCACTGACAGTCAATATCAAGACGGAGCCTCCATCATTGCATCCAGGAAAAGCAACGGATACAACTTCGAATGCTGTTCTGAGTCAGATATTTGAAGGGCTGACACGCATTGGTCCGGACGGGGAACCACAAAAGGCAATGGCTAGTGAAATTGATGTTTCAGATGATAAGAAAACCTATACCTTTACCATTCGCGAAGATGCTGAATGGTCCAATGGTGACCCAATTACAGCCCAAACATTCGCTGATTCATGGAAGTGGGTATTGAATCCTGATAGTCCGGATACTGATTATGCCTATCAGCTATACCCCATAAAAGGCGCTGAGGCAGCCAAGAAAGGTGACAAATCCTTAGATGATGTCGGCATTACAGCAGTAGATGATGAGACACTCGAAGTGGAACTTGAAGAACCTACACCCTACTTTTTAGAGCTGACAGCATTCTATACGTTTTATCCAATTAATCAAAATGTAGCAGAAAGCAATGAAGACTGGGCTGCTGATGCAGGTGAAGACTATGTAACAAATGGTCCATTTCTATTAGATGAATGGAAGCATAAGAACCAGGTTGTTTTAAAGAAGAATCCTGACTACTGGGATGCGGAAAATGTGAATTTAGAAACGATTACGATGGAGATGGTTAACGATGAAAACACATCAAAACAAATGTATGACGAAGGCGAATTAGATTGGCTCGGATCACCGCTGGATGCGGTACCTTTAGCAGCCATCCCGCAAATGAAACAGGAAGGCAATCTGGAAATCTCTCCAAAGGCGGGCACGTATTACTATTCATTTAACACAGAGAAAGAACCGTTTACCAATAAGAATATTCGTAAGGCATTTGCATTGTCCATCAATCGTCAAGCCATCGTCAAAAACATTACAAAAGGTGAACAAGAACCTGGCATGGCTTTGGTGCCAACAGCTATTTGGGAAGAAAATGAAGAAGGATACTTTGACGATAATAATGTTGAAAAAGCAAAAGAATACCTTGATAAAGGACTGGAAGAAATGGGTCTTGATGAACTGCCGAAGATTAAACTTTCCTATAATACCGACGAAGCGCACGCTGCCATAGCAAAAGCTGCGCAGGATATGTGGCGAGAAAATCTCGGGGCAGAAGTAGAATTGAATAATGAAGAATGGAATGTTTATCTCGATTCTATGACTGAAGGCAACTATCAGGTTGGCCGTATGGGCTGGATTGCTGACTTCCTTGATCCAATCAACTTCCTGGAAATCTTTGAAACAGTTGGCGGCAACAACTATACCAACTGGGAAGATGATGAGTATGCCAGCTTGCTGCAAGAGGCAAGAAAGGAAAAAGATGAAGGGGTACGTAAAGAATTGCTTCGTGAGGCGGAACAGCTCTTTATGGATGAAATGCCACTTGCACCCGTTTACTTCTACACAAATGTTTATGCGCATAAAGATTTCGTCAAAGACGTTACAGTCGGAAACTTGGGGACTATCCAGTTCAAGTGGGGTTATATTGCCGAACATTAGTGTCATTTAAGTAAATAGGGGAGCGATAGCTTGTTTGCTCCCCTGTTCTTATCAACCTGACTTATGGAAATATGGGGTGTGGTGATTTGGCAAAATATTTACTAAAACGTTTAGGCTTCATTGTTATATCCCTTTTTATTATTGTTTCGGTTACTTTCTTATTAATGCAGACTGCTCCAGGCGGTCCATTCGCATCTGAAAGAGATGTGCCTCCTGAGATTGAAGAGCAATTAAATGCGCAATATGGATTAGATGAACCACTCTACATGCAATATTTTGATTATTTGACGGATATCGCAACGTGGGATTTTGGTCCATCATTTAAATATCCTGCCCAATCTGTAAACGATATTATTAATCGCAGTTTTCCCTATTCTTTAGTATTAGGGATGGAGGCTATTTTTATTGCGCTGGCTGTAGGTGTCCTCCTTGGTGTTGTTGCTGCACTGAAACATAATAAATTTGGTGATTATACGGCAATGGTGATTGCTGTTTTGGGTATTTCGGTACCAAATTTTATTGCGGCAACTCTTCTGCAGTTTGTATTTGCCATTCAATTAGATGCGCTTCCAGTTGCGCGATTTGAGTCTTTTTGGCATACCATACTCCCGGCAGTAGCGCTTGCGACAACGCCACTCGCATTTATCGCACGATTAATGCGTTCAAGTATGCTGGAAGTGCTGAATGCCGACTATATCAAAACAGGTAAGTCTAAGGGGCTTAGTGATCGCGTGGTGACCTATAAACATGCTCTTCGTAATGCGATTATGCCGGTCGTGTCTTATATGGGGCCTTTAGTTGTAGCTGTTTTAACTGGAAGTTTTGTTATTGAGAAGATTTTTGCGATACCGGGACTTGGTAACGAATTTGTTCAAAGCATAACCAACAGGGATTATACTGTTATTATGGGAACGACTGTTTTCTTTAGTATTCTTTTATTAGTTTCTATATTATTAGTAGATCTGATATACGGACTAATTGACCCCCGTATGAAAATTGGCAGTAAAGGGGGAAGCAAAAGTTGACACAACCTGATCTGAATTCTTCTGACTTCGAACCTATTGAATATGATGAGGCAGAAGCCGAAAAAATTGCGAGTGAAACAACGTCTTTCTGGAAAGATGCCTGGCGCAGGTTTAAGCAAAACAAACTGGCATTGTTCGGCGTTGTCATTATTGTTTTGCTCGGAATATTATCCCTGTTTGGCGGACCAATTTCTGGATACAATTATTATTCGAACGACTTGATTAATTCTAATAAGCCTCCATCTGGTGAGCACTGGTTTGGGACGGACCAATTAGGAAGAGACATATTTGCACGCAATTGGTACGGTGCCAAAATTTCCTTGTTTATTGGACTGTCCGCTGCATTTTTGGATCTGATAATCGGTGTTATTTGGGGAGCAGTTGCTGGCTTTTTTGGAGGCAAGATTGATGAATATATGATGCGCATTGCTGATATTCTGTATGGTGTCCCCTATCTCCTTGTTGTTATTTTGCTAATGGTTGTTCTGCCACAGGGCTTATGGACGATCATTTTAGCGATGACTATCACAGGCTGGATTAACATGGCACGAATTGTGCGAGGACAGGTTATGCAACTGAGCAATGAAGAGTATGTTATGGCAGCACAGTCGCTCGGAGCTGGGAAAATTAGGGTGCTGTTCAGGCATCTGGTGCCTAATACGATGGGCCCTATCCTTGTAACTCTAACATTGACAATCCCTAATGCTATTTTTACGGAAGCATTTTTAAGCTACTTAGGGCTGGGCGTTCCGGCTCCACTCGCAAGTTGGGGCACGATGTCCAATGATGCTTTGCCTTATTTGCAATTCCAGCCATATCAGTTGTTTTTTCCGTCATTCTTTATCGTATTAACGATGCTCGCATTTAACGTTATTGGCGATGGAATGCGTGACGCTTTGGACCCAAAGGAACGTAGCTAATGGGAGGACAAATAATGAAAAAACTTCTTGATGTTAACCATCTTTCAGTTTCGTTTACGACATTCGGCGGTGATGTTAAGGCCGTTCGAGATGTTAATTTCACATTGAATGAAAAGGAAACGCTGGCCATTGTCGGTGAATCAGGTTCCGGTAAAAGTGTCACGGCACAATCATTGATGCGCCTGGTACAGATGCCGCCGGGAAAGTTCACGGATGGTACCATTGAATTTAATGGCGAAGATCTTATCCAAAAGTCCGAAAAACAAATGGAATCTGTTCGCGGTCAGGAAATAAGTATGATATTCCAGGATCCCATGACGTCACTGAATCCAATTATGACGGTTGGAAAACAAATTTCAGAAAGTTTAATTAAACACCAGAACATGTCAAAAAAACAAGCCCATAAACGTGGGATTGAATTGTTAAAATTGGTTGGTTTGCCTAATGCGGAAGCACGAATTAACCAATATCCCCATGAGTATTCAGGTGGGATGCGTCAGCGAGCCATGATAGCTATAGCATTGGCGTGTACGCCTGAAGTACTGATTGCTGATGAGCCGACTACAGCGTTGGATGTAACGATACAAGCCCAGATTTTATCTTTAATGGATGATTTAAAAAAGCAGATGGGCACAGCGATCATTTTAATTACACATGATTTGGGCGTTGTAGCCAATTCGGCTAATCGTGTAGCGGTCATGTACGGCGGGAAAATTGTTGAGACGGGATCTGTTGATGAGATTTTCTATAACGCGCGGCATCCCTATACGTGGGGACTGCTGGAATCTATGCCTAAGCTGGAGGACGACAATAAAGAGCTTCATGCTATTCCAGGATCACCTCCGGATTTGTTAGATCCGCCCAAGGGCTGTCCTTTTGCAGCACGCTGTCCCTATGCGATGAAGGTTTGCAAAAATCATATGCCTGAGTATACTGAGCTGTCAGATACGCAAAAAACAGCATGCTGGTTACTGGATGAGCGAGCGCCAGACGTCGAACCGCCTGAATCCGCTGTGGCAGGAGGCTTGAAAAGTAATGGCTGAACAACGTGAAAAACTGCTTGAAATAAAAGATTTGAAAAAGCACTTTCAAGTTGATAAAAAAATAGTGCTTAAAGCGGTAGATGGTATTTCCTTCAGTATTTATAAGGGAGAGACATTTGGACTTGTAGGTGAATCGGGCTGCGGGAAATCAACGGCCGGCCGCACTATTATGAGATTATATGAAGCCAGCAGTGGAGAAGTTGATTTTCAGGGGCAGAATGTTCATGGAAAAAAGTCCAAGAGGGAACTCAAGGATTTCAATCGAAGTATGCAGATGATTTTTCAGGACCCGTATGCATCTTTAAGCCCTAGAATGACTGTAAAAGATATTGTTGCGGAAGGCATTGACATTCATGGGCTGGTTAGTACAAAAAAGGAACGATTGAACCGTGTTAACGCATTATTAGAAACGGTGGGTTTGAATCAACAGCACGGCAATCGCTATCCCCATGAGTTTAGCGGAGGCCAGCGTCAGCGTATCGGTATTGCTCGAGCTTTAGCGGTTGATCCTGAATTTATTGTAGCGGATGAACCGATCTCAGCATTGGACGTATCGATTCAGGCTCAGGTCGTTAATTTACTTAAGAAATTGCAAGAGGAACGCGGCCTAACCTATTTATTCATTGCTCATGATCTTTCAATGGTCAAACATATCAGTGACCGGGTAGGGGTTATGTATTTGGGAAATATGGCAGAAGTAGCGTCAAGTGATGATTTGTATCATAGGCCATTACACCCGTATACACAGGCGCTTTTAAGTGCCATTCCTGTTTCTGATCCGGAAGTTGAACGGTCACGGGAACAAATTGTTATTGAAGGTGATGTTCCCAGTCCAACTGATCCCCCAAGCGGGTGTCGCTTTCGCACCAGGTGTCCGCTCGCTATGGATGTCTGTGCAAACGTTGAACCCGAATGGCAGGAATATACAGAGGATCATTGGGTTGCTTGTCACCTATACAATGACAAGTACAATGATGAGTATAAAGCACGGCAAACAGCACAAGTAACCTCATAAAAAACAGCCGGTATTAAAAAAGATGAGCTTTTCCTATGATGGAAAAGCTCATCTTTTTGTGTCATATAGCTTACATAATGGCTGTTTTGAGATCGAACTGAAATGTTTTTGGGACTTTTACAATCAATCTATGATTCATGTAATATTTTAGCATTCATTTGGCAACCCTTGTAACAGACTCTTAATTGACCTGTAACTGCACACCCCATGGCCGTGTGTTAATATAGGCAATGCAAATTCAAAGGAGGGACTACCAATGAAAAAAATGGTAGCTTCAATCGCTACAGGCGTCATATTAGCAGGCGCGACAATGACAACTGCTTCTGCAGCAGACTACGATGTTGAAAAAGGAGACAACCTTTGGGGCATCGCCCAGGATCACGATACAACTGTGAATGAACTCGTCGACATAAATGATCTTAAAACAACGATTATCCAGCCTAAACAGACTCTGAATATCAATGAAGATAACGAGACTTATACGGTTGAGAAAGGTGACACATTATACGCCATCAGCCATGAATTTGATGTAACGGTTGCTGATCTGAAAGAATGGAATGATCTTGATTCTGACATTATTCAGATTGGGCAGGGTCTTCATATCAATGGCACTGCTGTGAATCAGGATGAGGAAGTCAAGTCAGCCAGCACAAATCAAAATGCATCCGCTCAGACAAATGAAACTGAGCAGGCGCAAGCAAGTAAATCAGACAAAACAAAAGATAATCAGAAATCATCACAGAGTAATCAGAAATCATCACAGAATAAACCCGACGGTAAAACCGTTTCGGTAACAGCAACAGCCTACACCGCTGACTGTGACGGCTGCTCAGGTATTACGGCAACGGGTGTTAATTTGAATGCCAATCCGAATAAAAAAGTCATAGCTGTTGATCCAGATGTTATTCCCTTAGGAACAGAGGTTTATGTTGAAGGCTATGGCCGTGCCACAGCTGCAGATACGGGTGGCGCTATTAACGGCAACAAAATTGATGTCCACGTTGCTTCTGAAAGTAAAGCCAATAACTGGGGCGTTCAAAACGTTAATGTAACGATTCTTAATTAATTGAAATACACTGAATGCAGAGGGAGCACCTAAATCGGTGCCCCTCTTTTTACATTTTATCTGTTATAACTGTCTGGCTGTCTTGTTCTGCCATGTTCCCATTGTCATCTGCCTTACCCTCATCATCGTCCAGCGTTTGCGAATAACCGGTAATACCAAATCCGAGAATCATAATGAAAAATAATGATAGTAAAACCTGCTTCATAAAAGGGGTATTCCTCTCCTTATCGATTTGCCTGCTTTTATTATAGTAAACTAGTCAGCAAAATACGAATAATCATAACAGGTAAATTATGGAATTATTTAGATGGCCTCATAACAGGTGACATACCAAAGTGCAGCCTGATGTGTTAAACTTGTCTTAGGAATATGATAAGCTAATGACTGGAAACGGAAACAATGCTTACACATGAGGAGGAAACCATAAATGACTAGCAATCGATTACAATCGTTCTTACAGGACAACATTGCTGATTTAAAGGAACGTGGTCTGTACAATGAAATCGACCCATTAGAGGGAGCCAATGGGCCAACGGTTGAAATTGATGGCAAACAAATGATTAACTTGTCGTCTAATAACTACTTAGGTCTGGCTACCGATGACCGGTTAAAGAAAGCTGCCAAAGAGGCTGTTGATTCACATGGTGCCGGCGCTGGAGCTGTCCGTACGATTAACGGTACACTGGATCTGCACCTGGAGCTGGAGAAGAAACTGGCTGAATTTAAAGGAACAGAAGCGGTTATTTCCTATCAGTCTGGTTTTAATGCTAATATTGCAGCGATTCCAGCTGTCATGGATAAACATGATGCGATACTGTCTGATGCATTGAACCATGCATCAATTATTGATGGCTGCCGGCAGTCTAAAGCAAAAATTATCGCCTTTAATCATTCTGATATGGACGACCTGCGTGAAAAGGCACGTGAAGCGGTTGAGTCCGGTGCTTATAATAAAATTATGGTTGTTACGGATGGTGTCTTTTCTATGGACGGTGATATTGCGAAGCTGCCGGAAATTGTTGGGATTGCTGAGGAGTTTGATCTGATCACCTATGTAGATGACGCGCACGGATCCGGCGTACTCGGCAAAGGTGCTGGAACCGTGAAACATTTTGGATTGCAGGATAAAGTTGATTTTCAGATGGGGACTCTGTCCAAGGCAATTGGCGTTATCGGCGGCTATGTTGCCGGCAAATCCGAACTGATCGACTGGCTGAAAGTTCGCTCCCGTCCGTTCCTGTTCTCCACAGCTGTGTCACCAGCTGATGCTGCTGCCAGTACAAAGGCGGTTGAGATTCTGATGACATCATCCGATTTGAATGAAAAGTTGTGGGCGAACAGTGATTACTTGAAGAGTGGATTAAAACAGCTCGGGTTCGACACTGGAAGCAGTGAGACACCAATCACGCCATGTATTATTGGTGATGAAAAAGCAACGCAAGCCTTCAGTAAGCGCCTGAATGAAGAAGGCATTTATGCGAAAGCCATTGTCTTCCCAACAGTACCACAAGGAAAAGGGCGCGTGCGCAATATGCCAACGGCCGCCCATACGCAGGCTATGCTGGATGAAGCACTGACTGCCTATGAAAAAATTGGCAAGGAACTGGAAATCATTTAATATTTTCAGTCAATGATAAAGCCGGAATCCCGGGATGCTGTCTAACCTTTCCGGGATTCTGTTATGACCAGTGACATATGCCCCGTAATCTACCGCGGCATGAGGAGACCAAACAGCTGGAGGAAAAAACATGAAAAAGATCTTAGTGACTGGTGCAATGGGCCAAATTGGTTCAGAACTGGTCAGAACACTACGCCAACATTATGGTACATCAAACGTTATCGCCTCAGATCTGAGACAAAGTGAAACAGACGAGGGGCCATTTGAAATGGTCGATGTCACCGATGAAAAAGCCATCTATGAAGCTGCTAATAAGCATCATGTAGACACCATTATGCATTTGGCGGCCTTGTTGTCGGCTAAAGCAGAAGAACAGCCGAAATTTGCCTGGAACCTGAACATGGGCGGCCTTTTAAATGCCCTGGAAGTAGCGCGCAAATTAAATCTGCAATTTTTCACGCCGAGCTCGATTGGTGCTTTCGGACCGACAACGCCTAAGCAAAAGACGCCGCAGGAAACGATTATGCGTCCGACGACGATGTATGGTGTTAATAAAGTAGCCGGCGAATTGCTGTGCAACTACTACTATGAGCATTATGGTGTTGACACACGGGGTGTGCGGTACCCTGGGTTGATTTCGCATGGCACACCGCCTGGTGGCGGGACAACTGATTATGCAGTTGACATTTACCATAAGGCCCTGAGTCATAAGCGTTATACGTCTTATATCGCACAAGGGACATATATGGATATGATGTATATGCCGGATGCGCTGAACGCGATCATGAAGCTGATGGAAGCTGATCCGGCTAAACTGCTGCACCGCAATGCTTATAATATTTCTGCGATTTCCGCCGCGCCAGAGGATTTTGCAAGATCCATTCAAAAGCAGATTCCGGATTTTGAATTGGCGTATGACGTTGATCCAGCGCGGCAAGAAATTGCTGAAAGCTGGCCGGATCAATTGGATTCATCGGCTGCCGAAGCTGAATGGGGTTTCAAAGCTGATTATGATATTGACCGCATGACTGCTGATATGCTGGCTAAACTCCGGACCAAACAGGATTGAAAAAAACGTTCCCTGAAATGTTCAGGGAACGTTTTTTAATGAATTGATGGTTCTTAAACGGCCTCATACATGGCTTCAACTTTTTCCTGCAGATCTTTATCGGCCACATACTCATCATAGGACATTTCTCTATCAATAATGCCCTGAGGTGTAATTTCAATGAGCCGGTTAGCGATTGTCTCGATAAATTCGTGGTCATGTGATGTGAATAGCACTGATCCTTTAAATCGCTTCAGCCCATTATTCAATGACGTGATTGATTCCAGGTCAAGGTGGTTGGTTGGTTCATCGAGTACCAGCACATTAGCACCTGAAAGCATCATTTTCGACAGCATACAGCGAACCCGCTCACCGCCGGATAAGACATTCGCTTTTTTCAGTGCCTGATCGCCTGAAAACAGCATGCGGCCGAGAAATCCCCGTAAAAAGGTTTCTGTTTCATCTTCTGGTGAATATTGCCGCAGCCACTCAACAAGCGGGAGATCATTGCCGTCAAAATAGGCAGCATTATCTTTAGGGAAATAGGACTGCGATGTTGTTATGCCCCACTTATACGTACCGGCATCCGGTTCCATATTGCCCATAATTATCTCAAATAGTGTTGTGTTGGCGACATCATCTTTGCCGATAAACGCAACTTTATCATCTTTGCCCAGGGTGAAACTGACATTATCCAGTACTTTTCGGCCGTTAATCGTTTTCGTTAAGCCTTCGACAAATAACAGGTCATTGCCAATTTCCCGGTCGGGTGTAAAGTTAATATAGGGATACCGCCGTGATGATGGTTTAATATCATCCAGTGTGATGCTGTCGAGCATCTTTTTCCGGGATGTGGCTTGTCTTGATTTCGACCGGTTAGCACTAAAGCGCTCGATAAACGCTTTAAGGTCTTTAATCTTTTCTTCTTTCTTTTTATTTTCTTCCTGTGCCATTTTTTTCGCCAGTTGGCTTGATTCATACCAGAAGTCATAGTTGCCGACATAGATTTCAATTTTGCCATAGTCAACATCCGCGATGTGTGTGCATACCTTATTAAGGAAGTGGCGGTCATGCGATACGACAATCACGGTGTTTTCGGATTGAATCAGGAATTCTTCCAGCCACTGAATGGCGTGAATGTCCAGACCGTTCGTTGGTTCGTCCAGAAGTAAAATATCCGGATTTCCAAAGAGTGCTTGTGCCAGCAATACTTTAACTTTCTGGGCTTCCGACAAATCCGCCATCTGTGCTGAATGATAGGACTCCTCAAGACCAAGTCCTTTCAATAGAACGGCTGCGTCGGCTTCTGCCTCCCAGCCGTTCATTTCAGCAAATTCGCCTTCCAGCTCGGCAGCACGGATGCCATCGTCTTCCGAAAAGTCCGGCTTCATGTAGAGGGCGTCTTTTTCCTGTTTAACCTCGTATAACCGCTCATGTCCCATAATCACGGTTTCCATAACATTGTAGTCTTCATAAGCAAAGTGATCCTGTTTTAAGACGGCAATCCGCTCATCGGGTCCTGTCGAGACAGTTCCAGACTGCGGGTCCTCATCACCGGACAGAACACGCAAAAACGTGGACTTGCCTGTTCCGTTCGCACCGATGACACCGTAGCAGTTGCCGGGTGTGAACTTCAGATTGACCTCTTCAAACAATTTTTTATCCGCATATCGCAAACTCACATTATTAACCGATATCATGCATTAACGTCCTCCAATTCTTTTCATTACTGTCAGCTTAAGTTATTTCATATGTTTCGTCAACGTTCATTGCGCGTTGTAAGCTGCCTGTTTAATTCCCAGAGAGCGGTAGGGCACTTCAATATTAAAGGCAATATTGTCAGCTTCCAGATCAATTTGCTTAACGCTTATATGGAAGTTGCTTTTGATGTCCATATCGGTTACCGCGACATAAATTTCTTCTTCGGCAGGATTAACCGTTACCCACTCCGGCATTGGCAAGTACTTTTCCAGGTATTCCATGATCTTCTTGTTCGGCAGTGCCAGTTTCCCAATTGAAATTGATTTCTGTTTAAGCGTAATATCACCATTTTTCTGCACAATTGGTTCAAGGTGCACCGATAGCGGAACAGTAGTGGAAAATACGGGCAGTTCACCGGCCAGCTCAACATCTTTATCCAGTGAGACGTGATATTGGTGACCATCGCCTTTTAAAAGTTTTTCCAAATAGGCGTTAATCAGTTGATCTAAATTTTGTTTCGTTGTACGCACAACGAATTCCGAACGGAGCTGGGTATGGTGATCAGCCGGATCGGGCTCTTCCGTTTCAGATACTGGCCAGAAGATTAGAATGGCAATACACGCAAGGGCCAGAACGTTTACCCCAAGCAGCAGAAAAAACCAGCGTCTCCATTTATGCACTTTTTGTTTTGACACGGCACACCCCCCTTAGTCGTCAATTATATGATTCAGTACCCGTTTGGCCATCCGCTGATAACCCTCATGGCTGGGATGGAAATTATCATCGGCGAATAGATCAGTATTTCCGGATGCGAACAGGTCGTCAATCGGAATAAATGCTGCCTGATCGTATTCTTCCGTTATATTCTGTCCTGTTTCATTCCAGTCATCAACGATCATGTCAAGTTCATCAATAGAGTCAAAATAATGCTCAAACGGATTATAAATACCTATTAAATAAATGGCGGCGTCTTGATTTAGATCATGAATGTTATTGAAAATGCGTTGCAGCCGGTGTTTGTACGCTTGTTTAGCCGGCTTAAACTGCTCTATGTGCAAGTCGGTTACGTTTTCTTTAACAACCTGCATAATATCATTAGCACCGATTGTCACCAGCACCATATCGGCATGTTTAATTGAATCCGTGATTTTAGGCTGGCTGAGGCGCTCCAGCAACTGGTCTGAGCGATTGCCGCGTTTGCCGAAGTTGGCAAACGACATGATGTTTTTATTTTTATTAATTTGATTGTCTAAAATCCCCACATAACCGCCATCCACAACATCATCACCGACACCCTGGGTCAGTGAGTCGCCAACAGCGGTTACGTATGTTTTCTTATCTTTAAATAAATCCAGTGTCCGCTTGATGGTGTCATTTAAAAATTCCTTGAGTCCAGTGGCGGGTTCTTCCGATTCCTTGTTTATAGGCACGTCTTTCTGGGAAGCAGCGTTTGCCTGCCTGTCGCTGTCATGATTCGTTTGCTCATTAGCAGCATCATCTTTATGCTGCTGGCTCGCCTGATCATTCGTCTGTTGATCTGGGCTTGATGATTCAGAAAAAATTAAAAAACCAGCAAGAGCCACAAGCAAGACGCCTGCTATCGTCAGCACATACTTTTTTGTCATGTTTTACACCTGTCGTCCTTTGTCACGTAATCAGCACGTTTCATCGTAGAATGGCAACCCTTTACTTTGCAAGCTATAGCTTTTAGCATTTTTCATCTTTATGTTCTCTTCTATTATAGCATATTCACGCTTGTATCAGCCCTATAAAAAACAGGTTTAAACATTAAAATTCGCCCTCGAACTGAAGGCGAATTTTAAAATCATAGTCTCGTGTGAGCACTCAGGTGTGTACCATTTCTTCGGCGGGATTATGATGCCGCAGCCGATAAGCCTCCTCATATGCCCGTCTGCCGGAAATGACCGTAAGACCGGATGTGCGTGCCCGTTCAAGCGATTGATCGTAATGGGCGGCTGGCTGTTCCGTCCAGAGTATCGCTGTTTTCTGCTCGATGGCCTGTTCAGTTATTTCTGGCGGCAGTGTGTGCTGATTCGTCAGGATGGCATCCACCTGGTAAGGGGAAGCGTCTAAGCTTTCAGAGGTGCCGCTGTCCTCTGTACCAATCGGGACAATCTGAAAGCCGGATTGTTTCAGCTGGCTGACATCTTCAGCAAAACGATCATCCCCTGAGTTCAGTCCAAAAACGGCGATGGTTTTAGGCCGTACTGTCCCATTTGTCCGGTCGAAAGGTGAGTGAAGCAGCCATCTGATCGCGTCATCTTCGGTTGGCTGGATGGCAGCTGGCCGCCCGGAGGCTTTCGCAATGGCCTGATCCAGATCAGCCAAAATATCCTGTGTTGCTTCAAGGCCAACTGACAAGCGAACTAATTCTTCCGTTACACCGCTTTGCGTCAGTTCAT
The DNA here is from genome assembly GCF_055381965.1 of Lentibacillus kimchii. Lineage (NCBI taxonomy): Bacteria > Bacillati > Bacillota > Bacilli > Caryophanales > Bacillaceae > Lentibacillus > Lentibacillus kimchii. The sequence goes on along the minus strand of NZ_AP043934.1, from coordinate 2,635,206 downwards.
CTGTACTTAACTGCTGGTGAGTGGTTGAGGCCGGGTGAATGATCAGCGACTTCGCATCGCCTACGTTGGCAACATGGGACCAGAGCGTCACATTGTCAATTAGCTCCTGGCCGACTTTTCGTCCCCCTTCAACGCCAAATGTAATGATAGAGCCGTAACCACTGTCTAAATATTTATTGGCCAATTGATGCGAGGGGTGCCCCGGATGTCCTGGGTAATTTACCCATTCAACGGCTGGGTGGCTGTTCAGAAAATCTGCTACAACAGCAGCATTTGCGTTATGACGTTCGACCCTCAAGTGCAGTGTTTCCAGGCCCTGCAGCAATAAAAAAGCATTTTGCGGGCTCAAACAGGCACCAATATCACGTAATAGCTGGACACGCAATTTCATGGCAAACGCTGCCGGACTTAGATCGGCATAACGCAGACCATTATAGCTGTCATCTGGTTCTGTGAATTCGGGGAAGTTGCCATTATCCCATTGAAAACGTCCGCCATCGATAACGACACCTGCAATTGCCGTGCCGTGACCGCCAATCCATTTAGTGGCTGAATGGACGACAACATCAGCACCCCAGCTGATAGGCCGCGTCCCGTAAGGTGTAGCGAATGTATTATCAATGATAAGCGGGATCCCGTTTCGGTGTGCTATCGCGGCAATGGTCTCCACATCCAATATGTTCAGGCCTGGATTGGTAATAATTTCGCCGAAAAAGGCTTTTGTATTGGCGGTGATGGCTTTTTCGAAAGCGGCTGGATCGGTTCCATCGACAAATGTGACATGGATGCCGTATCTGGGCAGGGTATTGGCGAACAAGTTGTGTGTCCCGCCGTACAGACTGCTGTCGGCGATAATCTCATCACCACTGCTGGCCAGGTTTAAAATCGACAGTGTAATGGCAGCCATGCCGGAAGCAACGGCAACAGCTGCTGAGCCATCCTCCAAAAGAGCCATTCGCTGCTCGAAAGCATCGACGGTGGGGTTCATCATACGTGAGTAGATATTACCCTCTTCGGTCAGGCCGAAGAGATTGTGTGCGTGCTCCGTGTCGTCAAAAACATAGGATGTTGTCTGATGAATCGGGACCGCTCGCGCCCCTGTTTCTGGATCGGGTTTCTGCCCTCCGTGAAGTAATTGAGTCTCTTGACTGTACAGGTTGAATGGTGTCATTGGAATTCCTCCTTTGAAAATGATTGCGGGCTTTCTTAGCCAATTGGCATCATCATTCCGTTAACCAGGAAAAGAAAACCTCCTTCAGAAAAGAAGGAGGCTGACATAGCGCTAATCCTTCTCTTATCTGTCAGAATCTGCTCTAGTCTGCAGGATTTAGCACCTTTCAAAGTCATATCGCCGGACTTGATGGTTGCCGGGTTTCATTGGGCCTGGTCCCTCCACCGCTCGCAATAAGAGATTTTAATTTTTATTAATTAACTGAATATTATAGATGACCTGGTGGGCGTTCGTCAAGTTGTTTTTAAAATTTTATCGCTGGGTATATCATTTAGTGAGAGATGTCAACTATATGTATCTCAGCTGGGAGGTGAAATGGTGCTTAATCAGGCAGTTTTATAAAGTTATTCCAGAGACTTTCACCTAGTATCTGGCTAAGAGGTTATACGGTTTATGACAAAAGGGCAAATTAACAGCACATCCAGCTTGGCTCTAACGTATGAAGGAAAATTATGCTATATTATGGATAGTGGCCATATGCTGAAGAGGGGTTTTAACAAGTGAACATTATATCATTCTTTCTAGGCTTGATCCTTGTTTTGAACATTGCCCTGGCTTTTACGGTTATCTTTCTGGAACGAAAAGATGCGTCCACAACATGGGCCTGGCTAATGGTCCTTTTGTTCATTCCGATACTTGGATTTATTTTATATTTAATTTTCGGCAGACGGATCAGTGGCCAGCATATCTTTACATGGGATACCAAAGCCAGACTAGGGGTGAAATTTGCTGTCCAAAAACAGCTGCGAGCACTGGAAAACGGCACGTTCCATTTTAAAAATGATGCGTTGGCTGATTATAAAGATCTGTATTATTTGCATCTGCGCAATGATGATGCGATTTTGACACAAAATAATGATGTTAAGATCTTTACAGATGGCGCGAAAAAATTTCAGACCCTTATGCAGGACATGGAACAGGCGACGGATCATATTCATCTGCAGTATTATATTCTCCGCAATGACTGGCTTGGTGAGCGGACAGCCAAAATACTTATCCGAAAGGCGCGGCAAGGGCTGGAAGTGCGCGTTCTTTACGATGATATGGGGTCACGGAAAATTAACCGGAACTTCTTGCGGCGACTGAAACAAGAGGGGGTCATGATTGAATCTTTTTTTCCGCCGAAAATCCCTAAAGTCAATTTAAAAATTAATTACCGCAACCACCGCAAACTGGCTATCATTGATGGTGCAATCGGTTATATTGGCGGGTTTAACATCGGTGATGAATACCTCGGTTATAATCGCAGGTTCGGCTTTTGGCGGGACACGCATCTGCGGGTCGTCGGCAATGCAGTTGAGAATATGCAGACCCGGTTCATTCTGGACTGGAACCAGGCTTCGCGCAATCATATCATGTATGATGAGCGCTATTTCACGCCTAAGGCTGGTGGTGACATCGGGATGCAGATTGTTTCAAGCGGGCCTGATTCAGACTGGGAGCAAATTAAAAACGGCTATATTAAAATGATCATGTCGGCAAAAGAGTATATCTGCATCCAGACGCCCTACTTTATTCCTGATGACAGTCTGCAGGATGCACTCAGGATTGCAACCCTGTCGGGGGTTAATGTCAAACTTATGATTCCAAATAAGCCTGATCACCCATTTGTATACTGGGCTACATTCTCTTATATCGGAGATCTGTTGAATGCAGGGGCACAGGTTTATATTTATCAAAATGGTTTTCTGCACGCGAAAACATTGATTGTTGATGGCAAAATTGCATCAGTCGGCACAGCCAATATTGATGTGCGCAGTTTTCGCCTGAATTTCGAGGTGAACGCTTTTATGTATAATCAGGGCGTGTCTCAGGAATTATTGGATGCTTTTTACCGGGATATGGCGCGCTCAACCCAAATGACCCGAACACTGTACCAGAACCGCTCGCTTGGCATTCGGTTTAAAGAGTCCATAGCCCGTTTGCTCTCCCCCGTTTTATAAGTATTAGCGCTATAATCGTGCTACAATGGGGGAGAATACTTATGAAACAAGAAGAATTGGAGGCAACATTATGGAGTCAAAACCATGCAAAAATTCATTAGCTGTTAAAACATCACACGTGCTGCCGCCGGACACGAATAACCATGGTACATTATTTGGCGGTAAGCTAATGGCGCATATTGATGACGTTGCAGCCATATCGGCTGTCAGACACGCACGCAAACCTGTTGTAACGGCATCAACTGATTCGGTTGATTTTCTGGCACCGGTTAAAGAAACGGATTCCGTATGCGTGGAGGCATTTGTTACATGGACACACCACACGTCAATGGAAGTGTTTGCTAAAACCGTGAAGGAAGATTTGTTAACAGGTGAGCGTGAGGTGTGCACGACCGCATTTCTGACGTATGTTGCGATTGAAGATGATGGCAAGCCGGCGCAGGTACCAGTTGTCTATCCGGAATCCGCTCAGGAAAAGCAATTGCACGAAGGGGCACCGGAACGTGCGGAAGAGCGGAAAAAGCGCCGTTCGCATTCCAAAGCGGTTGCAGCTGACTTTGGCACCGATTATCCGTGGAATGGCAACGCCTGATCAGGCCGTCACAACGCCATATTACTGGTGTTGTGGTTAATCAGGCCAGAGAAACGATATAATTTGCGAACAGTTAGATTATTTGGTAAATAACATTATTTATGACATAATAATAGTGATATCAATTTGTTTGGAGGTAATCATATGGTCGCTCGTGAAACAATGGAAAAATACGCGGATCTGGCGCTGAGAACCGGTGTTAATCTGCAGCAGAATCAGGCACTCATGATCAATGCACCGATTGAAGGGTCGGATTTTACACGTATTGTCGCCCGGAAAGCCTATGAGATGGGCGCGAAGAATGTACATATTAACTGGGCCGATGACGAGCTGACACGTCTGAAGTATGAAAATGCTCCGGATGAAGTGATCGGTCATGTTCCGGACTGGAAGGTTGACATGCAGGAATCATTTGCTGAAGATGGCGCCGCAGTGCTGTCCATTAAGGCCACCGATCCGGATCTGCTGAAAGGAATTGATTCAGCGCGTGTGGCAATGGCAAATAAAGCATCTGCTGAAGCCATGCAAAACTTCCGCCAATATACGATGAATGACCGGATTACGTGGTCAATCATCGCCATTCCAACGGGGGACTGGGCACAAAAGGTATTTCCGGGTAAATCCCGTGAGGAAGCAGTCGCAAGTCTTTGGGATGCCATTGTCTCGATTGTCCGGGTTGACAAGGACGATCCCGTAGCAGCTTGGCGGGAGCATAATCAAACGCTGGAGACAGCCCGGGAGATTCTGAACCGGAAGCAATATCAGAAACTTATCTACAAGGCACCGGGAACAGATTTCGAAATTGCCTTGCCAAAAGGTCACCTGTGGAAAGGCGGATCAGCTGTATCGGAGCAGGGGACAACCTTTAATCCAAATATGCCGACTGAGGAAGTCTTCACGATGCCCCATAAATATGCCGTGAACGGCACGGTTTCCAATACGAAGCCGCTTAATTATGGCGGCAATGTGATTGACGGGTTCAGCCTGACCTTTAAAGACGGCAAAGTTGTTGATTTCCAGGCAGAACAGGGTGAAGAGACCCTGAAGCATTTGCTTGATACCGATGAGGGCTCGCGCCGTTTGGGTGAAGTTGCACTCGTACCGGATGAATCACCGGTATCCCAGTCAGGCCTGATTTTTTACAATACGCTGTTTGATGAGAATGCATCCTGTCATATTGCGCTTGGCAAAGCCTATCCGACCAATTTGGAAGGTGGCTCCGGCATGACGAACGAGGAGCTTGATCAGCATGGTGTGAATGACAGTTTAAGCCATGTGGACTTTATGATCGGCTCAGATCAGCTGGATATTGATGGCGTTCTGGAAGACGGCACGACTGAGGCTGTTTTTCGCAACGGAACATGGGCCATAGACGTTACCGGCAAGTAAGCGGCTCCGGCTGCTGAGGAGGCTCACCAGCCGCCTGCGGAAAGCGGCGTCTATTTTAGGAGCGGTTAGTCGGATGAGCCATTTATTTGGGCTGTTTGGACTTGTGTTTGACAAAACACTCGTCCCAGCCCTTTTTTAATGACTTTTAACGATTGTGGACATACAACCTGCTTACATAAAACCATTTTTAACCAGAACGGCTTTAATCGTTGTATAGTCATAGGTATCTGAAAGCATTTCTTTTAATGGTTTCAGTTTTGGCTCGTCAGTATTATGGCGGGCAGTTAAAATGGCCGCTTCTGCATCGGTGTTGAAAAATATCTCCCAGGCAATGGGATGGCCATCTTTAAAGGCCTTGAACAGGTGACTTTCAACCGTCTGGGATGTCATGTCCCGGATGAGCGCAATTTCCTGAATAGATTTACCCGACTGAAACATCGTATAGCTGATCACGTGACTTGGCCGCTCGTCAGCCTGCTTTTCCTGTTTGGGCGGCGACGGCTGATGGCTCGTCACTCTGACAGGTTTTTTCACGTCGGGATGCGTCTTAAGCCACGCTTGAACGGCTTCCAGAAATGCTTCTCCGTATTGTTCATATTTCTTATCGCCGACACCCTTAATTGTCAGCATAGCCTCTTTCGTTTCTGGTAAATAGCGGCTTATCTCTTTGAGCGTTGCATCGTTAAACAGCACGTACGGGGGAACGCCTTGCTCGTCCGCCATTGTCCGCCGCAGGTTTCGTAATGAGGCAAACAAATCCTCCTGATAATCAGCCTGTTCGCGTTCGGGAATAGGCGCGGTATACATGAAGACCGGATGTTTTCCTGTCAGCACATCAACCGAATACTGATTTAATTGCAATGTCGGGTATTTGCCGTCACGGGTGGCCAGTAAACGTTCAGCGACCAGGAATTGAATCCTTTCCGCAATGGCTTTTTCGGTATAAGCGGACAGAATGCCAAAGGTGGAGAGTTTCGTTAAGCCGAATTGGCGGATCCGGTTGTCGCGGGACCCCTTCAGCACTTTGGCCGTCATGCTTATGCCAAAACGCTCATCCATGCGTTTAACGCAGGATAGAATCATTTGCGCTTCTTCTGTGATGTCGACGCGCTCCTGCAGCTGACGGCAGTTGCTGCAGCGTCCGCAGTTTTTTCCGCCGGACACCTCGTCATGAAAATAATCAAGGATATAATCGGTCAGGCATCCTTGTGTATGACAATAGTTAATCATCGCCTGCAGCTTTTGGTATTCGTGCTGTTTTTTCTCATCGTCGAGCACGGATTGTTCAATTAAAAACTTTTGCAGCTGCACATCCTGCGGGGAAAATAATAGAATACAATCGCTGTGATCGCCATCACGGCCTGCTCTGCCTGCTTCCTGATAGTAGGCCTCAATCGTCATCGGCATGGCGTAATGAATGATGAAACGTACATCGGGTTTATCAATGCCCATACCAAATGCGTTGGTGGCAATCATGATGGTCTTGTCATCATGGATAAAGGCAGCTTGTGCTTGTTTGCGTTCATCTTCTGTCAGGCCGGCATGGTATTTAGCAACTGAGAACCCGCGTTTTTCCAATTGGTCTTTCAGTGTATCGGCCTGTTTGCGTGTGGCTGTGTAAATGATACCGGACTCTTCGGGATGCTCCGTCAGAAATGACTGAACATACGTTGGTTTATTCTTTCCCTTAACGATATGAAACGCCAGATTGTCGCGTTCAAATCCCGTTTTGATAACGTGTTCGCTGTCAATCTGTAATAATGTCTGGATATCGGCGATAACATCGCTTGTCGCCGTTGCCGTTAAGGCTGTGGTGACTGGAATGTTGGGGAGTTGCTGCAAATTCGGTATAATCGACCGGTAACTGGGACGGAAATCATGTCCCCACTCGGAAATGCAGTGGGCTTCATCAAACGCAACCAGCGCGATCGGAATCTGTTTTATGGCGGCCATGAAGCGCCCAGACTCAAATCGTTCGGGTGCGGCGTATACAAATTTGTATCTGCCAGCTTCAATATCAGCAAGGCGCGTCTTCTGTTCGCTGGCAGACAGGGAGCTGTTTATATAGGTTGCCGCGATGCCCTGAGCCTGTAATGCATCGACCTGGTCCTTCATTAGGGAAATGAGCGGCGATATAATAATGGCGGTGCCCTCATGTGCCAGTCCAGGGATTTGGTAGCAGAGAGATTTGCCTCCGCCCGTCGGCATCACGGCTAATGTGTTGTGGTTAGTGATAATGGAATCAATTGTCTGTTTTTGGCCGTTTCGGAATGTATCATAGCCAAAGTAGGTTTTTAATAGATAGTCAGGTTGTTTTGTCAAAACGTCAATGCCCCCTCTGGGAGGTTTGCCCGGCAGACTGATCCGGGCGCAATTCAGTCTGCCGAAAGCCCACACATAATCTGTTCTCCAGCTTAACATACCGTTTATGGCAGTGCCTATTAGAAAAACACCGCACTCAGCTGATCCAGCACCGTCACAAGCTGTATTGCGGGCTGTCAGTCACCAGCCTTAACGTGCGTGGGACGCTTTCGTTTTATTTTTAAAGATATAGCCAATCAAGCCGCCAATAATGGCCGGGAACAGCCAGCCAAGACCAATGGAGGAGAAGGGCAGTTTTTCCATAATGGCCGCAATCTCGGGCATGTTAACGCCAAATTCATTGAGCCCATCATAGAGAGCAGCAATCGCTGTCAGCAGAATGGCACCGCGATAAACTGTTCTGTAGCCGCCGAAAAACTTGTGCAAAAACGTCAGGATAATCAGCACGATGGCAATTGGATAAATAAACGTAAGCACCGGTACCGATACACCGACAATGGTGTTCAGGCCCTGATTGGCAATCACATAGCTGCCAATGGTGATAACGCTGATAATCCAGCGGTACGAAATGCCTGTCAGCTTATTAAAGAATTGCCCGCAGGCGACGACAAGACCGACTGATGTCGAAAAACAGGCAAGAGCGACGATCAGACCGAGTATCAGAGCACCGAAACTGCCAAAGATGCCTTCTGCGGCACTTGATAGAATGTCCCCGCCATTGGTGAAGTCACCCGCATCACCCATTCTGGTGCCGATCCAGCCAATGGATGTGTAAACGACTGCAAGGGCGATGCCTGCAACAGAGCCAGTCTTAAGAGTCGCTTTCATCAGACCTTTTCGGGTGGAGATGCCGCGGTCTTTAAATGCATTCACAACGATAATCCCAAAAGCAAGGGCCGCAATGGCATCCATCGTCAGATAGCCTTCCGCAAATCCGTTGAAAAAGGGAGCAGTTGCATAGTCTGCACTCGGCGGTCCTGCTGCTGTCTGATCCAAAAGCAGAAATCCACCAATGCAGATTACGATCAGGGCAAGCAGCAAGATTGGTGTCAGCCATTGGCCAATCCGATCGACAAGTTTCGACGGATTCATGCTGACAAGAAGAACTGCTATAAAGAAAATGGTCGTGAATATGAACAGCAAACCGCTTGTCCCAGCCGTAAATGGCTCAACCGTCATTTCAAATGCGACAGTTGAGGCACGCGGAATTCCGAAAAACGGGCCGATTGCCAGATAAACGACTGTTGTAAAGATCAGACCGAACAGCGGATGTACGTGATCGGCCAGTTCCCTGGCATCATTGCTGACAAAGGAAACCGCAGCAACCGCCACTACCGGCAGGCCGACTCCGGTTAAAATAAAACCGATGATGGCAGGCCAGAAAGATGTCCCTGCTTCAATGCCTAAGGTAGGCGGGTAGATCAAATTGCCAGCACCAAAAAATAAAGCAAACAGCATAAAACCGATGATGAGTGTATCTTTTTTCATAAAGGCGTACTCCTCTCGCTGGTTATTAACAAAAAAAGGTAAATTGTAAGAAAATTAAAGTTTAAAATATTTAGAAATGGGATTAGAGCAAACGTAGTTTAACAAAACGTGACGAAATATGTCAATTTATTTTAAACATTTACGTTTGTTCGGGTTATAATTGTTATGCCGGTTTTAAAATTAAATTGTTTACAATTAGATTCAGCACATTTAGAATGACCTTATCACTTAGAAATGAACGGGCAGCAACAATCCTGTGCTCATGGTATTGCGTTATAGTGTGAGCGATAAAGGGGAGCGGGCTGCCCATTACTATGTGTTTTTTTAGTCCTCTGCCATGCCGTCATGCAGGTGTTGCTACGCACCTCTGACAATTTCGATGCAACTTGTATTCTATCAAGAGAAGCCGGGCTGAGCAGCAGCTTCCAGTTGCCGCACCGGTGCCAGACACGTCCAGGCATCGAAAATTTTTCTCTTTTGTGTACCAAATGCTTGTACCTGCATATACAACACTGGATTGGTATATGTGGCATATGAACGATAAATGATTTAAAGGGGGGAAGCGTATGCTGCCATCTCTTTTATTTGAAGTTATGCTGATCGGTCTTTTAGGAGTAGGTTCGCAATGGATAGCCTGGCGGTACCGGATGCCGGCTATTGTTGTTATGTCGATCGTGGGGCTGCTTGCCGGACCGATTCTGGGATTTATGAATCCGGAAAAAGATTTTGGTGAACTGTATAACCCGATTATATCCGTAGCTGTTGCGATCATTTTATTTGAAGGCAGTTTGAACTTAAGTTTTAAGGAAATCCGGGGTCTGGGCCGTCCCGTTTTTCGCATTGCCACCATTGGTGTGTTTCTGGGCTGGGTCCTTGGATCACTGACGGCGCATTATGTCATTGGTTTAAGCTGGGCTGCCGCATTTGTTATCGGCGCGTTGTTTATTGTGACAGGCCCGACAGTCATTATGCCGCTTCTGCGTCAGTCCAAATTGCAGCCGCGTCCGGCGAAGATTCTGAAATGGGAAGGGATCATTGTCGATCCGCTCGGCGCCCTTCTAGCCGTTTTTGCATTTGAAATCATTGCCTTTTTAACAGCCAGCAATCCCGACGGTTCAGCCTTGCTCATATTTTTAGCGGCGTCTGTATTTGCGGCTGTAATGGGCTGGGCATGTGGTCTGGGGATAGGCTGGATGTTTGAAGTTGGCTATATCCCGGAATTTCTCAAATCACCTGCTGTCTTTATTATTGTCATTGCCTGTTTCACATTTGCCGATGAAATCGCGCACGAAACAGGGCTGCTTGCGGTGACAGCCATGGGCGTTACACTTGCCAACATGAACATCAGCTCAATTGACGACATGCGCCATTTTAAGGAAAATATTTCGTTACTGCTCATTTCGGCCATTTTTATTATGGTGACGGCTTCACTGCAGCTGGATACACTGCTGGAAGTATTTGATCCGAGTATTTTGGGTTATGTTTTATTAATGATGTTTATCGTCAGGCCATTGTCTATTTTTCTGTCGACGATTGGAACAGTCCTCTCCCTGAATGAAAAACTATTGCTGGGGTGGGTTGCACCGAGGGGGATTGTGGCTCTGACCGTTTCCAGCTACTTTGCGTCGATTTTAAGTCAGGCGGGCTACGCTGATGCGTCGCTGATTACGACGATCACGTTTGCGCTTGTGTTTTCGACGGTTGTTGCCAATGGTTTCTCAATTGGCTGGCTTGCCAAGAAGCTGAATCTGTCGAAGGAAGGCAGACCCGGTACACTGATTGTGGGCAGCAACAGTTTCACAGTGAACCTGGCTAAATCACTGCAGAAGGCAAAATCCCCCGTTATGGTGGTCGATTCATCGTGGAAAAATCTGCGAAAGGCCCGTGAAGCAGGCGTTCCCTTTTATCACGGGGAGATGTTATCGGAGCAGACTGAATACAATTTGGATACAATCCCTTATGATTATCTGATTGCTGCTTCGGAGTATGATGCTTATAATGCGCTTCTCTGTACAACGTTCATGCCGGAGTACGGGCGGACGAACGTGTTTAAAGTCAGGCCTTACCGCCGGAATATGAACGACACAGGCGATATGGTCAGAAAAGTCGGCGGACGCTTCCTGTTTAAACAGGAGCTGACACTGGAGGACTTAAACCAGAGAATCCGGGAAAATTATATTTTACGGCAAACGACACTTACAAGCCGGTACAACTATAAGCAATATTTGCAGGATAAAGCTGAAGAGACCATAAGACTGTACGTGATCAAACGATCAGGCCGGGTGCGCTATTTTTCAGAGGAAACACGGATTACACCGGAAGTCGGCGACGTTCTTGTCAGCCTGACACCGCCGGTTAAGGAGATCAACAAAATTAAAAAACGCCTGGAAAATCAGCGGAACAATGGCAACGGCAAAAGCCAGCCAAACGGCGAGCGTGGTGGCGTTGATCAAAGCAGTTAGCTAGCAGGGCCGGATCTTAATGAACCTATTAAAAAGAACCAGGGTGAGCCTTCATTGGCTTCCCCTGGTTCTTTTTAATCCAGCTGCTCCAATTGCTGGTTCAGCTTGGCGACGCGTTCCTCAATTTCAATCAACTTGTTCTCACCGGTTGATGTGTCCACACCAAATGAGGTTGCTTTTTCCACGTCACCCTGAATTCTTGCATAATCCGATTTCAGCTCGGCTAATTCCGCTTCGATTTGTCCTTTGGTCACACTGATCACTCCCTGCTCTTTAGTTTACTGAAAATGGCGTGTGAAAACAAGGATGCCTCAAGATTTATGGTCGCTGCGGCATCACAAGAGAGCAGCGTCTTCATCCTCATGCTCATCCTGATAAGTCTCGTAGAAATGACTGATGATTGTCTTGGCCACTGTATAGACAGGAATGACAAACAGCATCCCGAGCAGTCCAGCAATACTGCCTGCAGCCAGCACGAGTGTAATAACGGTTAATGGGTGCAGGTGCAGCACTTTGCCGATGACATTCGGCGATATCAGGTTGCTTTCAATTTGCTGGGCAACAAGCATGACAAGCGCTACCCAAATTGGCATGAGCGGGTCCTGAAAAAGCCCGACAAGCATGCCAGGGACAACCCCGATATAGGCCCCGAGAAATGGGATGACACTGAGAATCATCCCGAACAGAGCCAGTGTCAGAGCATACTTAAGACCGATCAGCACATAGCCGATATACAGCATAACACCTATACAAAAGGCAACAACTAATTGCCCCATAATATAGGACGTTAATGTTTCATCAATCTTATGCAACAGTGCACGCAGATTAGCTGCCTTCTTCTTTTTAAGAAACTGTGTGATAAACGGGACAAATTTCTCGCCGTCTTTCAGCATGAAAAACAGGAAAAAAGGAATCAGAACAACGGCAAATAGAATGCCGATAAACTCACTGATAAAGCCAAAAATGAATGACATCGCTGACTCGATATAGGTTTGCAGGTTTGATGTCACGTTATCAATGGTATCGTTTATCCCCGGAGGAATGACGTTCTGGTTTGCTTGTACATAATTGACGAGATCCTGAACGGCCGCAACCATGGCTGGTATGTTATTGACCAGATTATTGAACTGGGTTTGGAGAATAGGCATAAGATAGCGTGCAACGATATACAGCAGGAGCAGCAGCAATACAAAGACAAGCAATATTGCAACGATACGGTTTAGTTTCATTTTTTCCAATAAATGCATGACCGGCCGGGTTATATAAAATAGGAGACCTGCTCCGATCACCGGCAGAGCGACAGCGCCGACATATGTAAAAATGGGTTCGAAAATAAAATCAGCGGCTGATACTAATAATAAAAGCAGGAAACCAAGAATCAGGACGATTAATGCTTGGAACCAGCGTTTGTTGATCATGATAATCACATCTCTCTGTTAATTTATGTCAATGTCTATTGTAACGGCTCGGGCACTTAATAGAAAGGTATTTTGTCAGGTTAGCCGACAAACGATTCATTTAAACATTGTTGCCAGTGTCTATCGAGACATAATACGGGAAAAGCGGGCAGAATTTCTGGCTGCGACTGGTTGACAAATTGTGCAATAGACGGTTTAATAGAATGTAATAAGAATTGTTTCTGAAGGGGAGTAGCTGCACAATACAAGTCGTCAATACGAGATCGTCTATCTCCGGCTTGATTGGCAACGAACGTTGTTAGCGAGACCTTTACCATGCTGGTAAGGGTCTTTTTTTGGTCCTTGCCTATGGGCGGGGCTATTTTTTATGGGTTTTGGCAGCCGGCAATGGGTCCCGCCCCCAACCATACCACGAGGGGGAAAATCAGTGGAAACGTCATTAGTGATCGAGTATTTATGGGTCCTGGTTGTCCTGATTGGTCTGGAAGGGCTGCTTGCTGCTGATAACGCATTGGTTCTGGCCATTATGGTTAAGCACCTTTCGCCAAAAGATCGGAAAAAGGCTTTGTTCTACGGACTTGCCGGGGCATTTGTCCTGCGGTTTGGTTCCTTGTATATTATTTCGTTTCTTGTCGATGTCTGGGAGATACAAGCCTTGGGTGCTATCTATCTGCTTGTTATTTCCGGCAAAAATTTATATGATGTATGGACAGGTCGTGCAGGTACTGATGAAACGGACGTCAAACCGGCCAAAAATGGGAGTGGTTTTTGGCTGACGGTTGTTAAAATTGAGTTTGCGGATCTGGCATTTGCTGTCGATTCGATTTTGGCTGCTGTGGCTCTTGCGGTGGCTTTGCCGGAGACCTCATGGCCGCAGATCGGCAGTCTTGACGGGGCACAATTTGCCGTTGTGTTCGCCGGCGGGATGATTGGTCTGATTATTATGCGGTTTGCCGCGAACCTGTTTGTGGATTTGTTAAACAAACGGCCTGGTCTGGAAATTGCCGCATTTGTGATTGTAGGCTGGGTTGGTGTGAAGTTATCGGTGCTGGTGCTGGCTCATGAGGAGATTGGGCTGATACCGCACGCATTTCCGCAGTCAGCAGTCTGGAAGCTTATCTTTTATACGGTGCTGGTTGCGACTGCCGTTATCGGCTGGTTCTCTTCGGGGCAGAAGACGTCAGAACCGCCGCAGCAGACCTTTTCTGAACAAAGGGGTGATGACTAGATGGCTGTAAGGCTAAAACGTATTTATGATCAGGCAGAGCAGGATGATGGTCTTCGTGTTTTGGTTGACCGGGTCTGGCCAAGAGGCGTGGCCAAAGATAAAGCGCAGCTGGATCATTGGCTAAAAAGTATTGGGCCGTCCAAAGAATTGCGCCAATGGTTCGGGCATGATCCGGAAAAATACATGACATTTAAAGAGCGCTATGAGAATGAACTGAAGGAAGGAAGTCAGCATGAAGCGTGGGAGCAGCTGAAAGACCTGGCTGATGGGACGAAACAGCTGACTTTGCTGTTTGCCTCCAAGGATGAGGAACATAATCAGGCCAGAGTGCTCAAGGAGCTGTTGGACAAGTCTTAACAGGACGATAACGGAGCAGCTCTTGCGGCACTGGCCGCAATATTTTAACCTGAGGTGATTGTATGGCACAGCATCATTTTCATTTGCAGGCAGACTGGCCGGGCGGGCGAGACAGTACGGGTCAGATTGATGCCGGCAACCTGAAGACCTCCATTTCGATTCCGCCGGAGATGGATGGACCTGGCGTCGGGACGAATCCGGATGAGATGCTTTTGGGGGCTGCTGCGACGTGTTACGTTATTACACTGGCAGCGATGATTGAACGCGCGGAGCTCCCGCTTAAAGAGATGTCGCTGGATTCAGAAGGCATTGTCGACGTTACCAATGGTGTCATGACGTATGACAAAATTATTCACAGACCTTATGCAGCCCTCAAGGATGGTGCCGGCGATGCGGATTACCAGAAGCTGCATAAACTGGTTGAAAAAGCTGAATCAAGCTGTATGATTTCCCGTGCCATCAAGGGCAATGTCGCTATCGAACTGCAGCCGACGATTCAATAAGACTCAATGCAGCGTTCACAGTGTTTAGCAGACATGAGCACATGACCGCTGCGGGAAAATGCTGGGCTTTCCGGGGGCAGCTGGCAAGCCTCCTCGGCCTGTCGGCCTGCGGGGTCTTGCCTATGCCTTTGCTCCCCCAGGAGTCTTCGCATTTTCCCTTCGCTTTATTTAGTGACTAAATTCAGATAATTAGCTTGGGAGGCAGTCTCAGGCTTTTTTAGTGTGCTGTGGTATTTTTGTCTGAAATATTAATGTGGCCGTGCTTATTATGTTACGATGAAAGGAGTTGAAGGATCGGAATGATAGGAGGGCTGAGCATGCCTGTTTGTGACAACTGCGGATCCAGCTGGACGTGGGGGGCAGACATTTAAAAAGTCTTTCACACTGGATACGGGTATGGTTTGTCCATATTGTGGTGAGAAGCAATACGTGACACAGCGTTCCCGGAAGAAAAACGCATTGTATGCTTTTATAGCACCTGTCTTGCTGCTGCTTATTCTGTTCATTCTGATTTATTTAGGTGTTTATCCCAATTTAGTCGAATTATCTAATGAAGAGGAGCTTCCTTTTTAAATCTTCTTCTGATTGAGAGGTGCATGATGCTGAATATCAAAACGATTGACCGGGCTTTATTAGCGGGTCTTGCGGCTGGAATTGCTGCGTTTATAATGGCGTTTTTCTTTCCGGATACGAGTAAATTCATATCTATCATTATCGGTGCGCTGGCAGCGTGCGCCGGCTATATGATTGGTGATAAATTGTTTGCAGGAGACGATCAGACCAAGGGACGTTAGCTGCCATTCAGGAAAATCGCACTGATAACGTCTACTTCCTGATCAGACTTAAAACGTTAGCCAGCACCTGTGCGTCACCTGCTGCAAAGTATCCTGCAAACGGACAGCCAATGGTTTGTACGCGTTCAACTGCATTATCAATCTGGAACTCATCAGGTCTCAAATCATCTGTGAGCTCCTCCCAGAAAAGAGGCGCGGCAACTGTGGCATCTTCGCGTTTTCTCGGTGAGTAGGGCGCAACGATGGTTTTGCCTTCCGCGTGCTGCAGGTAATCGATATACAGCCGCCCGCCACGCTTAGCCTTTAACCGCTCTGTTGTAAATAAATCCGGATAGCTGTTTTCCAGCGTCCAGGCCACCGCCTGCGTCAGAACACCTGTCTCCTCATAAGTCAAACTGTCAGACGGCAGAGGAATATGCACCTGCAAGCCTTTCCCGCCCGATGTTTTCAAAAACGACACAAGCTGCAGATCATCCAATACCTGCTTTAATAAACGCGCTGCTTGGATGGCAAGGGTAAATTGCTCACGTCCAGGCGGGTCCAGATCAAATACAATTTCACGCGGTTTAACCTGATCCGCTGTCTGAAATGGAATGTGATATTCCAGCGCGCCCTGATTAGCGAGCCATATAAGCGCGTCTGTCGTATTGCAGACAAAACGTTTGTCCCCATCGTGTGTGATCCCTTTGAGAAAGTCCGGTGCGTCGTCAGGCCGGCTTTTTTGAAAAAAAGATTCACCCTGAACGCCGTCCGGACAACGGATGATTGTCAGCAGACGTTCACGAAGAAACGGCAGCATATAAGGCGCGATGTTTCGCATATACACCAGCAAGTCACCTTTCGCCAGGTCCGCACGCGGCCAAAATGCTTTCGCGGTATGCGTGACGTCAACTGCTTCTGGAAACATAGCCAGATCGAGCTGTGCCTGATGCCATGTGCATGAGGAAGCTGATTTCTCCGGTGTGAGACGGCGGAAATGCGGCTCTCGCAGCTCACCGCTGAGTAAATCCAATGTATGTATCGACGCACAGACTGCCGGCGGGAGCTCATAGCCCTCAGCGACCTGTCTTCCCTTTGTCCGGAATACGTCTTTTAGCGTACGCCATGTTTCCTCATCCAGTCCGTGTTTCACTTTTCCCAGTTCGACAATTTCCCCATTTTTATAAACAGCTGCGGTGACATAATCATTTTCCGGGTTGAAACGGGTCAAAAATGCCGCAATGGTTCGCCAATTTTTGATTTTAAACCAATCATGATGTTTTTCCCAGGCTGATACAGGCTATCACGCTGTTTGGCGACCAGTCCCTCACCCTTAGACGTCACAAGAGTCTGCCACAGGGCATGCGCATCCGTCGTGCAAGCAATATATTGCAGACGCTCTCCCAGCTGGTTCGTGTTGCCAAAAACCAGGGCCAGCTCGTGTTTACGCTGGGCAAATGGCTGGCCTTGACGTGAACTGCCGGCAGACGCCAAAAGATCAAACACCATAAAGCTCGCTGGATGCGCGGCAGCCTGTTCGTTAATCTTTTCTGTGTCCTGCAAGCGGCTGCGTTTCTGTATTAGCGCAAAGTTGGCCTGGTATGTGTGATTTAAGATAGCTAGTTCGCCGTCCAGTTCCAGAGGCAAATACGATTGGACGTGCGATTGCTCGGACCGGCACGCGTCAATAATCTCTGGGAATTTGCCACTTAAATCAGTTCCGTTGCGGCTGGTCAGCTGAACTGAATCATTTGTCCAGGTCAAAACACAGCGGAAACCATCATATTTCACTTCGTAAACCCAGGTCTCTCCGGAAGGTATCGTTTCACACATAATCGGCTGCATTAATGTCACGTTAAACACCTCTATGGGTAATTTGCCCTGAAGCTGGATAAATACACGTTCCAGAAGCCAAACTAACCGCCCAAAGGAGGATTTGCTATGCATACGATGTGGAAAGGGACCATCAGTTTCGGACTCGTGAATATCCCGGTGAAAATGCATGCGGCAACGGAAAATAAAGATATTCGGCTGCGTAATCTGCATAAAGAATGCCGAACTCCGATTAAATACGAGAAAGTATGCCCGAATTGTGATCGTGAAGTGACCAATGATGAGATCGTTAAAGCCTATGAATATGCCAAGAATAAATTTGTCGTGCTTGATGATGACGAACTGGCCGAACTCAAGAAAGAGCAGGCCGATAAGGCTGTGCAGATCATGGATTTTGTTGACATGGAAGAAATTGATCCGATCTATTTTGAGAAAAGCTACTATCTGTCGCCCAATGAGGGCGGGGCAAAATCCTATGGTCTGCTGCGGGAAGCGCTCGAGGATTCCGGTAAAATTGGCATTGCCAAGATCATGATCCGCTCCAAAGAACAGCTGGCGGTTATCCGGATTTATCAGAACACGCTTGTGGTGGAGACGATCCATTATCCGGATGAAGTCCGCGATGTGAAGGATGTGCCAAACGTGCCAGCTGAAAGCAATAATGACGCTAAGGAATTGGAAACAGCGAAGTTGCTGGTTGATGAGCTCTCGGCCGAATTTGATCCGGACAAATATCATGATACGTATCGGGAGGCTCTCATGGAGCTGATCGAAGCGAAAAAAGAAGGGGAAGAGGTCACGACAGCCGAAGATAAAGCCAAGCCGGATAATGTCACCAACTTAATGGATGCTCTGGAGAAATCGGTAGAACGTGCTCAAAAAGATGATGAGCCGCAGCCCAAACGAAAAATTGCACCTAAAGAAAAGAAAAAAATGGCGAAATAGCTTGTGTTTATAACGGATTTTTTTATGTCAGACGTGGCAAAATCAAAGCAAATTTATCATTCCAGTTACAAATGCTAACAACCTGATGAAATCAGTGCTCAGCGGTCGTAAGAATAAGTTAAAAGAGATATAGTGGAGAGTGACATCATAGGAATTTTGCATGTAAAGGGATGAGAAAAATGGCTAAAAGGGAAAGAAATCCGTATTTTGACAATGCCAGACTGGTCCTGATTTTTCTGGTCGTGTTTGGCCACCTTATTCAGCCATTCACGAGTGAATCCTCGGGTGTCAACACACTTTATCTCTGGATTTATACATTTCACATGCCGGCATTCATATTTTTGGCCGGTTTTTTTGCGAAAGGATCAGGATCCATCCGTGACATTATAAAATTAGCTAAAAAATTACTGGTGCCTTACTTGATTTTCCAGGTTATCTATACAGGGTATTACTTTTTGATTGGCAAAGATGGCTGGGAATTTGAGATGTTTTATCCGCACTGGGCTTTATGGTTTTTATTCAGTTTATTCAGCTGGCATATGCTTTTGATCGCGTTTAAACGAGTGCCTGCTGCTATGGGGCTGGCCATAACGGTTGGCATCGGGCTGATTGTCGGTTACTTTGGCGACATCGGACATTCATTCAGCCTCTCACGCACGTTTGTCTTTTTCCCATTTTTCCTGCTGGGGTACTTGGTGACGCAAAACCAGCTGGAATGGCTGAAACATATCCAGTTTAAAGCAGCTGCTGTTATTGTGATGCTTGCTGTTGCAGTTGGCATTTACTATGCGCCGGATTTTAATACAGGCTGGCTGCTCGCATCCAAGTCCTACAGCAGTCTGGGACTTCCGGAATATGGTATTATCGCAAGACTGCTTGTCTATGTCACATCGTTTGCGATGGCCGCAAGCTTTTTGGCGTGGATGCCACAGAAACACTATCCGCTGACGGTGTTTGGGACGCAAACCATTTATGTTTATTTATTGCATGGCTTTTTCGTGCAGTTTTTCCGGCAGGCGGATTTGTTTGCTGTGAATCATTTGGTCGATGTGCTGGGGCTGGCTGTTCTGGCAGCGCTCATTGTCTTCGCTCTCTCCAGCAGGCCGGTGCGCAGTATTTGGCAGCCGTTTGTTGAAGCAAAGGTCTCCATCCTGAAAGAAAAATTAAAACACCATGGGCGAAGAAGACGTATCAGTGCGTGAGACAACGGGGAACAGCGGACTGGTGAGCCGCCTTGGGGTCTCATCTATGTCTCTGTTCCTCGCAGGAGTCCTTAGAGTCGATAACCTAAGCTGGGTTACCACCATTGTGAGGCCGCGGGTTATTTAAAAGATCATGTGTGCAATCAGTGTAATGATCGGCAGCGTAATAAGGGTCCGCAGCAAAAAGATAATTACGAGATCCTTCATCGATACCGGAACTTTGGAGCCAAGCAAAAGTCCGCCGACTTCGGACAAGTAAACTAATTGTGTGACAGACAGCGCGCCGACAATAAACCGGGTGATTTCCGCTTTGATTGAGGCACCGATAACCGCGGGCAGGAACATATCCGTAAACCCGACTAACATCGTTTCGGACGCTTCTTTGGCGTAAGGCACCTGCATTAACTCCAAGAGCGGAATGAATGGCATGCCAAGCCAGCTGAACACAGGTGTATATTCCGCGAGAACCAGAGCGATCATTCCGAACGCCATGACAATTGGGGCAACCCCCATCCACATATCCAGGACATTCTGGCTGCCCTGTTTAAAAAACTGATAGATGCTTGTTTCCTGACGGGCTCTGTCTACCGCTTTTTTGTAGCCAAACGTTAAGCTGTTGTAGCCTTCCGGAATTTGTTCATTAATACCTGTTGAGGACGTATTAATATATGTGTCGTCTTTCCAGGACAGCGGCGGGATCCGCGGCATGATCAGGGCTGCGACAAATCCGGCGGCAATGACCGTCAAATAAAACGGCACAAACATGTGACCAAGGCCGACTTCACTGATGACGACCAGTGTAAATGTAATCGATACGAGTGAAAACGTCGTCCCGATAACGGCTGCCTCGCGTTTTGTGTAGTGGCCATCTTCATACTGCTTGCTTGTCATCAAAACGCCGATCGTCCCGTCGCCTACCCATGATGCAAGCGCATCAATCGAGGAGCGGCCGGGCAGTTTGAACAGTGGACGCATAATCTTGGTCATCAGGGTGCCGAAGAAATCCAAAAGGCCGTAATTCATCAGCAGCGGTAAAAACAAACCGGCAAATAAAAAGACGGCAAACAGGGTATGCAGCAAACTACCGAGCAATTTCCCACCTGTGTCGGGACCGTAAATCGCTTCGGGCCCCAGCTGAAAATACACCATGACCGCAAAGATAGCAGCAGCAACCCGTGTGATTGTCCAAAACAGGCTTTCGTAAAACAGTTTATGGAAGAAAGGTGTCCTCGCAAAGGCATTCGGCCCCATGATTCTTGCAAAAACGGTGAGAACAGCCGTCAGCACAATAATCACCATCATAATAGCCGAAAGTTCGCCACTCAGCCAATCCTGCAGCCAATTTGCGAGAACAGCAATGGGAATAGTCATCCCGTCCTCAGTGCTGACCGGTGTTATAAACATGAACACGCCAAGTAATGACGGAATAATAAATCGGAGGCGATCACCTATCGTATATGCGTTCTTCCCCATTGTTCCCCCTCCTCGATGTTCGTCTTTTTTCTATTATAAACGAATACAAGACCCTTGACTAGACAAAACATGACACGATTTTCGGCATTTTTTGAATTGTGAAGCATAAAGCCCAGACTGTATGGTTCTTGTAGAAAGTTTAACAGCATACGTTTAAATGGAGACAATAGCGGGAAAATACCTGTAAAGGATTATCCGTCACTGAGTACTGATCGGATGCCTGGTGATTTATTCATTGCAATCGTATGCTTGTTTAAAATCAATACGCCTAAGGAGTGGTGACGATGAGCGATTTCTTAAAAAAGGGCTTTTTACTTGGATTAGGAGCAGCTGTCTCCGGCAAAGAAAAAGTGACTAATAAACTGGACGAAATGGTGGAAAAAAATGAGCTGACTCAGGAGCAGGCAAGAAGTTTTATGCGTGACATTATTGATAAAGGTGAAACGAAAACGGATGAATGGAGCAGCAAGCAGTTTGAGCAGACGCAGCATATGGCGAAAGATCTCGGGATCGCAACGCAAGAAGAAGTCAATGAACTGCGGACACGCCTTGCTGACTTAGAGCGGCAGACGCAGACTGATAAGGAACACTGAAGCGGCTGAGGATTTTGGCGATAATCCGCAGATTTTGCTAATTTGCACGATTTTCTTGATTCCTTGGATGACGGGACGTATAATGTAAATAATTAAGCGTCATCACAGGGGGAGTGCTAAGCGTTATGGAAAGCTTTTCACAGTTTAGAACAGAGACGGAAGAGCAGCTTGGACGAAGGCTCGATGATCAGGAAACGGCTTTTCTGTGCTGGGTTTATAAACGCTATAAAGCGGAAAAAACGATGTCGCATTAATCTGTGATAGATGAGGGTGAACGGAAAGTCTTGGCACAAACCAAGGCTTTTTGTATGTGGTAAATAAAGGTGTGTTACACTGGGATGGCATTGGACAAGTGGTCATCAAGGCAAAAAGGAGACGTTAGCATGGCAGTGGAAACCAGAACGATTCTGCAGAAAATCCAGCGTGAGTTAACAAGTGCTCAGCAGACAATCGCTGATGAAAAAACGATGAAAAAGCACCTTGAAAGCATTCAGGTGCTCTCGGAATTATTGCTGGACGAGACGCCTGAATCATCTTCATCCGCATCACCTGCAGCATCCAGCCGCGATGTGAACACGGCAGAGGTGAAAGCGATGATGGGCAATCAATCCTCTGAATCCAAGTCCCAGCGTACCACTGCCCCCGACGATCATGATGGTGCGAATGGCGATTCTCTATTTGATTTTTAAATGAAAACGGACGCGAAAGGAGAGTTAAGATGAAATTATTCCTTGTTATTGGTGCTATTAATGGCTTTATAGCTGTGGCACTCGGTGCATTTGGCGCCCATGGGCTGGAAGGGCGTTTATCGGAAAAGGCCCTGGCGACTTGGGAAAAAGCGGTAAACTATCAAATGTTTCACACGATGGCGCTGCTTGTTACAGGGCTCGTTTTCGCTAAGATTCAAAGCATGGGCTTATTATGGGCTGGCTGGCTGTTTTTAATAGGTATCATTCTATTTTCCGGCAGCCTGTACCTTTATTCCACCACCGGGGTCAAAACGTTTGCGATGGTTACACCAATTGGCGGTGTCGCCTTTTTGGCCGCCTGGGCACTGCTTGGGTATGCGGTCGTGAAGTATTTATAAAGGGTGAAGTGGCACCCCATTGTTGATATGTTTACAGCCGGAAGAAAAGTGCCGTTATCAGCAGCACGAGCACTCCGGCTTTAATGAATTGTTTGATGCCTTCAGGGGTTTTATTGATATGGAGGTAGAAGAGGCCTTCACTCAGGATGCTGAATGCCAGCAAAAATAAACAGAACAGGATCATAACAGGGTAGCCCTTGAAAATAGCAATGGGACCAATGATCCCAGCAAGGGCCAAGCTTATCATTTCCATGCGTCTGTCATTTTCATATGGATTTCGCATACTGATTCCCCTTTACGGGTCAAAATCTAAAAGCGCCCGTTCAGCTGCGGGCGCTTCACCTGATGTCAGGCCATCACCGCCAGACCGGCTATAATGACTTATGCTCTATGGCGTCATGCTGAGTCCGGCGCGGCTGCTATACGTTCGTTACGTTTCCCTAGCGGTGCCTGGCGTCATTTGCGAAAGGTTGCTGTAAGGATATTGGTAATTCAGCACTTCATCAAATGTGACATAATCAAGATAGACCATAAGCAGTAAGTAGCGTTTCCCTGTATCCTGGTCACTTAGAATGATATGGTCACGTCCTGCCGCTTCAATCTGTCCGCGGAACACTTTAGCGTTCCATTCCTCATTGTTTTCAAATGTCATATATACGGTTGCTGTTTTTCCATAGTTCATACGTAAAATATTTTCGATGTATGATTGTTCCATTGGCATCTGATTACCCTGACTTTGCTGCGGCGGGCTCACCGGTGTTTGCTGCTGCTGTGGGTATTGCTGCTGGTATTGAGGCATCTGTTGTTGGTACTGCGGCATTTGCTGCTGATATTGAGGCATCTGTTGTTGGTACTGCGGCATTTGCTGCTGGTACTGAGAATACTGCTGATACTGCGGCATTTGCTGCTGATATTGAGGCATCTGTTGTTGGTACTGCGGCATTTGCTGCTGATACTGAGAATACTGCTGGTACTGCGGCATTTGTTGCTGATATTGCGGATACTGCTGGTATGGCATCATTTGCTGCGGATACTGAGGATATTGCTGGCACGGTGTCATCTGCTGCGGATATTGCGGATACGATGGCATTTGTTGCTGGTGTTGCGGGTATTGCTGGTATGATGGCGTCTGCTGCTGATATTTAGAATGCTGCTGATATTTAGAATGCTGCTGGTATTGCGGTTGCTGCGCTTGCTGCTGGTAATGAGCGGAATAGTTCGGCTGTGCCGGCTGCGTTGACTTCGAGCTGGACGGATAGGTCTGATGGGACTGTGATGTCTGATACTTGTTGTTATTATCTTTCTCACTCATCAAAAAACCTCCTCTATTTTAAATGAATCACCCTTAAGCGTTTGCTGCACTTCAAATGTTTTAGTAACTAACCCTCCACTTCTTTCAGCTTTTGTTCGGCTCCGCTAACTATATATATGAGGGGCAGACATAAATGATGACAGAAGTGCAGAAAAAGTAGGCTGACGTGCGTTCAGCATCCTAAGAGGAGTTCTGAGCAAAAAAAGAGACCAGCTTATCACCGGTCTCGTACAAGGTACATTCAGGTTTTTTAAACACTTAAATAAGTATCAATCGCATCTTTTGTTAAACGATTGCCGACGAAAAATTCACCGAATTCACCATAAAGGGCGGTTACGTCATCGAAGCGCATTTGATAAACGAGTTTTTTCAGCTGCAGTGCGTCATGAGCGAACAGGGTGACGCCCCACTCCCAGTCATCGAATCCGATGGAACCGGTAATGAACTGTTTGATCACACCTGCATACTGCCGACCGGTTTTCGAATGCTCATACATCAGTCGTGCACGCTCTTTGAAGTCAAGCGCGTACCAGTTTTCATTGCCTGATCGACGTTTATTCATCGGATAGAAGCACATGTGCTCCCATTTCGGCAAAATGGGATAGAGCCGTTCCCGTACTTTGGGATCTTCAGGTGAGTTCGTCCCGCTGTACTGTGACATTTCGATAACGGACACGTATGAATAGGCCGGGAGCAGGAACTCAGCAAATTTAGATTTGTTGAACGCTGTTTCAAGATCAGTGAGTTCATTCATTGTTGGGCGCAGAAACATGAACATCAAGTCCGCTTTTTGGCCAACGACCTGGTAGAGCACGTGGCTGCCTTTTTCCGCAGCTTCTGTTTCTTCCCATTTTGTCAGCAGACTTTTGAATTCATTGATAGCTTCCTGGCGCTCGTCAGCAGAAGCCTTTTTCCAGGACGTCCAGTCAATTGTCCGCATGTCGTGAAGTGCATACCAGCCGTCAATTGTTGTAACTGCTTCAGCTGCCATAAACAATCTCTCCTTTTTGTGCTAAAATAGCAGGGGATTCAATCTTTGTGCAGCCGAGCTGCCGCAAAGTTCAAGCAACGATAAGACGTGCAGCCGGCTGTCTGGATATATGCTAACTATACCATATTTGGACTGTAATAAACATGGCGTGATAGGCTTGTCATCCTTCTGTCAATAATGGATGACGATCACGTGACAGCTAGTTACAGATCACGCTTTGTCACTTAATATCGCAAATGGAGGTGTTGTAAGATGAGTCAGCTTTTTGACCAGATAACGGACCAGTTAACGAATGCTGATCGAACGATCGTCTTTCCTGAGGGTGAGGATGAACGGATTCTGACAGCCGCCAGCCAGCTCGCTGCTGCCAATATCGTGACACCGGTTTTGCTTGGTGACGAACAGGCCATTCAGCAAAAGGCCCAGGCGGCTGATGTCGATGTGTCTGTATGCCGCATCATCAATCCGCGTGCGTATGCCGCATTTGACGAGATGGTTAAGGCGTTTGTCGAGCGCCGCAAGGGTAAGGTAACCGATACTGAAGCGCGGGAGATGCTTTTGGACGCGAATTATTTCGGTACCATGCTCGTTTATTTGAATAAAGCAGATGGCCTTGTCAGCGGTGCGGTTCATTCGACAGCTGAAACGGTCAGACCAGCACTGCAGATCATCAAAACAAAACCAGGCGTGAACAAGACATCCGGTGCATTTATCATGGTGCGCCAGAATGAAAAATATGTATTTGCCGACTGTGCGATTAACACAAGTCTTGACAGCCAGGACTTAGCAGAAATTGCTGTAGAAAGTGCGAAGACCGGCGAATTGTTCGGAATTGACCCAAGGGTTGCTATGCTCAGCTTTTCTACGAAAGGCTCTGCCCAATCCGAAGAAACAGAAAAAGTCGTCGATGCACTTGAGGCAGCTAAGGCTAAGGACCCCGAGCTCGTAATCGATGGTGAATTCCAGTTTGATGCCGCGTTTGTTCCGAGTGTGGCTTCCAAAAAAGCACCTGATGCAACGATCAAAGGTGATGCCAATGTCTTTGTTTTTCCGAGTCTCGAAGCCGGCAATATCGGTTACAAGATTGCGCAGCGTCTTGGGGAATTCGATGCCGTCGGTCCGATTCTGCAGGGGCTGAATCAACCCGTTAATGATCTGTCCCGCGGCTGCAGCGCCGAAGATGTCTACAATTTGGCTTTAATCACGGCTGCCCAGGCATGAATAAGGTGAGCGGCTGGGACAAAACGAAAGCGAATACCTCAAGCGTCGAACGATGCTCCGATTCAGCGGAGGAAAAGACGGAGACTCCTGCGGGAGCAAAGGATAGGTGAGACCCCGGAGCGCGCCAGCGCTTCGGAGGCTCACCAGCCGCCCGCGGAGAAGATGTCTTTCTCCGGAGCGGTTCAGTCACGCAAGTGGTTCGTACTTTTATCCCAGCCTCTTTTAAATGGGGATCGAATTGATCATGGTGCGGTGAAAATCGCGCGAGCAGCAGCAAATATCGCGCGAGCATAGCACCGAATCGCGCGAGGTGA
This sequence comes from Lentibacillus kimchii, assembly GCF_055381965.1. Lineage (NCBI taxonomy): Bacteria > Bacillati > Bacillota > Bacilli > Caryophanales > Bacillaceae > Lentibacillus > Lentibacillus kimchii. The sequence goes on along the minus strand of NZ_AP043934.1, from coordinate 2,608,529 downwards.
AGCAATCCGGCTCAGTCAAAGGATCAGTGCGGCTCACTGCATCGCCGCTACGTCTTCGTTTCGCTTCATCATTTGTTTATACCGCTTCTCAAACTGCGTGAGCTCCTCTTCGGAAATATCATCTGTTACAACCTGTTCGCTCACTTCGTCTAACACATGCAGGACGCGCCGTTTAATGTCGCCGACGCGCAAATCCCTGCCGAGCAGCTGCGACAATGAGGCCATCACGGAAGGATCGATATCCGGGTAGGTAAAACGTGTTGCTTCGTCTTTTCCTGCCGCGTCATAAAAATCCCGCACAAGCTTCGCGCGTTCCTGACTGCTGCCTTCTACATCCAGATAAATCTGGACCGACGCGCCATTTTTGACTCGGCGCTGGGAAATACCGGCGAATTTCCGTCCGTTAATACTCAGATCATAATCGCCGGGGCAATAGGAACGGGCAATTTCATAAGCTTCGATCTCGTCCGTTAAATCAGCCAGTACATAACGGATGAAGCTTACCATGGCTTCATAGCAGTCATAGATGGAGATGTGCCGGACATCCGGTAGGACGAGTGATATGTTCAGAACACCGGCGTCCAGTGCCACAGCCAGGCCGCCGGAATTACGAACGACAGCCGGATACCCGCGCTTATGCAGCAGATGAATGCCTTTTTCCAGATAAGGCAGTTTTGTATCGGTAATGCCGAGAACGATTGTATCCGGATGCACCCAAAGCCGGAGGGCCGGCACCTTTTCTTTGCTTCCGGGAAACAATGCCAGGGCATCATCGACAGCAAATGAGGTCAGTGCGGTATACGCTATATCATGGAAATAATTTTTTTCTGTGTGGTCGAAGAGGCGAAACTGACTGTGTGTGACCACATCCCGCCAATTTTTCATAAATGTCACCTTTACTTAAGTCTTTTATCTCTAGCATAACTCATATATAATAGATTATAACATTGTCGAGCAGGAACGGGTGGAATGAATGCCGTATAAAGACGAGCAATTACATGAAGAAAAAGTATTTAAAGATCCGGTGCACCGGTATGTGCATGTCCAGGACCGCGTGATCTGGGATCTGATTGCCACACCGGAATTTCAGCGGCTGCGGCGCATTAAGCAGCTGGGAACGTCTTACTTAACGTTCCATGGTGCTGAGCACAGCCGGTTCAGCCATTCACTTGGCGTTTATGAGATTGTCCGGCGTATTATCGGCAATTTCACAGACCGCGAGCACTGGGATAATGGGGAGCGTCTGCTCTGTCTCTGTGCAGCTCTTCTGCATGATTTGGGGCACGGGCCGTTTTCGCACTCGTTTGAGAAAGTTTTTAAACTGGATCACGAATATTTTACCCAGCAAATTATTCGCGGTGATACACAGGTGCACACCATTCTTGAACAGGCTGAGCCAGGTTTTGCGCAGAAGGTTGCGGATGTGATTGACAAGACGTATGAAGATCAGCTGGTTGTCAGCCTGATTTCCAGTCAGATCGATGCTGACCGGATGGATTATTTGCAGCGTGATGCTTATTTTACGGGCGTAAGCTATGGTCACTTCGATATGGAGCGGATTCTGCGCGTGATGCGCCCGAGAGAGGATCAGGCAGTGATCAAATACACGGGCATGCATGCGGTGGAGGACTACATCATGAGCCGCTATCAGATGTACTGGCAAGTTTATTTTCACCCGGTCACGAGAAGTGCGGAAGTCATTTTGTCCAAGATTCTTCACCGCGCCAAGTATTTGTATGAGAACCAGTATACATTTAAACTCGAGCCATTTCATTTTGTCGCGTTTTTTAATGAACGTCCGACGTTGGACGATTATTTAAAGCTTGATGAAGCCGTTGTGTTTTATTACTTTCATTTGTGGCAGGAAGAAGACGATGCGGTACTGCGCGATCTGTGCGAACGGTTTATGAACCGGCGGCTGTTTAAATACATTGAATTTAATCCGAACCAGCAAATGAAGGATTATCAGGAATTGTACAGACTGTTTCAGGAGACGGGTATTGATCCTGATTATTACCTTGTGGTTGATTCCTCTTCGGACCTGCCGTATGACTTTTACCGTCCGGGTGAAGAGGAAGAGCGTCTGCCGATTAATCTGCTGATGTCGGATGGCAGTTTGAGAGAACTGTCGCGGCAGTCGGATATTGTTGATGCGATTTCCGGGAAAAAACGGACCGATCATAAGCTGTATTTTCCGGAAGATGATTTGCGCTCCCTTGACGATGGTCCGGTCAAACAGCGAATTATGGAACTTTTACACCTTGATGAGCCATGGAAAGGAGCGAGGAACCATGCTGACTGATCATGCCAGATTGATGCAATTTTTTGCGGCGGCCAGTGCGGTCACCGGCCGAAAGAAACTGCAGAAAATGATCTATATCCTGCAAAAATGTGATGTGCCGTTTCAGGAAAAATATCAATTTCACTTTTATGGCCCTTATTCGGAGGAGCTTTCCCTCAGAGTTGAGGAATTATGCAATCTTGGATTTATTACGGAGGAAAAGCAGACGAAAAGCAGCTATGTTCAATATCATTATGAAATGACCGAAGACGGTGAAGCCTTTTTGCAGCAGTTTCCGGCGTCGATGCCGGATATGGCTGAGCCTATTGCTCAGTTGAAACAGCAAAGTTCGCGGTTTTTGGAGCTTGTCTCCACAATCCTTTATTTTGAAGGGCTGCCGGCGGATGAGGTCGCGGGCAAAGTGCATGCTGTTAAACCCAAACAAAACTACACGAATGACGAAATTAATGAAGCATTCCGCTTTATCCGTGAGATCAGGCCGCTGCAATAAGCTTTGGCCGAAAGGTGTTCACATGATATGCTGACATGTGAACCAACATTTAACAGGAGGGTTCTTGCCATGTCAGATCAATCGTCCGACCAGAATAAGAACAATCAGTTTACGATTATAAAAGACGATCCGAATGATGGACACGAAGGTTACGGCATCGGTTCCATCAGTCTGGAGAATATGTCCTCAGTGATTGTAGACCCGAATGAGGATAAAGCCTATGTCGATATGGAGGCTATGCATGCGCGCAGTGCCGTGGAGCGCCGTGTTAAATTCCAGAGTGACCCTGAGGCTGTTGAGAATGGCAAGTTATACTGGATTGTCTGGGTTACCACTGATAATGGTGAAAACGGGGCCTATTTTGCTGGTGTCGGTTCCAGTCATTTAATTGTGGATCGCTCGATTAAGCGTGCGTACAAGTCGATGCCAGAACATGTTAAACATATGGAGGATTCATTGAAAGGAAAAATTTCCATTGACAATATGGATGAGCATTCCAAAAAGCTGCTGAAGGATTTTTTGGCTGATTTTGAAGGCGGCGACATGTGGAAAAATTCCTCTGATGAATTAAAAAATGCTCTGTCGGAATAATCCGGCGAGCTTTTTTTTACGGTGTTATTTTGTGAACATTTTATGACTTATTTTTGAACAATAATGGAATGCCTTGTGCTCCATGCGGCGTATTTGTAAAATATGGATACATGGACGATACATGTATTACTAGGACTTAAAAAGGGCTGATCCCGATAAGATGGATCAGCCCTTTTTAGAGCGCTTAAAACAGCCGGTCCCATAGGCGTTTCCATAACCCTGGTTCATCCGTATCTTCTGCAGCATCTCCGTTATGCTGTTTCTGATCATCAGGCATGTGGATTTGGCAGTATTCTTCCGGCGCGTTTCCTGCTTTAAAATACATGGTGCGGCTTGTGTCACAATAAGGCGTTGTGCGCTTGCCGGTTTCCGGGTCAATCGCGATCCCGACAACGTCCTCCGGCTTAGCAAATGCTTCTGCAGTGTCTCCTGTGTGCGCTTCTTCCATAAACGATGCCCAAATCTCTTTGGCATACGCATTTTCAGCTGTTCGGGTGATGGCCCGGTTATCATCGTACCCTATCCAGATGCCCGTGACGAGAGATGGACTGTAGCCAAGCATCCAGCTGTCTGATTCGGTTGTGCCGGATTTGCCGGCATAAGTCCGGCTGAGACGATCGGCAATGGAAGATCCGGTGACAGACATATACCCGTCAAGTGAGCGGTCGAACATGCCGGTCATCAGCTGTGTCAGCACAAAGGTCGTCTGCGGATCGAGCACAGGATCCTGTTTGCCGTCTTCGCGTTTGTAGATGGTGCGGCCGTCCCGATCGACAATTTTTCGGATAGCATGACTTTCAAGCTCATGTCCGCCGTTTGCGAGCATGCCATAACCCGTCACCATGTCGTCCACAGTGACGGCTGCTGTGCCAAGGGCGAGGGAAGGCACCTCACGCAATTTGCCGCTGATGCCGAACTGGCGGGCTGTTTTCACAAGCTGGTCTGTACCCAGATACAAGTTAGTCTTAACAGCATAAACATTATCCGACAGCGCCAGCGCCTGGGCAAGCGGGATGGGTTCATCGGCGTAATAGCCGTTATAATTACTGGGCTGATAAACCTCGCCATTTTCCAGCTTGAAGGACGTTGGTTTGCTCATCAGCGTGGTTGACGGGGTATAGCCGTGATTGAGTGCAGCGTAATAGAGAAACGGTTTAAAAGCAGATCCGGCCATTCGCTTAGCATGGGTGGCCCGGTTGAAGGGGCTCTTCGTATAATTCCGGCCGCCGATTAAAGCGCGAATCCCGCCTGTATCGGGATTGATGGTCATGGCGCCGATTTCGATATCACTTCCTGGCTGGATCTCCTGCTGACTGCTTTGTTTCAGCTGTGACTGGAGCCGGGTGTCAAGGGTTGTATGGATTGCCAGGCCGCTGGAGCGTACGTCTTCAGGATCCATATCGAGAATTTCAGCAGCTTCATTCAGAGCGGTATCCTGAAAATAAGGCGCAGCTGATACGGTTTCGCGTTCGCCGGGTTCGGTAAAGGCAAGATTTTCGCGTGCAGCCTGAGACTGTTCTTGTTCTGTAATGTTTCCCTGCGCAAGCATTGAATCCAGGATGTGCTCCTGACGGTCTTTGGCATTTTGCCGGTTGTTAAAGGGTGAGTAGTAGGCAGGTCCTTTAGGAATCCCGGCCATCATGGCTGATTCTGCCACGGTCAAATCACTCGCCGATTTGTTAAAAATGTGCTGACTGGCTGCCTCGGCCCCGTAAGCACCGTGCCCGTAGTAAATGGTGTTTAAATACCCTTCCAGCAGTTCATCCTTCGTATAAAACATTTCCAGCCGGATCGTATAAAACGCCTCTTTTACTTTTCGCCACCACGTTTTTTGGTGCGATAGAAATAAATTTCGGGCATATTGCTGGGTCAGTGTACTGGCACCTTCCTCAAGCGATAAATTTTTCAGATCAGTCATGATAGCACTGGCAATGCGTTTAAAATCAAAACCATGATGATCGTAAAAATGCTGATCTTCAACAGCGAGTGTGGCTTCAATCAGATGGGGGGACATCTGATCAAGTGCCACCCAGTGCCGGTTTTCCGAACCAGTTTCTTCGCCAATAACGGTATCGTCAAGACTGTAATAGACCGTATTTTGTTCATTGGCGAGTTTCGGCGCTCCCATGAGAAAACTGACAGCATAGACGCTCGCAAGAAACATCACCCCCAGCGCCAAAAAACCAATTGGAAGCAAGTAGAACAGCCGGTGTTTTTTCTTAAGTTTATGAAAAAGCGTTTTCATAAGTGGCAGCCCCGTTCGTGTAAGTCTTATGACAGTTGGTCACGTTTGTTTGGTAAACGCGTATCTAGTGGCATTATGGGGAAAAATACAGGAAATTAAACCTGTCATAGGATTACCGGACAGTATCTGAACGTTTAGCGGGATGAGAGCTCGCATATTCCTTCATTGCAATGCAGGCGGGTTTATCGCTATAATAGGGAATCATACCATGCAGGAGCGATTAAATGGCAATGAAACAACAAGTGGCTGTTGAGCTCTCGACAGTCATAACGGATAACAGTGACCGCGACGAAAATACCGTGAAGGCAACAGGCTACTTTTACCCGAATCAGACGATGGATGTGCTGACTTACGAGGAAACGACCGAGGATGGCCTGACGGTGAAAAATATGCTGACACTCAGCTATGATAAAGTGAGCGTGAAACGAACAGGACCGGTATCGATGTATCAGCAGTTCCGTAAGCAGGCCTTAACGGAAAATGTGTACCAGCATCCGTACGGTCATATTCATATGGAGACCTTTACCCGGTCGATCAGCTATCAGCGCCTGACGGATGACGAGAATGGCAAGCTGGTCATGTCTTACAAATTAAAGCTGAATGGAGCGGATGAACGCCACCATCAGCTGATCCTGACGATTCAGCCTGAGGAGGATGTTTCATGAACAATACGTTATCACAGACAGAAGAGCTATTAAAACAGCAGATCAGAGCCGCCGTTTTGAATGCGGATCTGGCTGGTGAAAATGAACTGCCGGATGTGGAACTCGAAAGACCTAAAGATAAGGCGCACGGTGACTTTGCTGCAAATATGGCTATGAAGCTCGCCCGGATTGCGAAAAAGCCGCCGCGTCAGATTGCAGAGGATATTGTCCAGGAATTGGATGAGACAGCAGCGCGTGTGGATAAAGTGGAAATTGCCGGGCCGGGATTTATTAACTTTTTTATGAAACAGGATTTTTTAGGCAATTTAATTCCGGCCATCCTGGAAGCAGGCGAGACATACGGTCAGACCACTACCGGTCAGGGGGAACGTGTCCAAGTGGAATTTGTGTCCGTTAATCCGACGGGTGATCTGCATCTTGGCCATGCGCGCGGAGCCGCCTATGGCGATGTTTTCTGCAATGTCCTGGCGGCTGCCGGCTATGATGTGGACCGGGAGTATTACATAAATGATGCCGGCCGGCAGATTGACAAGCTCGCCCAGTCAGTGGAGACGCGCTACCTTGAGGCGCTCGGGTTTGAAGCCGAAATGCCTGAAGATGGCTACCGCGGTGCAGATATTATCCGGATCGGCAAGCGCCTCGCTGAAGATCAGGGAGACCAATGGGTGAATGCTGACAGAGATGAACGTCTGGCTTTTTTCAGAGATTACGGTCTTGAGCATGAACTCGGCAATCTGAAGCAGGATCTCGCTGATTTTCACGTCCATTTTGATAACTGGTTTTCCGAGCAGTCGCTCTATGATCATAACCGGGTGGAAGAGGCTATCCAGACGTTGCGGGATGGCGGTTATGTTTATGAGCAGGACGGCGCAACATGGTTCCGTTCAACAGACTTCGAGGATGACAAGGACCGTGTGCTGATTAAACAGGATGGCAACTATACGTACCTGGCACCGGATATCGCCTATCATAAGGATAAATTAGAACGCGGCTACAATCAGCTCATTAATGTGTGGGGATCTGACCATCATGGTTATATAGCCCGGATGCGCGCAGCCATTCAGGCGCTGGGCTATCCCGGAGACAAACTGGCTGTTAAAATCATTCAGACCGTGAATCTGTATGAGAACGGCGAAAAAGTCCGTATGAGCAAGCGGACCGGCAATGCTGTCGCCTTAAGAGATTTAATGGACGAGGTTGGTGTCGATGCAACGCGCTATTTCTTTGTCATGCGTTCAAACGATACACAGTTTGACTTTGATCTGGATCTCGCCCGTTCACAGTCGAATGACAACCCAATTTTTTATGTTCAGTACGCCCATGCCCGGATCTGTACGATGCTGGAACAGGCTGAGTCAAAATCATTGCTGGGAGACGGTGATTTTGATGCGGAGCTGCTGACATCGGAAAAAGAGACCGATCTGCTGAAAAAACTGGGTGAATTTCCAAAGACAATCGCTGATGCTGCGGAAAAACAGGTGCCGCATAAAGTCACCCAATATGTGTTTGACCTGGCATCCTTGCTGCACAGTTTTTACAATGCGGAAAAGGTTCTCGATTCAGCCAATCCGGAATTGACGAAAGCGCGAATTGCTCTGATGAAGGCTGTTCGTGTGACCATCAGCAATGGATTGAGTCTGATCGGGATCAGCGCGCCGGACAAAATGTAGGACTGGAACTTACAGGAGTGTGATGCTTCTGTAAGTTTTTTGGATAATCGGAAAATAGTATGGAACGAGGGTTAAAAAGTATCCTCTTCCATAGCCCTGGTCATTGTTTCATATTTATTTACTGATACTTTTTAGCGACCAAAAATTCAACAAAAGGTAATATTACCATCGCTAAACCTAATATCCCTAATAAGAAGACATTAATTGTACCGTTTATTAATTTGTCAGCAGCCACTCCTACTAAAATAAAGAATAATAGAATAAAATAACTGATTTTCGAGCTTTTTTCCATAATTCTTTGTCCAAGCTCTTCTTCCTGTAAAATTCCGTCTTTTTCTTCCTTATTTCCCCATGTAATTGCAGAGAAAAACATCATTAATAACGTCCCAATTACTATAACTTCATTGAATCCAACTTCTTTCCCAGTAATAATTTTAAAAATTGAATAGCCTATCACGATTAGAGTAGCAACTCCAGTTATAATTGCACCTATTTTTCGGGTCCTCATTTTAAATCTCCTCTCCGTTCAAAAATAAATTATCAACTTTAACACCTAAATTCTTCGCAAGATTAAATGCTAACTGTAAACTTGGGTCATATTTATTATTTTCAATCGCATTAATAGTTTGCCTGCTTACATTACATAAATCAGCTAACTCCCCCTGAGAAATACCTTCCTTTTCTCGATATTCTTTTACTCTATTTCGCATATACACAACACCTTCAAATTTAAAGTGATGTAAAACTTATTTTACATAAACAATATAAAATAAGACGAAAGGACTGTCAAACACTTTTTACAACCGTTTCGTCTTTTAAATATTTTATTGTCTGCGAAGAGAAGACTTTTTTATGAAAAAAGACGCGACGGTACCGGTCATTAAAGGATTATATGCGTTAATTTTCTGTTAATCTGTTGACTGAATGATCATTCATCGTCTATAGTGAGAGGTATAACTTGAGAATGATGCGACAGCCATTTTTTATTTTCAAAATAATGCAATCGCTAACATTTTACGTTATACTTGACAAAAGGGGGAGCGAGAGATGAACACATTGCTGTTGATTAATTGGGTGGCTTTCGTTGCTATTGTCGTATATGGGGTGTATCTGTTCGCCAAGGCAGTCGCAACAAGGGTTTCCTACATAAAGCTTGGTCAAAAGTCTGAGTTTGACCGGGCCTTTAAAGAACGGTTCCGGCGTGTTGGGAAGATAGTCTTTGGACAGTCCAAATTGCTAAAGGACAAGAAGTCCGGTTCAATCCACGTTATGATGTTCTATGGCTTTATTCTGGTGCAATTTGGTGCGATCGATATGTTTATCAGAGGATTGGCGCCGGGGAATCACTTGCCGTTCGGGCCTGTTTACCCTGCTTTTACATTCTTTCAGGAACTTGTAACATTAATGATTCTGGTTGCAGTTGGCTGGGCGTTTTACCGGCGCTATATGGAAAAACTGGTCCGTCTGAAGCGCAGTTTTAAAGCAGGACTGGTTCTGGTGTTTATTGGCACACTGATGATCTCAATGCTGTTTGGCAACGGGATGATGATGCTCTGGTCCGGTGAGGCGCTCACATGGTCAGAACCCGTCGCAAGCGGTATAGCCTTTCTGTTTAGCTGGCTGGCACCGACTGCCGCAACTGCTTTGTTTTATGTTTTCTGGTGGATCCATACCGTTACGATATTAGCCTTTTTAGTTTATGTACCGCAGTCCAAGCATGCGCATTTAATTGCTGCTCCGATTAATGTATTTTTGAGCAAGCGCGTGCCGGGCAAGCTTAAACCGATTAACTTTGATATTGATGAGGAAGCCAATGAAGAAGAAATCTCCTTTGGTGCCGGCAAGGTCGAGGATTTTGATCAGCATCAGCTGATTGACTTTTATGCCTGTACCGAATGCGGACGCTGCACGGACGTCTGTCCAGCATCCGGGACCGGCAAAATGCTGTCACCGATGGATATAATGGTCAAGGCGCGCGATCATTTAACGGCAAAAGGCGCTGCTGTTACAGGGACGTCACCATGGGTCCCGGGTTATGCGTTTTCCGGTGGCGCTGCGGAGGCGAATGAGACAACGCCAGGTATGGCTGATATCAGTCTGATTGGTGATGTCATAACCGAGGAAGAGCTGTCAGGATGTACAACGTGCCGTGCCTGTGAGGATGCCTGCCCGGTCATGAATGAGCATGTCTCAACAATTATAGATATGCGCCGCTATTTGGTGATGACTGAAGGCAAAATGAATCAGGGCGCTCAGCGTGCTGTTATGAATATTGAGCGTCAGGGCAACCCATGGGGGCTGTCGAAAAAAGACCGCATCAAGTGGCGTGATCAGGATGAGGATGCTTATGTCCCAACCATTAAAGAACTGAACAAAGAAGGGAAAGATTTTGAGTATCTGTTCTGGGTCAGTTCAATGGGTTCATTTGACAGCCGCAGTCAGAAAATTGCTCTTGCATTTGCTAAATTAATGAATCGCGCAGGCATCAACTTTGCGATTCTCGGCAATAAGGAGCAAAATTCAGGTGATACCGCCCGCCGGATCGGTAATGAATATTTATTCCAGGAGATTGCGGAGAAAAATATTAAAGAATTTGAGAAAAATGGTGTCACGAAGATTGTAACGATTGATCCGCACGCCTACAATCTTTTCAAGAATGAATATCCGGATTTCGGTTTTGAAGCGGAAGTCTATCACCATACGCAGATTCTGTATGACTTACTTATGAACGGCAAACTGCAGCCAGAGCGGGAGATTAATCAGCGACTCACCTATCATGATTCCTGCTATCTGGGCCGTTATAATGGTGTCTATGATCCGCCTAGAGAGATTCTGAAAGCCATACCGGGTATTGATCTGGTGGAAATGAAACGCAACCGTGAAAGCGGCATGTGCTGCGGGGCCGGCGGCGGTCTGATGTGGGCAGAAGACACGACTGGCAATCAGATCAACGTCGCCCGGACAGAGCAGGCGATGGAGACAGAATCAACTATGATTTCCAGTGCGTGTCCGTTCTGTCTGACGATGATGAGTGATGGCACAAAAGCCAAAGAAGTTGAAGAAGATATCAGCACGATGGATGTGGCGGAAATTCTTGCTTTGTCCGTTTTGACAGAGGATCAAGAACAGCCGGCATAGATACAGAAAAGATTTAAATGTTTATTTGACGAGGGGTGCGGAAAAGCTTCCCCTCTGTCTTTTACCAGTGAATTGAGCGAGCGTTCAATAGACGGTGAGAAGGTCAGTTTCAAAAAGCGGCGGCGCGGTTATCGTGATAATTCACTTAAACCAGCAATCTATGAAAAGAAAGGATGATTAAATTATGCGCAAGTCAGTTCTGGTCTCCGGAGCGCGGACACCATTTGGCAAATTTGGCGGTGCTTTAAAGCCCCTTCAAGCTTCACAGCTGGGAGGGATTGTCATCAGGGAAGCGCTGAAACGTGCAGGCGTGGAGGCGGAAAAAATTGATGAAGTCATTATGGGAAGTGTCCTGCAGGGCGGCCAGGGACAGCTCCCCTCACGCCAGGCAGCACGGGCAGGCGATGTTCCCTGGGATGTGAAGACGGAGACGATCAACAAAGTCTGTGCTTCCGGCCTTCGCAGTGTCACGCTTGCTGATCAGCTGATCCGTGCAGGTGATGAAAATATTCTGGTCGCCGGCGGTATGGAAAGCATGAGCAACGCACCGTATATGTTGCCCGGCGCACGCTGGGGACTTCGCATGGGTGATAAACAAGTCGTTGATATGATGATGAATGACGGGCTGATGTGTGCCTTTGGTGATGTCCATATGGGTAGCTATGGCAACAGCACGGCTCAGGAATACGGTCTGACACGAGAGGCGCAGGATGACTGGTCGTACCGGAGTCATCAGCGTGCAATTAAGGCTATAGATGAAGGCAAATTCACTGATGAGATTGTGCCGGTGGAAGTGCCGCAGCGGAAAGGTGATCCTGTCCAGGTCGATACAGATGAAGCGCCGCGCCGGGATACAAGTGCTGAAGCATTGGGTAAGCTGCCGCCGGCGTTTGACCGCGACGGGACGATTACAGCCGGCAACGCTCCCGGGGTAAATGACGGGGCAGGTGCTTTTGTTGTGATGGCTGACGAGACAGCGGAAAAGCTGGGCAAGACCCCGCTCGCCACCATTCATGGTCATGCGGAAGTTGCCGTGGAAGCGAAAGACTTTCCGACAACACCGGGTCTCGTGATTAATAAACTGCTGGAGAAAACAGGGTACCAGCAAAAGGATATTGATCTGGTTGAGATTAATGAAGCCTTTGCGGCCGTGTCACTGGCCAGCAGTCAGATTGCTGAGATTGACCCGGACAAAATCAATGTGAACGGCGGGGCTGTGGCCTTAGGTCATCCGATTGGCGCAAGTGGTGCCCGCATCCTTTTGACGCTTGTCCATGAGCTGAGGCGCCGCGGCGGCGGAATGGGAATCGCAGCCATATGCAGCGGCGGTGGTCAGGGTGATGCCGTGCTTGTGGAAGTACCAAAATCGTAACCAGCCTGATTTTGTCTAAACGAAGTCTAAACCGGATAAATGAAACATTGTAGAGCTTGAGATATGAAGCAGAGGGAGGCAGTTAACATGACAATTCAAAACGTGATGGTGATTGGAGCAGGCCAGATGGGTGCAGGTATTGCGCAGGTCTGCGCCCAGTCCGGCTACAATGTGCTCCTTCATGACGCCAAAGAAGAGGCGTTAAATCAGGGGATCGCGAATATTGAAAAACGCCTGGAGCGTTCCGTTTCCAAAGACCGGATCAGCGAACAAGCTAAGCAGGATGCCCTGGCCCGTCTGCAGCCAGCAGCTGCTCTGGAGAATGCGCGGCAGTGTGATATAGCGATTGAGGCGATTGTGGAAAACCGTGATGTCAAAACGGGTATATTCAGTAAATTGGATGCTTATGCACCGGAACACGCTATTCTGGCCTCCAACACTTCTTCCGTTCCTATCACGGAGCTGGCAGCAGCGACGAATAGGCCGGGGCAAGTAATCGGCATGCATTATATGAATCCGGTTCCAGTCATGCCGCTTGTCGAAGTGATACGCGGGCTCGAAACAAATGATGAAACGTATAAACAGGTGGCGGCTATGGCGTACAGTCTTTCCAAAACAGCTGTGGAGGTCAATGATTCTCCGGGTTTTGCCGCCAATCGAATTTTGATGCCGATGATCAACGAAGCTGTTTTCACTTTGCAGGAAGGGACGGCGTCGGTGGAGGATATTGATACGGTTATGAAGCTGGGCATGAATCATCCGATGGGGCCGCTAACCTTGGCCGATTTTATCGGACTGGATACGTGTCTTTTCATCATGGAAGTGCTGCAGGATGGTTTCGGTGACAGCAAATACCGGCCGTGTCCGCTGCTCAGAAAATATGTTAATGCTGGCTGGCTCGGCAAAAAGGCTGGAAGAGGCTTTTATCAGTATCAATAATTGATAGATTTTTAATAATCGGGATGGCACCAGAGGAGGAAAACGACATGAATCTTCAATTGACCGATGAACAGATCATGATGCGCCGCATGGTCAAAAAGTTTGCAGAAGAGGAAGTGAAACCAGCAGTGGCCCAGATGGAGGCTGAAGACCGTTTTCCTGCTGAACTGATTCGTAAAATGGGGGTTCTTGGGCTGATGGGCGTTCCTATACCAGAAGAACATGGCGGCAGCGGGATGGATTACACATCATATATTATTGCGATCCATGAGCTCTCGAAGGTCAGTGCGACACTGGGTGTGATTCTGTCCGTTCATACATCAGTCGGTACAAATCCGATTTTGACGTTTGGAAATGACACGCAAAAACGCTATTATCTTCCCAGACTGGCCTCAGGCGAATTTCTCGGGGCGTTTGCTCTCACGGAACCTGGTGCAGGTTCTGATGCGGCGAGTCTCCGGACAAAAGCCAAAAAAGATGGTGATGACTATATTTTGAATGGCTCGAAAATGTTTATCACGAATGGTGGGGAAGCCGATACATATATTACGTTTGCCCGAACCGGCGATGAGCAGGGCGCCAAAGGGGTCAGCGCGTTTATAGTCGAAAAGGATACACCGGGTCTTACAGCCGGTAAACCAGAGCGTAAGATGGGACTGCATGGCTCCAGCACTGTTGAGCTGAACTTCGATCAATGCCGAGTGCCGGCAAGTCAAATGCTCGGCGCAGAAGGAGATGGCTTTAAAGTTGCGATGGCGAATTTGAACGCGGGCCGCATTGGCATTGCGGCGCAGGCATTAGGGATTGCGGAAGCATCTCTGGAACATGCGACAGCCTACACGCAGGAACGGGAACAATTCGGTAAACCGATTGCTGCTCATCAGGGTGTCTCGTTTAAATTAGCCGATATGGCTACTGAGGTGGAAGCAGCTCGTCTGCTTGTTTATCAGGCAGCAGCGCTGATTGAATCAGGAAGTCCGGGCAACAAGGAAGTATCGATGGCCAAATTGCATGCATCGCGGACAGCAACGCAGGCCGCTATCGAAGCTGTGCAGCTTTACGGTGGCTATGGTTACACAGAAGACTATCCGGTCGAGCGCTTTTTCCGTGATGCTAAAGTGACAGAGATCTATGAAGGCACAAGTGAAATCCAGCATAAAGTTATTGCGAAAAGCTTAATGGAATAATAAATGACAGTCAGTCTAAAGGAGGATGCAGATAGTGGATTTTCAATTGAACGAAGAACAGGAAATGCTGAGGAAAATGGTGCGTGATTTTGCGTTAAACGATGTGGAACCGACGGCTGCTGAACGTGATGAGGAGGAGCGGTTTGACCGCGGTATTTTTGACAAGATGGCGGAACTCGGACTCACAGGCATTCCGTGGCCTGAAGCATATGGCGGTATCGGGGCGGACTTTGTCAGTTACGTGATCGCGGTTGAGGAACTGTCCAGAGTGTGCGCGTCAACGGGTGTGACGCTGTCGGCGCATCTGTCACTGGCAAGCTGGCCGATTTATAAGTACGGCAATGAAGAGCAAAAGAAGACGTTTTTATATCGTCTGGCCACCGGTGAGGCACTCGGGGCGTATGCATTGTCTGAACCAGGATCCGGCAGTGACGCAGGCAGCATGAAAACGGTGGCGCAAAAAGATGGTGACGCTTACATTCTGAACGGTAATAAAGTGTGGACCACCAATGGCGGTGTGGCTGATATCTATATTGTGTTCGCACTGACAGATCCCGACGCCGGCAATAAGGGCATTAGTGCCTTTATCGTGGAAAAAGGGATGGACGGTTTCACCACTGGCAAGAAGGAAAAGAAACTTGGCATACGCTCTTCTCCGACAACGGAGCTTATCTTTGATAATTGCCGTGTGCCCAAAGAGAATCTGTTAGGTGAAGAAGGGCAAGGGTTTAAAATTGCCATGTCGACGCTGGATGGCGGCCGCAACGGGATTGCTGCTCAAGCAGTCGGTATTGCGCAGGGAGCGCTGGATGCAGCCAGTGATTATGCTAAAGAACGCGAACAGTTCGGAAAGCCCATTGCGGCTAATCAGGGTATTTCGTTCAAGCTGGCCGATATGGCGACCGATATCGAAGCGTCCCGTCTCTTAACCTATCAGGCGGCCTGGCTGGAATCTGAGGGCAAATCTTATGGCAAGGCGTCAGCGATGTCGAAGCTGTTTGCCGGTGATGCAGCCATGCGTACCACGACGGAAGCGGTGCAGGTATTCGGCGGCTATGGCTATACGAAAGATTATCCGGTTGAGCGTTATATGCGCGATGCCAAAATTACACAAATATATGAAGGCACAAACGAAATTCAGCGGCTGGTTATCGGCCGGATGCTGACAAAATAAGATTCAGCATCACACGCCAGCCATTTTTAAAAGGAGGGAGCTGCATGGCACCTGATCAGGTCATCTCGTCGATTAAGGATGCCGAACTTGTGGCAAAACGGCGTCAGCAAATGATTCAAGGTGCCGTTTCGCTTTTCAAAGAGAAAGGGTTTCACCGGACAACAACACGTGAAATCGCGCGGGCATCGGGATTCAGCATCGGCACGCTCTATGAATATATTCGCACGAAGGAAGATGTGTTGTTCCTCGTGTGTGATGCTATCTATGAGCAAGTGAAGACACGGTTGGAATCAGTCATTGACTGGTGGAATCCGTCTGTTGCAACTCTGGAACAAGTGGTTGATTCGTACTTCCGCCTGATGGATGACATGCAGGAGGAGGTGCTGATCATGTATCAGGAAGTGAAGTCGCTGAAAAAGGAAACCAAGGACTATGTCATGCAGAAAGAACGGGATATGGTCACTATGCTGGAAAAGGTGATCACGACCTGCCTGCCAGAGGTTATGTCCAATCAGGATGTGGCGCTGGCAGCCAATAACATGTTTGTACAGGGCCAGATGTGGGCTTTTAGACGGTGGATGCTGCAGAAACAGTTTACGCTTGAGACGTATATCAGCCGGCAGACGCATTTTCTGCTGCAGGCTCTGTCGATTAATGCGGCATCGGAAGAAAAGGCTTAGCAAGCTATTTAACCAGGAGGGGTTCTTGTGGCAAGCGATCAGGTATATAGACCGGTCAATCCTGTCCGGTTTGTGACGGCGTCGAGTTTGTATGACGGACATGATGCATCGATTAACATTATGCGCCGGATTCTGCAGTCGAGCGGAGCTGAGGTAATTCACCTCGGGCATAACCGGTCAGTGCAAGAAGTCGTGTATGCCGCGATTCAGGAAGACGCTCAGGGAATTGCAATTTCATCGTATCAGGGCGGGCATGTCGATTACTTTAAATATATGATCGATTTGCTTAATGAATTGGATGCCAGCCATATCAAGGTTTACGGTGGCGGCGGCGGCACAATCATTCCCAGTGAGATTAAAGAGCTCGAGGATTACGGCGTTTCCGGGCTTTTTTCACCTGAAGATGGCCGTGAACTGGGTATGCAGGGCATGATTAACAACATGATCGAAGGATGCGATTTTCAGCCGCCGCTTTTTGACTTGGAGAAGCACCAGGACAAACTGGCATCCGGTGATAAGCAGACGATCTCCCGGTTCATTACTTATATTGAAAACAATGCCGGTGATGATGCTGCAGTGAACGGGCTGCTCAACCAGCTTCAGGCGAATTCGAATGGAGCACCCGTTCTGGGGATGACTGGCACGGGCGGATCCGGCAAGAGTTCGCTGACGGATGAATTAGTCCGCCGGTTCCTCAATGAACTGCCAGATAAAAAGATTGCGATTATTTCCATTGACCCGACGAAAAAGAAAACCGGCGGTGCCCTGCTGGGTGACCGGATTCGGATGAACGCCATTTTTTCCGATCGGGTCTACATGCGCTCGCTCGCAACACGCAGCTCCCGGGATGAATTGTCCCGCTCGCTGGAGGATGTTATGGCGGTACTAAGGGCATCCGATTATGACTTTATTATCATTGAAACGAGCGGCATCGGTCAGGGCGATGCGGCGATTACCGATGTGACCGATTTGTCCATGTATGTGATGACGTCCGATTTCGGGGCTCCATCACAGCTGGAGAAAATCGACATGATCGATTTTGCTGACTTTATTGTGATTAACAAATATGAACAAAAAGGGTCCGAGGATTCCCTGAGTCAGGTGCGCAAACAATATGAACGCAGTCACATGCTGTTCGGCGAAGATAAAAAGCTTTATCCGGTCTTTGGTACGATTGCCAGTCAGTTTAACGATGCCGGCACAAATGCTCTATTTGCATCAATCATTGATACGCTGAACGACAGCTATGGCTGGTCAGAAGCGGTTGATTTTGAACGGCATCGGATAGCTGAGAAACAAAATATGATCATCCCGAATGAGCGGCGCCATTATTTGCAGGAAATTGCCCGTCATATACGCGGTTATCATGATAAAACCCGGAGCCAGAGTGCTATCGCCCGTAAACTCTATCAGCTTGAAGGGGCCCGGGATGTGCTTGATGACAATACGGCAGCCGAGACGATTGATCAGGCGATTGAGTCCTATGAAGCTGAGCTGGATCCTGAGGCGAAAAAGCAGCTGGATAATTGGGATATGCTGCAAGAGAATTACCAGCAGGAAACGATGACCTATACCGTTCGCAACAAGGAATTCACGATGGATCTAACGACGGAATCCATCTCCGGGCTGCAGGTGCCGAAAGTTGCGCTGCCCAAATACCAGGACTGGGGCGACCGTCTAAGCTGGCTGATGAAGGAAAATGTGCCTGGTTCCTTCCCATTTACGGCAGGTGTTTTTCCGTTTAAACGGAAAGGTGAGGATCCGACAAGGCAATTTGCCGGTGAAGGCACACCGGAGCGGACCAATCGCCGCTTTCACTATTTATCGCAGGACAGTGACGCGAAACGGCTGTCCACGGCTTTCGACTCGGTAACGCTTTATGGCGAGAATCCGGCACCAAGGCCTGACGTATACGGTAAAGTCGGGGAAAGTGGTGTCAGTATATGCACGCTTGATGATATGAAGAAGCTGTATGATGGCTTCGATCTGACGGATCCGAAAACATCTGTCTCGATGACGATTAACGGGCCAGCTCCAATCATTCTGGCGATGTTTTTTAACACGGCGATTGATCAGCAGCTTGTTAAATTTCAGAAAGACAATGACCGGGAGCCGGACCAGGCTGAGTATGAACAGCTGAAGAATGAGACGATTTCGGTTGTCCGCGGAACGGTGCAGGCAGATATTTTAAAAGAGGATCAGGGCCAGAATACGTGCATTTTTTCAACAGAATTTGCCCTGCGCATGATGGGGGATATTCAGGAATACTTTATGGCTAAACAGGTGCGCAATTATTATTCGGTATCGATCTCTGGCTACCATATTGCTGAAGCTGGTGCCAATCCGATTACACAGCTCGCGTTCACACTGGCAAATGGCTTCACCTATGTGGAGTACTATTTAAGCCGCGGCATGGATGTTAATAAATTTGCGCAGAATCTGTCCTTCTTCTTTTCGAATGGACTTGATCCGGAATATACGGTGATTGGCCGCGTTGCCCGCCGCATTTGGGCGATCACGATGCGGGACAAATACGGGGCAGATGAACGGAGTCAGAAGCTGAAATACCATATTCAGACATCGGGCCGGTCTCTGCATGCTCAGGAAATTGATTTTAACGATATCCGGACGACGCTGCAGGCTCTGCTTGCTGTATTGGATAATACGAATTCCCTCCATACCAATGCGTATGATGAGGCGATCACGACACCAACTGAGGAGTCGGTCCGCCGGGCGATGGCCATTCAGATGATTATTAATAAAGAATTTGGCCTGACCAAGACCGAAAATGCTCTGCAGGGATCCTTTATTCTGGAAGAACTAACCGATCTTGTGGAAGAAGCGGTTCTGAAAGAATTTGAAAACATGAATGACCGCGGGGGTGTGCTCGGAGCTATGGAACGGCAATACCAGCGCGGTAAGATTCAGGAAGAGTCTATGTATTATGAGCATCAAAAACATTCTGGAGAGCTGCCGATTGTCGGGGTCAACACATTCATCAATCCGAATCCGCCATCCAGTGAGCAGATCGATTCGATGGAACTTGCCCGCGCTTCCCAGGAAGAAAAAGATCATCAGATTAAGGAACTGCAGCAATTCGAAAAGGCTCATGCAGCTTATACCGATGAAGCGCTGCAACGTTTGAAAGAAACGGCAGCATCCGGCGGCAATGTTTTTGCAGAGCTGATGGATACGGTAAGAGTGGCGAGTCTCGGTCAGATTACAAACGCGCTCTATGAAGCAGGCGGTCAGTACCGGCGCAATATGTAACCGTTGCTGACAATGACAGGTCACCGAAAAAGTTTATGAATCTTAAAGACGACTGGTTTTGGCACCGCGATAGCCGTTTATAAATAACCGGATAGGGATAATTTTATACCAATTCTATGGTTTCCGCTGGCATAAGGCATGCATTTTTGTTTATAATGAAGGGTACGATTCAGATACTGTCTAACGCTAAGGAACTTAAGGAATCAGGCGCTGCAGTCTGATTGGCTGAGCTGTCCTAAACATAGCAGATGAGACTTAGCCTGACAGATAAATGCCGATTCTCGCGGGTGAGATCGGCAGCGGGACGTGCCTATGTCCCCGGTAAAACTATGAAAAAAGGGAGTGCGGTATCGTGAGCTTGCAAAATTCCAGCCGCGAAGAACTAGATAACACCTCAATGCTTGAAGTGGCTTATGATCGGCTGATGGAAGAGCAAAAGGCCATGGATTTTAGCGATCTTTATGATAGGGTAGCCGATCTTAAAGATTTTACGGATGACTGGAAAGAAAAGCATCGGGCTCAGTTTTATACAGACTTGACCGTTGATGGCCGGTTTCTGACAGCCACCCCTGGTTTATGGGGTCTGAAACGCTGGTATCCAGTGGAACAGATGGATGAAGTGGCGGCTGCCACCACGAAGAAAAAGAAATCGAAAAAAGGGCAGAAGAAAAAGGAAAAAGCGGAGGAACCAGCCCCTCGCGAGGAATCCCAGGAACCGGAACGTGAACCGGACTCACCAGGCGATGGCGTCGAAGTCCTGACAGGTCAGTTTGCTGATGAGTCTGCTGCGGAAGAGGATGAATTCGGGGAAAAAAGCGATGTAGATGATGGCTTTGATGACCCAGAAGAATTGGCAGAAGCGGAAGTCTCTGATGACACCGAGTCAGACGAGGCTGATGATGATAAGCGTGAGGACAAAGATAAATAAAATCAGGCGTTTTGTTGGGTGCCGTGAATGCGACTGTAATCGACAATGAGCACTTGACTTTTCTATGGTGAATGCGTAGAATTTTTATTGGGCTCGCTAAAATCGTAAGCATCCGGCGCTCCCCCTTAATACTTGGGGGGAGCGCCTTTTATTTTGTGAAGCGGGATAGGCTGCAGGAGCCAGGCACTGATCAGGTACCTGCAGTAACCCGTTTTGGGATGTTTCATTGAAAGCGACATTGTTGCGTCTATGAGCATCGATTGCAAGCCGCTGCAGCAATTCTTTGGGAAAGACGAGGGATGAATCATTGACTAAATATATTTTCGTAACAGGCGGTGTGGTATCATCATTAGGCAAAGGCATTACCGCTGCGTCACTCGGAAGACTTTTGAAAAATCGAGGCCTTAACGTGACGATCCAGAAGTTTGACCCGTATATCAACGTTGATCCTGGTATGATGAGTCCGTACCAGCATGGCGAGGTTTTTGTGACCGAGGATGGGGCGGAAACCGATTTGGATCTGGGACATTATGAACGGTTTATTGATATTAATTTAAACAAATACAGTAATATTACAACCGGTAAAGTCTATTCCAGTGTCATCAAAAAAGAACGCCGCGGCGATTATCAGGGCGGTACAGTGCAGGTCATTCCGCACATTACCAACGAGATAAAGAAACAGGTTTTCCGGGCTGGCGAAAAGACACAGGCTGACGTGGTGATTACAGAAATCGGCGGTACGGTCGGAGATATTGAGTCATTGCCATTTCTTGAAGCCATACGGCAGATTAAGAGTGATATCGGGCGTGAACATGTTATGTATATTCACTGCACCCTTGTCCCATATATTAAAGCAGCCGGTGAAGTGAAAACAAAACCGACCCAGCACAGTGTGAAGGAATTGCGGTCATTGGGCATTCAGCCGGACGCCATTGTCCTGCGCTCTGAACTGCCGATCAGTCAGGATATGAAAGAAAAGATTGCGCTGTTCTGTGATACATCTGAAGAAGCAGTCATCGAGATGCTTGATGCCGATACCTTGTATCAGGTGCCAATGGCGTTAAAAGAACAGCAGCTTGATCAGCTGGTATGTAACCATCTGGGACTTAACGTTCAGGAAGCCGACATGAGTGAATGGGCGACACTCCTCGACACTGTCCGCCATTTGCAGGATACAACGGTTATCGGGCTCGTTGGCAAGTATGTGGAGCTTCCGGATGCTTACTTATCGGTGGTTGAAGCACTGAAACATGCCGGATTTGCTCATAATACGGCTGTTCAAATCAAGTGGATTGATTCGGAAAAGCAGGACAAGACGTCAATCGACCGTGAGTTGGCGGATGTCGATGGCGTTTTAGTTCCGGGCGGATTCGGCTATCGCGGAATTGACGGGAAGATTGAAGCCATACGTTTTGCCCGGGAAAACCGTATGCCATTTTTAGGCATATGTCTCGGAATGGAGCTGGCAGCTGTGGAATATGCCCGGAATGTGCTTGGGCTGGAGAACGCTCATTCGACTGAATTTGACCCAGCAACGCCGTATCCAGTTGTCGATTTGGGAACAAAGCAGGAAAACACCGATGAGTTGGACAGCATGCTGCGGTTGGGCAGCTATCCGTTCCAGCTGACCAGCGGTACGAAGGTGAAACAGGCGTATGAGGATGAGGATCTTGTGTACGAGCGGCAGCGTCACCGCTACACATTGAATAATGATTTCCGCGAACGTCTTCAGGCAAATGGCCTGCTGATGGCCGGTACAAGCTGTCATGAGGAGCTGGTTGAGGTGCTCGAATTAGCTGATCATCCATGGTTTGTCGCCTGTCAGTTTCATCCGGAATTTAAATCACGCCCGACACGTCCACATGCCTTGCTTCAAGGATTTGTCGGAGCAGCGCAGCAAATACCTGACTAGTGTCAAATTCGACAAAAGTCCCGTTCATCATTTCAGTAAACGGGGCTTTTTTTGATTGAATGCATGCGAAATAACGAACGCCTATTCGCAAAATTTGTTTAAAACTAGCTTAATACATGTGAATTCTCTTATTTTACCCTTTTCGTTTCAATTTTTTGTTCGATAAAAAGAAGGGTTTTTTCAAGTTCTCTTGAATACCTGCATAGGAGGGTCGCTAATGACCAAAACGATACTTGTGGCTGATGATCAGCCCGGAATTCGCATGCTGTTAAAAGAAGTATTCAGCGAGAAGGACTACGATGTCACAACAGCTGAGACAGGACAGGACGCACTTGATTATCTATATGGCAGTTCTTATGATTTGCTGATACTGGATTATAAATTGCCGGTTGTCGATGGTGCCGATCTCTTAAAACGATTGGATGCCGATCAAGTGGACCTGCCGACGATCATTATGAGCGGATTAACGGAGAATATCAGCGAAGAAATTAAACAGCTGTCTGCTGTCCGGGAGGTGTTCGCCAAGCCTTTTGATATACAGGAAATCAGCGATTCTGTCAGCTCAATTCTGGCTTGACGAGACCGTCGTCAGTGAGGTGTTTTATAGGGTGAAAATATGTGCAGCAGCGCCTGAAATTATGGCGCATTTATATGTTAAAAATTCTTATTAGATCCAATACTGCTGCTTGCGCCTTGACGCCCTTGCTGGTATTCTAGCAGTGTAGTGAGATTAGTTGACAGCGGTCTATAGATAAAGCGTGATAATCACAGATAAAGGAGAGGGGTTCTGTCATGAAGTTTTTCCTCGACTCGGCAAGCATTGAAGAGATCCGCTCGGCGAATGAACTTGGCATTTTGGCAGGTGTCACAACAAATCCGAGCCTTGTTTCCAAAGAAGGTGTGTCCTTTCACGACCGGCTGAAGGAAATCACCAGCGAGGTAAGCGGTTCTGTCAGTGCTGAGGTTATTTCCGAAGATGCGGAAGGCATGATTCAGGAAGGAAAGGAACTGGCGTCCATCGCACCGAATATTACGGTTAAGGTGCCGATGACACTGGAAGGTCTGAAAGCCGTTAAAGCCTTCAGCGATCTGACCATTAAAACGAACGTCACCTTGGTTTTCAACGCCAATCAGGCACTTATGGCGGCTCGTGCTGGCGCTTCCTACGTATCGCCTTTTCTCGGCCGGCTGGATGACATCGGCCATGACAGCATGGATTTGATTAACACGATTGCCACCATCTTTAATCAGCACGGTATTAGTACGGAAATTATTGCTGCATCCATCAGACACCCGCTGCATGTGACTGATGCTGCTCTCAATGGCGCTCATATTGCAACACTGCCGTATAAAGTGCTTGGGCAGCTGGTTCAGCATCCGTTAACGGATCAGGGTATTGAGAAGTTCCTGGCTGACTGGCATAAACAGCAATAATGCATAAATATGGAAAAACACACATACACTAGACAGACAAACGATACTGGCTTATCGCTTGGGTGCATTAGCGTGTTTGCTGGTATAGGAGAGGAACGATTTCGGGTGGAAGTGTACGTCTGTCTGGAAGCGGGGTTCTGCAAATGCAAAAAATCTTAATTGAGGGTGGCCGCCCACTAAATGGCAGCGTACGTATTAATGGCGCTAAAAATAGTGCCGTAGCGCTTTTACCCGCTGCTCTCCTGGCGGACTCGCGCGTCACGATAGAGGGATTGCCGGATATATCAGATGTTTATACACTTGGCGAATTGCTTGAGGAAATTGGCGGTGAGGTTAGCTGGGACGGCCAGACGGTCCATATCGACCCTGACCAAATGGTAGCTATGCCGCTGCCAAATGGAAAAGTGCAAAAATTGCGGGCATCGTACTATTTCATGGGGGCGATGCTCGGCAAGTTCAAGCAGGCAGTTATTGGTCTCCCTGGCGGCTGTTATTTAGGACCCAGGCCGATCGATCAGCATATTAAAGGGTTTGAAGCGCTGGGTGCTAAAGTCACGAATGAACAGGGCGCGATTTATCTTCAGGCTGATGAACTGAAGGGAGCCCGGATTTATCTGGATGTCGTCAGTGTCGGGGCAACGATTAATATTATGCTTGCGGCGGTAAAAGCCAAAGGGAAAACGATTATCGAAAATGCTGCTAAAGAGCCGGAAATTATTGATGTGGCAACGCTTTTGACAAATATGGGAGCGGATATTAAAGGCGTTGGCACGGATGTGATCCGTATCGAGGGGGCTGAGTCTCTGCATGGGTGCCAGCATACCATTATTCCAGACCGTATTGAGGCTGGTACATATGCGATTGCTGCAGCGGCCCAGGGTCAGAATGTAACCATTGATAATGTGATCTCAGAACACGTGGAGCCTGTCATGGCCAAGCTGGAGGAAATGGGTGTGACGGTGGAACACAATGATGAACAACTGCATATTTCCCCGCGTGAATCTCTTAAAAATGTCGATTTGAAAACATTAGTCTATCCGGGCTTTCCGACAGATCTGCAGCAGCCATTCACATCTTTGCTGACTGGAGCCCATGGCACGGGTGTGGTGACGGATACCATTTATTCTGCCCGCCTGAAGCATATTGATGAATTGCGGCGCATGAACGCCTCGATCAAGGTCGAGGGCGGATCAGTGATTGTATCTGGCCCCACCAGACTGGAAGGTGCCCGTGTTCATGCGAGCGATCTTCGTGCTGGTGCATCACTGATTATTGCAGGGCTGATGGCAAACGGCATAACAGAGATCACCGGCGTCGACCACATTGACCGCGGTTATGAACAAATCGTTGAAAAACTCAACGCGCTCGGTGCCCGCGTCTGGCGGGAAGACATGACAGAACAGGAAGTCATTCAGTTTCAGGATTCCTGAGGACGGGCAAAGCACCTCTCATATATGAATCCTTTTGGGATGAGGATGAATTTAATAAAGGAGAGGGACTTTATGGAGCGAAGTTTATCAATGGAACTCGTCCGCGTGACCGAAGCGGCAGCACAGTCGTCAGCACGCTGGATGGGATTCGGAAAAAAGAATGAGGCAGATGATGCAGCCACAACAGCGATGCGCCATGTGTTTAATACAATTCCGATGGATGGAACGGTAATCATCGGTGAAGGCGAAATAGATGAAGCGCCGATGCTGTATAACGGTGAAAAACTGGGCACTGGCTCAGGGCAGAAAGTAGATATAGCTGTCGATCCGGTAGAAGGCACCAATATCGTGGCGCAAGGGACCTGGAATGCTGTGGCGGTGATTGCGATTGCCGATGGAGCGGATATGCTCAATGCGCCGGATGTGTATATGAACAAAATTGCCGTTGGTCCTGAAGCCGTTGGTCAGATTGACATCAATGCGTCAGCTACAGCGAATTTAAAAGCGGTTGCCAAGGCGAAACATAAAGCAGTGGAAGACGTGCTGGCGATTGTACTGGACCGGCCGCGCCATGCGGCATTAATTGAGGAAATCCGTGCTGCCGGGGCACGCATCAGACTGATTCCGGACGGTGATGTGGCAGCTGCCATGAATACAGCCTTTGATGACACGGGGGTTGATATATTAATGGGCATCGGCGGCGCGCCTGAGGGTGTCCTGAGTGCAGCCGCGCTGAAATGTCTGGGCGGTGACATGCAAAGCAAGCTCTGCCCGTCCAATGACCAGCAAACTGAAAGGTGTCACAGCTTAGGGATTACCGACTTGGATAAAGTGTACGGGTTGGATGACCTTTGCGGCGGTGATGATGCTATCTTTGCTGCGACAGGCATTACGGATGGTGAATTGCTGAAAGGCGTTCAGTTTAAAGGCGAAAAAGCGACGACGCAAACCGTTGTCATGCGTGCTAAAAGCGGGACCGTTCGTTTTGTAGACGGGGAACACAGCCTGGAGAAAAAACCGAACCTCGTCATGAAGTCATAATTAATAACAGGAAGCCACTGCTTTTTCCCCCGTGGCTTCCTTCATTTATTTATCCATATGCAAGACAAACTGGCAAAAATATGGCGCAGCGTATTGAATCGTGGCTTCTAAAGGCGTATGATAGAGATGTTTAAAAAGAGAGTTTATAGGCAATGATAGTATAAACTGGGAAAACTTCCATTCTAGCTTCCTGCAAGTACTTCTATGATTCGTAACCTTTCAAATAGAAAGAGACATTCACAACTTTTCGAGACACATTTAAATTTTTCAAAAGCGGCTGTAAAGGGATTGGCAGACTGTGCTGCGGCCTTAGCTTAGCGGTATGTGCCTGTCTGTGCTTGAAGGTCCTTTTGACTAACCTTTAAAAATAAATAGGTGTGGTGATTAAATGGCTTCATTATCAATTTCCCAACTGCAGTCATCAACATTGAAAGAGATTTATGAGCTCGCACGGGAATACAAGGTTTCCTATTATTCGAAACTAACCAAAAAAGAATTAATTTTTGCGATCTTAAAAGCACAGGCTGAAGAAGATGGCTACTTATTTATGGATGGTATTCTGGAAATTATTGCCTCAGAAGGATTTGGATTTCTCCGTCCCATCAATTATTCACAGAGCGCAGAAGATATCTACATTTCCGCTTCACAAATCCGCCGCTTTGATCTGCGAAATGGGGATAAAGTGTCGGGCAAGGTGCGCCCGCCGAAAGAAAATGAACGTTACTACGGGATATTGCACGTGGATGCGGTCAATGGCGCTGATCCGGACACATCAAAAGAACGTGTGCATTTTCCTGCCCTGACGCCTTTGTATCCGGAGCGTCTCATGAACCTTGAGCGGAATTCGAAAAACTTGTCCACGCGCATCATTGATTTAATGACACCGGTCGGTTTTGGCCAGCGCGGCCTGATTGTGGCGCCGCCCAAAGCGGGTAAAACGGTGCTCTTGAAGGCTATTGCCAACAGCATTACAACCAACCATCCCCAGGCCAAATTGATTATCCTGCTGGTGGACGAGCGGCCGGAAGAAGTAACCGACATTGAACGTTCGGTTGGCGAAGATGTCGATGTGGTCAGTTCCACTTTTGATGAAGTTCCGGAAAGTCATGTTAAAGTATCTGAACTGGTTCTGGAGCGGGCCATGCGCCTTGTGGAACATAAGCGCGATGTGGTTGTTTTAATGGACAGCATTACGCGACTGACACGTGCTTATAACCTGGTCAGCCCGCCGAGCGGCCGGACGCTTTCCGGCGGTATTGATCCCGCGGCTTTCCACCGTCCGAAACGTTTCTTCGGAGCGGCACGTAATATCGAGGAAGGCGGCAGTTTCACATGTCTGGCAACGGCTTTGATTGATACCGGGTCACGGATGGATGATGTGATTTACGAAGAGTTCAAAGGGACAGGCAATATGGAACTGCACCTTGACCGCAATCTGGCTGAGCGCCGGATCTTCCCAGCCATTGACATTCTGAAATCAGGCACGCGCAAAGAGGAATTGCTCGTTAATAAAAACCATCTTGATAAAATCTGGGCTATCCGCAAGACCATGCAGGATAATCAAAACTTTCTCGACCGCTTCCTGAGACGGCTGCGTGCGACGAAGAACAATGAGGAATTCTTCCAGCAGATGGAAGACGAAATGAAGCGAAAAGGGACGAAAGTGCAAGGATGAATCAGCCGGCATCATCAAGGGGTGTGCCGCCGTTTTAGAGTTGGTTTGAGGTGCGCCGTACTATTGCAATCGAGACGTGTCGCTGTTATAATCTTTTTATGTGAGTTAGATGATATGACGATTACAATTAACTCTGTTTCCAAAGGATTCAGGGCAAAAGGAGCGAGAAGCTATGAGACAAGATATTCATCCCGAGTACAGAAAGGTTGTCTTTCTGGACACAAGTTCAGATTATAAATTCCTGACAGGTTCAACACAAGACTCTGAAGAAACCATCGAATGGGAAGATGGCGAGACGTATCCGCTGATCCGTGTTGAAATCAGCTCAGCGTCACATCCCTTCTATACAGGAAAACAAAAAGCCGATAAAGCCGGTGGACGTGTCGACCGGTTCAAACGGAAATATAACCTTAAGTAAAAAACGGTTGGCAGCTATATCCCGTTACAGCAAACAGGCAATAGTCGATATGTTGCCTGTTTTTTTCACGTTTAGTCGGGAAGAATTCAGACTAACGGGTTCTGCAGCAGCCAAGCGCATTGTAATCTAGCAGGCATAAGTAAAAATGACCTTGAAGGGAGTTCGGCATAAATGCACGTTTTAAACCAAAGCGGCTGGATTGAAGTCATTTGTGGCAGTATGTTCTCCGGTAAATCAGAAGAACTGATTCGCCAGGCTCGCCGGGCAATGTATGGCCATTTAGCTGTACGGGTTTTCAAACAGGCGATTGACGACCGTTATGCTGGGCAAACGGTCATGTCCCATAACGGCACATCCACAATTGCTCGTCCTGTCAAAAATGCCGCAGCGATTCTGGATGATTTGGACGGGACTCAAGTGGATGTCGTTGGGATAGACGAAGTGCAATTTTTTGATGAAAAAATCGTTCCAGCCGTCAATGAGCTGGCTGATCGGGGTATTCGCGTGATTGTTGCGGGACTTGATACAAATTTTCGCGGTGAACCATTTGGCCCAGTGCCGCAGCTAATGGCACAAGCTGAATCAGTCTCTAAGCTGACTGCCATCTGCCCGGTCTGCGGATCACCTGCCAGTCGTACGCAGCGTCTGATTGACGGCAGGCCAGCTGCCTATAATGATCCGGTGATTATGGTAGGTGCATCGGAAGCATATGAACCGCGCTGCCGCCATCATCATGAAGTGCCGGACAAGCCCGATAACCGCTCAAACGATATCCGGGCTGTGTCGGACTGAATGATCCCATAAAGAGTGCTGCGGCGCTCTTTTTTTACGCCTTCATGCGGGCTGACAGAAAGAAGGAACAGCTGCGCGACACGTCAGTCATTGAAAGGCTCACAATCCGCGGCTTCATTTTGACCTTGTGGCTGGCGTATATTATAATGATACTTTAACCTGAGAAGAGGTGACCGTTGTGCTCGAGCGTTTAAAGAGTTTGGAAGATCGCTATGAAAAACTGAATGAGCTGCTTAGTGATCCGGATGTTATAAACGACATTGATAAACTGCGTGATTATTCTAAAGAACAATCCGATCTGGAGGAAATCGTGCAGGCTTACCGGCAGTATCAGGACGTTCTTGGTCAATTGAAAGATGCAGAGGACATGCTGGAAGACGAATCCGACGAAGACATGCAGGAAATGGCCAAAACGGAAATTGAAGAACTGACGGAAAAGGAAAAAGATCTGGAAGAGCGGCTGAAAGTTCTGCTTATGCCAAAAGACCCGAATGACGATAAAAACGTCTTTATGGAAGTCCGTGCGGCTGCTGGTGGTGATGAAGCTGCCTTATTTGCCGGTGACTTGTATCGCATGTATACCAAATATGCCGAGATGCAGGGCTGGAAAACTGATGTGGCGGAAGCCCATCCAACCGCGGTTGGCGGCTATAAAGAAATCGTTTTTATGGTAAACGGAACGGGTGCTTATTCGAAACTGAAGTTTGAAAACGGGACCCACCGTGTCCAGCGTGTCCCAGAGACCGAATCCGGGGGACGCATCCATACGTCGACAGCTACGGTAGCCGTGCTGCCGGAAGCAGAAGAAGTGGAAGTTGAGCTTAATGACAAAGATATTCGCGTCGATGCGTTTGCCGCCAGCGGACCCGGCGGCCAGAGTGTCAATACAACGATGTCGGCTGTCCGTCTGACACACGAACCAACAGGAATCGTCGTATCCTGTCAGGACGGAAAGTCACAAATTAAAAACAAGGAAAAAGCGATGCGTGTGCTGCGTGCGCGGCTCTATGATAAATACCAGCAGGAAGCTCAGCAGGAAATTGAGGAAGACCGCAAGTCTGCTGTTGGAACTGGTGACCGTTCTGAGCGGATTCGCACGTACAATTTTCCGCAGACCCGTGTGACAGATCACCGTATCGGTCTGACGCTGCAGAAGCTTGATCAGGTGATGGAAGGCAAACTGGATGAAATTTTTGATGCCCTGCTTCTGGAAGAACAGACACAAAAACTTGAGGAAATTGGCGAATAGTTATGGCAGAATCCAAGCTGCATGAAGTCCTGCGCCGGGCTTCTCTTTTTTTAGATGATAACAGGCGCGAGCCGAAAGTGGCGGAACTTCTTTTAGAGCACTATCTGGATGTGGACCGGACAGCGTTTTTCGCGATGATGCGTGACCCGGTTCCAGAAGATGTGCTGCAGCGTTTCTGGTCTGCGGTGGAAGCGCATGCCCAGACTGGCGTGCCGCTGGAGCATTTAACCGGATATGCCCCTTTTTATGGACGCGATTTCCGCGTCACCGGCGACACGCTGATTCCCCGCCCAGAGACGGAGGAGCTCACACAGCTGGCTGTTCAGACGGCATCACCGGAGCCATTCACGATTGCCGATATTGGCACCGGGAGCGGCAGCATTGCGGTGACACTGGCTCTGGAACTGCCACAGGCCGCCGTATATGCGACAGACCTTTCCACGAAAGCTCTGGAGGTGGCGCGTTACAATGCGGCGCAGATGGAGGCTGATGTTACCTTTTTTGAGGGTGATTACGGCAAACCGCTGCTCGAACAGGGTCTTCAGGTCGACATGCTTGTTTCCAATCCGCCTTATATCGCATTAGACGAGAAATCCACTTTGTCCGATACGGTCAAAAATTTTGATCCGGAAGAAGCGTTATTTGCCGGTGACGATGGGCTGGCCGGGTACCGGACAATCGTCAATCAGCTGCCGCGTCTCGTGAAACCGCACGGCTATTGTTTATTGGAAGTGGGCAGCCAGCAGGCGCAGACGGTCCAGTGTTTATTACAAGGAGCCTTTCCTGAGAGCCATGTGGCGATTGTTCAGGATATCAGCCAAAAGGATCGCATGGTTAAGGCGGGTCCTTTAATAGATTCCTAGTATATGTAAAAAACCCCTTGGCCATACTGTTGATAAGACAGCTTGGGAGAGGGGTTTTTTACGATGCAAAGGGTCGTGTATTCAGCTATTATAGCCGTTATGATAATCTTAGTAATCCCTGTGACCGGGACTAGCGGGGATATGGCAGCAAATAGTTCAGCAAATGCAGCTCAGCAAGATATACAAGTGATCCCAGATGAGGCCATTCGCCTGCGCATTCTGGCTGACAGTGATGCTGAATCGGATCAGGAGCTAAAACACAAAGTGCGTGATAACGTGAATGCGGCGATCACAGACTGGGTTGGCATGATCACCGATATTGATAAAGCGCGTGAGCTAATTGCAGCGAATATTCCAGAAATCCGCACGATTGTTGAGGATACACTAAAGGAAGAAGGCAGTTCGCAGTCATCTGAAGTTGAATATGGCAAGAATATTACGTTTCCGGCTAAATTGTATGGTTCTTATCTTTATCCGCCAGGTGAATATGAGGCGGTTTTGATCACCCTTGGCGAGGGTGAGGGCTCCAATTGGTGGTGTGTTCTGTTTCCGCCGCTCTGTTTTCTGGACTTTTCCAGCGGTTCGACAGTGGCTGAGGCGGAAGAGACGGAGACCGGTGACGATGACGATGATAAGGAAGACGACGAAGAAGAGGCGTCTGATGAGGAAGAGACTGACGTTAGATTTTTTCTCTTTGAATGGTTTGATTGATTCATAGATTAGTTCGTTTTCACATAGTATTCTAGAGAATCTGCCAAAACATAGAGGTGAAAATCATGGAACTAATAACGGCCGAACATGCATCAGAGGAGAAACTAAACGATTTTTTGCAGCACAATCAAAATCTGGAACGTGAGCAGCTGCTGGCGAAAGGCTATGTCGTGGAATTTGCCGGGAAAATTGAAGGCTGCTTTGTTATGGACGATGTTGCTGATCGTGTCTACTGGCTGAAACAGTTATTTGTGACCAAACAGGCGGCGTCATCGTTGCCAGTTTTGCTGGAAGCCATTCTGGCACTTGCTAGAGAAAAGCAGGCCCAGCAAGTCTTTGTCCACAGTCATCAGCCGATGGTAGATGTGTTACTGGAATCATTGCAATTTCATCCACAAAAAGATAATGAATTCGTACAGAGTTCTCCGAATAACGAAGGATATTGGTGGATGTATCACGTTTCCTGATTAGTTATCAACAATTATATGTGCATAACTGTGTACATCCTGTTTAAAAGCTGTGTATATTAACATCTTGTTGTGCGCAGACCTGTGTATAATCGCCTGATGGGAATAATCCTATTTATGCTGGAAAACCACTATTCCCCATATTTCCAACAGTTGAAGCAATCAGCGGAAAATTTACTTAAATGTGGACAGCCTGTGGATAAATATCTACAGGCTCACTTTTTGTGTTCAAAATGTTATTCAGCTAGAATAAGCCATAGAAAAGAGGGTCAGTCATGATAGAGACAAAACGATGGAATATCCAAACAAAACAGCCGGATGAACGGGCAATAGCCGAGGCGGCATCTCTGCTGCAGAATGGCTATACCGTATCCTTCCCGACGGAAACGGTGTATGGACTTGGGGCTGATGCGACAAACGCTTCAGCCGTTTCTGGTATTTTTCAGGCGAAAGGACGGCCGGAAGATAACCCGCTAATTGCCCATGTTGCGTCGAAAGGACAGCTGCAGAATCTGATTTCAGCGCTCCCGCCTGTTGCCGAGAAACTGCTTGATACCTTTACACCGGGCCCGCTGACGCTTGTGCTTTCAAGCAATGGAGCTTGTGCGGCGAATGTGACCGCTGGGCTCGACTCCATTGGCATCCGCATACCGGAACACCCGGTGGCGCAAAGCTTGCTGCGAGCATGTGACCGACCAATTGCTGCGCCAAGTGCCAATTTATCAGGGAAACCGAGCCCGACGACAGGAGAACATGTCTGGGCTGATTTAGAAGGAAAAATTGCCGGGCTCATCGATGCCGGTCCCACCGGAGTTGGGGTAGAATCAACCGTCGTTGACTGCACACAGGAAATACCGGTCATTCTGCGGCCGGGCGGCATTACCAAAGAACAGCTCGAGGAAACCGTCGGCACGGTGATGGCCGATCCCGCATTGGCTGGTATGGCAGACAGTCCCAAAGCCCCGGGTATGAAATATACACATTATGCACCAGAAATCCCCATGTATCTTGTTGCTGGTGCGCCGGCAAAACTGCAAACGGCGATTGACCGCGCGAGCAGAAACGAGAAACGTGTTGGTGTTCTGGCCAGCACACAGACAGCGGAGCAGCTTCATTCGGCGCGCATTATTCCGCTTGGGGAGGATTTGCATGCTGTTGCGGCGGCGATTTATGATGCCCTGCGGCTGTTTAAAGACGGCGATGCCGATGTGATATTATGTGAAGCTTTTCCAAAGGAAGGCATAGGACGGGCGATCATGAATCGTCTGGAAAAAGCCGCCACGCGTTACTTGCCTGATTGATGCAAGTATTCAGCCATGCCTGTGTCTAAATGCCACAACGTCCTCAACTGAAACCGGCTGGCTTTAACAGCCTGTCTCCTATGTCTGCATATGGCAGACCGGACAAGCATAGAATGCACTAGCATGTCTGAGGGGGCGTAAAGATGCCGGTCTATCAATTAGGGGAAATGGTTTCACTTGTTTTTATGGCGTTTGCATTAGGGATGGACGCCTTTTCCATAAGTTTGGGCATGGGAATGCAGCAGATCAGACTAAAACGGATTGCTATAGCAGGTCTTGTAGTCGGTTTTTTTCATACTGTGATGCCATTTACGGGCATTGTTTTGGGATCTTTCATTTCCACCCAAATTGGACATTATGCCGAACTCAGCGGTGGTCTGCTTCTGGTCGCAATCGGTGCGCAAATGATTTTTTCCGCATTTAATTATGAAACAAAGAAACTGGTTCAGCCTGTTGGTCTGGGTCTGATTTTTTTCGCGTTTAGTGTGAGCCTGGACAGTTTCTCAGTCGGTCTCAGCTTGGGCCTGTCCAATGGCAAGACCGTTATTGCTCTAATTTTGTTTGCCGCTGCCAGTACATTCCTGACCTGGGCTGGCATGCTAATGGGAAAAAAGGTTTATGGGCTGCTGGGCGCCTATAGTGAAATACTGGGCGGCAGCATTCTTGTTGGCTTTGGCTTACATATATTATTTAGCTGACAATCAGGAAGACTTTCCAAAGCAGATGGAAAGTCTTTTTTTTTTCGGCGTGATAAAATGCGATCATAAATGACAAAAAATAGAGACAATGGTACCATTTAACGGAATAGAATGAGAAAGGTCGCAGATAAAGATGATAGCTGTTCAATTAAGACGATTACGACAGAGCAAATTATTCTATATCAGTCTATTACTCGGCGTTTTGATAACGTCGGCACATTACATACAAACGACAAGGACCATTTTACAAGGGGAAGCGTCAACTATCCCCGATTCGTCTTATCTATTATGGTTAAATGCCAGTGACTCTGAAATCACCAATTTGTTCTTCTTGTTAGTACCGATTCTAGCTGCTCTGCCGTTTAGTACCCAATTTCTTGTAGATAGAAAGACCAATTATTATGAACTGATGATGATGAGATCCGGGAAATATAAGTATCTGTTTTCAATGTTAGCTGTTAGTGCTTTCGCAGGATTTCTAGCTATTGCTATACCATTACTTATCAATTTTCTTTTGTTTTCTCTTACTTTTCCGGCTATCCATCCGGATCCTTTTGTGTATTATACGCAAGGTCTTTTTTCGTTTAAAACATTATTTTATTCTCTGCAGCTGAATTTCCCTTTAATTCACACGTTGTTTTATATCTTTTTAAGCGGCATAATTGGCAGCTTATTCGCTGTTTTTTCTGCAGCGTTGTGTCTTCATATTCGATTCTCACTCATTAGTTTGGTTATTCCGGTCATCATCAGTATATTAATTTCTGGGCTTAGTGAACTTGTCGAAGTGGGATTGTCTCCTATCGACTTTTTGGATATGAATGCCACTGCTCCTGTTTATTTATGGTGTATCGCGTTATTTGGTATTTTAATGATTATGTTAACTTTTATTCTAGCTATTATAGGTGTGAGAAGACTTGTTAGATAAAAATTACTTAAAATTTTGCGTCACATCATTTTTTGCACAACGGAAAAACATTTATTTATATCTAGTCACTGGCCTGATAATGTTATTAATATATGGCTTTTTTATGGTGCTATATCAGACAATCGATCCGGATACAGCCAGGCCCTATCATGTCATAACGTATGATGTGCTCAACTATTATCAATTAGTTTATTGGTTTTTAATCCCATTTATTTTGCTATGTGTCCTTGGGAGTCAAATACACAACATTCCAATAGACTTTCAAGTAAGGATGAATAGTCTTCGCCGGTTATTAAGTTTTTACGTCATTCAAATAAGTATGATGGCAATCTGGGGAACATTTATAATTGGATTTATAACATTTGTGTCCTTTCCTCTTTCATCAAAAGCCATCACGTCACATGATTTTGTGCATATTTTTGGGCTACTTATATTTTGTTATCTCAATCTCACGAATATAGGTCTATTACTGATAGTACTCGCAAAAAAGTTTCAGGTACAGATTAGCTTTCTTATTGTTTTTGTAGTATCCCAGATGGACCAGTATTTGTTTGGTCATGCGATTTTTAAATCGACCAATTTGCTGTATACACCCGATTTTTCGTTCATCAGACTTATAACAGCACTATCGGAAAACGCTGTTCTGATGTTTGGGTTACTAGTCATATTGTCTGTACAGATTAAAAGGAAAGAAGGATAAATGAATGCTTCCGTTAATCAAAAGAGATGTGAGGCTGCGTTTACATCACGGAAAAAATCTCATTATAGCCCAATTTTCCTTCTTTTTAATCACGACAGTTTCTTTTATCCTTATGTTCACGTTGAATGATCTGAATACGCAAATGGAATGGCTATCTTTTGAGCAATTTTGGGATGGCTTTTCAGAGCTGGACTTAAAAATGTTTAAGCAAGATGGCACCCTCGCCACGCCATATTTTTGGCTAATTTTTCAATTGCTGTATTTTTTATCACTCAGAACATTTTTCACAGCTGATTTAACAAGCAGCGGAGGACTCATAATCATTCGTACCGGAACTAGAAAATTTGTTATGAGTAAAGTCATATCATTATTACTGTATACAACGATTTATATAGCTTTGTTTGTTTTCTATATTTGCTTTGTTTCGTCTATTCAACACTTTCTGTTTGATAGCAGTATGTCCTGGAAAGCAAATTGGGAAACGTCTATTATCTTTTGTATTTTTTTAATTCTTGTCTTATTTTTAGAATCACTTTTTTATGAGTTAGCAAGTTTGATGATGGGTGACATAATACCATACATAATCTTGATTAGTGTTAATTTCCTATCTATATTCAGTCAGAATATAGTTTTAGTCACTAACTATACTATGTTCAGCAGATGGAGTGAAACAGGGTTATACAGTGACAATACGCTATTAATGCTGACTTGGGTTAGCAGTATGATTATTCTATTGGTCTTGCTTACATTGTGGTTGGTAAAGAAAATCGATTTTGTCTATGAAAAAGGGGAGTAATAACCATGTATGTCGTGGGTGAAAATGTAACCAAAAAAATAAAGGATTTTGTCGTTTTAGATAATATTAGTTTCTCTCTGGAAAAAGGAAAAGTACATGGCATTCGCGGGCACAACGGATCGGGTAAAACCATGCTGCTTCGTGCAATAGCTGGCCTGATTAAGCTATCTGATGGAAAAGTAGTAGTTGATGGAAAAACAATTGGAAAAGATATACTTTTCCCTGAAGATGTTGGTGTTTTAATCGAATACCCGAGTTTTATTCCGGATTATACGGGATTTCAGAACTTATTATTTTTAGCAAAGATAAAAAATAAAATAAGTGAAGAAACCATTCGGGAAACATTGAATTTAATAGGGCTGGATCCAGATGATAAAAGGAAGTTTAAAAAATATTCGCTTGGTATGAAACAGCGTTTGGGTATAGCACAAGCCATCATGGAAAGCCCTGATTTATTGTTGCTGGACGAGCCAACAAATGCCTTAGATGAAAAAGGTATTTCGTTTATGGAGCAAATTATACAAAGACTTAAATCAGAGGGAAAGACAATCGTTGTAACAAGTCATGACCGGGATTTCTTACAAGAGGTTTCAGATGATATCTACTCCATTTCTGAAGGGGTTGTTACCAAGTGGGAAGACTAATAAAAAGCAAAAGCTTATATGTGATACTCGCAGTCGTATTACTTGTTGTTTTTTCAGTTCGGATTGAAGCTGTTAATGATGACCGGGATCATTATGAGACCTATAGAGTGGATGTTCAAAACGGAGATGTCGTTACCTTAGGAGATTTAGAGATGTCATTTGGTGAAGCAACTTCCCCGAAACTGGAGGAATCTGAGAATCAGGCGAATGGTAAAAAAGCCGTTTATAAGCTGCCTATTAAGATAACTAAAAAAAGTGATGCTCCGCTTAAGTCAGAGAACCAATTTGCCATTTATGAAAAATATAAGGATTACATAAACCTGCCACTTGTGGATTACCATGGTAAGTTGAATAATCAAGGCGTTTTTTCTACCCTTAGTTCACTGAAAAAAGATGAAAGTGTTAATTTGACAGTATCTACTGATTTTGTAGTGGGTGATTTGTATTATTATTACGATGATTATAATACAGATAAAGCTGCTTATATTGTCATCGTTGGTCCACAAAGTGAAAAAGGCATGCCGCTTTATTATTACAAATTATAAACGAATGTTTAAACTGAATCCCTTAATGCAAACCCCCCCCATTATTTTCTGACAACCGCGCGATTCTGTGATATAGTTTGAGTAAGAATCATCCTGCATCCACGACAATCAGCGGAGGTTATGCGTTTGAAAATTCTGTTTGTATGCACCGGCAATACATGTCGCAGTCCCATGGCTGAAGCGCTGCTGAAATCGAAAGTACCTGATGCCGAGGTGCAGTCGGCAGGTCTTTTTGCCCCCAGTAATCAAGGTCCAGCCGGTAATGCTGTTGAGGCATTGAAACACGAGGGCATTACGCTGGATAGCCGGTCCAAGCCGGTCAGTGAAGCGCTGCTGCACTGGGCGGATCTGGTGCTTACCATGACGACACAGCACAAGCAGTCACTCATCCTCGAACACCCTGACTCTCAGGCTAAATATTTCACATTAAAGGAATATGCAGCACTTGACGATATAGAGATATGGGACGAATTAAAACAACGGTATGCAGCCTATGAGGAGAAACGTTTGCAATTCTTTAAGGCTTATCGGCACCAAATGGATGATCCTCAACTTGAACAGGCATTGAATGCTCATATGCAGGAAGAATGGCAGAGGATTCAGAAACTGGAAGAACGCCTGATCAGCTATGATATTCCGGATCCATTTGGCGGCAGCCTGACAGATTACCAGAACACATTGGCAGAACTTGAAACGTCTGTCAGTGTTTTGGCGGAAAAGCTGCGTACCAAATAGTTGAGTTGGAGGAACGTGTGATGAAACAGCATTATCGCTTTAGTCTGCGGGTGAAACTCGTTGGTCTGGTAACCTTATTAGCTACTATTACGTATTCAGTCAGCGCATTATTTATCTATGTTTTCTATGATTATGTTCAGACATTTTGGGCTATTTCCGAACAGTGGTTTACAATTATCACTCTGGTTCTGGGCATTATCTGGTCAGGGATACTGGCTTATTTTGCAGCAAGGTATATTACAAAACCTTTAGAAAAACTGAAAGATTCCGCAACAAATGCTGCTGATGGTCATTTGCAGCAAACGATTGACATACCCAAGTCAGAGGATGAGATTCGGTCGTTGTCCATTGCCTTTAAGACGATGCTTGATAATCTGACGGGTATGGTTCAGAATATCGATGAACATGCCGCGGCAACAAACCAGTCTGTCAGCCGGATAAAGTCAGCAGCCGAGCAGGCCGCCCATCATGGCAAGCAGGTTGATGCTTCAATTGATGAGATTTCCAAAGGGGCTGAAAACTCATCTGAGTCCATCCAGCAGACGGCTGAAGCTGTTGAGGAAGCGTCACAGCTTGCCCAGGGCGTGCAGACCAAAGCCAGTGAATCGCAGGAAAAATCCAGTCAGATGCTGAAAATGCTCAGCGACAGCCGTGCTATTGTCAGTGAATTGGTGACGGGGATAAGTCAGCTGGCAAGCGAACAGGAAAAGTCTTTGGAAGATGTTGATCATCTGAAGGAGCATACCGTCCAGATTGAATCCATTATTACAATGGTTGGCGATATTGCCGAACAAACGAATTTGCTGGCTCTCAATGCCTCAATTGAAGCCGCTCGGGCCGGTGAGCAGGGCAAAGGTTTTGCTGTTGTCGCCGAGGAGATTCGTAAATTAGCAGATCAGAGTGCGAGTGCCGTAAAGGATATTTCTGATTTAATTAAAACTGTTCAGGGTGATGCCCAGTCTGTTGTAACCAGTATGAATGAGCATGTGGCCTATGCCAGACAAGAAGTGGAGAACGGCAAAAAGACCGATTCAGCTATTGACGACATGTCAAAATCGGTGCATGATACGGCTAGCGTTATTGAGGATATTTCCGCGTATGTTGACAAACAGCTGAATTCGATCCAGGCAACATCCGAACAATCCCAGGAAGTTGCTGCGGTTGCTGAAGAGACGTCCGCCGGAGCTGAAGAGGTAAATGCGAGCATCCAGGAACAAGCTGGGACACTTGCAGAAATGGATACAATGACTGCAGAATTGGAAAAACAGGCAGGTGCGCTGACGGAACAGGTTCAGCAATTTCATATTGAGCATGACCAGGATGAGGAGGCCTCGGATGATGGCGTTACAACAGCAAGTCAGGCAGGATATGGACGCGCTGGCTAGGGAATGGCTTGAAAGCGGCTATCTCCAGGCAGGAGATGTATTCGTTGTTGGCTGCTCCACCAGTGAGGTGGCTGGTGAGCGTATTGGCACATCCGGCAGTGAAGACATCGCTGCGGCGCTTTTTGCCAGTCTGGAGAATCTTAAGGCGGACACGGGCATCACGGTAGCTTTTCAGTGCTGTGAACATTTAAACCGGGCACTTGTCGTGGATAAATCAGCTCGGAACAGATTGAATCTGGAAGAGGTATCTGCTGTACCTGTACCAGATGCAGGCGGTTCGATGGCTGCTTATGCCTATAAGCAAATGAATGAACCGGCTGTTGTGGAAACGATCCGGGCTGACAGCGGCATCGATATCGGGGACACGATGATTGGCATGCATTTGAAACCGGTTGCCGTGCCGCTTCGCTTTAACCAGCGCTTGATTGGAGAGGCCCGGGTAACGGCTGCCCGCACCCGCCCGAAACTGATCGGAGGCGAGCGTGCGGTGTATCGGGTATGAAGACGCATTAAGGCGGTCACACGCAACACCATTAGAATACAAGGGGGAAATGACTCATGGAACACTTGAAGCAAACAGATGACGCGTTGTACGAAGCCCTTCAGGCAGAAAAAACACGCCAGCAGGAAAAGATTGAACTGATTGCTTCGGAAAACTTTGTATCAGAAGCTGTTATGGAAGCGATGGGATCAGTGCTGACGAATAAATATGCGGAAGGCTATCCGGGCAAACGGTATTATGGCGGCTGTGAACATGTGGATGTGGCCGAAAATCTGGCACGCGACCGGGCTAAAGAGCTGTTCGGTGCCGATCATGCCAACGTCCAGCCGCATTCCGGGGCACAGGCCAACATGGCTGTTTATTTCTCTGTCCTGGATCCAGGTGATACGATTCTCGGCATGAATCTAAATCACGGCGGTCATTTGACCCACGGCAGTCCGGTTAACTTCAGCGGCCGCATGTACAATGTGGCTGACTACGGTGTCGATCAGGAAACCGAGAGGCTTGACTATGACGTTATTCGTGAACGGGCAAAAGAAGTCCAGCCGAAACTGATCATCGCTGGTGCGAGTGCTTATGCACGGGAAATCGATTTTGCCAAATTCCGCGAGATTGCGGATGATGTTGGCGCGTACTTAATGGTTGATATGGCGCATATCGCCGGTCTTGTAGCGGCAGGTCTGCATCAGAATCCAGTGCCGTATGCAGATTTTGTCACGACGACCACCCATAAAACACTGCGCGGGCCACGCGGCGGTATGATTCTGTGCAAAGCGGACTACGCGAAGAAAATTGACAAGGCTGTTTTCCCTGTCATGCAGGGCGGACCGCTGATGCATGTAATCGCTGCCAAAGCCGTTTCTTTCAAAGAAGCGCTGTCTGATGGATTTAAGACTTATGCCGAGCAGATTATCCGAAACGCCAGAGCCTTGAGTGAGGCACTCAGCAAGGAAGGGCTCCGGATTGTTTCCGGCGGTTCAGATAATCATCTCCTTCTGGTTGATGTGACACCACTTGGATTGACTGGCGATGTGGCTGAAAAAGCGCTGGATGATATCGGCATCACCGCGAATAAAAATACCATTCCATTTGATAAGGAAAAACCGTCCGTTGCAAGCGGTGTCCGGATGGGCACAGCAGCTGTGACAACGCGCGGCTTTACAGAAGCTGATATGCAGGAAATGGCTTCAATTATCGCCTCTGTATTGAAAAACTATGAGGATAAAAGCGTCCTGCAGGAAGCAAAAGAACGTGTAACAGCTTTAACCAGTAACTACCCATTATATGCGTAAGTGATAAGAGGCGGGGACATAACGAATACCTCAAGCGTCAAACAATGCTCAGATTCAGCGGAGGAAAAGACGGAGACTCCTGCGGGAGCAAAGGCTAGGTGAGACCCCGGAGCGCGCCAGCGCTTCGGAGGCTCACCAGCCGCCCGCGGAAAGTGACGTCTATTTCCGGAGCGGTTCAGTCACGCAAGTGGTTCGCACTTTTGTCCCCCCCGTATTACGCTTATCATTTTCATTCACCGAGAGTTTTGTCCCATCCCCTTTTTTCTGGCACGGCCACACTTCTTAGCAAGCATTAGATTAATAAGACGGATCGATCGGCACTTGCATGCCAGTCTATTTTTCAGTACAATTTGAAAGATGCCATTAAATATAAGGAGTGATTGCTAAAATGGGACAAGTACATGTGCTGGACCACCCACTCATTCAACACAAATTAACTTACATACGTGACAAAGACACCGGAACGAAGGAATTCCGTGAACTGGTTGATGAAGTTGCCATGCTGATGGCGTTTGAGATCACCCGCAACTTGCCTTTGCAGGAAAAAACAATTGAAACGCCAGTTATGGAAGCTGATACCCAAGTGCTTGCCGGCAAAAAAATCGGCCTTGTTCCAATTATCCGCGCCGGACTCGGCATGGTTGATGGCATGCTGAAACTGATTCCTGCAGCAAAGGTCGGCCATGTCGGACTTTACCGCGATCCGGAAACATTAAAGCCGCATGAGTATTATACGAAATTGCCGTCCGATATCGCTGAACGGGAACTGATTGTGCTTGATCCCATGCTTGCAACCGGCGGCTCAGCGAGTGAGGCTATCCATTTGCTGAAAAAACGCGGCGCCAAGCAGATTCGCCTTATGTGCCTTGTCGGGGCCCCTGAAGGTGTTGATGTCATTCATAACGAACATCCCGATGTCGATATCTACCTTGGTGCGCTTGATGACCAGCTGAATGATGACGGGTTTATCATTCCGGGACTTGGCGATGCCGGTGACCGTTTGTACGGGACCAAGTAAGGCTGGCAGCTGATTATGGCAAAACAGTTGCGCGTGATGACGATCTTCGGAACACGGCCGGAAGCGATTAAAATGGCGCCGCTCGTTCGCGCATTAAAGGAACGTCCGGAACATTTTGACCCGCTGGTTACGGTTACCGCACAGCACCGGGAAATGCTTGATCAGGTGCTGGATATGTTTCAGATTACACCTGACTATGATTTAAATATCATGAAACAGAAACAGTCCCTTGCACAGATTACAACGCGTGCGCTGGAGGGACTTGATTCGGTCATGAAAGAGACTTCACCGGATATGGTGCTCGTTCATGGTGATACGACAACCACTTTTGCGGCATCGCTCGCGGCTTTCTACAACCAGATTGCGGTCGGCCATGTAGAAGCGGGCTTGCGTACAGGCGATAAATACGCCCCGTATCCGGAAGAAATGAACCGGCAGCTGACGGGTGTTATGGCTGATTTGCATTTCGCCCCGACCGATAAAGCCAGACAGAACCTGATACAGGAAAACAAACCGGCTGAACGTATCATCGTAACCGGCAACACCGCAATCGATGCCTTAGCGACAACGGTTGATCCGGCTTATTCAAGTGCTGTTCTGGCGGATAAGGGTGACCGGCGGCTGGTGCTGGTCACAGCCCATCGCCGCGAAAATCTGGGGCGCAATATGGAACAGATGTTTCGCGCCATTAAGCGGCTTGTCGATACTCATCCAGATATTCAGGTTATTTATCCGGTGCATTTAAACCCGGCTGTCCGGCAGACGGCTGAAGCAATTTTAGGGCATGATGACCGGATTCAGTTAATTGAACCGCTCGGTGTGAAAGATTTTCATAATCTGGCTGCGAGAGCACATCTGATTATGACCGATTCAGGCGGTGTTCAGGAAGAGGCTCCGTCACTGGGGGTTCCGGTGCTTGTTCTGCGGGAGACGACGGAACGACCGGAAGGAATCCAGGCTGGCACTTTAAAATTAGCCGGAACAGACGAATCGGCTATCTTCAGCTTGGCTGATGAATTATTGCGGAATGATGCCCTTCACGACCAAATGGCGCAAGCTCCGAATCCTTACGGTGACGGAAAGGCATCCAGCCGCATTGCTGACGCGATCATGACATTTTTAAATTAATAGCCCCACAGAGGCTGGGATATGACGAATTGATCGATTCCCTGAGATGCGTAATA
The DNA here is from genome assembly GCF_055381965.1 of Lentibacillus kimchii. NCBI lineage: Bacteria > Bacillati > Bacillota > Bacilli > Caryophanales > Bacillaceae > Lentibacillus > Lentibacillus kimchii. The sequence goes on along the minus strand of NZ_AP043934.1, from coordinate 2,564,161 downwards.
GGAACTGAGTAAAGGAAAAGACGGCGACGCCAGCGGGAGAAGAGGCTCACCATTCACCCGCGGAGAAGATGTCTATTTCCGGAGCAGCTTAGTCGCATGAACGATCCAGTCTGTCCCAGTCTTTTGTTATATCAAAATCGTCATGCATGGTTTTGTCTTCTTTTTCAAATACTACCAGCAGCTTAAATAAAAAGGAGCACCAGCTATGTACCGTATCCTCTCCGCCCTGCTTATGCTCGCGGTTTTCACGTGTACGCCCGCAGAAGCCGACTCCCCGGACACCATCCGTGAAGAAAAAGCTGTGATTATTGAAGTGGACGGCGATCCAGAAGAGCATAAAAATTATCTTGAGGCACATCACCCGGCGATTAACGTCGTGCATACATATGAAACATTGTTCAGCGGATTAGCTTTAAAGGGTGATCCCTGGCGACTTGACCAATTACGGTCACTCCCATTTGTCAAGACGATTCATCCTGTCGTGACGTACGAGACCCAAACCACCGTCTCAGACAGCGCGACAGCTGACAGCGTTCTCCCCGCAACTTTAAACAAGACAGCCTATACAGGAAAGGGTGTCCAGGTAGCGGTCATTGATACAGGTATTGATTATAATCATCCAGATCTAAAGGCGAATTATGCGGGTGGTTATGATGTCGTTGATCTTGATAAGGACCCGATGGAAACGCTGCCTGAGGAAGGCTTGCCGACCAAGCACGGGACGCATGTAGCCGGTATTATCGCAGCAAATGGTGATCTGAAGGGTGTTGCCCCAGATGCTGACATTCATGCTTATCGTGCCCTCGGACCCGGCGGCAGAGGGACATCTGTTAACGTCATTGCAGCTCTTGAACAGGCGGTTGAGGACGGCGCGGATGTGATTAACCTGTCCTTAGGCAATGCTGTCAATGGTCCGGACTTTCCCACGAGTGTGGCTGTTAACCGGGCATTCGATCTGGGGGTGCCGGTTGTCAGTGCTAATGGGAACGCGGGCCCGGACAACTGGACCATTGGCTCGCCGGCAACAGCTGCGAATGCTCTCTCGGTAGGGGCATCTGCGCCTCCGCAAAAAACACCATATTTAACGGCCCCTCTGAAAGACAAGCGCCTGCCGCTTTTGGAAATGGACGGTGCAAAACCCTGGCGTTTAGACAAGCGGTATGATACAGGCATACTTGATGAAGAGGCTGTTCAGGGAAAAATTGCGCTGATTGAGCGGGGAGAGACCCCGTTTGCTGAACTGGCCAGGCAAGCTGAAGAAGCTGGTGCTGTAGCCGCTGTTATTTATAATCAGGAACCCGGCAGCTTCCAAGGTACACTGCCAGAAACAGATGACCCGGTGCAGATCCCGGTGGCTTCAATGACAAAGCAGGACGGCCAGTGGCTTAAAGAGCACATTCGCAGCAGTCAATTTTATGTAAACACCAAGTATGCGATGACAGACTTTACGGTTGCTGATTTCAGCTCCCGCGGCCCGGTTACGGTGAACTGGGATTTGAAACCGAATGTCAGCGCACCTGGCACAAATATTTTGAGTACGGTTCCCGGCGGTTATCAGGAGCTGCAGGGAACAAGCATGGCAGCCCCTCATGTGACTGGCGCAATGGCCTTGTTGCGTGAAGCTCATCCTGATTGGACGCCAGAGGAGCTGACAGGGGCGTTAGCGACAACTGCCCGGCCCATTCGCCGTGATAAAGACGAGTTGCTGGACCCGATCATTCAGGGTGCTGGCGAAATCAGGCCCGAAAAAGCGGTCAATACGACAACGATTCTGGACGAGCCACTGCTGGCATTCGGGCAAATCACACATAATAAGGAAACGAAAACACAGGATATGACCGTTACAAACACATCCGGCAACGAGCAGACCTATAGATTTGAGACACCTAAACAGCAAGCAGGACTCCGCTGGGATTTACCGCTGGCATTTACACTGGATGAAGGTGAGTCGGCAACGATTCCTATCGGCTTGACGGTGCACGCAAACCCGCTGGATAAAGGCATTCATCAGGGCTGGCTGCGGTTGGAGCAGGATAAAAAAACGTATCAGCTGCCCTATCTGTTTATCAATGAGACAGCCGACTATCCTAAGGCGATGGGATTTGACTTAACGGTCAAACCATTTACCCGCGGGACTTATGCGTATCAATTTTATTTGACCGATCCAGCTGAAAGTGTTGACGTGGCGCTGTACCATCCGCAAACGCTTGTTTATGACCGGACGCTTTTCCATACAAGCGATGTGCAGACGGGTCTGAATAAAGGCCAGCTTGATGAGTCGGAACTCGGAGAACCCGGGCAATACGTTGCTGTGATCACGATCAGACTGGAAAACGGCGACAGAGAAAGCTATCAGACCAGACTCAATATCAGGGATCCAGCAGAATAGGAACGCACTGGCTATCAGAACTGTTCAGCCGGTTTTCGTATTATATGTGACAGATTATTACAATTGTCACATAATGTTCACTAAACAAAATGGCTTTTTTCCGTTATAATTAAAAATAGGATTATGTTTAATTATGATTGGCATAGTCACAGCCAGGTTGCTAAGCCATAATTCAAGGCAACTTTTAACCTCGTCCTAATTGACAATCATGAATGGCTCATGTAACATACCTCATTGATGGTATGTTAGGGTTTTCATAGAGGTATAATGGCTGGTACAATGAATTAATACCTGCGCTAACTTTTTTGTTTAACGCAGCATGTGCAGTGACAATTCGCACGTTACCCGTTTAGATTCGGGCTGGGCTTAAGAAAAGGATTGCCAGTGATGTGTTATTGCCTGCCGGTCTTTTTGAACGTTCTCTAAGGAGAAGTGTGAAACATGTCACAATATAATCAAATGGTCATGCGTCAGCGCAAAGGGATGTTGTACCTTCTCGCAATCCTGGTGATCGGTTCAGGTTTCTCCCCATTTCCAGCAATTTTCCTTGGTCTGCTGCTCGGAAGCCTGGTAAGTTTTTTTAATCTGTGGTTGTTGCAGCGAAAGATTCAAAGGTTTGTCGAGAATGCTGCTGAAGGAGAATCGGTGTTTGGGTTAGGTACCTTATCGCGATTGGCGGCAGCTGGTCTTGCTGTCCTGATTGCCATGCGTTTTGATTTCCATATTCTTGCTGTTGTGGCGGGACTGGGATCTTCCTATGCAGTTATTGTGATAAGTTTTCTGCTGCCAGGTCTTAACACACAGAAAAAGCAGTCGGAATAAGGGATCTTTTCAAAAAAATTAGGCCTGGAAAGAGGTGAAGACATTGGATCATGAAGCACCAATCGTCCACGATGCGTTTGGAATCCCCGGGCTGGATTTCAACATGTCGAATGTGATAATGATAGCTATCGCATCACTGATTGTATTTATTATTGGTGTTGTCGGAAGCCGTCATTTACAGATGAAGCCAACAGGCATTCAAAATTTCATGGAATGGTTAATTGATTTTGTCAAGGGCATGATTAATGACACGATGGACTGGAAAACAGGGAAAGTGTTTCTGCCTCTGGGGCTGACACTGATAGCTTACATATTTGTAAGTAACGTCCTTGGTGTTATTACACTTGGGGCAGTCGGCGATGACTTGTGGTGGAAGTCACCGACGGCCGATGCCGGAATCACTTTAACGCTTGCCGTAATGGTGGTTGTTTTAACGCACTTTTACAGCATCAAGATGAAAGGGGGCAAGGAATACGGTAAGGATTATCTCCGCCCGCTTCCATTTTTACTGCCCTTGAATATCATCGAAGAATTCACCAATACACTTACATTAGGCTTGCGTTTATTTGGTAATATCTATGCCGGTGAAGTTTTACTCGGATTACTCGTATCATTAGGGTTGTCAGGAGGATTTACGGCAGGAGGCATCTTTACCTTTTTAGGGTCTGGTGTTGCCTTAATGGCATGGCAGGCGTTCAGTTTATTTATTGGCGCCATACAGGCCTTTATATTCACTATTTTAACGATGGTCTACATGTCTCAGAAAGTAGGCACCGAGTAAAAAGACCATCACAAAACTATGAAACTGTTTTATTTATAAAAAGGAGGAAATATCAATGGAAGCTATAGCAGCAGCAATAGCAATCGGATTGGCCGCTTTGGGTGCAGGTTTAGGCAATGGTTTGATCGTTAGTCGTACAGTAGAGGGGATTGCACGTCAGCCTGAACTGCGCGGTTCTTTGCAAACGGTAATGTTTATCGGGGTAGCACTGGTTGAAGCGATTCCGATCATCGGCGTTGTTATCGCATTTATGGTCGTGTGATAGAGACTGGAAATATGGCACTATGGCGAAGTTCGGCGACACCGGATTATCGCCATTCCTTTATGATAGTAAACTTTATTAAAAATGACCTCATACATCATCAGTTCAAGTTCATTGACTGATCGTTTGCGAAAGGAGTGACGCATGTGCATCTAACAAGTGGTATTCCGGTTATTGCGGCAGGCATAGGCGGTTTGCATATTGGGGATATGCTTACGCAGTTAGTCTTTTTCCTGATATTGCTGGCCCTTTTGAAAAAGTTCGCCTGGGGCCCGCTTATGAATGTTATGCAAAAACGTGAGGAATATGTCACAAGTGAGATCGAGTCAGCAGAACAAAGCCGCGCCGAAGCTGAGAAAGCACAGGCTGAAGCGTCAGAACAACTGAAACAGACGAAAAAGGAAGCAACTCAGATTATTGAAGATGCCAAAAAAACCGGTGCCAAACAAGAACAGGAAATTGTTGAAGCCGCGCGGCGCGAGGCACAAAACATGAAGCAATCAGCTCAGGAAGAAATTGAGCATGAAAAAGAAAAAGCCGTTCAGGCACTCCAGGATCAAGTTGGTTCCTTGTCTGTACAAATTGCCAGTAAAGTAATTGAGAAAGAAATCAGTGAACAGGATCAGGAAGAACTGATTAATGAATACATTAAAGAGGCAGGAGAAGAGCGATGAGTCAAGTAGTTGCCAAACGTTATGCAGACGCTCTTTTCCAGCTGGGGCAGGATACAGGATCCTTGGACCAATTTGTCGAGGAAGCGAAAGTTCTGACATCGGTTTTTGCTGAAAACGATCAGTTAACGGCATTTTTAGAACATCCGAAAGTTTCGCATGAACAGAAAATGCAATTTATCGACGAGGTGTTTCAGGAATTTTCCGGAGACATCGTCAAGACATTCAAATTGTTGGTTATGCGCCATCGCACAGATGTTGCTCCGGCGGTTATGGACCACCTGGTTCATATGGTGAATGATGCAGAAGCTGTTTCGGAAGCAACCGTTTATTCAGTAAGAGAATTATCGGAAAATGAACAAGCGAAAATAAAAAATACGTTTGCTGAGCGTTTTAATAAACGGGACGTGAAACTTAAAACGGTTGTTGATCCGTCTATCCTTGGCGGTATCAAGGTACAGGTTGGCAACACGGTTTATGATGGCACAGTTCAGGGCAAATTAAGACGGATGGAGCGACGTATTGAGGCGGCAAATTAACGAAGATAGGGGTGAAATGGTATGAGCATTAAAGCTGAAGAAATCAGTTCGCTGATTAAGACACAGATCGAGAATTTTGACTCGGATATTGAAGTATCGGATGTCGGCACTGTTATTGAAATCGGCGATGGCATTGCGCGTGCGCATGGCCTCGATGACGCGATGGCCGGTGAACTCCTTGAATTCTCGAACGGTGTCATGGGAATGGCGCAGAACCTTGAAGAAGGAAATGTCGGTATCGTCATTTTAGGGCCATTCTCCGATATTCATGAAGGCGATGAAGTTCGCCGTACAGGTCGCGTTATGCAAGTACCTGTCGGAGAGGAGCTGCTCGGACGCGTTGTTAATCCATTGGGACAGCCACTCGACGGCAAAGGGCCCGTGGAAACGGCTAAAAGTCGTCCAATTGAAGAGCCGGCTCCATCAATTATGGATCGTCAGGAGGTAACCGAACCTCTGCAGACTGGTATCAAAGCGATTGACGCCTTAGTACCGATTGGCCGCGGCCAGCGTGAATTAATCATCGGTGACCGCCAGACAGGTAAAACAACACTGGCTGTCGACACCATCATTAACCAAAAAGATGAGGATATGATATCCATTTATGTCGCCATTGGCCAGAAAGAATCGACTGTGAGAAGTACAGTTGATACATTCCGCCGTCATGGCGCACTGGATAATACGATTATCATATCAGCGGGAGCTTCGGAACCTGCACCTCTCTTATATATGGCTCCGTATGCAGGCGCTGCCATGGGCGAAGAATTCATGTACAATGGCAAACATGTTTGTGTTGTATTTGATGACTTGACCAAGCAGGCTCAGGCTTATCGTGAACTATCCTTGCTGCTCCGCCGTCCACCAGGCCGTGAAGCTTATCCCGGGGACGTTTTCTACGTGCACTCACGTTTATTGGAACGGGCAGCTAAACTGAATGACTCAAAAGGCGGCGGGTCTATGACAGCTTTGCCGTTTATCGAAACACAAGCCGGTGATATCGGTGCCTATATTCCAACCAACGTTATTTCCATTACAGACGGGCAAATCTTCCTGCAGTCTGATATGTTCGCTGCTGGTAATCGTCCGGCGATTAACGCAGGTTTATCTGTTTCACGGGTTGGCGGTTCGGCACAGCTTAAAGCGATGAAGAAAGTCGCCGGGACCCTAAGGCTTGACCTTGCATCATTCCGTGAACTGGAATCTTTTGCACAGTTTGGCTCTGACCTGGATCAGGCAACACAAGCCAAACTTGATCGTGGTGCACGGACCGTGGAAATTCTGAAACAGGGACTTCATAAGCCGCAAGCCGTTGAAAAGCAGGTCATGATGATTTATGCCCTGACAAAAGGTTTGCTTGATGATTTGCCGGTCAAAGATGTTACCCGTTTTGAATCAGAGTTCCACGTATGGCTTGATGAGAACCGGAAAGAACTTTTATCAACTATCCGCGAAACCGGCAAACTTGCCGAAGAAGAAGACATGAGCGGGGCGGTTGAAACATTTAAGAAGACGTTTATGCCAACGGAAAAATAAACGCTTTAAATCAAACGAAACAGGTCTATGAAATGAGGTAAGAGCTGGAGTCACCGGCTCTCGCCTCCAGCTTCTGTCAGGAAGGGTGGTGAATTGCTTGGCATCACTGCGGGATATCCAGAAACGAATCGACTCAACGTCGAAAACAAAGCATATTACAAAAGCCATGGAAATGGTTTCAGCTTCAAAAATGAACAGGGCTGAAGACAATGCCAAATCATTTAAACCCTACAGTCAAAAAATGGAAGAAGTCGTTTCCAGTATTGCTGGCAATGACACGGATGCGCAGCACCCGATACTGGAAAAGCGTGACGTAAAACGCACCGGCTACTTTGTGATTACGACTGATCGCGGTTTGGCAGGTGCCTATAATAATAATATCTTGAAGAAGACTTACGAAACCATTAAGAATCGGCACCAATCGACGGATGAATACACTATTATTGTGGTTGGCCGTGTTGGCTATGACTTTTTCCAAAAACGTGGCATGCCGGTTGCTAAAAGCATTATCGGCATGTCGGACCAGCCGGTTTTTAACGATATCAAAGAACTTGCGGCTGAAACCGTACAGATGTTTATTGATGAAGAAATTGATGAATTGTCCATTTATTATCATCGTTTTATTAATGCGATTTCTCAGAAAGTGACCACACAGCCTCTATTGCCGCTGACGAATCTTAGCGATACGTCAAGTCAAAGCACCAGCCGGTATGAATACGAACCTGATCAGGGTCAAATTCTGGAAGTCCTTTTGCCGCAATATGTGGAAAGCCTGATTTTCGGCGCGTTATTGGATTCAAAAGCAAGTGAACACGCTGCACGCAGGACAGCGATGCGGAATGCGACTGATAATGCCAACGAAATGATTGATGATTTGACATTGTCCTACAACCGTGCCCGCCAGGCGGCGATCACACAGGAGATCACTGAAATTGTTGGCGGTGTTGCGGCACTGGAATAGTGCATTCTGATCGTTTGATAGCAGGATAGGAGGGAAATCAATGAGCAAAGGACACATTACACAAGTTATGGGACCTGTTGTCGACGTCAAATTTGACGAAGGCGAACTCCCTGATATTAATAATGCATTAGTTGTCCGTAGCAACGATAAGGATATGGACGTCAACCTAACACTTGAAGTTGCGCTCCACCTTGGCGATAATTCAGTTCGAACGGTTGCGATGGATTCAACAGACGGTCTTAAGCGCAATATGCCTGTTGAAGATACAGGCGAACCGATTTCTGTACCGGTTGGTCAGGTAACACTCGGACGCGTCTTCAACGTCACTGGTGATAACATTGACCTTGATGAACCGGTACCGGATGATACCCGGCACGACCCGATACATCGTCAGCCACCTGAATTTGAAAACTTGACGACAGGCACAGAAATTCTTGAAACAGGCATTAAAGTTGTTGACCTGCTGGCCCCTTACACGCGAGGCGGGAAAATTGGCCTGTTTGGCGGTGCCGGTGTTGGCAAAACGGTTCTGATCCAGGAACTGATCAACAACATTGCACAGGAACATGGCGGTATTTCCGTGTTTGCCGGTGTCGGTGAACGGACTCGTGAAGGTAATGACCTTTACTACGAAATGAAAGAATCTGGCGTTATTAAAAAGACAGCCATGGTGTTCGGTCAAATGAACGAGCCGCCAGGAGCTCGTATGCGCGTTGCTCTGACAGGCCTCACGATGGCGGAATATTTCCGTGATGAAGAAGGCCAGGACGTTCTGCTGTTTATTGATAACATTTTCCGTTTCACGCAGGCTGGCATGGAAGTTTCAGCACTGCTTGGCCGTCTGCCGTCTGCTGTTGGCTACCAGCCGACGCTGGCAACGGAAATGGGACAGCTGCAGGAACGTATTACGACAACGAATAAAGGATCAGTAACGTCCATTCAGGCGATTTATGTTCCAGCTGACGACTATACCGACCCAGCACCAGCAACAACGTTTGCGCACTTGGACGCTACAACCAATCTTGATCGCGGGTTGTCCGAACAGGGTATCTATCCAGCTGTGGATCCACTCGCATCAACATCGCGTGCTCTGGACCCGGAAGTTGTTGGCGAAGAACATTATAACGTAGCGCGTGAGATTCAGGAGACCTTGCAGAAGTATAAAGAACTGCAGGACATTATTGCGATTCTTGGTATGGACGAATTATCCGACGAGGATAAACTCACGGTTGCCCGTGCGCGCCGCATTCAATTCTTCCTGTCGCAAAACTTCCACGTGGCTGAACAATTTACCGGCCAGCCCGGCTCTTATGTCCCTATCAGTGAAACAGTTAAGGGCTTCAGGGAAATTCTGGACGGTAAACATGATGATCTGCCAGAAGATGCCTTTCGTCTGGTTGGCGGCATCGAGGATGTTGTCGAAGGCGCCAAAGGTATGACGACATAAAACTTTAGATGGAATGCTGGGGAGCGATCGAATGATGATGTTTTTGAACATATCATACTCCCTTCAGTCATTCACCTGTCTTGAGGAGGACTTGCATGAAAACACTGACGGTGAGTGTTGTTACGCCTGATGGTCCCGTCTTGGAAGACAGTTTTGAAATGGTCAGCTGTAGAGCAGAGAACGGTGAGATCGGTGTTTTACCCGGTCACATACCGATGGTCGCCCCATTAACGGTTGGTGCTGTCCGTTTAAAAAATGATTCTAATGCGGAGCAGATGCTGTTTGTTAATGGCGGTTTTCTGGAGGTGCGTCCGGATAACGTCACGATCCTTGCCCAGTCAGCGGAAGTCCCTGGGGATATTGATGTTGAACGGGCCAAACAAGCTAAACAGCGTGCTGAGCGCCGCCTCCAGGCTCAACAGGACGATCTGGACCATAAACGGGCAGAGTTAGCACTCAAACGGGCCATGAATCGTTTGGATATTGCCAAGTAGAATTAAAATCTCTTGTAACATTTTTGTTATAAGAGATTTTTCTGTCAGGTAATACAGTTAAATTAAGCAACTCAGCCAGAGAGTGTAGTTGCGTATTAATGGCATGTCGGCAAAAACAGGGGTATCTCGACACTAAGGTTAAATGAGCTCGATATTTCCCGGGCAATCAAAACATTGTCGAATAGACAGCTCGACATGTAACGTGGCGTTTTGTTGACAACAGACAAGAACCATGGCAAAGTACCAATTAGTTTCAAGCATCGATGCTTGGCCTGATAATTGAAATACAAGGTGTGGAATTATGTTTTCATCAATTGGTTTAACAGCTATCGTCAGTATGATATCGCATTTGATCTTTATCTATATAACATGGCGGCTTATTACCGCTGTTAAGTTTGACGCATTAATTAGAAAAGGACGGGAAACCGAAGCGAAAATCCTGCTTATCTTTATTGCGATTGTGATCGGGACAGGGGTCAGCCGATTCCTGCTGGACTTCATCCAGTGGTCCCAGGATTTGATGTTCCTTTTTTAAAGCAGGCTGTAAGTCCAATATTTTTGCATCAGTACCGTATGAAATCAATCTCTCCTGATTAGACTATGAATATAGTAATCAGGAGGGATTTTTTTATGCGGAAGTCAGCTATCATTTTTATTATGGGATTAATTCTTTTCACGAGTTCCGGTGCCGCGGCCGCCCAGCAGGATGAAATGCTTGATTTGGCTGCAGCGGTGACGGGGCAGTCATTACCCGTGGCCAGCTGGCAGGTTACAATTAAGGAAGATATGTCTAGAAACAAAGCCCGTCGTTTGCTGACAACCTTGCAGGCAAAACATGGGTATAAAGTCACTGGTACTGAGAAGGAAAAAGCGGTAAACTATGATATTGAGTCTGGGCAAGAAAAACAAGTCACGGAACGTTTCCATATAACCATTCCTAAGAATGCCCGTCATCAGGCAGCTTTTTCAGCCATTTTGCAGGGCGAATCCTGGAACAAAGAGGTTATGGAAGCGTATCGTGAGCGTAAGGATTCTGTCCGTTCAGCTTATTTCACAGACAGGTCGACAACATTTGCTTGTTTAACTGCCGACATTGATGATAAAATAAAGGAAGTTTATATTATTAGAAACATGAAAAAATCACTACAGTTGGAAAATGTTGAGGTTCAGCATGATAATGTGGAGAACGCGTCTTTAAAAACAATTGTGTACGGGTATACACCACAGTGGAAACAAGTCATGACTATGGACCAGCCAACAAATTTTCAAATGGCCATCCATGAAAGCACATCTGGTGGCAAACGTTTGACGATAGGCACACCTATCCTGATTAATGAATACTAATATAGTGAAATTGGTTTATAAGGGGAATAGTATATGGAACAAATCATCGTTAAGGGCGGGAACCGATTGCGCGGCTCCGTCAGAGTTGAGGGAGCGAAAAATGCTGTGCTCCCGGTTATAACTGCCAGTATGCTGGCAAGTGAGGGTCAGAGCGTCATCACAGATGTTCCCGTACTGGCAGATGTGTATACCATCAATGACGTATTGCGTTATATGAACGCCGATGTAGAATTCAATGATCAAACAATTCATGTAGATGCTTCCCAGGAACTGTTAACTGAAGCGCCTTTTGAATATGTCCGTAAAATGCGTGCATCTGTATTGGTTTTGGGACCATTACTGGCACGTTATGGCCATGCCAATGTAGCGATGCCCGGCGGCTGTGCCATTGGTTCGCGGCCGATCGATTTGCACTTAAAAGGTTTTGAAGCCATGGGTGCACATGTCGAGGTCGGGAATGGCTATGTGGAGCTGCAGGCAGAGGGACGTCTCCAGGGAGCTAAAATTTATCTTGATATGCCAAGTGTTGGTGCTACAGAAAATATTATGATGGCTGCCGTACTCGCAAAGGGTAAAACGGTTATAGAAAATAGTGCTAAAGAGCCTGAAATAGTTGATCTGGCCAATTTCCTCAATAAAATGGGCGCTAAAGTCGTTGGAGCTGGCACGGAAACAATTCGCATTGAGGGTGTGGAAAAACTGCACGGTGCTGAGCATAACATCATCCCGGATCGTGTCGAGTCGGGTACTTTTATGATTGCCAGTGCGATTACCGGCGGCAATATCCTGATCCAAAATGCTGAGAGTGATCATTTGCGCTCCGTTATTTCCAAACTGGAAGAAATGGGCGTGACCATTTTTGACGAGGATGGTGGCATTCGGGTCATCGGGCCGGACAAAATGCTGTCCACCGATATTAAGACACTTCCTTATCCCGGATTTCCAACTGATATGCAATCGCAAATGATGGCCTTGATGCTGAACGCTTATGGAACAAGCGTTTTCACCGAAACAGTGTTTGAAAACCGGTTTATGCATGTGGAAGAATTCCGGCGCATGAACGCTAAAATGAAAATAGAAGGCCGCAGCGTGGTTATCGAAGGACCAACCAAGCTCCAGGGTGCCAAAGTGGCTGCAACGGACTTGCGGGCTGCCGCTGCGCTTATACTAGCTGGTTTAAATGCGGAAGGCCATACCCGGATAACCGAATTAAAGCACCTTGACCGCGGCTATGTCGATTTGACCGGCAAACTGGCTGGCTTAGGTGCTGATATCGAACGTGTCGATGAGAACGGTGAAAAAGTCTATCAGCAGCCTGCTGGCGGAACCGTTTCCTATTTGATTGACTGAGCATATTTTATAAAAAACACAATTTAGAGATGCAAATCACATATGATTTAGCATCTCTTTTTTTGCGATTATGACGGTACTTATACTAGTTTTTATTGTTAAACACTTGTGTTTCTTATCGCAAACTTGGATATTAATTTTTAAATAATTAGAATTTATTTCGAAGGTCCTGAGATGTTTATGTTAAAATAAGCGTAATAAGCATTGTTAGGCAAACGGGTCAGATAACCGAATAATTGTGGTTTTAAACAATAGGGGGGTAGATAATTGCTAAAAGCACTGAGGGTTATATCACCCATAATTGTCGTAGTTTTAGCTGGGTATGCTTTAATAACTGGGAACTACATAGTAATGCCATATATGATGCTTTTTATGGGAATAACGTTCTTGGTTATGGGCATAGCCCAAATAAAGGAAGAAGGGAAGCTAATAGGTATATTTAGTATTATCGTTTCCATATTTGTTTTTTATGTTTCTGTTCAAAGTTTTTTATTCAGCTAAAGGGGGCAATTGTTAAAGAATGAAAATTCACTTATCTATCCAGATTGTAAAAGAAAGCTAAAACATTTTAGTTATTGCTAAATATGGTGTAAAAGATATTATTTAAGGAGCACAAGCTATGAAAGAAAAAATAAAAGCTTTTGCTGTTACCTTCTTATTAGGTCCATCATTATTAGGACTGGGAGTAGTCATAACATTTGATTTAATACCTATTCTATGGACTCTAATTACCGGAGGACAAGGGGATTTAACTTTCAAAGAAGTATTACTGGACTTCCTATTAGGCTATGTAATTTATCTCATTTATACAATCTACTTAACAATTAGAGCAAAAATAAAAAACGAAGAATAATTTAAGCCACTTGATGTAATGCTTTGGTAGAAAATCACATCTGAAAGGTTGTATAGTGATAGAACTAAAATGACCGAGGTTTACTTAACAATCGGGCGCCGCTCGACAAGTTCTGCTATAAGCGTTTTGAAGCGTGAAATGCAGGGGATTAGCTATCGGACAATCCCAACTTTACAATCAAGGATGGGAATGAGGGAACCATGTTTCCCAAAACCATCCCGTCAATACTCCTGCATGCGTCATGACTGACAGGTCAAGGGGTTTGAAGTACAGGTAGATTCGGCAGAACGAAGGCTAAAGCCACTCCTTCGGAGAAGGTACGTCAACGGATATGCCGCACGGCTGAAAAACTGAATATGGTGAGAATGGTTTCAGCGCAATGAAACTGACGAACAACCGAATATACAGGTCTAAAGATTGAACATAAGGAAACTTATGTCCCATCCGACGATGGGGTGAGTGGTGTGGAGTAAAAATGCGCCCTCTGAAACACGCTATACCGGACTAAGGCGGTATCCAGCTCACAGGCTTCCAGGGAACACCTAAGTTCAGTATCGATAGCTAGATTGTAAGGGACTTGGAAAACAAGGAACGTTGAAACAAGGACTGTCATCCAAAACGTTTGTCATAAGGCTTTTTGCCAAAAGACATTTATCCTTGCGAGGGTAGGGGTATGACTGATGAATCTCTTGTAATGAGAGTGGAGGAATAGCCCCAAGTCTAACGAAATGAAAGATTATTTTCCAAACGTGTATTGCACCGATCGGGTAGGAACGTGGGAACATCGCTCCGAAAGGTGGGATGCCACAGTGCAAGCTTTACGATATTGGGATTACTATGAAATGACCGAGACTTTCACAGATTTGTACGACAAAAGCTTGAAGCACCAATCCTTTTCTCATCTTTATGATGTCATCACATCTAGAGAAAACATTTTATTAGCCTATCGTACTATAAAATCAAATAAAGGCTCCGGAACACCCGGAACCGATAAGCGTACCATTAACGATATTAAAACGTGGTCTGAAGAAAAATTATTACTGGAAGTCCGAAGACAACTTGACAATTACCGTCCCAAGAAAGTCAGACGAAAATGGATTGATAAAGGAAACGGAAAGTTTAGACCGCTAGGCATTCCTTGCATCTTGGACCGCATTATCCAACAAAGCTTTAAACAGGTACTTGAACCGATTGCGGAAGCTAAATTCTATAACCATAGTTACGGATTTAGACCACTACGCTCGGCACACCATGCTATGGCAAGGGTCCAACAACTTATCAATTTATCCCACTTTCATTTTGTGGTTGATGTTGATATTAGAAGTTTCTTTGACCATATAAGCCATACCCTGCTTATAAAGCAGCTATGGAACATGGGGATTCAAGACCGAAAAGTATTAGCCTGTATCGGCAGAATGCTGAAAGCTGAAATAGACGGAGAAGGCATACCTACACAAGGTGTGCCCCAGGGCGGTCTGTTATCAACTTTATTGGCGAATATCGTTCTTAACGACCTTGACCAATGGGTTGCGGGACAATGGGAATTCTTCCCGCTATCCAAACCTTATCAATCCAAAGTAGGTGAAAGACAAGCCAAAAAGCGCACTAATCTTAAAGAAGGCTACCTCGTCCGCTACGCGGACGACTTTAAAATTCTTTGTAAAGACGGTAAAACGGCACATAGGTGGTATCATGCCGTAAGGCTCTACCTTAAAGACCGCCTAAAATTGGATATTTCGCCCGAAAAATCACAAGTTGTAAACCTGCGGAAACGTGAATCCGAATTTTTAGGCTTCACTATTCGTGCCGATAAAAAGCGTAAGAAAAGAGTTGCGCGTACCGGTATTAAAACCGACAAAAAGCGTCAAATTAAAGAAGAAGCTCGAAAACTGATTCGAAGAATGAGGTCTTCGCCTTCGGCGCTTAATGCGTTACGCTTTAACAGCTTTGTACTGGGGATTCATCAGTACTTCAGAAAAGCCACTAAGGTCAATCTCGAGTTCTCACGTCTTGCCTATGATTTAGGTGCGTTCATATACAATCATCTCAGACCAGTAGGTAAATATGGTCATCCAGCTAACGCGCCGCCGACCTATAAAAAGATATACCGTCGCAGCTTTAAAACGTTTCGAGTAGCTGGTGTCTATTTATTTCCGTTGGCGGATGTGAAAACGCAGAACACCATAGGATTTACTCCGGCAATGACGCCTTTCACCAAAGAAGGTAGGAAAATGATATACAATAAACTACAGCCGGATATTCAATCAGAAATTGGTGCATTAATGAAATCAACGCTACCGAATCGGAGTGTTGAATATATAGATAACCGTATCAGTCGATATAGTATGAAGATGGGGAAATGCGAAATTACTGGCACGGAAGTGCCAGCATCAGAGGTCCATTGCCATCACTATGTACCGTTAAGCCTTGGCGGAAACGACCAGTTTAACAATCTTCGCATTCTTCACGAAGATGTACACCGATTGATTCATACGAAGGAAAAAAAGATGATTTATGAACTCATAGAAAGATTTCAGCTTACAGGGACGATGATTGAAAAAGTCAATCGCTTCCGTGATAAATGTAAGCTTGAACCTATCTAGAAATTCCAAACACGAAGTAACGAGGAACTTATAATCGAGTAAATTACGTTAGATGGAACGCGGAATGCGGGGAAACTTGCACGTTCCGTGTGGAGCAGGGGAAAAGCCGGAGATAACTTCAAACGCTTACCTATTGCTGACTTATCTGGAATAAGTAACGTTGATGATCCCAAAATTTTATAACCGAACCAATTTTTCACGTAAAATTGGTTCGGTTATGGTTCTGTTGGTGGGTTTTTCTGAAATTGCTGATATAAAGGCAACACCCATTGAGGGAGTGGAGTAACTTCAAAAGTTATTTTCCCGTCATTTATTTCTAGTATAATTTCTCCACCGTCTTTACTATTATCAATCAGAACAATGTTATCGATAATAGGTGCATATTCATAAAGATGTTTAAATGACGTTTCGTCCCTCCTGAGAATATCTTCAGTTGAGATATGATGACCGCCATTTTCAACTCTCATTGCAACCCTTTCAATATTTTTTCTAACGTTATTTAGTGCAACGTAGAACATAGTCACTTCATAACCATATTCTTTGGCTTTCGCTATTTGTTTAAGCGCATTGTTTCCAGCTAGGGTTGTTTCAATTGAAAAATCTTTGCCTTCATTTAAATATTGATTAACTGATTTAATGATTTCTTTTCCCGCAGTGATTCTTTTTGTAGCTGGATCTTCTAAATTCAATCTTCTTGCAATAGCATTGGCATCTATGTTGATATCAACACCAATTTTGTCGATAATCAAATTGCGAATAGTACTTTTTCCACTGCCGTTATTGCCTGCAAACACAAAGAATATTGGTCGATGCTTGTGCATCAAGATTCACCTGCGTTATGGAAGGGGATAATTTCACCGTTGGGGTATTCCTTTACGAGCACACCATTTTTGTCATATATAATATATGTGTTATTAACTTTAGCATCAATTTTGGCTCGCTCACCGGTCATCTTGGCCCATTGGTCAACCCAGCCGTATTTGCGTCCGGATTCATTGTTTTGTTGTTTTAACATAAGGATCACCACCTTGATTTCATTATATCAGATTGCTGATGTAATTATAATATTTGTTGTCTTTCAGATTGTTTCCCTTTGACGGGCGAATATGTGCCAATTCTAAATGGCTTTATATATTCGTCAATGGTGTTAGGTATTTTAATATTCATAATTGGAATTGTTTCCTTTGTGAAAGATAAGAAATGATTTTAATACGATCGGGCCATTTAGTTGAAGAGTGTATGCATGATTGGGGGAATAAAAAATTATGGATAATTTAAGAGAAAGTAAAGAGTTACCATTCTTCGCAAGAAATCATTCAGGAAAAGTTGATATTAAATATGGTGTTAATAACGATCCAACTACTTGGGGGCTTTCAGAGCTGGAAATGCCTATTAATATAGAGACAGCCAAGGGGTTTCCGTTGTGTGAAGCAAATGTCGTTTATGACGGAAAAGGTTACCATTCGGTTTTTGGCTGGATTCAAACTATTTATATGGACATTAAAGATGTTGATCAGCAAAGTGCATTTGTTGATGTTGGCGCCCTTTTTAAAGAATCAGATATGCCTTTCTTTAGTTTCGGAAACCTTCCAACACTGTTTGATGCTCCGTGCATTAAAAATGTAAGCAATATGGACTGGACAGCTAACGCTTTTTTAGTAATGGCAGGAAACATTATGATGACAAAAGACGTTTATTATGTGATTGGTTTTGAATGGGGTTATGAAATTATTAATGAAATTCCACAAATTAAACCAATTAAAGAATTGAAAACGGAAGATTGGAACGCCAAAACCAATTTTTTAAATAAGGAATATGTTAATTGGGATTTTAAGAAAGGTTATACCGCCGTTCATGAAAAATGATGATTGGAATTGTACTTTTAATTCTTTGAAAAGTACATATTAGAAATTCTGTAGGTCTTTTCGCTCAATCTGGATGTTATTAATCTATTCGCTTACATCCTTCGCTTTATGCGGTATTCTGGAAAAATGATTAAAGGCTTTTAACAGGAATATACAAATTCCTGTTGACTCATTGGTGTATTAATTCTATAATACAGTATATCATGTATTAAGTGCTTAATACACGTTTTTTTACCTATACTGTATTAACAGGTTAATACAGTTAACTTCATCAGAAGAGTTGGGAGCTGTGCGTAAGCTTTGCAGCATTTATTTAGATTGTTATGAAGGGAAGGAATGGGCCTATGAAGAAAAAAGCAGCCTTGTTATCAATGTTTGTTTTAGTAGTTGCCTTTTTATCTGCTTGCACAAATAATAGTGATAATTCAACAAAACCAGATAGGAATAGCCTGGTTTTTAACATAGAAAACCAGGCTAATTTTGGTTTTAATGCGATAGAGATCAGTACTGATAAATCCTCAGGCGGCGGTATAAGTTATGCTGATGGCTCTAAAATTAAAAAAGGGGATACACTTAGAAAGCGTTATAATAATTTAGAAGACTTAGAAGGTGAGGCAACCTTTAAATTTGTGTTATTGATAGGTGACAAGAAACAAAGGGTACCATTGAAAGAAATAACACTTGATTTAGCAGCAAACAAAGAATACTCTTTTGAGATCACTGGTGATTTGGTAAATCAAGCTCGTTTAAAAAGAATAAATTAATGTTTCCTCAATCAGCGCGTTTGTTTCATAACACAACAAGTTATTACATAAAAAACGGGGCTGGAAAAAAGGACGCTCAACAACACAAACCCGAACAAATATCACGCATCAAAGTGAATATGTTCGGTTTTATTTTAGTCGCTAAATGGAGCGAAGGGAAAATGCGAAGACTCCTGGGGGAGCAAAGGCATAGGAAAGACCCCGCAGGCCGACAGGCCGAGGAGGCTTGCCAGCCGCCCCCGGAAAGCGCAGCATTTTCCCGCAGCAGTCATGTCTCTTCAACATTGTTCGCATTTTGAACTGAACGCATACGTTTTGTCTCAGCCCCGTTTTTAATCCGTGTGTTTTGGACTGAGTTTGCAGCTTATTCGGTGCCACTTTCCCCCTTAAACTTTCCCGCCTTTTCTTTCATTCGCCTAATATCTATTATGTAATTGAACATAAAAGGGCTGACATTCGAATAGAATTATCATAGTAAATCGCTTCTTCAATCTGCCAGGAAGCCGCCAGACCTTGACAGGAGTGTATCAAACTGGCCGGGTTGCCGGCTGTATTCAAGCAATTATGAAAGCGGTCTCTACAAAAGGCATCGCTACAGGGGTGTAACAGCATGCTGCGTTATATGGTGAAACGGTTCGGGATTATGCTGGTAACACTGTGGATCATTGTCACACTGACGTTTGTGCTTATGGTGACATTGCCGGGGTCACCGCTGAATGAAGAACGCACAACGAATGAGACGGTACAGGCGAATCTGGAGGAACATTATAATCTGGATGAACCCTATGCTATTCAGTATCTGCTTTACATTAAATCCATTGTCACATTAGATTTTGGACCGTCAATTAAGCAGCCGACACAATCGGTCAATGATCTTTTGGGGCGTGGCTTTCCGATTTCCTTTGAATTAGGGGTCATCACGATTATGACAGCTGTTATTTCCGGTATTATTCTTGGTGTGTTTGCCGCTTTGAAACATAACGGTTTGATGGATTATACGGCTATGACAATCGCTGTACTGGGTATTTCTATCCCTAATTTTGTTTTGGCGACGCTGCTGATTCAGATGCTCGCCGTTAATCTTGGGATCCTGCCGGCGGCCACCTGGTCAAGTGTCTGGCATATGATTATGCCGACCATTGCCCTCGCTACCGGTCCTATGGCGATTATTGCGCGTCTGACACGATCCACCATGCTGGAGGTGCTGACACAGGACTACATTAAAATGGCGCGTGCCAAAGGCTTGAAGCCGTGGAAAGTGATTATTAAACATGCGCTAAAAAATGCCCTGATGCCGGTTGTAACGATTATGGGAACATTGCTGGCAGGTATTTTAACGGGAACGTTTGTGATCGAGCAGATTTTTGGCATTCCGGGTATGGGTAAGTACTTTGTGGAAAGTATTAACCAACGGGACTATCCGGTCATCATGGGCACAACTGTCTTTTACAGCGCCTTTTTGATTGTTGCTTTGTTCTTGGTCGATGTCGCGTATGGTTTCCTTGACCCGCGCATTAAATTGCATAAAAAGGAAGGGGAATAAGATGCGTCAACATACTAACAGTCAATCACCTTACACATCCGCCAGCGTCCCCGATGAGTGGTTCGAGTGGCAGGAAAAAGACCTGAAGGCAGCTGAAAATGTTTCCCGCCCGTCCCTTTCTTACTGGCAGGATGTATGGCGCCGCCTCAAGCAAAATAAACTGGCGATGACTGGCCTGGTATTTCTTGTGCTTTTAGGCATTATGGCGGCTATTGGACCATTGCTGACACCGTATTCTGTCGTGGAGCAAAACCGGCCGGATCAGTTTTTACCGCCCTCAGCTGATCATTGGTTTGGCACGGATTCACTCGGGCGTGATGTGTTCGCCCGGACATGGTACGGGGCGCGCATCTCGTTATTTGTAGGGCTGATGGCCGCGCTGATTGACTTTTTTGTCGGGGTTATTTATGGCGGGATCTCCGGTTATAAAGGCGGTCGCACGGATAGTTCGATGATGCGTGTGATTGAGGTTCTGTACGGCTTACCCTATTTGTTGGTTGTGATTCTGCTGCTTGTCGTCATGGGCCAGAGTCTTCTGACCATTTTGATTGCCCTGTCGGTTACCGGCTGGGTGGGAATGGCTCGGATTGTCAGAGGTCAGGTGCTGCAGCTCAAAAATGAAGAGTTTGTGCTCGCTTCGCAGTCATTTGGGACGAAAACACCGCGCATCATCCGGAAGAATCTGCTGCCGAACACCATGGGGCCTATTATTGTGCAAATAACACTCAGGGTGCCGGATGCCATTTTCGCGGAAGCGTTTCTAAGCTTTCTTGGTCTCGGCATTCAATCGCCGTATGCCAGCTGGGGAGTCATGGCCAATGACGCCTTGGGAGCGATCTTATCCGGCCACTGGTGGACACTGTTTTTCCCGGCTTTCTTTATTTCCTTTACGATGTTTGCATTTAACGTGTTAGGCGACGGGCTGCAGGATGCCCTTGATCCGAAGCTGAAAAAGTAGGTGATTTGCGTGGCAAAAATGCTTGAGGTAAACGATTTGCATGTAAATTTTTCGACTTATGGCGGAACGGTTAAAGCTGTCAGGGGGATTGGTTTTGACTTGCACGAAGGCGAGACATTGGCGATTGTTGGGGAATCCGGCTGCGGTAAAAGTGTGACAGCAAACGCGATCATGCAGCTGATTCCAGATCCGCCTGGGAAAATCGCCGGGGGAACGATCACGTTTAATGGGCGGGAACTGACAGCGGTGCGTGAGAAAGACATGCGGTCGATTCGTGGTGTTGATATTTCAATGATCTTTCAGGACCCGATGACCGCGCTGAATCCGACGCTGACGATTGGCAGCCAGCTGACAGAAGGTTTGAAGGAGCATTATCAGACGTCAACGGCTGAAGCGAAGACGAAAGCGCTGGAAATGATGCAGCTTGTCGGTATCCCGAATCCTGAGGAACGGTTCAGGCAGTATCCGCACCAGTTCAGTGGCGGCATGCGGCAGCGAATGGTGATTGCGATTGCACTGATTTGTGAGCCGGAACTGCTGATTGCTGATGAGCCGACAACGGCACTGGATGTAACGATTCAGGCGCAGATTCTCGAATTATTTGAACGTATTCAGGCGTCTACCGGCGTGGCGATTATTTTAATCACACATGATCTCGGGGTCGTTGCGAAAATTGCTGATCGCATTATTGTGATGTATGCCGGGAAAATGGTTGAAGAAGGCACACGGGACGAAATCTTTTATGAGTCAGAGCATCCATATACGAAAGGTTTACTGAAATCGGTGCCCAGACTGGACAATCAGACGCAGCTGATCCCGATTGATGGGACACCGCCGGATTTATTCGCCCCACCCAAGGGATGCCCTTTCACAGCACGATGTCCGATGGCAATGGTCGTTTGTGATAACGTTTACCCGCCTTCATCGCACCTGAGTGATACGCACAGTGTGGATTGCTGGCTGCAGGATGAACGGGCTGAACGTCTGATGGCGCAAACGGCTGATAAAACATAATTTGGGGAGGCAAAACGTATGAAAAAATATGGTTTGTGGCTGCTCTTGCCGGCTCTGTTGCTGTTTCTGGCAGCGTGTACGACGTCATCAGGAAGTGAGGAAAAGGAAGACACTGACGAGGCGGAGACCGACACCGGGGAAGCGGCGGAGGACGAGGGCGGTGACAGTGAGGACGATGTGCTGTATATGAATAATGGGGAGGAACCGACGTCTCTGGATCCGCCGATCGGTTTTGACTCGGTTTCATGGGAAGTGCTGAATAATCTGATGGAAGGTTTGACACGTCTCGGACAGGATGACACACCACAGCCGGGGATGGCTGAGGATTGGGATGTTTCGGATGACGGCAAGACATATACCTTCCATCTCCGCGATGATGCCAACTGGTCGAATGGTGATCCCGTGACAGCTGGTGATTTTGCTTATGCCTGGCGCAAGCTGCTTGATCCGGAAACAGGTTCGTCAGCGGCTTTTCTCGGCTACTTCATCGAGGGCGGTGAGGCTTATAATGCCGGGGATGGTTCCGCAGAAGATGTCGCGGTTAAGGCTGTTGATGAAAAGACCTTTGAAGTCACACTGAAATCGCCAACTGGCTTCTTCCTGCATATCGTCAGCAATCCGGCGTTCTTCCCGGTCAATCAGGAAGTTGCCGAGAATAATCCGGAATGGCATACCGAGGCTGACTCGTTTGTGGCGAATGGCCCGTTCGAACTGGAATCATGGACACACGATAAAGAGATGATTTTGACTCGCAATACGGAATACTGGGACAGTGATACCGTCAAACTTGACGAAGTGAACTGGGTGATGGTGGATGATGTTAACACGGAATACCAGATGTATGAAAGCGGTGAACTGGATGTAACCGAAATCCCTTCTGAGATGGCCGAACAGCGAATTGACGGGGATGATGTGGTGATTGATGATCAGGCAGGCGTTTATTTTTATCGTTTCAATCTCGGGGAAGAACCCTTCCAAAATCAAAAGATCCGCAAAGCATTCGCCTTGTCTGTGAATCAGGATGACATTGTGAATTACGTCACCAAAAACAAGGAAAAAGCGGCCAATGCATTTGTGTCACCAGGTTTCACGAGCCCGTCCGGTGATGATTTCCGGGATGTGAACGGTGATCTGGTAAACTTCGACCCGGAAAAAGCTAAACAGCTGCTTGAGGAAGGGATGGAAGAGGAAGGCTATGATGAGCTGCCGCCAGTGACCCTGACCTATAACACAGATGAGCAGCACAAAGCCATTGCGGAAACAATGCAGAATATGTTCAGCGAGAATCTTGGCATCGATGTGGAACTGGCTAATACGGAGTGGAACGTTTTCCTTGAAGACCAGAAGGAATTGAATTTGCAATTTTCCCGGAGTTCGTTCCTCTTTGACTACGGTGATCCGATTAACTTCCTGGAAAGCTTTATCACGGATTCAACAATGAACCGCACTGACTGGTCAAATGAGGAATATGACGAATTGATCGCGCAGGCGAAACAGGAATCGGATGAGGAGAAACGCTGGGAGTTAATGTATGATGCTGAGGAAATGCTGGCGGAGGCCATGCCAATCTTCCCAATTCACTACTACAATCACGTATTTATCCATAAAGAGGGTGTTGACAATATTGTGCGGCATCCAGTCGGTTATCTGGAGCTGAAATGGGCGGAGAAGAATTAAACAACCGAAAGATGCGGCTGGGATTAACATGCTCATGCCACAAATCGCTCCGTAACTAGACGTTGCTCATGTGAATACGATTCAGCTTTGTGGCGCCCGGGTGGATTGGTTTGCCGGGCGTCATGAAGGCTGCATCAGGCAGGCATGTCACAAACAAAGGAGGAGCAGGAGATGACTGATCAAACGTTTGATCAATACCCGGAAGGATTATGGGTGACGGCGGTGCAGGCGGCAACTGTCTGGACATCGCCATCATCGCCCAGGGCAATCGATCAGCCAGGCATCAGCAATCCGGCAGACATTGACAACTGGCTGAGGCAGCTGACACATCAGGAAGCCGTCGCGCTGTCTGACGACAATCGTATCCAGACCCAGACGCTGTACGGGGAAGCCGTGATGGTTACGGAAACGCACGCTGACTGGGCACATGTCGTGGTGCCCGCGCAGCCTTCTGTGAAGGATGAACGCGGGTATCCGGGCTGGATCCCGTTGAGACAGCTGACCAATGTAGCAAAGCGTGACTGGCACCGCAGCAAGTCAGCAGCCGTTATCGCTGATCGTGTCTGGCTGGAAAATGACAATGGTGAGCAGACGCTCGAACTAAGTTTTATGACGATCCTGCCAGTTGCGGAAGAGGAGAAGAGCCGTGTGCAGGTGCTGACCCCGCACGGACGCCGTTTTTTGCCCAGAGAGACGGTGCGGGTCTTTTCATCGGATGAAGGTCTCAGCCAGCAGACAGGGCAGCAGCTGCTGACAGATGGCAGGCGCTTTTTGGGATTGGGGTATTTCTGGGGCGGCATGAGTTCATTCGGCTATGACTGTTCCGGCCTCACGTATGCGCTGCATCAGGCAAGTGGTTATCAAATACCGCGTGATGCACGTGACCAGGCACAAAAGGGGAAACCCATTTCCTATAATGCTCTTCAGCCGGGTGATCTGCTTTTTTTTGCCGCTGATACAGGGAGTGGGCCTATCAGCCACGTCGGTCTTTATGATTGTGACGGGCAAATGCTGCATTCACCGCAATCCGGCCGCGGGATCGAACGCATTAAACTGGCGGGAACGTCATATGAAGACAGGCTGTGTGCTGCCAGACGCTACTGGCGGTCTGAGGAGGAGCGGATATCATGACAAAACCTGTTTTACAAGTTGATCATTTAGATAAATATTTTAACGCGGCCAAAGGGCAAACGCTTCAAGCTGTTAGAGACGTGAGCTTTCATATTGAAAAGGGTGAAACGTTCGGGCTTGTGGGCGAATCCGGCTGCGGCAAAACAACCGTCGGACGGACCATTATGGGGCTGTATGATAAAACGGCGGGTGATGTGTTTTATGATGGGCAAAATGTGCACGAGCTGGATAAACAGGCAACGTTTGCCTTTTACCGGAACATGCAGATGATTTTTCAGGATCCCTACGCCTCTCTCAATCCGCGCTCAACGGTCAAAGATGTCATTGCTGAGCCGATGGAGGTGCACGGTCTGTATACGGCAAAACAAGCGCAGCTGGACAGGGTGCTGGCGCTGCTGGAAGAGGTGGGATTGAATCGTGATCATGCCAACCGGTATCCGCATGAGTTCAGCGGCGGACAGCGGCAGCGGATTGGCATTGCGCGTGCTCTGGCTCTGGATCCCGATTTCATTGTTGCTGATGAACCTATTTCAGCACTGGACGTGTCTGTTCAGGCGCAGGTGATTAATCTATTGCAGCGTCTGCAGCAGGAAAAAGGGTTAACCTTTTTGTTCATTGCCCACGACTTATCGATGGTTAAACAAATTTCCGACCGGATCGGCGTCATGTATCTTGGCAATATGGTTGAGCTGACATCCAGCGAGTCTCTTTATCAACAGCCGCTCCATCCGTATACACAGGCTCTGATGTCAGCGATCCCAATTCCCGATCCGGCTATTGAGGATACGCGGGAGCGGATTATACTGAAGGGGGATCTGCCCAGTCCAATTAATCCACCGAGCGGCTGTGTTTTCCGCACAAGATGTCCGTTTGCCATGGCTATTTGCTCCAGTAAAGTACCTGAATGGCGTGAAGTTACCCAGGATCATTATGTTGCGTGCCATTTATATAATGACGTGCCGGAACAGTCGTCACCAGAAGCGGCCGCCCAGCAGATCCCCCGCCAGTCCTGACAATTGTAACGATGTTGATGTGTGCCGCTGGGTGCCTCCCGCATAAAAATGATTTGTTTTCCTGGTTCTATTGTTCGCGGCTGCTGTATAAATTTAATAGTAGGCTAGCTAGACAATGCACCAGTCATAACAATGTCCTATTTTAATGTGAAGGAGGCTATTCATGCGGAAAAACAACATTATTTCGGAACTTCGTAAAAAAACCAAATCGCGAAAACGTCAATCACTGCAGCTCTTGGAAAAGAACAACAAGCGCGTACGCCTTAACGGTGTGCCGTCTTCCTGGAAGGGATCAACGACGCTCTTTCTAAGCAGTTTAATCATGGTTATTCTCGTTATTCCGACACTGATTGTCGTCGTACCATCTGCGTCCGGCGGCGAGGAGCAAGCAGCGGCCCCCAACCCAAATGCCAGTGCCAGCGGAGGAGATGCCCCTGAGGCTGAGACAGCCATGGCCACGGAATCGCCGTTTGCGGTGGATGTCATGCGGGCCAGTTCGGATCAAGTGGAGTCGGTCCCTCTGGAGACCTATGTTGCCAGAGTAGTAGCTTCTGAAACGCCCGCTGAATTTGAAACGGAAGCTTTAAAAGCGCAGGCGCTGGCGGCCCGGACGTTTATCGTGAATCGGCTGCTTTATCAGGAGGATGCCGGCAAGGCGGATGTTACGGATACAACGGGTGATCAAGTCTACCACAATGAACAGGAACTGAGAAAGACAATGGGGAGCGGTTATGAGCAGGAGATGGGCAAAATTAAACAAGCCGTTGCGGATACAAAAGACGAAATTCTAACCTACGAAGATGCTCCGATCACAGCTGCTTATTTTTCAACCAGTAACGGTTATACGGAAAACTCGGAGGATTACTGGGATGAAGAGGTTCCCTACTTGCGCAGTGTTGCAAGCCCGTGGGATAAGAATACCGAGAAATTTATGGACCAGCAGGTATTGTCCGTTGCTGATGTTGAAAAACAGCTTGGTACCGATCTGCCGTCTATTGATAATCTGTCGGTGGCTATAAGTCAGACGGAAGGCCATCGCGTCGATCAGCTCAAGCTGGGGGATGAAGCCTATTCTGGCCGTGAAGTCCGGGAGGCATTGGGATTGGCGTCGAGTGACTTTTCCATCGAAAAGAAAAAGGACCATTTAATCGTCACAACAAAAGGTTATGGCCACGGGATTGGCATGAGTCAATATGGAGCCAATGGTATGGCTGAAGAAGGCAAAAATTATAAAGATATTGTCAAACATTATTATCAGGGTGTCGAAGTCAGCAGCGTGTCGAATACGGCACCAGCACTGGCATCCAAAGAGTAGAGTCATCTGCTGGAGCGGCATTATGAGGTGGGATAGAATTTAAGCGACCAGCTCCCGAGATGAACAAAGTTGCGGCTCAGCGGAGGAAAAGACGGCGACTCCTGCGGGAGCATAGGCATAGGTGAGACCCCGCAGTGCGAAGCACGAGGAGGCTCACCAGCCGCTCGCGGAAAGCGCCGTCTTTTTCCGGAGCGGACTTATGGCTCTTACCTTCTGTCCCAGCCCCTCTGTCATCAGGTTAATGGCTTATGTTGTCCCACTTCTGCGAAAAAAATGCAAAAAAACAGGATTTTTTTTGAGTGATATGTATAGTTTTCCAATTTCATGCTCAGAATGGTTGTTGAGGTGATAACATGAATGAGGAAAACAATGGAGCTCCAAAAAATAAGTGGAGTCGCATTTTTCGCAAGAAGTGGTTTTTTCCGGCCTTGTATTTAGCAATAGCTGCTCTTCTTCTATCAGCGGTGGTATGGTATCAGAATCTCGGACCTGATGAAGCTCAGGACGATTCCGCAGACGATTATACACCTGTTGAGCATGATGAAGAGGCAGAACGTGTCATGGATCAGCAAGAAATCATTCAGCCGCCTGTTGAAAGCATGGATGAGGCTGAGATCATCACGAAATACTATGACTACGATGCTGACCAGGACGATCAGGAAAATGCCATTGTCGTGATGAACGACCGTTATTATCAAAGCACTGGGATCGATGTAGCGGCCGATGATGGCGAAACGTTCGACGTGGTTGCGTCACTGGACGGAACGGTTGATGACGTGAAAAAAGACCCGCTTCTGGGCAACGTCGTCAAGATGAAACATGATAATGGTGTAACTTCTCATTACGCAAGTCTTGAGGACGTCGACGTTTCAGCTGACGACAAAATCGAACAAGGTGAGGTTATTGGCAATGCCGGAGAGAGTCTTTTCGGAAAAGAGAACGGCACCCATCTGCATTTTGAAATCAGAAAAGATGGACAAGACGTCAATCCGGAATCCTTTTTTAATCAGCCGGTGAGCGCTCTGGATGACGTGCTGACTGAGGAAGATGAGACTGACGATGACAGCGACGCATCAGACGGCGCGGATGACGAGGAATCGGATTCTGATGAAACGGAAGTCGGTCCGCCGCTTGATAATAATCCGGAAGAGGACGACTCAACGTCTGATGACGATACGGATAAGTCCAAAGATGATAACGCGGATAAGGACAAAGATGATAACGCGGATAAGGACAAAGATGACGATGCAACGAAAGATAATGACACCGCAAATGAAAAGAGCGCCTGAACGTTACACATCCCCCATGAGTCATCGAAAGGCCCTGGCTGGCTTAGCCGGGGTCTTTTTTGGCATTAAGAGGCTGAAACGAGACAAAGGTCAGGGTATTTGTGAAAAAGGTGTCAATTTCATCATATTCCTCTCTGGTCAGTAATAAACTGTACTATCCAAGCATTCAGAATAGTCTGAGGTGAGAGATTGTGCAGCTTTTCTGCCAGTCATCAGAGTTTCTTAAGCTGATACATACGCATTCACTAAGTACGCGAGACTTTCGCGTATCATGTTTGAAGATTTATACATCCAGAGCTGCACAGAAGAATTTCTTAAAGCGAATAAGTAACTCATTTAATTTCTCGTACCACCTTGTCTCAGCCACACCTCGGAAATATCCAACTTAGGGAGGCGAACGGTGTGCACGATTACATCAAAGAAAGGACAATCAGGATAGGTCAATATGTCGTGGAGACGAGGAAAACCGTCCGGTTGATTGCAAAAGAATTTGGTGTCTCAAAAAGCACAGTCCATAAAGACTTGACGGAGCGCTTGCCGGAAGTCAGTCCGGAACTTTATAACAGGGTCAAACACGTCCTCGATTACAACAAGTCAATTCGCCATCTCCGCGGTGGTGAAGCGACGCGCAATAAATACAGAGACGACGAAAGTGACAGTGACAGCCCGGAAGAAGACGACCATAGCGCCAAACCGGTCGGATAAGAGTTTTCCTGTAAGCGATATGCGGGAGGTGAGGTCACAGTCGTTTGAAAACGCTTTAACACATTTTCCAAAAGCCCGGTCCGAGTAGGCCGGGTTTTTAAGATGGTGCTGCCCTTTCAGGATAAACATGGCAGAGCCCCATTTCATGTCGGCACAGGAACGCTCCAGCCGCTTCATGCCGTCATTAAGTAAAACCACCTTCCCAATGCTTTTTCATAATTTTTTTTGAAAACGGCAGTTATATGTTATGTTTTATGGTAAAATGAACTATTAGTAGAAGTGTGCTTACCTATAAATATTAATACGAGAAAGTTTTTGAAAGCAGGGAGGATTTGATGAATGTTTTCGAGAGATATCGGAATTGACCTTGGGACGGCTAATGTGCTCATTCATGTGAAGGGGAAAGGCATCGTTTTGAATGAGCCATCTGTCGTGGCGATGGAGCAGAGCTCTGGCCGTGTCCTGGAAGTCGGTGAGGAAGCACGCCGCATGGTTGGACGGACGCCTGGCAATATTGAAGCAACCCGCCCATTAAAAGAGGGCGTGATTGCTGATTTTGATGTGACAGAAGCAATGCTGCGGCATTTTATTGATAAAATTAATGTTAAAGGATTTCTTTCCAAGCCGAAAATGCTCATTTGCTGCCCGGCTAACATTACGAAAGTCGAGCAGAAGGCCATTAAGGAAGCGGCTGAGAAATCCGGCGGCAAAAAGATCTATCTGGAAGAAGAGCCAAAAGTGGCCGCTGTCGGAGCCGGTATGGAGATATATCAGCCGAGCGGGAATATGCTCGTGGATATCGGCGGCGGCACAACGGATGTTGCGGTTCTTTCCATGGGCAACATTGTAACAGCCGAGTCGGTTAAATTGGCCGGTGATAATTTTGATATGGAAATCTTGCAATATATTAAAAAGGAATACAAAATGCTGGTGGGCGAACGGACGGCTGAAGAGATCAAAATTAACGTGGCGACTGTATGGAAAGATTCGCGTCACGAGCAAATGGATATCCGTGGCCGTGATATGGTGAGCGGTCTGCCGCGAACGATTACGATTTATTCGGATGAGATTGAACAGGCTTTGCGCGAGCCGGCCGCTCTCATCGTTCATGCTGCGAAACAAGTTCTGGAAAAGACACCGCCTGAATTGTCAGCTGACATTATTGACCGCGGCGTAATTTTGACGGGCGGCGGCGCCATGATTCACGGGATTGATCAATTGCTTGCCGAAGAATTGAAAGTTCCTGTTCTTATGTCGGAAGAACCGATGGACTGTGTGGCTAAAGGGACTGGCGTTATGCTGGAAAATATTGATAAAATTGAACGGAAAAGCATCGTTTAGCCGGCAGCAGGTTTCTTATTTTTAAAGGGATATCAACGGCAGAGGAGGGAGAGACGTGCTGAGAGGATTTTACACAGCGGCGAGCGGCATGATTGCCCAGCAGCGGCAGCAGGAAGCATTGTCAAATAACATAACAAATGCGCAGACACCGGGCTATAAAGCAGATCAGCCTGCTATGCGGGCCTTCCCGGAAATGCTGATGCAGCAGATGGGCAACAAGCAAGTTCCGACAGAAGAAGGTCTGAACCTCTCCGAACAAAAGCCAATTGGAAGCATGCATACAGGCGTCTATACGCAGGAAACCATCCCGGATCAAAGCCAGGGAGACCTTCGCAACACCGGTACCTCCACTGATTTAGCACTGGTGAATGGGGAACTGCCCGATGATACAGGCGGCGTGTTTTTTACGGTGCAAAATGCAGAAGGGGAGGAACGCTACACCCGGAACGGCAGCTTCACCGTTGATAATGACGGGTTTCTGGCTACATCACAGGGCTACCGTGTTCTTGATGAAGCCGGGAATCCGGTACAAACGGATAACAAGGATTTCACGGTGGACGGCGCCGGTAACTTGCAGACAGATGACGAGACCACACCGCTTGGCATCGCGTATACAGATGACGTTGCCGCAATGGTTAAAGAGGGCAATGATGTGTTTGCCGGGGACACGGAAGCTGCTCCTGCCGGGGCAGGATATACTGTCAAACAGGGAAGCCTGGAGCAGTCAAATACGGACCCGGCCCAGTCGATGACGCAAATGATGGAAGGCTATCGTTTATTTGAAACGAATCAGCGGGTGCTCAAAGCTTACGATCAAAGCATGGGCAAAGCCGTCAGTGAGATCGCCCGTTTACGTTAGGAGTGATTTGATGTCACGATCGATGATGCAAGCAGCTGTTACCATGAATCAGCTGCAGAATAAACTGGATATGATCGGCGGTAATCTGGCTAACAGTCAGACGACCGGCTATAAAGCACGGAAAGCTGACTTTTCTTCTTTATTATCTCAGCAGATCGATAACATGAACGATCCAGCGAATGCAGAGGGACGTTCAACTCCAGATGGCATTCGTGTCGGTTCAGGAGCAAGGCTCGGAGCGGTTGATCTTGACCTGTCACATGGAGCTGTAAAGGACACCGGGCGGAAGCTTGATACCGCTTTGCTGGATAAAAATCACTTGTTTGAGATTCAGACACCGGAGACTCGGTATACGCGTGATGGTGCTTTCTACCTGAGCCCTGTGAATGACGGAGAGGATGTCATGCTCACAACAGAAAATGGCGATCCGGTCATGGGCGAAAACGGCGAAATCGTCTTTGAAGAAGGCTTTGATGACGTAACGATTGAGACAAACGGCCAGATTTCTGTCGAACGTGGCGACACAACGGAGAATGCCGGAAAACTGGCTATTAATGATGCCATTCGGCCCCAGCTGCTGGAGCCTGCTGGTGAGAGCAGCTTCCGTATGCCGGACTTGGCTGAAGCAGGCTATAACGCCGAAGAGATTATGCAGCCAGCAGATGATGAAGGTAATGTATTGCGTCACGGGGCACTGGAGCAGGCTAATGTTGACCTTGGCGAACAATTCACGGACATGATGACAGCACAGCGGTCTTATCAATTTAACGCCCGGACGCTTTCAATGGGTGATCAGATGATGGGGCTTATCAATCAGCTGCGGTAACCGCTGACCGGGACATCCTGAGTCATGTATCCGGTAATCCAGCTGAGGGCTGAGGCAGCAAATGGATGTGAGGAGAAAAGTCATGTCAACAGATCAAAGCAAGCAAGCCGCAACTGATGAAAACAATCAGCTGACGGCTGATGAGAAAACAGAACAGGAGCCAGTAGCCGGTGAACCACATGACGAGCAGGCGGCAAGTGTTGGGGAAGCCGAACGGCATGTTTCAGCAAAAGATCATGAAGCGCAGCAGGAACCGGCACAAAAGAAAAAACAAGCCAAACAGAGCAGGCAAAAAAAGCCGCGCCGGCGGGTGTTTCCGATATGGCTGCGGCTGCTTATCGTTCTGATTCTTTCAGCTCTAGCACTTGGCGCCGGGTTAATGATTGGCTATGGCGTTATTGGAGACGGCAGCCCAATGAACGCCCTGAAATGGGAAACATGGCAGCACATCATTGATCTCGTTGCAAAAGGAACTTAGAACGTGCTGTTTTTCAAGGTCGTCACAGGCTGAACGGCTGGCAGCCTGAAACTATATCATCCCACCTGAAGGAGCGATTGACATGGATAACGAACATATTAAAGAACGGATTCCGCACCGCTATCCGTTCCTGCTGGTTGATAAAGTGACGGACATAGAAGAAGGCCAGCGGGTTGTTGGTATTAAGAATGTTTCGGCTAATGAGCCATTCTTCCAGGGCCATTTTCCCGACTACCCCGTTATGCCTGGTGTTCTGATCGTAGAAGCCTTAGCTCAGGCAGGGGCGATTGGTGTCCTCGGCAGTGAGGAGAATGAAGGGAAAATCGGCTTTTTGGCAGGCCTGGACAAATGCCGCTTTAAACGCCAGGTGAAGCCAGGCGATCAGCTGCAATTAGAAGTGGAAATCACCCGTCTGAAAGGGTCAATTGGCAAAGGAAAGGGTATCGCCACCGTTGACGGGGAAACGGCCTGTGAGGCTGAGATTACATTTGCGATTCAATAGATGATTCGTTCGTTTCGCTGACTAAGCACCGGCAGCATGGCGTTCCTCCAACAGATAAGTGAGCATCTGTATCACTTTGGCTGAACAGGTTATACTAAGCCAAACGCGGTGACATTAAAGGAGGAACGCAACGTGCGCAAATTTAGCTTCTACCGGAAACTTGGTGTGCTGCTAATGGCTCTGTCGGTGCTTACAGCCTGCGGGGACACTGACGAAAATGATAAAGATGATAAGCCGAATAACGCCCCGGCCAATGAAGAAAATAAATCCCCCGATATGAACGGGCCTGATGAGGATGATCCGCATTTAAATGATAGCGGTGAACCGAAAGAGGATCAGATTGACACGGATAAGAAAAGCTATGACGGCCGTAATAACCCCTCAAATAATAAAGACCAGAGCGATGATCGGATGGAAAATGACACGAACCAGTAAACAAAGCATCAGATCTGGCCAAGCCCGCCCGCCCCTGTTTATGGCGTCTCAGACGAAAAAGCGCATACA
The DNA here is from genome assembly GCF_055381965.1 of Lentibacillus kimchii. Taxonomy (NCBI): domain Bacteria; kingdom Bacillati; phylum Bacillota; class Bacilli; order Caryophanales; family Bacillaceae; genus Lentibacillus; species Lentibacillus kimchii. Next base: position 2,530,328 of record NZ_AP043934.1, on the reverse strand, counting down.
GCGCTTCTCCCTGAGGTCATGACATTTCCGGGGGCGTTTTTTTGGTTGCTTTTACCGTATTTGGCATGTAGAATATTAAGATGACTGACCGGTTAGTTTTATATGACGATGTGCCGAATCGAACACTCTCACCATACTTATGGGCATCAGAAGCCATACCCGTCTTTAAACCATGAACTCAAAAAAGAAAATCAGGTGTTGTTATGAATCCGAAGAAGCTGAAATTGATCGAGTCCGGCATGATGCTGTTTTCTGAGAAAGGGTATCATGCGACATCGATTGAAACGATTGCAACTGAAGCAGGTATGTCTAAAGGGGCATTTTATCTGCATTTCCACTCGAAAAAAGATTTTGTTATGACCGCTCTACACCTCTATTACCAGGAAATCAGCAACCGGATACAGCACGTGCAGGAAGAAAACCTTACACCAAGTGACAGCCTGGCCAAGCAGATCGATGTTGTTACCCAGTTTATTTACAAATATAAAGAAGTGCTGACAATGTATCTTCGCGAGAACAGTGTTATGGGAACTCAAACGGATACACTGATTCAGCAGATGAAACTGGCGCATTTTAACTGGCTGCAGCAAAATATCCAGCAGATTTACGGTACGGAAATGGCGGGCTTTTACCCGGATCTTGTTATTCAGCTTGAAGGTCTGATGAACGGCTATTTTAAATGGATTATTATTGATGGCATCGCTATTGACCGCCATTACTTAGGCACATATCTTGTACGACGGATTGATGATATGGTGAAAGGAATGCTCGAACGCGGGGAAGCACCGCTCGTGACAATGAATCACGTTGAAGAGTGGTCTCGGGGAGTCTCGGATGTCACGTCAGTTTTGACGGCCATGCAAGCCAAAATCGATACATTAAATCTGACTTCAGAAAAAGCTGAGCAGCTGCATGATGCGCTTAATATGCTTTTTGAGGCGATTGAAAAGGATGAATCGCAAGCACCGCTGATTCAGGGGCTGCTTGTTCACTTTCAGCGCATACCGGCTTTTGTACCGGATTGTCATGAAATAGCACGTCAGTTACATATCGATTTATTGGACTAAAAAACTGGAGAAGAGGAGATTCAGCCATGCGAAAAATAAGTGTGAGCATTGCAGTGGTTTTACTTATAGGGATACTCGCTGCATGCAGTCAGGACGCAGAAGACGATGACAAGGACCAGGAGGATCAGGTAACTTCCGTTGAAACGGCGAAAGTGACAGCCGATGATCTCGTGATTAATCAATCGCTGTACGGGCGCACCAAGCCGGATAAAACAACGCCTGTCATGGTACAGAGTCCCGGTGAGGTAACCGAACTGAACGTGGCCGATGGTGATATGGTTGAGGAAGATGATCATCTGGCAACGATTAAGAGCCAGGCCGGCGAACAGACAATTAATGCACGGACAGACGGCGAAATCACTAATTTGAATGTTCAGGAGAATGACATGGCGTCACAGGAAAAGCCGCTTATGGTGATTGCTGACTTCGATCCCATGACCCTTTCGTATACGGTGACGGCTGATGAGCAGCAAGACTTAGGGACAGATGATACGTATACGGCGGTTATCGATGGAACAGAATATGACGCTGCTATCACGTCTGTCGGCTCAATGCCTGATGATACAGGTCTTTACCCAGTTAAGGCATCGGTTGATAATGCGGATGGCAATATTTTAGCCGGCATGATTTCTAAGCTGATTGTGCCGAAGAAAAAGGTTAGCGATTCGCTGATTGTGCCGACAGAAGCTGTCGTTACCGAAAGCGGTGAAACCTTCGTTTATGTCGTTGAGGATGATAAGGCCGTGAAGAAGGATGTGACTGTGAAAGAAAGCCAATCGAAAAAATCAGCTGTTAAAGGCGATGTTAAGGAAGGCGATCAAGTGGTCGTGAACGGTCTTCTAACCCTATCGGACGGTGCAGATGTTGACGTTGTCCAAGAGGGGGGTAATTCGTGAAGCTTGTTAAATCATCAGTCAAACGGCCTGTAGGCGTCATTATGATCGTTCTGGCGATTATTGCGCTCGGAACGGTCTCAGTTCGTAACTTGAATGTTGATCTGCTTCCCGATATTGATTTGCCGATCGCGGTTGTGGCGACATCGTACCCGGAAGCGGCACCTGAAGAAGTAGAGGATTTAATCAGCCGTCCGGTTGAGTCTTCTGTCAGTTCGATAGAAGGCATTGACACCGTGCAATCGCAGTCTCAGTCTGGCAGCTCGCTGGTTATGATGATGTTCAACAGCGGGACAGATCTTGACCAGGCGATGCTCGATGTGCGGGAAAACATCGATAAAGTGAAAGGTTCTTTGCCCGAAAGTGCCGGAGATCCGAGTGTTTTGCGATTCGACCCGGATCAAATGCCGGTTATGCAGGTGAGCCTCACAGGTGATGATGCAACAAAATTGACGCAAGTTGCGGATGACCAGATTGTGCCGTTTCTTGAACGGCAGAACGGGGTCGCATCCGTCAATGTTGAAGGAGCCAAAGACCGGGAGATTCAACTCGAACTCGATCAAGCCAAACTCCAGGAATATGGGGTAACGGCTAATTCGATCAGTCAGGCTCTGAAGAACTCGAACCAGTCGTCCTCTGCCGGTACTGTTAAAAAGGGCAACAAGGATCTGCAGCTGAGAGTGATTGGTGAATTTGACTCACTTGATGAGATCCGAAATACGCTTGTGCCTACTGAGTCAGATGAAACGGTTCATGTCGATGATGTGGCCGACGTTAACGATACGTATAAAGGATCATCAGGGGAAACAATGGTAAACGGTGATCAGGCTGTTGTGTTATCGATCATGAAAAAAACCGATGCCAACACAGTATCGGTTGCTGATACCATTCATAACAGCATGAGTAATGTTCAGGAGGATCTCCCGTCAGGGGTAAGTGCTGATGTTGTCATTGATACGTCTGATTCGATTAAAATGTCCATTAGATCGGTGATCCAGAATATTCTGATCGGCGGTATCATCTCCTTCCTGATTTTACTGCTGTTCTTGAAAAGTTTCCGGGCGACGCTCGTTATTGGTGTATCGATCCCGATTGCCATTATATCGACATTCTCGCTGATGTATTTCACAGGTGAGACGCTGAATGTGCTGACTCTGGGAGGGCTGGCGCTTGGCCTTGGCATGATGGTCGACAGCTCTATCGTAATACTGGAGCACATATATACGTACCGACAGCGGGGCTATTCACTGAAGGATGCAGCCATTAAAGGGGCATCGGAACTGACGCCAGCTGTGATTGCATCAACAACGACGACATTGGTTGTCTTTTTGCCGATGATCTTTGTTGACGGAATTGCAGCCAATCTGTTTGCACCGCTGGCTATAACGATTTCCTTCGCCCTGATTGCATCTTTGGTTGTAGCGATAACGCTCGTACCAATGCTGTCATCGAAATTGCTCGTTAAAGCCACTGAAAACAGCGGCAAGCGTTATTGGTTCAGCCGGGTCCTTGATCGCGTGACAAACGGCTATCAATCGGCACTGAAATGGGTGCTGGGTCACCGGAAAACAACTGTTTTCGGGACGCTGGCCCTGATTGTTGGCAGTCTGCTGCTCATTCCGGCGATAGGTGCATCGTTTATTCCATCATCGGACCAGGGACAGCTGCAAGTGACTGTGAAAACAGACACAGGAAGTACTAAGGAGCACACAGAAGACGTGACCGAGAAGGTTAACACCCGTTTAGGTGACTATGACGATGTGCTTGAGACTACTTATCTCAATGTTGGCGGTGATGCGTCCAATCAAGCATCCTATATGATGGAACTGACGTCTTCATCTGAGCGCTCACAATCAACCGAAGAAGTGGTACAATCGATGACTGAGGATCTCAAGTCGGTACCTGGCGCGGATATAACCGTCCAGTCAACCAATAGTGCGTCCGGTCTGGGGGATCCGGTGCAAATCAGTTTGAGCGGACCGGAACATGACGTTCTGAATGATCTGGCTGCTGAAGTAACTGACGAGATTTCCCAAGTAGACGGTGTGAGTAATCCTGCATCATCTGCTGAGAAGGGCACACCGCAGATGCACATTGACATCGATTCTGAAAAAGCAGCGATGTACGGACTGACGGCACAGCAGATAACAGGTCAGCTTCAGCTCCAGTTCACTGGCCAGACAGCTGCCAAGTACCGTGAAGACGGAAGTGAAATGGATGTGACGCTCAAGTATCCGGAAGATGAGCGCAGCACGATCAGTGACCTGGAGGATGTGTCCATTCAGTCGAAAAGCGGTGCATCTGTTCCACTGAAATCAGTGGTTACGCTGGAAGAAACACAAGGCCCAGCGACATTGCAGCGTGAAGATCAGCAGCCGCAGCTGAATGTGACGTCAGAAATAGCGGGCCGTGATCTGGGAAGCGTTACAAATGATATCCAGGACCGATTGGACAGTATGAACTTTCCAGAAGGCTACGACTATAACATCGGCGGCCAGGCTGAGGATATGGCTAGCTCGTTCAAGGACTTGTCTGTCGCGCTGGTGTTCTCGATTTTCCTTGTTTATGCCGTGATGGCGGTGCAGTTTGAAAACTTCTTATTCCCGTTTGTTATTATGTTTTCACTGCCGACAACGATTATAGGTGTATTGTTCGGCTTCTTTATAACGGGGCTGCCGCTGAGTATTCCGGCGTTTATCGGGATTATTATGCTGGCCGGTATTGTTGTTAATAACTCGATCGTGCTGGTTGATTATATTAATATACTGCGCGGTGAAGGCTATGGCAGCGATCGATATACCGCAATTATCGAAGCAGGTGCCAGCCGTCTGCGGCCGATACTGATGACGACATTGACGACGATTCTCGCGATGGTGCCGCTCGGACTGGCGCTTGGCGAGGGTGCGGAAATGCAGCAGCCACTAGCCATTACGATTATATTTGGTTTGACGGTTTCCAGCATCTTCACCCTGTTGTTCATACCCGTGGTCTATACACTGTTTGATGACCTGACGGCAAAATTCACACGCCGCGGAAAGAAAGCTAAATAATAGTAAAGGCTCCCTGCCGCGGCAGGGAGCCTTTATAAAAGGACACAAGCTGGCATGGTTTTAAAAAGTTTGCTATGATAAATGATATATGAAGGAGGTAGCATAATGGCATGGTCACGAATGATGAAATGGGTAACCGGTGGCTGTGAAGCGTTTCTCGGAATTCCGATAATCGGCGGTTCCCTTGTTTTTAGTACAACATGGGGCATCCTGTTAGTCATGTTCATCCTGCACCTTATAACATTGCTTCTGGCAAACAGAGGGAATAGAAGTATTGCGGGAAGTGTGCTCGGCATGGTCACATCATTTGTCGGTGTCATCCCGATACTTGGCATGCTCATGCATATCATAACCGCCATTATCTTAATCATCGACGCTGCGACACCGGAACGTTAAAACGGGCGAAAACGAGCGGTTAATCAGCAAGCATGACAGACTGCTGATTTAAATTTGTCTCACCGCCAACAGTCAGCTATAATTTAGACATATCTGGCACGTTTAACATACGGAAGCGATCAAGGGGATCCATTATGTTCAATTACAGTGATTGGGCGATTGCATGTTTAATTGCCCTTGTATCGACATTTCTATTAACCTATCCTGTTAAAAAGCTGGCCATTAAAATCAAAGTGGTCGATATGCCGAATGAGCGTAAAATACATACAAACTCAACACCAAGACTGGGCGGTCTGGCTATATTTCTCGGGACGCTGCTTGGCGGGCTTTATATACAGCCACAGCATGACCATTTGCTGGCGATTGTGCTCGGGGCAGTCGTTATTCTGATCACAGGGGCATTGGATGACCGCTTCTCCCTTCGTCCGGTGGTTAAATTAGCGGGTCAGCTGATGGCGGCGTCTTTTTTGATTTCCTCTGATCTGGTGATTGAACAAATCACCCTTCCTGCAATCGGGAGAATTGATCTTGGCTTCTTGAGTGTTCTGATAACAGCCGTCTGGATTGTCGGCATAACCAATGCCATTAATCTATTAGACGGGCTCGATGGGCTGGCCACTGGTGTTTCGACGATTGCGCTTTCGAGTATGTTCGTGATGGCGATCATTGACGGACAAGCGCTTCCGGCTGCTCTGTGCATTATTCTAATTGGGGCGAATCTTGGGTTTCTATACCATAATTTCCATCCAGCTCATATTTATATGGGGGATGCCGGTTCGAATTTTCTCGGCTTCATGATTGCGGTTGTGTCGATTGTTGGCCTGTTTAAAAATCTCACGCTTTTCGGTTTCATCATACCCGTGATTGTGCTTGCTGTGCCTATTTTTGATACCTTGTTTACCATGGTTCGCCGCGCCTATCATCAGGATCCGATCATGATGCCTGATAATAAACATATCCATTACCGGCTGCTGGCTGCAGGCTTGAGTCACCGGCAGACCGTTCTGGTGCTTTATGGGTTCAGTGCTTTATTTGGAACGATGGCTATTCTCTTCTCCTCCGCTAACGTGCTGGTCGGCATCGGTATTACGATTCTCGTCCTGTTTCTGCTGCAAATCTTTGCAGAAGCAGGCGGCCTGGTAACGGATGGCAGACGTCCAGTGCTGGAAGGCTTGAAACGTCTGTTCCGGAGGCGGGGTAAGGGGCATTGAAAGGTATTGATGCAGATCAATCATCCGCCGGACTGCTGGTGGGTGATTTTTTATATAAGATCCTGTGTGAGATTTTTGCACGTTCGGTGTCGGTTCGGTGATGATACAGGGTCAGCCTTATTTATAGAAAATAGCGACCATTTGCTGTAGAATGACATGCGTCAACGGTTGAATTAGAACGGATCACCATGAGGCTGACAATGGAAAGGACCGATTATCATGACGACGGCGTTTTGGCTTACAAATGCATTATTGGAGACAGGCTATCAAACGTTTCAAGGCAGAATAACGGGAACGGCAACAGACTTGTTTAATCTACTGATCGAGGATGGGAAGGTGAGCCAGGTTGTCCCGGCTGCCGATTCATTGACGGATGATTTACCTCAAACAGATGCCGGTGGCCTGCTGCTGATCCCTTCGTTTATTGAAAAACACTGTCATCTGGACAAGACACTGCTGGGTGATCAGTGGCGTTCGGTCACACTTGTTGACAGTATTTTCGAGCGTTTTGACATTGAGAAAAATGTCTTGTCATCATTGGAGACAACGACGCAGACGCGTGCTGAGAAGCTGCTTAATTGTTACGCATCATCTGGTGTGACGCATGTGCGCAGTCATGTCGACATTTACCCGGAAGCAGGGCTAACGAACCTGGAGGAAGTGCAAAAAGCGCTGGAGACCTATGAAGGTCAGTTATCGTCTGAGCTGGTAGCATTCCCGCAGCATGGTTTACTGCGCTCCGGGGCACAAGATCTGGTTAGAGACGCGCTTCGAAATGGTGCAGACTATGTGGGCGGTGTTGATCCTGCAATGGTGGACGGTGATATTGAAACGTCGCTGCAAACTACGGTTGAGCTTGCGGCAACGGAAAATGCCGGCATTGATTTGCATTTACACGATGCTGGTCATTTAGGCATTTTTACAATGCAGCGTTTAGCACAATTAACGAAGGAAGCCGGACTGCAGGGAAATGTATCGGTCAGTCACGCTTTTGGACTCGGAGATATTCCGGTGTCACAGGCGGCAGAAATGGCCGAGCAATTGCAGGAGGCAGGAATTGCGATTATTTCCAATGTGCCGATTGACGGCCGGTTCCCGCCGCTTCCTCTGCTTGCCGGACGTGGTGTCAACGTCGCGCTTGGCTGTGATAATATTTTTGATGTATGGTCACCATTCGGCAATGGCGATGTATTAGAACGGGCCAATCGTTTGGCCGAAGTTTCCCAGTGGGTGGATGAACGATCCCTCAGTCAGACGCTGTCATTTATCACGGGCGGCAAGACACCTCTGAATGAAGCCGGCGAACAGGTTTGGCCGCACATTGGCGATGAGGCGAGCTTTACATTTGCCGATGCCACCTGCTCGGCAGAAGTAGTAGCCAGACGGCGCGAACGTTTAGTAACGATGTTTCAAGGGAACGTCATTTCCGGTTCGTTTTAATGGCTGTTAAGAAAAGAATTATTAGCGGCATGATCAGTAGCGCCCAGTTAGTAAAAATCAGCTGATATCAGCTGATTTTTAACATAGCAGCTGACCCCGTAAGCATTGCAAGCCTGTCTGAATCATTGTTGCCATCTGATTTTGCAAACGGCAGTAAAGTCTGGTATAGCCAACAGGATAGTCTCAATCAAATGCAAAAAGGAGATAAATCATGGAAAAGCGTACAACCTTAAAGCAATCGTTAAAGCCGCATTGGGTCTGGGCGATAGCCCTGGGCTCATCAATCGGCTGGGGCGTGTTTGTGCAGCCCACCAATTGGATGGATACAGCTGGCCCAATGGGCGTCATTATCGGGCTGTCCATCGGTGCACTGCTCATGATGCTGATTGCTGTAAGCTACGGTTTTATGGTTAAAAGTTTTCCGGTATCAGGCGGCGAATTCGCTTACTCGTATATCAGTCTGGGACGCACACATGCGTTTATCAGCGGCTGGTTTCTGACGCTGGGCTATTTGTGTATTGTCGCGCTAAATGCTTCGGCATTTGCTCTGATGATCAAATTTGTGTTTCCGTCGATCCTTAACACGATGCATATGTATACGATTGCCGGCTGGAATGTTCACTTCACGGAAGTGCTGATTGCCTCGGTGCTGCTGGGAATTTTCGGTTACTTTAATATTCGGGGATCCAGTCTTTCCGGCCGGATGCAGTTTGTGTTTTGCACCATTATGGTACTTAGTGTGATTGCGATTACGGTCATGGTAGGTGTCCAGCCTGGATCAGGTCTTTCCAATGTGCAGCCATTATTCACAACCGATAAAACCGCATTTGCGGCGATCATTTCGATTGTGGCCATTGCGCCGTGGGCTTATGTTGGTTTTGATAATGTTCCGCAGGCGGCCGAGGAATTTCATTTTTCCTCGCGAAAAGCTTTTAGTTTAATCATTTTGGCCATTTTCTTTGCAGCGCTGCTCTACGGCCTGATGGTGTTTGCCACGTCTATGATTGCGCCGTGGCAGAGTCTCGTTGCCCAAGATCAAACGTGGGGAACGGGTGCAGCCATTCAGGGACTGCTCGGCAATGCCGGCCTTGTTATTCTGGTTGCAGGCTTGACGATGGGCATTTTCACCGGACTGAACGGTTTTATTATGTCAGCCAGCCGTTTGCTATTCGCGATGTCACGCGCCCGGGTTCTTCCATCGATATTCTCCAAGTTGCATCCCAAGTATGAAACGCCGCATGTCAGCATCATCTTCACGGTTGGTGTGGCGATGGTGGCACCATGGTTTGGGCGTGAGGCTCTGACATGGGTCGTGGATATGTCTTCGGTTGGTGTAACGATTGCTTACTTTTATACTTGTTTTACGGCGTTCAGGCTATTCTTGTGGTCCGGAAACCGTGATTTCAACACGGATAAATATAGTGTCGCACCGGTAAAGAAAGTATTTGCAGCCCTCGGTATGGCAGCGAGCATTGCCTTTCTGGCACTCCTGCTCATTCCAGGTTCACCAGCTGCACTAGGCAAAGAATCGTTCATCGCACTCATCGTTTGGATTGTGCTCGGAGCTATCTTTTATCTGACGCATCGCAAAGAATTGCAGCAAATCCCGACGGACGAGCTTAACTATCTGATCCTGGGCTCAAAAGAAATCAAAATGAAACATCAGGATTAAATCTGAGTTACCGTAACGGGTTCAGCAGGGAAGAAAACAAAAAAACAGTATATGAAACAGGGGTGCCAATTATATATGATTGAGCATCCCTGTTTTTAATAAGGTTTACACTCCTCTGTATATTTTAATGAATTTTTTAAATACACTTACTTTTTTCTCTAATTGTTTCAAAGGTACGAGACCTTTTATGTTAAAATAATTGTTAAGTACCGTGCCATAAACAGGCCAGATTGTTTGATAAGGAGCTAAAAAAATGATCTTAAATGTGTTATATATAATCTCAATAGTCGCTTTTATAGTTGTCATACCATTTATAATTAAAAAAGAAAAAAAGTAGGTGCCTCAGGTGTAAAAAGTGCGTTAACGTCAATCTGCTTTTTGCTTGTAGCTTTGATAAATATCTCAGCTTATTGGTTTAATTTTATGGGGTTATTATCCTGGACTATAAGCTTTTTTCTAATAATCTTAGCCGCTTATTTCACAAAATTCTTACCTGCCCCTAGAGAAAGTAATTGAACAAGCAAGTGCCGTTGCTGAATAAACACTGTGCCTGAATCGGGCCAGATTGGTGAGAGTTCATAACTATTAGAGGAGGTATTATGTCTGTGGTGGGTTGGATAGCAATTATTTCGGTATTACTAACTATTTCCAGCTTTTATTTCACTCTATCCTTTATTGAGAGCCTGCATAAAAAAGATGAGAGAATTACTAAGCAATCAAAAGCAGCTGCTATTATTTGTCTAGGGATAGCTTTAATATTACCAGTCATATTTATATTTCTATAAATTTTAAGAAAAACAAGAGTCATACTTAATTATTGATCTACAAAGATTTCCTGACGTTTTAACATGGCATGGATCCAGCAAACTGGACACGACTGGTGCATTGCATAGCAGCATACAACATTGAAAGGGGGCTGGGACATAACGAAAATGAATACCTCAAGCGTCGAACATGCTCCGATTTAGCGGAGGAAAAGACGGAGACTCCTGCGGGAGCAAAGGATAGGTGAGACCCCGGAGCGCGCCAGCGCGAGAAGGCTCACCAGCCGCCCGCGGAAAGCGACGTCTTTCTCCGGAGCGGTTCAGTCACGCAAGTGGTTCGTACTTTTTGTCCCAGCTTCGTACTATGCTTATCATTTTCATTCAGCGAGGGTTTTGTCCCAGCCACCTTTTTGCTTGTTATTTATAATTGTTATTGCCGCTGCCTTTTAAATCGTTCTATTCAAGAAAGGAAGCGGTATTTTCCCAGGTGTCGGTATATAATTGGTGACGGACACCGCGATATACCCAGGCACCTGAAGGAAAGTCGTCCATTTCTGCCTCAAAGACGACATTGGCATCGTCATCATGCGTCACTTCGACAATATTGCTCTGGTTGCCTTCGTCCACATGACCAAATCCTATCAGCACGTTGCCGGTATTTGGCTGGTAGCGGGCACTGCCAATAATATTAGTGAAAAAGTCCTCACCGCGTTCTTCACCATATGTCCAGATCAATTTGGCTTCCTTGGTTTTTTCATTAACCCGGTAGTGCGATGCAGCGCTGAATTCCTTGGATAAGTCCTCATTACCACGCGTCACAACGGTATTATTGTCATACAGCAGCAAATCGATGGTGTCCGGATTATCGTCAAAATCAGGCAGGATGCGGACATCGTGCTGGCCTGCCGGGTATTTAAAGTCGTCGCCCTGTCCCTCAACTAAATATTGTTCCATTTGCTTATCCCAGTCTTCCGGATAAGCAAGGATCCATTGGATTTCTTCCGTTTCATAATCAATTTTCATGACGGTGTCACTGTTCCGTCCAGAAATGATAATGCTGTTATCATCATCATCATAAACGACGGCATTCTGATGGAACCAATCTACTGGATCATCGCCAGGTTTAAAATCGTTGCCGCCATATTCTTCATACGCATCAGCTGGAAACAGATCTTTTAAGTCAATTTGGTTGACGACATCGCCGGTCTTACGGTTGATTTCGATCATCGTATCTTCCTTATACGTGCCTTCATCATCATTGACAGTAAGAAGAAGATTTCCTGATGGCAATTCAGCAGCGTCATGGTGTATCAGGGTTGACTCCATTCCGTCAGATTCGGCTTCAGCAACCTCTTCACTGATCTTGAAGGCATTGTATAACTTGCCTAAATAATTGGTTTCAAACAGGCGATTATAAGCGCCTCCGCTATTGTCATCCTTGCCCAGATACAATAAGTGACCATTGTCCAGTTCGTGGAAAATGTGGCTGTTATAGCCCGATCCATACCAGCGGATATCACCATTTGTGTCAAAGCCGTAATTATATTTGGTGCTCGGTATAGCAAATGTCAGCTCATTTGGCTGGATATCCATTTTGTCTTTTTTAGCGGTTTTAATGTTAACCGTTGGAATGTAATCCGGTAATTTCTCAGTTGTAATCGTGATCGTTTTTTCGGATGTGTCGCCGTCTTCTGTTTCAGCTGTAATGGTCACTTTATTGTCCTGATCAGGATAAAGCCCTAACACAGCCAGCTCATGATGGGTTCTATAATCATCAATTGTATTGGAAATAGTGGATGATGCGTCCTTGCCCTTGACGGTAAAGGATACTTTGGCTGCTTGCTCTGTATCAAAAACAACCAAGGCTGCAAGCGGGCTTCGGTCATAAGGATCCAGCTTGACATAAGGATTACTTAATGTGCTGCCCTCACTCTCATCCGCCATAGTGGCTTCCAGCTTCTCTTGTTTATCCAGGCGTTTAGAAGCCTTTTTCGGTGGGTATGGGTAAGGCTTTTCTTTCTGTTTTTCTGCTGCCTCGCTATCTTTTGAATGGTTGTCCGCTTCCTGATTTGTATCATTATTTAGAAAGAAAAAAACAAATGCAAGGCTTGCAACAACAACGACGGCAGAGATGGTTAAAATTTTTTTCATGTTTCCGCTCCTTATTGTCTGGCATTGTTTGGCGTTGCACTTATTCTACCATAGACGCTAGATTCGTGAAATAGATAATGCGGTGGACAGCTAGCTCTAATGGCCGGCTTTGTCTGTCAGTGTTATGGCTCGTCTGCCCATAGACTGCCAGTTCCGGACAAAGCGCTGCCGGTCATAAAATTCGGCTTCTCCGGTATGCGGGTCATGGCAGATAACGTGCTCAGCATCGATTCCGATAAGCACCACAGCATGTTCGTTTTCATACCAGTCGATAACCTGACCATCCGGAGCGGTCCAGGACAGTCCGTAATAGGTGTCACGCTGCGCCAGTGTGGTCCAGGCGAGCACGGGCCTGCCTGAGCGGATGATGTCAATAAGTGCTGTGAATGGTTTGCCTGAGAGATCAGCACCGCGGCCGGGCATAAATGTTTCCAGTGCTTCCAGAACCGGGCCTTCGAACACACCGTAGCTGCCGTCTTCCGAATCGGTATACGGATCACCGACAAACGCTTGATTAGGATGAGCACCTTTGAGCTGGCCATCTGCCATATGGACCTTGTCACCTTGCTTCAAGCTGTCCGCTGCAGTGTATGTTGTCACTGGTTCGCCGTGTCCCCAGCTTAACAGCATCGCGAGCGATGCAGCTTCACATCCAGTCGGCAGCTCGGGGTATTGTTTGTAGGCGGGAACCCCGGTGATCACTGTCGTCTTGCCCGGTGCCTGTACCCGCCGGCGTCCCAGCAGCCAAAAGATGCCAGCAAGTCCTGTATAGGCGGCCAATCGTTTGAGTGACATGTGCACCACCTCCAATTATGATCTTGCGCTAGTATCATTATGCCAGGCCATATCTTTCAATTCATGGAGAAAACGTATGCTTTTTAAAAACCCGGAGGCAATCACTGCCTCCGGGTTAGGCTTCACGGACAACGTCATAAGTTCTGTCTTCTGTTTGATAGACGGCTTTAATCAGACTGTCGCTTGCAGTCCCTTGTGAGTATTGATTCCATTCATCCGCAAATGACTTAATGCGTTCGAAATCAAACGTATTCTGTTCAATGACGCTGATCAGTTCATTAGTATGCGTGACAACAGGACCAGGGACAAGTTCTTCATAGGATCCCCAAAAGCCGCGTTCTTCCGTGTATTGTTCCTGATCATAAGCGAAGAACACCATTGGCCTGTTTAAAAGTGAAAACTCAAATGGAATAGATGAATAATCCGTAATTAAAATATCCGTTACCAATAGAAGATGATTAAGTGAATGCTGGCCGGATACATTAAATACAAAGCCAGGGTACTTATTCTGAAACGCATTTTCGACCGCCGGATGCAAGCGCAGGAGCAGTACGCAGTCATGTTTAAGAGCATGGTGCATTTTATCGATATCCAGTTGTATATCCTTGATATCGATGGTGTCATCGCGGTAAGTCGGCGCATATAACAGCACTTTTTTGTCATACAGCACCGGGTATTCCGCAATTAATGCATCGCGTGATTCCTGTTTTGCCGCTTCATCGAAAAAGAAATCGGTCCTTGGTATGCCTGTCCGTAAAATACGCTCTTCAGATACGTTGAAACTCCGCTTGAAAATGGATGCCATATTGTCTGAGCCAGTGACGACCGAATCAAACTGGCTATATACTTTCCGGAAACGTTTATTCGCGCTTTTTGAACGATAGTGATTCGATGGGTCTTCCAATCCGAATTTCTTAATGGCTCCGGCAGCATGCCAAACCTGGATGCAGCGGACATTTGGCTTGAAGTCTGCGGCGGCCAGAAACCCGTAGTAGTTATCGACAATAATCGCATGGGATGTGGCCAAATGATAGACAGAACGCAGCCAGTCCAGCATGCGGCTGACCTCAAATGTTCTTATAATTCTCGTTGGTGTGCGGAAGTCTGTGCTGCAATGGGAAGTTTTGAGAATAACAACCTGATCATCTGTCTGCTTTTCAAGTGCCCTTGCGCTGTACAAAATATTTTCCCCAAATGAAGCAACAAATGTTGTTTTCTTCTTCTGGGGAAACCGTTTAAAGATCATAAACATAACGCGAAAAGCAAACAGATACAGCGTAATGGCCAGTTCTCTAAACATCATTGGTCATATTTAAATCAGATTTGATTTTAGTTGTTGATATTCCCACTGTCCGCGGCAAATAGACAACCTCACAGGAGTCTTTCAGGAAGTCAAATTCACCTCTCCAGTCATCACCCATAACAAACACATCAACATCATGTTTATTAATGTCTTCCGCCTTTTGCTCCCAGTTATGCTCGGGTATGACTTCATCGACATAGCGGATGGCTTCCAGAATCACTTTGCGCTGTTCAAACGTGTAGTAGGCCTGTTTATGCTTAAGGGCGTTGAATTCATCAGACGAAATAGCTACGATTAAATAATCACCATATGCCTTGGCACGCCGTAAAATATTAATATGACCGACATGCAGCAAGTCAAATGTACCGTATGTGATCACTTTCTTCATGTCACAGAACCTCCCGTTTATGACCTCATTTATTTGTATGATCGTTATTCAGTCTTTGTGTGCTGCTTCTATTTCCAATCATTATATACCTAGAAGACTAATTGCTATTATACTATGAAAGTCAACTAATATAAACATGTATTTTATGTTAATACACGCCGCAGTTCGTGCGAATACGTATGGCAGTATTTGATGAAAGTTGTCATATTAAGGTTTCCATTTCATTTTTTTCCTAGTATAATAGCCACGGAGTAGATTAATATTCTGACAATACAGGAAGGTCCAGTCTGACTATTAATCTAGCAAATACAAGACAACACACGATTGTCGCATGGGGGTATAAAATGAGAAAGTTATCAATCGTGTTAGCTGTATGCCTGCTGTGCAGTACGGTTGCGCCTTCTAGTGTGTTCGCAGCCAACACTGATGCACAGGCTGAATCCGATCAGCCCGAAGCAGCCGCTGCAGCCGAAAACAATCAGCCGGTTTCAAGTGATGAACAGACAGCTGAACAGGATGAATCCGCTGCAGATGCTGATAAATCGGACAAGCAGCCGTCAGCTGACACTGATTCAAACGACCAAGCGGATGATGATCAGGCGAGGGAAGCTGACACCGAAGACAGCCCGTCTTCAAATCAGACATCGTCGTCAGATCACGAAATGACCGACCCGGAAGCAGAGCAGCAAAAGACTGACGAGGGGCAGTCTGCAGATGATGAAGAAGCTCAGCAGCCGGAAACAGATGATGACACAGATGTGACTGCCGAGCAGCCGTCTCCAAAACCATCTGATCCGGAACAGGCGTCAATCAGCGCGCAGTCTGTGACGAATGTGACGACCTCCCCTGCGAGCAAACTCGGTCATCTGCACGCAGGAGCGTCTATCTATGAACAGGCTGGCAAAGCGAGTACAGCCTTCAGTTCGGATGACTACCTCGATGCTGTTTACTACATTAAAGAACAGGCTGAAGCAGGCAATGAGCTTTATTACCTGATCAGTGAGCAGGCCAGCAGCACACGTGGTGTTATTGGCTGGGTCAAGGCAAGTGACATATCGACACATGTCCATAAAGCGAAAGACCGCAAGTCGAAAACGGTCGCGTTCACAGGTTCCGGCAATGCCTATGCAAAAGCCTGGGGCGGTTCGGAAGACCACATTTATGATCTTTCCAATTTCAAAGGCCATGTGTTCCGTGTCCATAAAACCGAGACAGTCGGCCATAACACGTGGTATCGCGGCGACTTCAAAGGTGAACGAATCTGGGTGCATGAGAATTATGTCACCAAGCTGAACGAAAGCCCGACCAGCAAATTGGGGCATCTGCGCAACGGCTCTATGATTTATGGATCTGAAGCCTCGTTCAGCGGAGAAGATTATAAGGATGCTGTTTACTATATTAAAAAACAGGCCAAATCCAAATCCGGTGACAAACGTTACTACCTGATCAGTGAGCAGGCCAGCAGCACGCGTGGCGTTATTGGCTGGGTCAAGGCAAGTGACATGTCGACACATGTCCATGAGGCGAAAGACCGCAAGCCGAAAACGGTCGCGTTCACAGGCTCCGGCAATGCTTATGCGAAAGCCTGGGGCGGTTCGAAAGACCACATTTATGACCTTTCCAATTTCAAAGGTCACGTTTTCCATGTCCATAAAACCGAGACGGTCGGCCATAACACGTGGTATCGCGGCGACTTTAATGGCGAACGCATCTGGGTGCACGAGAATTATGTCACCAAGCTGAATGAAAGCCCGACCAGCCGATTAGGGCATTTGCGCAGCGGTTCTATGATTTATGGATCTGAAGCCTCGTTCAGCGGGGACGATTACGATAATGCGGTTTATTACATTAAACGACAGGCTCAAGCCGGCAGCCGGACTTACTATTTAATCAGTGAGAAGCCGAGCAGCACGCGTGGTGTCATCGGCT
This sequence comes from Lentibacillus kimchii, assembly GCF_055381965.1. Taxonomy (NCBI): domain Bacteria; kingdom Bacillati; phylum Bacillota; class Bacilli; order Caryophanales; family Bacillaceae; genus Lentibacillus; species Lentibacillus kimchii. The sequence continues at coordinate 2,513,269 of NZ_AP043934.1, read as the reverse complement.
GGGTTAAAGCCAGTGACATGTCAACACATGTCCACAAGGCGAAAGACCGTAAACGTAAATCCTTTTTTATCACCAAGCCTGGAAATGCCTATGCGAAAGCTTGGGGCGGCCCGAGAGACAAAGTTTATGATTTGTCTAATTACAAAGGTGACATTTTCCAAGTTCACAAGACCGAAACAGTTGGTCAAAACACGTGGTACCGCGGTGATTTCAAAGGTGAGCGGATCTGGATACATGAAGCCTACGTGGCCCATGAAAATAAGAGCCAGTACGATATGACCCTGAATGATATGGTCGATAAACAAATGGAAAAAACGAATAAAACCGATGAGGGGACATCGTCCGGCTTCGAATCCGCAAGCCATGATGACGTAGCTTACTATATGGATCCGGATAACTTTGAAGGCAATTTCCGGGGCTCCCTGCAATTTGTCGAACTGACTCAAAGTGCCAAAATTGATGTTTCAGAAGTGAATGACAGCATTCTGAAAAATAAAGGTGTGCTGGCCGGCCAAGCGCAGCAGTTTGTGAAGGCTGGCAGTGAGCATGATGTTAATGAAGTCTATTTAATGTCACATGCGATTCTTGAGACGGGGAATGGTGCGTCTGATCTCGCAACGGGCATTGAAGTCGGCTTGGATGAGGATGACGATCCGCAGCTTGTAACATCCGACAACAAGGATGATCTGACAGCCATTAAAACAGTTCACAACTTATTCGGCGTCAAAGCACACGATGACAGCGCGGTAGAATCCGGAGCGAAATATGCTTATAAGCAAGGATGGTTCTCGATTGATAAAGCCATTATGGGCGGTGCTGACTATATCGATCACGGCTACATCGACAGCGGACAGAGCACCCTGTACCAAATGCGCTGGAATCCGGCTTATGCGGACAATCATGACCATCCATCATTCCACCAGTATGCTACGGATATCGGCTGGGCTTATAAACAGACGCGCTACATGAGCAGAATCTATAATCTGCTTGATAATTATCGTCTGATGTACAATGTGCCGCAGTATAAGTAAATGAAATCCAGTTTTATGAAGTGCCTTGATTCAGGGGAGAACAGCCTGGATCAAGGTGCTTTGTTAGTGAGTCTGGCAATCTTTTAGCGGTTGAGAGTTTCCGGGATTAAGAGGACGCTTATAAACATACATATCAGGAGGATCTACATGAAAAAAACAAGCTTGCTGGCTGTGTCTCTGGCACTAATGGCATCATTATGGCCCGTTAATAGTTTTGCCGCTGAAGACACAAATGCAGAAGACATTGACAACGGAACAATCGTGAATGGGGAAGATATTAGTGACTTAACAGATGATGAACTTAAGTACATACCAAAAGCCTGGCGGGATGGCCATTCTGAAGAAGACGCCGACAAGAACGCGCAGGAAGGCGAAAAACCGGAGTCCAAATCGGGAAATGTATCGGCCTTTTCGACCTACCCGGATGTCAATGATTATATTAGAGATATGGATCCTGCTTCGGTGAAATATGAACATAATCTTGATTTTCCGCGCTTCAACTATCGTCATGGCAAGGGTGCTGTTGAGGGCGTTGTAGCACACGAGACGGCTAATGACAATACGACGATTCGCAATGAAATCGACTATATGAGCCGGAATTATAACAGCGCCTTTGTTCATGCATTTGTCAACGATCAACAAACCATTGAAATACACCCGACAGACCGGGCTGCATGGGGTGCCGGGCGCTTTGCCAACGAGCGTTTCGTCCATGTAGAACTGGTGCGCGCCGATACATTTGACGCGTTTGCTAAATCGATCAATAATTATTCCGATTACATTGCTTCTATTCTGTATAAATATAATACAGGCGTCGACAGTGCCGTTAGTGATGGTGAAGGCTCATTATGGTCCCATCGGGCAGTGAGTGATTACCTTGGTGGCACGACTCACACTGACCCGCATGCTTATTTTGACAAATGGGGCTATGACTGGAACGAGTTCGTCGCCCTTGTGGGAACCAAGTTTGAGGAGAAGGTTCGTCACCATAGCAAAAACACCAGCAAACTGGGCCATATTAATGCCAGCAGCGCGCGGATTTATGATGATCCGACAAAGCTGGACACCTATCAGAAGGCAGGCTCCAAGCGGACTGATGAGGTATTCCATATTAAAGCTGAAGCCAAACTAAGCGGCAAACAATATTATTTAATCAGCCGGAAGCCAAGTGCCCAAGACGGGACAGTCGGCTGGGTTCAGGCCAGCGATGTGAAGACGCATGAACACACCAGCGTGGATAAAAAGCAGAAGACATTTAAAGTCTATGGCAGCGGCAATGCGTATGCCGAAATCTGGGGTGGCTCGGATGATCACGTCTACAATTTAAGCAACCATACCGGCGAAACCTTTAACGTGAATCTGACGGAAGCTGTCGGCCATAATACGTGGTATCGCGGCAACCTGGACGGCCAGGAAGTATGGATCCATGAAAGCTATCTTGTTAAGAATGAGAAGACCAGCAAACTCGGCCATCTGCGGCATGATGCCACGATTTATGACACGTTGCGGGCTGATGCTCCGGGTGAAGAAGCCAGTCGATACGAAAATAAAGTGTACTACATTAAAAAGCAGGCTGATGTAAGACGGAACACCTATTATTTAATCAGTGAAAAGCCAAGCAGCACGAAAGGCACGATTGGCTGGATTCAGGCGTCAGATATGCTGACCCATTCCCATACGGGGGTTGATAAGCAGGATAAGACCTTTTATATTGACGGAACCGGCAGTGCTTACACGAAAGCGTGGGGCGACTCTGAGGATCACGTTTATGATTTAGCGAACCGTCAGAATGATGAATTTAACGTGAATCTGACGGAAAAGGTCGGCAGCAATATCTGGTACCGCGGTGATTTGGACGGGAAAACAGTCTGGCTGCATGAAAGCAAAGTCACGACGAAACAAACCAGCCCAACCAGTAAACTGGGTCATCTGCATAGCGGTGCATTGATTTATGAAACGATCGGGGATGAGTCGACAGCCTTCAGTTCAGATGATTATCTGAATGCTGTATACTATATTAAAGAGAAGGCTTCCTTTGGTAATCAGACTTATTACCTGATCAGCACGAAGGCGAGCAGCACGAGAGGCACGATCGGCTGGGTCAAAGCGGACAGCATGTCGACCCATGCCCACAAAGGCGCTGACCGCAAGTCAAAAACGTTTGTGTTTAATGGAGACGGTGATGCCTTCACGAAAGCGTGGGGCGGCTCCAAAGATCATGTGTATGATCTGTCCGATTACAAAGGCGCGGAATTCCATGCTCATAAAACGGAAACCGTCGGCCATAACACGTGGTATCGCGGCGACTTCAAAGGTGAACGAATCTTTGTGCATGAAAGTTTCGTAACCAAAGTTGACACATCACCTATCAGCCGGCTGGGCCATTTAAGATCAGGAGCCACCATTTATAATTCGGTTGGCGACCCGTCGTCAGCCTTCAGTGCTCAAGATTATTTGAATCGCGTCTACTATATTAAAGAACAAGCGTTATTCGCTGGTGATACGTACTATTTGATCAGCACGAAGGCAAGCAGCACGAAAGGTACGATCGGCTGGGTCAAAACAGCTGATATGTCGACCCATAAACATGTCGGTGTCGATAAGAAATCGAAAACATTCACGGTCAAAGGCACCGGCCATGGCTATGATACAGCGTGGGGCGGTGACAAAAACCTGGTGTATGATTTGTCGGACTATGCAGGGGAGACCTTCCATGTCTATCTGACGGAAAAAGTCGGTCACAACACGTGGTATCGCGGCCAGCTCGACGGCCAGACCGTCTGGATGCATGAATCGTTTGTTAAATAGTTAAACCGAACAGTTCTGCTCTTGTTATAAGGGCAGAACTGTTCTCTTAATAAGGAGGTTTCGTGTGCTGCACACGTTTATAAGGCTGTGAGCACATATTGTCAGCGTAATTTCTGATTGTCTTTTGCCTTATTCCCCTGTATAATCTACCATGAATTTATTAACGTATGATGTTCTGTGGCTCGAAAGGAAATGTCTATGAAATCTGCCATTAATGTCATCAAGGAACAGGTGAATTATTTTCATCTTATCCGAAGGCTTTCACTATATGAGATGAAAAGTCAGAACCGGAATAATTACCTGGGGATGGCCTGGGAAGTTCTGAACCCGGCTATCCAAATTTTAATTTACTGGTTCGTGTTTGGTACGCTCCGCACCCGGGATGATGTCGCTGTGGGCGACATGGATATACCCTTTTTCTTCTGGCTGCTGACGGCCTTTTTCCTTTGGTTATTTTTCTATCAGGGTACTGTTCAGGGATCAAAATCAATCTATAGCCGGTTAGGGATCCTGTCCAAAATGAACTTTCCGATGAGTGTGATACCAGCTTTTGTCATCTCGTCCAAGTTCTATATCCATTTGGCCATGATGGGGATTGTGATTATTATATTGCAGTTTAACGGGTATTATATCAATAGTCATTATGTCCAGCTGCTTTATTTTATTGTTGCGGCTTTTGTATTTATTTTTGCGCTGTCGCTGATTACATCCACCTTATCAACCATTATCAGAGACGTGCACATGTTTCTAAACTCAACGCTCCGCATGCTGTTGTATCTTTCTGGTGTTTTATGGCCGATCTCGATTCTGGGTAATATGGAATGGCTGATGAATCTGATGAAATTGAATCCGCTTTTTTATCTTGTTCAGGGTTACCGGCATTCGTTGTTTGGGACAGAATGGTACGCTGTGACCCAGTGGGAGTATACGCTCTATTTCTGGGTGCTGGTGGCGGTGCTGTTTATCATCGGTTCGGCTTTGCATATGAAATTCCGCCGACACTTTATTGATTATTTATAAGCTCTATACAAAAACGCCCTGGCAAAAGCAGGGTGTTTTTGTATTTAGGCCCCGAATATAGCTGGATTATTTGAAAACACCCCATCCACACCAGCGTCAACCAGCTCCTGATAGCGCGCTGGATCATTAACTGTAAACGGATAAACCTCATAACCAAGCTGCCTGCAGGCTTGAACAAACGTTTGATCAACATAGACTTGATTCGGATGCAGACTGCGGATACGGAGGCCACTCGAGACAGCATAGTCCCACGGGCGCAGCAGCCGGTAATAGAAAAGCATGCCCAGGTCGATGGCCGGATTAAGCGTCTGAATCCGTTTCAAGGCAACATGGTCAAACGAGGAAATCATGACATTCCCCCGATTATGCGCCTCCAGCGTCTCCAGCAAACGCCGTTCAATTCCCTCATATAATACAGGAATATTTTTGATCTCAATATTGAGCAGGACCGTTTCCGGACAGATGGCCAGCACTTCGTCAAGCGTGGGCAGACTGACACCGGCGAAATCCTGGCTGAAGGCGGACCCGACATCAATGCGCCGGACGGCTTCAAGGGTATAATCCTTGATCGTCCCCTGAATGGCTGGGTTAAAGCGGGTGAAGTGGTGATCGTGTGAGACGACTAAATGGTTATCCTTTGTCAGCTGCACATCCAGTTCTATCGCTCGCACGCCCCGGTCAAGGGCTTTTTGAAAGGCCGGCAGTGTATTCTCCGGTGCTTCGGTTAAAGAGCCGCGATGGGCAAAATTTAAAGGCATAACAATTCCTCCAATACGTTAATCCGGTGTGCCGTTGGACGATTTCCACGCACAGCACGGAGCTTATTTCAGTATAGGCCATCAGCGGGCACTGAAGCCAATGGATTGTCTGCTGGGTCCGTCAGTCCGAATCTGGTCAGCGCCAATCTGGAAAATTCTCTATGGCTACTTTTATTAAAAGGGTATATAATAGATAGTTGAATAGAATTGTGTGAGCAACGATTAAGCGAACGTTTAGCATATAAATGTCTGTTTCAGGTAAAAAGAGGTGCGCCAAGTGATCAGAATTGTGCTATTAGCTTCGGTAACTATACTTGTATCGTTAATTATAACACCTTTTTTAGTGACATTCGCCAAACGGCTGAATGCAACCGATAAACCGAACGAGCGGAAAGTCCACTCGAATCCAATACCGACTTTGGGCGGAATAGCCATTTTCGTCAGTTTTCTGATTGGTCTTTTGCTGCTGCAGCCGGTAGGGGACTATCATACGGCGATTTTGACCGGCGCATTTGTGATCATTGCGCTTGGCTTTTTTGATGACGTCTTCGAATTGCCGCCGAAAGTTAAATTGGCTGTCCAGCTTGCGGTTGCATCTTTTGTCGTGTTTTGGGGCGGGCTGCAGATGGAATTTATTAATCTGCCATTTGGCGGTGAGATTGAATTTGGCTTTTTCAGTTCCATCGTGACCGTCTTATGGATTGTCGGGATTACCAATGCGATTAATCTGATTGACGGTCTGGACGGTCTGGCTGCCGGTGTCTCGGCTATTGCCCTTTTAACACTGGGCGTGATGGCGGTGATTATGGGACATGTCTACGTCGCAGCGATAGCCTTTATTCTCTTTTTCAGCACCGCGGGCTTTTTACCCTACAACTTTTACCCGGCCAAAATTTTTATGGGTGACACCGGTGCCTTGTTTTTAGGCTATATGATTGCCGTACTCGCTTTGCTTGGCTTTAAAAATGTCACTGTTATTTCGTTTATCATTCCGATTTTTATTGTCGGCGTTCCGATTTCGGACACGCTCATTGCGATCGTACGGCGGTTTATCAACCGGCAGCCAATTGGCAGTCCGGACAGTGCCCATCTGCATCATCGGCTGATCCGAGCGGGGTTCACCCACAGGCAAACCGTGCTGTTCATCTATGCGCTTAATGCGCTGTTTTGCACCTCTGCGATTTTCTTTTCGATGACCACCGTATGGGGGTCGATCTTAATTTTTTCGGTGACGTTACTCACAATGCAAGTCCTAATTGAAAATCTGGAACTGATTAACAGTGATTACAAACCGCTTACTAATTTTTTGAAAGGGCTGCGGCAGCGCCCCTAGATCATATGGAAAGGTGTCAGGCCATGCATGATAGTGTTACGATCATGGATATAACGTTTCGAAACACAACCCAGCAAGCATTCGTGAATGACTATGTTGAGCCGCGCCTGCTGGCGGAGCAGCCTTACTATATAGTCACAGCCAATCCGGAAATAGTGATGAAGACGCGCTCGGATTCCCGCTATAAGCAGAGTGTCCAGCAGGCGGATGTGATTGTGCCGGATGGTGCGGGCATCCTGCTGGCGGCCAAAATCATGAAGCAGCCACTAGAGGAGCGGGTGGCAGGTTTTGATGTGATGCTGGACTTGCTTGCCTTTGCGGACCAGCATGGCTTAAGTTGCTATTTTTTGGGAGCGGAAGAAGCGGTCAATGAACGAGCTGTCGCCGAAGTGAAACGGCGTTTTCCAAATGTCGCCATTGCCGGCCGGCAGCACGGCTTTTTCCAGCTTGATGATCCAGAAGTCGCCGAGAACGCCGCTGCGGCTCAGGCTGATCTCATCTTTGTTGCGCTGGGTCTGCCGCGGCAGGAGTTATGGATCGCAGAACACAGGGATAAATTCACTAAGGGTGTCTTCATGGGTGTCGGCGGCAGTTTTGACGTGCTGGCCGGTACAGCCAAACGTGCCCCTGATATATGGATTAAGCTGAATTTGGAATGGCTGTACCGCTTGCTGAAGCAGCCGCTTCGTTTTAAACGAATCTTAAAAGTGTTTGAATTTCTGCTGCGGGTTGTCTTTCGAAAAACGTGAAGTGGCCCGACTGTGACATGCTTATCACAATACTAAAAGCTAGTGCGCCAATGCACTGGCTTTTTTTGTGTGGCTGGCGCGTTGAGGGAGATTTAAAAGGAAAAAGGCGCCTGCACCGTTTTAGAAGGAGACAGGCATCTAAAAAACCAGCCCGGTTAAGGCTGGTTTAGTATCTAATAGGCAGAGCCGGATGAATTGGCTGCGCCCCCAGAGGCAGGCGACTGTTCCCCACCATTCGAGTTCCCGGTGGAATTGGGTGCCTGTTCGCCATTGCTGGAGGAAGATGTTGAGCTGTTGTTACCTGGTGATGACATGTCTGTTTCCAGTTCAAGATGCTGTTTCAGCATACGTTTGGTTTTCTCAAGTTCGGTCTGATCAACTTTCCAGTAATACGCATCCCCTGGCCAATAATCGCTGCCCTGCAATGTATACGTGTCAAAGTCAAGGTCCTTGCCGGCCATGCCATAAGAAATAAAGCTTTTCATTTCACCGAATTTCATGTTTGTTGTCATATTGCTGCCGACTGCGTCAATAATATTGTCGATCTTCAGTATGGATTTGATCGATACGGATTTATCAACAACAGCCTTAATAACTTCCTGCTGACGCTTGCCGCGTTCAATATCATTATCTTTTTTACGTGTCCGGGCGAAGGCAAGAGCCTCTTCCCCGTTCAGCTTCTGTTCACCGGGATAGAGATGGACAGCGTTCGCATTACCCTCAGAGTCCTGTTCCTTGAATTCATAAGGCACATCAACGGTTATACCATTAACAGCATTAACGACGTCAATAAAGGCTTTGAAATTGAGTTTGACATAATAATCAACCGGAATGTCCAAAAGATTCTCGACCGTATCTCGCGTAGCTTCCATACCGCCAATAGCGTGGGCGCTGTTGATTTTTCTTTTCTGGCCGGCCTCCGGTATATAGACAAGCGAATCGCGCGGAATACTCAGCATCTTAACACTCTGTTTATCTTTATTCAGTGTCGCCAGCATCAGCGTATCCGTTAGTGGGTTGCTATTGTGGTAGCGGAGGTCGTTATTGTCGACACCTGCGATCAGAATCGAGACATTATCTTCGGTCGGATCCACGGCCTGTTCACGCAGATCAGATTTTTCCTTGCCGTCATCTACATGTGATTCGGAAAAGGTCGAGTCAGCTTTAACATATATATAGGTTGCGTAAACAGCAACTGCAAGTAATAGGATGACTGGGATTAATATAAAAATGACTCGTTTTCGAAGTTTTCGTTTTCGCCGTTTATACAGTCCTCTACGCGTTTCGTCAGACATAAAAAATTCCTCTCTGGATTTATCGAAAGCACTGGCACAAGCGAAGGCGATCAGGAGATACAAAAAGAGATCAAGCCTTATCTCATGCAAAATCATTTGAGAGTGCATGGAAATGATCGGGCAGTGCCTTCAACGTTTGTCTTCACTACGATCATTAGATCAATTATTTTTATGGTTCGCGTTTTTACAATCTCATAATATAGTTATAACCTTATAAACTATCATCAATCATATTTTACTATGAAATGCTTTAGAAGTAAATGTGTATTTGATTACAATTGTGTAAATGTGGGATAACATGTCGATTATTGTCTTCATACGCCGATTCGGTATGAGTCTGAAATCGCCGTGGGATGATCTTCTCTTAAAAGGTGAGTATATGCACCAGAATCTGATTTATGCACCATGCACGTATAAGCTGCATGCCTAAATGATTGCAGCGTCATGCCCCTGTTTGGCTGCCCTTACCGATTGTAAGGGTGAAAGGAGGTGAGGATATGGCCAAGCAACAGCTTGTTGATTCCCGCATGCGCCTTGTTTTGGATGATGGCGTTGATGAGGAAACCGGGAAGCAGCATTACAAAACGAAAGGCTTCAATAATGTGAAGACCGGCGCTACAGCTGATCAGCTGTATACGATCGCCACTGCTGTAACACCATTGCAGGAGCGTTCACTGCTGGATGTGGAACGCACGGACAGTTCTGAAATCATGGAGAACGAAGGGGTCTAAGCACCTGCTGTCACGTGGCAAACAGCATTAACGTAACGAGAGGGAGGTGACATAATGAAAAAGCTGGAATTGAAATTTTATAACGAAGATGACCGAACTGTAACCTATTCCTTGGAAAAACCGGTCGAACCGGCTGATCCGCAAGCCATTAAGGCTGCCATGGAGGAAATCATCGCACAGAATGCTTTCACATCATCGGGTGGTGATGTCGTTGCTATCAAACAAGCACGGATCGTTGAGCGTAACGTTGAAGACATCAAGCTGGATTAAATGCATAAGCTATGACAAGAGGGGCGCTGATCATTCAGCAGCCCCTTTATTATGATGTCGATGTCACGTTAAAAGCCCATTGGCGTATTCAGCATACTGGTGATTTGGCTGATCATTTCCGAGAAAAATAGTTGCGAGATGACATACATGAACAGCAGCATAATTAAGACAGCTGCGAGACTGAGATAGACTTTGGGACCTGTGCGGCTGACTGAATTGGTTTTGTCGTACACCATCAGCGCTGGAATCACATACAGCAATAAGCCGTTCGAGGCTGCCAATAGCAACAGAGTAAAAACAAACGAGCCGGCCAGAGCGGTCAAAATTGCGACTGCGTTAACTGTGGCAAAAGGAACGGTCATGCTTCCGAATTGTGTAAAAATCGTTTTGGCAGAATCCGGTGTTCTGCCAGCTTTGGCCATGATGAGCGTGCTGACAAAAGCCAGGGCTATTATAATTAGAGATACGGTGAGCACGGACAGCATCGTGGAAAAGAAAGGAAGATTCGTTCCCATCATTGTTCCCATCACTGAATTGATCATAGAGTCCATTAGGAAGTAAATGCTCAGCGATGATGCCAGGGCGGTTATAACAAGGGTGATCAGTGCCTGAAGCCATTCGTTTTCATGCGTTTGTAAAGCAAACGACGGGTTTTTCAGCAGGTTCAGAAAATAATGCCCGTAATGGCTCAGTCCATCTTTAATTTTTTCCCCGGTATTATCGGCTGGCTGCTCGTTCATAACCGGCTCTGCCGCAGCGGCTGTCTGTTCATGATTATCCTGATTGGCTGTATTTGTACCGGCCTCAGCTTCCAGAGTACTTCCGCATACACCACAAAAGTTTCCCGATGTCTGCTGGTGCTGGCAATTTGGACAAATTAACATAACGCAATAGACCTCCTAAGATTAATTTTCGTCACGATTGGTTTCATCGTAATCGATTGAACTGATTTCATATGCATCGTTAGTCGTTGTTACGGTATATGTTTTAATACGGTCGTAATCGGTTGTTTTACCGCGGTGATTGGTAAAGATAAATTGTTCGCGTGACGTAACTTCCAGTGTCTCTTCATCAATCGTCTCAACGTCTTGCACGCTATTTGCTGTGAAGTTGTAATTGTATCCCTTATCTTCCAGGTCTCCGATGTATTCCTTGAGTTCAGATTCGGCTTCACTGCCGCTTTGAATATACGACGCAATCTGGCTGTAATCCTTGCTGTTCAGCGCTTTTTCATAGTCCGATCGGAAGTCGAGGATAGTGTTTCGTGCATGCTTGTTCGTGTCTTCGTTCTCAGCAAAGGAAAAAGGAATGACGCCAAACATCTTGTTGTCATCAGGTGTGACGGTATTGGACTTGATAACGTCTCCATCAGGCGTCGTCCATTCCGCATGCATCTTGATATCACTGTCGTCTGGGATGGGTCCGAGTTCGTCTAGCTCACCCAGTTTCTGGCCGGTTTCCTCACCATTAATGAATAAAATCGCATCTTTGTGATTAGTTCTGAAGTCATAGGTGTCGCCAGTGAAATCCAGGTTTAACTCATAAGCCTGCTGTGACTCAATCTCCAGCGAATGGTCGATGGCGAAATCACCATATGCATTGCTGGCTTTTGCATTGAGGTCATAAGTTCCCGGGTAAGCCTTAAATCGTCCCGGATCATCCGGGCTGCCTGTTGTGGTTTCCTCATCAATCGTCATCTCCGTATCTTCCAGAGGCGTTGTCATGGTCAGCTCAGTCGGCTGTGCCTTGAGCGAATAAGTCGTGTACAGGCCCAATAAATGATCGTCCGGCTGGACCGTGAACAGAGTGCTGCCGTTACGATCGGTAATATCGCGCGTCAGGTCATTCCCTTCTTCAATGAGCTGCCGATACTGCTTTTTTGCTGAATCCCATTCGTTGGTCTGAATGTATGCCAAATAAGCCTGCTTATCCAGTAAACGATCATCAGTAAAGTCTATGTAACTGGTGAATGTCGCAGCATCATCCTCGGCTGCCGCCTGATCCATTGCCTGCAGATCGTCCATCGGGTCAAAATATGCCTGCAATCCCATGTGCGTTCCAAAAAGAACCACCACGACGGCTGCGGCGGAAATCAAGAGAATTTTTGTACGCTTTTTCATGGGCTTGTTTGGTGGCTTGTTTATGGTTGATTTAGATGCTGAACGGGATGGCTGCTGGGGCGGTGGCCTGTGCTCTGTCTGATCGTGGAGCGGCTGATCAGAGGCCTGCCCAGAGGTGCTGCTGTCAGCCGATTCCTGCTTCGCACCGCAATTTGTGCAGAACTGATGCTGATCTCCTAATGGATGACCGCATTCTGTACAGAAATTCATCTGTGAGCTCCTTTCGCAAAAATGATATGACTTCAAAAAATAGGCTTAATCCTCTATAATTTCATATTATAGCAGATTATGGAAGATTTAAAGAGAGTTCTAGAGAAAAATCCGTATTAATGTAGTATATGACTATATGATAAAATTTAGTCTATGACGACACTTGTTTAAAAACGGATAAGAGAAAATCAAAATTCATAAGTGAACATTCATCGTGTTGACTGATATAAACTGCTATTCGGCAGATGAAATCAATACGTTTTATTGACTTTCGGCTGGGCTGAAGGAGAGGATCAAATGGATATATCACTATCGGAACGTGATATTTGTACGAAATACATAACACCGGCTGTTGAGCAAGCAGGGTGGAATCGGCATAGACAGATGCGCGAAGAAGTCAGTTTCACTGATGGCAGGATCATTCCCAAGGGAAAATCATACACACGGAAAAAAGGCAAGCGTGCTGATTATATTCTCTATTACAAGCCGAATATTCCGTTAGCCCTTATTGAAGCAAAAGATGCTGCACATTCTGTTGGATCAGGCATGCAGCAGGCATTGGACTATGCGGAAATTCTTGATATTCCCTTCGTTTATAGTTCGAATGGCAGAGGTTTTTTGGAACACGATCGTACAGGAACGGGCGAGCTGGTAACGCGCGAACTCACGCTTGATCAGTTTCCCTCGCCTGAAACATTATGGCAGCGCTATCGAACTGGTCAGGGATTTACGGATGAGGAAGAACAAATCGTGACACAAGGCTATCTTACCGGACCGGATAAAAAGCCGCCCCGTTATTATCAGCGTATCGCAATAAATCGTACTGTTGAGGCTGTTGCAAAAGGGCAAGACCGTATTTTGCTGGTTTCGGCAACAGGAACGGGCAAAACCATGATTGCGTTCCACATTATTCACCGATTATGGAAATCAGGTGCAAAAAAGCGTATTTTGTTTTTAGCGGACCGCAATATTCTGGTTGACCAGGCAAAGAATAATGATTTCAGAGATTTTGGGGACAAAATGACAAAGATCCAAAACCACGAAGTTAATAAGTCCTATGAGATTTACCTGGCTCTGTACCAAGGTGTATCCGGTGCCGAAGACTGGAAAAACATTTATAAGGAATTTTCGCCGACGTTTTTTGATTTGATTGTGATTGACGAATGCCACCGGGGATCTGCTCGTGATGATTCAGCATGGCGGGAGATTCTGAATTATTTTGATCAAGCAACCCATATTGGAATGACCGCAACACCAAAAGAGACGGAAGATGTCTCCAATATGGATTACTTTGGCAAGCCTATTTATACGTATAGTTTGAAACAAGGGATCGATGACGGTTTTTTGGCTCCTTATCGTGTCGTGCGCTATCTATTTGATCGGGATGTGGAAGGATGGCGGCCTCATAAAGGCGAAAAAGACAGGAACGGCGAAGTGATTGAGGACCGGATGTACAACCGAAAAGATTTTGATAAAGGCTTAGTGCTGACTGAAAGGACTAAACAGGTTGCTAAACAAGTCTCAGATTATATGAAACATACTGATCGTTATCAGAAGGCCATTATCTTTTGTGTGAATATTGATCATGCTGAACGGATGCAGCAGGCTCTGATGAATGAAAATCAGGATCTGGTTAACGAGAATTCAAAATATGTGATGTGCATTACAGGTGACAAAGACGAAGGCAAAATGGAGCTTGATAATTTCATACACCCAGAAGAGACTTATCCGGTTATCGCGACAACATCGAAACTGATGACAACCGGTGTGGATGCCCAAACCTGTAAATTGATTGTACTGGATTCGAACATCAATAGCATAACGGAATTTAAGCAAATTATAGGGCGTGGCACACGTATCAACGAAGAATATGGCAAGCATTCGTTTACTATTATGGACTTTCGCGGGGTAACCGATTTGTTTGCGGATCCGGATTTCGATGGAGAACCTGTGCAGGTTTATCAGCCAAATGATGGGGAGTCGCCCGTTCCGCCTGATGACACTGATATACCTTCTGAACAAATAGGTGAAAGCCTGGGAGATTATGATATACCTGATGACACTCCCCCTGATATAAGTATTAATGGCAACGATGACTACGACGTGAAAACCTATTACGTTGATAATGTACAAGTGAACGTTCTTTCCGAAAAAGTCCAGTATTACAATGAAGAAGGAAAACTGGTAACTGAATCACTGAAAGATTATACTAAAAATACTGTTCAGGACAACTATCGTACAATGGATGAATTTCTTAACCAATGGCAGGCATCCGAACAAAAAGAAGCGATTATCGAAGAGCTTCTGGATCAGGGTGTGCTGCTGGATGAACTGGAGCGGACTGTTGGACGTGACTATGATCCCTTTGATCTGATTATGCATGTGGCTTTCGACCAGAAACCTTTAACCCGTCAAGAAAGGGTCCGAAACGTCAAAAAACAGGATTATTTTACTCAGTATGGAGAACAGGCCAGAGCTGTTTTGGAAAAGCTTCTGGATAAATATGCTGATGAAGGTATAGAAAATATCGAAAGTATGGATGTGCTAAAGTTAGATGATTTCAGCGAGCATGGTTCTGTCATGGAGATTATTAAACAATTCGGCGGTAAATCACAGTACCAGGTAGCTGTGCAGGAATTGGAACAGGCTATCTATGCCGAAGTATAATAAATTAAGATCAATAGAGCAGGAGATGGAGCAACATGAGCATAACGACTTTAATTAAAAATGTTCAGGATATTATGAGGCAGGATACGGGTGTCGATGGTGACGCTCAGCGGATTGCGCAGTTGGTATGGATGATTTTCTTGAAAATTTTCGATGATAAAGAAGAGGAACTGGAGGTTATGGAAGACGATTATCAATCGCCCATTCCTGAAAACCTGCGCTGGCGGAATTGGGCAGCGGACGATGAAGGCATGACAGGAGACAAGCTGCTTCATTTTATCAATGACGAACTTTTCCCCGGGTTGAAAGAACTTGAAGCCACTGACTTTTATTCTCGCGCCAATATGGTACAAGCCGTGTTTGCGGACAATTTTAATTATATGAAATCAGGTACGCTTATCCGGCAAGTAATTAACAAAATAAATGAAATTGATTTTAACAGCTCCGAAGATCGTCATCTGTTTAATGACTTCTATGAATCATTTTTGAAAGACCTGCAATCTGCTGGTAATAGTGGTGAATATTACACTCCTAGAGCGGTGACGCAATTTGCTGTTGATATGATTGATCCGCAGCTGGGCGAGGAGATCCTGGATCCGGCATGTGGCACGGGCGGCTTTTTAACCAGTGCTATTGAGCGGCTGCGCAAACAAGCGACAAGCGTTGAAGAAAATCAAGAGCTTCAGGAAAAAATCCTGGGCGTGGAGAAAAAGCCATTGCCTCATACGCTGGCAATGACCAACCTGATTTTGCATCGTATTGAGATTCCCCGGATCCGGCATGATAACTCCCTGGCACAGCCCCTTCGCAACTATACGAATAAGGACCGGGTTGATGTCATTGTGACGAATCCGCCATTCGGGGGCACGGAGGAAGACGGGATTGAAACCAACTTTCCCTCCGGTTTTCAGACGAAGGAAACGGCAGATCTTTTCATGGTGCTGATTATGGAATTGCTGAAAAACAATGGACGAGGTGCCATTGTCCTGCCAGACGGTTTTCTATTCGGAGATGAGGGCATCAAAGCACGCATTAAGGAAAAGTTGCTGAATGAGTTCAACCTGCATACGATTGTTCGACTGCCGCATAATGTTTTTTCACCGTATACAGGCATTCGTACTAACATATTATTCTTTCAAAAAGGTCAGCCAACGGAAGAGATTTGGTATTATGAACATCCTTATCCAGAAGGTCAGAAAAGCTACAGTAAGACGAAACCGATCCGTATTGAAGAATTTGAGCCTGAAAAGGCCTGGTGGCATAATCGTGAAGAAAATCGGTATGCCTGGAAAGTTTCAGCCGAGGAAATCAAAAAGCGTAATTACAATCTAGATATTAAAAATCCCTATGTAGCCGAAGAAGACCAGCTTGATCCTGAAGAAGCTTTGAAACAATATGAAGAAGCAGCAGCTAATGCTGAACAAACGAAGAAAAAACTAGCAGACGAACTGTCCGCGATTTTGAATGAGGTGTCTGAATGAACGTATTACAGCACTTTCAGGATATTGTAAAAACAGAAGATGATGTGAAGAAATTAAAAGATTTCATTTTACAGAAGGCTATGCGAGGAGAATTGGTCGAGCAGGATCCCAATGATGAACCAGCTTCCGTATTGCTTGAGAAAATCGAAGAAGAGAAAGAGCGATTAGTGAAAGAGAAAAAAATCCGGAAACCGAAAAAACTGCCGGAGATTACGGATTACGAGAAACCTTATGAGCTGCCTGAAGGATGGGAATGGGTGAGACTAGGACAGTTAATTTCTGTTTCTTCAGGTACAAATTTAACTAAAAAAGAAATGGATCATGGTGGAAACATCCCTGTATATGGTGGAAATGGTATTAATGGCTATCATAGCAATTACAATTGTAATTATTCAACATTAGCTATTGGCAGAGTTGGATATTACTGTGGAAGTGTACATATCTTACCGCAAAAATCATGGGTCACTGATAATGCATTTATTGTTAGCTTTTCAAAAGACAATATTGATATTCATTGGCTGTATAATATACTTAAAACAGTCAATTTGAAAATAAATGCTAGTGCAACTGCTCAACCAGTTATATCCGGAAGAAAAATATACCCTATACTTATTCCATTTCCCCCAATTGAAGAACAAAAAAGAATTGTAATTCAAATTGATAAGCTATTTAGTATATGTGATCAGTTAGAAGAACAAATTCAAAAAAAGAATACTTCTAATTCAAGTTTGAATAAGGGTGTGTTCAACAGGATTCAGGATGCCAATAATCCGTCTCAATACGAGGATTTGAATTTTGCTGTTGAGCATATGGATAGTCTTTGCGAAACAGAAGATGATGTTCAATTGTTGAAGCAAAGTCTGTTGAATCTGACTGTTCAAGGAAAATTAGTAAAACAGGATCCGAATGATGAACCAGCTTCAGTGCTGCTTAAGCAAATTGAAGAAGAGAAAGAGCAGTTAGTGAAGGAAAAGAAAATCCGGAAACCGAAAAAGCTGCCAGATATTAAGGAAGACGAGAAACCTTATGAGCTGCCTGAAGGATGGGAATGGGTGAGATTAAATGCTGTTGCACATTTTATTAATGGAGACAGAGGTAAAAACTATCCTTCCAAAGACAAACTAGTTTCATCAGGAATACCATTTATTAATGCAGGTAGTTTATACAAGGGAAGTATTGATAAATCAAGATTAAGTTTTATAACTGAAGAAAGATTTGAATTATTAGGAAGCGGAAAGGTAAACAACGGTGATTTATTATATTGTTTGAGAGGTACTCTTGGAAAAACAAGCATAGTAAATGACCTTGAGAAAGGAGCTATAGCTTCCTCGCTAGTTATTATAAGACCATATGTGGGTTTATACAGCAGTTATTTGTATTATTATTTAATAAGTAATCTTGGAAAGAATATGATATCTTTTCACGATAATGGGTCTGCTCAACCCAATTTATCTGCTAATGATGTGAAAAAATATAAATTCCCTTTACCTCCTGTAAGTGAACAAAAAAGAATTGTCAATCAAATTGATAAGTTATTTAGCATATGCGACCAATTAATCGAACAAATTCAATCAAGGAACGCTATACACGCAAACTTTGATATAGCTGCGTTTCATGAAGTCAGCGCTAAGGATAATGCCTGATAAAGGGTGTCGACATACAGAAGGATATACATCCAGTTGGAGGAATTCGTTTGTCAGGAAGTTTAATACGGCTATTTCTAATTGATTACAGGAGACGTACTGAAAGAACATAGCAGCAAAAATCTCTATGAATTTACGGATGATTATATATTTAATAGTCCGAGTTATGCGGCCAGCTATAGCTGGAGGGGCAGAAAATGGGAGAAGACGATGGAAGCATAACGGCAAAAACCTTAATGATATGGAACAGGAAGAATTGAACTAAAAAAACGTCAGACATGAGATTGAAGAGGTCCCGTGGCTGGATGTTCTGAACGTCTTTCAGCCACGGGACCAGCTTATGTGCAAGGTTTAGCTGTTCTCATCCGGCTCATCGTCTGCTGTTTGCTGTTTAGCCCCTTTGGCCAGTTCCGCCTGGGTAGGCTTTTGCCTGTCGTTAAGGCCCGGTGCAGCTTTATTAGCACTGTAGAGAGCCTGCATCGCTTCGCCGTCTTTTTCCGAGGAGGAAACGGCGATCAATTCTTTTTCTTCCAGGTAATCATTAACGTGGCTGACCAGCTGATTCAGCAGTTCATCCGATTTATGCATGCCCAGGATGTAGCGGGGGCCATCGAGCGCATGCCTTCCTGAACGCGCCTGGGTGCTCGTGACGAGTTCTGATGCTAAAAACCACGTGCTGAAGGATGATCTGATAACGGTATTTTCACTTTGGGTTGAGTCGTTTACCGACATGCCGACGGACAGCTTCGACTCCGAATACGTGCCTTCTCCCTGAAACTGGACAAGATAGCTTTTAAACTGCATTTCGCCCCAATAGACATGAGCCATGGTCAGCAGGGCAAGCCCGGTTGCGAAACAGATGCCTGGGAAGAAGATTCCTGTAAACAGGCTGCTGATAGGAAAAGATCCGCCTCGGCTCTGATTCAGAATAAACAGCAGAAAAGCAGCGATAATCAGCAAAATATGGCCGCCGACAGCCACACCGAAGCGAATTTTTTTCAAAGGTTCCGGGTAGCTGATGTCCTGGTAGACAGGCTGCGTTTCCTGAATCGTGTCCCCGTCAAAACTGCCTTTATCCATGTTGCCTTCCATATGCAGATTCGGATTCAGCTCGCGGTAAACGCGGTTAGGCATTTCTTTGTACCGTAAATCCGTCATTTTCAGATCGAGCGCCCGGAAGAAATCTTTCGGATGAACATTTTCCTGCCAGTGATCAATCGACTCCGACACTTCTGTTAAGGGCTTTGTCAGCTCTGAGCGTAACTTGGCAAGCGTCATGCCGGCTGTTGCGACAAGCAGAATGAGCGCGTAACTGACGACAAGCGCAAAAGCGGGATTGAACGGCGCTTCCGGGATGGTGATGCCCTGTCTTAACAGGAGTTCCGCTGCAGCCGGGATAAGAATCGTCAGCACAACTACCCAGATAAGCTGTGATCTCTGGCCATCATATAAGATATTTGCATTAATTTTCTTAGCCGATATTGGTGTGACGACCCATAAGACAAACAGGAACACCGCAAGCAGGATCCCCAGCCATTTCGACATAGATGACGTTGTGAGAAGCGTCAGGCCAAGTGAACCGGAAAGAAGGGCTAATAAGTAGACGCCCAGTGTGATCAGCGAATAGGCTGTATTGCGAACCAGGATATGCAAATAATTCCGCATGGCAATCGGGAGAAAGATGAAATTGGGAAAAATATTGTGCAGTACACGATCAAACAGCGTCACAGGTTCGCGGAATGTCAGATTCTTGCGCCCTTTGATCATCTGCGCGATTTCCTGGGCATTGTAATAAACGCTCGCTTTGGTCGTTGCCTCCGCACCTTCTGTCCTGTTTTCCGCCAGGCTCGCGGGCACATCCCGTCCGACATAGAACCGGGACATTTTAAAGATCCCTTTTGTGACGAAGTGAACTCCGCCCGCCAGTAAAATCAGGGTCACTGCAAGCCCGAACCAGCCTGTGGCCAGCCCATTATCTTCAATCTGTCCCTTTAGGGTCAGCAGGGAAATCACTCCGATGATGGCAATGATAACGCCGCTGATTAAGTAGAGAAGCCCCTCCTGTCTAAACGGATTTCTGATCTCTGGTGCATCCGATCCATATTGAAATGACACACGATCCTCTCCTTGTAGCCAGTATGCCAGACGGCAGCAGGCATCTGATCCCGATATCTAACCAATTATATAAAACTATCGTACTATAAGAAACGATTGCGTTACAATAGGTCATATTTGGAACAGGGGGTGTGCGATCTGCATGATGGCACAGAACTTGCCCGTACAGGAACGACGGTCAAAAAAATTTCATATATTAATGTGTTAAATGCTTTATACAAAAAAGACATAGCGGTAGAATTTTAAATACACTGGATAACGGGTATAGGAATCCACATAGATGATGAGATGAGGTAGGATAAAACATGTCAAAAGAAAATACATCACGAATGGAACGGCGGCATCAGAACAAAAAGGCAAAGTCACATAAGCGAGGAGGGTTATGGAAAAAAGGTCTGCTTGGCATAGGGACTGTGGTTTTGCTAATGGCTCTTGCCTTTAGCATTATGGTCATTATCATGGTTCATAATGCACCGACACTGAAGGCGAGTGATTTGCAGACGCCGCAATCAACCCGGATCTATGACCAGAATGACAAGCTTGTCAGCACATTGTTTGATGAGCATAATCGCATTAAAGTGGACATTGACAACGTTCCGGATATGGCAAAGGATGCTGTGGTCTCAATAGAAGATAGACGGTTTTATGACCATAATGGGCTTGATTTTCGGCGCATACTTGGTGCCGTGAAGGCTAATATCCAAGAGGGCTGGGGAGCAGAGGGCGGTTCGACCATTACCCAGCAGCTCGTTAAGCGGACTGTTTTAAGCTCGAAAAAAACCTTAAGGCGAAAAGTACAGGAAGCATGGCTTGCATTGAAATTGGAACGAAAGTACTCCAAAGATAGCATTCTCGAAATGTACTTGAATAATGCCTATTTTGGTGATGGAGCCTATGGTATCAAGACAGCCGCAAAATCCTATTTTGGTGAAGATGATTTGTCCAAATTGAATGTATCGCAAGTCGCTTTATTGGCGGGAATGCCGAATGCGCCAAGTGCGTATAATCCTCTTAAACATCCGGAACAGGCTAAAGAACGCCGTGATCAGGTCCTGTCAGCCATGGTCAGTAATCAGGCCATCTCCCAGAAACAGGCTCAAAAGGCGAAGGACCAATCCATCTCAGATATCCTGCGGGATGACGAGCAAGAAGAGCCGAATGATCAGCCTTATAAAGCTTTTGTCGATACGGTGTATGATCAACTGGTCAATCAGAAGAAGGAAGTCTCTGAAAAAGAATTCTATCAGGGCGGTCTGAAGATCTATACAACCCTTGATTCAAAGGCTCAGCGTTCTGTTTATAACATTCTCCGCTCGGATAAGATTCCTTATCCGGATGACAATTTTGAAACGGGAATCTCCTTGGTTGATACACAAACAGGAGAGGTCAAAGCCGTTGGCGGTGGACGTCACTTTAAAGCGGTCGGCTATCATAATTATGGATCAGCTATTGGCAACTCGCCAGGCTCTACGATTAAGCCTATTTTGGATTACGGTCCTGTTATTGATGATTTGCAGTGGTCTACGTCACATACACTGAAAGACGAGAAATACGAGTACAGTAATGGCAAACCAATCGGGGAGTGGGATAACAGATACTGGGGCAATATTCCCATGCGGCGTGCTTTAGCATGGTCACGGAATATTCCTGCCCTGAAGGCATTTCAAGCTGCGGGCAAAGATAAAGCCCAGACGTTTGCTAAAGGGCTGGGCATTAAGATTGATCCAATTTATGAGTCGGCGTCGATTGGCAGTTTTGACGAGGGTGCCACGCCGCTGCAAATGGCAGAAGCTTATGCCGCGTTTGGCAATGGCGGTACCTATAACCAGCCAACTGCCGTCAGACGCGTCGAATTCCCGAACGGAAAGGAATGGAAGCCGGAATCAGAGTCTCATAAAGCGATGAAGGATTATACGGCTTATATGGTAACAGATATGCTTAAAACGGTTGTCTCGAGCGGAACCGGCACAAAAGCAAATATTGCGGGATTGCCGCTCGCCGGAAAAACGGGCTCAACCAACATTCCCAAGGCTAAACGACAGAAATATGGCATAGCAGATGGTATTAATGATTCGTGGTTTGTCGGCTATACGCCCCAGTACTCCCTTGGTGTCTGGACCGGCTATCCATCATTCAAAAAAGATGATGACGGTATACAATATATTCAAGGTGACAGCGAAGAGGCTATTGCCAAACAGGTTTTCCGAAAGCTCATGACGGATGTATCGGATCCCAATGTGGCTGACTTTGAAAAACCGAGCAGTGTTGTTTCCATGAATTCAGAGCTGTATGTGCGGGGAACACAGCCTGACCCTAAGGAGATTGAGCCAGAGCACGAGACGAAACAAAAGGAAGAAGAACAGTCGGAGCAGGAACAGAATGAGGAACCGTCAGATGATAAGAAAGACGATGAAGCAGACAAACAGAAAAAGCAACCATCCGGCGACGAAGGCAATGATAAAGCAGATAAGCAGAAGCAGAATGAACAAAAGCCCAATGACGGGAATGAGACAGACAAACAGAAAAAGTCCAATGATGGGAATGACGGTAATAAGACAGACAAACAGGATAAGCAGTTATCCGCCAATGGAAATAACGGTAGTGAAGCAAACAAACAGAAAAAGCAGCCATCCAGCGATAAAAAAGCAGACGAAGCAGATAAGCAGGGTAAAAAGTCGTCTGATCATAAGAAGAAGAACCCTGACGCAACAGAAAAAAATGCCAATTAACACTTCGTATCAAATTGTTATCAAATGTTAGTAACCTGTTAAATCCTCTGAAATAATTGTTTGCTATAATGAGGAATCAGCAAACACAAACTAATCAATCAAACGAATGATATGGAGGATGGTTATAATGGCGATGAAGCTTACTGTGAAGAAGGGTACTGTATCAGCGCTGCTGGCAACTTCTGTAGCCTTTAGCCCGCTTATGGCAGGCACTGTTTCGGCACATGGTGCTCCGGATGCAGCAGGATCCAGTGAAGGAGCAGCTGGCGTTGCTGTTATGGACCAGGGTGAACAAGGTCAGGAAATTACAAATCTGCAGCAGCAATTGCAGAATCATGGTTATAACGTCAGCACTGACGGCATTTACGGTCCCAATGTAGAAGCTAAAGTCATCCGTTTCCAGAATGATCAAGGCTGGGATGCTGATGGCGTTGTAGATGCGCCGACATTGAATGCGCTGGACAGCGATGCAGCCACCCACCAGCCCGAGACCATGCAAATAAAATCACAAACGGTTAACAATGACAGTGTCAGTAATGATCAAGCGGTATCGACTGCACGCAATCTGGTAGGCACTTCTTACGTTACCGGTGGCACAACACCAGAAGAAGGATTCGACAGCAGCGGCTTTATTGACTATGTATTCCAGCAACAGGGTATCGATCTAAGCAGAACACATGCCCAGATGTGGTCATCAGATAAAGGACAAAATGTTGATAATCCACAGCCAGGCGATGTTATTTTCTTTGAGAATACATACAAAGATGGTGTTTCCCACAGCGGCATTTATATTGGCAATGACAAGATGATTCATGCTGGAACCGAAGATACCGGTGTCGAAGTCACGTCCTTGACTATTGACTACTGGCAAGACAAATACATCGGTGCCAAACGCTTTTAAAGCTTAAGCAAGCATGCTGAACAAACCCCAGTGGATTCGCATATAAAGCGTGGTACCCGCCATGAAAATGGTGAGGGGCCACGCTTTTTTTATGAACTAAATAATCTGAATCATCATTTGGATACTGCGTGAATGATAGTATATAATGGTGTTCATAAGGAATAATCAGGAAATGGGTAACCGTTATACAAAATGGAAACGATTAGTTGCACAAAAGGGGGGGGATTTGATGCCAACTTGCCAGAGCTGCGGAAAAAAGTGGACTTGGAGACAAACAGTTAATCAGTTATTGGTATTATCTTATGGGATGACCTGTCCCTATTGTGGTGACGAACAATATGAAAACGATTCAGCAATCGCAAAAAGAATCTTTCTTTTATTTCTGTCGTTATTATTACTGCGGGTTGCAGAAAAGCTGAATCTCCCAGGAACTATTCTACTTATTATGATTGTTAGTTTGCTTTTGATAATCGTTATCACATATCCCATGATTCTAAAATTATCGAATGATGAAGAACATAGCATTGCGGTGGCGCGCCCCTGGTATTTAAGAGAAAAATGGGTATATGCGATGTGTGTCATAGTGCCTCCGATCGGGTTCATTCATGTTTTGTTAAATCAGAGTCGCTGGCAACGTGACCAAACATTTATGTATCTGGGTATTGCTGTCATAATGGCAATATTTTGGGTTTTAAATTTTTCCGCTTAGAAGGGATAAGATGAATGAGATAGATTGGGATATACAAGAAGTTAAGCGCTTAAAAAAGAGGCAGCTAATTCAATTCAATTTTGTAGTGCTGTTGTTATTTCTTCTGTGTGTTTATCTTGAGGAAACAGGAAAGCCATTTTCCTTAGTCCTTCTATTTTGTTTTCTTTCATGGATCATGACAGTTTACAAACTGTATGAGCTTACAACAGGGAAGGCATTCACAAAAACAAGCAGTCGTGTCCTGACCTTTGACAGGGATCGTTTGGGAGAGAAACGCTGGAAGCGAAGTACGATAATAGAAATTGTTGTAATCAGTATTTGCAGCATTCTATTAACGGTCTTTGTGTCTGTTACGAATTTTAGTGATACAAGACAGGAATTGTTTATTCTTTATCCTTTTATAGGAGCCTGGATAGGTTCAAATATAGGTGAAATCGTAAGAATAAGTGATTTATGAATAGATTTGATGGAATAAAAAAGCATAAACTAAATCATGGAATGGATAAAAAGAGCCAGATGAATAAATAAACTGGGGGCTATCATTATGTAATTCGACCTTTTCTGGATTGCTTTAGGAATTGCTGTAGCAGGTTATTTTATAGGTAATGGCCTATTGTTGTATAAAAGGTTGTGTTAAGGACGTGCGTCATTCTGATAACGTTAGGTGGTTCAGGAAATTTATGGTATTAACTGTATTTAATATAGCACGATTAGGCTATATCCTAATTGGAGGTGCCGTAGCAGGCTATTTTGGCTATTATCTACCAAATAAAGACGCTTTTATTTGGGAATGGTTAATAATGGGGATTTTGGGACTCATTTGTTTAGCTTATAAAAATAGTCAGGTATCTAATGTAAAAAGGTTAAAGGCAATTGGACTAGATATTTTGTTTATGATTATATTACCTTTAATAGCTAGTATACCGTTACCTTACGGGTTATCCATTGTTTTGATGGCTGTTATTGCTGGGCTATTGGTTTACGGATTGATAAAGTATGCACTTAATCCCTGGCATTGGCAAAAACAAAATAAGTAAAATGGTTTTAAAACAAACGGGCCATTTTGTGGACCAAAATAATTATCGGGGTGTTGAATATTAGTGATTTTATTCCTGTCAATGAGCGTAAAAGACTAAAAAATAAATTACTGATTCGTCATTTTGTTATTTCTCCAATAGTCATAAGTTTTGGAGTGTATTTATATAGCTCTCTTAGTCAAGATGAATTTGTAGATCTTAATATTCTGCTGAATATGGGTGCTATAGTCCTTGTTGTAACATCAATACTTTGGATATTAACGAATACAGATAACGACATTAAAAGGGAAAAGCGACAGGAAATTAAAAAGCATAATAAAAGCAAAAAACGTATCGCTGTTGAGTATGTTTTATTTATTCTGTTACTTATCGCATTTGCCGTTTACGAGTGGAAGTATTAAATAATCAGGCGCAATTACAAAATAATAACATCACATCGTTTCTCAAATCATCGAATCAGATTACAGATGAAAGGTAGTATTTTAATGAAAATTAATCGTAAATTTTTAATGGTAATTTTAACAGTAGTATTAGTTATATTAGCTGCTTGCGAAAACTCATCTGAGGAGTCAAATGCTAAGTCAAACAATGGGTCACCAGATAGCAGTTCGACGCAAAATGTAAATGGTGACGCATCAAATAAAAGCTCAAAAGATACGAATGACACCCAGATAAATGAACAAGAAGATACTTCTGAAAATACATCTACAAATTCAAATAATGAAAAGTCTTCGACGTCCGGTAATGGTGACAGTGAAGTTACTGAAAATAAAAAAGAAGAATATCTTAAGAAACTGAATGAAATGGAAGAATCAGATAAAAACGCAGAGGCTAAAACAACAACATCAGATATGGAGGAACAAGAGGAGGAAAGATACGAAAAATGGGATAAGACATTGAATGAAATCTATGGGGTGTTAAAAGAACAACTTAGTACAGAACAGATGAGCAAATTAAGAGAAGAACAAAGGAATTGGGTAAAACAAAGAGATGAAGCTGCTAAAGAAGCATCACTAGAATATGAAGGTGGTTCAACAGAATCATTAGAGTATGTGGCTACACAAGCAACTCTTACAAAAGAAAGATGCTATGAGTTAGTCGCAAATTATATGAAGTAAACTAACCCGTAATTTACTTTCCATTTGAGTTATTCACCCAGGACTTGGTCCCTTGTGAAGATGGTCGCTAAATTTGTGAAAAAATATTTAAACAAACGGGCGCGATTCCTTAATAAAGAGCAGTGCCCGATTGCGTATAAGGGCCAGATAGTGAAGTAACACATAATTTTAAGAAAGGTGGTAGGTAGGATGGGTTTTTGGTATTTATTATTACTTTTAATAGGTGTCATTTTGATTATTGTAGGATTCGTGAAAAAGGGCGTCTCTGCAGCGGTTAAGGCAGTAATCTTGTTGTTTGTTATTGGAATCTTATTCGTTGTAATGTCGATAATTTTATTGATGCCTGGTAGTTCTGATTTAATTGCAGAACTGCTGAAATTAGATTGGTGATTTTTAATTTTTTAAAGCAATCGGGCGCAGTTGCGGCATAAATCATTGCGCCCTTTATGGCATATAAGAGCCAAGATAGCTTGATGAAAGGGGTGGATAATGGGAATTAAAAAAAGAGTGGTACTAGCAATTATTTTCTTGGCAGTTGCATTAACCTTAATTTTTTACATTTTTTAAATCTGGTACAATGCAGTTATTGTTAAATACACTTACTTTAATTTGTACAATCTTAATTATGAATTACAAAAGACAAGATAATCGGATTAGCCCCTATATTTTAGACATGTAAGGCGAAATTCTCTTGTTTACTCATATTTGCTTTGAATTCATCTGTTTTTCGTCCGCTGACAATGTAACCTTCACTGCGCCTGGGATCAAGGGTAAAGGCTGACGCCCGATCTACCGATCGCCGTTGATCTCATGCTCGTTCCGGCTGCTGTTAACACAGGACGAAAAATCAAGAAAAAATGTTATAGGGTCACCGTTTTCGTCGTTACGCCTGCCTGCATATGCTTACGAAAAAATTCAGCCGGAGGACGATAACCGAGGCTCCCATGAAGACGGACGTTATTATAATCATGAAAGAACTCAGAAACCCTTTCATACGCCGTTTTATAGCTCTCAAAGAGCTCTCGCGAGAGGCAATCGTCCTCCAGGACGCGGTGAAAGGATTCAATATGAGCATTTTTATTGGGCGTTTTGGGCGGAATCCGTTCATGTTCACAGCCCAGGGTTTCGCAAGCTGCCTCAAATGCCTTTGCGACATATTGTGGGCCGTTGTCACTGCGAATAATGGGCTGCGTATCTGCTTCCAACAGATCCCTTTGCCAAAGCGCGTTTTTCAAGGTTCTTACGGCGTCTGTCGCTCGACAGCTCCGCCCCATATGATAGGCAATAATCGAACGATCATAGACATCAAGAAACTCAAGGATAAAAAAGAAACGGTCTTCACCATCGACATAACCATATTTGATATCCGTTTCCCAAAGCTGATTGGATCCTGTGATGATGCGATTTCTAGCAATTCGCCTGGGATAATGGATTTGTTTACGATGCTGGCGGCGTAAAATGCCCAGTTCCTGACACAGCCGATAGATTTTCTTTTTATTAACCACCAATCCGTATTCCCGCCGCAAGGCCGCTGTGAGTTTATGATAGCCATAGTTGTAGCCTGATCCGCTGATCAGCTCCATCAGCCACTCCTGGATTTGCTCATCAGAAATACGTACATGATGGTCATTATAAGAATAGCCTGGCGCCGGACGTCCCTCACTTACTTGTTTTTCTTTCACGGCATAGCGTGTTTGATAATAGTAACTGGAACGGGCCACACCGGCAATTCGTAATACCTTCGCGACGGGATAGCCACGCCCAATCCATTGCTGGGCTACTTCAATTTTTTCAGCAAGTGAGGGTTTTTCTTTTTTACAAGATCCCGCAGGATCGCAATTTCTAGATCCTTATCACCAAGCAGCTGTTTGAGATGATCGTTTTCTTTGGTTAATTCACCAACTTCCTGGTTACTGGCTGCATCAGCATCAACGCCGGCAAAGCCTCCATCATGGTATTGCTTTTGCCAACGGTGAAGCATGTTAGGTGTAATCTCATATCGTCTGGCCACAGCTGCTTTATTGCCGACTTCCTCGGCTTCTTGAATAACCTGGACTTTAAATTCATTGGAATAATGTTGGCGTTCCATAACAAGATCCCCTTTCAACTTTAGTGTAACGCTTGTTACCTTAAGTGTTCAAAGTCACTTGGGGGCTTGTATGGTAGAAATAAATAGGAACCTTTTAGGAGATTTTAGTTTTATGTCTTTTGTTGCATTTTATATGGGCGTTATTTTGATGCCTTTTTTGTGTGTTATTTTTTGTTTGAATTTGGTATCTATATTGAAAAAAATAAAAAGTAATGAAAAAACAACGGTTAATACAGTTTGGATGACAATTTCATTTACAGTAATTATGTGGAGCATTGCAATACTTGCTTCTTATGAAGGCGCTTAATCTAAAAGAGAATACCTCTGTTAAGCTAACGGGCGCGCTAATCTAATAACTTTGCGCTAAATTTTGGCATTTAGTTGAAGAAGATATGTTAAGATTAAGTAACTAAACGGAGGGATATCAATGAAAAAATTTATTGTATTTTCCATTAGTTTTATAGCTTTGTTTGCCGTATTTCAAATTCTATCCGGATATTTTATGACACTTTTCTATACTCCAGATATGACAAGTGCTTGGAGTCAAAGTGGAAGTTTATCTAGCAGTGTTACTATTGCAGGAAGTTCTTCTTTTTCACCATTGCTTTTAGCTTTTCTAGCAGCAGGAATTGCTTATTTTTCACCTAAGATATTTATTAAAAACAGCAGCAAATAATCTTCCGTGATCGGGAGCTTGCCGACAGAAGGAGAGAATAAAATGCAAGAAAAATTGAATTTATGGACATTTGTATCTTCAATAATTTGTATAATTTTATTTCTACTGGTTTCCTTTTCTGGTTGGTTTGGAACCTCCGTAATGGGGGTTCACCCTTTGGCACCGATCCTAATAATTACTTTATTAACATTTCTGTTTAGCGTATTTGGATTATCAGGGATAAAAGACTTGAAAGGTTTGGCAAGAGGGACATCAACAATACTTTTAACGATAAGTTTATCTGTTTTACTGAGCTATATATTACTAATAGGAAAATTGTTCAGCTAAAGGGCGCGATACACCACACATGAAAACAGCTAATATGAGGATCATAGAAGCCATTTTAATTGATCGCCTAGGCTACAAGCCCCGAGGATCGATGAGAAGCTTCTCAATACCTTGGAAAAAAAAGAGGCTATGATCAGATGATATCTCGTTTCATAAAACTATTTTACGTTCTCTTCTATAAAACAGTTAGTGAAGAATTTAAATAATTCATTTACAATATAGACATCGTGATATGTATAGGGGAGGGAAATGTAATCGTTAGCTCATTTCATATGCTTTGGCTTATAGTCAAACGAAACTTGTTATTTTGGTTACTGATCATAAGTCTATTTATCTTTCACTTTTATGTATTCTACATAACGCTGTTAACCTCGGATGAATATGATCCGGGCTATTCGCTTGTCGGCAACAGTTATACGGTTCAAGGTGGTATTTTTATATTTCTGTTCCTGGGTGTTATGTTTGTGAGACTAGAGCAAAGACACGAATGGGACCAGTTATTACGCCCAATCCCTCATGCCCCCATCAAAAAATTAATGGGGAAGCTGTTATTCGCTATCACGGCCATTTTCGCATTATGTTTTTTAACTTATATTATGTGGGCTGCGATGGTTTTTCTATCCGGGCTGCCACTTTCGGAGTTTTATGTACAGGCCTTTTTGTATTTTATGCTTTATTGGGGCATAACTTTCTTCATTAGTTTGCTTATTGGGATACTCATGGCTGAATTGATCGGAAATTTGTTTGTTTATGTGGTTATTTTTATACTCTGGCTAATGATAGGACCATTAAACCAAATGTTTTTTAATGAACTGCTCATCTACTTTCCTGAATCCATTCTAAACTGGTTATCGCGGGAACTGAACCTGGGAGAGTATAATCCGTATATGGCTTATGATGCCATGTATGGTTTTTCTTTAGAAGGCTATCACTGGGTGAAGCGTTGGATTTGGATAGCATCGTTCCTGACATTGATATGTCTGACAGTTCTTGTTAAGCAGAAAATGCCTTTAAGGAAATACTGGCTCATGCCTTTCCTGCTCATAGTTTCTCTTGTTCCAGCCTTGTGGTATGTCAATACACCGCAGCAAGTACTGACATCCAACGGGAGCTCACTTGACCGCGAAATCTATGATTATCAATATTACAATAATTATTCGTTTTCCCATACGAAGTCTTTGGAAGAAAACAAAGTTAACGTTCTAGATTACGATATAGATCTCACGATTGACGACCGGTTAAAGGCAGATGTAACTATGAAAATAGCAGCAAAGGGAGATCATCCGTCACATTCAAAAGCAACCTTTTCCCTGTATCACCGTTTTAAAATATCGGATGTCTTCTTAAACGGTCAGAAGATTCCATATGATCAAAACGGGGATTCGGTAACTGTGAATCTTTCGACACAAGAGATATCTGATGGGAAGGATACACTGACCTTTCAATATGAGGGCGCATCGTCCCCTTTATTTGTTGCCAATCAGCAAGCTGTTTATTTGCCGTATTATTTTCCCTGGCTGCCAAGTACAAGCTCTTATCCAGCCATGCACTATGAAAATTTCGCACTCCATCGCAACAATCATGCTGAGACAGATAAAACCCATTATCAGTTAACGATTCATGGACAGGAACCTGATTATACAAATCTTAATCAGAAAGGGAAGCATACGTGGGAGAAAACAACGGACGAAGGTGTTACGCTCGCTGCAGGACTGCTAACGGAAAAAGATAAGGGAAATGATCAATTTGTGTATCCACTCACATGGGAACGCGGATTAGAGGATCTAGACAAATATAAGCAGAATATTAAGCAAATGAAAGATAACATCATGAGTGATTTGAATTTACCGGAAACACAAATGCCGGAAACAGTCGTAGCGCTGCCTGCTTTATCAAGTGCCGATTCCATGTATCATACAGAAGACTTATGGCTTACGAAGGATACATTATTAGTGAGTCTGTCCCAAGGAAGCACACCTGGCTCGGATATGTTCACCTCTTTAAATGATAATTTGATCTATCGTTTAGTCCCTGCGCTGACATGGAAAAGAGAAGGTATCGATCTATCTTATTATGCGTATTATAATGCTTTTGATATGACATATGGGACAGCCTATAACTTGGATCACGGCATATCTGATGACAAGCAAATAACGAAATCTCAACTATTTCAGATGGTCAAAAACACCGATAATACCGATAAGGCAAACGCATTACAGGCTGTCAGTCAGTTGATTTCAAAAGGTGATGGTGACGATCTGTATCAATTTAGTCACGACTGGTACGACCTTATTCAAAATGAGAAACCTAAATGGCAAAAACTTGAGACATTAGCCAGCGATCACATGGCATCCTGAAACGCGAGGGGGATAGGTATGGAACAATTAATCATCAATCATATGAGCAAAAAATACGGCGAGAAAACCATTCTTGATAATATTTCTATGAACATGGAAGGCATTTATGGCCTTTTAGGGCCAAATGGTGCCGGAAAAACAACGCTGATGCGCATTTTGGCAACATTAATCGAGCCCACTCAGGGAAGCGTGACATTCAATGGGATGAGTTGGCACCAGAAAGATGAAATCAGGCAAAAGATCGGCTATCTTCCTCAGACCTTTTCAGCCTATAAACAGGTTCGCGTGTTTGAATGTCTTAATCATTTAGCGATTTTAAAAGGAATTCAGGACAAAACCTATCGACGACAGCATATAGACAAGATTCTTGATCAAGTCAATTTAAAGGAACAAGCTAAAAGTAAAGTGAAAACATTATCGGGCGGTATGCAGAGACGACTCGGCATCGCTCAAGCTTTACTCGCAGATCCGCCTATTCTCATCATTGATGAGCCAACAGCAGGGCTGGATATTGATGAACGGGCCAGGTTCAGGCAAGTATTACGGCAAATTAAAGAAGGACGGCTTATTGTGATTTCAACCCATCTTGCTGAAGATATTTCATCCCTGGCTCAAAAAATCGGTATATTAAAAGAGGGGCAGCTAATATACGAAGGATTTGTCAGTGACTTCCCTGCTATTGCGAAAGATAAGGTTTGGGAAAAGAAAATCGATGATGAAGAGCTCAATTATATGGATAACGATCAGATCCTTTCCGTTCAGGAAGGTCCTGATCACCATGTTGTTCGTTTTATGTCAAAAGAATCCGTGAAACAAGCCTATCCAGTTCAGCCAAATATTGAGGACACGTACCTTTTTGCCCTGCGCGGTGGCCTTGATGTATAACAAGTCTATGATTCTATTCGAAACAAAAGTTATGGGAAATGCCTTTTATCTCCCTTTCATCGGATTTTTACTAGCTTTGGGGCAAATTTTTTGGGGAAAGGATAGCGATTTATCCCTTTTATTTTGGTCATTGGAATTCATCGTGACACCTTTATCAAGCTGGTGGACCGTCTTCTTGTTTTATGAATATTATGAGGAGGAAGCAGCTGAATTATTATTCAGTTATCCCATTTCAGCATTTAAACACGGGCTTGGGCGAATTCTAGTATTTTTATCGGGATATATTGTGTTGTTTATTAGTTTATTGGCTGTTGCCAGCTTAGCAGACAAGGGGGCATTTCTGGTCCTTATTGTTCAATACATACCAGAGACACTACTTTTTTCTGGATTCGCTTTTTTAGCTGCTGTGATAGTACGAAATATTTTTGTACCCCTTATTATAATCATATTTTACATCACAACAGAGTTTTTTACGAAAGGCAGCCTCATTCCCTGGTACCATGCCATGTTTTTTAATACATCACCCGTGCAGTTTCAGGATATTTGGTCCAGATCCCTTACAAACCTTGTGATATCAGTGGTACTTATGCTTCTTGGACATCTATATCTGTCAAAGAGAAAGCGATCATGAGTTTAGTAAACGGATGATGGGTCATTAATAATGTCATGTATGATTTATTTTTCATTGGTGATTTGATGTAATGTTTTCCTAGAACATTACGTCAAAAAGTTGAGTTATGCTAAAATTAAATCAATATAAATTTAAATGAGGATTGCTCAACTGTCCGTCCATTAGGAGCAACAAAAAAGGGGAGAAGAAAAATGACGGTGAAACTAGAGTCAATGGACTCTGATGAGTTTCAACAATATCTGGAGTATGCAATAAAAAACTATGCGGATGAACACATTAAGTCTGGTGATTGGGGCGAACAGGAAGCATTTAGCAAAGCAAAAAAGGAATTTGAAGAGTTATTGCCTGAAAAGGAGAATACGGAAAACAATTATCTGTTTACTATATGCGATAACGATGAAGAAGTAGGGATGATTTGGCTTGCACAAAGAACAAAAGAAGAAGGATTTATTTTTGATATCAATGTTTGGGATGGCAACAAACATAAAGGCTACGGTGAGCAAGCAATGAAAGACCTTGAAATTGTAGGTAAAGAGATAGGCTTGAAAAGCATAGGACTCCACGTCTTCGGACATAACAAAATAGCACGGAATCTATATGAAAAATTAGGATACACAGAAACAAATATAAAAATGAAAAAGGTATTATAAGTGATTTATTATATTGTGGTAGTCGGGCGCGATTGTGTAAGTCGTCGAAAACGTCGAGCCGTTACGTTCGGCAGCCGAGATTCAAAACATGCGTGAAGCGCTGAATCAGACCACATTTCTGAGACGTAATAACTTATTATTTAGTCTGGGGATTAATACCGGTCTGCGGGTTGAAGATGTGAAAGGCCGAAGCAGCGTGAAGATTCAGGAAGGCAAGACTAGCAAATCACGGCTGTCCATTTAGATGCGGTTATGATTATGTCGGAACCCACACCATGCGGAAAACCTTCGGGTACCACTATTTCCAGCAGACGCACGATATTGTGACCCTGATGGTCATCTTTAATCACTCGCCCCCCCAGAACATCACCAAATGTTATATTGGCATTGAAGAAGACGCTATTAAAAACAGCTTGAAAGATTTTCGATTATAAGATCGTTAAACAAGTCAGGGATAGGACAGGCGTGTCCAAAAGCACACTGATCAGGTCAGATCACCGAAGAGGCTAGGTATCATGCTGTAAAGAAGTTATTTTGATGCCTTCCTACTCATGTTCTGTAACATATATAGTAATTCCTGAATTGATACTTATACATTTTAACAATTTGTACCGACAAATCAGGAAGGCGCATTTTCTTATCCCTAAAATGTGTTTTTTGTTGAATAGTCTTTTCTGCTATTAGCTATATTATGGAAAAGTTAAAACTTCGTTGAGATTTATCTTTTTAATTGTCTTAAATAAATTTGTGCAGCAATAAGGAGTGAAAAACCAACTGATATATTAAGTAACCCTTTACCCAATGTCTCTTGTATGGACAAAGGTGATGTATTAAAAAACATGACATGATACCAAGGGATGACCTGTCCAAGGGTTAGCACTTCTGTAGCTACATACACACCTATGACCATGATAGTGATACTCACATTTTTTGTAAGTATAACTATCAAGAAACTGCCATATGCGAATATGATAGCTTCGGAAAAATACTGGATGAATAAGGGTATAAACGCTGCGTTCACCATTATCATATCTATGGCTGTGATCGTGATCGATAAAAGCAATAAATACATGACTAAAAAGTAATTCACTCTAATAAACCCATGTTCCCAATGAGTTAATGGATAGCTCCTTAATAAATCGTACAACCCTTCTTCAAAATAATCATAGAATAGATAGATGATCCACCATCCGGACATAGGTATTATTAAGTATTCCATTATTTTAAAAATAACAGCCTCATAACCATGAAACGTGAACAATTGATAAATTAAAAAAATATATACAAACATCGGCACGTAAAATGATAATCCCATTGATTTTATTTCAAAAAACGGGTGACATTTTAAATTAAATCGTTTCATTGTTTTCATATCTCATTCTATACAAATAGGCATCTTCTAAAGTAGGCCAATCAGACGTGCAGGCCCTTTGATTTCTAAAATCAAAATATCGAACGCTGTAATGATCGCCCATTTGTTTTATAGAAATAATAGCATCATCGTCCAGACTATCTAACTGTTTCTGTGACAGCTCAGATTCGAACACACATCCACTAGCCACTTGAATCACTTCATCACGTGTTCCTGAGCTAACAACGCTTCCGTTTTTGATAATTCCTATATGATCACACGTCGTTTCTAAATCTTCCACTATGTGAGAGGAAATAATGATAATCCTGTTTTCTGATAAACTTCTTAGCAAGCGACGGAAACGGGATCTTTCCTCTACATCTAGTCCAGCCGTCGGTTCATCAATAACCAGAATCTCAGGATCCCCTAGAAGAGCCTGGGCGATACCAACCCTTCTTAACATACCGCCGGACAAATGCTTTATTTTTGTCTTTTGATTTTGTTCAAGGTTTACCTGTTGCAATACTTGCTGCACTTCCTCATTTCTTGAATCTTTATTTTCCCGACCTTTAAGAACAGCAAAATGATCCAAGACATCAAGAATGTTTAGGTTTTGATACATTGAAAAATGCTGCGGTAAATACCCAATCAATTGTCTGACATTATCTTTGTTTTCCCAACTTATCTCGCCATATTTAATCTGGCCTTCATCAGAGTGAACTAAAGTGGTTAATATTCGCATCAGTGTCGTTTTACCAGCACCATTTGGGCCTAATAATCCAAGAGAACCCGGGATATCTAAATTTATGTTGTCTAATACCTTTCTTCCGCCAAAATATTTTGTTAGATTTTCTATTTTTATTTTATCCATATACACACACTTCCTAGCGGTATTGTTTAATAAGTTCTAACAACTGGCCCCAGCCTTGCTCGTCTTTTTTGACCAATTTAAACCAATCATTCAAAAAGTTATTCATTTTTTCATAATCATTAAAGGATGTAACCCAATTCGTAATAGCCGATAAAGCTTCAATTTTTTGCTGATCTCCTTTTAAATGATCTGGTAATAATTCACCTTCATCAGGAATATGATGTTGTTTATTATAGACGTACGCAAAAACTGTACCAAAATAACGGGCAAATGGTGATTCATCAACACCTGAATGTTTCCAAGTCAACGCTGGTACAGCCCAGTAGGCGTAAAAAGATTGTGGTTCTGGCATTAATGATTGTTGATAGCCTGAATTTTGACCATATATCATATAATCTTCAGTATACCAGATACGCTGGGATGACAAATGATCACGAATAGACAAAATCGGCAAGTACAACACCTTATTCGGATCATGTAAGTCCAGACCTAAGTTTTCTGACACAGCCTGTATTAGTTTATGGTTGGCTTGTTTCAGCATTTCTATATCTTTAGCACTATGACGCGGCCATGAGTTTGGCTGAATTAAAATGTCTTCCTGGAATTTGGTTTTATTGATCTCTCCTGCAGCTAAAGTCAATCCATGATCAGCTTTACCTTTCCAAACATGATTGTTGACCCGAGATAAGTTTGTATAAATTTGTTGATTGCCATCGTAGTTCAAAGTGAATTGAGCTTGTTCTTCTAACTGATGATTGTTTCTTAATAATTCTCCTGAATTTGACGTATTAAATGCCGGCTTTTGTAAAGACGAAGGCAACCATGGAAAATAATAAGGTAAATAAATGGCTTGCCTATTAGCAAAAAAGTTCGGAGAGCTTGTCCCTCTATAACTTACTTGAACATCCACATTATCGCCAGGGTCTAATGATTGATCTAGTTTGACTGTAAAAAAGTCTCGATTTTGTTTAACATTCACTGGCTTATTATTGACACTGGCCTGTTTAATCTTAAAGTTGTGATAAAGCGATAATGTTATTTGTTTTAGCGGCTTCTTCTCATTATTCACAACACTCATAGAAACGGTCGCTTCTAAGACTCGATCAATATTTAAATTGATTTTGTAATCGTTAATGGTTACATCAGTCTTGCGAATGTTATCCAACGATTCAGGATGTGCTGAATAATAATTATAATCATAGTTCTCACGAGCGTTTTCTGTGCTGGATGCACTTACATAAATTTGACGATCAAGCGTTAGAAAATGGATTGAAGGCATTAATAATAAAATACTCACTATTAAAACGATAACTATTTTTTTATTCAATTGGTTTTTAATTAAGTAGATAATTGAAAAAATAGCTATGAGACACAAAATCCAAAGAAGTTTTTTAGCCCAGTGAAATTCACTTAATGGAAAACCATAAAAGGCATTAAATATGGCATAAGGGTTAGGTTCTCCTAAATTTAATAAAGATAGAATCTTGTCTGCTCCTAACTTTGAAGCAGAGTTTCCCAACAAAAATTTATTGGCAGGACCTATGAGCGCCCAGATGAAAATTAAAATAGGGTAAACTAATTTCCCCTTAATGATGTAAGCTAATAAACAACCAATTAGCAAAGAAATAAGAAAAGTAAGACCCCAGTATAAAATAATATATTGATATGCACTCCAATAAAATGTCGACAGTTCTGTACCAGTAAACCACAACTTAAAAGCAAACATAACGTAAGAAGCTGAAATTAAAATAAATATAAAAATAATACTAAAAATAAGCTTTCCTGATATCTTATGAAATGAGCCATGATGAATTGTTTTAAATATGTCATTAAGATAATGTCTTTCTTCGATTCTTATAAACATCACACCAAATAATAAAAATGCTAGTATTCCGCCTTGAATTAAAAAACTCATCTGTGTAAGTGTTTCACCCGGAGAATAATCGTTTCCAGATGTATAGTAGTCAATTCCCATAAACAAATAGAGAAAATAGGCTATAACCAAAATCCACAAAAACGGATTTTTATTAATGATTTTCCAAGTTAAGCACGCGGTGTGTAAAATTTTCATAATAGTCCCCTTAATGCATAAACTATTGTAAGATTTTGTCACCTAATATGTTATCATATAGATATCGTATTAAAAATAATTTGGAGGGCATCAAGGGGGACGTCCCGAGCATAACTCATATCTTTAAGCGTAGACAGTTAGCCAGCGGGCCGAAAGCCATAGAATAAACTACCGAGAGCCTTTGTTTCCGGCGCAAAGTGTTCAAAACTAGTCGACAGAAAAAAAGGTGAAAACGATAAACCAACAACTTATTTCTTCAGCAGCGAAAGGAAACACAGAAGACGTTCTAACACTGCTTCACGATGGAGCAGCTATCAATGCCACGGATAACAGGGGCAGAACAGCCGTATTGGCAGCGACCTATAACAATAAACCAGATACGATAAACGCACTAATCGAAAACGGTGCGAATATAGATATTCGTGATAACCGCTTGGATAATGTGCTTTTGTATGCAGGCGCAAATGGACTGCTTGACATTGTAAAACTTGCTGTTGCGGCCGGCGCGGATACATCGATTACGAATCGCTTTGGAGGCACAGCACTTATACCTGCATCAGAACGCGGACATGTGGATGTCGTGAAAGAACTTCTTACCCATTCAGATACCGATGTCAATCACATTAATGATTTGAATTGGACAGCTTTGCTGGAAGCAGTCATTTTGGGTGACGGCGGGGAGAAACATCAAAAGATTGTACAACTGTTAGTGGATCATGGGGCCGATGTCCACATTGCCGATGGCGAAGGGGTTACACCTTTGCAGCATGCACAGGAACAAGAATTCAAAGAGATTGAAGCGATATTAAAAAAAGCGGGAGCATAGCTCAAAAACTGTAAGTGCTGAAAGATGAAGAAAAGGCAAACTAACTACAAGAAGTCTGTCTACTGGACGTGCTTCTTATTTTTTTGTTCAATGGTAATGTTTTGATAGAACATTACATGTGAAGATCATGTTGTGGTAGGATTAAAATAATCGCGATTTACTCAACAAACAGGTCGTTCAATCAAAAATATAAAAAAAGGAGGGGCTTATTCATTATGTTTGATTATTTTCTGGAATTAAACCCGATCGCACAGGCAACCATTGCCACACTTTTTACATGGGGCATGACTGCACTCGGTGCTGCGCTTGTTTTCGCAACGAAAGGCTTTAATCAGCGTTTTATGGACAGTATGCTGGGGTTTGCCGGAGGTGTCATGATTGCTGCAAGTTTTTGGTCCTTGCTGGCACCAGCATTGGAAAAAGCGGAAGGCGGGCCTTTACCGGTATGGGCTCCAGTCGCAATAGGCTTTTTGCTTGGTGGTATCTTCCTCTGGGCATCTGACAAACTTCTTCCGCATCTTCATCCGGGGTTGGCCATAGATGAAGCTGAAGGGATCAATCCGGACAGAAAAAGACGCAGCACGCTTCTTGTTTTGGCCATTACACTGCATAATATTCCGGAAGGGCTGGCTGTTGGTGTCGCTTTCGGAGCCATTGCCGCCGATTTGCCGACCGCGTCACTTGGAGGAGCCGTGGCGCTGGCGCTCGGTATCGGCATTCAAAACTTTCCTGAGGGGCTGGCCGTATCGATGCCACTCCGGCGTGAAGGCATGTCCCGGGGAAAAAGTTTCGCCTACGGGCAGGCATCCGGCATCGTTGAACCCATTGCTGGCATCATTGGGGCACTTGCCGTCACCATTATGCAGCCATTGCTGCCTTATGCCTTAAGTTTTGCTGCGGGTGCGATGATTTTCGTTGTAGTTGAAGAAGTTATTCCAGGGTCGCAGGAAAACAAAAATACCGACCTCGCCTCCATGAGTGTCATGGTCGGCTTTGCCATTATGATGATTCTTGATGTCGCACTGGGATAGGAAGGCGGGACAGCTATCGTTCCGTTTTTCATTCTCATGTCCGCGTCTCATCCGCCGTGTGTATCTGGAGAATGAAATGGTTCACATGGCAGGAATGAGTCCGTTTATTAACGTAAACGTTTACGAACCATATACAGAGAATATAATGTTCAAAAAGTACAGAAGGGTGAGCTAACGGGTTCCGTTAATTATCGCAAATATTAAAAATGAAGGTGAAAATGGCTATCAAAATGTAAGTTAATTTGTTAGCCATTTTTCGTAACAAATCAGCGTTCAAATATCTTACATTATCAAATCAGGAAATGAATTTTTCCTAGTTATATAAGGGTATTCTAAATATTATGTTAAAATAAACGTAGTACGCACTATTAAGCAATCGGGTCATTTTGCGTAATAAAAGGAGGTATAAGACAGTGGAAAGATTACGGATAAACTCTTCAAATTAAACAATTTTTTGAGGAGGATAAATAAATGACTATTAGTTTTAGTAGCAGTAAAAAGATAAGCAAAGAACAATTAAGCATATTATATAATGATGTTGAATGGTCTGCTTATACAAAAGATTTACGTAATCTTCAACAGGCACTAGAACAATCATTAGAAGTGTTATCTGCTTGGGATGATGAAAAATTAATTGGATTAGTTCGTATTGTTGGCGATGGATTAACCATTCTTTATATTCAAGATATCCTTGTGCTGAACTCTTATCAAAATCAAGGAATTGCTACTCAACTAATGCAACAAATCTTAAAGAAATTCAAAAATGTTCGTCAACAAGTTTTATTGACTGAGGAAGCCCCTGATGTGAGGCATTTTTATGAAAAGAATGGTTTTCAATCCTGTGATAAAGGATCGCTAGTAGCATTTGCTAAGATGAATTAGAGGTTATTACCGTAGGACGAATAAATAAAGGTGTATGATCGGAAGGAATTCTTTTGAATCCTCCTGATTTACCTTATTCAAGAATTGGGCGCCGCTCGACAAGTTCTGCTATAAGCGTTTTGAAGCGTGAAATGCAGGGGATTAGCTATCGGACAATCCCAACTTTACAATCAAGGATGGGAATGAGGGAACCATGTTTCCCAAAACCATCCCGTCAATACTCCTGCATGCGTCATGACTGACAGGTCAAGGGGTTTGAAGTACAGGTAGATTCGGCAGAACGAAGGCTAAAGCCACTCCTTCGGAGAAGGTACGTCAACGGATATGCCGCACGGCTGAAAAACTGAATATGGTGAGAATG
Organism: Lentibacillus kimchii; assembly: GCF_055381965.1. Classification (NCBI taxonomy): domain Bacteria; kingdom Bacillati; phylum Bacillota; class Bacilli; order Caryophanales; family Bacillaceae; genus Lentibacillus; species Lentibacillus kimchii. The sequence continues at coordinate 2,471,536 of NZ_AP043934.1, read as the reverse complement.
GTTTCAGCGCAATGAAACTGACGAACAACCGAATATACAGGTCTAAAGATTGAACATAAGGAAACTTATGTCCCATCCGACGATGGGGTGAGTGGTGTGGAGTAAAAATGCGCCCTCTGAAACACGCTATACCGGACTAAGGCGGTATCCAGCTCACAGGCTTCCAGGGAACACCTAAGTTCAGTATCGATAGCTAGATTGTAAGGGACTTGGAAAACAAGGAACGTTGAAACAAGGACTGTCATCCAAAACGTTTGTCATAAGGCTTTTTGCCAAAAGACATTTATCCTTGCGAGGGTAGGGGTATGACTGATGAATCTCTTGTAATGAGAGTGGAGGAATAGCCCCAAGTCTAACGAAATGAAAGATTATTTTCCAAACGTGTATTGCACCGATCGGGTAGGAACGTGGGAACATCGCTCCGAAAGGTGGGATGCCACAGTGCAAGCTTTACGATATTGGGATTACTATGAAATGACCGAGACTTTCACAGATTTGTACGACAAAAGCTTGAAGCACCAATCCTTTTCTCATCTTTATGATGTCATCACATCTAGAGAAAACATTTTATTAGCCTATCGTACTATAAAATCAAATAAAGGCTCCGGAACACCCGGAACCGATAAGCGTACCATTAACGATATTAAAACGTGGTCTGAAGAAAAATTATTACTGGAAGTCCGAAGACAACTTGACAATTACCGTCCCAAGAAAGTCAGACGAAAATGGATTGATAAAGGAAACGGAAAGTTTAGACCGCTAGGCATTCCTTGCATCTTGGACCGCATTATCCAACAAAGCTTTAAACAGGTACTTGAACCGATTGCGGAAGCTAAATTCTATAACCATAGTTACGGATTTAGACCACTACGCTCGGCACACCATGCTATGGCAAGGGTCCAACAACTTATCAATTTATCCCACTTTCATTTTGTGGTTGATGTTGATATTAGAAGTTTCTTTGACCATATAAGCCATACCCTGCTTATAAAGCAGCTATGGAACATGGGGATTCAAGACCGAAAAGTATTAGCCTGTATCGGCAGAATGCTGAAAGCTGAAATAGACGGAGAAGGCATACCTACACAAGGTGTGCCCCAGGGCGGTCTGTTATCAACTTTATTGGCGAATATCGTTCTTAACGACCTTGACCAATGGGTTGCGGGACAATGGGAATTCTTCCCGCTATCCAAACCTTATCAATCCAAAGTAGGTGAAAGACAAGCCAAAAAGCGCACTAATCTTAAAGAAGGCTACCTCGTCCGCTACGCGGACGACTTTAAAATTCTTTGTAAAGACGGTAAAACGGCACATAGGTGGTATCATGCCGTAAGGCTCTACCTTAAAGACCGCCTAAAATTGGATATTTCGCCCGAAAAATCACAAGTTGTAAACCTGCGGAAACGTGAATCCGAATTTTTAGGCTTCACTATTCGTGCCGATAAAAAGCGTAAGAAAAGAGTTGCGCGTACCGGTATTAAAACCGACAAAAAGCGTCAAATTAAAGAAGAAGCTCGAAAACTGATTCGAAGAATGAGGTCTTCGCCTTCGGCGCTTAATGCGTTACGCTTTAACAGCTTTGTACTGGGGATTCATCAGTACTTCAGAAAAGCCACTAAGGTCAATCTCGAGTTCTCACGTCTTGCCTATGATTTAGGTGCGTTCATATACAATCATCTCAGACCAGTAGGTAAATATGGTCATCCAGCTAACGCGCCGCCGACCTATAAAAAGATATACCGTCGCAGCTTTAAAACGTTTCGAGTAGCTGGTGTCTATTTATTTCCGTTGGCGGATGTGAAAACGCAGAACACCATAGGATTTACTCCGGCAATGACGCCTTTCACCAAAGAAGGTAGGAAAATGATATACAATAAACTACAGCCGGATATTCAATCAGAAATTGGTGCATTAATGAAATCAACGCTACCGAATCGGAGTGTTGAATATATAGATAACCGTATCAGTCGATATAGTATGAAGATGGGGAAATGCGAAATTACTGGCACGGAAGTGCCAGCATCAGAGGTCCATTGCCATCACTATGTACCGTTAAGCCTTGGCGGAAACGACCAGTTTAACAATCTTCGCATTCTTCACGAAGATGTACACCGATTGATTCATACGAAGGAAAAAAAGATGATTTATGAACTCATAGAAAGATTTCAGCTTACAGGGACGATGATTGAAAAAGTCAATCGCTTCCGTGATAAATGTAAGCTTGAACCTATCTAGAAATTCCAAACACGAAGTAACGAGGAACTTATAATCGAGTAAATTACGTTAGATGGAACGCGGAATGCGGGGAAACTTGCACGTTCCGTGTGGAGCAGGGGAAAAGCCGGAGATAACTTCAAACGCTTACCTATTGCTGACGATTGTCGCACAAAGTTGTGCCAGCACGGGTCAATTAATGGAACAAGTAAAAATTTAAATTATTTAGAGGAAGGATGATAGGTAATGGGCGGAAGTAAAATATTTGTATTGTATCTCTTAGCATTAATGGGGCTAATCGGATTAGCAGGAATGGCTTTCGGATATACTGAACCATCCTTAATAAAAGCTGCTTTATTTATTGTCGGAATTACGTTATTGCTTATTTCTGTATTTAAAGAAAAAACAAAGCTAAAAAGTATTTAATAATATGATGATTTAGTTATATGTACGTAAAAAGCCACTCCGCAAACGGGCGCAATTCTGGAATAAGAAATGTGGCGTTATCGGGCCAGATTGTGGAGTAGAACTGATACAGGGAGAAATAAATATTATTATAAAATCGATTGTTGCCGCCTTAATAACTGGAGCCCTCTACTTTATTTTTGTAGTACCAATTATTAAGAAACAAGGCAAAGAAAATTCTAAACCATACTTAGGTGGAATTATCTTCACCATTCTTATCTTCATTGTATTTTTAGCAATATATAACTTTTAATAAGCTAAGTTGTAATATTTCCGCAAACGGGCGCTATTCCTGAATAAATTTAAAAGCAGACTCTCAGTTGATTGGAGTGGAAGGCGGCGACTCCTGCGGGAATAGCATGAGCTGAAGACCCCGCAACGAAGCGTAGCGAAGTGAGGAGGCTGAAGCCATGCCCGCGGAAAGCGTCCGCCTGGAACAGAAATCAACGGGGAATACGCTATTCCTTGGGCACAGTTGCGGAATAAAATACTGCGTCCCTAGTTGTCGAAACGGGCCATTTTGTTGAACAAAATACTATTTTAAAAAATAGCAGGAGTGATTTTATGAAGTGTGATGCCTGTGGCAGAGAAATTAAACCAAATGAATTTATGGCAGTATTAGCGAAGTTTCCTGAAAAAGACCATGTTGGAAGGACAGATGCGATTATCAAAAAATGGGTCAAAACCACTGATGGAGCAATTTATTGCAAGGCGTGTTTTGAAAATAAATTTGGGTCAGATTAAGCTATCGGGCGCATTTATGGAATAAAGCATTCATTTTAAAAAGTCAGAGACGATAAAAATATTGGAAATTATTTTCATGTTTGTTGTAGGATTTATAGTTTTAATCATAGCTGTAATTGCCATTATAAATCAGGTAAAAACATTGGTGAACGGAGGCTAAAATATGACTGCTGCTGAGGCACAGCACTACGAGAAAACAAAAATTTTCTTATTTGTTTTGATATGTAATATAGCAATAGATGGTATTGTCGCTTCTTACCTAAAAACAATTCCTTACGCCACCATAATACTTACTTTGCTTTGTTTCACTATAATTGGAGCAGTAAGATTTAATACAAAGAAATTTAATCGGCTTCGTACAGGGCTGATCATTATTTTAGTTGTGGCCTTTCTTTATGTTTTAGGTTTAAATCACTTAACACCATTATCTGTACCGTATTGGGCCCTTTTTTACCCTGCTATCGTCGGAATTACTACCTATATAGATATAAAATATAAGCCCGAAGGTTTGAAAAAATTCTTTATTCATTTTGCAGGCTTTGTTCTCTTTATCGCAGGTGTTGCATTATATAGCATACAGTTTCCACCTGCATAATGAAAAGTACTACAAAAACAATTTCTAACTCCATCAGGACAAAACACACCTATAAAATAAAAGGACAGAATCCTTTGGTTAAAACAATCGAAAAAAACGAAGATAAATGGGAACCCATTTCTAAAGACACTGGTTCTATAGAATCTGGATCGTTGTATCAATTCTGCCCGTAAACGCAAAAGATAATAATCATCGAGTTTGTTAGCCGCCTAGAAAGGTGGATTATGTTTGCTTGTATTATTCAGTTTTATCCTTGTTATGATTGCAGTTTTATTTTTTCTAATGGGCTATGCCTATCTCAATGACAAGGCCGAAAACATTGTTATGTGGAGCTTTACTGGCAAATTAGAAAAAGAAGTAACCGATAAAGAGGGATTCAAAAAATATAGTGGGAAGCATTCAATCGTATTAGGCTTAATATTTCTTGCAATACCTGTTTCTCTCTTTATCATTAATAGATTTGATTTAAATAGAGAGTTGCTGTATCTTTGGTTCTTTGTTTTTGCTGGTGACGTGATACTAAATAGCATTAAAGAAAGAAAGTTTTTTAAATGACGTGTGAGAGCCATTATCCCGATAATGAGTTCGAACAGATAATGCGAAAAGGTGGGCTAAAGCTGTGATTTCGATTAAAGCTATTGAGAACGCTTCACAAAATATAATTGACGTGGTCCGAAAGACGCCGATGATCACCTCACGCACGCTGTCATCCATGAATGATAATCAGCTGTTTTTAAAAGGAGAGCATCTGCAGCCAATCGGGGCTTTTAAAATCCGCGGTGCCACGAATAAAGTGAAAGCTGCTGCTGAGGCAGGGGCCAAGCATGTGGTAACGGCCTCATCAGGCAATCACGGGCAGGCGGTCGCTTATATTGCCGCGAAACTCGGGCTGCAGGTGACGATTGTCGTTCCGGAAAATGCTGTTTCCAGTAAAGTGGCAGCGATTCGCGGTTATGGAGCGGCTATTATATCATATGGCACGACGTCGACCGAGCGGCTGCAGAAGGCTGGTGAACTGACAGACGACGAGGAGACAGTGTTTATTCCGCCATATGATGATCCGCTTGTCATGGCTGGTCAGGGTACAGCCGGTCTTGAAATTCTCGATCAGATCCCCGATGTTGACGCGATTGTTGTGCCTGTTGGGGGAGGGGGCCTTATGTCTGGTATAGCGACGGCTGTCAAAGAGACAAGGCCCGATGTTCAGGTCATTGGCGTTGAGCCGGAGCGGGCCAATGATACCTATTTGTCCAAACAACAAGGCGCTATCACCGCGATCGATCATGCCGACACGATCGCTGACGGTCTCCGGGCATCGCAGCCTGGCGATCTGACGTTTCCGGTTGTCCAGAAATATGCCGATGACATTGTACTGGTGTCTGAAAAAGACATCCGGCAAGCGCTATTGCTCGTACTGGAGCGTACGAAACAGCTGATCGAACCCTCTGCTGCAACGGCAGTCGCTGCTGTCTTGTCCAATAAGACAGGCTTGCACGGGAAAAATGTTTGCTGTGTGCTGTCGGGTGGAAATATTGCGCTGGATCAGCTGTCCGAATTTATCGGCCAAGCCCGGTGAGCAAATGCGACTCACCATCGCTAACGTCAACACAATAGCCGGGATGCTGAATTATTTTTAGTCGAAAACATAGCGATTGCGTCCGGCTAGTGAACCAAAAATAATCACAAGCAGCGTTACGATAAGCATTGTCGTCAGCGGGATGGTCCAGGAACCTGTAGCATCATATAAATAGCCCATAAACACAGGACCGATTGCTGCTAATAAATAACCAAACGACTGGGCCATTCCAGATAACACGGAAGCTTGTTTTCCGTTGCGTGCCCGTATGCCTACGAATGTCAGGGCTAATGGGAATGTACCACCCAGTCCTGCGCCAATCAGTATAACACTGATAACCATCACGACATACGAGTGACCGAACAATAACCCGCTATATCCGATGAAATCGCAGGCGACCAGCAACCAGACCAGTCCCCATTGTGAGCGGAACTTGCCAGCAAGTACGGGCATAAGAAAACTGAATGGCAAGCCGACGAACTGCATAAACGACAGCATCCATCCGCCTGTAGCCATTGAGACGCCATAATCATGCAGTATCTCAGGCAGCCAAGAGATCGTTATATAAAATAAGAATGATTGAAAGCCCATAAACAGTGATAATTGCCAGGCTAAGGATGATTTCCAGATCGGGATATCAGGAGAAGTCTCCTCACTTGTATTTTCTTTGTTCTCTCGTGGTCTTTTACGGCTGAGATAGATCCAGATAATGACCCCGATGAGTGCAGGTACTGTCCAAATCAATAAGGCCACTTGCCATCCCAGTCCGATTCCTTCAGCTACTGGTATGCTTAAACCGGAAGCGACAGCAGCCATGGCATTCATGGCAGTTGAATAAATGCCCGTCATAAGTTCTGACTTTTTGGGAAGTTTTTCTTTAATGGCTGCAGGAAGCAGCACATTACCAAAAGCAATTCCAATACCAACAAGAAATGTTCCAATATATAATAACGACACAGAAGAAATCGAGCGCATACTAATCCCAATTGCTAATAAAACCAATCCCACTAATAAAGCTTTTTCATTGGAAAAGCGATTTCCGATTTTCGGTGCAAGAGGTGAAGCAGCTGCGAATGCAAGAAGCGGCAAACTTGTAATAACGCCTGCAGCCCCATTTGAAAGTCCCATATCATCGCGTATCAGGCCAATGACCGGACCAACTGATGTAATGGCTGGGCGTAAGTTAAATGCTGTAACGATAATAGCTGCATAGAGCATAAAACGGTACAAACGATTTGTTTTATCGTTTGTCAGCGTATTTCCATCCATAATAAACCCTCCATTCTTTTGAGTAATGACCGCAAACATAGCACAATATAATACGATAACATTTTTTGGGCAAAATTCATAAAGGTTTACTCAAGGAAGGGAATAAAGCGCTGAGTACGAGGAGGCTTACCAGCCGCCTGCAAGCCTCGTCAAGCAAGCGTTATCTGGTGGTCTCCACTTTTGCCTCAGCCCTATGCTGCTATCAGCAAAAGAAATCATTTTTGTTAGGGTTATTCATTCCGAACAGCGGGCGAAGATAAAGGGCAGCAAAGGTACCGGCAAGTGCGACGATTCCCCAGATCCAGCCGTGCAGACTAAATGAAGCAATACCGCCGAAATACGCACCAATATTACAGCCAAAAGCAAGCCGGGCGCCGTATCCCATCAAGACGCCGCCGACAAGGGAGGCAAGTGCCACGCCTTTTTTCATCCTTTTCGGTTTGAACAACCCACCTGAAGAGGAAGCGATAAACGCCCCGAGAATAATGCCGAAGTTCATGACACTCGTCGAATCCTTGAATACAGATTCGGTCAAAGCAGCACTTCGATCACCGCTCCAATACGTCCATTGGGACACGTCGATACCTAATGCACTAACTAGTTTAGAGCCCCATAAGGCAAATCCGGACGTAATGCCCCACGGACTTCCTCTGACAATTAACACCAGGGCATTTAATACAGCTAGAATGACAGCTGCGGTAAGCAACGGCCATGAACCGCGCAGGATTCGTTTCCAGCCTTTTTCCGAGGGCAGGGCCTTCATTTTTGGCGGCCTTTTCCGTTTGGCAACTTTCATGGTTATCCAAAAGATGACAGCAAACAAAGCGATCTGAACAAGCCAAGCGCCAAAATAGCCGAGGTTTGTCGATGTCGCGAGTGAAAATGCGGGCAGACTTGGCATATCATTTACCCAGAATCCCCAATGATCGGCCCCCATGACCGAACCGGCTATGAATCCAAGCAATGTCAAAACGGTCGGTGTTTCCCCGCTTCCGACATGATAAAGTGTTCCTGATGCACAGCCGCTTCCAAGCTGCATGCCAATACCAAACATAAATGATCCTACTAGGAGACTGACGCCAACGGGTGAAACATACCCGCTTGGACCCGAGCCAGTCAGCGAAAAATCAACTGTGAATATAAGTGCAAAGAGGCTGGAGGCAACGGCAAGCAAGACCAGATGGGCCTGTATTCCCTGCACATTGCCCACGGACATCAGCCGGCGAAAAGCGGACGTAAAGCTGAAGCGGGCATGAAACAAGGTGAATCCGAGGGCTATTCCCAGTGCATATAAAATACCTTGAATAGCGGAAACGCTCATAAAAATATAGGCACCTAGGATCACCGTGACAATAGAACCCAAAATGACATGCGGTTTTTGCCAATGACTCAGCGGCGGATTTGGGTTATCCGCTTGATCATGAAATGATTGCGCAGCAGCTTTTTGAGCAGTACTCATTTAAATCCTCCTTTTCATATCATTTTACTAAGGATTAAATCATGATGTGATTATAGCTTACGCATCGCTTGCTGTAAAGACCTTAGTTGGATGAAGCTATTTATATATGAATCATGGCGATCATTTATCCGAAGGCGTGCAGCCATCGTCTTCATGTGAGCACAAGGCGCGCCCATTCATGCAACCCAATTAATTGCCCAATGTTTTAAAATTTCCTATACTTATCCGTGACACATGAAGGATATATTTAATTCAGATAAAGCAGGTGACGTTTGGTGAAACAGCGGTTGCTGAATGTATCGATACAGACAAAAATAGCTGGGATCGTTATTGGCATTATCGTGATGATTGTGGTTTTATTGCTGAGCGCTGTCACGTACACTGAAATCAAGCAATTATATGCGAATAAAAATAGTCTGAGCCTGCAGACAGCGAAAACCATATCCTTCGTGCCTGCCGTGAAGGAGGCCTTGCGGGATCAGGACGGGGAACGACTCGAAGCTTTAACCAAGCAGCTTGATATTCCGGCTCAAGCGGACTACATTGTGATTCAGAACCGCCAGGGGACTGTTTTATCGCATCCGAATGAAGCTATGATTGGTATTGAGCAGGCGTTTCAGGATGGGTATAAGGCGGCTGTATTTGGCGGTTACTATAATATTGATTCTTCTAAATGGATTGGGCCATCTGTTACAGGAAAAGCACCCATCATGAATGAACGCGGAAATGTGCTTGGTGTCGTAACAGTTGGCTACTTAAAAGAAAACATTAATGATGTGGTTGCGCATCGTCTGCGGCGAAATATCTATCTATCTATTTTAGCGATTATAGTCGGTTTTGCTGCCAGTTATATGCTCGCCAGACATATCAGGAAGGATACCCTAGGCCTGGAACCGCGTGAGATTGCCACCTTGTACCGGGATCGTGCAGCTATTCTATCTTCTATTAATGAAGGTGTTATTGCAACCGACAAGAAGGAGAAGGTAACGCTTATCAATGAAACAGCTAAACAACTCCTGCAACTGAATGACCGTGATGTTAATCAAACGATTGATCAAGTGCTGCCTGATGTTCACCAAGGCCGTCTCACGAAGCAGACACCTATCGTTAATCAGGAAATGCATATCAACCGGCGAACAATTATTGTCAATATGGCTCCCATTATCAAAGAAAACGCTTATATGGGAACGGTTATGACGTTTAGAGATAAAACGGATGTAACAGAAATGCTGGATACCCTGTCAGAGGTAAAACGCTATTCGGATGATTTGCGCGCCCAAACACATGAGTTTTCCAATAAGCTATACGTCATTTCCGGCTTAATTCAGCTGGAAAAGTACGATGAGGCTCTGGAGATGATTCGTGAAGAGGCAAATGATGACCAGCAAATAAATAAATTGATTTTTGACCAAATATGGGATTCGAAAGTGCAAGCCGTATTGCTCGGCAAAATGAATAAGGCATCGGAAAAGAAAATTGACTTTCAGGTGGATGACCAAAGTCAGCTTGACCGGCTGCCAGGGCATATTAAATCGTCGGATATTATTACAATTATCGGGAATCTAATTGATAATGCGTTTGATGAAGTACTTAAGCAAAACAATCGCTATGTCACGTTTTCCGCATTGGATATCGGCCATGATATTATTTTTGAAGTAACCGATAACGGAAGCGGGATCAGGGAGGAAGCTATTCAGGATGTTTTTGCACAGCATTATTCTACTAAATCCAGCGACAATGGTGAGCATCGCGGCTATGGATTGTATAATATGAAGCAAGCTGTTGAAGCATTGCGCGGCCATATTGAGATAGATTCAAATGAGTACGGGACAGCGATTACTGCCTACATGCCAAAAGAACGGGAGGAGGGATCCTAAATGATTCGGGTTGCCATTGCAGAAGATGATTTTCGCGTTGCCAATATCCATGAAGGGTTTTTAGAAAAAATAGACGGTGTAGAGGTGGCTGGACAAGCTATGAATGGAAAAGAAACCGTTCAGCTGCTGAATGAACAGGAAGTGGATTTGCTCCTGCTCGATATTTATTTGCCCGACATGATGGGCATCAATTTGATTACACAAATCCGTGATATGCAACCGTATTTAGATATTATCATCATTACGGCTGCTGATGAAAAGAATCTGCTGGAGAAAAGTTTGCGCCAGGGTGTTTTTAACTATCTGATCAAGCCTGTTTCACTGGAGCATTTCATGAAGGTTATCGAAAATTATAAGGAGCGGCAAAGCGTGCTGCAGCAGCAAGATAAAATTGATCAGAACATGCTGGATCATTTATTCACACAATCAGATAAACCGGCTGCAGATACAGAAACGAATGACGAAACATACGAAAACCTTCCCAAAGGCATTGATCAGGTTACCCTGAAAAAGATTAACAACTATATCAGCCATCATCCTGATCCTGTCACGGCTGAAGAAATGGGGATACAGATTGGTTCGTCGCGGACAACTGCCAGAAGGTATCTCGAGTATTTAGTGTCGATTAATCGTGTTTTTGTGGAACAGGAGTATGGTATTGTCGGCCGTCCGGAACGAAAGTATGTGCCGAATCATGGCTCGTGAACAAAATGAACAAAATGAATAAAACATGGTTTATTTCATTAAATTTGAAAACGATTACAAAAGCGAATTTTGAGTTTATTATGTACTTAATATAAAAAGAAAGGTGGATATCATGCGTAAATTCATAGGGGTTTTACTGTTGCTGGCCGTGATTACTGTAGCCGGTTGCTCATCGTCATCTGATGGGGATGGCGGCAAGGATAAAGAAGGAGAGGCCTCCGGCGGTTCCGATTTCCCGGAGAAGAACATTGAAATTGTAGCTCCCGCATCGCCTGGTGGCGGCTGGGATGGAACGGCCCGGGCCATGCAGAAAATTTTATCGGATGAGGGTATTGTCAATCAAAACATGAATGTCGTCAATAAGCCTGGCGGCGGCGGAGAAGTCGGCTGGCAATACCTTAAAGAAAAAGATGCACATACGCTTGCTATTAATTCCAGCTTGGTGATTACGAATAACGTATTGGGTCAAAGTGACCTGACGTATAAAGATTTCACACCGCTGGCAACGCTCACAACCGAGTGGGTCGCTCTTGCAGTAGCACCAGATTCAGATATGACATCCGGCAAAGAGGTCATGCAGAAGCTGAAAGATGATCCGAAGTCGCTAAAAATTGGTGTTGCACCAAGCTTAGGCAATGATGATCACCTATCCTTTATACAGGCAGCTAAGGAATTTGGCGTTGATGTAACAAAAATTGATTTCCAGGTATATGAAAGCGGCGGTGACGTCGTAACAGCTCTCCTGGGAGGTCATGTGGATGCCGCAACGATGTCAGTATCAGAAGCCAAGGAACAGCATCAGGCAGATAAAATTAATATGGTAGCCGTCTCGTCTGATGAGCGCCTGGAAGGCTTGGACGATGTGAAAACGTGGAAGGAACAGGGCGTTGACATGGTCTTCCCGCATTGGCGCGGTATTATGGGACCACCGGATATGAGTGATGAAGAAATCGACTACTGGGATAACAAGATTAGTAAAATGATAGATACAGATGCTTGGCAAGACGTACTCGATAATAACGGATGGGAGTCCTACTATAAGGACAGCGACGAAACAAAGAAATTCCTCAAGAGTGAGACTGATAAATATGAAACACTGCTCAACGATGCCGGGTTGACAGATAAATAAGACAATAGAATGAATCCACCGGGCTAAACGCAGCCGGTGGATTCATTCTCATGGTGAAATGGGGGAAGTAAGCATGTTCCGGCTGATTATGCCAGTTTTTTTGATTGTATTAAGCACTAGCTACTTAATTTTAACGTTCAATATGGACAAAGCTCAGGTAGGCAATCCAGATGCACCAAGATATTTTCCGATGATAATCGGTTTCTTTCTATTGGTCATGAGCGTTATTTATCTCGTTCAGGAATGGAGACGCCGGAGAGAAATTATTGAAGATGTGAAAGAGCTGTCTTCTGGACGTACGCCGAAATTAATTGGTGTGACGATTGTCCTTATTTTGATTTACACCTTTTTATTTGAACGTATCGGTTTTCTCTATTCAACGATTTTGTTTCTGGGTGCATTGCTGTTTCTGGTTAATGGGCGGAAACATTGGCTTCAGAATATTATTGTTGCGGTCGTATTCTCATTTCTGTCCTGGTACTCATTCGCCCAATTACTGAACGTCAGTCTGCCATAGAAAGGAGCTGAAACCATGGGTGTGGATTTTCAAAATGTCATAGATGGTTTAATGGTATCGCTGCAGCCGGGCAATTTGCTCTGGGTGATGGTCGGTGCTTTTCTTGGAACGATTGTTGGTATGCTGCCCGGCCTTGGCCCTGCGACAGCCGTTGCCGTTCTTATTCCGATTACATTCGGGATGAACTCGACAAGTGCGTTGATTTTAATGGCTGCTATTTATTACGGGGCCATGTATGGTGGTTCGCGCAGCTCAATTTTATTGAATACGCCTGGAGATGGTTCTGCGATCGCTGCATCGTTTGATGGCTACCCCATGACGAAACAGGGACGAGCGGGGCAGGCACTGACGATATCGGCGATTGCATCACTGATTGGCGGTTTGTTTGCGATTGTCGGTTTTGTTCTTTTGGCTAAACCACTCGCATCATTTGCATTAGATTTTGGTCCTGCAGAATATTTCTTACTCTTCTTATTTACCTTATCAGCGGTTGTCTCGCTGTCAATTGGCAAAATGGTCAAAGGATTCATTGCTATGGCCCTGGGACTCATGTTAAGTACCATCGGTGTCGATCTGCAAACGGGTGTCTACCGTTTCACGTTTGATATACCGCAATTAAGCGAAGGTGTGGACTTCCTGATTGTTATTATTGGTATTTATGCGGTCGGGGAGGTGCTGTACAATTACCTTCATCTCGATGGCTTGAGTGTGCAGAAAAACAAGGTCGGCAAAAAAGGCATTAACAAAGAGCAATGGAAACAGTCAAAATGGCCGATTATCCGTAACGGCCCGATCGGGTTTTTAATCGGGGTGCTGCCTGGCGCAGGTGGTTCCATCGCATCAATGCTCAGTTATACAACCGAACGGCAGCTTGCCAAAAAGCCGGAGCGTTTTGGCAAAGGGGCCATTGAAGGGGTGGCTGCGCCGGAGTCGGCGAACAACGCTGCCTCAGTAGGCGCGTTCATTCCATTGCTGACAATGGGGATTCCTGGTTCAGGCACTACCGCCGTTATTCTGGGTGCTGTGATTATGCTGGGATTGCGTCCAGGCCCCTTATTATTTGAAAACAATCCTGATATGGTCTGGACAATGGTGAACAGTATGTTTATTGGAAATCTGTTCCTCGTGGTTCTCAATATTCTGCTGGTTGGGCTATTGGTTCGTATACTAAACACACCGCCTAAAGTCCTGTATCCACTGATTCTCGTGCTGGCGTTCATTGGAACATATACGCTGAGTTACAGCACGGTCGACTTTTACTTACTTGTGATCTTTGGCGTAATCGGATTGCTGATGAAACTGCTGGATATTCCGATAGCACCGCTTATACTCGCATTGATCGTCGGCGGTGATATGGAGCAGAACTTCCGCAAGAGTCTCGTTGCTCATGACGGTATCTGGAATATGCTGACGGCTTCACCTATAACGATTGTACTGGCTTTAATGACGTTATTATCCATATCCTATCCGTTTATTGTATCGTGGGTAAAAAAACGGAAAGCCAAAGCGTCATAAAGCAGGTTCACGATGACTAAACAAACTCGTTTTTTGATTACAATACTTGTTTTATATGTGATTTTCTTTATGCCAATTTGGGACTGGGATACACAGGTGCAAGCATTAGCTTTACTTGTTATCGTCCAGATTCTCTGGATTGGCCGGGTCTTTCCGCTTGCGTTGAGTTCACTTATTCTCATTGCCCTGTTATCCATTCATTTTTATTCGTATGATGAGGTGCTGAATGAGTTCGGATCCGGCCTGGTATGGCTGCTGTTTGCAACATTTATCCTGTCCCATGCATTTATCACGACAGGGCTTGCCAACCGGATTGCCATGATGATCCTTGATCTCGCTAAAGGCTCCGTCCGTCTGCTGCTGGCTGTATCGTTTGTTATGATGTTTGTGCTGACCGCCTTCATTCCATCTAATATTGGTAAAGGCAGTTTAATCAGCTCAACGCTGAATGACTTGCTGTCCCATTTGCGGCAAATTCAGGAAACCTCCAATCTTGGCAAGGCGCTGTTCATCGGTATTGCGTATGTCAGTTCAATTGCTGCAGCCTTTATACCAACCGGTGCCAGTTCTACCGTTTATGCGTTTGGGATGCTCTCAGACGTCTCCGATAAAATAACGTACACGAACTGGCTGCTTTTGTTTTCCTTCCCGGTTGGTCTGTTTGTATGTCTGCTGTGGCTGTTATTTATGAAAGCATTCCCGTCTGAACATGTTGACCGGACTGTTGTCGCCGAATTAATACAGACAAATAAACAGAAACTGGGCCCATGGACAAAGCAGGAAATCAAAATGGCTGGAATTATCAGTTTCACACTGCTGCTATGGCTGAGTCAGCCGCTGCATGGGTTCTCTATCCCGCTGGTAGGACTGTTCGGCGCTTTATTAACGGTTAGTCCATATATCGGCGTTATGTCGTGGGATGAAGCGAAAAAGGGTATTAATTGGGATATGATGATCTTTTTTGCCTCAACACTCATGTTAGCTCATTTGTTGCTGGATACAGGGGTGTTGGATACGATAGCTGGATTTATGATTGCACATGCCAGTAACTGGCCGACTTATGTCATCGTTATTGGGCTGATTGTCTTAACCGCAGTTATTCGACTTGTATTTGTCAATGTGCTCGGTTTTATGACCATCATGCTGCCGCTTGCCATTACGGTAGGTGAGCAAATTAACGGCATTTCACCATTGCTGCTTGGCATGGGTGTTTACCTCGCATGTGTCCCTGGTTTTCTGCTTGTGACTCAGTCACCGGTTCATTTAATCAGTTATTCGTATGGTTATTTTACCGATCGGGATTTGCTTCGCGTGGGATTTGTATCGATGCCAATGTGGTTACTAATTATCTTTCTGAGCGTATTTACTTACTGGCAATGGATGCTGTAAGCGTGGCAAGCGAACCTGATTTGTCCACAGACAATGAATGGTTTGCTCGGCCGCCTGGTTTATGGTGGTCTGTGAAAGCGGCGAAAGAAGAGGGGGGACAAACGTATTTTTAAGTCGCTCCGGAAATAGTTTTGTCCCATTCCCTTCTTATATTAATCAATTAATAAAAGCGCTTGTAGCCATCAAAATACTGCTGCCAATAGCTGCTGTTGACATTTGAAATCGTTACGCCATCGGAGCCGGCATGGATGAAGTCGCCATCACCAAGGTAGATTCCCATATGGGAAATGCCGTTTGCACCTGCATACGTA
The DNA here is from genome assembly GCF_055381965.1 of Lentibacillus kimchii. Lineage (NCBI taxonomy): Bacteria > Bacillati > Bacillota > Bacilli > Caryophanales > Bacillaceae > Lentibacillus > Lentibacillus kimchii. The sequence goes on along the minus strand of NZ_AP043934.1, from coordinate 2,455,771 downwards.
TTTTCAAAAAATACAAGATCGCCGAGCTGCGGTTTACTCACATAGTGTGCACGATTATAGTAGCCTTCACTGGAAAGACGGCTGAGATTTTTGCCGGCTTGATTAAACGTGTACTGAATAAAGCCGCTGCAGTCAAAACCGTTTGTTGTGGTTCCGCCCCAAGCGTAAGGGGTGCCCTTAAGACTTTTGGCCGTGTTAATTAATTCATTAACATCATAGTCTGTGTCGACACTGCTCCCACCGTTAGCATTTGACGTGTTTGAGGAAGAATCCGAATCGCTGGATGTTCCGTTCGCTTGGTTCGAATCGTTTGCTCCGATCGAGAGCTTCTGCCCGACTAAAATTAAGTCAGACACTAGATTATTCCAGTCTTTCAGCTTGTGGACAGATACGTTGTACGCGCTGGCGATGGCCGACAGTGTATCACCTGATGCAACGGTATGTGTGTCTGGTGAGTCATTATTTGCGCTGCTGCCGGAAGAGCTTGTCCCATTGCTGGAGCTCGTTGATTCAGATCCGCTGTCAGAATTTGATTCCTTTTTGTTCGCAGCACTCACACTGAATTTGTCGCCTGGGTGGATCAGGTTTGAATCAAGATTATTCCAATCCTTCAGTTCAGATACCGAGATATTATGTTTGGACGCAATTCCACTCAGCGTATCACCGCTTTTTACCGTGTATGTATCCTTCGCACTGCTGTTATCTTTTTTGTTTGATTCGACAACTGATACAGTCGAATCATCTGTCTCCAGAACCTGGCTTGGATAAATGGTGCTTCCTGATAAGTCGTTCACCGATTTCAGCTGCCCAACATTCGTATCAAGCTGCTGAGCGATTGCCCACAATGTGTCGCCGCTCTTGACTTTATAAGAGGCAGCTTCTGCATCATCAGCACTATATATGGTTGCGGCAATCGCGGCACTTGCTGCTACGGACATAAGGATTTTTTTATTGGCCACGTCATATTCGCCTCCAGATCGTTTTATTCTAGTTGCTAGTATATCATGAAAAAATTGTATAATAAGGTTATTTATGGATTTGTAATCTATTCGTAATCTCCTTGTAATATATTAGTCCCTGCTGGAATAAGACTAATAGAAAGCTTCTGTATCGCTCCATGTGGCTAAGTTCGCTTCTCTTAGACTAGAAACGTATATCACAACTATATGAAAGCTGAGTCATAGTCTATCTGTGATCCTAATATAATAATTTCAGGGAAACGTATTAGTCTTGCCGGGATTGCCAGGAATATCAGGACCCGTCTGCGGAATTTACACCCAGAAGGCGTCATTTTCGTCGATTTTTTTAGTTGAAGGAGCCAGTTGAAAAGCTGTACAATAAGTCAATAAGCCTAAAATGCGTGTATAGTCTGAACATATAAACATAATCAGGAGTGTTTGAATGATCGATATCCATAGTCATATGCTGCCGGGGCTGGATAATGGGCCGCAAACCATGGACGATACACTGGCTATGGCGAAGACGGCTGTCAGTCAGGGGATTGATACCGTTATTGTCACACCCCATCACCAGAATGGTCGGTATCATAACCAGCGTGAAGCTATTATTGGCGTCACCGACTACGTTAATGCTAAATTACAGGAGACTGGCATCGCGCTTAATATTCTTCCCGGGCAGGAAATTCGAGTCCACGAAACGATCACGAACGGTCTGCAGGACGGTTCGCTTCTTCCGCTGAATCAGACAACACGCTACGTACTGCTCGAATTGCCGGAGGACACTCTGCCGTCGTATCTCGCCCAGCTCTTGTTTGACATGCAAATTGCTGGCTATGTCCCCGTCATAGCTCATCCAGAACGCCACAGCATCATCGCCGAAAACCCAAATCATTTATACGATATGGTGAAAAACGGCGTCTTAGTACAAGCGGACGCCGCCAGCCTTGTCGGCATTCATGGTAAAAGGGTGCAAAAATTAACCCGAAAACTGCTGCAAGCCAGCATGGTACACTTTATGGCGACAAACACTCACAGCGCCGATAGTGAAGAATTTCGTCTGGCAAAAGCATACCAATCAATGAAGCAATCAGCCAAATTCAAGCTGCAGGAAAATGCTGAATTGCTCATCGATGGCCAGCCAATCCAACCAGACGTCCCCACCCGTATTAAATTGAAAAGAAACTGGAATCCCCTCAAACGTAATTGAAACGTGTTACGCTGAGGGGTATTATTATAAGAACAGACAGCAAGACCGGCTGCAGCAGGATTCGACAAAAACCGGGAAGTGACAGGCACCACAACGAAAGGACGGATAATGTGTCAGAGGTGAAGGATGAAATTAGGCTAAGAGGTCTTAAAGAAAATAACTTGAAAAATGTTGCTTTAAATATACCGAAAGAACAAATTACTCTGTTTACGGGTTTGTCTGGATCAGGGAAAAGCTCCGTTGTTTTTGATACATTAGCTGCCGAAAGCAGGCGACAAATGACGCTGAACTATCCGCTTTATATCAGAAATCGTATGCCAAAATACGAACGGCCTCAAGCCGATCTGATGCAAAATTTAAGTCCGTCGGTTGTCGTGGAGCAGCGATCTGTCGGCGGCAATTCCCGCTCAACGGTGGGCACCTATATGGATATCAGTCCCTTAATCCGGCTTCTGTTCTCCCGTATCGGCGAGCCAGCAGTCGGCAAGGCGACAGATTTTTCGAGTCAGAGTTCGTTCGGCAGCTGCCCGGAATGCGGTGGTTTTGGCAGAGTTATTGCACCAGACCCCGATAAGCTGCTCGATTATAATAAATCACTCCGGGGCTATGCAGTGCAATTCAAACCCTTATCACCGGCAGGCTGGCAGGGCTGGTGGATGGTGACCGGCGGCTTATTCGATCCGGATAAGCCAATCAAGGACTATTCCGAGGATACGTTCAACTTATTAGTCTACGGGCCCCCGGAAGGTGAACGCGTTTTTGCGCCGTTTCATACCAAACATGGTTCTCAGGATCATGAGTGGGACGGGCTATTACCCCGGTTCAGGCGTCTGTATATCAACCGGGACGTCTCAAAGCTGGCACAGATATCCCAGGATGATGTCTTAGCCATGTCGAGTCATTCTTTATGCCCGACATGTCAGGGGTCAGGTCTCAATCCAGAGGTATTGAAATGCCGGATTAATGGCTTTAATATTGCCGAATACAATCAATTGGAACTGACCGAACTCAAGACAGAACTGGCGAAAATCAACGATCCGCTGGGTGAATCAATCGCGCAGCAGATCATTCCCCAGGTTAAACAGCTCATTGACATGGGACTCGGCTATTTGAGTCTGTCACGGCAAATGGGCACCCTGTCCGGCGGCGAAGCACAAAGGGTCAAAATCGCCCGTCATTTAGGGAGCAGTCTCAATAATATCACCTACATTTTCGACGAACCGAGTGCCGGTCTCCATCCCGATGAAGTGGCGATGCTCATCCAAATGCTGCAGAGCCTTAAAGCGCAGCATAATACCGTCATTGTCATCGAACATGATCTGTCAGTCATTAAAGAAGCGGATGTCATCATCGAAATGGGTCCGGGCGCCGGTTCAGCTGGCGGGGAGGTTGTCTTCCAGGGGGCATTAGAAGGCCTCGAAAACTCGAGAGCCGCAACATCCCTGAACCATGAGCTCAGCATCAACAAGCAGCCAAGGGCTATCAATGATTATTTCACCTTGGAAAACGTTAATCATCATAACCTGAAACAGATAAACATCTCGATTCCCAAAAATGTTCTGGTCTCGGTTTGCGGGGTATCTGGTTCAGGTAAAAGTTCCTTAATGCTGGAGGCTTTCCCGGAGACGCATCCTGAAACCATTATGGTATCCCAGAGCAGCATCGGTATCTCTGACCGGTCGACACTGGCTACGTATATGGGGATCATGGATGATATTCGTGCCATGTTTGCCAAAGCAACAGGCCAGCCAGCAGGCTTGTTCAGTTTCAACTCCTCAGGCGCATGTCCTGTCTGCAAGGGCAAAGGTGTCACAACCCCAGATGTCGCCTTTGCTGATCCTGTAACCATAGCCTGTGAAGCATGCGGCGGCACGCGTTATTCAGAAGAGGCACTGTCCTATCGGTATGGCGGTAAAAATATCGTGGAGATGCTGGAACTAACGATCGATGAGGCCATGAATTATTTTGAAACACCCAAGCTCACGAAACGTGTGAACACGCTCAAAGACGTCGGACTAGGCTATCTGACGTTAGGGCAAACGACGCGTTCTCTAAGCGGCGGTGAAGTGCAGCGTCTGAAACTGGCCAGTCATTTGAAAAAAGAAGGCCAGGTCTATCTGCTGGACGAGCCATCATTGGGACTGCACATGGATGATAACGCCCAGCTTTTAGAGGTCTTTCAAAATCTGGTGAACAAAGGCAATTCGGTTGTCATCATTGAACATAATCTGGACTTTATAGCGGCGAGCGACTGGGTCATCGAACTCGGTCCAGAAGGCGGCAAAAAAGGCGGTCATCTCATATTCGAAGGCACACCAGAAGAGATGCTGCATGCCGAAACACCAACAGCCAAATGGCTTAAAGATGAAGCCCAGGACCATTAACGGTGAAGGATTCTAGAACCTCCTCCACTTACCGGAGAGGGAGATGTATTGCTTAAATGAACTGGCCTTTTAGCCGCGATTGGCATTGAATAGGTACCGAGCCAAATGAAATAAGATATAATTATGTTATGCTGGAAGTTACAATAGATCGGCTTCATATGAGGGGGTGGCGTCCCTTATTCCTTACTTGGAGCTCCCCAAGGAGGGAGGTGGCGCCCATCGATGTAGCAGATGCCTTGGCCTTAATGGTCTCGTTCGGTGCTTTGGTAGCGCTGATTATGTCCGATCATAAATAACCCCTCATATGCCTGGAGAGCGTAAGGGGTTATCTTCCCAGCGCCGCCCCCTTTTGGTGGGGTTCGGTCTATTGAGCCGCAGACACTGTAACGTCTGCGGTTTTTAGTGTATGATCTTCTATATAGGAGTATACTTGATTTTCTCTGTCATGAAAAGGGGAGGCAGGGACAATATAAGTAGTTCACTTACTGTGGAGAAAATATAAAATATAACCATAAATACCACACCAAATAACATTCAAATGGGTGTGGTATTTTTTACTGTCATATCAATGTTTTGATTGTAGTCACACTCGTTTTAACATACAAATTCGCACCATTTTTAGCATAATGACAATAAATAGTGTCATCCTGTTATTTTGTCTTCTATTTACTATGTTAAAACAACTGTGAATTACTGTGTCAATTCGTATGTGATTTATCCACTGTTTTTTTAATTTGTAAAAATTTTTCTGTCATCTGTCATCATTTTTTTAATCCATATGTTAAAATGCAGGAAAATAACATAAATACTGAAAAGATTTAATTAGTGTTGCTTACAGTGCAACAAACGGGCCATTATGTTGAATAAAATAAATACCAAAAGGGATTGAGTAGCATGATGGTTTTAGCACCTTTTCTAGTGGCAGTTTTAATTGGAAGCGTTATATTGTTGATTACTTGGTGGTTTAAAAAAATGGATTTCTCTTTGTTTATACGCACCATACCTGCAGTTTTAACAACAATAGCCGTCATTGTTCTCTTTTACATTGGTTTTGTAAGCGTTAAATCAACCATATTTGCCTCAGTTTTAATAATAGTCAATTTATTTATATTCTTCTTCCCATTTTAATGGGTGAATTTTTATAAAGATTGTTCAAGAAAAGGGCGCGCTTCCGGAACAGTTTTGCTCCTGAAGCGGGACATTTTATTGAATAAGAATTTAAAATATAAAAGCCTGTTACATTCGAAAGGCTTTTGCAGATGTTTTTTATTTAACATTCCATTCAATAGTCCATTGTCCTGCTTTATCTAAAATTGCATCTGTATTAAAACTTACATGAAAACCAGATTGGCGTTTAGGTTTGAATTCAGGGATAGTGATTTTTTGTGTTCCAACGTATTTATTTTTGCTTACCCTTTCGATCCCTGAAGCATGCCCATGTACTCGTTTATCTCCAATATAGACATCTGGACTTTCGATTAACTCTCCTATTGAAGTCTTATTTAATTTTTTACAAGTTGTATCACATGTGACACTGTAATGTACTGCAATTGCGTTTCCATCGTCTTTAATGGAATATTCATTAACAGTCAGCGTTATATCTCCGTCTTTCGCTGATCTGTTCACAGGTATTTTTTCTTCAGCTGAAACAGAATTGACACCAACGAATAAACAAAATAACAATATAATCACGCTGAACTTTATCGGTAGATAATTCATTTTAATACGCCCCTTATTTTAGATTTACTTATAAGGTGTACCATTTTTAATGGGTGTATTCACCAATACGAACCAGCTAATAGCAGAAAGGACTATGCCATTAACGGGCGCGCGCGACAAGTTCCGCTATAAACGCTTTGAGGCGTGAACATGCGGGGAATTTTATTAAATTCTAACGTTACAACGAAGGATGGGAATGATGGAACCATGTTTCCTGAAACCATCCCGTCAACAAATCCTGCATGCGTCAAGGCTGACAGGCTTTGGGGTATGAAGCACAGGTGATTCGGCTGAACGAAGGCTGGAGCCACTCTTTTTTTAGAGAAAGGTATGCCAACGGATAGGCCGCACGGCTGAGAAACTGGATATGGTGAGAATGTTCTTTGGGAAAGGAACTGACAAACTTCCGAATGTACGGGTCTAGAGTTAAAACATAGGGAAACTTATGTGTCATCCAACGATGACGTGAGTGGTGTAGAGTAAAAATGCGCCCTCTGAAATACGCTATACTGAACAAAGGCGGTATCCAGCTCACAGGCTTAAAGGAAGCACCTACGTCCAGTATGGATAGCTACGTTGTAAGGGACTTGGGAAGCAAGGGACGTTGAAACAAGGACTGTCATCCGAAACGGTACTATAAGGCATATGCTGAAGGGTATTTATCCTTGTGAAGGTAGGGGTACGACCTGTGAATCTTCTGTAATGGAAGTGGAGGAACAGCCCCAAGTCTAGCGAATGGAACGATGGTTTTCCAAGCGTTTATCGCACCGATCGGGTAGGAACGTGGGATTTTCCACAGTGCGAGCTTCCAGGCAAGAGTTTTCTGTTTGGGCGATAGTTTTCCTCTTGTTTGAAGTTAACGAGGAACTTATCATTTATTACATATCGTTAGATGGAGCGTGGAGTGCGGGGAAACCTGCATGCTCCATGTGGAGCAGGGGAAAAGCTGGAGATAACTTCAAAGGCTTACCTATTGCTAACTATTCCTGAATAAATTTAAAAGCAGACTCTCAGTTGATTGGAGTGAAAGGCGGCGACTCCTGCGGGAATAGCATGAGCTGAAGACCCCGCAACGAAGCGTAGCGAAGTGAGGAGGCTGAAGCCATGCCCGCGGAAAGCGTCCGCCTGGAACGGAAATCAACGGGGGATACGCTATTCCTTTATTGGGCACAGTCGCGGAATAAAATACCGCGTCCCGAGTTGTCGAAACGGGCCATTTTGTTGAACAAAATACTATTTTAAAAAAAAGCAGGAGTGATTTTATGAAGTGTGATGCCTGTGGCAGAGAAATTAAACCAAATGAATTTATGGCAGTATTAGCGAAGTTTCCTGAAAAAGACCATGTTGGAAGGACAGATGCGATTATCAAAAAATGGGTCAAAACCACTGATGGAGCAATTTATTGCAAGGAGTGTTTTGAAAATAAATTTGGGTCAGATTAAGCTATCGGGCGCGTTTGTGGCATAACAGTGTTAATATATTATAAAAATCGCTCAATTGATTTGAGCGATTTTTTTCGTTTTAAATGCATACTAAAACGGGCGTCATTTCGGGTGTTAATAACATTGTTATTTGTCCTGATAAAACACCTGTTAAAATAGTAAGATTTTAAGCGTTAATTGCTTTGTTATTTTGCTTTTTCTCCACCAAAAGTGAACTACTTAAGGGACAATAGGGGTTTTTACACATACGTTAAAGGAAGTGAGAGAAGCTTGGAAAGTCCTTTATTACTACAAACCATAGCTTCCATTGGAGAGGCTATTCAGCATGAGCGCGTTTCTGTCGCTGAAATAGCAGATGAAGCTTTGAAACAGATTGAGAGGTTGAACTCACGTTTGAATGCTGTCATCACCACTCATCCAAACGTACGCGAGCAGGCGGAAAAGTACCTTTTTGATTAACGCTTGCATTTGACGGTTTCATGCCCACAATACCGCAAAAAGCAGCTGGCACACGGACGGACCCGCTTGTGTCGGTTCCAAGCGCTCCCAAGCACACCCATGGATGTGTGACAAAATAAAGATTTAAGACGTATTAACTTTAAAGCTGAAGATAGCTCAGATTGAGCGGAGGAAAAGACGGCGACTCCAGCGGGAGCAAAGGCATAGGTGAGACCCCGGAGTGCGAACGCACTTCGGAGGCTCACCAGCCGCCCGCGGAAAGCGGCGTCTATTTCCGAAGCGGGCTTATGCTCTAACCACTTGATCCAGCTAATTTTGTCCTATTTTTCATTTCGCCCCTCGTTTACTTACTCAATATTCATGGACTTTTTGTAACCTTTGAGATAAGGCATTTCAGACGGTGATCCTCTGTCGAAAGAACTCATCACACGGTGCCATAACGGATAAAATGGTTCCGGCCGGGTGACCGATTCAATTTTGTCATGCTCGTCCTCAGTTAAAACCATCTCAAACGAATTGATATTTTCGCGGAGCTGGTCTTCATTACGTGCTGCGATAACGACCGGGCCAACATTCGGACGGTCTTTTACCCAGGCAAGTGCTATTTGCGGAACGGTTGCGCCTCGCGCGTCCGCCACTTCCTGAAGGGCATCAATGACGTTATACAATCGTTCATTATCCATAACCCATGGTTCAGGCCATCCAGCACCTTGTCGTGTATTCTCCGGAGCCGTTTGCCCGCGGCTGATTTTACCGTTAAGAAGCCCTTCACCCAGCGGACTCCATATCATGGAACCCATTCCAAGTTCGCCAGCCGCTGGCAGCAGTTCGTATTCGGCTTCGCGTGCTTCTGGTGTATAATAAATCTGTTGGCAAACAGGCGGGATATAGCCAGCCTGTTCAGCAAGCGTATAGGTCCGTGCCAATGCCCATCCACTGTAATTCGAAACGCCCCAGTAACGGATTTTGCCGGATTTGACTAAGTCCGTCATCACTGCGATCGTTTCTTCAACCGGCGTACGCCCGTCCCATAAATGCACAAAATACAAATCAAGATAGTCCGTGCCGAGGCGCTTGAGGGATGCTTCAATCGACTTTTCGATATTCAGCCGTGAAGCGCCGCGCGCATTCGGATTATCGCCTAACTGGAATCCTGTCTTGGATGTCAAGAGAACCTCATCTCGGCGATCCTTAATAGCGGAACCCAGCACTTTCTCGGCATCACCATGGGAATACAGATTGGCCGTGTCAAACATGTTGATCCCAGCATCAAGACTCATATCCACCATTTTAGTTGCCTCTTTGACATCGACGTCTCCCATAGCTTCAAATCCATTTGTTCCACTAAAAGGAAGCGTCCCTAAAATGTATTTTGGAACACGCAGGCCAGACGTGCCTAAATAAATATAGTCCATTTAAAAACCTCCTTCCTGCTCTATGTTATGTGTGTACACTAATTGCATCCGAAGATTTCGCAGCCGGTTACTTTTTTGTTTATACTGCTGCATTTCTGGAGAAAGTAGGAGAATCGAACATCAGCTGTAAAAGAAGAGGTTATGTGATGAAAAAACTGTTGCACTCAAAGATGTTTTGGGTGGTTTTACTTGTAATTATTATATTATTTTCTGTTTTGCTGTATAACCAATTGAAGCCGCTTCCTGCAGGGATCTCTTACGAAAGTGATGTCTATCATTCCGACATTGAGTTCCTTAGAGATTTAACCTATCAAACCAAAACGGGGGAGGTGAAGCATGATCGTGAAATCTTTCCTGACATTTTTCGTATGGTCGAGAAAGCAGAAGATGTTATTGTGCTGGACATGTTTTTGTTTAACGGCTACACCAATGAATCACGAGATTTCCCCAAGTTAAGTGAGAAACTGACGACTAAACTCATTAAGCAGAAAAGAAAACATCCAGATTTGCAGGTTGTGTTTATCACGGATCCGGTTAATAATGGCTATCAGTCCTATAGCAATAAAAACATAAAAAAACTGCAAAAACATGATGTGGAAGTCGTTACAGCGAACTTGGATAAGCTTAGGGACTCCAATCCTGTCTATTCAGCGATCTGGCGGACGTTTTTCCGCTGGTTTGGCCAAGGGGGCAAAGGCTGGCTGCCTAATCCGCTGGGAACGAATGCTCCTAAAGTGACAGCGCGCTCCTATTTAGAGGCTTTTAATATGAAGGCGAACCATCGAAAAATGATCGCTACAGAAAATGCAGCGATCATTACATCAGCCAATTCACATGATGCAAGCGGGTTCTTTGTAGATATTGCGTTTAAAGTAACGGGGGATATTGTTCACGAGATCGTGAAAGCAGAGCAAGCCGTACTCGATTACTCTGACAGTGAAACGGATATAAAGCCGGCGAAACATAATAACCAGGCTGCATCGCGTACAGCCGCTGCCCAGTATTTGACGGAAGGAAAAGTGTCTGAACATGTTCTCAAGGAAATTAATCTGACCAGTAAGGGCGATGACATCTGGCTTGGTATGTTTTATCTCGGCAATCGTCAGATGATTCAGGCGTTACAGGATGCGGCGGAGCGAGGCGTCACTATTAAAATGATTCTGGATCCAAATAAAGGCGCTTTTGGCCATCATAATATTGGACTGCCTAATTTACCTGTGGCATCTGAATTAAAGAGCAAGGATCATGTGTCGATCAGGTGGTATGATTCAGCCAAGGACCAGTTTCACGGAAAATTGCTGTATATCAAAGAAGGAACGGAGGCCGTACTGATTGGCGGAGCGGCCAATTACACAACCAGAAATCTCGCTAATTATAATCTGGAAAACGCCATTAAAATTCAAGGGTCGCAGGATGAGCAAGTCATAAAAGACGTCGAACATTATTTTCTGAGGTTATGGCATAATCAGGAGGGCACTTTCACAGCTGATTATGATAAATTCCAGGATCGCAAAACACCGTTTAGAAAAGTGGTCTACTGGATACAGAAAATAACGGGATTCACAACATATTAACAATAAAACATTACATGTGAAAATCATGTTGTGATAAGATTAAAATAGTTGAAATTTATTAAACAAACAGGCATATGTTGCAGAAACAGGCGTAAGGAGAGATGAAATGCCAACTTGTGAAAATTGCCATAATACATGGAGTTGGAAGCAGACTATGAAAAAAATGTTTACTTTGGACCCTGGCATGAACTGTCCCTATTGTGGAGAAAGGCAATATCAGACACGGAAATCAAAAAATAAAGCAGGTTTTTTAAACGCTTTTGTTTTCTTACCAATATTTTTAAATATCTTTTTTGATATCCCAGCAGCGATTTTGATAAGTTTATTTCTCGTTTTAACTTCCTTAGTTATATCGCTTCACCCAGTTGTAATGCATTTAAGTAATAAAGAAGAATATTCTTTCTGAGTATAGCGTTTTATTCTTCAAGAATAGGGAGCGATTGTGTGACTAATTAGGCAAGCTTTTTATTTTAGGCTCTTCAACAAAATCCATGATTGATATTAAGGAATCAATATGGCGCAAGACTAGCCCGCGGAAAGCGACGTGTTTTTCCGCAGCGGACTTAATTTACGATCAGATCATGATTCACTTGCTTGGCTCTCCTGAGAACAGTTGTTACAGGAAAAAATAAAAGAGGCTGCCATTAAGGCAACCTCTTTTGAGAACGAGCGAACCTTACTGGTCGCACTTAATTAATTACCAGCGTCCTCCGAAATTTCCTGGGCCATAAGGTGTGGGGTAATAGTGGGGATAGCCACCGTAGTTGCCGTAGCCACCATAACCACCATAGTTGCCATAGCCGCCATAGCCACCATAATTACCATAGTTGCCGTAGTTACCGTAGCCACCATAACCTGGGCCAGGACCGTAGTAAGGATTGAAATTTCCATAGAAACCTTGCCCGCCATAGTATCCTTGGCCGCCATATGGGGGATAGCCATAATTGTTGTAACGACGATGATTTGAGAAAGCCAATTGATTCACTCCCTTCATAAAGTCTTAAGATATGGTACGTGGAAAATACATAATGGAAACGGCATCTATCAGGGGTGCTTATAAGAAAAAAGAGATTGCCTTGATGGCAACCTCTTTCGCTTTAAGTCGGATATATTATCCCTTGTTTTACGATACGTTTGATGTTGTTAGGGGATTCCAGCGATCGATCAGGGATTTGATCTTTGGATAAAGGAATAGGAAAAGGATTCCGGTCAGTCCCCCGCGGATCAGGTTGAAAGGCAACACCCCAATAACCGCCAGTTTCATACGAGCTGCTGCTGAAAATGACGGAAAATCAAGAAAGACTGTGTACAATGGCAGAAGGATCAAGTAGTTCAGAAATGCCATCATGACCGACGATAGAGCAATCCCGATTAAAAGACCAGACGCAAGCCCTTTTTTAGTACGGACTTTGTTGGCTACGAAAGCAACAGGCAGCACTAAAAACAGCCCCGTCACAAAGTTTGACGCCTCTCCCAAGGGGACACCAAATGAACTGCCGGTAATGAAATAATGCAGTAAATTTTTTAAGGCCTCGACAATGATACCGCCAACCGGGCCAAAAATAATGGCGCCGATCAATACCGGAATCTCACTAAAGTCCATTTTCAAAAATGGTGGGAGACCTGGTAATGGAAAATTGAGCAGCATTAATAAAAATGCTAACGCACTGAGCATTGCTAGAGCCACCATGCGAAAAACACGGCTCCTGGTTTGCATAAGAAATCTCTCCTCTGGCCGATCCACCCCGATTTCCAATGCAGCGCCATTGTACAAAATGAAAACCCCGAAGCAGGCAGCTCCGGGGTGATACATGCACAAATTCATCCGACAATTAACTGCGGACATTATGCGCCTACATCTTCTCCCATCCGGACTATACCGTCGGCTCCGGAATTTCACCGAATCAGTCGATACTCATGGTATCGAGTCGCGGGCTTTACCGCCGGTCAGGAATTTCACCCTGCCCCGAAGATGAATCGTTTATAATTTTAACTAAAGCAATTATACATCCTAAATCGCCTATTGTCCAGTTTTCATCCATATTGTTTTTGAAACAATTAATAATTAGCGTGATTAAATAGACATTGTATATCTGGAAAAGATACCAATTTAGATTTACCTGTTCGGACGCCATCCGCCGAAGATGATTCACTCGGGGATTTTGAACGACCAGAAATCGCAAAGATGATTGACAAGGAACCGATTCGCTCGGGAAATCGAACCCAAGAGATTCATCATAATCCGATAGAAGGAACGTGGGTATTAGAGGAATTTTCCGATGAAGGTGAAAGAAAACTGCCAGTAAACGGACTTATATTTGGCAGCAGCAATAGGGATACTTATACGATTAAAGAGAACGATCCCCTGTCCGCTCGCGTTCAATGTGAATGGGAATTGAAAGTTGGACGTGACGATTGGATGACGACACTTGAGTCGTATAGTGACATGACCTGTGATGAAACGAACTTTTATTTAACGAATACCATGACCGCTTATGAAAATGGCTCGCAAATTTTTGAGAAAACGTGGAACAAGGAAATACCACGGGATCATATTTAATGGCCTAGAAGCGTTAGGATGACGGAAGCTGTCAAAAGGTTTTATCACCCATTTAATGGAAATAACCCACTTTTGTATTAATGGGTTATTTGTATCTATTTTTTCCGTATGGTATTAAACGACCAGAACCGGGTACGAAAATGAGGTAGACAATGCGGCCTCTCAAAAGCCTGAAAAGGAAAAAGCAGTGAATGCCCAAAATAGTACGAATACACCATTATTTATTGTCATTGGCATAGGCATTATTGCAGCAGTCCTCATTTTCTTTTTCATCAGAAGAAGAAAACAAAATAGCTAACTAAGAAGCCAAGGCGTCATACCAGGTTATGACGCCTTTTTTAGTTCGACAAAAATCGAGCGATTACGGGTGGTGACAGGCACCTCCCCAAAAAACAGCCCCCAAAAAACAAGAAATCAAAAAAAGGCGTTGCATTTTTGATGTGCACCTCATATACTGTACTATAACAAATTAATAATTATAAATCTGTTGTATAAAAGAAGGGGGCTGAGGTGAATGACAATGGCTAAATGTCCTGATTGTGGCGGGGATGTCCAAAGCCAGGCGTATTTGCAGGAATGTGACTATTGTTTATCAAAGAAAGAAGCTTAATTTTTTTGCATGTATTGTTATATAACAATAAATTATTTTAAAGTCAGTACTATAACAGGTTGGAGGGACCGGTATATGTTTATCAAGCATGATCAAGTGCGTGTGCATGGGGATTTACAGGAACGGTATGATGAGGTGTTGACGGAAGGAGCTTTGAGTTTTCTTACCAAATTGCATAAAAGGTTCGATGCCAAGAGAAACGCGTTACTGCTGGAGCGAAGCAAGCAACAAGAAGCTATCAATCAAGGGGAACGCTTGGACTTTTTACCTGGAACGACTCACGTGCGGGAGGGTGACTGGACCATTGCGGATATGCCGGAAGAGCTGCATGACCGCCGTGTCGAAATCACCGGATCGGTTGACCGCAAAATGGTTATCAACGCGCTCAATTCCGGAGCTAAAAAGTTTATGGCTGATTTTGAAGATGCAACATCCCCTGTATGGGAAAATCTCATCGATGGTCATATCAATTTAAAAGATGCCATTAGAAGACAAATCGATTTTGTAGGACATAACGGAAAAGCGTATCAGCTCAATGATGACCCTGCTGTACTAATGGTAAGGCCACGTGGCTGGCATATGGATGAGAAGCATATAACGGTTGGGGGCGAGCCGATCTCAGCGTCCCTGGCTGATTTCGGTCTATACTTTTTCCATAATGCCCAGGAATTGATGGAACGTGGCTCGGGGCCCTATTTTTACTTGCCTAAGCTGGAAAGTCATCAGGAAGCTCGTTTATGGAATGATGTGTTTATATTTGCGCAGGAGGAACTTGGGATACCGTATGGCACCATCAAAGCAACTGTACTAATTGAAACCATTACAGCAGCCTTCGAGATGGATGAGATTTTATATGAACTTCGTGATCATTCGGCCGGTCTTAATTGCGGCCGATGGGATTATATCTTTAGTTTCATCAAGAAATTCAAGCACTATGATGATGCCCTTTTACCTGACCGGGCAACGGTAACCATGGAGGTTCCTTTCATGCATGCTTATTCACTGCTGGCTATCCAGACATGTCATAAGCGGAATGCGCCGGCTATTGGCGGGATGGCCGCCCATATACCCGTCAAAAATGACCCGGAAGCCAATAGCGCTGCCTTTGCCAAAGTCCGCGCTGACAAAGAGAGAGAGGTCAGAGACGGCCATGATGGTACATGGATTGCCCATCCGGGCATGGCTGAGCTTGTCAGAGATGTTTTTGACAGCGGAATGGGAAGTGCGAACCAGATACACAGGAAACGAGAGGATATTCAGGTTTCCCGTGAGGATCTTTTGGAGGTCCCGTCAGGTAAGATTACGGAGCAGGGTTTGTATACGAATGTAACAGCAGGCATCCACTATATGGCATCGTGGCTGGGTGGACGCGGCGCCGTTCCGATAAATCACTTGATGGAGGATGCCGCAACAGCTGAAATATCACGTGCCCAGGTATGGCAGTGGATACAGCATCCGAGGGGGATTCTTGAGGATGGGCGCAAGGTTACCAGGGAATTGGTTGGAACCATGATTGATCAGGAAATGGGTTCAATGCACCCGGAGGCGGCTGCATTGTTCCGTCGAATGGTTAGTGAGGAAACGTTTCCTGAATTTTTGACCTTGCCAGCGTATGATCAATTAATCGAGGGGGAAACAGCTAATGGGTAAACAAATGCGTGTGGAACAAGTCCAAAATGAATGGGTCATGAATTCGCGGTGGGATGGTATTGAGCGGCCCTATAGCGCGGAAGATGTTATTCGTTTGCGCGGATCGATTGATATTGACTACACACTCGCTAATAAAGGTGCACAGAAATTCTGGCAGCTTCTGAAAAGCAACCATTATGTTCATGCACTTGGTGCACTGACGGGCAATCAGGCAGTTCAACAAGTCAAAGCAGGTTTACAGGCCATTTATTTAAGCGGCTGGCAGGTCGCTGCAGATGCCAACCTTGCCGGGCAAATGTATCCGGATCAAAGTCTTTATCCGGCTAACAGCGTCCCGGAGGTTGCTAAACGGATGAATAAGGCATTGCAGCGTGCAGATCAGATTCATTATGCGGAAGGGGATGAAAGCATTGATTGGTATGCCCCCATTGTCGCCGATGCCGAAGCCGGCTTCGGTGGACAGCTGAATGTGTTCGAGTTAATGAAGGCCATGATTGAGGCAGGTGCATCCGCCGTCCACTTTGAAGATCAGCAATCATCGGAAAAGAAATGCGGTCATTTAGGCGGAAAAGTTCTACTGCCAACACAAACGGCTGTTCGCAATCTGATTTCAGCCCGTTTAGCGGCAGATGTGATGGGAACACCGACCATTATTATTGCCAGGACAGATGCCAATGCAGCCGATATGATGACCAGTGACATTGATCCATATGATGAACCGTTTTTGACTGGTGAACGTACGGCAGAAGGATTTTTCCGTACGACAGCTGGCATTGATCAGGCTATTGCACGCGGATTGGCTTATGCGCCTTATGCGGATATGCTCTGGTGCGAAACGTCCAAACCTGACTTGGAAGAAGCACGGCGATTCGCTAATGCCATACATGAAAAATATCCGGATAAACTGCTGGCTTACAATTGTTCCCCGTCATTTAACTGGAAGCAGGCGTTAACTGAGCAGGAAATGGCGGATTTTCAGAAAGAGCTGGCTGATATGGGGTATAAATTCCAATTCGTCACACTTGCAGGCTTCCATGCGGTGAATCACAGCATGTTTGAACTTGCCAGAAAATATAAGGATAACGGCATGGCGGCTTATTCTGAATTGCAGCAAGCAGAATTCGCAAATGAGGCATTCGGTTACAGTGCCACAAAACATCAGCGTGAAGTCGGCACAGGTTACTTTGATGACGTCGCTTCCGTTATTTCAGAAGGGACATCGTCCACCGGTGCCCTGGCAGGGTCAACAGAGGCTGACCAATTTTCTGGTTGAATATGGCGTGAAGGAAGTCTGACGTAAGGTATGAAAGGCTTATCCGTAAAACAGGAACAACAAAAACGCGGGCGCTAAGTCATCTTCAGGAATAGCGCCCGCGTATTATATGGGGATGCTGGAGCCAAATGAAAGTCACCAATTCCAAAAGCGATGTCTATTTCCGGCATTTGTGACTGAACTGCCCAAAAGGACTTGATTCAATCAGGATAAAGTGGTATTTTAAATTAAAATAAGTCCGACTATTTCAAATAATTGTTCAGACGTAATGCTGACGGAAAAAATTTAAAAGAGGGGTCCAATTGCTGTTAAATCAAGAGGTACCACGTGACGAGCGAACTAATTTTTTTATTTATATATTTAGCCGTGTCTCGCTGAATATTGGGGACAGCATCTATAATTTTGCTATCAGTTTTTTTATTCTTTATGAAACGGGATCTTCATTAGACTTTTCGATTAATATTGTGATTTCAACCGTTGTTGCTTTAATTTTTCTGCCGCTTTCAGGTGTGATAGCGGATATGGGAAATAAGCGGGCTATCATATTAATTGGTGAATTTATCGATCCGTTGATATTAACAGGTCTATTCCTATATACATATCAGTTTGGCTTCAGCTTGGGGGCCATTTATCTGACTACAGCGATTATGACGGTGACGAGTGCTTTCGCCATGAATGCTTTTCAGACCTCTATCACGGAATTATTTCATAAAAGCCGCGTCCAAAAGGTGTTAGGTTATACATCGAGTTTTATAAACGCATCCGGCATGATTGGTCCTGTTGCAGGGGGCATGCTGTCTGGTCTTTTCAGTTTTGAATGGATTGTTCTCGGTTTTGCCTTTTTGGGTTTCATTTCTGCTGTTATGGACTTCTTTCTAAAATTTGACTTATATCATGATGAAAATGACTATGCTGAGCAGTCTGAAGAAGATCAGGGGGGGTTCAAAAAGCTGCGAAAGGACTTGAAAATAGGGCTGGATTTTGTTTTAAATCATAGCGTGTTTCGGCCGCTTATTCTGTATTTAATGGTTATTAATTTTGTTGGAGCAAGTTTAAGTATATTGCCCTCAAAAATGCTGGTGGATGCATTAAACTTTGATTCGACTGTTGTTGGACTGTTATATACGGCGTTCACCAGTGGCGCTGTTATAGCGGGTGTCGTTGTTGGAAACATGAAGAATTGGAAAAATCCACTCCTCGTGTCCAAGCGGGCCAGTATTATCACTGGCATTATGGTTACGTTGCTGATTATCCCCATCTATATGGGCGGCAGTGATATATGGAAAATCCTAATAATTGCGATTCTTTTCATCGCCGTTAACATGGCTGTTGACTTTATAAATATACCTGTCAGCACTTTTTATCAGCAAACCATTCCCCAGCATATAAAGGGAAGGATTATTTCCATGATCACTATCTTTTCGATGTGCATTATGCCAATGGGGACTGTCCTTTATGGATTTCTATACGATTTAAACAGTTATATTTGGATTAACCTGGCATCAGGTGTTGGAATGGTCATAGCAACATTTTTTCTATTCAAACCGAAAGTTATCAGTGAATCTAAAAGAATGACTGAAGCTATAAGAGAAGAGACGGAAGAAGAAGTGGGAAATTGAATAGAGGAGAGGGGATGCGAATGATGAATCAAACAGAAGATAGGGAGAAGGAAAACAAGATGAATTATTCCTGTCATTGATTTGAAATTTTTAACCATTATCTCCTCCGGTCTTTGGCTTCATGCCACACCATCTATCATCTAAATTTTGGAGGCTATATTATGAACTATCGTCACCTTGGAAACAGTGGTCTAAAGGTCAGTGAAATAGGCCTGGGAAGCTGGTTAACTCATAATGAAACAGAAAGCATTCACCGGGCATACGACTTAGGAATCAACTTTTTTGATACAGCTAATGAGTATGGCCAGGGCGAAGCTGAGCGCGTTTTGGGCAAGGCATTGCACAGGTATCCGAGGGAGTCGTATGTACTGGCAACAAAAGCTTATTTTCCAATGGGGGACGGACCGAATGACCGCGGGCTTTCCCGAAAACATATTATCGAACAGTGCAATGCGAGCTTGAAAAGGCTTGGGGTCGATTATATTGACTTATACCAATGCCACAGATTTGATAAGGAAACACCTACAGAAGAGACGCTGCTTGCTCTGGAAGATCTTGTTCGCCAGGGTAAGATTCTTTATTATGGTGTCAGTCAATGGAGTGCCGCACAGATTACAGATGCGGTACATATAACAAACGAACGCAATCTTCATCCCATCGTTTCAAATCAGCCCGTTTATAATATGATTGTCCGGCAGATCGAAAGTGAGATTGTACCTGTAAGCAAGAAACATGGTATGGGTCAGATTGTCTTTTCCCCACTTGCACAAGGTGTTTTGACTGGAAAGTATAAGCCAGACGAGGACCTTCCTCCTCAAAGCCGGGCAGGAAAGGGTCAGATTAACTATTTGATGAAAAGCTATCTGGATAATAATGTGCTGAAGCAAGTGGCTAAATTGGAGGACGTAGCAGGTGAATTAAACATCGGTTTGTCACAGCTGGCCCTTGCCTGGATTTTGCGGCAGCCTGGCATTAGTTCTGCCATTGTCGGTGCAAGCAACAAGCATCAGCTTGAGGAAAATATAAAAGCAAGCGAGATAGAATTAACGCATGATGTTATCGAAGAAATTGAACCGATTTTAACCGAAATTGACAGAGTGCTGCCGCCTTGGTCTGAAAACGACTGAGATCTAAGAGGCCGCTGCCGTTTAAATACAGCTGGATGCATGGTCGCACAAGCTAAACAGCAGCCATTGAAGTTAACTTAAAAACGATAACAGTGTTTGTATCGTGCCATTTTCATACATAATAAAGGCACCTAATACAATATAAACCGTTGCTGTAATCCATCTGCTGAACCGCTCCATAACCTGGCCAACGCCGGGAATAGCCGTTAATTGTTTAGCCGTAAACATAAGCGCAAAAATAAGCACAATAAAAACGATCAGGGTCACGATGAGTTCATTGAGATCTAATGTAACGAAATAGGGCGCGAATAAGCCGATGTTATCAGCGCCGCAGCTCGCTATCGTTACGAAAGCAACCGTTCTGGTTAATTGGCTCAGGCCTTTTTGATCTAACTGCTTCTCAACTTCTTCCTCATCGTCATCGCCGAATATAGCTATTCTCAGACCGAAATAGAGAGGGACCAACCCTAGTAAACCAAGCAGCCATTTTTCAGGAATGAAATTTAACACATAGGCTAAAAACAAGCTAATGGCGATTAACGTTACAGAACCGATAAATTGGCCTATATAAATATCCCGGTATTGCTTTTTTGTGTGAGCTTGTGCGAAAAACAGCAGTAATATAACGAGTAAATCGGAAGCCGTTGCCGTATAGATGATGATGGCTGCAATAATAACTTGGAACATCATGATCAGCCTTTCTATTTCAGACTTTCAGGTATCATATGTAAATGACAAAAGCCCGGAACAGGAAATGAACCGGGCTTAAAAAGGAGGCTGTTGAGCTAATCCGTCATGAATTTTTTGGCAACAGTTTTCATTGGCTTTTGACTGACGTTTGATTCAACGACGAACAGGACGGTCGGGTCATTTTTATTAACAAATTTTACAGCATTTTTAATCTGGGATGGCGTGCCATTATCTTCTGTATCAATTTCCCATATAAAACCTTCTTTTAAATCCATAACGCTCAGTCAAATATTGATAAGCTCTTTCACTTGCCATAAAGACGCGATCTTCTTCAGGGATATCATTGATCTTGTTCTCGTATTCCTGATCAATACCTTCGAGTTCCCCTATATAGTCTTCTGCGTTTTTCTTATAAACGTCTTCATGATCTGGATCCACGCCGGAATCGCCGTTGCTGCTGCCCGCCGAATAATTCACCGATTTGTTGTTTTTTATAATCACTGAGGCCGACTTCTTCCAGACACCCTTCAGCCAGTTGTTTATCTGCTTTTTTGAGAAGATGAAATACACCCAGTTTAGGATACCTTCCCAGCAGGACGGTGTCGCGAACGTTAATCGGGAAGTCCCAATCGATATCAGTCTTAATATAATCACTTAATCTTATTTTGTCAAAAAAGTACAGTCCATCTTTAATGCTTGCCTTTCAAATTGCTCATTTATTTGATAGAGATATTAATGATGTTTTCCAATACCATTCAGAAGAGGGGAGTTTAGATGATTAAGTGGTTGGCCATTGTCATATTAGTATGGATTCTGTATCAATATGAAAAACGCTTTATGTTACAGGAAGGTCATGACGAAAGAGGGAAGATGATTCTTTACAAGTCCCGTTCAAGAACGTTTACATATGTTTTAGTTGGATGGACAGTTGTTTATTTCATAAATCAATTCTATCACTTGACCTATGCCCAATTTAGAGATGCTATAGCTATCATCATAGCAGGAGTCCTATTCGTTCAATTCATTTATTTGTTTATCTACTGCCGTCAATACTGACGACGCATTTATTTGCGCGTCACGTGTGGTGATTTTTGCTCGTTCCGGCGATCACTATCAAAAGCCGTTGTGGCGCAATCCCGCCAACAAGGAAAGCGCCTGTTTATCGTAGTTATTGTTTGCTTTGACCATCTCCTGATCCCTTTTCGCTGTTTTTTGTTTCGTTTTTCGACTCATCCCAATGCTGGGTGTCATCATGATCGTCAAACTCAATAATAACATCCGTTATCCTTTTTTCATCCAATATTTTCTTTTCAATATTATCGTGAATCTGGTCAGCTTCTGCTATGGTCATATCGGACTCAAGTTCTATCTTCAATTCAGCATGGAGTTCGTTACCTTCCTGCATGACCGCCAGCTTGCGAATGTCTTTGACTTTTGGCTCTTCATACACATACTCGCCAACTTTTTTGACCATATCTTGATCGGCAGCACCTAAGGCCCCTGCGGCATTATCGAGAAAAATTCGCCCGACAACCAGAAACAGCATGAGTCCAATAACAACAGAAGCATAACCTTCAGCCGATTGGAACGGCGTATAGGCGCCAATAAAAATCGCAATGATCGCAATAAACGCGCCGCTGGTAGCTACAGCGTCCTCCAAAAATACGAGCTTGGTTGCCGGATTTGCTTTACCTACGTTTTTAAAACTTTCCGATATTATGTTGAATCCTTTGATATCTTCGCCACCTAGATCTGCGGTGATTTCTTTCATTGATTTAAACCAGACAAACCCCTCGAGAATCATGGCTATCCCAAGAACACTGACGTTCAGCCAAAGCCATTCATTGGACTCAGGGGGCGCTATGATACGGTTGATCCCTTTCTTTATGGTTTCATATGCAAGAACCCCCACGATAAGAACAGCACCGAGCAATACCAGATTAACCAGGCGTGCAAAACCTTCAGGGAAACGGTCGGTAGGCGGTTTATTGCTTAACGCTGATCCGATATAGACAAAGGCTTGATTCACTGTATCGCCAATGCTGTGCATCAATTCAGCAAACATAGCCACATTGCCCGTGATGAAGAAAACAACGCCTTTTGTTATCGCAACCACTGCATTAATAATACTTGCCCATAATGAGGACATGGACCCTTGCTTGAGTAATCGAAAAAGTTCTTTCATGTTTTGCTCCTTTTGCATTAAAAAATATAAAGCCATTTATAGTATGCCACGATAATGCTATGCTACTCATGCTGTTATAGAGCCAGCTGTTTTTGCGGGGGCTGCTGTCAGACAGTGACACATTTAAAGAACTGGTGAGACACGTTTGATGTGACATCACCATGATTTTTAGTAAAATAGCTGTGGAATGAATTATTAAAAACGAAAGGACTGAGTGACTATTGTCAGTTAAATGGGAACCCGCACGGACATATGATGAGATTGTGTATGAGAAATCAGAGGAA
Source organism: Lentibacillus kimchii (assembly GCF_055381965.1). NCBI lineage: Bacteria > Bacillati > Bacillota > Bacilli > Caryophanales > Bacillaceae > Lentibacillus > Lentibacillus kimchii. The sequence goes on along the minus strand of NZ_AP043934.1, from coordinate 2,432,614 downwards.
GGGATTGCCAAAATCACGATCAATCGTCCCCACAAACACAATGCGTTTACGCCAAAAACAATTGACGAGCTGCTTGATGCGTTTACTGATGCCCGGAATGACGGCAGAGTTGGGGTCATTATTTTAACCGGCATGGGCGATAAAGCATTCTGCTCCGGCGGTGATCAGATGGTCCGCGGCGATGGCGGCTATGTCGGAGGCGACCAAGTACCAAGACTGAACTTGCTTGATCTGCAGCGTCTGATGCGCGTCACGCCAAAACCGATTATTGCGATGGTGGCCGGCTATGCTATTGGCGGCGGCCACGGTCTTCACGTTATCTCTGATTTGACGATTGCTGCGGACAACGCCATTTTCGGTCAGACAGAAAGTAAAGTAGGCAGTGTTGATGCTGGTTATGGACAAGGCTTCCTGGCCGAAATTGTAGGTCAAAAGAAAGCCCGTGAAATTTACTACCTGAGTGAGCAGTACACAGCTGAAGAAGCGGACAAGATGGGTCTTGTCAACAAGGTAGTCCCGCTGGAGCAGCTGGAGGACGCAACCATTGATTGGGCGCAGAAACTCGTCGCGAAAAGCCCGACAGCCCTGCGCCTGATGAAAGCATCCTTCAACGCTGATACAGATGGACTCGCTGGTCTGCAGCAATTAGGCGGCGATGCAACATTGCTGTATTACAGGACGGAAGAATCAAAAGAAGGCCGCGATGCTTTCAAAGAAAAACGCGAACCCGACTTTTCCCAATTCCCGCGTTTCCCATAAGCATACGGCTGCCCGAGCGAAGCGGATCGAGCGCGGCGAAAAATCGATCGAGGAGCGCACTGAAACGACCGAGCGCAACGAAAAATCGATCGAGGAGACGATAAAAATTTAATCAAATTATCACGTTCGGCAGGAATTTTGCAGAAATAAGTCGAATAAGTATAAAGCAACGACATGACAGACGATTGTTATACTGTAATAGCTGAAGCAAACATACAATGGTTTAAGCATAATGGTAGCTTTATAGAATGATGAGCGGGACAATAAATCGTACAAGAAAGGGTGATAAGATGACGGCTGAGGTAAAGGATAACCGTGCTGTAACACAGGATATGATTGAACGTTTCACAGATGATTTCCGGAGTAATCCGCAACACAAAGTCTTAATGAACGCGATCAAACAAAATGGCATCAATGCGGTCGCTATGGATCAGGATGCTGAAGTTAACATGCAGCAGACGTTTTCACATGAGATTAAGTCCGATAAAATAACGGACCAAAAACAAAGCGGACGCTGCTGGATGTTTGCCGGTCTGAACACATTACGGCATGAAGTAGCTAACAATTGCAACTTGAAATCATTTGAGCTATCGGAAAACTATCTGACTTTCTGGGATAAATTTGAAAAAGCCAATTATCTTCTGGAAAGTATTTTGGACACACTTGATGAGCCATTAGACAGCAGAATTGTCCAATGGCTGTTAATGGATCCTATCCAGGATGGCGGTCAATGGGATATGTTCACCAGCCTGGTTGATAAGTATGGTGTGATGCCGAAATACGTCATGCCCGAGACGTATCATAGCAGCCGTTCGGGTGCTATGAATGAGCTGGTAACTCAGAAACTTCGGGAAGACGCGGCCAAACTGCGCAAACAATATCAGGAAGAGGGCGTCTCCCCAGAATCGCTGCGGGACCAAAAGCCGGCCCTGTTAAATGAAATCTTTCGGATGCTGGCGCATTTTCTCGGAGAGCCACCTAAGCGGTTTGATTTTGAATACCGTGATAAGGATGAGACGTTCCATCGTGATACGAACATCACACCGCAAGAGTTCTATCAAAAGTATGTAACAATTAATCTGCATGACTATGTCAGTCTGATTAATGCGCCGACCGAGGATAAGCCTTTTGGGCGTACGTTCACGGTCAAATATCTGGGTAACGTCAGCGGCGGCCAGGATGTCTTTTATTTGAACGTCCCGATGGAAACGCTGAAAGAAGCCACGAAACAGCAAATTGAAAACAATGAGCCTGTATGGTTCGGCTGTGATGTGACGAAAATGCTGAACAGCAAAAGCGGCATTCTGGACACGGCTATGTACGATTATGAATCAGCGCTTGATGTCAGCATGAATCTTACCAAGGCAGAGCAACTGGATTATGGCAATAGCCAAATGACCCATGCGATGGTGCTCCAAGGCGTTAATATCGCCGAGGACGGCAACCCTAATCGCTGGAAAGTGGAAAACAGCTGGGGCGAAAAGCCAGGCAAGGATGGCTATTTTGTGATGAGTGACGACTGGTTTAACGAATTTATGTACCAGGTCGTTGTTCGAAAAGATTACCTCCCAGAGGAATTGCAAACAGCCCTGAACCAGGAACCTATCGCACTGGAACCATGGGATCCAATGGGGTCACTGGCTTAATTTAATCACATTGGCAGTATAAAGAAGCATGAGGAGCGATTCCTCATGCTTCTTTTAGAAAATAGGCCAAGACATAATCCTGCTTTTATTAAAATGATTAAGATTCAGCATCATTTGGCTGATAGACCATTTCTGTTTGGTCGTGCTTTGTGAAAAGGTTCCAATAGGCTTCAGCAATCCAGTCTGGGTCGAAAAATGTGCCTGCTTTCACGGCACTGCCTATCGTAACAGTCCCCACATAAATGCCATCATTTAAAGATGGTTATTCAATTATTGCTATGTGGAATTGGGAAAGAGGAAATTATTTTTAAAAGATTAATTCAACAAACGAGCCATTTTGCGGAATAATTGTATGTTAAAATTTAGTTAAAAAGGGATGATTTTAATGGGACAAAAAAACTTTTCGAGAATAATTTGGGTAATATTATCCTTAATTGTTGTTGCTGGAGTGTTTCTCGTCTGGCACACTATCGTTCACAACCTATTGTTATCCTGCATAATAACTGCGCTTGTAATTTATGGACTAACTAAAACAAATTTAATAAAATACAACCTTTTATTATTTAAAAATTAACCCTGACGGGCGCAATTGTCATGTAACGTGGGCCAGGACTATATTGCAGTTAAGAAGGTGAAGTAACAAAATGAGAATAATTACAACTGTTATTTGGATGTTTCTCATTCTTTATTTACCTGAAGTGATTGGGTTAGATAAAAATATTTATTTCTATTTAATTGCTTTCCCAATATCCCTAATCGGAGTGTTTGTAATGCAACATCTTTTCAATAAAAAATTGGGAAAAAATGCAGACCCACATAATGAAAAATAGTCTTATAAATACTTATACTGCAATCAGGCGCGTTTATTGAATAAGCGCATAAGAATGAGCGGTTTATGGCGGAATGGCTTTTTACCAAGAAGCATTGCTATTGGTTAATGTAATTTTCGGTATTCTTGAAATATGTATTTTCCACACAAAGTAAAACGTTCATGTGCCTATTATAAGAATCATCATGACTGTTTACTGTTACTTCTGTTGCTCTCATAAAGCCAACTAAATTCTTCGCTGATGTTCCTCAGCTGCAGCTCAGCCTCCCGTTGTCGTTTAATGAACCGTCGTATATGACCAGACCCTTTAAACGATTGTCCGTCTGTTAGTGGATAACGCATACATGATCCTAGTATAATATAGGAGAACCTGCCACTTATTAAAAAAGGAGCTTTTAACGATGCACAGCGATAATGAAAAAACTGCACTGCTGGTCATGGACATAGAAAATGGCATTGTATCACGTTACGCCGAAAATGGGGAGGAGCTGTCCCCGGTTCAACAAGCCGTGGCGGCCGCACGGGAAAACAATATGCAAGTGATTTTTGTGCGCGTTGGATTCAGCGAGGGTTATCCTGAGGTCAACCCGCGAAATCCGGCATTTACAAGAATTGCTGAAAACGGGGGCATGACGTTGTCAGATGAAGGCACGCAGATACACGAATCTGTTCAGCCCCAGGAAAATGAACCTATTGTCACCAAGTATCGGGTGAGTGCCTTTGCCGGCAGCAATTTGGAAATGATCCTGGAAGCTTTGGATATTAAGACGCTCGTTTTAACTGGTATTGCCACAAGCGGTGTCGTGCTATCGACATTGCGGGAAGCGGCGGACAAAGACTTTTCACTCAAGGTGTTAAAAGATGCGTGTCTTGATGGTGATCCTGACGTACACCGCGTCCTGACTGAAAAGGTGTTTCCGCAGCAGGCAGATGTCCTTTCAGTTAACGAATGGGCTGAGACAGTGAATTAAAATGGCGGGGATCGCAGTAACGAGTTCAGTTTTGACGGAGAAAAATGCTAATAACAGCATAAATAGTACACTAATTAGCGTATCTTCCAGCAAGCTATTAACAGTATAAATATCATACAGAGAACGCACAGAATTATTTTCTGTGCGTTTTAATGTAATTTTATTGTGTTAGGCAACAAACGCAACCGATTGTGTAAGACAGTTAAATCGTTAGTATATGGAAATTTGGTATTTTAGATGTTGGTCGAATGGTCTTTAAAAAAGATATAATAAGCTAAATATAAAAAGAAAAAACCGCCAATCAAACCTATTATATTATTCCAATAAAAATAAGGGTATTGGAATTAAAATTAAATAAATGAATCAATTTCATAATTGCTCTTATTAAAAACGCAAAGACCTGCAGAATTTCTAATGTGTATTTTTTTAAAATTCCTCTAAGCAGCCTGCTGCTGCTTTAACGCGGCATCAATGCGGTCTGCGGCTAATTTCGATGCATTATACATCAACGTAACGATATCAAAATGGATCTGAGCGCGTTTCCCTGAACGATGGCGAACATTGTTGAGCTGAAAGAATTCCTTTAAATAGGCATTGACACGTTCAACGGCTGATCGGCGCTTGTAGATGGTGTTCCAAGCTTTAGAGCCCCGTGCCGGGGCTGTGTATCGCCTGAGGTCTTTAGTGATTTTCATCTTGAATACTTTCTGGCATATGTCTTCATGGGCTAAAGGGCAGTCTTTGCATTCCTTTGGGTTTGTGTACTTCAGGGTTTCATGTTTGGCATCGTAACTTTCATAACGGTACGAATGTTCACGGAAACATGTTGGGGCAAAATATTTATCAAACCCTATGGGTTCCGATTCATTGCGTTTATTATAGGCAATGATAGATTGCTGGCCCATTCGATAGACCTGCGTGTAAATCGGTTCAAAATCATAACCCGCATCCATCGTCTGATAACGCAAGTTTGAAAGAGGCAAGCGTTCATTCATCCCCTTCAATAAAGGAATTGCGGCTTTTCCATCATTTAGATTTCCTGATGAGAAAAGGGCCTGTAAAATGTATTGACTTGATGTGCCGACAGCCAGATGTCCTTTATAGCCAAACCAGAATGTATTTTTGCCTTCGCTGTTTTTCTTGATCCCCCATTGGGGATCCCGGGGAACACCGTCTCGAAGTTCTGTTAAAGATGCATCCAGTTGAGCTTCGATTTTCCTGTCATAAAGAGGCAGATTCGCTTCTTTCTCAGCTTGTTCCTGGAGCCATTGGTCACGCTCTTCCCTGGATTTACGGCCGCGTTTTTTCGGTTCCGGCTTTGCCTTTTCTTCTTTAGGCGGGGCCTGATCACGTGCTTCGAAATGAGTCGCATCGATGGCGACTGTATCATCAGCGATAAAGCCTTCGGCAATGGCTTGAAGAACAACTTTTTCCTGGGCCTTTTCCAATGCATCTGACTCGCTCAGCTTGGTTAAAAGGCGGGAATAGGAAGCTTCCGAAGGAATCTTGTCTGAAACCAGAAATCCACAATTCAATTTGAAGGCAATATCATCATCTAAGCGTTTTTTCAGGTCTTTTATGGTTGGGATGCGTTCAACATACCGAATGAAAACGGAAATAATCATCGCTGCAACATTCAGCTCTTCAGGCGCGCCCAAACGGGATTTTTTAGCCATGTCGTGATAAATGGCATCCAAATCAACGGCGGAAATGATCGCCTCATACTTTTGGGTAGGTTCCATGTCATAAAGTTCTTGGATGCTAAATAAGCTTGGTTGTCGTATAATAGTCATAGGAAGTATTCCTCCAATCTCTATGGATGTTTTAGTTCAACTACCATTATACAAGATTTGGGGAGGTACTTCCTTTTTTACGTTTTTAAGTCCTTGCGCCGCAAGGGCTATGAATTATGAAATTCGCTCAAATAATCCCCCAAAAGATTCTTTGTTTTTTCGGCATCATTAGGAATCATCATCTTTTCTTTCCCTTAAGGAAAAAAGAAAAAGGAATGGAAAACAACCACATATTATAAATATGACTCCTGTCAAAATGCCATCTGTTGTAGAAAACCCTTCACTAAACGAGGTGAGAGTGCCAACGATAATACTAATTAACGCTAAAGTGATAAATGAAATCACTAATCCCTTTTTAGCAGATTTTTTATTACTTTCGTGATCTACACTAACATTCATTGATAAAAATGCCAGTACGATCGTTGAAACTATAAATACAATCCAAAGGGGATCATCTTTCATCCCGTCCATACCTTCTGCAACAAAATCATATCCTAAAATGCCTATGATACCAATTGTTTGAACAGCATATGCTATCCTTATTTTTTGCAAGTTTTTTGATATGAGTCGTTCATCAGTGGTCAATGACAAAAATGCTAATATAACTGTTGATGCTATAAATACAATCCACAAGGGATTTTCTTTTACCCCAATCATTCCATTGGTTATAAAGTTATACCCTAATATAGCCACCATACCAAGTGTTTGAAGGGCATAGATAATACGTATGTTCTTCAAATTTTGCATTATTAAACGCTCATCATTTATTCTTTGTATCTTCACTTTCTTATTCCTCCCTATCTATCCAAAAAACATCATCTAAGGTTTTATTTACCGCATAGCAAATATTAAGACACAGTTTTAAAGTTGGATTATATTTCTCTTTTTCAATCAAACTAATTGTTTGCCGAGTAACACCTGTTTTCTCAGCTAATTGTTGTTGAGTTAAGTCAACCTGGACACGAGCAACTTTCAAATTATTCTTCAATGTTTTGGCGCACCTCCTATTTATATAGTAACATATATTTTACATTATTCAATATATAAATTACTTAAATCAATGTATACATTACATCTGAACATAAAAATAAGCCATCTCTGTAAGATACCTTTGAAATATTAGTGTGATTTAATTGTTATGGACAATCTGGCCCGATTATGGCACATCGCTATGCCACAAACGTGCCCGTTTCTTGAGCAATAATATCATTCAAAAAGGCGCTCGTCTTTATCGCTTAATTTAATACTAAAAGTAAGAAATGGAACGAAAATTAGACTTAGATATCCTAGTGTAAATAACTTTTGTGTTTTTATAGAAATATATTGTTTTTCCCCGCAGTTGGGGCAACTTTTACCGTTCTTTGAGAATCCGGGCGATAAGATTTCTTTGGTTTTCCATTTATAATTACAGTAGGTGCACCGTGGCATTAAATCACCATAACGCTAGCTTCCATTACCTTTTAGCTGTAGTAATTTTATAGGGCTGATGCCAATATAAATAATGATGCTAGGTATTTGGGGGTGGAAGACTAGTGAATTCAAAAAAGTTAAAAGGCATCATGCCGTTGCTGTTGTTATGTTTGGTTTTGACTGCTTGCGATGAGCTGAAGCTGGGCGATACGTTCACACTAGATAGGACGGCTCAGGGTGGTATGACGATCAGCTCCAAGGAAAGAATAGCTGAAAAGACGCAGGCCCTTCAGGAAAAGGGTGGCGCCGATGCTGTAGAGGAATATCTCGATCTTAGCGAAATGGCCAGTTTTAGTAGCGGGACTGTCGTAAGAGTAACAGACTTCAGTGATGATATGGTTCAGATCCAAAACACGAAGCCGAAAGCGAATGGGATGAAAATATGGCTGGCTAAAGAAAAATTGAAAAAAGTGATGTAATCCGAACGGTGAACGGGTCTATCGGACATTTTTATTGACATTGATAATCATTTTCAATTATCATTAAACTCGAACAGTTAGTCGACAGAGAAGGATAGAAGGAGACGACCGCTATGATAAAAAAGATTTTTCCGTTCCTTTTATTGCTTGTCCTTGTGCTTAGCGCCTGCGGGAGCGGCGATTCCAGTGATGAAGCCAGTGATCAGGCAAAAGAGCAGGGAAATGAGAATCAGGATGAACAGGCAACCAGAACGTACGAGTCGCAGAACGGTCCAGTTGAGGTGCCGAAACACCCGGAACGCGTTGTCGTGCTTTCAACCTATGCCGGTGATCTAGCGTCTCTCGGTGTTAATGTCGTCGGAGTTGATAAATGGACGAAACAAAGCTCCGTGCTGAAAGATGAATTAGGCGATGCTGAGGTGGTGTCCAGTGACAATCTGGAGGGCATCATTGATTTGAATCCCGATTTGATTGTTGGCCGGGAAGGGGCAAATACGAAAAACTTGGATAAGCTTAAGGAAATCGCGCCAACCGTTACCTATGAATACGGCAAGTTAGACTATTTAGAGCAGCATATCGCTATCGGGAAGTTAGTGAATAAAGAAGACAAAGCGAAAGAATGGGTGGAAGATTTCAAACAGCGAGCCGAGAAAATCGGCAATAAAATCAAAGATAAAATTGGCAAAGACGCGACCGTTTCGGTTATGGAAAACTTTAATAAGCAGTTCTATATAGCCGGTCAAAACTGGGGACGCGGCTCGGAAATAGTGTATCATGCCATGGATTTGACCATGCCTGATAAAGTGAAAAAGGCAACTGAGGAGAATGGCTATCAGGAAATTTCCACAGAAGCTGTGCCTGAGTATGCCGGGGATTACATCGTGCTGAGCCGGGCGCCGGGTACGGACAGTGCATTCCAGAACACCGAAACTTAAGAAAATATCCCAGCCGTGAAAAATGATCATGTGATTAAAGTCAATCATAATATCTTTCAATTCAATGATGCAATCAGCCTTGATTACGAGCTGAACGTATTTAAAAAAGCATTTCTTGGCGAATCCTGATATCTAATGGAGCAGCTTTTCCTTGTGAAAGAAGGGAAAGCTGCTTTTTTTGTGCTGCAGCTCTTGTTATGACTTTTAACCAACTGCACCAGGAAAATTGTTCAAAAAACTGTCATTGCTATTTGTTAAAAATGGAATTATTATAAAAATGTAACCATTAAATGAATCGGGGAGGGACGACAATGAAAAAAGGTTTATTGGCCATGCTGGCGCTGGGACTGGTACTGTTTTTGGCAGCTTGTGGCGGCAGTGACGACAGCGAAAGCAGTGACAGCAGCGACAGCAACGGGTCTGAGGAAACAGAAACTGACAGTGGTGATTCAACCGAAGCATCCGGCAGTTCATTAGATATAACAGCTACCGACTTTGAATTTAATCAAGACGAATACACGGTATCTGCAGGTGAGCCTGTAGACATCTCGCTGACAAGTAAGGAAGGAACGCACGGCTTAGCTATTGATGAATTCGACGTCAACATTGAAGGTGAAGGTGAAGCATCATTTACACCTGAAGAATCAGGCGAATATACCATTTACTGCAGTGTCCCTTGTGGAGAAGGACACTCCGACATGAAATCAACATTAGTAGTTGAATAACATCTTAAAATCAAGAAGCTGTTCTGAACGAATGGCTTCTTAATTTTTTACATAAAGGCGTCCGGAAAAGTCATCATACTTCCGGATGCCTTTTTTCATGAGCCGGCCGTTTTTCGGCCATAATGGACATAAACGGTAGTTCAATGTACTACACAAAAACGTTAGATTGACATATATACATTAGGGGGGTATAGTATGAAGTAAGGAAACAAAAAGAAGGTGACCTAGTTGGATGAGGAAATGAACGGCATGCAGTCGGATAAACAGCCTGTTATGCCGCGCACAGATAAGGAAAAAGATCAAATGACCAATCGGCTGAATCGGATCGAGGGTCAGGTGCGCGGTCTTCAGAAAATGATTGAAGAAGACCGTTATTGCATCGATATTTTAGTACAAATCTCTGCGGTCCAGGCAGCTTTAAATAAAGTGGGTTACACCGTCATGGAGCGTCACGCAAAAACATGCGTCTCTGATGCGATACAGTCTGGAAATGGTGACGAATCCATTGAAGAACTCATGAAGGTGATTAAACAGTTTGCTAAATAGGAACGGAGGTGACTTATATGGAACAGAAAGAATTATCGGTAGATGTCACGGGTATGACCTGTGCCTCATGTTCAGCACGCATCGAAAAAGTCCTAAATAAGATGGATGGCGTCGATGCGCAGGTTAACTTGGCGACGGAACATGCTAAAATCCAGTATGATACGGCGAATGTCGAGCCGCAAGAGCTTGTCGGCAAAATTGAAAAGCTTGGTTATGGCGTCGCTGCGGAAAAGGTAGAACTTGATGTTCAGGGGATGACGTGTGCTTCCTGCTCGAGCCGGATTGAAAAAGTTCTGAACCGGACGGAGGGCATCGACGCCGCCAGCATTAATCTGGCGACCGAATCAGGAACGGTCTCCTATGAACCCGGCGCCGTGTCGCTTGATGATATCATCGGCAAGGTGCAGAAACTGGGCTACGATGCTGTCGTCAAACAAGGTCGCGGCGGACAGGAAGAACGCAAGGAAAAAGAGATTAAATCCAAAGAGATTCATCTTGCTATTTCGGTTCTGTTAACGCTGCCGCTTTTTTATACCATGCTGGGGCATATTGGCCTCCCGGTACCTGCATTGTTTGAAAATATGTGGTTCCAGTTCGCGCTTGCAACCATCGTCCAGTTTTATATTGGCTGGCCATTTTACAAAGGGGCCTACACAGCCCTTCGCAGTAAAAGCGCCAATATGGATGTCCTGGTCGCACTTGGGACATCGGCTGCGTATTTTTACAGTGTTGCTGGCATGATTGCATCTCTCGTGACCGGCAGTACGCCCGAGCTCTACTTTGAAACGAGTGCCATGCTGATCACGCTGATATTGGTCGGCAAGTTGTTCGAGACATTGGCCAAAGGACGTACAACGACGGCCATTAAGTCTCTCCTGAATCTTCAGGCAAACGAGGCCACTGTCCTCCGAAACGGGGAAGAAGAAAGCATTCCCGTTGAAAATGTGCAAGTTGGCGATGCGCTTATCGTTAAGCCGGGTGACAAGATTCCGGTTGACGGACGTATCGATGAGGGGCAAACATCCGTTGATGAGTCGATGATTACCGGCGAATCGCTGCCCGTTGAAAAAGATCAGGGAGACCAGGTGATTGGCTCCACGATTAATAGAAACGGCCGGCTGCAGATGACAGCCGAAAACGTCGGGGAAGATACCGCATTGGCTTCGATTGTTAAAACGGTTGAAGATGCGCAAGGGTCAAAAGCACCGATCCAGCGTATGGCCGATAGAATATCGGGTATTTTTGTTCCCATTATTGTCGGCATTGCTGTTGTGACTTTCTTGGTCTGGTATCTTTTAGTTGATCCGATGCAGTTAACGCCGGCGCTTGTTGCCTCCATCGCGGTGCTGGTTATCGCCTGTCCATGTTCACTTGGCCTTGCGACACCAACATCGATTATGGTCGGCACAGGCAAAGGAGCTGAACAGGGCATCCTCTTTAAAGGGGGTGAATACCTGGAAAGAACACAAGCTGTCGATGCTGTATTACTGGATAAGACAGGAACGGTCACCAAAGGCAAACCGGAAGTAACGGATTTCTTATCGTTCACACCGGATGAGCAAGGACTCTTGGAAACACTCGTTGCAGCGGAAAAAGGTTCTGAGCACGCGCTGGCCGGGGCCATTGTCGCTTACGGTACTGAAAATGGCCTGGAAGCAGGTACAGCTGATGATTTTGAAGCGATACCCGGTCATGGTATTAAAGCAACAGTAGGCAATAAACCAGTCGCTATCGGTACCCGCCGATTGATGGAACGCGAGGATATTGATGTTGCGGCACACGATGATGACATGACCAGATTGGAAGCAGAAGGCAAAACTGCCATGTTTATCGCTGTATATGGTGCTGTGCAAGGTATTGTGGCTGTCGCAGATACGGTTAAGGATACGTCCAAGCAAGCCATTACAGACCTTCACAACCTGGGTATCGACACCTATATGATAACCGGCGATAATCAGCGAACCGCCGAAGCCATTGCGCAGGAAGTCGGTATTGACGGGGTATTTGCTGAAGTCCTGCCTGAAGGAAAAGCAGACAAAGTTACCGAACTGCAAAAACAAGGCAGAACTGTTGCCATGGTTGGGGATGGCATCAATGATGCGCCTGCCCTTGCGACTGCTGATATCGGCATCGCGATTGGCACAGGCACCGATGTCGCTATCGAATCAGCTGATATTACGCTGATTGGCGGTGACCTTGAAAACCTAAGCAAAGCTGTCAGCCTCAGCCGCAAAACGATGCGCAATATCCGTCAGAATCTGTTCTGGGCTCTGGCTTACAACTCAGCTGGTGTGCCGATTGCAGCACTCGGATTACTCGCACCATGGGTGGCCGGTGCAGCGATGGCATTCAGTTCCGTATCTGTTGTGACGAACTCACTGCGCCTCAAGCGCGTACAAGTATAAGTTATCGGGACTGGGACAAAAGACAAGAGTCATAAGCCCGCTCCGGAAATAGACGCCGCTTTCCGCGGGCGGCTGGTGAGCCTCCTCGTGCTTCGCACTCCGGGGTCTCACCTATCCTTTGCTCCCGCAGGAGTCGGCGTCTTTTCCTCCGCTGAGCCGTAGTTTTGTTCATCTTGGGGGCTGGTCACTTAAATTCTGTCCCGGCCCCGACAAATATCAAAAAGGAGTGTGTACTAATGGCACAAATACAATTGAACGTAAAAGGCATGGATTGTGGTCATTGCAAGACAGCGGTTACGAATGCATTGGAAGAACTGGACGGTGTGACATCCGCCAATGTATCCGTTGAAAACGGGACAGCGGACGCCGAGTATGATGATTCCAAAGTAACCTTTGATCAAATGAAAGAGGCTATTGAAGATCAAGGCTATGATGTTGTAGCTTAAGTCCATGACAAGGCTCTTGATCGGCTGCCCTGATCAAGGGCCTGTTTCCTTAATGGGAATGCCGGTGATGGAAAAGAATAATGTACCGGAATAAAAGATGTTATCCAACTGTGAATGTCATCATCTTTGTTGTCATTCACTTTTTTATAAAATACTACATACGGTACGGTGGTATCATAAACATTGTCTAAAGAGGTGAAAAACATGTCAAATCATGATAACCACAGCCAACATCATCATGATCATCAGGATCACACCCAAGAGACACATAACCAGCATCATGATCACGAAGGTCATGGTGGCCATGATCATCACGATCACGGAGATCACCACGCTCACATGGTAGAGGATTTCAAAAAACGCTTCTGGATTTCTATTGTTGTAACCATTCCAATTCTTCTGCTGTCTCCGATGCTTCAGAGCTTTGCTGGGGTGGATTGGAGCTTCCCATTTGATCAGTATATTGTATTTGTGCTGGCGACATTCCTATTCTTTTATGGCGGCTGGCCGTTTATTACTGGCGGGATCAGCGAACTGAAAGAGAAGAATCCAGGCATGATGACCTTGATTGGTCTTGCCATTCTCGTGGCCTATGTTTACAGTTCGATGACTGTTTTCGGCTGGGAAGGCAGTGATTTCTTCTGGGAGCTGGCTACATTAATTGATATTATGCTGCTCGGCCACTGGATTGAGATGAAATCAGTTATGGGTGCATCAAATGCTCTGGAAGAACTGGTTAAACTCATGCCGAATGAAGCGCATAAACTTGATGAAGATGGCAACACGACCGATGTTCCGACATCAGAATTACAGCAGGGGGATCACGTACTGATCAAGCCGGGTGAAAAGATACCGGTTGACGGTACGATTGATGAAGGTCAATCGGCTATTGATGAATCCATGCTCACCGGGGAATCCGTGCCTGTTGAAAAGAAACAGGATGATGAAGTCATAGGCGGATCCATTAATAAAGAGGGGTCGATCAAAGCTACGGTCGAGAAAACGGGGGAAGATTCCTATCTGTCGCAGGTCGTAACGATGGTCAAAGAGGCGCAGGAATCCCAATCCAGAACGCAGGATCTGACCAACCGTGCGGCCAAATGGCTGTTTTATCTTGCGCTTGCTTCCGGCTTTATAACATTGTTTATCTGGATCGGACTGGGTTATCCATTTGACACGGCTTTGGAGCGGATGGTGACAGTGATGGTCATTACGTGTCCGCACGCACTTGGACTCGCAGCCCCATTGGTGGTAGCTGTGTCAACGTCTATATCAGCCAAACGTGGTCTGTTAATCCGCAACCGGGCTAATTTTGAAGGCGCGCGTCAATTGAATGCCGTTGTTTTTGATAAAACAGGCACTCTGACACAAGGCGAATTTGGCGTGACGGAAGTGATTGCGAACAACGGCTATGAAAAAGATGATGTTTTGACATGGGCTGCCAGTCTGGAGCAAAACTCCGAACACCCGCTTGCGACCGGTATGGTCAGCTCAGCGATGCAGCAAAATCTCGAACTTAAAACAATCGAAACCTTTGAATCCATTACCGGTAAAGGCATCGAAGGGACGATTGAGGACCGCAAAGTTAATGTTGTCAGTCCCGGCTTTGTCCAAAACAGTCATATGACGTATGACCAGGAAACATTTGAACAGCTGTCCGGTGAAGGGAAAACGGTCGTTTTTGTCCTGCTGGATGATGAATTGATCGGCATGGTTGCCCTGGCCGATATGGTGCGGGAAACAGCGAAAGAAGCTGTTTCATCACTCAAACGTAAAGGTATTGAGACCATCATGCTTACTGGTGATAATCAAAAGGTTGCCGATTGGGTTGCCGGTCAGCTCGGCATTGATGAGGTTTACGCCGAAGTGTTGCCTGATGATAAAGCTAATCAAGTGAAGACGATCAAAGAGAAAGGCTGGAAGGTGGCCATGACAGGCGATGGTGTTAATGACGCACCTGCACTTGCGACAGCGGATCTAGGCATTGCGATTGGCGCCGGAACGGATGTCGCCATGGAATCGGCTGACGTTGTCTTAGTCAAAAGCAATCCGAATGATGTGGTATCACTGATGGAGCTGTCCCGAAAAACATACCGCAAAATGATTCAGAACCTGTGGTGGGCAGCCGGCTATAATATTGTTGCGATCCCACTTGCCGCTGGTGTATTAGCGCCGATTGGCATTATCCTCAGCCCCGCCGTTGGAGCTGTATTAATGAGCCTGAGCACCATTGTTGTTGCGATTAACGCTAAATTGCTGAAAGCCTAATGAAAAGATGCCCTGAAGCCTATATAGCTTCAGGGCATGTTTTGTGCGATGTTTTTTAAGGCGGCGCATAACTGCATAAAATAAATGTTTTTTTAGCAGCGTGGTTATGCAAAAAAAGAAGCTATTCTTTTAGAACAGCTTCTTGAATTCAATGAGTTATTCAACAACCAATGTTGATTTCATATCTGAGTGTCCTTTACCACACGGGACACTGCAGTACATGGTATACTCGCCTGGTTCTTCAGGTGTGAAGCTTGCCTTACCCTCACCTTTTATGTTCACGTCAAATTTATCAATGGCTAGGCCGTGATTGCCTTCCTTGCTTGTCAGCGAGATGTCGACCGGCTCACCCGCAGATACCGTGTATTCGTCTTGATCAAATTTCCAGTTGGTTGCTGCTATATCCAATGAGTTGCCGGATGCTTCACTTGAATCACCACTATTTTCTTGTGTTTTTTCGGATCCATTACTGTCACTGCTGCCACTATCGTCATTGCCGCTGTCGCCACCGCCGCAAGCTGCAAGAAACAGAGCGATTCCCAGCACCAGCATGACCAATAAACCTTTTTTCATTATAGTACCTCCTTAACGTTTAAATACTTTAACAGTTATAATATCTGCAATAATGTCGTTTTTATGAGAAAACCATTCAATCTTTTTAACATCTGATCATAAAAAACGCCTTTATGCTTTGATCGGCATAAAGGCGTTTTTTATTTATAGTTTCACATGTTTTTATTCGGGCATGCCCATGATAGCCTTAGGTTCAAGGTATTCTTCAATGCCGAAATCGCCCCATTCGCGGCCGATACCGGATTGTTTGAAGCCGCCGAATGGCGCTGAATAGTCCGATGGTGCCGCATTGACCGTGATTTGGCCGGCGCGGATACCGGTGGCTGCTTTTCTTAGAGCCTCTGGATCCTTGCCTGCGACATAACCAGCCAGGCCATAAACCGTGTCGTTCGCGATCTCAATAGCATCATCAAGCGACTCATAGGTGATGATGGTGGTAACCGGGCCAAAGATTTCTTCCTGCGCAATGGTCATATCATTGCTTACATCGGTGAAGACGGTCGGTTTGGCGAAATAGCCCTTGCTCACGCCTTCAGGGTTGCCGGTTCCGCCTGCGAGGACTGTGGCGCCTTCATCGATGCCTTTCTGAATATAGCTTTGGACGCGGTCCTGTTGTTTTTTCGCAACGAGCGGTCCGATCTGGTTATCCTGTTGTGGATCGCCAACGGCCAGTTGAGCCACTTGTTCTTTCATTTCTGCTTCAAATGATGCTTTCATGTTTTTCGGCACAAGCACGCGGGTAGCGGCTGTGCAGACTTGTCCGGTGTTCATCGTGATATTGGATACCGCGATGCCGGCTGCTTCTTTAATATCCGCATCATCCAGCACAATCAGCGGTGACTTGCCGCCCAATTCGAGTGCGACTTTCTTGATATCTTTTGCTGCGTTCTCCATCACTTTGCTGCCGGCGATACCTGAGCCTGTATACGAGACGAAATCGATATCGGGATGTGAACTGATGGCATTGCCAACTTCTTGACCCGTGCCATTGACCAGGTTGAAGACGCCTTTTGGCAGGCCTGCCGCTTCAAAGATCTCAGCCAGAATCATCGCAGCATATGGCGTGATTTCTGCTGGTTTTAAGACGACAGTGCTTCCGGCCGCAAACGCACTTGCGATTTTAGTCGACGTCTGGTTGGTCGGGAAGTTCCAAGGGGTGATCAGTCCGCTGACACCGATAGGCTCTTTCATGATGGTTGATTTCTCACGTTTCTCACTAAAGGAGAAGTTCCGCAGTTCCTCAGCTGCCTGTTTAAAGTGGGAATAGCCCATCATAAAATGAACGTTTTCCGATACTTTAAGCGGCGCGCCAAGCTCTTCGGTCATGACTTCGATCAGCTCATCCTTGCGCTTGGTATACTCATCAGCAATTTTCTCTAACAACTCAATGCGATACTCACGGGATGTCTGGGCAAATGAAGGGAAGGCGCTGCGTGCTGCTTTAACAGCCTTATCCAAGTCTTCTTTTGTACCAGCGCTGATATGGCCCATAACTTCTTCCGTCGCTGGGTTCATAACCTCCATCGTCTGTGAACCAGTCGATTCAACCCATTCCCCGTTTATATAATGCTTCAGATTATCGCGCATAATCATGATAGCTCCTTTTGTGTAAAAATCTATTTTCACGGCAATACCGTACCAATCCGCAGCACAGGTTGGTACAGTATTGTCTTTAAAATGTGTTTCACAGGGTATATACCCAACTTACTCACTGTGGTAAACATTTGTTTATCGACTCAGTGAGTGGCATGCGTGTGGTATGATGGAGGGAAAAGGAGGAAATAATTTATGAATTCAAAAAACCTTGTAACAACATTTGAAAATGCAAGACAGTATTTTCCGGCGTTGTCCGATGACGTGGATCAAAACAAACTGTCTTATTTCGATAATTCAGCTGGTACACAAGTTTCTAATTATGTAATCGATAACATCACGAATTTCCTCATAAACCATAATGCTCAGAAAGGAACCATTTTTAAGCGGGAAGAATGGATGTCGCAGAAAATTGTGGAGGCGCGTCAGTTGGCTGCTGACTTTATAGGAGCTAAGGATCATACGGAGATAGCTATCGGCTTAAATGCCTCAACCTTTTTTCAAATGCTAGGCTATGAACTGGGTCAGGATCTTGATGCGGGCGACCATGTCATCGTAACGGATACGGGACACTGGAGTAATATTGACCCGTGGCAGGCACTGACTGATAAGGGTGTTCATGTTCATGTCTGGCAGCCGGACAGTCATGGCAATCTGGATTATGAACAATTCGGAGAGTTATTGACATTAGCGCCGAAAATCGTTGCGGCAGGCTGGGTATCGAATGCGACAGGCACCATTTTTGATATGAAGAAAATAACGAAAATGGCGCATGAAGCGGGTGCTCTTGTCATTGCAGATGCTGTGCAGCAAGTACCTCATCTTCCGACAGCAATTAAGGATGCGGATGTTGATTTCGCTGCTTTCTCCAGTTACAAAATATTCGGCCCCCACTTAGGATTCTGCTACTTTAACAGGGATCATCTGGACCGGCTTGATGGCTATAGAATGCGAGATAGCTTAACGCATGATGCGACAGCATTTGAAATTGGCACTCAGAATCATGAGGGGATTTTAGGTTTTAAAGGTGCTATGGATTATCTGTCTCAGCTCTACAATGATGCCCTGAGAAATGGCCTTTCGGAGCAGGAAATCCCGTTATCTCCAGATGTGAGTCCGAAGCGGCAGGCGTTATACAGTGCTATGTATTGGGTGAAGGAATATGAACAAATGCTGTCGGATTACTTTTTAGAGCAATTGGAAAAACTGCCTCATGTTGAGTTGTATGGCGAATGGTCCAGAGATAAATTGGCGTCCAGAGTGCCGGTTTTTTCGTTTAATTTAGAAGGCTGGCGGCCAGAAGAAATCGGCGAAAAATTAGATGGCTTTGGTATCGAAGCACGCACAGGCAATTTTCATAACGCCGTCGTTAAGCATTTAGCAAAACGATTTAACGGGTCGGCTGTCCGTATCAGTATGATTCATTATAATTCATTTGCAGAGATTGACTATTTATTTCAATGTCTAGAGCAAATGGTGACTGATCACGTTGAGAGTGGATCTTGAGTCAATCATCCTGTTAATTATTTAAATCGAGTCGATAATACCTCCTGTACAAGTTGACAAAATTTTAAGATAAGAACTATAATTAGACTATTACTTTAAAAATGTCAGTTATTTTAAACTATTTTGATATATCTTAAAAAGTAATGAATACTTACAGGAGGAGGCGTTTTTATGAATGCGATATGGCTGGCAGCATTTGGATTTATTGCATTTTTTGTAGGTTATCGCTATTATTCTAAATTCATTGCGACGAAAATTTATAAACTGGATCCTAAGTTTAAAACACCAGCGCATGAATTCGAAGACGGGGCCGATCATGTCCCCACGAACAAATTTGTCTTGTGGGGTCATCATTTCACCTCGATTGCGGGGGCTGCCCCGATCGTTGGTCCTGCCGTTGCAGTGTTCTGGGGCTGGCTCCCGGCACTGCTGTGGGTAGTTGTCGGAACGATTTTTGCGGCCGGCGTGCACGATATGGGTGGAATCGTTCTATCAGCGCGGCACAAAGGTCAATCGGTGGGAACAATTGCTCAGCGTTTGATCGGACAACGGGCTAAGGTGCTGTTTTTATTTATTATCTTAATTCTATTGATTATGGTCATTGCGGTTTTTTCCTGGGTGATCGCCAATCTTTTCGTCGGCTTTCCATCCAGCGTGCTCGCGATTTTCATTCAAATGCCTATAGCGGTCTGGATCGGCGTCTCCGTTTACAAGAAAAAAGGCAGCATGCTCGTGCCGTCGCTGATCGCGCTTTTGGTGATGTACGGGGCCGCCATAGTGGCGAACTATGTGCCTGCACTCCAAATTGACTTAATCAGCTATTTCGGTGGTGCGGATAACGACGTGGCCTTTGGGTTGACCGGGCATTCAATGGCATTCTTAATCTGGATTGTGGTCTTGATGGTCTATGTCTATATTGCTTCGACCATGCCGGTTTGGAAATTATTGCAGCCGAGGGATTTGATTAATTCCTATCAGCTGGTGGTCGGTTTGGCGATTTTATATTTAGGCTTGTTTTTCTCACAGCCAAACATCCAGGCGCCCGCAATGAATGGCGATGTGAGCACCCCTTGGTTTCCGCTGCTCTTTGTCACGATTGCCTGCGGTGCGATTTCCGGCTTTCACAGCCTGGTCGGATCAGGCACGACAGCCAAACAATTAAATAAAGAGCCAGACGCCCGCTTTGTGGGTTATTTAGGCGCTATTGGTGAAGGAGCCTTAGCCTTAGTTACCATTATTGCGGTCATTACAGGATTCGGTTCCGAAGGTGAATTCCTCTCTGCTTATACGGATTTTAATACAGCCAATGGTATTGGGCTGGATAACTTCGTCAGCGGTGCTGGTGCATTGGCAACGGGTGTTGGCATTCCGCCGGGATTGGCCGAGACGATTGTATCGATTATGGTTGTCAGCTTTGCCGCGACAAGCCTTGATACTGCCGTCAGACTAACACGCTATATCATTGCAGAACTCGGTTATGACTATAAGATTCCGTCCTTAACGAATGCGCATGTTGCGACCTCTATCGCGGTTGTATTAGGTGCGGCACTGGCCTTGATTCCACAGGGACCCAAGGGATTTGGCTCAGGTGGCTATCTGCTCTGGCCGCTGTTCGGGACGGTGAACCAGCTTTTGGCCGGAATTACGCTCATGCTCGTTTCCATCTGGTTAATCAATAAAGGACGAAATGCCTTGCCCGCCCTGATTCCGATGGGATTCATGCTGATTATGACGATCTATGCCATGACGCGGCAGCTCCTCTTTGACTGGATGGGCATTGGCGGCAGTGAAAGCCTCGATCCGTTATTGGCTGGTTTGGGAGCCCTTATTCTAATCTTTACGATTTGGGTGATTATCGAAGCCATTCGGATTTTCTTTACAAACAGACCCAAAAACAATGATTTGCAATATTACAATGAAAAGTAATTGAACTATAGTGACATACAATGAGGTTTAGAATCGAAAACATCAGAATTCCCATTTTCTTGTGCTATCTGCGCTGGAAATGGGAATTTGTCCAGGCTTCCCTTCTAAATTAAACGAATATTTCCTTCATAAGTGTAAAAAATAGCTTTAACGAATCATTCTGGAGGGAATTTATCATGGAAACAAACCACAATACGAAATTGACATCTGCCGAACATTCCCAGCTTTGGATAGGCTATATGCAGGATAGTATGTCTATCCGTACTTTGAGCTACTTTTTGCAAACCGTTGAGGATCCAGATATCCGCCCCGTCATCCAGCAAGCTTTAGATCTTTCTCAGGCGCACATTCCCAAGGTCGCCGCTTTATTCCAATCCGATAACCGCCCAGTTCCCATTGGGTTTTCCGACCAGGATGTCGATTTAAATGCGCCTCGTTTATTTTCCGATGAATTTATGCTAAATAATGTGAAGCAAACAGCGCAAATGGGAATGCAAATGTATGCGCAAGCCATCGCCCATAGTGCACGTCAGGATGTTCGGAATTATCTCTCTGAAGCCCTGAATGAATCCTCTCGGCTCTACGATCAATCGCTTGATGTTTTATTAGCCAAGGGTATTTATGTTCGTGCGCCTTATATCGATACGCCGGATCAAGCTAGTTTTGTTAACCAGGAAAGCTTTATGGCCGGGTGGTTTGGGGAACAAAGGCCATTGACCGCATTAGAAATCGGAAACCTGTATGCCAATATACAGCGAAATTCACTGGGGTCTCATTTATTAACGGGATATGCGCAAACAGCCCATTCGAAAAAAGTGCAGGATTATCTAAAGCGTGGCCGTGATATAGCCTCCAAGCATGTACAAACCTTTACCCAAACGTTACAAGAAAATGATCTCCCTGCGTCTGCACCATGGAACGATCCTGTAACGGACTCGACTGTCGCCCCTTTCTCAGAAAAATTAATGATGTTCCAAACGTTAGTGACAAATTCAATTGGGTTTGCCTATTATGGAACCAGTGCATCCACCTCGCTGAGACGTGATCTCCCCGCTCTTTACAGCCGATTAATGGCAGAGATCGGGAAGTATGTTAATGATGGAGGCGAGTTAATGATCGACCATGGATGGCTGGAAGAGCCTCCGCGAATGATTGACCATGATGAACTCATGAAAAACAAACATTAATTATAAAATCAGCTGGATTATATATGAAATAGGCAAGGGACGTTAGCTTCATATCAAAAATAATCCAGCTGCTGTAACGTATGGTCAATTGAAATCACGTTCATGTGCCTAGCATCTAGTCAATAAATTGTTTGTTGACGAGGTCACTGAAGTCTGGTTGTTCTTTGAGGAATTGCAGGTCATAGGATGAATCGCCGAATGCCTGGATGGTATTAGCATTAATGTCGGATTCAAAGTCTATGCGTTCCCATGCGCTTTCCATAACATCGCGCTCGAGTTTTTGGCCGGTGATATCATCTATAGCATTAATCGTCATATCAATTGCCTCATCGGTATGGTCATTTGTATAATCAATTGATTCCTGATGTGCATCAATCAGACTTTGCACCAGTTCTGGATCATTGTCTGACAGCTCGGAACTTGTTACAAAGACTGCAGCCGGAAGCGTCTCTCCGAAAGAGATGTCATCAGAATCAATCACGACATTCGCATTTTTTTTGGATTCTAAAACAGATCCCCATGGCTCCGGTGCTGTCGCAACATCGACATCATTATTTTCAAACATCGTCGTATATTGAGCCGGCTTTCCCGTGACATGATTCATCGTGCCACCTGTTCGTTCTGATGTCACGCCTAAATCTTTCATATACGTCTCAAACTGAACATCGTGCGTGCAGCCGACACGCGGCGAGATGAACGTATCTGAGTCAATATCCTGCGCCGTCTGAATGTTACTGCCATCACGGGAAACAATGACCGTCCCTCCGGTTGATGATGCCGCGATCATTTCAACATCCACACCGGAAATATAATTGTTCATAGCCGGACCTGGTCCGACAAGGCCGCCTTCGATTTCACCAGCTGCAAGAGCTGTCATGAATTCGGAACCATCCGGAAATGTCTGATAGTCCACATTGACATCATCACCTAAGTGGTCTTCATAAATGTTCTTTTCTTTGGCAATCATAGCAGGCGCATGATTGAGATTCGGAAAATAGCCAATTGTCACTGTTTGTTCAGCCTCTTCTGAACCTGAGGCTGTTGAATCATCGCCGCAGGCTGCCAAAACCAGAGTCAAACCGATCACAGCGACTCCCAGTAGTTGTTTTTTCACGTTTAAAAACTCCCCTCTTTTTAAGATACTTCGCTCATCATTCCCCAGCGTGTCAGGATCTTTTCTTCAACCCGGTGAAAGACTAATTGATCAACAACTGACCCAATCACCCCTATGATGATAATAATCCCGATAACGAGACTCATATTATTAAAATCCGACGCGTAAGAAAGGGTGTAGCCAAGACCCGGACCGGAACTCATCAGTTCAGCTGCCATTAAGGCACGCCAGCTGAACGCCCAAGCAAGGCGCACACCGGTAACCGCATGCGGGATCGCTGCCGGAAAGATCACGCGCCGGAACAGATCTGCCCCGTTAGATCCCATGGTGCGGGCAGCCTCTAAATACATCGGATCAACATTTTTGACCCCTGTGCGCATATTCATCGTCATCACAAACGTTCCCCCGATGACCACGACGAAAATAATGGAGGTCTCACCAAATCCGAACCAAATAATCGCAAGCGGTACCCACACAATACTCGGCACACTTTGTAAAGCGAGTATCATGGTGCCCAATGTTTCATCGACTGTTTTCACGGTTGCTAGTAACAACCCTAAACCCGTTCCTATCGCAATCGATATCACAAGGCCGATCAATAAATGACGGAAGCTCGCCAACAGATCATAAACAAGCGTCATATCCGCAAAACCTGAATAAAGCGACTGATAGACTGCATAAGGGCTTGGAATCATGGATTCAGGCCAAATACCGATCAGCACAATCACTTCCCATAACACGAGCAGCATCAGAAAGAACACGAGACGTTTAATGATGACTCGCATCGGACAACGCCTCTTTCATAACGGTATTGATTTCACTTTTTAATAAACTCGAAATCTCTGTTTCTAATGCTGCCATATCTTCTTGGTTTCTTGGACGGGTCAGTTCAACCCGCTTATCTGCCATAACGGTGCCTGGCCGTGCACCCAACATAATGATCCGGTCAGATAATTTAACCGCCTCACGAATGCTGTGCGTTATAAATAAAACCGTCTTGCCTGTTTTTTGCCAAATCCATTCAACCCAGTCCTGCAGAACAATCCTTGTTTGTTCATCTAACGCACCAAATGGTTCATCCATGAGCATTATTTGCGGGTCCATAGCAAGCACCCGGGCGATGGCTACGCGCTGCTGCATACCACCGGACAATTCATGCGGAAAATGATCCAGAAAACCACTCAGCTGCACCATTTGTAAATATTCCTGCACACGTTCGAGCTGTTCTTGTTTCGGCATCGTTTTTCTCAGCGGAAATCGGACATTATCCCGGACATTCAACCAAGGAAACAGGGCTGGTTCCTGAAAAACGACACCCCGATTTGGGTGTGGTCCGGTAATGGGATTGCTATCTAAGGCTATCGTTCCGGATGATGGATGCTTGAGACCGGCGACCAGGGATAATAGCGTTGATTTTCCACATCCCGATGGTCCAAGAATCGAAACAAAAGACCCTTCTTCAATCGTCAGGTTAATATCATCAAGCACGGTCAGCGGCGGTTTCTTTTTCTGTTCAAACTGCTTCGTAAGCCTATCAATCTGCAGATCCATCGATGACCTTCACTCCTTTAACCTCATAATTCCTATAAATTTAGTAAGATTTAAACTGTATTGTAGCACGTTACCCATCCTTTGCCAACTGTTTTTTATATAATTCTGACTAACGGTGTATTTTTAAAATATGTCTGATCTGGAAGGATAGAAACAAGGATCCTATACCCAAAATAGCCATTACTCGGGTTTCTGACAGGAACAACTTATGAAGGAATCTTGTCTTTACAGGAAGCGAGAAGTAAGCTAAAATCAGGCCAAAATCATAGTAAAATGATAGGGAAAAAGGGTTATAGTGAAAAAAAGGGGGAGAAGGTGATGAAAAAACGAACAAGTTTCTTCCAAAAAATTCTGGATGCGATCGAACGGGTTGGCAACAAACTTCCGGATCCGTTTATCATATTTGTCATACTAGCTGTATTAATGCTGTTTGTTTCCTTTGTCTTCAATTTATTCGATGCGTCCGTCGTTCATCCCGGTACGGGCGAGGAAGAACCGGTCAAAAGCCTTCTTTCCGGAGAAGGTCTGCAATTTATTCTCACCTCCATGATTGATAACTTTACCGGTTTTGCGCCGCTTGGCATTGTTATCGTCATGATGTTGGGGATTGGACTCGCGGAAAAGGTTGGCATGCTTGATTACGCCATCCGCAAGACCATCATGAAAGCACCGGGCGCCTTGCTGACGTATTTGCTTGTCTTTGTTGGCATTATGGGTAATCTTGCTGCAGATGCCGCCAATGTGCTGATACCGCCCCTGGGTGCGCTTGTCTTCTATAAGGTCGGACGTCATCCGCTCGCGGGACTGGCAGCTGGTTTTGCCGGTGCCGGTGCGGGATTTACGGCCAATTTGGCGATAGCAGGGACCGACGCGGTATTGTCTGGTCTAACAACGGAAGCAGCTTCAATTGTGAACGAGTCTTTTGTCGTGACACCGGCAGACAATTGGTTTTTTAACATCTTTTCGACTCTTGTATTGACGGTTGTCGGCGGATTAGTGACGTCGCGCGTTATTGAGCCGAGACTGGGAACGTATGACGGTGACGCAGCTGAAGAGGAAGAGGAGGAAGAATTGCCTCATGCCAAAAGAGGGATCGTCCTCGCGCTGATAGCGGCTTTAGTTTATGCGGCGATCATTTTTGTTTCGCTTATTCCGCATGACAGTCCGCTCCGCGGGGAGAATGGAAGTATTACCAACTCGCCGTTTCTCGACGGGATTGTTCCGCTGATCTTTTTCCTTTTCGTGATCATGGGGGTCACGTTTGGCATGACAGTCGGGAAGATCCAGAAAAGCAAAGACGTGAGTCACTACATGGGCGAGGCGATGAAGGATATGACGAATTTTATCGTGCTCGCATTTGCCATTGCGCAGTTTGTTGAATTCTTTTCCTGGTCGAACATGGGCGTTTGGGTGGCTGTTCATGGTGCCAATTTCCTGGAATCCATCAACTTCACCGGTTTTGGACTTGTGGTCGGCTATATTATTTTCACCGCTATCATGAACTTATTCATTACCTCCGGATCAGCTAAATGGTCGATTGAAGGACCCATATTTGTGCCGATGTTTATGCAGCTGGGCTATCACCCTGCATTTACGCAAATCGCCTATCGTGTGGCCGACTCGTCCATGAACATCGTGACACCGCTGTATCCTTATATGATTATTGTGCTGTCGTTTATGCAGCGATATGATAACAAGGCGAACATTGGAACATATATTTCCTTGATGCTGCCTTATTCGATCGCATTTCTCATCAGCTGGATTATATTACTGGCCATCTTCTATTTCACAGGCATGCCTTATGGCCCTGGGGTGCATACGTTTATGTAATGAGGACATAGATCATTCATTTTTGATAAGGCCTCCATTGAAAAAATGGTGGATGATCGGGCTACTAGCAAACATCAAATAATCCCTCATGCACCTGCTAAGGTGCATGAGGGATTATTTTTATGGTTATTATCAGAAATGTCTTTACAAGGGGCAAGGCGTAAGCTATAATCAAGTCATCGTTTAATTCCAAGTAAAATGATCGGAAAAGAAGGGATGGTGGATCGAAGGTTTTTGTGCTTGTATTAACTGTTGATTTTTCGCTGAATCATTTAGCAGGTACAGACAAAAGATTTGGAATCTGAGAGTGAATGATTGTTCATGAGGGGGACTTAATAGTGGCGGTATTTCACGTTTTGATCATTCTTGCCGTATTCTTGCTCATTTGTTACGGCTTGTTCAAAATGCAAAGGAAGCATGTTTCATTTGGAAAACGCGTTTTACTCGCGTTAGTCGTTGGTATCGTTTTCGGGCTTATTGTCCAGCTTTTGTATGGACCGACTTCAGACATCGTTACCAGTGCCATGGATTGGGTTAATATCGCTGGTAATGGCTTCGTATCCTTATTGCAAATGTTAGTCATGCCTATTGTTTTCTTTTCGCTTTTGCGAGCCTTTACGAGTTCTAAATTCACAAAAGGCTTTGGAAAAATTAGTGGCATATCCGTAGGTGTCTTAGTTGGAACAGTTATCATAGCAGGGGCAATAGGTGTTGCGTCTGCTGGTATTTTTGAACTAAAAGGTCTTGAATTTACAAAAGGTGATGAAGAAGCAGAAGCTATCGCAGGCATTGAAGATAGGGCAGGCGATATAGAGGATAGATCACTGCCGGAAATGATTGTGGATATGGTTCCCAATAATATATTTTACGATTTTGCTGGGGAAAGAAGTACGTCAGTCATTGCCGTTGTTATATTTTCAATTATAGTTGGCATAGCGTATATGGGTATTAGAAGAAAGCAGCCCGATCAAGCAGAAAAATTCGGGGCAGGGATTGAATCCATTTTTCATATTGTGATGAGAGTTGTAACGATCGTATTGCGTCTGACGCCATATGGCATTCTTGGATTAATAGCCAATAAGGCTGCGACAAGTGATATATCGACATTTGTGAATCTGGGGTTATTTATTATCGCGTCGTATTTGGCCATCATTCTTATGTTCCTCGTTCATATGCTGATCATTCGTTTTGCGGGCTTAAATCCAATGACGTACATTCGAAAAGGAATGCCAGCACTCATAATGGGATTCTCGTCTCGTTCCAGTGCGGGGACCTTACCTCTTAATATCGAAACACAAAAGAAAAATTTCGGCGTTTCAAATGGTGTTGCCGATATAGCCGGAGCTTTTAGTGTCACGATTGGACAAAACGGATGTGCTGGCATATATCCTGCCATGTTAGCGGTTATGGTTGCACCTGAAGCAGGTATTGATCCTTTCACGCCTGGATTTATTGCGATGTTACTGATTGTTGTGGCTATAGGATCATTTGGTGTTGCAGGAGTTGGCGGTGGAGCAACCTTTGCTTCGATTATCGTCTTATCAACGCTGAATCTGCCTATCGCTATTGTCGGGCTGCTTATTTCGATAGAACCGCTTATTGATATGGCGCGTACAGCATTAAATGTTAGCGGCGGTATGTTATCAGGTGTGTTGACAGGGAAAATAACAAATAACCTTGATAAAACGATTTATAATGAAAAAGAAAACCAAGTAGGTCAGGAACAGCGTCTATCAAGCTAAGATAATTGATGGAATTTGACTATTATTTGATGAGGCGTTCGAACATCTATAATAGATACAATCAAAGCCTATCACAGAAATACCTATACGGATTGAAACGATTGACTGATTGACTAGGGATCAGTCAGGGGAGGCGTTATAGGATTTGCAAAAAGGAAAGCCAATTGAGGTCGAGAATCTTCATGGCGGTGCACTGAATATGGCGAAAGAAAAAGGTTTGACGCTTCCGTTCATGCGATCCATCTATGCATTGTTAAAGCCGTATGAAAATGGATCAAGCTTCGATAGCACGGTTTAATTAGTCACCGCATATTTTAACATCAGTAATATAAAAGTATCATTAAATACTACCATTTAGACTGTGGTTACCAGAGAAATAATCCCTCACATATTTGCTAAAGTGCATGAGGGGTTATTTTTATGGTTATTGTCAGAAATGATAAACGTCCATATTATCCGGGCGTGACAGGCACCTGCTGGATATAATGTACCGGCACAGTATTGGCTATTTGCAAGGCATGGATACTGGCACGGATCATTCTCTGGAACAATTATATGCTATGTTATAATAATATGAGGTGAACAAAATTCTTCCGAGGTGATATAAATGAGTGTCAGATTTCCAATTGGGGAATTGCAAGTTCCTGAAACAGTGTCATTAGAACATATTGAGGAATGGCTGAATGAAATCAAAACGTACACGAGCAGACTAAGAGAGACTGCTGGCTCCTTAAGTGACGAGGAATTAGCGAAAACATACCGTGAGGGTAGCTGGAACGTTCGTCAGCTTGTCCATCACATTGCCGATTCGCAGCTGAACATGTATCAGCGTTTGAAAATGGCGCTGACCGATGACAATCCAACCGTCCCTGATTTTGACCAGGAAAAGTGGGCTGTTCAGCCGGATACGGAGCTGCCTGTCGACAGTTCGCTTAACATGCTGGAAGGTATCAACGAACGCATCGTCGCGTTAGGATCCCGTTTAACAGAAGACCAGCTTGACCGGGCTTTTACACTCCGGGGAAAGGGCGAGACAACCGTTGCCACCAAAGTCGCGAAACTGGCCTGGCACGAAGAACACCACCTAGCCCATATCAAGATTGCTCTATCCCATTGAGTTTCGACAAACTTCGGGTCGTGCCAGGCACGCAGTTCCTGTGTTTACAGAAAAAGAAACACAGGAACTGTCCTATGTTTTTCAGAGTGGGACAGTTTTTAGTCTGAGCGCATTTAAAACAACGGACACCGAACTTAAAGCCATGGCTGCTCCGGCGAGCCAAGGAGCTAGCACACCAATCATGGCAAAGGGTATCATGATAATATTGTATAGAAACGCCCAAAACAGGTTTTGCTTTATATTCCGCATTGTTTTTTTACTGATCAGGATAGCATCAACCAGTCGATTCAAATCACCTTTGATAATCGTGACATCTCCGGATTCAATTGCAATATCTGATCCCGTCCCAATGACTGCTCCGACATCAGAAACAGCAAGGGAAGGAGCATCATTAATGCCATCACCTGCCATTAGAACAGTACTGCCGTTTTGCTGTAATTGCGTGATACTAGCCGCTTTATCTTGTGGAGATACCTCTGCTTGATAGTTATCTATACCCGCTTTTTTCGCAATGACCTTGCTTGCACTTGTATTATCACCTGTCAGCATGCTTATATCGAATCCCAGTTGTTTTAAACGGGAAATGGCAGTCGCGGAAGAAGTCTTCATGTCATCTGCAACAGCTACTATTCCGGCAAAACGGGAATTGATAAATGCTATCATGACTGTTTTTCCTTCTGCCTCCATCTGTGTCATCAGCTGGTATGCTTTTTGCGGGAGGGGATGATCGTTTTTTATAAAGTACCTGGCGTTAGCAATTTTTACTTTTTTTCCGTGTACATAAGCCTGTACACCATAACCCGGGAGAGTGACCACTTGAGATGCTTTAGGAATCGCATGCATTTTCGCTTTTGCCTTATTGACAATGGCTTTTGCTACAGGATGCTCGATATCATTTTCGACCGCAGCGATTGTTTCCAAAAATGCATTTTCGCTGAAATGGTCAACGTAAATGTCTGTTATGTGAGGGAATCCCTTGGTAAGAGTCCCTGTTTTATCTAGAATTAAGGTTTTGCAGTTACCTAATAATTCTAAATGCTTCCCCTCCTTAAATAGGATTCCTAACTGCGCAGCCCGTCCGCTTCCAATCATAATGGATGTTGGTGTGGCCAGACCGAGGGCACATGGACACGCTACGATTAAAACAGCAATGACTTTTTCCAGAGCTTCGTTAAACGGCATCTCCAGAAAATCTGTATACCATGCTACTAATGGCATACATGCGATGACGATAACAATTGGTACGAAAACGCCTGTGACTCTATCGGCTATTTGCTGTATAGGTGCTTTGGAAGCTTGTGCCTCCTCTACAACATCAATGATTTGCGATAAAACCGTCTCTGAATTTCGCTTTGTAATCTCTATGGTTAGCAGACCATTTTGATTGACAGTTCCTGCATACACTGATTTATCAGCGTTTTTTTCTACTGGTATACTTTCACCGGTTAAAAGAGACTCATCAATCGTGGAATTCCCTTTGATGACTCGTCCATCGATTGGAACCTTTTCACCGGGCCTAACGATAAGGATATTACCTGGTGATAGTTGATCAACAGGCGCTTTAAATTCCTGTCCATCTTTATATAATGTTGCTGTTTTGGTTTGTAATTGGTAAAGTTTTTTGACAGCCTCAGTCGTCCGCAATTTCGTTTTTGCTTCCAATAACTTACCCAATAGAATAAATGTAATAATAAAAGCACTTGTTTCGAAATATAATGTCGGATGTCCTGGGGACGGCACAGAAAAAGACACAAACGTTATATAGTGACTATAGAAGAAAGCTGCTGATGTACTTAATACAACTAAAACATCCATGTTGGCGCTGCCGCCTTTTATGGCTTTCCAGGCCCTTTCATAAAATGGAAATCCTATTATAAACTGGATGGGAATCGTGATGGCAAGCTGAAAAAACGGGTTGGTCAATAACGTTGGCACATACATAGAAGAAGCCCAGTTAAAATGTGCAAACATGGCCCAGGCTAATGGAAAAGTGAGTAATGCCGAAACTATAAACTTCCATTGAAGAATTTTGATTTCCTTTTGTTTTTGATGATTCGATTGGTTGTCCCTTTTATCGATTTCCTTAGCTTCAAAACCAATTTTATTAATTTTACTGATGATAGCTGCCATGCTTGTCTGATTTGTGTTAAGTGTGACACGGCCCTTTTCAGTTGTTAAATTAACGTTTATTTCGGCTACCCCATCTATCTTAGAAACGACTTTCTCAATTCTTGCAGAACAAGCAGCACAATGCATTCCTGAGATTACCAGGTAATTGGTTTCTTCCATCTTAGTACCACCTTTTTAAACACTGTACTGTATTGTATTTTAAATAAAATACATTTAGAACATATAAAAAAGCAGTCTAGCTGAGCAGACTGCAAAAATGTGGATCGCTTCTGTTATGAGCTTGGGGCGGAAGGTCTGAATTTGTCCCCTAACTTAAATGTCACCATCAATCCTGTTTTGTGCAACCCTAACATAACGATTCCTGCCATCAATTGATCAAATTTTGTGTTAAAGGGGAAAGGTAGCAAGCTGAATGAATCGGCTTGTGAAGGGGAGCAGTATGGAGCAGTGGTTTGACTAATAGAAGAACTGTTTCCCATATCAATAACGGCCAATAGGATCAGCCATAAGCATGCCGGCATTAGAATAATCCCGCTTAAAAAGGCATAACGTTTCATTTCGCTTCTGCAAAGCCGCTGATTAGAATCTGGGGCTGCGATAGGCCACCACATCCCCAAAGATAACAGGAATAAAACGAATATATAGCCACTGTGTATTGGTGCACTTTTTGAAAGAATCGTTATTACAAATGGAAGGTGGTACATAAAGAATAATGCAGCAAAAACATAAAGCGCTATCTTAGGGGCAAAGAAAAGCTTGCTGATTCTATTCGATTTAAGAACTTGAGACACATGGTTAAACAGTTGATCGGGGATACCTAAGAAAAGAATAGGTGGGATTAGAAAATAAAGGACGCTCATTTGTGTCATGTGTAAACTTAATGATAGTTGACTAATATCTGCCAAAGGGCTGCCGGCTGTGATGTATAATAATCCTAAACCAACAAGAAAAAGAAGGGGCTTCATGTTCCTCAATTTCAGTTGCGTATAGCGTTTTACCAGAAAAACATATGAAATGGCTATACAACAAAGGAACCCCAACAGAGGATATCCCCATTCCAATTGATCGCCCAGCAATAATTGAAAGTATTCAATCAAATACAAATCTCCTCCTTTAATCTTTTTCTGAAATTATAAAGTATGTTAAAGAATCCCTTTTTATAATATTTATATAAAAATTTAAAATATTATAAAATGTTTAATCATATCATAGTATAACACTAGTGGTAACAGGAAGCAATAACCTGCTTATTACTTGTTATAACAGGAAATGTCATAGAGTTTTCACATAAATGTTATTGAATAATTATTCAATAAACTATATTATCGATGTTAGTTTATGATGTAATGTGTTATACAATAACAAACAAGTTATGCGGTTGAGAATATACAGGTGATTCTGCTTACTGTGTGCGATTGTGACAAATATGTCAGAGAGATTCATATTAAAAAAGGCGAGTTAAGGAGGCGGGTAAGATTGAAACGAATACTATTATTTACAACTTATCTGTTACTAATCATAATAGGCTCGGCATGCAGCAGTGAAAAGACAATCTCCGACAAGCTGGACTGGGATGTCCAAAAGTTTGAAGCGACGGATCAGGGTGGAGATACCGTTTCATTAGCTGATCTTAAGGGGAAAGTTTGGATTGCTGACTTTATCTTCACAGGCTGTACGACAGTGTGTCCGCCAATGACAGCCAACATGGCGAAACTCCAGGAAAAATTGAATGAAGCTAATGCTTCGGTTGAAGTGGTTTCATTTAGTGTTGACCCGGAGCGTGATACACAAGACATACGGAAAAAATATATTTCATCACGTGGAGGGGATTTATCAAATTGGTCTTTTTTGGGTGATTACGGTTTTGATTATGTGAAGGATCTTTCCGAATCATCATTTAAATCTGCCGTTGGAAAGCCACCGAAAGGATCAGATCAAGTCTCACATGGAACAAGGTTTTTTCTGGTTAATCAGCAGGGCACCATTGTTAAACAGTATGACGGCTATTCGGATGTGCCTTATGACAAAATAGTTGACCATGTGAAAATATTAAATTCGAAAGGTGACTAACCAATGAAAAGATTACTCGTATTAATCACTGCATGTTCACTTATGTTTCTGGCAGCTTGCAGTAGTACCAATGATGATAACGCAAACAATTCTAAAAATGATGAGGAAGCAGAAGAGTCTTTAAAGCCATTAGAAGTAGAATTTTTAACAAAAGCAGATGCCTTCCACACTGGAAAAGAAGGAACCATTAAAACAAAAGTAACAAAAGGTGACGAAAACGTTGCTGACGCAGATGAGGTCCAATTTGAAATTTGGAAGGGCGAAAATCAGGATACATCGGAAAAGTTTGAACCTGAAAATAAAGGGAAAGGCATTTATGCACTGAAACATACTTTTAATGACAAGGGTACTTATAAGGTTATTGCACACACAACAGCCCGGGACAGTCACGCCATGCCGAAACAGGAGTTTTAGGTAGGGAACGCTGAAAAGACCCATGCTAAAGGTGATCATCAGGATGCAGACGTGATGGCTAAGTTAATGAAACCAGATTCGATTCAAGCAAAAAAGGAAATTACGCTGATGCAGCATTTGCAAGACATCGGACAGTTTAAATAGTTATGAAATTGTGCTGTCCACTCAAAAAGTGCGGTGGGAATCATGAGTACTATTTCATACGCCGGTTGCAGTGACCTTCATTTGCAGTATATAGAGAGAGACAACCTCCTAGCAAAAGCACATTGCTCTATGTACTGGCAGGCCTTATTCCCGACTTCATTCAAGCCATGATGAAAGGAGGAATTTGGGATCCTCCTGAACGGAAAGGGATTCTGTTTCAAGACCCAGAAAGTCAGTTCTGCATGCTTACCGTTTACGCCATTGACATCGGGTCTTGTTATTCTTTTGTTTGCAGTTGCGACCATTTTGACATATGTCAATATACAGTCAGGAATCCAACAGTAAAGTGCAAGCAGCCAGCAAGCTGAAATTATGACGTCGCTCCATTTGAGACCCGCTAACAGCCAAATGCACGAAACGGACGGTTATGCGTATGTTGTGCAGCACAACAACACTAAAAAGCTGATAGTTCAAGTCGATGGATTGCCTAAGCTGGAAGGTACAGAAACTTATCAAGTGTGGTTGTTAAAAGATGGCAAACGTTTGAATGCAGGTATATTTAATACAGATGAATCTGGGTCAGGAGCGTTGACACATATGCTATCTCAAGATGAAGATTTTGACCAAACCGGCATTACAAAGGATCCAAAACTGGATGATACCCAGCCGGAAGGAAAAAAGCGGTGGGATCATAAGACTGACATACAAAAGCAAGGAATAGCAGAATTCTCGGATAATGAAAAAGGTGAATACCGAGCAAAAATTCTATTAATATGCTGGCGTGCATCAACGAGCGCATCGTCGCTTTGGGCGATCGTTTAACAGATGAGCAGTTTTTAAATAAAAAGTAACTGTTTTCCTTTAAAGATAGGTAGCAGTTACTTTTTTCTTCCGCGTTAATATAAACGATGTGACAATGGTTAGCTAACTTTTTGGCTTGTTAGGATGTAAGGGTATTTTTTCAAGTAAATCATGACTTTCTGCATGATACGCATTCATTTCAACAGGAGCGTAAACGAAGTTCGACAAACTTCGGGTCGTGACAGGCACCCCTCCAATGTTAAATCATGTTATATATAATAAATTTTAACATTTATGTCACACATATTGGTATTTTGACGTGTTATATTGGCTATAGTGATCCTAAAGCAAGGCAAACGAAGGAGGCGACGAGGTGTTTCCGATTGAGAGGCAGGAACAGATTAAACAACTGATTCAGATGAACAAGACACTAAGGATTAGTGAGCTGAGTGAGCGATTTAACGTTTCTGAAATGACTATTCATCGTGATCTTAATCCTTTGGTTGAGGAAGGCCTGATCAGCAAATTTTCGGGCGGCATGTCACTTATCGAAAAGAATTATCAAACATTAAGTGATCCGAACAATTGTGTCTATTGTTACAAACCGAATCGTTCGAACATGGTCTATCATTTAATTCTGCCCGGCGGCGAGATTGAATCGGCTTGCTGCGCGCATTGCGGCTTGCTGAGGCATCGTCAGTTGGGTCAAGAGGTATCCCATGCGATTTGCTATGATTTTTTCCTGAATACAACCATCAGTGCTTCGCTAACCTGGTTTGTCATGGATACGACGTTGAACGTTGCCTGTTGTCAGCCACAAGTTCTCACATTCGCTAACGGAGCGGATGCCAGGAAATTTGTTAACGGATTTGGTGGAACCGTTTATGGTTTCCGCGAAGCCATGGACACGGTCTATCAGCAAATGTTTGAGCATTCCGAGTGCTGTGATGATGACTAAAATGAAGTTATTAATGGGAGGGTTAAACTATGAACAATAAACTTTCGCTCGTTCTATTGCTAATACCTTTGGCACTGTTGGCATCGTGCGGCGACGACGATGATAATGAATCAGTCGATATGGATGACGTCAAAATGCTGAAGGTCGATTTTGAGCCGCCTAAGACAGTAGATGTCGATAAAACCTTTGAATTAAAAGCCAACGTTACCTATGGCGATAGCAAAGTAACGGATGCCGAGGAGATGAGATTTGAATACTGGAAGAAGGGTGACAAAGATAACAGCACATTCGTAAAAGGCGACAATAATGAAGACGGGACCTATACAACAGACGTATCTTTCGACGATGACGGTGTCTACGAAGTATATGCTCATACATCAGCGCGCGATCTGCACACCATGCCGAAACGCTATATCGCTGTCGGGGATGCGACTGAAGAAGATGTCGACAAAGCTAAAGAGGACAAGAAGCATGAAAACGAAGATGGAAGCGATAACGATGAGTAACATCAAGAGTACAACAAAGGAGCGGTGGATATGACAGATCGCGTCGACTTGAGGAGGCTGTACGCCAAAAAGTCTCATTTAGCCAACCTGATCGTCCTGTTCATGGCATTTTTCATACTATTGTCCTACACGCCCGCCGCCGAGGCGCATGCCACTTTGGTGGAAATGGAGCCTGCGGAGGACGTGGTGGCAGACAAACCGCCATCGGAGCTGATGCTGCGCTTTAACGAACCGGTCGAGCACGATCTGGCTATGGTCAACGTTTATGATGTTAACGCCCAGCCCGTTTTCACAGGCAATCCTGATAATGAGGAGGAAAAATCACCTAAACTGACATTTTCGCTCCCGGAACTGGACAACGGGACATACACGGTTAACTGGGACGCTGTCTCGGCCGACGGGCATCCCGTTAGTGGTACATATGCCTTTTCGGTTGGTGAGGCAACCGAAAGCGGCGTCAATACGGTTGATGAAAGCAATGGGACGGAAGGGACGCTCATCGCCTCACGAATCATCCCCGAAGTGCTCATTCTGCTCGGTGCTGGTCTGTTCTGGTTTGCGTGGCTGGCGGAACGAAAAGGTTTTCCCGGAATTGATGTGCTCTGGAGCAAACGGCGCTATATCGGAGCCACTCTCCTGTTCCTCGGGACGATGGCGGAACTCGTCACCTATAGTCTGTCACTTCCGCCGGGCATCATCCAAGTGATCCTGAACGGCAGATGGGAACTGTTAGGGCAATTTCCGTTTATCCTGATGCTCTTCGCGCAGCTGCTTTTCCTGATTCTGCTGGTTATTCCAGGCATGGAGCGCGGCTGGTATTTGGCACTCTGGCTCCTGCTGGCGGTGACACTCGCGTTTGGCGGCCATGTATGGGGCATGAAGGATCCGATTATAGCTCTCATTCCGCGTATCTTTCATCTATTGGCCATGGCTTTATGGCTGGGTGCCTTAGCTTATGTGATGTTGCTGGTTATTTCAGAAAAGCGGCAGAAAACGTCGGTTGACTGGCAAGCGTTCAGACCATTCTTTGTTTACAAGATGATCGCGGCTTCTGCACTGGTTGTTATATCAGGTGTGGTTATGGTCTATCTCCAGACCGGTATCACAGCTGTGTTCACCGACTGGAAAACATGGAGCGGCGTCGTCATCGCGAAAGTTTTATTAACTATGGTTATGGGAGGCTTGGCCTTATACCAAACTTTGAAATGGCGAAAAAGACAAACGTTCACAACCAGACGTTTGGTCCGGACAGAATGGCTGGTCGGTCTGGCTGTTATGATACTAGGCGTATGGCTGAGCCAGATTGCTTATCCGATTTCGGTCGAAACGTATGATGAAACCTTAGTGACCGATAATCAAGAAGCTGAGATCCATATTGATGAGCTGCAGACAGGCGACCGGACCATGACCGCGTCGATTCCCGAATTGGACGGCGAACAGCCCGAAAGCGTCGAGGCAAAAGTCACCATGCCGCAGCATGACATGGGTTCGGATGACATAAAGGCTGAAGAAAATGATGAAGGAAACTACACGGCCGAGCTGCCATTTTCGATGTCCGGCACATGGCATTTGGAAATGACAGCGACATACTCGGATCATGAGAAAGTCAAATGGGAAGATGACGTCTATATGGCTGGTCAAGGAGATTAAAACAAATACACTTATGGAGGTAATGATATGACACATAAAAAATGGATCGCACCACTCGTGGTATTACTGGCACTGTTTCTGACAGCACCCGCTGCAAGTGCCCACGTGACACTCCACCCGGAAAAGAGCTCAACCGACGCTTGGGCGAAATACACTGTGCGTGTTCCAGTCGAAAAGGATATGAATACAACCAAATTAGAACTGGACGTTCCGGAAGAGGCTGATCTGGTTAGTGTCATGCCGAAAGAAGGCTGGGATTATGAACTGGAAAAAGACGACGATGACGTTATTACATCCGTTACCTGGGAAGCAACGGATGGTGGTGTTGGCCCCAATGAATTTACCGAATTCAATATGGTCGTGACCAACCCCAGCGAGCCGACTGACGTGAGCTGGAACGCCTACCAAACGTATGAAGACGGCTCCGTCGTGGAATGGGACGGCGGCCCTGATTCAGACGAGCCAGCTCCCGTCACCAAGGTTGTGTCAGGTGACGCGACCGCTCAGCATAGTGATGACAATGATTCGAGTGACGCGACCCAAGCTGACGACAATACCGATGAAGCGAGTACAACGTCAGGCGGCAGCAACTGGCTGCCGATCACCCTTAGCGCTGTCGCCATTTTGTTGGCAGTCATTAGCTTGTTCCGTAAACGTTCCTGAAATCCGGATAGTTTCATGAGGGATGCCAATCACGTATGGTTTAGCATCCCTTTTTTGTTGTGATGGATGGCAGGATTTGAGTCATTTTATATAGAAAAATTGTTTTGTTTATGTACCTGTCACCTAACAGGAGAGTAGTTATAAATTCGGGTCGTGACAGGCCTCTAGGTGTTCGCGCGTTTTTCAGCGTCCTCGCGTGCTTTTTCTGTCACCGGGACTCTCGGCCGTTCGAACGGCATGCGATTTCACCCATACGCATGACGAACGCAGGAAGAACGACACAGATCATTCCGTGCTTATTGCTAAATCAAACATAATAAACGAGAACGACGACTGATGCATACAACCTCAAAATAATCCCCTTGAATGCCTGAACCAGGGCATGACGGAATTTTAGTACTTTGATCAAACGTTTGATCAAGGTTTATGGTTGTACTTGCCACTTATTTTGTAACGGGTGGTCTGATATATGCCAATATCTTAAAACTTTTCGGTATTCAATTAGGCCCTTGCTGGCTGTGGTTGATAAAAACAGTGATCTCTATTGCATTGAGTGAATCGCCTGTCTTAGAGTAGACAGGCTTTTTTAATTTAGAGACAGCGCATGCTGTTAATGGATGTGACTCGTATCATAGCAAACAAAAAAACCGGCGAATTGTTTAAGACAAGAGCCAGCTCATTAAAGCTGCTCATGAATATAGTAACGTATATTGAAAATAAAGGAGGGAAAATATATGTGGAAGAAAAAGTTTGATCAGGACGGGAACCAGAAGTTTGCTTTTTCGCAATCAAACGCTGATTGTGACTGTGATAATAACCATCATGTCGATAACGACAGTGACTTAAAGAGCAGAAATCGCAAGTTTAATAGTGCCAGGATCACGAGAAGTGGTAATTCTTATGTTGATGTTAATACAGATGATAATAAACGTAAAAACCATCAAAACCATCATCAAGACAAATGTAAAAACCATCATCACCGCAAACGTAAAAATCATCGCTACAAACGCAACGACTGCCATTAATCGGTAGTAGTGGGGTTATTTATTACCTCACTACTGCTTCTCATAAGGGGGGAGTATATTGGAACATGCTCAAGACAATGTAAGACCAATAGATGTCACAAATGACCAGCAATCCTCAATTGACTATAGTGGTAATTCAAATGTCGATGTCGACGTTAATGTTGATACAACGCCGATTGCGTATGCCATGCTATGCTCACTTTTAGCTACAAACCAAATGTCTAACAGCGAATTTGAGTCTGCTGTAAGCGAATTAGATGACTTAACCATGAAAGATGGAAAACACCACCCTATAAGAAGCCGTAATGATCTATCCCAGGTAAAAGTAAAAAAACAGCTAAGAAGGTGAAACAGCCTTCTTGCTGTACATAATTTATAGCCTGCTCATTAAGCCGTGCACGCATCATCCCTAAATGGTGTTATATATTTTTAATGTTTTTGTAACGGTACATGCTGTATTTTCATGATAGAATGCCGGTCGTTAAATATTATTCGATTAAAGCCCTATAGCGAAGCAAAAGCTAACAAAGGACTCAAGATAATACAGATGACTCATCCGATATACATTAGAGGGAGAAACAATGGAACGTAACAACATGATTGACTATGTGAAGGGCTTTGCCATTCTTTTTGTGGTGGCCATCCACACGAAAGCAGTTCAGGGTGCTCATCTTGGCATAATAGATGGTGATGATGCTAACTTTATCATTAACACATTGGCACGATTTGCGGTGCCTTTTTTCTTTGCAGCATCAGGCTATTTATTTGTACAGAAGCTGAACACAATTCAGCGAGACAATAAAAATGCGGAACAGGTTCAGTATGCTAAAAAATATATTCGTAAACTGATCAAGCTGTATCTAGCATGGTTTATCTTTTATTTTCTGTTTGAGCTAGCTGTCAATTTTATTGAGACAGAAAAAAACAGTGCTGCATTATGGAATATGTTTACAAATTATATCGACCATTTCAGCCTATGGAGCTTTATATACCTTGGCGACGGCTGGCCAGTCTATCATTTATGGTTTTTGCCAGCACTTATATGGGCGATACTTATTTTATTCCTGTTCATTCAAATGCGATTAATACGGGTATTATTCGTTGTGAGTATCGGACTGCATCTAATCGGTTTATTTGGTCAGTCCTATTCGTTTCTTTTCGATATACCCTTTAACACGCGAGACGGTATCTTTTTTGCGTTATTTTATGTAACGCTTGGCGGCATGATGGCCAAGTATCCAGTCTTCGCCAGCTTTGCGCGAAAGATGCCGACCCGTTCTGCTGTTATTTGGCTTGGCATTCTTTCATGCGTGCAAATACTGGAGGGATTTATCACATTACAAGTGTACGACGGCAAAGCAGAAAATTATTTTATCTCAACTATTCCATTGGTGATCGTACTATTTTTGCTGGTTATCAAACATAATCAGATGGGAAAGGGTTCCGTTATGGCTAAAATCGGTGCGAAGGCAGTGGGTATTTATGTGTCACATGTGTTTATTATGGCGTCTATTCACATTCTGATGCACCGAATGGGATTGACCATGGTGGAAGATTGGCTTCTATGGAAAGTGATAATCACACCAATCGTACTTTTACTGGCTTTTATCTTTTATAACCTATTACAGAACGGCAAGAAACTAGCTTCTTAGGTGCCAGGTACATACACTGTTCCGAATATTTACAATTGTGTATGTACCTGGCACTTGTTACTTGTTAGCAGCATCTCTCCAGATTTCTTTCGCGGTATCGGCGACAAAGGCCAGTTTAGCCCATTGTTGTTCTTCGGTCAGTTTGTTTCCGTGATGGGTAGAGGCGAATCCGCACTGCGGGCTTAATCCCAGTTGCTCGAGCGGCACGTAGCGGGCTGCCTCATGCACTTGAGCGATCACGTCTTGGCGGTTTTCCAGCTCGCCCGATTTAGAGGTGACCAGCCCAAGGATGACGCGCGGGCCGCCTTCCGGAATGTAGGCCAGCGGTTCAAAACCACCGGAGCGCTCATCATCGTATTCCAGGAAGAATCCATCGACGTTGGCTTCGGCAAAAACGTTGGGTGCGATCCGGTCGTAGCTGCCGCCTTCATAGGCCCATGATGAGCGGTAGTTGCCGCGGCACATATGAACGGTCACGGTTAAGTCGTCCGGCTTATAGGCGAGACTCTCATTCAGCACTCGAACAGCCAGATCAATCAACGCGCCACGCTGCTCGCCTGGATCCGCATTCCATGGGACATAGTCTGCCGCCAGTCCCGATATATAGACATCGTCAAGCTGCAGATAGCGGAGCCCGGCATCATAAAATGTCTGAATCGCCTTCTGATACGTCTTGATCAGATCATCTGCATAGCTCTCCAGATCCGGATATATGGCAGGATTCCGCGTACCGTCATTAAAGAACAGATTCGGACTCGGGAGGGTGAATTTAACTTCAGCACGCCCGTCGACAATGGCTATCAGATCTTTTAAATCTTGTACAAAAGGATGATCCGGATTAAACGAAATCTCACCGGTGTTCCGGATACCGTGTTTTTCCACCTTTTCACCATTAAAATCAGCGCCTTGCTCCGGAATATAGGCCTCAAACCCGTTCAAGTTTTCCATGAAATCAAAATTGAAAAATCGGCGGCGAAATTCCCCGTCCGTAACAGCTGGCAAACCTGTCTCCAGCTGTTTATCAACCGCCCGTTCAATCTCCTCATTCTCAACGCTGCGCAGCTTCTCAGCGGAAATGGTGCCTTGCTCAAAATTATCTCTTGCCTCGTGCAGGCGGTCGGGCCGCAGCAGGCTTCCCACCTGATCAGCTGAAAATGGTGCTTTCGTTGTGACGTTCGTCATAGTTAAGCCTCCTCATAAAGATACTTCTCTAAGGCAAAATGGCAAATGACCGTACCGGAAAACCGGACGCTCCTTTGGTTTTGGGTACGATATTAAAGATGACGGCGCCTTTTGCCGGAACCTGATCAAGATTGGTCATCACTTCCACTTGAAACGTATCCTGATTCAGCACGTAGTATTCGGCGACAAGTGCGCCATTCTTCCGGAAATCTGCAGCCGAATCGGTATCAAATGTCTCGTGACCGATGGCTTTAATATGGCGCTGTTCGAATAAAAACTGCAGCGCCTCAACGGACCAGCCCGGCATATGGCTATTGCCCGCGTCATCTTTGTTCTCAAAGGCATCCTGCTCTGGCCAGCGCTTGCTCCAGTCAGTTCGGAGCGCGACAAACGAACCAGGCTCAATCTCACCGTGTTCTTGTTCAAATGCCCGGATATCGTCGATGCTCAATGTAAAGTCAGGGTTGCGCGCGGCCGCCGCTGACTGATCAATCACAATGAGCG
Source organism: Lentibacillus kimchii (assembly GCF_055381965.1). Classification (NCBI taxonomy): domain Bacteria; kingdom Bacillati; phylum Bacillota; class Bacilli; order Caryophanales; family Bacillaceae; genus Lentibacillus; species Lentibacillus kimchii. The sequence goes on along the minus strand of NZ_AP043934.1, from coordinate 2,389,564 downwards.
GCAGCACCAGTTCCTGGAGCTCCAGCTCATGCACATAACGCTGATCCCCCGGTACAAAATGGATTGGCGCGTCGATATGTGTTCCGTACTGTCCCGGAACGGTGAACGCTTGCGCAAAAAAGCCATCATCATGATCGAACAGCGTCTCAAATTCAGCCGCGTTAAATGCGGAAAAATGCGGTGAATCCGGCCCAAATGCATGTGTCAGATCAATCCATTTTTTCTGCTTTAAAACATTGAACGCCTCAATTAGCGAATTAACCATCGTGATCATCACCCCTTAAATGAAAGCGGAAAGCAAAACAAATAGGATACTAAAAAAGTCTCTTCAATTAAGAAGAGACTTGAATACGATCATTTGCTCTTCTTATCTTAAGCGCCGCACGCCTTCTGGAATTAGCACAGTCACAGACCGATGCTGAGGCTTCCAAGGGCCAGTCCCTCCACCTCTCTGGATAAGAATATATTGCTTCCGTTTTGTTATTAACTACCACAATACATCTGTTATAATAAAAAGTCAACAAAGAATTTTGAAATTTTTTGGTGCCAGGTACATAAATAATGCGAATTGTTTATGTACCTGGCACCACGCACCGCAGGATGTGATAGAATGATAGATATACACAGCCATATATTACCGGGGATTGACGACGGCCACAGACGATCGCCGGCTATGTCCGCGATTTTAATGAGATGCTGGCCCAGGAAGGGATACCGCTCACGGTTTTGCCGGGGCAGGAGTCGCGGATACACGGTGAAATGGCGGACAGGCTCCTGACCGGTGACATTATGCCGCTGAATCAGACGACGAGCTATGTCTTTGTCGAATTACCGTCCGGTCATGTGCCGCGCTATAGCAAGCAATTGTTTTTCGATTTACAAGTGCAGGGCTACATCCCTGTGATCGTGCATCCCGAGCGTAATCGCGAACTTATGGAGCGTCCAGACGAACTGCAGGATTTGGTTAAACACGGCGCGCTCTCACAGGTGACAGCTGCCTGCCTGTCCGGACATTTTGGTAAAAAACGGCAAAAATACGCCAATCAGCTGATCAACGCCAATCTGTCGCATTTCATTGCCTCAGATGCGCATAACACGACATCGCGCGGATTTTGCCTGCAGGAAGCGTATGCGGTGCTGGACAAGGAGCACGGCGCGGACGTCGCGGCGGCCTTCTCGGAAATTGCGAGCTGCTGGTGGCCGGCCAAACGGTTAACCGCCTGCCGCCTGAGTCCATCAAGAAAAAGTCATTTCTCGGTTTGTTTAAATAAAATGAGCGGGAGCATGCCACAGCATGACCAACCTGGTACGATTACTCCAATGCAGGGGAGATCGTTTGCTCAACGTCATGCTTGCTGATGCTCTCGTACTATTAATCTTGCACGTTTAACAAAAAACCTGCCAGCGAATTGCTTGCGATTGTGAAAGCTGTTACCCTATTTGTGACTAGCAGCATTGGGCAAAACGCATTCGCCGATAAATAGTCTGCAGCCACTATATAGGGGAATGCCCAATGACGATGAAATGCATTCCGACGACGTTTATGAGAAAATTTATGCCGGACGCGTTAACGAACGCGCTCATGCAGCGGATCAACACAAAAATACTAGGAAGACTATACAAGAATTGTAGACTTAGAGGAGGTTATCGTTTGGCTACTGTTAAGAAAGCTATTATCCCTGCAGCCGGTCTGGGCACACGTTTTTTGCCGGCAACAAAAGCCATGCCGAAAGAAATGCTTCCGATCGTGGATAAACCGACGATCCAATACATCGTCGAGGAAGCGATTGAATCAGGCATCGAGGATATTATTATCGTCACCGGCAAACATAAACGCGCGATTGAAGACCATTTCGACCGCAACTTTGAACTTGAATACACACTAAAGCAAAAAGAAAAGTATGATTTGCTCGAAAAAGTTAATGACATATCAGACGTGGATATCCATTACATCAGGCAAAAAGAACCAAAAGGACTGGGACATGCCGTCTGGTCCGCACGGAAATTTATCGGCAACGACCCATTCGCTGTCCTGCTGGGTGATAATATCGTCGAATCCGAAACACCTGGCCTGAGGCAGCTGATCGAACAGTATGAGCAAACGGCAAGCTCTGTCATCGGCGTCCAGCAAGTCCCCGATGAGGAAACGAATCGCTATGGCATCGTGGATCCGGATATAAAGGAAGACCGGCGCTACAAAGTCAATTACTTCGTCGAAAAACCCGCCCAGGATGAGGCCCCATCTAATTTGGCGATCATGGGCCGCTACGTCTTGACGCCTAAGATTTTCGAGCATCTTGATAAACATGAAATCGGTGCCGGCGGCGAAATCCAGCTCACTGATGCCATCCAGATGCTGAATCAGGAACAGGACGTCTACGCCTATGACTTTGCAGGCAAACGCTATGACGTTGGTGAAAAATTTGGCTTTATTCAAACAACGTTGGAGTTTGCGATGAAGGATCCGGATATAGGCGATGATGTCACGGCGCTGATCAAGCGTTTGGCCGCTGAACATGACTAATCACGGTGGCTTGGCTTCTATCTGTCTAAAAACTGCTGGATGAAGGCTGCCGCGTCATTGGGATTGATAATCTCAATGACTATTACGACGTGAATTTAAAACATGCCCGGCTGGATCAGCTTGTGCCGTTTGAACGGTTCACTTTTTACGAAGAAGATATCTCCAACAAGGATAAGCTGATGGCCATTTTCGCGGAGCACCAGCCGGATGTTGTCGCTAATATGGCGGCTCAGGCAGGGGTGCGCTATTCGATTGAGCATCCGGATGTTTATATCCAGAGCAATCTCATTGGCTTTTACAATCTGCTGGAGGCTTGCCGCTATTATCCGGTGGAGCATCTCGTGTATGCCTCGTCCAGTTCGGTCTATGGGGCGAACAAAAAGGTGCCGTTTGAGGAGACGGATTTCGTGGACAACCCGGCGTCACTGTATGCTGCCACAAAGAAGTCGAATGAGTTGATGGCCCATACATACAGTCATTTATATGATATTCCGGCCACAGGACTGCGCTTCTTCACGGTATACGGGCCGCTTGGGCGTCCGGACATGGCGTATTTCGGCTTCACGGACAAGTATTTCGCCGGCGAGCCGATCAAGATCTTCAACAACGGCGACTTCGAGAACGATCTGTATCGTGATTTCACCTACATTGACGATATCATCATGGGCGTGGAGCGTTTGCTGAGCCATCCGCCCGAGAGAGATGAGGATGGCAGTGATCCGCACCGTGTCTTTAACATCGGCAACAACAGTCCAGAACGACTGATGACATTTATCAGTACCCTGGAAAAAGCGCTGAGCAAAGCATTAGGGCGTGAGGCTGAATTTAATAAGGAATATGAATCGATTAAGCCAGGTGATGTTCCTGCGACTTATGCGGCGACGGATAAGCTTGATCAGGCGATTAGATTTAAGCCGGAGACGTCGATAGAGGACGGGCTGGAGACATTTGCGGAGTGGTATGTGGGGTATTATGGGAAGAAATGAGAAAACGGCCGACATGGCCGTTTTTACTGAAAGAATAATAATATTAAAAATGAGCTGTCATAGACAGCCCATTTAGCCCTTCCTTTTCACATATGAAAAGAACGGTTAATTTACTGAAGCTTGTTATCGGCTGAACTTCACGGATAAATATTACGCCGGCAAGACCATCAAGATCTTCAACAATGGCGATTTTGAGAACGACCTTCACCGTGATTTCACCTACATCGACGATATCATCATGGGCGTGGAGCGCCTCCTGAGTCATCCGGCCGAGAGAGAACCGAAGATGGCGATCCGAGCCGTGTCTTCGACATCGGCAATAATAGTCCAGAACGGCTCATGATATTTATTGGTGCGCTGGAGAAAGCGCTGAGCAAAGCATTGGGGCGAGAGGTTAAGTTTAATAAAGAGTATGAACCTATTAAGGCAGGTGACGTGCCGGATACATATGCATTGACGGACAAGCTGTATCAGGCGATTGGATTTAAGCCGGAGACATCGATAGAGGACGGATTGGAGAAGTTTACGTATTATGGGAAGGCGTAGGAAACGACCGTATGGCTGTTTTTTATGTAAGTATGCATTCTAGGGGATGTACTTATAAGGCTACGGTCATTGAATTATTATAATCATCTAGAGAGCGTAAAATAGTTTGTGTAAATCGCAATGACTCAATAATGGTCATAGAAAAAGGAAGACCCTTTCCTGTAGAATAGAGTTAGCCAAAACACACCCACAGGAGGTCTTCCCTATGAGCCATCTTACTACAGATTTGCTTGAATCACTAGCCCAAAAACAGGATATTGAAGAAGTTTTTCGCCATCACTTGGAAACAGCGATCAATCAGCTTTTAAAACACGAATTAACAGCTTTTCTGGACTATGAGCCTTATGAGCAGGCTGGCGTTAACTCTGGTAATTCCCGTAACGGATTTTATGGCCGTACGTTTAAGACAGAATACGGCAACCTTGAGCTGCATATTCCCAGAGATCGCAACGGTGCCTTTCAGCAACAAACCCTGGCACCCTATAAACGTTCCAACGACACACTGGAACAGTTTATCATCCACCTGTACGAAAAGGGCATCACAACGGATGAAATCGCCGATTTGATCGAAAAAATGTATGGTCAGCACTATTCCAAACAAACTGTATCCAACCTGACACAGCTTGTGTCAGAAGATGTTAAGGCTTTTCATGAGCGAACGCTGGAACAGCGTTATGTCTGCATTTATCTGGATGCCACGCAAATTCCAATCCGGCGTCAAAGCGTTGAAAAGGAATCGGTCTATATCGCCATTGGCATTGCGGAAGATGGCGGCAAAGAAGTGCTCGACTTCACCATCGCCCCAACGGAATCCGCCGAGGTGTGGGAGGAGCTCGTTCAGCGCTTATATGATCGCGGTGTTGAACACGTCCTTCTTTTCATTTCGGACGGCTTGAACGGCATGACGGATGCGCTGCATCGTGTCTATCCCAAGGCTAAACATCAGGTGTGCTGCGTTCATGTTTCCCGCAACATCGCTAACAAAGTACGTGTGAAAGATCGTGCCGTCATTCTGGATGATTTCAGGGCTGTCTATGAGGCTGAAAGCCGCCAGGATGCTTTAAATGCCCTGGAACAATTTCAAAACAAATGGCATAAGACGTATCCACGTGCTGTCGATGCCGTGATGAAACAGGATCGCTTATTAACGTTTTATGATTTTCCGGCATCCATCCGATCCAGCATCTATACAACAAACCTCATCGAAGGATTTAACAAGGAAATCAAACGCTACGTCAAACGCAAAGAACAATTTCCAAATGAAGATGCCCTGGAACGTTTCCTGGTGACCCAGTTTTTAGATTATAACCATAAGTTCGGTATGCGGTGCCACAGAGGCTTCAAAAAAGCAAAGCCTGAATTACTGCAGATGTTTGAATCGCTGGAGGAACAAGTTTAAACGACTAAAACACTGGCTAACTAAATTCAAAAGGGATAGGGTCATTTACACAAAATTATTGACGCCCCCAATTTTTTAAAACAAAGATTAGATTTTTGTTTATTCATCCAAAACTTACTGTTGTTCAACAGAAGAAGTGGAGTTGGTTTAAAAGTTCTGAATCGTCGTTTTCTGTTAAGGCTGATTGGTTAGTAAACGTTATACAGCATTGTTTTGCCAATTTGGAGCTCTGTTCTATCCATTTAATGCTCGAGTCAATTATCGATATATAAATCTTATACTTGAGCGAATTTCATAATTCATAGCCCTTGCGGCGCAAGGACTTAAAAACGTAAAAAAGGAAGTACCTCCCCAAATCTTGTATAATGGTAGTTGAACTAAAACATCCATAGAGATTGGAGGAATACTTCCTATGACTATTATACGACAACCAAGCTTATTTAGCATCCAAGAACTTTATGACATGGAACCTACCCAAAAGTATGAGGCGATCATTTCCGCCGTTGATTTGGATGCCATTTATCACGACATGGCTAAAAAATCCCGTTTGGGCGCGCCTGAAGAGCTGAATGTTGCAGCGATGATTATTTCCGTTTTCATTCGGTATGTTGAACGCATCCCAACCATAAAAGACCTGAAAAAACGCTTAGATGATGATATTGCCTTCAAATTGAATTGTGGATTTCTGGTTTCAGACAAGATTCCTTCGGAAGCTTCCTATTCCCGCCTTTTAACCAAGCTGAGCGAGTCAGATGCATTGGAAAAGGCCCAGGAAAAAGTTGTTCTTCAAGCCATTGCCGAAGGCTTTATCGCTGATGATACAGTCGCCATCGATGCGACTCATTTCGAAGCACGTGATCAGGCCCCGCCTAAAGAAGAAAAGGCAAAGCCGGAACCGAAAAAACGCGGCCGTAAATCCAGGGAAGAGCGTGACCAATGGCTCCAGGAACAAGCTGAGAAAGAAGCGAATCTGCCTCTTTATGACAGGAAAATCGAAGCTCAACTGGATGCATCTTTAACAGAACTTCGAGACGGTGTTCCCCGGGATCCCCAATGGGGGATCAAGAAAAACAGCGAAGGCAAAAATACATTCTGGTTTGGCTATAAAGGACATCTGGCTGTCGGCACATCAAGTCAATACATTTTACAGGCCCTTTTCTCATCAGGAAATCTAAATGATGGAAAAGCCGCAATTCCTTTATTGAAGGGGATGAATGAACGCTTGCCTCTTTCAAATTTGCGTTATCAGACGATGGATGCGGGTTATGATTTTGAACCGATTTACACGCAGGTCTATCGAATGGGCCAGCAATCTATCATTGCCTATAATAAACGCAATGAATCGGAACCCATAGGGTTTGATAAATATTTTGCCCCAACATGTTTCCGTGAACATTCGTACCGTTATGAAAGTTACGATGCCAAACATGAAACCCTGAAGTACACAAACCCAAAGGAATGCAAAGACTGCCCTTTAGCCCATGAAGACATATGCCAGAAAGTATTCAAGATGAAAATCACTAAAGACCTCAGGCGATACACAGCCCCGGCACGGGGCTCTAAAGCTTGGAACACCATCTACAAGCGCCGATCAGCCGTTGAACGTGTCAATGCCTATTTAAAGGAATTCTTTCAGCTCAACAATGTTCGCCATCGTTCAGGGAAACGCGCTCAGATCCATTTTGATATCGTTACGTTGATGTATAATGCATCGAAATTAGCCGCAGACCGCATTGATGCCGCGTTAAAGCAGCAGCAGGCTGCTTAGAGGAATTTTAAAAAAATACACATTAGAAATTCTGCAGGTCTTTGCGTTTTTAATAAGAGCAATTATGAAATTGATTCACTTCTTTAATATATAAAATTTTCTATATGATTTATGATTATTATACTATTTATTGGAAATAATTGATTGATTAACCATACCAGAAAGGTTCATTAAACAGGAAGACATCATGTCCTGTATCTCTAATAACATTTCCAAATAAGGCCATTTTCTAGGCAACTCCAACTGATTAGCTACTGTTAGAGCCGTGGTTATTGGTCCGAAATCTGATACTCATTTGTCCGTGACCAATCATGCCTGGGTTGGTTGAAAAAGTCGCATGGGTCATCATGCAGCTAAATCCCCTCACACATCCGCAGTTCGTTTTTTATGCGAATACTTAGCCAACAACCGCTCACACTCTTCCCACTCGGCTTGGCTATAATGAGAATTGGTATGATTGGCTGCTTGCTGCTGTTGCATAGCTTGTTTTTGTTTTCGCTCTTGAAACCATTCCGGTATGACTTCGGCTTTTCCGGGACGATGGCTGCTGGATAACTGGCTGTGCCGGTTGCGAAACTGGTGGTCATCGGCTGTGGCTTCTTCAACGGTTCGGATGCCTTTTGTCTGCCAGGATTTGAGAATGCCTTTGACGTAGCCCCATGAGAGCTTGTTCTGCTCCAGGGCGCGTCTCATCGCATCTAACACCAGTGGATCGCCCATGTCGCTAATCCAGCGCTCGATGTCCTGGGCGATATACGGGGTGGCGATGCCAAAATGCTGCTGGTAGAAGTCAGTAGCTGTTGTTATGGTTGGGTTTTGTTTGGTCTGGGTTTTGTATAGGTATTGTTTAACTAATGGGGCCGTGTTGTGGTCCGTCCTGTGGGCCACATAGTGGTCCGGATTGCGGACCGGATTGTGATCATAGGTGTGGCCCGGCGTTTGGTCTGACGGGTAGCCCTCGGATGGACGGATCGTGTCCGGGTGTGCAGCTGCTGGGTTGTCTGGCTTATCGTTATGTGGATGATCGGCATCTCGGTTTTCAGTTTGCCCGGTGACGGACTCTGTGGCGACAGGCTGTGTTGCTGGAATCGAATCCAGATGGTCTGGTGGCGTTTGTGGTGCGTTGTGCGATGCATGTTTCGGCGTGCTGGTTGGGTCGTATGGATCCTGGCAGGCGGCATCGGTATATGCGGTGAAGATTTTGATTTGCGAGATCATGCGATACGTCGCTGCTTGGTTGCCGCTGCCGGGTGTCACGTCGATATAGTCTTTTTCGATGAGTTCGGTGCGAGCGCGCTTGAAGGTGGTGCCTTTGACGCCGGATATGAACTCAAGCATAGTGGCAGGAACGGTGAACGAGGCCTGCCAGCCTGATTTATTGTTGAAGTGCATCAGCGCGTGCCAGACGGCTTGAGCCGAACCGGACAGAGGGTTGAAAACCATTTGGTCGTAGAAGGCGTTAAGTTCTTTAATATAATTCATGAGGATGCTCCTTAGCGTGGATTGTAGTGTGGTGCAGAATGGTGGTGACAGCATAGGGTACCTGGTACGGACGGATCAGAAGAAATCGTCTTGATTGATGATGTTTTGCTCGTTAAGGGTGCGCAGTTTTTTCCTGGCTTGTTTACCCCAGCTTTTTACGGCTTCAAGGGAGACATTCTCTTGCTGGGCGATTTCCGGCAAGGTTAGATTATCGATAATGTGAAATTGTACCCATTTCCATTGCTTGTCCGTCATGTGGGATTTGAGATGCTGCCAGGGTGTGGGATCGTTCAGCTGCGGGTGGGAATTGGCTGTGAGAGGCTGAGCCATTTCGCCTTCACGGCGTCGGTGATTGCCATCTGTCAGTTGTGTGCTGAATTCCTGTGTGGCTTGTTCCCTTACTTCGGTGTAGCGGTTTTCCTTGCGCATACGGTCGATAAGGCGGTTGCGGATCATGTAGTTGAAATAAGTGGCCATGGGGCCTTTATCGGGCTTGTACTTTTCGTAGGCATTCCACATGGCGATGAGGCCTTCCTGGAAGAATTCCTGATGCGGATCGCGGATGTTCATTTTGTGGAGCTGGTAATGAATCCGCCGCTTGTTCTGCTCGAAGATTTCGTCGAAGGTTATTTTGTTGTTAGTCATGTGAGTCTCCTTTGTGAATGTAATAAAGGTAGGATATGTGTGAAGGATGTCTTTGAAAAAGAGGGTGGCGAGTATCTCTATAAAGGCGAGATGCTTAGTTGTGATTACGAGTTGTTATCAATACATTTCTGGATTTCATCAAAGAAATAAAGGGGACGGCCAAGCGCGTTATGCAGTTTCAGTAAATATTTGGCTGTAACGCTGTATTCTCCCCTGAACAGCATCTAGATATTTGTCATTCATCTTAGCTTTCCAAGCAAGCTGTTCAATCGATTTTTGCTGTTGTTCCCGATACATATTTCAGATGCACCGTTAGCCACACATATCCCTCTTTTCAAGGTCAATTATCCTTGGACGGGATTAAAAGCGACACCGCGTATGCGCGGTAATTGTTGGTCTAGGGGAACATAGTTGGCTTATGGTGCCTGGCACGGTCCGGTTTATTTTCGAGATGATATATTCCACTATTTTACTAAGATATTTTTGACTATATTGGAAAGATAACAAAGTATACATTAGTATGTGGTACGTATATGCGTACCGATTGAGTGCTTGGCACGGCCCGGGTTTTGTCGATATATGTCGAATGGCGTTAATGTTCATTTGATATATTCGAAAGTTTGTTAAATATGCTTTTCTCTGCTTTGACGGGGGTTAATATTAGCAGATGAGCAGGGAGAAATCTGGTTTTTGATCTTCAGGCATATACAATACTGAAATTCTCTTATCTTTGAGGGGAACATACGACCTTGACTTTAATTAAACAATCGGCTAATCTATTAATACAAGAGATAGAGAGCATTTGTGGAGAACGCCCATGACAATACACAAAAAAACAGCCACTCCATCCTATATGGAGAGCTGTTTTAAGACGAGCGCTTATTCCTCATGATTTTCGCTGGAGAGACTGGAGAGAACGGCTACTCTTGGTACGATGCCAAGAAGTTTTCCGTCTTTGATGATGGCAATAGGATACTTGGATCTGGTTGCTTTGTTGATTAAGTCCTGAACATAATCGTCAGGGGCGGCTGTTTCGTTGTTGTCTGTCAGGACGTCTTGCAGCGTTTGGCCGGACTTTGATGCTTCCAGGGCGTCATCAATGGTTACAATGCCTTTGAGCTGTCTGTTTGTGTCAATTGCATATACACTGGACAAACCATTGCTTCTCATTTCCCGAATCGCTACTTTGACGCTGTCCCTGATATTAATGAGGGAATTGGGCCTGATCATAATATCTTCAGCCTTCAGGATTTTGGAACGGTCGATATCCTGGACAAAATCAGCGATATAGTCGTTTGCAGGGTTCTCTAAGATATTTTCCGGCGTGTCAATCTGCTCAATTTCTCCGTCTTTCATAACGGCAACACGGTCTCCGAGCTTGAACGCTTCATTGACATCGTGGGTAATGAAGATGACGGTTTTTTGCAGTTTGTTCTTCTGCAGATCAAGTAATTCCAGCTGCATGTCACGGCGGATGAGTGGGTCCAAGGCGCTGAATGGCTCATCCATCAGGAGGATCTCTGGTTCATTGGCGAGAGCGCGGGCGAGTCCCACGCGTTGTTGCATACCACCGCTCAATTCATCCGGGAATGTATCCTCCCATCCTTTTAATCCTACCGTTTCCAGGTTTGATCGTGCTTTATCCAAACATTCCTGCTTATCGATGCCCCGCACTTCCAATCCATAGACGACGTTCATCAGGATGGTACGGTGGTCGAACAGCCCGAAATGCTGGAACACCATCGCCAGTTGATGCCGCCGGAATTGTTTGAGTTGTTTATGGTTATAGTGTGTGATGTCTTCACCATCAACTAGAATATGGCCGTCGGTCGGTTTATTCAGGAGATTCAAACAGCGAATCAGGGTTGATTTGCCGCTCCCGGAAAGGCCCATAATGACGAACATTTCGCCTTCTTTCACATCGAAAGAAACGTTGTTAACGCCAACTGTATGCCCTGTTTCTTCATAAATTTCTTCTTTTGATTTGCCTTGTTTTGCATATTTTAAGGCTCTTTTGGGGTTTGTGCCAAAAACCTTCGATAATTCTTTCACTTCCATTTTAACCGTCATATGCACATACGCCTCCATTTACATGCTGCATGTTTTAATGTTGTTTTTGGATATTGTCTGATAGAGAAAGGGTGAGCCGGTCAATGATGATCGCCAAAAATACGATACTGATGCCTGCTTCGAATCCCTTGGCAATGTCCACTTGCCCGAGTGCGTGTAATACTTCCAGGCCAAGTCCTTTTACACCAACCATGGATGCAACGACGACCATCGCGAGTGCCATCATCGTCGTTTGGTTGACACCGGTCATGATGGCTGGGAGTGCTTGAGGGATCTCGACCTTCCGGAGCATTTGCATCCGTGAAGAGCCAAATGATAACCCCGCCTCGACTACTTCATTAGGTACTTGCCGGATAGATAGGCTTGTCAATCGCATGATTGGCGGGATGGCATAAATGACCGTGGAAAGCAGCCCCGCTGTCAGACCAAGTCCGAAGAAAAAGATCGCCGGGATCAGATAGACGAACGTGGGCATCGTCTGCATGCCATCCAGAATAGGCTTTACGATTATTTCAAATCGTTTGGAATAAGCCATCAGGACACCGAACGGAATACCGATGATAACGGAAATGATAACAGATGCCAGAACAATGCTCAGTGTGAACATCATATCATCCCAATATCCGAACATACCGATCAGCACCAAAAACAGAGAAAATACAATGCCGTTGGACAGGGATTTGAACTGCCATGCCAAAAGTAAAATGATCAAGATGAAATACCACCAGGGCAGCCAGATCAGAAAATCGTTGAAATTGTTCAGCATCCAGAGCACGCCTGTGTTGATTCCATCGAAAAAGGTGCCCCAGTGCGTTGTGAGCCATTTAACAATGAGATCGACGTAATCACCTAAGTGAAGAGTTAAAGATTCCGGGAAATTAAACATTGTGTGGGTTGCTTCGCCGCAACCGCCACCTCACTTTCTGTAAAAGATGTTAGAGTCGTTGAATGATAGAAAGTCGTTTTTGCATGGAAAATGATGTTGTTCCATTGGAAGGACATTAGCATCAGTAAGCATCCTGCACTTTTTGAGCCACATCATCCGGAACCCACTCGGCCCAGACATCTTCGTGCTCTTCCACCCACCATTTTGCTGCTTCCTCAGCTGATGCGTCATTGTCATCCATATAAACAAGTGCTTCCCCTGTTAGATCAGTGGAGGTTTTATATTGCTCCAGAAATTTCATCGCATCGGGATATTTCTCCTCAAAGTCTTTATAGACACTTACATAAACGTCATCTGGTGGAAACTTGGTACCAAAGTTATCGTTCCAGGTTTCCTCATCGTAATCAGGTTCTTCCAGCATGGTCATATCATATTTGGTCGCCAATGCAGTTGGCGTCCAGTAGTATCCAACCCACGGTTCTTTATTTTCATAGGCTCTGACGAATGATGCGGATAATGCCCCTTCTGTACCAGGTGTGAAATGGTTATATGTCTCGTCCAACCCATACACTTTCACCTTTTTCATGGTGATTTCAGACGCTTCTGCCTCACTATATCCTCCGATGATCCTGCCTTTTTCAGGGTCTTCTGGATCCTCGAAAATATCTTGGTAATCGGGTAAATCGTCGACACTTTCCAGATCAGGAGCTATAGGTTCGATACCTCTTTCTTTATCGCCTTCAATGACATATGTCGGGACAAAAAAACCCTGTTGACCGGTAAAATTTGTTTTTAATACGTCGATGTCTCCGGCTTTTTTTGCTTCCTCAAAAGCATCCCGGTAATTATTCGGCCACACTTCCATCGTTACGTCTATATTACCTTGCGTAAAATCGGTGAACGTAGCCGCCGTTGAACCGCTCTTTGTTTCTGTGTCATAGTCATATCCATTTTCAAGAATGAATTGGGCAATATGATTATGTACTCGAATGCTGTCCCATTGGGGGTCGGCAAAACTGATTGTTCCTTTTGCTTCTTCGGTCGCCGTCTCGGTTGTCATGCTGGATATTATAATTATAATAAATAACCCAAGCATGCCAATCCATGTGTAAGTCCATCTATTTTTCATATTCGTTTCCTTTCTATTGTATTTATTACCCTTAAAGCTGGATGAAGGATGAGATATTGAAATGTTCCATAAGGAAAAACAAGAGAACATGCATCAGGTGACTTCTTTCAAAACGATATTTATCCCGGACAATGAAGCTATTTTAATAATTGTAATATTTCCTTAATACGTTATAAGTATATAAAAAAATGCCTATTACCACAAATTGTATTTAAGATAATATTTTGGGATTTTAAAGGCTTATGTCGAAAAATAGTATTAATAGGCAAGAAAATCGGTGAAATACAAACACATAGTCCGTTTTTATTCGAATAACGTTAATCTCGTTCTTTCGGTGCCTGTCAACCCGGGTTTTGTCGAATGCTGAAAGCGAGTGCTGGCTATATGGATCTAGCTCTCGCTTTTTTTGTTTTAGGGGAAAAGAGGCAGGGTTGTTAAAATTCGTCCCTAACTTTTGGCGATCGCGGATTTTCAGCTTATATTTATCGAGCTGGTTGTTCCATCGGGTGTGGCGATAGCTGATGATGCGTTCTGGGATCGCGTGAAGTCGAAGCTGACGGCCAATCAGTGGAAATGGGTGCAGTATCACATCATTGAGGACATGCGTTTGCCGGAGATAGCGCGTCAGGAAGGTGTTTCGGCTGAGGCTGTGAAAAGCTGGGGACGCGAGGCAAGGAGGAGCGGAAGCGCGAACAGGAAGAAGCAGCGAAAGAGGTGCGTGACTCGGTTGCTGGCGAAGTATCGGAGCGGGTAAGGCGTGTGCTTGGGGTGGGTGGCTGCCTCCACAATTTGCATAAGTGCTGTCTTGTTTACCGCGTGCAAAGCATAAGTCTTTACAAGTTGATTTTATTACATTAATATATCCTATGAACCAATCATCCTACAACTTACGGAGGGGCCTCATGATACAAAAACCCAATCGCATGTCACTGGTGGAGCAGGTTGCCGAACAGATCGAGCAATTAATTGAACAAGGGGAATGGAAGATAGGCGAAAAACTGCCACCTGAAATGGAATTAATGGAGGATTTTGACGTCAGCCGTAATACATTAAGAGAAGCGATCCGGGCTTTAGTACACGCCGGATTATTGGAGACCAAACAAGGCAGTGGAACGACTGTGCGATCAAAAAGTGCTCTTGGAGCAGCGTTAAAACCCTATGCTAAAAAAGCTACCATGCTAGAAACACTTGAAGTACGATTAGGTTTGGAAAAACAAGCAGCCCAGATGGCTTCCCAACATAGAACAGATGCTGATTTAAAGAAAATGGAATCACACCTAAACAATGGTAAACAGGCTTTTGAACTCAAAAATCTTGATCAGTTTATTACGTCCGATATTCAGTTTCACAAAACGATTGTGCAGGCTTCCGATAATCAGTTATTGATTGATTTATATGAACATATGACAGATATCATATATTCCTTCGCTTATGATTTCATGGTTATGGAACCTTCTTTTCCATTTGGACAAGCGTTTCATCTTGGTCTATTTCAAGCCATTGAGAATCAGGATAAAGCGTCTGCAGTAGCGTATGTTGATAAGGATATGGCGTTATTAAGGGAAAGTATAACTAAAATGATGGAGGAATAGAGTAGTCATGAGTAAACAAACAGGAGCATTAACAAACAACACGACCAAAGCCAGCTGGTTATTACTTATCGGTGTTATCTTAGTCGGGTCTAATTTAAGGGTCCCCATAACGTCTGTCGGATCACTCGTTTCTTTTATCCGTGATGACCTTGGCATCAGCAATACGGTTGCAGGCTTAATAACGACATTGCCTTTGCTTGCATTCGCTGTTCTATCTCCATTTGCACCGAAAATAGCCAATCGTATAGGCATGGAATGGACAATAGCACTGTCATTGGTACTGCTTATCATTGGTATCATCATACGCTCAATAACAGGAATTGGGCTTTTATTTACCGGAACACTTCTTATTGGACTGGCTATCGCCGTTGGTAATGTGTTAATCCCAGGAATTATCAAGATGAATTTTCCTTTAAAAATAGGCATTATGACTGGTATGTACGCTGTATTCATGAATATATTCGGTGCTTTGGGGTCTGGGTTAAGCGTGCCTATTTCGTCTGCTGGAAACATGGGATGGCAAGGTGCCCTTGGTATCTGGGGACTACTGACACTTATTTCTCTGCTAGTATGGCTCCCACAGCTGCGCAAACAGCGTGATACATCACCTGAAGCAAATGCAGAAGCCAAGCAAAAAAGCAATTTATGGCGTTCCCCGATCGCCTGGGGGATAACCCTGTTTATGGGAGGACAATCCCTGGGCTTTTATACGTTAATTGCCTGGATGCCGGATATATTGAATTCTATCGGCTATAATGCAGGCACTGCCGGATGGATGGTCTTTCTGATGCAAGCTGCATTGATTCCCACTACTTTTGTTATTCCGGTTATCGCTGAAAAAATGAAGAATCAGATTAGTCTGGCTGTCGGAACGGCTGTATTGTTTATGATTGGATTTACCGGATTACTGTTTGAGAGTATGATGTTTGTGCCATTATGGGCTATTCTGCTTGGAATTGCCGGAGGAAGTGGATTTAGTCTCTCCATGATGTTCTTTACAATCAGAACCCACAATGGAAAAGAAGCAGCTGAATTGTCAGGCATGGCTCAATCATTTGGATACCTTTTAGCTGCCTTAGGTCCTGTGCTTGTCGGTACCTTGCACGACATAGGCGGTGGGTGGACAATGCCGCTGCTGTTCTTAATTCTCATATCCGTGATCGTTCTGATAGCGGGTATTGTGTCTGGTAAAGAAAGGACCATATCAGATCGGACCGCAAAACAAAGTGACCAAGAGATTGCGGAAGCGGAAATGTATTAATTTGTCAGGATAATGAAAGGATGGGCAAACATGTTTAATAACATTCTTGTCGCGATTGATGAGGATACGCCTGCATTTTGCGGTAGGTGATAGGCTATTTCCTAAGGACCAGGCTTTATAGTAGATCGGCTTTATGCGACAATGCCATCTGATATGCTAAAGTATAGGTATGGCTTGATGATCATATAGAGGAGGATGCATAGATGGTAAGTAATATGGATATGAAGCATCTCAAGCGGTGTGTGGAACTTGCTGAGGAAGCACTGGATGCTGGTGATGCGCCATTTGGATCAGTCCTTGTCTCAGCAGACGGCGACGTGCTAAAGGAAGATCGCAATCGTGACGCAACAGTCGACAAAACGCATCATCCCGAATTTGAATTGGCGCGCTGGGCTGCACAGAATATGACGCCGGAGGACCGGAAGCAGGCCACTGTTTATACATCAGGCGAGCATTGTTCCATGTGTTCAACGGCGCACGGAATTGCCGGCTTGGACCGGATTGTTTATGTCAGCTCATCACGTCAGCTGTCAGAGTGGCACAAAGACATGAACATTTCTAAAGAAGGTCCCATTTATTCTTACCCAATCGAAGACATTATCCGTGATGCGAATGTTGAAGGCCCTGTGCCTGAACTAGCCGAACAGGTTCGCGAGCTGCAGCGCAGGTATCATGAAGGGTGACTTAATCTCCCCGCGTCGATATGCGCGGGGAGTTAGCTTTTTGCAAAGTGAAATAGGTGTTTCAATCTCTGTTACCCCCGGATTAACGTAAGACCCCGCAGGTAAAAAAAGCCCCCGACCCATTCGTCCGGGGGAACATCACGATCCAACTAAAAACCATACTATTATGTTCTGTCCCAAAATCGCTGTTGTTTAATAGCACGGACAAAATCCAGACCGAAGTCAGCGTTATTGCCAGTGTAAACGACCCCGGCTGAATTATTCGTCCCTGATGCTGCTAGATAGGACTGCCCGGTTGATGCTACACCAATGGGTTTATAATGTTTATACGCTACGTTTACATACTCATTAACTTCATCATTAAATTTATCTTGTACCTTCGATTGACCTCCGATGATATAGAGAGAATCTAATAAATAAGGGTTTGTTGTCAGAAACGTCTTGTCAACTTTGAGTGTTGTGCCATCATCCCCGGTAACCGTTCCCAGGGTATCACTTACAATGACCACAAACACGCCGTATTCTTTTAATGTTTGGAGTGTACGTGTTACCTCATTGGCATTAAATCCGTCGCCAATCAAGACACCCACTTTTAAAGAGAAAGCATATTTAGGTGTACCTGTTTGGCTCAGGGATGGGTAACTTGTTGATACGGAGACATGTGTACCGCTTGGACGACTGACCCCAACGTTATCGGCGACAGTGGCAGCCATATTTTTATCAACATTGACTAATAAATCGACGGCTTGCTGGCGCACTGATTCACTTTTGACACTGCCAATTTGAAAATTCAGAGCTTCAATCATATGCTGCCTTTCAATAGCCGTTAAACTGTTCCAAAAAATTCTCGGCTGTGTAAAGTGATCATCAAATTTTTCAGGTCGCTCGCGTGTGAGGTGGCCCGATACTTGTGACGGGTAATGTTCGTATCCGCCTTGCTCGGGCGGCGTTGTGTACGGCGTATTGTTTAAAAGTGAGTTTTGATGATAATTCGTCTGATCCGCATCGATTTCATAGTTCATATACCCTTCTTGCTGGTTATTATGAAACGGACAAATAGGTCGATTAATTGGCAAGTGCTGAAAGTTTTTCCCGCCTAAGCGATGGTATTGGGTAGGCTGATAGGCAATTAACCTGCCCTGCAAGACCGGGTCATTCGAAAATCCAATGCCTGGGACGACATTCGCAGGATTAAATGCGACCTGCTCATTCTCAGCAAAATCATTTTCCACATTTCGATTCAACGTCATTTTACCAATCATCTGAACAGGGATAAGTTCTTCAGGCCAGAACTTCGTAGAATCAAGGATATCAAAGTCATAGTTGAATTGATCTTCCTCTGAAATGAGCTGCACGCCTAGTTCATATTCAGCATACGCGCCTTGATCAATCGCGTCTCTCAGATCCCGGCGGTGAAAATCCGGATCGATGCCGCCAATCTTCTGTGCTTCATCCATTAGCAGGGAATGGGATCCCAGGACAGGTTTCCAAACGTACCGGACAAACGTCTTCACACCTTCCTCATTCACAAAGAGGTATGTATTCACTGACCATGATTCCATCATCCGGTAACTTCTGAGCACGCCTCGGTCTGACATAACCCACAGCGTCATGTGCAGTGATTCAGGGTTATTTGCCACGTAATCCCAGAAATTATCATGGGCACCTGCGGCTTGCGGCATGCCAGTGCGTGGTTCAGGCTGGTAGGCATGAATCAAGTCAGGAAACTTCATCGGGTCCTGATTGATTAATACAGGGAAATCAATCGTCGTCAGATCGATATTGCCTTCCTCCGTGTACATTTTCACACCTAAGCAGCGTAAATCTCTCGCTGTGTCTTTTGAGCCTTTGTTTCCTTGCACCGTTGAAAAGCGAACAAATAAGGGCGTCTTTTTTCCAGCTTCCTGTAAAAAGCCAGCTTTTGTAAACTGCTTCATCGATTGGTAGCATTCAAACTCGCCATGCGCCCCGTATCCTCTGGCGTGAAGCCTTCTTGGAGGTACCGTTTCATGTCCAAAGGATGTCATCTTTTCAAAAAAATGGACATTCTCTAATACGCCCGGTCCTCGCTCCCCAGCCGTTAAGATTCTCTCGTCATTCGAGACTTGTCTTCCCTGATTCGTTGTCATTGGCTGTCCTGCATCACTAACACGAAATTCATCTAATTGTTCATTCTTGCTATTTCCATTGGAAGATGAATAATCAGACATAAAATCACTCCATTCATTTTGTTGTTGCTAATCAACTGATGTTTATGAACTAGTTTTGATCTTAAAAAAATTTTTATGCGTGTATTTACGGTGCCTGGCACGGCCCGCATTTTGTCGAATGCTCGTGGGTGGACAGGCAGGCTTATGGTGTGGTGCCGGGAAAGCGAGAGGCGTGAGAATAAACATTTTAAATTGTTTTCATTAAATGACAAATATTTAGACAAATGCTACAATAGTCTGACAATCCAAACATCGGAGAGGAGATGCACTTATGTCAGGCAAAACAACGATCGTACCAATCAGTGGTGGTTATCATGTATGGACGAGACGGGTGGGTGAAGGCCCGATAAAGGTTCTGCTGCTGCACGGCGGTCCTGGCGCGACACACGAGTACTTTGAAAACTTTGCGGATTATTTGCCGCCTGAAGGCATTGAAGTTTATTTCTATGATCAACTGGGATCTTATTTTTCAGACCAGCCTGATGACACTAGTCTATGGAATATTGAGCGGTTTCGCGAAGAAGTAGAAGAAGTGCGGCAATATTTGGGGCTTGAGCAATTTTACATCCTTGGTTCGTCATGGGGCGGTATTTTAGGTATGGAATATGCTCTGAAATATGGGGATCATCTAGCAGGATTGGTTATTTCCAATATGACAGCAAGCATTCCATCCTATGTTGAATATCTCAACGTGCTTAGAAATCAGCTTCCTCAGCATCTGATCGATACACTTAATAAATATGAAGCTGCCGGTGACTATAGTGCACCAGAATACGAGGAAATTATACATGAGCATCTGGACAAGCAGCATGTTTGCCGCCTGGATCCGTGGCCGAGTGCTGTTGAACGTGGCTTCGGCCGAACGAATGAA
The DNA here is from genome assembly GCF_055381965.1 of Lentibacillus kimchii. Lineage (NCBI taxonomy): Bacteria > Bacillati > Bacillota > Bacilli > Caryophanales > Bacillaceae > Lentibacillus > Lentibacillus kimchii. The sequence goes on along the minus strand of NZ_AP043934.1, from coordinate 2,369,512 downwards.
GACATTTATAACACCATGCAGGGAGCCAATGAATTTGTGTTCACCGGCACATTGAAGGACTGGGATCGCTGGGACTCTCTGAAAAATATTACGACACCAACACTAATGATCGTCGGGCGGCATGATACGATGTCTGTCAGCGATATTGAAGAAATGGGGCGCCGGATTCCTCACTCAAGGGTTGGCATCTGTGAGCAGGGCAGTCATTTATCCATGTGGGACGACCCGGAAGCTTATTTTAGTCACTTAATTCAATTTCTCAAAGACGTTAATGCTGGCGAGTTTGAATAATCTATTTTGAAAGGTCACGCAGATGAAGCAGTTTCTTCATTAAACAATCACCCTGTCCGCTTGGATCAGGGTGATTGTTTTGTGGGAAGGTTGATCATGGCAAGGGGGGATGTTATTTATGGGGCGTCAATAATTTTGTGTAAATGACCTTATCCCTGTAGAAGTTTAGCCATTGTTTTTCATAGCTTCAAGATTAGATGATTGCTCGAAGCCACAGCGGCAGCTGCTTGTCCTTGACCCTGCGCCTCTTCTTCGTGATTCGCTGTGTTGTGTTCAGGGACCCGGCCAGCGAGAGCGTAGAAGAGATCGGTCGTAGTACACTGGGTGCGTGGATGGAGCCCTTTGAGAGGGCAGGTATATACTGTTGATGGCGGCAGAATGACTCAGTTGAGCCTTCCCTGAACAAGGGTTTCACATCATTTGCTTGTGCTCTATAACCTTTACAGTAAGAACAGGCTGCATTCTGGAATGTTACTCCCTCGGACGATCATATCCAAAGGAATACCAATTGCTGGTGACTATTAAGAATTAAGTTAAAAGTCTCTTAGCAATCTCCTCATAGAGCAGAATGCCATTCGTATTTATCCAACTCAACATACACATCTGGCTGATGAGCGACGGATGCATCACCAGGCGTCTTGAACCCAGCCTGACAAAAGAATCCCTGTAACGGGACTGTTCGAATGCCGTTATTTACGCTACACTTGTCACATTATGAAATAACACGAAACCTAAAAGGGGAAGCGATGCAAAATGACGTGGGACGTTCTTAATATCATAGGCACGCTTGCTTTTGCCATTAGTGGTGCCATTATTGCACTAAAAGAGCATTATGACATATTAGGTGTCCAAGTTTTAGGGTTTACGACAGCATTCGGAGGCAGTACGATCCGAAATTTGCTAATTGGCATACCAATTGAAAACATTTGGACGCAGGGTGATTTATTCATCGCCGTTTTCCTAACGAATATCATTATCTTTATACTGCCGAGACAGTGGTTTGAATATTGGTTTAAATGGGGCATTCTTTTTGATGCCATCGGGTTAGCATCATTTGCGATTCAAGGGGCTGTCAGTGCTGTTGAAATTGGCGCACCTTTAAGTGCAGTGCTTGTTGCAGCAACTTTGACAGGTTCAGGCGGGGGTATGATCCGGGATGTTTTTGCTGGAAGGAAACCAATGATTTTTCGCGCTGAGATTTATGCTCTCTGGGCGGCACTTGGCGGGTTAATGGTTGGTCTCGGCGTCATCCAGGGCCCTTGGATGACAGGTGCCCTTTTTGCTGCAATTGTTACGTTGAGGATGTTGTCGGTGCAATTTAAATGGCGATTACCTCAGCGTTCAATATCGTGATGACACGGTATAAAATCAATGTTAAGCAATGGGTGCAATTCTGGCATAAAAATTATGCGCCAGATTACTGAAGAAGTACTATTATTGGGCCAGTGAACACAGTACTTCCATCCTGATTATATAAATCAAGAATCGATTGGCTGGCGCTCTATTCGTTCTTTTATGAAATGAGGTTTAATTCGATATTCATTGTTCGGTAAATGCTTCTTACTCTAGGTGTTAGGTCATCCAAATAAATAATATAAAACACAAAAAAATCACATTGTTTGCGTTATCAAGTAATACTGTAATATTCTATATGGGTAGTAGTGTAATGAGAAAGAAGAAGTTTAAGCTTTCTATTATATAAACGCTAATTTAAAAATCTGAGGAGGAATTGAGTATGTCTACAGAAACAAACTCTGCGAATATTATGGAACAAACCTTCCAATATAATGCACATAACTATCACCCATTACCGGTTGTTATTTCTGAAGCAGAAGGCGTCTGGGCAAAAGACCCTGAAGGAAATAATTATGTGGACATGCTGAGTTCTTATTCGGCACTTAATCATGGGCACCGCCATCCGAAGATCATTCAAGCAGTGAAGGATCAGCTTGATACTCTAACATTAACGTCCCGAGCATTTCACAATGACGTGCTTGGACCATGGGCTAAGCGTGTCGCTGAGTTGACGAACAAGGATAAAGTTTTGCCTATGAATACAGGTGTTGAGGCAACTGAAACGGCGATCAAGGCAGCTCGCCGCTGGGCTTATGAAGTCAAAGGTGTAGAAGATAACAAGGCTGAAATTATCGCAGCGACAGGGAACTTTCACGGCCGTACGTTAAATGCTATATCCATGTCCGATGACCCTGAGGCAACGAAAAATTATGGCCCTTTTATGCCAGGAATATACCAGGCAGCGTATGGTGACGCAGAGGCTATTCGAGAAGCTATTACAGCAAACACTGCCGCCGTGATTGTGGAACCCATTCAAGGAGAGGCCGGTATCATTATTCCGCCCGAAGGTTACCTGAAAGAGGTTCGTGACATCTGTACAGAAAACAATGTCCTGTTCATTGCTGATGAAATACAAACAGGATTAGGACGTACTGGTAAAATGTTTGCTTGTGATTGGGAAAATGTCGTTCCGGATATCTATGCTATGGGCAAGGCATTAGGCGGCGGTGTCATGCCGGTGTCTGCTATTGCTGCTAATGATGATATTATGAATGTTTTCATACCAGGGTCACATGGATCAACCTTCGGAGGCAACCCATTAGCTTGTGCCGCATCCATGGCCGCCATTGATGTGATTGAAGAAGAAAATCTTGCTCAAAAGTCACTTGAGCTTGGAGAATACTTCGCAAATGCACTAAAAGAAATCAATAATCCAGAAATAAAAGAGATTCGCGCCCGCGGTCTTTTCATCGGGGTGGAATTCAATAAACCCGTTCGTCCTTTATGTGAGGAAATCATAGAAGCTGGTGTGTTATGTAAGGAAACACATGAAAATACGATTCGGTTCGCGCCTCCGCTCGTTATTACGAAAGAAGAACTTGATTGGGGCATTGATAAGATAAAACAAGTATTGTCAAATTAAAATCATAATGTTTCTGATGAGAATTGACATGTCATTCTCTGCAGAGAACGACTCGCCAAATTTGGCCAGGTCTTTCAGTGAAAATGATAAGCTGCAGGCTTAACAATTAAGTGAGACATGGAATATCGCTAAGCTTGGCAATATAATATATTCTAATAGAAAGTCTTGATGAAGCATGGGGATTTCGACCTCATGCTTTTTTATTGATTTGTAAGTCTTATTGTAGTAAATATATTCTGAGAATCAGCGTATATTGCGTATTTCGGACTTGGCTGGCGACTCCATATAAGCGGGGAATACACAACGTTTCTGGCATATTCCTCGTTCACCAAGACTACCTCGATATTGATACTTCCCGAGCCTCTGTAATAGTTTCACAGGTTAGCAATGTATCAAGCATGCACCATGTTCGGTGGGTCCAATTCACGCTAGGACCAGTTTTTGCCCGTTTCAGACGGATAGATAGGCTTTCCTAATGTATAAAGAAAATATCCCAATCGTTTGGACTGTCTTTGGACAAGGAAATGACATATACCCAATTGGACAAGCGGATATGAGGTATTGTGTGCTTGGCCGGCAGTTGCTGACCATTACGGATATATGTGGGAAAGCGAAAATACGACTTCCCATACTATCGGTATCTGGTTATGGGTTAACTTATATAAAATATAGATAGTACTGAGCGAATTTCATAATTCATAGCCCTTGCGGCGCAAGGACTTAAAAACGTAAAAAAGGAAGTACCTCCCCAAATCTTGTATAATGGTAGTTGAACTAAAACATCCATAGAGATTGGAGGAATACTTCCTATGACTATTATACGACAACCAAGCTTATTTAGCATCCAAGAACTTTATGACATGGAACCTACCCAAAAGTATGAGGCGATCATTTCCGCCGTTGATTTGGATGCCATTTATCACGACATGGCTAAAAAATCCCGTTTGGGCGCGCCTGAAGAGCTGAATGTTGCAGCGATGATTATTTCCGTTTTCATTCGGTATGTTGAACGCATCCCAACCATAAAAGACCTGAAAAAACGCTTAGATGATGATATTGCCTTCAAATTGAATTGTGGATTTCTGGTTTCAGACAAGATTCCTTCGGAAGCTTCCTATTCCCGCCTTTTAACCAAGCTGAGCGAGTCAGATGCATTGGAAAAGGCCCAGGAAAAAGTTGTTCTTCAAGCCATTGCCGAAGGCTTTATCGCTGATGATACAGTCGCCATCGATGCGACTCATTTCGAAGCACGTGATCAGGCCCCGCCTAAAGAAGAAAAGGCAAAGCCGGAACCGAAAAAACGCGGCCGTAAATCCAGGGAAGAGCGTGACCAATGGCTCCAGGAACAAGCTGAGAAAGAAGCGAATCTGCCTCTTTATGACAGGAAAATCGAAGCTCAACTGGATGCATCTTTAACAGAACTTCGAGACGGTGTTCCCCGGGATCCCCAATGGGGGATCAAGAAAAACAGCGAAGGCAAAAATACATTCTGGTTTGGCTATAAAGGACATCTGGCTGTCGGCACATCAAGTCAATACATTTTACAGGCCCTTTTCTCATCAGGAAATCTAAATGATGGAAAAGCCGCAATTCCTTTATTGAAGGGGATGAATGAACGCTTGCCTCTTTCAAACTTGCGTTATCAGACGATGGATGCGGGTTATGATTTTGAACCGATTTACACGCAGGTCTATCGAATGGGCCAGCAATCTATCATTGCCTATAATAAACGCAATGAATCGGAACCCATAGGGTTTGATAAATATTTTGCCCCAACATGTTTCCGTGAACATTCGTACCGTTATGAAAGTTACGATGCCAAACATGAAACCCTGAAGTACACAAACCCAAAGGAATGCAAAGACTGCCCTTTAGCCCATGAAGACATATGCCAGAAAGTATTCAAGATGAAAATCACTAAAGACCTCAGGCGATACACAGCCCCGGCACGGGGCTCTAAAGCTTGGAACACCATCTACAAGCGCCGATCAGCCGTTGAACGTGTCAATGCCTATTTAAAGGAATTCTTTCAGCTCAACAATGTTCGCCATCGTTCAGGGAAACGCGCTCAGATCCATTTTGATATCGTTACGTTGATGTATAATGCATCGAAATTAGCCGCAGACCGCATTGATGCCGCGTTAAAGCAGCAGCAGGCTGCTTAGAGGAATTTTAAAAAAATACACATTAGAAATTCTGCAGGTCTTTGCGTTTTTAATAAGAGCAATTATGAAATTGATTCACTTATAAAATCTTAAAATAAATAAATTAACTAAACACTGTTGTATATCAACGAATTTATAATATAATGAAAATTAAGATAAATAATTGAAGATACTATCAAATTTTAAAGAGGAGGCTACAAATTCTTTGAATCTGAATAGTTGTTATAAAGAATAATTAGTCCTTTTTGATCAAAAGATCGTATGTATCTTGAAATCAAATCAATGGTTCAAATGTAGCAAACTTTATTCTAAGATCAGCTCTTTCTAAATTTTATGGTCAGCAAAATTTTGTAAGCGATTACATTACGTGGACGAAACATTAAACCACGGAAATGGTTGGGTCCTTGTGGTTAAATCTGAAAGGGAGGTTTTATGAGTGTTGTAGTGGCCTTTGGGCTGGCAAGTATTATGCTGTGTATTGGTTTAGTCATTCGGGTAAAGGTCCCATTTATCAGAAATATGCTGGTCCCTACGAGTATTATTGCTGGTATATTGGGATTTATTGTTATGAATACTGGTTTTATTACATCGACCGACTCAAATATGTATATCAATATAGTTAACTACTTATTTGCGATCATGTTCATTTCACTAACTTTGACAAGTAATAATGAATCAGAGTCAGAAAAATCTGGTGGAAAAAATATTGCTAAGGGAGCAATAGGATTAGGATTGATTTGGAACATACTGTATGCGCTGACACCATTGGTTGGAGCACTTGTCATTATGGGTATTGGTGGTTTTTTTGGAATGAATCCAATCTATGGTCTGATCATTCCTTTTGCTTTTACGCAGGGACCAGGTCAGGCTTCGACTTTTGGTACGGTTATGGAGCAGCAATACGGGATTGAAAATGCTGCTACAGTAGGTATTACTTTTGCTGCAATCGGGTTTATCATTTGCTTTGTTATAGGGGTACCACTGGCCAGATTAGGAATCAAAAAGGGAATGGCGAAGAACCTTGGTTCGGCCAAAATTGCAGATTTTATTAAAAGAGGATTTTATACGAAGGAGGAAAAAAGAGAGGAACTGGGAAAGGAAACAATGTTTAGTGGCAATATTGATACGATGACATTTCATTTCGCGATTATTGGCCTCTGTCTGATAATGGCCCTGTTAATATCAGAGGCTGTTTCATATATTCCGGCTATAGGTTCTACCTTTTCTGGTTTGCTGTTTGTTTACGGTATGTTTTCAGGTTATTTGATGAAATTTATTCTGAAAAAATTGGGAATTGACTATATGCTTGATAACACTTTTCAATCTAAAATCACCGGCTGGGCAACTGATTATTTAGTTGTTTCATCATTTATGGGTGTCCCATTGAGTCTCGTGGGCAACTGGATGATTCCAATTATTATAACATCCATTGTAGTATCTATCTTTGTTCTTGCAATATGTATCTTTTTTGGTCAAAGAATAGGAGGGCGTAATGACTTTGAAAGGACTCTTGGTTTATTTGGGGCAACCACTGGTCAGGTACACAGTGGTCTCGCGCTTATAAGGATTATTGATCCAACATTTAAAACGACTGCGGCGATTGAATTAGGCTTAATGAACCTTGCTATGATGCCCTCATTTCTGACAGTTCTTTCGATATTTGCCATATCGTCCGGTACATTTTCTTGGAATATCGGGATATTATTGATTTTGGCACCGGTACCTGTCTACTTGATATTGTTGAAATTTTTAAAGTCATTGGGCAAAAAAACATATACTTGGAAAACAAAACCGGAATCTGAAGACGAAAACGAAGAGATAGACACATTTGCTGCTAAGTAACTCTAAATAAATGTTAAAAGAAAGGGGATATTTTAAATGAGAAAATTATATTATGGTGGAGACATTATTACCATGGAGAAGGCAGATGATGCTGCAGAAGCAGTGTTGACAGAGAACGATATTGTTAAAAAGGTTGGCCGTCTGACAGAGTTTCAGGACATGATGAATGATTCAAGTATTGAAAAGATTGATTTAAAAGGAAACACATTAATGCCAGGTTTTGTTGATCCCCATAGTCATATTTCAATGGTTGGTCAGATAGCGTCTATGGCTGATTTAAGCACGTGTAAAACTTTCAATGAAATAATACAGACACTTAAATTGTATATGCAGAATAATGGCGCAGGAAAAGAAGATTACATTATAGGTTTTGGTTATGATCACAATATCTTAAAAGAAAGGGAGCATCCAAAAAAGGATGTGTTAAATCAAGTATCCGCGGACAATCCGATAGTTATTTTTCATGCGTCTGGTCACATGGGTTGTGTGAATGATGCTGCTTTAAAAATGGCTGGAATTGACGAAAATACTCCTGATATGGAAGGAGGCCATATTGGAAGAAAAGAGGAAACAGGAAAACCTGATGGTTACTTGGAAGAAGGTAATTTTATGTCCATACAAAGCAGTCTGCCATCGGATATGGGAATGGACCAACTAGAAGCATTTAATAAAGGCCAGGAGATTTATATAAGAAATGGAATCACTACAGCCCAAGACGGTGCAACATCGCACGAGACACTTGAACTTTTAAAAGCTGTAGCTGATCAAGAAAGACTAAAATTAGATGTGGTAGCGTATCCATTAGTAGCTGAAAATCCGGAAGACATTAAAAACAATGAAGAATATGTTAAAAAATATCACAATAGTCTTAAGATTGGTGGATACAAAATGTTTTTGGATGGTTCACCACAAGGTAGAACAGCATGGCTGACTGAACCATATGAAGGTGAGGAAAGCTACTGCGGCTATCCCAGATACCAGGATGAACAAGTGAAAGAATATGTGTCTAGGGCCATTAATGATGGGATGCAACTTCTTACGCACTGTAATGGTGATGCTGCTTCCGGACAGCTTTTAAGAAATTACGAATCGGCATTGCAGGAATCAGACAATCCCGATAAGCAACGTTTGCGTCCGGTTATGATCCACTGCCAAACGGTTCGAAATGACCAATTAGATAAAATGGCTGAATTATCGATGATACCATCTATATTTGTGTCTCACACATATTATTGGGGTGATGTTCATTTAAAAAACCTGGGGCGAAAACGCGGAAGTTTGATCAGTCCTGCCGAGTCAGCCTTTCGTAAAGGGCTTATGGTTAATTTCCACCAGGACTCGCCGATAGTGAAACCGGATATGCTTGATGCCATATGGTGTGGCGTTAATCGGCTCACGAGGAAGGGCACTAATATTGGTTCTGAGGAATGTGTAACCGTTTACGAAGGTTTGAAGGCCGCTACAATTAATGCAGCCTATTCATACTTTGAAGAAGACCAAAAAGGTAGTATAAAAGAGGGAAAGTTTGCAGATTTAGTTATACTAGATAAGAATCCATTAAAAATGGATAAGATGAAAATAAATGAAATACAAATTGAAGAAACTATAAAGGAAGGAAAAACTATTTACAAATCAGAATCTGTACTTACTGAGTAGAAATAGATTTCTGACAATAGCGGTATCCGATCAAATATACAACTATAAATTATAGGGAAGACCTCCTGTGGGTATTTTGTGGCTAACTCTATTCTACAGGAAAGGGTCTTCCTTTTTCTATGACCACCATTTCATCATATCCGTTTACACAAACTATGTTACGCTCACAAATATTTTAGTCTATTAAAAAAAATCATAGTTTATATATGAAGAGGCTGGGACAAAACGATGCCCAACAAAACAAACCCGAACAAATATCGCTTATCAAAGTGAATGAGTTCGGTTTAATTTAGTCACTAAATGGAGCGAAGGGAAAATGCGAAGACGCCTAGGGGAGCAAAGGCATAGGGAAGACCCCGCAGGCCAATAGGCCGAGGAGGCTTGCCAGCCGCCTCCCCGGAAAGCGCAGCATTTTCCCTCAGCGGTCATGTCGCTTCAACATTGTTCGCATTTTGAACTGAATGAATACGTTTTGTCCGAGCCCCTTAACTTCGGTGCCTGCTAAGGTCGAGAAAAACAAACATGTTTATTTTCTGCAGAAAATGAGGTATACTATATATAAATTAACATACAATAATAAATACCGCCCATGCTGATACATGGACGGTCACGTGTCATAACCCTCCAAAGGGTGACTCACATTTAATAGGCAAAAACCACCCTAAATGCTTGTCAGGCTAATATAGGGTGGTTATTTTTTATTAGAAAAAGACAGTATCGCCACAATCAGACTTCCAAAGGAAATCATGAGAAGGAGGCTTTGAAAAACTGTCATATTCGATCACCCCCTTTACAAAAGGGGTGAGCCACCCTAAGAAAAACCTTATGACACTCAATTTATAATAACATATTTCTAGCAGATGATAAAAAATTGTGAAAAGGTGATAAGATAGGGGGCAAAGGCGTTATAAGGTCGTGCCGTGCCCTTACAGACGGACAAGAAGCCACGCTTACATTTGGATGTAACAAGTATAGATTATGGGGAGCAAATGGTAGTTTAGAGGGCTCAGTAAACGAGTTTAATATCCATAAAGCTAACAGTGAAATAGATGGACCACATGGTGTGTATCCGCGCTATGTTTTACAAAAAGGTGATGTGCTGAAATTAATGATGGCAACAGGTGGCGGCTATGGTGATCCACCCCTGAGACAACCCCGTAAAACGGAAAAAAGCTTTGGTGATCACCAAAGCTTTTTTCCACCTCCGCCTAACCAAAATACAATCACCTATCCTATAAAATCCCCCAAAATATCATCCAAACTCGGACCACTGACTTCGTTTAAATCATAGTGCACGCGTGTACATGGTTTATCAATCGCTATAACGCGCGTCAGATCGATGGGTGTGCCGATGATGACGGCATCGCAGTCAGCGTTATTGATCGTATCTTGAAGGTCCTGCAATTGTTGCTCGCCGTAGCCCATCGCTGGCAGGACGTTGCCGATATGCTGGTATTGCTTGAATGTCTCTAGCAGAGTTCCGGCTGCAAATGGACGCGGATCGACGATTTCCTGGGCTTCCAGACGCTCAGCTGCTACAGAACCGGCACCGATTTTCATTTCGCCGTGTGTCAATGTTGGGCCGTCTTCCACGATGAGGACGCGTTTGCCGGTGATGCGTTCGGGATGATCGACGGTGATGGCAGATTCGGCTTGGATGATCGTGCTCCCGGGGTTGGTTTGTTTGATATTGTTTTCCACGGTACGAACAGATTCTTCTGGCGCACTGTCGACTTTGTTAATAATGGCTACATCGGCTGTTCTTAAACATACTTCGCCGGGGTAATAGGCCAGTTCGTGCCCCGGGCGATGCGGATCGAGAACCGTTACAGCTAGGTCTGGCTCAATGAAAGAAAAGTCATTATTGCCGCCGTCCCATAAAATCACATCACAGCCATCCGGGTCGTTTTCGGCTGCTTTTAATATTTTTTCATAATCCACGCCGGCATACACAATATTGCCTCTTGCGACATGGGGTTCATATTCTTCCATTTCTTCAATCGTACATTGATGTTTGTTCAAATCGTCAACTGTTGCAAATCGCTGAACACGCTGGGCGTTCAAATCACCATATGGCATGGGGTGTCTCACAGCAACGACGTTTAAGCCATGCGCCATCAGTGTTTCGATGATTTTCCGTGATGTCTGGCTTTTACCGGTTCCGGTTCTGACCGCACAAACTGAAATAACTGGCTTTTGGCTTGTGAGCATCGTACTGTTCGGGCCGAGCAGTTTGAAGTCGGCTCCTGCCGCATTCACCATGGCACTGATGCTCATCACATCGTCGTAGCGAATGTCACTGTAGGCGAACACGCACTCATCCACTTCATAGGTCCGAACCAAGTCAGGCAATTGATCCTGCGAATAGATAGGAATGCCTTCCGGATACAGGCTGCCTGCCAATTCAGGGGGATACCGGCGCCCGTCAATATCGGGTATTTGTGCTGCTGTAAACGCAACAACCCGGTATGCTTCATTGTCCCGGTAATAGGTATTAAAGTTATGGAAATCTCTCCCCGCCGCACCTATAATAATAACGTTTTTGGTTGTCATAGATACAAGCCTCCAATGATTGTCATTGAGCGTCTTAATTGTTTTTATTTTCTGTATTTTAAATCAAATAGGACTATTTTGCAATGAAAAGTTGGCAAATATCAATTTTCAAAAACGATTCACCTTAATCGAGAGGCCCCTGATCTACTGTCTAATGTTACTTGCCTCCAATATATTCATCCCGTACACGAGCAGCAGTGCCAATACAATGGCCAGGCCGAGATACAGGGACAAGGCGCGGATTTTTGTGCTGGTAGACGTTTTGTAATAGGCTTTGGCTTGGTTGATTTCTTGTCGAATTGGCGCCAGCTTTTTTTCGTTTTCACGGATGACGTTAGTCAAATCCTTATCAAGCGGCGTGTTTTCATAAAAGGCCATTTCATAGTTTTTGACGTTACTGAACAAACCTTGCAATATGTTTTTTTCCGTTCGAAGCTTTTTAAGATCATTGCGCTTAGTTTCCTGAATGATCGGGATAGCCTTTCCCGACTCATTCGAAAGGTGAGCATTGATGGTATCGAGCCTGCTCGCGATTTGGTTTTTTAAAGCACGCGCCTGGAGCGGATCTTGCTCTGCATGCGACGCGTCTTGCGATTCATCCGGAGCGATACGCTTCAAGGCGTCGTTCCATTTGGACCGTACAGTTTCTTCATGGCGCAGGATCTCGATGCGTGCATTGTCTTTATAACGTTCCCACCATGTGAAAATACCAAAAATGAAAATCAACATGATAATCGGATCCGGCGACAGGAACATAACTGGAATCATCGCCAAAAGCCCGATAAGCCATATTTTTGTTGACAGAACGGTCACGATCCGTCCGCCGTCAAGCGGTGAAACAGGAAAGAGATTAAACAGATTAATAAGCGCACCGAGCTGTATGACCAGGCCCCAGTAAGGCTCTTGTGTCATCAAATACAGGGCGACGGCTGGCATAATAGAAATGAATCCCGCCAGCGGGCCTCCATACGCCACAAAAAATTCCGTTTCCGCATCCTTGATTTTTTTCGGATCGATGCCGATAGCGGCGCCCAAAAACGGAATGAAAACGGCCGGACTGGTCGGAATGTTCCGCAGCTTGGCCGCAATGAGATGCCCCATTTCGTGGACAAAAATAAGATAGACGATAGCGAACGCGAACTTCCAGCCAAAAAACAGAGCATATCCGCCCAATGAAACGAACATCGACGCAAGCGTTGCAAACTTGCCGATTTTAAACAGCGCAAGCACCCATTTCAGTTTCGCCGCAAGAAACACCCCGATGACTGCGAGCCATCCCCATAAGCCTCGCTTGGTATTGTTGTTTGTATTCGTTGCCATAATAGCCAACCTTTCTAAACGCATCCAATTTCTATCCATTTTACCATATTCAGCGAAGGACTGGGAGAGTGGGATTACCCAGATAGCTGGTGTCTGGCACGATCCGGATTAGTTCGCAACAATTAACAAAGACAGCAATCAAAAATAAGATGTCACGTTTTCCTGGATCATTACATCTGCTAATGATAGTGTGCTAAGATTAATCGGAACTTATTTCAATATGAAGGTTTATGGCGAGGGTCTTTTGATTCCCATGCTGGAGGTTTTAACATGGACTATGAAGCATTGGTTCAGCAGGAACTGTACGAATGGGAGACGAAGATTTTCAGGCGTTCCAGCTGGTTCAAACGGCTGTCTAAAAAAACACAGAATAAAATAAACAGCAAAATACCTGATAAAGCACATGCGATCATTACAACAAGCATTAAGCAAATGGTGAAAGCCACCTTGTTCGGTTCGGACTTAACAACGACAAGTCATTACCCGAGCGAGCATTCCTTGTATGAAAGGGACCGGCTTTTAGACGAAAAGTTGACTGCTTACCGGCGAACGGCCACGGCAGAAGGTGCTGGGACAGGTACAGGTGGATTCTTCTTAGGCCTTGCAGACTTTCCGATGCTTCTGCAGATTAAGATGAAATTTTTATTTGAGGCAGCCAGCATCTATGGGGTAGAAACAAAAAGTTATGAAGAGCGGCTATTTCTGCTGCACGTCTTCCAGCTTGCTTTTTCGAGTGATGAGAAGCGCCGAGAAACATACCGGATTATAATCGATTGGGAAAACCAAAAAAATGGGCTTTTAGATATGGATTGGCACGTGTTTCAGCAGGAATACCGGGATTATATGGATATTATCAAATTGCTGCAGTTAGTGCCAGGTTTTGGCGCCGTGTTCGGAGCCTATGCCAACCACAATTTACTGGACCAGCTGGGTGAAACCGCCAAAAATGCTTACAGGATACGCTATTTAGAGCGCATGTTGTAGGCGCGTTTGGCAAGGGTGCCAGGTACATACACTATTGTGATTTTTATGAATATTTTATGTACCTGGCACGGTTTTGGATGTTTACTTGCTATAAAAAATGGCGTATACTATATATAGAAGAGTATAATATAATAAAGACCGCCCATGCGGATACATGGACGGCCGTGTGTCACAACCCTTCACAGGGTGACTCACATTGATAGGAATAAATAACCATCCTAGATGCTTGTCAGGCTAAGATAGGGTGGTTATTTTTTATTTGAAAATGACAGAATCGCCACAATCAGACTTCCAAAAGAAATCATGAGAATCAGGCTCTGAAAAACTGTCATATTCGATCACCCCCCCTTTATAAAAGGGGTGAGCCACCCTAAGAAAGCCTTATGACACGCACTTTACAATAACATATTTCTAATAGAATATAATACCATCACTGATTATGCATACATTATTATGCAAACATTAAAAGAAATGGAAGGGCTGCAGAGTGATGAGCACAGGGTGCCAGGTACATACACTACTATGATTTTTCTGAATTGTTCATGTACCTGGCACGGCTTCGTCCATTAATTATTTGTTATTTTCTTGCGTTGATTTTTATACTAAACTAAGTATATTGCATTTTATAATTTCCGAATATTACTAAAAAGGGATGAATTTATTGAGTAATTGGGTATGGGGTGGCATTTCAACGATTCTTAGAAGCTTTGAGTACTTTAAAATTTTTAATAAAGAAATTTTCTATAATAAAATTTCTTACATATGGTCATTAGGCGCTCCTATTATTTTTCTTATCATAAATGATTTCAATGAACGAACCAACATGACTTATGAAGCTTTTAGTTATGACGTTTTATTTTACTGGAGTTATATCATTCTCATAACCGGTATTCAAGGTATCGGAATCGATTTACTCTTTATGCGGGATCAAAACTTTTTGAAAATGTATACGTATATAACCGGAAGCAAATTCCCTATCATACTTGGCAGAATTCTGTCCCAGTGTCTTTTTTTGTGGGTGAATCTAATATTATTTACGGTCTTCATCGGTCTGTTTCAAGAGCAGCCGATAGCCAGCTTGCTCGTCACTAGTTTGCTAATACTTATTCCGGTAGTCATTCCAATTTATTTTTTCATTGTACTTATTGCTGCAATGCCGATAAGATCCAATAGCATCGGTCCGATACTAACTTTTATAGTCCTGTTTTTGGTAAGTTTGATAGGGTTAAAGATTGATACCGGCACAGTTATGGATTATTTTGTTTATTTGAACGACTTCCTGAATCCTGCTCAAGTTATTGTCACAAGCGCTGAATCGATCCACAGCATGCTGAGCGGTGCTGGAAGTATCCTCATCGGTTTTTCTGTATTGCCGCTGGCGGTTTATCTTTTAGTGGGAAGCATATCCTGTCAAGAGATGAGCATTATTTCAAAAAAAGGAAGGTAAAGTATGAAATTAGGGCCGATCAACTTTCAATATAAACAACAGAAGGAACCACTGTTGGATAATGCAGCTTTAACGTTACATCCAGGCAAATTGAATGTGCTTATTGGCACAAACGGAGCTGGTAAAACAACGCTTCTGGATATCATTAGTGGTTTGCATGATGTTTCAGATTTTAAAAGTCCATTTCAAAAGAACGAGATTGTCTATCAACTTCAGGGAAATTCTTTATCATCTTATGTACAAGGAAAAGATCTTCTGCGGCTTATTCTGAAATCTGATAATCCCCGCGAACCCTTTCGAAGTCTGGAAAAGAAGTTTTTGGATCAATTGTTTCCGAGAGAGCTTGACATGATGGTCCGGTTGCGGAATACAAAGTTTGGTGATATGTCCGGCGGTGAACGCAGGTGGATAATGATCAGAGCGATCGCCGCGCTTGATAGGAAACTTTACATATTTGATGAACCCACAACAGATCTGGATCCCGCTATGAGATCCATGGTTATGCGTTCACTCGAACATTTGGCTGCCCAGGAAAAGAGTCATGTTCTGATGTCTACCCATATTTTGCATGAGCTGGCCCATACGTCTTGCCAAATGAATTTTCTGCATGAAGGAAGGATCGCATTTACTGGTGACTATTCATCTTTCTTGAAGGAATATAATGCAGAAAATCCAGACACAGCCTTTCAGAACTTTTTGGATACGGTATGAAATAGAGGGCTGTGTTCGGGTAATGCTATTGTTGGTATCCGTCGAAACATATTCATTTAACGAAAGATGTCGTGTTTAGTAGAACTTGCTATGTGAAAAATTTTAAAAGGTTATTGCGCTTTTATTTTTATAGCTGTTGTATTATCTATTGGTTTAACTTGAAACAGTTAAAAGCCTGAATGATTTATGGTCAATCAGTAAAATAGACGCATGACATTCATAAATCGGCAACGTTTAACCTCCGCTATGGCACGGTTTTGGATGTTTACTTGCTATCCAAAATGGCGTATTCTATATATAGAAGAGCATACACTAAAAAAGACCACCCATGCGGTTACATGGAACGGTCATTATAAACTGAACCCCACAAGAGGGGTTGGCAGCTCAGGACAATAATCCCTCACTTACCTGTTAGAGTGCATGAGGGGTTATTTTTTATGGTTATTATTAGAAACGATAAACGCTATCAGCATCCCGAAGGATATCATCAGCGTTAGCGCACTAACAATGTCCATCGGCAAGCGCCTCCCTCCCTGGGAAGTCTCCCAATCGAAGACTAACGGCAGATCGGCAGTGCTGCCAGATCCCTCATGCGAAGCCAGTCTATTATACTTTATTTGTTATGACTGAAGAACTTTTTAGCTTTTAATACAAAATGTTTGAATTATGTTAAAATAAAGTTGGTATTTATAACCATATTGATTAGCAGTAAAATGGGAGTGAAAGCAAATATGAATTTATTTATTGGTATACTTATAGGTGCATTTTTAATTTGGGCCGGCTATATGGTCCAGGCAAAAAAGGTATTTTCCTTTCTTGCAGATGTCACGCAAATGTGGGAGCCGGTTAATAAAACAAGGCTGGGAAACAGGGTTGGTGTGCTCTTGATTATGATTGGCGTTATAGCCATACTGGCAGCTATCGTTACCCCGTGGTTCGGGGCTGCAGCTGGGATAGTCTCAGGTATCTTAGCTGGCATTGGTGCGATTATGATTATTATAGCAATCGGATTAGATCAAATGGGTTATTGAAGCCTCAAACGTTCTCAAAACAGATTAAGAAAGGACTGGAAAGGTGAACATTAAAGTGAGTCAAAAGCTGTTTAATACAGCCGGCTGGATGTTTCTTATAGCAATAGGCGTTTTCTGGATCATCATGGGCTATTCAGGCTTGTATTCATTGTTACTTGCATTATCTTATATAAGTTTTTCAATCAGTGATGGCAGCATTAAAAAACTAGGGAAGCTGTCATTCTCGCAAGCCGCTTTAATCTTATTTGCATTAGTGGTATCAGTGGCTGTTGCGTTTGGCTTAATTCAATTAGGGAACTATATTATTAACGATATGCTGCATTTAACAGGCGTTATCAAGACGATCAGCCTGATAATCGCTACTATCCTTTCGTTAACGCCTGCAATGTTTCTATTTGGCAGCATCATTTACAAAGTCTCCAATCATTTAGAGTCTCATAAATCATGAGTTTGCCAGCAATGGTCCTTTGTTTGATGATTTTTGCGATGTGGTAAAGACTAATGAGTACTGATTACGAAAGGGGCCTGACGATGAAGAGACTTGATCAATATGTATGCGTTATCTCGGGTGCGGCGACAGGTATCGGGCGTGCGAGTGCCAAGCGGTTTGCTGATGAAGGGGCAATGGTACTCTGTGCTGATCGAGATGAGGAGACGGTTCAAAAAACAGCACAGGAAATACGTGACTCCGGTGGTGAGGCGGAAGCATATTATGTGGATGTTTCCGAAGAGGAAAGTGTTAAAGCATTGACGGAAAAAGTCAAGCAGAAGCACGCAAGAATTGATGTTTTGTTTAATAATGCCGGTATTGACCGTGATGGCGGAAAAGTTCACGAATATCCTGTCGAGGCGTTTGATGCTATTATAAATATTGATTTGCGCGGCACGTTTTTGATGAGCAAGTATATGATTCCGCTAATGCTGGATAGGGGCGGCTCTATTATCAATACGTCCTCCATGTCCGGCTCGGAAGCTGACTTCGAACGTGTCGGTTACAATGCTGCGAAAGGCGGGGTGAACAACCTGACGAAAGCGACGGCCTTTGATTATGCACGTCAAGGCATTCGTGCCAATGCTATCGCCCCCGGAACCATTGAAACACCGCTCGTCGATAAAATGGCAGGAACGGAAGAAAATGAGGGTGGCAAGACATTCCGCGATGCCCAGAAATGGGTCACGCCAATGGGACGGTTAGGCAAACCGGAAGAAATGGCGAGCATCGCTCTGTTTCTCGCATCAAGTGACAGTTCGTTTGTGACAGGCGAGATCATTACCGGCGATGGCGGCCTAACTGCTTATACATGGCCAGCCGAAATGTTATTTGAAAAAGGCTGGAAAGACACAACAGACTGAGCGGTGCCTGGCACGGCCCGGTTTTTGTCGAATGCTGGCATATTTAAGCACGAAACGAATAGGGAAACTTGTTTAAATAGTCCGTACTAAACTGAGCGAAAAAAGCTGTTAAGGAGATATTTCCAAATGAAACATACCGTTTTTTACGATGCCAGATGTCCTTTATGCTCAAGTGTGAAGTGGGTGGTTGGTAAGCTGGACTGGTTTCGGCGGATTCGATGGATTCCCGTTCAGGACGCCGAAAATAACAATGACTATAGCTTTTTGAAAAACCGGGATATCTATGACCGCATTCAGATGCTTTCATCCAAAGGTAGGATATACGAGGGTTTTTATACCATACGAAAAATATTAACGCTCTTGCCAGTAACATTTCCTGTAAGCTGGCTATTCTATTTGCCTTACATCGATCGAATCCTGTCGCCTTTGTACATGTGGGTATCGAGAAATCGTTACCATTGGTTTGGACGTCAATCATACGTACCCCAGATCTAAAAAGACATTCAATATAAGGCACAGGGCTTATAGATTTCATCGAAAAAAGGGGAGAAGCTTTTCCCATAAGACTGACAAGGGAACGGAATCTTACGGTTAGGAGAATTAAAACATGGGTCTAAAAAGCAAGTCAGCTCTTCTCATTTCAGCAGGGGCTGTTGCTGCATTTGTGCTCCTGGTTTTTGTACAGAAAGACTCATACAGTACAGAAGATGTGGTTGATTCATTATGGGACCAGTATAGTATTCAAAGTACACAATTCGATGATGATCATACTGTCATGACGGTGACTGTATTTGATAAGGGAGATAAAAACAAAGTCAAAAATTATTTGGCAGACAATTTATCGGAAAAAGACCTGGAACATTATAAACTCAGGGTATATGAGTACTCATCCAATCAAAAGAAATTCCATGAAAACGCAGACAAAGCGGATTTAGTTGATTTTAATCCAGACAATTAAATAGAACAATGCTGCGGCATTTTTAACGTAGTGACACTATTTATTGTTGCTATGTTATTTTGCTGTTCATTAGTATGCTAAAGCATTTGTGAATTTTGGTGTGAATTAGTGTGTCTTTTGATAGTTAATATTAAAATTTGTACAATTAACAAAATGTTTTACTCCACCAATAGTGGTTACTTTCAGTTTTTACATGTTAAAATAAAGAGACACAATAAGAATTTTTAACTGCTTTAATTAGAATTATATTGCGACAAACAGAGTCATTTAGTTGAGCGAAAAGGAGGTATTTATTATTTATATTTTGGCTGCTATTGGAGGATGGCATCTGGAAGATATGATATCCCAGTTAGCGTTTCTAATTGCTTTTATAGTGATTATTGTCCTTATCGTGTCAGCTTTTCACTCACGTTCAAAGTGATCTAAACAATTGGATAGAATTGAAAAGAAATTAGACACCATAAGTGAACAAGTTAAAAAGAATAATTAACCCCCATATTGCGCTGAATTCAGCTAGCAGCACTGCCGAAAGAGACTTCTCCATTCAGTGCATACCACTTTGCTTCCTCTCCATCCCCTCCATATAAACCAGTTCCAATAACAATGAAAAAGCAATCCGTCATAATTTAAAAAAATTCCAGGCGTCATGACTAGCCGTGTAATTTTCAATGTGATAACATAATGCTGTAGAAACGCTTTCAAGTTCATCGGATAACTTACGGCAGAAAAAGCATGAGTCAGCAGAAGTATTTAAATGCCGAATGAAAAACCAAAAATGACAGAAGATAAAATGAAGCTAACGTTATAGGACTGGTGTTAACATGCAAACAACGGAAGAAACGCAGCGGATTGTTCGTTATCAGCAGCATAACGGACAAGTGTACTATGGTATTCTCGAAAATGGCGACATTGAACAACTGACGAGTGATTTTACGGATATTGTAAACGATGACTTAAATTACGATGGGACCAGCGTTAAGTATGAAAATGTGACGATTCTGGAGCCCGTCGAACCGTCAAAACTTATTAATTTTGGGTGGACGTATTCGGAACATGCCGAAGAGACTGGGGGAGAGGCTGATCTGGATGAGCCTTTTCTGTTTTTTAAACCGCCATCTTCTATGATTGCTGATCAGGAAACGATCATGCTTCCTTCCAAGGATTTAACCACGCAGGTGGAAATGGAGGGAGAGGTGGCCATTGTTATTGGAAAAAGAGGCAAAGATATAACAGAAGCGGACGCATTGACGCATGTTTTCGGCTATACCATATTTAATGATGTGACAGCACGGGATCTTACACAAACCGACCCTCAGTTCACGCGTGGCAAGGGTTTTGATACGTTTGGACCTATAGGAACGTATATCGTTAAAGGCATTGATCCCACTAATTTAGGGATCGTCACGACATTAAATGGTGATGTCGTTCAAAAGGGCAATACGAATCAGATGTCACTCTCCATTCCTTTTCTCATCAGTTGGATTTCACAGATCATGACATTGGAACCAGGTGATGTTTTGGCTACTGGTTCACCTGCTGGAAGCCGTCCTATGAAGGCGGGCGATACTGTTGTTGTGGAAGTCGAGCAAATCGGAAAGCTCTCTAACGGTGTGAAATAGAAATGACATAATGCTTTGTTAAACAACCCTGCGATTCATATCGCGGGGTTTTCTTTTAAGATTTTATCCGCAGATTTAGGTGCCTGGCACGACCCGGATTTTGTCGAATGCTATTGGCAAGAAGACAGACTGGTTTTTGGAATGGGTCCACCTGGAACAAGCAATCAAACGGCATTTGAGTTCAGCAAGGTTAATATGATTAAATATTCCATTAGATTAGCATACCGGGTTCAACTAGTTTGATTAAATACTTTGAGCCGGCGAAATAGATCCTGCTTGAAAAAAGCAGGTTTTTTAGTGTGCTTTTGTTCTAAGATATATCAGTAATTTCAAACGATTTTGACATTATACTTAATTAGTTATATAGTTAACCACATAAGTAGTTAACAAAGAACGCAAGGAGCTTAAACATGACGTTTCAATTGGATGAAAACAGTCCCATCTTCCTGCAGATTAAGGAACAGCTGGAGGATTCAATCATTAATGGCACGGTCAAACCGGGTGAACGTATTCCGTCTACGAATGAATTTGCTAAACACTATCAAATCAATCCAGCGACAGCGGCGAAGGGGATCAATGAGCTCGTGGATGAAGGTATTTTAGTGAAGCGGAGGGGTGTCGGCATGTTTGTGACGGAAGATGCAGAAACGATTCTCGTCAGGAAACGGAAGCAGACATTTTATGACCATTATGTAGTGCCATTAAAACGTGAAGCCAGGAAATTGTACATCAGCCAGGATGAGTTACTGGAAATGATTAAGAGGGAGGATGCCGAGTCATGAAAATTGATGTAAACCATCTATCGAAAACCTATAAAAACAAGAAGGTGCTGGACGATTTGTCATTCACCCTGACGGAGCCAAAAATTATTGGGCTGCTGGGACGAAATGGCGCAGGTAAGACAACATTTATGGAAATATTAGCTGGGCATATTTTAGCGTCTGAAGGGGCTATTCGTATTAATGGCGCCAATCCGTTTGATAATCAGCGTCTGACAGAATCGATTTGTTTAATCCAGGAAACTAATAACTTTAAAGCTGAGTTAAAAGTTAAAAATGTCCTGCAGATTTACGCTTATTTTTACCCCACATGGGATCAGGCATTGGCTGATGAACTGATTCGCAAATATCAGCTGGATCCGGATGCCAAGGTCAAAGCATTGTCTAAGGGAATGGCCTCAGCTCTTGGTATTATCGTCGGTTTGGCAAGCAAGGCACCTATTACGATTTTTGATGAACCCTATATTGGGCTTGATGCAGCTGCACGTAAGACATTTTACGATCAATTACTGGACGAATATGAGTCTGAGAAGCGAACGATCATCTTATCGACACATTTGATTGATGAAGTCAGTCTGATGTTTGAGGACGTGCTGATTTTACAGAATGGCAAACTGGTGTTAAAAGAAGAGGCTGAGCAATTGCGGCATCGTGCTTATGCTGTTTCCGGATCTGCCGAGGATGTTGAGGCATTTATCCAGGATAAAGAAATCATCCATAGCGAGGCATTTACTGGAGTGATGACCGCCTATGTTTACGGAAGTATGGAGCAGGCTAAAGCAACAGGTCTTTCTGTTGAAAGTATTCCTATTCAGAAATTAATGATTTATTTAACCGAGGAAAAGGAGGCGCAATAAATGAGACGACAAATAAAGGGACTGCTTTACTTTTTTGGAACGGACATTCGCAGGTCGCTGGCCATTTTCTACACGATTTTACTGGCAATCTTAGTAATATCTCTGGTCATCACTTACTTTCTGGCTCGTGTTGATAACGGCGATGGGATGTTTACGGTATCCTTAACTGGGCCGATGTATGTTTATTGCGCTATTTTTGGTTTTGTGAGCGTGAAGGAATTCGTGCCTTTTTCCATCAAGATGGGGGCGACACGCAAGAATTTGTTTGTTAGCACAGGGGTGTTTTATCTGGCGCTCTCATTTTTGATGGCTGTTGCTGCCAGTATCCTGCAGGAGCTTGTTATGGCATTCATGAAGACAGCCGGGATTGAGCTGTTTTCATTTCTCCATCCGGCATATTTTCTAAATAACACATGGTACACACGAATTGTTATGGATACGTCGATCATGTTTTTCTTTTTTGTGATCATGTTTGTCCTGGGTCTCTTGTTTTACAAATATGGTTTAGCAGGTGCAGGAAGTGTTCTGGGAGCTCTGGTGGTTATTATGTTATTGGGCATTGCCCAGGGCTGGCTCATTGATTTTATAATTGATTTATTTGCCGATATTGAAATGACATTCTTTTATCAGCTGTTTGGTATGGGGTTGCTGTTTTATGGTATCTCATTCCTATTATTGCGGCGAATCACAACGGTCATCGTAAAGTAGACGGATTAACGGCTGTTTTGAGGTGAAGCAGCCGTTTTTTAAGGTGCCTGGCACGGCCCAGATTTTGTTGAACGCTAGTCTTCTTGACTGAAAAAGCATTTAAAATCTAAACAAGAAATGATTGTCGCTGAACCTCAACGAAGCGCTGATTGCGTCGATTGCTACAAAACGACTGTGATTCATGTTATTTCCCGGGTAATAATGTCGAAGTATAAGATGACATAATATCCTGTTTTATAATCAATCACTTAATCAACTTTGAGTTAATTTCATCATTTAAAAGTATCTGAATGGTTGATTGAGTCAACTTATATTTAACTATACAATAAGAGTTAAAGGGGGGATAGTGAAATGTTGCAGATTGGAACAATTATTTCGAGGGAGCGGAAACGTCTTCAAGTGACACAGGATAGATTAGCTGAACATTGCCAAGTATCCAAAGCAACTGTTTCCAAATGGAAAAAATAAAGGTTAGCCTGATATTTTCTTACTGCCGAAGCTGGCTGCTTATTTTAATATCACGGTAGATGATCTATTGGGCTATGAACGGCAGTTATCAAAAGAAGACATACGAAGTCAGTATGCTGCATTCACTTATCGATTCAGTCAAGAACCCTTTGACCAAGTGCATGCCGATGTTGAAGAACAAGTCAAACGTTTTTATCATGACAGCAACTTCTTGCTGCAAATGAGTATTCTGATGTTGAATCATCATATGTTGAGTGAACATAGCGCTAGCATACTTAATGCTGCAGATGAATGGTTAGAACACGGCCGTAAATTAAGCGACGATATCTGGATAACGAAGCAAATCAATTATCTGCAGGCATCTATTGCTCTTATAAAGGCTAACCCTGAAACAGCATTGAATTTATTGGAGGCGGTTAACCAACCAAAAATGGGGGATGAAGTATTACTGGCTACTGCCTATGAACAACTTGATAACCAGACACAAGCAAAGCGGGTCATTCAAGTGATGATGTATCAGAATATTATTGAAGTTGTTGGAAGCAGTCCAAATTACTTACAGCTCGTCTCGTCTGATCTGCCCATTTTTAATGAAACGATAGATCGAATAGAAGGGCTTATTGAACTGTATTCCCTGCGGTGGCTCCATCCCAATACATGTTTGCAATTTTATTATAGCGTAGCACAACGTGCCGCCTCACAGGGAAATAGTGATTTGATGTACACTTATCTCGAAAAATTTGTGGATGGATGTATTCATGATCTTTTTCCTTTGGCGTTACGAAGTGATGATTATTTTTATCTATTGCAAGAATGGCTGGAAGATTTAGATTTGGGGACGAATGTACCGCGTGATGCATCTATCATCAAACAATCGATACATGACTCGATTAATACGCCGTTCTTTGACACCTATGCAGACGAGGATAGAATGACAAAATTGAAAGAACGCCTTGCTTCAGGAATGGAGATTTGATGAAGCCTGCTAATTGAATAGAGAACATCGATTAAGTGACTGCTTCTGAGCAAATGTTAACAAAAGGGACGTGTTTAAATGGATGAAAATAATGAGATGGTGTACCGGGAAGTCCAGCGGCCGCGGCAAATTTGGTATTGGGGATTAATTTTAGCGGTAGCTGTTTTAATGTGGTACTGGTTTATTCAGCAGATTGTGTTTGGTGTGCCAATAGGAAATAACCCTGCTCCAGACGTGGTGACGATTATCCTTTGGGTCCTTTTTGGCATTGCTTTTCCAGTGATCATGCTAGGCGTATTAAAACTCGTTGTTGAAGTCCATCATGATGGCGTTTATATACGTTTTGTTCCTTTTCATATTCATTACAGGAAGTACCTTTTCAAAGATATACGTGATTATCAACGTATGACGTATAGCCCTCTCAAACGGTTTGGCGGTTGGGGATTGCGATTTAATTTTGAGAATGAAAAAGCTTATAATCTGATTGGAAAAGAGGGTATAGAGTTAAGCTTCAATTATAGTAAACTGGTCATCGGCACTCAAAAGCCAGACGAGTTAAAGCGGGCAATAGATTCGGTACGAAAGGAACTGTAATATATCATGCTTAGCCTATTATATTAAACAAACGTACCATTTAATCAAAAAACATCAAAGCCATTGCGTTTACACAACGGCTTTGATGTTCAATCCGGGCTATTGAATTAAATACTTACTTACCATCCGTTCTAGGCAATGGATAGAAGCCGTCATTAAATGCGTCCCATAAATTAGGTGGTAAATCATGCTTATCTTCTCGATACGGATCGAATTTTGAAATGATGGTGTCCGTTGCATCATTTTCGATTTTATTAACGAAATTATGATCTAACAGGATCTCCCTGCCTAATGCCAAAAGTTCAATATTTCCTGTCTCGACAGCCTCTAATGCCTGCTCAGGCGTGAATATGGATCCGATACCAAGTAATGGCATACGGCCATCAATCCACTCGTGAAGCAGTTTAATGCGCTCTTCACCCTGATACTTGCCGACACGCGTTTTAGCGTGCACGTCCATTAATGAAACATGTAAATAATCCAGTGGTTTTTCAACTAAATGTTTGACCAGGTCTTCCGTGATTTCCATCGTGATACCCGGATTTTCGGCTTCTTCTGGTGAGAATCTGTAGCCAATGATGAACGAATCATCAGTATGCGTTTTAACCGCATTAACCACCTCATCGACCACTCTCATAGGGAATTTTAATCGATCTTCTCCCCATTCATCATCACGGCGATTATAGTGGGGTGACACAAACTGCTGGATGATATAGTGATTGGCTCCGTGGATTTCGACACCATCAAATCCTGCTTCGATCGCTCTGCGCGTCGCCTCGCCAAATGCCGTAATCGTTTCTTCAATTTCGTCTTGCGTGATTTGCCGGGCATAATGTTCTTCACTTTCATCGAAGCTTTTTAAGGTGATAGGGCTTGGAGCTGCAGCCTCGCCGCTTGATGTTAGACGCGGCAATGCCTGAGCCCCGCCATGATGGATTTGGGCAATTGCTTTGGCGCCATTTTTCTTCATTGCAGCAGCCAATCGTTTTAATCCATCCAGATCTGAATCACGCGAAACGGAAGGGTGGCCTGGGAATGACTTTCCTAAATCAGTCACATAACTGGCTGCCGTAATCGCTAATCCGACATCTGTCGAGCGTTGTTCCATATAGTTAATTTCCACATCAGAAATGGTGCCATCGTCGTTAGAAGATGTATGCGTGAGTGGTGCTAAGACAAATTTATTCCTTAATTCAGCTTTATTGGGTAATGTTACGTTTTCAAATAGTGGTTCGAACTTTTTATCCATTACTGTAATGCCTCCTCGTATTTATTATCAGAAGAGCGATTAGCCATTCTAGCTATTTCACCTTTTCAAATCCGCGACCAAATCATTATAAACTAAACAATTGGTTTATCAAAACGTAAGACTTGAGAAATTGTTTACAGTTAATGTAAACATGGTGATAGTCATGTCACGCAGGAAGGGTACAGATGGTATCTGACCATACATCCGACGTTTTGTTTCGGCACATATCTTTTCTAAAATCAAAACCCATAAAATGATGCAAATGATTGCTATATTCCTTGAATTTCTGGA
The DNA here is from genome assembly GCF_055381965.1 of Lentibacillus kimchii. Lineage (NCBI taxonomy): Bacteria > Bacillati > Bacillota > Bacilli > Caryophanales > Bacillaceae > Lentibacillus > Lentibacillus kimchii. Next base: position 2,342,722 of record NZ_AP043934.1, on the reverse strand, counting down.
TAACTATTGTTTTATGTAAAATAATTATAAAAATGCTATGGTTTTCTCGGAAAAACCTTCAAATACACGTTTATGGATTTTTGTTTCTTTGTGTTATAGTGTTAAACAACATCGTTTAATTAGCAAAATTCATTATTTTTTTATCATGCTTGCTCAAACATAACAGAAGGAGTGACGGAAAGACATGAAGAAACAATCTTATATCACAGCGATGATAGCCATCCTGCTTTTAATGTTCCTTGGAGCGTGTGGAAGTGATGATAACAGTGGCAATTCCACATCTGATGCAGCTGATGAAGGTGGCATGGAACTCGGCGGAAAAAAGCTCACATTAGGCGTGGATAGCTATGTCTCCAATACCTCCAACACCTATGTCGCAAAATTATTACTGGAAGAAATAGGGTATGACGTTGATATTAATCAAACCGATGTTGGTGTTGAATATACTGGTTTAAATGAAGGCAGCAATGATGCTATCGTTGGTGGCTGGCTGCCAACCACACATGAAAGTTATTGGGAAGAATACGGTGATAATCTTGAAAAAATTAACACGGTGACAGAGAATGTCGAACTCAGTTTAACCGTACCAGCTTATATGGAAGATATTAATTCTATCAAAGATTTAGCCGATAATACTGATGATATTGGCGAAAAACTGGACTGGGAGATTACGGGCATAAGTCCAGGTGCAGGTGAAATGAAAATAATGAATGAAGACGTTATGCCTGGCTATGGTCTGGATGACGATTGGAACCTGACAGAGAGTTCAGGAGGCGCGATGTCTGCTGCTTTAGGCGATGCCATTAACAACGAAGATCCTATTGTTGTTACGCTATGGGAGCCTCATTGGACGTATAATGAATATGATTTGAAGAAGTTAGATGACCCGAAAGAGAAATTTGGCAAACCAGATGATGTTTTTGCAATTGCGGGCAAAGATTTTGAAGAAAATCACCCTGCAGCTTATAAATTCCTGAGTCAATTCGAAATATCTCAGAAAGATACCCAGGATATTATGCAGGCTATTAAGAATGATGTAAGTGAGGAAGAAGCAGCGAAAGACTTTATTGCTGAGCATCCAGACTTAAAAGATAAATGGCTGGAAGGCATCGAAACAGCCGGATAACAAAACGGCTTTTTTTGGTGCCTGTCACGACCCGGTTTTTGTCGAATGCTGGCGAGTAAGCGTGATACAGGCAGGCTGTTGACATTATCCGTTGATTTGGTTTATTATAAGAAAAATCAAACATACTTAAAATAGCTAACTATAAGGAAGAAGACAGGTGCATTTGTTTTAATCCCTCAGAGAGCTGGTGGGTGGTGTGAACCAGTGGATTGGGCAATGGACAGCACTTCGGAATAAATGGGTCGATAATATGTAGGCCCGTTCGGCATGTGCCCGTTATGCATGAGGACCAATGAAGGCTGGCCGCCACTTGGCCGGCAAAACAGGGTGGTACCGCGAAAACGCTAACCTTTCGCCCCTTCGTACGAGAAGAGGCGAAAGGTTTTTTATGAAACGATTTCATATCATTGGAAAACGATTCAAATCTATCGTGAAAGGAGAGAAAGACGATGCTGCAAGATTCTAAATTACTTCGTACACCAGGACCGACACCGATCCCGCCAAGTATCCAGCGTGCCATGAACCAGCCGATGATCGGACACAGAAGTGGGGAGACAAAGGAGCTTCTGGGGCGGATTCAACCCAAGCTAAAGTCCGTATTTGGTACGGAGGAAGACGTTATGCTGATGACCGGCAGCGGCACAAGCGGGCTGGAAGCAGCGGTTGTCAATTTGGCTGCAGAAGGAGATGAGGTGCTGGTTGTCGTAACTGGCGCATTCGGTGACCGATTGGCTACCATTTGCGAGACCTATCACTTACGCACACACCGGCTTGAATTTACGTGGGGTCAGGCAGCAGACCCTGATCAGATCAAAGCTTTTTTGCAGCAGCACCCGCATCTGAAGGCTGTCTTTCTCACTTATTGTGAGACATCGACTGGTGTGTTAAACCCGGTTCAGTCGATCAGCAAAGTGGTACGTGACCAGTCTGATGCGTTGGTGATTGTGGATGGTGTTTCCTGTATCGGTGGTGTCACCACACAAATGGATGCATGGGGAATCGACCTCCTTGTAACAGGATCGCAAAAAGCGCTGATGCTGCCGCCAGGCTTAACCTTTATTGCTGCAAGCCAGCGGGCATGGCACACGATTGAGGCAAACAAACAAGCAAGATTTTACCTTGATTTGCGCCAGTACCGGGAACAGTTGGCGAGTCATGCTACCCCGTTTACGCCTGGTTTGTCTTTGTTGTTTGGATTGGAAGCGTCGCTGACCCTCATGGAGGAAGAAGGGCTGAACCGTGTTTATGAGCGGCATGAAACAATGGCAAAAATGCTGCGCGCGGCCATGAAAGCCTTAGATGTTCCCTTATTAACCAAGGATCAGGATGCCTCCCCAACCGTTACGGCGATTCAGCCGAAAGATGTCAACGCTGAATCGCTGCGTGCCCAGGTTAAACAAAAATTTGGCCTCGAGTTAGCGGGAGGTCAGCAGCATTTAAAGAATAAACTTATTCGTGTTGGCCATATGGGCTATTGTGCACCGAAGGATATTTTACAGATGGCAGGGCTCTTGGAACTTGGATTGCAGCTAGTGGGAAAGTCAGTTGTGCTGGGAAGTGGCGTCGCAGCAGCACAGGAAATTTATTTGCAGCGGGAGCGTGAGTTGGCATGACATATCGCGTATTTATCAGTGATCCATTAAGCGAAGATGGTATTTATCCATTGCAGGAAGCGGACGATATGGAGGTTGTGCAAGAAACCGATCTGACAAACGAGCAGCTCCACGAGCGCCTGACCGATTATGATGCATTACTGGTTCGAAGTCAGACCAAAGTAACGCGGGAACTGATAGAGAATGCTCATCGTTTAAAGGTGATTGGGCGAGCGGGTGTCGGTGTCGATAATATTGATCTGGAAGCAGCAACAGAATACGGCATTATGGTTGTGAATGCGCCGGATGGCAACACGAATTCAGCGGCCGAGCATACGATGGCGATGCTCGCGTCTCTAGCCCGGAATATCCCACAGGCTGATGCTGCGTTGAAGCAAAACCGCTGGGACAGGAAAGCCTACGTTGGTGTGGAAATGAAAGGCAAAACACTGGGGATTGTTGGACTTGGCCGCGTCGGTGCTGAGGTGGCAGCACGTGCCCAAGGGCAGCGCATGAACGTGATTGCTTATGATCCCTTTTTAACGGCGGAACAGGCCGATAACCTGGGAATCAGGAGCGGATCAGTGGCTGACGTGCTGCAGGCAGCAGACTTTATTACCGCTCACACCCCGTTATTAAACGAGACAAAACACATTATTAATAAGGAAGCATTCGAACAGATGAAGGATGGTGTGCGGATTGTTAACTGTGCGCGTGGCGGTATTATTGATGAGGATGCTTTATATGAAGCTATTATCAATCAAAAAGTCGCCGGAGCAGGGCTGGATGTGTTCGAGGAAGAGCCGGTTTATGACCATAAATTACTTGAACTGCCAGAAGTTATCGCAACCCCGCATCTGGGAGCCAGCACGGTTGAAGCACAACGAAATGTAGCCATTGATGTCAGTAATGATGTTGTAACGATTTTACGCGGCGGGGTCACGCAAAACGCCGTTAACATGCCATCTGTCCCACAAGACATCATGAATCAGATTGCCCCGTACTTTGATCTGGCTGCAAAGCTTGGAACATTTCTGGCGTACCTGGAACAGGATGCTGTCGAGGAAATACATGTTTACTATGCAGGGGAATTGGCGGAAATGGACGTCACCCCTTTAACAAGGAATACGGTTAAGGGCCTGTTGAAACGGCATTTGGGCAATCGCGTTAATGATGTGAATGCAGCATTTTTAGCCGAAAAAAAGGGAATTACCATTCACGAGCAAAAAACATCCGCAACCAACGGATTTACCGACCTGTTAACAGCAGAAATTAAAACCAAATCCAGTATACGTCAAGTGGCAGGAACATTGCTGCGTGGACTCGGGGCACGCATTGTCAAAATAGACCATTACAGCATGGATCTTTCGCCACAGGGGCATATGGTCTTCATCCGCCATAACGATCAGCCGGGAGCCATCGGGCGCGTCGGCGGGCTTCTGGCTGACAATCAGGTTAATATTGCCACCATGCAAGTGGGGCGTACAGAAATCGGCGGCGAAGCGATCATGATGCTTGTGATCGACAAACCACTGAAACAGCACGAACTGAACCAGCTGAAGGAACTGACAGAAGTGCATGACGCGACCGCAGTGGAATTGTAGATGGCGCGGCTGTTCCTGGGGGCTGTTCCTGGGTGCCTGGCACGACCCGGTTTTTGTCGTTTTCTGGCGGATGCTGTCGCCGGAGAGGGTAGCCATTTTACTGGAAGTTAGCTTTATTTAAACGTGAGATGTTAAAGTGAGAGGGGATTAACCAGAGTTTACCATTCTAATGATAATCATTTCTCTGGCTAACCAATAAAGAATGCTTGAAAAGGGGTCCATTTATAATGAAGAAAAGATATTTAGTTACGATTCTAGCTGTTGCTTTTACACTACTATTACTATCTGCATGCAGCGATGATTCCTCAAGTGCGTCAGATCAACCCGATGAAAACGATCAGGAAGACGTGATAGATGATAACCGTCATGCAGATAACAATGCTGACGCTGCAGCAAATCAGGATGAATCTGATAGCAAAGACGTGCATGGATCGCCTGACAGTGAGCAAAACGATCCTTCTTCCGATACAGATCAGACTAATACCGTTAACGGAAATAATAGTGAAAATGCAAGTTCTAATGATAAGTTCACGAAGGGCGATCATGACAATGCGAAGATAACGCGTATGGCTGAAGCGATTGACCATCTGAAAACGAAACTTGATGAGAACGATGAGGTCAATATGAGTGACACAGAATTCATCCCTGATGATAGATCTCCAAAGACAGATAAAAAGGGCAAGTATTATATCATCAGCTTAGTGTCTAAGTCGATGAGAGAAGAGGGCGGCTCCGGAACTGTTGGAAAATATAATGTGTATCAAAACGGCGATTATGAAATGGCATACTAACCATACTCAAAGCAGTGCCTGTCACGACCCGATTTTTGTCGAATGATATAAAAAATGCTAGCTGAATCCCTGAGTTTTCGAGTGATGCAAACTCGGGGATAAGCAGCTAGCGTTAGAACTTTGAAAAGTATTAGTGTGTTTTATTTTTTATGTTAGTTCATCCATTCGTCAACAACGTCTTGGTTGTTTTCTATCCATTTTTCAGCGCCTTTAATTGGTGCATCCTCATTTTCTTGGACCGAAACCATTAAGTCACCGAGTTGCTCGTCCGTTAATTCCCAATTGCTCATCCAATTATAGACATTTTCATAATCTGATTTAAATTCATCACGGCTTGCCATATAAATTTTCTCTGTTTCCCCATATGTTTTTTGGGGATCGTCCAGAAACTTCAAATCAGCTTTGGAGAAAATGTCATGAGGCTTCCATAATGGTGCCACGACAGGCTCTTTATTATCCACTTTATCTTGAATGGTTGCAATCATGGCGGCCTCGCTGCTTTCGATTAGGTTATAATCAAGGTCATAGTCCTCAATGACTTCCTTCGTTTTCTTCATTGTGCCTGCGCCAGGCTCAAAACCTGTTATGTCGCCGTTGAACTTATCTTTATTTGCATTTAAATCTTCAATACTATTAATATCTTCCATATATTCAGGAACGGCTAATCCTACGATGCCATTCCGATACCATGGATCCTCCTCAAAATTGGCTTCATCTTTATATTTGTCATAATAACTTTTATCCTGTACAGGAAGCCATACTTCAGGAGCTATATCTAAATCGCCCTCAGCTAAAGAGGCCATTTGAGGGCCCATTTCCATAAGTTTTAAGTTGACGTCATACCCTTCATCTTCCAAAAGAGCCTTCCACATGCTTGTTACAGCAATGTTTTCCGGCCAATTAATTTGTCCGATAATGATTGTGTCTTTATCTTCAGCTGACGCTTCACTTTCTTTATCTGAATCATCACTTGAATCACTTTCGCTGCAAGCTGCGAGAACAAGGAGCAGCATTGTGGTTAAGATTAATAGACTTTGTTTACTAAAACGCATGAATTTTTTAACACCCTTCTTTGTTGAATTTAAAATAAGATTTTTCATTAAGTATTATAACTTATTTGTATATGGCGCCTTCCCCCTTTACGATGTTAAAAATAATAAATGTATTTATTTTTAATTAAACAATCGTTCCACATAATATGATATTAAAATAAATAGTTTTGTCAAATCAGTTATTGATTTTTACGCCCATTTTACATCACTAATGCCGTGTCACGTGTTTTTTGTTCGTTTCTATTACTTTTTAATGGTTTACAAGGTTTATAGAACCATGTTATATTAAGGTTATTCAACCTGTTAAAAATAAATTTAACAAACTAAATTAAACGTATAAAAGATATGATGATGTTTTAATGCAATCGATAATTTGGGGAGGTTTTAACATGAATCATGAAAAATATGACTATGTCATTGTCGGTGGTGGCAGTGCGGGTTCTGTCCTTGCCAATCGCCTTAGTACAGATGAAGATAAGAATGTCCTGCTCCTGGAAGCGGGTCGCAGTGATTATCCGTGGGATTTGTTCATTCAAATGCCGGCAGCGTTAATGTTCCCGTCAGGCAATCCGTTTTATGATTGGCGCTACGCAACGGATTCGGAGCCTTATATGAATGGGAGGCATGTCGACCATGCCCGCGGCAAAGTACTCGGGGGCTCCAGTTCCATTAATGGTATGATTTATCAACGCGGCAACCCGTTGGATTTTGAACGGTGGGCATCTGATAAAGGAATGGAGAATTGGGATTATGCCCATTGTCTTCCTTATTTCAAACGACTGGAAACAACATCTGGAGCCGATGATTCTGATGCGTATCGCGGTCATCACGGACCCATGAAATTAAAACGCGGTCCTGCGACTAATCCGTTGTTTCAAGCCTTTTTCGATGGAGCCGTAGAGGCCGGTTATTCAAGAACCCCTGATGTCAATGGTTTTCGCCAGGAAGGGTTTGGTCCCTTTGACAGCCATGTGCATAATGGCCGCCGCATGTCTGCATCACGTGCCTATTTGCGCCCGATCATGCACCGAAAAAATCTCAAGGTGGAAACACGTGCGTTTGTCACCGGCATTGACTTTAACGGGACGCAGGCTGAAGGTGTAACCTATCAAAAAGATAAAAAAGCCTATAATGTATCTGCCGGAGAAGTGATTCTGGCAGGCGGTGCCTTTAACACGCCGCAATTACTGCAATTGTCCGGTATAGGGGAAGCTGAACATTTACGGTCGCTTGGCATTAATCCGATCGTTGATTTGCCAGGTGTTGGTGAAAATCTTGAGGATCATCTGGAAGTTTATATTCAGCACGCAACGCCGGAACCTGTTTCCGAGCAGCCAAGTCTTAATAAAGCTAAAATGCCTTGGATCGGTCTGCAGTGGCTCCTGGGAAGAACGGGACCCGCGGCATCCAATCATTTTGAGGGCGGCGGTTTTGTCCGTTCGAATGAAGAGGTCGATTATCCAAACCTCATGTTTCATTTTCTGCCGCTGGCGGTACGGTATGACGGGCAAAAAGCTGACACCGAACATGGCTTTCAGGTTCATGTCGGCCCGATGTATTCGAACTCACGCGGAAGCGTTAAGATTAAATCACGCAATCCTTTCGAGCATCCCAGCATCATCTTTAACTATCTATCGACGGAAAAGGATCGACGTGAATGGATTGAAGCGGTGCGCGTTTCAAGGAACATTTTGAATCAGCCATCCTTACAGGCGTATAGTTCAGGTGAAATTTCACCCGGGCCATCGGTTCAAACCGATGAGGAAATTCTGGAGTGGGTAGCCAACGATGCTGAAACAGCCCTGCATCCATCCTGCACAGCTAAAATGGGGGATGCGTCTGACCCGATGGCTGTCGTTGATCCGAATTCAATGAAAGTTCATGGACTCGATAATGTGCGTGTGGTTGATGCTTCGGCTATGCCGTATACCACCAATGGCAACATTCATGCACCGGTATTGATGCTTGCCGAAAAAGCGGCGGACCTTATCCGCAGCCAAGAGCCTATGCCACCTTTATATAAGGACTTTTATCGTCATGGTGTGCATTCGAAAGACGCCGGAACCGTTTAAAAACAGCAGCCTGCTGGATAATAATTTAAACTACTGGATTGATTAGCTATCCAGTAGTTTTTTCATTCGGGATTCATGTAATCTGGGAAGGGAAAAACGCTAGGGGCACGTTACAGTATATAGGAACAATTGTTCGGTTAAGTTTCTTGTGTTACAATGTGGTCAAGCATAATGGATCGATTTCCCAAGGGAGGGCGGCTATCCCCTATGAAAGGGGGGTGATGCCTATCGACGTTTTCCAAGTATTATCCTTGATGATTTCGTTTGGGATACTTGTTTATATGCTGACCAGTCATAACGATAAATAGACCTCCCATAAGGTAGCTGCTCTACCGGGAGGCCTCTCACTTAAAACGGAGCTGCCCCGCTTGACGGGGTGCGGTCCGTTATGCTCATGTTACATACATATTGCTTAGTATTATTGTACCATTTTATCTATTGAGCTGCCAGGTACATACACTATTCAGAATTGTGTATGCACCTGGCACTGCTTTTAAAATGCTACGGGTAATTCTTTCAGGCCGCGCATTAGCATTCCTGGGCGCCATTGCAGTTTTTCTGGTTCGGTGTCCAGCTGGAGATCGGGCATCCGGCGCAACAAAGTCGTTATGGCGATTTCGCCTTCTAAATCCGCCAGCGGGGCGCCAAGGCAAAAATGCACACCCTTGCCAAAAGCAAGGTGTTTGCTATTACTTTCCCGTTTGATGTCAAACACATCGGGATCATCAAAATGCTCGGGATCATGGTCCGCAGAATCCAGCGCGACCAGCACATGATCGCCTCTTTCGATGGTTTTGCCTTGCAGTTCCACCGTTTCATTTGCCCAGCGATCGGTGCTGAACTCAACAGGGCCTTCGTAGCGGAGGAATTCGTTAAGTGCACCATGAATAAGGTCCGGCTGATTTTTTAATTGTTCCATTTGGTCAGGGTGCTGCAGCAAGGCAAGGACACCATTTGTAATCAAGTTCACCGTTGTCTCATGTCCGGCAATAATTAAGAGCGATATAACGCCATAAAGTTCCTTCTCTGTCAGACGGTCGCCCTCGTCCTCAGCGTGGATGAGCTGGCTGACCAAATCATCCTGAGGATCCTTACGACGTTCGGCGGTTAACTGCTGAAGATAGGTCACAAAGGCCTCGACGTATGGCTGCATATTTTCATTGGCGTGTTCTGGATTGTTATTAGCTTCCACAAGCGCATTCGACCATGTACGAAATTGGTTCCGATCTTCTTTCGGAATGCCAAGCAGTTCACAAATAACGATAATTGGCAACGGAAAAGAAAAATCACCGACCAATTCCATACGACCTTTGGCTTCTGCATTATCCAATAATTCATTGGTAATCTCTTCAATTCTCCCCCGGTAGCGCTCGATCATCTTAGGTGTAAAGGCTTGCTGAACCAGACTGCGCAGTCGTTTGTGATCAGGTGGATCGGAAAATAGCATGTTTTCAGCTAAAGCACTTGAATGATCATGACTTGTTTTTTGCTCTTGTTCGTCCCGCAACTTGGCGTAATCCTTAATAAATCGTCCATCCTTTAAAACGCTTACAGCATCTTCATAACGCGTTACGATCCATGCAATATGACCGTCCGGCATGAGCGTTTGATAGACGGGATCATGGCCGCGGAGGATGCGAAACGTTGGATAGGGATTTTGATTAAACGTTTCGCTGAATAGATTAACCGATTCATTTGACTGCTGCTGCCTTGATGACTGTTCGGACATATGATGATGTCTCCTTTCGTTTAGTGCCTGTCATGATCCGAATGTTGTCAAATCACATCCTGTTGAGCATTATTTATTATAGGATAGTTTTCACCCCATCCTAAAAAAATATGTCCAGGTGCCAGGTACATACACAATTCTGAATAGTGTATGTACCTGGTACGTTAATAACATTTTCTGGGCTTTTGTTAAGTCATGCCTAATGAGATAATAGGTCTGAATTTTAATGTGGGAATGTATGGATCACTTGGGAGATTAATACAGGGTGCAATGGCATTACATTAGGTGATCTCAATGTAAAGGGATGTTTATACATGGAATTCTATGAGACAAATCGTGACAAGCAGGCAATGGAAACGAAAAAGCGAGTGATTGAAGCTGCCCGGCATATATTCTTAAAAAATGGCTTTGATAAGACCACCATTTCCCAAATCATTAAGGAAGCGGGCGTCGGTTATGGTACGGCGTATGTCTATTTTAAGAATAAGGATGATATATTCGTTACCGTTATGGAAGATGTTATGGCGAAATTTTTAAAAGTGGCTCACCAAACATTTTATCCGCAATCGAAAGAAGAAGCTGTGGAACAAATCAGAAGCCAGGTGACTGACTATATGGCCCTGGCGGTTGATGAGCGTGCCATCTTAAAAATTGTCAATGAAGCGATTGGACTAAGTGATATGATTGCATCGAAGTGGTCGGAAATCCAGCATAAGTTTATCGATGGTATTACGGCCGATATAACGTATTCTCAATCCAGACAACTCGCCAATTCTGCATTTGATCCCGCGATTACGGCTAAAAGCTGGTATGCGATGAACGAAACATTTATGTGGCATTTTGTGGCGTCACAAGATCAGGAATTGAAACCAATCGTCGATCAATTAACGTTATTTTACATGTCAGCGTTATATGAGGAATGACTATTAAGCAATAGTTAATTGTCAGTTAACTGATATAGGGTCATTGACATTGTATCAATAATTCTATATAATCTGAATATAAAAACAAATTTACAAATAAGCATATAGTAGGATGGTGACAATGCATGGCGGACATGATGTATTCAAGAACAGATGCCGAGGATATGGATGCTCGCGACGAATTGCGTCAGTATCGCGATGAATTTTATATTCCAAATAATACTGTTTACATGGACGGAAATTCATTGGGACTTATGACCAAACGGGCAGAAAGCTATACACAGTCGATGCTTGATGCTTGGAAGAACTATGGAATTGATGGATGGACAGAAGGAACATATCCGTGGTATTACGTGTCTGAATACCTTGGTGATCGGATGGCACCGCTGATTGGCGCGAAAAATGAGGAAGTGATTGCAACCGGTTCCACAACGGTTAACTTACATCATTTGGCAGCAACTTTTTATCACCCTAAGGGCAATCGGACTAAGATTCTAGCAGACACGCTGAATTTTCCCAGTGATATTTATGCATTGAAAGCGCAGTTGCGCCTGAAAGGTTATGATACTTCCCAGTTGGTGCAGGTGTCCAGCCAAGACGGGCATATGCTGGATGAGGCAGACATTATCGCGGCGATGACGGATGATGTTGCGCTTATTGTGCTTCCCAGTGTATTGTACCGGAGCGGGCAGATTCTGGATATGGAGCGGCTAACGAAAGAGGCGCATGCGCGCGATATTACCATCGGGTTTGACTTATGCCATTCAGTCGGAGCCATTCCACATAACTTGCATGATTGGGGTGTTGATTTTGCCTTTTGGTGTACGTATAAACATTTGAACGGAGGACCAGGCAGTATAGGCGGACTCTTCCTGCATGAAAAACATTTTGGCATAACGCCGGGGCTTGCAGGCTGGTTCAGTTCTGCGAAGGATAAGCAGTTTGATATGGAACATACCTTGACACCAGCAGATGATGCCGGAGCTTTCCAAATTGGAACCCCGCATGTGTTGAGCGCGGCACCTTTGATTGGTGCTCTGGACATTTTTCATGAAGCCGGGATGGCAAGCGTGCGCCGAAAATCACTCGAATTGACGGATTATATGATGAAGCTGATCGATTATGAACTAGCTGCATATGGCATGGCGATCTGCAATCCGAAGCAGCACGAACAACGGGGCGGGCATGTCTATGTAGAGCATCCGGAAGCTGCCCGCATATGCAAAGCGTTGAAGATGAAGGGCGTGATCCCGGATTTCCGGACACCGAGTGGTATTCGCCTGGCACCGGTTGCTTTCTACAACACGTTTACCGACGTGTATGATACGGTACATACTTTAAAAGACATTATGGCTAATGGTATCTACAAACAATTTGCCAACGAAAGGGATGTTGTTTCCTGATGGGTGAATGGATCGATATTTCGCAACCACTCAATAATGATTTGGCGCACTGGCCCGGAGATCAGGCCTTTAATTATCAGACGCCGCTCACTAAGGACCAGACTGGTTCAGTAAATATAGGGAGAGTGACGACGAGTGCGCACGTCGGGACGCATGCAGATGCGCCTTATCATTTTCAAAAAGATGGCAAGAAGATACTGGATTTAGAAATTGATCGCTATATCGGCCCTTGCAGGGTAGTTGATCTGCAGATGTTTAATCGTATTGATGCAAATGCCTTAAAAAGTAAAGTTACCGCCTATACCGAACGATTGCTGATCCGGACTTCCTTGCCGAATGACCCGAAACGTTTCCCGGAAGATGTCACTCCGATTACAGCTGATGGCGCCCGTTATATGCAGACACTCGGCGTTCAGGTTGTTGGAGTCGATACGCCTTCGGTTGATCCGATCACGAGCAAGGAGCTTGTCGGCCATCACGCTCTATTCGAGCACGACATCAATATTTTAGAGAATGTTATGCTTGATCATGTGGATGAGGGCATGTATGAGCTGATAGCGCTGCCGCTGCCGCTTCAGGATGCTGATGGAAGCCTGGTCAGAGCGGTGATCAAGCCAATGAAGGGGGCCAATGACCATGCAAAATAAGCATGAAACCTTTAAAAATGAAGCTGGCATTCATACGGATTTTAAAGAGAAGATGACATACAGCGATTATTTAGGACTGGATACATTGCTGAATAGTCATCATCCATTGAGTGACCACCATGATGAAATGATGTTCATTTCCGTGCACCATGTGAGCGAAATCTGGATTAAGCAAATTCTGCATGAACTGCATTCGGCCACTCGTGATATTCAATCAGGCCATTTATCCACGTCATTCAAAAAATTAGCGCGGGTGGCTGAGATTCAGAAACAGCTGAAACATGTCTGGGATGTGTTGGGTACATTGACACCGGCAGAGTACATGGCGTTTCGTGATAAGCTCGGCAATGCTTCCGGATTCCAATCATATCAGTACCGGATGCTGGAATTTGCACTTGGCTATAAAACAGAATATGTGCTGCAAATCTATGAAAATGAGCCGAAACTGCTGGCGATTCTGCAGGAAGCACACAATGCTCCGAGTCTTTATGATGTCTCCGTCCAGGCACTTGCCCGAGCAGGACTTCCGATCGATGAAGGTGTTCTGCAGCGTGACGTGCGTTATACGCATCAATCCAATACGAGTGTCAAAGAAGCGTGGATCATGGTATACCGGAACGTGGATCACTATTGGGAGCTTTATGAGCTAGCGGAGAAACTGGTGGACATCGAAGACCTCTTTCAGCAATGGCGTTTCCGGCATATGAAAACGGTCGAACGGGTCATCGGTTTCAAGACGGGAACGGGCGGATCCGGCGGTGTCGCCTACTTGAAGAAAGTATTGGATCAGTACTTTTTCCCCGAGCTTTGGGAACTGCGAACAGAGGTATAAGCACGTTATCCTGGAAATATACATGTGATGGGCAGACGTTCGTGTAAGGACACTGCTGAATAGCAGGAGTGGCGGCTGAAAGCAGGTTACGCAAAGGGGAGCCATTTGGCGTCATTGGAAGAAAAACGTTTATTAAAGGGGGAGGAAGGACATTGGCACAAGGCGATAAATTTCGTTCAAAAGCTGGTTTTATTTTAGCTTCGGCTGGTTCCGCAATCGGTTTGGGAGCGATTTGGGAATTCCCTTATATGACCGGACATGCCGGAGGTGGCGCTTTCTTTTTCATGTTTCTCATTTTCACCTTCCTGGTGGGATTGCCCATTCTGCTGGCGGAGTATTTCATCGGAAGGGGATCGCAAAAGGACGCTGTGCGTTCTTATAAACATTATGCGCCTGGAAAGTCGTGGCATTTAGTTGGACGATGGGGCATCGTGGGCAGTATCATCCTTCTGTCTTTTTACAGTGTTGTCGGCGGCTGGATTTTAGTCTATCTATTGAAGGCTCTAACAGGTGGTTTGAGTAACCTGGGAAGCGAGACATATGGAGATGTTTTTGCGGCTATGTCCGCGAATCCTTTCATCGCTTTCTCAGCTCAGATAGTCTTCTTGCTGGTGGCCGTTTTGATTGTGTCACGCGGCATTAAAAATGGTATTGAAAAAGCAAGCAAATTTCTCATGCCCGCATTGCTCGTGTTGTTTATTATCATCGTCGTACACTCCTTAACACTGGCCGGTGCAGCCGAGGGCGTATCGTACTTTTTATCATTTGATTTTTCCGGCTTGACGGCAGAATCGATCCTCATGGCCTTAGGGCAATCCTTTTTCCTCTTGAGTGTCGGTTTCAGTAACCAAGTCACGTATAGTTCCTACGTCGCCAAAGATGAAAACCTCGTGCGCTCAGGTACCACTGTTGTCATCATGAATATATTCGTTGCTTTGCTGGCGGGATTAGCTATTTTTCCGGCTGTATTTTCATTTGGTATTGAACCGGAGGCAGGACCAGGCTTGCTATTTATCGCATTGCCGGCTGCGTTCAGTCAAATGCCATTGGGAATGGTGTTCTTCACGCTTTTCCTTATTCTGTTCCTGTTTGCGGCTCTCACGTCGGCTTTTCCGCTGCTGGAAATTGTCACAGCTGCATTGACTAAAGATGACCAGTCCAAACGTAAAAAAATGGCATGGCTCGTGGGTCTGATCGTGTTCATCGTTGGTATTCCATCCGCCCTCTCATTTGGCGTCATGAGCGATGTACAACTTTGGGGCAACACGGTATTCGACAATGCCAATTATCTCGTTTCCAATATCATGCTTCCGCTGGGTGCATTGTTCATCGCCCTTTTTGTACATTTCCAGATCCCGAAAGAAACATTGTGGAAAGAATTCACCAACGGCATGAGCAAAGGAAGGCGCCTATTTGCCGGCTGGCTGTTCATCATTAAATATGTCGCCCCCATCGCCATTATAATAGCCTTTCTGAATGTTATCGGCGTATTTTAAAGTACCAGGTACATAAACAATTCAGAATTGTTTATGTACCTGGTACCTTCTATTATGCAGGATTTTTCGGCTGCAGTGGAGAGAGACTTGAATGATGGGTCCAAGTGCAAAAGCAATGATAACCGTCCCTATGCCGATGGGGCCGTCTAATAAAAAGCCTGTGATAGCGACGGCAATTTCCAAAAGCGTTCGCGAAAAAGTAATGCTCCAATTCAGCTTATCCGACAGCAGAAGCATTAATGAGTCCCGCGGGCCGGCTCCTAAATCCGCTGAAATATAGATGCCGCCGCCGATGGCCAGAAGTATAACACCAAGAATAAAAGCGCTGGATTCCGACAGAAGTGTATGCGGATCCGGTATCAGCCAATTAAATAAATCGATAAAAACACCGACTAATGTTAAATTCGCAAATGTGCCTATCTGCGGCAGCTTACGCAAGCCAATCGATGACGCTATAATAATAATGACGCCGACAATAATGGACCATAGACCAATGGAGAGTCCCAGCTGTTTAAACAAGCCGACGTGCAGCACATCCCAGGATCCTACACCAAACCGCTGTCCTTTGACGGTCAGAGCAACACCAAGTCCTTCGATCATTAGGCCAACAAAAAAGAAAAGCCACCGAATACCTAGATCTCGTTTCATGTTTGTCCTTCTTTCGCTTGTCATATCGTTAACCAGTCTAGTTATAACAGACTATTAGATTTTCGTCTATATAGGTGGCAGGTACACGAACAATTCCAAATATTATATAGCATTTGTGCCTGGTACCTTAATGAGCTGCCTGGCTTTCTTTACCTATTTTGCTATGAAGGAATTTTCGGCTGTAGCGCAGAGAAACCTGAATGATGGGCCCGAGTGCGAAGGCGATGATAACCGTCCCTACGCCGATGGGGCCACTCAATAGAAAGCCGATAACCGCGACAGCAATTTCCATAAGTGTTCGTGCAAAGGTAATACTCCAATTCAGCTTTTCTGACAGCAGAAGCATTAACGTATCACGTGGACCTGCGCCTAAATCCGCCGAAATATAGATGCCACAGCCTATGGCTAGAAGCATAACGCCAAGAATAAATGTGATAAATTCCAGTACAAATGAATGCGGATCCGGAATAAGCCAATTAAAAAAGTCGATAAATAAACCAACTGATGCCAAATTCGCAAAAGTGCCGATTTGAGGCCACTTACGCAAGCCGATAGAAGCACTCGCAACAATAAGGATACCCATAATAATGGACCAGAGCCCAATCGATAACCCGAGCTGTTTAAACAAACCCACGTGCAGCACATCCCAGGACCCAACGCCAAATCGCTTCCCTTTGATAGTCAAGGCAACGCCCAGGCCAAGGACCAAGAGACCAGTAAAAAAGAAAAGCCACCGAAAACCTAAACCCCTTCTCATATCCACCCTTCTTTCACTCATCGTAAAGTCAATTAGTCTAGTTATAACAGATTGAAAGCATCCGCGTCCAGATGATTAGATGTTTTATTTAGCTGTTCTGGTCGTCAGCTATTTTGTTTATTATTTGATTGAACAGCTATGAAAAAATAAGATTTTAGTACTTCGATGGGTTCAAGGATTCACATAAGATATCCTTGCTAAGAAATGTCGGTTATCCCTACTTAAGCTGAATGACTTAAGACTTCAGACTAGTTCAGAAACACAGTTATATCAATCAAGTTTTGAAAGAACTGTATAGAGTCGGTGATCACTTCGTATATCTTGATCCACGATTTATTTGTTGCTGGTACTGCAACATGGCAACCCCCTAAAACAGCCTCATCCCCTTATTGAACCAAAACCGGATAAAATCTCATGCTGTTCACCATATGAATGAGGAATAATACCAAAAACATACATAACAAAAAGAAATTGGTTAACAATGATAAATGCAAAGACTGACAATGATTTACACACATAATCGATTTTACCAATAAGTCTTTGCGATAAAGTTGAATCACCTAAAAACTTTAATGTCGTAAGGAGGCGGGGAAAGTGGCAGATGATGATAACCCAAATAATCAATCCTCGGAAAAAGAAAGGTTTGATTCGAGCAGACGTCGATTTGTTAAAAATACCGGAATGGTTGTTGGAGGCGTAGCTGGGGGTTCTCTCCTTGGTGGTTTTTTTACTGATCAATTTCTGGACGATACAGGAACAAAGGAAAAGGAAAATGGCAAACAGCCTATTGACTATATTGAAGCAAGGATGTTTTTTAAACATAAAAAAGACTTTGATGTTCTTAACCATGCAACAGAGCGTATTTTTCCTGAAGATGAAAGTGGTCCAGGGGCGATTGAATTAGGCGTTCCTTATTATATTGACAAACAATTGGCGGGAGATTGGGGAAAAAATACGGAAATGTATATGCAGTCTCCTTTCCAAGACGATGAAATACCTTTAAAAAGAGAAGATGTTTTTTTACAAGGTGTACGTAAAATTAATGAAGCGAGTAAAAATAAGTTTGAAGACGATTTCAAAAATCTGGAAAAGGGCGAACAAATTGAAGTGCTGCAATTACTTGAAAATGATGACGTCGATATGGAATTAATCAGGGCATCTGATTTTTTTGAAAGTCTAAAAAGCGCTGTGATGGAAGGGTGTTACTCTGACCCTATTTATGGCGGTAATAAGAATATGGAAGGGTGGAAGATGAAGGAATATCCAGGTGTTCAAATGTCTCATAGAAGTAATCTGGAGAAAGAGGAATTTATCGCCATGGAGCCAAAAAGCTTGAAAGATTACATGGATATCGAAAATTAATATACAAGGAGTATTAAAATGCCTAAAAAAATGGATAAAGTAGATGTCGTAACAGTTGGCGTTGGCTGGACGGGAGGAATTATTGCTGCTGAACTGACAAAAGCTGGTTATAAGGTAGTAGGATTGGAAAAGGGCGGCGAAAGAAGCATTAATGACTACCGATACGATCGGAACGAACTCAAATATTCTGCCAGAGGCGAAATGATGCAAAATTTAAATGATAATACGATTACTTATCGAAATAATTTAGATCAAAAAGCTAAACCAGTAAGAAATAAAAACTCCTTAGTATTGGGGACAGGGACTGGAGGTGGAGGGAGTCATTGGGCTGCTCAGGCACATCGTTACTTTAGTTATGATTTTGAAATTCGAAGTAAGACGATTGAAAGGTATGGAAAAGATAAAATTCCAAAAGGCATGATCATAAAAGACTGGGGAATCACTTATGACGAATTAGAACCCTATTATGATCGCATGGAAAAGACAATGGGTACTTCGGGTGAAAAAGATCCTCTAGCGGATGAACGATCTGACGCCTATCCAACACCGGCAAATAAATTACCGCCATCAATGAAACTATTTCGGAAGGCAACTGAAAGTCTTGGCTACCATCCGTTTGTTAGACCTACGGGCATTGCATCTGAGAAATATGAAAACCCAGATGGGAAAACGATTCAAGCCTGTCAATTCTGTGCCTTTTGTGTTAATTATGGTTGTGACTGGGGTGCTAAAGCAGATCCTAATATTACTGTTATACCAACAGCTAAAGAAACTGGAAACTTTGATTTGCGTACACACGCTGAAGTAAAACGTATTTTATACGATGGCAATAAAGCGACTGGCGTTTTGTATGTAGATACTAGGACAGGTCAGGAATATGAACAACCTGCAGATGTTGTTTCTCTGACAAGTTTTATATTCAATAATGTTCGCTTATTACTTTTATCGGAAATCGGCGAACCTTATAATCCCAAAAGTGGAAACGGGTTAATTGGAAAACATTTTGTGGATCACCATTTTGAGCCTGTTACCAGGGGATTTTTTGAAGACGAAAAGTTTAATAACTATATCGGATCTGGAGGCCTTGGTGTTTGTTTCACAGATTTTGGTGCAGATAATTTTGACCACTCAGATGTTGATTTTCTCAATGGTGGCCAAATTGAAATACAAATGGGTGGAAATGCTCCGATTAGCAACAATCCTGTTCCCGAAGGCACACCTACATGGGGAGAGGAATTCAAAAAACAATCATTAAAGTACTATAATAAATACCTTGATATAAGTTTTAAAATGGCAACATTATCTTTTGAAGATCAGTACATGGATTTAGATCCAGTATATAAAGACAGTTCAGGCGATCCGTTAATTCGATGCACGTATGATTTTACAGATGATTACCGTGCCAAGAGTGAGTTTTTACAAAATAAGTGTGTTGATGTACTGGAAGAAATGGGTGCGGATAAGATTGAAAAACACGGACTTCCTGACCATTTTGATGGTAGTTTTATCTTCCAGCATAACGGTGGCGGCGCCGTAATGGGAGATGACCCAGAAGACTCTTTTGTAAATAATTACTCACAAACATGGGATATGGATAACCTGTTTGTCATTGGTGCTTCGTCTTTCCCGCAATTTGGCATGACAAACCCAACCTTGACAGTAGGAGCATTAACTTATCGTGCATCCGAGGGGATCATTGAATACCTGGAGAACGGCGGTGGTCAATTAGCTAAAGCGACTACTAAACATCAACGCACGTAAACAGTGCGCTCCCCTGGATACAATACAGCATGGATATTTAGATGTTGGTTAGCTGAAACTAATCATCAAACATAAAGGAGATAAAAGAATGACAAAAAAATGGATTACTAAATTAGTCATACCTGTTGTCGCACTCGCCCTGGTGAGTGCTTGCAATACAACGGATGACGATAATGATGAAGCACCGCAGGATACTAATGCTCCAGAAGATACCGATACACCAGAAGAAGAAAACCATCCAGAAGACGAAAATGTTCCAGAAGACGAAAACGTTCCAAAAGACGAGGGGCCAAATCATGATGACACTTCTGATAACAATGATGACTTGAATGCTCCCAATAATAACGTGAACGAAGATCAAAGACCCGGAGCTGGCGGGGAAAGCCGGGATGATAATAATAACTAGGAAAGTGAAAAATGGTTCTCTAATAAGGGATACCCTTAAGAAAATTGCCAACCACCTGCATGGGTGGTTGGTCATTTTAGTGTGTCATGTTATGATTCGTCTCTTTTTGGATTGAATATTAAATCTAAAGTCTCAGCATTTTCTTGAATTCTCCCTGCGAAACGGAGGTTTCCATCCACCTTTCCTGATCCGCAAGTTTTATTCGATGATCTCCAACGTTCGCGGTATATCTATAATCGAAACCAGTGTTATCCTGGGGTCTAATACCGCCTAATTTTTTCTTCAGCTGCCCCCTCTTTTGCTAGAGATTTGTCATGTCTCGATTGGTTTTCCGCATTAAATGTGACTTCAATATAATTATCTTCAAAGGTTTGATTGACTAGACAATTAGCAAGATAGATGCTTGAATAGGTGAGCCGATTCAGGACTTCCTAGGCGATCATAAAACCTGACTAATAGTCAGAACATAATGTTATATCCAGTCACAGCTGCTATTTCTTCTTAAATTGACTCCCCCGGCTTTTCGCTCTGAGCTCCGCCACTAAATCAGCCGACGTCTGCGCTTCCTGGGCGGTTTTTTCCGGATCAATCGTTAAATGATACTGCTCCCCGCTTTGTTCGATATCAAACCATGTATTGACGTCGCTGCCTGCAGGGAGACTATGCCAGTCGATAATAATTTCCGTATTGTTTTCTTCCATTAGAATAACCGCCTGTTTCTCTTCAAACCGGTCTAATACGCCTTTCATAACACATGTCTCCTTTATGATTTAACGCATGCCACATCTTCTGCTTTAATTTTTTTAATGTATGCGTCACCGATCCCCTTGACGTCTGTTAAATCATCTACGGAATCAAAAGGGCGGTGGTCCGACACGTTTGGTGCTCGCTTTTTTCCAATGTATTTGATATTTTGCAGTTCTTTAGCGGAAGCATTGTTAATATCGACACATCCCCCCGTACTTGCTGAATCGCCATTGCCGCTGGTGTTTTTATTAGCTGGTGGTTCGGAATCAGACTGATTGGAGGCGCTTGTCTCGGCGCTTCCGGTACTCTCTGCACGTATCGTGCCTTCTTTTTCCGTGGAAATATCATAGGACGTGCCATCGGTGGTGACGGTAATCGTCCCGTGAACGTCCGTGCCATATAAATCAATGCCCGCATCCTGAATCCTATTGACGACTTCGGCATGGGGATGGCCATATTGATTGTCGGCACCTGCGCTGTAAATCGCTGTGTCAGGATCAACAGCTTCGATAAACGCAGATGTGCTGGATGTGTTTGATCCATGATGACCAAGCTGCAGGATATCGGCGTCGAGCGGCGCGTCAGATTGAACCATGGACGCCTCGGCGGCCTTCTCGGCATCGCCTGTAAACACAAAATTAACGTCTCCATAGGCCATGTGCAATGACACGGATTCTTCATTCAAATCGCTCGATATGCTATTGGGATACAACACGTCGATAGCCATGGGACCGATGGAAAATTCCTCACCGGTTCGTGGTTCGTGATAGTCGGCACCGCTGTTCTTGACAGCCTGGAGTGCCTTCTGGAATGTCTTGGACGAGGATATATTTCCAGACATCCAAACCTCGCCAACATCGTATGTATTCACGATTTCTGCGAGCTGGCCGATATGATCGGAGTGCGGGTGACTGATGACGATCAGATCAATGTCAGCAATAGCCTGGTTTGCCAAATAGTTAACGACATCATCACGCTGCCAGTCCCCGGTATCGAACAGGATGGTATAAGGTTCACCGTCATGCCCATATTGGAAAAGGGTTGCGTCCGCCTGAGCGGCATCGATGTATTGAACGGTCAACTCCTGTAATGCAGAACTGTTTGCCGTTTGTTCTGAGTCGTCTTTTTCGCTGTCATTTGCCTTTTCATCCGCTTCATCTTTGTCCTCATTATCTTCTTTTGGTTCTGCATCGGAATCTTCTGCTGTGTCAGTCGTAACGGCTTCAGTTGTTTCTGCATCGTCAGTATCTGCATCCGCTGCTGACTGCTCAGCATCATCTGTTCCGCACCCGGCCATGACAAGAAAGAAAGCCGTGATAAAAGCTGTAAAACTGTGTCTGAGCAACTATATATCCTCCCTCTATTTATCGGGAGCCCGGTTCATTAAAGGAAAAAAACAATACCAAGTTTTTCCGCACCGCGAGCCGCCACCATTTAATGAGATCGCTTTTCATCTTATCTAGTAACCTATCTAAAAGATATCAAATTGACATGGGGAAAGCTACTGAAAACTGTATTTTCTTTCCGGAAAGAGCCAGCGAAATTAAAAAATCAAGGTGCAGTCGGTACGTATTTTTGCAAAATACAGGGTGCCAGTCTGCCGTTTATGTGCAAATTCGTTTAAAACGGTTTTCTCGATGAACAGAGGACAGGCAAATAGCAATTGGCCCCTTGGCAAAATTTGTTTTCAGAGGCGCTTTTTACTCACGAATTTGTTTTTTGCCAATGTGCGTTATGTCTGATCGGCTGGCATAATGAACAAAATGGGGTGGCTAGGATTTGAAAATATCATTTACAGTTCGTTTTATTCTGGTTGTCAGCGTTTGCTTTTTATTAGTCATTATTGATCCAAAAGGAATGAATGCGACGTCGTCGGATAAGCTGATTAAGGTTAATGCAAACGCATCATGCCATGACATGATGACGTGGCAAGAAGTCAGTGCGGCGAATGTGCTTGGAAACAGATTTGACGTCTGCCGGGATACGTTTAGTTATCTGAATGCGTGCGGAATGCATCCCCTTCAATCATCCGCGGGAATAGGGAACAAGGGTAGTTTTCAGGCGGAGACAGCCATGATGCAGGCATTACTCGATTCGTTCCCCCGGTACACAGAAGCAGTCCTGGAGCGATTCGAAAAAGATAAAGCTGTTATTCTGTTTGAGTCGCTTAATGAAGAGATGGTTGTTCCGAAGCAAGATATCCCCTATGAGGCAGATGTCAATACCTGGTTTAATGTCTGGACGGATAAGCAGGGAAATGCGTCCTTATCCATAAATTATAACCAAACAGAACAGGCACAAAAGCATGCTGAAAAGCTAATAAACCAGCTGAGGTTCATGGAATAGCGGATTTAGATCGCAAAATAATTTAGCGAGTTATGAACATGTGGGTAGTTATTAAATAAGATATATGCTACAATAAAATAATCTTGATGAGTTAGAAGAAGTCGGAAGAACGGAGAATTTGATTTTTTTCAGGAGTGCTCTGCCAGCTGAAAAATAGTCAAAAGGAAGACATCCGTATGCCGGGTGTTTTTTAGTTACCAGCGCTGCTGTGTGGAAATCGATCTATGCACATAGCCAATTAAAGCCATCACAGTGTTAGACAAATTCCCCAAAACACACTTGGATTACACGCTTTATACTGACAATTGCATACGAAGATGGGACAGTAAATATGGGAGTTATATCCTAATGCATCTGGTGAACAATATACAGAACACACACCCAACCAACCTTTCCTTGAGTGTGTGCGTTTTCTGTTGCTGGTACAGCCGTTTAATTTTCGGTTTTTCTTATCATCATAAATATCTGTTTTGTTTTTTATTTTTCGGACATGGTATAAACAGCAGATATTTTTCATCAGCAATTAATTTTTGAAAGAAGGTTGGTATGTCATGGCGAATAAAGAGTCATTTGATTTCAAAAAATATATTCCGCTTTTCGTGGTATTGCTCTCAGGTGCTTTTATTACCATTTTGAACCAGACGCTTCTGGGGACAGCGCTGCCACCTATTATGCGGGATCTCGGATTGGCTGAGACGACAGCTCAGTGGCTGCAGTCCGTTTTTATGCTCGTCAACGGTATTATGATTCCTATTACCGCATTTTTAATCGAGAAATTTACGACACGTCAGCTTTTTCTGACGGCTATGAGCTTGTTTGCTACAGGTACCTTAATTGCTGCCATAGCACCAAGTTTTGCCTTCCTAATGGTTGGTCGTGTCCTGCAAGCTTCAGGTGCGGGTATTATGATGCCGCTCATGCAGACCATTTTATTCCTGACCTTCCCCAAAAATAGAAGGGGTACGGCAATGGGACTGTTCGGACTTGTAATTGCGTTTGCTCCGGCAATTGGTCCGAGTCTTTCCGGCTGGCTTGTCGATCAGTTCCCATGGCGCAGCGTTTTTTATGTCATACTGCCAATTGCTATTTTGGACATTATAGCGGCATATTTCTTGCTGAAGAATGTGACGGAACAGAAAAACCCAAGAGTGGATATTTCATCAATTATCCTCTCGACTGTTGGTTTCGGAGGCCTTTTATACGGATTCAGTACCGCTGGTGATGCTGGGTGGATCAGCCTGCAGGTTATCCTGTCGCTTGTCATCGGTGCCATTTCTCTCACTGTATTCATTACAAGACAGCTGAAATTGAGAGAACCGCTTCTTGAATTCAGGGTATTCAAACATGGCACGTTTGCGTTAGCGACCGGTCTTGGCATGATTGCTTTCGCAGCGATGATTGGAACGAATGTGATCCTGCCATTGTACATGCAGAACATGGTTGGATTTTCGGCGCTTAAATCTGGACTTGTGTTGTTGCCAGGTGCCATTATCATGGGATTTTCAAACCCGATCACCGGTTTTCTGTTCGACAAATTTGGAGGGAAATGGCTCGCCCGCGGTGGTTTGTTACTATTGTCACTGACAACATTCACGTTCACGAATTTGTCTCCGGATACAAGCTTTGCCTATTTGGCAAGCATGAATGGTATTCGTATGATTGCTATTGCCATGATCATGATGCCGATGACAACGTTGGCTTTGAACCAGCTGCCTGACGATCTAATTCCACACGGAACAGCGATGAATAACACATTCCGCCAGGTTTCCGGATCGATCGGGACTGCGATTCTCGTCACGATCATGTCGACAGCTTCCATACCAAGTGAGGGTGTAAGCGGTCTTGTTCATGGTGTGAATATTTCCTTTATCGTCGCAGCCGCCGCGGCTATTGTAGGGTTCATCCTTTCGTTTAAACTGAAAGAAACGGTGAAACCTGGAGAGGGATCATCTGACAGTTAATATATGGTATAAAAAAACCGTCCTTGCTCAGGGCGGTTCTTTTACTGCTGGCTGTTATTATCTTTCAAAGAAGGAATCATTTATTATCACTTCTATTCATTAACCTAGGTTGGACATTGAAAAGAATGCGTAAGTGATGCCAGCCAGCAAAAGAGGGTCTAGGGGGACGTTGGTATCGCTTAGTTTAATTTCATAATAGCCATTAAAAAACAGTCCTTTTGGTGATGCTTCACCTATAAGTTCTTGATTTATAAATAGCTGAATTCCGGACTTAAACAGCCCTTCAGCTTTAATGAACAATGTCGTACCGTCTTGAAATTGTGTTTTGATTTGATCAATTTTTTTCAATGTACCACTCTGCATGTCTGCAACAGGAATGCCTCTGTCCAGAATATGCCAATTGTTGCCTTCGATTATCGAGGACGTTTGCTGAAGAATTTCATAAGTTTGTTCGTTGCTTTCTATTGCAATGTTGACATCATTTTTAGGGTCATGTGAATGACCTTGTTTCCAATAGCGCATTTTGCCGATTTTCGCTTCACCTTGATAGATATCCAAATATTTACCTGATATGAACATCGGGCGCTTGAACGTGATAGTCATGTTTAACGATGCCTCCGTAATATGATGCTATTATACAGGCACTATAACGTTTAGGAAAGTTCTTGTATATGTATTAAACGCTCATTTGTTGAATTAATAGATAGAACATTGTACGGTGTTGTAAAAGAAACGTTTCATAGCAAGGGGGCATAGCAGCATGACGTTTTATGGAACGAATACAGTTTATAAGCAGATGCTGACGTTTGGAATTCCCGCTGCATTAGCAGTGTTTGTCATCGCGCTTTTTATGCAGGGGAAGGGATCCAGTATTGTCAGTCTGCTGTTATTTGCGCTCACCGGCCTTTTGGCAGGCGGTTTAATTGTTCTTCCGATTACCTACATGAAGGACAGGGACAAACGGGTTGTCCTGACTGAATGCGAACTGCGTGTCGAGGAAAAAGGGCATTCGCAATCCGCAAAGTACAGCGATATTCAGGACGTTAAATTTAATGGCAAACAGATCCAAATTAAACTTAAAGAAGTTAAGATCGACATTGCTCATGTTCATGGGTATCCTGTGAATGACATTTATGAACAGTTAGAGAAAAAGCGTCCTAAGAAATGAGAATTAACACCAAAATCTATGGTTGATAAATCACTGCTGGATTATATGTTCGCTGCGGAAAAGGATAATAAATCAATCACTAATGTGTAGAAAGGGCATCTTAAAATGAATGTTAATTCCTATTTACAACGAATAGGTATGGACCGTGTAAAAGAGGTAAATTTAGAGACACTAAGCGAACTTCAGTTACAGCATATGCTCCATGTTCCTTTTGAAAATTTGGATGTGATGCATCAGGTTCCGATTCCATTAGACGTCGAAACGTATTATAAAAAGATTGTGCTGAACAAACGCGGCGGTTTTTGTTATGAATTAAACGGTTTGTTCAACTGGTTATTGCAAACGCTGGGTTTCAATAGTTGCTTTATATCGGCTACCGTTAGCCGTCCCGATGGCTCATGGGCTAAAGAAGGCAGCCATGCAGCTCAGATTGTTGAGTTCGACCAGCCTTATCTGGTTGATGTCGGTTTTGGAGACTCTGCAAGGAAGCCTATCCCTTTAACAGGAGAGCCCTGTGAGGATGTAAGCGGTGTTTACCGTGCCGTCAAGGTGAGGGAGAATATTTTTGACCTGCAAAGAAAGAAAAATGAACATAAATGGGACACGCTATTTCGCTTTGATACAACGCCTAAGGAATTAGCAGATTTTGAGGAGGCATGTTATTTTAATCAAACCTCGCCAAAATCTCATTTTACTCAAAAAGACATCGTATCATTGGCCACTATAGAAGGCCGTATGACGCTTTCGGGTAATGCCTTCATCATCACGCGGCACGGCGAAAAGCAGGAGACGACCGTCAGTGACAGTGAAAAAACCACTGTATTGGAAAAATACTTCAATATCCATTTATAATCATGTGCATACGCTATCCATAAAAAATTTAGTTTTCTTTTTTAAAAATGTGGGGTATAATCATGGAGGATGGTCATATAATGAAAACCGTAGGCATTTGTTTAATGCCTACGGTACAATAGACCATCTCCATTAAGAGGGGTGGCGCATGTGGCTAAATAACCCTTCACGGCCGCCAAGCATATGAGGGGTTATTAGGATTTGTCGGACATAATAAACGCTATCAACGTGCCGAAAGAAATCATCAGCGTTAATACGTTTGCTGTGTCCACTGGCGTCATCTCCCTTCTTGGAAGGCTCCAGAACACCCACCCCTCATATGATGCTGGTCTACTGTTATACATATTTTAACATGTATGCATTTATTATTAAGCGTTTCCCGGAAAAAGTATACAATTAGACAGCCTTCGCTACTTTATTCAACGAACGCACCTCTAGTCTAACCTTCTAGCAGGAACCCTGATATCCCCGATGCTGAATCCAGAAAAACATTAAGATTAAAATGGCGGAATATATCGCTAGCCACACATAAACAAAACCGATCGCCGGAAAAATTGATGCAGCATTGGTTCCTCCCATTAAAGACATCAAATACGGTACGGGTGGCAGAGCCCATGCAATCCACTGCAGGGCATGCGGCAATGCATCATGCAAACCGGCAGAGGCAATGGAGGCAAGCAATACAAAAATAATACCAAGCCAGGCCATTCCCGAATTTTTGGCAATGTGTCTTGTGAATAAAGCTGTTATCGATACTGATAGAACGCCGAGAAAGATGTGACTGAGAAATCCGATGGTTAATTTAGGAATCGAAATAGTTGCCCCGAACATACCCAAAACTACTGGATAAGCCACGGAGGAGGCAGAAAGAGCGATGACGCATAAAGACATCGTTATATATTTGGCTAAAAACACTTTCGCCTTGCTCTTTGCATGAAGAATCGTTAAATGCTGCTGGACAGGATTTTCTGTATGGAAAAAAGTCAGTGTAAACCAGGCCATAAGCAAAAATAAATACACCGCCGTCATGGCTGTACTGCTTAACACCGGGCTTGGCTTATAAGTGTAATTAATGACGACTGCGATCAGATAAATTGTAAGCGGTGGAACATAGCGGTATGATTTTATATAATCTGAGACGTAATAACTGACTAATTCCTTCATTTTTCGCTCTCCGTATGCAGGGATTGAATGGAGCAACCGTGCTGGATAAGTGCAAGCAGAATGCGGTCACTGGCAAACGGCTCAACATCCAGCCGAATAACATCCCCATCATCTATTGGTTCCTTATCTATCACGCCAGCTATTCCATATAGAAAGTCGAGTTTTTGGGCGTTGGTATCGGCTTGAATGATGACACGATGCGGCAGTTCCCCGGCAGGATAATATTCCGATTGAATCGGCTGATCACCCAAAATAATGCCCCTGTCAACGATACTGTTAAAGCGTTTTTGCTCATGACAGGCGACTAAAATCGTCATGCCATCCAACTTCAATTGATATAAAATTGACTCCAAGTCATCCTGTGTACCCGTATCAAGGCCTGAAAGCGGCTCATCCAGCAAAAGAATATCCGGTTTCGCCAATAGAGCCTGCATGATGCCGACTTTTTGTTTCATACCTTTGGAAAACGTATGAATAGCATTAGCATGCTCGCTTTCCAAGCGAAATTGCCTGAGAAGCGATGATATACGATCTTGCAATTCCGGTTTTGTGAGTCCCTGAATCCTGCCCATATGATAGAGATATTGTTTTGCAGTAAAACGAATATCGTCTGGGAATTTTTCCGGTACATAGCTGATTATCAAATCTGGTTTCATGCGCTTAATGGTACCATGTGTCGGTTCTGTGATGCCGGCAAGTATTTTCAAGAGCGTACTTTTGCCCGAGCCGTTGTTGCCCCTTATCACAAGGACTTCACCATGATTAACAGACAGTGAAAGATTAGAAAAGAGTCTGACAGAGTATTTCTTAGTAAGCTCTTGCGCTTCAATTAATGTCGTCATGAATACACTCCGATTCGCTATATAAGATACCAAGCAATATATGCATTCATTATGCCATAATTTGGTTCAATCGTGGCATAAAATTTATCTCTTGGGAAAGTCTAAGTAAACAAAACCATTAAAGGCGGTTACTTAATGAAACAACAACCTTCCGTCTCGATCCAAAAGCTTTACGATGTAAAACAGCAAATGTTTGAAGCAAATTACGAACGTTGGGTAAACGATGTTCTTTTCACATTTAATTGGTGGCTCTTAATTATTTTGACGCTTGTTGTCATCTTTATCTGGCTAAAAGCATTAGACACAAGCCGGCTCCTGGAGATTCTGTTCGTGGGGCTGTGCATAGGAATCCTGGCTACGATTCTTGATGTTACAGGTGATTCCTTGTCTTTTTGGACTTATGGATACAAAGTTGTCCAAATAATAACGCCGCTTAATCCTGTTGACCTTGCCGTTTTACCGGTCGCTTACATGCTGATATACCAATGGTTTACGAAATGGAAACCATATATTTGGGCAACGATTGCTTTAGCCGCTATCGGAACATTTGTGGCAGAGCCTGTCTTCGAGTTGTTAGGTATATATCACTTAAATACATGGAAATTTATCTATTCCTTCCCGATTTACATTGCGATGGGTATCGGTATTAAAGCCTTAACACACAAGATGATGGCTATTCAAAGGCGAGCACGATCAACCAAACAAGGTGAGGAAGACGCGACATGAAGGATCAAAAAAAATCGCCCATTGTAGCTTTAGCCTGGGCTGTTGGCTTGCCGGGATTTGGTCAAATTTATAATCGTGATTATGTCTGGGCCTTGGTTCTCATGGCATGGGAACTATATGTGAACTTACAAGCCGAGATAAATTTATCCCTGTATTATACGATCCAATTAGACTTCGAGCAGGCTCATGACATTGTTAACTTTGAATGGGGATTATTTTACCCTTCCGTTTATGCCTTTTCTATGTGGCAGGCGTATAACCAGGCCAGAGTGCTAAATGGGAAACAAGGCATGGATTTGACCGGCTTTTTCGTGGGATCTGTTGTTGGAATGGTGATAGGCATTACACTTTACTTTTCCTGGACGATGCACACGCCGTTTGCGAGCCCTGTTATAAGCGGCATATTACTAGGACTTATCGCCGGATTTATAGGCCATTTGATTGAAAAACGTTTCGTGCGTAAGCGAACTGATTATTGACACCGGGCGCGATGCCGTTTTTTCCAATTGCTCGGCCAGCCGTTTCAGGCTATTGTTTTCTCTCGTCAGTTTAAAGGGGAGCGATTGGCCATTCTGTCTAAATGTTCCTTCAATCGGGCGCTTGTTCCTGATAAACGCCCGATTGACTAATTTAATCTCAGGTGTTTGCGGAACACCAGCACCATCAACTTCTCTCAGCCAAATAACAGCTGTCCCCGTCACAAACAGCAAAATTCAGACTCGTTTGAATTTGTATGATGACTGTGAATATATACCTGTTTTACTAAACGTTTTCCATCGTCAACCATTCTAACCAATGGCATCCTTAAGTCTGCAGCTTAATCTATCTGAAACTTTAACATATGATTCGATTAAATAAGTCATTTCGGATGGCTCTAAAATTTTCTTTTGTGACCTTTTTCCATATAGCAGCAAATATGACGAAAACAGCAAGACATACCGATAACTCAATCACCTGGTTAAGGATCCAGACATGCGTCAGCTGCGTATTTTTTTAGACGTCTAATGTGATATAAACCAAAAATATAGTGATGAAGAATTCTTTATCAAACATGATTAATGCTCCCAGGTGTTTTTAATTTCCCGAAGGTTGAGGTAGATACCGTACCCTCCAGCTATCAATAGGACTATTTGGCCCAGACCGAAGTTAAGATTGAGCCCATAAGTGAATAAGGCGAGGAATCCAGTCACACTAAACACAATGATTATAATATTCAGGTGATATTGCGTCATCGTCTACCTCCTTGGTTGTTAGGCAAATGGTGTTGAATGATAAATTTACCGAAAATGGTTTTAACTTAATTTTATCATGATTCATTCACTCATTTAACCAGGATCGGATAATTTGGAAAAACATTGCATAAGGTGACGCGAGAAATTAAAAGTCTGCCCAGCTTGAGACAGACTCTCCCGTGCTTGTTATCATAGTACGGTTTAAAAACCGCTCGGGGTGATGGATTAAAGATTCATTTTTGGGGGTTCTTCAAACCAGCCTTTAGACATCATGAGCTTGGTGCCTTCCCGTTGATATTCAAATTCGTCCTTGGCAAAAATCCCGGTTTTGATCTGCAAATCATTCCGTAAATTAAAGCCGGCGCCGAAACCGCCTCCGCCAATAGCAAGGCCGCCTAACAGATAATTACAGAACATCATCAGTTTTTCAGAAAAAGGTGGTATAGTTGAACTTGTAACAGTGCCTCCAGGTGTGGCGGGGGGCTGGATACCATTTTCGAGAAGAATATCTGATGTTTCACTTATAATCTCTTTCGCCAGCTCTCGCCCTTTCGTAAAGTACTTTTTTACATCTTCGTCCTGCGTTGTCTGTATAAAGCCATCCATCAGCTGCATGCCCGTAATATTTGTCTCAATATAACGATATAAAACACCAAATTCAACTGTGTTGAGTGGTCGTTTATTCCCCATTATATTCGTTCCTTTGGCATAATTCTTATCGGTTATATAGCCAGTCGATTTTGGCATTGTGACATAGTTGGGGCGAGAAAGGAATCTTTCTTCAATAAGGTATTGTGTGAAATGGTCATAATAGGTTTCGGTTATCTCGGTCAGTTCTTTATAAAGCTTAATGATATCTTTCCGGTAAGTCATTGTTAGATGAAGGACGTATATACCCATACTGACTTGCTTCAAAATACGGCTGAACATAATGTCGAAACCATTGTCCCACAGCTTGGATGCTTCAAGGTTAATATCTTTTTTGGTAAAACCTTCGGGAACAGCACTACCCTCGTTTTCAAGCAATGTTTTTATTTCGATTGCTTTTGGGTGAATTTCTTTCCACAAACCTGACATAAGATCTTTAGCTTTTGGATCATCAGCTTTTTCAATAAAGTACTCCAGCATTCGCAAAATGACACCTTTTTTATGGTATGTCATCCATAGCGCACCCAGCTCAGTGGAACTCATCTTAGGTTGCTCATTCATACGGGTCCTCCTAAATGCATGTTTTAAGATTAGCCTTTGTTTCGTTCTCAAAAATATGTATTTAGGAGGAATCTGACAAGCTAAAAACACCCTTAAAAGAATAATCTGAGTTCAAATACTCAAGATACTATTGTAGCGAGTGACCCAATTGATGAACAGCCTTTGTCGTCTATAATAAATGGTTAGCTTTCAGAAACGGCTTTTGCTAACCCGTCGTCAGCGTTAAATTTAAACCGCTTAATGTCTCCCTCTTCCGAAAAATTGGCCTGACCTTTTATTTTAAAATGCTGCTTGTCTGCGTCTTCCTTCTGGTATGCTACGTTGGCTGTAAAGTCATAGATGATTTCATCTGAACTCTTTTGCTTAATATCAATGTCCGCAACGTTCATGTCATCGTTTTCTTTTGCCTGATAAGAATAAACGTAGCGACCGATGTATTCCTCGTACATATCTTCCGTGAAATAAGACTGGTACATGTCTTCTGAATATGAATCCAGTTCCGTATCAGCCGGCGATACCACCTTATTTGTTTCATCCTGATCATCAGGAACATTGATATTCTCAGGATCAGTCAATCGATTTAATTTTTTATCTGGCCCTGTAAACGTGTTTTCCAAAACGGCTTCTAAAGTCGTTATGTTTTCATCTTCTGGTTCGGATTCCGAGCTGTCTGCTGAACAGCCTGCACTTAATAAAACAACGCCTAGTATCACAAAAGGGATAACAAGTCGATAAACAATCCTAGTTTGTATTATTTCGAATACCTCCCCGTCATTAGTACGAATGGACGCTAAAGATTTAAAAAAATAAAAAAATCGTAGCGATTAAGCTGACAATTGTATAAAGAACAGAGCCATAGAATGCAGCACCAACATGTGCCTTCAGTTTGCTGCTTTCTTTTTGGACTTTCCATACAGATTCACTTGTCTCAAAAATCGCTCCTTTAGATAAAACACCGCCACTGCTATTAAAAAAATAAATAATAACTGATAAACCCAGACCAATAAAAAAACTCCATTCACTATAGGAAAAGGTGAAAAGGATACTGGCGATTCATACAACGACAGCAATGATGACGGCTGATAAAATTGATCGGCTAATAACGCTTTTCACTGCAAGAACGCCTCTTGGATGATTAGTCGTTTAATTCTGATTTAAGAAGCTTTTTTAGCTGACATTTTTACGGACATAGTAACACCTGTGATTAACTCGAGAATGGCTAATCCCAATACATATAAACCGATCGATGGCAGCGATAAAATTCCCAGAAAAACATGAAAAACGGCGGCAAGATATAAGCCTATCGATCTCCTTAAATAAATACTTAAAATAGCATAGATCAAAACAGCTGTTATCATGCCTGCGATAAGCCAAGGCGTCCAGGATGTCATTAAAGAACCTCCTTTTTATGGTTATACTTTCATTATACACACTATTCAAATGTTAAGGGAACCCAAAAATGACGCTGTACCTGATATGATTAAGGCAATCGACAGTCCTTTCTGCCGCAGTATGACCGCCTTCAGCTCTCTGTTCCGTCTGATTTATCCTTTTTGATCTGTTGGATTGTCGTGATCAATCCTGATAAACCGGCGACAAAAGCGGCTGGCAGGCTTAAAAGAAAAAAGCCCCAATCCCCAGTGTATAGGGATATAATCAGAAAAATAACAGGGATGCCAACTAACGCAAACAGTGAAGCAGTCAATCCCATTCTGTTGTGTTTTGTCATTTATAAACCCCCATTTTTTAATGAGTAGCTAGTGCCTTTGTGATAGCACGACAGCTATTTATCTAAACCACGAGACCGTCTGTTTCAAAGATTTATCAAAGGCTGCAGAACAGTCTCCAAAGGATTTTATAAACGTCGCATCATCTTGTCATAACGATCCAACCCAAGATAACAGCTGCATATAATACGGCAATATAGGTTGCTGTATTATGTTTGAGCGCGTATTTCATCGAGATAAACAGCCTTTCGATTTTAAGTTTTCATTCAATAATCTAGCCAATGGACACCTAAATCCGCAATGAATGAAATGGAGTAATTTAATTGAGGGAAGAAAAGAAGGTGTAACGTAGCCTAAAGCCGTTCTAAGAAAAAATAAAAATGGCAGATGGAATGCAAATAGTGCGCTCTCGGTATTTGTTCACGCTGCGTTCCTCTTGCATGGGATTTACCAAATTAACTGAATATTAGTTTAACATATTTCAAGGTGTTCGTCATTGTTTTTTGTCCGGATGCGGAGAATTCTTACGCGTTGAATCGAAAACAGAGACAAGGAGAGTTTGAGAGGGGAAATAGGGGAGTAAAGTCTTACTACAAACAGTCCTTTCTTTATACAACAAGACAGCCCTTCGCAAGGACTGTCTTGTTAGTCTTTTATGTCTCAAAAAACTTATTCTTCCTCAAAGACGTCAGCTACAATTTTGCTTGGGTTTTCATCTAACAAATTACGCGGGACCATTTTATTGATTTTCCGATCAAAATAATCCTTCAGATGCTTAATCTCATCGTTTTCACCGACTAGCTGAAGCTCGTCCCAGCCTTGTTGTTTAGCCTTTTTCTGTATGGTTTCAGCCAGGCTTTTGAACCAGCGCTGCTGATGAGCTTCAACGCGCTCTTGGTATTCATCTTTTTTGGCGCCGCCCTGTGTCCAGTCACTTCCTTGCGGGCCTTGATGCTCGCGCCAATTATCTGTGTTCAGATCCAGTTTATAATAGTCGGTGTTAAGCACCATACCGATTTCAGTTTCAATCAGCTGTGCCCGGTCCTGTTGAATAACCAGAACGCCCGAGTGCGGATAATCCGAAAGAAGATTTTGCAATTGTTCCGTGTGAGGCTTGTTGTCCCAATGATACTCTGTTGTAACCGGAATATTAAGAGCCTCTGAGAACCATAAGTCTTCATCTGATGTAGCAAATAAAATGATGCTGCGCTTTAATTCATTTTCCTTACCATAAATTTCGTTTTCGACTTTTTCCCGAATTTCTTTGGCTTGGTTCTTTTCTTCATGCGAGTCACTGTCCTGTGTTTTATTAGCCAGATCTTTCAAGGCATTTTTGAGTCTTATTTTCCATTCATCAGCCTGTTGCTCAGGGTCACGGGGATCCGTGTTGAGATATAGGGTAAATACCTTTTTCGGCTCCTCATAAGCCGTGTTTTCCAATTGTTTAAGATAATCTTTCATTAGCATGCAATCTTCCTTTCTTTTTACGTGTAATATATTCAGTATTGTTTTGTGCCGGATTCACACTTAGAATACAGCTCAATTCAAAGTATTGCTCGTATGATTTTAACAACAAGCAGAATGACAGCAATGACCAAAATAATGTGGATCAAACCACCGGCAATGTGGAAGGAAAAACCAATCAGCCACAGAATAAATAAAATAATTAATATGGTCCAAAGCATTTTTACATCTCACCTTATTTATTATTAAGCTCTGCAATATTTACATTCCCATGTATGGTTGCATTTAAAACACAGCAAACTAATCAATTACATCAAAAAACTGCATCAGCACCCCAACGATACTCAGAATCAATCCGGCTATTGCCATGCCTTTGCCAGACACCTCCTGCTGCGATATGTCGTTTTTGGCTTTTACGTACAAAACAATGCCAGCAATGCCAAGGATGAGACCGATCCATTCTTGGGTGACAAGCGAGAGAATTCCTAACACTAAAATGGTAATGGCTTTACCGCTGTATGGCTGTTTCGTTTGTGGCGTCATGCCCAGCACCCTCTTTGAAAATGATACAGTATTATACACTAATATGGTCGGCTTAATCAGTCTTTATGCATTAAATAACACGTCTATGACAGTCCTGTTTTAAGGCAAGTATAAAAATCGCCGATAGGGCATGTATCCCTATTGAAGCGATTTTTTTGTTTGATGGTGCTTGAAAGCGTTCGTTAACCGTTAAAATCGTTATTGACGATCGTCTGATAATGCATTATTATTAATTAATAAGCATAAATATACATTCATTATTCTTATATTGGAGGGCTTTTCTATGGGTTTGCTTAATGAATTCAATGCGATTCAAGACGATTTAGTTCGCATTAGTGAACAGTTGTACCATCATCCGGAGCTTGGAAATGCAGAATTTAATTCAATGCAGCTGCTCGTTGATTACCTGGAGAAACATGATTTTGCCGTGGAAACCGGACTGGTTGATGTGCCGACATCCTTTCGCGCGGAATTCGCTAGTGACAAACCCGGTCCGACGATCGCTTATCTGGCTGAATACGATGCATTGCCGGATATCGGCCATGGATGCGGCCATAATCTGATTGCGGCCACGAGTATTGGTGCTGGTATTGTCCTGAGTAAAATGCTTGAGGAGACTGGTGGAAAAGTAGTCATATTCGGAACGCCCGCTGAAGAAACGGACGGGGCCAAAGTGCCGATGGCTGAACAGGGCATTTTTGCCGATGTGGATCTGGCGATGATGGCTCATCCGGGTGGCGTGGCTGAGGAAAGTGGCCCGACACTTGCTTTGGATGCCATCCAGTTTGCATTCACCGGAAAATCATCACATGCTGCCGCAGCACCGGAAGAGGGTGTTAATGCGCTGGATAGCGTTATTCAGCTGTTTAATGGCATCAACGCCTTGCGCGAGCACGTGCCTGCTGATGTGCGTATGCATGGTATTATTCCGCAGGGAGGAAAAGCAGCTAATGTTGTTCCGGACTATGCCGTGGCGCAATTCTACTTCCGGGCCGAGACGCGCAGCACGTTAAATAACGTTGTGGAAAAAGTCAAAGGCATCGCTGACGGGGCTGCCAGCATGACAGGCGCAACCGTAGCCATATCCAACTATGAACTCAGCAATGACAACTTAGTCACGAATAAACGTCTGTCAGATCAATTCCTGAAGCATCTAAAAGACATAAGCGACGAGGCGATTGAACCAGCTGGTGAGGCGTCGGGATCAAGTGATGTAGGCAATGTCAGCCAGGTTGTTCCGGCCATTCACCCGCATATTGGGATGAATGATGCCAGTCTGGTTCCGCATACCAGGCGTTTTGCCGATACCACCGTTACAGAGGACGGACAGGGTTTCATCAGGAAAGGCGTGCTGTCGCTTGCCGGGACCGGTTATGATGTGTTGACCGATTCCAGTCTGCTGGCGTCAATACAAACAGAATTTAATCAGACGAAAAAATAAAATCAATGGAAGGCCAGGTGGCTGTCAGTTGGACATCTGGCCACTTGTAATCTTAATATTTGTAAAATTAAAATAATTAATTTGAAAGGGAGGTTCCATGAAAAAATCAGGGAACACAATCGGCAACAAGAAGAAATTTGAATTCCCCCATGTTTTTGTTCTTTTATTTGGTATGATTATTATTTTCTCGATCCTGACGCATTTTATTCCTGCCGGTGAATTTGACCGCGTTGATACAGACGACGGGCAAACCGAAATCGTTGAAGGAACCTACCATCAAGTAGAAGATAATCCCATCGGCTTTTTTGATATATTCCAAATGGTGCATAAAGGGATGGTAGAAGGGTCAGGAATTATTGCCTTTATCCTGATTATTGGCGGTGCCTTTGGCGTATTGAATGCTACCAAATCAATTGATACGAGTTTAATCCGAATCTCTGAAAAAATGAAAGGGAAAGAGATTCTCATCATCCCGATTGTCATGACACTCTTTTCGCTTGGCGGGGCGACATTTGGCATGTCAGAAGAAACAATTCCGTTTGTGCTGATATTTATACCGCTGGCATTAAGAATTGGCTATGATTCCATAGTCGGCGTGGCCATGGTGCTGGTTGGGGTATATGCCGGTTATGCCGGCGCGTTTCTTAATCCATTTACGGTAGGTGTTGCCCAGGGGATCGCCGAATTGCCGTTATTTTCAGGCTTAGGCTTTCGCATATTAGCATGGGTGTTATTCACGGGTATCAGCATCGCTTTTGTCATGCTGTATGCCCGGAAAATTAAAAAAGATCCAGCTTCCAGTTCGATGCATCAGATTGATCAATCCTACGAGGTTGCAGACTCAGGTGACGTAACATTGCTGCGGAGACAAGTCATTATTATTGGCCTGTTTTTACTCACGATTGTCGGTCTTGCAGTCGGCGTTATGCTGTTCGACTGGTACATCAAGGAAATAGCTGGTCTGTTTTTGCTGATGGGAATTGTGGCCGGCATCATCTACGGTATGCGGCTAAATCAGATCGCCGAAAAATTTGTTGAGGGGTGCAAGGATATTGTTCTGGCAGCTGTGTCGGTTGGATTTGCTTATGGCATTTTAGCTGTACTCCAGGAAAGTTCCACCATTGACACCGTGTTAAATACCATTTCGACTTGGTTAAGTCAGGTACCGACCAGTTTTTCCGCCGTTGGGATGTATGGTGTTCAGGCGGTCATGAATTTTCTTGTTCCATCCGGCAGCGGTCAGGCAGCTTTGACGATGCCGATTATGACCCCGCTATCTGATCTGGCAGGGGTTAGCCGTCAGGCAGCCGTCTTTGCCTTCCAGCTCGGGGATGCTATCTCCAATGTGTTTTTACCAACATCCGGTATTGTTATGGGTTCCTTAGCGATCGCCCGGATTTCCTGGATTAAATGGATACGCTGGATCCTGCCGCTGCTCGCTATCCAATACGTACTGGGCGCCGCACTCCTGATAGTAGCTCATACCGTTATTTGGCCGAGTTGATGGGTGCCTCTTTGGTGCCTGTCTCCCTTTGGTGCCTGTCACGACCCGGTTTTTGTCGAATGGAGTTCTTTAACAGGGCGCATCTTTAATGGTTGTCTTTCACCACCATTGAGACGTGCCAGCCTGTTAGTACTGACTGGTATTAGCATATTTAAGAAAAAGGTCTGCCGCCTTGGATAGACGATGATTCTTTAGCCATACGACAGATGGTTCAATGTAAAAACCGAAATACGTCATATCAATCGCCACGATATCGTGATAAAAGGCTTTTTGGATAGCTGATTTAGGCAGGATTGACAGTCCGACGCCTGAAGCAACAAGGGCTAATAATGTCGAGATATCTTTACACTCCATAATAACATTCGGCGAAAGATTGCGTTTGTGAAAATGCTGGATAATATTCTCGTAAACCGAATAACCCTCCATAGGCGCAAGCATTAGAAATGGATAGCTCGCAATTTGCTGCAGCTGCACATTTTCCGTGATGGGCTGCTCTTCCCACTGCCTGGGCGCTGCGATGACAAACGGCTCAGATGGAAGTCTGGAAAAGTGATACGCGTCCAGTGCCATCGGCAGCAGCATGAATGCTAATTCAATGATGCCTTCCTGAAGCAATTCCTCCAAATAAGACGAATCGCCGCGCCAGACTTTCAAATAGATGTTGGGGTGAGCAGCCCGGAATGTTTTAATCACCTCAGGCAAATAGGAAATACATGTTGACGATACCCCGATTGCTAATGTGCCGCGTGTTCCCTGACTGATTTCTTGAATCTCCGTTACGATATCCGCAGACGATTGCAGCATGTTGACAGCATGCTGGTATAACGTATTGCCTGCTTCTGTCAGCTCCCACTGCTGATTACTTCGATGGATTAAGGTGGCATCCAGTTCGGTTTCCAATCGCTTTAAAT
Organism: Lentibacillus kimchii; assembly: GCF_055381965.1. Lineage (NCBI taxonomy): Bacteria > Bacillati > Bacillota > Bacilli > Caryophanales > Bacillaceae > Lentibacillus > Lentibacillus kimchii. The sequence goes on along the minus strand of NZ_AP043934.1, from coordinate 2,302,684 downwards.
TCTGACTAAGCGGTGGCTGGGCCATGTACAGGATTTTCGCCGCTTTCGAAATACTTCCGGCATCCGCTATGGTCTTAAAATAAGACAACTGCTTTAAATCCATTTTGATCACCCTCGCCCTATATCTTTTACATTATAACATTATCATATTATATATATTTTTCATATATAAGAACCCTTGTTAGCCTTGGGAGGTGCTATTTTTTATAGTTTAGATGAATAGGAGTGAAACGATGGATTCGACTAATAAATTATGGTCCAAAAACTTTATTTTAGTTGTTGTCGCTAACTTATTTGTTTATCAGGGATTTCAAATGCTGATCCCGACATTGCCGGTTTATGTTAAAAGTATGGGCGGGAGCGAACTGCAAGCCGGTTTGGTCGTCAGTTTATTTGCGTTCTCCGCATTGGTCTTTCGGTCCATAACCGGAAAAGGCGCCGATACCATTGGCCGGAAACCATTTCTGCTTATCGGTTTTTTGGTTCTGATTTTGTTTAACGTAAGTTTCTTCGCGTTTTCCATTGTAGCGATGCTGCCGCTGTTGCGTTTGTTCCAAGGCGCAGGATGGGGCATGACCTCAACAGCGATCGCGACGATTATGGCCGATAATGTTCCGGATGCCCGGCGCGGGGAAGGGACAGGCTATTATGCCTTATCGGTTATTCTTGCCACATCTATCGCACCGATCATTGGTATTTCGGTGCTGAATCATTATGATTTTAATATGATCCTTGTTCTGACAACGGTCTTTATGGTAATTGGATTTATATTAACACAAGGTATTTCCATTCCAAAACAGGAAAAACAACCTGAACCAGCCAACGCGCAAAAAGAATCCTTTTGGAAAAGCCTTTTTGAAAAGAAAGCATTGCTGCCATCATTGCTTTGTTTATTTTTAGCCGTCCCGTTTGGCGGATTGATGAGCTTTATAGCCTTATTCGGTGAAGAGATAGGCATCGAGAACATTTGGATTTATTTTGTGGGTCATTGTTTCATGATCCTGATTAGCCGGCCGTTTATTGGCAAGTTATTTGACAGTAAAGGACCTGCTATCGTCATATTTCCAGGAGCTATTTTAATGCTGATTGGCTTGCTGCTTTTATCGTTTACGACGACGATTCCGATGCTGATTCTAACGTCCGTCTTTTATGGTTTAAGTTTTGGAGCGGTCCAGCCGTCGCTGCAGGCATGGGCTATTGACCGGTCAGCTTCAAATCGTAAAGGGGCAGCAAACGGCACCTTTTTATCTTTCATGGATTTAGGTGTCGCATTAGGATCACTTGTACTGAGTTCTGTTGCTGCAGCTACTAGCTATGCCATGATGTACCGGATTTCTTCCATTTGTATGGTGATTTTCATTATTATTTATGGTATCTATTTATTGAAAACCCGAAGCCAAAAGCATTCAGAAGATCACGCAGAAGCGGCGAATCATTAATTTAAAAAGCAGGTGAGATGTATGTTTTGCGAAAAAGTCGTACTCGCTTATGATGGATCAGATGTAGCTGAACAGGCATTGGAAAAAACAGTGGCGATTGCTGAGGCGAATGCCTCTATTCAAATCAGTGTCTTATATGCTGTTGAACTGCCTCAGACGCCTTATGTCATTGGCGATGTATTTGAAGATATGCAGAAGTCGATGCATGAACACGGTGATAAAGTTCTCGCCGAAGCAAACGAAAAATTGGAGGGACTTCCCAATCAGATGGACTTTACTGTCGTGGAAGGAAAAGCACCTCGAGCGATATTAGAACACGCCACAGATCAGGATTGTGATTTGATTGTTATCGGCAGCCGCGGATTAACAGGCGTTAAGGAGCTCTTAGGGAGCACCAGTCATTACGTCGTGCATCATTCGGACGTCCCGGTGTTGGTTGTTCGGTGATAGATGATTTTAGATTAAAAGCTGTTTGTTTTATAGATTCTTATTCCCCCTTTAATGATCCTATTTAAAGGGGGATTCTTATAATCACACGTTTTGTGTTAGCTCATATTGTAGCTGTAATGCGTTTTTTATGTGTTAAGCTTATAGTGTCTTTGATAAAAAGAGACAAAATAATAATAGGACTGGATATTGAATTATGTTACAATAAACGTCAATAACTGTTTAAACAAAGTGTTTTTAGCTGAGAGCGTAAAATAGTTTGTGTAAATCGCAATGACTCAATAATGGTCATAGAAAAAGGAAGACCCTTTCCTGTAGAATAGAGTTAGCCAAAACACACCCACAGGAGGTCTTCCCTATGAGCCATCTTACTACAGATTTGCTTGAATCACTAGCCCAAAAACAGGATATTGAAGAAGTTTTTCGCCATCACTTGGAAACAGCGATCAATCAGCTTTTAAAACACGAATTAACAGCTTTTCTGGACTATGAGCCTTATGAGCAGGCTGGCGTTAACTCTGGTAATTCCCGTAACGGATTTTATGGCCGTACGTTTAAGACAGAATACGGCAACCTTGAGCTGCATATTCCCAGAGATCGCAACGGTGCCTTTCAGCAACAAACCCTGGCACCCTATAAACGTTCCAACGACACACTGGAACAGTTTATCATCCACCTGTACGAAAAGGGCATCACAACGGATGAAATCGCCGATTTGATCGAAAAAATGTATGGTCAGCACTATTCCAAACAAACTGTATCCAACCTGACACAGCTTGTGTCAGAAGATGTTAAGGCTTTTCATGAGCGAACGCTGGAACAGCGTTATGTCTGCATTTATCTGGATGCCACGCAAATTCCAATCCGGCGTCAAAGCGTTGAAAAGGAATCGGTCTATATCGCCATTGGCATTGCGGAAGATGGCGGCAAAGAAGTGCTCGACTTCACCATCGCCCCAACGGAATCCGCCGAGGTGTGGGAGGAGCTCGTTCAGCGCTTATATGATCGCGGTGTTGAACACGTCCTTCTTTTCATTTCGGACGGCTTGAACGGCATGACGGATGCGCTGCATCGTGTCTATCCCAAGGCTAAACATCAGGTGTGCTGCGTTCATGTTTCCCGCAACATCGCTAACAAAGTACGTGTGAAAGATCGTGCCGTCATTCTGGATGATTTCAGGGCTGTCTATGAGGCTGAAAGCCGCCAGGATGCTTTAAATGCCCTGGAACAATTTCAAAACAAATGGCATAAGACGTATCCACGTGCTGTCGATGCCGTGATGAAACAGGATCGCTTATTAACGTTTTATGATTTTCCGGCATCCATCCGATCCAGCATCTATACAACAAACCTCATCGAAGGATTTAACAAGGAAATCAAACGCTACGTCAAACGCAAAGAACAATTTCCAAATGAAGATGCCCTGGAACGTTTCCTGGTGACCCAGTTTTTAGATTATAACCATAAGTTCGGTATGCGGTGCCACAGAGGCTTCAAAAAAGCAAAGCCTGAATTACTGCAGATGTTTGAATCGCTGGAGGAACAAGTTTAAACGACTAAAACACTGGCTAACTAAATTCAAAAGGGATAGGGTCATTTACACAAAATTATTGACGCCCCCTTTTAGCTAATAATAGTATATAAGTTATATTATAAACAGACATTATGTTTATGGAGGTGTTATCTTGAAATTGTTACACTTATCTATAAATGGGATAAATCTCTTTCGGGATGGACTTGAATTAGACTTTATAGCTCGACAACGAGTGACTGATAATAACAGCGAGAATTTGACTCACTTATTTAGTTCTATATATAAGCAAGATATTTTAGGTATTATTGGAATCAATGCTTCAGGAAAAACAACGGCTTTACGTTGGATTTCATTGATACTTGATATTTACTTACGAGAAGGAAAAGTGAATGATAAAGACCATCGGGTTTTATTGCAAAATCAAACTATAACGGCAGAGGCATATTTTTCTGACGGAATTAATTTATATAAAATTCAATCCTTGATAAAACCAGCAGAAGATGGTGAGCCGATTTTTGATGAAGAAAGACTCTGGATAAAGAAACAAACGAAAACTTTAAGCAGAATAAAATTGCTTGAATTCACAGATCACCATTTAGATACTGTACGTTCAAAAGAAGAATTATCTTTTCTCTCTGATTATATGAGTATTATGATATCACTTAAGAAAAAGCATGGTACAAATCCTATCGTGGTTGATCAGCTGCAGGATACAAACATTAATTTAATGAGAGTAATAGGGGATGTACCGACCGAGGTCATTCAATTTCTAGATGATAATATTGAGTATGTGTCTTATGATGGTAATTCTGAAGGAAAAATACATATTCAATTAAAATTTAAAAACAAAGAGGATATTATTTATATATATGATCCTTTGCAATTACCTATATATCTGTCTTCAGGTACCATCAAAGGATTGAATGTCTTCGCAGGAATCGAAAATGTTATGGCCAGCGGTGGCTTTCTAATTGTAGATGAATTGGAAAACCATTTTAATGAAGCGATTGTAAGAATGATTATACAAATGTTCAAACACAAAGATATTAACGTAATGGGTGCTACGCTAATTTTCACGACACATTATGCAGCACTTTTAGATGAATTTGACAGAAATGATACTATATATATTAGCTTTAAAGAAGAGACTTTGCATTTGAAAAACATGTATGATTTATTGGATAGAAATGATTTTAAGAAGAGTGACGTATATCAGAGTAGTTATTTAGGGAAAACGGCTCCTTCATATGAAGCTTATATGGGATTAAAAAATTATTTTTTGCAGCTTGGAAAAAATATACGAAATAAAATGGAGTCGAAATAAATGAGCATGGTCGCTTGTATTTGCGAGGGAAACGCTGAAAGAGCTGTTATAGATTTATTATTGGATCATGATTGTTTAAACTTTACACGGTCAGAAATGTTAGAAGGGGAAGTTCTAAAATATAGAAGTGCTAAGAGCTTTCAAAAAAACGTTTTAAATAAGACTATGAATGAAAAAATCAGGATTTATCGAATACTGGATTCAATAAATGAAAACTTTCAAATTACGGGACCTTTTGAAAAAAAGTCGAAGAAATTGTGAATGTCATTACTGCTCCAGAAATAGAGATGCTTATTATACATGCAGAGGATTGTTATGATGATTATTCCAAAAAAGGGCTGAAGCCAAGTGACTATGTTAAGCAGCAACTTAAAATGAGTAATATAAAAAATTATAACGTATTTAAAGACTATTTCAGTGATATAGATAAGTTAAAGAATGCTATTAGGGTTTATCACTCTAAAACAAAATATAAAGATAGTACTATTTATCAACGATTAATTAAATAACAGCCATATTAATCGTTGATTTCCAATGAGCGAAAAATGTATAAAATATCCAGACTCTGAGCCAGTGCTTCAGGCAAATTTTTATTAAGATAGTATATAGGGAAGATCTCTTGTAGATGTTGTATGCTAACTCTGCAGGGAAGGGTCTTCCTTTTTCTATGACCATCTTTTCATCTAATCCATTTATACAAACTGCTTTTCACATTCAGTTAAATTTTCTGCAGCAGGTAAGTTTGCTCAAGGTGTTAAAATTGAGTAGCACTTATATTGTGGTGACACTGCTCGATACGCAGGCTTTGTCATGACGGAGATAAAGAAGGCTCCGGAAATAGACGTCACTTATTATGCAAACTAGAGAAAAAGGTGGATTTAAGCGTGGGTTTGTTTAACATTTTAAAAAGAATCGTGGGTAAGGATAAATCAGCCCCGAAAGCTCTCGAAGAACAATCAGCATCAAATGTTAACGTGTCTGAAACGGCTGACAGTGAAACGCAACTGGACCCGATCTATCTTGAGCCATTATCGAATGGTCTATTGCCAGGTGAGGTTCTCTTAATTGATTGGATGGATGGCAAGGACACGAATTCGAACATCCCCGACTATTTTTCTGATAGATATGGCTTGGACCCCGAAACGTCCGTGGCTAAATTACGGGAAGAAGCATTTATGACGGAAGCTGGTTTGGTTGAATCATTACAGTCATTTAAAGTACCTGAACTCAAAGATATATTAAGGCAAAATGAGCTGAAGGTCTCCGGAAAAAAACAAGAGCTTATCGACCGTTTGATGGATTATTTAGACGAAGCGGTCATTCATAACTATATTCAGCAAAAGCCATTTAAACGAACGTCAAAAGGTCAGCAGGCTTTAGATGACTACGACTATATTGTGTCAGCTCATAAGAACGAATCAAAAGATGGTATTTATAATATGGGTGAAGCTATTAAGTATGTGAGTCAATTGGATTATCAGCCCAGTAATAGTGAGATTTCCTGGGCGCTGTTTCAGAATGCATTAGTAACGCATTACCAGAATCAGGACTTTCGTTCATATAGAAACGTTTATCATCATATGGCTCAGCAACTGCAGCGAGAAGAGGATTTTGAGAATGCCCTTCTATACTATCTGGAGATTTTTATAATCGATTTAAGTGGTCTTGAAAACGGTGATGGCCTCGAAAGTCCCGAACGTGTGCAGATTGTTCCTGGTATCATAAATAATATTGAAAACTTATATGCCAAGCTTGATCTTGATAAAGAATCCATTCAAGATCTGTTCGGACAAGCCTGGGAAAATGTTTCCTCTTCATTGCCATTTCATTCTTTGGACCAGGAAGCATGCTTTCAGCGTTTATTAGCGACTCTTTAGCTTACGTGCCTGTCACCACCCGGGTTTTGTCGTTTTATGTCGGAAACGCAGGGGTGACAGGCACTGTGTGTGAGTTATTTTTTGAGGATGATGCTATTTAATTGAATTATTCATGTCTTTGATCATTTTTTTGTAATAGAGAACATGACCAATCCAAAATCCCGCGTAAATCAATACGAATAAAGTGAGGTTCAGGAGAATAGGCCAGACTTCCAGTGACTGAAGTCCGGTGCCAAGCATGATAATATGAAAAACAACAAGTGATACTGAAAAATGCACGATCGTTTTTTTCAAGAGACTCCAATTCTCATTTTCATAGATGGAAGATGCAAAGCCGAAATACAGACCGATCAGCATGAATACGACTGTTGCAAGCCAAATTCGGGACAAGTTGTCGCTGTCAATTGAGAAATTTAAAATGGTCATGTAAATCAGCGTGAATATGCCGCCGTGAGCAAACCCCATCATACTTCGAAATAAAATCTTAGTCCCCATTTTTAATGACCTCCCATCATAAGCTGATTTTTTAATGCTTTGACATAATTACGTGATACATATTCCTTGTTTCCGGATTTAAAATAAACACATAGATTACCGTTGAAAGCTACTTCGAATCGCTGAATGTGTTCAATATTCCCGATTACTGACTTTGAAAACCGCTGGAATTTTTGTGATACCAGCAATTCTTCCACTTCATATAGCTTCATTTTTAATTCCATACGCTGCTTTCCCACTGCCGCAAAGACTTTGCGTCCCTCGGAAAATACGTAGTCGATGTCCTCTGGCTGGAGCAGTACCGATTGTTCCCCGTCGACTGCTACAATACGGCCTGGGTCTAAATTCTTGATTTTTTTAACCAGAGCATTCAAGTCTTCACTCCATTCCTTAGCATGAATCGTGACAAACGGTTCTTCATTATTTTCGTCGATATCAATTTGAATTTTCACTGATGCAGCTCACCTCCGATCTGTCTTAATTATGAGAAATAATGACAGATCTGACTACCACATTTGTATAAAATGCCGCCAATTTTGTATAACATGCCATATTCAGCTTATCAACGAAACAATCGGACGCGCCTGCTCCAGCGGGTGGCACACTTTGGTGCCTGTCACCACCCGGGTTTTGTCGTTTCATGTCGGAAAAGCAGGGGTGACAGGCACTGTTAATAGACTGGCATCTGCACTTGAACTTGACGTTAACGTTAATGTTATACTAATTGTTAGAAAATTGCATAAGGGAGGATGCTTATGAGTGAAGGTGAGGTCTATACCATTTCCGAACTCGCCAAGCAATTCGGGATTACGACGCGGACAATTCGGTATTATGAAGAGATCGGTTTGCTGCAGCCAGAACGCAGTGAGAGAGAACGGCGCTTATTTACTAGAAAAGAATACGTCCGTTTGCGCTTAATCATCCGTGGCAAAAAGTTTGGCTTTAACTTGGAAGAGATTGGCGACATGATTCAGTTGTTTGATCACGACCCATCCGGCAGAGCCCAGATGCAAAAGACGATGGCCTATGGCAGAGACAAAATAGAGGAGATAACGGCGCAAATTGATGATCTAATGCTTCTTCGTTCGGAAATGGCGGATTTAATGGATGACTTTCAAAAGCAATTACATGCGTTGGAGGGAGAAAAGGTATGAATATATCCGGACTGCTGGCTCATCAGGCAAGGAAAAATCCGAACCATGAAGGCATTGTTACCGATTCCGATCGCATCACGTATGGCGAATGGAACCAGCATGTTAATCAGCTGGCTGACAGTTTTCGGAAACTCGGGGTTGCCAAGGGCGATAAAGTTGTTTTGCACATGCCAAACACGAAAGAATTCTTATATACGTATTTTGCTGTGCACCGGCTGGGCGCGATTATTATCCCCATTAATGCCAAACTTGTCCAGCAGGAAATTTTATATATCGTGCGGCAAAGTGATGCCAAAGTATTTGTTACGCATGAAGATGTATTTGAACAGGTGAAGGATCTGCCTCAGGAAGCGAATCTCGATTATATAAAAACAGGACATAAAAAGGGCGAATGGTATTCATTTGAAAGGTTGCTCGAGCAAGGGTCACCTGATGATATTCCCTGTGATTTAATCGAGGGGGATGAAGCATCAATACTCTATACATCTGGTACGACTGGGCTGCCAAAGGGTGTTGTGTTCACGAATCGTAATATCCTGACGGTCGCAACTATGATCTGTATTGAAATGTCTATGAGTCCTGAAAGCAGAGTTCTTCATATGATGCCCTTAAGCCATTCCGCACCATTGCATTTATTTCTGATTGCAGGTACTTATGTGGGTGCTACTCACGTCCTGGCTTCAGCGTTTTCGCCGGAGACCTTGCTGCAAAAAGTCGACCGGGAAAAAACAACGCATTTTTTCGGTGCGCCGGTTGCCTATCTGACCACGGCCAAGCATCCTGATATTCAGCAATACGATCTGTCGTCAATGCAGTATTGGGTTTATGGCGGAGCGCCGTTGTCCCAGCATGATGTGCATCTGGTCAAAGATGCCTTCTCTACCGATCGGCTAATGTGTGTTTATGGTCCAACGGAGGCGGGTCCGAATGGGACGATTCTAACCTTTGATGCCCAGGATACGAAAGCCGGAAGTATTGGCAATCGCGCTGCCATGCAGTGTGAAATCAAAGTGGTGGATGAATCCGGCTTTGAAGTCAAAACAGACGAAATCGGCGAGATCATCTTGCGGGGTGAAGGCAATATGAAAGGTTACTATAAAGAACAAGAGAAAACAGATGCGGTGCTCAAGAATAATTGGTTTTACACGGGCGATATGGCCAAACAGGATGAAGACGGCTATTATTGGATGATCGACCGGAAGAAGGATATGATCATATCCGGCGGTGTTAATATTTATCCGAAAGAAATCGAAAATGTTCTCAGCACGCATCCAAACATTGCAGAAGCCGCTGTCATTGGTGTTCCGAATCCTGACTGGGGCGAAACTGTCAAGGCGTTTGTTGTGCCTGAAGAAGATGTTCACGATATAGAGGGTATGTGCCGCGCGTTTTTGGAAGGAAAGATTGCGCACGACAAAGTGCCGAAATTATATGACGTTTTGGAAGCGCTACCAAGAAATGCAACAGGGAAATTGTTAAAAACTCAATTGCGTGAGTAAAAGGGCTAAATAATGTTGGGAGGTTCATATGAATACGAATTTTTACAGGGAAGATCCTCATCTAAAAACCATACTCGAGGAACGTTTGTCTCCGGATTTTTTGGTGTTTGCCGATAACGAACTGGATCAGTTTGGTGCATTATGTGCGGGTGAGATTGACAGGCGGGCGGTTCATACCGATCGAAAAGGTCAGCCTGAACTCATCCCCTATGACAAAATGGGAAATGAGATATCATATGTCTGGCTGAATGAAGGGTACAAAAAAACAGTTGAGGAAACGTATAACACGGGCATTGTCGGCTATATTCATAAGGACATTCCTGAACTGGGACATAAGGGGAATTATGTCTATTCCTATGCGCAAAACTATTTGTTAGCGCATGCCGAGCCTGGTTTCGACTGTCCGGTTGCCCTGACTATGGCAACAGCCTATTTAATCGATCATTATGCTTCGGCAGCGCTGAAAGAAAGATTTTTGCCGCATGTTCTGGCAACAGGGGATACTGAGCTGTATGAAGGTGCTACGCTGTTAACGGAGCGCCAAGGCGGATCTGATGTCGGTGCTAATGACGTCAGAGCTGAGCGTGACGGTGAAATCTACCGCATTACTGGTGAAAAATATTTTGCCAGTAATGCTGGTGCCTGTGGCGTGGCGATGGTGCTCGCGCGTCTCGATGGTGCGCCGGAAGGAACGAAAGGATTGAGTTTATTCCTTGTTCCGTGGGAAGAAAACAGGGCTGGAAATCGGCTGCGGATTCGGAGACTGAAGGATAAATTAGGGGTTCGGGCGGTTCCATCAGCCGAAGTCGAATTTACCGGCGCAAAAGGCTATTTAGTAGGTGAGGAAAATCAAGGATTCTACTATATGGCAGAAGCTTTGAACCTGTCACGTGTTTCCAATGCCATCTCGTCGCTGGGGATTATGCGCCGTGCCTACTTGGAAGCCAGAGATTATGCCAAATACCGGGAAGCGTTCGGCAGTCAGTTGGTCAACTATCCTATGGTTGAGGAAACGTTAAGTGTTCTTGCAGCCAAGCAGGAAGTGGAAATGGACGCTGTCTTTAACATGATAACGCTGATGGATAAGGTGATGGGTCCCGATTCGAAAGACGTATCCGAACGGGAACGCATACTATTCCGGCTTTATGTCGCGACATTAAAAGTGGAAACCGCCAAGCAATCTATTCAATTCGCACATGAAGCTATTGAAATGCATGGGGGGAATGGGTATATTGAGGACTTTGTAACGCCGCGATTATTGCGGGATGCTCAGGTTCTAACCGTTTGGGAAGGAAGCGAAAACATCCTCGCTCTGGAAGTACTGCGGCTGATAAAAAAATACCAGGTGGAGCATCTCTTTGCAGATGACATGCATGACCGATTGACGACGGTGCGGACAGAACAGCAAGAAGACGCTTCAGATGACGTCATAGGCTGGATAGAATTTGTGGAATCTAAACTAAATGATTTAGTTGAAAGACTAGCAGCGGTTAAGACGTTATCTGAGGATAAACAAATCTATTATGCTAAAAAGGCAGCTAAACAAATGACTGATCTGTTAGAGAGCGTCACTGCGATCGAAGCCTTTGGTAAAGGCAATCAAAGACAGCAAGCCATTTCTGAGGTATTCCTCCATAATCTATGGCAAGAACATGAATTTCAAGAGAATCCCATAACACTTAAACACTTTGCCACCATTGTTGGTTAGACATCGGGTGTCTGCTCTGTCTCGTAGGTAGCTGGTTCCGCGCGGATCCTGGGTGGTGCCTGTTCCGGGGGAGTGCCTGTCACCACCCGGTTTTTGTCAAATAATGTCGGATTTGTGTGGGGTGACAGTGTCAGCGGAATTTTCGAAATTTATTATTTGAAAATATAGAATTTTCGCTTCCATTCATGTATAATGATTAGCAATGATTAAGGAGGGGACTTTTTTGGAGGAGAGACAACAGACTCTGAACACAAAAACGGGGAAAAAACGGAATTGGAAAAAAATCATATGGATCACGCTGGGCATCATGCTGCTATTATTAATTGGTATTATCTTTTATGCAAACGAATACATAAATAAATCACTTCCGCAGCTGGAGGGAGAAATTGACCTGCCAGGTTTAGAGCAGGAGGCAACGGTTGTCACGGACGATAGTGGTGTTCCGCATATTACTGCGTCCAATGATCATGATGTGTATATGGCACAGGGCTATGTGCAGGCACAGAACCGGATGTTTCAAATGGAGATGTCACGGCGCCAGGCCTCGGGAACCTTAAGTGAAGTGGTCGGAGAGAAAGCCGTTGATCAGGATAAATATTTTCGCACGCTTGGCCTGAGACGGGCTGCCGAAGCGTCTTACGATATGTATTCTGATGAATCCAAAGCCGTGCTCCAGGCATTTGCAGACGGCGTTAATGCCTATATAGAGGATGCAACTGAGGAAGGAAGTCTTCCGGTTGAGTTTACGCTGATGGGCATCGAACCAGCTGAATGGACAGTTGTGGATTCGTTGACCATTGGCAAATATATGGCCTTTGATCTCGGCGGTCATTGGGAACGCCAGGCATTCAACTATTACGCTTTAAACAGATTTCCCGAAGATAAAGCAATGGAACTGTTTCCGGATTACCCCGACAATAAACCAGCAATTATTGGTGATGGCGAGATGGATATAGCCGGCAGTTTTGATGAGGCTGTGATTCCTAATGATTTTAACGGCAGCAACAACTGGGCTGTAAGCGGGGAAAAGACAGAAAATGGCTCGCCGCTTTTGGCTAATGACCCGCATCTGGGTCTCGCCACGCCATCCATTTGGGTGCAGATGGTTTTGGAAACAGACGATATGAAGGTTGACGGCGTTATTTTTGCTGGTATTCCAGGAATTATTTTAGGACATAACGAGCAGATTGCCTGGGGTGTGACGAATGTTGGCCCGGATGTTCAGCAGCTCTATGTCGAAAAACGGAACCCGGACAATGCGGATGAATTTTTGTTTGAAGATGAATGGGAAGAGGCTGATGTGATCGATGAGCCGATTAAAGTGAAAGACGGCGAAACGATTGATTATCAGGTGACAGAAACGCGGCACGGACCGATCGTTTCCGAATTTGCTGAAGAAAGTGGCGAGGACGAGGTGCTTTCTTTAAGGTGGACGGCACTTGACCCAACAACCGAGCTGGAAGCCATTCTGGAGATTGACCGAGCGTCGGATTGGGATGAATTTGAACAGGGTCTGGAAAAGTTTCTCGCCCCTGCGCAGAATTTCGTATTCGCATCCAAAGATGGCACGATTGCTTATAAAGCCAACGGACGGATCCCGATATATGACGACGGCGAAGATGCGCTGCTCCCACTTGAAGGATGGAAGGAAGAAACGGAATGGGATGATTTTATACCATTTGACGAATTACCAAGGGTTGTGAATCCTGATAAAGGGTTTATCGCAACAGCGAATAATAAGATCACAGGTGATGACTACCCCTATCACATCAGCAACGTATGGGCCCAGCCGTACCGCTATGAGCGTATTGCCGAGGTGCTGGAATCCGGCGACAATCTGACGGCAGACGATATGCAGGATTTGCAAATGGACACCACCGATCTGCAGGCAGAAGAGTTCCTGCCCCAGTTTTTAGATGTATTGGAAGATGCGTCACTGAACGACCGTGAGGAAAACGCCCTGGAGCGGCTCGGGGAATGGGATTTCTCTGATGACAAGGAGGATGCTGAACCGCTGATTTTTCGCCGCTGGTATGAGGAAATACAGGCAGTGATCTATGGTGACGACATCCCGGAATCGATGATGGATCTGTTTAGTGCAGAAGGGCAGACAACCGATCAATTACTGCGTGCTGCTTTAGACGGTGAACAATCTGTTTGGATAGAGGAAGCAGGCGGTCTGGAGGATGTGCTTGATAAATCGCTGACGAAAACGTTGGACCAATTGGCTGACGAATTCGGTGATGATATGAATGATTGGGCATGGGGGGATTATCACCAAGTGCAGTTCGAGCACCCGTTATCAGGTATTCATCCGGTTCTTGAATACTTTTTTAACAACAAGGATCCGCTTCCGGTTGATGGCAGCAGTGTGACACCAATGGCAGCGTCCTATAGTGAAGACGGTCTGGTGGATCACGGGGCTTCCTGGCGCTTTGTTACGGATACGGATGATCTTGACACCGGCTATCACATTGTCGGCCCCGGCCAGTTCGGTCATTTCCGCAGTGACTGGTATGACGACCAAGTAGACGATTGGGTAGAAGGCGATTACCACACGACACGTTTTGAGATGGAAGAGGGCGAGACGCTGAAGTTGAAGCCATGAAGTTAGAGAGCCTGTTTCGCTGAATAAAAATAGATAGACCCCGCGAAATTGATATCTTGCGGGGTCTTGTCTGGTTTAAAAACGATATGGGATACTTTCCACAAGGAACCAGAAAATAAAATCATTAGCTGACAGCCTATGTTTCACTTTTGTCTCTGTCTCTAAGTGTGCGCTTCATGACTTTGCCACTGGGATTTTTAGGGAGTTCATTTATAAGATCCACTTGTTTGGGAGCCTTGAATTTTGACATCCGCTCTTTGCAGAATGTAATAATGGCTTCTTCGGTCAGCTCTATACCTTCCTTGGGGACGACGACAGCTTTTACAGCTTCAATCCAATAGGCATCTGGAATGCTTATAACAGCTGCTTCAGACACGCCATCCATTTGATAAATAGTCTCTTCAATTTCACGGCTGGACACATTGACGCCGCCGGTATTGATCATATCTTTCTTTCTGTCGACTATAGTAATGTACCCTTCTTTGTCTTTTACGCCAAGATCACCGCTGTGCAGCCATCCACCGCGAAAAACCTCGGCTGTCTTTTCCGGATCGTTCAAATAACCCTTCATGGCATGTGGCGTGCGATGCACAATTTCACCAACTTCGCCGCAGGGTACTTCATTGTTTTCATCATCCACAATTTTTGTTTGCGTATGAAGCGATGGGACACCTGCTGAGCCCAGTTTACGCAGCTGATCTTCAGGTTGGAGTGCTGTAGCCAGCGGAGCAACTTCTGTCTGACCATAAAAGTTCCAAAACCTCGCATTAGGAAGTCGCTCAGCTAATTCCTTCAGGACCTCTTTCGGCATAATTGCAGCACCGTAATAGCATTTTTCTAAACTGGACAGATCGTATTTGTCAAAGTCTGAATGCCGCAACAACGCTATCCATACAGTCGGAGGTGCGAATAGCTGCGTTGCGCCTTCCCTTTCAATTGTTTTAAGAATGCTGTCTGGGTCGGCGGATCCGAGAATAATGCCGCTGGAACCAAGATAGATGCTTGGTCCAAGAAATACATGCAGCTGAGCACTATGATAAAAGGGCAGCGCATGAACCAGAATATCCCGTGACTCCATTTTCCCATCAATGACGCTGCTGACATATTCGCTGATAATGCTTTTATGAGATAGCATAACGCCTTTTGGGGAAGTTTCGGTACCGCTTGTATATAGGACTTGTGCTACATCATCATCGTCAATCGAAATATCGACAAATTCTGTTGAATGGTCTTCACGTGCCTCAGCTAATGTTGTCCAAGCAGCCAATTCCACATCAGAAACATCAATTGTATCCATTAAATAGCAGTGGTTTATAACAAGATTCGTCGCTGCGTGTTCCAATAGAGGGGCATACTCCTTAGAAGCTATGAGATTGCTAACATTTGCATGTTCTAAAATGTATCGGACTTCCTCACGGGTTAGCATATAGTTAATTGGAATCATAATCGCTCCAATACGTGCCAAAGCAAACTTAACAACGACAAAATCCAGACTGTTTTTGGACATTACCGCAACCATATCGCCCTTTTTGATGTCATCAGTTATCATAGCATGTGCCGTCTGATTAACCCGATCGTCCAGTTCTGCGTAGTTTAAACGCTGATCGTTGTAAGTGAGTGCCATTTTATGCGGCATCCGTTCCCGCGTTCGTACAAGTAAATCCCCAAGTGTATTTCGACGCGCTCGCTGTAATAAAATGTCTGTGTCTTGAAACGTATCTGCTCTCATCATCACCAACTCCTTTATGGTCTAAAAAATACGATTGAACAAGCTTCTTTATTTCAGTATAAGTTAACCATAAGTTAAATATGATTTAAATCATAATATTTTAACACTTATAGTGCTACACTCCTATACGACATCGGCGATATACAAATTTAAGACCGTAAAGCAGGAGCAAACCGGGAAGTGACAGGCACCATCACCAAAATAATTGAAATTGAAATACCGGTGGATTAGCAAGTAGATAAGGGTCGCTTGTGAACTGAAAACGATATTTCGAGTATCAGCGTGTTTTGATAATGCCCTTTTAACGCAATCTCACGCTCAAATGCTATTTTGACAAAAGATTGGCGACTGCTTATGATGTATTTAGCAATACCTCTATTTCCCTCTGCGTCCATTCAAAGTCTGGTGAACGCAAGCAAGACACGTTTTTTTATTTCCATAAACGATCTCCAGCACCTAACCTTCACTCGGACCTCATTAAAATGAAATCCCTTAGATGACGATGCTCGTGTGGTGTACAGAGAATTTAATATAAAGGAGCTGTTAAAGATGAGTCATGATATTTTCGGAACCAATAAGGCCGGCGAAATCATTGCTTATTTGCGCTTTACCATGGGTGATATAAAATCTGGTTCGGTTTATAGTCTTCTGGATGTTGATGAATACCATGCAGGCGTGAGCGGAACTGGTGATGCAGCCACGTTTTCTGAGGATCAGCTTGCACAAGCACTGGATCAATATAGGCAGTATCATTTTCAATATTCCGGTGAGACGAACACAATTGACGACTTGCAGCAAACGGAAGTTCTTAAGTTTTTCAACAATTGTTTTTATGCAGCTAAAGCTGAGAAAACAGTCCAGATATTTTTTGGCTGAAGATAGAATTCTGTTGTCGCATCCATATGCAAGCCTTTAAAAAGGTTTAGATTATCGCTCACGATTAATGTAAACTGTTATGGATTCAGGGGATGAGATAGAGGCTATTGCACACGTGTCACTTGGAGCTATGGCGCATCTTATGCGATTGCCTGGCATGATGGCAACGACTGGTTAAGAGCGTGGTAAGAATTTCTTTAATGCATGCCAATGATTAATCCGAGAAACGCTAATAAAATACCGTCGATATAACTTATACCCAGGTAGGTTATAAGCGTTTTCTTTTTGCTTTGGTAATAAAGGTTTAATCGTTTCAATTTTAAAGGTTGAAAAGGTCGTAAAAGCGCCCATAAAACCCGTTCCAAAAAGCAGGTGCCACGACGTTTTGATATCTGTTCCGACAAGCAGCCCCAGTATAGTGTCACCTGAAAAGCCAAAAATCAAACTCAATCCGTAGCGGAGTAACGCTCCGATCATTCCGGCTATACCGATTAGAACATAAATCATCATTTCTCATCCTTTTTTATAAAAAAGCGGACTTTTATCACTATACTGGAAATAAGAGGTGCCAGATACATAAACAACTCTAAACAATTTGAATTATCTATTTTTATCGCACCTAATGAAACTGTCTATGTTAGACTTTAAGTTAATAGGGTTAGTCGATTTGCAAACGCTTTAACAGCTCAGAAATGTACTTCATGGCGAGTATACCATTTACAGTCTTATTGACAAAAACCGACAAAAACCGGGGAGTGACAGGCACCGCGCGCAATCGAGTGACTCAAAGAATGGAGGTGCTTGGAGGTTGGGTTCCAGGTACATAAACAAGGTACATACACAATTCTGAATTGTGTATGTACCTGGCACTTTTCATTAATTATCAAGCAATTTGGCTACTTCTTCCTTATGCTTGGTTTCGTCTGCAATCATATCTTCCAGTTTGACGACAAGATCCGTGTAGCCTAGATCTTCCGCTTGTTTTCTCCGAGTTTCATAGCGTTCAATCGTATCTTCTTCAGCTTTCCTGATCGCTTTTAGCAATTCTGTCGTTTCGGCAGGCTGCTCAACTGATGCTGCTTCAGTTGTTGGAACGCCGCCAAGTGCACTTATTTTTTCAGAAAGATAAAGGGCGTGGCCCATTTCATCGTTGATTTCCTCTGTGAAAAAATCTTTTAAAGCAGCACGGTGTATGCCAGTAACGACCGCTGCGCTATATGTGTATTGAATAGCAGCTCCGTATTCATGTGCCAAATCAACATTTAATCCGTCAACTAATTGTTGTACATTTTGATTCATGGTTATCTCTCCCTTTGTATGATTTAAAAGCAGGTGCAAAAACTCAATCAATAGGTCTGCAGCTGATCCAAGAGGATGCAGACGTCCTTGCGATATCTATTTACAATATATATTATATTATAATTATTATAATTTGTAAATACAAAAGAAGAAATTTCTAATAATAGTTACGCATCTTAGGATGACGTTGTTTAGATCGGGGTTTGGTGAAGTGCATCGATATGATATACAATGGTACCTTGAAATCTTTTAATTTAGATACACACCCTTGTTATCAATGTTGACAAAAAACGACAAAACGCGGGAAGTGACAGGCACCATCCGGAGGAGGAAGGATGATTCGTATGCGGCTGGTACGTGCTGGTATTCATTTTTATATAGTTGGCATTTTGATTCTGACATTTGGGATCGCTCTTACCATTTTATCAATGATGGGTACTTCCCCGTACGATTCATTACTGGTTGGTCTGAATCGTACGTTTGGCTTCACGGTAGGTACGTGGGAGGTAGTTCTCGGGTTGTCTCTGCTTATATTCAATGCCATTGCGGAAAAAAGGCGTCCTGAGCTTTTTGCGATGATTACATCTGTTATAACAGGGATTGGTATTGATTCCTGGTTATTTTTATTGGAAAATGTGGTAATTCCTGAAGCTTGGGCTGGTGAATTTGGTTATTATCTGTTGGGTCTTCTCTTTACATGTCTTGGGACTGCTTGTTATCTGCAGTCATCGATTGCACCGAATCCGCTCGATCGGGCTATGCTTGTGGTGACGAATCTAACAGGCTTGAGTGTAACGTATTCCCGTTCTCTCATTAGTATTGTTCTGGTTATTCTTGCCTTTTTCTTTGACGGAGCAATCGGTCTTGGAACACTTATCAATGCCTTGTTTTCAGGATTAATCATCAGTCTGTTTCTCCCGTACTTTGAAAGTCTTCATCATAGACTTCACCGGCGACTGGAGAGGGTATCCTGATGGTTGTATCCGACAACAAACGACAAAAACCGGGTGGTGACAGGCACCATGCATTCCCACAGATAAACAATTAAGCATCCGACACATATCATGCTGTAGACCATTTAAAAGAAAAGGGGCGAAACGCATGATAACATTTGGATCGTTTACAGGAAGCGTGATGGGTATCAGCAAAGTTGAACGTGGGGATGTTCCGGACGGCTGTGTGCAAATGGTGCATCTGCAAAATGAAGAAGGGACGCTTGCCAATTTTATTGTCAGTCCGGATACGTATGTGCTTAATCAGGAGATGATTACCATGGGGGATATTGTAACCGGCTATTACGATGCAAGCGCACCTATGATATTGATTTACCCGCCTCAGTATCCAGCTCTTGTCATGGTGAAGCAATGCCCAGACTTCAAAGTGAAGGTAAGCCATTTTAACAAGGATCTTGTAAGTGACGACAACAGATTAAGCCTGAACATGAATCCTTATACACGAGTGATGACCACCAACGGACAAATGTTTATGGGGCATCCTGGAGGACACGATTTGGTCGTGGTTTATAGTCCGTCAACCAAGAGCATCCCAGCGCAAACCACGCCTTATCAAGTTGTGGTGTTATGTCAGTGAGGCAGGAGGGAAGCTGCCCTCCTCTTCTGGTAGTCGAGGACAGCCGGAGCCTCATCTCTGTGTCAGCATTATAGATCACCACTATTTGTATTCGACATAATTCGTCAGAACCTGGGAAGTGACAGGCACCCAAGCCCAACTATTTGTATTCGACATAATTCGTCAAGAACCGGGAAGTGACAGGCACCCAAGCCCCTCTGCTTTTAACGTTGTCAATCAATCATTATACTGGTTATAGATCTATGTATTGAATAAGGAGACATATCCTATGCCCACATATATTCAGGAAGATTATGTACGTTGTGTATGGCCGAATGTTGCGCTTCCGTTAGGCAAAAAGGGTGACTTTTTGGTCAAACGTTTTAAAGAAAAGTATGGTATTAATATTGAGTATCTCGAAGAAACAACGACCTTGCCGCATCGCAGTGCTGAAGGCAGAAGAGTTGATCAGATATTCAATGTGCAAGGGGACAGCATCGAGAAGTTCGAGCAGATAAAATCTGAGATAGGCGCTTATTATGTCAAAGAGATTGTTCGGAATAAGCAGCATTATATCTATATCGAGCGCGTTTATTTAAGATATTTCAAACGGTCTGAGGATGAACTTATCAGAGAAGGGGAACTATCAAAAGAAGATGCCTATAATACGCTATAAATAGCTTTAACACATAAAGTACGTGCCGGAGCAGGCGACCATGGCTCGCCTCGCAACCCCGGCACATTTTTAAAAATGTGTCTGATGGCACCTAATTCGCGTTTAGGTTTTCTGCTAATTTGGCTACGTCTGGTACACCCCAGCCTGTGCAGTAATCCCAGCCGGGTCCGGCATGATAGCCTCCAATTCCCTGGGAACTGTTGTTGCCCGATACAATATCCCGAAAACCTTTTCCGCCGAGGGCATAAAGCTTTTCATGAATATGATCTAATGCGGGCAAATCCGCGTTTTCACGCTGCTGATTGATTCCCGCCAGGATGCCAGCCCATACCGGGGTGGCAGCTGAGGTTCCACCTACTGTCCCTGGATTGCCATCGAACGTAATAAAATAACCACTATTCGGATCCGCGTTTGCTGCAACATCTGGCACGCCGCGTGATTGTCCCTGAATGCCGGCTTCTTGCTGGTAAGACGGCATAGGAAAAATGCTGGATACACCGCCACCTGTGGCGCCATTATCGTTTGTATTGGTCCATGCTGTTTCCGATTCGACGTCTCCCTGATTCATCGCAAGCGTTGTGCCTCCGATGGACAAGGCGCTCGGACAACTGGCGGGCCCGAAGACGCTGCGTGTTTTAGCTACATTGGGTTGGTTTTTCCCATAAGCGCCGGTATCGCCGGAAGAAATACAAATGATCATTCCTTTTGATACGGCCACATTCATGAGTGCCTCCCAGCCTAATAAATCATTATCAGGAACGGAGGATTCTGAAACACCGTAACTGATCGATAAAATGGATGGCTGATTGTTGGTATCTGTCATGGCTGCATACAGAGCGTGCAGCATATGTAGCGAGAAAGTCCGGCTCGACGTTCCATTGGGTGCCTCATAAATAGCCATTTTCGCTTTTGGAGCTATCGCATAGGCCCATTCAATATCAAGTGTGGCCTCCCTGTCTTTTGGTGCGGATCCACTGGTATTCTGCTGACCATCAACGGAAACTATGGCAGGATTGTTCGGGACCTGCAAACCGGTTTCCATTGTAAAAACGTCCAGGCTGTTCTGGTTGAATCCGGAATTAAACTGCAGGATGCCGATGGTTTCGCCTTCTCCTGTAAAAGAGTCCGGAATATTATAAGCCGCCCGAATGTCATCTGGATAAAAGCCTTTTTTATCGGTACTGATCTGATGCGGACCGGAGCGGTGACCGGTCGGACGCGCGTCAATACCGACAACTGCATGGACGCCAGTCGGCTTCACCGGATCCGTATGTGGGTACCACGCCCCGTCCTGACGCATCGTCAAATCAACCTGAAACGCCTGGGAGATGATATCAAGCGTTCCCGCGATATCGATATAATACGGATTCTGTCCTTTAATCACGAAATGATTCGACCCGGCCCATTGACCAACGCTTTGGCTGTATTCAGAACTATCCAGAACCAGAGCCAAATGAATAATCTTCATAGAAAAACCTCCTGTCATAGCTTATTCTGCCGCGTAGGAAGGAAAAACATGCACGTATTTGCATGGATGGGGCTCTGCATGGGTGCCAGGTACATACACTATTCAGAATTGTTCATGTACCTGGCACTGCTTAATTCCTGATCTTTAATGTAAGCCTGGGGGTCTAAGAGCTCTGAATTAAAGTCTTTGAGTGGTGATCCTTCTTTTACGCGGTTTGGCCAATCCGGGTTGGCGAGAGCTCCTTTGCCAAGCGTGATAAGATCGGCATCACCTGCGTCCACTAATTTTGCTGCCTTTTCAGGGTCTTCTAAATGACCATTGGCGATAACGGGAAGCTTGCCGTATTTCTTAGCTAGTCCTGCCAGTGACAGACCCATTCCAAATGCCGGTTGTGTCGCATCGTATTCCGTTATATGGATGATGTCGACGCCTGCCTCAGCAATGGACTCAAAAATAATAGCTGCATCATCTTCGCCACCTGCCCATTGGTGTGAGAAGTCGTTTATTTTGGATTGCGAAATGCGAATACTCAATGGAAAATCGGATCCGATCGCATTCCGCACAGCACGAATGACCTCCTGCGCAAAACGTAAGCGGTTTGTCAGACTGCCGCCGTATTCATCTGTACGCTGATTGGTGTAATCCGTTAAAAATTGATCAACAATATAACCGTTTGCCCCGTGAATCTCCACACCATCGAAACCGGCATTTCGCGCACGGGTCGCCGAATTGGCAAACGACGTGATAACCTGATTGATTTGCTGCTTGGTTATTTCTTGAGGCACTGGAAATTTTCCGCTTCCGCCATACATCGCAAGCTGTTCCCCCTTTGGCTCTACAGGAGAAGGAGCAATTCGAGTCTCTGTACGAGGATTATCCTGGGACAGTGCGCCCGCATGCATCAATTGAGCAAAAATGGCAGATCCGTGCTGATGCACCGCTTGAATTACAGGTTCCCATCCTGCAGCCTGTTCTTCACTGGCGATCCCAGGCTGATTGAAATAGCCTTGACTGTGCG
The DNA here is from genome assembly GCF_055381965.1 of Lentibacillus kimchii. NCBI lineage: Bacteria > Bacillati > Bacillota > Bacilli > Caryophanales > Bacillaceae > Lentibacillus > Lentibacillus kimchii. The sequence continues at coordinate 2,279,964 of NZ_AP043934.1, read as the reverse complement.
GTTCATCCGGGTACAAACCTTCTGTAAAAACAAGTGAAAACCCACCTTTGGCATATCGTTCATAATAACGGACCATCCGATCAGTGACCTGACCGTCCTCTGTTCCGCTTATACGTGTCATCGGCGAAACGCTCATGCGATTTTGTAGCTGTATCCCTTTCAACGAAAAATCCTGAAAAAGGGATGCGGTCTTTTCTGATACCATCCAAAAAGTCCTCCTCTAAATTGACAAGTCATGCTTTTCAATCGATCTGGTTTAAGTATTTACCAAATTGAGCTGAATAATTATAAGTGCCAGGTACATAAACAATTCAGAATTGTTTATGTACCTGGCACTGAAGCATCTGTCCTGTGCTATGTGGCAGATGTCAGGTGAACAAATATGCTATAATTGCTTTAGCAGTAGATACAGCAGGTGCGAATGAGTGAGATAAACAGGAAAGGATGGGGTGTATGAATTCAAATGATCATGTTACTGATCTATTAATTTCTTGTCCGGAGAATCCAGGTGTTATTTCAGCGGTTACGAATTTCTTGGCAGATCATCATGCTAATATTGTTCAGTTTGACCAAAATACAACGGATCCAAGTGCTGGCATGCTTTTTATGCGCATATCCTTTGAGCTGAAAGATTCGCGTGTATCTTATGATCAGGTAGAAGCAGATTTAGCTGCACTGGCAAGCGATTACGGGATGTATTGGGAGTTGAATCCTAAAAAGACGCGGAAACGCATGGCTATTTTTGTTTCCAAAGAAGGGCATTGTCTGACAGAGTTATTACTGCGCTGGCAATCGGGAGAAATCCCTGTGGAGATTCCGATGGTCATCAGCAATCATGACGACTTAAGGCATGAGGCCGAACGTTATGGCATACCTTATTATCATATTCCGGTAACCTCCGAAACAAAGGTGCAGGCTGAAGAAAAAGCTCTTAATCTAATGGAAGGGAAAGTGGATTTCATTGCCCTGGCTCGCTATATGCAAATCTTAACGCCTGAATTTGTAGCACATTACCCCAATCAAATTATCAACATCCATCATTCTTTCCTCCCTGCGTTCACAGGTGCGAATCCTTATGTGAAAGCCTTCAATCGAGGCGTGAAACTCATTGGGGCAACGGCGCATTATGTGACCAATGATCTTGATGAAGGCCCTATTATTGAACAAGACGTTCAACGGGTTAATCACCGGAGTACAGCAGATGATTTAAAAATCTCGGGACGTCATGTGGAAAAACAAGTACTGGCCACCGCCGTCTCCTGGCATGTAGACAACAAAGTGCTGGTGCACGGCAACAAAACTGTTTTATTTGTATAGGTGCCTGCTGGTGTCTGTCACCACCCGTTTTTTGTCGAATGACTGTGGTGTGTTCTAGAAGTAATTTTTCATTCTTTTAGTTTTTTTGTGATATAATTGAATTCAGTGACTGTTTTGTATAAATAATGGGGGAATAACATTGTATTTAGAAGGTATTTTGCCAAAAATGTCCAAACTATATTTGGGTCGCATTTTAGATAGTTTTTTAAAAAATGTACATATGGAAACTGAAGAAGAGATGAGAGAAGTCATCCTGCGCAACATAGAAGAATTCAAAAATGAAGAGCGTATTATCAACAATCTGGATTTTACTAAGGAAACCAGAGATGTTGCTCTGCTGAACGAAATGATTTTAATGTCCTTAATGGAACAAGAAGGTTATATTTCAACTGAGAACGGTCTCTATCAAATGGTCGAGGAATTGGAAATAGGTATTTTAGACCAGAGCCGCGACGACGATTTCATGAATAAGGCTATTCCGAGTGAAGCAAAAAGGATATTTAGCTCAGTTTTAACGGAGGCGTGGAAAAAAGATGACTACCTAAATGAACATGAGATCAATATTTTAAATGTTTTACGTAAAGAACTGCACTTATCGAAGCGTGATCAATACTTACTGGAATGCCAGATTGGACGTTTCCCGCAGAAACACAATAAATTGCACACCACGCAGCAAGTCGGAAAATCACTCATTAACCTGCAATCCAGAGGTCTTATCCTGCGTTTCCGAGAAGATACATCTTATTATGTTATTCCTGCAGAAATTGAACGAACGCTGCGTTATGAAATGGGCGTTGAATTAAGAGATGAAGTTTATAAGACGCTGCTTCAAGATTTGAGTGTTGATCAGTTGAAGAAGATTCTGGATGAAATGGATATCGGCGTCAGTGGACGTAAAGGGGATTTAGTGAAACGTATTATAACCCATAATATCCTTCCATCTACATCTCTCAATATATTTGGAACGTCAGAGCTTACGGATATTTTACGCGAACTTGAAGGTGCCAAAATTAGTGGAAGTAAAGAGGACAAAGTGCAGAATATTATTGAGTATTATGAAAAGTTATCCACACCTACTTTATCTGATCCGACAGATCAAAGGTCAAGGCTATTCGATTTCTTTGAAGAGCTTGCTGCAAGAGATTATAAGACATTACGCATCAATAAAATCATAGATAAAGATGTAGAATCAGAAAATGACTTTGAGAAGGCTACGCGCTATACTTTTGAAAAGAAACTTGGATTAACGCTGGCTGATATGAAAGGTACTAGGCATGCAGATGGAAAAGTGCTATTTAATCAGCGGGAAGTTGTCTTGTGGGATAATAAAAGCACCGAAGAACCTTATACTTTTCCTGAAAAGGATTTTAACCAATTCTTACGCTATATTCGTTCTGATGAGATGCGCGTGACACTCTTTTTAGTTATCGTACAGGACTACACGAAAGAGGCTGTTGCTCAAGCTCAGAAATTAAAGGCTTTTTCAGAAGAAGACACAGATGTTGCCTTGATTAAGGCGGCTGATTTAAAATATACCGCGGAAGAATGGCAAAGCTTTTCGGATAAAACGAATCCAGTTTTTGATTTGCAGGTTTTTAATCTGACGGGTGAATTAACCCGGAATCAGCTGATCAGCAGGATGCAATGGGCTCTCTAATAGTGACCATTTCACCGCTGGTGCCTGTCACCACCCGTTTTTTGTCGAATGCACCATTCAGCAGAGGTGACGATAGAATGGATTGATATATGTATCAATTCATTAAAGATAACGTGCGATATTGTTCAGCAGCACTAATAGAGGGAGAGATTAACTGTTGTTTTTAAAACCGCTTGTCGCCGCCTTAATATCAGGAGGTCTCTACTTTATTTTTATAGTAAGAATTATTAAGAAAAAAGGCAAAGAAAATTCTAAGCCATATTTAGGCGGGATTATATATACTATTCTTATCTTCCTTGTATTTTTAACAGTATATAACTTTTAATTGAGTGACTTTAAATGAGGGATCCGTAAATGAGATGTTTCACTGGTTGTCTGCGCATCTGGCTATCGAACAACGTAGCCAGGTAAGGCAATTCAAATGGCACAGAGGGGCGAAAGCTAAATGAAGATACCAATCCAGATACTAGTGGTCATAGCCAGTATCAATAGCATTTTTTCATGGGTGGATACATCCTTATCATCGTTAATTCGCATCTTCAGAACAAGACCAATCGCTATAACACTTATGACGAACACCCCAATGGCACCCCACAGGCGGTCTGATCCCATCCAAAAAGCACAGACTGCTATCATAGCAAAATAAATGAGAGCAGGCAGTCTGGCAAACGCTAATCCAAATCGGTCGACAGCCCACACGACACTGGTGACTTTAGCTGGTGAAGCAGCTCTGTCTGCTTTATGATCCGGAATATGGTGAATCATGACCCATGCACTGCAAAATAACGCATTAATCACAGCGTTTTGTAATGCCCACTCAGGAATTGTATCAAGTGCTATCCAAGCGCCTCCTAATCCGAGCATCAAAACAGCTGGGAACATGGCTAACCATTCGCCGATAAATGGCTTATAGCTCAATTGTAGCGGTTTAAGTGAATAAGACCAGGCACTCCAGAGTCCAATCGCCAGCAGAATGGCTAACTTGTAAAACCCGGCCAAAACAAACATTATGATAACAAACAGTGTAGCTGATATAAGCTGTTTGCCGAGGCGTGATAGACGTGAAACAGTGATCATATTATTCTGAATCAATCGGCTGCCGCCAGACAATATAGCCGGACTGTTTTGATCAGTTCCCGATAAATAATCGGCATGATCATTTAAAACATGAGTTAAAACGCCATGAATAAACACACCGCCAAACAATAGGATCAAAAAGATGAAAAATAGTTTTTCATTAGGGACTTGGCTATACAAAAAGAGAGGAAGCATTGTGGATACAATAGTCGCCACACTCGACGATACAACGGCAATAAGGCGAATTAACGTCCAGCCGGCTCTTAACTTGTTTAAGAAATTCTGTGGCATAGGAGTGCCCACTCCCCTCTAGCTACTTGGAAAAACAATCTTTAGTTATTATTCGACAATGAGTGGCATAAACCCTTTCCTGAATCCTAGAAATTCTTTAGGTGCCAGGCACTGTTCGCATTTAGACAGAGTTTGACAAATTTCGGGAAGTGACAGGCACCCTGCAACAATATAAAATCATTTATGTTTCTGATAGAATAAAATTTATTGGGTCATGTTTTGATTTGCTACAGTGACAGCAATGATGGTTTATAATTAGCAATAAATGGTTTCAGTGGAATGGGAGGTAGTTTACAGTGGCAAAGCGACAGGACCGCCGGAAACGTAAAAAACGCAAATGGCCGTGGATTTTGCTTATTGTTGTGCTAGTGGTCGCAGGCGCTGGAACTGCTTATGGCTATTCTATTTGGCACAACGTCAAAAGCACGGTTGATGATCAACTGCACGAGCCGGTTTCGGGAATCGATACAAAGGTCACGAAGCGAAAGGTCACGGATCAGGAACCTATTAATCTCTTGCTGCTTGGTGTTGATGAACGCAAGGGTGATAAAGGACGCTCTGATACGATGGTTGTGATGACACTGGATCCAGCAGAAGATCAAATGCAGCTGGTCAGTATTCCACGTGATACGCGCACGACTATTGTTGGTCACGGGACGGTAGACAAGATCAATCATTCATATGCGTTCGGTGATAGTGAGATGTCAGTCGATACGGCGGAAAATTTTCTCGATATTGACCTGGATTATTACGTCCGTATGAACATGGAAGGTCTCGATCAGCTGGTAGATGCAGTTGACGGCATTACTGTGATGAACGAGCGCGCATTCTCACAGAACGGTCATTCGTTTGATACCGGTGAGCTGCAGCTGAATGGTGAAGAGGCTCTCGCATATGTCCGCAAGCGAAAAGGTGATCCTGAAGGCGATTTGGGACGTAATGGACGACAGCGTCAGGTGATTGAGGGCATCATCAAGAAAGGTGCCAATTTTAAAGTCGTGAACAAAATCGGCAGTATCATGGATGTTCTTGGTCAGAATATGACCACGAACATGACTTTTTCCGATATGAAGGACCTGGCCACCAACTACCGCAGTGCCCGGAAAGATATCAGTGATTATCAAATGGCCGGTGAAGGCACACGCATTGACGATAGATATTATCAAATAATGTCCGATGAAGAAATTGCAAAAGTGCATGACATGATTACGAAATTTGGCTCGTAATGGTGCCTGGCACGACCCGAATTTTGTCGAATAATCTAGAATGCAGGGAGGCAGCAACTATGAAAATTGCAGTCGCCGGGACAGGCTATGTCGGTCTGTCCAATGCCGTTCTGCTCGCTCAGCATAATGAGGTTGTCGCTTACGATGTTCTTGAGGAGAAAGTGACGATGATTAATGCGGGAGAATCTCCCGTTGTCGATCCGGAGATAGAGAATTTTCTCACCTATAAGGATTTGAATTTGACCGCTACAACTGACAGTGAAATTGCTTTTGCAGACGCTGATTACGTGATTGTTTCCACGCCGACTAACTATGATCCTGATCAGAATTATTTTGACACATCCACCGTTGAGACAGTTATTGGTCAGGTGCTGGATGTAAACGCTGATGCGGTGATTATCATCAAATCAACGGTTCCTGTCGGCTATACGAAGAAGGCTTGCGTTACATTTGCCACAGATAATATCATCTTTTCACCAGAATTTTTGCGGGAGGGCAAGGGTCTTTATGACAATTTATATCCATCCCGCATTATTGTCGGTGAGCAGTCTGAACGCGCCCGCACGTTTGCCAGTCTTCTGGTTCAGGGAGCAGATAAGGAAAATATTGATGTGCTGCATACGAACGAGACCGAGGCTGAAGCGATTAAGCTGTTTGCAAATACGTATCTGGCCATGCGCGTTTCGTTCTTTAATGAGCTCGACTCCTATGCTGAAGTGCGCGGCCTCAATTCGAAGCACATTATCGAAGGTGTCGGACTCGATCCGCGTATCGGCAACCATTACAATAATCCGTCCTTTGGCTATGGCGGTTACTGCCTGCCGAAAGATACGAAGCAGTTGCTGGCGAACTACGAAGACGTGCCGAATAATATTATGAAGGCGATCGTGGATGCGAACAGCACCCGGAAGGATCATATAGCAAACATGATTATCCAGCGCCATCCGAATGTTGTTGGGATTTACCGCCTTACGATGAAGACTGACTCTGACAATTTCCGGCAATCTGCTATTCAGGGCGTGATGAAGCGTCTTAAGGCGAAAGGCATCGAAGTCATCGTCTATGAGCCTAATCTGCACGATGAAACATTTTATAATTCCCGCGTTGAGAACGACTTTTCAGCATTCAAACAGTCAGCAGACGTGATCGTTGCCAACCGAATGACGGATGATCTGCGGGATGTAGCGGAAAAAGTCTATACACGCGACTTGTTTAGTCGGGATTAAGGGGGTACCTGCCAATTGTTCTGATATTCAGTAGGCGTGTCTACAATCGAATCTTTTCTGGAAAAAGTGCTATACATGACACTTTTTTCGTGTGGAAAGCGATTATTAGATGAGAGGCGGTTGCGTTGCAGCCATTAAAAAAGGGCAGCTTTTCATTTATCAGCTGCCCCTTCCAGGTTTTTTTTAATCCTTAAGCCACTCACGAGCCGTCTCCGCATGGTCGGGCGTGAAATAATTCACTTCAACACCTGGAAAGAGATTTTCCAGTTTGGCATCAGCTTTGAGCCAGGTTGTGTCTGTGACCACTGCTGCTTTTTTCATACTTCTTATATACCGAATCATTTTTAGATCTTCAACAAGCCCTTTCAGTGTCACACCTTCCATATTTTCAACCGTGATGAGCAAATTAACTGGTTCTTGCTCCGTCATTTTCTGTTTGAACGTTTCTTCAAATGCCTCGATATCCGATTTGTCGACGTTCCCGTTGATGGCCATCTCGATAATAGGGCTGTTCGTCTGGGTGGTCACATTGATCATCTTCAACACATCCTTTCCGTTCTACAAACAGCATTCCTCATCAGCTAGTAAGTCAAACATACATGGTGCCTGTGGTCAATACCCCATTTTTCGGACAAGAAAATATTCGACACATTGATCATAAATGATCATGTTTATTCGATTGTTTGCTTGTGATTCAGGCTGCCATCCATTGAAAATATTGACTCGGAGACAGCCTGTTCAAACCTTTTTGACAGCGCTGCTTATTATAATAAGCAATGTACTTGGAAATGGTTCTATAAGCGCCTTGAACGGATTGGCACGGAAATAGAATAAAAGCTTCGGATTTAAAATGCGAGAAAAACCCCTCTGCACATGCGTTATCAAGGCATGTGCCTTTTCTTGACATGCTTGGTGTCAGGTTATATGCTTTCATTAATTGATGATATCTATTGGAACGGTACTGCATACCCCGATCACTGTGTAAGATGGTATCAGTATGCGTTCCTTTCTTTTTAACCGCCTTCTTGATCGTATTTTCGACCAGATTAATGTCGTGATCCCGACTTGCCTGATAGGCAACAATCTCGTTATTAAACAGATCCATGATGACCGAAAGGTAAATCGTTTGATTGCCTGCCTTAAACTCCGTGACATCTGTCACCCATTTCCTAAATGGTTTATCTGCATCAAAATCCCGTTTCAATAGATTGTCGTAAACTCTTCCTGCAGATGATTGCTGGTATTTCCTCTTATGGCTTTTCTGTCGGATAACCGCCTTTAAGCCAAGCCTTTTCATGATTCGGTATACCTTTTTATGATTCATGTCCCAACAATAATCCTGGCGAATCCTTGATTCGATACCCCGTACGCCCAGAACACCTTTGTATTGATGATAAATATAAGAAATAAGTTCTTCTTCATTGGCATCTTTGTTGGAACGTTTAAGATAGGCATAATAACCACTTCGGGAAACGCCCAATGCCTCACATAAAGCATTGATAGGATAAGCTTCGCTTCGAAGCTGATCGATTACTTGAAATTTTGTTTCTCCTCCTTTTGGCGTGATAGTTCTAAATACTTTTTTAAGGCATCAACTTCTATTTGGAGGCGATCGACCTTTTCCTCTGTGGTGGAAGAAGTCTCGCCCTTTTTGGGACGTCCTAAAGACCGGTCAAAGGCGGCTTCACCATTTCTTTGATATTTCTTAATCCATTCATAGATGTTATCCCGATGGCGAATATTAAGATCATCCACGACAGACTGGACAGCTTCATTATTTTCCAGGACACGCCGAATCGCTTCTAATTTTGTTTGCTTACTGTAGCGCTGTTTCTTTTGTGATTCAGACATTCTAAAACCTCCCCTCATACTCGCAGCGTAAATGTCGAATCATTTATGTGTCCAGTATAAGGGGTACGGACTACTGTCACCGCCCGAATTTTGTCGAACGATAGAAGCATAAATATTAATTGTTTCGGTCTGCGAATGAAAATACTCATTTTTGTATGCGGTTTTTTCTTTTATGACATTCGTCATCATGACAATGCTATTTTATGCGGTTTATGGATATTTTACTGATTTGATGCTGCAGCCTTTTTAGTCCATCTTAGATCAGAGAAACCAATATAAATTCCACTCGTACTAAGAGGGACAGAAAGGGCTGGTGACAGAGTTGGGAAGAAATAAGCGTATTTGGATGCCAGATGCTTTTTATCACATTGTTTGCCGTGGAAATCGGCGGGATAATCTTTTCTTGGACGATGAAGATATCAAGGTATTTTTTCAGATTATGATTCAAGTGAATAAGAAAACCCCGTTTGTCCTCGCCTCGTACTGCCTCATGACCAATCATTTTCATCTGCAGCTTCGTTCAGGGCAGCATACCGTTTCTAAAGTCATGTCTCTTATTAATAAGCGCTATGCCGATTATTACAATACAAAGTATAAGTTGACCGGGCATGTGTTTGAAAAGCGTTATTATGATAAACTGATTGATTCGAAACTTGGGATGCTGGAGACAAGCCGGTATATTCATCTGAATCCAGTAGAGGCTGGAATGGTGGCTATGCCGGCGCACTATCCCTGGAGCAGTTATCGCTATTACTTATATACGACTGGCCATCGTTTGTTAAATGTGGATGAGGTGCTTGATTGTTTTGCAGGTGATCCTGCGGAAAAGCGGCGAAAGTATCAGGATTTTATGGATCTAACCAAGAAAGAGGTTCTAATAAGGGAAGAGACGATGTGATTGTTCGACAAAAACCGGGAAGTGACAGGCACCGCAACAAAATGGTAATCTAATAGGAAAGGAAGTAAAGGGGTTTGATTGTTGATGAACACGTCTATTCCAGAAATTATTTTGAATGATGGGGTTACGATTCCGGCTATTGGTTTTGGTACATACAAACTGCGTGGCGATGCAGGAGCCAACGCTATAAAAAGTGCCATTGACAATGGCTACCGACTGATTGATACGGCTTATAACTATGAAAATGAGGGTGCTGTCGGAGAGGCTGTTAAAAGATCGCCGGTTCCGCGCCAGGATTTATTTATTACGTCCAAACTGCCTGGTCGCTATCATACCTATGATCTGGCAGTTGAAGCGATTCAGGAATCGTTGTATCGTGCCAATCTGGATTATTATGATTTGTATCTTATTCACTGGCCGAATCCTCAGCAGGACCATTACGTTGAAGCCTGGCAGACATTAATTGAAGCCAGGAAGTGGGGACTTATCAGATCAATAGGTGTATGCAACTTTCTGCCTGAACACCTTGATCGGCTGGAGACTGAAACAGGTGTTAAACCGAGCATCAACCAGATTGAATTGCATCCTTTTTTCAACCAGACAACCGGGCGCGAGTATCATGCGGAACGAGATATTCAAACCCAGTCCTGGAGTCCGCTTGCTAAGGCGAATGATATTTTGACAAATAAAACGCTGCGTGGGATAGCTGAGCGTCATCAAAAAACTGTCTCACAGGTTATTTTACGCTGGCACTATGAGCTCGGGAATATTCCGATTCCTAAGTCGGCTTCTGTGACACGCCAGCGGGAGAATCTCGCCATTTTTGATTTTGCGTTGGACGAACAAGACATAGAGAAGATCGCCATGTTAACCACGCCAGATGGCCGGCTGAACGATCAGAACCCGGATGTATATGAGGAATTTTAGGAGTTTTTTTCAGACGGGCTCTGTCTCCTTTGTCATCATGACGAGGCATCTAAGGACAAATCAGAGACTGAAAACTGATGTTCGACAAAAACCGGGCCGTGACAGGCACCAAAACAAAAACGAGGGGGGATAGGATTGGCTCTACGTTTTAGACGCAGTGTGAAGTTAGGCAAAGGTATTAAGCTTAATGTCAGCAAGGGTGGTGTTGGCATGAGTCTTGGCACCACAGGGCTGCGGCAGTCATTTCATTCAACAGGCCGGGGGACGCAAACGATTGGCATCCCGGGAACAGGCCTATCGTATGTTAAGACGAAGAATCTCTCCGGTAAGCGTTCTTCAAATAATAGCATTTCGCAAATAAGTCAGAACGTGTCACAGAATGAAGCGGCGGTAGCAGAATATAACAACTATGTTCACGCGATCACGCATCTGCATACAAATACGCCGGAAACGACTGACTGGCAAGCGCTGCGTGCTGAATCACCGCCGTTTCAACCGGGAGAAACAGGCCCCGGAGAAGCCGATGCTCAAGCGGATTATCAGGCTTACCAGCCGAATTTCCTGGCTCGTCTCATTAAACCACTGGCGACGAAGCAAAAGAAAGAATTGAAGCAAGCGATCAAACAGGCAAAAAAACAAGATACAGCAGCTTATGAGAAATGGGAAAAATGGCATGATTTAGCGCAAAGGGTTTTGAAAGGCGAAGCAGATGCCTATATCCAAGCGGTCAAGGAGAATCCTGCGTTTGCTGACGTTATTGAGCGCGGCGTTTCCCTGGGCGTGCCGAACGCTCGTGAAGTTGAAGCAGAGCTCCGGGTCAAGCCCAATGATGTTGCTCCAAATAAAAAGGTGACCCTGACAAAAACAAGAAAAGTATCCAAACAGAAAATGGGTAAAAAAGACTATTATAAGATTGTAAAGGATTTTGTCTGCGGCTATGCGCTCTGGGTGTCGCGAGCGTTGTTTGCGAGTCTTCCTATTGAGTCGTGCGTTATCCATGTCACGGCAAATGCGCTGAACACCGCAACAGGCAATCGGCAAAGAAAAGTATTGCTTTCAGTGCGGATTGACGAGCAAATGTTAAATCAGTTGAATTTCGAGCATCTTGATCCATCTGATGCTATGGAAAATTTTGATCATCATATGAATCATTTGAAGACAAAAGGATTCCGGCCTGTCAAACGTCTGACAGTGAAATAACCTGTGAGTTTGAGAAGTTCTGGTGGGTTGATCAGAGCGGTTTAGGTTTTGAGTAGATAGGATTGATAGTTTCATAAATAAGAATAAGCAGACAAGTGTTAATAGAATTTTGACGCTTGTCTGCTTTTTTCGACAAAAACCGGGGGAGTAAACCGGGGAGTGACAGGCACCAAAATTAACGCAATATTATTTATTTAGTAATATTTAATTAGATCATGTTTTATGGTACTGTTAATGTAAGCGTTTACCATAAATGAAAGGGAGATTTGATATGAAAGCTCTCACAAATTTTTTCGACCGCATTGTCCAGCGGTATTTGCCTGATGCGTTTTTATTCGCTATCATTCTTACATTTATTGTATTTCTCATGGGCGTTTTGTTTACCGGAAGTGGGCCTATAGGGATGATTGGAAATTGGGGAGATGGATTCTGGGATCTGCTTGATTTCGCGATGCAGATGTCTCTTATTGTAGCAACTGGCTATATATTGGCTAATACTCCTGTTTTACAAAAAGGGCTGACGAAATTAAGTACTATGGCCAACACCCCTGCTCAAGCAATCATATTAGTAACGTTTGTCGCCTCAATCGCATCATGGTTCAATTATGGATTTGGATTAGTCGCCGGAGGGCTTCTCGCAATATACGTGGCGAGGCGGGTTCCTTCTGTGGACTTTCGTTTGCTGGTGGCCAGTGCTTACAGTGGATTTTTATTGTGGCACGGAGGACTTTCTGCATCCGCTCCTCTATTAGTTGCGACGGAGGGACACTTTCTCGAGGATACAGTCGGCACCATACCAGTTTTAGACACATTGTTCAGTAGTTTCAACCTGTTCATCGTAATTGTTTTGCTGCTTACTCTGCCACTTGTGAATTGGCTGTTGATGCGGAGCCGAGACCCGCTCAGCCAGCCTAACCCCACACTATGGCAAAACAGTAATAATGAACAACAAGAAGAAGAGAAAGAGCAAGCGAAAGAGGTGACACCGGCAACCCGTCTGGAAAATAGCCAAATTATTTCTCTACTGATTGGGCTAATGGGATTTTCCTATATTGTGTATCATTTTGTACAAAATGGTTTTGATTTGAATTTAAATATTGTGATTTTTATATTCCTGTTTTTAGGTATTTTGCTACATCGAACACCTAAGCGATATTTAAATAGTGTTACGGAAGCCGTTAAGAATATCGGTGGTATCGTCATTCAATTCCCATTTTACGCAGGAATTATGGGAATGATGGTTGGATCTGGACTATCTGAGCAAATGTCGGCATTTTTTATTGACATTTCCAATGAGTTCACGTTTCCACTGTTCACCTTTATTAGTTCAGGGATTGTCAATTTCTTTGTTCCATCTGGTGGTGGCCAATGGGCAGTACAGGGGCCAATCATGGTGCCGGCCTCATTAGAAATCGGTGTAAGCACTGCTAAAACAACGATGGCCGTTGCATGGGGAGATGCATGGACGAATATGATTCAGCCATTCTGGGCATTGCCGCTTTTGGCGATCGCTGGATTGAAAGTGCGTGATATAATGGGCTTTTGTGCCATCATTCTTATCTACAGTTTCTTTCCGATCGCCATTGGGTTGTTATTCCTTTAGCAACAAAAAGGTCCTCAAATTTTAAAATAAACGCCCTCTCAGCAATAATGTTGGTCGGGCGTTTTATTTAGTCTGTCGCATTTTGCTTGTCTGCTTATTTCGACAAAAACCGGGCCGTGACAGGCACCTACGTTCTCCGGCTTTTTGAAGTCTGCGCTATGATAATGCCGATGATAATCAGGCCAGATCCGATTAGGATTCCAGTTGATAGATGTTCGCCGAGAATGATGCTAGAAAAGAAAAGGCCGAAAACGGGTACAAGTAAGGTTGAGATGGTGGCCGTGACCATATCGATGAGGCTCAGAACGACAAACCAAGCTGTAAAGCACAAAGCTGAGGCGAGCACGCCAGTAAATAGAATATAGGATATGCTGGTGACATTGAGCACAAGAGGTTCGCCCGACTCAGTAACGAATGCAGCAATTATGATGCCGATTGCGCCGAATGTCATTTGCCACGTGTTGACTTGCAGCTGGGAGGCGTCCCGCAGGTTGCGCCGGTAATAGACGTTGGCAATTCCCCAGGAAATAGCCCCCACAATAATCAGCAGTTCACCTGTCAAGATATCCATTGACTGATTAGTCCAAATATCCCAGCCAAGAATGGTCAGCAGTCCCACTAGGCCGGTGAGAAGCCCCGTTAATTTGGCGGGCGTTAATTTTTCGCCGAGAAATCTAGCGGCGAACAAGCTCGACCACATGGGCATCGAGTATAAGAGCACTGAAGACTTTCCGGCATCAACGAATCTGAGACCGTACATAATAAGAAGATACACAATGGTCGTCTGCAGGATACCTACAACGATGAAATGCTTCCACTGATGTCTTGGGGGCAATCCAGTTCTGGAGAGCCAGATGACGAGAAGCATTGTTACTGCGCCAACACCAAACCGGAATGCGGAAAACGTGAAAGGCCCCATGTAGTTGAGGGAAAGCTTCATGAATACCCAGGCGTATCCCCACAGTAAGATCACCAGGAGAATTAACAGCCATAAGGCCCATCTGTTTTTATGTAAAAAGGTTACAAAGGCATTTTGCTGAAACATAATCCGGCTCTCCTTTTGCTGACTATCGATCTTAAAACTATCATAGCAGGAAATCAAAACAGTTTAAAGACATGACATAGTCGTTCGGGTGCCTGTCAGAGCGACCGAGCGTAGGTCGTAACATATAGCGGGTGGGATGCCCGTCGAGTAAGAGTTAGCCACTCACTCGTAGCGAGTTTTGGATGATAGAAGGTGACTTCTACCATTAAGCGTAAACAGTTAGCTAGTGGGCCGTAAACTACGGTTGAAGGGATTGAGCCCCGAAATACCCAATGAAAGGGCAGATGGTTTTGACAGTCCAGAATGCAACATCTTGATAAGCGACATAGGGCGAGCTTATTAAGACCTTTCCGGGGTCGGTGACCACGGCACGCTAGACATGGATATGTTACGGCAACTCGGGAGATCCTATCGGGTCTTCCTGCGGAAGTAGGGAGTATGGTGTACAAGCGATACAAAGTGAGGAAACCAAATGCCTGATAGGAAGTCGGAGGGCTGCATAGTACCAGTGAAGCCGGGTAATTCCGGTGGAGGAAAGGCAAGCCCCTTATCATTATCTTAATCAGGGAAACATTATCTACACACAGAGGTAGGGAATAATAATGGAAACAAAACTGTTAAGAATCGCAGAATTAGCGAGATCTTATCCTGAGATGCAATTTACATCACTGGCACATTTGTTGGATGAAGCGTCTCTAAAGCAATGTCATCAAGAACTGCCTGATAATAAAGCTACAGGCATCATGGGGGTTACGAAGGAAGAGTACGGTGAGGAATTGAATAACAATGTTGAAAATCTTGTGCGTAGGATGAAGAAGAAAAGCTACCGCCCCCAGCCGGCTAGACGAACCTATATTGATAAAGCTGGCTCAAAGAAGAAACGCCCGCTAGGGATACCAGAGCATGAGGATAAAATTGTGCAGCGTGGATTAGCTAAAATTCTTACTTCAATCTATGAAAGTGACTTCCTCGACTGTTCTTTTGGCTTTAGACCCAAAAGAAATTGTCATGATGCTTTAAAGATTCTGAATGTCTACATTGAACGAAGGCGTACGAACTACATCGTAGATGTCGATATAAAAGGATTCTTTGATAATGTAGATCATAAATGGATGATGGCATTTCTAGAACATCGAATTAAAGATCCCAGTATATTAAGGCTTATAGCCAGATTCTTAAAAGCTGGTTATATGGAGGAGACTAAGCTATACAAAGAATCGTCTGGCACGCCACAGGGTGGTGTTGTATCGCCTATTTTAGCAAATATCTATCTCCATTATGTGTTGGATTTATGGTTTGAGCGTAAGGTGCGTAAAGAATGTAAAGGACAAGCGTACTTAGTACGCTACGCGGATGACTTTGTGTGCTGTTTTCAATACCAACAGGATGCGTACAAGTTCTTTGAAGGCCTCAAACAGAGGCTGGCGAAATTCAATCTTGAAGTTGCAGAGGATAAAACGAATATTATCTCTTTTGGTAGGTTTGCGGAAAAGAAGTGCAGACAAAATGGGAATAGAAAGCCTTCAACGTTTAATTTCCTAGGCTTTACACATTATTGTGGTCAAAGTCGAAAAGGCAAATTTAGAGTTAAACGGAAAACTGACAACAAGAAGATGAGAGCGAAGTTACGTCAAACTAAAATTTGGTTAAAAGAAAACAGAACCAAAGGTGCTGAATTTATTATGGATAAAATTCGCAGGTCACTTATAGGATATTATAATTATTATGGTATTACAGACAACTCACCAGCAGTTGATTTGTTTCGTGACAATATAAGAACATTACTCTTTAAGTGGCTGAATCGAAGAAGTCAGAAGAAATCCTTCACATGGGAGAAATTCGTCTTGTTTCTAAAGAAATTTCCGCTTCCAAGACCAACTGTTAAAGTTAGCATATATCAGCTCAGAGATCATATCAATTATATTCTGTGAAGAATGATAGGTGGAGCCGTGTGCGGGAAAATCGCTCGCACGGTTCTGTGAGGGGAGTGATACACAATCTGCCGTGAGGCAGAAAGGTTCACTCCTACTTGACCGACCCGGTTTTTGTCGAAGATCTTCCGCAGCTGTCACCATCATGTGTGTGGTGATGCTTTCCGCATAGGATTTTAAAGCTGCTTCGTTTAGTTTCGATCGACATGGGTTATATTAAGAGAATCGGTCATTTGTACATTTATGTCAGAAAGGGTGTTCGTATGGAAACGTCTGTTCATGTTTTAGACCGAGTGCAAACGCCCAGAGGCGAATTGCAGCTGCAGCGCCGCGGCAGTCATTATGAAATAATTAATAATGGTATCTTTCTGATGGCAACGTATAATGGCGAATCTGAAAAATATTTGGTTCGGCAAGCGCTGGCGTCTGTAGCCAGTCCGAAACGCGTTGTGATTGGCGGGCTGGGTGTCGGTTTTTCACTGGCAGAAGCTCTGCGTGATTCATCCGTTACCGAGGTGGTTGTTATCGAGATAGAAAATAAAATCATAGAATGGAACCGGACCTATCTTTCCGCCTTTTCGGAGGCGTCATTGGAGGATCCGCGTACGCGTGTTATCCATGATGATATGCTGGAGTGGATGAAGAAGGAGACGGGCCAGTTTGACGTGATTTGCCTGGATATCGATAATGGCCCGGACTGGACCGTGACTGAGCATAATCATGATATGTATCAGCCGGACAGTCTAAGGCAATTGGCCAGTTTGATGCGACCAGGTGGTGCTGTTTCGTTTTGGAGTGCTTCTTCCTCGCCTGACTTTTATCAATTACTTAAGCGCGTTTTTCATCATGTTACGGCATGGAAAGTTTCCCAGAATAAAGGAGACGACGACTGTATATATATCGCTTCTCTTGCTTAGGCACCCCCCTCCAATTTTCAAATGGATCATGAATTTAAGATCTTATCCACCAGTCATAATCTGGAATTTGTTTCCTTTCACCTTCCCTGAACGTGTATAGACAAAGCTATGACCAGTATTTGAAAATGCATCCGAATTTAAAGGGACTCTACCGTAATTGAAACAGGACAGTCCTATTCGACAAAAACCGGGAAGTGACAGTAGTCCGTACCCCTTATACTGGACACATAAATGATTCGACATTTACGCTGCGAGTATGAGGGGAGGTTTTAGAATGTCTGAATCACAAAAGAAACAGCGCTACAGTAAGCAAACAAAATTAGAAGCGATTCGGCGTGTCCTGGAAAATAATGAAGCTGTCCAGTCTGTCGTGGATGATCTTAATATTCGCCATCGGGATAACATCTATGAATGGATTAAGAAATATCAAAGAAATGGTGAAGCCGCCTTTGACCGGTCTTTAGGACGTCCCAAAAAGGGCGAGACTTCTTCCACCACAGAGGAAAAGGTCGATCGCCTCCAAATAGAAGTTGATGCCTTAAAAAAGTATTTAGAACTATCACGCCAAAAGGAGGAGAAACAAAATTTCAAGTAATCGATCAGCTTCGAAGCGAAGCTTATCCTATCAATGCTTTATGTGAGGCATTGGGCGTTTCCCGAAGTGGTTATTATGCCTATCTTAAACGTTCCAACAAAGATGCCAATGAAGAAGAACTTATTTCTTATATTTATCATCAATACAAAGGTGTTCTGGGCGTACGGGGTATCGAATCAAGGATTCGCCAGGATTATTGTTGGGACATGAATCATAAAAAGGTATACCGAATCATGAAAAGGCTTGGCTTAAAGGCGGTTATCCGACAGAAAAGCCATAAGAGGAAATACCAGCAATCATCTGCAGGAAGAGTTTACGACAATCTATTGAAACGGGATTTTGATGCAGATAAACCATTTAGGAAATGGGTGACAGATGTCACGGAGTTTAAGGCAGGCAATCAAACGATTTACCTTTCGGTCATCATGGATCTGTTTAATAACGAGATTGTTGCCTATCAGGCAAGTCGGGATCACGACATTAATCTGGTCGAAAATACGATCAAGAAGGCGGTTAAAAAGAAAGGAACGCATACTGATACCATCTTACACAGTGATCGGGGTATGCAGTACCGTTCCAATAGATATCATCAATTAATGAAAGCATATAACCTGACACCAAGCATGTCAAGAAAAGGCACATGCCTTGATAACGCATGTGCAGAGGGGTTTTTCTCGCATTTTAAATCCGAAGCTTTTATTCTATTTCCGTGCCAATCCGTTCAAGGCGCTTATAGAACCATTTCCAAGTACATTGCTTATTATAATAAGCAGCGCTGTCAAAAAGGTTTGAACAGGCTGTCTCCGAGTCAATATTTTCAATGGATGGCAGCCTGAATCACAAGCAAACAATCGAATAAACATGATCATTTATGATCAATGTGTCGAATATTTTCTTGTCCGAAAAATGGGGTATTGACCACAGGCACCAGTCCAATCCCTCCCATTTTAATTTCTGATAATTTGTAATATAATTAATGTTAGCCTGGAGAGGAAGGGAGATTATTAAATTTATGGCTAATTTCGGCAACCAAGTGCAGTTCCAAAAATACAGGACGATGCAAAATCCGGATCCGCACAGGCTTCCGGTCGTATATGAGGAATGGGAAAGGAAGGCTCGAGACGTTCTGGAAGATGGGCCCTATTATTATGTTGCTGGCGGTGCTGGCGGCGGCAAAACCATGAATTCGAATCTGAATGCTTTTAATCAGTGGCATCTTGTGCCACGCATGCTCCGGGATGTAGAGGAACGGGATTTGACTGTGAACCTGTTTGGCGAAACATACAATTATCCGGTGTTACATGCCCCAATTGGTGTTCAATCGATTATTCATGAGGAAGGCGATCTTGGTTCAGCGAGAGCCTGTGCGGAAATGGGCATTCCGTTTATTGCCAGTTCTGCATCAACTGAACCGATGGAGACAATCGCTGATGAAATGGGCGAGGCGCCGAAGTGGTTTCAGCTCTACTGGAACAAGAACCCTGACGTTACGGCAAGTTTCCTTGAACGGGCAGAATCGTCCGGTTATTCAGCTATTGTTGTGACACTGGATACGCATACACTTGCCTGGCGGGAGTATGATTTAAAAAATGTTTATTTGCCGTTTTTAATGGGAGAGGGAGTGGGCAACTATATGTCTGATCCTGCCTTCCGTGCAAAGCTTGAAAAATCTCCTGAGGAAGATCCTTTGTCTGCTACTATGCAATGGACGGAACTGTTTGGCAATCCCGGTCTGACATGGGATGATTTATCATTTTTGCGGGAGCATACGTCGTTGCCGATTTTATTGAAAGGAATATTGCATCCGGATGATGCGAAGCTTGCCATGGAACATGGGGTTGACGGGATCATTGTTTCCAATCACGGAGGACGTCAGGTGGATGGCGCCATAAGTGCTCTTGATGCGCTTCCGCAAGTTATGGACGTGGTTCAGGATAAACTTCCTGTTTTAATGGATAGCGGCATACGACGCGGTTCGGATATTTTGAAGGCCATGGCTCTTGGCGCAAAGGCTGTACTGGTCGGGCGGCCTTGTATGTATGGATTGGCCGCTGCTGGGGAGGAAGGTGTGCACGAAGTTCTGCAGAATATGCTGGCCGACATGGATTTGACGATGGGTTTGGCTGGTGTAAAATCAGTCCATGAATTAACGCCATCTCATCTGGAGGAGTACCAATAGACAATAGGGTCTGCATCTGAGATGACCAGCCTCCTTCCGTTAAAGTGAATGCTGTACTCGAATGATCATGCAGCTTTAGTTCTTGCCAATCTTTGATATAATGGCATTTATAACCACCGTAACGGGAGGATTTTTAGTGAAAAAAACGGCTCCAGATAAAGACATTGAAAAACCTGCCGCAGATGGATCGGCTGTTGTCGTCGGTGCGTCGCTCTCCGGATTAATGGCTGGTATTGCTCTGGCTCGGGAAGGATTGCATGTAACCATTTTAGAAAAAGCCGATGAGGACAGGCCTGGCGGCGCGGGTTTGCAAGTGGACGGTGGTCTGTTTGATCGGTCGAAAACAGCACGTTATTTGCGAAAAATCGTAACCGATGGAAAGAAATCAATCAAGCTTTGGTCAACGCTCGAAAATCGTTTGCGGACAGAAGTTCAATCTTATTCGACCATTGATTTATGCTTCAATGTACGTGTGCAAACGGTAGACCAGGATAATGCAGCCGCGTGGGCTGAGACGGATGAGGGCGAGGTGTTTCGCGCTGATATCCTGATTGGTGCTGACGGCCATCGCAGTCAGGTGCGTCGCCATGTGGCGCCGCATAAACCAGATGCAACGTATGCTGGCTACTTGGTATGGTTTGCCTCTATCAAAGAAGAATCTATGCCTGAAGGTGAACGTCCAGGCGATGGAGGTCCGAGTGTGAATATGCTGGGCGGCATTAATGGCGGTTTCTTTTTCGGTTCAGTGATTGGACGGGAGGACGGTTCACCCGGATCAGAGAACAGGCGCATTGGCTGTACGTTTTATGATAACACGCGCAATGATCAGTTGCGCCGTCTCGGTTGTGTCCAAGGCAATGTTGTGCATCATTCCCTTGCAGGCCCGGATATTCCGGACGATACACTGGATAAATTAGCTGACCAGGCTTATGAAAGGTGGCCCGAGCCGTGGCTGTCCGCGACGCTCAAGGCTCTGGAGACAAGGAATCTTACGGGAATCCCCATCAAGGAGTATGTGCCGGACAATCTTGTCAAAGGACGTATCGGTCTGATTGGCGATGCCGGGCATGTCCCCGCTCCGATCACGGCCAGCGGTTTTAACGAGTCATTGCAGGATGCAGCGGCCCTGAGCAAATGTGTATCCGCAGGTGTGCAGGGAGATGCGGGCACTAAGGCGCTGGATAAATATGAATCACTCCGTTTAAATAAAGTACGTCAAATGGTGGAATCCGGCCGGGGTTTTGGAATGTCGTATGGCCGTCCGTAGTGGAATGGGTCATACGTGCAACAGCTGGCCAGGTATGCTGGAGGCAGGTTAGAAATGAGACTCGCAATTATTGGCGGCGGCATTGGCGGGCTTGCTTTAGCGGCTGGCCTTCATAAAAAAGGTATCAAAGCGCATGTATTCGAAAAGACGCAAGCGTTTAAACCGCTCGGTGCCGGTCTTGGACTGGGAGCTAATGCGGTGCTTGCCCTGGACCGCATGGGCATTGCGGACGCGATTGAACAAGCTGGTATGCCGCTCCAGGAGCAGCGGTTATTAAACGATGAACTTACGGTGATGAATCGGATTGACTTTTCCCGGTTGAAGAAGCGGTACGGCAAAGAGACGCTGACCATTCATCGGGCCGATTTGCATGAAGCCTTGTACAATGCCGTTGATCCGGATTATTTCCATTTTAATAAGCAGGTGATAGATTTTAACCAGTACGAGGATCAAGTCACGCTGACATTCCAGGATAATGTCACGGAAACGTTTGATTATGTTATAGCGGCAGAGGGCATTCACTCGGTATTCCGGCGCGCGCTTGTGCCGGGAAGTGAACCGCGTTTTGCGGGTTATACGTGCTGGCGGGGCATTGCTTGGAATAAAGGTGATGTGCCATATTATACATCATCGGAAGCTTGGTCTGGACGAGGCCGTTTTGGCTGGGCACCGCTTTATGACGGGCGTGTGTACTGGTTTGCCTGTGTCAATACGCAGGCAAACAATGAATATTATGCTAATCTGACGAAAGAAGGCACGGCGCGCTTGTTTGGGCATTTTTCGCCGACAGCAGAAAGATTGATCCGCGAAACGGAAAGCGGCTCTTTCCTGCATCACGATATTCACGATATCAAGCCGCTCGATTCCTTTGTATACGGACGCATTGCGCTGGTGGGTGATGCAGCGCACGCGACCACGCCGAATATGGGGCAGGGTGCGGGCCAATCAATTGAAGATGCTTATGAATTAATGAACGCCATCAGTCAGGAGTCTTCTATGCCGGCTGCTTTATCGCGCTATGAGGCAAAACGTCTGAAAAAGGCCAATAAAGTCATCAAGCTTTCCCGGCAGATTGGCTGGGCGGCTCAGTGGCAGCACCCGTTAGCCACCGGTTTTCGCAATACAGTGCTTCCGCTGGTCCCCGAATCGTTACTGTTTCGCAGGCTGATGTTTCTGTTTAAATAACAATGGTCAGCCTTTGACGGTATGGTATGAGCGTCTAATCGTCTGCTGCGTCAGCCTGCGATGGTTTACGCCTGTCACCAGTTTCTGCAGATTCATCTGATAATTCGTCTGCTACATCATAATAATTGAGCGCACCTAATCCACCCTCATTGATCATTCGGGAAATCCCCTCTGTCCGCATTTCCTCGTCTCTTTCTGGTCGATTCTTCATGATCAATCCTCCTTTTTAATGTTTGACTATTATCTTTCAAACCCGTCTCATTTATGTCACACCTTTATAATTAGCGGCACGTTTATACGCCACTTTCCTAGAATTCTATGTGCTGAAAACGTATCATGGTATGATGAATGATGAGGAGGGTGTCGTGTGAAAAGAACAGGCCTGTTTTTATTAATCATTTCGTTTATAATGCTTTTAAGCGCATGCAGCGGTGATGGGGAAACGCCTGCCATAACAGACAAAGCGATTCAAGAGGCGAACAATACGATTCATGACGAAGCAGAGGTGCGCGATTCGTCGATTGATGTGTCCGAAAAAGATGAGGAAATCATCTTTATCCTTCAAGTGGATGCATCGACAAGCAAGCAGCGTGCTCAGGAATTAAGTGAAGCCTACATTAAAAAACTTGCCGCAGGTGTGGCAGAGACACCGGACAACGTTAGTGATCCGCCGGAGAAAGACAGTCTCGGCGGGCTTTATGATCATTATGATATACGGGCAGGGGTCAAAAATCCGTCTGATGAATGGCTCCTTGAAGGGGGTAAAATTGGATCAGCTTCTGGTATTATATGGGAATGAGCGGGGTGTTAACTGTATAGCAGCAGCCGACGAATGATTCTGACAACTGCAGTGCATACCCGACACGTGCTATACTGGAGGCCAGGCATTGGGATGGACGGTGAGACGGATGACAAATCGTCAGAAAGAATTGATGCACCGATTACTGACGCAGTCAAATGAATTTGTGCAGGTGCAGGAACTGGCTGATGAGCTTGATTGCTCGGAGAAGACCATTCGGAATGATTTGAATCAGCTGGAGCGTGCGTTTGAAACCGATTCCTCTTTACGGTTTGCGCGAAAACCTGGCATGGGTGTATCCCTTGTCATCAGCAATGAGGCTAAATCCCGGCTGTTTCGCCAGCTGTATCAGTCACAGACGACGCAGGAACATGAACAAATCGCTGAGATAACGTATCAGCTTTTAGTCAGCAACAAGCCTATGACATTAACATTTCTTGCTGATAAGTATTATACCAATAAAATGACCATCAAGCGCTACCTTGAAAAAATTGCTGAATGGCTGGAAGACTACAATTTAACGCTTGTCTCTAAACAGCGTCTCGGCAGTCAGGTGCAGGGAACTGAGCTTAACAAACGCAATGCCCTCGCCCATTTGTCGGAACTCGTGACCTCAAAGATGCAGGAAAAAGCTTATGTGCTGCAGCTGTTTCCGGAACAGGAGATTAACACCGTCAGAAAAGCGCTGCGTGATCTGCAGACACAGTTCTCGTTTTCCTTGAATACTGGTGAGTTTGAGAGCTTGCTGATTCATGGCTTAATCATGATTAAACGAACGCGGCAGCGCTCACTTGTAGCTGTGGAAAATGACACTGAAAAGGGACGCGGTGTGACACTGGAAAACTATCACATGGCCGCTTGGTTCTTAAATCAACTGGAGACAATGCTCGGGCTTAGATTTCCGGAAAATGAGCATATCTATTATACGTGGCATCTGGAAAGCTGCAGGGAAGCACGGCTAGTAACGGATCAGGCGGCTAATCATCTAATCAAGAAAGTTGTTCCAAAAATCACAGAACAGCTGGAGCGGATGACCATGAACCATTTTCAGGCGGATCAGGTATTGCTTGATGGTCTGCAGACGCATCTGGAGTCAGCCATTGACCGGCTGCAAAATGGATTGACAATCCGCAATCCGATGCTTGAAGATATCAAACAGAAATACCCGTATATGTTTAGTATGGTTGTGTTTGCGGTTGAAGATGTGAATGAGACGTATGACCTGACCATTCCAGAACATGAAGCAGCTTATCTGGTTCTTCATTTCCAGGCTTCTGTTGAACGAATGGCTCAGGAACAATCTTATCGTAAACGTGTTGTGATTGTTTGTGAGCTTGGTGTCGGTATGTCGCATTTGCTGCAAGCGAAACTGGAGCAGACATATCAGCAGCTTGACATCATTGGTGTCACCAGCAAGGCAGAGGCTGAGTCGTTTGCGAAACAGCATGCAGCTGATGTCATCATTTCAACAACGGCGATGCCAGATGCTGCTTTGCCTGTCATTGTGGTGTCGCCCCTTTTAGAAGCAGATGATAAAGAGCGGCTCAATCAATGGTTTCGTTCCTCGGATGCCGATGACCCGGTTAGTCAGGAAAAAATCGGTGCACTCCAGCAGCTGTTGCGTGATGATGTGCTCTTTTTGGATATGCAGCAGACGCATCGGCTGGAAGTGGTGGAGATTATGGCTGAGAAGCTTGTTGCGCAAGGTTATACTGACCGGTCGTTTGTTCATAGTGCCATGCTGCGGGAACGATCGTCCGCTACCTCGATCGGAGGAGGGATCGCGATTCCGCATGCCCGGCCGGATCTTGTGACGGAATCGGTTGTCGCAGCAGCCATCCTGCCAGAGCCGCTGCTGTGGGGACATGAACAGGTTTCTGTGGTCTTTCTTCTGGCTATTGCCAGACAGGATGCTCATATGATTAAACCACTGATGCAAACCATCGCATCGATAAGCCGGCAGCCTGCTTTGGTTAAACAGCTGCAGGGAGCAACAAGCGTCGCTGCTATCGTGAATGCGCTTTATCAATAATTCATTTTTTGCCACTTCTCCGGTAAAAGTGAATTATTTTTTATGGGGAAAACCATTATATAATGTAAGCGGATTATCAAAGGGAGGGATTCACTGATGAAGCTCTTAGCTGTAACGGCCTGTCCGGTCGGGATCGCTCATACGTACATGGCGGCTGAGAATCTGCAAAACGCAGCGGATGACTTGGGTGTCGCTATCAAGGTTGAGACGCAGGGCTCGATTGGCGCAGAAAACGAACTGACGGCTGATGATATTAAACAAGCTGACGCCATTATTATTGCGAGCGATAAAGAAGTGGATAAAGAACGTTTTGCCGGCAAACAATTGCTTGTTGTTGGTGTTCAGGAAGGGATCAATAACCCCGAAGAACTGATTAAACGTGCTCAAAGCGGCGATATACCCGTGTATGGAAACGGCGGAAACGATAAGCAGCCAGCTCAGGCTAAGCAGGACAAAAAAGACGGGCAAAACCCGATCTATCGTCACTTGATGAATGGTGTCTCGTATATGATTCCGTTCATTGTTGTCGGTGGTCTTTTGATTGCGATTTCATTAGCACTCGGCGGTGAACAGACAGACGGTGGCCTGAAAATACCGGATGATTCGTTCTGGAAACAAATTGAAAATATCGGTAACGCATCATTCAGTTTTATGGTCCCTATTTTAGCTGCTTTTATTGCTTACAGTATTGCTGACCGCCCGGGACTGGTACCTGGCATGGTCGGTGGTTATATAGCTGTTACGGGAAGCTTTTATGGCAGTGAAGCTGATGCTGGTTTCCTGGGTGGTATTATTGCAGGTTTTCTGGCAGGTTATGTTGCCCTTGG
Source organism: Lentibacillus kimchii (assembly GCF_055381965.1). Lineage (NCBI taxonomy): Bacteria > Bacillati > Bacillota > Bacilli > Caryophanales > Bacillaceae > Lentibacillus > Lentibacillus kimchii. The sequence continues at coordinate 2,253,914 of NZ_AP043934.1, read as the reverse complement.
GATCAAAAAGATTAAGGTGCCACAAGCGGTACAGCCTGTCATGCCCATTATATTCATACCAATTATTGCGACATTAATTGTCGGTGCCGTGTTTATTTTCGTTGTTGGCGCACCGGTCGCCAGCGTATTTGAATCGCTGACAACATGGCTGCAGGGAATGCAGGGTGCCAGCTCGATTATCCTTGCCTTAATTCTTGGCGCTATGATTGCAGTTGACATGGGCGGACCCTTTAATAAAGTCGCCTTTCTGTTTGGTTCAGCGATGATTGCTGAAGGGAACTTTGAAATTATGGGAGCAATTGCGGTTGCGATTTGTGTGCCGCCACTTGGCATGGGACTCGCAACATTCATGAACAAACGCAAGTATGAGTCTACGGAAAAAGAAACGGGTAAGGCATCCTTTACGATGGGCTTATTCGGTATTTCCGAAGGTGCTATTCCCTTTGCAGCGCAGGACCCGCTGCGAGTGATTCCAAGTATTATGGTCGGATCAATGGCTGGATCCGTGATTGCGATGATGGGCAGTGTTGGTGACCACGTCGCTCACGGCGGGCCGATTGTAGCCGTGCTTGGTGCCATTGACAACATCGTGATGTTCTTTATCGCAGCTATTGTCGGTACGGTGGTAACGGCTCTCTTGGTCAACGTATTGAAAAAAGATGTGACACCGAAAGCTGTAACCCCTGAAGGTGTGGCTGTCGGCGGCACTGATAATACAGATAACAATTCTGATCAATCAGAGACAAATGCCAGCCAATCCACAGACGCGGCTGAATCGGAGACCAATACGGAAACGGAAGGACAGACCGATCAGGAATCCATTACGATTAATAAATTAACGGATATTCTGACAAAGGATCTAATCACAACAAACGTTGAAGGGACAACTCAGGAAGCAGTCGTTGATGAATTTATCGGCATGCTGAATGCCGAGAATCTGATTTCCTCAACGGAAACGATGAAGCAAGCGATTTTCGAACGGGAACAGGAAAGCACAACCGGAATGGGAATGAACATTGCGATTCCTCATGCGAAGTCAGCTGCGGTTAAGCAGCCTGCAGTTGTCTTTGGTCACAGTCAACAGGGCGTCGACTGGAAGAGCATGGATGGAACGGATGCTCATTTGATCTTCATGATAGCAGTTCCGGAAGAGCGCGCTGGAGACGATCATTTGCGAATCCTGCAAATGCTTTCGCGCAAGCTCATGGATGAATCATTCCGCAACGACTTATTGCAGGCGGATTCTAAAGAAAAAGCCTACGAGCTGCTGGATACGATTCAATAATTATTTAAGAGAGGATCAGCTGTTGTGATCCTCTCTTTTTACGTGTCAGAGAGTTTGGCGTATACATGATTCCAGGTTTGTTTACTGGCTTCATCGATCAGGAGCGGCTGGAAACCGAAGTGCAAGTAATTATGTATGGCGGCCAGATTGTGCGGCTGCGTTTTTAAATAAGCCTGGTTGTGGTGTTGAGCGAGCACATTCATGGCTTTAGCAATTAACGGCTTGGCCAGTTTTTGCCCTTGATATGCCGGATGAATAGCGGTCCAGTGCAGCCGCCCGATTGTTTGGTGGTTGTACGCATTAAACCAGGCCATTGTGGTACCAGCATAATTACCGTTCGGATTCAACAGGAAGATGAGACGTTTTCGTACTTCATCCAAGTGTGGCTCGCACTCATTCTGGAACCGTCGCAATGCGCTTGCTTCAATTTGGAATTCATTGGCGGCGGTTTCGATTTCCGCCCAATGATTTCTGTCATCGAAATCGCTGAAAAATTGAAATTGATAACCCTCCGGGAGAGTGTGATCCGGAATAAAAGATAAATCGTGTGTCATGTATAACGTATTTTTCATTAAAGCTCACCACAAATCATTTAGTACTATAACTGTATTATAGCATAAAATAGTTGCTATAATGAGATTAAAGCTGATCGAATTTAACGTAATGGAGGGAGTTCCATGTCTAACGAACCGATTTTTTTACAGCCCGTATTCAAAGAAAAAATATGGGGCGGCCAGAAATTAAAAACGGAATTTAAGTATGATATCCCGTCTGAGCAGACAGGGGAGGCTTGGGTCATTGCAGCCCATTCTCATGGCGCAAACGTTATCGAAAACGGACCGCTAAAAGGCTGGACGCTCGCTGACGCCTGGGAGAAACATGGCGATCTATTCAATCGTGCGCCAGATGCTGATGATGCTTATCCGCTTCTGGTTAAAATACTGGATGCTCATGATGACTTGTCGGTCCAGGTTCATCCGAATGATGCGCTCGCCCGCGAAATGGAAAATGAGCCATATGGCAAGACAGAATGCTGGTATGTATTGGATGCTGAGCCGGATGCTGAACTGGTTCTTGGCCATCATGCTGAGACGCAGGATGAGCTGAGTCAAATGATGGATGATGGTAAATGGGACAAGCTATTGCGGCGTGTGAAAGTGCAGCCTGGTGATTTCGTGTATGTTCCCAGCGGCACGATTCATGCGATCGGCGCAGGTGTAGTTATTCTCGAGACCCAGCAGAGTTCGGATATTACGTATCGTGTCTATGATTACGACCGGCAGGACAGTCAGGGCAATCAACGCGAATTGCATCTTGATAAGGCTAGACAGGTGACAAATGTTCCTCATCAGACTCCGGAATTGGATCAGAGCACGTCGCATGTTGGTGACATGAAGGTGACGAAACTGGTGGAAAATAACTATTTTGCAGTCAGTCACTGGACACTTAACGGTACAGTTGAAAAGACGCTATCGACAGACTTTCTGCAAGTCAGTGTAATTTCAGGTGAGGCTGTGCTGAAGGTTGATGGCGACGAATATTCTCTTTATAAAGGCACGAACTTCATTTTGCCACATGACATAACGGAGTATGAGCTCTCTGGTGAAGCTGATTTTGTGGTGTCATGGGTTTCGTGAAAAACATATTAACCGCGTGAAGACTTTAGTCTTTTTCTCTGCTAAATCTGAGCTTCGTTTGATTTAGAGTCGATCACTTTCGTTTTATCCCCCCTCCTTTTTATGTTGTTGTTTACAGGGATGCTTTAAACAATGGTCTGAATTCTTATTCTCATTTCAGGGGTAGTTTCAGTATATGGCTTGCGGGTATACTGTAAGGGGCATGAATTAGAAATAAGACAGGAAAGGAGGAAAATTATGGCGTCAATGACAGTTGGGCTGATTCCTTCTCCGGATTTGCCTGCAAATGTTGCTGAAAAAGTTATTAGCCGATTGGCTGAAGACTTGGAGAAGCGCGTCGATGCAACCGTTGATTGGCATGTTGAAAGAGAAGTTAATCCGATTACAGGAGCTGCGGAATATGTCAGTGACATTATTGAAAAGGCGGCCCGTATTAAACAAGAGCACGCTTGGGATTATGTGATCTGTCTTACCGATCTGCCGAGTTTTTCCGATTACAAGGCCGTTACGACAGACGCCAGCGTTCAGCGCGGAGCAGCTCTGGTATCTTTACCGTCGTTCGGTGCTTTCCCGCTTAAACACCGAATCCGGAAAGCGTTCGTTTTTATTGTTGAACTGCTTTATACCAATGGTTACACAGATCAAACGGAAAAAAAGACGTCACCTATTCGCGAGCGGTTTTTATTAGCCAGGGTTAACCGAGTCATTCCACAGGAAAGCGGCAGTACAGATGTACGCTTTATTCTGCAATCAAGCGTTTTTGGCTGGCTGCGGGTATTGTCCGGCATGACATTCGCTAACCGGCCGTGGCTGGCGCTGAAGTCTTTTAAAAAAATTCTGGCTCTGGCCTTTGCGACAGGGACTTATATATCGATTTTTTCAACACCGTGGCAGTTAAGTGTCTCCTATACACCGCTCCGGTTTATACTGCTGATGCTTTTGTCTATTGGCGGCATGGTGACATGGATTATTTTTGCTCATAATTTATGGGAAAGGCCTTCATCTAAAGGGCAGAATCAATACCGGATGTTATATAATACCACGACTGTTATGACATTAATCTGTATTGCTGTTCTTAATTATGTTCTGCTGTATGCGATGTTTATGTTCAGTATTTCACTCTTTGTTCCAGCTGGTCTGTTTGAGGAATGGACCGATTCTGGTACTGATCAGCCTTTGCAAAATTTCATGCGGCTGGCGTGGCTGGCAACGTCACTTGGAACACTCGCCGGAGCCATTGGTGCTACCGTTGAAAAAGAAGACGAAATCCGGCATATTGCGTATTCTTACCGGCAGCTGACACGCTACTATCAAATGGAGCAGGGCACAGTCGAATCAGATAATCGTGGTATCGCAAAAGATGAATCGTCCTCTTATGAGGGAACAGAGCAAAGACACAGAGAGGAGGAGGGTGCGCCATGACACAAACGATTAAAATTGGTCTGATTGCAGCGCCTGAGCTTGCGGAAAGACTGGCTCATGACTTGGCCAGGACGTTGCCTGACACACTGACAAGCGCGCTCTCCCGTGAAGCAGAATGGGAGGTAGAGACTGTCGTTGATTCACTGACCGGTGCCGCTGAAACAGCTGGCGAGATTATTAGTGAAGCCGCCGGTTACCGTCAAACAAAAGATTGGGATTATATTATCAGTCTGACAGATTTGCCTGTGTTTCATAATAAATATATCGTTGCCGTTGATATCGATGAGGATCGTGACGTCAGTCTCATTTCTATTCCAGCATACGGCTGGATGCCTGTTTTGAAACAAATCCAGAAAACGGTGCTGCATAATGTCCAGCATATGCTGAGCGCTGATGAGAGGGAGCGTGCGGTTCCGGGCTCTCGGGTGCTGCAGAGACAATTTCCCATTTCGCCCGTACGAAAAATGCGGGCAAGGCTTGAGGAGACGGGGAATCGCCACACGCGCTATATCTTCACACCGCAAGTGAATGGCACGATTCGTTTATTATCGGGCATGACATTTGCTAATAATCCGTTTAGCATGATGACAAGTCTGACAAAGGTTATTGCGATTGCGTTTACCACTGGTTCGTTTGGGATGATTTTTACAACGATGTGGCAGTTGAGTCATTTATTTTCAAGCTGGCGTCTGGTAATCGTGACATTTGCAGCTATTTTCGGTATGGTTCTCTGGATAATCATGGCCAACGATCTCTGGGAACGTCCGTCAACGCGAAGTCAAAAACGTATTCGCAGGCTTTATAACTTAACAACAGTGCTGACCCTGGTGATTGCTGTTAGCATTTATTATGCGGTCTTATTTTTGTTGTTTTTAGTTACCTCACTTGTATTTATCCCGCCAGATTTTCTGGGCGAAACGTTATCGCTTAAGACGTCTGCCGGTATGGTGCAATACTTGAGAATCGCCTGGTTTGCATCCTCGATTTCGACTGTGGCTGGTGCCATTGGCGCCGGACTGGAAAATGAGGCACTGGTGCGCAACACGACCTATGGCTACAGGCAAAAACACCGCTGGCAGCAGACACATTAAACAGATGAATGGAGGCATCTGCCCGCTTTAATCACGACTCTTCAGGGGTTGTGCTTACTCGCTGATTGATGTAATATCGTGAAGGATGTAATATGTGCATCAGTGTGTCTGCGGTTGCTGCGATGGCATCATGTTTGTGAGTGTTTAAGGAAAAGGGGGCAGGCAATATGGCTTCGGTGGATTTATCACGTTCTTATAGACGCTTGATTGTGGCGATTACCTTATCGGCATCTTTTTTATCTGTTTTGACACAATTTCTGCTTATCACAGCCTTCCCGAAAATCATGGAGGAATTCTCCGTTAACTCGACGGAAGTTCAATGGCTGACAACTGGTTATATGCTGACGATAGCCGTCTTGATTCCAATAACGGGCTATTTGATCGATAAATTTAAAACACGGACATTAATGCTGAGTGCGATGTCGATGTTTTTTATTGGAACATTGATTGGTCTGGCGGCACCTTCCTTCCCTGTCTTGCTGGCAGGACGGATCTTTCAGGGTGTCGGTTCTGGTATTATGATACCGCTGATGCAGACGATTCTGTTTTTGGTGTTTCCTAAGGAAAAACGCGGATTCGCGATGGGACTGGCCGGTCTTGTGATTAATGTGGCACCTGCTATCGGGCCGCCGATATCGGGCGTTATGGTACGCTATTTTGAATGGCGTTCATTATTCTGGGTAACGCTTCCGATTGCTGCATTAATTCTTGTTTTGGTATTTATATTTATGCGCAATATTACGGAACAGCGAAAAACAGATATTGATTTTTCCTCAATTATACTGTCAACGGTCGGTTTTGGCGGCATGCTGTACGGATTTAATCGCGTAGAGGATGCAGGCATAGGAGATCCGATTGCGATTGTGAGCATGCTTGTGGGTGCTGTCGCGCTGGCGCTATTTGCTGTCCAGCAGCTGCGGTTGCAGACGCCGATTTTAGAACTGCGCGTGCTCAAAGTGCCTACGCTGGCATTAGTTGCATTTGTTTCGATTCTCGCATTCAGTCTGCTTATTTCGTCTGAGACGATGCTGCCGATGTATGTACAGAACGCGCAGCAGTTTTCGGCATTTTATGGTGGTCTGATTGTGATGCCTGGTGCTTTAACGCTTGCGCTGATGTCGCTTTTCGCAGGCAATTTGTTCGATAAATATGGCGGAAGAATCATTGCGATTATAGGGTTTGTTTTGTTAGTTGTGAGCACACTCGGCTTCCATTTCATTCTGACGCTTGACACACCATTTATTGTGACGATGATACTCTTCATGCTGGCCATGGCGGGTGTCGGTTTGATTAATATGCCGATCATGACCGCCGGCATCAATGCGCTGCCAGATGAGCTGATTCCGCACGGGACTGCGGTTGTCAATACAGCACGGCAGTTTGGTGGATCACTCGGACTGACGTTTATCATTTCCTTTATCAGTCAGGCTGAAACTGGCTCGGAAGCGGTGGATCCTTTGAATTATTTAAGCGGTGTGAAAACAGCCTTTTTCGTTGCCTTTCTATTCGCGGTGATTGGATTGATATCCGCCTTCTTTATCGACCGGAAGCGAAAGTCAGCTAGAGGCTAAGTGACGTTAATAGCAGTAAATCACAGGAAAAAAATAAGCTTGCCGTCCCCGGGGGGAATTCGCAAACCCCGGGGCTGTTTAATGATTCAGCTGTTCAGGGCCTAACTAAATGAAAATTACGAAAAGCCTCTCTTTTTTCTATTATATTGACGATTGTGACGTTATAGCAGTATAGTAGTCAATACTATAAAACAAATATAATTTTGTTTAAATTTTAACGATTGAAAGGGGTTTAGTACATTGTCCTCTGCACAGCAACGAAAAACACCTAAAGGTTTCTTTGGACATCCCCCTGCGATGTTCACATTATTCAATATGGAATTATGGGAGCGTTTTTCCTACTATGGCATGAAGGCGCTCGTCATCTATTATATGTACTATGAAGTATCACAGGGCGGCCTCGGTTTATCGAAAGACTTAGCTTCCTCTATTATGTCGGTTTATGGGTCGCTTGTCTTTATCTCCGGTATTATTGGCGGCTGGGTTGCGGACAGAGTTTTAGGCAACCGCAATACGCTGATCTGGGGCGCTCTCATTATTATGCTCGGGCATATTACACTATCATTTCCGGGTGGAGTTGGGCCATTATTTATCGGAATGCTGTTTATCATTCTGGGCTCCGGCTTAATGAAGCCAAATATTTCGAATATTGTTGGAGATTTGTATAGTCCGACAAGCCCTAAGCGTGACGCAGCTTTCAGTCTGTTCTATATGGCTGTCAACATTGGCGCTCTTGTCTCGCCGCTGATTGTCGGTCCTGTCGGGCGGAATGTCAATTTCCACTTAGGTTTCAGCCTGGCTGCGATTGGCATGGCGCTCGGCTTGATTATTTATATCTTTACAGCGCGTAAAAATCTTGGTGAGATCGGTAAAAGCGTTAAAAACCCGCTTGAATCAGGTGAACGCAAAACCATGTCAAAACGCATTATGCTGGGAGGCATTGCTTTTCTGTTTCTCCTTCTGATCGCGTTTATGACTGATAATCTGACTGTACAGATGTTCATTAACTTTATTAGTTTCATAGGTATTGCGATTCCAACGGCATACTTTATTGTCATGATTAAAAGCAAGAAAACAACAGATTTAGAACGTTCACGTATCTACGCCTATATTCCACTGTTTGTTGGGGCGATGATGTTCTGGTCCATCCAGGAGCAAGGGGCTGTTATTATGGCCCGGTTCGCTGACCAGCGAACAAATCTGGATTTGTTCGGTTTTAGTATTGATCCGTCATGGTACCAATCTGTGAACCCGTTATTTATTGTGCTATTTGCGCCGATGTTTGCCGCTATGTGGCAAAAGCTGGGAAATAAACAACCGTCAACGCCGCATAAGTTTACAATGGGCTTATTCCTAGCCGGTTTATCGTTCTTACTGATGACATTGCCGGGCTTGCTTCAAGGTACAGATTCACTTGTCAGTCCGCTGTGGCTTGTCGGTTTCTTCTTCCTGGTGACAATGGGTGAATTGTTCATCTCGCCAGTTGGCCTATCAGCGACCACGAAAATGGCGCCGAAAGCCTTTGCCGCACAGACCATGAGTGTCTGGGGTCTGGCTAACGCTGCAGGCCAGGGCATTAACGCGCAAATCACGCCTCTGTACGGACCTGAGACGGAAGTCACTTACTTTGGGATTATTGGCGTTATCAGTATAGTACTTGGTATTATTCTGTTATTACTGTCACCGAAGATCAGTTCCTACATGCGCGGATTGAAATAATAACGCCAAACTGACAATTGACTATGCCGCTCACAAGCCCGTTTGCCGAGAAACCTTCTTGGCAGACGGGCTTTTTAGGTGCGGGCGCGGGCGCCCGTGCCTGTCACCACCCGATTTTCCTCGAATTTTGTCGAATATCTACTGCCGTTTGATCACATCTATTTATTAGGAGCACGCCACTCAGTCTGATACAGTAGAGATAAGATACGTGGAGCGGTAAGGCAAAGGCAGGCTTCATTTAGCTAACAGGTATCAAAACTGTTGTCGTGAGAACATGAGCAAAAGATTGCTGCAAATGAGTGAAGCGGGGGAAGTCAGCATGTTTTATCGAATAACATGGTTTATGGTTGCTATTTTTCTGATTGTGCCAGTAATCGGAATGAGCTTAATGTGGCTGCGCAAGTCTTGGTCAAAGGCCGTTCGAATCACTTTAACGGTTTTATTCAGCATTTATGTTATTGTTATCGTGATTTTCCTGCTGCCATCTGGCGGCACTGGTCCAGATGAGCAATCCCAACCCGACCAGGGGCAAGATGAGCAGACGGAGCAAGACACCGACCAAGAGCAACCGGGGGAAGCAGATGAGGAAAAAGATGAACAGCATGAGCGTGATCCGGCTGAAGAAAAAGGTGATCCCAAAAAACAGATTAAGCAGGGTCTGGCAGATATGTCTGCTGCAAACGTGTTAGCTATTAAAGGGTCATTTGATCAAGAGCCTTATGATATAGAGCTCGTATTACGCGGTGTTCAGGGATCAACTGAGAGTGAGTCGGTGAAAAACATGAAAAAGGGCATCTTAAAAGCCGTTTATGTGGTGAAGGACTCTGGTTATGATATTGAGGATTTAGATATTAATGTTAAGTATCCTGTCACTAATCAAAATGGCCTTGACGAAGAACAGTTCGCTATCAAGTCAAATTTCAGCGGGGAAACCATAGACGAACTGGCAGGAGATCAAGCAGATACTGATGTGACTGAGCTTGATACGATAGCGGACAGCTGGTGGAAGCATCCGGTATTAAATGGATAATATTTTGTTCTGTGACCGTTTTGGCGACACCAATGAGCGGCAAACTCATATGAATACACCTATGGCCATTCGCCTCAAACGTTCACGATCCCCAGTCAAAATAAAATCTTAAAGGTAACCATATGAACTGCTGGTTTATAAAAACTGGCAGCTTTTTTTATGTCCTAACGAATGCTTTTTAAAATGTCTGAAAAGAATATCAATAAAGCATTGACAATGCATTTTCCATGTTTTATTATATAGTTAAATAACGGAATGTGTTTCCGATAAACGGAAAAAGGTATTCTGTTAAACTTATTTACGGTTATCACTTATTAATGTAACGCTCGTTTGTAAGCGTTTACGTAAACACGGGTGCAATACCTTAACTTGAGAGCTGGCGTTCGCAAACAGCGGATTTATTAGATACATGAGTCTAATAGATTCCTGTTTATAGATCATTAAATGAACTGCTAGTACCGGAGCATTTATTGGAGGTGAGAGGCTTGCTGGCAGCGGAGAATATGAAGCATCCATTGCGTCATGCTTCTGAAGTGATGAAACTGGAACGAATTGGTTCACTTCGGCTAACCAGCTTAAGTTTTTTGCGGATCATGATGCGGCATGTGATGCGGGAGAATTGGACGATTGCGTGCAGCACATTTGATTTGGATGATGAAGGGCATGGGCATGTGATTTACGACATTTACACAGCCAAGCATTATTTTTCGTTTGTGGTGATTTCCTCAGATATTAGCGATGACGAGCGAAGTGACCGCGTTATTGCTGAACAATGGGATGTCACTTTCGCACTTAGCGAAGGGGGTATATCCGATGAAAAGTTAGAACGATTAAAGATAAACTTGCCCAAACAAGAAGCCGGACGGGGAGAAGCCTCCGATCTTGTCTGGTCACGAGCCAATAAAAGTAATCGTGTATTTGACTACGTTATCGATTGTCTGACATCGGGGGAGCAGCCGGATCCGAAAGTGCTGAATGAAGTCGGCTATCTGCTGCGGACAACAGCTGTTTACGGAAACGGGAAATTCGGGATTTCTCCCTATGACAAGATCAGGGGTGATCACCCTTTCAATGGTCCGTTTCAAGCGCAAATGTTTGCTGTGTATATGCTGCGACATTTTAGTTTTGACCTGGTGGAACACATCGCTAAACGGCAGGATCCAGAGGCTATCCCGCTTGATCCTGAGGTAAAACGTTTTATCGGCACGGGCAATGCAACCGGCCTTGGCATGGCACCATTTCTGATATCACATCCGCGATTGATTCACCAGTGGATCTATATCCGTGAAGTGGCTATTGCCAGAGTGAAAGACATCAAGCCGTCACAGGATGATTTGATGCTTCTGGTCCAGTGGCTGAACCGCGTTGCGAACTACTTTGATGAATCTAGGCTGATCGACAGACAGATTTACGCCAAGCCGGAAAAATTGGCTGAACAAAGCCGTTTCCTAACGGAGCGTGTTCTGGAGTATTTGGAACTTGGTACATTTGCTGGAATTCCTGCGAATGATGTTTGGGAAGCGTTGTCAGAGATGGCTGTCCGTACCGTTTCAATTGAGATGCAGGAATTACTGCATACCTTGCTCTTGGAGATATATGCCGATCACGTTATGGACCTGGAGCAATATATGAATGTCGAGGAGACGTATCAAATTTCTCCGCGTATGAGTATTCAGGAGCTGAAAAACCTCATTAATCGGCAGTATCAATGGGCTTTTCAGTACGATTTTAATGATCCGGATGAAAAATACTATTTTTGGTATCGCTCGGAGGAAAAAGAGGAACCGCGTTTAGGTGTGCGTCATGAAGAGGCAGGAGCTGAGCTGGCTATGTCTATGAATATTGCCGAGCAGGTGCAGGATTTATATGCCATGTTAAAACAGGCATCACCGGAAGAAATGGTTGCAGCCTTTATTTTAAGATATCCGCGCTATAAGGGCATTATTCAGCGCATTCAATCACTTGACGGCTATGAATACGGCGAAATTCAAGCGAATCTATTAAACAAAGATTTTATGCCGCTCCATCTGCTGCGGTGCAAACTAGCATTCTTTGGGGCCGAACGTTTTAACCCGAAATCCAATCGCTGGCTCCGCATCACCCTATTTCAGGGGGCGCCGCTTGTTGAGGAGATTGGCGAAACATTCCCGGACAATTGGGTTTTCCCACATTTACCAACGATGGAGGAAGATAAACATGCGTAATCAGCAAGACACAATCGTTATCGATGCACTGGAATTAAGTAATTGGGACCGCGATTTTCTGACGATGCTGCAGCAAGGTGGTGTTACGTGTGTTCATGCGTGCTGCGGCATATGGGAAAATGCTCGGGAAACCCTCAGCAAAGTGGGCGAATGGCATCGTTTCTTTAAAGAAAATGCTGATCTGGTACTGCCGGTGCAACAGGGTGATGATATTCGCAGAGCGAAAGAAGAAGGGAAAATTGGTGTTGTGCTCGGCACCCAAAACACGTCACCTCTGGAAGATGAACTGTCACTTGTCTCAGTGTTTAATAAGCTTGGCATTAAAGTGATGCAGCTGACGTATAACAATCAAAATCTGGTTGGGAGCAGCTGTTATGAAGCACGGGATGTTGGTCTCTCACGGTACGGAAAACTCGTTGTCCAGGAAATGAATCGGGTGGGCATGGTCGTTGATCTTTCCCATGTCGGGGAGCAGACATCCCTGGACGCGATTCATACCTCATCACGACCCGTAGCGATTACGCATGCGAATCCGGATTGGATTTATCCGAACAAGCGCAATAAACCATCCGAGGTATTGACGGCCCTGCGTGATAACGGCGGCGTACTTGGATTATGTGCTTATCCGCACCTGGTAAATGGCAAGGAAACAACGTTGGATGAATTTTGCGATATGATTGTCCAGACTATTGATTTCATGGGCATTGATCAGGTCGGCTTGGGGACCGATTTAACATTGAATAAGTCAACTGAGTTCCTGCACTGGATGCGTATGGGCCGCTGGACACATGAAATGGATTATGGTGCTGGATCCAAAGAAAATCCGTCCTGGCCGGAATGGCCGTCCTGGTTTAAAACACCAGCCGATTTCCCCAATATTGCACAAGGATTGTCAGACAAAGGCTTGTCTGCTGAGGCCATTAATAAAGTGATGGGAGGCAATTGGCTGCGTTTCTTTACGGATGGTTTTAAACCCGAAAAGGGGGCGTAGGATATGCGCGTATCTTTCGTAGAGATGTTTAACCATTGTAAAAAAGTGTTCCTTGCATGTGATATTCCTTATGGCTGTGCAGATGACGGAGCAGGTGTGGTCACATGGAGTGAATTTGTTGGCCTTCCCGGGATGCACGTGCTGCAGCGGGAAATTCCGAATATGCATCCGCCTGGCATGGAGAGTGTTAATCTGCTTCAGGAAAGTGAAGGATTGCTTCATTTTGACGGAGGCAAGCAGAGCGCCATCATTCTAGGAAAGCTGATGGCCGACTATGCCTTGTCACAGGCTGAGACAAGGGAAACAGTCCGTGTCCACATGGAAAATACAACCCGTTCACATTTACTGGCACAGCCTGCTAATTATATCGCATCACGCAACAGGGGGTGTTTGATAAATTACAAAACAAGAGACGGGCTGCCGATGTGGATTTTGTCCACGCCGGAGATCGCCTATCCCGTTTTTGCAGAAGGTACTAAAGCTGAGGAAATGGTGCAGCATAGCCTGACCGCAGAACTGGGACAGTATGAAACAACCAGCTTAATGTCTGATGATTTTTGGCTCGTTTGCACAACTAAAACGAACTTAATCACATCTTGTATCCGGAATCTCAGACAAGAAGCAAAATATGGCACCTTTCAATTGACCGAATCAGCGAAGTTGAAAGCGATATTTGAAAGGAACTTCAACAACGGTCTGGAAGTAAATGATCAGCTCTGGCAGGAACTGGACGACATTGGAAGACAGACGCTGGTCAGCGCAACTGAAGAATCAAGACAGCGCGGTGCCGGTGAAATGGGCCCATAGTAAAACTAGATTGATAAAATCATTTGAAGGAGGATTATCATGACAACACGTACAGCTATTACATTGAAAAATTTCGTAAACGGTGAATGGGTAACTCCATCCGGTGAGGCAAAAGAAGGACGGAATCCAGCTGACACGCGAGAAGTTGTTTCATCTTTTCGCCAGTCAACTTCTGAGGACGTGAAAGCTGCGATTGACACAGCAGCGGAAACGTTTCCGTCCTGGCGCAATACACCTGCTCCACAACGCGGCGATTATTTATTCAAAATAGCCGCTTTAATGGAAGAGGAAAAAGATGATCTTGCGAAAACAGTGGTACAGGAAGAAGGCAAAACGTATAACGACGCTGCCAAAGAAGTGGGTTATGCTGCAGGTATCGTCAAGTACTACGCTGGCGAGTGCCGCCGCATGAAAGGCACTATTCAGGAAGCAGACATGCCGAATATTCAAATTGAGACAAAACCTGATCCGCTCGGTGTCGTTCTGGTTGTAACACCATGGAATTTCCCTATGTCCATACCAGCCTGGAAATCGGCACCAGCGATTGCAAGCGGCAATACGGTCGTCCTGAAGCCATCATCTGAAACGCCATTAACCGTTATGAAATTTATGGACATTATCCGGCGCGCAGGCGTGCCAGCAGGTGTCGTTAACCAAGTGGTCGCACCCGGCAAACTCGTTCCGGAAATGATCCATCATCCAGCCGTTAAAGCTGTGACATTCACAGGCTCTAATCCGGTCGGGAAAAAGATCTATGCTGAAGCAGCGAAAGATATGAAACGCTGCCTGCTGGAGATGGGAGGCAAAAACCCTCTGATTGTTATGGATGATGCCGATGTGGATGAAGCTGTGCAGCTGGCGGCCGCAGGTGCATATGGCCAGACTGGGCAGGCTTGTACTGCAACAGGCAGAGTCATTGTCCATGAAAAGGTCGCCAAAGAATTCACGGACAAACTGGTTGAAAAAACGAAAAACTTCCAAGTAGGTAATGGCATGCAAGAAGGGATTGACATCGGACCGCAAGTCAATGAGGATGAACGGCAATCCACCCTTGATTTAATTCAAAGTGCCCGCGACGAAGGGGCTACTGTGCTGACCGGCGGCAAGGTGCCTGAAGGAGCCGAGACGGAAAACGGCTATTTTGTTGAGCCGACAGTCATCAGCGGCGTCAAACCATCCATGACGATTGCTCAAGAGGAAGTATTTGGCCCCGTCAATAATATTATCGAAGTCAGAGATATTGACGAAGCCATTGAAGTTGCCAACAACGTGGATTATGGTCTGTCATCATCGATTTGCACGAAAAACCTGGAATATATGAATCAAGCACTCAGTGAAATCGAAGCAGGCATTGTGAAAGTCAATATGACAACAACCGGAACCTTCTTCCAGGCACCATTCGGCGGCTATAAACAATCCAGCACAGGCACGTTCAAAGAACTCGGCAGTGAAGCTCTGGATTTCTATAGCCAGTACAAAACACACTATATTAAAAGTAACTAATACGATCGTGATGTGAATACCTGTGCGTAAGCAGCGCAGAAGGCTTTAAGGGTCTTGTGTGCTGCTTACATTTATTTAATTAAGTACTATGGTATAATAGTCAAAACAAACAACGGAAAAACGGAGGACGTTATGGCAACCAAAGCAGATGTTTCTGCAACTGTATTGCGAGCGATTCGCATCTTACATTATTTAAAAGAAACACCAGGTCCGCAAAGTGTCAGCTATATCAGTAAAGCCCTGGATTTGTCCCCAGCCATCGTGCATCGCCTATTGGCAACCTTAAAAACGGAAGGATTTGTTTTCCAGGATCTGCAATCTAAACAGTACTCCCTTGGTGCTGCCTTTTTGGAATATGCAAACAAATTATTAACCGATCTGCCATTCGCCCCCATCGTCGAGCCGTGGCTCCTTCATTTACGCAGCATGACTGAGGAAACAGCCGGATTTTATATCCCGAGCGGCAACGCACGTTTATGTGTCATGGAATATGAAAGCAACCAGGAAATACGGCGTTCTGTTGGCGTGGGCACCCAGCATCCGATTCATGCAGGCGCAACAGGCCGTGCGATCCTCGCCTTTCAGCCTGAAGAGATCCAGGAGCGCATTCTGCAGCAGCTGCCGCTGGAAGAACGAGATGCCTTAACGCAAAAACTGCAAACCACAAGGGATTATGGTTACGCCATCAGTTTTGAGGAAATCAACTCTAATGTAGCAGCGCTGTCGGCACCGGTTTTTGAACAGCAGCAAGTTGTTGGCGCCGTGTCGATATCAGGCCCGACATTTCGCTTTAACGAGGAACTGGTTAATAAACATATCCCCACGTTAACTGAGGCGACAGCCAGGATTTCCAACTCATTTGCCTAGCTTCACGAGGAAGATGTTTCATATTAATGGCCAATGGCTTTTTCAGATAAACAGAGTTATAATAGACTCATATAGTCAGCCAAAAGAGAGGAGGGTGCTATTAATGGCGGACAGCCAAAACGAGAAGATTCTGCAGGCGGTCAGAGAATTGCATGAGCAAATGAATGACGGATTCCGCAAAATCGATCAGCGTTTTGAAGAGATGGATAAACGATTCGAAGGAATTGATGAGAAATTCAGGCAAATGGATAAACGGTTCGATGACATGGAGGAAAGGTTCAGCAAATTGCAGGACAGCATGGATCTCCTGGCGAAGAAACAGTTCGATAATGAAACAGATATTTATCGACTTTAAAAAGCTACAGGTCAACACTGAAGCGCAGCAACAGTGCTGCGCAAAAGACACCATCCTGCAGAAGCAAGAGGCATGATACCCGCACCTGTTTTACTGGCGTCTTCTTAAGCGTCGCGCTCGGCGCTGGTAGGTCGCAAACAAGACACCGCCCACAATCAGCAACGATCCCGTAATTTCGTAAATCGTAATAGGCTTCTGCAAAAGAATAACACCCATGAGCATGGCCGCGAAAGGTTCCAGATTGGATAAAATCCCCGCCTTGGATGCATCAGCATAACGAATGTTTTGATTCCATAGTAACGTAGCGAGACCGTGGACGATGATCGCTGTCACAATTAGAAAGGACCAGCCTTGCCAATCACTGCTAACGCTCACTGGATCATCCATAATAAATATGACCGGAATGGATACAATCAAACCTGTCAAATTGGAATAAAAGGTGGTCGTCATCGGACTGACGCGCTGTGACAAGACACGCGTAATGATAATTAAAATGGCAAACGTCACCATGGTGGCAACAATCCACCATAAACCCGGTTCAAAATGAATGGCCGCGCCGCCCTTCGTTACCACAAAGTAAATGCCAGTGATCGCAATAACTGCTCCCAGAACCATACGCACAGTGATGGATTCTTTTAAAAACACTGCAGCCAGAAAGCCCGTAACGATCGGCGACATAGCCAAAATAAGAGCAGACGTTGTGGAATCCGCTGTCACAAGTCCCTCAAAGAAGGTAAGCTGGTTAAAAAACACCCCGACAATACCCAAAAGGACGATCAATCCCATATCACGAAGCGCTATTTTATGGAGACCTTGTTTGGTCAACACGATGATACTTAGGAATAAGACAATAAATAATAGCCTGAGTGATGTTAAAACGGCCGGTGAGAACTCATCCACAAGTATTTTTCCAAATACAAAATTACTTCCCCACGCAGCCACACACAATGTTAACCACATATATATTTTTAACATAAAATACCCTGTCCTTCTGTATAATCATAGCTGCTATAGAGACGACTATGGACACCCGTGACATATTTGTTATAGCAGAATAAAGTGCTGGAAGCAATTAAAAATCATGATTCGAAAGTAGATCTGGTGTTAGCATATAGCTTATTGACATTTTTCATAACTTTATCGTTAACTCAGCTGCCTGCTGCAATTTATCATACGATTGCAGCGGGCAGTTTTTTATGTTCAGCACTGTATAATATTTTAATGCTTAATAATTGATTTGTTTAATATTTCATTCACGTTTGCGGGAAGCGCCGTGTCAGCAACGATGGTTGGCGTTTTCACTGGTTCACTGGGATTTGGTTATCTGACGGACCGTATCGGTGCTAAATATACAGCACTGCTGGCTATGGTGTCAGGTTTATTATCGATGATTTTGTTGCACGTCTTTCCTGTAATGATCGAGACTGGGACATAGCGAAAGCGAATAACTCAAACTTCGAACAATGGCTCGGTTCAGCGGAGGAAAAGACGGAAACTCCTGCGGGAGCAAAGGTAGGTGAGACCCCGGAGCGCGACAAGTGCTTCGAAGGCTCACCAGCCGCCCGCGGAAAGTGACGTCTTTTTCCGGAGCGGTTCAGTCACACAAGTGGTTCGCGCTGTTGTCTCAGCCCCTTTTCCTGTCTCTAATTATGCGTTAATTATTTGAGCTTGTTTAATCTTCTTTAGAAGCAAGCGCTTTGGTTAAAGGTGTGATTCCCAGGCTCTGCACAATGAGTGAAATCAGAACAGCCGCAAAAGCGAGCGAAAGGATCAAGTTGTATTCACCGGCACTCCGGGATTGAAGCTCGAGAATCAGGAACACGGACATCGAGCCTTTTAAGCCTGACCATGTCAAGACAATGGGTTCACGCCAGGTGACGTGGTGACGCCATGATGGAAACAGTTGGAGGGTGCCAGAAATAATGGCAAAACGAATGATTAGTGAAACAGCAAATATGGCAAACGCAAACCCCCACGCGTTAAAGGCCAGATATTCGGAAGACTGAATGCCAATTAATAAAAACAATAAAGCCAGTATTGTCAGTTCAGCGATGCTCCAGAAGCCATTCAATTTTTCCTTTAGATGATTTTCCTGGATTGTGCGGCCGTATTCAAATGACAGCATAATGCCGGCAAATACGGTCGCCAAAACACCAGAGACCCCAATTTTCTCAGCCAGATTGAAAACGCCATAAGCAAGGATGATGCTCAGCATGACCTGATATTCACGGTTATGCGTGATGTGCACTGCTTTACTCATCAGCCAGCCGAAAATGATACCAATCAAAACCCCGCCGATAGATACAACTAAAAAGTCACGCAAAAAGTTCATGACAGTAAGTGACTGATCACCAAGCAGCATGCCTGACAGAAATGTGAATATAACAATGCTTGTCCCGTCATTAATCAGCGATTCGCCTTCAACGACATTTGCGATCTTAGGACTGCCGCCTGATTTTTTAAGGATCGTCACAACTGAAATCGGATCAGTTGGTGTTAAGATCGCAGCGACAACAAGTGCTCCCGCGAAGGAGATGGACACAAACGCACCGCTCATTACATAAATAACGGAACCAAGTATCGCAACGGTTGCTATGATGCCGAATGTCGCCAGAAACGTAATCATACCAGCGTTTTCCCGGAATAACTTTGAGGAAAAGCGGTAAGCGGATGTAAATAATAGCCCCGGGAGAAGTATGTAGTAGATTAAATCACTGGTGACCTGAATGGAGTCAAAATAGGGGATGAATGACAAAATAATGCCCGTCAGCACTAATACGACGGGCGCCGGTATATAACTTTCCTTTCTGTCGAGTGTATAAATCAGGTAGCCGATTAATAATAGTAAGATGATCTGTGCGGATGTCATGACGATTCTCCTTGCCAAGATGTCTTGTTAGTATCTGCTTTTAGACAAATTGCAATACGCCATTATCTCAGATTGATTGCCCCATTCGGATAAGATAATGAGATTATCCTGTATCCTATTTTTAGCGCCAGCGCAGAGCGATGTTAAGTTTACAGCAGTCCTTATGGTTAACTTGTGATTTAAACAGTAAATGAAGACCGTCAGGATTGAATTGAACATCTACATCAGATGCAATACCCGTCGACTTCATAAATTGTTTTACTTTGTCGTGTTCGGACATTTGTGCTGCATTCATGACTTTCGCGCTGAAATCATCTGATTCGGCAAGCTTGTCGATAATCACGCTTGCATCATCCATCAGTTTTTTCGTTTCGCTGGCTGATTGATTAAAAAGGGATGTATCAATTGCAGGATACTGCGGACGACTCCATCCGTATGGGACATAAGGATAATACCCATTATAAAACGCTTGACCATTGGCATAATACATGAATAAATCACCCCTGATTAATGCTTTCACCCCATTGTATGCATGCAGTCTTGTCTTAGGGCCTTATTCATTGGTGATTCTATATATGATACGGTCAGAAACGATGTATTAAAAGTATGATTGGCCGCTGGAGCTAAAACACTCCTTTCGAATTATACTTTAACCAGTTCGAAGGGAGTACTGGTTAAAGTATAGTTATCTCAACCGGCCACGCAAACCGATCTTCAGCCATGTCCCAGAACATATATTCAAAATAGCTCGTTATCACAACAATGTCTTTCAGTTGCTGTAATTCGTGTTCTGATGTTCTAAATAAGCGTTCCATAAAGGTTCCACCCGTTTAAAAATATATTGGTAACACTAGCAAATAATATTATCGGGCCGCGGGTTTACTCAGCTATCTCTCTTAACTGTACCTTCTGAATTTTACCGCTGGCGGTTTTAGGCAGTTCATCTAAGAAAGTGACGCTCTTAGGACATTTGAAATGGGCCAGTCTGTCGCGAACAAAGGTGATTAATTCTTCTTCACTCGCTATATGCCCTTCCTGGAGGACGACCATGGCATGCGGTGTTTCGCCCCACTTTTCATCCGGTTTCGAGACAATGGCCGCTTCCTGCACGGCAGGGTGTTCATGGAAGATACCTTCAACTTCAATGGATGAAATATTCTCGCCGCCGCTGATGATGACATCTTTTTTGCGGTCTACCATATTAATCCGGTTTCGTTCATCAATCGTCCCCATGTCACCTGTATGGAGCCAGCCATTTACAAGCGTCGCATTCGTTTCTTCTTCATTATTCCAGTAACCCTTCATAACGCCATTGCCTTTGACGATGATTTCACCCACCTCTTGTCCGTCATGGGCAACTTCCTGCTGAAATTCATCGACAACACGCACTTTGGTGCCAATCATTTCATAACCGGTTTTGGCTTTCATGGTGTAATAAGCATCTCCGGTTAAATCGCTGTCCTCGGATGACTGGTAGGAGGCAAGCGTTAAAGGCGAGGATTCAGTCATACCGTAGACGTGGTTGAACTCCCATCCCATTTCTTCTTCCACCTGTTTAATAAAAGCCTGCGGTGGTGCAGCTCCGGCAATGACCACACGCACATTTTGGCTGATGGCTGGTTTTGTTTCCATAAATTTATGAATAATACCGTTAAGAACTGTTGGTGCCATATGCATGACACTCACTTGATACGTCTGTACCTTGTCAAGGATGGCGGCGGGATCAATGGATTTCTGCATAACCTGTGTAGCGCCGTTGGCTGTGTAATAAAATGGTGCTCCCCAGCCATTCACATGAAACATGGGCAGAATGTGCATCAAGGTATCCTGGTCACTGACACGAATATGGTGCATGCTCGATAAAGCATGCAAGTAATTATTCCGGTGGGTGAGCATAACCCCTTTTGGCTTGCCAGTCGTCCCGCTTGTGTACAGAAGGGTCGCGGTATCATTTTCATCGAGATCAGCACGCGGGAAGTCTGCTTCCGGCTGGGACTGCAGCCAGACTGGATAAGCAATGTAGCCGTTGTTCGCATTCTCTGCACCATGGATAACAATTTGCTGAACCGTTTTCATTTCATTGATGACAGGTTCAATTAAAGGGAAAAGGTCATAATCGACGAATAGAACTTTGCTTCCGCTGTCATTTAAAATATACAGATATTCTCGCGGATTCAGTCTTGTGTTGAGCGATACCATGATAGCGCCCGTTTGAAAAATGCCATAAAAACCTTCATACATCTCCAGTGTATTAGGTGCCAGGTAAGCGACACGATCGCCTTGTTCCACGCCAAGTGAGGCCAGACCGTGTGATAATTGGTTCACGCGTCTATTGATATCGCTGTAAGTATAAGAATTCTCATCCTGATCAATGATAGCGGGCTTATTGCCATATAGACGGACAGCACGATCGAGAAAATCAGTCAGAAGCAGCGGCGTTTGCATATGGTATCTCTCCTTCAATTAGATAATTATCTAAATAGTAACATATTTAATATAGCAAGTATATTTTTAAGTCAGGATGAGGACCACTGGCTGATTTAGACCGCATTGTTTATGTCGGTTTGTCTAATTAACTGAGCATGGTTCAGTGAAATGGGGTTCACCGGTTAGCCCCGCGTTTGTAGCCTTTCGATCGAGGATGTTATCCGTGACACGACAGTGTAAGGACCTGTTTCTGAGCTTGCAGAAGAAGTTCACGAGCTTCATCGCCAGTATCATATGTAAAATGCCATAAAACGAGCTCCCTGTAATTTAAGGGAGCTCTTGTTTATTCAATAATGATGACTTCGCCGTCTTTCAGTGTCTTAAAGGGGATGTTATGATTCGTCATATAGGTAACCGTCTGATCCGGGACATTTGATTGGTAGTGTGGAATAATGGTATAGTCTAGTATATTTAAGCCGTCCCAAACCGTTGCATAGTCTTCGCCATATGGTTTTTGGTTTGGATCATCAACTAAATGGAGGCCTTCCAATGTCGGTCCAAGCATGCAGATGCCAGCACTGTAGCCGCCATATAAGATGTTTTTATTATCTTTATAAAACGTTCTAACAACATCATCGAAGCCGCTTAATGCTATGGCCTGTGCCAGAATAAACGTATTACCGCCTCTCACCCAGATGACATCGTACTGAGCGAGTGTATTTTCTAAAGCCTCTCTGTTATTGAAGTATTGTTTCAGATCGACGTTGTCTACAGTGAAACCCAGACGCTCTAGTTCCGATGCCTCACTTGCGTCAATGTGACTCTTCTCGTCCATGTCAGTCATAAAATCCATGGCATTGTTGATAAGAGCAACTTGTTTACTGCTATTTTTTGTCATGTTTTTGAGTTTTTGTTCTTCATTTCCCACGCCTTGGGAAGACAGGTAAAAGTTCATATGACCTCCCTATTTCTGTTAAATAGATTCCGTATGTTTCTACGTTAACAGAGAAATCAACGTACATCATATGAAAAACCTCAAATAGTTAGACAAAATTAACGTTAAAATCACGCTTCCGTCAGTTGTTTAGCTGTTTCATATAAGACATTAACCCCACGAGCTAAATCCAGCTCATGTGTATATTCCTCCGGACAATGACTGAGTCCGTCTTGACTTGGTACAAAAATCAGACCGACATCTGTTACATCGGAAAAAACCATAGCATCGTGTCCGGCGCCGCTGTTCATCTTGGTAGAAGCGATATTTAAATCCGTGCAAGTATCTGACAGTAACGATTGAATATGGTCATTTAATGTTTTGGGTCTTATATACAGAGACTGCTGTATGTTAGTTTTAATACGATCATTGTGATAAGAATGAATAAGTTCCTTCGCTTGATTAAGGATATTTAAAACATGCTCTTCTTGTGCTGATCGAATATCAATGGTGAAGTTTACACTATCTGGAATGACGTTTGCAGCATTGGGTGAAACTTGCAACTGTCCTACTGTAAGAACTGAGCCATTACCTTCATCGGCTGCTAGCCGCGGCAAGTCTGAAATCATTTCGGCTGCTGCTATTAGGGCGTCTGATCGTTTATCCATTGGTGTTGTCCCTGCATGACCAGCCTGTCCAATGACAGTCACATTCAGCTGTGTTAATCCTACAATCGATTGAACGACGCCAATTGGTATCTGGCTTTCTTCTAAAGTGGGACCTTGTTCAATATGCATTTCCAAAAAGGCCCTCATGGTACTCGGGTCTCGGTATATTGGCTGTGATATATCAAGCCCTGCGTTTGCCATCGCATCAGTGACGGAAATTCCGTCGGCATCTGTTATTTCACTAAAAGTGTTTTCTTTAATTGAACCTGTGATCCCACTGGATCCCATGAGACCACGAAAACGTGAACCTTCTTCCTCAATCATTGCAATAACTTCCAGCGGATAATGGGGTGTTAATTGATTATCCTGAAACAAGGCGGCAACTTCCAATCCAGCAACAACACCTGCTGCGCCATCATAGGCACCCCCATTTGGCACGCTGTCAAAATGGGATCCCACAATGACACTTGGCGCTTCCCTCAGTTTGCCTTCCAGCTTGCCATAAATGTTTCCCATTCCATCTTCTTGGACACGTAATCCATAGGACTGCATGGTTTGTTTAATATAGTCACGCGCCTGAAGATCTTCTTTGCTATAAGTAAGTCTTGTGACACCATTTCCAGGTGTTTTGGTAAAAGCACTTAAGTCCGTTATAAGTTGTTGAATACGTTTAGGTTTTGCCTGCATAGTGATCCCTCCATGTATTTTTTACAGAAACTTCACAAGCGTACCAGCTAAAATAACTGACACAATTGTAACGGTAACAAACCCGCCAACAAGCATCGGCGGCAGCATATAATTTGTTAAAACTTCCTTTTCCTCCTCATCATTTGTCAAAGAATCAATAACTTCACTTGTGATAATATAATCTGCTGGGAAACCATATAAAGCAGTTAAGGCCACCGCAAAAGACATTTCCTTACTATACTTAAGGAATTTTCCGGCTATTAATGAAAACAAGTACATACCCGCTATTCCTAAAATGATGCTGCCTATAAGAATAAAAACGATATTCATCATCATATCTGGTGTGGCATTTTTTAAACCGTCAAGTATATAGAATATTAGCCCCATCATAGCAAATCCAAATCCATTGGCTTTTTGTAAAGAATGTTTCTCCAGAAAGCCAACATGAGTCGCTAAGACACCGAAGATTAAACAAAGAACAAAAGGACTTATGGAAACGATTGGGTCTAAGGCGGTTGAGATAAGATAGGCTAAATAACCAACAAAAGCGAGCTTGAATAATTTGAAATAGTTGGTATTATATAAAAGTATCGTCTAAAAAAGGCAAAGCAGTAAATGATACTGCTTCGCCTAATTGAAAAATGATTACATAATGTTTAGGAAACGTCCGGTTTCACTACTTCGCCATGTTCTACGATCGCGCTGGAAGCAGCCAAATCAGGCAATCCACTGACAAGATCCATAGGGTCATATTTTCCTTGTGGGTTCCCCTCTGATGTGGCGTTTAGCGGATCAAACAGATTAACCTGGATGCCATTTTCCTTTTCTTCTTCGGCGACAGTCTTCATAAGGCCTTCAACAGCTGCTTTGCTTGCTGAATAGGCGCCCATACCTTTCATGAAGAAATTCACCATACCGGATGTTACAGAAATAAGTTTACCATTGTTACTTTGCCGCAGCATTGGGAGAAAAGCCTTTGTTGTCAGAAACTGACTCGTGAGATTCAAGTCAAACATGCTGTGCCATTGGTCGAGCGTCATGTCTTCAATTGAGCCCATAGCATTGACACCGCCTGCATTATTGACGAGAATATCGAGTTTCCCATCTGTTGTTTTCTCAATTTGATTGACAAGGTCTTGAATCTGCGCTGCATCTGTTACATCCGCCGGGGCTACGATTGTTTTGTCATTTCCGATCTCATCGGCCACTTCCTGCAGTTTTTGTTCGCGCCGGCCGTTTAGAATAACGGTTGCATCTTCTCTTGCAAATGTGATGGCTATCGCACGGCCTAGTCCTGATCCGGCACCTGTTACCAATGCTGTTTTTCCGGTTAATTTGGCCATTGTCTATCCACCCCTCATGATTAATTAGTCTGTTACATATCATATCATTTTATCTGAAAAATACAATAAATAAGCTTTTAAACCTGATCCGTTTAGTACCCGAATAATGCGTCAAGACTGATTATTAAATGATTTTGGAAAGGGGTATTGCAATGCAGATGGTTAAACGCTGGAGTCTGTTCATCGTTTTATTAAGCATCATGACTGTACTGGCAGCATGCGGTGGCAACGGTGATGATAATAACGCAGATAATCAGGACAATGCTGATCAAGAGGACGCTGCAGAACAGGACAACAATGCGGATCAGGAACAGAACGATGGAGCAGCTGACAATGAGAATGCTGATATGGATAACACTGAAAATGCAGACACACAAACAATCGAGGCAGACTTGGAGAATGGTGATCAAGAATCTGTCGGCACGGCAAAACTGGAGGAAAAAGCAGATGGTGTAAATGTCACGCTAAAGGGTGAAAATCTCCCGAAAGGCACGCATGCTTTTCACATTCATGCAAAAGGTGCATGCGAAGCACCAGATTTTAAGTCAGCTAAGGGCCACTATAATCCTGATGATACCGATCACGGCTTTGATACCCCAAATGGCCCGCACGCCGGTGATATGCCGAACATTGAAGTTGGCGAAAATGGCACGGTAACGCAATCATTCCTTGTCCGGGATGTGACACTGGATAAAGATGACGATCATTCCCTCACAGCAGACGGCGGTACAGCGCTGGTTATTCATGAAGGTGCTGATGACGGTGAGTCACAGCCATCCGGAGATGCCGGTAACCGTTTGGCGTGTGGAGTTATTCGTCAATAATTTAGCTGAGCTTTTCTGCACCTCCCCCAAAGTGACGGCTTTGGGGTTTTTACTATTATGTTTCTTTGGCTGACGTGTGAAATAGTTTAGTCATTTCGAATGATTTTAATTAAAACATCTTTATTTCTTATCTGTACTTATGAAAAAATCAAATCGAACATTTACAAATTGTTATAACGATGATAATTCCTCCGCTAACGACCGAGAATTTTTCATCTTGAGAAGGGCATATTAAAGCCTGCAATCATTACAACCGGCTTTAATAGGCTGAACATCACTCAGAAAAGGAGCGGGCGTTAATATGGAAACACTATATTATGGCGGCAGCATTATTACGATGAATCATAATTCTGAAAATGTTGAAGCTGTTCTTATTGACGATTGGAAGATTAAAGAAGTTGGAACGCTGGAAGTATGTAAAGCTTCGGTTCAGCATGATGATGCTAAAATGATTGATCTGCAAGGGAAAACGCTGATGCCAAGTTTTATTGACCCTCATAGTCATATGTCATTAGTAGGCCCTGTCGCTGAGATGTGTGATTTACATGCCTGTAATAACTTCGATGATATTGTCTCGACGCTTAAGTCTTGTGAAAATGCAAAAGGGGCAGATGCGCCGGATGTTATTCTTGGCTTTGGCTACGATCACAACTTTCTGGATGAAGGTGAGCACCCAACAAAGCATGTGCTGAACCAAGTGTCTGTGGAAAAACCAGTTCTTATAATG
This sequence comes from Lentibacillus kimchii, assembly GCF_055381965.1. NCBI lineage: Bacteria > Bacillati > Bacillota > Bacilli > Caryophanales > Bacillaceae > Lentibacillus > Lentibacillus kimchii. The sequence continues at coordinate 2,226,953 of NZ_AP043934.1, read as the reverse complement.
CATGCATCAGGCCATGTGGGAAGTTCGAATGATGCAACCTTAACCAAGGCGGGCATTGACCGGAATACCCCTGATGCAGAAGGCGGACATATTGGCAGAGAAGATGACTCAATGGAACCTAATGGCTACTTGGAAGAGGCGAATTTAATGGAATTACGTCACACGGTTCTCTCGGGTCAGTCATTTGACTTTTATAAGCTGGCAGTTAAAGGACAGGATGTTTATACAAGCAACGGGATTACGACTGTTCAGGACGGTGCAACAGGCGCTGATTCGCTTGAGCTGTTAAAGGCATTATCCGAAAATGAACAGCTGAAAGTGGATGTTGTGGCCTATCCGACTATTGCTGATAATCAAGAAGGTTTAAGCAAGAATCAGGCCTATGTCAAAAATTACTATAAGCGGCTCAAGATCAATGGTTATAAAATGTTTTTGGATGGCTCGCCACAAGGGAAGACAGCCTGGATGACTGAGCCTTATGCAGGTGAAGATACCTATCGGGGCTATCCGTCGCATTCAGATGAGCAAGTGAAGGATTACGCCAGACAAGCTATCTATGATAACGTACAGCTTTTAACACACTGTAATGGTGATGCCGCCTCTGACCAGCTGTTACAGAATTATGAGGCCGCTCTCGAGGAAACCGGTGATCCACATAAAAATTATCTGCGTCCTGTGATGATCCATGCTCAGACTGTCCGGAACGATCAGCTGGATAAAATGGCTGAATTAGCTATGATTCCATCTATTTTTAACGCGCATACGTACTACTGGGGTGACATTCATCTGAAAAACCTCGGCGATAAACGCGGAAGGCGGATCAGTCCTGCTAAATCAGCGTTCGATCGTGGTCTGGTCGTGAACTTCCACCAGGATTCGCCTGTTATTAAGCCTGATATGCTTCATACCATCTGGAGTGCTGTCAATCGTACCACGCGGCAGGGGCAATCAATCGGACCAGAAGAACGTGTCGATGTCTATGACGCTTTAAAAGCAGTGACGATCAATGCCGCTTATGCCTATTTTGAGGAAGATCAGAAAGGCAGTATTACAAAAGGGAAACTGGCCGATCTTGTCATTCTGGATCAAAATCCTTTAGCCATTGATAAAGACAAGCTGAAAGATATACAGATCGTTGAGACAATTAAAGAGGGCGAAACCATTTATCAAGCAAATGAATAACTAGCGTCAAATCACTTGCTGTATGTTTGTTATGTTTCCTGGATTAGATAGGGAGATGATTAAACTAATATGCTGCAAGTGATTTTTTTAGGTATATTTTATGAATGATGTATTTATTATGAAAATTCTGCTATAATTAAATCAGCTATTTAGTATAGGCGCTTTTGCAGACCCTGCAAGAATAAATGAAGGGACGGATCAATGTGCGTTATTCCGCTGAACAGCCAATCCAGGTTTACCGGGGAAATTATCTGGAAAGTATACATGATGTGCATATTGCTATTGTCAATGCCAGTGGCGACCTGCTGGCTTATTATGGGGATGCCAGCAGGCTAACGTTTGCCCGTTCCTCGGTGAAACCGTTTCAGGCTGTGCCGCTTGTGCAGTCCGGAGCGATGGAAACATTCCATTTGACCGAACGGGAATTGGCCTTATTTTGTGCCAGTCACAGCGGTGAGTCGTTTCACCGGGAAGCGGTCGCCGAGGTACTTGCAAAACTCGATCTGCAGGAGGATGACTTGCAGTGCGGCACCCATATGCCGCACGATACAGCAAGTGCCAGGCAGCTGATGCGTGAAGGAGAGGAGCCAACCCCTGTTTACAGCAATTGTTCCGGTAAGCACACCGGAATGCTTGCCGCCTGTGTTAAACAGGATCTGGATCTGGCGACATACCGCGATGTGTCTCATCCTTATCAGCAGCAGATTATGAATGCAATTGCTGATATTAGCTGTTTTAAGCGGGATGCTATTGCCACATCAGTGGATGGATGCGGTGTGCCTGTTCATCGACTGCCTTTGTACAATGTGGCGCGTGCGTTTGCCAATCTTGCAGCGCCGAAAGATGATGACAGTCAGGGACAAGCATTGAAGCGGATAAATGAGGCGATGACCGCTTACCCTGAGATGGTAGCGGGAACGAAACGATTTGATACGGATTTAATGGGTGCTTTTGAAGGCAGACTTGTTGCCAAAGGCGGGGCAGAAGGTGTGCATTGTTTCGGTGATAAAGAGCGCGGCGTTGGCGCAGCGATCAAAATTGAGGATGGCGATGTCCGGGGAACCAGTGTTGCGGCCCTGGAGGTTCTGCAGCAGCTTGGTATTGGCGATGAAACGACTTATGAGTTATTGGCCGATTATCACGTAGCACCCGTCTTGAACGCCCGAAAAGACAAAATAGGCCGGATTGAAGCTGACTTCCAGCTGAATGTGCTGCGCTAATGTGTTTAAATGCCTTTTGGAGTGTGCGATGTTTTGAGGGTGTGGTGTGTCGCCAAACATTTGGGGCCATCGTTAATCTTTTCGATGTGACGATGACCCCTCGTTAGTGTGCTGACGGCATAGTGAACGATCCGCTTCTACCAGGTGTCCCACTTTTTATTAAGGATTCCGATGTCCTTTAATAGGCTGATCAGCAGCGTATCTTCCTTGCTGTTTAGTGCCTCTTTTGTACATGATCCATTGGCTTCGTAGTTTTGTTCTTTGGCTTCATCTAAAGTGGCATCTTCCAGATTGTTGCTGGGATCGGCTTGCTCAAAGCAAGGCGGTGCAATATAGGTTTGTTTCGAATGTTCAAGAACAATCCGCGTGTCAGATGACGGTGCTGTCTGTCGGGGAATGACCAGCATCAGTGCAATGGCGATGACAATCAGACCCGCAATTAATAAAATCGTTCGCTGTTTCATTAAGGCTTACCCTCCGGCTGAATAGCAGTTAGAGAAATCTATTACATTTTATTATAACAATTTTAAACACGTTAGCAACTGCTTTCATGTGAGCGCCTTAACAAAATGGAATGAGACATAACAAAAGCAAATAACCCAAATTTCGAACATGGCTCGGTTCAGCGGAGGAAAGACGGAGACGCCCGCGGAGAAGACCTCTTTTTCCGCAGCGGTTCAGTCACGCAAGTGGTTCACACTTATGTCCCATCCCCATTGACGATAAACCTATTTAGCGGACGACCAGAACCGGCCGGTCTGTACGGTGACTGGGAGCCATCTGTTGCAAATACAATCGTATTCATCTGGCAAACCTCCTTTTAAACGGTAAAGTAGAAGACAACTGACAGTAGAATGGATGTGACAGTCATGGCAGCTAAAGGACGCAGAGCACGTGAGCGCAAGTCGCTTAAGCTGACATTCAGACCAAGACCAGTCATGGCTGCTGTTAGTACCCAGGTTGTCAAGGAATCAACGAAATCAAGCACATTGCTGGATACCGGGATAACCGGGCCAATGACATAAGTTCCTAAAATACTCACAATGATAAATCCGACAAGGAACCATGGAAATTCGATTTTTGAACCATCTGCTTCATTTGAATTGCTTTTGCGTTTCATAATCGCAATAAGAATAAAGCATAGTGGCACAAGCAGGAAGACGCGTCCCAATTTTGCCAGTAATGCAATGGCTAATGCGCTGTCACCAGCCGGTGCGCCAGCAAGAGCGACGTGTGCGACTTCATGCAGCGTGCTGCCAGCCCACACCCCATAATCCATGGAATCAAGCGGAAGAATTGGCCGCAGGATGGTGTAGACAATGGCGAAAACAGTTCCCATCAGGGCTATAATGCCGACACCAATGGCTGTATCTTTTTCTTTTGACTTTAAAATGGGCGAAACGGAAGCGATAGCGGCTGCACCGCATACACCTGTGCCGATGCCGAGCAGCAGTGATATGCTTCTGTCAGCTTTAAACAGTTTTGCCAGCCATATGGTTACAAAGATAGCAAAAACAATGACAATAGCATCACGAGCAAGCAATCCCAGACCGTCACTCAATACTGTATCGATATTGAGTTTCAATCCGTAGAGAATAATAGCTGCTCGCAGCAAACGTTTTTGTGAAAAAGCAATGCCTGGCCGGATGACTTCCGGGTAACCGAAAAACTGCCGGTATAAAACAGCGAGGACGATAGCACATGCCATTTGTCCGACACGACTAAAGCCGGGTACCATAGCAAGTAAATAGCCTAATAAAGCAATTAAAAACGTAAATGCTATTCCGCCCAGCCATTTAATCAAAGGAGATGGCTGTTTCTGCGGCCCTGGATTCGATTGTACGTTCTGCATATATGTAACACCTCCTGCATTAAGGATAGGGGATTGATTGCTATAAGAAAAATAAATATTTATAATGATAACCATAAGTATTATGTTATAATGAGAAAATAGGCTAGGTGTTAATCATGGATCAGCATTTACACGTTTTTATGACAGTAGCAGAGAAACATAACTTCTCCCGTGCAGCAGAAGAACTGCATATGACACAGCCCGCCGTCAGTCAGTATATACGTATTCTGGAAGAAAACCTCGATGTCAGGCTGCTGGAGCGGAATAACCAATATGTGCATTTGAACAAGGCCGGTGAAATCGTGTATGATCATGCTAAAGAAATTATCGGCTTGTATACCCGCATGCAAAACCTTTTGGATGATTTAACCCATAAAGCGAATGGGCCGCTTTCCATTGGAGCCAGTTACACGTTTGGCGAATATGTTCTCCCCCATATTATTGCAAACATGAAAACGCGTTATCCGGAAATTCAGCCGACGGTAACCATTGGCAATACAGCTGAAATAGCTGATTTTGTGATGCACCATCAGCTGGATATCGGAATTGTTGAAGGCCATTTTAAAAAAGAAAAACATCTAAAGACCGAGGTATTTGCTGAGGATGATATGGTTGTGGTCGCAAGTACCGGCCATCCCCTGGCTAAACGGCCTGGAAAGGTAACCGTCGGCGATCTAGCAGCACAGACGTGGATTTTGCGGGAACTGGGATCAGGAACCCGTGAAGCAGCTGACAACGTATTTGAACAGCTTAAAATAGAACCGGAAACAATCATTAATTTTGGCAGTACGCAAGCAATTAAAGAAGCTATTGAATCAGGACTGGGCGTCAGTTTATTGTCGAAATGGGCAATTCAAAAAGAACTGCGGCATGGCGACTTGCAGATCATTGAGGTCGACGGACTACCAGTTGCCAGACAATTTTCCCTTGTCACCGCAACACCTTACCAGACCAAGGCATTGCAAGTGTTTATTGAGCTATTGCGCCAGAAAGAATGGCTGGATTGACCATTGAACTGGGATGTTCCTTAATTCTCTTGAGCCGGTGCACCGCATCTATGGGCCGATGCAGCACAGACATAAGTCCCACCGCGGCATGCATGTGTCTTCCTCTCCAGGATCGGTGATATCAAATAACCGCCTGGATCATGTCGACAAATTGCTTGGCGCGGACTCGGTTGGTATGATGGCGATGAACGAGTTTGTAGCCTTCCTGAGCGATTGCCTTCCGTTCTTCGTCGTGCTTTAAATAGTAGAGGGCTTTGTCATAGAAATTGGTTTGATTCGCGGCAATATAATGAACGCCATCCTGAAAGCCCAGCGCTTTTAAATCTGAATTGGGCTCTGCGATTAAAAGCGTATTGCAGCCAGCCACTTCAAAATATTTCATAACTGGATACTGATAAGTTGAACCACACGTGAAGAATATTTTGGCGCGGTTAATCTCTTGTCCGAAAGCATCGTCAATAATCAGCTTCGACCGGTCTTTTTCAAGGTGGCCGGGATGCTTGTGATAGACAAATCCTTGTGTTCCTGCCAATTTATCCCAAACGGCCCGGCGAAATGGATAATTATCTGCCATATGGCCCATCAATAGAAAGTCGATATCTTTTGTGCGCTGCCAGTCTTTTATATGATCGGGATTGATGGAAAAAGGCAGGAACCGAAACTGGGAAGCATACGCGGGAAACCGCTCCAGAAAAGGGTGTTTGCTGACTGAAAAGATCAGAGAAATACGATTGTCACGAAAGTATTTGCGCCGCAGTTCATTTTGCCAGTGAGCATCGATTACATAGGTGCCGACTGGTATAGTGATTTTATCAAGATTGTTAATGCGTGGCGATAAACGGTGTTTGGCCGTTATATCGTAATGAAAAATGAAGTCCGGACGCGTTGGCTGCTTGTTCAATATATTTAATATATCGCCATCGTCATGATGGTAGGTGACATTGGCAAATGCCTCAATTGCCTGTAAGAATTCATATTTTACTTTATGCTTGGGAAATAGTTGATCAAATCGGCGAACGAGTATGAGGATGTTAATTTTTTTAGAGTCAGTTGCTTTTTCTGTTTCTGGCAAATCACCTTCATTATAGGATTGTTTCATCGCTTTTATATCGCGTGTATCCATAGGTTTTGTATATTTTTGGATGGTCTGTTTGATCTGGTTACGATATTTTGGCGCGAGAAGTGCTTGTGCCTTAGGATGCCATCGCTCCATCCAGTCGAATTGCAGATGATCGCCCCGGGTTTTTTTCTTGAGTGCCAGCATGTCTGGATGATTCCCATTATAGTGGGCCGTCACATAGGTTAAGACATTTTCATAATAGATAGGTGATTGTTTAATAATTTTTTGAACTTCGTCAATCTGAAATAAACGATCCAGATACGACTTTTCGAGTGTGCTGTCTGTTGTCGTCTTATCCAGAAGGCCTTTTCGGAAGCATTTATAACAGTTCATACAAGGCTCATGAACCTGGCCTCTGCTGCAGGCGTGAGCAAATGTATAATATGGCGTCTGTCTTGCAATTTGTGTTGTCATAACTTCGCTCAAACCGATTGTTGGCAGCGTAAATGGCATATCAACCGCTTCCAGCAGATGAGACCATGGTTTTCCTATCTCTGTATCCTGACACTCCTGATAAGGTCCGTGCCCGATTTGATAGCCGATTTCCAATGTTTGTCCGTGTCCTGTTGTATCAAGTCCGTAGTAATCCGCTAATAAGAGCGCAGGCACACTATCGGTCAGATACGTGTTAAAGCCGACCGGTTTTCGTATATAGGGCATGTCAGTTTTAATTTTGTGGACGTTTTTTCCCATGTCAGCCATGGCATCACAGGCATAGTGGGCTGCTTCCTGATTTAAAAGCGTGTGACCCATCCCTTCTTGCGTTAGGCGATCAATATAAAACAGATGGGTATCCTCGGGCAGCAATGCAACTGCCGCAGTTGAATCAATTCCGCCGCTGTATGAAAGAGCAGGGACCGCATGTGATGGTGCTTGTCTGGGTTTGATGGTTCCCTGAACGGGTGAGACGCGTATATTCGTGGTTTGCCTGAGGCGTTCGTGGAATGATTTGCTGACACCTCGAGGCACTCGGATGCGCGAACCGCAAAAGGGATAAATAATGGCTATGGTGGCAAGTGCGAGCAGATCAGGATGAACCGAATCGAGCGTCCAGTCAGCCGGCAGATGGAACTCACAACGTTTGGATCCCATACGAGTCGTTTGGTTTGTCTTGAAAACGCTATTAAATACGGTGTTTGTTTTGGGATCGTCGTTTTCTGGCGTGAATCCCAATTCCAGTTTGCCGTTGTCAGCTTGAGCGTTAATGATCACATTTAGTCACACCTTTACAGAAGTTTTGGTCTTTCTAGTATATGTAAAGGTTAATTCGAATGTATGGGTTGCTCTCGCGGTATATCAGTGTCATGATGCTAACGCTTTGACAAGCATTCAAGGTGCTTGGTACTATGACTGTATCCGATTACAAAAATCGACAGAAATCTATTAGGGGAGGCTCGCACTTTAACTATATTTCAATCAGTTACAAACTGTGCGATATTTCAGAAGATACTTAATTAGAAGTCTGAAGTCTAACATTAGAGAATCCGAAACAATACTTTCGATAGGGATGTGGACAAAGAATGAATATTTTATGGGGAATAGCGGGTATTGTAATACTTCTTGCAATCGCCTTCCTATTTTCAAACAATAAGAAGAGAATTAATTTTCGAACTGTATTTGTCGCTCTGGCAATTCAAATCGTTTTCGCACTTATCGTGTTAAAGTGGCCGCTTGGGCATAAGGCACTTGAATGGGTCTCCGGTATTGTGGAGAAGATTATCGGCTCTGCTAATGCTGGAATAAGTTTTCTTTTTGATCCCCTTATCCCTAAGGACGATAGCATCTTTGCTTTTCAGGTACTGCCTGTCATCATCTTTTTCTCGTCACTTATTTCAGTCTTATATTATCTTGGTGTCATGCAGTGGATCATTCGGATGCTCGGCGGTGCGCTCTCTAAACTGCTGAAAACAAGCAAAGTCGAATCCATGAACGCCGCAGGGAGTATCTTTCTTGGACAAACGGAATCACCGCTCGTAATCAGACCGTATGTTAAGAACATGACGCTTTCTGAATTGTTTGCTGTGATGACTGGAGGCCTGGCTACTGTTGCCGGATCAGTCCTGGCTGGCTATGCTTTGCTTGGTGTTCCTATGAGATTTTTAATTGCAGCAAGTTTCATGGCTGCGCCGGCTGGTTTATTAATGGCAAAAATTATTATCCCTGAAGTTAATAAGGAACAAACCACAGATGAAGTTACACTGGAAAAGGATACAGAGACGACCAATGTGATCGATGCAGCTGCCGGGGGTGCCAGTGATGGTCTGAAATTAGCCCTGACGGTTGGCGCAATGCTTATCAGTTTTCTTTCACTTATTGCTCTCGCCAATCTGTTTTTAGGCTGGGCCGGCGGTTTATTCGGTGTGGATGATTTAACCTTGCAGCAAATTCTTGGCTATATCTTTTCACCAATTGCGTTTATGATTGGTATTCCATGGGATGAAGCTATGCGTGCCGGATCGCTTATTGGTCAAAAGATTATTACGAATGAATTTGTTGCTTTTTCCAATTTCGGTCCTGTTATTGATACTTTTTCTGATAAAGCTCAAACTATTATTACATTCGCTTTGTGCGGATTTGCCAACTTTGGCTCGATGGCCATCCTGATCGGCGGACTTAGTCCAATGGCGCCAAATAAAAGGGGTGACATTGCAAGAATCGGGCTGAAGGCTGTGCTGGCCGGGACACTCGCCAATCTATTAAGTGCCGCAATAGCAGGTATGCTTGTTTAAAGCTAGATTGGCAGTCTGACGTACAGCGAAAAGGTCCGTACTTGTTTGACGAAGCCTTCTTGATAAGTTATGCTAAAATTAAATTAATAAGAAATCCACTAGGGGTGCCTGCGCGGCTGAGATAAGATGACTGTCTTAATCCCTTTGAACCTGATCTAGTTTGCACTAGCGGAGGGAAGTGGAGCTGGTACAATAGTTGAGATTGCTAGAAAACCACTCCATTTCCGGGGTGGTTTTTTATTAGTTTCTTGAAAACCAGCAGGGCATCAAATTTATTGTATATCGTCAATACTGTGGTGGAAGTTGGCTGCTAGATGCGGATAATTGGTTGATCATGCATTTTGAGGAGGATTTAGTGATGCGTTTTTCGGAATCTTTGAAAGAGGCGACCGGACAGAGCTGGACATACAGCCTGAACCATCCTTTTGTCCAGGGGATTGTGAGAGGCGATTTGCCGCTGGAAACATTCAAAAATTATATCATGCAGGACATCTATTATTTAAAACACTACGGGAAAGTCCATGCCTTTGCGGCTGCTCAGGCAGATGACTTCAGTCAGGCAGCATCTCTGGCGGAAAAAGCCAAAACAACAGCTGAAGCAGAGCTTACCGTTCATAAGGAACATGCCAGAATTTTAAATATTACCGATGAAGACGTGCAGCAATTCAAACCTGCGCCAACAGCTTATGCCTATACATCCCATTTATATCGCGCCGCGTTATCCGGCAGTCTGGCGCAAATGATCGCTGCGATGCTCCCGTGCTACTGGTTATATGCCGATATCGGTCTGGAAAACAAGGGCACGAAGACCGGCGTCGAAATTTATGATAATTGGATTCAGATGTATGCAAGTGATGAATTTCAGGAATCAACGCGCGACATGATCAACTTGCTGGATGACCTCGCAGCCGAGGCAAGCGCAGCAGAGAAGGCGAAAATTAAAGATCAGTTTGTGATAGCTAAAGAATATGAACTTGCTTTCTGGGAAATGGCTTATAGATTTGAAACGTGGCTTTCGGAGCAGAAACAGACGAAGGTCTCCGGTTAATTATCACAACAGGGTGTCCCGCACTAGAGCGGGGCACCCTGTTTTTTATGGCAATATGAAACAAAGCAATATGAATTTTTCGGGAAATTGTTTATAATGACTAATAGACGTTACGCCAACCGCGCGAGAAAACAGTTCATGTACTAAAACCATTAAGGGAGCATACGTATGTTTAATTTAACGCATGACATGCTGGAAGCTAACAGCGCGATGCAAACAGCTGAAGAAATAGCCCAGCAGCCAAACGTATGGGTAAAAATGACGGACATGGTGTTTAAACAAAAGAGTGCCTGGAAGGAATTTGTTGAATCGATTTATGCCAAGCACGAACGTGTCCGGGTCATTATGACGGGAGCCGGTTCATCCGCTTTTGCCGGGGAAACACTCGTGCCGGAATTGCGCAGGCAAACCGGTACTCATGTAACATTTGAAGCGGTTGCGACAACAGATATTGTTGCCACACCGAAAAATTATTTGTTTCAGAATATACCGACCATCATGGTATCGTTTGCCCGCTCAGGCAACAGTCCCGAAAGCCTTGCTGCTGTTTCCCTGGGGAAACAGATGGTTGATCATTTTTATCAGGTGGTCATTACATGCAATGCGGAAGGTCAATTGGCTGTAAACAGCAAACAGGACGACAATTCCCTGACCATTTTGATGCCGGATGAGGTAAATGACCAGGGATTTGCGATGACGAGCAGTTTCACCTCCATGATGATGACAGCTTATGGCGTGTTTACGGAAAAGCCTTTCACCGGTAATGAGGCGAAACTCCTAATATCAACGGCCGAGGATTTTCTGGCAACTATTCCTGATAAGATTGATGAGCTGCTTGCGTTTGATTTTTCCCGGGTTGTTTATTTAGGCTCCGGTCTGATGAGCCCGCTTTCCCACGAGGCAGCGTTAAAGATGCTGGAACTGACGGCCGGTAACGCTGTTGCCATTCATGAATCGTCATTAGGTTTTCGTCATGGTCCGAAGTCCATTTTGAATGACCAATCCGTTGTCGTTCTATTTGTATCCAGCCATGCGTATACACGGAAGTATGATATGGATTTATTGCGGGAACTGGCAGCTGATAATTCCGGTTCAAAGGTTATCGCTCTCACAGAGAAGCCAGACGAGGAAGCAGACGAGCTGGCTGATTGGGCTATTTATGCGCATGATAGTGAAGAATCGTTTTCAGGTGATTTCCAATTAGCGTTTACCTACATTTTGTTTGCGCAGCTGCTGGCCTTCAGAAAATCATTGCAACTTGGGTTGACACCTGACAATCCGAGTCCGGACGGGCGTGTTAACAGGGTCGTGCAAGGTGTAACTATTTATGATTATGAACAATAGGAAAATGCGAATTTAATCGATCGGGGTGGACGACCCTTCGATCGCAAAGTAACCCATTATAGAAACGGGCTGACCAATTGTTTTGAGGTCGGCCTTCTTTTTTATGGTTGAAATAGGGGTTTTTGTGTTGCTTATATACATTGCAATTGATGTATAACTTTATTTGTATGGGTATATTATCCAATTATTTTGGTATTGGCGGTGTATGGCTTCTTGTACCAATTCTGATTTATATATTTAAGTTCCCTGCCCATTTAGCAATAGCAACTTCCATTTTCTCATTATGCCTTTACTCTTCCTATGGCGTTGTATCCCAGTTTTTTTATGATAAAATCGACTGGATGGCTATTTTATGGGGGGCAATTGGTATCATTATTGGCTCTAAGCTTGGCATGAAACTGGCCCAGCGTATGGGGGATTATTATGCAAAATGCTGTCCATTCTATTAATTTTATTGGCTTTCGCATGTATTTTGGATAGAATAGCCATCGTCAGTAACACACCGAGAGCTTTGTTCCAGTCATAGCCTGTTTTTATCGCGTATAGTCTTTAAAGTTGTTAGCAACCAATGATACGCGTCTTGCTTTAGTGACAGAAAGCCATTACAATATTCGTGTTAATTTTTATAATACGTATTTAAAAGCGGGGGAGAAAGTTGCGGTTAAGAGGGGATTTATTAGTTGTTGTTATGTGTTTCATATTTGTATTAGGGGGCTGTGGTCAGACAAGTAATAATGCTAAAGATGATACATGGGACCAAATAAAAGAAGAAGGGAAACTGGTTGTCGGAACTCCCGGAACGCTGTATCCTTCTTCCTATTACCCGGAAAACTCCGATGAGTTAACTGGTTATGATGTAGAAATAATGAAAGAAGTTGGCAATCGGTTGGATCTAAATGTTCAGTTTGAGGAACTTGGCTTTGACGAAATGTTTGCTGCCTTGCAGTCAGGCCGAATTGATGTTGCACCGGCCGGGTTAAGGGGCAATACTAAGAAAAAGTTTTCGTATAGTAAACCGTACAAATATTCATATGCAACCATGGTTGTACGTGAAGATGAGGTAGATGATTTTACATCGCTTGAAGACTTGGATGGAAAAATTGCAGGTGGTGCTGCGACAACAGTATACAGCGATATTGCCCGTAAATTCGGTGCGGAAGTGAAAACATATGGAAACGTTACGAATGATGTTTATTTAAGAGATGTTGAGAATGGCAGAACGGATGTTGTGATTAATGATTATTACTTACAAATGCTGGCTCTAAAAGCACTTCCCGATTTGGATGTCACGATTCAGCCAGATTTAAAATTTTACCGGTCTAATCAGCATGCTGTTATTGAAAAGAATGCTGATAGACTAAAAGAAAAAATCAATGGTTCTCTAACAGATATGAAACAAGACGGGACCCTTACTAAACTGTCTGAAGAATTTTTTGCTGGAGAAGATGTATCAGAGAAGCCGGAGGAAAATATACGAACAATTGAGGATATTGATTAATGTTTGACTTAGAAATGGATCAAGTTCAGTTGGATAAATTGTTTGATTGGCATTTAGCATGGGATAGTCTGCCATTTCTTTTAGAAGGTGTACCAGCTACATTAATCGTATCATTTATTGGAATGGCAATTGGTTTAGTTCTGGGTTTCTTTTTGGCTTTGGGTCGCGGCTCGAATCGGACTGTCTTAAGGTGGCCGTCGCGACTCTATATATCGTTTATGCGCGGGACGCCTATACTTGTATTTTTGTTTATACTGTATGCAGGACTGCCGGTTATCGGTATTGAACTTTCCGCATTTTTAGCTGCTTCGTTGGCGTTTGGCTTAAATAGTGCTGGTTATATCGCGGAAATTAACCGTTCATCACTAAGCAGTGTCGATAAAGGACAATGGGAATCGGCTAAGGCCCTTAATCTTGGGTATTGGCAGACAATGCGAAAGATTATTTTGCCGCAAGCGACCCGAATCGCTATTCCGCCTCTGACCAATGTTTATTTGGATCTGGTGAAGGCAACGTCACTGGCAGCCGTTATTACAGTTCCAGAACTGTTTCAGAAGGCGCAAATTGTTGCAGGGCGCACATATGATTCGATGACCATGTATATTCTTGTTGCTCTTATTTACTGGCCTATTTGTATTATTATATCTGCTTTGCAGGAACGACTGGAAAAGCGATTCAACCGGTATTTGGAGCCCTGATGATGATTGCAACTATGTTACCTGTTTATATTGCACAGACTTAATCTCCCTGTAAACTAGTGCAGTGGAACCGGGAGTCATTGCGGCATACCTCTATATTATGTTAGTATATTGTATTAATTCAATTCAGAAAAATTAGATACACTAACAGAACGAGAAACTGGACTATACTGCATATTAAAGGAGTTTTCACTGTGCAGCTTGATTATAAGAGTCCGATGCCGTTACATAGCCAATTGAAGGAGGTTATTGAGAAACAGATTGAAACTGGGGAGCTGGCAGGACAAATCCCGAGTGAACGTGAATTCATGGAAACTTATCATGTAAGCCGAAGTACAGTGCGTGAAGCGATTCACTGGCTTGTCCGTGAGGGTGTTCTGGAAAAACGCCATGGAACCGGGACTTTTGTTTCTCTTAAGTCAATCAACGAGTGGCTGGGCAACCTCGTGAGCACGACTGACACCATCAGACAAATGGGGATGGAGCCTGGAGCAAAACTGGTAACCTATTATAAGGTGACGCCGTCTTTAACGATTCAGGAGCGGACAGGTTTTGCAGAGGCTTATTTTATTAAGCGGGTCCGTTATGCCGATAGTATTCCGATAGGTGTTGAATGCCACTACTTTCCGCTGTCCATTGGTGAGGCGCTCGTGCAGTATGATTTAGATGACATATCTCTGTATGAATTTGAGGAGAATGAGCTGGGTATCTGGTTTGCGGAAGCGAGTCAGACGATTGGCGGTGGGCTAATTCCTGAAGAAAACGCGAAACATTTACATATTCCTGCCGGTTCTTCTGGTTTAATTGCTGAACGGCTTATTAAGGATCATGATGATCAGATTATTGAACTGGAGAAGGCCTATTACCGGAGTGATATGTATCAGTTTACGATTAATTTATCACGAAAATTTGGCTGAATCCGGGCGTCTGTTCTTAATCCCACTTCATTTGTTCCTCCGTATGCCGCTTAGTCGTTAAAAGATCCGTCATATACACTTCAATTAATAAAGAAAGATTATAATTGTTATTCAAATCCTTAATGACGGAAATTTCACAAAACTTATTGCGTTCATTGTCTTTTGAGAATATACTGAAGATAAATCAACTAACTGGTCCGGACGTCACAACGTTCACTGGTCTAGCTGGTTTAGGGGCTTATTTAAAGGCGATTGAAAGTGTTTCTGTGCTCAGTGGTGCTATGCGGAAAGTTAATTAACACCGCTTGGCGTACCGCTGTTGCAAAGGGGTGACTGTGATTTAAACACAGAATAGCAGCTGAAATGAAAGCGGTTACTAAAGCGTTGCGATTGCGCAGACAGAACCTGCTGATAAAGTAAGTATTCAATCCATTTCGGCCATTATTCAGTGATAAAGGGGGATGGAATCATGAAAACGGAAAAAGAGGTTAATCGTGTTTCTGCAGCAGAGGACTCACATCTCTGGAATGCCATGCACAAATATGATCCGGAAGCTAAGGCAATGGTTGCTGAATCGGGTAAGGGGTCCTGGTTTAAGGATGAAAATGGTGATCAGTATTTAGATGGCGTTTCTGGATTATGGTGTCTGAATGTGGGCTATGGGCGTGAAGATATCGCTGATGCAGCGGCTAATCAGCTGAAAAAACTAGCTTATTTTCCGCTGACGATGAACCATAAGCCGGCCATCCAGCTGGCTAATAAGCTTAGCGAACTCCTCGGAGCCCAATACCAAACGTTTTTCTCCAACAGTGGCTCAGAGGCGAATGAAACGGCATTTAAAATCGCACGGCAGTATCATATTCAGACAGGAAATCCGACTAAATATAAATTTATTGGCAGATACCGGGCCTATCATGGTTCAACGATGGGTGCTATGAGTGCGACCGCTCAGGCAAATCGCCGGGTTAAATACGATCCAGGTGCGCCAGGTTTCATGCATGTGGCACCTCCTTACAGCTACCGGTCACTTTACAGCGGAACAGCGGAAGAGAAAGATCTTGCCGCAGCTGAAGAACTGAAAGAGAAAATTATCTGGGAAGGGGAAGAAACGGTTGCTGCTGTCATCATGGAACCAATCATTTCAGGCGGTGGTGTTATTATCCCATCCATGAAATATGTTGAGCGGGTGGCAGAGATATGCAAGGAACATCAGGTTCTTCTCATTATGGATGAAGTGGTTTCCGGCCTGGGACGTACAGGTGAAATGTTCGGGTTTAAACATGCAAATGGCGTCACTCCGGATATTGTGACGATGGCTAAAGGACTGACAAGCGGCTACATGCCACTGGCAGCGACTTCAGTCAAAGAGGACGTTTTTTATGCATTTAAACAAGAAGGCAAAGACAGTCACTTCCGGCACGTATCAACTTATGGCGGTCATCCTGCAGCCTGTGTCGTTGCGCTGGAAAATATCCGCATTATTGAAGAAGAGGATATTATTAATCGGGTCAGACAGCTTAGTCAGACAAAACTTGAGGCACTGCATGATTTGACTGAGCATAAAAACGTCGGCGAAGTCCGGCAAAAAGGCTTCTTTATCGGTCTGGAAATGGTTGAAGACAAAGACACGAAAGAGCCGCTGTCAGAAGCGAAAATAGGTGAGATTGTTGCTGGCTGTAAAGCAAAAGGCTTAATTATCGGCAAAAATGGTGATACGGTCCCAGGCGGCAATAATATTATCATGATTGCACCGCCACTGACCAGCACAGAAGACGATTTAGATTTTATTGTCGACACAGTCAATTCAGTTATCCACAGCATGTAGCGCTATGCCGGATGCTGACACTAATATGCTGGATTGGCGGTGTTGAGGCGTGAATTATGAACGATTAAAAACGTTTATCACAGTAGCGGAAAAAAGCAGTTTTTCCGAAGCGGCCAAGCGGTTGTTTGTCACGCAGCCGACAATCACGTCACAGGTAAAAGCTCTTGAAGATGAGCTGGATACCAGATTGTTTGAGCGTACAACCAAAAAAGTCGAAATGACACAGGCCGCCAAGGTATTACTGGATTATGCCAGGGATATTGTACAGATGAATGATGCCGCACACAAAGAAATTTCGCAAATGGAAGATCATGCTTGCGGTGATCTAAAGATGGGATGCAGTCTGACAATTGGTGAGTATTTTTTACCGGAATTTTTGAAGCGCTTTAACGAAGCTTATCCTTTAATCCAGATTCAGGTCAGCATCGCTAATTCCACACAGACTGTTGAGCGGATCAAGGATCAGGTGATTGATGTCGGTTTAATTGAAACGCCGATTGAGGATGAGAGCATCCAGATGGAGTCGTTTTTAGAGGATGAACTGGTGTTGATTGCGCCTCCTGATTTTATAACAGACGAGGATACGATCACGCTGGAGCAGATAGAGGAGACACCTATTATCCTTCGAGAGGGGGGATCAGGAACGCGGGAAGTGCTGAAGTACTATTTACAGCAGGCGGGATTGTCTGAAGATGATTTGGATATTGTTATGGAACTCGGCAGTACCGAAGCTGTTAAACGCGTTGTGGAGTCCGGATTAGGTGTTTCCTTTATATCAAAAAAAGCTATTCAAAAAGAGCGTGAATTAGCGCTTTTAGAAGCTTACAGGATTAATGGTCTTAAATTGAACCGGCATTTTTATATTGCTTGCAGGCAGAAACAGGTTTTAAAAACAGTATCTGAACGTTTTCTTGAATCGCTGAGAGGAATGGCTTGGGAGACAATGCCGGTTCACTGACATACACTGTCACATTTTAAGTTAATTATTATGCCGAGGAGGTATAGACTCATGGTCAAACAAAAAGAAGAAGTGCAGCAGGCAGTTCAGCAGCAGAAGCAGAAGATGACGCCGAGTGAGGCAATTGTGGAAACGCTCGTTCAGGAAGATATAAAAGAAGTTTACGGCATTGTTGGTTCGGCATTCATGGATATGCTTGATTTATTCCCAACTGCCGGCATCCGTTTCCTGCCTGTACGTCATGAGCAGTCGGCCGGACATATGGCTGATGCACAGGAGCGTGTCTCAGGCAAGGCTGGTGTCATTGTCGGTCAGAATGGCCCGGGAATATCGAACATGGTCACGTCAGTTGCTGCCGCTTATCAGGCACACAGTCCGCTGGTTGTGATCTCACCATCTGCTGGTAATCCTGCTAAGGGACTCGACGGATTCCAGGAAGCCGATCAGGTATCGATCTTTGAGGATATCACATTAGAAACAGTTACCGTCACCCATGCAAGCCGTGCTGCTGAACGTCTGCGGACAGCTTTCCGAATTGCTTATGCAGAGCGCGGACCGGTCTTGTTTGATATTCCGCGGGATATGTTCTACGGGGAAATGGAAGACTATATTCTGGAACCGCATCAGTACCGTGCCGAAAAACGGGGGAGCGGTGATGCTAAGGCCATTGAACGTGCTGTGGACTTGCTGAAAAACGCTAAAAACCCTACCATTATCTCCGGCCGCGGCACTGTTGATGCTGGAGGTAATGACACCGTTGTGAAACTTGCTGAATATCTGTCGGCTCCGGCGGCAAATGCCTATATGCATAATGATTCCTTCCCGGCCGATCATCCGCTCGCAGTTGGTCCAATCGGTTATATGGGGTCAAAAGCTGCTATGTATACGCTGGAAGAAGCCGATGTTGTGCTGGCAATCGGTACACGTTTATCCCAGTTCGGTACATTGCCTTGTTACGATATTGATTATTTCCCGAAAAACGCGAAAATCATTCAAATCGATATTAATCCGCGCCAAATCGGACGGACACATCCGGTTGAAGTAGGTATTGTCGGCGATGCGAAGGCTGCCAGTGAAGAAATTTATCAGCAGCTGCAGACGGCTCTTCCTTCACCGCAAAAAGACGACGAGCGGATGAAGGCAGTAGCTAAACGCAAAGAGGACTGGGATCAAGAGCTGGTTGATATGGCGATGGAAGATGGTATTCCCATTAACCCGCGTCGTGCGCTTCTGGAAATGACGAAGGCACTGCCTGAAAATGCCATTGTCTCATCTGATATTGGTAACGTCTCATCAACTGCAAATGGCTACTTGAAATTTACACAGCCGCGTCGTCACATTGCAGCATTGACATATGGCAATACCGGATTTGCCTATCCTGCAGCATTGGGCGCTCAAAGAGCTGAACCGGATGCCCCCGTATTTGCCGTTGTCGGTGATGGTGCTTGGGGTATGAGTCTGCATGAAGTCAGTACAGCTGTCGAACAGGACATTCCGGTTGTTGCCTGCGTATTCAACAATCAGGCATGGGCAGCTGAGAAGAAAAACCAGGTCGATTTCTTTGATGACCGTTATGTTGGTTCGAATATCAAGGGCCCGGAATTTGCTGATGTTGCAAAGGCTATGGGGGCACTCGCCTACAGCATTGACAAACCAGAAGATATTGTCCCTGCGATTGAAGAGGCTCTGAAGCAGCGGAGACCAGCTGTCTTGAACATCTATGTTGATGGGACGCAACTTGCTCCGCCATTCCGTAAAGATGCCTTGAATATGCCGACACGTATACTTGATAAGTATAAACATCTCGACTACAGTCAGTGGGGCAATAAGTAATTTTTGGCGGAAAATCTCTCTGTCGGTCTGTGCTGACAGAGAGATTTTTTAAAAATAAGTTATTGTAATCGTTACCAAGCGAAAGGGAAACAGTCTTTTGGCCACGAAGGTATAGTTCAAGCCAGTCAGAGTCATAATGAGAACCCGTACTTAATTCTGACTTATATAGGAGTCTTGTGTTAAACAGAAAGCTCAGAGGAGGAACATTTTGTAATGGAACAAAGGGGACAACTCTCAAGAACGCTAAAACCCCAGTGGGTCTGGGCGATTGCATTAGGATCGGCGATTGGCTGGGGTGCGTTTGTGCAGCCGTCTGTATGGATGGAAGACTCCGGACCGCTGGGAGCTATGATTGGTTTTGGCATCGGTGCGGTTTTAATGATGATTATAGCAGTCAGTTACGGTTTTTTGATAAAACATTTCCCTGTGTCCGGCGGTGAATTTGCCTATGCTTTTTTAGGCTTTAATCGTAATCATGCTTATGTGGCTGGGTGGTTTTTAGCGTTAGGGTATATCTGCATTGTTGCTTTAAATGCAACGGCATTATCACTTGCTGTGCGCTACATCTTTCCGTTTATTGCGGAACAGGGGTATCTCTACAGTGTAGCTGGTTATGATGTATACCTGATGGAAATCCTTATCACAAGTGCAGCCCTGATTCTGTTTGCTTATACGAATATACGCGGAACAGGCGTGTCGGGACGTGTCCAGTTTGTATTTGTTATCTGTATGCTTCTGGGTATTGCTATTCTAAGTATTGGTGCTATTTTTCATCCGTCCACATCTTTCAGTGGTATGGAGCCCTTGTTTAAACCTGATACATCGATCTGGTCCAGCATCGTTGTGATAGTAGCGATTGCGCCGTGGGCTTTTGTCGGTTTTGACAGTATTCCCCAAGCGGCAGAGGAATTTAATTTTCCGGCTAAAAAAGGCTTCACCCTGATTATTTTAGCACTTTTTTTCGCTGGGATTGTCTATATGGCGATGATTATGGCAACATCCCTGGCAGATCCGTGGCAGAGTATGACAGGCTTGCAGTGGGGGACAGGCGATGCCATGGTTGACTTATTTGGAGATTTCGGCCTGATCATTTTAGCCGTTGCCTTAGTCATGGGTGTCTGCACTGGTTTGAATGGCTTTTACTTGTCAAGCAGTCGTCTGCTGTTCGCTATGGGTCGTGCCAAAATTATACCTGGGATCTTCGCGAAATTGCATCCGAAGTACGGAACACCGTATGCAGGTATTATGTTTACATCTATTGTATGTTTGATATCACCGTGGTTTGGCCGGGAAGTTTTAAATTGGATTGTTGATATGTCATCAGTCGGCGTTACCATTGCGTATATCTACACATGTGTTACGGCCTTTAAAATGTTTAAATGGTCTAATGAGACATCGCTCAGTGATCAGTTTAGAACGCTTCCCTCCGTGGCTGCCCCGTTTAAGAAAGTGTTTAGTTTAGCGGGTGCGCTGATCGGCTTTGCTTTTCTTCTGCTACTGCTTATCCCGGCGTCACCAGCGTTTATGGGGATACCATCATTGATTGCGCTAGTTATTTGGCTTGCTCTCGGAACGGTCTTTTATTTGTATAAGGCTCCTGAGTTCAATAAAATTGAGTACCAGGAAATGGAGCATCTGATTTTAGGTCATCATTCAGAAAATACCAGTCCGAATGATACAGAAGAAGTCAGTGCCACTGATGAGGATCCATCTGCTGACAACATGAAGGGTAAATATGAATGAATGATGACTTGACAATGGCAGGGATACGGCTATCAGCGCCCTGAGTCCCTGTTTTTTGTGGTGGCAGCGGCAGTCGATTATAAGAAATGTGTTTGTTTTTAGCTCATCAAGCCATAATATAAAATGTAAGTGGTTTGACAATGTCAATAAATATTTTTAAATAAAATGTGAAAAATGTGTGACAAATGTGAGTCAATTTGTTATACTAATTGTAGAAATCGCTTACATCACATTAATTGGAGATGGTTAAAATGGATGTTTCTTTTATGCTGTTAGCATCGGTTACACCATTTATGTTTCTGTATCTTAAAAAATATCTGCTCGTGGGTGTGCAATCGATGCTTCTAATTGGAATGTGGTTTTACGTTATAGAGGCAATGTTTTTCGCAGCTCCGAGTGCTTTTTCCATCACGTGGCTGACGTTTTACGGAAGTTTAATTTTAGCAGAAGTAGCCTGGGTACAGTTTATCATCCGCATTGTCGAAGATTCGAAGCAATACACCACTAATTATCGATCCAAAGAAGTTTTTGACTAAATAAACATCTCCTAATATATAAAGAACCTCTTTCCTGAAGAATTCTGGAAAGAGGTTCTTTATGGTTCTGTTTTCGATTTCCACTTTAGAAACCAAATGACATCGTAAGCAGCGAACCGCCGATCAGGACAACAGCTATGACGGCCGCGTGGAACATCATATTCCATGGGGTGTTCCCATTGCTCTGTTCTGTTATGTGCATGAACATAAACAGCTGTATGATTGCCTGTAAAATGGCCATGACAAAAATGGCGATGATAATCCATTTAACCGGTAAGCTGGACCCTAGTGCTGTCCAAGCTGCAAGTACTGTCAGCACGAGCGACAGAACAAAGCCTATAATTTGCTGATACGGTATTTTTTTGGATTTGTTTTCCATATTATACCACCATCCCAATCAGATAAACGCCTGTGAAAATGAAAATCCATACGACGTCTAAAAAGTGCCAGTACAAACTGAAAATAAAGACCTTTCTGCTGGTCGTGGCTGTAACACCCTGCAGAGCTGACTGAATCAAAAGCAGAATGCCCCAGCCGGCGCCAAATGTTACGTGAATGCCGTGTGTTCCTGTCAGGACAAAGAAGGCCGACCAAAAGGCAGCTGACTGCAATGTTACGCCTTCCTGGGTGTAGTGTATAAATTCGTTAACTTCCAAACCCAGAAAACTGAGACCCAGAACCAGCGTGATAGCGAGCCATATGATCAGTCCTTTAGATGACCCGCGGCGCATCTCATGAATGGCAAGCCCAGATGTAAAACTGCTCAAAAGCAGAATGAAGGTCATCACCAGGACACTGCCCGGCTCGAACATGTCAGCGGGTGATGCTGCATCTGCTGTCCGGCCGAACAGGACTGTGTATGTGGCAAACAGTGTCCCGAATAACGCAATTTCCGCTGCCAAGAAGATCCAGAAACCGACAATGCTTAGCTCACCTTTTTCGGTCTGGTGCTCCAGCGGTTTAGCATTGGTTTTTTCTGTACTCATATTATAACCCCCTTGACGAGCGTTCCGTCTCGATGATCTCGTCCCTGCTGATGTGATAACCTTCATCTTTATCAAAGGAACGGATAATCATCACGACAATGCCGCCGATCAAACCGATAATGGCTGGCCATATCCATTCAAAGATAAGGCAGAAGCTGGCGATAGCTAATATACCCATCATTATAAATGGTTTTGCGCTTTTATCTGGCATATGAAGCGATTCAACCTTGGATTCATCATAGACAGATTCGCCTCTTTGTTTCATAACCCAGTAGGCATCCAGTGAATCGACTTCTGGCACAATAGCAAAGTTGTATGCAGGGACCGGATTTGGCGTAGCCCATTCAAGCGTTCTGCCATCCCAAGGGTCGCCGGTTGTCTCACGTTCACTGTACCGATAGCTGTAATAGACATTGTAGACAAATACTGCAAAACCAATGCCCATGCCAAAGGCGCCGATCGTTGAGACCACATTCAAGTCAAACCATTCTGGAATGATGTGGAATACCCTGCGTGGCATTCCGTTGAGTCCCAGGAAGTACTGTGGCAGGAAACAGATGTGAAAGCCAATGACAAAGAACCAAAAAGCAACCTTTCCAAGAGCTTCGTTCATCCTGTGGCCGAACATTTTAGGATACCAGTAAACCAGTCCGGCAAAGCAGGCGAATACAGTACCTGCAATCAGCACATAGTGGAAGTGAGCGATCAGGAAATACGAGTTATGGAATTGTTTATCAGCTGCTGCCATGCCAAGCATAACGCCTGTAACACCGCCCATGACAAAGCTTGGGATAAACGCCAGTGACCACATCATAGGAACCGTCATGCGTATTTTTGATTTATACAGGGTTGCCAGCCAGTTGAATATCTTCACGCCGGTTGGTATTGCAATCGCCATGGTTGATACCGAAAAGATCGAGTTGACGAATGCGCCTGCACCCATCGTAAAGAAGTGGTGCGCCCAGACTAAAAAGCTCAGACCGGCAATCAGGATGATCGACCAGACCATAACACTGTAGCCGAATAATTGTTTCCGGGCAAACGTCGCGATTACTTCGGAAAAGATACCGAATGCTGGGAGAACAACGATATAAACCTCGGGGTGTCCCCACATCCAGAATAAGTTCACCCACATCATCGGCATTCCTTCACCGGCCAATGTGAAGAACTGTGACCCGAAAATACGGTCAATCGTTAACAGCGCCAGTGCGACTGTTAAGATCGGAAAAGCAAATACAATAATAAACGAAGTGATCAAAGTTGACCACGTAAATATTGGCATTTTAAACATTTTCATGCCTGGTGCCCGCATCTTCAGAATCGTTACCATCAGATTGATACCTGTTGCAAGTGTTCCGATACCGGATAACTGCAGGCCAAGCAAGTAGAAGTTTTCACCAGGTCCTGGACTCATAGCAGCGCCTGCAAGCGGTGTATAACTTGTCCAGCCAGCATCAGGCGAACCTCCGATAACAAATGAAATGTTAAATAGCATGGCACCGAAGAAGAATGCCCAGAAACTCAGCGCGTTTACAAATGGAAGTGCAAAGTCACGCGCCCCAATCTGCTGCGGCACGACAATATTCATAAGGCCAATCAGAAAGGGCATGGCCATGAAAAAGATCATAACAGTGCCGTGCGTTGTGAATATTTCATCATAGTGCTCGGCATCCAGAAAATTCATACCTGGAAAGGCAAGCTGTATCCGCATCATTAAAGCATCAACGCCACCGCGGAACAGCATGGCCAATGCACTTAGAATATACATAATTCCGATTTTCTTATGATCAACGGTGGTTAACCACTCGCGCCATAACCATCCCCATTTTTTAAAATAGGTCAGCAGGAAAATGACAGCAATCGTTACGAGCGCGATGGAAACCATAGCCCCATAGACGAGGGGTTCACCGGTCACAAAGAAATCATCAAGCTGCATAAATGTCCACCTTCTTTTCTTAATTAATCGTGATGATGATTCTTGCTATTTTCAAGACCGAGGTCATCCTTGTATTCATCTCTATGCCGTTCAATCGAATAGTCACTGCCTTTCATGGTTCCATGATCAACCCACTGCAGATGTGTTGATGAAAATTCCCTCGTATTATCCAAAACACTTGGTTCTAATAAGTTGTCATACTCATTTTGTGTCAGCTCAGGCGCTGAATCCTGAACGTTTTTCACCCATTCATTAAAGTTATCCTGTGATTCAGCATGAACTTTAAATGTCTGTTCAGTAAAGCCTTCTCCGTTAAAGTTGGAGTTGCGGCCCTGGTAAACGCCAGTTTCATCAGCCTGCAGAAAAAGTGTTGTCTCCATGCCCGCCATGTTGTATTTCTGACCACCTAATGCTGGGATCCATAATGCTGACATGGAGCCCGCTGATGACAAGCGGAATTCAATAGCCCGATCCTTCGGTATGTGCAGATAGTCAACGGTTTCTATCCCTTGTTCCGGATAACTGAAGAACCACTTCCAATCAGCAGCCGAGGCATAAATGACGAGTGGATTTTCTGCCTTAGCTTCAGTTGGCGCCCCAGTGGCCGTTGATCCTGGCGATTTTTCCAAATCGTACAGCGTAGTGACCGTCGGAATGGCCAGCGATACGATAATAATAACCGGGATAATGGTCCAAATTGTCTCGATCAAGGTATTCCCATGCATCTCCGGCTTGTAGTCTTTCGGGTCCCGACCTGGTTTGTCACGATATTTAATCACTATATAGGCAAATAGCACAAATACCACAACGACAATCCCCAACATAAAGTAGAGGGAATAAACGATCAGATCCTTCTGCTGCTCACCGACCGGTCCCTTTGGATTCATAACGGTCAGATCACTGCACCCGCTAAGCATCAGGAGAAGCGGAATGAAGAGAAGCAGGATCCATTTGATTGAATATTTTCCGCTGTTTCTCATGAGGCAATCCCTCCATAATAAACTGGCATTGAACAGCCAGCTATTTATTAATCCGTTCGTCAATAAAAATTATAACAGACCAATGGCTTTTTACCAGCAGCTTCATTAAATTACAATAAAATGTTTCGCTTTTTGTAACGTTTTACTCAAAAAATGTTCACTTTTAAGGAAAAAACTGGCCATATGCTTAAATAGTGAATAAATTTGCGACAAACAAAATTAAGAACGTATAAGTGGTTTATGCAGATTAATTCTATTTTGGTCAGAATGGGGAGCGATTATGCCAGGTGAAGGCGGATCACGTATTGATGGCGGCAGGTCATTGTTTGGTGTTATGCTTAGGATAAACGCGTCTGACGATAAAATAAGGAGTTAATTAACAATGTCTGGAACCAATCGGGCCCATGTGAAAATCGGCCAAACAGTAAAGGTAGTCCAAAAACAGGACCAGCGTACCGGAAAATTAACAAGGGGCGTCGTCGACAAGCTGCTGACAAATTCAGCCACTCATCCTCATGGGATCAAGGTTAAGCTGGAGGATGGCGTGGTCGGACGCGTGAAGGAAATCGTGAGCTAAGTCAAAGGAAGCCCTTTAAATGCGGCACCGGATTCAAATGATGAATCCGGTGCCGCATTTTATTAGCTGTCCATGCCAGGATCAGGTCTTATCATTCCTTATTGTCTGGTGCTTGCTGGAATAAAGCTTCGGGGATCATTTCAAAGCCTTCAATTACTGTATTTTCTTCGACTTCCATCATGAGATACCGTTTATTATCGAAGTGGACCTGGCGTACATAGCGCAAGTCCTCTGGTTTAATAGCAATATCCGCCAGTTTCGTTTCAATTTTAATGGACTTGGAAGAATATTTCGGTATGACGTTCGGTGCTTTAAACTCATAGGACGTATCATCTATGACCGTTTTAAAAGCGGATTCAACCTTTTCAGTATTGATATCTTCAAGGCCGCTGTGCTGCAAAACCTGTTCCACGTCTTTATAATCCAGCTTGGGTGTCTCGTCTTCGTCGTTTTCTTCGGTTACCCGGTGGATTTCATCGTAAACATTGGAGAGCGTGGATGTTGTGATCGCTTGCTCACCGGCTGCATTTTTTACAATCTCCTCAAATACGAGCTTGTCCTGTGCGGCGGTCATGATTTCCTCAGCATTTAAGACGTTCTCAATAAAGTGATAATCCGGCTCGTTCTTTTTGCCTGAGGCGTAAAGAACATGGTTAACATCGACGGCGTTATCCGTAATTGAAGGGAAAAGAAAGCCGGATAGTGGTGATTTCAAATTAATCACGGGATCGACGACAATATTATATTTAAATGCTTTTTCGACATAATCAAATAGTAATTCTTTCTTCGGCTCCTCTGTTTTATTCATACTGCACAATATAAATGGATTAGCGTATACGGTATCCCACTGACTTTCTTCTGATTCCTCGCTCGCACGCTTCGTTGGTTTCATGTATTCACCGCGAATGAACGTGATAACAATATCCATGTCATATTGTCTGTCCTTCAGCATTTTTTCCACGAGTTTGAGCATTTGCTCCTTCCATGCTTCAGTATCATCGGTCAGCAGTCCCTGGTGCAGGATGAGCTGGCTGCTGTTTTCGGCTTGCTGCTGGAATTTTAATTCGAACAATTTTTCGTCGAGCTGACCGGTCAGAACCTTTTTAAAGTTCTCCATAAACAGCATTTTCTGCTCTTCTTCCAGCAGGTCAAAAGGGGTGCTTTGATAATGGTAAATCTCGCTTGATTCCTTCAGGATGTAAACGTTAAAAATGTCACGTATTTTTAATTGGTCATTATTAATCTTAAATTGTTTGCGAATAGTTGCTATATCTTGTTTATCCATTTTGACGATTCTCCTAAGTCACTGATATAGCCTTTATTTTATCATAGGTGGCATCTATTTTCCTGGCTTTATCCTGATTTAATTTAAGACATCCGTACGTACGCTATTTAAAAGGGGCTGATTCCTGTACGTGTTCAGGATTTTTTCGCTGGCCAGGAGAAACTGCCGCCGAACACATCACGCACGTCATGAATCACCACAAATGCCCGATCATCAACCGAATTAATGAGCCGTTTGAGTCTCATAATCTGATACTTGCTGATAATAATGTAAGCCATGTCAGAATGCTCTTTTAAATAACCGCCATACCCTTCAAATACGGTAGCGCTGGTATCCATGTGCTGCACGACTTCATCTGTTATAGCTGGAGCACGGCTGGAAATGACACTGACAGCTTTGCGGGTATCAAGCCCTTCAATAATAAGATCCGTCGCTTTTTTACCAACGAATAGCGATATAATGGTATACATCGTGTTAAGCGGCCCAATGATAAATAAGCCTGCTGCGACAACGATGATATCCAGGACAAAATTCGTCCGTGTCAGATCCCAGTCCAGGTTATGGTGAAGCATTCTGGCGATGACGCTTGTCCCGCCCATGGAGCTGCCGGTCCGGAATATCAGCCCGGTGCCGATGCCAATAAATAAACCGGCGAAAATGGCTGATACAAGCGGGTCGCCCAATGACTCACCCAAGCCCTCTGTCAAATAAAGAAAAAGCGAGATGAGGGGCGATGTGATCACCGTTAGCATCACGGATCGTCTCGGTAAAACGCGATAACCAATCAGAATAATAATAGCTGCTAAAATGAAGTTAACGATACCCGGTGACCAGCCGAATGCATAGTGCACAATGACGGAAATTCCGGTCAAACCGCCATCAGCCAGATTGTTGGGAATAGCCAGAAGTGTAAGTGCCAGGGCATACATGAGCGTCCCAGCGATAATGAACACCAGATCTTTGACGAGCCGCATTCTCATTCCTCCCTTAGATGGTTTCAGTAAAACGGTTTATTGATTGATGCCAAACCGATCATACATTTGTTTTAAATAAATCAAACAAATGCATGATTAAATCCATAAAGAGTCTACATTTTCTTGTTGGCTGATGCAAGATTTTAACGTGAATGAGCTTGAAATCAGGGAACTGACGGCAACTGTATAACAAAAACCCCTTGACTGCCGAAGCAGAAAGGGGTATAAACCGCATCTAATAGGTCTTAAGTGCATTAATCATTAAGGTCCAAAAGCCATCCACGTCCAGTTCGGTGCCAAATTTGGCATTGGTTTCCCGGCCGGTCACACCTTGGAGGTCGACTGCTGTTGTACCAGCCGTGAATTCACCTTTTGTTTCCACGGCGATGTTGACATCTTGCATGGTAAACAGTTCAGGCGCCACACAGTAGGCAGCAGTCAGCACATCGTGCACGGGAGCACTTTTGAAATTGAACGTTTCCTGATAGGTCGACGTGAAAAAGTCTAATAATTCTCCAACAACTTGAGCCACATTGTTGTCAATGCTGTTGATCTGCTTAATAACCTCAGGGGTCGCAAGTGCCTGATGCGTGATATCCAATCCCATGACAGTGATAGGGATGCCGCTTTCGAATACGCTTCTGGCTGCCTCAGGATCTGCCCAGATATTGAATTCAGCTGTCGGTGTCCAGTTTCCGCTGGTACCACCGCCCATGAGTACAATCTCATTAATATTTGCTTGAATGCCTGGCGTTTTCGCTAAAGCGAGCGCGACATTGGTCAAAGGCCCTGTCGCCAGAAGTGTGACAGGCTCTGCTGCTTCCCGCGCCAACCGGCTGATTGTATCGGCACCATGCTCATGTGACCATGAACGGCTTGGTTCGGGAAGATCAGGACCGTCCAAACCGGAATCGCCGTGAATAGAAGGCGCTGTTTCGCGTAAACGAACGAGTGGCTTGCTTGCACCCTGGGATACGATCACATCGTTCAGTCCGACAAGGTCACAAATTTTCAGGGCATTCCGTGTTGTATTGTCAATGTCCGCGTTTCCGGAAACGGTTGTTATGCCAATAATATCCAATTCCGGCCGGGCTGCAGCTAAAATAATGGCGATCGCATCATCGTGACCCGGGTCACCGTCCATAATTATTTTTTTCGTTGTCATCATGTTTCCTCCTTTACATAACGAGTCCCATCATCGTTCCTGAAATGATAGAAGCCAAGGTAGCTCCCAGTAATAACTTCATTGAAAGAAAGGAACGCGTTCTTGATCATCCGTTTGCACAAGGTCCTCTTCGTCTGACAGATCATAAGGGTTAATAATATTAGCGACAATGAGTGCACTGAATATATTCAAAGCAACGGCTGTTACGACATATTTCGGTTCCAGCATTGTCATATAAGATCCAACCATGGCCATACTGACGGCACTCATTGCTGACGTGCAAATGGTGTATAAACGTTTCTGACCCAGCTTAGGAATCTGGTTCTTAACTGTCAAGAATACCTCCGGCTGTCCGAGTGCGGCAGTGGATACAGCGAAATAGCTTTCCAATTTCCCCATACCTGTTAGTTTGCTTATAATAAGCCCTACATATTTAATAATGACAGGGAGTATTTTGAAATGATTAAGGATACCGATTAAGACCGAAATAAACACGAGCGGGAGAAGAGCTGAGAAGATGAATGGATCCTCGCCTTCATTGACAATACCGCCAAGGACAAAATTGATACCGGCATCGGCAATCGACATCAGCCCTTCGAAAAATTTCCCGATATTTTTGACAATCGTTAATCCGGCCGTTGTGTTCATCAGCGTGAAAACCAGAATCAGCTGTATGACCAGCATGAGGCCTATGCGTTTATATTTGATATGCTTTCTGTCATTACTGAACAAATAGCCAAGGCCAAACACTAATAATAATCCGGTTATAAGGAATACAACATTCATTTTTTGTCCTCCTTGAATGTTAACGCTTTCATCTTAGATGGCGAAATATCGATAAAATAGAAATACGGTATTCCATTCTATTTTATCGATATTAGGGACAAGGTTCAGGTGATCATTTTAGGATTGATTAACTTGCCTGTTATAGCTCACGGCAATTTGACTGCCGATTTTCGCGTTGTGTTTAACCAGTGCTATATTGACATCAAGGCTTTTGCCTTCAGTCATCTCTGTTACTTTTGCAAGCAGAAATGGGGTTGTGTCTTTACCGGAAATATGCTTTTCTTCTGCCTCTTTAAGGGCATCATTAATAATCTTATTAATGTAATCGGCATCCATGGCATCTTTTTGAGGAACCGGGTTAGCAATGACAATCCCGCCATCCAGCTGCAAGTCCCATTTGGTTTTCATCGTTTCAGCCACGCCATCTGTTGAATCTGTTGAGGATGGCAGCAACTGATCGCTCTCTCTTGTGAAAAAGGCAGGTAAATAATCGGTTTCATAGCCGATGACAGGGACGCCTTTTGTTTCCAGGTATTCCATTGTGAGCCCTAAATCAAGAATCGATTTCGCACCGGCACAGACAACTGCAACGTTTGTACGGGCTAATTCCTCCAGATCGGCCGATATGTCCATGGTTGTTTCGGCACCTCTGTGCACACCGCCAATGCCGCCTGTCACAAATGTTTCGATGCCGGCTAATTCAGCACAAATCATCGTGGTCGCGACAGTCGTTGCACCCAGCTTGCCAGAGGCAACGACCTGAGCTATATCCCGTCTTGAAACTTTGGCGACATCATCACTGCTGCCAAACATTTCAAGTTCCTGATCAGATAGACCGATTTTGATCTGGCCGTTCATAATGGCAATGGTGGCTGGCACGGCTCCGTTATCACGGACAATCGTTTCAACATCCCGGGCCATCTGGACATTTTGCGGATAAGGCATACCGTGTGAAATGATGGTCGATTCCAATGCAACAATGGCTTGTCCATTGTCTTTAGCCTGCTGCACCTCTTGCGAAAATTCGAGATATTGTTTCATATTTTTGTTCCTCCTTATGGTCATAAACATGTATTAATGGTTAGGAGCATTAATGGCTCGCTTGACATCTGCAGCCAGCTGAGCAGATGATAAATCGGTTCTTACCGTTTGGTTTGACATGATGGTTTTATGTGCATTAACCATACCCGATTGAATGTTGGTATCTAGTGACTGATCTTGCAGCCAGGCATGTATGACAGCTGAACAAAAAGAGTCACCAGCGCCGGTTACATCCGTAATGACAGGGGTGTCAATGGACGGATAATAACATACGCCGTCATGCTCATTTCCAGCCATGGCCCCCTCAGCACCATTTGTTATAACAACATTTTGGATACCACAGTCTAACCAGTTTTGGACAGCGTGCTCCCAGTCCTTGTGGTTTTGTATCATCATATTCATAAATGTCTCTGTTTCATCTTTATTGATAATGAGCCAATTGACAGCATCAAGTGCTGCCGGCAGATTCGCCATTTTTGGGGCAGAAACCGGAATAATTGCTAAAGGAATCTGCTCTTTCACCGCAAACCGGCAAAGAAAATCGATCGTATCCTGTGAGCAATTTAAATCAACGACAATGCATTTTGCTGTTTTTAAAGTGGCTTGCTTTTCCTGTAATAAATCGGGCGTGATTGCGTCAAATACTTCCATATCGGCAAAGGCTATTGCCAGATCACCGTTTTTATCGAGTACAGCAGTGTAAGAGCCGGTAGCCTGTTCTTCAAATTGAGCAGCAGCACTTAAATCCATAAATGAGTAAGACCCATTGGCTATTTCCTGCCACGCAGCATCATAGCCACTTGCTGTGATCAATTTGACATGTTCACCCAGCCTGCCTAAGTTTTCGGCTATATTTCTGGCCACACCTCCTGCTGAACTGCTGGATTGAACTGGATTGGATGTTTCACTGACCATATTCGATTTTAAATAGAATTTGCGATCGACGTTTGCCCCGCCAATACAGATTATAGGCGATTCTTGGTACGGATCCTTCTTCATATTGTCACCTCACTACTAAACAAAAGTTTAGTAATTAAACATAAGTTTATTGTATTCGCTTTCCTGCTAGATTGTCAATAATTTTATAGTTTTCTTACGAGAGGAAAGATAGAATTTTTGACTGTATGTATCCGAATGATTTACAAATGTGTGTCATTAACCTAAACTAAATTTGTAAAGAGAGGTCGTGCCAATGAGTAAAGAAAACGAAATCTTATATCAAATCCGGATGAATCCATTTATCTCTCAGCAGGAGTTATCAAATAGAATAGGCCTGTCACGTCCAGCGGTCGCCAATTACATAACCAAATTAATAAAAAGCGGCGACATTAGGGGGCGTGCCTATGTGTTAAACGACATGTCTATGATCACTTGTCTGGGGGGCATGAATGTTGACCGTAAAGCAAGGGCAGAGCAGGACGTTCGTCTGAATACGTCGAATCCTGTCAGAACGAAAGAAACGTGTGGCGGCGTGGCACGCAATTATGCTGAAAATCTGCGGTACTTAGGCTATAATACACAACTGATGGCCTGTGTCGGAGATGATAAGGAAGGCCATTGGCTGTTAAATGAAACGAAAAGTGCTGGTGTTGATGTGAGTCAGGTTTGGAAATTTGCGGCAAGCGGTACCGGTACTTTCACAACGTTATTGGATGCGAATGGGAAAAGTGTTGTCTCAATGGCAGACATGAACATTTATGAGCATCTGACAATTGCGATGCTGGAGGAAAAGTGGTCAGCAATTACGTCAGCAGGCATCTTTTTAGATACAAATCTGCCTGCTGCTTGTGTTCATTATATAATTGATCGAAGTTTTCAGGAAAACATCCCATTGTATATCGATCCCGTTTCGTCAACTAAAGCTCTTAAACTGCCAGAACGTCTGGATGGTACAGAATTGCTGATCCTCAGTAAAGATGAGGCGGAAGCACTGTACGGCAAACCGATTCATTCAGTCAGCACGTGTGAAGCAGTTTGTGAAACGTTGAGCCAGCGCGGTGTGAAACGGGTGGTTATTAATCTGGACGATGGAGGTGTCTATTATTATGCTGCAGGTGAAGCAGGCCTTCTGACGCCTTTTGAAACGGAAGTGACTGATGATACGGGCATTAGTGACGCCCTGGGAGCAAGTGTTGTGTATGGTATTTTGCATGGCGAATCGTTGCGCGATGCCTGTCAGCTGGGTCTTGCGGGAATGGAACTGACGCTGCAGACCGAGGCATCGATATCCAGCCAGCTTAAACCGGAAAAACTGCACAGGATGATAAGGCCCGATTGATGCGGGAAAAATTCTATTGGAAGACAATCTAATTCTGTTACGCGTATATAGCTAAATGTCAGAAAGAGGGAGATAGCGATGAAGCTGGAAGTTATTGTACAAAATGGGGACGAGGCCAAACAGGCGGAGGAACTGGGTGCCGATCGGCTTGAACTTGTCTCCGCAATCTCAGAAGGAGGGCTTACACCTAGCTGCGGGACGATCAAACAAGTGCTGCAGAGCGTATCGATTCCAGTTCAAGTCATGATACGTCCGCATAGTTTTCATTACCATTATACGACCAGTGATAAGGCGATTATTTTCGAGGACATTCAGGCGTTGACTGATATGGGCGGCCACAGAATCGTTTTTGGCGTATTAAATAAAGATGGCACGATTAATGAGACTGTTCTGAGGGAACTGACGGAACGTTTTCCCGAATTGGACATAACGTTTCATAAGGCGTTTGATGAGGTTCCTTCACAGCGAGACGCTTATATGACGCTGGCTAAGTACCAAACACATGTGAAGCGCATCCTGACTTCCGGCGGGAAAATGCTGAGCGCCGATAATCTTCAGGATCTGCTGCAAATGAAACATGAGACAGGCGGACCGGCTATTATGCCCGGAGGCGGGCTGAATACAGATAACATTGCGGCTATTCATCGTAATGTCTTGGCTGATCAGTATCATTTTGGTAAAGCTGTCAGGGTGCATGACTCGTTTGCTAATTCATTTGACAGTGAACGCATGGCCAGGGTGAAAAAGGCAATAAGCACTTGAACGCCTTCATTAATAAATCTGCTAAATTTCCATTTTAATAACCTGATGAAAAATTTGATCTAATTCTTGTGACGTTTTGTTGATTTTATTTTCACGAGCCCATTTTAAAATAGCATCAAGGTTTGCCCTGTAAATATATATAATTAAGCTTTCTGGCACATTAGAATCAATGCGAAAACGTTTTATATTGGCCTGGATATCATTTTCTAATACACCAACAAAATAATTAGTTAATATCTCGTGAAATTCGGGCTCTTTTTTTTGTTTTTGCTGAATCCCTTTAATTTTTGAAGTGATAATATAATTTATAGACTCTATGGGCGAATTAATCCGTGTTTTAATGTCTAATTCAAAATAGTTTTTCGAGTATCCCTTGAATAGATAAACTAACAGGTCATATTTGTCCTGAAAGTGTTTGTAAAAAGTGGTGCGATGGACTAAAGCATTATCACAAATCATCTTGATTGTGATGGAAGACAATCCATTTTCCTCCAGCAGATGGAATAAAGACGTAGAAAGTAAGTTTTTTGTTTTAATGACACGTAAATCGTTCTGATTCAATCTACATTATCCCCTTTATCTGTAGTTTAACTATATAGATTAATAAAATTAACTCTATGATTTATATGTTATTAATTATAACCTGTTATCGTATGATATGTATATTATTTACTTAGATTATACGATTTTTTTGTAGGAGGTCATACCTTGGCTAATTTCTTATATAAAGTAGGCTCATTTTTTGCAAAACACAAATGGTGGAGTGTGCTTATTTGGCTAGTATTGTTAATAGCCATCATTACGCCGCTCACCACGAATGCCCCTAAGTTTGACAGCGATATTAAAATGAACGGTCTAAAATCTATCGATACAAATGAAAAAATCGGGGACGAATTTAATCAAGACAGTGAAAAAGCTAAAATACGTATTGTCTTTAAGTCGAACACAGATAATGGTATTACAGAAGAGGATACCAAAAATGATATTCAGGATACCTTAACTGATATCAAGAGAAATGACGATTACGTAGCAAGTGTTACAGACCCGTATGAAGCTAAGCGAATTAATGATGACGGGACAACAGCATTTGCTGATGTGAACTACGTTACCGCTCAAACGTCTTTGAAAGAAGCATCTAAAACGAATGTAGAGCATGAATTAGATGACTTAAAAGAAGATCATATGCTTCAAACAGAGTTAACGGGGAGCGGCATGGAAGATTTAGAATTTGGCGGACTTCCTGAAGTCGTAGGGATTGTCATTGCGTTCATAGTATTATTAGTCACATTTGGTTCGCTGATTGTCGCAGGTATGCCAATACTAAGTGCATTGCTCGGGTTAGGGTCAAGTGTCGGTATTATCGCATTATTAACCTTCGCGTTTGATATTCCCAATGTGACATTGACGCTTGCGATTATGATAGGCCTTGCGGTTGGTATTGATTATGCGTTGTTTATTTTATTCAGATATAGACAAATTGCTAAAACAGAAAGAGACCATGTGAAGGCGATTGGCCTCGCCGTAGGGACAGCAGGAAGCGCTGTTATATTTGCTGGTATCACTGTGATTATTGCCGTTTGCGGTTTATCCCTTGTTGGTATTGATTTCTTAGCAGTGATGGGCTTCTCCTCTGCGATTAGTGTGTTTATTGCTGTCTTAAGTGCTCTCACGTTATTACCGGCTTTCATTAGCATTTTCCATAAACGTGTGCAGCCAAAGGCCAACAAAACGGAGACAAAAGATCATGTAGAAACGCCTTGGTCAAAATTTGTCGTTGGAAAACCAGCTCTAGCGGTGTTTCTCGTTTTGGTTGTTCTTGGATTGGCCATTATTCCTATGTCACATATGAGATTAGGCCTGCCTGATGATGGCATGAAGCCAAATGATTCAACACAGCATAAAGCATATGAAATTATTTCAGAAGACTTTGGCGAAGGATATAACGGGCAAATTGCCATGTTGGTTAATACGAAAGATAAACAAGACGGAGATGCGCTGAACCAGGACTTACAAAATATGACTGATGATATTGCGGATATGGACAACGTTGATACGGTTGCGCCAGCACAATTAACGCCAGCCAATGATTATGCATTAGTAGGAATCATTCCCGATGATGGTCCGAATTCGGAATCAACGAATAATCTTGTCCATGATTTGCGGGATTACAGTGATCAGGCAAAAGACTTATATAACTTTGATACCGAAATTTCAGGACAAAGTGTGATTAACATTGATATGTCTGAAAAGCTGAACGATGCGATACCAGTTTTCGCTGGTGTCATTGTTGCGCTGGCTTTTGTGCTGTTGATGCTTGTGTTTAGGTCGATTATTGTTCCATTGAAAGCAGTATTAGGGTTTGTCCTTTCATTAGCAGCAACCTTAGGATTCACCACGCTTGTTATGCAAGATGGCTTTATAAGCGGATTGTTTGGAGTCGATACACCGGGGCCATTACTTGCCTTTTTACCAGTGATTGTAATTGGCTTGTTATTCGGACTCGCTATTGATTATGAACTTTTCTTAATGACACGAATTCATGAGGAATATAGTAAGACACACGATAACGAGCATTCTATTAAAGTAGGCATTAAAGAAAGTGGACCGGTGATTGTGGCGGCAGCTTTGATTATGTTTAGTGTGTTTATTGCTTTCGTATTCCAAGATGATGTCATCATTAAATCACTTGGTATTGCACTTGCATTTGGCGTGTTATTTGATGCCTTTATCGTTCGCCTGACATTGATACCTGCCCTTACGAAATTATTTGGGAATGCTTCGTGGTATCTTCCAAAATGGCTCAATCGCGTCTTGCCTAAGATTGATATTGAAGGGTATGCGCTGGAGGAGAAAATGCATTCTGACCAAACGTTATCAGCGGGTTATCAGTCATCAGCTGATTCAGAAGATGAACAAATGGCACCTTTATCCGATATAGAAATGGATAATCAAACAGAACATCTGTACCATGATTTACTGGAAGTATCACCAGATCGCAGCACATTGTTTAACGGTGTATTATTTAATGCGTTAATGGAATACGCAAGAGAAAATCACCGGGAAATCTATGATAAGTATACTTCAAAAATGACAGATGAGGAGATTAGTAATCAACAAGAGCTAATGAAAAACGTTCACTCAAGCGAGCCAGCCAAAGAGTTAGAAGGAAAATTAAGCGATGATGAGATATTGAAGTTATTGAATCAGCAAAACCAAAATGTTGAAAAAATAAATGATATCATTTCCAAACTTGTTGATAAAGGTAACGAAAACAACGAAGACAACAAAAATAACGACTAAAGTTAGACTGCATTTTGTCAGCTTGTTTCCTAAAAGCAGCAAACTATATTCAAAAGTACCTGACGAAAGGTCACTATAGTTTGCTTGCTTTAAGGTTTTGATTCATAAAGGAGGATTTGTTTCATGCATAAAAGCAACTTTAAAATCGCGGGGTTAATTATAGCTCTTTCTTTATCTGGCCTATTAGCTGCATGCAGTGGCGGGACCTCCTCCACTGATGGCAATGTTGAAATAGGAGGAGAAGATATCGAAATTCCTTATATTGGGGCTGGATCAACGGCGCGTTCACTTGTATTAGCTCAAGTACTCGAAGATGTTGGCTATAACGTTACCTCTACTCAAGTTGGAGCGACGGGACCAATGTTTGCAAGTACAGCAGAAAATAAGGATACCTTAAACACGTCAGGCTGGTTTCCCGCCACTGACAAAGCATATCTTGATAAATATGGAGATGACTTAGACATTTATGACAGTGATAATGTCATTGATAATGCTTCCCTCTCTCTGGCAGTACCAGAGTATATGGATGATGTCGAGTCGATTAATGATCTGAAAGACAATAAAGATTTGGGCAAGTCGGTCGATTGGACCATTGTAGGTATCGATCCAAGAACGGGTATTATGAAAAATACCGAAAAAGGACTTGACGACAATGATTTGGATAAGTGGGATCTAAAGAAAGGAACCGAATTATCCATGTTATCTGAGCTTCAGGAAGCCTATAAAAACCAAGATCCCATTATTATAACGGGCTGGCAGCCCCATTGGATCTTTAACGAATTGGATTTAAAAATGCTAAAAGATCCAGACAAAATTTATGGTGGAAATGATGATCATATTAATTTAGTCTTTAATAAAGATTTTCAGGCCGCACATCCTGCCGCTTATAAAATTGCAACAAGAATGGCCGATGACTGGAACAAAGAGGATGAAAATAAGCTTATGAAACGCATTTTCGTCAAAGAAGAGAATGCTGAAAAAGTAGCGGAAGACTTTGTAGACGATCATACTCACAGAATTGATAAGTGGAAGCAAGACGTTGAAAAGAAATAAGTTCAAACGTTCTTTATCATTCACGACGATAAGAGATGATGATGTCTAAACAGTTCCGGCCGCGTTAAGACATTTGAAACGAAACGGAAGAATATATGGACCGGGCGCTGACTGATAGCGCCCGGCTGCGCTATTGGCTCAGCTTTTTCACAATGTCTTTATCCTTCTCAATTGGCTCGATCGCGAAATCATTGGCAGTCGTTAAATTAATATGACAATAACCATTCGGATTTTTCTCTAAATAGTCCTGGTGCATCTCTTCAGCTTTGTAAAAGTTATCCAGCTGTTTAGCTTCCGTCTCAATAGCATCATCATAATAGGCCTGTTCATCCGCAACCGCGCTTTTTACGGTTTCCTCATCTGCTTTATCTGCATAATAAATCCCCGTCCGGTATGCTTCACCGACATCATTACCCTGCTGATTTTTGCTCGTCGGGTCAATCACTTTAAATAGCCGATTGATTAACGTGTCCAATGAAACACGTTCAGGATCATAGGTCACTTTGACGGTCTCAGCAAAGTGTTCATCGCCTTTTACGACGTCTGCGTAACTGGGATCACTGCCTTCACCATTCGCGTATCCGGAAACAACATCAGCCACACCATAAATACGGCTCATATAGGCTTCCACACCCCAGAAACAGCCACCCGCCATATAGATGGTATCTGTCTTGCGGTCTTCGTAATCAAGATGATCATTAATATTGTCCACATCCTCTTTGATCATGTAGCCTTCTTCTTGTTTAGAGGATGCCTGATCCGGGTGGTTATTGTCAGCTGAACCCTGCAACTGTCCGCCGCATCCAGCGAGCAGCAGGAAGAACAGTATAACAGCACCAGATTTATACAGGAATTGCATCCGTTAGCACCTCTTTCCGGAAAGGAGTCTTGGCTGGCTTATTTTCTCAAAAGTTATTTTCAGTTTAACATGGATCATGCTTAAAAAAGAGAAAAACGCCTGACGCAAGCGGAGGTGTGAACGAAAAAAAGCACCAGTCAAACGTGACAGGTGCCTCATTAAATAGTCATCCCTGGAAAAATATGTTTCCCAAGCGTCTTTTTAACGTTCAGCCTCTTTCTTTAGCTTACCCTGTTGTTTATTCAATCGTACTGACAAAAGATAGACGTCTTCATAGTCGGTCGCTTGTTTAATAGCTTCGTCTGTGTCCAAATCGGTCCGCTGTGAAACGCTATGCTGATTGGTGTGAATAATCGTTGATGCGTATTGCCGCTCGCCTATGGTAAAGGATGTTTGGGAACTGATCCCGCCTGAGGAGACACTGGCGTAATCATCAGAAGGCGCCTCCACAGTGTTTTCAACGCTGGAAGAGCCATTAGCTCTTATAACCGAGCCAACCCATTTTTCCTGTCCCTCACCGGCCTTTTGCCGTAAAAATACGACCTTCAGGTTATCAGACGGTTTCACATTTTTTAAACCGGATGCCATATTGAGAATTTCATTCACTTTTTCGCCGTTCTGATAGTGTTCCACCGTAACTTGCAGCTCTTTCGCCTCCTGATTATGAAGCTGGATGTCATAGGCGAAAGACATATCAGTGGCTAGATTCATTAACTTTTTGTCAAAGTCGGTCAAATCTGCTTCGGCAATCGTCGCATCGCCTTTCTTATCAGGACCAACCGGTTTCGTATCATCAGAACACGCGGTTAAAACCAATGCCAATAAAAAAAGAATGACTGTTAAAGCACGCAAACGCACGTTACTTCCTCCTTAAATGGCGAACACTTATTTTGTCAGGATAATGGATGATTCTGTAAAAATGCAATATCCTCCTTGGACAAGGGGTGATCGTTCAGCAGCAGACCGCCGCCCAGAAGCACTTTGCCATCAGCCAGATGATCTTCCGGTACAATCAGTGGGATGGTCTGTGTCACGCGTTTTCCGTCCGGATCATAAAAAAGATAACCGTCTCTTTTATCATAGATAACGGAATGGATGCTAATATTTGGTTTGATGAACAGTGTAAGTTTTTCCTGATTGTTCCAGATAACTTTCATAAGCGTCTTACTGTCGATTTTTGTTTCCACTAATGCTTTTAATGCCTGTATTGAAACACTTTCCATTGTCATGCCTCCAGATTTCAGATTACTATAATAATACCAGCTGAGGGGAATATTGTTATTCTTATTTTGACATATTTGGTGTGGGATGATCCAGTGGGGGCGTCAATAATTTTGTGTAAATGACCCTATCCCTTTTGAATTTAGTTAGCCAGTGTTTTAGTCGTTTAAACTTGTTCCTCCAGCGATTCAAACATCTGCAGTAATTCAGGCTTTGCTTTTTTGAAGCCTCTGTGGCACCGCATACCGAACTTATGGTTATAATCTAAAAACTGGGTCACCAGGAAACGTTCCAGGGCATCTTCATTTGGAAATTGTTCTTTGCGTTTGACGTAGCGTTTGATTTCCTTGTTAAATCCTTCGATGAGGTTTGTTGTATAGATGCTGGATCGGATGGATGCCGGAAAATCATAAAACGTTAATAAGCGATCCTGTTTCATCACGGCATCGACAGCACGTGGATACGTCTTATGCCATTTGTTTTGAAATTGTTCCAGGGCATTTAAAGCATCCTGGCGGCTTTCAGCCTCATAGACAGCCCTGAAATCATCCAGAATGACGGCACGATCTTTCACACGTACTTTGTTAGCGATGTTGCGGGAAACATGAACGCAGCACACCTGATGTTTAGCCTTGGGATAGACACGATGCAGCGCATCCGTCATGCCGTTCAAGCCGTCCGAAATGAAAAGAAGGACGTGTTCAACACCGCGATCATATAAGCGCTGAACGAGCTCCTCCCACACCTCG
Organism: Lentibacillus kimchii; assembly: GCF_055381965.1. Classification (NCBI taxonomy): domain Bacteria; kingdom Bacillati; phylum Bacillota; class Bacilli; order Caryophanales; family Bacillaceae; genus Lentibacillus; species Lentibacillus kimchii. The sequence continues at coordinate 2,185,491 of NZ_AP043934.1, read as the reverse complement.
GCGGATTCCGTTGGGGCGATGGTGAAGTCGAGCACTTCTTTGCCGCCATCTTCCGCAATGCCAATGGCGATATAGACCGATTCCTTTTCAACGCTTTGACGCCGGATTGGAATTTGCGTGGCATCCAGATAAATGCAGACATAACGCTGTTCCAGCGTTCGCTCATGAAAAGCCTTAACATCTTCTGACACAAGCTGTGTCAGGTTGGATACAGTTTGTTTGGAATAGTGCTGACCATACATTTTTTCGATCAAATCGGCGATTTCATCCGTTGTGATGCCCTTTTCGTACAGGTGGATGATAAACTGTTCCAGTGTGTCGTTGGAACGTTTATAGGGTGCCAGGGTTTGTTGCTGAAAGGCACCGTTGCGATCTCTGGGAATATGCAGCTCAAGGTTGCCGTATTCTGTCTTAAACGTACGGCCATAAAATCCGTTACGGGAATTACCAGAGTTAACGCCAGCCTGCTCATAAGGCTCATAGTCCAGAAAAGCTGTTAATTCGTGTTTTAAAAGCTGATTGATCGCTGTTTCCAAGTGATGGCGAAAAACTTCTTCAATATCCTGTTTTTGGGCTAGTGATTCAAGCAAATCTGTAGTAAGATGGCTCATAGGGAAGACCTCCTGTGGGTGTGTTTTGGCTAACTCTATTCTACAGGAAAGGGTCTTCCTTTTTCTATGACCATTATTGAGTCATTGCGATTTACACAAACTATTTTACGCTCTCGATCCAGTGCGGTGAAGGAACGTTTTATTCTCTTTAAATAGCCCTCATTATTCCAGTATAATGATTTACAAAGACAATCAACAATAGGAGAGGTCTTAATGAGCAAAAAAAACATCCATGTGGTTGGTGCTGTTATTGTCAATCTGGAGCAAATTCTTTGTGCTCAGAGAGGTGAGACAAAAACATTACCCTATAAATGGGAATTTCCTGGTGGGAAAATAGAAGAAGGGGAAAGCGCTAAACAAGCTCTTCAGCGGGAGATACAAGAAGAAATGCGTTGTGATATTCAAGTTGGTGAACAAGTCGATCATACCGTCTATGAATACGACTTTGGGATTGTTCATTTAACAACGTTTTATTGTGAACTGCTGAAAGGTGAGCCAGTCTTGACCGAACATGCAACATTCACGTGGTTGCCAAAAGAAGAATTACTAACACTCGATTGGGCTGCGGCTGATATTCCAGCAGTCGATAAGTTAGCTAGAGATTAATTGACAACTAAAATGAATTACACTTGTATTGCGGTGATTATGTGGAAGATTTTTTAAGTAACTTAGAGAATTCTTTATATAAAGGGTTTATTGATCAGAATATTGGTACAGCAGGCAGATATAAACCTGAGTTATTAGTGAACGATACGCGAGCGAATGAACATGTATTAACATCTCTGGTTGACGAGCTTGATACTTGTCAGTCATTCATTTTTTCGGTGGCATTTATTACAGAAAGTGGTCTTGCTACTTTAAAATCCCAATTGTTGGATCTCAAAAGAAGAGGTGTGCGTGGACGCATTTTAACGTCTACGTTTTTACATTTTAATCAGCCCAAAGTATTCAAAGAGCTCATGAAGATTACGAATGTAGAAGTTCGACTAACCAGTTTAGAAGGATTTCATTCAAAAGGTTACATATTCGACCATGATCAACATGTTTCGTTGATCGTTGGTAGTTCAAATCTTACGGCCCAAGCCTTAAAAGTAAACTATGAATGGAATATAAAAGTCACATCCCATCAGAATGGTGAGGTTATTGCACACTTTAAAGATCAATTTGAAAGGGCATGGGAGCAAGCCAGTCTATTAACCGACGATTGGATTGCGAGCTATGAAGCCATGTATGAGCCTGAAACTTACGAGACAGCAAACAAAGTGATGGAATTACCTAAAACGTACGGTGCCAATCCAGTAAGAGAAGCCGTAACGATTCAGCCAAATAAGATGCAGGAAGAAGCCTTGAAACATATACAAGCTGTTAGAGATGAAGGGCAGGATAGAGGACTTGTTATTTCTGCAACCGGAACGGGCAAAACGTACTTAGCAGCGTTTGATGTCCGTCGTGTGGCCCCAATACGTATGTTATTTATTGTTCATCGTGCGCAAATTTTAGAACAAGCCATGGCCGATTTCCAACGCGTTATGGGAGGAATGGACAAAGATTTTGGCATTCTATCAGGTTCGAGCAAGCAAACAAATGTGACGTACTTATTTGCAACGATACAAACGATCTCCAAACAAGATGTGTTAAATCAGTTTAGCACTCAGGAATTTGATTATATTTTAGTTGATGAGGTTCATAAAGCAGGAGCTTCTTCCTATTTAAAAGTCCTTGATTATTTCAATCCCGACTTCTTGTTAGGTATGACTGCCACGCCAGAGCGCACGGACGATTTTAATATATTTGAGCTATTTAATTACAATATTGCGTATGAAATCCGGCTGCAAGAGGCCCTTGAAGAGGATATGCTCTCCCCGTTTCACTATTTTGGTGTGACTGATTTTGAATATAACGGGCAACTCATTGATGATACGACGATGTTATCCAATCTTGTAACAGATGAGCGCGTTGAACATATTATGGACAAGGTTCATTATTATGGTCACTCAGGTGACAGGGTTAAAGGGATCATGTTTTGCAGCCGCCAACAAGAAGCTATTGAACTATCACAAGCTTTGAATGAAAGAGGTTACCGGACAGCTGCGCTAACAGGAAAGAGTTCACAAGAGGAAAGATTGCATCAGGTCGACCGTCTCGAAAATGGTGCGCTCGACTATATTTTGACTGTCGATATTTTTAATGAAGGTATTGATATTCCTAGCATTAATCAGATCGTCATGTTAAGGCAGACCGCATCCAGTATCGTTTTCATTCAGCAATTAGGCCGTGGACTACGCAAACATGGGTCCAAAGACTTTGCCACAATCATCGACTTCATTGGTAACTATAAAAACAATTATTTAATACCGATTGCTCTATCAGGAGATGGATCGCAAAACAAAGATAATATCCGCAGACGTACGACAGAAAGCAGCTATATTAAAGGTGTTTCTACTGTCAACTTTGAAGAGATTGCAAAGAAACAGATATTTGACTCGATCAATGCGAGTAAGTTGACGTCGATGAGGACAATTCAAGATGCTTTTGCAGCATTGAAAAATCGCATAGGTAGAACGCCTTATCTGTATGATTTTATCATAAATCATTCAATTGATCCTGTTGTTATTGCGAACAAATTTAAAAATTATTATACCTTCTTAATCAAAATGAGGGAGGATGTTCAAGGATTTTCTTCTTATGAAACTAGTATTCTAACGATGTTCACCTTAGAATTTTTAAATGGGAAACGTCAGCATGAACTGATTCTACTTGATCAGTTATTAAGAAAACAGACAATAACCTATAACACTTACCTGGACGCTTTACGAGATTCTGGTTGTTTGGTTGATCAGGATACTCTGAAGTCGGTGCATCGCATATTTAATTTATCTTTCTTCACACAAAAGGATAAGGATAAGTATGGTACGATGCCAATTGTTCAATGGGACGCAGATAACAACTACTCTTTTAATCATAAAATACAAAAGAGTTTAGAGGTTAATACCCAGTTCAAGCATTTAGTCGAGGATGTTATTCAAACCGGTTTGAAACGAAGCGAGAGGTATGGAACAGGAAACGGACTCACCCGTTATGAAAAATACACGAGAAAAGATGTATGCAGACTATTAAATTGGGACAAAGATGAGAAAGGTACGATGTTTGGTTATAAAGTCAAACATCAGACATGTCCGATATTTGTGACGTACCACAAAGACTCTCAAGTTGATGATAGTGTAGCTTACGGCGATGAGTTGATAAGTCCAGAAATAATGAAGTGGGAATCGCGAAACAATGTCAATATCTCATCTAGTGAAGTACAAAAAATTATCTATGCGAAAGAACAGGGGATAGATATTCATTTGTTTGTCAAAAAAAGCGATGATGAAGATGGGGGCGACTTTTATTATCTAGGGAGACCATTGCCAGATAAAAGGTCGGTCGAGCAAACAACCATGCCGAATACAAAAGGACAAATGGTCCCAGTCGTTCATATGAATATGGTTTTAGATCAACCGATTGAGCAACGAATGTATCATTATATCGTTGATGCGTAAGTTAGTGGTTGATCATTTGAATTGGTAAAAGCGAACAGTTTTTGGACTGTTCGCTTTTGTTGTCATATGAATCGCCATTTTTTAGAAACCTAACTTCTTACGATTACTCACTCGGACGTGTGACCACCAATTTGCCCCGGGCATGTCTGGTTTCTGTTTTTTGAAGAGCATCTAAGCCTTGTTCAAATGGATAAGCGTTTTCGATAACCAGCTTAATTTTGTCGTCAGCAATGTTTTGAACAAGCTGAATAACCTCTTTTTGACTATCATCATGATGGCCGATTTGCTCAACGGTTATATCACGTTCAGCTTCAAACTGGCCGCCTGATACGGTGATGACTCTTCCACTGTCCTTAACAATGTCCATGCTGTCTTTTCCAGTTTCCGGCTGTATAGCCAAAGCAGCTGTCACACCGCCATTGGACCACTCGTTAATGTGCGTTTGCCAGTCAGGGTCATGATAATCGACCGTTTTTTCTGCACCAAGGGATTCCATATAGTCATGATTTTGAGCTGAGGCTGAGCCGGCTACGTGGATGCCTTTAGCTGCTGCCAGCTGAATGACAAAGGTGCCGATCGCTCCGGATGCGCCAGCGATGAAAAGCGAATCGCCTTCATTAAGGCTAAGGGAACGCATACTTTCCAGTGCAGTGTTACCTGCAACGGGAATGGCTGCGCCCTGCTGAAAGCTAAGAGCATCAGGCATAGGGATAAGTGCTGTCTGATCAGTTACAGCATATGCTGCCCACGCACCGCCTTTTGGCTGCAGAGTGGTCATAAATATCACGCGATCGCCAACTGCAAAATCGGTCACTTGCTTGCCGGTCTGCACAATTTTGCCTGCTCCTTCAGTGCCAATTGGATAGGGAAAATCAGTATTCTTTGGAATAAAAAATCGATCGTGAATACCAACGCCAAACGCCTCCACCTGCACGAGAACTTCATTATTACTAATCTCAGGAACTGCGACGTCCGCGATTTCGACATGGTTACTGCTCGAATCTGTTCGTACAAATGCTTGCATGGTGCATACCTCCTCAGATCAAGATGTTTATTGGAAATTGCTAAGAGTTTATTCCGTGTCAGCAAGCAGGAGTAAGTCCGCCGTTTTTGTAGCTTGCTGAATACAATGTCAATTAAAGGTGAATGAGTCAGAAAAGTCAAAGGAACTGTTTATAATGACTGATAATGCAGCCTGAGCTGCCAGTCTGTTAGTCATTCCTTAAAATATTTCCTGGGTAATAAAATGTGAAATAGTGTCGAAGGATATTTGATTTTTTGACATTATACCGTCCGGACGGTATAATATAACTATAAACCAAATTGAAAGGAATTATGCTGTGTCTAAACAAGAAACGCAAGATAAAATTCTCGAAGCTGCTGCAGGTATTGTGCAATCAGATGGAATACTGGATTTAACATTGGAAGGGACGGCGAAACGCGCTGGAATTAGTAAAGGCGGTCTGCTTTATCATTTTCCATCTAAAGATGCGCTGATCGGAGGAATGATTCAACACCTGATGCAGCGCTACAAAGATTTCATTAATCAAGAGGCCAGTGATGATCCCTCACAGCAGGGGAAATGGACACGGTCATTTATCAAAGGAACGTTCCAGCAAAGTTCGGCAGATGAAAGTATGGATGCAGGCCTGATGGCTGCTGCTGGCATTAATCCTGATTTATTAAAACCAGTGCAGGAAGCTTATCAGGGATGGCAAAGCAATATTGAGCATGATGGACTTGAGCCTGTTAATGCCACGATTTTGCGTTTAGCAGTCGACGGGCTCTGGTTTTCAGAAATATTCGGTTTGGCGCCATTAAATGAAACGCGGCGTCAACGTGTTTTAGAAAGGCTTATTCAGCTGACAAGGGAGGAATGAACTGATGCGGGGAATGGTTTATCTTCTGATTGCAACAATTGGGGAGGTGGTTGGGACAACGGCCTTAAAAGCAAGTAATGGATTTAGTAATCTGTTTCCGTCTATTATTGTGATAATCAGTTATAGTTTTTCTTTTTATCTTTTGGCCCAGTCATTAAAAACGATCCCTTTAGGTATTGGTTATGCTGTGTGGTCGGGAATTGGTACGGCGATGACAATTTTGATTGGTGTATTGGTGTGGAAAGAGTCGTTGTCATTGGCAGGCGTTCTGGGTGTTCTCCTGATTTTCTCAGGCGTTCTCATCCTGAATTTGAAAGGAACTGTGGCCGGCTAGCTTTGCTGTAGTATTTATTTGCTTTTGATAAATGTAAAATGCTACGATAGTTTTAAAGTGTTTAAACTATTAAATTGTAACTTAATATAGTTTGATTTTAATAATGGGAGGAATAGCGTGTGAGCACTAAGCAACAATATATTGATGGACTATGGGTAGACGCCATCTCAGCTAAAACGCGGGAGATTATTAACCCATTTAACCAGGAAGTTATTGCTGAGGCAGCTGAAGGTGATGCATCGGATGCCCAAAAGGCTATAATGGCTGCACGAAACGCATTTGATCAGGGTTCCTGGCCTCAGACACCTGCGACCGAACGCGGAAGAATTGTTGGTAAAATCGCTGACTTGATTGAGCGGGACAGCGAAGAACTGGCAGAACTTGAATCACATGATACGGGCAAAACAGTCGAAGAGAGCCGCGGTGATATGGAAGATATTGCTGGCGTGTTTCGCTATTATGCGGAAATCGCTGATAAAGATGGCGGGGAAGTCATCGACTCACCCGTTTCAGATTCTGTCAGTCGGGTTGTCAAAGAACCTGTGGGCGTCTGCGGTCAGATTACACCATGGAATTATCCGCTGCTTCAGGCTTCCTGGAAGCTTGCACCAGCGCTTGTCGCCGGTAATACGCTGGTGATCAAGCCGAGTGAAATCACACCGCTGACCCATGTCAAAGTGTTTGAATTGATAGAGGAGGCAGGTGTACCTGCAGGTGTGGCCAATTTAGTCCTTGGTGCAGGTGATACGGCAGGCGCTGAGCTCTCCCGAAATACGGATGTTGATCTGATTTCATTTACCGGAGGCATTAAAACCGGCAAAAAGATCATGCAGGCAGCCAGTGTTAATGTTAAAAAACTGGCACTCGAACTGGGCGGTAAAAACCCAAATGTGATATTTGCTGATGCAGCGTTTGATACCGCTGTTGACCAGGCTCTCAATGCTGTCTATTTCCACGCCGGGCAAATTTGCTCAGCCGGTACGAGACTAATTGTCGAAGAAAGCATCCATGATGACTTTGTCCAGGCTTTAGTCGACCGCGTTAAAAATATTAAACTTGGAAACGGTTTTGATGACACAACACAGATGGGGCCTTTAATTTCACAGGAGCATTTAGATAAAGTAACGAATTATGTCGAAACGGGCGTTCAGGAAGGTGCAACGGTGGCAGTCGGCGGACAAAAACCTGATGATCCGGCTTTGCAAGATGGTTTCTTCTATTTGCCGACTGTATTGACCAATTGTACAACCGATATGGATGTGGTCCAGCAGGAAGGATTCGGGCCAGTCATCACGGTTGAGACATTTAAGACAGAAGATGAAGCTATTAAGCTGGCAAATGACTCAATTTATGGACTTGCCGGAGGTGTCTGGACCAGCGATATCGCTAAGGCCGAGCGCTGTGTCGCCAGAATGCGTATGGGCACTGTCTGGATTAATGAAGTTAACTTCTATTTTCCACACGCGCCATGGGGCGGTTTCAAACAATCCGGTATTGGCCGTGAACTCGGAAAAGCAGGTTTGGATGAATATCAGGAAACCAAACATATTTACCATAATCTAAACCCGGAACCGGATCACTGGTTCTAACATAATACTTGTAACAGCATAAGCAAGCAAAATAGGGATTCTTACAAAAGTGCGAACCACTAGAATGACACTTGTGTGACTAAACCCGCTCCGGTTGCTTATCGATACTATTAGATTAATAGGTTTCACTTAAAAGAGGATGCCGTTATTCAGGCATCCTCTTTCATAGTTGGTTAATCGGCTGTATACGGCTCTTCCTGCGTTACGCCAATTTCATTTAGTGGTATTGTCGTCGTTCCAATGGTAATATCATAGTTAACAACCCGGTTATTGACCGGAACAATGGCAGATCTGTATAGTGTTGGGAATACTGGTACTTCCTCAACCATCAGCTCTTGCCAGTCATTATAGACGTCTTGTCGATAGTCCTGATCGAATGCTTTTTCGGAGATGCCTTTCTCGAGAAGTTCATCATTTTCCTCACTGGCATAACGTGAGAAGTTAAACAGAGCGTCACGTCCGTATAAGCCTTGAGGGTTGACGTCAAAAGCGACGGACCAGGCACCTTGATAGATATCAACCTCAGGGTCATCCTCGCCTGTTTGACCGATCTTTTCATAAAACGTGTTAAACTCCAGCAGACGGCCATTTAAGAGCTCTACGTTCAGACCGACCTTTTCCCAAGCCTGAATATAATACTTGGCTAATGGTTCTGCTGTGTCACCGCCGGACATTGATGCGAAATTGATAACCAGCTCCTCACCATCCGGGTCTTCGCGGAAGCCGTCATCGTTTGTATCTTTATATCCGGCTTCATCAAGCAGTTTTTTTGCTTTTTCCGGATCAAATTTCCGTCCCATGTTGTCGTCATCATGATACGTTGGATGAGACGGTGGAATCAGCGTTGTTGCATTCCAGCGCAGGCCGTGGTAAAACTTCTCGCCGACGGTATCATTGTCGACAGCGTGCCACATGGCCTGCCGTAGCTTTTTGTTGGCCATTTTAGCATCTGGGTCAGGAGCAACTGTGTCATTTTCATTGTCCCAAGTCCCCAGTTTGAAGCCGATATACGTGTACGACCGGTCGATGGTGCCCAAGTATTCGACATTACTCATGTCAGCATTTTCCGGATATTGATCGGCCGGGAAGCTATCGACAATGTCGACCTTACCGCTTTCATATGCTTGCACGACAGTATTCGGGTTAACTGTTTTAATGATAACTTTGTCAAGGTTCGGTTCACCGCGCCAATAATCCTCATAGGCCGATAGTGTTACAGATTCGCCTGGCACGATTTCCTCAACTTTATACGGCCCAAATCCGATTGGGTTTTCCCGTACTTCTGGTGATTCGGGTATGTCTCCAACGGGCATATCTCCGAAAATATGCTTAGCCATCGGGTAAGACCAGATAGCCCCAGTTTTCAGGGAAGGTGTTGCTTCCTTAAAGGTAACTTTCATTGTTTTGTCATCAACGACTTCAATGCCGGATATGGAATCAGCTTCTCCATTATGATAGGCGTCCATGCCTTCAATATTACGAAAATCTGCTGTGTAGCGTGGTCCGTCGTAATCCGGATGGCCGATGACTTCATGGGCGAATTCCCAGTCCTCAGCCGTAACCGGTTCACCATCATGCCAGTTGACATCATCGCGTATGGTGAAGGTAAAGGTACGGTCATCATCAGACACTTCATAGGTTGCGGCCCCATCTTTTGTAATGGTATACTCTTCAAAATCTAAAAGTGTTCCGCCAAACCAATCGAGAATTTCACCATCATAGGTGCCATCGTAGTATTGCCAATTCAAAGATCCCTCAAAAGCTGTATCTGTTACGAGACCATAATTCAGTGTACCGCCATCCATGGGCTCGCCTTCATTTGTTTTAGCAGGATCGAAGTCGTCTATCGAATACAGTTTATCATCGGACGCTTCGGCCTTGTCTCCGTTTCCGTCTTTGTCTTCGTCAGAGTCGCCCTCTTGCTCCTCGCTGTCTTTACCATCATCTGTATTGTCTTCCGCCTCATCAGACTCTCCGCTGCAGGCTGAAAGTGTCAATAGGAGCACTAACATCAGTGCGAACCATGTCTTAAATAAGTAAGATTTCGCCATTCAACAGACCTCCCTTGTTATTTAATCTTAAATACTGGTATAACCACACCTGAATACTATCTGCATGGCTAACCATGACCTCTTCTTCAAATTAATCACCCCCTTCGCTGTCTGGCATCAGCTGCACGCTTGAGTGCCTGCCCGACATTGTTAACACTCAGCATTAAGACAAAAACCATAAGCGATGCCGGCAGCCAAATCCACCACCTTTGTTCAAGGGTTGTCGGGTTTTTGGCATAACTGATCAGCGTCCCCAGACTTGGTGTATCTTCCGGCAAGCCGAATCCCAGAAAGGACAACCCGGACTCCAGGCCGATATTATTGGCTAAGTTCAATGTCATCGTTACAATAATCAAAGAGCTTATATTCGGTAAAACCTGACTAAACATTGTTTTCAGATTTGATGAACCGAGTGTTTTGGAGGCCTGTGCATAATCCAGTTCTCTTTCCTGCAGGGCCTTTGACCTAATCAATCTGGCAATTCCCATCCACAAAAATAGTGTCATGATAAGTGAAAAGGATACCACGCCGTATTTCGGAACCAGTGCTACAAATACAATCACGATCATTAAGAAAGGAAGTATAAGGAAAAAGTCCAGAATACGCATCATAATATTGTCAATGTGTCCGCCGAAATAACCGGATATCAAGCCGTAGACAACGCCAATGATACCTGTCAACAGTGTGACAAGAACGCCAATTGAGATAGAATTCCTCGTACCGACAATTAATTGACCAAAAATACCTCGGCCGCCATAATCCGTCCCCAGTAGAAATTCGTCCGAAGGCGGCTCATGGATTGCAAATAAATCAACTTTAACAATGTCCTCATGATTTAGAATAAGCGACGTTCCATAGACAAACAGCATCACAGCAACTAAGAAAATTAAAGATAGCAGTGCTACTTTGTCACGGACGATTTCCCGCCAGAAAATGCGCAAGCCGGATGGACTTTCATTTTCAGCGGACTGATTTAATGTTTCGTTTGCCGGCTGCTCATATTTATTCTCCATTTCAGTCACCTCAGAGTCATTGGATTTCTTATTTAATACGGATGCGAGGGTCTACAATACTTAATATAATGTCCGAAATCAGCGCTCCGAGAACAGAAGCTGTTCCGAGCAGCAAAACAACGGATGTTACCACGGTATAGTCGCGTTGTGTTATCGAGTTTAAAAACAGCTGTCCCATTCCGGGGTAACCAAAAATTTGTTCGACAAATACCGTTCCGCCTATTAAACCGGTCAGTTCGAAGCCGAAAAAAGCAGCAATGGGCAAAAGCGAATTGCGTAAAATATGGCGGTTGTAGACTCTGGATTCAGATGCCCCTTTTGCACGTGCTGTAATAATAAAATCTTTCTGTTTCGTATCAATGATTTCACTGCGCAAATACTGCACCGTATTGACGGTTGTAATCAAACCAAGTGATAGGGCTGGCAATAATAAATGATTGAGCCGGCTCAGAAAGTACTCCCATGTGCCTGACTCGGTTCCTGGGGTAACACTCCCGCTTGTCGGGAACAGACCCAATTTAAAGCCAAAAATCCATAACATAATGAGTGCGAAAATAAAAATAGGTGTGGCGAACCCAATATAGGTGTAGCCGGTTATCGAGCTGTCCAGTAATGAGTCATTAAATCGGCCGCTTGTCAGTCCTAATGGAACAGCAATGGCATAGGTGATAACCAGCGTAAATACCCCGAGCCAGAAGGAATTGACGGCCCGCTGCCAAACCAGTTCCGAAACATCCATTTTATGGACCATCGACTGACCGAAATCTCCATGAAATATACCAGTGATCCAGTCGGTATATTTAACATACCACGGGTCATTCAATCCTAGTTGCTCCCGTTGCTCAGCAATCGCCTCCGGGTCAATACTTGGATCAATCTGGCCCGTTAACGCGTCACCTGGCATGGCTTGTGACATTAAAAACACGATAACGCTCAACAAAAATAATTGCGGTATCATAATGAAAATGCGCCGTAAAGTAAATTTCCACATATTTGGTCAACCTTTCTCTGGCAAGGCTACTAGATGCGTATCTGATATTTGTTTGAGATCATATGCACGTCCGTTATCACCGAAGTAATCGTTATAAGATGCTTCATACGTTTTCTCCACCTTCTGACGGTGACTGATCATTTCCTGACGGTTTTGGGGGTTGATGTCCGGTATAGCCGCAACAAGCCGTTTTGTATAGATATGCTGCGGGTGATTGAAAATGTCCTCAACTGTTCCTTCTTCAACATAGCGTCCGTTATACATAATGCCGATATCGTCGCACATATGCCTGATAACGCCTAAATCGTGGCCGATAAAAATATAGGTGAGTCCTAATTCCTCCTGGATATCTTCCATGAAATTGAGAACCTGAGCCTGCACTGATACGTCAAGCGCCGATACGGGTTCATCTGCAATAATCAGCTTCGGTTTCAGGGCGATAGCTCTGGCAACACCGATACGCTGCCGCTGACCACCGGAAAACTGAAAAGGATATTTCATAATATCGTCAGGACTTAGACCAACCAGTTCCAGCAAATTCTGGATACGTTTTTTTTCTTCCTTATTGGATAATTTCTCATAGTTGCGCAATGGCTCAGCAATAATATCCAGGACACGTTTCCGTGGGTTAAGTGATGAATAAGGATCCTGAAAAATCATTTGAACTTCCTGGGGGATATCGATTGCCGCTTTTTTCGGGTTTGTAATATCATAGCCATTATAAAGAATCCGTCCTGATGTCGGTTGATTTAAGCCAATAATGGCACGGCCTGTTGTTGTTTTGCCTGAACCTGATTCGCCAACGAGTCCATAAGTTTTTCCTTCCTCGACTGAAAATGAAACACCGTCCACAGCCCTGATATGATCAACCGTTCGCCCAAATATACCGCCTTTAACCGGGAAGTGTACCTTTAAATTGTCGACTTCAAGAAACCCCATGGTGCTGATCCTCCTTTCCTTCATCCGGGAAGTAAAATGACTGATAACACGTGCAGCGGACAAAGTGACCGGGACTTATTTCTCGCAGCTGGGGATGGTCTTCATGTGCTGATTGGTCGATCCAGGGGATTCTGGAACGGAAACGACAGCCCTCACGCGGCATTTTTTTAAGTGAGGGAACGATACCCTGAATGACATGAAGTTTCGAGTCAACAGCCTCCAAACTTGGCACTGAACTTAAAAGCGATCGGGTATAGGGATGCTGCGGATTGTTAAACAGTGTGTAAACATCCGTGATTTCGACCATTTGTCCCGCATACATCACAGCTACACGATCGGCCATTTCTGCGACTACGCCTAAATCGTGTGTGATTAAAATAATGCCGGCATGCATACTTTCTTTCAGATCATTAAGCAAATCGAGAATTTGCGATTGAATGGTGGCGTCCAGTGATGTGGTCGGTTCATCTGCAATTAATACTTCCGGGTCATTGGCGATCGCAATCGCAACCACTGCACGCTGGCGCATACCGCCTGACAGTTCGTGCGGAAATTGATTGTACACGTGGGCAGGAAATGTGATGCCTACCTTGTCAAGTAAAGATATGGCCGTCTTTTTGCGCTTGTCTTTGGACAGCTTTTTATTGTGCAGCAGAAGAATTTCCGTGATCTGGTCACCAATCGATTTCAATGGATTTAATGCCGTCAGCGGGTCCTGAAAGATCATGCCCATCTGATCACCGCGCAATTTATTAATCTGCTTTCGTGCATAAGTTGTGATATCATCACCTTTGAATAAAATATCACCTTCAATTCTGGCCCGATTATGCAGCTGCATAATCGAGAAGGCTAGGGCACTTTTTCCACAGCCCGATTCCCCAACGACCGCGAGTACTTCATTTTCATTGAGTGTCAGCGATACATCATCCACCGCTGCATAATAGGCGTCTTCAATCTGAAATGATGTCGTCAGATTATTAATGTTCAGTAACGTTTTTGTCAATGTCATCACCCTAATGCCTAAATTTAGCTTCCGGATGTTTCCCATTCATAAGCGTTTGCGGCTGAATTCAGAGCCTTTTGCCAACTGTCCGGGTGTAAATTTCAAACTTAACTGAAAATTACTACATTGAATTATAAGTTAAAACTATGCATTTGACAAGTAATTTTCTTAATTTTTAACTAATTTTTTGTTTTCATGAACATGGTAAAGCAACCGGGAAGCTAAAGATCGTTTTATCTAATGTGAAATGGCAGGAGGGAGGGTGACAGAAACGGCTCATGCCAGGGGTGGTGTTGAAACAGAAGTATCAGGATGGCCCAAGCTTACATTAAAAGACCCAAGCTGACGATGTGACGAAAACCTGGGTCTCATTAAACCATGTCTTAGAAGCGTATGGGTCGAGCTTGTCTATTTTTCGAGCTGCTGCAGTAATTTTTCATAAATACTTAAGAATTGCTCGACTTCCTTGTCAGTCAACGTTTCAAATAATGCCTGTCGCAACGTATGTCCTGTTTGTTGGGCGTCCGTGAGAGCCTGCTCTCCTTGTTCTGTGATAGCCAGCAATACTTTACGACGGTCCTGCTCATCATATTGGCGAACGGCGTAGTCCTGATTAATAAGCTTATTGGCCACATTCGTTATCGAGCCGGGTGTGTAGCCGAGTTCCTTGGCTACAGCAGTTGGCTTGCTAGGTCCTTGCAAGTGCAGCTGATGTAACGCGAGAATAGAAGAAATACCAATCGGATGCGAATAATTCTCATAGAAACGAATCAGCAATGCATCGTTAAAACGCTCCGCTAAACGAATGAGATGAAAGATGGAATCGTTCATTCTTTGGCTCTCAAAACTTCACAGAGCCGCCATCAACGTTGATTGTCTGGCCTGTAATGTAAGAGGAATCCTCACTTGCCAGGAATACGGCCGCATGCCCGATATCTTCTTCGAGTTCACCAAAACGCCGCATCGGAATGTTTTCCAGGACTTGCTGATAATATTCCGGTTCTTCTTTTGCCCACTGCTGAACGCCGGGAGAGTTGGCAATCGGAGCAATCAGATTCACATTAATGCTGTCTTTGCCAAATTCATTTGCTGTCACTCGTGTCAGGGCACGGATTCCTTCTTTTGCTGCAGCATAAGCACCTTGAGTAGCATGGCCTTCAATTCCGGCACCTGAGGCAAAGTTAATGATATTCCCTTCTGTTTTCTGCAAATGCGGAATAGCTGCTTGCATCAAGTAAAATGTTGGATAGAAGCCAGTGTTAAATGACAAATCCAGATCCTGCTGGGTTATCTCCAGGAAAGGTTTAGCTTTTGAAGCATGTGCATTGTTAACCAGAATATCCAACTTGCCGAACTTGTCTACAACCTGGTCGACAATGTCTTTTAACTTATCATGATTGGCCAGGTCAGCCTGAATGAACATTGATTCCGGCTGATGTTTCTGCAGTCGCTCGACAACTTTTTGGCCGGACTGCTCATCGAGGTCTAAAATCGCAACTTTTGCTCCTTCTTTAACAAAAGCTGTGGCGATTCCCTGGCCAATACCGCCGGCACCGCCAGTAATAATGGCTACTTTATCTTGCAGTTTACCCATCGTTATCACTCCTTCGTTAGGTTACCTAATTATTTTAACACTAAAATAGGCGAATTTAAAATAAGAAGGTAGTTTGCCGGGCAAGTGTAACCATTTACAGCTTTGATGGATTGCTGGATTTTCCTGACTGGCTCAGGCTCAGCCATGTGTCTGTCTTTCACTATATACCGACGCTTCCGTCCGATGATTTCAAGATCATTCCTGTTACGCTACATTTCCTGCAATTTTTCAATACGGCTCTCAATAGTAGGGTGGGTTGCCCAGAGGCTGCCGCGTTTTTTTCGGTTCTTTTTACGGGGAACGTCGATATACATTGCAGCTGTTGCATCATCAGCCCGCTCCACATCATTTGAGTCACCACTGATTTTCTTTAAAGCGCTGATCATGCCAGCCGGATTTCGTGTCAATTCTACTGATGTTGCATCGGCTAAATATTCCCGGTTTCGTGAGACTGCAAGCCGGACAAACTGAGCGGCAAGCGGTGCCAGAATGACCAGGACGAGAGCGACGATCATTAAAAGCGGATTGCGTTTTTGATTGTCACCCCGGCCGCCGCTGAATAACAGCATGTGTGATCCGAATTGTGCGATGACGACAATCACACCGACAAGCGCGATGCAAATGGTCATTAACCGAATATCATAGTTGCGGATATGACCCAGCTCGTGCGCGATTACGCCGGAGAGTTCCTCACGGTTCAGCTTATCGAGCAAGCCCGTGGTTACGGCGACAGACCCTTTTTCCGGCTTAATACCAGTCGCAAATGCATTAGGTGATGCTTCCTCGATTACATGGATCTTAGGCTTGGGGATGCGGGCAGCAATTGACAACTCTTCCACAATATTTACCAGTTCAGGATAATCATCACTTGTTACTTCCTTTGCCCCAGACATGCTGAGGACCTGAGAATTCGCTGACATAAAGGTGATAGGAACGTAAATGGCCAGAATGATCAGCGTGACGACCAGGCTTGTCCAGGGACTATGACCGAATAAATACCCGATTGCCCACCCAATTGCCAAAACGAGGATTGTGAATAGAGTCACCAGCAGCATTGTTTTGCGTTTGTTTTGGGCGATTTGTTCATACAGCATAGGCTTCCTCCATTAGAAATTCACGTCAGGTGCTTCGCGCTCTTCTTCCGGTATTGTCAGTTGATCTTCGTGCTGGAAATTGAACATATTGGCCATAAGATTCGCTGGAAATGATTCGCATTTAATGTTGTAGTCGGCGACGGTTTTATTGTACAGCTGACGCGAGTAGGCGACTTTATTCTCCGTTGTGGTCAGTTCTTCCTGCAGTTCCCGGAAGTTCTCATTCGCTTTGAGATCCGGATAGGATTCCGATAGGGCGAAAATTGATTTCAAACTCCCCTCGATTTCGTTATCAGCATCAATCCGTTCCTGAGGTGTACCGCTCACAAGCTGGTTGCGCGCCTGAATGACATTTTCCAGTGTCTCCTGTTCATGGGATGCGTAGCCTTTCACCGTATTAACCAGATTAGGGATCAAATCATGACGGCGTTTCAGCTGGACGTCAATCTGACTCCATGCTTCCTGCACCCAATTTTGATACTTAACCAGTTTGTTGTAAGTCGTAATCAGCAATATCGCAATGATCACGACAACCGCAATAATGATAATTGTTGTCCACATTACTATCTACCTCACTTTTAATAGGTGCCAGGTACATAAACAATTCAGAATTGTTTATGTACCTGGTACCTTAAATCTTGCAGCCCGGTATACGTGCTGTTTGCTTTCGGGTGCGAAGCCATAAATCGTTGCTTCGAACACGTCTTCGCTGCTGTCAGTTACTTCGACAATTTTGGAGGAACGGCCGGTTCCTGTTTGAATATAACCAGATGTAATAAGACGGTTGCCTGTTTCCGGCAGCCAATCGGCGTCGCCCACAATTGGTGAAAAGAAGGCTTTTCCGCGTTCTTCGCCGTAGGACCATACCTCTTCAACTGTCTGGTTTGTTTCATGGACCCGGTATTGTACAGCCCGGCTGAACGTTTGACTAAGCTGCTGGTCTCCACGTGTGAGAACGTTATTATTGTCAAACAGCAGAATATCCAGTGTTTCTGGGTTACCATCCTGATCGGGCAGTGTCATAACGGCATGCGGTCCGCCCGGGTATTTGAAATGATCGCCTATGGGTGTCAATAATGTGTTTTCCCATGACGCTGGCCAGTTTTCAGGTGAGGCAAGAATCCAATCTACCTCACCTTCAGGGAAACTGTGTTTCATGACTAAATCCTGGTGTCTTGCTGTCATAATCACTTTTCCATCGTCTTCTCTGTCCGCCCATATGGCGTTGTTATGCAGCCAGTCACCGCCATCCTCTGAAAAGCTGTCTGGAAAGATTGACCGGTAGTTAAGGCTGTTTATGGGCTTGCCTGTATGCCGGTTGAATTCGGTGAGTTTGTCTTTTACACTCAAGGATGTTTCCTGATGGGTTGTGACAAGCAGATTATGATTGGCGCGTTTGATCGCATCCGTATTAACTGCAGTCTTGGGAATGTCCTCTTTTGGATAGATGGTCCATGCATTATAAATCTGACCAAGCAAGTCTGTTTCTATGATGCGGTTATGTTTTGTTTCTTTATTCGGCTTAGTATAGATTAAAAAGTTCCCGTCTTCAGTCGGTTTGAACAGTTGTCGGATATTAATTTTGCTGTACCAGCGCACCTCGCCTTTATGGTCGATAGCAAAAGCGTAGTGGGCGCTTGGCACGATAAATGTCAGCCCATTTTCCATTTTTTCTTTATCTGCGTTAGTCACGCTCACCCGTAAAAAATCCTTCGGTAATGCTTGTGTTTTTATCTGAATGGTATTGGTTGTCGTTTGCCCGGAGTGTGTAGTTGCGGTAATGGTAACCCGGTTTCGTTTGTTAGCATATAAGCCAATAATCGGGATCTGGTGAATAGTATGATAGCCTGGAACTGTTTTTTCAATTGGCGTGTCACCATGAATCATTAAAGTGATCGATGCCGGTTTTTTTGTTGTAAATTGAACAAGCGCCGACAAAGGTGCAACCCGATAAGGATTCAATTGAACAAAAGGATTGTTCAATGAGTGCACGCGATAATTAAATGCCCGTCTCAGCCGCTTTCTTATTTGCTGCTGTTTATGCATGCGGGGCATGTTGCGCTGCGAGATAGCCACTTGTCTTCCCTCCTTAAATACAAATGTAACCACTCCTAAGTATACAATAAATTGAATTCGTGTTCCAGTTCATGGGTATCGCTGCGTTTTAAATTCCAGACATAAATTGTTGCACGCATGTAATATAATACGGTAGAATATGAGATATTCTGCATTTGGCAGTGCTGGTCAAATAGAATTGTATTAATTTTTGCATATATCCAAATTGCATGACGTAATAGATTGATAGAAACATCCAAAGACAGACTAGGGGGGGACTACAAATGAAAAAGAGTCTTATATGGCAGTTAATTGCTGCGTTTGTATTAGCTATTGTAACCGGTATCATTTTCGGCGATAAGATGGAGGTTGTTCAGCCGCTTGGGGATCTATTTCTCCGCCTGATCAAATTTATTATTACGCCTTTAGTGCTCGCCACATTAGTTGTTGGGGTCGCCAGCACGAGTGATGTGAAAAAGCTTGGGCGACTTGGCGGTAAAACGGTTATCTTCTATCTGGTAACCAGTATGCTGGCTATTACATTAGGGATTGTTGCCGGGAAACTGTTTTCGCCAGGCAGCGGTATAGATATATCCTTAGAAGGAAAAGAGGCGCCTGAACCGACTGAAACGGATGGTGTCATTCAGACGATCTTAAATATTGTGCCAACGAATCCGTTTGAAGCACTGGCATCAGGCAATATTTTGCAAATTATCTTTTTTGCGTTACTGATTGGTATTGCTATTACACTTGTTGGTGAAAAGGCACAGCCGGTCCAGCGGTTCTTTGACGGACTGGCAGAGGTTATGTATAAGATCACCGGAATGGTTATGGCAATTGTACCGATTGGTGTTTTCGGACTTTTAGCGCCTGTCGTCGGCGAGTATGGCGCCGATGTATTGCTGCCGTTAATTAAACTTGTTCTGGCAATGCTTGCAGCTTGTGTTATTCAGCTGGCCATTGTGTATGCTTTAATCGTCAAGCAATTTGGCAAAATGAGTCCTATCCGTTTCTTTAAAGGGATCTTTCCGGCAACGGCCGTGTCTTTCAGCACCAGCAGCAGTTCAGGAACACTGCCGGTAACGATAAAAAGTGCTCAGGAGAACCTTGGTGTTTCCAAAGAGGTCAGCACTTTTGTGCTGCCGCTGGGTGCGACAATCAATATGGATGGAACCGCCCTGTATGTTGGTCTGTGTTCCATGTTTGTTGCCCAGTATTTTGGTATCGACTTGTCGATTTCACAAATGGCTACAGTCGTGCTGGTCGGGACACTTGCCTCGATCGGAACAGCTGGTGTGCCAGGTGCAGGCCTGATTATGCTGACAATGGCGTTAAGTGCTGTTAATCTGCCGTTGCAGGGTATCGCGCTGGTTGGCGGCATTGACCGGATCCTGGATATGATGCGCACATCGGTGAATGTGACAGGGGATGCTGCTGCGAGTGTGGTTGTTGATGCGACTGAAAAGCGGAAACTGGAGAAACAGAAGAAGCAGAAGCAGTCTGCTTAGCGTTAAGGCAATAAGGCTGCTCCGGAAATAGACGCCGCTTTCCGCGGGCGCTGGTGAGCTTCCTCGTTCTCGCCACGTCCGCGGGCATTTTGGCGCAGTCTCTGCTTCCGCAGGATTCCCCATATTTTCTTCGCTAAATCCAGCTTCTTTTGAGTCTGCTTAAATTTTTCGTATTAATAAATATAAGAAGTAAGGTGCGCCAATTAAAGCGGTGACGATACCGGCAGGCATGCCATTAGGTTCAATCAAATGAAGACCAATTGTATCTGCAAGCATAAGAAGCCAGCCCCCGACAAGCGTCGCGACCGGGATTAAGAGTCCGTGACGCGGACCAACCAGGGCACGTGCAATGTGCGGTGCCATTAAGCCAATAAAGGCAATGCCTCCCGTCACAGATACCGCAGCAGCCGCCAAGGCAACGGCTGCCAGAAGCAGGGTTAACCGTTCCCGTCCCAAGGCAACACCGAGTCCAATGGTTGTCGATTCATCCAGGCTGAGTATATCGAGACGGCGGGCTTTCCATAGGGCATATGGAATCAGGATAATAAGCCAGGGGAGCATGGCACCAGCAAAGACCCAGTCGGTTCCCCAAACACTTCCCGCCAGCCAATTGGAAATAAAGTCAACCTTTTCACGGCTTGCTGTCGAGATCAGTACAATCATCACCCCTGATAGCGCCATCGAAAAGCCCACACCCACCAGAACCAAACGAACCGGCTGAAAACCGGTGAAGCGGCTGTAGGAAAAGACATAAATCAATCCAGCTGTTAAGAAAGCTCCAATGAAAGCAACGACAGGCAATACATATACAAATGAATCTGCTTCAATTGGGAAGAAGAGGAAGAATACAGCGATGGCGACACCTGCTCCATTGTTAATCCCAATGATGCCAGGATCGGCCAGATCATTGCGTGTCATGCCCTGCAGAATAGCACCAGAGACACCCAGTGCCATACCGGCAAGAAGTGTGACGGTTAACCGGGGCAAGCGTATAGAAAACAGGATGAAATTTTCTTTTAAATCACCGTTGCCCAGGAGAACGGCAGGCAATCGGCTGTACGGGAGAGACGCATCCCCGAGACCCATTCCGATAAAAGCGGTCGCGATGATTAATAAACTAAAGCCTAATAAAATCAGGCGTTGTTTGTGATGCAATGATGTACGGATCATGAGAAAGTGCGGCCTCCCTTATGGATAACAATCAGGAAAAATGGAAGCCCGAATATAGCGATAATCGCAGCAACCGGCGTTTCATAGGGGGCGTTCATCGTGCGGCTCAGTGTATCCGCCCATAACATGAACGCTGCGCCAGCAATTGCCGACATAGGTACGATGAATCGATAATCCGGTCCAACGACTGCCCTCACAATATGCGGAATCATCAAACCAAGGAAGGCGAGGTTGCCCGCAAGAGCTACGGAAGCACCGGCAAGCAAAATGATGGCCAGAAACAGGAACGTTTTTATAAAGGTGGTTTTTTGGCCCAAGCCAACCGCAACATCCTGGTTCAGACTCAGAACGGTGAGATGACGTGAAAAGAGCAGTGCTATGATGATACCTGCCAGAATAAATGGTACGACAACCTCAAGCTGCTGCCAGACGGTGCTGGTCAGACCGCCTGCCGTCCACATTTTCACATCTTTTGAGAGTTTAAAGTAGAGACCTGTTCCATCTGCAATGGCTTCTAGAAAGGCTGAGACAGCAGCTCCTGCAAGCACAATCCGAAAAGGCGACAAACCGCCTTTTTTCATACCGCCAATGCCAACAACAAGGAGCATCCCAACTGCAGCGCCGATGAAGCAGGCAATCATAATCACAAATGTTGATGGTCCAGACCAAAAAGCGAGTGTGAGAGCGAGAGCGGCATTTGCTCCTGCTGTGAGTCCGAGCAGGCCCGGGTCTGCCAGCGGATTCCGGGTTACACCCTGCATCAATGCGCCTGATACGGCTAAGGCTGCACCCACAAAAACAGCTGCCGTCTCTCTCGGCAGGCGTATTTCGCGGATAAGAACGGCGGCGTCAGTTTTTGCGTGGAAGCCAAATGCTGCCAGGACATCATGCATCGTGGTATCGGCCGCCCCGAAGAATGCAGTCACCCCAAACGAGGCGAGCAAAAGGACAAGTGCTATGATAAATTTATAAAACATGGGAATGGTCTTTATGAATTTTGCCATGGCTCTCATCTTTCTGAATGCAGACTGGAAATACAAAAATTCTTTTTGTATGCTGGTTTTCGCTATACAAGCAACGGCAGGTTAAGATCGGTGTTTGCTATGATGGCCGAACAGATCGGGCATCATTGAATGATAGGACATTGCAAACGAAAAAGGCGGAATGTCTAGCCCGCCCATTCCGCCTTGATAAATTAGGATTCACCCAAAAAAGCCTCTTTGAATACATTCAATTCATAATCCAGGCTGATCGCATCATTAAAATGAAATGCGTTGGCATTCACGTGGATGACGTGATCGTTTTTGACAGCCGGAATATTTTTGTATGTCTCAGTATCCTGAAACGCATTGTCGGCACCCGGGTCTTCAGCGATAACCATATAGTCGCCAGCGTAGTCTGGAATCGCTTCTGGTGAAATAGAAAGATAACCTTGCTCTTCCGCTGATTCTTTCACGTTTTCCGGCATTTTCAGATCCATAGCCTGATAGAGGATTTCCGTTCCACGGGCCCAGTTATCACCATAAACGTAAAACTGTTTATCAAATTTCTCGGTAACTGAGATCGTTGTATCTGCGCCAATGTTGTTTTTGACTTTTTCTCCGAGATCCTCTGCCCGCTTTTTAAAGTCCTGTACCCATTCTTTTGCCTGATCTTTTTTACCGAGCAGCTTGCCGATTTCAATACGCTGATCTAAGTAACCAAGCTCCCCGTATGTGTAGGTGACGGTTGGGGCGATTTCTTCTAATTTATCACTATTTTTGACCGAGGACAGACCAATGATTAAATCTGGATCGAGATTTAAAATCTTCTCGACATTTTCAGCTGAGACAACCTCAGCATCCTTTACCTTATCTTTTAGCACAGGGCTTTTTTTCGCTCCCTGGTCGACGCCAACAATATCGCCATCCAGTGCTGCCACATCCCCGGCAAAGAAGGAGGTCAAAACGACAATGCGTTCAGGATCTTTTGGGACTTCAACAGGACCGTCTTCAGATTCATAGGTTCTCATAGCTTTGTCATCCTGGTCTTTGTCCATAGCTTTATCTTTCTGATTATCATCATCTGATGTCTCGCTGCACGCACTAAGCAAAAGCGCGGTTAAGAGCAGACAAAGGGCAAGTATTTTCTTCATGCTGATTTTCTCCTTTAAGCAGGTTATAGGTTAAACACATAGGTTTATTGGTTCTTGGGTCACGGCAAATATCAGCATCAATCGAGAAAACCTCGCGTAAAACATC
Source organism: Lentibacillus kimchii (assembly GCF_055381965.1). Taxonomy (NCBI): domain Bacteria; kingdom Bacillati; phylum Bacillota; class Bacilli; order Caryophanales; family Bacillaceae; genus Lentibacillus; species Lentibacillus kimchii. The sequence continues at coordinate 2,161,877 of NZ_AP043934.1, read as the reverse complement.
ACATTGGATAACATCTTCACTCGTACCAGTCTGAACAATGTCGCCATCTTTCATAGCAATGAGATGATCAGCGAATCTGGCCGCCTGATTTAAATCATGCAGCACCATCACGATCGTCCGGCTTTGTTCCAGATTCAATTGCTGAAGAAGTTCCAGCACTTCCAGCTGATGGGCCATATCCAGATAGGTTGTCGGTTCATCCAAAAAGATCATGTCTGTATCCTGTGCAAGCGACATGGCAATCCAGACGCGCTGACGCTGCCCGCCGGATAATGTATCGACTGACTCATTTCTTAACGCAGAAATATTTGTCACATCAAGAGCCCAGTCGATCAGTTCGCGGTCATATTGCTTTAAGCGTCCCAGACCTTTTTGATAAGGATAACGGCCGTAGGAGACGAGCTCGCGTACGGTTAAGCCGTTGGCGCTTTCAGGACTCTGTGGCAAGATAGCCATCTTCTGTGCAAGTGCCTTGGTTTTTTCCTTGGCAATGTCTTTTCCATCAACTAAAACAGATCCGGATTGGTGCGGGATAATACGTGTTAAGGCTTTTAGCAGTGTTGATTTTCCGCAGCCATTTGGTCCAATAATCGTAGTGATCTGATTTTGAGGGATTTCTACAGATAGATTCTCAATGATCGGCTGTTCGCCATAGCCGATCTCGATGTTGTCGGCGTTTACAGAGACCATGACATAACCTCCTATATAATCAAAAGGGCGTGAATTGAAAATAGTTCTCATTACAGTGCTAATGGTACTATAATCTGCCCGCTCTGTCCTGTCAATGACACTCTAAGAGTTATCACAAAATAATCATAAAAAGCATTTATCAGGGATCTAATAAAAGCGAGCTGTACACTTGAGCAGGAGCTGATGGATCAAGGTAAGTTTTAGCGTGATTGACTGCTGTAACAGCTTCCGTATAAGCCGAGGCTATTAACCGCCACTTGCCGGTATAACCCGCCATATCACCTGCTACGTATACATGAGGCATCTGGGTTTCCATGTCGTTCGAAACGGGTATGCGCCGTCTTTCTAATGGAAACCCCCAGGCTTCAATGGGAGCAGGATCGCAGAAATACACGTCTTTTCGCTCTCGCTTAGTTATCACACCCGGGCCGGCTGCAATTAAAACTGTCTTCGAATGATGCACGTCACCATTTTCCAGTGTCAGTGACAGAGATGCATCAGCGTTGCCACCGATTGCCTTAACCGTACGATTCATAATAATGGACGGATTAAACATTAAGGCCTGTTCTTCCATTTGACTGATAAAATCGGCGCCGCTGATTTTCGGGATGCCGCCAATATCGTAAATCATTTTTTCCGGGTAAAAAGCCGTCACGGTTCCGCCGAGAAAAGGCAGACAATCGATGATTTTCACCGACATGCCGCGCATACCCGCATAATAGGCTGCATACATACCAGCGGTACCGCCGCCAATAATGGTCATGTCATACAACTCTGGCTCTTGCTGCCAATTCATAAGACAAACCCTCTCTCTATCGCTCAAACTCATTCTAGTCTACATTATACCGTAATTGATAATCGTTTTCAATTTATTAAGGCTGGCTTAAGTGAAAATAGTTTGAACATAAGAACAACTGCGATACAATAAAAGGTACACGATGAAAGCGCTGGCCTTGCCAGGTTGTATTAACTTATGACAGGACTGGCTGCACGAAGGAGTGATAAGGATATGGATAAAATCAATTGGATGGATGAAGTTGTCAAACGGCAGGATGAGCTGCTTAAGGATCTGCAAGGGTTTCTCAGTATTAAAAGTGTCCTGAATGAAGAACAGGCTGACTCAGAGGCACCGCTTGGCCAAGGTGTTAAAGATGCCTTGCACTATATGCTGAATTTAGGTGATGGCGACGGGTTTTCCGTCAAAAACGTGGACAACCTTGCCGGTCATCTGGAGATGGGTGAAGGTGAGGAAATGCTCGGTATACTTGGGCATGCTGATGTCGTCCCAGAAGGTGATGGCTGGAGCATGGAACCCTACGGCGCCACAATTAAAGATGGCCGAATTTATGCGCGCGGATCCAGTGATGACAAAGGGCCGACGATAGCAGCTTATTATGGGATGAAAATCGTAAAAGAGCTGGGAGTGCCACTCGATAAGCGCATTCGTCTGATTATTGGAACGGATGAAGAAAGTGACTGGCGGGGTGTTAACCACTACTTCGCAAAAGAGGAAATGCCGGATATGGGTTTTGTTCCGGATGCGGAATTCCCAATAATCTTCGCAGAAAAAGGCTTATCTGATTTTGATCTGGTGCTGCAGGCAGATGCGGAAGCTGCACAAGATGAACGTGTCTTACAAACATTCCAATCCGGCCTGCGTTACAATATGGTGCCTGACCATGCTGAAGCCCGTATCACGGCTCCGCAAAATACACAAGACATGATACAGTCATATCAGCGTTATCTTGCCGATGCTGGACTGGACGGACAGGCCAGTGCTGAGGACGGAGAAATGACGTTCACCCTGAATGGTGTGAGTGCACACGGCGCCGAACCGGCAAACGGTATCAATGCTGGCATACGACTCGCGCAGTTTTTACAGGACCTGCCGCTGGATGCTTCAGGGAAAAAGTTCCTCGAGACAATTGCTGAATTCCGCGGTCAGACTCGTGGTGAAGCATTTAACATGGCGGTTTCTGATGATGTTTCTGGTGATTTAACGATGAATGCAGGCGTCATGCAATATACAAGAGGATCGAAAGGGCGCATTGGCGTCAACATGCGCTACCCGGTAACATTTGATATGGATAAAGGAAAAGAGACCTTAACAAAAGCCATTGCGGCAAAAGATCTCACGATGGAGAACATGACAGATTCCAAACCAGCTTATGTTGAAAAAGATGATCCGCTTGTTCAGACGCTTAAGCAGGTTTATGAGGAACAGACCGGCGAAACGGGCGAACCGCTGGCAATCGGCGGCGGCACCTATGCACGCGCTCTGGACCGTGGTGTTGCTTTTGGCGCGATGTTCCCAGGACGTGAGGATGTTATGCATCAAAAAGATGAATATGCTATCGTGGACGATTTGCTGAAGACAACGGCCATTTATGCCCAGGCGATCTATGAATTGGCAAAGGCAGACTAATGGACCAATAAGAGGAGGTGACCAGTCATGAATTACCCAGAGACATGGGATCTGGACAGTATTTTTCCAGGGGGAACCAAGTCAGAAGAACTGCAAACCAAGCTATCGGCTATAAAGGAAGACATTACTGTTTATCAGACAATGCTTGATGACTACAGCCTGAGCGATAACCCTGCCGCCGAGTCACTAAAAGTGCTTCTCGGGCAGCAGGAGACGATCGGTAAAGGGATCGGACAGGCTGCGACCTTTGTACAAATGTATCATGATGCGTATATGGATGATGAGCATGCTGATGTCGTAATGGGTCAGATTATGGATTTAGAGAGTGAGATGCAAAAGCTTTCCAATACGTTTACAAAACAATTGGTCGCGATACCAGATGCGGACTGGAACGCATTGCTGGAAGATGAATCACTCAATAAGAGAGCGTTTGCGTTGAATGAGATTCGCAGCAAGGGCGAGCGACTGCTGTCTGACGGTGAGGAAAAACTTATTGCCGACTTGAATCAGGATGGTCTGGCTGGCTGGAGCAATCTTTATGACACGGTTGTTTCACTCATGACGATCCCCTTCACTGATCAAAACGGGGAAACAACGGAATTGTCAGTGGGACAGGCAATGAACCGGATGTATACGGATCCCGATGCTGACGTGCGCAAGCAGTTATTTGATAATTGGGAAGCTGCCTGGAGCAAATACGCGCCGATTTTTGCCGACATCCTTAACCATTTGGATGGCTACCGGCTGACCTTGCAGAAGGCGCATAATCGCGGCAGTCACTTAGAAGAGCCACTGGAGTACAATCGGATGACTAAGGAAACGCTGGATGCCATGTGGACAGCTGTTGAAGAGAACAAGCAGCCGTTTATTGATTTTCTTAACCGCAAGGCAAGCGTCCTCGGTATGGATAAACTCGGCTGGCAGGATGTGGAGGCACCCGTCGCCATTAATGGTGTTCAGCCGATGACGTTCACGTTTGATGAAGCTTGTGAATTTGTAATTAATCATTTCGCCAGCTTTAGTACAAAACTGTCAGCGTTTGCCCGGCATGCACTGGAGAACCGCTGGGTGGAAGCGGAAGACCGGTCGAATAAGCGTCCCGGCGGTTATTGTGCACAGCTCCCGGAGTGGGAAGAGTCACGCATTTTCATGACGTTCACCGGTTCTGCGAGTGATGCAAGCACCCTGGCGCACGAATTAGGGCATGCCTTTCACAGCTATGTCATGAAAGACTTGCCTGCGTTAAATCAGGAATATGCGATGAACGTCGCGGAAACAGCCAGCACATTTGCGGAAACGATTATTACGAATGCAACACTTGCTAAAGCTGAGAGCAAAGATGAGAAAATCACACTGCTGGATACGAAACTGGAAAATGCAACGGCAATGTTTTTAAATATTCATACACGTTTCCTGTTTGAAGATGCTTTTCATACGGAGCGGGCCAAGGGCATTGTCTCGGAAAAGCGCATCAATGAATTAATGGTCAATGCGCAGAAGGAAGCATATGGTGATTCCCTGGCCAGCTATCACCCGCATTTCTGGAGCAGTAAATTGCACTTTTTCTTTGATGATGTGCCATTTTATAATTTCCCTTATACATTTGGCTTTTTATTCAGCCTGGGAATTTATGCGGAATATCTGAAACATCCGGAAGGCTTTGAAGATAAGTATATTGCCCTTTTGCAGGATACAGGCTCGATGACTGTGGAAAATCTCGCTTTCAAGCATTTAGGCGTTGATCTTACCAATAAAGCTTTCTGGGAAGGCGGTATCCGCATCATGGCTGAAGACGCTGAAGAATTTATCAGACTGACGGAATAAATCAGGCGGAGCTGGGTCAAAACGAAAGTCATCAATTAGGAGGTTCTTTTCATGCAACGATTTATGTGTAAAGGAAAAATTCATCGGGCGACCGTCACAGAAGCCGATTTGGATTATGTCGGCAGTGTCACGATTGATCGCAAACTCATGAAAGAAGCCAATATTATACCATATGAAATGGTACAGATCGCCAATATACGGAATGCTGCCAGATGGAAAACGTACGCAATTCCTGGACCGGATGGATCAGGACAGATTTGTCTGAACGGCCCGCCTGCCAATTTGTTTTCAGTCGATGATCTCGTGATTATCTTAAGCCAGGGACTGATGACAGATGAGGAAATCGAGGCGATGAAACCGCGGGTTGTGTTTGTTGATGGGGATAATGAGGTGACCAGCATAGAAGAACATGACCTGAGCTCTGAGGAAGCAGAATTGTAACGCAAGACAGCAGGCACGTGTTTACTTGTACATGTGCCTGCCTTCTGTCAATTTACTCAGAGAGCCATGCTTTAGCATCTTCCTTTTGATCTTTTGTATAGAATTGCAGCGACACGCCTGGCAATAGGCGGTCCAATTTCGAATCCGCCTCCATAAGTTTGCTGTCGGAAACAAGCGCAGCCTTATTGATGCTCGTCAGGTGTTTCATCACTTTTAAATCTTCCAGCAGCCCTTTCAGAGTTATGCCTTCCCAGTTTTCGGTTGTGATCAGCAAGTTAATTTTCTCCGTGTCGGCAACTTGATCCTTAAAGAAATCATCGAGCTTCTGCACATCTTCCTTTGTCAGCTTATTTTGAATGGTAACGTCTACATTGGGACTGTACTCAATATTCGCGTTTTCAATCATTTTTTATCACAAACCTCTCACTTAGGTGTTCACAAGCTGGTCCCCCGCTATTATTTACCATTGCGTCATGTTTTATAAACAGAGAAAAGTGGAAGATCCTATTGACGGATGATTTATTAAAAAAGGAGTTATTCATATGGATCAGCAAGTTCAATTGGGTCAATCTGGCATCCGTGTGTATCCAGTAGGTGTTGGTACGAATGCGGTTGGCGGTCATAATATATATCCGAATATGCTTGATGAAGAAGAAGGAAAAGCATTGGTTCGCGAAGCTGTCGGGAATGGCATGAATATGCTGGATACGGCTTATATTTATGGCAAAGGACGTTCCGAGGAGCTGATCGGCGAGACTCTGAAAGACTTTAAGCGGGACGATGTCGTTCTGGCAACTAAAGGAGCGCACGAATTTGTTGGCGACGATGTTGTGATGAATAATCATCCAAAATTTTTGAAGCAGCAGGTCGAGAATAGCCTGCGACGTCTGCAGACAGATTATATTGACTTATTCTACATCCATTTCCCTGATGAGGACACACCGAAATATGAAGCAGTTGGCGCATTAAAAGAATTGCGCGATGAGGGGAAAATCCGCTCCATCGGGGTATCCAACTTTTCTCTGGATGACCTGAAGGAAGCTAATCAGGATGGTTATGTTGATGTCGTTCAGGGTGAGTATAATTTACTGAACCGTGATGCTGAAACAGCAATGCTGCCATATACAGCCGAAAATGGCATGACGTTTATCCCTTATTTTCCGCTGGAGTCCGGTCTGCTGACAGGAAAATACGATAGCACGTCCACCTTTACAGACATCCGTGCCAGCAAGCCGAGCTTCCAGGGTGAAACATTTCAGGAAAATATTAAAAAAGTGGACAAGCTGCGTGACATCGCAAATGACTATGGCGAAGAGGTAGCGCATATTGTTCTTGCCTGGTATTTTTCCCGGCCATCACTGGATGTTGTGATTCCCGGCGCAAAACGGGCTAACCAAGTGCGTGCTAATAAACGTGCAGGCGAGATCCAGCTCACCCAGGAAACCATTGATACGATCGACCGTTTGTTCAGTTAATTGACGCGTACACATACTATTAAGCCAGGCGCATAGAATTGTTATATGTGCCTGGCTTAATCTACCTTTGGGTTTAGTCAAAAAGGACTGATATGATTCGTTTGAACAAAAAAAGCTTCGAGTAGTGACGTGTTTTAAATGTTTTTTGAAAAGTTTGACATTACAAGGTCTAATATTTTTCATTTAACTGATTATTGCACAACTTACCAAACCTATGCTATTTTTTTATTGAAGCGGAAATCTTATAATTTCTAAAAATGAAAGGGGTTGCAATATGGAATACGCTATATCTGGAGCAACATGGTTTTGGATATTTGTCCCTATGCCATTGTTGATAATACTGTCTATCATAACTTTATTTGGAAGTAAAAGGAGGGATTAAACGTGGAAACGTCAACATTGATAACGTTTATTGTTTATCTGATCTTTTTACTTATCATCGGTGTTGTCATGTATCGCCGTACAAGCGATTTATCGGATTACGTTCTTGGCGGTCGGAAACTTGGACCCGGTGTCGCAGCGTTAAGTGCAGGCGCCTCGGACATGAGTGGGTGGCTGCTTTTGGGCCTGCCGGGAGCGATTTATGCGTCCGGATTATCTGAAGCTTGGATGGCAATTGGACTCTCAACGGGTGCTTATCTTAACTGGCAATTTGTTGCCAAGCGTCTGCGCGTTTATACAGAGGTCTCCAATAACTCAATTACTATCCCGGATTTTTTGGCTAATCGTTTCAAAGATAAGTCGCATTTATTAAGAGTGATTTCGGCACTTGTTATTTTATTGTTTTTTCTATTTTATACATCCTCCGGTATGGTAGCAGGCGCCAAATTATTTGAAGCGTCTTTTGGTTTGCCGTATCATGCAGCTCTGCTGATCGGTGCGCTGGTTGTCGTTTCGTATACGTTATTTGGCGGCTTTCTGGCAGTAGCCTGGACAGATTTTATCCAGGGAATCCTGATGTTCCTTGCTCTCATTGTCGTCCCCATCGTAGCTTTAAATCAAATGGGCGGCTGGAATGAAGCAGTTCAGGCTGTTGGAGAGATTAACCCAGACCATTTGAACATGATTCAGGGTGTGGGTGTTATTGCTATTTTATCATCGCTCGCCTGGGGGCTGGGTTATTTTGGTCAACCGCATATCATTGTACGTTTTATGGCATTAAAATCGCCCAAAGATGTTAAGAAGGCTAGATTTATTGGGACGACATGGATGGTTCTGGGTTTGTATGGTTCGATCTTTGTCGGTTTTATTGGCCTTGCCTTCATCAGTACTCAGGACGTATCGGTGCTGAGTCAGTTGGGGATTGAAATAACGACAGAGGACGGACTGCAGGTTCTCGGCGATCCGGAAAAAATCTTTATCGCTTTTTCCCAAATATTATTTAATCCGGTTGTGGCTGGTGTTCTGATTGCTGGTATTTTATCTTCTATTATGAGTACCGTTGACTCTCAGCTGCTTGTTTCGTCGTCAGCTGTAGCTGAAGACTTTTATAAGGCTATTTTCCGCAGAAATGCAAGTGATAAAGAGCTCGTCTGGGTTGGCCGGCTAGCTACATTGCTCATTGCACTGTTTGCCGTATTGATTGCTATCAATCCGGATAGTTCCGTACTTGATCTGGTCAGTTATGCCTGGGCTGGATTTGGCGCCGCATTTGGCCCTATTATTCTTCTGGCTTTGTTTTGGAAGCGAGCGACACGTACCGGTGCTGTTGCGGGGATTCTGACAGGTGCTTTGACAGTTATCGTCTGGGGTGACCTTCTGGAAGGCGGTCTGTTTGACTTATACGAGATCTTTCCAGGCTTCATCCTGAATCTTGTTGTAACGATTGTTGTCAGTCTGTTCACAACCCCTGATCCAGAGATTGAACGGGAATATAATCAGACTCTGGAGAAACTAAACGACTAGGACGGAAAACTATCAGTCAGCTCAAGTGCCTGTTGCCCGGTACTTGAGCTTTTTTTTATCGTGATTAGTATCTGAAATAATCGCCAGCCGTACCGCTATACTTCCCTGCAATCTTGTTATCGTGTATGATCATGGGAGATAAAATGACGCTAAAAGGGTGAGACTGTTGCTTTATAAGTATTTACTGATTTTTTTAGGGGCAGCGGTGCCTTGGCTGGAAGTGATTGTGGTTGTGCCAATCGGTATTGTCTGGGGAATGATGCCATTTTTAGTTATGCTGGTAGCATTTGCGGGCAATATGTTATCAGTGCTTGTTGTCATTTTTGGATTTGATAAATTAAAACGCTGGTATGTCAGACGTCGTGAGGCAAAAGGAAAACAATCTTCAAAGGGCAGTCTCAGAGCGGTAAGGTTTTTTCAGAAATATGGCGTTCCCGGCCTTGCATTACTGGGACCATTTTTAATCGGTACCCATATCTCAGCCTTTATTGGCATGGCTCTGGGTGCATCCAAACGAGCGATGAGCCTCTGGATGGGCGCAGGGATTCTGCTATGGATCATCATTATTGGTGTTGCCACAGCACTCGGATTTGATTTTTTTACGAAAGATTTTTAGCGATGACAACTGCCTCATTGTTTAATTCGGTGTGCTCTATGTTTTATATGGGGCATCCCCTAGTGTCAACATCAAAACAGCTGACTCTGAAGACAGAATCAGCTGCTTTGCCTTATCGGCACCATGTGATTAGACGCGCCGGGTTTCCTGTTTGCCGTACGTTACCAGACCGCCATCCTGCAGATACTTGTCCATGCCTTCTGCCGCACGATAGGCAAATGCGCCAATCGTTTCAGTCGGGTTGTAGTTGCTGTTATGCGGGAAGGACGAACCGCCGATTACGAATAAGTTTTCCATATCCCACATTTGCGAGTATGTGTTAACAGCGGATGTGTCAGGATCATCGCCCATCATCACACCGCCCAGGAAGTGATCGGTGTAAAATTTATGATCAAATGTAGCGTCATCCGCCACCCCGTCCGTGTCAATAATGTCGGCACCCATTTCCTTCATAATCTCACCGCATTTATCCACGCCATGCTGCGCGCGCTTCCGATCCTGCTCATCATATTGCACAGTCACACGCAGAAGCGGGTTGCCCAATGCATCTTTATACGTCGGATCAAGATCCATATACGTGTATCGGTTGGGCAAAAAGCCTGTCTGCGGGGTAATGAATAAGTTGCGATTGTGATAAAACAGATTTTTGTCTTTAAATTCTTTACCCCATGCTGGTGTTCCTCGCGGGACTACATTATGGGCAATCGGCCGTTTGCCCAGCTGGAAATAGTGGACTTCATACCCATGCAGAAAATCAACATCCGAGTGATCCATATTATCACCGGAGAAATCATCGATCGTTGCGCCAAGGGCACCGGCTCCCATGGCCAGGTTAAACTTCTTATCTTTGAAAAAGCCGCGCGCCCCAATATAGGTGGACAAATTGTTGAAATGACCTGTAAAGTTTTTACCGATAATGCCTTCCTGCGTATCTGGATTATACGGTTTGCCAATATCCGACATCAATAATAGTTTATTATTCGTAAAGGTGAAACCAGCCAGTACGACGAGATCGGCAGGCTGGATGTATTCATCACCGCTCGCGTTATCAACGTATTTTAACCCGGTTGCTTTGTTACCATCGTGGATGACTTCGGTAACCGTGGATTCATTGCGAATTTCAAAGTTCCCGGATTTTTTAGCTGTTTCCAGAACCGTAACAATCGGATCGGATTTAGCGCCAAAATCACAGCCATATTCTTCGCAGAATGCGCAATACATGCACGCATTAATGGTCTCGCCATCCGGATTTTTATACTGCTCGGTCACGTTGGCGGATGGCAGATGGTAGGGATGATAGCCGAGATTTTTGGTCGCTTCTTTAAAGAGATTAATGGACATGGTATTTTTCATCGGCGGGTTCGGATACTTATCGGAACGTTCAGGCCCGATGGGATTTTCCTCACCGGAAATGCCAGCCATCTTTTCGAACTTGTCATAATAGGGTTCGAGTTCATCATACGTTATGCCCCAATCCTTAATGGTACAGTCTTTCGGAATCTTCTCTTTCCCGTACTTTTCAACCGTTTTACTGTATATTTCAAAATCATAGGGCAGCCAGCGGAAACTGACACCATTCCAGTGTACGCCTGCACCGCCTGTGTCCGTTCCGAGCCGTGCATCTGAATTGTTTCGGACAGGGCGGGCCGTGTTGTCTATATGACTCCTGGCAGTTACGGTTTCCTTGGATAAATCCTGCATCAATTCATAGCGAATTGAATATTTCAGTTCGTCTTTGGTACCGACAAAGTCATCTTTTGTTTGTTTTTTGCCTCGTTCCAGTGAGACGACCTGATAGTCTTTTTTTGTCAGCTCAGCAGCGGCAATACCGCCAGCCCAGCCAGTGCCGACAATGACAGCATCAACTTTTTCTAACTCTTGAGCCATCTATTTCACCTCCGCGGTTATTAACTGTTCTTTTGATAATCCGTCAGGCTGACAGGTTCCATATCGACAAATTCATCTTTCTCAATGACATTTCTATAAGAGGTTTGAGCGCCCGGAAAATCCTTCATGCGCCAGCCATCCATATTTTTGTTTCCCCCGTATAACGGATCGCAGAAGGCGCCTTCCTGTGTTGCCTGTTTTAACAGAGCGAAGAAGCCATCTGAGGGAACGGTATTCATCTCGATTTTACCGTCCTCCAAGTCGCTCATAATCTCGCTTTTTTGATCATCATTGGCCTGGTCAAATGTGGTATCAAACCGTTTCTGACTTGTCCTGTTCATTTGCCGCAAGCCTTCTAAGAAGATTTTACCGCGATTTTCCCTGGCGTAGTCCGCTTTGCTATCAGACTCGAGATTATCATGTTGTTTGGCGAAAGGCCCTCGTCGGTAATCGTCACCATTGATGCCCCAACTGCCGGCGAGCTGCCTGTCGATGTAGTAAGGCACATCCAGTTCAATCGCACCTGGACCGTTATCATCCTTTGGAAAAATGAGCTCAGTCGCCTGTTCCAGCACGACGAAATCTTCAAATCGGTTAAAAAACATCCGTGCCCGGTCCGGCTGTCTATTGTCAGTCTGTTTGCTCTCTTTTTCCGTGTCTTCTGATATGAATTGATCAGTCAGAAATCCACCCAGCAGTGAGCCGCCGACAACACCGCCGGCTGCAATGCCTGTATTCTTAAGAAATTTCCGGCGTCCCGGATCTTCTGTATTTTTGTCCGCCATGTGAATCACCTTCTTTTCACGCTTTATAGTCAGTATTTTCCTGTAACTGATTTTCTATACAGGTGTTCCGCTAACTGTTAAGCATATCTGGTTTTCTGTGTGCCATGTACCAGCATGCCGCCATCACCCTGCAAGTACTGATCCATACCTTCTGCAGCGCGGTAAGCCAGTGCGCCAACGGTTTCAGTCGGATTGTAATTGCTGAAGTGAGGGAACGATGACGCGCCGACAACAAACAGGTTTTCCATATCCCACATTTGGGAGTAGTTGTTGACAGCAGATGTTTTCGGATCATCACCCATAATCACGCCACCGCCAAAGTGCCCGGTTGTATAGGAATTATTGAACGATACATCATCCGCAATCTCATCAGGCTCAATAGTGTCCGCGCCCATTTTCTTCATAATGTCCTGGCATTTTTTCACGGCATAGCGATTGAGCTGACGATCCTGATCGGTATACTGATACGTCACACGGAGCAACGGATTGCCGTAAGCATCATCGTATGTGGGATCCAGGTCCAAATAATTAAATGTCCATGGCAATGACCCGGCAAGGGCGTTCACATATAAATTGCGGTTCGTGTAAAACAGGGATTGATCTTTAAAGGATTCACCCCATGATTCAACATCGCTGGGAACGGCGTTATTTTCTATCGGGCGATTACCAGTGGTTTGTATTTGGATCTCAAACCCATGCAGAAAATCCAAATCGCTGTGATCAATATTATCGCCGCTGAAATCGTCAATCGTAGCCCCCAGCGCTCCGGCTCCAGCAAAGTTATTAAACTTTTTGTCATCGAAAAAGCCACGTGCGCCAAGGTACGTAATATTATTAAAATGACCCGTAAAGTTCTTTCCGATAATACCTGTACCGTTCTCAGGATCGTAGGGTTCGGCGATGTCTGACAACAGCAAGAGACGTGTGTTCGTGAAAACAAATCCGGCCAGTACAACAATATCTGCCGGCTGTTTGTATTCCTGGCCGGTCGAGGTATCGATATACTGCAGGCCAGTCGCGCGATTGCCGTCATGGAGCACTTTCGTGACAGAGGCTTGATTGCGGAGTTCATAGTTTCCTGTTTTTTGCGCTGTCGGCAGAACAGTGACAATCGGATCAGCTTTAGCGCCGAAATCACAGCCATATGTTTCACAAAAGGCACAATACACACAGGCATTAATGGTCTGGCCGTCGGGATTTTTATATTGCTGTGTCACATTAGCCGACGGAATATGGTAGGGGTGGTATCCCAGCTCCTCTGTACTGTCTTTAAACAGGCGAATTTGTGGTGTATCTTTCATAGGCGGATTCGGGTAATCATTTGAGCGCTTGGGACCAATCGGATTGGGTTCACCGGATATGCCCGCCATTTTCTCGTACTGGCCATAATAGGGTTCCAGTTCATCATAAGTGATACCCCAATCCTGCAGTGTCATATCGTCAGGGATTTTGTTCTTGCCGTATCGATCAACTGTCTGACTGTAAATTTCAAAGTCGTAAGGCAGGAAGCGAAAATTAACGCCATTCCAGTGTACCCCGGCCCCACCGGTATCTTTGCCGAACAGGGCATTCTCGTTATTCCGGACGGGAAGAGCTGTCTGATCAGAAGAACCTCTGGATGTGATGGTTTCCTCCGTCAGATCCTGCATCATTTCATACCGTCGGGAAAAGCGCAGCTCATCTTTTGTGCCTATGTAGTCTTCCTGCTGTTTCTTTTTGCCGCGTTCCAAACCGACCACCTGATAGCCTTTTTTGGAAAGTTCCGCAGCGATAATACCGCCGGCCCAGCCGGCACCGACAATGACAGCGTCCACTTTATCTTTCGTTTTTACCATGGTGATGCCTCCCTGGAGATCTTAGTGTCCCTGATAGTTGTTCAGACTAACAGGTTTTAAATCTGCAAATTCATCCTGTTCGATGACGTTGGCATAAGACGTTTGCGCACCAGGAAATTCTTTCATTTTCCAGCCTTGCATGTTCTTATTGCCGCCATGCATTGGATCCGAATAAGCCCCTTCTAGTGTTGCCTGCCGCAGCAGGATAAAGAAGTTTTCAGCTGCCACACCGTTCATGGCAATCGTGCCTTTTTGGATATCTTTTATTATCGCAATTTGCTGATCTTTATCGGCCTTATCAAAGGATGTCTCAAAACGTTTCTGACTGACATGATTCATTTTGCGTATGCCTTCCAGAAAAATGTCACCGCGTGTCAGTCTGGATTGATGGCGCTGATTCTCTGTTTCCAGCTTTTTATCCTGTCCTTGGGCACCTTGAGGATTGGGCGGCAGACTTTCTTGTTCTTTTCCTTTAACATTCTCGACCGCTTCATATTTGATAAAAGGTGCCTGCCGGTAATCTTTGGCGTTCATGCCCCAGGATCCGGCCAATTGACGATCAATAAAGTAGGGGACATCAAGGTCGATCGCACCAGGTCCGTTTTTATCTTTGGGAAAAATGCGCTCGGTAGCTGCTTTCAGCACTGCAAAATCCTCAGGCCGATAAAAGAATTGCTGGGCTTGCTGGAAGCTTGATTCATTATTCTCAGTTTCTTTTTGGGTCGACTCGTTATCTGTGAATTGGGTCGTCAGAAATCCACCCAGCAGTGAGCCGCCGACGACACCACCGGCTGCAATGCCTGTGTTCTTGAGAAATTTCCGACGTCCCGGATTTTCTGTATCCTTATCCGCCATATAGATCACCTTCTTTGATACTAGTCATTTATAGTTATTTCCATAAAATGAATCTATATACGGAATTTCAAAGAGAATGCGGTAAGAATGTTGGGCAAAAGGCGGATGTCTGTTAGTCATTGACGTGTTATACTCAATCTAGTAAAGGGGGGGAAGAATTCATGACATTTGAAGCTATACTGCCATCTTTAAAAGCAGGGGGAAAAGTGATTCGTACAGGCTGGAGCGGATCTGAACAGTATGTCAAACTCATCGGCGAAAGCACTTATGAGGGGGAAACGCTGAATCCGTATATGCTAATTAACGTCGAAGGGGAAGGCTATACGATGTTCACCCCGGCAGTGTGTGATATATTAGCAGATGACTGGGAAATGGTTGACTGACGCATGACTCGGGATTGAAGTGATAGGTGTGCATTTGTCACAGAGCTTATCACGTCTCGACACGTGTCCAAAGAAATGGTATGAACGGAGGCGGCTGTTATGTTTGACGACTATAACGGTAAAGTGGTTTTTGTGACAGGAGCTTCGTCCGGTATTGGCTCAGCCCAGGCACAGCGATTTCTAGAGTGCGGTGCATGGGTATTTGGATTTGATAAACAAGCTGAGGGTCTGTACGAACTGGATGCTTTACATAAAGACCGCTTCAGCTATTTTATTGGAAATACCGCTGACAAGGAGGCCGTGACTGCGGCGGTAAACCAATGCCTGTCGCAATTTCAGACGATTGATATATTGCTGAATACAGCGGGTGTGTTAGACGGCTATGCCCCCACTCTGGATACGGACGAAGCGTTGTGGGATACCGTCCTGGATACTAATGTTAAAGGTATGTACACTGTGACGAATGCTGTACTGCCGCAAATGCTTGAACAGGGGACAGGCGTTGTTATTAATATGGCCTCTATCGCAGGACTTGCTGCGGGCGGCGGTGGAGCAGCCTATACAACGTCCAAACATGCGATTATAGGATATACCAAGCAGCTTTCTTATGATTACAGCCGCTCCGGGATACGGACAAATGCGATTGCACCCGGCGCGATTCGAACGCCGATGAATGCAGCTGACTTTGCCGGAAAGGGCGAAACGGCGAATTGGGTAGCCAATGAGACGCCTGCAGGCAGATGGGCGATGCCGCAGGAAGTAGCTGATCTGACGCTGTTTGTTGCCAGCTCTAAAGCGGATTATATGCACGGAACAGTACTGCCGCTGGATGGCGGCTGGACAGTCTAATACGTCTGCTGTCTGTTCAGTCCTAACAGTGCTGTCATTTAATGTTAAATCGCTGGTCAGAACCCAGCACTGCGGCACTTCTGCTTCTTTGGCCGCAGTTATGACTAAAATAGCTGTTTGCTATTTTACAAAGGAGATACTGCAAATGAATAAATCGATTGATTATTCGCTTCACCCGTCACTTCTATCAGCGTCAGAGATGACAAAAATAGCACTGGTGACCGCCTTATATGTCACGCTTACATCTCTTCTGGCTGTTGTTAGTTTTGGGGCGATACAGCTCCGCTTATCAGAAATGTTCAACTATCTTGCACTGTACAATAGACGATACGTAATTGCTGTCACCATGGGTGTTCTGATTGTTAATTTTATGTCGCCTACATGGGTTCTTGACGTCCCAATCGGTACTGCAGCAACCCTCTTGGTATTGCTATTATGCCGTTTCCTTACGAGGCGCATCAAACATGACATTGTGAAAATTGTTATGACGGCGCTTGTATTTTCATTCTCTATGTTTACCGTTGCCGCTCAGCTTGTGATTTTGTTTGATTTGCCTTTTTTCTATACGTGGCTGACAACAGCTCTGGGTGAACTGTTATCGATGACGATAGGCGGCATGATGGTTTATTTCCTGAGTCAGAAAATTGACTTGACAAAATAGGTATTGTGACGATGCTCTTTAATATGAGGACAACAAGACATGTTAGCATTTTTGGTGTTTGAGCTTAAAATAAGCCATCTGTTAAAACACGAAAGAGGGGATACGATGTCCATCCACTGCCAGCTTGACTTTGACGACGTGCTGGCCTTGCAGCGACATGTCGTCAAGCATTCATATACGCATTATATTAAAAAAACGTATTTTAAATGGATCTCAGCCGTTTTGCTTTTTTTAACTATTTGGTTTATATTTCAGGTAACCTTGACATCGGCTATGGCTGGGGCTGTCATTACGGCGGTCTATGTGTTTATGTTTCCTGCGCTATACGTGGAAATAGTCATGGCACGGGCAAAAAGTCAGATGCAAAACCAGGATCTGTCGCATATCATTGGTCAGTGTGACATGACATTGACGGAAGAGGGAATCGATCGGGAGAAAGACGGCACCATAACGCATTTCAATTGGGATCAATTTATCAAGCTTGGCGAGGATGATCAGCATTTCTTTTTGTATAAATCTGATCTGCAAGGATTGATCCTGCCCAAGAAGCCGGCTGATAAAAATCAGGATGACATCGCTGCTTATCAGGCGCAGATTAAAGGCCATGTCAATCCGACCGGCTCAACTAAGTCAAGTGCCATTACGGAGACGAGTGGAAAGGATAATAGTGAGCCTGCAAAGGATGACTAGTGAAGCAGAACAAAAAACACCGCTTGACGGCTGAATGCTCAAGTCAAGCGGTGTTTTCTTGTTATGATGGATCAGCTACTTTAACGAGCTGCTTACCAATATTCTCACCTGAAAACAGACCAAGAAACGCATCCGGTATGCTGTGAAAGCCTTCTTGGATCGTTTCTTCATAAGTCAGATCACCATTCGCAACAGCTTTAGCGAGAAATGCGTAAGCCTCATCGAAATGATCACTGAAATCGCCGACTAACAGTCCTTGCATTTTGACTCGGGATTTAACCAGGAACGGCTGGACGCGCAGTCCGATATCCTGTTCACCATCCTTTAGATTATACGATGAGATAGCCCCGCATACCGGGACACGCGCAAATGTATTTAACAGCGGCAGGATAGCATCGCCAATTTCGCCGCCGACATTTTCATAATACACATCAATGCCATCCGGGCAGGCATTCTGCAGCTGCTGCGCTACATCGCCTTTTTTATATTGAACAGCCTCATCATAACCGAGTTGTTGGGTAATGTACGCTGCTTTTTCCTCAGAGCCGACAATACCAACGGCACGTGCACCGGCTTGTTTGGCCAGCTGACCGGCAACCTGGCCGACTGCTCCAGCGGCACCTGAGATGACCACAGTCTCACCGGGTTTCGGTTCGCCGATATGCATCATGCCAAAATAGGCAGTCAATCCGGGCATACCGAGAATACTGAGGGCAGCACTCGGGCTGAGGCCATTTGTATTAACTTTGCTGACATCGTCTGCGTCCAGGACATGATATTCCTGAAAAGGCAGGCTGCTCCTGACAATGTCGCCTTGTTGCAGCTGATTGCTCTTTGACTCAATGACCTCAGCAACAATGCCGCCATCCAGGGGTTTGCCGACCTCAAACGGTGCCACATAGGATTTCGTATCGGACATACGTCCGCGCATGTAAGGGTCAACCGATACATACAGCGTTTTTAACAACACTTGATTGGCTTCTGGTTCACCAACGTTTGTTTCCACGAATTTAAAGGTGTTGTCATCTGGCATACCGTTTGGACGTTCATTTAATAGCAACTGTTCTTGTGTCATTATTAGCCTCCAATTATGTTTCGAATAAACATGCAGCAAGCGGCTTCTCGGATTAGGCCGTCACCATTTTTATAACTGCTGCAGACTGTCTTGAATAGGTGTCTGGCCGCCGATTACTTTGAATTCCTTGCCAATTGACGCATCATTTTTGAGCGATTCTAATATCACATTGGCTATATCTTCACGCGGGACGTCAGCAGCGTCAACAGCGGTTCCAGTATGAACCTTTCCAGTACCGGCGTCATTCGTCAGTGTGCCTGGATGGATCATGGTATAGTCAAGTCCAGCGTTCCGCAAGTGTTCGTCTGCGTAGTGTTTGGCAATGACATAGGGAGCAAACGAATCGGGAGCGTTCTGAATAGCCCTGCGTGTTGTATCAAAGGAGCTGATCATTACAAAGCGCTTCACACCAGCCTGTTTAGCGGCTTCGATGGTTTTAACTGCACCATCCAGATCTACCATGATCGTTTTGTCTTTCCCTGTTTTCGGTCCGGACCCGGCTGTAAAGACAACTGCGTCCACATCGTCAGCGGCTTGGGTGATCTCGTCAATCTCACCTTCGAGGTCTGCGATATATGTTTCAGCACCGAGTTCTTTAAAATCGGCTTCCTGCTCTTGTTTTCGCAGCATCGCTCGCGCCGTATGACTGCCACTGGCCTGAATGGACTGCACTAAATGTTTTCCGATTTGGCCATTTGCGCCAACAACTAAGATTTTCATGTTCTCATCCTTTCCTGAGAATGGGATATATTTATCAACTATACCCTAAAAAAGCAGCTTTTAATCAGAACGATGCTTTTTGGCTGTAGCTGGGACAAAAGGTCTGTTTCTGGGAAGGTTCACTTTTGTCCTAATTTGTTACCGACACAATAATAAATTATATGGATCAAATTAGCTAAAAATCTGTTTATAGCGTGTGCACCCAAATGTCTCTGATGCAAGGGGGACCGGCATGTGTCAGAATTCGGCACGTTTTTTGTTTTATACTGGATTCAAGAGTGCAATATCATGCATGATCGCGTATAATAGCAGACGAACATGTCGAATTATGTATTTACGTAATCCTGTATGGAGGGTCGATATGGGTATTTTTCATAAAAAGCCTGACAAATTCGCGGCGTACTTAGTCGATTTTGGACGTTATCTTAATGAAGCAACCAGCTATTTTCTGGAATTTAAAGTGCAGGACGCTGACACACTGCAGGAATTTGCCGCGACGATGAAACAATATGAGTCGGGTGCTGACGACAAGGTACATAATATTCTCCGGGATCTTAATCATGTTTTTATCACCCCTATTGAACGAGAAGACATCATGCAGCTGACCATGAGTCTTGATGATGTCATGGATGGTATGGAAGAATTCACAGCTTTGATGGACATTCACCAGATTTTTTCATCCGACACCCACATTGATCAATTTTCAGATTACATCCAAAAATGTGCAGGCGAAATTGGTTCAGCCTTGGAATTACTTGCTGCTAACAATCTCGAAGCTATGGAAAAGCATGCTATTCAAATAAAAGATTACGAAAGTACTTGTGATAATTTACACCGCCATTCCATGAAAGAATTATTTCAGAAGGAAACGAATGCTATAACCGTCATTCAATACAAAGAAATTTATGAAACACTGGAACAAATCGCCGACTATTATGAGGATGTCGCAAATATTTTGCAAAGCATTATCATGAAGAACGCATGATGAGAGGTATCGCACGATTATGAACAGTTTACTCGTGATTGTCGTTTTGATCGTTATAGTTGCACTGGCATTTGATTTTATTAATGGGTTTCATGATACGGCCAACACGATTGCTACGGCTGTATCAACCAAAGCACTGACGCCGCGCGTTGCGATTACACTGGCGGCTGTTATGAATTTTCTTGGAGCGCTGACGTTTACGGGCGTGGCGCAGACAATTACGAGCGGCATCGCGAATCCATTTGATCTGGAAAACGGGACAACCGTGATTCTGGCTGCATTGATATCCGCTATTATCTGGAATTTGATCACCTGGCTGTTTGGCATTCCCAGCAGTTCCTCACATGCTATTATTGGAGCTATTGCCGGAGCAGTGATTGCCTCGGATGGTTTTGGTGCGGTACAGTTCGGCGGGTTTATTTCGATTGTTGAAGGACTGATCTTGTCCCCGCTGGTCGCATTTGGTGTAGGTTATATTTTATATTCGATTATTAAGCTTATATTCAAGAATCGCAACTTGGCTAAAACCAATAAGCAATTCCGGCGTGTCCAAATGCTAACAGCAGCTGTGCAATCTTATGCCCATGGTACGAATGATGCCCAGAAGTCCATGGGGATTATTACGATGGCGCTTATTGTCGGGGGCATGCGTACGTCGACCGAAGTGCCGTTCTGGGTTCAGGTCAGCTGTGCAACCGCGATGGCGCTGGGAACATCCATTGGCGGCTGGCGCATTATCAAAACAGTTGGCGGCAAAATTATGAAGATCCGGCCGGTTAACGGTGTGGCTGCCGATTTGACGGGCGCATTCACGATTTTCGGTGCCACCTTAGTTCATTTGCCAGTCAGTACGACACACGTTATCTCTACCGCTGTCATGGGTGTGGGAACAGCTCATCGCATTAAAGGTGTTAACTGGAGTGTTGCCCAGAGCATGATTGTCACCTGGGTGATTACATTGCCTGTGACTGCTTTGATCGGGGCTCTTATACTGTATTGTCTGCAATTATTGCCTTTCTTTTAAAGCATGACAGCTATCACAGGACTCTCAACACGGCATAGAATGGAGAACATAAGGAGGTTCGAACCTATGTATCCATATGTTTATAATCCAACGTACCATTATGATCCATTCAGAAATGCAATCCCAAACCCAAACCCATATCCAAGCCCAAACAACGCAAATGCAAACACAAGTGCAAATGCAAGAGCCCATGCAGAAATTAAGGGAAGCCCTCTGGCGCCCAATTTGCGTGGGTATGTCAAATTCACAGATGTGCCTAACGGAACGAGGGTAAGTGTTAGGGTCATGGGACTGCCATCATATCAGGAAGCTCAAAACGATCAGGCTCCGATTGGTCCGCATGGATTTCATATTCATGAAGATGGTGCTTGTTCTATCGGGGATAACTCAGATCCGTACCAGTCGGCTGGCGGTCATTGGAGTCCCGACGATCAGCCGCACGGTAATCACGCAGGTGACTTTCCGGTGTTGTTTTC
Source organism: Lentibacillus kimchii (assembly GCF_055381965.1). Taxonomy (NCBI): domain Bacteria; kingdom Bacillati; phylum Bacillota; class Bacilli; order Caryophanales; family Bacillaceae; genus Lentibacillus; species Lentibacillus kimchii. Next base: position 2,140,276 of record NZ_AP043934.1, on the reverse strand, counting down.
CAATAATGGGCACGCCAGAATGACTTTTTTTACTGACCGTTTTAAAAGCAGCGATGTCACCGGCAAGTCCATCATTATTCATCAAAACCCGGATGACTACCGTACACAGCCGGCAGGCGATGCTGGAAAACGTATAGGCTGCGGTGTTATTAACGCGTATTAACGCCTTTCATCGTGTTTGATTACGATTGGCCACATAGGGGCTGTTCGACCTTCTCGCTGGACGGGTGGGCCCGAACAGCCCAATTAGTAGCTGATTTCTGTTAAACTAACAGTCAGAAACGACTAATGAAGGGAGATGGCGGGTATGACAGACTGGCGGGCAGCCTATCAGAGATGGCTGGACAAGCCGGATCTTGATCAGGATATGAAGGAGCAGCTGCATGCACTTGCAGGTCAGGAAGACGAACTGGAAGATTGCTTTCATAAATATCTTGAATTTGGGACGGGTGGTATTCGCGGAGTGCTCGGACCGGGGACGAACCGGCTGAATCTTTATACAATCCATAGAACAGCAGAAGGATTGGCGCGCTGGATCGATGATGACGGGGATGCGGCCAGAGATAGAGGTGTGGCCATTGCCTATGATGGCCGCTATAGGTCGAGAGACTTTGCTTTTGACGTAGCTATGACGCTCGGTTATCATGGCATTCGCTCGTATGTCTTTGCGTCATTGCGGCCAACGCCGGAGCTGTCATTCGCGGTACGGCACTTGCATGCCGCGGCTGGTGTGATGATCACGGCGAGTCACAATCCGCCTGAATACAATGGCCTTAAAGTGTACGGGCCTGATGGCGGCCAGATTATTTCAGAAACGGCTGATGCGATTGTTCGGAAGGTGAATGCGGTCGAGGATGAACTGGCAGTTCAGACGGTTAATAAGGAAACTTTGTCTGACAGCGGCTTGCTGCAAATGATTGATGAGGATATAGATGAAGCTTACCTTAGCCAGCTCCAGACAGTTGCAGAAAATCCGGATGTGATTCAAAAAGCGGCAACTGATCTGGGAATTGTTTATACACCCTTGCACGGAGCAGGTCTCCCATTAGTCAAAGACAGCTTACAGATGATGGGCTTCAAGCATGTGTATACAGTAGCGGAACAAGCAGAGCCGGATCCTGAGTTTTCCACTGTCGCCTCACCCAATCCAGAAGAACATGCAGCGTTTGAACTGGCCATTCGTGATGGTGATAGGTACGACGCTGATATTCTGATCGGGACAGACCCGGACGCTGACCGGATGGGTGTTGCCGCTAAAAACAGGGACGGGCTTTATCAGGTGCTGACAGGTGATGAAGTGGGAGCACTCATGCTGCACTATCTCCTGACCCAAAAAAGACAAAAGGACGAACTACCTGCTAATGCTGCCGTTATTAAAACAATCGTCACATCAGAGCTGGGACGTGCTATTGCCAGCGCCCATGGCATTGAAACGATTGATACCTTAACCGGGTTTAAATATATTGCTGAACAGATTGAAACGTTCCATGAGACAAAATCACAGCAGTTTTTGCTCGGGTATGAGGAAAGCTACGGCTACTTAATCCATGATTTTGTTCGCGATAAAGATGCGGTGCAGGCAAGTATGCTGATCGCCGAAATCGCTGGTTACTATAAACTGCAGGGTATGACACTTCACGAGGCTTTAATGGCACTCTTTGCAGCATATGGCTATTATCAGGAAGATCTGGCTTCGCTAAAGATGACAGGCCAAACAGGTTCGAGCAGGATTGACGCTATCATGGAGACGTTTCGCAGTCATCCACCCGAAACGGTCGCCGGCAAACGCGTGCTTGCGTCTGAAGACTACCAGACGAACCTTCGTCATGACTTGCTGAAGGGCGAAACAGCCAGAATCACCCTTCCAAAAGCCAACGTGCTCAAATACAAATTAGATAATGACGCTTGGTTCTGCCTGCGCCCATCTGGAACTGAGCCAAAGATTAAGTTCTATTTTGGGGTTAAGGAAACAAGTTTAGAGACAAGCCATGATGTGCTGCAGCAGTTAAAAGATGATGTGCTGGGGATGGCTAAAGATGCATCATCTTAATGGCTGATGGATTCTTCGGATCGATGAGGTATTTAGGAAGGGGAGGAGGGAGCAGCTGCTAAGCGCCTCCCTCAGGCAAACAGATTGGATGGTGTCCTGTTATATGGCTAAATCATTGACAACTCTGTCTATTTCTTGCTCGCCAGCTGATTCCCAGCGGCTTTTATCAGTAATATTGCCATCTCTGTCAAGCGGTGTCTGGAATTGGTTGAAGCCTGTTGTTGACAACAAGGCATTTTCCTCCCACTCTAATCCAGTGTTGACGACATGTTTGATGACATAAGGCGTCCGGAATTCTAAGTAGGCTTTAGCGCTGTCGAGTTCGCCATCGATGACATCGAACGGAATCCGGACATAGATAGTTTCAGCATCCTCACGGCATAGAATCATGTCGAATTTTCCACGGTCATACTCCCAGTTCCCACAAAGTGAATAGCCATTCGATCGAAACGCCCGGTATACATCACCGAAGTAAGCCTTTTTGCCCTCAATCTTTGTATCCAATTTTAGCATGTGCGTCTACTCCTTGATTGTTAGTGACTGTTAGTTTTTCCAGATAATCAGATGACCATACGTTCAAATCAGATTGCTAAAGCTCAACCGTTTTGGGTTCAACACCTTTTTTATTCATGACCCTTATCGCAACGGGTGTGATTTCGAGCACAATATAACTGGGATCATCTGGACCTTTAAACCAGTTTTCCATATAATCAGTCCATAACTCCTGTTTAAGATGTTCATCATCGCTTAAAGAGACTTTTCCTTCGTACTCCACGTAATCATCACCAAATCCGTCACCCTCGTAGCCCAGCAAAATATGTGTATAAGGATTCGCCTTAATTTCCTCTGTTTTGTGTGTTTCAGAGCTTGTTGCTGTGTAAAGTGTTAAACCTTTGCGAATAAATGTCATATAGCGCGAGTGCGGTTTATTCTGTTTAATAGTTGCCATCGTACCAACGGCACTGTCATCGATTATTTTTTCTGCGGTTTCTTTTATGTCCTGCTGGCTCATGTGAGCACTCCTTCCAGTATCAACATTATTAAATGATTTCAGCCTATCCAGAGCTGTTACCTATAGGTTTTCACTTAAGCGCAATCCTATACATCTGTATTAACAGCCTGTGAACGGAAATCCTACAAAAAACGCAAATATTACGAAGGGAGGATGCAGCTATGAAACTGCTTCTGATTGCAGGGAGCATTGTTTTGCCCGTCGTTATGTACGTAACACAAAAATACTGGGGCGGGCTCTTGTTTCTGTTTAATCTGGCAGGGCTTCTGGCCGCCATTATATTTGTTGATATCGCTTCACTGGCGATTCATGACATTATAAAAAATGGCACCGTCATGATGACAGATATTCATGCGATTTTTTTAAATCCCTGGTTTTTGATCACCGGTGCCTACTTAGGGGTATACGCTATTTTTTGGCTGCTGTTAGCAGTTATTGACGATTAAGCAGTAATCTGCTGTTCAGTGACAACAAACCATTTGTCACTCCGGTTCATACAGTACAACAGGAGTGATATTTATGGATTCAGCCTGGGCTTTTCTGCAGGAAATGATCCAGCTTTATGTAATTGGGATCATCGGCTTTACAGTTCGGAAAACAGGGATATTGAATCAGGCAACGGATCATGTTTTAACGCAGCTCATATTATATGTCACCCTTCCTGCTTTGATTTTATTCTCCCTGGCTATACCTTTCTCGTATGCTTTGATTAATGAATTTCTTTTACTGTTGGGGATGTCAGCTTATATCCTGCTGGTGGCTGTGTGTCTGGCCAGATGGATGCGGCGGCACTCCGATCTGTCAGCCCGCAAAGGAAGTGTTTATGAAGGTCTGATCATATTTGGCAATCAAGGCTATATTGGTTTTGCGGTGATATTTGCAGTCTTCGGGGAAGAAGGGATTGTTTATTTAACACTGTTTAATATCATTTATTTTATCCTCATATGGACATATGGTATTTACTTATTCACAAAGGACAAAAAGCAGGTGAACTGGAGAAGGCTCGTACGCAACCCGGGTATACTCGCTACGCTAACCGGCCTGCTGGTTTTGCTGCTTCCAGTCAGCTGGCCCGGCTTCATAGCCAGCACATTGGAAAGTGTCGGAAAAACGACCGTACCCTTGTCGATGATTTTGATTGGCAGCTTAATCGCCGGCATAACGTATCGCGACATTGCCTTTATGGTGAAAGATAAATATCTCTGGCTGGCAGGGGCGGCAAAACTGCTCATTATTCCGCTGCTTTTACTGCCATTCAGCCTGTTTTCGGTTCCGTTTTCGCTGCTTCTGGTAGCTGTTCTCACAGCTGGTATGCCTTCTGCTCCCACGATGTCGCTTTATGCACAAAAATTCGCGGCAGATGCCCATTTTGCCTCAATTGGGGTAATGATCTCCAGTATGTTCAGTATCATCACAATTCCGCTGTTATATGCCGTCGTTCATGTCATTTATATGTAATCCAGATTTATACGAGAAAAGGAGACATAAGAGAAATGATTAATTCTAAAGCTGAGTGACGTTAACATGAGGGGGGGGAGAAGCAACGGTGAGACCCCAGAGTGCGAGCACGAGGAGGCTCATCAGCTCTCCTCGGCACGCTGCTGCTGCAAATGCATGTCACCATCTGTGATCGCATAAACTTTATCGCAATATTCAAGCAGCCGGGTGTCATGGGTCACGACAAGTGTTGTCTTATTGCGTTTCTGGCTTAAATCCTGCAGCATTTTCATCACGTCAAACGCCCGCTCGGAATCCAGCGAAGCGGTCGGTTCATCAGCCAAAAGGATGCTGGGATCTCCGTACAGGGCTTTGGCAATCGCAACACGCTGCTGTTCACCACCGGACAACTCAGAGGGATACTTGGTTCGCAGCGATTCAATTCCCAGTGACTGATAGACATCCAGCAAAGCCTCTTTAGAAAGATTATGTGACTTTACTTTATCCAGCAATTCCATTTGTTCATCAACTGTCAGGAAGGGGACCAGATTGGATGCCTGCAGGATAAAGCCGATTTCCTGCAGACGAATCTGTGATCGCTTCTTTTCTGTAAGCTGTGTTACGTTGCGTCCATTAATGGTCACTTCACCGTGACTGGGTGACTGCAGCCCGCCAGCGATTGTCAGAAAAGTACTTTTGCCGGATCCTGATGGGCCGATCACCACAATCAGTTCACCGCTTTCGGCTGTGAAATCAATCTGTTTCAAGGCCTCAACGACGGTACGGCCTGAGCCAAAAACTTTATCGACGTTATGCATTTCGAGTGCTGGCATCTTTTAACCTCCTATCGCTTGCAATGGATTTATTTTGGCAATTGTCCGGACTGAAATAAAAGTACCGACTATTGATACGGCAATCAAAACCATTCCGTAAAGCAGCATGGTTAAATAATCAAATTGGATCGGGACGGCGGACGGTAAAAAGAATCCGGTCACAATTGTCAGCAGAAAACCGGTCACAACCCCGGCCAGCGCGAGTTGAGACGTCTGGATTATGACGGAATTGGCCAAGTACCGGCCAGGAATGCCTTGGGCTTTCATAACCCCGAACATACTGATTTTCTGAATCGTCAGGACGTATAGGAAAATAGCTAAAATGACAGCACAGATAATAAATAGAAAATAAATCATAAAGGTGAGCGTCAGATTTTGTGCCGTATAGCCTGGAAGATTCTCAATGAACGTTGGGATACCCACAACTTCCAGTGCGTCATCTGCAACTGAAACATCGTCTAAATGATCGTCACGAACAACAAAACCGTTAACCGGCATACCCTGGCTGTCGCGAACTTCTCCTGAACGCACGTGCTGCATTGTTCCAAAGTCTGTGTATAAAGCCGGTGCTGCATTAAAGCGGGCATTATCAGTCAAGCCTGTAATTGTCAGGGTCTCGTCGGATGATGATATGTTTAGTTCATCGCCAATCGAAAATCCTTCATCCAGTAATGAGTCATCCGCAATTACCTCGCCTTCTTTTGCAAACGCTTTGCCTTTAGTAACGTCAGGTGCAATAAAGGCGTCCTGCTGAAGACCAAGGAGCGAGACATTGGATTTATGATCCCCGTCACTGGCAATCGCACTTAGCTGACCTATTGCCGCTGATTCATCAAACATATCACTGCTGATAGTATCTTCGTTCATTGTGGAACGGGGAAGTCGTTTATCAGATTCCTTTGTCAGGACGATGCCATCTGCGTCCCATTTGTCAACAGCCTCCCGATTTAACTGCTCCAGCCCATTGGCGAGTCCCGATAAAACGAACACGAGATACGAGACAAGTACCAGAATCCCCATTATCAGGGCGTAGCGCAGTTTGTTATACTTAATTTCCTTCCATGCTAAGAACATGAAACCTCCCCCTTGCTTAAAATCAGATTCATTTATCATTTGATAAGCGAATCATACAAAAAGTCATACTCAGATCATTTATAAAGAAGTGCCTATAAACATATCATAATGCTGAGTACTTATCAATTGATAAACTGCTGCTAAGTTTAAAACACGCTAGTCGATGCTGGTTTAGTCAGGCTTTTGTGTCCCATGTAATATGAGGTCAACAAGCGAGGCATACCTGCCGGTCAGAGAATCCGACTCCTTGGATCCGCCTGCTGACATGTCTTGCCCGACGGTTAATAAACAGAAACGTGCAGCTGCATCAGGCGTGATCGTATCTCTTAATAAGTTATCCAGTTTCATCTCTTCAAATATACGAACGAATGGTTCTAAATATGTTTGCTTCCAGAGGAAATAAATATAGCGCTGATTATCCTCGCTGAATTCTACAAAAATATCATGAATCATCATCATGATGCTTGTCGGATGCTCCTCTGACAATACTTCAAGCATGGTTTCTAAGCGTTTAGCCGTTGTTTCTTCAGAAATGGCTTCCAATTTTGACTGGATACTCGAAACAAACATCTCAAGCATCGCAATGTACAAGGTCTGTTTGTTGGGATAATGATAGTACAGTGCAGGCTGTGATATGCCGCATTTGGCAGCAATATCCCGTGTTGTCACAGCGCGATAGCCTTTTTCCATGAATAACTGCTGGGCAGCGTTTAATATTTGCTCATTTGTCTGTTGTAATGTTTCATGTTTCGTCTGTGAACGTTTCATAAATGACTCCCTTTTATCATTGTAGTTTAATGACAGGTGACAAAATACTGTTTAACACGTATAACGGTTTAGTTTATTATAGCATGTTTCTGCTTCATGTGACCGCAGTCTCCAGTTATGCTATGATTATTTAGAGAATGTTTATCTCAAAATTCAAGCAGCAGTTCTTTCTGTGATCGTTTTAGTATGGCCTTATAATGAATTGTCATATTATCGTTGCAAAATAGACAATTCTTTTCATCAAATTTTAACACAGACCTTGTATGATAAAAGATGGGAACCATTAAAATGGCTAAACTGTTCAGATTGATTATAGCAATTACATAAGTGAACAGCACGTTTTTCAAGAGCGTTAGTTCAGGATAGAAAGAGGGATGAACATGGGTGGAATTGATGCCGATACGATGTTGATTGCAGGTATGCTTCTGGCGGCAGGGGCCGGCGCGTTGTCATTTTTATCGCCCTGTGTGCTGCCAATTTTCCCTGCGTATATGTCTTATATCACGGGTATTAGTGTCAAAGAACTGCAAGGCGAGAAGAATGCCAAAATCCGCCGCCAGCTATTAATGCACGCGTTATTCTTTTTATTGGCCGTCTCACTGGTTTTCCTCAGTCTGGGTGCTGGCGCATCCTTTTTGGGGGAATGGATCAAAAACTTATTAATGGGTGATTCCGGCCTGTTCATACAGCGCATCGCAGGGATTTTCATTATCGTTATGGGATTGTTTGTGGCAGGGTGGATTAACATTCCAGCCCTAATGAAAGAAAAGCGATTCCAATATTCGAAAAAAAGCGTTGGTTATGCAGGAACATTTTTTGTTGGTCTTGGCTTTGCTGCGGGCTGGACACCGTGTATAGGTCCGATTTTTGCATCGATTCTGCTTCTGGCTGCAAGTAATCCAGGTCAGGGCATTTTTTACACAATTATGTATGTCATCGGATTTTCACTGCCGTTTCTCGTGTTGACCTTCTTCCTGGGATCGACGAAGTGGATTGTCCGGCACAGTGGTATTATCATGAAAATAGGCGGCGCTATTATGATTATCATGGGCTTAATCCTATTCTTTGGTCTAATGCCGCGTATTACCCAGTTTTTGCTTGAACTGGTAGAAGGTACATGGTTATCACAATTAGGATAATTTGGAGGAGTCATCAATGAAAAAAGCCGTACTGATTGTGCTGATAGCAGGCATGGCAAGCTGGGCTGTCTATGACTTTGTCAGTCCAGCTGCGGATACAGCTGATAAAGAAGAGGATACCGGCGAATCTTCCAGCGGCGAGACTGCTGGTGATGAGTCTGATGAAGGTGGACTGTCCAAAGGTGATCTGGCACCTGACTTCGAGCTGAAGACCCTGAAGGGAGATGCGGTCCGCCTTTCCGATTATCAGGGCGAGCGTGTTATCGTTAATTTCTGGGCAAGCTGGTGTGCACCGTGCCGGGATGAGATACCTGACCTGCAAAAACTTTATGATAATAAAGATGTCGAAATTTTAGCCGTAAATTTGACGCGTTCGGAAGAGAGTCAAGAAAAAGTTCGTGACTTTGTTGATAATTATGAGATGAGCTTCCCGAAACCGATGGACAAAGATGGCGATGTTGCCGAGAAATATAAAGTTCGCGCTTATCCGACATCTTATATGATTAATTCAGATGGCCGTATCCAATTCAAGGTCAGAGGTCCAATGCCATATGATGTCATGACTGAAGAATTAGCCAAGATTGAGTGAATCGACTAATACAGGGAATGCTGCCAATTATTCAGGGAGGATAAGATATGAATATACTGCTATTAGGGGCAACTGGACGCGTGGGATCAGAACTGCTTCAGAGAGCACTCGATGATGGTCACGAGGTTGTGGCACTGGTCCGGTCACAGGCGAAATTAAACGCAGCCAGTCCGCATTTATATACGATACAAGGCGATGTGCTTCAGAGCGCTGATTTGGAAAGGGCTATGAGAGCCATTCCTGTCGATAGCGTCGTGAGCGCCCTGGGAACTGATAAAAATAATACGCTGTCGCGCGTGACACCATCATTGATCAGCCTTATGGATAAACATGCGGTGAGACGGATTATAACGGTCGGCACAGCCGGTATCTTGAACAGCAGGAACGATCCAGGGTTATACCGCTTTCAGGCAAATGAATCCAAACGCAAAACAACAACCGCGGCTGAGGATCATCTGGCTGCCTATCGTCATGTTAAGGCGTCCGATCTTGATTGGACGATCGTCTGCCCGACCTATTTACCTGCGGGCGATGAATACGGCAACTACCGTGTTCGAAAAAACTGGCTGCCTGAAGACGGACAAAAAATTACAGTACCAGATGCAGCGGCGTTTGTTTATTCGCAAATTGCCAGTTCCGAGTATAGTCAAAGCCGCGCAGGCATTGCTTATTAATGTCATGACGCAGTCGCACATAGAAAGTATGCCCCTTAAGCAGCGTGAAACTTTTCTCTCGATGCCTAAGGGGTATTTGTCATGGTGTTACGCGTGCTCATTGCTCATATACCAGTCATGTGTCTGTTTGACTTAACTCTTATTTGTAAAATAGCATGTAATTATGATAACTTTTATATGAAATTATATTTTGTGGAAGTATGTATATCATTGTACCTTGTTTATTATGGATAGTACCGGGCATAATAACTATAAAGCTAAAATGGAGGCAATAATGTGAAAATTGTAGTAGCAGGGGGAGACGGCTTTTGTGGATGGCCGACTGCTTTATACTTATCAAAGCAGGGCCATGATATTGCTGTTATTGATAATATGGTGAGAAGAGAGATGGATAACGAACTTCATTCCAATTCGCTTACACCTATTGCTTCACTTGAAGATCGTGTGGCCAAATGGAAGGAAATGACTGGTAATGACATCCGAACGTATAAGGGCGATTTGACCCATTATGACTTTTTACGGGAGGTTCTCTTGACTGAGAAGCCTGATGCGTTTGTGCATTTTGCTGAACAGCGCTCGGCTCCCTACTCCATGATTGATCGCGAGCATGCCGTATATACACAGACTAATAATGTGACAGGAACGCTGAACGTTTTGTATGGCATCAAGGAGATCGTACCGGATTGCCATTTAATTAAGCTTGGCACAATGGGAGAATATGGAACGCCGAACATCCCGATTGAAGAAGGCTACATTGAGATTGAGCATAAAGGCAGAAAAGATACGCTGCCATATCCAAAGCAGCCGGGATCTTTTTATCACCTTTCCAAAGTGCATGACAGTCACAATATTACCTTTGCCTGTAAAATCTGGGGTATCCGGGCGACCGATTTGAATCAGGGTGTTGTGTACGGCCTTGACACTGACGAAACGAAAATGGATCCGCTTCTTACTAACCGTTTGGATTATGACGCTGTTTTCGGCACGGCCTTTAATCGCTTTATCATACAGGCGGCTGCCGGCCATGATTTGACGGTTTACGGAAAAGGGGGACAGACACGCGGCTTTTTAAACATTAAGGACACGGTTCGCTGTATTGAGATTGCCGCAGAAAACCCCGCTGACAGAGGCGAGTTTCAGGTGTTCAACCAATTCACGGAAGAATTTTCTGTTAGTGAACTAGCTGAAAAAGTGCAGAAAGTCGCTCAGGAAGAGGGTCTCAAACCAAATGTGGCTCATCTTGACAATCCGCGGGTTGAAGAGGAGGAACATTTCTTTGAGGCGGCTAATACGAAATTGAAAGATCTCGGTCTTGAACCGCATTTGCTGGATGATGACGTGGTCAGGGAAATACTCCGTACAGTCATGCAGCATGAAAACCGCGTTATTCAGAAAAATATTATGCCGCAAGTATCCTGGAAATAACGTAGCATTCCAACATTAATGCCTATGCCGCACTGATACAAAAGGCGATCGGCATCTGTATCGTTTTGCCGTCCGTTACTTGCGGGATCAAAATATAGTTGATAAAGACTTGCTTTTGGCAAATTGTTGTATGAAAGAGGAAGTGTCGTAATTGAAAATTGCTATTATAACTGAAACATTCGTGCCCTCCACCGATGGCGTGGTCACGCGTTTAAAAGCGTGCATTCGTTATTTTCAGAAACAGGGACATGACGTCCAGGTTATCGCACCTGATCTTGGCGTCTATGAATTCGAGGGAGTCGAGATCAAGGGTGTTCCGGCCAGGACACTTCTTCTCTATCGCTCGAAGAAATTTGCACTTCCCACTAAACAAGTGAAAGGACTGCTTGAGGCGTATGATCCTGACGTCGTTCATGTTGTCAATCCGGCGCTGGTTGGCATGTCCGGTGTTCATTATGCCAAAAAACTTGGCTATCCTTTGATCGCCTCTTTCCATACGCAAGTTCCCAAATATGCGGATTACTACCACGTTCCAATGTTCAAAGGTCTTCTGTGGTGGTACTTTCGCAAGCTTCATAATAAGGCAGATTTAAACCTATGCACCTCTGAGACAGTAAAAGAGGAGCTGCTTGAGCAGAATATTCACAATGTGCATGTATGGAAACGTGGCGTGGATACAGAACTGCTTCGTCCCGATAAGTATGATAAAGACATGCGGGATAGGCTCTCGAATGGGAATCCTGATAAAACACTGCTTCTGTTTGTAGGCCGTCTTGCTCCAGAGAAGGAAATTGAAAAAATTAAATCGGTTCTGGATGCCTCCGATGAGTTTGTACTGGCCATTGCGGGTGATGGCCCGCACCGGAAATCGCTTGAGAAGCATTTTACAGGAACAAACACAGTATTCACTGGCTTTTTGCATGGTGAAGAGCTTGCTAAAGCCTATGCGTCCTCGGATGTGTTTGTCTTTCCATCGACTTCTGAAACACTTGGGCTCGTTATTACGGAAGCGATGGCTTCAGGACTGCCGCTTGTTGCTGCGAAAAGCGGCCCGACCTGTGAACAGATTGCGGATAACCGCACCGGACTGCTTTATGATAAGGATAAACCTCATGATTTTACCAATACGGTCTTGCGTTTTGCAGATGAGACATTGCGAAAGCGCCTTGCTAAAAATGCGCGCAGCGATATAGCAGAAATGGGCTGGGAGGCTCAGTCGAAGCAGGTACTTGATTACTATAAGGCAATCGCCGGAATAGAGGGCGTGACGTTAAAGCAAGATAATTCGGATCACTCCAGCTTGTAAATGGTAAGTAGAAGGCAGCAGTGAATGAACCGCTTGATAAGTGACCAGCAGTACGTTTAAGCTTCTGCCATCCGTCCACATTTGCAGGCGTAAACTTACAAGAGGAATAATGAAGAGGAATGCTCATGGCACAGCAAAAACAAAAGAAAGGTCCCAAGCAATTTCTGCAGTTTGGTACTGTTGGCATTGCGAATGCAGCTATTGATATCGGGGCATTGAATTTATTACTGATTTTATTTCATACAGACGTTAAATGGTTGCTGTTAGTGTATAACACCATAGCTTATATGCTGGCTATAGCTAACAGTTATTACTGGAATGCCCGGTTCACATTTAAGCATTCAGCTGAAGGAAGCAACCGCCAGCGTATACTGTTTATCGTTCAGGGGCTGGTCAGTCTTGTTGTGAGTAACCTCGTGTTTCTTGGTGCTAATGAACTGCTGCAGCTCATCGATACTAATAATTGGCTGCGCTATAATGTTTCCAAAGGCTTAGCTATGTTTCTTTCATTTTTGGCAAGTTTTTTTATGGTGAAATATTTTGTTTTCAAGGATTACGGCAAACATTAAGGGAGTCACAGGGCAAAAGATCAGGAATGCAGACGGCATTTCTGGTTTTTTATTATCACTTAGTCAGCTTATCTAAGCATAACTGTTATTTATAAACCTTTGTCATTATATACAGAAATGTAGTAACATTACTAATAGACTATACATAAAGGGGTGTTGACTATGACAGAGGATGGTGTTTCGTTCCAGCGACATGAAAACGGCGTTGCCACAATCACGCTTAATCAGCCTGAAACATTGAACGCGTTAACGCTTGATATGCTTATACCTATGCGTGACAAACTGCGGAAATGGCGGGATGACGATACGATCAAGCTTGTTCTTCTGGAAGGAGCGGGATCAAAAGGCTTCAGTTCAGGTGGTGATATGAAGACACTCTATCAAGCCATCAATCAGTCTGAGGCATTAGAAGAAGCCGAGCGTTTTTTCGAAGTGGAGTATAAGACCGATGAATTAGTGGCTTCTTTCCCTAAACAGATTGTTGTGTGTATGGATGGCGTCGTGATGGGAGGCGGCGTCGGGTTGAGCTATGGTGCCAGTCACCGGATTGTGACTGAAAAGACAAAATGGGCCATGCCTGAGATGAACCTTGGCTTCTTCCCTGACGTAGGTGCTGCTTATTTTCTGAATCAAGCACCTGGCTATACCGGCCGTTATCTCGCATTGACAGCCCAGGTGCTCAGGGCGGCTGATGTTTTGTATATAAACGCTGCTGATTATATGATAGCAAGTGATAAGCTTGATGATCTTAAGCACGCTATAGCAGTCACTAATTGGCACCGGCCAAACCGGGATGAAATTCTGGACAATCTTTTGCAGTCTTATTCCATGCAGCCTGAGCAGCCTGCCACTTTGGCTGAATTGCAAACCGAAATCGATGCCCATTTCGCGTTTGAGTCCGTCGAGACGATTGTTGCTGCCTTAGATCAGGCAGATACACCATTTGCACGCGAAACAATGGATACGATGTTAAGCAAATCACCTGTGTCGCTGAAAGTAGCCCTCGCACAGCTGATAAAGGGCGAAACGAATGACTTGCGCGGCTGTCTGGAAGTGGACCGCACGCTAGCGAGAAACTTTATGCAGCATAATGATTTTTTCGAGGGTGTTCGTTCGGTTCTCATTGATAAAGATCAAGCGCCGCAATATGATTACCGGCAGCTGTCTGATGTGTCCGATGAACTGGTTAACAGCTTTTTTCAGAATCACTAGGATAGAACAAAACGAGTCAAAGACGTATGCCATTTGAAATAAGCGGACAGATCTAGGTAAGACCCCCGGAATGGGGTCTCACCAGCCGCCTGCGGAAAGCGATGTTTATTTCCGGAGCGATTAGACAGGCAAGCGTCATTTTGGCTGTTTGTACCTGCTCGTCCCTTACGCACGAAGCCAATTTCTGGCGTCTTCCAATTCTTCTAACGGGTACTGGTTCAATTCGACACTGGGAATGAGCTTTTGAATCGTTTCGTCAATACCAGTGAACGTCTCATCAGCTACGATCGCGCTCTTGTTGATGCTATTCAGATAAAGAACAATCTTGAGTGCTTCCATGACTGCTTTTGGTGTATTGCCGTCGATGTTCTTAAAAATAAATAGGATATTGACCGGTTCCTCTTGCAGTGTTTTTGCTTTCAGTGCATCCTTGAATTTCTGCAAGTCCTCTTGAGTTGCTGTTTTCTGAGTCGTGATTTCAAGCAGCTCACCCTGTTCTTCGCCGTTCGCTTCTAACATAGTAGACATCCTTTCATGCGTCTTACTTATTCTTAAGTATTATTGGATAAAAACGATCAGTCCATACAAAATCTTTTCATTTCTTGCGTTTGCTATGCCGCATACCACGCATGGCAATAAAAAAAGGCTGCCATCATCAGGCAGTCTTTTTCGCAAATTTATTGTTTCTTCAATTCGTGTGCCCAGATAACGCCTTCGGGCTCCCATACTTCACCTTCGTGAATTGAATTGATGGCGTCTTTATATTCTTCCAGGCTGCTATAGCCTTCCTGTTTTGCTTCTTCATCGGTTATGGTTTTAAGTTTTTGCGGATAAATATTAGCCACAACGAAGGTTTGTCCGTTCAGCACCAATTCGTCTCCTGGATCGGCATAACGGTCATTTCGCCGTTCTGACGTCTTATCGCCATCTATGATTTTCTGGATATCGTTTTGACGTGTGACCAGCTTGTTAATATCATATTTTTCCGGCCAGTCTTGTTTGTTTTCATAAACCATGCGTCACCCACTCCTTTAATAAGATCTACACATCAGTATAGCACGTAAAAATGAACACCATGTGAACAGTATTTTACATTTTTTATTCATATTCGCAGATATATTTTGTCTAATTACTTATACGTAATTCCCTTTTAAGGCTTTTCTTAAACATTTGAACGAAATAAATGAGACTGCTCCAAATTGTGGCAGCAGTCTCATCAAATTCAACGATTGTGCGCTGTGTTTTTATTCCTTGTCACGAAATGTCTCGTTATCTTCACTGAATTCTGTGGCATAATTGGTGTTATAATTGTAATCATCACCCTCGATTGGGGCAAACAATGATGGCAGGCAGAGTACGCCGCCGATCCCAACTAGCGTATATACCACTCTTGACAGTGCCGCATCTTGTCCACCGAAGAGGGCTGCTACTAAGTCAAATTGAAACAAACCAATAAGCAGCCAGTTAATCGCACCGACGATGATGAGTGCTAAGGAAATGCGTTTAACTGTTTCCATTTTTTTCCTCCTAACATGAGTCAGGTTATATTGTGAGCCAAATGAAAATGCGAGCAAAAATTTGTCCAGTGCAGTGCACTTAAGCTTATTGTTTGAAATGGTGCCTTATATTATGCATTGGGTAACAATTGTCAAGGTGTTTTGGTTTATAGAGGCATCGTTATAGTTGAACTTTTAATTTTATCAAAACAAGCTAACTTGACAATAAATTTTAAACCTTTAGAATTATGTTTAGCCATGTTTATTAAGTATTTTCTAAATAAAATTAACAAATTATTTAGCATAGCATGTAATAATTTGGTTCCTTTCAGCGTTTTGCCGGGGGAAGAAACAAATTGAAGGAGGACGTTTAATTTATGCGTAAAATATTAGGTACTGTCATTGTTGGATGTATTTCGGGGATATTACTGTTAGCAAATTCTGCTGTACAAGCAGATGCAAACCAAAGTTACCCGGGAGATTTTGAAATTCTTTCTCATAATGTTTATATGATGTCACAAGCTATATACCCTAATTGGGGTCAAAATCAAAGAGCGGAACTTATTTCTGACGCTGATTATGTGCAAAACCATGATGTCATTATATTTAATGAACTGTTTGATAATGAAGCATCTGGAATATTGCTGGATGGTATTAGGAAACAATATCCTTACCAAACACCAGTGTTAGGAAGAAGTACCAAAGGCTGGGATGAAACAACAGGCAATTATTCTCATGCTGCTTCAGAAGATGGCGGCGTTTCGATTGTAAGTAAATGGCCGATTGCTGAACAAATCCAGCATGTGTTTAAAGATGGATGCGGTGTCGAAGCATTAAGTAATAAAGGATTTATATATATTAAAATTATGAAAAATAATGAGCCATATCATGTCATTGGCACACATGTTCAGTCAACAGACGAAACCTTATGCTCACAGGGGGAGCCGGCAAAAATAAGGGCATCTCAAATGAACGAAATAAAAAGTTTTATCAGTAAAAAACATATACCGGAAGATGAAGTAGTGTTCATAGGCGGTGACTTAAATGCTATGAAGCAGACAAATGAATATGGTGCAATGCTGCAGAATTTGAATGTTAGTGAACCGGATAATTATAAAGGATTTAATGCTACATGGGATCCGACATCCAATTCTATAGCCAATGAAAATTATCCAGATCTTAATGGGCAGCATTTAGATTATGTGTTTATTGAAAGAAATCATGCACAGCCGAATCACTGGGAGATAGAAACTAAAAAGGTGAAGTCTCCAGTTTGGTCGGTTACTTCGTGGGGACAAACTTACAAGTATAACGACTACTCAGACCACTACCCAGTTATTGGCACAACTAAATCATCTGAGTGATTGATTATGTTAAGCAAAACCGGCTGATACTTTTGAGAAGTACAGCCGGTTGCTCATTTACAACATTAAACGACAGCATGACTGGATTCTTATAAAATGGGCGACAGCAGACGTGAAACAGATTCTTTTAATTTCACCATCATTGGACGCTTATGATACTCCTCTAATGTCAGTTCTTTCGCGAGATGAATATCCTGTTCAAAAACCCGCCGTAATTCGGTGGACGCTGCTTGATCATATAAAAAAGCGTTCACTTCAAAGTTAAGCCGGAAGCTTCGGATATCAAAATTTGCTGTACCTACTGATGACATCGTATCATCTGCCACCAGTGTTTTTGCATGGATAAACCCATTTTCGTAAACATAAACTCTGGCACCTGCTTTCAGCAGATCACCGACATTGGACATGGTGGCCCAGTAAACAAACATATGATCTGGTTTATCTGGTATCATAATCCTTACATCTATCCCAGATAAAGAGGCAATTTCCACCGCATTCAATAACGCTTCACTCGGAATAAAGTAGGGCGTCTGCAGATAAACATATTCTTTGGCCGAAAGAATCATTTTCACATAGCCGTTCCGGATTTGCTGCCATTCCGTATCAGGACCGCTCGCCACAATCTGTGCACCAACATTTCCAGCCTCTGGGGTGTCAGGGAAATAACGCTCCTGATAAATGAAAGGATGCCGTTTGGAAGCTTGATTCCAGTCCAGAATAAAACGTGTCTGCAGGGCATGGACAACTTGCCCTTGTGTTCTTAGATGGGTATCCCGCCAGTAGCCAAACTTATCATTCAGACCGAGATATTCATCTCCCACATTAAACCCGCCAATATAGCCGATCCCGCCATCAATAATGGCTAGTTTTCGGTGGTTACGGTAATTAAGGTGCAAATGCGGGAAAAAGACGGCCACCAGGCCACCAGCTTGTTTCAGGTCACTGAAAAAGTTAGCTGATAAGCCTCTTGATCCCATGTAATCATAGAGAATACGCACATCAATGCCCTGTCTGGCTTTTTCCGTTAAGGCACTGAGCAATTCTTTTCCTAAACCATCTTCGTGAATAATATAATATTGTATATGGATATGATCAGTGGCATGCTTAATATCTGCCAATAGAGCATTAAATTTTTCCCGGCCATCAGTGTAGATGGTCACCGCATTATCCTGGGTGAGAATAGCGCCACTGTTGACAAGATGCATATAAATATTATCTTTGTAAGCTGCACTGTCCTCGTTTTTAAACGGAAAGGAACCATTCTTGATAGCTTCAGTCTGTTCAGTAATCCGGTTTGTGATGCCCATTTTTTCCTCATCAGGCCAGTAAAACAGGTGTTTGCGGGAAAAATTCTGGTTGAAAATAAGATAAAGAATAAATCCGATCACTGGAAGGAACATCAAAACCATTAGCCAAGCCCAAGTGGAATTTGGGTTTTGACGCTCGAAAAATATAACGACAATTGCAAAGATAATATTGACAATAAAGATACCGCTTATAATAAAGGATGTAATATCCACTTCAGCCTCCTCAATAGCAATCAACTGGGACGATAGGTTCATTTACCAAACAAAGTTCGAATAACCCGATTAAATCGCTCCGGAAGTATATGTCGTTGCGCTGGCGACTCCGAGGTCTTATCTATGTCGCTGCCGCCGCAGGGATCTCCATATATATCACAAGTTTAATACATTCAGCCTGAATTGAACAGGTTAAGTTTTTTAAGCTTAACGCCGTACAGGCAAAAAAGGACCCCAACCATTAGAGTTATTCTAATACTTGGGGTGTCAGGGCACTCATTGGATAAGGGCACTGTTCAGTTGTGGTCAATGCGACTGGTTTATTCGGCTGTTTCGCCGCCATCTACAGGCAGGTTTACGCCGGTAATATAGGCTGCTTTATCGGAGCATAGAAATACAGCAGCATTCGCCTGATCTTCTGGTGTCCCCATATGTCCAATTGGTATGGATGCTTCAAATTCTTTAGCCTGTTCAGGTGATTCACTGGACCAGGAGTCAACACTTGCTGTACGTGTCATGCCTGGACAAATTGAGTTCACACGAACACCTTCTTTGCCGGATTCAAGTGCAACTGTTTTGGTGAGGCCGTTGACGCCCCATTTTGCAGAGGTGTAGGCTGCGAGTCCGGGAGTTCCAGCTAGTCCGCCAGTAGAAGCTGTGTTGACAATGGCACCTTTCCCCGATTTTTTCATAGCGGCAACTTCATATTTCAGGCTGTAATACATGCCATCGAGTGTAACACTCATAGCTTTTCGCCAATTTTTGGCTTCTGTCTCGGTAACGGGTGCTGTAGGGGCACCGATCCCAGCATTGTTGTGGGCCCAGTCAAGGCTTCCATAAGTATTAACGGCTGTATCGATAAGGTTTTCGACTTCGGTTTCTTCAGCGACATTGCATTTAACAAACATTGCTTCGCCGCCATCTTCTTTAATCAGACGTACCGTTTCGTTGCCGGCGTCCTCGTCAAGATCCGATACAACTACTTTTGCCCCTTCTTTGGCAAAGGCAAGCGCACTGGCTCGTCCAATTCCTGCTCCGCCGGCGGTAATAACACCAACTTTGTTTTCCATTAATTTTTCCATGCTTATAACCTCCTTACGCCATCATACGAACATATGCGTTTTGTTTGTTATGGCGATTTGTTACTTTTAATGAAATCCGTTACATCATCTTTATTCCGGATTATATTCACACAATTCATCGTCTATTGTGTTAATCCACCTTTAATATGCATCTGAATCCAAGTTGTTGTCAAACATTTTGACATTAAAATATTTGAGGCAAATAATGATGGGACAGTGGCGAATTGCAAGAGGCTGGTTTCCCATTACTGACAGTCAGTCATACGGCCATTTGAGTACGCTGGCGATATTCTTAGATGTTGCTTCCAAGGATGTCTCTCCATTTCGTAATGTCTGCTGTAAGGGTTGGCCGGGTTCGTTAACAATACTGAATATGGCGTCTATCCCGTGTTTCAGGACGTCTTCATAGTCAGTTCCTAAAGTGCCGCACAGCGCGATGACGGGCACATGATAATGTTTAGCAGCTTGCGCGACGCCGACTGGGGTTTTCCCATAGATCGTCTGCCTGTCGATTTTCCCTTCGCCTGTTATCACTAAATCTGCATGCTTAACCCGTTCATAGAAGCGCGTTTCTTCAAGCACAATCTGAATGCCGGGTTCTAGTGCGGCGTTTAAGAAAGCCAATAAACTGGCCCCTAATCCACCGGCGGCTCCAGCACCTGGTACAGCCTTCACATTGTGTCCGGTTACGCTGGCAAGCACGTTATGGTAATGGTTTAATGCTTGATCCAGTGTTGCCACCGAGATATCATCTGCACCTTTTTGCGGGCCATATACAGCACTAGCGCCTGTTGGCCCTAAGAGAGGGTTATCCACGTCACAGGCAACAGAGATATGCGTGCTCTGAAGTCTGGCATCAATATGGGTCACATCAATATCTGCAAGTTCAAGCAGTGGGCTGGCTCCGTGCTTTAATGGCTGTGCCTGCTCGTCATAGAAACGACCGCCGAGTGCTTGTATCATGCCAGCCCCGCCATCATTGGTGGCGCTGCCCCCAATACCGAGAATAATTTTGCTGACGCCATGATTGAGGGCAGCCTTGATAAGCTCGCCGGTGCCATAGGTTGTGGTAACCAGAGGATTGCGCTGGTTTTCAGGCACGAGATGCAGACCAGATGCTTCGGCCATTTCGATAATAGCTGTTGACTGGTCACCAGAAATGGCATACGTTGCTGTGACGGCATCGCCAAGTGGTCCGGTGACGAATGTCTCATAAATGCGGCCGCCGAGTGCATCAGCCAATGACTGCATCGTTCCTTCGCCTCCATCGGCCATGGGAAGCGAATCGAACTTCCAGGTATCAGGGACAATCGAGCGGAACCCTCTGATAATAGCCTCTGATGCCTGTTGTGCTGTCATGCTCTCTTTGAATGAGTCAGGTGCTATTAAAATTTGTTTGTTTAACATAGTTATCAACTCCATTTTACAAAGCCACTGGAGGTCAGTGAAGAACGATTACTCCTGTGTAGGAGACGGGAAAACGATCTGAGGATCCACCTCACCTTTAGTTGTTATTATAGAATAAATAACTAGTTGACGCCAGGTGGTAAGCCCCTTTTAGCGATTAAGCCATGTCTGGTGTCTAATAGTGTAAGCGCGTTTTTATCAGTGTCTGTCTGTCCAAACATGTTATAATATCTAAGTGTTTGGCTAATGAGAGATATAGGAGGACAAGACAATGAGACCCATTATTATTGATACAGATCCCGGAATTGATGATGTTGTAGCCATCACAACGGCACTATTTTCCGAGAAGCTCGATGTTAGATTGCTAAGCACGGTTGGAGGCAATGTTGGCATTGAGAATACGACAAAGAATACGATTGACCTGGTAACGTTTTTAGGAGAAGACACCCCTATTGCCAAAGGGGCCAGCGAGCCGCTTCTCGGTGAGACCAGAACAGCGTCAACAGTGCACGGCGCGAGTGGAATAGGCACATATCAATTCAATGTCGAAGGAAACAAGTCTCTATTAACAAAAGTAAATGCGATTGAAGAATTGCACAATCGTATTATCAACGCTCACGAACCTGTCACGCTTGTCGCAATAGGGCCGCTGACGAACATAGCTTTATTATTCAAGGCATTTCCGGAGGTTAAGGCCAATATTGAGCAAGTCGTGTTAATGGGAGGAGCTGTCGAAGGCGGTAATGCGACACCGGTTGCAGAGTTTAATATTTATGCTGATCCGCATGCCGCTAAAATTGTATTTGATTCAGATGTTGAGGTCGTGATGTGCGGACTTGATGGCACCAGCAAGACCAGCGTGTCTGCAGCTGATTTGGAAAAGGTGAGACATCAGGGCGCTGTCGGCGAAATGATGTATGAGATGCTCGTACATCTTAAAAAAGGTGGCGGTTATACGGATGAAGCCATTGCGATACATGACATGTGCACGATTATGTATTTAACACATCCGGAATTATTTACGACGAAACGCGCTAAAGTCAATGTCGCGACTGAGGGGCCAGCAGCTGGCTGCACGGTAACGCATTTCCAGGAAGATGGTAACGTCTCTGTCTGCGTCGATACGGATACAGAAACATTCAGAGAGGAATTCTTAAAGGTGTTTGCGGATTAAAACTGTGGGCAAAACAGCTTCCGCTTGCTCGTCACGGGCGGAAGTTGTTTTGAGCGCAGACGCATTTCAGGCTGCATTAGCCTTTTAATGAGAAAGTTCGTTTACTGGTTACGTGAAAATGTGTTGAGAGTTTTATAAAAGTTTTGACATCACTTAATAGAATTAATATAGTTATGATAGTTCTATTAAATTGAAGAAGGGGGGGATATTTAAATGACCCTTATTAATATCAAAAGCGTCCGGACAGGTGATGTTTTAGAAAATGACCTTTACCGGGAAGACGCTCTGGTTGTCAAGAAAGGGAACAGTCTGTCCCGTAATGTTATTTCAAAATTAAAGGAATGGGGCGTCACCTCGGTTGATGTGAGACAATATGATAGTCAAACGCCTCCTGCAGATACCAAAAAGCACATAACCCCTCCTCATGTTCTCTCATTAAAACAACAATTTTTCCAGGATTTAATGTCCATTGGCCATGAATATCGGTATGGTCTTGCCCTTCCTGATACTAAAGATTATCAATGGCTAGAAGGTTTATTCGTCAAGTTCATGTCAAACAGCCGTGTCCGTCAGCTTATGGAGCATTTGCGGCGTGTTGATGAAGACACCTACCAGCACTCTTTTGATGTTTTCATTCTGGGAGCCATGTTTGCCAGAAGAAGGGGGCTCAGCGATATCGAGAATTTCGCTCTTGGCTGCCTGTTGCATGATATTGGAAAACTCGAAATCCCAAGCACCATTCTCAATAAAGAAGCCAAACTGACAGCCTCCGAATATGAAGAAGTCAAGCGTCATCCATTACATGGCTATCAAATACTGAAACGCCATCATTTCGACGAGGATATTGCTGTGCTGGCGAGATCTCATCATGAGCGTATGGATGGCAGTGGTTATCCGGATGGGTTAACAGCTGAAGCATTTACGGAAGCGCTGAAGCTTATTCATATTGCTGATGTTTATTCCGCTTTGACGTTAAACCGTCCCTATCGAGAGGCATTTGGTGCCGCATCTGCTGTAACGATGATTCTTCGAGAATGTCCGGCAATTGAGGACAAATACTTCTACCAATTCTTCAGTATGCTGACTATTTTCCCCGTCAAATCAATTGTTAAATTAACAAACGGTGTCCAGGCCCGGGTGATTGGTGTCAGCGATGAAGCCCCTACTTTTCCCAAATTACAGAATCTCGATAGCACTAGTAAGGTTGCTATACCCTTGAATCGGGCCATTGATATTGAGCACATCATTCAATTAGCTCCTGTTAGTGACTGACCCACGCATGTCATATCCATTTTTAAGTTACCTTACAGCGCTTTGACATCAATTGTACGGAGGAAATTGACGAATGCGCGAACGATATTCAGCTGGAGTGAATCATCATGGTAGTACATCCAGGTTTTTCGTGTAATGGCCTCACCTGACGGATAATGCAGCGGTGTCGTTATAATATCTGTATGTTCACGGACGACAAGGTTTGCAAGTATTGCGTAGCCAAGCCCGTTAATAATCATTTCTTTACACGTTTCCACCTGATTCACCTGAATGTTGATATTAGGATGCTGCTTATAATTTTTGTACCACCAGTTATCGATGATCGCCCACATTTTTTCGTCCGTATTATAGTCAATGCGGGGCAGTTGAGGAAGGGTGCTCCAGGTGAATTCCCAAGGGGAGGCAATGCAGATATCTTCCTCATAGAGCAGTTCTTTATGGTCCTTCCAGCTGTAATCACCTTTAATAAATCCAATATGAACATCATGGTTTAAAAGCCTGCGGTACATTTCACTGCTCCAGCCGGTAATTACCTGGAATTCAACATTTGGATACTTCTGTTTAAACAGGCGCAGTAATTTGGGCATTTTATTGAGGGCAAAAAAATTCGATACCCCAACTCTTAACGTACCGGCGACTTGCTGTTTCATATTGCTCAGTTTTTCCTCAATGTGTACCTGTTCAGAGAGCATTTTTCGCGCATGGCGGGCAAGCACTTCCCCTTCTGGTGTAAACGTTATGCCGCGTTGCTTTCGAATGATTAAAGTGACGCCGTAATAATCTTCGAGGCTTCGGATGCGTGATGTTAAGGTCGGCTGTGACAGAAACAGGCGCCGGGCAGCCTGTGTAATATTTTCGGTCGCGAAAAGCGCATCCAGTATTTCCCAATCCTGAAGTTTCATAGGACACATGATCCCCCTCATAAATCACTCAAAAAGCTGATATTGAAAAATTCTATGTCTGATGATTCAAATTATATATTTTTCTGATTGCTATTGCAACTTTATAATAGGCTTATAGACAGGTTAACAGGGCAATGTCCCGTTATTTTTTAAAAACGTGAAAGGGATTTCAATACGGAGGGGAGAAGGAGGAATAGGATGAAAACGGATGATACGTTTGTTCCAGGTCTGGAAGGTGTTGTTGCATCGGAAACAGGGATTTCTCTTTTGGATACCGAACAGGAAAAAATCATTATCAGGGGTTATGATTTAATTGATCTGTCAAAACGGAAGACGTATGCAGATCTGATTTATCTATTGCTGGAGGGAATCCTGCCAGCAGATGCTGAGCGGCAGGCGGTTGAGGAGCAATTGAAGAGTCATTATGAACTTCCCGCCGCGGTCATGGATATTTTGAAATTATTGCCGGAAGGTACTCATCCAATGGACGGACAGCGTACAGCCCTGTCGGCGCTGGCAGGCTATGACGAAGCGCTTGATGACCGTTCACTGGAAGCGAATAAACAAAGAGCCTATCGCATTTTAGGGCAGCTGCCCGCAATTACGGTCAACAGTTACCGCATTCTTAATAACCAGGATCCGGTTGAACCAGATACGGCACTTCCGTACAGTGCCAACTTTTTATACATGATCACGGGTAAGAAGCCGACCGAACTCGAAGCTCAAATTTTTGATCGCTCCCTTTTACTGTACAGTGAGCACGAGATGCCGAACTCGACCTTCACCTCACGTGTTATAGCATCCACTCACTCAGATATGTACGGTGCCTTGTCAGGGGCTGTTGCGTCGCTTAAAGGGGATTTGCATGGCGGTGCTAATGAAGCGGTTATGCACATGCTGGAGCAGGCCCAGTCGGCTAATGACTTCGTTGATATGTTAAAAAACAAACTGGCAAATAAAGAAAAAGTTATGGGCTTCGGGCACCGGGTTTACATGAAGAAAATGGATCCAAGAGCAAAGATGATGAAAGAATCACTAAAGCAGCTCTGTGATTTGCATGGTGATTCAAGCTTGCTCGAGATGTGTGAAGCAGGGGAAAAACTTATGGCTGAGGAAAAAGGCTTGTATCCAAACCTTGATTACTATGCAGCACCGGTTTACTGGATGCTCGGGGTTCCGATTCCGCTTTACACGCCGATTTTTTTCAGTTCCAGGACAGCTGGACTGTGCGCTCATATCATTGAACAGCATGACAACAATCGTCTATTCCGGCCAAGAGTCAAATATACTGGCGACCGGAATTTATAAAAAAACAGAGAATACGATTATAAAGCCAGGTTAGACGCATACGGCATCAGGTGCGATCACTGCCTGGTTCGGAAAGGACGGAAGCTGCGAATGGTTAAAGTAGAGGACAAGAAGACGACGGATGCTATCCTGGAAGATATTACGGATTATGTGCTGAATCAGGATATTACAAGTGAGGAGGCTTTTTCGACCGCTCATTATACGTTTCTTGATGCATTGGGATGCGGCATCTTAGGGTTAAGCTACCCGGAATGCACGAAACTTCTGGGCCCGATTGTTCCTGGCACTGTTGTTCCTAATGGGACTCGGGTGCCGGGGACACCGCACGTGCTGGACCCGGTTCAGGGTGCTTTTAATATTGGCACCATGATTCGCTGGCTTGATTATAACGATACATGGCTGGCTGCTGAGTGGGGGCATCCATCCGACAATCTGGGCGGTATTTTAGCTGCTGCGGATTACGTGAGTCAAGAGCGTCTCGCAAAAGGCCAGAACCCTATTGAAGTTAAGGAAGTACTGGAAATGATGATCAAGGCACATGAGATTCAGGGCATCCTTGCACTGGAAAACAGCCTGAACCGTGTCGGGCTTGATCACGTTCTGTATGTTAAAGTTGCCACAACAGCTGTTGTCACTAAACTGCTGGGCGGCGGACGCACCGAAATTATGAATGCCTTGTCCAATGCGTGGATCGATAATGCCAGTCTTAGGACATACCGGCATGCGCCGAATGCCGGATCTCGGAAATCCTGGGCTGCTGGAGATGCTACAAGCCGGGGTGTTCGCTTGGCGTTAATGGCTCTCAGTGGTGAAATGGGCTACGAGACCCCATTAAGTGCTCCGGGATGGGGTTTTCAGGATGTTTTGTTCAACCAGCAGGAACTGACACTCAGCGAGCCACTGGGCAGCTATGTGATGGAGAATGTCCTGTTTAAAGTATCTTATCCAGCTGAATTTCATGCACAGACTGCCGCAGAAGCTGCGGTCCAGCTTCATTCACAAGTGAAAGATCATCTGGATGAGATTGACAAGATCACGATCACGACACATGAATCAGCCATCCGCATTATTGATAAGCAGGGCCCGCTCTATAATCCGGCAGATCGTGATCATTGTATCCAGTACATCACGGCTGTAGCTTTGATGAAAGGCGGCGTTACAGCCGAAGATTATGAGGAAGAGGCGGCTGCTGATCCAATTATTGATGAACTGCGCGGGAAAATGGTGCTTGAGGAAAACGAAGCTTATACGAAAGATTATCTGGATCCAGCTAAACGCTCAATCGCCAATGCAGTGCAGATCCATTTCACAGACGGAACCTCCACCGAAAATGTGGTGTATGAGTACCCATTGGGTCATCGGTTCCGCCGGGAAGAAGCAATGCCGCAGCTGCGTGAAAAATACATGCATAATCTGGGGACACAGTACGCGCCTAAACAGTTGGAAGCGATCGAAGAAGCAAGTTATAATTATGAGCGATTAGCGACTATGCCGGTCAATGAATTTGTGTCACTATTTGTATAATGAAAGCACAACAGGGGCTGGGACAAAACTTAAGTGATCAACCCTGAAAGTGAACAAAGCTCAAATTTAGCGAAGGAAATATACGTCGACTCCTGCGGGAGCAAAGGATAGGTGAGACCCCACAGTGCGAAGCACGAGGAGGCTCACCAGCCGCCCGCGGAGAAGATGTTTATTTCCGGAGCGGGATTATGGCTCTAACTATTTATGCCAGTTGTTCGGCTTTTAATTGATAAAAATACTTTTGACCCAACTCCAACTCCAAATACATTTAGTGATGGAACGGTTTTGGAGAAAGGAGACTTTTGAAAATGGTATGGATAGTTGATCAGTCTGCAACACAGGAAACATTAGCCAATCAGTTTAAGGAACTGATCAAACAGGATACAATCTTGCAAATGCCCGGTGCCCATGATGCAATGGCCGCACTGGTCGCGAAAAAGACGGGCTTTTCAGCCTTGTACTTATCAGGCGGGGCCTATACAGCAAGTATCGGCATGCCTGATTTAGGGATAACGACTTCAACCGAAATGGCGGACCGGGCCAAAGAGCTTGTCCGGGCGGCAAATCTGCCAGTTCTGGTTGATATTGATACCGGATTTGGCGGTGTCTTGAATGTTGCCCGGACAGCGGTGGAAATGATAGAAGCCAAGGTAGCGGCCGTACAGATTGAAGACCAGCAGCTCCCGAAAAAGTGTGGGCATTTGAACGGGAAACAGCTTGTTGCGAAAGAAGAACTGGCACAAAAGATTAAAGCGATCAAAAAAGTGGCGCCGTCACTCGTTGTGGTTGCCCGGACAGATGCCAAAGCAATTGAAGGCATTGATGCAGCCGTTGAGCGTGCACAATTCTATGTCGATGCAGGCGCTGATGCTATTTTTCCTGAAGCGATGCAGACAGAAGAGGAATTTCGCCTATTTGCGGAGAAATTGGATGCACCGCTCCTTGCCAACATGACGGAATTTGGCAAAACACCTTATTTCACAGCTCAGGCATTTCAGGACATGGGCTTCAGTATGGTGATTTATCCGGTCACGTCCTTAAGAGTCGCTGCGAAAGCCTATGAGCGGATCTTTCAGATGATTATGGACGAGGGCACTCAGAAGAATGGGCTGGACGATATGCAGACACGAGAAGAATTGTACGAGATTAATTCTCTGTCTGAATTCGAAGAGCTGGACGGTAATATTGCCAAAACTGTGCTGGATGATGACGAGTAACTGAGATTGATATACAGCTAAGCGGATGCTGCGGGATAAAACCACAGCATCTTTTTTTAGTTTTAATGCTGAATGCAGTATATAGGTTTGAATCACTATCCCCCTGAATTTTATAAATGGCGTTCTTTTTACCATAGCAATTAAATATTATAGAAGTAACTATTTATGAGGAATCAACCTTACCTGGTAACTATTAATGATAATGCTATGTAATCTGAAAAACAGGAGGGATAGTCATGGCAAATAAGACAGGCTTTATATCGCACGAGAGTTACTTTTGGCATCAAACCGGAAATGGCGCTTTAAATTTGCGTTCAGGCGGATCGGTGCAGCCGGATACCCACGCTGAAAATCCGGAGACGAAGCGGCGCGTGAAAAATTTGCTGGAGCGGACCGATTTTATGAATAAACTAGAGCCCATCACACCGCGATCGGCAAGGCGGACAGAAGTCGAGATGAATCATCAATCAGCTTATATAGATTATGTCGAACAATTAAGTGACGCGGGTGACGGTGATGCAGGTTTTCATGCGACTGTCGGCCCGGACTCTTTTGAGATTGCGCTAAGATCAGCAGGCGGTGCCATAACCGCGATTGATTCAGTGATGCAAGACAGGGTGCAGACAGCATATGCCCTTGTCCGGCCGCCGGGTCATCATGCCGAACCCGATAAAGGAGCAGGTTTTTGTCTTTTTAACAATGTTGCCATTGCAGCGAATTATGCCCGTAAAACATACGGCGTTAAGCGAATCGCTATCGTGGACTGGGATGTCCATCACGGGAATGGGACTGAAACAGCTTTTTATCATGATCCAGATGTTTTATTTATGTCTGTTCATCAGGAACATATCTTTCCTAAAGACCGCGGCATGATGACAGACGTGGGTGCCGGGGATAGCGAAGGAAAGAATGTCAATATAGAACTTCCGGCTGGCACAGGAAATGAGGGCTATATGTATACGTTCGATAACGTTATTGAGCCGATTATCGACCAGTTTCAGCCTGAGCTGATTCTTATATCGGCCGGTCAGGATGCCAGCCGTTTTGATCCGCTGGGGCGGATGCTGGTGACCGCAGAAGGCTATTATAACATGACAGTCCGGATGAAATCGTTAGCTGCTAAACATTGTAGTGGGCGCTTGGTCGCCTGTCATGAGGGCGGGTACAGCACGGCCTACGTTCCCTTTTGTACATTGCGGATTATAGAAGCACTCAGGGGTGAAACAAGCGGTATTGCTGATCCGTTTGACCAGGGATTTCATGAAGGTCCGATTTATCCGCACCAGAAAGAGGCGGTGCACCAGGCTGTGGACATTCAATCGGCGTATTGGCAATTATGATAATGTGTTGTGAAGGATACACCATTTATTTCCCGGGATGTGTTTAAGTCCTGGGAAATAAAATGGACTCAGATCAGCTTTAACCTGTTCAACCAATACGGCTGCTTTCAGCTTAGCAGCTTTATTATTTAGCTGTTATTCCCGTTAATCAAACTAAGCACTTCTGCCCGTGATGAGGCATCTTCCTGGAAAATACCCCGGACAGCTGAGGTGACGGTTTTGGAACCAGGTTTCTTAATCCCGCGCATGGTCATGCACATATGCTCAGCTTCAACGACAACTATAACACCATGCGGATCGAGTGTTTCTCTCATGGAATCCGCAATGGTTGATGTTACGCGTTCCTGCAGCTGCGGCCGGCTGGTGACGGTCTCAACGGCTCTTGCCAGTTTGCTTAACCCGGTTACCCGGCCGCCCTTCGGTATGTAGCCGACGTGCGCCACACCGTAAAACGGCAGGAGATGGTGCTCACACATGGAGTAAAAGGGAATGTCTTTGATTAAGACAAGTTCCTCATGGTCTTCGCCAAAAATGGTAGCGAAATATTCTTTAGGGTCCTGTTCCAACCCCTGAAAGACTTCTTCATACATGCGGGCCATGCGGCTTGGTGTATCAACCAGGCCTTCCCGCTCAGGGTCTTCGCCAATTGCTTCTAAAATCATATGTGCTGCCTTCTCAATTTTTTCGTGATCAACTGCCATGTTATGACCTCCTCTTATCTGTTATAGGATTGTGCACTGCTAACCATAACATACGTCAACATACGGCTGAATTCGATTTTTTGCTAGGGATCAAGGCATTTGCTCCCCGCGCTGATGTTAAACGCTTCCACTGAGTATGATATACTAACAGTTATGCGATTGTACCTGGAAAAAGGGAGACAGGATAAGTTCATCTACCTGAGAATGAGCCCGGTAATAGAACAAACCACCTCACAGCGTATGAGTTGTTATCGTTCAGAGTCTGGTCATACCGGATAAGCTTTCACAGACTCATATAATAATCTGCTATGTTATAATAGGTTAAAAAGGCAGGGGGAATAACGTATGATGACCGATCAGTTTCAGATTTACACAAACAGCCAGAAGGCGCTTAAGCTGCGAGCCGACAGAATAACACTTTATCAAGGTGCCCAGATTATCGAAGCCTGCAGCAGCAATCAAAGTGTTTATTATCTCTTCTTTTATAAACATCACTACCTGACAGCTGTTAAGGCAAAGAAACTGCGGCGTTATTCGTTTATCGCGTCTGCTTTTAAATACGGTATGGTTTCGAGCGCCCCACATCCGTTTATCGATACCCTTCTGTCGGAAAATGCACCATGCCGCATCACAGGCTTCGACCCTTTGCTCCAGAAGCTTGATAAGCATTATACGCCCCAGGAGAAAGCCTTTATCCTAACATTTTTTGAATCATTCATTTCTAAAAAACGCTTATTTAATGAAATCCTCTCAGTATTTTATGGTTATCGCCGCAAAGGGCAAATGTTTCTGGGCTACCGGATCATTCGGATTTTAATGGATTTCGCGCCAGACCACAGTCTTGTCCGGGAGCTGTCAAACGACAGACAGTTTCGGAAATATGCCGATTTATATAGTGCAAAAGCTGACAAATTGTTGTCTGACGACCTGATTTTTGCGGAGAAAGTCTTTTATGCTGAAAGGAACCATTATTTTTCAAGACTCATAAATCTGCTGGACACCCAATCCAGATGGATGGATATGACAGACCTGTATCGTGAAGCCTTAATCGGGACGGCATCAGATGAACACTATCAGGCGCTTAAAGCAATGCTTGATACGTATTTGACCACT
Organism: Lentibacillus kimchii; assembly: GCF_055381965.1. NCBI lineage: Bacteria > Bacillati > Bacillota > Bacilli > Caryophanales > Bacillaceae > Lentibacillus > Lentibacillus kimchii. The sequence goes on along the minus strand of NZ_AP043934.1, from coordinate 2,108,768 downwards.
GAGCAGCGCACATATATACTGGAAGACTTGTATCGTTTCCTCCCTCATTACCCTCCGCTGAAACAAGACCTGCTGACGGCTTTTATTGAAGCGGCTGACATCGTGAATATTTTGCATCTGTACAATGATCCTGATTTAACCCTTAATAAGCAGCAGGCTCAAGCAATCAGCGACTTACTTGAAAAGCTGGATGTCAATACAGCGTCACTTACCCCGACCTCATTGCGGACCTTGTTTGAATTAACACTTCAACTAAACCCGAAAGCAGCTCAACAGCTTATTCATGACGATGTTTCAATGCTGCTGAACACACATGGCCCATGTGATGTGAAAGAGCTTTTGGAGCCGTTTTATGATCGCCCTGCCGTTCATCCCATCTATCAAAAAATTGACTATCTGCTGATTCATCAGGATGACTTGGATCACATGCAGGTACTGGGTGAATTATACTATGAATTCGGCCAGTCCGAGCAGGCTATCGACTGTTTCAGCTGGGAGACTGAACTCAAGCCAGACGACCCGAAACCACCGAAATGGCTGGCTAAAGTTTATCGGGCTTTAGATATGACGCAGGAATCGGAAGCCTACGAGCAGTTAAGTGTTAATCTGCAAAAAAGAGTGTAACGTATCAGTCAGTATAAAAGTTTAGTTCTTTCATCACAATATGTTTATATTTTCTGAAATGAAAATCGGGAAATAGGCAAAAAAGACTAGAAAAATTTTAAAAAAACGCTATAATGTAAGTGGCGCTTCGATTTCGAAGATCTTTCAATATTAAAATTAAATAAATGAAGTGGGGGGGTTCTGATTGCAATCGTCTGATGCATCATTATTTCAAAGAGTATTGGCCAAAGGGATTGGCGAAATTGTATTCGTTATCACTGTTGATGAACAGGGGAGATTTTACTATGATTTTTTAAATCAAGCCGCTAAGGAGTGGACGGGCCTGACAGCAGATGTGATTGGGCAGACAATTCATGATGTTTATCCTGTCACTATAGCCGATCATTTAGTGCAGCAATACCGGAAAGTTCTTGAAACAGAAGATATTGTTACATACGAGGATCATTATGAGTCGACAGCAGGGACCAAATATTCGGAAACGACACTCACACCTCTGTTTACTGACGGGCGATGCAGTCATATCGCAGCTCTTGTCCGGGATGTCAGTGATCAAAAAGCAAATGAGCGTAAGCTGCGTCGTTCATTGGATAAATTGACGGAAAATAAACAAAAATTCCGGGAAAGCGAAAATCGGCTGCGTATTATTACTGATAATACCAATGACTTAATCACGATGATTGATCATGACGGCTACATTACTTATGTATCACCGTCCTATGAAAAAATATTGGAGCACGATGCTGAGGAGTATATTGGGAAACACTTTCTTCACAACATTCACCCAGATGATACGAAACCACTCGTGGAGTCGTTCAGACATTCAGTCGAAACACATATCGTGTGGCAGGATCAGTTCAGACAAAGGAACCGGTCAGGGGAGTATATCTGGTCAGAACTGCGCGGAACGCCGGTGTATGATGCGAACAATGCTTTCACGCATATGGTAGTTGTCACCCGAAATATTACGATTTGGAAGGACTATGAACTGAAACTGCAGTATATGGCTTATCATGATCCATTAACAGGTCTTCCGAACCGTCGTTACTTTATGGAGCAGCTTTCATGGCAGCTGGAAGATATGGCTGGACGCACTGACTGTTTAGCCATTATGATGATGGATCTGGATCAATTTAAAACAATCAATGACCAGTTGGGACATCACATCGGGGATCAAACGATTCAGGAATTCGCTGAACGTGTCAATAAAAATGTTCGGGGCAATGATTTGCTGGCTCGTCACGGCGGTGATGAATTTATGCTGTTGCTGCCTGGTATTGAGGGGACATGTGATGTGCTTAAAGTGGTGGATCGCATTCAGCAAGCCGTCAACCAAGCGTGGTGTATTGGGCAGCACGAATTTACCACAACTTCCAGTCTGGGAATTGTTATATCATCATCCAGTACCCCCGAGTCATCCAGGACCTTGCTGGAAGAGGCTGATAATCAGCTTTATAAAGCTAAACAGTCCGGAAAAAATGGTTATCAGATTTACGATTTCAAATGCGATGATCAAAGTTGAATAGGCCGGAGCGCATGTTAGTTCCGGTCTCGCTTGGGACCATCAGTATGATTTTATAAGGGGCTGTGCTGAAAGCCGGCGGCTATATGACATGATCTGAGTGCCATATGATCTCGTTTGGCGCTGAAGATGTATTACGGTCAATATCGTGCTCATCAATGAAATATTGCAGTCCAAACCAGCCGGCAATCATCACGATCAGTGTAATGACAATAAGCAGAAAAACAATTTTTTTCCCCACAGAGCATGCCTCCTTATTATCTCTAATATAAGATTAGCAAATCATTCCTTTTCTGTAAATTTATTTCACATATCTTTCTTAATGGTCTATAGCGCCGGCGGGATCATAATTTGCCAAATTAATTGCCAATTCATCCCCAAGTGCCAGATGGGCCAGCTGACGGCCGATAAATGGGCCGGTGGTGAGTCCCGAAGACCCAAGGCCATTGCCGATAAGCAGTCCGTCGATACCAGGTATGGGGCCTATAACTGGCAAAAATCCCGGAGTATGCGGTCTGAACCCGACACGTGCCTCTAGCACTGTACTCGTCTCGAGGCCTGGTGCAACATTCAGCGCCTTCGTTAAAATTTCTTGCATTCCGCCGGCTGTGACACGGCTATCGAATCCAGCATCATCTTCATGCGTCGCTCCAATGATGATCCGGTCGTCCCAGGTCAGCATGAATTGATCATTTGGAGGCATGACAACAGGCCAGTCAGATGTATCTGTGCTGGGGGATTGCAGATGCAGAATTTGCGCTTTTTGCGATGTGCCGTTAAACTTAATATTCAAGGGTGCGAGCAGCTCATGCATCCAAGCGCCGCACGCAGCGATGACTTGATCAGCCTCGATTGATTCGCCGTTAACGGTTACACCGGTGATCCTTGAGCCGTTTTGGATAAGCTGTGCGTCCCCGTGAATGATAGTTGCATGATGTTTCTGAGCTCCTCTTATAAGGGCGTCCCGCATAGCGCGGCCATGGACACGGGCAGCACCGCTGACATGGACGGAGGCGTAATCTTCACTGAGATGTGGGAATTGTTTGTTCGTCTCCTGGGCATCAAGCAGTGTGACATCGCCGATTTCCGGAGCATCTTCCCGGCGCTTCAGAGCTCGCTCTTTTTTGGCGATGAGCTTTTGTTCATCGGTATGAATGCTGATAGCACCGGTTTGGGCATAGCCTGTTCTGGTCTCACCATCAGCTGCGAGTTCCTGAATTAATCTGTGATAAATGCGTGCGCCGCCTTTTGCCAGTTCATACCATGCTTTATTCCGGCGCTGGGAGAGCCATGGACAAATAATGCCAGCTGCTGCATCAGTTGCCTGGCCGTCATCATGCCGGTCAATTATGACTACCTCTGCGCCTGTTTTTGCCAGTTCGTAAGCTGTGGAAGCACCTAATATACCGGCGCCAATTATAACGATTTTATTCATGGAATCATCCTTTCTGAATGTCGCCAACGGCTATGAAACGAACGTAAGATACTTAATTAATGATACATAACAAATTTGTATAGGAAAAGGGGGTCACGCACGTGTATCGAAATAATATTGCCAGACTGCTGTTTGCCATCGGCACTGCCCATATGATTGCAGGTCTGATAATCGGCCTGATCAGTACGGCGATGAATGTGTTCTATACAGGGTCAGGCTGGTCTAACTTTTTTGTCTGGACGGCCGGCGGTTTTATTGCAGGGATGCTGTTCATTGGTTTTGCGGAAAATATTCGTCTGCTTCAGCAGATTAATCACAAACTTGGCCCGGATACCAATCGGCAGGAAGTGTCTCAGTATATTGCTGATTCAAACATTACGAAGAATTTAGACGAAGCTATTAAAGCAAGCATCTATGACCATTATCCGGATGAGACAATTGTTGCCATTGTTCCTTCTCCAAAAGACGATTACTTTTTAGTCCATTTTCAGGACGGGCAGGAAGATTATGTGCGCGTTGTTTATACGGGCGGATCGGAAGTTGAAGAAACGAATGATTCGTCCATCAGACAATCGGTTATTCAATGGTATAACAGCAGAAACAGCTGATGCGTACGCCGCGTTCCACGACTTGACTAACGATTTAATTCACCTGGAGGTTTATAACGCCATTTTTAAACATCACAGTGACATGGAACGACACAAATTAGTATTCATTCACCATATTTTTATGATAATCTTATAACTGGAAATACGATAAACGGAATTAAAGGAGTAATCGATAATGCGTAAGACGTTAATTTTCGGGCATAAAAGTCCGGATACCGATACGATTTGCTCAGCACTTGTCTATGCTGATCTAAAAAGTGTACTGGGTGTTGAGGCACAGCCTGCCCGCCTGGGTGACGTTAATCAAGAAACACAATATGCGCTGGATTACTTTGGCGCCGAGGCTCCGGAGCGGATTGAAGAAGTCGGCGGCGATGTCAGCGATGTTATTTTAGTGGATCATAATGAAAGTCAGCAAAGCGCTGATAACCTACAGGACTTCCGGATTTCAGAGGTGATTGATCATCACCGCGTAGCCAATTTTGAAACGAAAGAACCGCTTTATATGCGTGTGGAACCTGTCGGCTGTACGGCAACGATTTTAAATGACATGTATAAAGAAAAAGGTGTCGTTGTATCGCCGAAAAATGCGGGGCTCTTGCTGTCAGCAATTATGTCGGATTCGCTGCTCCTCAAGTCCCCGACCTGCACCGAAGCTGACCGGGAGGCGGCGTATGAGCTGGCAGGTATTGCTGGCGTTGATGTGGAGACATATGGCCTGGATATGCTGAAGGCTGGAGCAGACTTAAGTGATAAATCAGCCTATGACTTGACCACGATGGATGCAAAAGAGTTTACAATGGGCGATGCCAAAGTTCAGATTGCGCAGGTAAATGCTGTGGATACGAACCAGATTTATGAATCACAGGCTGCCATTGAAAAGGAAATTGACCAGCTGATCAAGGACAATGGTCTTGACTTATTCCTGTTCGTTGCCACTGATATTCTGGAGAATGACTCAGATGTTCTCGTATTGGGCACAGCTACAGACCGTGCCGAACAAGCCTTTGACGTTTCTTTGGATGACAATAATCGAGCATTCTTAAAAGGGGTCGTTTCCCGCAAGAAGCAGGTTGTTATTCCTTTAACTGAAGCATTCACAAAATAGGAACCATTCAAAGCAGGGCTGGGACAATAGTTAAATGATTCGCTCTAAAAACGAACAAGATCCAGATTTAGTGTGAGGAAAAGACGGAGACGCCCGCGGAAAGCAATGCCTGCTTTCGGAGCGGGCTTTCTCTAACTATTTATGCGAGCTGTTCAGGTTTTATGTGATGAAAATAAGCTTGTTCCAGCCCCGTTTTATGCAGGTGCATGTGCACAGCTCTGCGTCCGGTCTGTGAACCGTGCCTTTTATAAATCAAATACCATTTCATCGATCATATAGGCTTCCAGTGCTTCTTGATCGATCTCATAGCCAATACCTGGTTTATCTGGGGCCGTAATCGTGCCGTTATGAACGATCACCTCAGGCTGAATAATATCACGTTCCCAGTAAAGTGATGAGCCAGCTGTATCGCCGGGCAGGTTAAATTGCGGCAGGGTTGTTAAAGCAATATTGTGCGCCCGGCCGACACCGGCTTCCAGCATTCCCCCGCACCATACATCAATACCACGCTCGCGGCACAGGTCGTGAATAGCCAAGGCCTCAGTTAACCCGCCGACACGGCCAATTTTCACATTGATGACCCTGCAGCTGCCCAGATCAATCGCCTTACGCGCATCAGCAGCTGAGTGAATGCTCTCATCCAGACATATAGGTGTTTGGATCAATGCCTGCAGTTGCGCATGATCAGTGATATCGTCATGTGCCAGCGGTTGTTCGATCATCATCAAATTAAATTCATCCAGTTGTTTAAGCCGGTTAAGGTCCTGAAGCGTGTAAGCTGAATTGGCATCGGCCATGATAGGGATATCGGGAAATTGCTTCCGGACTTCCCGAAGGGTTTTAACGTCTGAACCCGGTTTGATTTTAAGTTTAATACGCTTATAGCCCTGCTGGATATGATCCCCCACCTTCTGCAGCAGATCGTCTATGGTTGGCTGGATTCCGATACTGATGCCTGCGTCAATTTCCGATTTATGGCCGCCAAGCACCTCAGCAAGTGTCTGGTTTTTCCGCTTGGCGTCAAGATCCCAAATCGCTCCTTCAAGAGCCGCTTTCGCCATATTATTCCGCTTAATGGGGCTGAAAATCTCACGAACATCGTGTGGATGACTAATTGTGTTTTCGTGTAATAGCGGGATTAAAAAGTCCTTCATAACATGGGCATTCGTTTCCACGGTTTCCTCGGTATACCAGGGTGCTGGAAAGGCGACTGATTCGCCAAAACCGCTTCTCTCCTCTGTGTCAATCGCTTCAGTTATGAAAAAATCCTTATCCCGCATCTCCCCGAAACTGGTCGTGAAGGGGTGATTGAGTTTCATACGTAAACGTTTTAGTTTGATCTGTGTGATTGGAATGGGCATGGATTCATCCTCCTGACTTATTCAGCAGTTACTATAGCTATGCATAACCAGCGTATCGAAAATGGCAGGGTCCGTCCAGCTGGTAAACGCAGCGATAAAACTGCTAGCATGGCTATAGAAGTAAGTATATAATGAATGAAAACATGCTGGTAAAGGGGGAGGTAGTGGTGCCAAAGCAAGTAGCCCTGTCGTTCAGCGGCGGGAAGGACAGTTGTCTGGCGCTCTATTATTTGCAGAAGCAGGGTGTGGACGTTAAGTGTTTACTGACGACGGTATTGGAGGACAGCAAGGAAACAGTAGCCCATAACGAAAAACTGGAACGTGTCGAACGGCAAGCGGAGCGGCTGGACATTCCTGTTTATTTTATTGAGACGAATTTTCCCACGTATGAGGATGATTTTATCTGGTATATCAGCGACATGAAACAGCGCTACGGTATTGACGGCATGGCTTTTGGCGATATTTATCTGCAGGGTCACCGTGAATGGGGCGAGAAGCTGGCTGCACGGGCTGGTGTCGAGCCTGTTTACCCCCTATGGTCGGAACAAGCGAAAGCTGCGGGATGGCTATGTGACTTTATCGCTCTGGGTTTTGAAGCGGAGGTTATTAAGGTGGATTCCGAAAAACTTCCGCAAAACTGGGCTGGCCGTAAACTGGATCAGTCATTTGTTTCCGATATCATGACTTATTCGGATGTTTGTCCAATGGGCGAATCAGGCGAGTATCATACGTATGTCCATGACGGCCCTATTTTCAGGCCGGATTGATCGGGTAAAAAACCCGGAAAGGCGGAAGGTTATGAAAGTGCTTCTGGTAACAGGTTATAAACCAATGGAAATTAATATCTTTCAGCCGGATGATGAACGGATTAACATCATTAAGGCGGCGATTGAACAACGATTGATTGGCTTGATCGACGAAGGGCTTGAGTGGGTGCTGATTTCCGGCAAAAGGGGTGTTGAACAATGGGCCGGTGAAGTGGCGCTAAATCTGCGCGACCAATATGGTCTTAAACTGGCGCTTATCCCGCCGTTTGAACATCAGGACGGGCGCTGGCCTGAGTCAATTCAGGAACTTTATCAGGGGCTTATGGCTTCTGCTGATTTTTACAAACCGCTTTATCAAGGCGATTATCGTGGGCCTTACCAGTATCAGGCGAGCAACAAGTGGCTGGTTGCTAAAAGTGATAGCTGTCTGATGCTTTTGGATGAGGATTTCCAGGGCAGTAATCAGTATATTTATCAGGAAATCCAGACATACGAAGGGGATTATCCGTTGTACCAGATTACGCCCGCTGATCTTGAGGACATAAAAGATGATGAGCAAATGACAGATCCCGACTATTGGCAGTGAGTTTATTTTTACCGTCTGACCGCTCATTTAAACGGGAAAGCCGAAAATGCGGTAATCATATAATTTCCTGATTTTCTGCAGGATAAATTCATTATTTCCTCAAACGCTAAGCAGGAACCACAAAGGAGGCAAATGAATGGGTGGCAAACCGAAAGGACCTAAGCAGCAGAAAGAACCGGACTTGCCAGAGAGCCCAAAACAGCCTTATGGTGAACCGCTAAAGGGATCTCACAAGGATAAACAGCGCAATCATTCAGGACAAAAGCATAATCCGCATCACGGTTTGTAAGGATCTTATTAAAAAAGCACACACGCCGCTGTGTGCTTTTTAATGCTCTGGTAATGACGCAAAAGTCTATAAATCGCACCGGCATCAGTTGTTAATTTCTGCTATAATGGAATGAAACATTTTGGGGAGGAAGAATCATGCATGCGGCACTTGAATTGACGAATCTTGCTAAATCATATCGGAAACATCAGGCCGTCCAGGATTTGAATCTTGCCGTGCAAAAAGGGGAATTGTTTGGATTTCTTGGACCAAATGGTGCAGGCAAAACGACAACGATTAAAATGCTCACCGGATTGCTGGAGCCGACGAATGGTTCCGCAGAAATTTCGGGTATCGATATCTGGCAGCATCCGCTGAAAGCGAAAGAAAAGCTTGCTTATGTACCGGATCAGCCCAATCTTTATCCCAAATTAACCGGATGGGACTATCTTGAATTTGTTGCATCCGTTTTTCAGCTGCAGAAAGACTGGTTCCAGGAAAGGGCGAATGAACTTCTGGCCAGTTTCAATCTCACGGAACAGGCGAATGACCTTATCGAAAGTTATTCACACGGGATGAAACAAAAAATAGCCTTATGCGGTGCACTGATCCACGAGCCGGATGTGCTGTTTATGGACGAGCCGACGGTGGGACTTGATCCGAAAAGTGCCCGCACGCTGAAAAATCTTCTCCAGCAATTGTGCGCGAGCGGAATGACCGTGTTTTTATCGACCCACATTCTTGAAATAGCTGAAGAAATGTGTGACCGCGTAGGAATCATTTATGAAGGCGAAGTGATTGCGCTGGGAACCATGGATGAGCTGCGGGGCGGTGACGATGCCGATAAAAGTCTGGAAGATATCTTTCTTGAATTGACCGGCGGTGAGGATCAGCAGGCGATTATCAGTGAAATGACCAATCATGGTGATGCAACATGATGAAGGCCATGTTAAAAAATCAGTGGAAAATGATGCTTAATTCCATTAAAACACAGCCTGGTAAAAATTATGTCAGTTATGGCATCGTGTTTGCGGTCCTTGCGATGTTACTGCTATGGCTCTCGATGGGGATCTGGTTTATACACGATCTCATCACCGAGCCTGTTTTCACCGGTATGCTTTCATACGGATTTTTGCTGAGCATTGGACTTATTTTGCTGCTGGGCATGCCTCAAGTGTTTAAACAGCTGTATTCAGCGACAGATTTGAATTTGTTATTTACCATGCCCATTCCGACACGGATTATCTTTTGGGTTAAATATTTACAAAGCTTTGCCGGGATTCCCTTACTTGTATTTGTGTTTTTAATCATCCCTGTTTACGTTTATGGCGCGGCGACCGGTGTCAGCTGGCTGTATTACCCGGTTGTGATGCTTGTACTAATAGCCTTCGTTGTTATAGGTCTTTCACTTGCCTACCTGGCTAATTTGCTGCTGGTTCAGATTATTCCTGCAGCGAAAGCCAGCGAGTTTATGACTGTTATGAGTTTGCTTTCCGGCCTGCTGACATATGGTCTGTTTATGCTGCCCACACTGCTGAACGAACGTCCATTGTCTGAATTGATTTTGGAAGGATTGCCGTTATTTCCAGAATGGGCTCCCGTAACATGGGGGAGTCAGGCGATTATAGCAGCATCAGCCGGTTCGCTTGATTTTCTGCTGCCGTTTCTTATGATACTGACACTTGCTGCTGTCATCGTTATGCTGACGCTGGCACTGGTGGAAAAAGGATTCCGCACAGGCTGGGTGCGATTGAATGAAGGCGGTGGGAAAAAGCAGCGAAAAGGTTCCCGGAAGACGGCTCGGTCTCAATTGCATCACCCGGCGATCGCTGTCGGCAAAAAAGAATGGCTGACCGTTAAGCGCGATATGCGTGAATGGCTCGTGTTTATGCCGCTTGTCTTTTTTCTTGTGTTTGGTTTTGTTGGTGCCCTGTCAGGCGGAGCGGATCTCAGTGATTTGCGGGGTTCCGCGGAAATAAGCTGGCCGATTGCTCAAGTTTTATTGCTGTTTATGTACGCCATGTTTAACGGCCAATTGGCTGCTTCGGCTATTGCGCGGGAAGCCTTATCCATTTGGCTGCTGCGTGTCTTGCCGCTATCTGGCAGACATATTGCGCTTGGCAAGCTGTGGATCAGCTGGCTGCTGTCATTTTTACTTTTAACAGTGATTGAGATCATTATAGGCCTCTTTTTAGGGTGGTCCGTTACACAGTTTCTCACTGGTATTGCTATAAAAGCTGTGATAACAACTGGCATCAGCAGCATTGGCATATGGTTTGGAACAATCGGTGCCAAATATAACCCGTCAAATCCGCAGAACAGATTAACCTTTGGCACCAGTTTTATGCTTATCATCGTTTCATTCGTGTATCTATTCGTAACACTGATTCCATTTATTATCGTCCTGATACCGGTTGACGCGATGAATGTTACCGGCTCAGCCAGCCAAAGCAGCCTAGGAATTTTCAGCATGGTATCAAGTTTGATTCATACGCTTTTGAGCTGGAAAGCAGCTTATCCGGTTATGGTTATGGCATCCGGTATTATTCTGATGGCTGCTGTCTCCTTAGGTATTGCGTATTTGTTCATCGTGATGAGTGCACGTCGCCTAGATCAGGGTATTGAAATTGATATGGTGCAGAGTGCTGCGTCAAAACCATCACTTGGAAACAAATCTGGCCGTCTTTAACTCATTTTCAAAGGGGAATTGTGTTATTATTTAGTCAGCAGATAAACATCTCAGGGAGGGGGGTGAGTCTATGCTTAAGGCTATTTTTCTGGATTTGGATAATACCTTGATATGGGATAAAAAAAGTGTCGATGAAGCATTAAAAACAGCGTGTGAGCTGGCTGCAGAAAAATCGGATGCTGATCCAGGGCAGCTGGAACAAGCGATCCGGGAACGAGCGCCAGAGTTGTTTACATCCTTCGATACATATAATCTTGGCGATAGAATAGGCATTAGCCCTTTGGAAGGGTTATGGGCTGATGCTGATAATGAGCACCCAGGTGTCCAGCTGACAAAAATGCTGCCAGAATACAGAAGGAAAACCTGGACAACAGCCTTACAGCAGGCAGAGGTTGATGATCCGCATTTAGCAGGCGAGATCGCTGAAACGTTTAAACAAGAACGCGAGACCCGTCAGTTTGTCTATGAGGAAACATTTGAGGTATTAAATAAACTGCGGGAACATTACCAGCTGCTTTTGCTGACGAACGGGTTAACGGGACTCCAGCAGAAAAAATTGAGCATAACACCGGCATTAAAAGCCTATTTTGACCAGATTGTCATATCTGGATCGTATGGAAAGGGAAAACCGGATCCAGCTATTTTTGAGCATGCGTGTGGCTTAACGTCTGTTCATCAGAATGAGGCATTGATGGTGGGCGATAATCCTTATACCGATATAGCGGGGGCAGCAAGAGCAGGTATTCCGTCCGTGTGGCTTAATCATCATGCAGAGGATGTGCAGGATGTGAGGCCGACTTATGAGGTATCACGGTTGAGCGAGCTGCTGGAAGTCGTGGCGAAATTGAAGTGAAATAAAAACAGCGACCATACAACAAGCAGGTGCACAAGGGGTGTGCCTGCTTGTTGTATGGTCGCTCTATATGCGGACAGGCTGCACGTTCACTTCTCGCTGTGCAATTCCTTTTCTGCGTATTGTGTCAGGTCGGTTTCGCTGACAGCAATTGTTGAAAGCAGCTCCTTTATATCACATTTTTATTATTTCTGCCGCTGATGTTCATCTGACAGGAAGTTAAAGAAGGTTTGCAGACTAGACCTTGGTTTGGCTTTAATCTCATTAATATATTGATCTTTCATATAATCATTCACAAGCTCACTGGATTTAATACGCTGAATGATATGATCCATCCCTATTTGCCGTATTTCTTTGTTCACATGTCTGGATTCCTTGAACAAGGCAGCGCCAATAGCTCCTAAAAGTGCGTAGATACCGAGTGACAGCAGCATGTCTGATTGGTATCCCGTGATGACGAGCATAATAAACAGATTAATAATTGAAATAATCAGAAATGGGATGGCAATCATCATATATTTCGTGCTTTTATTCAGTTGTGGCTTAACCAGTTCATCAATAGCCTCCAATTCCTTCTCAATGAATTGAGGCATGTTTTTAAACGTCCATTGACTCATATACGTTATCCGCTCCTTAAGTTTATTATATAATGCTTTCGTCGGTCTGTCATGTTAAATGCCTCTGGAGAAAACTGCGGCATAGGCAGGAAAATAACGATCGTTAAGCGAATTATATTATAAACCAATTAAGTGACATAACTGGAGGTGTGAACATGGCAACACTTGATGACTTTAATCAACTTGATATGCGTGTCGGAACAGTTTTAAAAGCTGAACCTCTTCAGGGAGCGAAAAAACCAGCCATTAAACTGCAGATCGATTTTGGGGAGGAACTGGGGCGAAAACAATCGTCAGCGCAAATCACCAATCGTTATAGACCTGAACAGATTGTCGGACGTCAAGTCGTCGGTGTCGTTAATATGCTGCCAATGCGCGTTGCTGGATTTAAATCAGAAGTACTGGTGCTTGGCGGTGTTCAGAACGAACATGATGTCATGCTGCTGCGGCCGGACGAGCCAGTCACCAATGGCACGCATGTATCGTAGGAAAAACGATCGTATGTAAACGAATAGGGCATTCCTGATATACTGGAGTCATTAGAATGGAGGATCAATATGCGGATTAAAATAACCAGTGTTTTTGTAGATGATCTGGAAAAAGCTTTAACGTTTTACACAGAGGTTCTCGGGTTTCAGAAAAAAATGGATACAACGGCAGGTGCGGCTAGATGGATAACGGTTGTCTCACCTGAGGAACCGGACGGTGTTGAATTGCTTTTGGAGCCGAATGACAGTGAGGCAGCACAGACATATCAGCAAGCAATTTACGAGCAGGGTGTTCCGATGACATCATTTGTTGTCGATGATCTTCAGGACGAATATACCCGCCTCGCTGATCAGGGTGTTGTCTTTTTTGCAGAGCCGACTGAAGCAGGTCCAGTGACATTTGCCGTTTTTGATGATACATGCGGCAACTTGATTCAGCTTTCGCAGGCACGGTAGTGAATACCTGCCGGTCATTACCAAAAGGGAGTGTGAAGATTATGCCGGGAACGGGAACAACGATGCAGCTTGTGACAGAGCTGCAGACAATCTTAGCGGAAGAACGTGTCACTGCCAACGATACGCTTTTGGCGCAGCACAGTTCTGATGAATCGTACCACACAGCACATTTGCCGGACATTGTTGTGTTTCCGGAAACAGCTGAGGAGATCCGTGCGGTAATCAATTGTGCGGATGCCTATGATGTGCCTGTTACACCATATGGTTACGGATCCAGTTTAGAGGCCAGTGTTATTCCGCAACAGGGTGGTATCGTCGTTGATTTTGCCAACATGGATAAAATTTTAAATGTAAGAGAAAATGATTTCCTTGTCACAGTGCAGCCGGGTGTTACTCGCTCGCAACTGGAGAAAGAACTTAAGAAATACGGACTGTTTTTCCCTGTTGATCCCGGCGCAGATGCGACACTTGGGGGTATGGCAGCAACGAATGCCAGTGGGACGACATCCGTTAAGTATGGCATCATGCGGGATAACGTACGTGATTTGGAAGTTGTTACGGCTGATGGATCGATCATCCACACCGGTAATTTGGCTGCCAAATCGTCGTCAGGCTATCACCTGAATGGGTTGTTCGTTGGGTCAGAAGGGACATTGGGCTGTTTTAGTGAACTGACATTGCAAGTAACTGGCATTCCGGAACATATTCTGGCGGGAAGAGCCGAATTCACAAGTGTTGATGATGCGGTGAACGCCGTGATTGCCATTATGCAGTCGGGTATCCCTGTAGCTCGGGTGGAACTCGTCGATGAAGAAGCTATTACGCAGATGAATCTATACAGCGAAACCGACTATCCGGAAGTGCCTACATTATTTCTGGAGCTGCATGGCAATGAAGCCGGATTGCAGCAAGACGTACAATTTATGGAAAATATCGTCACTGATATGAATTGCCGGCAAGTGGAATTTGAAACGGATACAGCTGGCCGCAACAAATTGTGGGAAGCCCGTCACAATGCAGCTTATGCCTTTATTCATAATCACCCAGGCCGAAAACAGATGGTAACGGATGTCTGTGTTCCTATTTCCGAGCTGGCCGGTGCCATTAAGGATGCGCGCACCGCCATTTCTGATTCAGGCCTTCCGGGCGGCATTGTCGGCCATGTTGGGGACGGAAATTATCATATTTTATTGATGCTGAATCCGGATGACCCGGACGCTATTGAGCGGGCTGATATGCTGAATGAACGGATTGTCAGTTATGCGCTTGAACGTGGTGGCACATGCACTGGCGAGCACGGTGTCGGCACGGGTAAACGAAAATATCAGGAGCGGGAACATGGTGAGGCGCTCCGAGTCATGCGCAGCATCAAACAAGCACTCGATCCGCATGATAGACTGAATCCAGGGAAAGTTATCGAGTAACGCCGGTGAAGCCATAAAACATAAATCTCTGCATCTCTAACAAATCAAGACGCCAATCCAGATTAGGGGTGATACATGATGCACCATGTATTGGCGAATCATGCATGGTATGAGCTGACTGGCCCTGTGACACTGGTGGTAACAGGGCTTTTGTGTTACTGGTATATCAGCAAAATGATTAGATCGCCTCATGTTTCGGCGACATATACACAGCGGATGTATTTTTTTCTGGCTATCAGTTTGTTTTTCCTTGTCAAAGGGACACCATTTGCTGTGATTGCCGACCATTATTTGTTCAGTGCTCTGTTATCTCAGCTCTCGTTTATGGCGTTTGTCATCATGCCGTTGTTTATTCTCAGTTTGCCTGAGCAGTATGTAGCGGCCTTTTTTTGGAATCACCGGCGTGCGGAAGCGGCGAGGCTGATACTGAATCATCCATGGTTTTTGGCAATCATGTTTAACGTCCTTATCTCGATTTATCTGATTCCGCCGGTTTTTAGCGTTATTCATGAAAGCACATCATTGCAGCTTCTCTTTGAGGTATTGTTTATGAGTCTTGCCTTTTTGACATGGTGGGTGATTATTCAGCCATTGACTGCAGTGGCCGGTCACAGTTACTTTAAACGAATTGTTCTCGTATTTTTTATGGCGATGTTTTTGATGCCGGCTGGATTTTATCTGCTGGTCGCACAAGAACCAATGTACGGAACATATGCTACTGCATCAAGTGCCCTGTTGCCAGTTTTGACAGCGGTTTATGATCAGCAGGCGGCAGGCGGTGTGCTGAAAATTTTACAGCTTACCAGCTATGCATTTGCGTTGTATTATCTGCTGAAAAGATGGGGGTTGCGTGAAGAAAAGGATGAAGGCAACGTCAATGACGATACACGTGTTGTCCAGGGAGTTGTCATCCAATTGAATGAATACAACCAGCAGAAAAAAGGCAGAAAACGGTGAAAACCTGTCCGTTTAGTGACCATAACGGAAAATATCTGTGATGGAGCTTGACTATCCTGTCAGCACGAAGAATTGACAATCGCTATGTTTCTTTAAATTCAGCAGGTTATCAAGCTGTCTGCTGCATCTCAGGGTTCTTTCGTCGTTTAAGCCATAAGTCATGCCGGTATCGACCAATTTTTGACGTTTATCAGCAATAGCCGTCAGCAGATCTTCACGGCTCTGTGCAAGCGTAGTATGATGCATCGTCCTCATGCTCCCTTTCAAATGGTGTGAGTTTGGGGCGTTTATTTCTCAAAACGCACAAGAACTATTATGGCATCTTGAAATTAAAATGCAATCGCTTCGGCAATAAAAGTCATAACATTACAGAAAGCGACAGGACTTATTTGAAAGCTGATGCATGATGAGCCATTGTCAGCCGAACAGAAGACTTCACCGAATGAGCTGCAATCTGTGGGGCATGCAGGCTTCGCCGTTCACACTTGTGTCCCAATTTTATCACTAGCGATGCCATTCCTGTAATACGTCACCAATGTTTCGTCTGTTAATCACGTGATCGGCATAGCTGTCAAGTTCTGTCGGATCACGATTGACAATTACGAGCCGGGCGCCATTTTCCCGGGCAAGAAGCGGTAACTGATTGGCTGGTGATACACTTAATGAAGACCCCAGCACAATAAACAGATCGGCTTTTTCCGCTTCAGAAACGGCAAACTGGAAGGCCTTCTGTGGCAGTGTTTCTCCGAAAAGAACAAGAGAAGGCCGTAAAACACCACCGCACGTGCAATAATAGACGTGATTAACGTAGGCCTGACTGTCATATTCCCAGCCGCAGGATTGACAATGCAGTTTTGTTAGTGAGCCATGAAGCTCCGCAACATTGTGACTGCCAGCTTTCTGGTGAAAGCCATCGACGTTCTGAGTAATGATGGATTTAACCTGATTTTCCTTTTCCCACGCCGCTAAAATAGCATGGCCTTTATGAGGTTGGTAGTCCTGAACTTTGAGCACGCGACTCCGGTAAAAATCGATAAATTCTTCAACATTGTTATTCAAGGCTTCGGTACTGGCAACCTGGCTTGGATCTTTTTGCTGCCATAAGCCTTCGTTAGCGGAACGGAAATCAGGCAGACCGCTCTCAGTGGACATGCCAGCGCCGGTGAATACAACAGTATAATGTGAGTTAGTAAGCCACTCCTTGACCATAGGACATTCCTCCTGTTACGTGATTACTATAAAACGTGTTGACGCGTCATGCGAATCCTGTGTATGGCCCTTGCAGCTAGGTTACTGGACGTATGAACCCGTTTATTAAAGGCCAAACTTCCGCATCCGCCGATTGCGCTTTGAGCGACTGTTTCTCTGCGTTCTCATGTGTGTTTTATAAATCAGCTGCGAATTCACGCGGTTCCTGCTGATATTTTCCCCGCAGGTTGACGGGTAGACTGTCAACTGTGATAATATCATCATCGAGGATCAAATTCATAGTACCTTCGATTGTGTGTTCCAGTTCCCGGACGTTTCCGGGCTAATCATGCTCTTGGAGGATTTGTCTGACGCGTGAACTGATTCCTTTAATATCCATTTCAAATGAGGCATTGTACTTGTCGATAAACTTCTGTGTTAAAAGGTCAATATCTTCTTTTCGTTCACGCAGCAGCGGGACAAATAGTGACACAGGGTATATGCCAAATAAATTTGCACTTATAAATCTTAACATATCATGAAAGTCTGCCATATCAAAAGAAGGTATATTTGGCATGGATTTTGCTATTAAACTGGTGTATAATAAATAGGGAGGTCCTTTTGTTATGAGCGAATCAAAAGCAATCATTAACAGACGGAAAACTATGGTGCGCCAAATTATAAACCACTTCCAGTCGTGATCTCGGAAGCAGAAGGTGTATGGGTGAACGATCCTGAGGGCAATCAATACATGGCTATGTTAAGCTCTTATTTGGCGCTCAATCATGGCCATCGTCATCCCAAAGTCATGAGGACTCTTCAAAAGCAGGCAGGGCGTGTTACACTGACATCCCGTGCTTTTCATAATGATCAGCTTGGCCCATTTTATGAGAAAGTATCAAAAGTAACCGGCAAAACTATGGTGCTGCCAATGAACTCAGGCACTTAAGCAGTCGAGACAGCTCTTAAGGCAGCACGCCGCTGGAGTTACGATAAAAAAAGGATTCCTGAAGATCAGGCCGAAATCATAGCATGTGACGATAACTTCCACGGTCATACGATGGCGCCTGTTTCATTATCCACCGACCCCGATAACAAATGCGGATATGGTCCGATCTTCCAGGGCTAAAGGTGATTTCATACGGTGGTATTGAAGCACTGAAAGAGGCTATAACACCTAATACGGCTGCATTTCTGATGGAGCCAATTCAAAGCGAGGCAGGCATCAATATTCCGCCAGCAGAAGGTTTTTCTGAAAGAGGCATATGATGTGTGCCGTGATCAGAATGTGCTGTAGTTTCAGTCAGGATTTGGACGGACAGGCAAAATGTTGAATCCGATGTTTATATACTCGGTAAAGCACCTGGCGGCGGTGTTATGCCAATATCATGTATTGCGGCAAATTGCGATGTGCTGGATGTCTTTAACCCAGGATCACATGGCTCAACATTCGGGGGCAATTCGCTGGCGTATGCTGTGTCTGTCACAGCTCTCGATGTCATTGAAGAAGAACATTTAGCGGAACGGTCCCTTAAACTCGGGAATCATTTCCTGGAAAAACTAAAAGGGCTTGATAATCCTGCTATTAAGGAAGTGCGCGGAAGAGGACTGTTTGTGGGCGTCGAGCTTTATGAACCGGCAAGAAGTTGTTGTGAGGCACTGAAAGAAGCCGGTCTGCTTTGCAAAGAGACACATGAAATTGTTATTTGATTTGCACCCCCCGCTGATTATTAGTGAGGAAGATCTATTGGGCAATTGATAAAATTTATCAAGTCTTGTCCAACTAAGTAATCATTACAAGTCAAGGAAGTGAAGCATACCAATGGTTAATAAAACGGAGAATGAACAAACGGGTGAATCCGTTGATTTGATGGATTCAACACAGGTTACGATTAAAGAGGCGCTCGATAATCTGGGTTATCCCGATGAGGTCTACCAATTATTGAAAGAACCAATGCGGACGCTTACAGTGCGGTTTCCTGTTCGTATGGATGACGGAAAAGTCCAGATATTTACGGGTTATCGTGTTCAACACAGTGATGCAGTTGGACCGACAAAAGGCGGCGTCCGTTTTCATCCGGATGTCAATGAGACAGAGGTTAAAGCATTGGCTATATGGATGAGCATGAAGAGCGGTATTCTGGATATTCCGTACGGCGGCGGCAAAGGCGGTATCATTTGTGATCCGCGGGAGATGTCTTTCCGGGAAATAGAAGGCATCAGTCGTGAATATGTCCGCGCAATCAGCCAGATTGTCGGACCAACAAAAGATATTCCGGCACCCGACGTGTTTACAAACTCGCAGATTATGGCTTGGATGGTTGACGAATACAGCAAGATCAGTGAGTTTGATTCACCAGGGTTTATTACCGGAAAGCCAATTGCACTGGGTGGCTCACAAGGCCGTGATACGGCAACGGCTAAAGGCGTTACTATCTGTGTTGAAGAAGCAGCCCGGAAGCGTGGCATGGATCTGCACGGGGCGAAGATCATTGTCCAGGGATTCGGTAATGCCGGCAGTTATTTGTCGAAATTTATGCATGATGAAGGTGCGAAAGTTGTCGGCATTTCAGACGCATACGGTGCCATTTACGATGCAAATGGTCTTGATGTTGATTACTTGCTGGAAAAGCGGGACAGCTTCGGTACAGTAACCAATCAATTTGACAATCCTATATCGAATAAGGAATTGTTTTCCCAGGACTGTGACATCCTTATTCCGGCTGCAATTGCTAATCAGATTACAGAGGAAAATGCCCGGGATATCAAGGCATCTATTATTGTGGAAGCCGCAAATGGTCCCACGACACGCGAAGCTACAAAAATTCTGACAGATCGCGGTGTTTTGCTCGTTCCGGATGTGCTTGCAAGTTCCGGTGGCGTGACTGTATCCTACTTTGAGTGGGTACAGAATAACCAAGGCTATTACTGGAGTGCTGAAAACGTTGCCAATATGCTGCAGTCGAACCTTGTCAATGCGTTTAATAAAGTTTATGACGCATCTGAAACACACAAGGTCAATATGCGATTGGCAGCCTTTATGGTAGGCATCCGCAGATTGGCTGAGGCTGTTCGATTCCGCGGCTGGGTCTAAGTCACTGCATGAGCGCTCAAACATGTTTAGTCAGACATGTTTGGGCGCTTGTTATGTTTATGGATGAAGACGCAGCATAGATATATCTCAGCACGATCGCCAGACACTGAGATTAGAGAGTGTTGTTTTTAAATGTGTGGCTCAATGCATGTCTTTTAGCCATATTTGGCAACAGCTTCAAAACTGAGTAACATAAGGTCCGGAATACGTTTGAGAGGAACATCAAAATGAATGTCACCACAGACGCAAAACTGCTCAGATTTGTTATTTTTCTTTATGTGCTGCTGTATTTTGTTAATTACTTTCTTAAAATGGATGTGCTAACAGCTATTCAAGCGACTCTGGGGCTGATCATGCTGGTTCTGGCAGGTGTCAGTTTCAGGGTTAAGCACTTTAAACTCCCGCTTTTCCTTTTTCTGACAGGGTCTGTCATTATGGTGTTGTTTACAGACGGCCCTTTTCTAGGAAATCTGCAAAGCGGGCTGCTGCAAATGAGCAATATTATTGGTCTTTTGGCTGTTGTTCCGATGATCAGCTGGGTATTGCGGTCAGAGCCTTATATTGAGGAAATAATCGGTCTGGCACACAACTTTCTCAACACGAGTCGTAAATTCTACTCGGGCATACTGGTGTTCACACATATTATTGCCTATTTCTTATTGTTTGGCTCCATCCCGATGATGTATGAATTTGTTAATAACATTTTAAAAAATGAGCGGGGCGAGGCATGGGAAAAATTTAAGGGAACTGCTTTGTTGCGCGCGTTCGCTCTTTCGACTCTGTGGGTTATCAGCATTCCCAGCTTCGCTTATGCAGTCGAGGCACTGGATGCGTCATTATTTACGACGATGATGCAAGGCTTAATCACGGCTGCAGCAGCAATGATCGTAGCAATTGGGTTTTCTTACGCTGAAGAGAGACACTATTCGGTTGATTTGACCGCTGCTATTAATACAGAACTTGACAGGATGCGGGAAGATGCTTCAGACAAAAAACAACAGATACGAAAGGCGCTGGAATTCGGCTTTCTGTTCATCTCGCTTTTTGGCACTATTTTTTTCATTTACTCGATTATGAATGTGGAACTGATGGTATTGATTCCAATCGTCATTTTAATTTGGTCGACTAGCTATTTTCTGATTAAGAAGCGGCCAAAAAGGCAGCTCGACGAGGCACAGGACTATTACCGGTACGGTCTATCCGGAAAGGGGTACCAGTTTAGTGTTCTGACAGCAGCAGGTGTCCTCATATTCGGCTTAAATCAAATGGGTATTGGAACAGTGATCGTCGATGGTATTTATGCGCTGCAGGAGTTTGTCCCTTTTATTAATATATTGTACTTCCTGCCGCTAATTGTTATCGTGCTTGGCTTTATGGGACTTGGACCACTTACCGTTATGGTGCTTGTCGCGGGGATTCTTGAAGATATTTCATTGCCTTATCCGCCTGAACTTGTCGTTCTTGCAGTTACGTCAGGCAGTGCTATTTCGATTTTGGTGTCACCGCTGCTTATGCCGGTTATTGTATTAAGTGACACGAACGGCCTGAGCCCTTTGAAGAATGGATTCAAGCATAATTATAAATATGCGATTGTGCTTTATGTTATGGTTCAGATCTATATTCAGTTTATGGTGTATGTTTAGAACACCCCATTTACTATTGGGGTTAAAACAGGTTTATTCTTTTAAGTAACCACTGCGATTATGCCAGGACTGAGACCTGTTATTTAAGGTCACAGCCTGCTTTAGCGATTTAGTGATTGTCACTGCCATTAGCGGTATCAGAATTTTCTTCTGCGTCCCCAACCACTATGGCTTCCTTAGGCATTGTGTGCAGTTCTCGTGCTGACGTATGTGCATATATTTCGTAAACCGCATTATCCTCAAAAGTTACGTCAGCTGTGTAAATTCCGTTTCCCTGGTTAGCTGCTTGCACCATGGAACTGCTGTCTTTATGATCTTGTTTCCAATATTCGAATTGGACTTCCTCTGCATCTTTGACTAACTCATCGCCGTATGTAACGGTCGCTTTTAATGTAACTGTCTCACCCGCCTCTGCTGTTTCGGGCGGATCGAAGTCAACATGAAGGGCGGCCGGTTCTTCATGTTCATCGTCTGCTGTGCTGTCACTGCCCTCACTGCTGCATGCACTGAGCAAAGCCAATGTCAATATGATCAGGGCGGCCCAAATATATTTCTTCATGCTTTGTCCCCCGTTTCTTCTTATACCGAGATTAACACGATTATAGAAAATCAAGTGCTATAAAGCAATCATGTTTGTGTGCATAAATATGAATCTTTTGTGACGGAATTTTGGACTGCAGATGACGCACGCTGTCTACAGGCTTTTCAAATCGTATGTTATGATATGGTTAATGAGAGCCTTCTGCTGTGCTGGATGGATCCTCTGTATGTATCATTAGATGCCGCATCATGGTGATCCCGCCACGATTATTATCGTTTAAAGGAGTTCGGTTATGAAGGAATACCGTTATGACAAGTTATTAAATATCAAAACCCGCCGAAAAAAATGGATACATGCAGACCTGCATCATAACCCCTATGAACCGACACCCTATCATGCGCTGGAAACGTTATGTCATAATTATCATATTACGAGTCATGATCAAATCGTGGACTTCGGCTGCGGAAAAGGTCGTCTGAATTTTTTTAGTCATTATTATTATCAGGCGTCTGTCACCGGTGTGGAAATGAATTACAAACTTTTTAAAGAAGCTATTAAAAATCGCTATCGTTATATGGAGCAAACAAAGCAGGCTACCGACCCTATTTCCTTTCATTGCTGTTTAGCGGAAGACTACAGAATTGATCCGGCAGATAACCGGTTTTATTTTTTTAATCCCTTTTCGATTCAAGTGTTCAAGCAGGTGGTTAATAATATTCTGCATTCGGCTGCGCAATCCGCACGGGAGATTGAACTGATTATGTATTATGCATCAAACGCATATATTAGGTTTCTGGATGGTGAAACTGCTTTTGAACGGCAAAAGGAGATCGTACTGCCGGAGATGATTAATCGGGATCCCTATGAACGGTTTAACATTTATCGATTGACGGGTACTGAATAAGGTTGATGCTGACTGATGACAAGTGCTGAGCGGTTCTTCATGTGACTATTTTTTGAAATTATGGATTGTCATTTAAAATAAAGCGTGATAAACTAAAAATAACTGGATAGATGACACATGTTACTGACATGATTAGGCATAGTGGTATATTACAAGGGGAAAGGGCGCCTTGTTTGCCGCTATATCTTTTTTTCTGCCTGCGTTTGAAGATTCATCCAGCGAATCAGCATCCCAGAGAAGGAGTTTTCGTTATGTTTAAAAACTTATTTAAGAAGGGCAATTCGAAAACAGAGATGGTAGCGCCTGTCGCTGGTGAGCTTATCTCACTGGAAGATGTGCCCGATCCAGTTTTCAGTCAAAAAATGATGGGTGATGGCATCGCGATCAAACCGTCCGATAACCAAATTGTAGCACCAGTGGATGGTGAGGTTGTTCAGTTGCCAGAGACGAAACATGCTGTTGGACTGCGGACAGAAGACGGCATTGAAGTTCTGGTTCATATTGGGCTTGAAACCGTCTCCCTTAATGGTGAAGGTTTTACACCGAATGTGAAAACAGGGGATCAGGTCGCTAAGGGTGATCCGCTTATGACCTGTGATTTCGATTATATTCGTGAGAACGCTTCAAGCGATATCACGCCGGTTGTTATCACGAATGGCCAGGATACTGATAAGACATTTACGATGACGGAAGAAAGCAACGGAAAAACAGGCGAAACGGTGATTATCACGGCGTCAGAAAAGTAGCTACGCAATGTGAAAGGGAGCGTGACCCGGATGACGATCCGAAAAATATTAAATAACAATGCCGTCATTGTTTGGGATGAAGACGAAGAAAAAATTGCGATCGGTTCGGGCATAGGCTTCAATAAACAAAAACATGACGTGGTAAATCCCCGAAAAATCGAGAAATTGTTTGTACTGAAAGAGAATGAACCATTACAGCAGCTATTGCTCCGAATTCCGGAAAAACACTTTATTGTGTCAGAAGATATTATTAACCATGCTGAACAACAGCTGAAGACGGATTTAAGTGATCATGTCCTGATCCAGCTTGCTGATCATATTTCCTTTGCTATCGAGCGTGAACAGAATGGCATTCAGCTGCAAAATGCCCTTTTGCGGGAGATTAAGGTGTTATACCGGCAGGAGTTTAAGATTGGTTTATGGGCTCTTCAGCATATTGAAACAGAGATCGGTATAGAAATGCCTGTGGATGAAGCGGCGTTTATTGCACTGTATCTTCATACAA
The DNA here is from genome assembly GCF_055381965.1 of Lentibacillus kimchii. Lineage (NCBI taxonomy): Bacteria > Bacillati > Bacillota > Bacilli > Caryophanales > Bacillaceae > Lentibacillus > Lentibacillus kimchii. The sequence goes on along the minus strand of NZ_AP043934.1, from coordinate 2,084,387 downwards.
TGAAAATTGGAGGGGGTGATATACACGAAACGGTGCGTCAGACAACGATTGTTCAGAACATGGTGCAAGAGATCAGGAATTGTTTAAATGTTGTTATTGATGAGACGGACATTGCTTATGAACGGCTTGTGACACATTTGCAGTTTGCCTTAACACGAGCTAAAGATCAAAATAGTCATGTTATGGATGAAGACATGTTCAACATGATCAGACAAAAATACGATGCCGCTTATCAATGTGCTATGCATGTCGCTGAGGAAACAGAAAAGACACATGGTATTAGCTTGCCTGAAGAGGAACTTGGATACATTACACTGCATATTGAACGCTTGCGAACGCACTAATAGTATCGAATTCAAACAGTAAGATAACGTTAATATTTAGATTGTAATCGGATTCACCAGATGATTGTACTTCTTGCCATAAATCAGGCATGATTGTGGGTTCGTTAAATTTATCAAATGAATACAGGGGGGAATAAACATGATGAAATATCTGCAGAAGCTTGGTACGTCTTTAATGCTTCCTGTCGCAGTACTGCCCGCTGCCGCGCTTCTAATGGGTATCGGAAACTGGATAGCGAGCGCTGATGAAAATAATGTCATCGCCAATTTTCTCACAAATGGCGGTGATGCCATCCTCGGTCACTTGGGCATTCTGTTTGCTGTTGGTGTTGCTATCGGGATGTCTAAAGATCAGCATGGCTCGGCTGCATTAAGCGGACTTGTTGCCTATCTGGTAACCACAACAGTTCTTGGCGTCAGCGGGGTTGCTGGACTCCAGGGGATTGAGGAGAGCGCGGTTGATCCTGCTTTTGAAAATACTAAAAACGTTTTTATCGGGATTCTTTCAGGTCTCGGAGCCTCTATTATGTACAACAGATTCAGTCACGTGAAGCTGCCCGACGCACTTGCTTTCTTTAGCGGGAAGCGTTTAGTGCCGATCTTGAGTGCGGCACTCATGATGGTTGTTTCAGCTATTCTTTTCTTCGTATGGCCTGTTGTCTATAATGCATTGGTTTCGTTTGGCCAGTCCATCGTTGATCTGGATGCGGTTGGTGCCGGATTATACGGCTTCTTTAACCGTTTGCTCATTCCGACTGGTCTGCACCATGCCCTTAATAATGTGTTCTGGTTTGATGTGGCTGGCATTGATGATATCGCCAGTTTCTGGGCCAGTGAGGGCACAAAAGGAATTACCGGCCGCTACTTGGCTGGATTCTTCCCAGTTATGATGTTTGGTCTGCCTGCTGCTGCTTTAGCGATGTATCATACAGCTAAAACAAAACGGAAAAAACAGGCTGCGTCACTGCTGATGGCTGCTGCTTTCGCTTCATTTTTTACGGGTGTTACAGAGCCACTGGAATTCTCATTTATGTTCCTGGCACCTGCATTGTATGTTGTACACGCAGCCTTAACAGGGCTTTCATTATTTGTAGCAGCGTTGTTTCAGTGGACGGCCGGATTCAGTTTCAGCGCCGGTTTAGTTGACTACGTTTTAAGTCTCGGTGTGCCAATCGCAAACAAACCGCTTATGCTCATTCTGCAGGGTCTCGTATTTGCGGTGCTTTACTACTTTATATTCCGCTTCTTAATCAGTAAATTCAATATGAAAACACCAGGACGTGAAGATGACGAGCATGTAGAAGAAGAGGAAAGTGAAGCGACAGAGACTGAGGCTGCAGGTACTAAGGAAGATGCCAGTGCTTCCAAAAAGGATAAGACAACGGTTATGGCTGAGACCATTTATGAAGGTCTCGGCGGTGATGACAACGTCCGGAGTGTTGATAACTGTGTATCCCGCTTAAGACTGGAAGTTGATGATATGAACAACGTTAACCAGGCTAAAATCAAAGAAGCCGGAGTACCGGGCATCAATGTTGTCGGCGAGCATAGTATTCAGGTTGTTGTTGGAACACAAGTACAATTTGTAGCCGATGAAATCCTTAGAATACGGCAAAGAGAATAGCGTCGTATAAAAGCGAACAGCTGAATGCTGTTCGCTTTTATTAGAGTCTGGAAAACGCTCAGAAGTTTAACCGATTGTAAATGAAAATGGCTTTTCTATTTTAAAAGCCCCATTCTGATAGGTTCGTTCCGCAAATACAGCATGATTATTCCGGTCAATAAGCAAAACAGTTGAAGAACGGGTTCCATAACCGGATGTCTTAATAAAGATTGGTGAGAGCTGCCGATCAACATGAGTGATCTCTGATTCAGGCAAGTCGTTATCTGCAGCTTTTTCCGTATCAGACAAGATGTTAAACAACGGCTCGGTGGCCACATGCCTATGCTGGCCTGTATAGGCTGCCAGCCTGCTTGTTCCTTTCGATACTTTTGGCCATGGAGTATCCAAAAATGCATTGCTCAGTCCGTGAGTACCTTGTGAAACAGTCGCGATGTTGTTTTCAATATTGTTATAATATACGAGGTGATCGGGTGTTCCGGCGATTATATTAAAACCGGCATACCTATCCTTTGTTTCCTGCAGGCACAGCAAAAATTCGCTGGCCGACATGGTGTCATTGAGGAAATCCTTAACAATCGTTCCGCGTGATTCTGGATAAGTTTGATTGTCATTTGCATTTCGGCAGTTGGTTAATGCTGCAAATCGGCCGGTTTTGGTAATACCCAGCCAAGTCCCCATTCCCAGCAAATCTCTTCCAGCCAAAATGTGTGGATGGTCCTTCCAAAATTGAGCTGGTGCAGTAGGGCGCTGATGGAATTCGTCACGATTGGCAGCAAGAATTAATTTATATTGTGGATGGCTATGGAATTGAAAATTAATAAGACACATATTACCCCCCCTTTTTCCTCATTATAACTTTCAGCGTTAACCGTTCCTATAGATAATAACCATTCTTTGTGCGTTTTCTGTCCTTCAGTTAATAATTTCTTCTTTTATGTCAAAACGATAATTGCTAGAATTGTCGATGTGATTGCGCGCCTGCTGGGTTTTACTTTCTTCATTCATCTCCTCAATGCTGTTTTTCCAGTATAATGCGCATGTTGTGCTACCATGTGCACATTCATTTTATGATCAAACATAGTCTGCTATAATTAGCTGGTATGTTTCAACGTTGATTTGTTCCCGAGCAGATTGTGGGAACTTGTTTTATTTAATCAAAGAAAGAAGGTTCGTTATATGTCTGAAAATCAAGCGCTAGAATACTCACAATCGAAGGCAAAGCGAACGACACTCATGCTTGTGCTCATTTCGGGGGCATTTGCCGCCATCTTAAACCAGACGCTGTTGGCGACAGCGGTGCCGCGTATTATGATTGATATGGACCTTACAGAAAGTACGGCACAGTGGCTGAACTCCGTTTTCATGCTTGTTAACGGGATTATGATACCTGTTACAGCGCTGCTTGTCGGGCGTTTTACGACCAGACAGCTGTTCCTTTTTGCTCTGGGTTTATTTGGCGTGGGCACTGTTATTTGTGCGATCGCACCATCTTTCTTTATATTGATGGCTGGCCGGGTTATTCAGGCAGCCGGAGCCGGCATTATTATACCGTTGATGCAGACAATTTTAATGCTTCTCTATCCTGTGGAAAAACGCGGATCGGCCATGGGCATGTTCGGGCTTGTTATTGCCTTTGCGCCAGCGATTGGTCCTACCTTATCAGGCTGGCTGATTGACCATTACCAATGGCGTGTTCTGTTTTTAATCATTATCCCAATTGTAATTATCGATGTTATCGTTGCGTATTTTCTGCTCCGTAATGTCACCGAACAGACTTTTCCGAGAGTGGACGTGCCATCCATCATCATGTCAACACTCGGTTTTGGCGGTCTGCTGTACGGGTTCAGTGCTGCTGGAACAGATGCAGGCTGGGGCAGTCCGCAAGTGATTATTGGGATCATAGCTGGTGCTATTATCCTGACTATGTTTATTCTCAGGCAGCTTAAACTTGAAGAGCCGATTCTGGAATTCCGGATATTTAAGTACAATACGTTTGTGCTGGCAACAGCTCTTGGCATGGTCGTCTTTATGGCTATGATCGGTGCTCAGACTGTCCTGCCGATTCTGATGCAGAATATGCTGGGCTTCTCGGCATTGCAGTCAGGCATGGCGCTCTTGCCGGGTGCTGTCGTTATGGGTATTATGAACCCAGTAACCGGGCGGCTGTTTGATAAGTTTGGCGTCAAATATCTAGCGCTTATGGGGCTGACCATTCTGGCGGTAACGACATTTATGTTCTCAACGCTGTCACCGGATACCTCATTCGCCTATATTGCTATTCTGAATGCGGTACGGATGCTTGGTGTGGCAATGGTATTGATGCCGTCCACCACAGCAAGTCTCAACGAATTGCCGAATAAAGTGATGCCGCATGGAACAGCCATGAATAACACAATGCGTCAGATTTCTGGTGCTGTCGGTACAGCACTGATGGTAACGGTTATGTCCAATGCGGCACTGCCGGATCAAGGCGCATCAGGGCAAATCCATGGTGTGAATATATCCTTTATCGTTGTCGGTTTGATTGCGGTCGCCGGTATCGTTTTGGCCTTGTTTATGAAAAGTCCGCGAAGCAGCAAAAATGCTGGTTAGTCAGAAGAAAACTTCCGTCATGCAAATTGCTTGGCGGAAGTTTTTTGAAACAGGCGTTAATACGTCAGTTAGTATTAGCAGGAGAGAGGAGTGAGGTTAGTGCGATTTACAGCGATTGACTTTGAAACGGCTAACGCAAGCCGCAGCAGTCCCTGTGCAGTTGGACTGGCTGTTGTGGACGACGGTGTCATTGTCGATGAATTTTATAGTCTGATTAATCCGCTGATGACTTTTAGTTCATTTAATATTGGGGTACATGGTATTACAGCAGGAGACGTGTCGGACGCGCCTACCTTCGCCCAATTGTGGCCCACACTGGAGAGCTATTTGACCCAGCAAATGGTTGTGGCTCACAATGCCAGTTTTGATATGGGCGTCCTGCGGCATACACTGGATGCCTTTAACCTTGCCTATCCAGTGATGAACTATCTTTGTACATGCAATATCTCCCGGATTGTCTGGCCTGAGCTGTCTAACCATAAATTAAATACAGTTGCCCGTAAGCAGGGGATTCAATTTAATCATCACCATGCTCTGGAGGATGCCCGGGTCGCTGCAAAAATCCTGACAGCCGCTTTCAGGACATATGATACGGCTGAAATGGATATATTTCTAGAGAAGTGTCACCTGTCAAAAGGAAGAATTAATCAACAAGGATATGTTCCGCCGCGAAAGAAAAGCAAGAGAAAAAGCAGATCCATCTATTTATAACGGTTTCCTGTCCTTTTGATAATGTGGCTCGAACTTTTATGAACGAAAGGAGATGATGTGTGTGCGTATACTGGTAGTTGGAGCAAGCGGCACCATTGGCGAGAAGGTAACGGAAAGTCTGGCATCCCGGCATGAGGTGTTTCGTGCCGGGCGGAATGGCGCTGACGTCTCTGTTGACATCATGTCACCGGAAAGTATTTCGGACATGTATAAAACAATTGGCCCTGTAGATGCGGTTATTAATGCATCAGGAGGTGCCAATTTTAAATCAGTTCCGGAATTAACGCCGGAATTGAATGAAAAAGGCATCGAAAGCAAGCTGAAAGGCCAGGTTAATCTTGTTCTTTTAGGTCAGGAATATATGAATGATTATGGAAGCTTCACCCTGACAACGGGCGTGATGATGGATGATCCGATTCCTTTCGGTTCCTCAGCTGCGATGGCAAACGGCGGTATTAAGGCGTTTGTAGCCTCTGCAGCGATTGAACTGCCAAGAGGTATCCGGATAAACAGTGTCAGTCCGAATATTGTTCAGGAATCCTGGGACCGAATTGGCCATTTATTTGCCGGTTTCACACCTGTGCCGGCAGAGCACGTTGCCCGTGGGTACCTAAAAAGTGTGGAAGGCGCACAAACTGGACAGAATTATAATATGTATTAAAATGCAGCTTGTCATTGGGAGCGTCTCCGTTTGTTCAGGAGACGCTGCTGCATCATTCGTTGTTGACTAGCGTATTGATTACAGGAGGAATAACGATGGCTGATATAAACTATGATATTGTCGACCATATTGCGGTATTATCTGAGTCGCCAAAGGGCTGGACGAAGGAATTAAACGTCGTCAGCTGGAATGGACGGGAGCCGAAATACGATTTGCGTGACTGGTCGCCCGATAAAGCGAAAATGGGAAAAGGGATCACATTAAAGAATGACGACTTAGCTAACCTGAAAGCTGCTCTTAATCAACTGAACTTATAAAATTTTATCTGGCTGTTAAAATTTGGGTGAAAATGGTCTAAGATAGACGTATAGCGATTACATAAACTGTATAAACAGAATGGAGGATGTCAGCTTGAACAAAAAACGTTGGATTGCACTCGGAGTTGCAGCAGCTCTTTTAGCATTTTCCCTCTTCTTTCGTTTCACGAGCACGCTGTTTTCAAGTGATGTGGAAACGCTGTTTGATGGGCCGGAAAACCAGTATCAGCAGGAGGTTATTGAAAAGGGTTCTGGTCATAAAATTGCCACGCTGCAGCTTAATGGCACCATTCAGAATACGTCTCAATCGTCGTTGCTGAATGAGGGCTACAATCATGACCGTTTTCTTAAGAAATTGGAGCATGTCGGTGAAGATCAGTCGGTAGACGGGATTATACTGCGTCTCAATACACCGGGCGGGGGCGTTGTCGAAAGCGATGAGATTCATGATGAAATTGTTGAGATTCAAGAAGACCATGACAAACCCGTTTATGTTTCAATGGGCAATACAACCGCTTCGGGCGGCTATTATATTTCCGCTTCTGCTGATAAAATTGTCGCTCATCCAGCCACATTGACAGGCTCGATTGGTGTGATTATGCAAAGCATCAATGTTTCCGAACTGGCTGATGATCTTGGTGTTAATGTGAATACGATCAAAAGCGGCAAATATAAGGATATTATGTCCGAGACGCGGAAGATGACCGATGATGAACGTGATATTTTGCAATCTATGGTTGATGATATGTATGACGACTTCGTACAGGTGATTGTTGATGGCCGTGATATGTCCGAATCCAAAGTGCGTGATCTTGGAGATGGCCGGGTTTATACCGGTGAACAAGCAGCAGACAATGGTCTTGTCGATGAACTGGGCGATTTTGACGATACAACGGCTATGATGGAAGACGATTATGACTGGTCAAATGCGCAGGTCGTTAAGTACAAGTCAAATACCGGTGTTAATAATATGCTTGGCGGTTGGGCGCAAAACCTGCTTCAAAACGATCACACTGACTTGAAAGCTGTGCAGGAACTCTTGCAGCAGTCAGATGGACCGCGCGCTATGTATTTATACTCAAAATAGGGAGGTGCCGTTATGCATGAGTATCAGGAAACTTATACTGAGCCGCCTGCAGCCGATACAAAACGCTATGCTGGATTCTGGATGCGCTTTTGGGCCTACCTCACCGATCTGATCGTTGTCTTCAGTCTTAACGGCATCCTGCTGAGTCCCTTTAAGTTCATCAATGACGGGGATGCAATAGGTATCTGGGACTGGACGGTTGCGGGTATCATTAGCATGGTTGTTCTGTATGTTTATTTCTTACTGATGACAAAATTTTATGGGAAGACATTGGGTAAAATGATCTTCGGCCTTCTGGTTGTCCGTGAAGACAGGCAGCCGCTTAAATGGCGTGATCTGTTTTTTCGGGAAGTGATTGGCCGTTTTATTCATCGTGTGTTCTGGTGGACAAATGTCCTGTATTTGTTCGTTGCTTTTACTGATCAGAAACAAGGTCTGCATGATATGGCAGGCAATACCAGGGTCTTGCTGGACAGGTGATTGTCAGAAAAAGCTCTTTTACAGCGTTACGTTAATCTGGGTTTAGCTGCTAGTCAGCATAAAACACTTGCGCTCAGAAATACTACTGGCAGGAGGTGTTTTTATGTCTGATAAAAAAGATAACCAGAGCAAACAGCAGGTCAAAACGAGTGTAAACAAGCAGGGTCTGGGTGAGGACGTGGCCGACCAGCAGCCGGACAGCCAGCTTGAAGAACGTGCCAAAAAGAAAAACACGAAAATTTAACCCTGGCCGTGGGAACTGGCACGATCAATCGTTTATTGCTATTTGAGTTTTTAAGGTGTATGATATGAATTAAGCTGCATTGTGCGTATCCTATTAAGTTTTAACCTCTGACATATGACTAGGGAGTTTTATATCGGGACTTGGAATGTCGTGCCTCCTTATGAGAGGAAGACAGGAAGGTTCCTGCAAACACCCACTTGGCGAAGTGCGGTTTAAAAACTTTTTAAGTCTGAATACGGCAATTGTGGCTGCTGATGATTTAAAAATAAGCCAGTTCCTTTAGGGATCTGGCTTTTATTTTTAATTGAAACGCTTGCTGTTATGGTATTTTGTCGCCTTATCATTTATAATTTGAGTTCAGAGGAGGGTCATTATGAAAACACTGAGCCGGTTCATGAAATTTATTGGCGGCCGTGATCTGTTTTACGGTCTGACGCTGTTAATTCTAATTGGTGTTACCATCTTTATTTATACAAAGGTGTCCTTTATATTTGACCCACTTATAACGATTGCATCAACCATTTTACCGCCGTTTATTCTGGCATTTATCGCTTTCTATTTATTAAATCCGATTGTGGATTTATTGGAACGATTACATATTTACCGTATTTGGGGCATTGTGATTATTATTCTGGCACTCAGCGGAATCCTTACAGGGTTGATTTTGCTGATGGCACCCGCCGTTGAATCACAGGTTAAAGATTTGGTATCCAGACTTCCAGCTTACGTACAGCAGCTGGGGGAAGGTATTGACAGCTGGCTGCAGCAATCATTTCTGGCCCCATACTATCAACAGGGCTATGCTTGGCTGACGTCCAATTTGAGCAATATATCCAGTCAGGTAGGCAACTATATAGGCGGAGCCGTTGAAGGGTTCCAGAATGTTGCCAGTACGATCACCAGTGTCGTTGCCGTTATTATTACCTTTCCGATTATTTTATTCTTTATGTTAAAGGATGGCGGCCAGTTTAAACGATTTTTCCTGAATTTGCTGCCTCCTAAATATCGAAATGAAGTTAATAAAATTCTGCAGAATATGGATGTCCAGGTTGGCTCCTATATTCAGGGACAAATTATTGTTGCCACATGTATTGGTATCCTCCTCTACATCGGTTATTTGATAATTGGCCTTGATTACGCCATCACACTTGCCATTATCGCTGCGATAACCAGTGTTGTACCTTATTTAGGTCCAATGATTGCTATAACACCTGCCATTATTATTGCGATTGTTGATTCACCAATCATGCTGCTGAAACTGGGGATTGTCTGGGCAGCTGTTCAGTTTTTGGAAGGCAATTTTATCTCACCCAATGTCATGGGCAAAACGATGCAGGTTCATCCGCTCAGTATTATTCTTGTGCTGCTGGTGGCCGGCAACCTGTTCGGTGTCGTCGGTGTCATTCTGGGCATCCCCGGCTATGCCATTTTAAAAGTCATCGTCGTCTTTCTGTTTGAGAAATTTAAAGCACGCTACAACTACTTTTATGGTGACGAATACGGTGGCTACAAAGAGAAATAATGATACCTCCTGAGTAAAAAACGTCAGAACTGTTAGCTTTCCAGTTCCTGATGCACATGGTATAATGATTACATATGTAATTTAGGTAATAGCCAATGCACGAGTGTATTGGCTGGAATGAGGCATAGTCTAATGAAAAACAGCTGGAAAATTTACTCGAAAGACATGAATAATATTGTTAAAAACTGGGTGGCAGCCATGATTATAGGCGGCTTGATTATCCTGCCTTCGCTTTATGCCTGGCTTAACATTTACATGTCTTGGGATCCTTATGGCAATACTGATCAAATTCCTATAGGTGTTGTTAATGAGGACACAGGAGCTGAAGTGCAAGATGAAACGATAGATGTCGGTGACGAACTTGTGGATACGTTAAAAGATAACGATAAAATGGATTGGCAATTTACTGACCGTGAGAAAGCTATGGATAAATTGGAACATAGTGATTATTTTGCTGTTATCTTAATACCGGAAAACTTTTCAGAAAAACTTTCAACGGTCATGGATGATAAACCAGAAAAAGGCAACATTGAATATTATGTGAATGAAAAATCTAATGCAATTGCACCAAAAATTACCGATAAAGGGGCAAGCTCAATTATCGACCAGATGACCGGTCGATTTATTTCGACTGTCAACGGTGTTATTTTTGATATGTTTGATGAGATAGGTCTCGAATTGCATGATCAATTGCCGGATATAGAAACTTTCGAAGATTATATATTTAAGATGGAAGAAGATCTGCCGGAAATACATGATTTAGTTTCTAACGGTTATGATGATACAAAAGAAGCGCAATCGCTTATTAATCAAGCGGAAGGTAAAATTCCGCAAGCTGAAAAAACGACAGAAAATGGACTTCAAACGGTACATGAAACATCATCATTACTGTCAAAAGCACAAAATCAATTAGATGATATGGCGCCAAAAATCAAAAAAGATTTACAAAAAGCCGAAAATACTGCCGGCGACATTAATGATGTTGTTAAAAATGCACAGAATCAGGATATTGATTTCAGTAAGGGACGCGAATTGCAAGAAGATGTTGATAACTTGCTGGACAATGCGACAAATCGTCTAGATAATGTTGAACAATCACTGAAGGATTTGCGCGATATGGATATACCTGAGCCGGATACGGATCCATCTCAAGAAGAGTCCGCTGAAGAAGATTCTTCTGGCAATGACAAAGAAAACACTGATTTTGAAAAGAGACGCGATCAACTAATAGATGATGGTTTAGCGCGTGTCGATACATTACGTGGGGCACTTAAAGAAGCACAGCAAAATGGAGAAAATATCACGTCATTTGTAAAAGATAAAAGAAAAGAAGTTGATAAGATATTATCAAATATAGCAGATGTCTCAGGAAATGCTGAAAACCGGATTGGGGACTTTTTGAGAGAGTATAAGGAAACGATTGAGCCTGAAGTGAAAGAAAAAATAGGTCAGGCGCAGGGTACTCTGGGCAATGCGGATAATATACTGACAGATATTCAATCCACAATACCTGAGGTTAAAAATGTGCTCAATAAGACAGAAAATCATATTGACGAAGGGCAGGATTATTTAACAACGATCCTTAATAAATATCCTGTTATTCATGATAAGGTCAATAAAGTAGCTGATAATATCCGTGATGTTCAGGATGATACGGATATCAATCAAATCATTGATTTATTGCGCAACGATTCTGAAGCGGAGAAAAACTTCTTTGAAGAACCGATTAAATTAAATGAAAATGAAGTATTCCCTGTCCAAAACTTTGGTGCAGGCATGACACCTTTTTATACAGTGCTTGCCTTCTGGGTAGGCGGTCTTCTTTTGATTTCCTTACTGGCAACTGATGTCAATGACCGCGAAAATTTAACTGGACGCGAACAGTACTTTGGAAAATTGTTTTCATTTATGACATTTGGCCTATTACAATCCCTTATTGTCACTTTGGGCGACTTATACATTCTTGGTGTTGAAATGGCTCATCCTGTGTGGTTTGTTTTATTCGGACTTTTCATTAGTATGGTTTTTGTCACTATTGTCTACACGCTTGTTTCCCTGTTTGGTGATGTCGGTAAGGCTATGGTTATTGTTCTGCTCGTTCTGCAGCTTTCAGGAGCAGGCGGAACTTATCCAATGGCTTTAGTACCAGAATTCTTCCATGTTATTCATCCATACCTGCCTTTCACTTACGCTATTGATCTCATGCGTGAAGCAGTAGGCGGTATTATATGGCAGACAGTATTTACTGATGCTGCTGTTCTTGCAGCGATTGGGATAGGTGTCCTTATACTTGGTACGCTATTTAAAAATGTGCTCAATAAACATACAGACCGTTTGATGAAAAAGTCACGGGAAGCGGGACTGTTTCATTAACATGTTCTCTTGCCATGATCCTGTATAATGTATATGAGGATTATGAAGAAAAGAGGGAATCAAGTGAAATGAAAAAAGTGGCTGAAGATCCTAATCGGAATTGTAAGTCTCGCTTTTATTATAGATATTGCAGCCAGCTTCTTCTTTTATCATTTAGCTATTGACCGAAATGAAAAAGACTTTTTACAGGGAAATAAGGACTTGGAAGTGTCCCCCGAAACGATGGATGAACTGTTAAATGGTGACTGGCGGACATGGGTCGACCAGCAGAATTTTGATGAATGGACGCTTGACTCGCGTGATGGCCTGGACTTAAAGGGCTATTTTCTGGAAGCAAAAGAGCCATCAAATAAAGTTGTTGTTATGGCGCACGGCTATCTCGGAGGCGCGATGGACATGGGGTTATTCGGGCAGTATTACTATGAACAGAAAGGTTATAACATCTTCACAGCAGACGCGAGAGGGCATGGATCAAGTGGTGGTGACTATATTGGCTTCGGGTGGCCTGACCGCTTGGACTATCTTGACTGGATTCATAAGATTATTGACACATATGGTGATGATACAGAAATTGTCCTACACGGCATTTCCATGGGTGCTGCGACAGTTCTGATGGCCGCTGGTGAGGATTTGCCGGATAATGTCAAAGCAGTTATTGCTGACAGCCCCTATACGAGTGTGAGCGACTTGTTCAGCTATCAGATAGGCCGGATGTTCCATTTGCCTGCCTTTCCCTTTATTCCTTCAACAAGTCTTGTGACGGAATTGCGGGCTGGTTATTCTTTCAAAGAAGCCTCAGCACTGGATCAGGTCAAGAAAGCTGATGTTCCGATTCTGTATATTCACGGGAATGATGACACGTTTGTACCTGCGCGAATGTCCAAAACGTTATATGATCATACGAAAAGCGAGGCAGAACGCATGACGCTTGACGGTGCGAACCATGGCGGGTCATTTATTGTAGCTAAAGATAAATACATCACTAAACTGAATAGCTTTTTGGCTGATTATGCAGGCTGGTGATAGAAGGGGACTGGGACGCCAATTAAAATCCGAGCAGGTTCGTTGTTAAATGGATCACTTAAGTTTTGTCCCAGTTCCGCTTTTGAATTAAAATTTATAGATACTGTTCAAACCAGCGGGTGATATGACGCAACCGCTCGATGCGCATCTCTGGCTTGCCATTTCGGCTTAATTCATGATTGGCATCTGGGAAGCGGACAAATTCGGTGTCTTTTTTCATATGCTTTAAAGCGACAAACAGCTGTTCACTTTGTTCGATTGGACAGCGGTAGTCTTTTTCCCCGTGCACAAGCAATAAAGGTGTCTGCACATTTTCAGCGTATTTCAGCGGTGAGAAATTCCACAGAGCAGTGGGATCTTCCAGCAAATTCTTGCCCTGTTCCCATTTGGTAAAGAAATAACCAATATCACTGACCCCATAAAAGCTGAGCCAGTTGCTGATGCAGCGCTGCGTGACAGCGGCCTTGAACCGGTTGGTATGGCTGACAATCCAGTTGGTCATAAACCCGCCATAACTGCCTCCGGTTACGCCGAGACGCTGATCATCCAGAAAATCATATCTCTCAAGCACACCATCGACAGCAGTCATCAGGTCTGTATAATCTTTACCGCCATAATCGCCGCGACAAGCATCAACAAACGCCTGACCATACCCGTAGCTGCCACGCGGATTGGTGTACAGCACGGCATAGCCTTTAGCCGCAAGCAGTTGCATTTCGTGGAAGAAAGTCTTGCCATACATCATATGCGGACCGCCATGGATTTCCATAATCATTGGGTATTGCCTGCCTTCCTGGAATCCATATGGCCGCAATAGCCAGCCTTGAATATGCCAGCCGTCGTCTGCTTGAAACGTCAATGTTTCCGGTTCACTGAGTTCAACACTGTCCAGAAACGTGCGATTGGCATCAGTTAACCGCAAGAGATTGTTCTTGTCATCCAGTTGATAGAAGTCACCAGGATTGACAGGTGTGCTGATACCCAGAATGAAGGTGCCCGATTGACAGGCAAAATCAAAGACATGGTTGTCCGCTGCATAGATGGTTGTTAAGTCACCATCAAGACTCGTTTGATAGAGACCGGTTGTGCCATGGCTGGATGCGATAATCAGTAAATGTTTTCCGTCCTCTTGCCAGACGGGGCCGTTTTCGGACTGGCCCATGCGTGTATCACCGATCATGACATCGCCAAGCTGCATATCCCAGCTTTGACTAGGGCATGTGCGGTAACCAGTCGCTGCATCAAACACATATAATTCGTTTAAAGTGGCCCCATCGTAAGCAAATTCATGACCCAGCGAGGCGATTTTCGCACCGCTCGGTGAGAAGCGGGCATTCCCATACTGACCTTTTCCGTTCGTTAGGGAGGTCATGGCTTTTGTTTTCAGATCCAGCAGATAAAGGTCATTGGTCTGTTCGTAATCGCTGTTTTCACTGAAATTAGCACTGACTAACATTTTTTCCCCGTCTGGTGACATATCTTCAAAGCTATGATCTGTATCAGCAGACGTCAGCTGTTCAAATGTGTCATGCTGGATATCATAACGAATGATCTGTGTCCGTTTGCCATCATCGAAACCGCCGGCGTCCGATTTATACTGCAGTCGATTAATGATAAGCGGCTGTTTGGACCCTGTTTCCTCCTGCTGGTCAGCTTCACTGGAAATCGCTTGATTGACTGCTTCATCACCCTGTTCCAGCGGGGCACTAAACATAATATAATGCCCGTCCTTCGACCACTCTGGGCTGACTGCGCCATGTTTAAACGTTGTCAGCTGCCTTGCTTCCCCGCCATCTGTATGCAGCAGCCATAATTGCGCGGTGCCTGTGCGGGTTGACTGGAAAACAACTTGTGAGCCATCTGGCGAAAAACGCGGATGACTGTCTTTGCCATCAGCGAATGTCCATTGCCGCGGGTTTTGTTCCGCAAGCGATTGGAAAAACAGGTGCGATGTATAGCCGTCCTGGTCATTAGCCCCTGTCGAGACAAAGGTATAACCGCTTCCATCCGGTGTCAGCTGTGAATCACTTAAAATAGCGATTCTTTGCAAATCTTCTGCTGCTAATGGTCGTTTTACTGTATCAGACATATTGAAAGCCTCCTCATAAAAATGTAAATTTTCCAATAATTATAGCTGAAAATTAATGCTGTTTTCAAGCGAATCTTAACGCGTCACTTCATAGCTACAGTGTTGATCATAAACGTTTTCAGATAATAAGGCAATAAAAAGCCTTTTGAAAATTCAAAAGGCTAGGAAGTCACATTCGATATTTGAGCATCTGCTTCATAAGCCGTTTGCAGCTGGCGGGTTATGCTGCCTGGCTGGCCGTCAGCGATTGGTTTTCCGTTAACCATAACAATAGGCATCACTTCCGATGTACTGCTGGTGAGAAATAATTCATCAGCATTTGCAATCGCCTCAGGTGAAAAGGCCTCCTCAGTCAGCGGATACTCTAAATCAGCAGCAAACTGTTTTACACGCATGCGCACACAGCCGTTTAGAATCTGGTTTGTGGCTGGATGTGTGTAAATGTGATGATCTTTGACGAGATAGAGATTGGAGGAACTGCCCTCAGTAACACGTCCATCCCGCTCGAGTATTGCCTCGAAACAGCCATTTTCCTGGGCTTCTTGCTTAGCCAGCACATTTGGCAGCAGGTTCAGACTTTTAATATAGCAATTTTCCCACCGGATGTCGCGTTGTGTAATGGCTGATACGCCGTTAATGATCTCTTCCCGTTTACGCGGCATATCTTTAACATACGCATAAACATTAGCAGGGGTATCAGCGGCAGGGAAAGCATGCGTCCTTGGCGCTGAGCCGCGCGTTGCTTGTAAATAAACAATCCCGTCCGTTGTCATAGCGTTTTTCGCCAGCAATTCCTGCAGCTGATTTGTAATCGTCTGTTTGGAAAATGGCAGTTGAAGCTTAATGGCAGCAGCAGAGCGGAATAAACGATTCACATGTTCGGTGAGCAAATAGAAGGACCCCTGATAAATGCGGATAACTTCATAGATACCATCACCAAACTGCAAGCCTCGCTCTTCAAATGGATAGGTCAGGTCGTCACGTTCAGTGAAATCTGTCTGTGACAGAATCGTTTGATAAACTGACACGTTAATCGCCTCCTTTATCGTTATTTTATACGGAGGTGTTTGGTCTGTAAAGGATCTTTCGGCCCAGATCCAGTCATATGCCAGGCGGGTGAGGCATCTGTTCTAGTGGGTTTTCCGTAAATTCGTTGTTATGGTAAAAAAGTTATTGGCGGGGCATTGAATTGATTCTGTAAACCTGCTATACTAAGTGATGTCTTAGAGAGACAGGAAACGACAAACCTTGCATAGGCGGGTGTAGTTTAGTGGTAAAACCTCAGCTTCCCAAGCTGACGTCGCGGGTTCGATCCCCGTCACCCGCTCCATACATATGTCACAACGCAGTGTTTCGCTATATTTACGAAGCATTGCGTTTTTTCATAGGTTTCGCAGGCTTGAATAAGTTCAGCCTGCCATGTATTCTAAAAGTGAAATATAAGTTTGAGGAGTTTTGTATGAAACAACTACAACAAACGTTAAAGCAGATTGATGGCAAGGGCTATAAAGCGTATAAAGACATTCAAGGCCACCATCCATTTTCCGAATTTGATTTATATATTGACTATGTTCAGGGGGATCCGTTTGCAGCCCCATCCAAAATACGTGTCGTTATACCGACAAAAAAACGGCCGTTAAAATCAGAATGGCTGGAATCGTATAGAAGAAGAGTGGCAACTGAGGACATCCTGGCACGGAAAACAGGCACCGCTGTCAGTAAAGGTGATGTGTTTATTAAAGGATCGGGAAAAAGCGGCGCGATCCAATTTGACCGGCCAGGGCAGGAGGTGCTCGAACGGAGTGCTGTCCAGGCTGATGAAAAGTCAATCACCGTATGCTTTTCGGTAGGCCTGCCGGCAAATGGCCGTAAAATTAACGGCCGGGAAGCGGAAAAACTGTTCTTCAATGCAATACCTGATATCTTGAAACGGTCCATTTTCGCAATCAGCGACGATGAAGTCGAACAAGCGGTTCAACTGGCTGATCAGCAGGAAGCCATAAGAAAGGTGATGCGCGACAATAATTGGCTGGCCTTCATTGCTAACGACTCGATCCTCCCCAGAGAAAGCGGGATCAGCAACCGGCCATTAAAGAAAGCCGTTCCTTTCGAAAGCCCTGCAGAAGATGAAGTGACAATCGAAATTCCGCACCGCACAGAGCCCTTAAAAGGCATGGCCATTCATAGAGGGATTACGCTGATTGTCGGCGGTGGCTATCACGGCAAGAGTACACTTCTCGAAGCAATGGAACGCGGCGTGTATTCGCATATTAAAGGCGATGGTCGTGAATATGTTCTCACTGATATGGATGCAGTCAAAATCCGTGCGGAAGACGGCCGGCAGGTAACAGGTGTCAATATTTCACCGTTCATCACCAACTTGCCGCATAAGCAGAATACCCATTTCTTCACAACAGAGAATGCCAGCGGGAGCACGTCGCAGGCAGCTAATGTAATGGAAGCACTGGAAGTGGGAGCGACGACCATTCTGATTGATGAAGACACCAGTGCCACGAATTTCATGATCCGCGACGAACGCATGCAGCAGCTGGTCCATAAAGACAAAGAGCCGATCACACCTTTCATTGATAAGATTAAACAAATGTATGATCAGCTTGGTGTGTCAACGATTCTCGTCATGGGTGGTTCCGGCGATTACTTCAGTGTAGCTGATAACGTCATCATGCTGGAAGCCTATGAACCTTATAATGTGACAGACGATGCCAAGCAAATTGTCGCAGAAAACCCGAATAGACGGGAGTCGATGCTGGAGCAGACGTTTGGTGATTTAACGGAACGGTATTTTCAGCAGTCGTCTGTCCAGACACAAAAAGGGAAAAAATCCAAAGTCCAGGCTAAAGGACTGACAACCATTATTATGGGCCGGTCGGATATAACATTTGCGGATACGGAACAGCTGGTCGATCCGTCACAAACACGCATGATTGCCGAAATCATTCAGCATCTGGACCGGACAAATGCACTTGGAAACCAGTCACTGAATGACCTGTTGGATACAATTGAACAGCAAATGGATCAGAAAGGGCTGGCCTCATTCACGGCGTTCGGGAACAAGCATCCGGGAGATATAGCACGTCCCAGACGCCATGAGATTGCTGCAGTTCTCAATCGCATGCGCACCGCAAAAGTTACACAGCAATAAAAACGTTCTGTCCCTTTTTTAAAAAGACCAGGCTGATCAAAGAAGGGGCAGTTAGTCATCAGGGAAGGAGGCCGTCCAAATGAACACAAGTCAGCTGCGTCAGGCCATACTTGATTACAGTGAGGAAATCGGGATTGATAAACTTGGGTTTGCCTCTGCAGATGTATTTGAAAGCTTGAAACAGCGTTTGAAACGGCAGCAGGAACTTGGGTATCAATCCGGTTTTGAAAAAGGGTCGATTGAGGAGCGGACTGAACCTGACCGATTGCTCCCAGAGGCTAAATCGATTATTTCGATTGCGCTTGCTTATCCTTCGCGCACAAAGGATAGGCCCGCGAATAAAAAAGAAGAGCGACGAGGTGTTTTTTGCCGGGCCTCGTGGGGGAGAGATTATCATGAAGTGCTCAAAGCCAAATTGACCGATCTCGATGCCTTTATCAGAGAGCGTTTTCCTGATGCTGAGACCAATGTGATGGTCGATACTGGCGAGCTGTCTGACCGCGCTGTTGCTGAGCGTGCTGGCATCGGCTTCAGCGGCAAAAACACCTCCATTATCACGCCAGAATTTGGCTCCTATGTTTATCTGGGGGAAATTATCACCAATATTCCATTCGTGCCGGATACCCCGCTTGAAGATGGGTGTGGCTCCTGTACCAAATGTCTGGATGCTTGTCCAACAGGGGCTCTTGTCCAGGGCGGCCAATTGGATGCGCAAAAATGTCTGGCCTTTCAAACGCAAACGAAAGATTTTATGCCCGAAGAATACCGCTCGAAAATCGGCCATTTCATTTATGGTTTCGATACCTGCCAGGCTGTATGTCCGTATAACAAACATATGGATGTGCATAAACACCCGGAATTTGAGCCGGATCTTGATGTAGCCAAGCCTAAGTTAAAGCCGATGCTCCGGATTTCCAACCGGGAATTCAAGGAGACGTTTGGCCACGTCGCCGGGTCATGGCGTGGGAAAAAGCCCCTGCAGCGCAACGCATTAATCGCACTTGGAAACGACAGAGATACGGCATCAGTTGACGAGATCATCAGTGTTATGAGTAATGATCCGCGGCCGGTTATTCGCGGGACCGCAGCCTGGTCGCTCGGAAAAATCGGAACCGAAGAGGCTTACGCTGCTATTAAAGATGCGATGAAACAGGAACAGGATGATCAAGTGGTTGAAGAAATGGAAAAAGGGCTGACCTTTCAGGAGGTTACTCTGACTGATTGATGTTCGTCGAAAAGAGGCATTCACTATGAAGCTTTATTATGATGAAATGGATTCCCCAGTTGGTCCATTGACTATTTTAAGTGATGGGGAACAAGCAATCCGGATTGACTACGGCCCATTTAGGGAGCTGACCGGCCTGACGAAATGGGCCCAGCGCTACTTGGGTGAACCGGTGTTCCAAAAGCAGCCTGGTCAAGTGGCTCTTATCAAACGTGAACTGACCGATTATTTTCGGGGAAAACGGGAAGCTTTTTCATTCGCCTTTGTTTTTTATGGCACACCATTTCAGCAGCAAGTCTGGCATGCCTTGTGTCACGTTCCTTACGGTGAAACGCGGACATACAAAGCGATAGCCGATTCAATAGGCAATCCGAAAGCCGTGCGGGCTGTCGGCGGTGCGGTTAATAAAAACCCATTTTCGATTGTCGTGCCATGTCATCGGGTTATTGGTGCAAATGGCCAGATGGTTGGTTATGGCGGCGGACTGGCTAAAAAAGAATTTCTGCTGGAACTTGAGGCAAAATAGCAGGTGTTGGACAAACTTTCTCTCCATATAGTAATAGTGGAGGGATTTTTTTATGGAGAAACTCAAACGTGATTGGCTTGCTTTTTTTCAATCGGACCGGCAAACAGATACCTGGTGGAGTCGGAAAAAAGGACTGTTTCAAAATCGCGGTGCTGACATTGTTAAGATCAGCGGACAGGGGCATGCTTTTGAGGAGATCCGATATGCCGGTCAAGCTTTTGGACGTTACCTGTTGCATTTAACGTTTTTAATTAAGCAAAAACAGCATTTTTTTCTGGAAGAGCAAGTCATACCGTGTGAAGTTAGATGGAAGGATGGTGAGATGACTGAGCATAAGGTGATGGCTATGCCTGTTCAAATGGCCAGCGAAGCGGTGCTTGAATCGTCGTCGTTAAGAGATAGCACAGGCGACCGCTTTTCTTATGACAGACGAGCAGCCGTCCGATATGCCGAGCGGTGGTGGAACAGTTATAATCCCAACTACCGTCAATTCGAGGTAGACTGCACCAATTACGTTTCCCAATGTATGCGGGCAGGCGGCGCACCGATGAGAGGAGCTCCTGAACGGGACAAAGGCTGGTGGTATCAGGACGATAATTGGAGCTACAGCTGGGCAGTCGCTCATTCCCTGCGCTGGTATTTAAGCGGTTCAACGTCAGGTTTAAAAGGAAAAGAAGTGGAATCGGCTCACGATCTTCTCCCAGGTGATATTATTTGTTATGATTTTGCCGGTGATGGGAGATGGGACCATAATACAATCGTGGTGGCCCGTGATGCTGAGGGGATGCCACTGGTAAATGCTCATACTGATAACAGCCGGAATCGTCACTGGTCATACGAGGACTCGCCTGCCTGGACACCAGCCATTCAATATAAGTTTTTTCGAATTGGGTAAGCGTGGTATACTAATGCTGTTGCAGCATGTTACTTGGAAGAGGGGATTGGAACAGTGAGTCTTAATATCGTACTTTATCAACCCGAAATACCTGCTAATACAGGCAACATAGCGAGAACGTGTCTGTCGGCACATGCGACATTGCATCTAATCCACCCGCTTGGATTTTCCACCGATGATAAGATGGTGCGCCGGGCAGGGCTTGATTATTGGCCATATGTGGATGTGCGTGAATATAATGACATCGACACATTATATACAGCTTTTCCAGATGGGTGTTATTACTATATTGAAAATATCGGTTCTAATTATTACACGGATTATAACTTTTCGGATACGAATCAGGATTTATTCTTTGTATTCGGCCGTGAAGGCAGCGGTTTCCCGGAGGCGTTTCTTGCCGGTAAGGAAGATCAGTGTCTGCGGGTTCCTATGGGTGAGAAAGTCCGTTCATTGAACCTGGGGAATACGGCAGCTATAATCATTTACGAAGCGCTTCGCCAGCAGGGATTCCCGAATATGGCATAAACATCGCAGGAATCACGATGAAAGCATCGGCTTATTTGCCGATGCTTTTCTGTGCGATGGCTGAAGCCGCATAAGACAGGAAACTGACACCATTAACGCGTTGTATTCACTGCTTCTTTTTGGGAACGCCTGGTTTAGCGTCATATCCCGCCGTGAAAATGGAAACGAGAAATGTCGCTGTAACGCCTAGTATGAGAGCAATGTCCATGAATGCATCTCCTCCTATTGTTTATGTAAATCGTACTTTAACGTTATTATACCCTTATTATACCGGATAATGCCTATTATGTGAACCGTCACAACAGAAAGGTATCTACGGAACGCTGTGTGAATTATTCTATTTTTAAAACAGTGCGATCCTGTGTTGTCTGTGGCGCAAAAATAGGGTATATTAGTTGATGGAGCAAAACGAAAAGAGCTATAATGCAGTTGACGTATGCGAAACGTGATAATATGTATTTACTGACACATGCGTGTGAACTGTTTTAATGTTATTATGCTAATAGGGTACGATAACGACAAATGCAAATGGGGGTATAAGACGTGGCACAAAATGAAGCATCTCACGAAAATTTCTGGGAGAGTTTTCATGGACCAAACATGGGGTATATTGAAGAACAGTATGAGTTATATAAGGAAAACAGTGATGCGATCGATCCTTCCTTAAAAGAACTTTTTGACAAGCATGGATCCCCTGTCCAGGTGCAATCGTCACAAGGAACCAGTCAGGAATTGCAGCAATCATCTCTTTCCACAGGTGATGTTAAGAAGTTAACCTCAGCAATGAAGCTTGTTGAGGCTATTCGTCGTTTTGGCCACATGGAGGCGGATATTTACCCTGTGGGGCGTGATGAGCGCGATTCAAATCTGGTTGATCCCGAGACATATGGACTGTCAGAAGAGGATTTAGAAAGCATGCCGGCTTCATGGCTCTGGGAACAAGCACCAGCCAGCGTTGATAACGGCTCAGATGTTATCCGGGAGCTGAAGAAAATTTATTCCGGAACGATCACATTTGAATATGATCACGTCAATAATGATAACGAACGTGCTTGGCTGCTGGATTATATTGAGTCCGGCAAATATGATGCTGCATGGTCTGATGAAGATAAACAGAATATACTGGAGCGGCTGGCTCAAGTAGAAGGCTTTGAAGAGTTCCTGCAGAAAATGTTCACCGGTCAGAAACGTTTTTCGATTGAAGGTATGGAATCAATGATTCCGATGCTCGATCAGGTTGTTAAAAATTCAATTGATGACCGGGTGGAACATATTATGATGGGAATGGCACACCGGGGACGTCTCAGTGTTCTGGCACATGTTCTTGGAAAGCCGTTTGACAGGATTTTTTCCGAATTCCATCATTCTACTGATAAAGAACTTATTCCATCAGAAGGATCGACAGGCATTAATTCCGGCTGGACCGGTGATGTGAAGTATCATTATGGTGCGACGAAAGATGTTCAGGACGGCACGGAAACAACAACGCGTATAACACTTGCCAACAACCCTTCCCATTTGGAATTTGTTAACCCAATTGCTGAAGGACTGGCGCGTGCTGGTCAGGACGACCGCGCACACAGAGGATCTCCAGGACAGGACTTTAATAAAGCACTGCCTGTTCTGATTCATGGTGATGCCGCATTCCCGGGAGAAGGTGTTGTCGCTGAAACACTGAATTTCAAGGGTTTGCCAGGCTATCAGACGGGTGGAACGCTCCACATCATCTCAAACAATCTGCTCGGGTATACGACAACCCAGCAGGATGGACGCTCAACCCGCTATGCCAGTGATTTGGCAAAAGGGTTTGAAATACCGATCATTCATGTAAACGGTGATGATCCAATTTCATGTGTGATTGCTGTTAAAATGGCTTATGAATACCGGCAGACATTTCATAAAGATTTCCTGATTGATCTTGTTGGTTATCGCCGTTATGGCCATAACGAAATGGATGAACCACGGGCCACACAGCCTATGCTTTATCAAGTTATTGATGACCATCCAGCAACTTCAGCTGTTTTCGCAGAACAATTGCAAAACGAGGGCATCATTAACCAAGACACATTGCAGCAATTCAAGCAGCAGACAGAAGCTAATTTGCGCGAGATTTATGAGAACATGAAAGAGAATGATGCTGATACCGAAACAGCTAATGACATGCCAAAAGCTTTAACGAATGGACTTGATCAATTTAAGACGGCAATACCGCTGGAAACTCTGAAAAAGCTGAATAACGATTTGCAGAAACGTCCTGAAGGCTTCACTGTCTTCCGCAAGCTGAAACGGATTCTCAAGCGCCGTGAAAACCTGTTTGAAGATGGCAATAAAGCCGATTGGGGTGCTGGTGAGGCGTTGACATATGCGTCCATTCTCAATGATGGCATCCCGATCCGCTTAACCGGTCAGGATACAGAACGCGGGACATTTGCACATCGTCATTTAGTTCTGCATGATGCTGAGACTGGTGAAACATATAGCCCAATGCACGGGCTTGAAGGAGTCGAGGCTTCCTTCGATATCCAAAACAGTCCGCTTTCGGAAGCCGGCGTATTAGGATTTGAATATGGTTACAGTGTACAGGCACCGAATGCCCTTGTTATTTGGGAAGCCCAATTTGGTGATTTTGTCAATGCGGCTCAGGTCGTTATTGATCAGTTCATCTCTGCGGCACGCGCTAAATGGGGCGATAAATCCAACATGGTCATGCTGCTGCCGCATGGTTATGAAGGGCAGGGGCCGGAACACTCCAGTGCTCGTTTGGAACGTTTCTTGCAGCTTGCTGCTGAGAACAATTTAATTGTTGCCAATGTCACATCATCAGCACAATATTTCCATTTGCTCCGCCGGCAGGCTGCCATGCGCGGCAAAGAAGAGGCACGGCCGCTTATCCTGATGTCGCCAAAGAGTTTATTGCGCAATGAGCGGGTTGCTTCCAGTGCTGAAGAGTTTACAGATAGCGGGTTCAAGCCATTAAGAGAGCAGCCAAATCTTAAAGTGAGCAAGAAAAATGCAACCCGGCTGCTAATGGGAAGCGGCAAGGTTATGGTTGACATTGAAGAGGAAATGGCGGATTCAGATAAGTCATTTGACTGGCTGCGTGTTTTACGGGTGGAACAAATTTATCCATTCCCGTCTAAGCAGCTGGCAAACGAATTAAAACAACTGCCAAACCTTAAAGAAATTGTCTGG
This sequence comes from Lentibacillus kimchii, assembly GCF_055381965.1. Lineage (NCBI taxonomy): Bacteria > Bacillati > Bacillota > Bacilli > Caryophanales > Bacillaceae > Lentibacillus > Lentibacillus kimchii. The sequence goes on along the minus strand of NZ_AP043934.1, from coordinate 2,059,791 downwards.
GTCCAGGAAGAGCCAAAGAATATGGGCAGCTGGGATTTCGTGGATAACTATTTACGGGAGTTATTAACCGAAAACCAGACACTGCGCTATGTTGGCCGTCCACACCGGGCATCACCGGCTGTCGGAGACCCGAATGTGGACAAAGCTGAACAGCGTTATATTATTCAACAAGCGATTAATCCGTCAGAAGGAGGAGATTCCAGTGAGCGAAATTAAAGTTCCAGAACTTGCCGAATCGATTACGGAAGGAACCATTTCCGAGTGGTTTGTCAAAAAAGGCGACAAAGTTGAAAAAGGTGATGTCGTTCTTGAGCTGGAAACAGATAAAGTTAATCTTGAGGTTAACTCTGATTATTCAGGTGTTATCACCGAAATCCTGCAGGGAGAAGGTGACGATGTCGAAGTTGGCGACGTGATTGCCAATGTTGACGAAAATGCAGAAGCAGGCAGCAGTGACGCCGGGGAAAGCACTGAGCAAAACGAAGCAAAAGCATCTGAACAGCCGGCAAACGAGCCAAAGGAAGCACCACAGGCAGAGCAGCAGACAGAACAGGCTGATGCTTCGGACAACAGCCAGGATGTTATTGCATCACCTGCTGCCCGCAAGCGTGCACGTGAATTGGGTATCGATCTGAATGATGTTCAGGCGCGTGACCCATTAGGCCGTATTCGTCCGGAAGATGTCGATGCATCGGCAAAAGGCGGCAATGACAAAGCAGCGTCGAAGCCTGAGCAAAAAGAAGCATCGAAACAGTCATCCGATAAGTCGGAGAAGACAGAATTTGATAAGCCTGTCGAACGTGTTAAGATGTCGCGCCGTCGTCAGACAATCGCCAGCCGGATGGTAAATGTACAGCAGGAAGCAGCGATGCTGACAACATTTAATGAAGTTGATATGTCAGCCATCATGCAGCTGCGAAGCGAACGGAAAGATGCCTTTAAAGACAAACATGGTGTCAAATTAGGATTTATGTCTTTCTTTACCAAAGCGGTCATTGGTGCTTTGAAAGACTTTCCGCTCTTAAATGCCGAGATACAAGGCAAGGAAATTGTTAAGAAACAATTCTATGATATCGGGATTGCGGTTGCCACTGATGACGGTCTGGTTGTCCCTGTTGTCCGTGATGCCGATAAACTGGATTTTGCCAGCGTCGAAAAAGAAATCGGTGAATTAGGTCAAAAAGCGGTTAATAAAGAATTGTCATTGGAGGAGCTGCAAGGTGGTACATTCACCATTACTAATGGCGGCACCTTTGGATCAATGATGTCAACACCTATTCTCAATTCGCCGCAGGTTGGTATTTTGGGTATGCATAATATTCAAAAACGTCCTATGGTTATGCCGGATGATTCGATTGAAGTACGCCCAATGATGTATCTAGCTGTGTCGTACGATCACCGGCTTGTTGACGGTAAAGAAGCTGTCCAGTTCCTTGTCCGGATCAAAGAACTTCTGGAAGATCCATATAACTTATTGCTTGAAGGCTAATCTTGAAAGCAAACCCGCCATGATGATTATCATGGCGGGTTTTTTTAGAAATAGCTGACATGTCGTCTGATTAACTAAAAAGGTACTTTTAATGTTTTCTGCCCCGGTCTCTTCCTTTTCATATGGATATCCCTTAAGATGGGAGAAGCCGGAATATAAATATATGGTCTTTCTGTATAAATGCGCTCGCGTATCTGACTGCGGTCAGATTATTGAAGTGCTGACCACTGGCAATGTAAAAAACTGTTCGGTTCGCGGATGTTTTGAAAGAAGGAGTGCTTCGTTTATGTGTGCCAAACGATTATTATTTACAGGCGGCGGTACAGCCGGTCATGTCATTGTTAACCTTGCCCTGATTCCAGCCTTCCAGAATGAAGGTTGGGAAATAGATTACATCGGCTCTCATGATGGGATTGAGCGTAAGCTGGTTGGGTCTCTTAATAATGTTACATACTACCCGATTTCCACTGGCAAGCTGCGCCGTTATTTATCAACTGAAAACATAAAAGATCCATTTAAAGTGGTGAAAGGGGTGATGCAGGCTTGGCGTATTATTGGAAAACAAAAGCCGTCCGTTATTTTTTCCAAAGGCGGTTTTGTTTCTGTCCCGGTCATTATGGCGGCGAAATTGCGCGGTGTTCCAACTGTCATTCATGAGTCTGACTTCACACCTGGTCTTGCTAATAGACTCTCCATTCCATTTGCCAAGAAGGTACTGGCTACTTTTCCCGAGACAATGAATTATTTACCAGAAAAAAAATCCGAGCACGTTGGAGCCGTCGTGAGGGATGAGCTGTTTGCAGGTGATAAAACAGAGGGGCTCACTATGTGCGACTTTACCAGCAATAAGCCTGTTCTGCTCGTCATGGGGGGAAGCGGCGGTGCGGAAAAAATCAATCAGACAGTGCGGGAGAACCTTGATCAGCTCTTAACCATGTTTCAGATTGCCCATATTTGCGGACAGGGGAAAACGGATCCATCTTTTGAGCAGGCGGGGTATGCCCAGTTTGAGTATGTTAATGAAGAACTGCAGAATTTATTCGCTGCAACGGATCTTGTCCTGTCACGTGCTGGCTCCAATGCGATTTTTGAATTTCTGGCGCTTCATAAACCGATGCTGCTGATACCGCTCTCAAGATCTGCCAGCAGAGGGGATCAGATCATTAATGCTCAATCATTCAAGGATCAAAACTTTGCCCGGGTTATGGAGGAAGAGGAATTGACGGATGAATCGCTGGTGAATGAGTTGTCTCAGTTGAAAAAACAGGCACCCGTGATAGTAGACCATATGAAAAATTACCGAAGTGACAAATCTCGTGAACGGGTGATGTCGATCATTAAACAGACAGGCGGAATCGATGTATGATATAAGGACTGAAATATCTGCACAGGGGCTGGGACAGAAGGCAAGAGTCATAAGCCCGCTCCGGAAAAAGACGCCGCTTTCCGCGGGCGGCTGGTGAGCCTCCGAAGCGCTGGCGCGCTCCGGAGGCTCACCTATCCTTTGATCCCTTAGAAGTCGCCGTCTTTTCCTCCGCTGAGCTGAAGCATATGTTGATCTTGGGAGCTGGTCATTTAAATTCTGTCCCAGCCCCTTTTTAATCATTGACAGCAGATATAAAGCAAATTCTAATCTTATGTCTGTAACAGTGAAACCGGCTGGGTATCTGATTTCCTACCCCCTTGTCACTAGATCTGCCTGCCCCGTATCAGGATCGATAACCAGGCCGTGAACATGAATAGATGATGGTAATAAAGGATGATTTCGAATGACCGAGACACTTTCCTGAACAGAGTCCTCTACTGCGTTAAACCCTTTGAATTCACTTTCTAAATCAATCCCCGCATGTTTTAGGGTATGAATGGATTCAGATGGTACGCCTTTGTCCAGAGCAGACTGTTCAAAGTCGTCCTGATCCATATGAGACATGCCGCAATCATGATGGCCGATGACCATAACTTGTTCCGCTTTTAATGCGTGTATAGCGACCAGGATACTTTTCATAACGCTATCAAATGGATCACGAAGAATCGCACCAGCATTTTTCACCATTTTCACATCGCCGTTTTGGATGTTTAATGCTTTCGGAAGTAATTCGATCAGCCGCGACTCCATACAAGTGAAAATGACTGTGCGTTTGTTGGGAAGGCTGTCTGTCTGATAGGGCTCGTAAGCTTTATTTTTTACAAATTGTTCATTATACGTCAGCATATCGTCAAGCAGCATGTTATCTTTCCTTTCCTTTGTATGATTTTGAAATAATGCTACCATTATAGCACGTTTTCTGCCATTTTGTGCCTGCGTGCATACTGTCCAAAAAACTGTTTTTTATTCATCGCTGGGTTTAAGCTTGACAAATGTTAGCATATAGATACATCTGTTGGTAATGATTGACACGTGTTATGGGGGCTGGCTTATGTCTGATGATAAAAAGAACCATAGTGATGATGATTTGTATGAAGAACTTGATGAAGAAGAACTTTTCGAGCTTGTTGAGGAGGAACGGCAGAAGGCTTTAGCAAAAGAGCAGCACAGGAAGCAACAGGCAAAGCCCCGCAGACGATTTCCAAAGTGGGTATTCTGGCTGATTGCTGCTGTCATGGTATTAAATGTTGGTGCCCTGATTCCGCAAACGTTTTCGATTCCTGCAGTTGATTTCTTGAAAACCTCTGCCAAATTGTCCACCCAGGAAAATATTCAAACATACAAGCAATCGGTTGTGGTGATTGAAACAGAAGAAGGCAGGGGAACTGGCTTTTCCATATCTGCCGATGGGAAGGTTCTTACTAATTACCATGTTGTGGAAGGCAATGATACGGTTACAGTTGCGTTTCCTGACAAAGGGCTTTTATCCGGGCATGTGGAAACTGTTTATCCATCGGTCGATCTGGCGGTTGTGAAGGTTGATGAGACTGGATTGCCTCATCTTGACGTTGCCGAAAAGACGGCGTTTGAAGCCGGGAGTGAGCATGTTTATTTCATCGGGAATCCCATTCGATTCAGCGGCATTGCCAATGAAGGCCGGGTACTGGATTATATCCAGCTCAGCGACTGGGACAAACCAGTGGTCATGATGGATGCGCCCGTATACCGCGGCAATAGCGGCAGTCCGGTCATTAATGAAGACGGGAACGTGATAGGCGTTGTATTTGCAACCATCCACCACGATGACTATGGACGTGTCGGTTTGTTCATTCCAATTGATTACTATCACGCTTTATAAAGGAAAAAATGCACTGGTACAAGTGCACTTTTTCCCGATAAATCATTTTTCCTTATACCTCCATCGTTACAGGCGGCATATAGGTCATAGCATGGTCAATATAATACAGCAGTTCATCGTGGGAATTCATTACTTTAGCCTGTTCAGGTGAATAATAATAGGCGTGCAGAAATACCTGTATTTTTTTGGAAAGCATATCGTCATCTGTGCGGACCATTAGTATAAGCAGTTCATCCCATTGGCCCCACAATGTGTAATATAAAGCTTTATCGTAATCAGGGATTTCCATTTTTAAAATCCTCCTTCAATTTGAAAGGATCTTCTATAGCCTTCCCTGATATCTTATATATTTGTCCGTAACAAGCACAGTGTTCGTTCCCAATTTATGTAAGCGTATAAAACTTAAGTGCTGCTGCAGACTAATAGCAAAACCGTAAGGAGGATTTATATGAAATGGAAATTGGTAAGTCTGATGGCTGTCTTGCTTCTTGTGTTAGCTGCCTGCAATACGAATGGGAACGATAACGCTGCTGAAGATGGTCAGGACAATGATGGCAATGTGGAAAAGACAGGTTATGAAAACGATGGCGATACAAACGATATGAACCCCGATAATCCGGATAACACTAATACAGATGATAATCGTATGAATGATCGTAACAACAATGGGAATATGAACGACGGTGACAATTATACGCGGAATACAAATAATAACAGCCAGTATAAACTGGCAAATAAAGCCGCAGATAAAATCACAAATAAAATGGACAATATTGACCATTCGTATGTTTTAAAGACTGACAATAATGCGTATGTAGCAGCTCAGCTTAATCAGGCTAACAAGAACAAAGATAATGCTGATATGAATGATGGCGATAATATGGATGGCAACACAGCAAATGACGACAATGGAAACATGGACGGCGACACAGCAAATGATGGCGATAATGGAAACATGGATGGCAACATTAATAACACTAATACTGACAAAGGCAGCAACGTTACTGACAGTGTAAAAAATGACATCAGTGACATTGTGAAGTCAGTTGATTCTGATGTTGATAACGTTTATGTAACGACAAATCCAGATTTCTTTGATCTTGCTGGTGATTACTCGGATAAAGCAGGTAATGGCAAACCTGTCAGAGGATTATTCGATCAGATGGGCAACATGATTGAGCGTATTTTCCCGCAGCAGGGCAATAAATAATAAACGAAAAAAAGGGTGGCAAGCAAAAGCAGCTGTCGCCCTTTTTTGCGTTTGCAGCCTGGAAGCAAGAACCGTGGTCAGGGTCTAGACAGATTTTTTTACACGTCTGATGATTCATGTTAGGTTAAAATAAGAATCACTTGGAAGCGTATAAAGGAGCGGTCACTATGCCTGAAAACATGAATGCCGAAAGTTTCAGCCTTGATTACACAAAAGTCGCAGCACCTTATGTTCGCCTTGTCAGTGAAACAAAAGGTGTGAATGGTGATCAGGTTAATAAATATGATATTCGGTTTAAACAGCCGAATCAGGAACATATGGATATGCCCGGTCTGCATTCAATTGAACATTTAATGGCTGAGAGTATCTGCGTCCATCTCGATAATGTGCTGGATATTGGGCCGATGGGCTGCCAGACGGGATTTTATCTGTCCGTTCTTAACAATGACAGCTACGAAGAAATAACAGATGCGCTGGAAAAGACATTACAGGATGTTCTGACGGCTGATGAAGTGCCGGCCTGCAACGAAGAACAATGCGGCTGGGCGGCTAATCATAGTCTTGACGGAGCAAAAACAATTGCAGAGGCTATGCTGAAGCGAAAAGATGAATGGAATCAGGTGTATGCACCATAGGTGAATAGGTTATATGGTCTGAGGGACAGCCTTGCATTCAGGCTGTCTTTTTTATGGATCGTCTTAAATGCTTATCGGCACCCAGCATGCTTTGTTCTTTTTTGCTTCTCTGTGTGCTAAAATAGTATTAAACGATCAGGGGAGATGAGCCAGCAGGCATTGCGCGCTTTATCCGAGAATAGGTATGGGAAGCACTCGTTTACTGCTGGTCTGAGCGTTAATACTTTAGCTAAACCATGTATGGAGGGTCGAAACGATGCGACATGCTGTTGTCACCGGTGTTTCGAAAGGACTGGGCGAGTCAATTGCTAAAAAGTTTATGGAAAGAGGGGTGCATGTAACAGGGATATCCCGCGGAAAAAATCATCGGCTTGCGGACGTGGCGGCAGCGAATCAGGTAACATATCAGCACTATGCGATTGACTTAGGAAATCTGCAGGCGACTGAGAAAACGTTTCAGCAAATCAGTGATGATATTTTTTCCCGCAATCTGGATACCGTTTATTTAATTAATAATGCAGGTGTTCTGGAACCGATGAGTCCCTCAATGAATACGACAAGTGCTGATATAGCCCATCATATTCAGGTTAATATGACAGCGCCAATGGTGTTAACCAACATCTTTCTGAAAAAAGCTGCTGACTGGGATGTGCGCTTTATGGCGGCAACGATTACATCAGGCGCAGCAGAAAGGCCAGTGTATGGCTGGAGTGCCTACTGCTCGACCAAAGCAAGCATTAATATGTATACGCAAACGGCCGCCCTGGAGCAGGATAAACTGGAAACGCGGAGTAAAGTAATTGCTTTCAGTCCAGGTATTATGGATACAGACATGCAGAAGACAATCCGCAACAGTGATAAGCATGCTTTTCGCGAGGTTGACCAGTTCCGGGCTTATAAGGAACAAAATAAGCTAAAAGATGCTGATACGGTTGGTGGCGTTCTCGTTGATATTCTGACAGACGACTCATCCGTTGTTAATGGAAAAATTTATAATGTTGCGGATTACACGGACTAACGATGCCCCGGCCGATGCGTTTTATAGGCTATTGTAACAGGCCGGGCTGAAAGGCAGGGGATGGAAGTCCGCTGCCAATGTATAGTGTTACCTGCTATGCTGATTCTAAGGCTCATCCCAGGTCACGATTGATAGCAGGCTAAGAATTATAGACAGAAAGGACGAAACGTATGATTACACGAAAAAGTGAACGCGAAATTGAAAAAATGCAAAAGGCTGGCGATATTCTCGTCGCGTGTCATCAGGAAATTGGGAAAATGATTAAACCCGGGGTCACCACGAAACAGATTGACTCTTTTGTTGAGAAGTTTCTTGCGGAGCGCGGTGCGACACCTGAACAAAAGGGATTTGAGGGGTATCCCTATGCGACATGCGCCTCGGTTAATGACGAAATCTGCCATGGTTTCCCACGCGACGAAGAACTGGTTGATGGTGACATTGTCACGGTTGATATGGTGGTCAATTTGAATGGCGGACTGGCTGACTCAGCCTGGACATTCCAAGTCGGAACCCTGGATGATGTTGGGGAGAAATTGCTCGATGTTACTAAAAAATCCCTTTACAAAGGGATTGAACAAGCGCAGCCAGGCAGTCGAATAGGAGATATTGGCCATGCGATCCAGACTTATGCTGAAGCGGAAGGTTTCTCCGTTGTCCGGGACTTTACAGGTCATGGTATCGGCCCAACACTGCATGAAGAGCCGCATATCCCGCATTTTGGCGAGGCAGGTAAAGGAACACGGCTGAAAGAAGGAATGGTTGTCACGATTGAGCCGATGATCAATGAAGGCAGCTGGCAAAGTAAAATGGACACTAACAACTGGACAGCACGGACCATTGATGAAGGCCGCTCGGCACAGTATGAACATACCATTGTTATCACTAAGGACGGTCCCATGATCACCACTGAGCAGAATCAGTAGCTTTTGCCTGAACGGGCCAATACAGACACGAACGTCCTCGTTTTTAGGCAGGGGTGGACGGCTTTAGGCATCTTTCCGGAAAGGAGAGGCGTTTTTTATGCGCGTTGTTTCGATTTGTCCCAGCAACACGGAAATTATGGATTATTTAGGTCAAACAGATTTACTGATAGGTGTTGATGATTATTCCGATTGGCCTGATGCTGTTCAGAACTTGCCAAGCCTCGGTCCCGACCTTTCCATTGATATGGATAAAGTGGCGGCATTATCGCCTGATTTGGTTCTGGCTTCTTTAAGTGTCCCCGGTATGGAAAAGAATATAGAAGCACTTGATGAGAAGGGACTGCCTTATCTGATACTGGACCCCAATTCACTGGCGGATATTGCAGATGATATTGCAAGCGTCGGGGCAGCTCTGGGGAAGACATCACTTGGGATCGACAGAGCAAAAGCTTTTCGACAGGAGGTGACGGCTTTTCGTGAGCGAGCTGCAGCAATAGAGCAGAAGCCATCCTTGTATTGGGAATGGTGGCCTAAACCGATTTTTACCCCTGGTGGGCGTAATTGGCTGACAGAAATCAGTCATCTTGCTGGCGCGGAGAATCTTTTTGCTGCTAAAGACGAAGCTAATGTTCAAACAACCTGGGAGGATGTGAGAGAACGAAATCCGGATGGTATTTGCATGGTGTGGGTTGGCGTGCAGGAAGCGAAAATGCGGCCGGATCATGTCCGCAGGCGCCCTGGATGGGATCAGATAACGGCCGTTAAACACAATCACATTTTTGTTCTTGAAGAGTCACTTTTCTGCCGGCCATCCCCCAGGTTGCTTGAAGGCCTGCGTCAATTGACAGCATTGCTGGAAGGAAAGGGTTGGGACTAGCTTAGGCTTTGCCGAAAAGCTTGCGGGTGCGGCGAGCACGAGGAGGCTCGCCAGTCATCCGCAGAAAGCGATTCCGGAGCGGCTTATTGCTCTAACTGTTCACGTCAGCTGTTCGTGTTCTAGTTGATAAAACTATTTTGTCCCATCCCTTTTTTAAGCTTTCAGAATATAAACCAGAACCTTCTTTAACCCTTATTTTTCAGTGCCTTGCCGCCAAACAACACTGTGATAACAGGACTCAAAAGGCAGAAGAACGCAAATGGCAAGTAGGTAAGAACCGGAACACCGAGAACTTCGGCGATAAAGACCCCACAGACACTCCAGGGCACCAGTGGGTTGATAACAGTACCAGCGTCTTCCAGCGTCCGGGCGAGCACCTTATTCGATAACCCTGTCTGCTGATAAACACTTTTGAATGTTTCACCCGTCAGCATAACGGACAGATATTGTTCCCCTATCAGCACATTGACGCCAAGTGCTGTAGCAGCCGTTGAGGCAATAATGGCCCGCACATTCTGCAGTTTTTGCTGGAAAGAAGCTAAAATGGCAGGGATAATGCCGGTCACAAACAGTAAACCTCCAAATCCGAGAGCGAGAATCACAAGTGAGATGGTGAAAAGCATACTGTTAATGCCGCCTTTGGTTAATAGCTCGTCAACGGGTCCGAAGCCTGTTGACGCGGTATAGCCATTGAACAGGATTCCCCATATCTCCGTCCAGGCGACCCCGCTTGTTATGCCCCCCAGTACAACAGCTATGACACTGCTGAGAGCAATTGATACAAAAGCAGGGATCCGGAAAATCGTTGCCAGAAAAAGAATGATCAGTGGGATCCATGATGTCCAATACATCAGTCCGGTATCTGCAAGACCTGATTTATAGGCATCTAAATCAGCAATCGTAACCGCCTCGCTGGGTGATAAAACGGCGAATAGAACAAACGAAATGACAAATGCCGGAATGGTTGTCAGTCCCATATGTTTAATATGGCTGAATAAATCCACTTGCACAACCGTTGATGCCAAGTTTGTTGTATCAGACAACGGCGACATTTTATCACCAAAAAACGCACCAGAAACAATGGCACCAGCTGTAATTGCCATGGATGCATCCATAGCACTGCCCATACCAATAAAGGCTACACCGATTGTGGCGGTTGTTGTCAGGGAACTGCCGAGTGATACACCAATAATCGCTGTTACGGCAAATACAATCGCATAAAACCATGTTCCGCCAACAAGTGAGAAACCGGTGTCGATCAGAATGGGAATCGTACCGCTGATCATCCAGCTGCTGATTAAAATTCCGATTAACAGGAACAGGAAAATCGCTGCCAAACCCGATTTAGCACCAGCAATCATACCTGCTTCAAGGTCCTGGAACGAAATTCTGCGCATGAGTCCATATGCTACCGTGAGCAGTAAAGCAAGCAGAATAGGGATGTGTGGTTCAGTTCCTAATCCAATAATAAAATAACTGATTAACCCAATTGTTAGAAGGAAGAATAAAACTGATTCAATCAAGGATGGTTGATACTTGGGCTGTACAGAAAACATACTTGAACGCCTCCTTTTAATAAATATAAAAAAACTCCGCCCCCATATAGGGACGAAGCATGACTCCGTGTTACCACCCTGTTTGATGAGCATCACATTAGTGTATACTCACCCGCTCGATACATTACCCGCGTTTATTCGAATGTGTATTTCGATCGCTGCCCTGCCAGGGATTTCACCATCCTCCCTGTCTCTATCGGCTGCTCGGACAGCATCTACTGCGCATTCACGGGTGCTTAATTCATCTGTAAGATTTGCCATGACTATACATGGTATGCTAAACATTTGTCAATGTTCATTTAACAAAAACATAACTTTTCCTTTATCAGAAAATAAGTTATAATAGTCTTAATTTTTAATGCAGAGGGGGCCTGAGCATGGATACAGACGTTACACCGGAACAAAAAACATCTTCTGCTAAACTGATGATTCAGAAAGGCATTGCCACAGGTTTTCCGATTATGCTCGGCTACCTGCCGATCTCGATTACCTATGGCGTGCTGGCCAAACAGTCGGGTATGACCATGCTGGAATTAGCGTTAATGAGTGTGATGGTTTTTGCAGGGGCGAGCCAATTGATGGCAGCCAATATGATCGCTGTGAGTGCCGGTGCTGCGGAAATTATCGTTGCCACATTCGTCCTGAATTTTCGTCAATTCGTGATGAGTTTATCATTTATGAACCGGTTGCGGAATTTTACATTGAAATGGAAAGTTCCTTTATCAATGGGGCTGACAGATGAAACATTTGCGGTATCCTCTCTTCATACGGAAAAGGCGGACATGAAAAAAGGGGGCTATTTCTATGCGGGCCTGATTCTTACGGCGTATGCCGCTTGGGTATTTGGTTCTATTTTGGGTGGTCTTCTCGGCGAAGTTATACCCGAGCAGTTAAGTCAAAGTATGGGGATTGCGCTGTATGCTATGTTTATCGGCCTTTTAATTCCATCGGTTAAAAAAGAGTGGCGCATTGGTCTGGTTGCCATATTGGCCATGCTGATTAATGCCATATGCAGTCAGTTTATGAGTGAAGGCTGGGCTATTGTATGCGGGACGGTGCTCGGCGGTTTGAGCGGTGTCGTTTTGCTGAAGGAGGATAGCGCATGATTTTAGCCATTATCATTGGTATGTCTCTTGTCACGATGTTACCGCGTATAATACCAGCGTTTATCGTGGATAAACTGCAGTTCCCTGACTGGGTGAACCGATGGCTGAACGCGATTCCTTATGCGGCCTTGGGTGCTCTGATTTTTCCGGGTATTTTGAGCGTGATACCAGAACGGCCGTATGTAGGTCTTTTAGGCGGCCTGGCGGCGGTAGCTCTGGCTTACTTGAGGGTTAATGTTGTCCTGGTTGTTATAGGCGCGATTGCAGCTGTGTTTTTATTGACGCTGTAAATGCCTGCCCATTTTATCTTGAATTAGAAGCTGTTCGGTGAGAGCCGGCAGCTTTTTTAATGCGTAACCTGAATCGTGATTTATTCATAAGGCTCAATATGGATCTGTGCATACGGAATATTGTATTGATCCTGCAGGAAACGTTCGATCTTTTCAGTTATAGCATGGCTCTCTTTAACATTTAAACTCGGCTCAACAAGGATCGTTACATCGATAAATGCTTGATTGCCATAAATTCTGCCTTTTACGTCAACCACTTTTTTCACTTCGGTCACATCTGCAATGCCTGCTTTGACTTGTTTAATCTTTGTTTCGTCAAATCCGTCCGTTAATGTATGAGTGGCGTCAACGAAAATGTCCCATGCTGTCTTACAGATAATAATGCCTACAATCAATCCGGCCAATGGATCAAGCCAGTAGATACCGAATTGAGCCCCTGAAATGCCAACAAAAGCACCAACGCTTACAAAGGCATCCGACCGATTATCCTTCGCTGCTGCGGAAAGGGAGCTGCTGCCGATTTTAGTGGCAAGTCGTCTATTGTAGAGATAGACACCATAGATCAGAAAAGCAGTCCCCAGTGCAGTCCAGCCTGTGAGCATACCAGGCTGAGCGGTTTTACCGGCTAAAACATTTTCAAATGATTCTGTAATAACTTGTATACCAACTGTAACAATAACGAAGGCGGCGAACAGTGAAGCGATTGTCTCAGCTCGATGATGGCCATAACGGTGGTCTGCATCAGGTGGTTTTCGGGATATTTTCAGACCGATCAGCACTGCAACTGAAGCAACCACATCGGTTGTGTTATTTAAACCATCCGCCCGCAATGCATCAGAATGGCCAACTGAAGCAATAATCAATTTAACGACGGCTAAAATGATGTACGTAATAATGCTTATCCAGGCACCTTTGTCACCCTGCTTAAAATCATTTGCCTGATCCATCTTAATGGCCTCCTGTTTTCATCAACTTTATCACGTGTATTATAGCCACAATAGTTTATCAAAGCCTGCAGCAGTGAGTCTAGAGAAACAGAAAGAGGCATCACCATCTAAATTGACCTGTCTAAATCATCTTGAGTTATGGCAAAAATTGCAGGAATAAAACGACGTGTTAAGCAAATATTAAAACCAGTAGTGATCAAATCGGTGTCAAAGGAGAAACGTATTATGCCTGATTCCAAAGAACAAGAAAAACGCTGGGCTGTTATAGCTTTATCAACTGTTCCGCTGATTATGACTCTGGGAAATTCCATGCTGATTCCGGTTCTGCCGGTAATGGAGCAAGAAGTGGACATTTCAAAATTACAGTCAAGTTATATTATTACCGTCTATTCTGTTGTCGCTATTTTTTTGATTCCTGTTGCAGGTTTTTTATCAGACCGATTTGGCAGAAAAGTCGTGATTGTACCTTCATTAATCATCACCGGTATTGGCGGATTAGCCGCCGCTCTCGCTTCACAGTTTATGGATAACCCATTTGTGGTTATTCTCCTGGGAAGAATCCTGCAGGGAATTGGTTCCTCAGGTGCTTTTCCCATTGTTATACCGCTTGTGGGCGACATCTTTAAAGATGATGAAGAAGCAAGTGCGACACTTGGAATTATCGAGACATCGAACACGATTGGGAAAGTGCTGAGCCCGATACTAGGAGCTGCACTGGCCGCGATCGTCTGGTACATGCCTTTTTACTCGATACCCGTATTTTGTGCTATCTCGACAATTATGGTTATGTTCATGATAAAAAGTAAAAGTGGCGAAGAGGAAAAAACAGAATTCAAAGAATATGTCGGGTTTATCAAAGATGCCATGAAAGAGCATGGCAAATGGCTGGTTGCTGTGTTTATCATTGGTGCCATCTTAATGTTTATTTTATTTGGCTTTCTGTTTTACTTATCAAGCATTCTTGAAGAAAAATACGGCTATGAAGGCATCTGGAAAGGTGTGCTGCTTGCCATTCCGTTATTGGCTTTATCGATTGCTTCCTTCATCACCGGGCATCAGATTAAAGATAATTTAAACGTTATGAAATGGGTAACTTTCACCGGTATTGTGTTAGCAGGGGCATCTGTGGCCGTTATCCCGCTTATGGATCATCCGATCTATTTGTTGGCGATCTTTCTTATTTGTGGAACTGGTATTGGTATGGCACTGCCTTGTCTGGATTCCCTGATTTCAACTTCATTAGAAAAGAATGTCCGGGGTGTCATTACATCACTGTATAGTGCTATGCGCTATGTTGGTGTAGCAGCAGGTCCGCCTGTTATTGCATTGATGATGAATTGGAATATTAGCTGGACGGCCAGTTTGCTGGCAATTTGTGCCCTTGTGGCCGGATTTCTGGGCTACCGGAATATTAAGCCTTAGACGCACAAAAATCGACCCTTGCAAATTTTCTCATTATTTAGGATAATGGGAAAAAGGAGCAAGGGGGAGTGTTCCATTGAAAAAGCAGAAGAGCATCTATCGGCTTTACCGGTATAGAGGGACAGCTAAACAAGCCAAGCGGCAAATGCCGTTTGAATGGCAATTAACGGCACAGCTTTTATTAGATGAACTATGTTTTACCTGGAATAAGCAAAGATTACAGGATGCGATTAATCACAGTCTTGATACGGGAAACCGGGATCGGTTTGAACAATTATGTGTTGCATACAGACATTTCGTCTGGGAATAAATTCCTCTTAAAAAGTCTCACCAGTGCTGGTGAGACTTTTTAAGATGCAATGCAGTAACGTTCATGCGATATGATTTTTGCTAACGCTCAATACTTTTATTTTGTTATAATATAGTCAGTTATTGTTTTACCAAAGGAGGCACTACGGATATGGACTACCGGATTGAAAAAGATACACTGGGAGACATGAAAGTCCCCGCCGATAAATATTGGGGTGCGCAGACGCAGCGGAGTAAAGAGAATTTTCCAATCGGCGGTGAAAAAATGCCTGTTGAAGTTACCCGGGCATTAGCAATTCTGAAAAAGGCTGCTGCTAAAGCGAATCATGAATTAGATTTAATGAGCAAGCAAAAGGCTGATGCGATTGGCTATGCTGCCGACCAAATTATTAGCGGCGAACTCGATGATCATTTCCCTCTGGTCGTCTGGCAGACCGGGAGCGGCACACAATCTAATATGAATGTTAATGAAGTGATTGCCCATGTCGGAAGTGAATGGCTGAAAGAGCAGGGAAGTGAGGAAACCCTGCACCCGAATGATGATGTCAATAAATCACAAAGTTCTAATGACACGTTTCCAACAGCCATGCATGTGGCGTTTGTTTTGAAGCTGGAAGATCAAGTTCTGCCGGCTGCCAAAACGCTGAAAGACACTTTGAAAGCGAAAATGGACGCTTTTCAGGAAGTTGTCAAGATCGGGCGTACGCACTTGCAGGATGCCACACCTCTGACGCTGGGACAGGAAATCAGCGGCTGGCACCGCATGCTGGAAAAGTCAGAAACGATGATCTCGGAGAACATCAAGTATCTGAAAGATTTAGCCATCGGCGGCACTGCAGTCGGGACAGGCCTGAATGCTCATCCGGACTTTTCGGAAGCCGTCACCAGAGCTATCAGTCAAGAAGCAGGCAAAACGTTTCAGTCAGCGCCTAATAAATTTCACGCCTTGACGAGCCATGATGATACGGTTCAGGTTCATGGTGCGCTAAAAGGACTGGCAGCTGATCTCATGAAAATCGCTAATGATGTGCGCTGGCTTGCAAGCGGGCCACGCTCAGGCATCGGTGAAATTACGATACCGGCAAATGAACCAGGCAGCTCAATCATGCCAGGTAAAGTTAATCCGACACAGCCTGAAGCCGTGACACTCGCAGCGACCCAAGTCATGGGAAATGATGCAGCTATTGGTTTTGCGGCTAGTCAGGGCAACTTTGAGCTGAACGTTTTCAAACCTGTCATTGCTTATAATTTCCTGCAGTCATGTCAGTTGCTGGCGGACAGCATGAGCTCGTTTAATGAGCGTTGCGTGCAGGGTATCGAACCGAATTATGAGCGTATTGATGACTTTTTGCGTAATTCCTTAATGCTTGTTACGGCTTTGAACCCGCATATTGGCTATGAAAATGCCGCGAAAATTGCTAAAAAAGCATTTGAGGACGATACGACGCTTAAGGAAGCGGCTGTTGAACTCGATTTGCTCACTGAAGAAGAATTTGAACAATACGTCAATCCTAAAGATATGACCCATCCGAACTAATGAAAAAGGCTGGGACAAACGTAATGTATTTTTATTATTTCACCTATGCCTTTGGTTTCAGTGCCTGCCCGCGCTATTAAACAACATTTACCAGTGGAATTCCATGATAAGTTTTCGAAACCTGTGAACAATAGTGTTTACAGGAGGTGATAAACATGGCTAACAACAACAGCAGCAGTTCAAACCAGCTGGTTGTCCCTGGCGCAGAGCAGGCTCTTAACCAGATGAAAACAGAAATTGCCCAAGAGTTTGGTGTTAACATGGGCGCTGATACGACATCCCGTGCCAACGGTTCTGTCGGCGGTGAAATCACGAAGCGTCTGGTTCAGTCAGCTCAGTCCCAATTTAATGGACAACAACAATCATATTAAATGGCTCCACAAGGGCTAATTCCCTTGTTCAGAAGAGGAAAGTCTTAGGCTTTCCTCTTCTTATGTTTTTTTCAGCCGTTTGGTAATTTTTACATTCAAAACTGTTTTATACATATCTTATGCAAGATAAGTGAAGCATCCTCTTTATAGTATACAGTGGTGGACACGTCTGTTATAGTGTGTTTAGACAAAATGAAGGAGGATTAGCGTGCCTAATATTTATGATAGTGCCTATGATTTAGAAAAGGCAATCCGTAACAGTGATGAGTTCACCAGGCTTAAACAGGCCTATGACGCTGTGATGGCGGATGAATCTGCTAAACAAATGTTTAATAATTTCCGGAATACCCAAATGGCTCTGCAGGAAAAGCAAATGCAGGGTGAGGAGATTTCTGAACAGGAAGTCGAAGAAGCCCAAAAAGTAGTGGAAACCGTGCAGCAGCACGATGATATTTCGAAATTAATGGAAGAAGAGCAGAATCTAAATGTCGTGATCAATGAAGTCAGCCAGATTATTACGAAGCCGCTTGAGGAACTTTACGGCAGTCCAGAAGAAGAGGCACAAGAATAAGCAACTCTAAGATCCCGCTGTGAATCATTGGTCAGCGGGATCATTCTATATCCAGTGCAAGCCCCGATTCACCTGTGAAACAGTATTAATTTGGCGTCTGGTGACACGCAGCGGTGGGTGTATTGACTGTATCCTTCGTCGTCAAGGCGTTTTTGGCCAATTGTTTTGGCCTCTTCGTTATTGGGTGCTTCGAATGATTCATCGAGCAGCTTCTCACCGGATTGTTCAAATACGGTTAAAAAATACGTCATATCGTTGTTCCTCTCCCTTCAAATCAAATGATGTCTAATGTCAACATACCATATCAGGCATACTGTAAGCGAATAATAATAGAACGTGCCTTCACTTTTTATATTTGCTAAAATGACACAGCGTTAGAATCACTGCCATATCAAGTCAATTCGCCGGATAATACGTCCATATTCTATTCGCATTCAGTCATTATTCATGATAAACTATCTTAAGATAAGTGACGGTGCCTTAAGTGGCTTCAGTCTATCGAATAAGCATTAAGCATATGGAGGGAGCCGAATGCCAAACAACCGCCAAACACCAACCGATCATGAAAGATATGAAGAAACGATTGAAAAGTACATTCAGGTTATCGCTAAAAATATGAACTTATATGGTATGACGACTTCTGTTGGGCGTTTATATGGTATTCTCTATTTTTCAGATGAACCAATGACCCTGGATGATATGCGTGATGAGCTGGAAATGAGCAAAACAAGTATGTCGACAGGTGTACGGGCCTTGTCGGATATGAAAATGGTTGAAACGACTTTCAAGCGGGGCATCCGAAAAGACTTGTACCGCTCTGAAGAGGACTGGTATAAGTCATTCACTTCTCTGTTTGGCAATCGCTGGCGTCATCATACCGAAACAAATATAGAAGAAACAAATGAGACGATAACCGAGCTGATAAAAATAAGAGAGCGCAACAGTGATCAAACGCTGCAGGCTAAAATCGACCGCGATCTGGAACGGCTCCGTTATGCAAAAGGCTACTATGAATGGTTGATGACATTTATTCAGGTCGTTGAATCAGGGGAGATTTTTGACTATATACCAAAAAATTCTGCAGAGACAAAATACGAAGATAATTAGACCTCAGCAGCTAATGATGTCTCAAAAAGGGGGAGCAATCAGGCTTGAAACAGGGGATAGAACATTACAGTGTTGGTGATGCATTTGATGACTTTATACTAATTAAATCAGCTTCACGCGGTATTACGAGTAATGGGAAGCCATTTTTAACACTGATTTTACGCGATACGACAGGTGAAATTGAAGCAAAGCTCTGGGATTCTACAAAAGAAGATGAAGATATCTTCTTACCAGAACAAATTGTGAGGATCTCAGGAGAAATCAATCAGTTCCGGGGTAAGCCGCAGCTGAAAATTTTTTCGATCCGGCTTTCTCAGCCGACAGATAATGTCCAGGTGGCTGACTTTATTGAAAAAGCACCGGTTGCACCGGAAACATTAATGGAGCGATTGACTAGTGCTATTTTTGAAATGACAAACCCGTCATTGCAGCGAATTGTCCGGGCCCTGGTTAAGAAATACCAGGAAAGCCTGCTGAGTTATCCGGCGGCTGCCAGGCACCATCATGCCTACGCCTCAGGTTTGGCTCATCACACGGTGAGTATGCTTGCAGTAGCAAAAGACCTGCACGACTTGTATCCGCAGACCAACAAGGATCTGTTGTATGCTGGGGTTATTTTGCATGATATGGGTAAAATAAAAGAACTTTCAGGTATGGTCACAACATCTTATACACTGGAAGGGAAACTGCTTGGTCATATCCCGATAATGGTTGAAGAGATTGGGCTTATGGCAAAGGAACTGGAAATTGAGGGCGAGGAAGTATTGATTTTACAGCACTTAATCCTTTCCCATCACGGAAAGGCAGAATGGGGCAGTCCCAAGATGCCTCTAATCCGGGAAGCGGAATTGCTGCATTTAATTGATCTGATCGATGCCAGAATGAATACATTAAATCGAGCACTGGACAAAGTGGAACCGGGGGAATTTACAGAACGGTTGTTCGGACTAGATAATCGGGCATTTTATAAACCAGCATTTGAAGAAAAATAAAGCACACTGATCCACATCCAGAACATATTTAAGCCTCGGTATTGCATATACATTAACTAAATGGATGGACAAGGGGGCTTATAATGATTCTTGGAGTGCCTTGGTGGGTATTTATGTTGATTATGTTCATTTTTTTAAGCGGCTATATGGCGTTTCGGGCGATGCGTGCAGAGCGCAGGCTTGAACAGCAGTATATCGAACAGGAAGGCATGGTTTATATTGACCGGATGGAACAGGAACGGCACGAAAAGCATAGACAGCGACAGCATATGTCCTGATCGTAACAAAAAGACGGCTGCGCCCATAAAGGGGTGTCAGCCGTCTTTTTGACTTAGTCTTTAGATTTTTGCTGTTTGTTGTCATCTTTTTTGAAAATGCCCTGCAGATCATCTGGTTTAATATTAACATCAGAATCCTCAATCAGCCCGTCTATCTTTTTCTGAAGCTGCTTGACGTCAACACGGCGATTAATAATGTTACGGCGTATCTTGTCTTTGTTATCCTCGAATGATCCGATATCCTTATCCTTATCACGCTTGTCCGTAACTTTTATAATGTTGTAGCCATAATCTGATTTGATAGGGTCACTGACTTTACCCCCATCCATGTTATAAGCAGCGTCCTCAATCGCAGGCGTCAGATCGCCAGCTGTAAAGTAGTCTAACTCACCGCTCTGCTGGGCGCCGCCTCCCTGACGTCTGCCACGTTGCGGTGTTTGTTTATCTGAGGTGTATTTTTCCATTAGATCATCGAAATTTTTACCGTTATCGAGTTTCTTTTCAACTTTCTTGGCTGTTTCTTCATCGTCCACTACAATATTTTTAGCTTTGATCTCGGTTTGCATCCGATTGTAGCGCTGTTTTAAATCGTCTTTTGTAATATCCATATCCTCTGCTGCCGCTTCCAGCTGCAGGAGGCTGAGTCTGATGGTATCACGATAGGCGTCTTCATCTTTGAAGCCCTGCTGCTGGAGAAACATGTCAAATTGATCACCTAATTGATCCTTTGTATCCTTTACTTGTGCATTCACGTCTTCATCTGAGACGTCATAATTATCTTCCAGCACTTTACGCGTCACCATTTGGCGCAAGACATCTGAGCCGGTTTTATCCTTCATCTGATCATAAAAATCCTGCTTGGTTATGTCTCCCGCACCTGTTTCAGCTACAACGTCCGAGCCACCGTCTGAACTGCAGG
Source organism: Lentibacillus kimchii (assembly GCF_055381965.1). Taxonomy (NCBI): domain Bacteria; kingdom Bacillati; phylum Bacillota; class Bacilli; order Caryophanales; family Bacillaceae; genus Lentibacillus; species Lentibacillus kimchii. The sequence goes on along the minus strand of NZ_AP043934.1, from coordinate 2,039,010 downwards.
CTGACAATGTCAGGATGCTGGCTATACCGGCAGCAATGGCTAATTTCTTCATTTGTGTACACTCCTAATTAATAATAGTGTCTAAGTCATTTTTTAAATATAACATAGATAGCGGAAAAAATGGTGTAATTATTCATTTTATATTTTATACTGTCACATTCAGCACTTTGACATATGAGGATAGAAGTAAAATCAAAATCATAATATTAATTACGCGATACATGGAAGATTGCTTTTTGGCTTTCAACTCCATTTTCATGCAAAATTTATGTGTTAAGGAATTGAAAACTAACAAAACCAAAAGGGCATAAAATGGAAAAATTAATGTCAATGTCAAAACCCCCTTAATGAAATACCATGTCAATCCTATTCATACTGTATCAAAAGATGACTGGGATGAACAGTATAAATTACTTTCGGGCGGCGTGAAACAATACATGGTTATCGGTGTTCAGATGTACTTTTTATAACCTGTGTTGTATAATAAATAAACCAGTTTTAAACCGGTTTAGTCGTTCCTGTTTACGAGTATGACAATTTCATCTGAACTGTTTTCGATATAGGCATGTTTCGGCGATTTAGAAATATAAGCCATATATAAAATATCTTTAAACGACAAAGCGATATGGGCGGCTGTGAAGATAAGAAAGTATACATAATACGTACTAAACAGCCAGCTTCCCAGTATACCCGGAATGGTGATCAACAGCGTTGGCGCTGCTGTTGCTAATAAAGACGCTTTTTTTGTTAAATACTTTTTTGTATAATAGTTCGTGACAGGAAAAAAAATCATGTTTCGTTTATAAATCAGACGTGTCCGTTTATTTAATATCATTAAGGGCAGCATGTGCACGAATGTATGCATAGCGGGCAAAAAAAGAATTGCCAGAATGAACGGAATAATACCCGATTCATTTAAATTTGCTGTTCCATGCTTAACAGATAAGGGGATATAAAGAAATATGAACGTCAGCAGCCCAATTAATAAAGATTGCGAGTGCAGTCTGTTCATACCAAATTTTTTATCCAGATTGATGATTTTCCAGCAATTCATTGTGGATCCCCCCTTATATTGTCAGGAGCCTTTCAGTTCAATTTCCCTTAGAGATCATAATATGTTCCATTGTAAAAATCAATAGGTTATGTAAAAATAATATGATTTGTCATAGGTCTGGTAATGACTGCTATGACTGAGCTGAAGAAAAATGAATGCTGCGGATCTGGGGGTGTTATGGTTGGATGATACAGAAAAATTTGAAACCATTTATTTTCATCTTAAGCTGTTAGCGGAAACAATTGATTCAGAGACGTATCCATTCACAAAAATGATTGTCGAAAATCATTTAACCCGAAAGGAATACGAGGATCTTATGCAGCTTATCGCAAAGCTTCATGCTGAATACATAGTTCAAAAAGCGAGAGGATACCTGGACTTCTCCCCGCTTTTAGTGCATTTTGCTGGCATGCTGAATATAAAATTGGACCCGGATGCAGCCATTTACGCTCTGAAGCAGGAAGGCTATTATTCTTCTTTAATGGATGAATTTGTAAACGTATTGAAAAGATAATAACAATTTATGGAACAAATTATAATTGGTGCAGTTGGTTTCAGCCGGCATTAGACATCAGTATTAAATGCTTTAAGCCAGCATTTTATAGCAAATTAAAGGAAATGCAAGAAAAAACTCGTATATGTTGTTCAGCACAAACTGAACAAAAAATATGTACAAAATTGACGCTATTTAATAGTTGAAATAAAATTGTAATAGATTTATAGTTGTAAGGGTAGGCAGCGAGAGATCAGTTTTTTATTAAAGAATTAATCAGGTGATTTTTTATACTTTTGAACTGATAGAAAAGTTGCAGGATTTTTTAACCTCGTCGTTCAACTGTTAGGACTGGAAGAAATATGTCAAAAATGAATGGTTTTGTTTGGATATACATAGTTTCTTCACATTCAAACCAAAAAATTAAACACTGTTTAAGAGAGGTGAAAAAATGAGTAAAATTAAGGTTGACCGATTGACTAAAGTATTCGGCCGACGACCGAAACAAGCTATCAAATACCTTGATGAGAATAAATCGAAAGGTGAAATTCTTGATCTCACAGGTATGACAGTGGGTGTCAATCAGGCAACATTTGACGTTCAAGATGGGGAAGTCTTTGTTATCATGGGCTTATCCGGAAGCGGTAAATCCACACTTGTGCGTATGCTTAATCGTCTTATCGAGCCGACTTCTGGTGATGTATGGCTTGACGATGAGAACGTGACAAAAATGGATAAGGAAAGTCTGCGTAATATGCGCAGGAAAAAAATGAGCATGGTGTTTCAGAATTTCGCTCTCCTTCCGCATAAGTCAATTCTTAAGAACGCCGAGTATGGTTTAGAGGTTCAGGGCGTTGATAAAAATGATCGTGATCAAAAGGCACGTGATGCTTTGAATCTTGTAGGACTGGGCGATTATATGGATAAGTCTCCAAGTGAGCTTTCTGGCGGCATGCAACAGCGTGTTGGTCTAGCAAGGGCCCTTGCCAATGACCCGGAAATCCTTCTAATGGATGAGGCATTCAGTGCGCTGGATCCATTGATTCGTAAGGATATGCAGGATGAACTTATGGATCTGCAGCAATCAGTGCAGAAAACAATCATCTTTATCACGCATGACCTGAACGAAGCGCTTCGTATTGGCGACAGAATTGCTCTGATGAAGGACGGCGCTATTGTACAAATTGGTACGGCTGAGGAAATCCTGATGTCACCCGCCAACGATTATGTTGAGCGTTTTGTTGAAGATGTTGACCTCGCCAAAGTTCTTACGGCGGGCCATGTCATGAAACGTGCTGAAAGTGTCACAGTTGACCGGGGTCCAAATGTTGCCTTGAGATTAATGAGAGAAAGCGGCGTTTCTACGATTTATGTCGTCGATAAAAAACAAAAGCTCCTTGGCTATGTAACAGCAAATCAGGCAGCTGAAGTCGCTAAACAAGACAAGACGATGGAAGATATTTTAATATCCGATATCCCGAAAGTTTCTCCAGATACTTTATTGTCTGAGTTATTTGAACCAATGACGAATGATGCGGCACCATTGTCGGTTGTTGACGAATCCGGCAAGTTGCTTGGCATTGTTGTCAGAGGATCTGTTATTGGGGCACTTGCTGGCAATGATGAAGTGATAAATGGAAATGGGGGTGACGAGTCAAATGCCTGATACCATTTTTCCGCAGCTCCCATTAGGAGAATGGGTTGAGTCGTTTAAAAACTTTTTGACAGACACATTTGGTGTTGTGTTTGACACGATATCTGCCGTTCTGTCATTTATTACGGAGAATTTTGTTAGCTTACTGGAAGTACCGCCACCACTTGTGCTGATTATTATAATCGCTCTGCTCTCGTGGTGGGCTGTGAACTGGAAGATAGGTTTATTTGCTGTTATTGGTCTTGGCCTAGTTAATAACCTGGGTTATTGGCCTGAAATGATGGAAACACTTTCGCTTGTTCTTGTGTCGGTGGTTATTTCCATGCTAATAGGTATTCCCATTGGTATTTGGATGTCACAGAAAGATTCCGTTCAGGCGATTGTCACACCAATTCTTGACTTCATGCAGACTATGCCGGCATTTGTTTATTTGATTCCGGCAGTTGTGTTCTTCAGTCTTGGTATGGTTCCAGGTGTCATCGCGACAATTATTTTCTCAATGCCACCGACTGTGCGGCTGACAAACCTTGGTATCCGAGAGGTAGATGAAGAACTGATTGAAGCGTCTAACGCTTTTGGTTCAACGACAGGGCAAAGGCTGACAAAAGTTCAGATACCGCTGGGCATGACATCAATTATGGCAGGGGTTAATCAGACTATTATGCTGTCTCTGTCAATGGTTGTTATCGCTTCGATGGTCGGAGCACCAGGTCTTGGTACTGTTGTTTACCGGGCTGTTACCCAGGTAGATATTGGATCAGGCTTTGAAGGTGGTATATCGCTTGTTATTCTTGCGATGCTGCTTGACCGCGTGACCCAAGGGGTTAATAAATAGAAAGATGTCTGCGGACGATCCATCCAGAGCATTGTATGCTAAGCAGGATGGATCATCCGAGAACATATATATTACTAAGATTTAGGGGGAATATTTCTTATGTTTAAGAAATTTAGATTGTTAGGCTTAGCTGCAGCTCTTGTTCTGGCTATTACGCTTGCAGCATGTGGCGATGATTCAAACGAGGAAAGCTCTTCTTCAGATGGCAGCGATGAGTCAACTGAGGACAGTGGCGACGACGCAAGCAGCGATGGCACTAAGCTTGGCGGGAAAGATATCACACTGCCGTATGTAGCGTGGGCTGGTTCTACAACCCGTACGCCAATACTCGCAAATGTGCTTGAAGACGTTGGCTATAACGTTGACGTAAAACAGGTTGAAGCTGGTCCAATGTGGACAAGCACAGCAGATAATAAAAATACGTTTAACGCAACAGGCTGGCTGCCGGCAACTCACGGTGACTACCTGGATCAATATAGTGATAAAGTTAAAGTTTATGAGGAAGACAGTTTAGTTGAACAGGCACCACTTGCTTTGACTGTTCCTTCTTATATGGAAGATGTTAATTCGGTTAAAGACCTCAAAGGCAATGATGAACTTGGCGAAAAAGTTGACTGGGAAATCATCGGCATCGACCCAGGCGCTGGCATCATGCAGAACACCGAAAAAGCACTTGAAAACTATAGCTTAGACAATTGGGAACTTACGTCCAGCTCTGAATCCGCTATGCTTTCCGAACTGCAAACTAAAATAGAAAACGAAGAGCCAATCGTTGTACCTCTTTGGAAGCCACATTGGATTTTCGCTGACCTTGATCTAAAAATGCTTGAGGATCCAGACGACGTCTATGGTGGTGCAGGTGACAAGATTCAGCTTGTCTTTAACAAAGGATTCGAAGATGCCCACCCTGCAGCTTATAAAATTGCGACCCGCTTCGCTGCAGATTGGGGTGAAGAAATCGAAAACGAATATATGGCACCGATCTTTGTTGATGACAAAGATGCCGAAAAAGTTGCCGATCAATTTATGGACGAAAATGGCGACTTAGTCGAGAAATGGGAAGAAGGCATTGCTGCTGAGTAAAAGCTTATAGGGCAATTCCTTCCGTAAATTAAAATAATAAGCGTGGCGTCCACCATGAAAAATGATAAGGATGCCACGCTTGTTTTATAGTTAATCGCCGAATTTATTTTTTGGACAGATGCCCTGAAATGTAGGGATACTGGTATGGAAGCTTATCCTATTATTATGATAATGGTGCAAACTAAAAATGGTTTCAATCCGTAAAAGACGAATTGAAACCATTTTATACTGCTCTATGTCGCAGCCATTTTTTGCAGGCTCCTAGACGCATTCAGATACGCTTGGATAATGTGCGTATTAGGTATAACGAATTTATTCAGAACTACGACTGACGGACCTTATTTTCCAAGTCAGTTATGCTGGATTCAAGCTGTTCCAGATATTCCTGCATATTCTCCTGGTGAGGTTCGATTGTTTTTTTCCACTCTTCCACGGATTTTTTCATTTCCTGTGTTAAATCCTTAGCAAGAAAGGCACCTTCTTTGGATGTCTTGGTGAGCTGATTACTTAATGTTAAACCACGGTCTTTTAGCTTCTTAATCTGAAACATGAAATTGGAACCTTGTTGTTTGACACGGCCCCGCATGCCAGTGCCTGCTTCAGGTGTGGTTAATAAAGCTGCTCCTGCGCCTATGGCAGTCCCTGTTAGAAACCCTAAAAATAATGATTTGTTATTGGCCATGTGTCGAACACTCCTTCCAGTAATTCTTATACGTGTTTCGTTTCTCCTTCACAACGTTTAATCAAGTAACAAAAGGCTAAAAAAACTCTGACAGAATGGATGTGCCAGAGGATTACTGTAACTAGTCATCGTGTTTTAAATGGTGGTTAATTGTGTCTGTTTTAGAATGTTTTGGACAATTGGATAGACGATCATCATAAATGCTGTATTCAGGACTGCTGCCGGAAGTACAATGGATACAAATAAAATTGGAAATGCGCCGTCCATTAAACCGACTATATAAAGAGCTGCAGTCAAAAATATTGAGCCGCTGATCATCGTACCGACAGCCGTTAATACAGGAACGCTAAACGTATTATTTAACCGATTTTGAATGAGCAGTAATAGCCCTAAGAAAAGCAGGCCTGTGATCGGCTTATCAATGACGTTGGCAATCTGACCGCCTGGTGTTTGGGTTGTCAGCGCGGAAATAAATGCCGCAGCCATTGATACGACAAGCGTATACTTCAGCCTGGGAAACAGCATAATGCCCAAAAACATCATAGAGAGCAGCATGTCAGGTTTCATTCCATAAAAGAAAGGCGGAATGATAAAGTGTAACACTGCTCCAATCCCCATAAATAATGATAGAAGCACTAAAACTCTCGTATTCATTTTTATCTCTCCTCTTCTAAGCTAAGCTAGAGCCTTAAGGATGTAAATGATTATACTTTATATTCAAATGCAACCTTTGGCGTATTGTCTTCCAACTGTGCTTCTTCGCCAGCTGCGAAAACGTAGTTTCATTATAACAGATTGACAAACAGATAAACAGCCGTCAATTTTCCTAATTTTAGTGTAAATGGTGACTACAATTCACTTCCGATTGTTTGGGCTATTGTTTGCAGATCATCTTGCGAATAATTATTGGCATGAACCTGCCAGTTCGATGAAAAGCCATCATTTTCATCATAACGTGGAAGCAAATGGATGTGCAGATGGAATACAGACTGATCAGCTATTTTCTCGTTATTATTTAGTAAGTTCATGCCTGCTGGGTGGTAGGCCCTTTTAATGGCGTTAGCTATTGCTGGAACGCGTTCAAATAATTTACCGGCGACATCCGGAGGTGTTTCATAAATGTTTTGGGTATGTGTTTTGGGTACGACCAGCGTATGTCCCTTTGTCACTTGACTGATATCCAAAAATGCGTAGACATTCTCATCCTCATATACCTTCGCTGATGGAATATCTCCATTGATGATTTTGCAAAAGATACAATCCTCATGATCCATGCCAATCACTCCCTATGTATGTATTTCATTCATTGTATAAAGAAACAGGCTGATAAGTAAAGTAAAGCAATTTATTTGACGCCACTCCATACACTAAAAACAGGCCGGGATTAAGAGTGATCCGGCCTGTTAATAACAAGCAAGAGACGGACAGACATCTGTCATGTTGGGGACTTTGTGTGATCGTTACACAGTCCAAAGTGGTGATAAACCATTAAGTCGGCATTCCTTAACAGAGATATCCGGCAAAAAGGTTTATACAATAGATGGTTTTCAAGATTGGTTTACAGCGTTATACTTACGCTTATCCTGAGTTCAATCATCTGATTATCGAACACAAACACCTCGTTTTGGATCGTGCGATAATAGCTGATTCTGTTCCTTCTCTTGCTTCATAATTAGTATTAACGGCCAATGCGCATATATACTCGTTTTTGTCGAAGAGTTTTTTTGGCAACGTCCATTAAACGTGGTAAACTTTTAGTGAAGTGGATTTTTGGGAGGAACGCTTGTGGAATCTTTGTTGCATATAGCCGATTTACATGGCGGCTATACCCATAAAAATGTGCTGCACGGCATTTCACTGGATGTATTTCCAGGCGAAATCGTTGGGTTAATCGGTCTCAATGGTGCCGGGAAAAGCACGACGATTAAACATATTATAGGTTTAATGCAGCCCAAAAAAGGGCGTGTTTCGGTTAATGGTCAAACGTTTTCGGAAAATCCGAATACATACCGGCGTCAAATCGCCTACATTCCGGAAATGCCGATATTATACGATGAACTGACACTGTATGAGCATTTGCAGTTGACAGCGATGGCCTATGATATCCCGGAAGATGTGTTTGAAAAACGCCTTACACCGCTTCTGAAGGAGTTTCGGATGGAAAAACGGCTGAAATGGTTTCCAACGCACTTTTCGAAGGGAATGCGTCAAAAGGTCATGATTATGTGTGCGTTTTTGATCGAACCGCCGCTGTACATTGTGGACGAACCATTCGTCGGACTTGATCCCCTTGGTATTAAGTCATATCTTGAATTAATGGACGGTATGAAAGCAGAAGGATCAGGTGTGCTGATGTCAACACATATTCTGGCCACAGCGGAACGGAATTGCGACCGGTTTGTCATTTTACATGATGGAGGCATCCGAGCGATCGGTACGCTGGAGAGTTTGCGCAGGGACTTTAACATGCCGGGTGCGACACTGGACGACTTATATGTGGAGCTCACAAAGGAAGATAGCCATGTTTAATTCTCATCGCTTCTTTAAACAGCGGCTCGCGTCTCATGTTAAAGAACTGAGCCGTTATCTGCGCTATATTTTTAACGGGCATATTGCGTTTGCGATGCTGTTTTTTGTTTCGGCGGGTGCCTATTATTACCGGCAATGGCTGGAAGAACTGCCAGAAGGCTTTCCAACAGCTCTGATTATCGGTGTTACATTCGGCCTGCTTGTGAGCCATAGTCCTGTACGCACATTGGTGAAAGAACCGGATCTGGTTTTTCTGATTGCAGCGGAACATAGAATGGGACCATATTTCCGTGATGCCATAATCTACAGTTTCGTCGTACAGCTTTACGTGATCTTTCTGGCCGGTGCGATGTTTGGCCCGCTTTATTTTGCGTCGTTTCCAGACCGTGCCGGTGATGCGTACTTGGGAACATTGTTTGTGATGCTGATTCTAAAAGCCGGCAATTTAATTGCGAACTGGTGGATGCTGAAAATCCGGGAGCCTGAATTGCGGCTGACGGATCAGATTATCCGCGTTTTGCTGAATGTGGCCGTGTTTTACTGTCTGGTACAAGGTGCGATGCTATGGGCCGGCATCACGACAGTGTTGTTTGCACTCATATTTTTATATGATTTAACGATTTCCCGTAAACGGGCTGGTGTCGTTTGGGATATGCTTGTGGAGAAAGACCGCAGTCGCATGCAGACATTTTACCGTGTGGCTAACATGTTTACAGATGTGCCCCATTTAAAAAATCAGGTTAAACGCAGACAGTGGCTCGTGTCGCTTGTCAGCCGGGTGCCGCTTGTCCAAAGCCGGACATTTGATTATTTATACCGGATCTCGTTTGTTCGCAGTGGTGATTATCTGGGGATTTACGTACGGCTGATTATTATTGGAGGATTAATCATTTATTTTGTGCCTAATATGTGGATGAAATTGCTCTTTGCTCTGCTCTTCGTCTACATGAGCAGTTTTCAGCTGATGACACTGTATCACCAGCACAGAACGAATATGTGGCTTGATCTTTATCCGGTCAGTCTGGCTGTTAGGCAAGACTCCTTTTTAAAATTGCTGTTCCAGCTGACAGGCATCCAGACGGTTCTGTTTACGCTTCTGTTTTTACTGATGCAGGAATGGGGCAGTATGGTCATCATACTGGCAGGCGGTACGGTGTTTAATTACGTGTTCACTAAGGGCTATGCAAGGCGAAAAATTAGTGCAGGCACAAAAGGCTGATCTTTATAGGATCAGCCTTTTGCCTGTGTTTGGGCCTGATAGGCGAAGTAGGCAGCGATCAGTGTTTTGGCAGCGACTGGAATAGCTCTCTCGTCAATATCAAACATCGGATGGTGGTGAGGGTATCCCTCTTTTTTGGCACCTGTGAAAAAATAGGCGCCCGGTTTTGCTTGCGTGTAGTAGGCAAAGTCCTCGCCGGCCATAACGGGCTGTATTTCCTCGGAAGTATGAATGTCGTCAACCTGTTTAGATGCCTCAAGAACTAGTTCTGCCTCCTGGGTGTTGTTAACGAGCGGTGGATACCCTTTGTCGTAGTCAAATGTATAGGAAGCGTCGTTGGCAATACAGGTCCCTTGAATGACTTTCTCCATTTCTTCAATTATCTGTTCCTGAACGTCCAGCTGCAGATAACGAACTGTACCTACGAGGCGTGCTTTATCGGCAATAACGTTAAAGGCGCTGCCGGCTTCAAACTGACCAATTGAGATAACGGCAGTTGACAGCGGATCCAGCCGTCTGGAGACGATTTCCTGCAGCTGTGAAACAAGTCGTGATCCAATTGTGATCGCATCTTTTGTCTGATGCGGGTAGCCGCCATGTCCGCCTTGGCCTTGAATCGTTATTTCAAAACGATCCGGTCCGGCCATGAAAGTATCTTTTGACGTCTGCAGGACGCCGAATGGTGTTGTTGCCCACAAATGCGTTCCGAAAACAGCATCCGCCTTATCAAGCGCACCGGATTCGATGATAGGCTGTGCTCCGCCTGGTGCATATTCTTCTGCATGCTGATGTAAAAACAAAATCGTTCCTGGCAAATCATCCTGAAACGCGGTCATGACTTTGGCAAGCGTTAAGAGTGAGGCCGTATGTCCGTCATGTCCGCATGCGTGCATGACGCCATCTATTTTTGACTTATAGGGCACATCTTTTTCATCCTGGATTGGCAGAGCGTCAAAATCAGCACGAAGGGCAACCACTTTTCCCGGTTTGCCGCCTTCAAGAGTTGCTATCACACCATTGCCACCGACGTTTTGCTGATATGGGATACCAAGTTCTTCATAAAAATCAGCAATGTACTGAGCTGTTTTGGTTTCCTGGAATGACAGTTCTGGATACTGGTGCAAGAAACGCCTGATTTCCACCATTTCCGGATATAGGTCATCCAGTTTGTTATGAATCGCCTTTAACACGTGAAGGCCTCCTTTATGTACTTCTTTTATCATAACATGCGTTGTAAAAAGGTATGGCCGGAATTTGCTGGCATAAAAATCCCCCTCAGGGCATTCAGATGCTGATTTGCAGATCTGTCTGTCCTAAGGGGGGTGCCCACAATAGCTTATTGTTACTTGTTTAAGACGCCTTCCGGATCAGCTAGAAGGTTTTCGACTTCTTCCTTATGCTTCGTTTCGTCAGCAATGACATCTTCCAGTTTTACAACGAGTGCTGTTTCGCCTAATTTCTCTGCCAGCTGTTTGCGTTCTTCATAGCGTTTGATCGTATCTGTCTCCGATTGCAATGTTGCCTCAAGCAGATCTTTGACTTCCGTTGGCTGTGATAGTTCAGCGGCTTTCGTTGTTGGAGTCCCGCCTAGAGCGCTAATTTTTTCGGACAGATATAACGCATGACCCATTTCGTCATTAATTTCATCTTCAAAGAAGGGTTTTAACGCTGCCCGATGCACTCCTGTTACAACAGCTGCACTGTACGTATATTGAATCGCTGCTGCATATTCGTGAGCCAGGTCGTCATTCAAACCATCAATCAGATTTTTGTAGTCTTTATTCATTATCCATCACAACCTTTCAATTATAGTCTGTCTTCACAAGTACTATTCCCGTCTGTGTTTTTTTGAAACATAAAATTGTTAAAAATACCTGCTGCAGAGGAGACGTCATTTTTGCTTTTGCTTTCTGGTCACTGTATAATACGCAGTGACTGGGCAATGTAAGCTGTTTGTACGAATACGATCAAGCATCAAGGGGAGATTTAACGCTATGCAAAAGAAAATACTGATCATCCTTGGCGTCATTATTGTGCTGGTTGCAGCTCTTTATTTTGCAACTAATTATAAGAGTGAACAGGCAGCGGTAGATAAAGACAACCCATATGGCAAAGATAATTTAGATCAGGCAACAATCGATCAATTGGATAACCCGAACTATCAGAATCAAATGGTGCCAAAAGAACTTGATGAGAAACTGTCAGATGGTGACGATATGGTCGTTTATTTTTATGATCCGACATGTCCGCATTGTCAGAAACTGACACCAAGACTGGTGCCGATTGCTCAGGACATGGGTGTTGATATGAAGAAATTGAATCTGCTGGAATTCAGGGATGGCTGGGACACGTATGACATCGATAGTACGCCGACGCTTGTTTACTATGAAGATGGTGAGGAAGTCGACAGGATTAACGGTCCTCAGCCGGATGATATGTACCGGCAGTTCTTTAAGGAATATGTTGTTAACGATACCGGTGAAACGGATTAACAAGCAGGCCAGAGATGATTAAGCCTGCTTGTTTCCACCGGCTTATTCGTTTTCCTCAATCATATGATAGCTGGTTAGAAAAGGTCTTTCCAGAAAATAGGCCGGCGGTTTGACGTCACTGCCTTCCTTGTGCGCCTGCTTAAACTGATCTGAGTTTTTCCAGTTGTTAAAGTCTGCTTCTGATGCCCATTGCGTCATAACAATATATGTATTGCCTTTTTTGGGACGCAATAACCGAAAACACTGAAAACCAGGTTCTGACTCAACCATTTGCTGCCGCTGTTTGAACTTGTCTTCAAATAGAGCTTTGCCATCATCAGAAACCGGGATGTTGTTCATCACCACGAAACCACTTTTGTTTAAATCACCGCTTGCCGTTACGGCTTCATATGACCGGCCGGCGGCAAAGACGTTCTTCTTGAAATTGCCTTCGCAGTAAACAAGCGTGTTGGCATTATCATGCATAAAGAAGAAGTCAATTGATGGTTGTTCAGCCGGAAGCTTCTGCAGAAAGTCATATGTTCCATTTGTCATATACGCGTTCATGATTAGTCTCCTTTCGTTAACTTTCCTTTCAGTTTAACATACCCGTTAAGCGACGTTATTAATCTGTTTAGAATAATGACTAACTAATATTATCTTTCGTCAATAAAAAGATTGTCGTATACTGTTTTTGAGGTGAATTTCCTAACAATGAAAAAGCTGAAATGGCTGCTGCTTTCATTCACATTCCTGCTTATATTAGGCGGCGCCGGGTTTCTTATCATATACTTCGGAGGGACTTTCCTTGTCGATGAGGATGCGCTGACGCTTGATGCCACAACGACAATTAAAACTTCAGACGGTGAGCTCATAGGTAAGCTGTATGATGAAAACCGGGAGCCTGTGACATTGGATGACATTCCGCAGAACGTTCAGAATGCGTTTATAGCGATTGAGGACAGGCGTTTTTATGATCATGGAGCTATTGATTTCAAAGCGACCGTCCGGGCCGTTGTGCGTGATATCATAGCCATGGACAAAGTGGAGGGAGGCAGTACCATAACCCAGCAGTTGGCGAGAAACCTGTTCCTTTCGAATGATAAAACGTGGATGCGCAAGATAAAAGAATTAATGACAGCTATTTATTTGGAACGCCATTTGTCAAAAGAGAAGATTCTTCAGTTGTATTTGAATAAAGTTTACTTTGGGAGCGGTGTGTATGGTATTGAAGCAGCAGCCTGGAAGTATTACGATAAGTCCGCTGATGAGCTGTCCCTTGCGGAAGGGGCGCAATTGGCCGGGTTGGTAAAAGCCCCTAATGGCTATTCGCCAATTCGGCATCCTCATAAAGCAAAAAAACGCCGTAATGTTGTATTGCAGGCTATGGAAGAGACGGGAGCTATCTCAGAGAACAAGCTTGATAAAACACAGGCAAAGGGTACGGAACTGGCTATTCAGAATTATGAGCCCAAGCCATGGACGGCAAGTTTTATCGACCTTGTACTGCAAAAGGCTAACGAACGGTATGATCTATCCAGGGATGAATTACGGCGCGGTGGTTATCAGATTGTGACAACCCTTGATCCGGACATTCAGCAAATTGTCTATAATAAATTTCAAAATGACGATTATTTTGCAGGCAATACCGGCGGAGCTGAAGGGGCTTTTGTTATGCTGGAACGCGATACAGGACACATAACGGCTGCTGTCGGCGGCCGCGACTATAAGCTTGGCGGCTTGAATCGAGTGACTGTGAAACGTCAGCCAGGATCGGCCATGAAGCCACTTGCTGTTTATGGACCAGCCATGATGGAAGAAACCTATCAGCCCTATAGCTTAATTCCTGATCGGAAAGGTGATATTGACGGGTATACCGTAACGAACTACGATGATCAGTATGCTGGTTATGTATCGCTATATGATGCTCTGGTGGAATCCAAAAATGTTCCAACCGTCTGGCTCTTAAATGATATCGGCATCCCGTATGCCAAGGATTACTTGGACAAACTCGGTATGCCGATTAAGGATAAGGGACTGGCTATTGGCTTAGGCGGATTATCCAAAGGAGTGACACCACTGCAGGTGGCCTCTGGCTATCGTGCATTTGCTAATGATGGTGCTACAGGCGATTCGGTAGCTATTGAGAAAATGAAGGACCGCGAAGGAACTGTCCTGCAGGCAGCGGAAACACATGATGAAAATGTCTTCAGCCCGCAAGTGGCCTGGGATATAACGTCTATTTTATCCACTGTTGTGACAGACGGTACCGGAAGTGCGGGGCGTTATCCTAAAGCACTTGCAGGCAAAACGGGTACAACACAGCATCCGCATGTGAATGGAGCTGATAAGGATGCCTGGTTTGCCGGATTCACACCCGAATATGTGAGTGCAGCATGGATGGGTTATGACACGTCCGATGCGGAGCACTATTTAACGGCGGGAAGTGAGATGCCCACGAAATTAACAAAGGCGATATTGTCACAAATCGATAAGCGGGATACGCTGGCCGGCTCGTTTGAAAAACCAGCGAATGTCTCAGCGCTGCCGGAACCAATCGAGCTTCCTGACGACATAACGCTGCATGGGAAGTATACATTTGGCGGTTTTTCACTGTTTGATGCTAAATTAGAGTGGACAGAGCCGCGTGATGACCGGATTATTTACCGTATTTATGAGGAAAAGGACGAGCAGGTTGATAAACAGGTTGCTGAAGTCAAAGGTGATCATGAATACGAAATTGATAACATCAAGCTGTTCGGCTCCTCGCGTTATTATGTTGTCCCCTATGACCCATTGACAAAAACAGAGGGACAAAAGTCGAATACAGTCGAGCTGTCGATGCAGTGATATAGAAGGGCTTATTAGACAAATTCATGACAATGCCTGATAATTCCTATACATCGGCATGAAGAATCGCTATAGTAAAACCTATACATGTTTATTACCGTGAAAAGGGTGGTGTCTGTGATAAAAGATTTTAATGATACGCTTTTACAAGCTTATCGAGGTGAATCAACCACTTACACGCCTGCCTGGTTTATGCGGCAGGCGGGCCGATCGCAGAAGGAATACCGTGAGTTAAAAGAAAAATATTCATTGTTTGAGATTACACATCAGCCGGAATTATGTGCCTATGTGACACGTTTGCCAGTGGAACACTATGGTGTGGATGCCGCGATTTTATATAAAGATATTATGTCGCCGCTTGTGCCATTGGGTGTTGATGTGGAAATTAAAAAGGGTGTTGGACCGGTGATCGGCAATCCAATCACCAGTTTTCAGGACGTCGAACAATTGGGCACGTTACAGCCGGAACGTGACGTGTCCTATGTGCTGGATACGATCCGCCTGTTAACTGAAGAACAGCTGAATGTACCGTTGATCGGCTTCAGCGGTGCACCATTCACCTTGGCAAGTTATATGATTGAAGGCGGCCCGTCTAAAAATTACAGCCAGACAAAGGCGCTCATGTACAGTCAGCCGGATGTCTGGTTTGCCTTAATGGATAAACTGGCAGTCATGACGATTGATTATGTGAAGGCACAAATTGCTGCCGGTGCTCGTGCTGTGCAAATTTTTGATTCATGGGTCGGAGCCTTGAATGTGGAAGACTATCGCTATTATATTAAGCCAGCTATGTCGCGTATCTTTTCAGCTTTGCAGACAGAAAATGTGCCGCTGATTATCTTCGGCGTAGGCGCACGGCATCTGTTACTGGAATGGAATGACTTGCCAGTAGATGTGATTGGGCTTGATTGGCGCACGTCGATTTCTGAAGCGCGTCAGATGGGAATCACCAAAGTGCTGCAGGGAAATCTGGATCCAACGGTTCTGCTTGCTGACTGGAAGACGATTGAAACAAAAACAAAAGCAATCCTGGATGAGAGCATGCACGACGGACGGCATATCTTTAATCTGGGCCACGGCGTAACCCCGGATATTAAGCCGGCTACTTTGCAAAAATTAACGAATCTGATCCATACGTATTCAAACAAAGCAATTTAAATTAAGAGGTGTTACATATGGAAAAAAAGAAAACAATTGGTTTGCTTGTGATGGCTTATGGAACGCCATACAAGGAAGAAGACATTGAACCATATTACACGGATATCCGGAAAGGCAAGAAGCCCTCTGAAGAAGCCTTGCAGGATTTGAAAGACCGTTACAAGGCGATTGGGGGTATTTCACCTCTGGCAAAAATTACGGAAGAGCAGACAAGTGCATTGGAAGCCAAGGTTAATGCTGAACAGGATGAGGTAACCTTTAAAGCTTATATTGGTTTGAAGCATATCAATCCATTTATTGAAGATGCTGTAGAACAAATGGCGGAAGATGGGATCGATGAAGCAGTTTCCATCGTTTTGGCTCCCCATTATTCAACGTTCAGTGTTAAATCGTATAATCAGCGCGCTGCTGATAAAGCCGCCGAACACGGCATAGCGATTGAATCAGTCGAAAGCTGGTATAATGAGCCAGGATTTATTAAATATTGGGCTGATCAGATTAAGGACGTTTACAGTGATATGCCGGAAGAAGAGCGGGAAAATGCTGCACTTGTTATATCAGCCCATAGTCTGCCGGAAAAAATACTGCAGAATGGCGATCCGTATCCCGACCAGCTGAAAGAAACAGCACGGCTGATTTCAGAAGAGACTGACATTCAACATTATGCTATCGGCTGGCAGAGTGAAGGAAACACGCCTGATCCATGGCTCGGACCGGATGTGCAGGATCTGACACGTGATCTGTATAAACAAGAAGGCTACCGCTCGTTTGTGTATGCGCCGGTTGGGTTCATCGCTGACCATCTGGAAGTTTTATATGATAACGACTATGAGTGCAAGCAGGTCTGTGATGAATTGGGCGCCACCTATCATCGCCCGGACATGCCTAATACACACCCACAGTTTATTGCAACACTTGCGGATGTCGTCATGAAAAAAAGCGTGACTGGCTATGAGTGAAACCAAAAAGATTCTAATTGCCGGCGGCGGCATTACGGGGCTAACAGCTGCCTACTACTTGCAAAAAGACATTCAGGAAAAAGGATTGCCCTATGAGGTAAAACTTGTTGAGGCAAGCAGCCGGATCGGGGGCAAAATTAAAACGACCCGCCGCAACGGATTCATTATCGAGCAAGGCCCCGATTCTATGCTGTCACGCAAACAGCCTGGTGTAAAATTGACAGGTGAGCTGGGAATGCGCGACCAAGTCGTTCACAACGGTACGGGTCAGTCTTACATTCTTGTCAAAAATAAGCTGCACAAAATGCCTGGAGGTGCCCATATGGGGGTGCCTGTAAGGATTCGTCCATTTCTTTTTTCCAGTATATTGCCGCTATCGGGAAAACTGCGGGCCGGTATGGATCTTGTCATTCCCAAAGGCAAAACAGGCGACCAGTCTCTGGGGGCTTTTTTACGCCGGCGTTTTGGCAATAAGTTAGTAGAAAATACGATCGAGCCGCTTTTGTCAGGTATTTATTCCAGTAATATTGATGACATGAGCATTCAGGCAACATTTCCGGAATTTTATCAGCTGGAACAGAATCACCGCAGTTTGATAAATGGCCTGAAAAAAACAAGACCGGAAAAGGCGAAACCGCCCCAAAAAACGAACAGCCAAAATCAGGGCGCATTTTTCTCATTTGCTAATGGACTGGAAACACTGGTTGAGCGTCTTGGTGACGTTTTGGGAGACACCATTTCACGGGAAATTGGCGTTGATCATGTCGAAAAGAAGGAACGGGGCTATCATGTTCTGTTGAGCAATGGCGAGGTCTATCAGGCTGATGCTCTCATTATGGCAACGCCTCATCAGACGTTGCCTAAGATCTTCAGCCAGTTCAGCTTGTTTGAACCATTGCGGGCTATGCCAGTGACATCGGTTGCCAATGTGGCGATGGCCTTTGATAAATCGGCCATTAAAAAAGATATTGATGGAACTGGATTTGTCGTGTCGCGGAACAGTGATTTCCGGATTACGGCATGCACCTGGACACATAAAAAATGGCCTGGTGCGGCTCCTGATGGTAAAGCACTCGTGCGGTGTTATGTCGGCAGACCAGATGATGCCTCAATCGTGAATAAATCGGATGAGGAAATTAAGGCTATCGTACTGCGGGACTTAAACAAAACGATGGACATCACAGCTGAGCCTGAATTCAGTGTCGTCAGCCGCTGGAAGTCTATTATGCCGCAATATACTGTCGGTCATACCGATCGGATTGCTGGTGTCCGCCGGGCTGTGCGCAGAGAACTTCCGGGCGTCACTTTAGCAGGCAGTTCTTACGATGGTGTTGGTGTTCCTGATTGTATCGATCAGGGTGAGAAAGCCGCTAATGAAGTATTGGCTCATTTGAATGATCACGACTGAATACTGCCGTACAGCGGTGTTTTGACTTCCGGCGTTTTCACCATGCCTGATGGACCCCAAGAATAATAAAAAGCTGGGACAAGATTAGTGGAGCCGCCCGCGGAAAGACGATGTCTATTTCCGCGGGCGGTTTAGTCAGGCAAGCGTTGGTTTTGGCTGTTCGCACTTTTGTCCCAGCTTCTTTAATAATCAGTCATACGTTTTTTCCAGTTCATCTATAAGCTGGCCGACATAGGCAACAGCTTCTTTGATGGCATCTGGATTGGTCATATCAACGCCGGCTTTTTGTGCCAATTCGGACGGTGTCCTGGTTCCGCCATCTTTCAGGACAGATAGCCAGCGATCGACAGCCGGCTGTCCTTCATGGCGGATCTGACCGGCCATTGCCGTGGAAATGGTCAAACCGGCTGAATAAGTATACGGATACAATCCCATATAATAATGTGGCTGGCGCATCCAGGTAAGGCCGGCGTCATCATCAATAACAGCAGCATCGCCCCAGAAGTTTTCGAGTGTTTCTTTTTTCTGTTTACACAGGACGTCAGCGGTCAGTGGAGTGCCTGTTTCCGCCAGGTCATAAACACGGCGCTGGAACTCACCTTCGAGCAAGTGGGTCACAAAGTTATGATAATACGTGCTTAAAAGCGAACTGATAACCCAGCGTTTCCTGCGCTTATCGTCCGTTTGGGCCAACAGATTATCAGCCAGCAGCAATTCATTCAATGTCGAAGGTGCTTCGATAAAATAGGTAGACGGGCGGGTGTTGACAAGGGACTGATTGCTACCGGCAAGATAAAAATGACCAGCATGTCCCAGTTCGTGTGCCAGCATAAATGCACCGCGTATCGAATTGGTCCACGTGATGAGAACATAGGGATGAACACCGTATGGCGATGAGCAGAATGCCCCTGTCTTCTTGCCGATATTATCTGCCCGATCAATCCAGCGCTCAGTGATGCCCTTGTTTATAATCGCACTGTATTCCGGTCCCATAATCTGAAGGGCCTCCGAAATCATATCGGTTGCTTCCTGATAACTCGTTTCGGGGTTAAATTCCGGATCGAGCGGTGCCTTCAGATCGCAAAAACGCATGTCACTCAGACCAAGTTTTTCTTGTTTCAGTTTAGCAAACCGGCGCATGTGCGGTGCCAGTTCCTGCTGAATGATGTCAAGCTGGTTGTGATACATCTCCCGGCTGACCTGCTGCGGCTGCAAAAGCATATCAGTGACGGAATCATACCCTCTTAAACGCGCGGTGGTAACTTGTTTGGTCACTTCAGTAGCGTAAACTGCTGCCTGCGTGTTCTTGTACTGGTTTAGAGTGCTGACAAATGAGTCATAGGCTTGACGACGCACATGTGTATCAGATGACATTTCATAGCTGTCTTCGAAAAGTGCGGCAGACATCGGCATCTTATTGCCATCGCGGTCCTTAATTGGCTCAAATGTCATGTCAGCTGTTTTATTTCGTTCATAGATCTTTTGCGGCGCACTATGGACATCGGCAAGCGCGGCGAGTGTTTTCTCCGTATCTGGGGATAAAGTGAACGGTTTTTTTGCCAGAATATCCTGCACCATTTTACGATAGACTGCCAGATCCGGCTCTTCATTTATGAATTGTGTTAGGGTCGCTTCGGATAGCATTAAGAGTTCATTTTCTACAAATGCCAGCTTAGCACCTATGTCAGCCAGCACGGCGGAAACTTTTGCTGCGTCAGCCTGATTGTCTGGATCGGAACCGTCGGCGCTTGATTTTAAATTGGCATAAGTGGCTGCACGAATCAGCCGCTTTTGAAAATTTTCTTCAGCCTGCAGTCCCTTGAGCAAGGTTTTGGCATTGGCAGTCAGCTGCCCCTGGAATTGTATGACCTCACTCACATCCGTTTGAATAGCGTTTAGTTCCTGCTCCCATTCCTTATGGGTGGTGAACAAATCAGTTAAGTCCCAAGTCTCCTCTTTTGGTACTTCGGCACGTGATAAACGTTTTGCTTCCCTGCTCATGATCATGCTCCCCTCCATGTAATTTGTTTCTCCAGTAAATTATAAAATAAATAAGGTATAAATAACATCATTTTCCGATATTTTAAAAATTATTTTTAGAATCTTTTTTGGATCAACGTTCGCTTTTTTTCTGCGGGGTCTTCTTCCCGCAGGAGTCTTCGTGTTTTCCTCCGCTAGCTGGTCTTGTGCCATATTGATTCATTAATATAAACCTTAGATTTTGGTGGAGAGCCTCTTTTTTACCGGCTCGATTTAAGACAAAAAAATACAGCTGTTGCATAGCTGTATCAATGGAAAGGAAGGCTATTGTGCAGTACAATGATGTTAGACTTATCTGGCCGGACTATCACAATTGTCACACAGGTTGCCGTAGCAATCGGCTTTCTCAGATATTATTTGACCGCAGTTATGGCACTTTTTGTGCGGCAGGTTCCGGAAAAACTCAACAACGTTCATCATGTGTTAACAACCCCTTTTGAATAGTAGTTACATTGTATTATAACAGTATGAAACAAGTCAACCCTGTGTTACAACAAAATGGATTAATTGAGGTGATTTTTTTGAAATTAACAATTATTGGTTTATGGGGTGGTTATCCAGCTCCGGGTGGTGCCACTTCATCTTATCTACTGGAAGAGGACGGCTTCACACTGCTTCTTGATGCAGGGAGCGGTTCTTTATCGAGATTACAGACCAGAAAACAGCTTACGGATCTGGATGCTGTTATCCTGTCACATTACCACCATGATCATGTGGCAGATATTGGTGTCCTGCAGTATGCTCTGCTGTCACAGTCCTTTATCAGTTATGATGGTAATGTCTTACCGATTTATGGGCATCAGGAAGACGCGGATGGTTTCGCTTCACTGACGCACAAGTACACAGAAGGGATTGCTTATGACCCGAATGCGTCACTGGAAATTGGGCCATTTACGATCACTTTTTTAAAAACGGTTCATCCAGTTCCCTGTTATGGCATGCGAATCAGTAACGGAGATAAGGTCATTGTCTATACTGCCGATACGGCATTTCAAGAGGATTGGTATGATTTCGCAAAAGATGCCGATCTTTTGCTGACCGATTCTAACTTTTATGCCGAGCAAGATGGCTCTCAAGCAGGCCATATGACCAGTCGGGAGTGTGGCATAATTGCGCAGGAAGCCAGTGTTCAGGAACTTGTTCTTAGTCATTTACCGCAATATGGTGATCAGAACAATCTGGTCCGTGAGGCTGAGAATTATTTCTCCGGCAAAATTGAGCTGGCCAGGGAAGGATTGACTTGGGAGAAATAGATTTTTTGCTTGTCACGGCCATTTCATATATGATTGAATGAGATTAACTTTATAAGGAGAGGGAGGCAGAAACATGAAATTCATTGATAATCAGGGGATTACCGATCCAATGCTTAATTTGGCAATTGAAGAATATATCCTGCGTCATTTCGGGGAACAGGATACCTATCTGTTATTTTACATTAATCAGCCGTCGATTATTATCGGGCGGAATCAAAACAGTATAGAGGAAATTAATACGGATTATGTTGATGATAAAGGCATTAAGGTCGTCCGTCGTTTATCCGGTGGCGGAGCAGTCTATCACGACGAGCAAAATCTTAACTTCAGCTTTATCACAAAAGATGACGGTGAAAGTTTTCAGGATTTTGAGAAGTTCACACAGCCGATTATTGAAGCTTTGAATGAATTAGGGGTGCCGGCTGAGATGAAAGGGCGGAATGACTTGGCTGTGGAAGGCAGGAAAATTTCCGGGAATGCGATGTTCTCAACCAAAGGACGTATGTTTAGTCATGGGACATTGATGCTTGATTCGGAAATTGAAAATGTTGTTTCCGCCTTGAATGTCAATAAGGAAAAAATTGAGTCAAAAGGGATCAAGTCGATTCGAAGCCATGTCGCTAACATATCTGAGTACCTTGATGAAAAACTATCAATCGATACGTTTAAAGATATGATTCTGAAACACATTTTTGCTGTGGACGATGTGCAGGATGTGCCGCGCTATGACTTAACAGAAGCGGATTGGGAAGCTATTCATAAAATTTCTGAAGAACGTTACCAAAAATGGGAATGGAATTATGGCAGATCACCTCATTTTAATGTGCAGGCCTCTCATAAGTTTGCTGCCGGCCTTGTGGACGTGCGGCTGGATGTACGAAATGGCATGATCGAAAATTGCACGATTTATGGTGACTTTTTCGGCTTAGGTGACGTTAGTGAGCTTGAAAATGCCCTGACAGGTATCCCTCATAAACGCCAAACAATTGAAGATGCACTGTCTGACATTGATGTGTCTTATTACCTTGGCAAAATTCCTGAAGATGAATTTATTCGAATGCTCTATTAATGAGACAAGCTTTGTTAATCGCTCAGTCACGTAACGATCCGGCTGCCTTAAAATGACTTCTGTGTGTCGCACAGGAGTCATTTTGAGTTTTTCTAATAAAATTTTGCTCATATTCACTGAAAAATTAAGAAAAAAAGCAATCTTCTATTGCCTTTTAATGAATAAATTGGTAGATTATAGACAGCCTCTTTCTTTTCATTTAATTATGAAAGGATGAAAAACAGATGAATCATTCATATTCACCTTCTTATGAAGTAACACCTCTCACTATGGCCATCATTAGAGAGCAGAGTGAAGATGGCAGTGCCCGTTCGTGTATTTTAGAAGAACAGGATGAATTTGCTGCTTACCATACTCCGAGTAAAATCATCGATAATGCCTGCAAGTTTTTTGGATCGAGTTTGAGAGGCAGACAGGACGGTACACGCAATATTTCCAACATCACACATAAAGCTCCAATTGCGGTTGACCCGGCCAGTGGTATGTACTTTTTCCCAACAGCTTCTCCAACAAGTGCCAAATGTTCCTGGATTGCTCATTCGCATATTAATCATGTGAACCAGGGGCCTGGAAAACAGACGAAAATTGTTTTTAAAAACCAGAAAACGCTTCTATTGGATGTATCGCTGGGTTCTATACTTAATCAGGTACAGCGGACAGCACAATACCGGTACGTACTGGATAATCGCATTAAGTATCTGCAGCAGCATAATGCTGATATGGTGGCTGAGCCTTTTCCATGAGTTCTTCAATAATAGCTTGCACCTTTTTTCGGATAGCTGGATTAAAGTAATTGTGTTTTTCTTCGCTTCCCCGGCAAAGAAATAAATAAGATGAAAACGAATCATTTTTAGCCAATGTTACGACGTCAATGTTTTTATCCCGCATCCTTCTGCGCAGCTCCCTTCGCTCATCGGTAGCTTCGGCAGTCATTTTCTCCAAAAGATTGAGATAAGGTTCCTTAATCTTAAACGTGCCTTTTTGGATATGCTGTTTATCCTGCTGAATGACAACCATAGCCATAGAAAGAAACAGGAAACGTGAAGCCAGCTGCAGTTCTTCATCAGACAGGTATCGCATGTAATCCCTCCGGTACGAACATTTGTTCCAAAACTATTATATGATAAATTTCACAAAAAATATACATTAAAACCATTATTTAAGGTAAAATGAAAAGAAAGAGGCAATATATTTCCCAGTGATGTTAGTGAAATAGTTGGAACTGTTTGAGGGACGGTGGCGTTACAGCAAGACACGTTTACCGGCCAGGTGGCAAACGTCTTCTGAGCATAAGGGGCAATGAACACAATGTATTGGTTAAATATAAGTATGGCGGATTGGCAAAACTTATTCGAACAGGAAAAAATTCAGCAATTACTGCAGTCGTACGAAAATCTTGGACCGCTGCCAGGCATTTTACTGCCATTTATCGAATCGTTTCTTCCATTTTTGCCGTTAGTTGTCTTTGTGATAGCCAATGGTGCTGCATATGGTTTATGGAAAGGGTTTATATTATCCTGGATCGGAGCCTGTGCTGGAGCAGTTATTGTGTTCTGGGTTATTCGTAAACTTGGGGACAAGTCTTTATTCAAGGCTTTACGCCGAAACAAGCAGGTGCGGAAAGTGATTGGATGGGTTGACCGGCATGGCTTTGGACCGCTTTTTCTATTAATGTGTTTTCCTTTTTCGCCGTCATCGGTCATTCATGTTGTTTCAGCCCTTTCAGGCATCAGTTTCCGGCAGTTTATGCTGGCAGTGCTCATGGGGAAGTCGATCATGATTTTCTCCATTGCTTTTGTCGGTTCGAGTATTTTTGAATTTGCCAAAAACCCGGTCCGTACAGTTGTTGTGGGTGGCTGCATAGGGCTATTCTGGATTCTTGGCAAGTATATTGAACGGCGTCTTCAGCGGAAATCCCTGCTGTATGATCAGGAGAGTCAGGAGGTTAAAAGATAGACAAGCTGGTTATGCTGGTAACAGTTATATAAACTGAAGCCATACCCAGGAGGAAAGCAAGAATGAAAACAGCCTATCGTCGCACGTTTATCTCGGTTGTCCTAATGGCAATCATTCTGGCGATTATGTTTCGCTCCTGTTTATATACCAGCTATGTCGTGAACGGTGAATCAATGGAGCCTACTTTGTATGACGGGAACCTGATGATGGTTAACAAAGTTGTCTATCAGCTGACAGATGTTAACCGTTTCGATGTTATTGTGTTTCATGCTGACAAGCAGGATGATTATGTCAAACGCGTGATTGGTCTGCCTGGCGATGAAATTGTTTATCAGAATGACCACTTGTATATCAATGGTGACATGGCTGAAGAGGCTTTTTTGCAGCCTTTGCAGAAAGCGAATGCCAGACAATTGTATACACAGGATTTTACATTAAAAAATGTGACGGGAACTAAAAAAGTCCCGGAAGGCAAGCTGTTTGTGATGGGAGACAATCGCCCCTATAGCTTGGACAGCCGTAAAATTGGGTTCATTGATGCTGACGAGCTGGTTGGAAAAGTTGATATCACCTACTGGCCATTCTCTGATATGAAGCTGAGTTTTGGTTAATCCTGTCTTAGATGTGTCTTAAGCCTTTTTCTCTGTTAAAATGAGAAAAAGGTTTTAGTTTAATGTTTCGTATGAGAGTATCGGCAGAATGGTTGCTTTGATATTGTTCAATAGAGGTTATGAATGTTTCATTCGTATATTTAAAGGCAGGGGGGATATGATGGGAATTCAATTTTTACTGGGACGGGCTGGTACAGGCAAACGTGAGAAAATTTTAACTGATATTCGGCGGCAGCTGACCGAACAGCCACAGGGTCCGCCGATTTTTTACATCGTCCCGGAACAAATGACGTTCCAGCAGGAATATGCTTTATTTCAGGATGAAACCGTGAAAGGCAGTATCCGTGCTCAGGTTATGAGTTTTTCCAGACTGGCATGGCGCGTTCTTCAGGAAACCGGTGGAGCGACGAGACAATTTATTAGTTCAGTCGGCACGCAAATGATGCTCCGTAAAATCATTGCGGAAAAGGAAAGCGACTGGCATGTTTTTCAGAAAGCCTTGGAAAAGCAGGGGTTTCTGGAACAGCTTGAGAAGATGATGACGGAATTTAAACGTTACCGGATCACGCCGGGCACGCTGCGTGGGCAAATTGACGAGATGGATCAATTCTTCCATAAGAATCCAGGCGAGGCAGCGCTGTCAGGAAAGTTAGATGATCTGGCCTATATTTATGATCATTTAATCAAGGCTTTGCATGAGCATTATATTGACAGCGAAGACCAGCTAAAGTTATTGGCTGATAATATGGAGGATGCATCGTTACTGGAGAATGCGATTATTTATTTGGATGGTTTTCACCGTTTTTCCCCGCAGGAAATGCAGGTTGTGGAAAAATTGATGCAGACATGCCGCTCGGTGACGGTTGCCTTGACTATGGATGAACCGGGCGCGACAAATCCTTCAGAGCTTGATTTATTTTATCAGACGAAGGATACCTACCATAAACTGCGAGCGGTTGCTGCCGAAGACGGTGTTCCAATTGATGATCCTGTTATCATGAAACCGGAAAATGGCCGGTTGTCCGAACGGCCGTATTTCGCTCATTTGGAGCAGTATTTCGATGACCGGCCTGCTCCAGCTTATGAAGGAGAGGTGCCCATTCAGATTGCTGAGGCTGTTCATCCGCGTGCTGAAGTGGAAGGTGCTGCCCAGGAAATCCTTCAGCTTGTGCGGGAAGACAAGTATCGTTTCCGTGATATAGCGGTTTTCATTCGTCAGCCTGAGGTGTATCAGGATTTAATTTCGACGATTTTTCATGATTATGGTATTCCCGTTTTTATAGATGAAAAACGCAGTATGCTGAATCATCCGCTGATCGAATTGATTCGGTCCGCTATGGATACTGTTGAAAGCAATTGGCGCTATGATGCTGTTTTTCGTGTGCTGAAAACTGGGTTTATTCCAGCAACTGATAAACGTTACCCGCTGGATGCTGATGCGATTGATGAACTGGAAAATTATGTGCTTGAGTATGGCATTCGCTCACGTACACAGTGGCTTGGTGATAATGAGTGGGCCTTCCAGCGTTTTCGCGGATTTGAGCAATTAGCGCAGACGGATGCGGAAAAAGAGACTGAACGCCGAATTAATGCTTTTCGCAAACAGGTCGCCGCAGCATTAGGGACATTTGACCAGGATTTTCGCCAGGCTGCTACTGTCCGTGAACGCTGTGAAGTCATCTACCGGCTCCTGGAACAGCTTGATGCACCCGGGAAATTAGAAGACATGCGGGAAACATATGATGCGGAAGGACAATTGGAAAAAGCACGTGAACAGGAACAAGTCTGGAATGCGGTGATTCAGCTGCTGGACGAAATGGTCGAAATGGCCGGAAATGAAACAATGACAGAGCAATCTTTTCACGCCGCTATTGATGCCGGCTTTGAGACACTTACTTTTGCACACGTCCCGCCGAGCATTGATCATGTCATTGCTGGCACGGTCGACAGGTCCCGTATCAGCGGTACAAAATGCTCGTTGCTGCTCGGTGTGAACGATGGTACATGGCCGATGAAACCAGCAGAAGAGGGTATGATTAATGAACAGGAGCGGGATCTGTTATCAGAACATGGACTGGAGCTTGCGGAAAACAGCAAACGCCAGCTGTTGGATGACTGGTTTTATATGTACGTAGCTTTTACATCAGCACGTGATTATTTATGGGTCAGTTACCCGCTGAGTGATGCGGAAGGCAAGGCTAAGATGCCTTCACAGCTGATTAAACGTCTGGAGGATCTGTTCCCGGCTTGCTGTGATCATCTTCTGCTGCAGGATCCGGATGAGCTTATGGATGCTGAGCGTTTCATAACGACACCGGTGAAGACACGGGCAGCTTTAACGGCCCAGCTTGCTCGCGGACGGCGAGGCTATCCCGTTAAACAAGTCTGGTGGCACGTCTTAAACTGGTATATTCAGAACCATCCTAAATACAGCACAACCTATACCGTCTTACAAAGCCTGTATTATGAGAACCAGCCGGCTAATTTAAATCAGCAGACAATCAGCCAGCTCTATCCCAAACAGGTGAAAGCGAGTGTATCACGGCTGGAATCCTACTACCGTTGTTCGTATCAGCATTTTGCCAAATACAGTCTGCAGCTGCAGGAGCGACAGATATATAAGCTTGATGCGCCTGATATTGGTCAGCTGTTCCATGAAGCGCTGAAAAAAATTACCGAATGGATTCAAGCAGAGGGTAAAGACTTTTCCAAATTGACACGTCAGGACAGTGCCGGTTATGCCAGCCAGGCTGTAGAAACGCTTGCCCCGGTTCTGCAGCATCAGATCTTACACAGTTCCAATCGCTATCAATATATTCAGCAAAAATTGCAGGATGTTATTACGCGCGCGACTTATGTGTTAAGTGAGCAGGCCAGGCAGAGTGACTTTGTTCCGGTGGGACTGGAACTTGGATTCGGGGATGACGAGACGCTTCAGCCGGTTTCACTTGATTTGTCCAATGGTTTTGAGCTGAAGCTGCGCGGCCGTATTGACCGCGTTGATAAGGCTGAAGATGGCGATGGTTTGTTTTTACGGATTATTGATTATAAATCGAGTGAAAAAGGTCTGGATCTTGTCGAAGTGTATTACGGCTTGGCCTTGCAGATGCTCGCATACCTGGATGTTATTCTGTCTCAGTCAGAACAATGGCTTGGAGCTGAAGCAACCCCGGCTGGTGTGCTGTATTTTCATGTGCACAATCCTATGATTTCAGCCAGTATGAATATGCCGGATGACTTACTTGAGAAGGAACTACTCAAGCAATATAAGATGAAAGGACTCATGCTGTCGGATGAGGCGATTGTCAAATCGATGGATACGTCACTTAATTCTGGCCGCAGCGAGGTGATTCCAGCTGGTGTGAAAAAGAACGGAGAGTTTTTCAGTAATTCCAGTGTTGCTAGTCTGGAAACGTTTCACAGTCTGCAGGATCATGTCCATCATTTAATGCGGCAGGCAGGGCTTGATATCACATCAGGCGGTGTTCATTTGAATCCGTTCCAGTATAAACAGCAGACAGCATGCACGTATTGTCCGTTCCGCTCAGTCTGCCAATTTGATCCCACGCTTGAAGATAACAACTACCGTAAACTGACAGATATGAAAGATGAAGATATTTTAGCTAATCTCCGTCAGTCGACTTTCGCGGACACATGATCATGCCTTATCAGTTCGATTGACGTTTCACACTAAAAGGGAGGAGCAGGAGTAATCATGGTCAAATGGACTACGGAACAAGAACAAGCCATTTATACAGATGGCCGGGATGTCCTGGTGGCTGCTGCTGCCGGATCGGGGAAAACAGCCGTCCTGGTGGAGCGGATCATTCAAAAAATCGTTCGTGCTGACGATCCGGTAGATATTGATTCGCTGCTTGTGGTGACATTCACCAATGCAGCAGCCCAGGAAATGCGCAATCGGGTTGGTTCGGCACTCGAGAATAAGCTGGCTGAGAATCCCGCCTCTAATCATTTAAAAAAACAGCTCTCATTGCTGCAGCGTGCTCCTATTTCGACATTGCATTCATTTTGTCTCGATATCGTCAGGCGATACGCTTATTTGCTTGATATGGATCCTGCTTTCCGGATTGCTGACGACATGGAAACCGATTTGATTAAGCAGGACGTTATCGATGACTTGTTTGAGGAGTGGTACGGAAAAGAAGGCAGCGAACAACAGACTTTCTTTGACGTGGTTGATCGTTTTTCCGGTGACCGGAGTGATACCGATGTAGAAAATCTGGTGCTTCAGCTGTATACGTTTGCCATGCAGAATCCCGACCCGGATCTATGGCTTGATTCCCTTGCTGATGTTTATGAGATTCCAGATGACTGGCAGGAAAAAGATTTAAACTGGCTTCCGATTATGAAACAGGAAGTGCGTAATGAATTTGCTGCTATACGGGAAGAAATGAATAAGGCGATGGATCTGACACGCGAAAAAGACGGTCCTTACCATTATGCGGATACGATTGAGTCAGAATTGCTGCAGCTGCAGGAAGCAGAAGCTCTGGCTGATTCGTGGCAGGATCTGCAGCCGTTTATGACGGCCAGTTCGTTTCAGAAACTGTCTGGAAAAAAAGTCGATTGTGATGAAGATAAAAAAGCACGGGCTAAAAACCTGCGCGACAGCTATAAAGAACGCTGGAATAAGATGAAAGAAAACTGGTTCAGCCGCAATCTGGAGGGCCATGCTGCTGACATGCAGGAATTAGCACCGGTTATTAGACAGCTGACGACGCTGGTGAAGGCGTTTGAAGTAAAGTACACAAAGCGTAAGCGTGAACAGGCGCTTGTTGACTTTCCGGACCTTGAACATTATTGTCTGCAGTTGTTAAGAGAGGACAGCGCTGACGAGCAAGCGGTGAAGCCGTCTAATATTGCTCTTAATCTGAAGGCGCAGTTTACAGAACTGCTGATCGATGAATACCAGGATACGAATCTGGTTCAGGAAACGATTCTATCATTAATCAGCGATCAGGAAGGGGCCGGCAATCGATTTATGGTCGGTGACGTTAAGCAAAGTATTTACCGTTTTCGGCATGCTGAACCTGCTCTATTCATTGATAAATATAAACGATTTGCGAGTGAATCCCTGTCAGCCAAACGCATTGACCTTGCGAGCAATTTCCGGAGCCGGGAACTGATTCTCTCAGGAACGAATTATATTTTCCGGCAGCTTTTGGACGAGAATGTGGGTGAGATCAATTATGATGCCGAGGCAGAACTGGTCTATGCTAACGCGATGTATGATGAGCTGCCGCTTCGGGACCCGGAGCCGGAACTTGTCATCATTGACCGGGAAGCGCCGGCGGATAACGATTCAAATGCGGATGATGACGAAGAGTATCAGGATCTGACAAATGCTCAGCTTGAGGCGCGTGCCTATGCTGATAGGATAAAAGACTGGATTGGCCAGACAAACGGATCTCCGCTGCAAATTCATGATAAAACGACGGATGCACAGCGCGAAATGCAGTATCGGGATATCGTGATTCTGCTTCGTTCCATGACGTGGGCACCGACGATTATGGATGAGCTGCAAAAACAGGGGATCCCCGTATATGCCGAACTCTCGTCTGGTTATTTCGAAGCCATGGAAGTCCAGATCATGCTGAATTTGCTCAAAGTGATTGACAATCCAAGACAGGATATTCCGCTGGCGTCTGTCCTGAAATCGCCGATTGTCGGCTTGGATGAGGATGTTTTAGCCCAAATCAGGCTGGCTGATCGTCGCGGGACCTATTACGATGCTCTGAAAGCGTACCGGCAGCAAAATACGGGAGATGCCGTTTCCCAAGTGGCCGACTTTTTAGATCATCTCGAGCGGTATCGCCGTATGTCACGTCAAGGGGCTTTATCAGAGTTGATTTGGCAGATTTACCGTGAAACCGGCTATTATGATTTTGTGGGCGGCATGCCCGGTGGCCGGCAGCGTCAGGCAAACTTGAGAGCATTGTATGATCGCGCACGGGGGTATGAAACAACGTCCTTTCGTGGATTATTCCGGTTCTTGCGTTTTATCGAGCGGATGGAAGAGCGCGGGGATGATCTTGGTGCTGCGAGAGCCTTGAGCGAGCAGGAGGATGTTGTCCGGATTATGACGATCCACCGCAGTAAGGGACTGGAATTTCCGGCTGTTATACTGGGTGCGATGAACAAAGAATTCAATATGCGGGACTTGAATGCGCCTTATTTATTGCATAAAGATCTCGGGTTTGCCAGTAAATATATTGACCCGGTTAAACGGATTACTTACCCAACTTTGTTTCATCATGCTATAAGACAGAAAAAACGGCGTGAGCTGCTGGCAGAGGAAATGCGGATTTTATATGTGGCCTTAACCAGAGCAAAAGAAAAATTGCTGATGGTGGGTAACGTTAAATCGTTTGCGAAAAGCCAGGAAAGCTGGGAAGAAATCGCAGATCAGCCGGACTGGCTGCTGCCAGCACATGACCGTCTGGCGTCCAAGACCTATCTTGACTGGATTGGCCCTGCTCTGATCAGGCACCAAACAAACGGCGTTTTGCGTACGACTGGTGTCTCTGAACAGGTGCTGGAGGCCATTAGGATGGATCCATCTGACTGGTATGTGTCTGTTGTGCATGCCAGCACCTATACAGAGACGGCTGCTGATAGCAATGAGACTGCTGGCGATCTGAAAGAAAAAATCGTAAATTGGGAAAAACTTGATCTTGAAGATAATGCTTACCAGCAGGCAGTTCATAACCGGTTATCTTATACTTATCCGTATGACCAGGCTGCTCGTTCTCGTGCTAAACAGACCGTAACAGAAATTAAGCGGCAGCGGGAGACAGCAGATGAATACAGCGGTGATCAGATTGTCCGCCCATTTCAGCCTCCGATTGTTAAACGGCCGGCTTTCATGCAAGAACAGCAGACAATCACAGCAGCTGAGCGCGGCACAGCCATGCACACGGTTATGCAGCACATTCCGCTGCGGAGTCCGCTGAGCCCAAACGAGATTGCTGAATTTGTAGAGTCGCTGGCTGCTCGTGAAATACTGACGCGACAGGAAGCAGATGCAATTGATTTGGAAGCTGTTGCTGCCTTTTATCAGACGGATATCGGACATATGATCATGAACGCCGCGTATATTTACCGTGAAGTACCATTCAGCTTAGCCTTGCCGGCAGAAGAAATTTATGCCGACTGGACAGGCGATACTGGTGAGCATGTGCTGGTCCAGGGTGTTATTGATTGCGCCGTTCCGACAGAAGACGGCTGGGTGATTATTGACTATAAAACTGATGCTATCGATGAGGCTGTAACAGAAGAGCTGGAGCAAACATTGGCAGAGCGCTATGAAACTCAGATGACGCTGTATCGCCGAGCACTCGAGGACATTTGGCAACAGCCTGTAACAGCTGCCTACCTTTATTTCTTTAATATGAAGAGGCGACTGGAGATCCGTAAGACAGAGATCTTTCTGTAGGTTGCAAGGGGCTGGGACAAAAGTGCGAACCACTTGCATGACTGAACCGCTCCGGAAATAGACGTCGCTGAACCGAGCCATTGTTCGAAGCTCGAGTTAGTCGCTTTCGTTATGTCCCAGTCCCTGCAAATCCGTATTTTGTTCAATCAGCTAATTTTTAATGAATTTAGTCCCAGGACATGTTATGATAGATTTGATTTATGACAGCAATCCATTGATACATAAACATATTTGGAAAAAAGGGGGAACGATGACATGAATACACATTTGCATATAACCTCATGGGTTCTGGCTTTTATTTTGTTTGCCGTTGTTCTGATTTTGAATAAAAGCGGCAAGACCAAAGGTGCGACCATTGTGCAAATGATCTTGCGTCTGGATTATTTGCTGATTCTGTTTTCCGGCGGTCAATTGCTTTTCGCCTATTTTGGCAACGCGATGATGGGTGAGGCAATATTTAAAGGACTGGCAGGTATCTGGGCAATTCTCGCTATGGAAATGATCAGTCTGAAATCAGGACGAGAGGAGCCGTTGAAAGGCTGGTGGATTCAGCTTATTATTGCTGTCCTTCTCACACTGATTTTAGGTTTTGGCAGATTGCCTTTCGGATTTTTGCCATAAAGACGCAAGCGGCTTCCCGTTATATGGGAAGTCTTTTTCATACTGACCATGAAAAAGGCGGGGACAAAATATGAAACAATTACTTGGCATGCTGCTTGCTGTCGTTTTTATTTCAGGTTTGATTCACCCTGTTTCAGCTGCAGCAGACAAAGAAGATGTGAAGGACGAGATTATGTATGATATCGTGGTTGATCGGTTTAATAACGGCGATTCGTCGCTGAAAGGCCAGGCTGAACTTAGTGATCCATATACATATCATGGCGGCGATTTGCAAGGGATTATTGCTAAACTTGATCAATTGAAGAAATACGGTTATACGACCCTTGTTTTATCGCCTGTTATGGCTAATGCGCCTAAGGGCTATCACGGTTATTGGATAGAAGATTTTTATAAAGTCGATGAACAATTCGGGACAATGGCAGATTTGCAGGAACTAGTTAAAGAGGCGCATGACCGTGATATGAAGATTGTGCTTGAGTTTGTCACAAATTATGCTGCTGATACGCATCCCATGACTGACGATCCGGCGAAACATGATTGGTACAGCGAAAGCCAAGGTGACACATCCTTCCAGTGGCAGGATCATACCGTTACACTGGATCAGACCAATTCGCATGTCCGGCAATTTTTAACCGATGTGGCAGATTATTGGATGGATGAGACTGATATCGACGGCTATCAATTTCATGCAGCAGACAAAGCTAATCAAAATTTTTTAGGCGACTTAACCGCTCATCTGCAGGAAAACTATCCAAATATTTATTTGCTCGGCGACCGATTGGATAAAACATCCGGTGACGGGGAACTGACAAAGAATACAGCTATTCAAATGACTGATAATCCGGCATTGATGCCAGTGATGTCGGACGTATTCGCAGCTGCCGGAAAACCGGTTACATCCATCTACGAAACATGGCAGAACAATGGCCGCCAAAAAGGCCTGAATTATTTGGATACGCCGTCCAGTGAACGATTTAGCGAAAAAGTAGTGAACAGTAAACGAAACGTGCTGACGGCTTGGAAATTGGCGTTAACGTATTTGTATACACTTCCAGGCACCCCTATGGTTTATCAGGGATCAGAAATTCCAATGCTTGGTGAAGGTTTTCCGGAAAATCAGAATTTGGTTGAATGGAATAGCGCTGATGAGGATCTGGAGAAATTTAATAACCGCATTGCTTCACTAAGGTCGGAGTTTCCTGCACTGCGTCATGGCGACTATGAAATGGTTGACTCAAACGGGGCTATGAGCTTGTTTAAACGATCGTTTGAAGGTGAGTCCCTTTATATTGCGATTAATAATGATAAGGAATCACAAATGATACCAGTCAGCAGCATTAATCAAGGCAAGCAATTAAACGGTCTGCTAGGTGATAACCTTGTCAGGGCAAATGACGACGGTGACTTTGAAATTGTGCTGCCGCGTGAAACGGCGGAAATTTATTCTGTTGAGACTAATACGGGCTTGAATTGGTGGTTTATTGCTCCGATTGTAGGTATCTTGTTCATTTTTATAGCAGGGCTCATTTACTTAAAACGAAAAGAAAAAAAGCGGGAAGCTGCTGACTAATGTACAGCTTTCCCGCTGAGGGTTAATTTAAGTGTTCAGGTATATTCATGAGCAGAAATAGCACCTTGACGATGCAAATAGTAATAAACTTTCCGGTAATGGCTGATGTCAATGACGCCAGTGATGTATTTTTGCTGATAAAAATCCAACAGATCATTAATAGATTCCGGTGGGCGGTTTCGCTCGGTCTCGAAAATGGTAATCAATTCAAAAATACTCACCTTAATCCTCCTCCAAAGGGGCTTTATTAAACACTATGTCAGCGATAGCCAGTTCATGACAGAAGGCTGGCGCCGATAATAGTCACAGGAGTCTGCTGCACTGAAGGAAAAAGGCAGCTGGAGGGGATATGGCTTAATTCATTTAAAAAGGATACCCGAACGGATATCCTTTTTGCGTTTAGTTATAATGATCATTCAAAAAGAAAATAGCAATGGTGCCAGGACCCGCATGCGCTCCGATTGTTGCTCCGACCATATCGATCAGAATGTCGGCCGGATTGAATTTTTCCCGGATAGAGGCGGCTATTTCCCTGGCTGTTTCCAGATCATCTGCATGACTGATACCGACTGTTTGACTGGAAAAATCAGTTCCGCGTTCTTCCATAATCGTGAGCATCCGATTAAAAAGCTTTTTTGACCCGCGTTGCTTTTCTAGTGGAACCAATAGGCCGTCTTCAACATGCAAGATGGGTTTAATTTTCAGAAATGAACCCACAAAAGCTGCTGTCTTGCTGACGCGGCCGCCGCGATATAAGTATTCCAGATCATCGACGGTGAAAATATGTTCCATGTGCTCGGCATGATAGGTTACTGCTTCAATGATACGATCAAAGTCTGATCCATTTTGAGCAAGCTGGGCGGCGCGCAGGACGACCAGCCCGCATCCAATTGAGGCACATTTTGTATCAATTACCTGCATTTTAGCGTTTGGATATGTTTCCTTGATTTCCTGTTCAACCATTTTGGCGGTCTGATATGTACCAGATAATTCAGATGAGAATGCAGGGTAAATAAATGGCTGATCGGCCTCTGCGTAAGATGTGAAAATCTGCCTGAATAAATGTGGCGACACTTGGGATGTTTTAGGTGTTTTGCCTTCCCGCATAGCATGATAGACTGTCGTTGGTTTAATTTCGACCCCATCCTGGTACTCCTGATCGTCAAGATGAACCGTTAATGGTATCATCTCAATATTATATCGGTTATAATAGTCTTCAGATAAATCACATGCTGAATCAGCGAGGATTTTAACTGTCATATGTTCACCTCCTTTAACTGGGTTTAACGTTGACTTTTAGTTTAAAACGATTGCGGCAAATAGTCAAAGAATAGTCAAAATTCATGATAAGGCACTGTTCTTGTCAGGGGGAGTGAGACTTTTGTTCTTAGTTGAAGCCAAACGAATGATCATTGTGATAGTGGGTGCTATCCTGAATGCATTGTCACTGAATTTTTTCCTAATTTCCGCTAACGTCTATGCGAGCGGTTTCACGGGTGCAGCACAACTGATCGCAAGTGTTTTCAACGACTTTTTAGACATCGGATTATCGACTGGTATTATTTTATTTATCTTAAACATTCCCGTGGCTATATTAGGCTGGATTAAAGTCGGGAGAGGCTTCACTATATACAGTGTTGCATCAGTGTTTGTAACATCGTTTTTCCTTGAGGTGCTGCCAGTTATCCAGTTTTCGGACGATATTATTTTAAATGCCGTTTTTGGCGGTATACTTGCAGGTGCGGGTGTTGGACTGACATTAAAACATGGTGCATCCACTGGTGGTATGGATATTGTTGCAATGGTAATGTCCCGGCTTAAGGACAAGCCGATCGGAAATTATTTCTTATTGCTTAACAGCGTAATCACACTTATGGCCGGCATTCTTTATGAAGCTGAGAATGCTTTGTATACCCTGCTGACAGTGTATGTGACAACCCGCGTTATTGATGCCATCCATACCCGTCATGAGAAAGTAACAGCTATGATTATTACCCATAAGGCCGATGAACTCCAGCAAGCCATTCATAATACAATGGTGCGCGGTATCACGATCTTGCCAGCCCAGGGTGCCTATACACGAGAAGATAAAAACATGATGTATCTCGTTGTGACTCGTTATGAACTTTATGATCTGGAACGTATCATCGGTGAGGTCGACCCGAACGCCTTTACCAACATTGTCCAGACAACGGGTATATTTGGTTTCTTTAGACGGGATTGAACAGTTGTATTAGTAGCTATACATAAAAAGACAGCAATTGACGGTTGCTGTCTTTTTATGTATCAGTAGCCATATTTTTCAATGACATCAATGACTTTGGGTTTCAGTTCGTCCCATTCTACGTCAAATGCTTTATTGACAGTGATGAAGTTCTGGTAGCCAAATACATTATCGACACCATTAACTTCCATCAAATCATTTAGAATGGCGTGTTCACTTGTGTTGCCAGGCATGACAGAAATGCTGCTGTCACCTTCAAAAATCAGACTGTCTGTTGTGAATTTCAGTGCATTTGGATTTGGTGTAGCCTCAGCTATAACACCCATTTGTTGTCCCTCCATCACTTTTCATAATCAGCCCAATCATAACAGAAAAAATGACAAAAGGAAAACGCCCTTATTCAGTGGTATGAATAAGGGCGTGTGCATTTGTCTGTTAGAATCCCGCGCTTCATCATGATAATGAATGGTGGATCGTTAACATACAAGTTGTTAATTTTTAGCCTGAATGCTGTTGCTGGAAGTTATTTTGATTGGTTGCTCTGCTGTAATTGCTGTTTCAGTTCCTCCAGCTGTTGCTGTTCTTCAGGAGAAGCACTGTTTTTAGCGTCTTCAATCGCGTTGTGCGCTGTCTGCTGCTCCTCTTGATTTGCGTCAGCCGGATCGTTCATGAATTGGTCAACGGCGTTTTTAGCACGCTGCATCATACTGTTATTTTGCTCCTGTGCCATTGTAAGCCCCTCCTGTTAAATGACGGTTTTGTTCACGTGCTGTTCAACGTGAAACAGGATGAAACGAAGTGAACGCCTTTTCGCGTTCAATCCTAGTTTGTACCGTTTTAATTCAGGTATGAAAGGAAATTTCTAGAGGTTGTCGGTTTTAACGTCATGATAATGGAGGTTTAAATAGTCATTCAGGAAATGGCCAATGCCGTCCATTTCGTTTGTATCCGTTATGTATTTGGACACTGTTTTAAGCTCATCAATGGCATTGCCCATCGCTACCCCAACGCCAGCGTAATCAATCATTTCCAGATCATTATCCTCATCTCCGAATGCAATTATACGCTCTTTTGGGATATGATAATAATAAGCGACTTTTTGCAGCCCGATTGCTTTATTCAAACCTTTTTTGACAATCTCGATAATATTCCATGGCAGACCCCATTTACGGTGTTCGATGAGCTCGGCATGGTAATGATCAAGATGACTGCGCAGCTGGTCAGCGTTATCAGCATGAGGATGAATCAGCAAAGAGGTCGGATCCGTCTGCAGTTTGTTTTTCAAGCTGCCAATCGTAAACAAGGTATTTTGATCTGAGTTCTGGAAAAGCTCCATCATTTGTTCATCGTATTGATCTATATAGACACTGTCCATGACCTCGGCTACAATATTTCTGACGCCCAGATTATAACATGCTTCGATGATATGCTGAGCGCTCCTGACAGGCATAGGATTATGCAGTGTATGCCATTTGGCATCTGCAGGATGATGGATTAAGGCACCATTAAAATTAACCATCGGTGTATCCAGCTTCAGTGTTTGATAATAATCAATGCTGGAACGGTGCGGCCGTCCTGTAGCAATCACAACAATGTGTCCATTATTAATAGCTTTTCTGATTATGTTCAGATTAGTCTGACTGATTTTTTTATCAGCCGTTAAAAGTGTTCCGTCCAAGTCAAGTGCGATTAAGTGCTGTTTCGTTTTCATATTTTTCTCACCACCCCGTATGCTTCTTAGTTTATAGAGGTTAAAACATTATGTAAAGCATTCGTTTGCAATTTGCAAAAAACCCATATTATGATTAGGATACACTTATATTACAGGAAGGAACTTTAAGCATGATAGGAGTAACACAAGAGACCATTGCCAATGTGCCCAGTTTAGTCATTGTCGATCACGCAAAAGAATATGAAGCATTGCCTACAGTGACTTTCTTTCACGGATTCACCAGTGCTAAAGAACATAATTTGCCCTTAGCTTATCTGCTGGCTGAAGAAGGCTTCCGGATTATTCTCCCTGACAGCATGCATCATGGTGAACGGGACCAAGGTATATCCAGCATGAAAATCCAGCTCGCGTTCTGGGATATTGTTATGCAGAATGTTGCAGAGCTGCAGGCAATTAAAAATGAGCTGGACGAGCAAAACCTTGTGCTTGATAATCGTTTCGGCATTGCTGGGACAAGTATGGGCGGTATTACATCCGCGGCAGCATTGACACAGTATCCCTGGATTAAAACAGCCGGCATTTTGATGGGAACGCCAAAATTGCTGACATATGCCAAAACGCTTGTTGACGGCTATCAGAAAGTGGACGAAACTGCCATCACAGATGACATGACCAATGATTTGTACGCACAGCTGGAGGCATATGATTTGTCAAATCAGATCGATAAGCTGGCTGATCGGCCGGTACTCTTCTGGCATGGTGAACATGATGAGGTAGTGCCATTCAACCATTCTTATGCATTTTATGAGAATGCTCAGTCTTATTACAGCCATCCCGAGAATATCCGTTTTCTCAGTGAAGCAAATCGTGGTCATAAAGTCAGCCGTTATGCTATACTGGAAACA
This sequence comes from Lentibacillus kimchii, assembly GCF_055381965.1. Classification (NCBI taxonomy): domain Bacteria; kingdom Bacillati; phylum Bacillota; class Bacilli; order Caryophanales; family Bacillaceae; genus Lentibacillus; species Lentibacillus kimchii. Next base: position 1,999,238 of record NZ_AP043934.1, on the reverse strand, counting down.
GTACGCTGGTTCAAACAGCACTTATAGCTATTTTATCAGGACACTGTTTCTGATAAATCAGCAGTCCTATGGTGTGCACCGCGCTGCATGAATCATTTAATCATGTATGTGTCATATGTTTAAATAAGGATAGTAACATTGAAGGAGGGATAGCTGTGGAGGCAGATCTCGAAGAAAATGTGATGGGTGCTCTTGAGAATGTTATCGACCCAGAGCTTGGTGTTGACATTGTTAATCTTGGTCTGGTATATGGCACTTCTCTGGATGATCAGGGTGTCTGTACGATTACGATGACGCTGACAACAATGGGGTGCCCGCTCCAAGGCATTATTGAGCAGGATGTTCAGCGTGTGCTTGCCGATATCCCAGAGGTCGAACAAGCTGAAGTGAATATCGTCTGGGATCCGCCATGGGGCAAAGAAAAAATGTCACGCTATGCCAAAATCGCACTTGGAATTCCGGATTGATAAGACAACTAGAGATAGTGAAAAGTATAGCTCTTCTGAAGGCTGATTCATAATATGGATCGGCCTTTTTTATGCTGTTTATTGGGAACAGACAGTCAGAAAGTGCCGCTGCAGTTTATTCAGGGGGGATGGATTCACCTAGAATAACTTTTCTTTCATTGCATCGGTATCAAGAACAAGCGCTCCCGATTCACTGGTTGTCACTAATTTTTGGTTCTTCAGCTGTGTTAATGTCCGGTTAATCGTCTCCCGGCTGGAACCGATCATGCTGGCCAGTTCACGATTGGTAAACAGGGTCGTGAATCTGACGCCTCCATTATCTGTTGCTTGCCCGTAGCTCCGTGACAGGCGCAGCAACAGCATAATAATTTGTTCATAAGTATTATGCAGCAATTTTTCTTCCAAACGCTCCTGTAAATCAACGATAATGTTGCCAAGCACCCGCAGCAGTTTGACGCAAATTTCGGGATGATTCAGCAGAACATTTTCAAACGGCTGAATCGGGATATAGATTAATACCGCGTCTTCTGATATCTCGGCGTTGGCTGGGTATTCATCCTGACGAAAGAAACCCTGATGCGGAAACATGTTGCCACCCTGGAGGATGTTGACAATCTGCTCTCGGCCGTGAACGTCGGTTTTATAGATTTTAACTTTGCCCTGATAGATAAAATAGACATCTGTTAAAGAATCGCCCTGCAGGAAAACGTATGAGCCACGCTGGTACTTCTGGTAACGGGCGAGATTTATAATGGGCGTGAGTTCGTCATCGGTCAAATCTTTGAACAGGGGAACACTCTGAAGCAATTCCTTAATGGTACGGGTGTTCATAATGCTCACTCCTTTTCCTGCCTATACTGTAAAAATAGCGTCACAGTATTGTATCATAAGTCGGCAAACACCGTCTTTTCCCAGTCTTGATTAAGCATGTGGAGTTCTATTCAGCGCGTGTTATAAAAATAGAATGACCAGTATGCCAACGATAAAGCAATACGAGGCAAAGTATTTCAGATTCCCTTTTGCCATAATATTCATGAACCATCTCAAGGAATAGTAAGTAGCTGTAATAGACGCCGCCAGTGCCATAATGGGTGGTATCATCCCAACATCAATATGACTGCTGCTGTTCAAAAGATCACTGGCAGACAGCAGCGTTATCCCAAGACTGACAGGTATATACAGCAGGAAAGAGAATCTTAAAGCTGTCTCTGTTTTCATGCCGGTAAGCATCGCGGCCACAATTGTGGCGCCTGAGCGGCTGATGCCTGGTACAAGCGCGACTGACTGGGCCAGTCCAACTATAATGGCATCGCGCATTGTAATGCTGCCGTCATGTTTATGCCCGCGCAAATTACGAATGACCCATAAGGCTGCTCCGGTTATCAAAAGCGTTATACCGACAATGGCAGCACCACTCAAGCGGCTTTCAATATAATCTTCAAATAAGAGACCAATGATTCCAGTCGGAATGGTTGCAATGACTAAACAGGACACAAAGTGAAAATCATCTCGTGAACGGCTTTCCCGCGTCATAATGAAACGGATGCTGTTTGTGATTAGATGATAAATAGCTGTCCGGTAAATGACCAGTATCGCTAGCAGGGAACCAAAATTGACCATAATCTCAAATGATAATCCTTGAATTTCGATACCGAAGAGTTCCCTGACAATAACGAGATGGCCGCTGGATGAAATAGGAATGGGCTCAGTGAAACCTTGCAGCAAACCGAGTACAATATACTTTACTAATAACCAAAACGCTTCAATTGTTTCCATTTGATGACCACCTCAATTTTTAATGCCATATAGTCACCAACCCATGGGTAAGTGAATAGGTTGGTGAGCAAGGAGGCTGATAAACATGGAAATGACGAATCATTATCAACATACGTATGACATGTGTAAACAGCATATGCATTCCTATGTTCTTGCTGAGATGAATGACGGTACACAAGTTGATGGGATTATTACAGGGCTGGATGGTGAGTGTGTCTATATGGCTGTTCCAATCAGCTGTGGTGAACAGGTGCCATATTCAGGGCAGGCGCCTTATGGACAGATGCCATATGGGCAAATGCCATATTCAGGCCAAATGCCTTATGGACAAATGCCATATTCGGGGCAAACACCTTATGGACAGATGTCATATCCTGGAGGCCATCAGTACCATAATTGCCACCAGCGTGAGGAAGATATAGGTGGTTTTGGCTATGGTAATCCTGGATACGGCTATGGATCCGGTTATGGCTATGGTTACGGCTCAGGCTATGGTTCTGGTTATGGGTATGGCTACGGCCCTGGTTACGGACATTACGGACGTCGGAGACGATTCAATCGGGCAGTCCTTCCACTGGCTGCTTTGATATCCTTAACCGCACTTCCGTGGTACTAAAATTAGACGATTCATGAAACGATCGAGACATAGCGTTTCATACAAAAAGCCCTTGTCCCCAAAACAATAGGGGGCAAGGGCTTCTCTTAAAAGTCTGTATTACTGACTCTCGTCTTTCAGCATACCTTCACCCAGTACATAGACAGCGACTGATATCGCAATGGTCATCACCAGGGTACCTCCAATTTGAAATGCATTACCTGCCATGCTGGATAATACATATGAAACAGCACAACTGATCACAAATGTCCAGATTAGTGGCCATATAAAACGCATGTCTCGACACCTCATTTTTAAGTAGACTCTCTGTTTACAGTTTAGCAAACCGATTCGGAAAATGGAAGGACTTAATTTAATCCGCGGCTATAAAACAGTCAGTGCAGTATGGGTATAACGGACCGTTTTGGTGATTTTAAGTAACTGTTTTAGCAAGGAGGTGTTCCGGTTAATGCTGTTAGTTGAAAATTGCTTTCACTGGATAGGTTTTCATATTACACGTCATTTGCTGGAAAAAGGGTATTCCATCGATGGTGTTGATGATTTGGAAACGGAAAAGAAAGAGCATCTATCGTTATTTGTTGGACGTCATAATGCGTTTCGGCACTACCAGACAATGTCTGAGTTATCAGAACAGCACTATAATGTTATTATTCGTATACAAGATCACAGATTAAGATTAGGGGGCGGTCGGTCAGTCACCGTCAAATTACCGTTCATATTCGGTGAGTGGATGCCAATTGTCAACAACAGTGAATCTGACAGCCGGCAAGAGAACATGCCATTTGATTTAGATGCGTATTTACGGGGAGCAGTTTATATTGATGACCTGGTTCAATGCCTGGGGCAGTGGATCGAAGCCTCACAGCTGCCGGCGGTTATGGAGGTTCGATCTGCTGATGGTCCGCACCTGGAAGGTGGACAACTTGAAAATTATGTCTATGTACGGAACAATAGACCTGTACTTGAAAATGCTGAGAAGGTTAAACGCCACTATCAGCGGTATCAGTCATTTTATTAATGCTATCAGAACAATTAGTGTTGCCATCTCTGTACAAGCTAATGATGGTTTAGAAATGGGGCGTCAACGTGAAACAGTTTTTGATGATTTTGATGACTGGTTTCGTGCTGCTTTTAGCCGGCTGCAGTCTCTTTATTGATTCAGGTCACTTGCAAAATGCCGGGATGCTGGTGGAAACGTCTATCGATAATCAGCCATGGAATCAAAAAGGTTACGACGGACTGCAGGCGATTGAAGACACCTATAATACCGATGTGTTCTATAAAGAAGAGATAAAAACGAAAGACGAAGTCCGTCAGGCCGTTGATGAATTTGCGGACAAAGGTGTCAATCTTATATTCGGTAACAGCAGCAGTTATGGCAAATATTTTGAGGATTTATCCGAAACATATCCAGGGATCCATTTTGTTTATTTTAATGGTGAAAAATTTGCTGAACGCGTGACCAGCCTGAACTTCAACTCACATGCCATGGGTTTTTTTGCTGGAATGCTTGCAGGCAAAATGAGTCATACGAATCAAGTTGGCGTGATTGGTGTTTTTGATTGGCAAGCGGAAATAGAAGGATTTTATGCAGGTGTGAAGTATCAGGATCCAGAAGTTAAGGTCCATTTAAACTATGTGAATGACTGGAATAACAAGGATAGGGCAATGCAAATGTACGATGAACTGAGAAATGATCATACAGATGTTATCTACCCTGCTGGGAATGCTTACAGTCAGAAAGTCATTAAACGTTCGCGCAATGATGGCATTTATACCATTGGTTATATAGCTGATCAATCAGAAATCGCAGAACAAAATGTGCTGACAAGTACTGTTCAGGATATCGAAACGTTATATAAACGAGCAGCTGAAAATGTTAATGAAGGTGATTTGCGCGGGGGTGTGCTGACGTATGATTTCCAAGACGATGTCATTTCGCTTGGTCAATTCAGCCCGGATGTGCCTGAGTCATTTCAGAAAAAACTGCAGGAAGAGGTGGATGCCTATAAGGATACAGGCATATTGCCGAATGAACGGGAAAATGAGCAGGGAATGGATTAGCAAATTCTTGCATATTAATTTAGCATACCTTAAAATTAAGACCAAGTCATAATGATTGCTTTTAAATTTATTTGCTTTTATAGTTTTTGAAGCGATGAATACTTGTAAAAATCGCTATTAACGATTCATAATAAGGAGATGGGAATTATGGGCGTTGGCTTGTTAGGGACGGGACATTTTGTACCGGAACATGTTTATACAAATAGCGACATGGAAAAAATCGTTGATACAAGCGATGAATGGATCCGGTCACGAACTGGGATTGAGGAGCGGCGTATTGCAGACGATGAGACGGACACATCTGATATGGCTTTCTATGCTGCGCAGAACGCTTTGGAAGAAGCCAATGTAAACGCTGAAGATCTTGATATGATCCTCGTTGCAACAGTGACCCCCGATACACCTTTTCCCTCAGTAGCCTGCATGCTGCAGGAGAGGCTTGGAGCAGGAAATGTTGCAGCTATGGATCTTGCAGCCGCATGCTCCGGCTTTATGTATGGTGTCATAACAGCTAAACAGTTCATTGAATCAAATGATTACGAAAACATTTTAGTAGTCGGGACAGAGAAGCTTTCTAAAATTACAGACTGGACGGACCGGAGTACGTGCGTTCTTTTTGGTGACGGTGCCGGGGCGGCCGTGGTTGGTCCAGTTTCAGAAGGGAAAGGGATTCTCTCATTTGAACTGGGATCCGATGGTTCCGGCGCAAAAAATCTTTATCAGGGTGAAGATTCAGGTTACCTTCACATGAATGGACGTGAAGTGTTTAAATTTGCTGTCAGACAAATGCCCGAATCATCTGTTAACGTCGTGGAAAAGGCTGGCTTTCAAAAAGATGATGTCGATTATTTAATTCCGCATCAGGCAAATATTCGTATTATGGAGTCAGCCCGCGAGCGCCTGGGTATTTCTGAAGATAAGATGGCAACATCGGTTAAGCGGTATGGCAACACTTCTTCTGCTTCCATTCCTATTGCTTTATCAGAAGCCGTTAAAAGTGGTAATATAATAACTAATGATTTAATCGTTCTCGTTGGTTTCGGCGGCGGTCTGACGTGGGGTGCTGTTGCCTTGCGCTGGGGCCGTTAAGACTACTCAGGGATCTATAGGAGGCGTGAAAATGGTTGAAAAAAGAGTTGTGGTTACAGGTCTGGGAACGATATCTCCCAACGGTAACGATGTGGCAACAATGTGGAATAATGTTAGTTCTGGAACAAGCGGCATTGACTATATCACCCGGATTGATCTCGATGAACTGCCTGCAGTGGCAGCAGCTGAAGTGAAGGCGTTCGATCCGACTGGTTATATAGCGAAAAAAGATGCCAGGAAGATGGACTTATTCACACAATATGCTGTCGCAGCCTCCCGCATGGCAGTGGACGATGCGGAGTTGACAATTGATGAAACGAATGCCGATCGCGTTGGTGTTTGGGTTGGCTCCGGAATTGGCGGTATGGCAACGCTTGAGGATCAGCATACAAAACTTTTGGAAAAAGGGCCCCGCCGGGTCAGTCCTTTTTTTGTGCCGATGATGATACCGGACATGGCTGCAGGACAAGTATCGATTCAGTTGGGTGCAAAAGGCATTAATTCCTGCACAACAACGGCGTGTGCATCCGGTGCCAATTCGATTGGTGATGCCTACAGAGCGATTGAACGTGGTGATGCTGACTATATGGTTGCTGGCGGAACAGAAGCTCCTATAACCGCTCTGGCATTCTCCGGGTTTTCAGCCATGAAGGCACTATCGACAAATGAACAGCCGAATAAAGCAAGCCGCCCGTTTGATAGTGATCGTGATGGTTTTGTCATGGGTGAAGGGGCTGGTATTCTTGTGCTGGAAACATTGGAATCAGCCCTTGAACGTGGTGCGCATATTTACAGCGAGATCGTTGGCTATGCTGCAACTGGTGATGCCTATCATATTACAGCACCCGCTGAAGATGGGGAAGGCGCTGCTCGTGCTATGAAACAGGCTGTTCAGGATGCTGGCATCGCTCTGTCAGATGTTGATTACATCAATGCACATGGGACAAGTACAGAACTCAATGATAAATATGAAACACAGGCTATTAAAGATGTGTTCGGCGAGCATGCCCGGCATTTAGCTGTCTCCTCAACAAAAGGTGTCACAGGCCATTTGCTGGGAGCTGCTGGAGGCCTGGAATCAGTCATTTCCTCTAAAGTAATTGATGAAGGTGTGATTCCGCCAACCATGAACTATGAGACACCGGATCCGGATTGTGATCTGGATTATGTGCCAAATGAGGCACGGGAACAGTCAGTTAATACGGTCTTGAGCAACTCACTTGGATTCGGCGGACATAATGCTGCCTTGATCTTTCAAAAATATCAGTAATGAAACTGGCTGCTTAAGCAGTCAGTTTTTTTGTCCGCACACTTATAATACGTAACGACAAACTATAATCATGAATCATTTGCTGCCGCATAAACTATAGTAAATAGATTGGACAAGCTAAGGTGGGACAAGCGTATGCTGCTGATTTTTATTTTCCTCACCGGATTTGGTCTGGCTGTTTCAGGCGGCGTATCGATTATTGCCTATATGAATTTTTTGCCTGTTGGTGTAACCTGGGGAGATTATCTTATCTTTTTAGCCGGGCGGCCTGAGTGCTATTTCTTCCCGGCTGGTCTCTTGTTGATGGCTCTGACATTATGGCGCTACAGCAGTAACCCTTAATTTTGAATGGATCGAATAAAATTTTACAGGATGGTTAAAATGTATTTTAAATACATTTCTTTAATGATTCATTCAAAAGTGAGGGTGATGTATGCTATATTTACATGATGTTTGGCTGAACTGGTTTGAAGGCGAAGAGAATGGCTATAATGTATGTTTTTTTCATGAATGGCGCAGAAGTGACAGTATTGAGCTGCTTGATCAAGTACCCTTGCTGTACATAACAGAAGAACTTTTCGATTATATTGAGAATGACATGCATAGTCTGCCGGACGATATGATGAACCAAGTTTACAAGCGGGCTTACATGCGCAAGAATCAGGATCGTCAGCCTCTTGAGTTTGCAGCTGTGGTGACAGATGGCCGCGACATTATCGCTTTTGATACAATCGGCTATCAGATTCCTGTACGGAAGAGCCGGCTCATTCCAAGGCAGGAACAACTTGTTTATGATATGATCAAAACAACGCAGCCGGAATCGTTTAACTTTGACGGAAGTTCCGTTACCAAGGAATATCATATATTGTCTATGAATCCAGAATTCGTTCATGGTCTCACAAGGCGTGAACGCCAGCTGAAGCAGCTTCTGATGATTGCCATGGATCAGCTGAAGACTGCTGACAATCTGGAGGAACTGCGGTACTGGCTGACTGAATGGGATCCCAAGCAGTATCCCTATATACAGAATATGGATGTGACTGCGGTATGGAACAGACTGTATGATGGTGTTAAGTATGGCTGGCGACAAGCACATGAGGATTTGTGTCAGAAGATGATTAAAGGTCAGCCTTTTCTGGAACAGATGTGGGATATCGAGCAGAAGACGCTGCAAAATACGTCAAAACTGAAGTGAATCATGAACGTCTGGCTTGTAACATCAAAACGGCAAAGGACAACTTAAAGATCTGTTAATAAAAAAACGTGCGGCTCCTGCGAAAAGGGCAGAACCGCACGTTTTTTATTGTTTTTTCACGCGTCCGAGTCCCATGGCTTTTTTGGCCTTCTTCAGCATTTTATTGGCGGCATGGGAGGCTTTATCGGCACCTGTATCCAAAATATCATCAAGCGCATCAGAGTCAAGCAGTTCCCGGTAACGATCCTGGATGGGCTGCAGCACGCTGATGACGGCGTCAGCCGTGCCCTGTTTGAACTCACCATAACCCTTTCCGGCATAGAGTGTTTCTATTTCTTCAATTGTTCGGCCGGAACAGCTGGCGAAGATCGTCAGTAAGTTGGAAATACCAGGTTTGTTCGTTTCATCATACGTTACAATCCCGTCAGAGTCAGTAACGGCACTTTTAATTTTTTTGTCAATTTTTTTCGTATCATCAAGCATGGAAATGAACGCTTTTTCGTTTTCGTCCGATTTGCTCATTTTTTTAGATGGATCCTGTAATGACATAATCCGTGCTCCGACTTTTGGAATGCGGGTTTCAGGAATGGTGAAGATATCATTAAATTGCCGGTTGAACCGCTCCGCTAGATTGCGTGTCAGTTCCATATGCTGTTTCTGGTCTTCCCCAACAGGCACCATGTCTGTTTGATATAATAAAATATCTGACGCCATAAGTGATGGATAAGTCAAGAGCGCTGATGAGACCGTTTCTTGTCCGGACGCTTTATCTTTGAATTGTGTCATGCGTTCCAGTTCGCCGGTATAGCTAATGGACTCAAGCATCCATCCCAATTGTGTATGGGCCGGCACTTCGGACTGGATAAACAGGGTTGCTTTTTCCGGGTCGATACCGGATGCTAAGTATAAAGCTGCTAGTGAACGGATATTGCTGCGCAGTTTCAACCGGTCTTGTGGAACGGTGATGGCATGCTCATCAACAATGCAAAAATAACAGTTGCTGTCTTCCTGCAGCCTGACGAAATGCTGAATGGCTCCAAGGTAATTGCCCAGAGTTAATGTGCCGCTTGGCTGAATACCTGAAAAAATTGTCTGCATAGTTGTCACTCCTTCATTTTTGGCCAATAAAAAAAGATTCATTTATCCCAGTTGAAAGGGACGAATGAACCGCGGTGCCACCCTGTTTACCATACAATAACTATATGGTCACTTTAAAAATAAAGCTCGAAAGCCCATTTCCAAATTAACCCGGTGCTTGTTTTCACCAGCCACAAACTCTCTTGAATAACCGTGAGCTAACTGTACTTCTACTTTGTCATTGCTTTTTTATGATTTTTTATCATTATATACGATACTGATATCAAAAATCAAATGTTTTATGAAACAGTTTAGAGAAAAGACATGCGAATCGCGTTTACGGACACCGCCGATTCAGTTAGAATATAAAGAGTGGCTATAAAACGGCGAATTTTATGACGACTGTTAATTAGCTTGATAACTAAAAAAAACAGGGGGAGGCGTCATTAATGGTAACCAAATGGGTGATTATCGCTCTTGTGGTATTTCTGATACTGATTGTACTGATTCCGGGAGTGATTTTATTCAGGCTGTACAGGAGGGACACTCAACAAAAACAGCATGCTGTATTGCAAAATTATCCTGTTCTGGGACGAGTACGTTATATTCTGGAAAAAATCGGTCCAGAGCTTCGTCAATATTTGTTTTTGAATGATCAGGAGGGGAAACCCTTCAACCGGGATCAGTTTGAATTTGTCGTGAAGGCCGGCAAATATAACAGCAGTATTATGAGCTATGGGTCTGAACGGAATTTTGCGGATGATGGTTTCTATTTAACGAATAGTATGTTCCCGGCTTTAGATGATGAATTACGAATCGGCAAGACACCCGCAATTAAAACCCGAACGTATGAGATTGATCAGGAAAATCTGTTTAAACGTAAGGAAAAGAGCAAAGAAACCGAAATTAATCCGTCTTATCTGGCTGATGAAGATAATGTGATACTGGGATTCCATACGGCAAGGCAGCCTTTTTATTTAAAAGGCCTGATCGGCCAGTCTGCGATGAGTTATGGATCGCTGGGCGAGAATGCTATCACCGCCTTGTCTGAGGGACTAGGCATTGCCGGCGGTTCATGGATGAATACCGGAGAAGGAAGTGTTTCACCTTATCATTTAAAGGGTGATACAGATCTTATCATGCAAATCAGCCCAGGGTTATTTGGCGTGCGTGATAAGGCTGGTAACTTTTCCTGGGAGGCCTTTCGGAAACAAAGTGAGGTTGAGCAAGTTAAAGCTTTCGAACTGAAACTTGCTCAGGGTGCTAAAACAAAAGGCGGCCATGTGAATGGTGAAAAAGTAACTGAAGAAATTGCGAGAATCCGGCATGTTGAGCCGGGGCAGGATATTGATAGTCCCAATCGATTCCCCGGCATTTCCAGCCCAGAAGAATTGCTTTTCTTTTTGGACCAGCTGCGGGATGTCAGCGGCAAGCCGATCGGGATTAAAATTGTGGTCGGTGATGAACAGCAAGTTGACAGCCTGGTGAGTAAGATGGCTGATTCTGGGATTGTACCGGATTTTGTGACAATTGATGGAAGCGAGGGCGGCACGGGTGCCTCTTTTTATGCACTTGCGGAATCTGTGGGTCTGCCTGCTTTCTCGGCGCTTCCGCTTGTGGATGAGGCTCTGAAGCGATATGGTCTGCGCGATAACCTAAAAATTATCGCATCTGGTAAGCTGATGACACCTGATAAGATTGCCATCGCTCTCTGCCTTGGAGCGGATCTGATTAATATCGCGAGAGGTTTTATGATCAGCACTGGCTGCATTATGGCTCAGGTCTGTCATACGAACACTTGCCCAGTAGGGGTAGCTACGACTGATCAGCATCTGCAGCAGGGATTGGTTGTCGACGAGAAGAAATACCGTGTGGCTAACTATTTGACTGTCTTGCGTCAGGATCTTTTTGATCTGGCAGCGGTAGCTGGTCTGGATAGTCCGACTAAATTTAACCGCGATCATTTAGTATATCGTTCAGCATTCCGGCAGTTTTCACAGGAACAAGTATAATTAGCTTCAATGATTCCTGTATAAAGGTGAAAATATGGCCATGGCTATAAAAAATTGTATCATTTTGTCGTAAAAGGAAATTTTTATTCTATTAAAAATGCATTTTTTCCTATATAATAAATTAAAAAGGGATAGGAGACTGATGATATGAAGGCCAAACTTCTTAAGATGCCGGCATTTGGTATAATTCTGGCCATAGCTTTGCTGTCATTTGCACCATCTGCCGCGAATGCGGAAGAAGAGGACGACGCTTTAAAAGAAACGTCGCATATAAAGCGGCAAATCAGTTTGGAGCCAATTGACTTAGATAAGCATATGCAACGATTTACATATGACACAGGTCTGGATTTTGATTACCCGGATGCTGTGCGGGGTATCTATGTGACAGGCAATTCTGCGGGCGGTGATCGCCTGGATAAACTGGTTAATCTTGTGAACACGTCTGATTTAAATGCGATGGTTATTGATATTAAAGAAGACCATGGGAACATCACCATCAGTGTTCCGGACGATTCGCCATATAAAGATGCAGCATCTGATTTTATTGGTGAACCGAGAGAGCTGCTGGAATATCTGGAGGAGGAAGGCATTTATCCGATTGCCCGGCTTGTTGTCTTCAAAGACTCGGTCCTCGCGGAAAAGAACCCAGAGCTTTCGTTCAGGAAAAATGGGGAAATCTGGACAAATAATAAAGGCGAGGCGTTTGTCAGTCCGTTTCAGAAAGATGTCTGGAAGTATAATGTTGATTTGGCCAAAAAGGCGGCTGAACTAGGGTTTCAGGAGATTCAATTTGATTATGTTCGTTTTCCGGAGGGATTTGAAAAACGGGATGATGAATTGGACTACAGCATGGGTGACTATAAAAATGACGACACGAATAATGTCGAACGCCGTGTTCATGCCGTAACTGATTTTGTGGAATATGCCAAGGACGAACTTGATTATTATGATGTTGATGTAGGCGTCGATATTTTTGGATATACAGCAACAATCGACGATGCCCCGGGTATAGGACAGAATTTTTCAGATATATCCAATCAAGTTGATGTTATTTCGTCTATGATTTATCCAAGTCACTGGACAGCATATTTCGGCATTGACTTTCCTGATAAAGAACCTTACAAAACAGTCAATCGCTATGCGGAGACTGAAAATAAACTGCTTGAAAGAATTGACGACAAACCTGTTTCGCGTCCCTGGATACAGGACTTTGAAGCACCATGGCTGTACAGTGGTGCACCAACCAGTTATGGTAAACCTGAGGTCGAGGCCCAGATTAAAGCATTAAACGAAAATGGTATCGATGAATTTTTACTGTGGAACGCCGGCAACTCGTATACTGAAAATGTTGATTATACACCATTGAACTAATGTATTGTGCATCGAGTGGCTGATAATTTAATGAAATGCTGGATATTTAGTGAATAAATGCCGTCTAATCGTTGCATAATAGGCATAGAAGGCAACAACAGTGAAACTGTTATTGGTGAGGCAGAAAATCTCTTAATCGAGAATGCTGTGTTGTACTTGAAAACAGAATTTGCTAAGAAGAAAGGTTGTTGCCTGGCGAAGGTTCTTTCAATTAAATGGGTTTAGTTTAGCGTCAAATGTGGTATTAACTATTAGATGAGCATTTTATGAATTAACGTTTTGTCACTATTTCTCAATAAAACAACCTACATTTTAATTGACATGTATAGTATAATATACATATAAGTTATTTAAACCTATTTTAATCTGATAACAAGTTGTTCATGAGATGTATCCATATTTAGAATTGAGGAGTGATGTTACATGGTAACACTTTATACCTCACCAAGCTGTACATCATGCAGAAAAGCAAAAGCGTGGCTGGAGGAGCACGATATACCGTTTACAGAACGCAACATCTTTTCGGATCCATTAACGTTGGATGAGATTAAAGAAATTCTGCGTATGACAGAAGATGGAACTGATGAGATTATATCAACCCGTTCAAAAGTATTTCAAAAGCTGGATATTAACATTGATCAGATGCCAATGAAGGACTTGTTTCATTTGATTCAGCAAAACCCGGGTCTTTTGCGCAGGCCAATTATTCTCGATGAAAAACGGCTTCAGGTTGGCTATAACGAAGATGAAATCCGCCGCTTCCTTCCCAGAACAGTACGGACATTCCAGCTTCGTGAGGCCCAGAGACTGGTCAACTGATTTGTGCAATGTGTACAGCAAAATTAAAAACGCAGATCCTCAAAAATCAGGTCTGCGTTTTTTCATGAATTGGATTTGCTGGCTGACTAAAAATGTGAACAGCGCTAGTGACATGAAGGATGAAATCATTTAAAATATTGAATAAACATTATTTATAGGCAAATGAATTTTCAATTAGGATCCTGTTATCATATAATATAATAAAGAACCATGAATCGTACCATGTGTTCATAAATATATCACTGCGAAAGATACCTATTTGACTCTTCCGCCTTATACTGCAAAATATGAAATACATGATTCTTTATTAGAAGGGAGAGAAGCAGGATGGAAATAGAGCGGATTAATGAAAATACAGTTAAGTTCTATATTACGTATATGGATATTGAAGATCGGGGATTCCAGCGGGAAGAGATTTGGTATAACCGTGAACGGGGAGAACAGCTTTTTTGGCAAATGATGGAAGAGCTTAACTATAAAGAAGACTTTAACGTTGACGGGCCGTTATGGATTCAAGTACAGGCAATGGATAAGGGATTGGAAATCATCGTTACAAAGGCACAGATTTCTAAAGACGGTGAAAATCTTGAACTGCCGGATGACGACGGGCAGACTGTCGACGTTTCAGTAGATGAAAAAATTGAAAATGTACTGGATTATAAGTTTGGTTCCAATCAGCAGACCGACAATAAAAACGCTGACGAAGATGGAAGTCTGACATTGATTGTCCGTTTCAATGATTTTGAGGATATTATACAGTTAAGTCATTATGTCCGGGTTAGTGATGATGAACTGGAAAATGCCCTGTTTCATTATCAGGATGATTACTACTTGTCTATTGTGTTCCCGGAAGAGGATGATGACAGACAGGAGGATCTGCTCAGTCAAATATTTGAATTTGGCATAGATACGGATATAACTATTCACTTGCTTGAGGAATACGGCAAGCAGATATTTGCCAATAACACTTTCGGGCAAATTCGTACCCATTTCCCTGCTATGGCTGGACGCTCTGAATAAAAAGAGTGTCTTTTTTTTGTTTCTACAAATTTGCAGGATTTTGTCCATCTCTGTCGAATTAGATGCGAGGAGGTGTTTTTATGCTGCAAGCTAAAACAGAATATGGTGAGTTTGTGACCCTTGCATCGCTAAAGCGTGAACGTATTAGCCGCTTGAAAATGCAGAACCAATTTTTCTGTCCGGTGTGTGACAAGCCTGTTATTGCTAAAGCAGGCTCTCTGATGGTGCCGCATTTCGCCCATCATTCTAAGGGCAACTGTCCATCACATGAAGGTGGAGAAGGTGTTTATCATGAAAAGGGCAAGCTGCTGCTCTATCAGTGGCTCGTGCATCAGCACCTGGATGTACGTCTTGAAGCCTATTTGCCTGCTATTAACCAGCGTCCGGATATTCTTCTTAACGTGAATAATAAAACGATTGCTATTGAGTATCAATGTGCGAGAATTCCACTGAGTCAAATTATCAGTCGAAATGAAGGCTATTACAGTCAGGGGATTGAGCCGATTTGGATCCTCGGTGCAAACCGGTTCAACCGGCGTGGCCAGAATCACATTAAAATTGATCAGTTTCAGCTTCAGTTTATTCATCAGTTTTCTTCTGATTTTCCTCTTACGTTATACTACTTTTGTCCGAATACACTTCGCTTTATTTTATTTCAGGATTTTTATTTTTTAACATTGCAGAAAGCTGCCGGGAGATTGCTTATCAACAAATTGCCGCAAATGATTGTAACCGATTTATTTCAACCGGCATGGTTTCAGCATGAACAGCTCTGGCGAATATGGAAACGTGAGAAGCGCTCGTTCCGTTTAAAGCCTCCCGGACGGGGTTATGGACGTGAATTCGCATGGCAGCAATGGCTGTATGTTAATCGTCTGCATAAAGAAACACTGCCTGCTATCATCCATCTCCCTGTATCAAGTCAATTTAGAATGACAACGCCGCCTTGGAACTGGCAGAGCCGTCTTTGTACCGATATTATTGCTCCGCTCGAAAACGGTGACGCATTCAATCTGCAGGACTGCTTGCATTTTTTACGTCAGCATATTCGGAATCCACAGTCAACGCCGCTTGTTAAACCCTCTATCTGCCCAGTTTATCAGTACTTGCAGCTGTTGGAACACATGCAGCTTATTCAGGAAGTTACCCCAAATGTATTTGTCAAGAGGCAAACCATCCTATTTTTTAAGCATGTTGAAGATGCCTTACATGGTGAATCTGTATTGATGGAACAGATGATGAAGCAGAATACAGGCATGGATCACGTATAATTCGTTATACTAAGTTAGAAGGTTTTTTGTTTCAAAACAAGAATAAAATGGTTATGCTGAATGGTAAAGGAGGCTAAATAATGGCAAATGAAACGAAAGAATTACCGGCAAGAAGTGATATACCAGAAGAACGAAAGTGGAATCTGGAAGATATTTTTGCAACCGATGCTGATTGGGAGGAGGAACTTAAAGCACTGCAGCGTGCGTTTCCGGAAATTGAAGCGTTTCAGGGAAAAATCGCTGAATCGGCACAAAATTTATACGATGTTTTGCAGTTGCAGGATAAGCTTTCAGAGCGGCTTGGACAGTTTTTTGCCTATGCACATATGCGCAGTGATGAGGATACAACGAATCCAACCTATCAGGCGATGGAAGCCAAAGCGGAAAACCTTTTGACGATTGCTTCTAGTTCCATGAGTTTTATTGTTCCAGAAATTTTAGCGATGGACGAAAGCAAATTGAAACGCTTTTTGGAGGAAAATAAGGATCTGCAGTTTTATGAACACGTTTTAAATGACATTAACCGGCAGCGTCCACACGTATTGAACGAAAGAGAGGAAGCTCTTTTAGCGGAAGCATCTGAACCTATGTCGAGTGCACCGAATACGTTCAGCATGTTAAATGATGCCGACTTAGAGTTTCCTTCCATAAAAAATGAAAAAGGGGAAGATGTTGATTTAACACAAGGCCGGTTTATAGGATTTATGCAATCGAATGACCGTGATGTCCGCAAATCAGCTTTTAATGCGATGTATGGCACATATGGTAAATTTATTAACACCTTTGCCTCGACACTCTCAGGTATGGTTAAAGCCAATAATTTCAATGCTAAAGTGCGGAACTATGATTCAGCACGTCAGGCAGCATTGGACAGCGATAACATACCAGAACAAGTCTATGATAATCTGATTGAGGCAGTTAATGAAAAACTTCCGCTGCTGCATCGTTACATGCGGTTGCGTAAACAGGTCCTGGGTCTTGATGAGCTGCATATGTATGATGTTTATACCCCGCTTGTTAAAGATGTCGACATGAGCTTTTCGTATGAAGAAGCACAGGATTATGTGCTTGAAGGACTAAAACCTCTCGGGGATGAGTATGTGAATACCGTGAACGAAGGTCTTAATAGCCGCTGGATTGACGTGGAGGAAAATAAGGGTAAACGCAGTGGTGCTTATTCATCCGGTTCGTATGGGACACATCCTTATATTTTGCTGAACTGGCAGAACCAATTGGATGACGTGTTTACACTGGCCCATGAACTCGGTCATTCCATGCACACATATTATACAACCCATAACCAGTCATTCCGCTATGGCAATTATTCAATCTTTGTGGCTGAGGTTGCTTCAACAACGAATGAAGCTTTAATGAATGATTACTTGCTGAATAAGGTTGAAGATGATAATGAAAAACTGTATTTGCTGAACCACTTTTTGGAGGGCTTCCGCGGGACAGTCTTCCGTCAGACGATGTTTGCAGAATTTGAACATGAAATTCATAAGCATGCGCAAAACGGTGAAGCTTTGACAGCTGAGAACCTGACATCTATTTATTATGATTTGAATAAAAAATATTATGGTGAAGACATGGTGTCAGATGAGGAAATCGGCAAGGAATGGGCGCGGATACCGCATTTCTACATGGATTACTATGTTTATCAGTATGCAACCGGCTACTCAGCTGCTACGACACTTGCTAATAAGATTCTGAGCGGCGAAGAAGGTGCTGTAGACCGCTACTTGGATTATCTTAAATCAGGAAGCAGTGATTATCCGATTGAAGTGCTGAAAAAAGCAGGCGTTGATATGACATCGAAAGAACCAATTCTGTCTGCCCTCGATGTGTTTGAGGAAAAACTGAATGAAATGGAAAACCTGCTGCTTAAAAAATAATCGAAAAAAGCTGCTACTGCACTAATGCGCAGTGGCAGCTTTTTATTGCTGATATTAAGGTTTCTGCGGATAGCACGGCGTGAACACTCGGCCAGTTATCAATGATCCATTACCGCATCCGTTTTTTTGTGTGAATATTTCGGTGTGTGAAGGAAAAAATTGTTAAATAAATCGAGATGAACAAAAATGGCAGTGTAATGTAGAGCGGGATAAGCTGCATTAGTCCGAGAAGGTTAAAAAATATGGCGACCACTGTCAGCAGAAAAAAAAGAAATGGGAGGAGATTTTTCATCCTATCACTCCTATATAAAGATAATCAGTAAAACGTTAAAGGATTCCTAATGAATGGTATGTGACAGAGCTGTGAAATAGACGTGTGACATTTTTGTGAAATAGTGAACACACTAATTGCGAAATAAACAGGCCACTGTTATTATTAAAATGTGATATAAATCACAAACAAAACCCCTTTGTTTTGATCATGAAACTTTCTCCTACCCCCCTTTGTTTAATACAGAGACGGAGAAAAACAGGATGTGCGCTGCCCCGTACATCCTGTTTTTTTGCATTGTTATAGACTTTTATTAGAAAGTCAGGGTGCAGACTATTAAAAAACGCCCATGAGCTTTTTTCGGCTCTGAGCGTTAGTCTAGTCAGCTATATATCTCCAAAACGTTCCGTGCTTAACAGGGATTTTTTCCACTGTCTGCTGCAGTTTTAGTTTTTTCATCTCCTTATCCGTTTTGCTTGCGGACCAGTCATAGACAACTGAGATTTCTCGATTGCCGACCACCTTGTAATATTTAAGAAAACTTTCAAGCGGCGGCTTGCTTGAGGGGACTGGATCTTTCTGCAGAATTTGTTTAAGAATCTGGACGTAAATATCATATGGATAAAGACCTGATACTTTAATCCCCTGATCGTCCGTCTTTTGATTAAAAAAGACAATCGACGGCACATAGTCTACATTCATCTCGCCGGTCAGTTTCAAATCCGATTGAAAGGCTCTTTTAGCTGAAGATGAGTACAAGTCATCGGTGAATTCATCAATATCCAGCTTGGCTTTTTGGGCGCAATGTTTAAGAACATCTGCGTCAGATATATTTTCTTTTCCCAAAAATGCACTTTCTTGCATGCGGCGCAGGAACGTTTTACCTGCCTTTTTGCCCTGTAATTCAGCTGCTTTGACAGCAAT
Source organism: Lentibacillus kimchii (assembly GCF_055381965.1). Classification (NCBI taxonomy): domain Bacteria; kingdom Bacillati; phylum Bacillota; class Bacilli; order Caryophanales; family Bacillaceae; genus Lentibacillus; species Lentibacillus kimchii. The sequence goes on along the minus strand of NZ_AP043934.1, from coordinate 1,980,101 downwards.
CGAAGCAAGCCATGGAGACGAGATGTTATTTTCCGTCCATAAGTCACCGTCACAACACATACCCGTTCGCGTGGCTGTTTTTTCCCATATGCGTTTTAATTGCTGCGGTTTATCAAAATTGTCTTTATTCAGTGAATGAAGCAATCCGCTGACGATGGGCTGTAAAGTGAAAAAACGCCCAAATTCCATGGACAGTTTTTTTAGAAAAGGCTCAAGTGACCAGCATTCCGGACACAATGGATCGATAAAAACATAAACCTCAACAGGCTTTTGAAAGGAATCGACATAGCTGTATGTTGACGATGTTTTTGTATTTGATGAGCCTTGCAGCTCCTGCTGATTCCAACGCACATCGATTCTCCTCTCTAGTGGATAGTCAAAAAGTGAGCGGATCAGCTTTTGGACGGTAACATTTTTTCGCCGTGTTAATACGCCCATTTTGCGTTATCATTTGAACAGCTTGTTTCGTATGGTTTACACATTTTTGCTTTAATTGATCGCACCTATATTTTAGCAATGTCACATAAGCATGGCAACAAATCCGATTACCTGCTCGGTTTAGCGGCCTGGCATAGCGGCAAAGAACCGCTGGATTTTATTAGGTGTTGCGCGTTTTTTTATATCAAAGTCTTCCAGTGTTTTGCTGATCGCCTGTTCGCCATCCGTTTTGGAAGCTGCTTCAATTTCCAATTCATAGTCGGTAATACCGTGATAGGTGCTTTCATCCAGGACGAAAACCAGGCTGCTGTCATCGAATTCCCGCCGTTTTGTTGTCATACTTCCAAAATAAAGCAAATCTTCAATTGAAATATTTTTGTCGGTGAGCCGTTTAATGACACTGCTTCCTGCTGTGCCTGCTCTGTTCAGCCAGTTATGGGCCTCTTCCGGCGTCAGTGTATCATGCGTTTCCAATAGACCATCCGTGCTGGGCTCCTTTAGTGTTAATGTGAATGCTTGTTCTTTTTCGCGTATTCGAAGCGCACATCCCAGGTCTTTCAGGGCAAAATCAGGGGTTTCAAAGTAATGGTTTGTTTGCACGTCAGGATATTCCGGGAAAGCCAGCCCTCCGAAGAGACGGTCAAACTCTTCTTTTATTAATAAATTTTTGTACTCAATTTCGATTTCCTGCACAAGCCATTCCTCCATCATTATAAATTTAAAACGTTGCTTCAAGACGTATGCAACCATATGCCTTTCTGAACTCATTATGGGAAATGATACGTCAATATGCAAAATAAGACCAGGAAAATATGTTATGATAAGTGACAGAAGATAGATTGGACAGGTGATGTGAACAATGCAATGGGACGCAATGCTTGCACCGTATGAACAGGCAGTGGAAGAACTGAAGATTAAATTAAAAGGCATACGCAAACAGTTTGAGTTTGATGCAAAGCATTCACCGATTGAATTTATAACTGGGCGTGTCAAACCAGTGCCAAGCGTTTTAGAAAAAGCTGAAGCTAAACGAATACCGCTTGACCGGCTTGAGGAACTGCAGGATATTGCGGGTGTCCGTGTTGTTTGCCCATTTGTTGGTGATATTTATACAATAGTCGAGATGATTCGCTCACGTGAAGACTTAACCATCAGTGAGGAAAAGGATTACGTGTCACATAAAAAAGAAAGCGGTTATCGCTCGTACCATATGATTATTGACTATCCTGTCGAAACAATTCAAGGTGTTAAAATTGTTATTGCTGAAATTCAGATCCGTACCCTGGCCATGAATTTCTGGGCAACAAATGAGCACTCTTTAAACTATAAATATAAAGGGAATATCCCATCTGATATTAAAGCCAGACTAAAACGTGCTGCAGAGGCAGCATTTAAGCTTGACGAAGAAATGTCCATCATTAAGAATGAAGTACAGGAAGCAAAACGAATGTTTTACCGGAAATGAGGAGGACAGCTATTGAAATTTGCGATTGTATCGAAAGGCGATGAACGCTCCAATAAAATTCAGGCAACCATCAAGCAATATCTAACGGATTTCGATTTGGATTACGATGAAGCAAGTCCTGATCTGGTCATTTCAATTGGCGGTGATGGTACGTTTCTGGAAGCATTTCATCAATATATTGATTGTCTCCATTACACCTCATTTATAGGGGTGCATACTGGTCATTTAGGCTTTTATGCGGACTGGACATCGGATGAAGTCGAAAAACTGATTATCGAAATTGCCAAAACGCCTTTTCAAGTGGTGGAATACCCGTTGCTTGAAGTTGTCATACGGGATGAAGATGGAGGCGAAGAAGACCGCTTTTTGGCCCTGAATGAATCGACAATCAAGACAGCTGAAGGTTCAGTTGTCTTCGATGTGGAAATTAAAGGCTCCCACTTTGAAACGTTTAGAGGCGATGGGCTGTGTGTGTCCACACCATCTGGGAGCACAGCTTACAATAAAGCGCTGGGTGGCGGCATTATCCATCCGTCACTCGAAGCATTTCAGTTAACTGAAATGGCTTCCATCAATAATCGGATGTTCCGCACGATTGGTTCACCGCTTATTTTGCCAAAGCATCATACATGTATGCTGAGACCTATCGGCAGTAAAAAGACATTCTTAATTGCAGTGGATCATTTTGCGAAGACTTATTCCCATGTGAAATCCATTCAATTCCGGGTTGCGGAAGAACAAATACGGTTTGCCCGGTTCAGGCCATTTCCCTTTTGGGACAGGGTGCGTGATTCATTTGTTACAGATGATAATGTTTGATAGGGACATGTTTAAGGATGGTGCTGCAGCATGAACTGGATAATCACCGCACAGCATGAAGGATTGATGGTACGAACTTATTTGCAGCGGGAGAAGCGATTTTCCAAACGGCTGCTAAAACAAGTGATCCATGGTGGTACCATCCAGGTGAATCATGCCACAACAACAGCAAGACATATTCTGAAAGACGGTGATGTGCTCAGCATCCGTTTGCCGGAAGAGAAAAAAGGTGCTATGATGACACCGGAAAAGATGCCGCTGGCTATTCTATATGAAGACGATGCGGTTCTCGTCCTTAACAAACCTGCTGGGAGAGCGTCCATTCCATCGATCAATCATTCGAGCGGAACCATGGCAAATGGTGTTTTGGCCTATTATGCGGAGAAAGGGTTGCCTTACACTTTCCATATCGTGACCAGACTTGATCGGAATACATCTGGCGTTATGCTGGTGGCAAAACATAGCTGGAGCCATTCACTTTTAGCGGAAGCACAGCGAAACGGCGTTGTGGAACCGACTTATTATACCATCATCGAAGGCCATCTGAAGCAAAAACAGGGCAGTATCAGTGCGCCCATAGGTCGCAAGGATGGCTCAATAATTGAGCGGACGGTCAGAAGTGATGGCAAAAAGGCTCTGACACATTACCAGGTTGTTAAGGAGACCACGGAGCATACATGCGTTCTCGTCAGGTTGGTGACAGGACGCACCCATCAAATCAGAGTCCATTTTGCACATATGGGGCATCCGATCGCCGGAGATGATTTATACGGCGGGGCTCTTTCTTTTTTTAAACGCCAAGCGCTGCATTGTTATCAATTAACATTTGTACACCCAGTGTCAAGTGAGCGCATGACGTTTAACGCTGAACTGGCGGATGATCTGCAATTCCCGTGTTAATCTGTGACAAGAAATCAGACACCATAGTGGCAATTGACGTTGTTGATAATCGTCCAGCTGGTGTCATACAACACCGAGAAAGGTTGTGCTCATATGGACAATAACGACAATGAAACAATCCTGGCAGAGGAATTGCAGCAGTCTGTTAAACATGACGATATGCAGGCTTTCCGCACCGCATTTTTCGATTTGCATCCTTATGATCAGGCCTCTTTTTTTACTGAACAGCCCAAAACCGTTCGCTTGCAAGTTTATACATATTTATCTCCAGAAGAAACAGCAGATTTTATAGAGCACATTGATCTGGCTGATATTCGACCGCTTGTCAGAGAAATGGACCCGCGCTTTGCTGCTATGGTGATAGCGGAAATGGCCACAGATGATGCGGTCGACATATTAAATGAACTGGAAAAAGATGTTGTTGTCAGCCTGCTGACCATCATGGATCAAAAAAGTTCTGCGGCGATTAAAGAGCTGCTTCATTATGAAGAAAAAACGGCTGGCAGTATTATGACCACCGAATATATTGCCATCGACGAATCTAAAACCGTGAATGAGACAATGGCTTATCTCCGGGCTGAGGCGCCTGAAGCGGAGACTATTTATTACTTGTACGTCGTTGACGAGGATAAGCACATTGCTGGTGTTTTATCACTGCGGGATCTGATTGTGGCAGAAGCGGATGTCCGGGTTGACCAGTTAATGAATGAAAGTATCTATGCGGTATCAGTCGCAGAGGATCAGGAAGACGTGGCGCAGATGATTCGTGATTACGATTTTCTGGCACTGCCTGTCGTTGATTTTCAAAATCATTTGCTTGGTATTATTACAGTCGATGATATTTTAGATGTGATGCATGAAGAAGCCGGTGAGGATTATTCGATGCTGGCTGGTGTATCCGAAATGGACCGATCAAAGGATGGTGTACTGAAATCAGCCAAAAAACGTTTGCCATGGCTTATCATTCTTTTATTTTTAGGAATGCTGACCGCCAGCCTGATTGGCCAGTTTGAGGATGCACTTGAAAAAGTAGCCGTGCTTGCTGTTTTCATACCGCTGATTGCTGATATGGGCGGGAATACAGGAACTCAGGCCCTGGCCATTGCTGTGCGCGGTATTACAACAGGAGAATACGGCAAGCAGGGAAAAATGAACCTTATTTTACGTGAGACAGGCATTGGCCTGATTAATGGGCTGGTTTGCGGTCCGATTATTGCTGTCATTGTTTATTTCTGGCATGATAATCTTGTTCTCGGTCTCCTGGTCGGATTATCGATTGCCTCAACACTGCTGGTGGCGACACTGGCAGGAGCGCTTGTTCCGCTTCTCATGCATCGATTGCACATTGATCCGGCTGTCGCTTCCGGCCCATTTATCACAACCATTAATGATATTATTTCTATTATGATCTACTTTGGAATGGCAACGTTATTTATGCAGTATTTAATTTAAAGTCAGGCTTAATCAAGCTGCCCGGTGGCTGCTGATTAAGCCTGTATTATGTTTGAAAATAATGGATGCTATAAGCAGGCAGACACACAAAGAAAACAGTTCTCATATAATGGGGTGATGAATGGTTAAAAAGGAGCTGATAGCAATGGCTAAAAAAGAGGCGAGAAATCCATTACTTTATATTCAGCAGCCGGGTATCAAACCACCAGAAGCAACCATGCAAAGTCATTACAGGACCCCCAAAAAAGAGAATCAGACCGAGTCTAAAAAAGTTAAGACACACCCGTTTAGCCGAAATTATTTTGAACATAAACAAGACATATATGAAGAGGCGGAAGAGGCGGATGTTCAGAGGGCTGAGCCAAGCGGCGAATTCCTTGATGACAACGACCAGCCAATTGATGAGCCTGCAGAAGATCAAGCGCGCAAAAAGCGGTTCAGGGATATGGACTTGGAAGAACGGATCAATTATTTTCTGGTGACGCCTGACCATGTCCCGGCTATGCGGGCTGAAGTTAAAACAGAGGATCAGAACTATCGTGGAAAGATTGTGGATTATCAGGATGCGACCGTCTATATGCGTGTGGGAAGGCGGCCAAAGCTGACAGAAATCCCGTTTGATACAGTTACAGAAATTCGTTTGATTGGCTTCTAGTGTCCATTTAATATGTGAAAATAAAATAAATAAAAACGGCACTCACCATTGAGGTAAGTGCCGTTTTTATTCATTACCTGAACGCGTTAATTGCTGGCAGGCATGTGACATGGCAAAAGCAGTCTAGATCTACAGTGATGCAAATGCCTGTGGCACACAAATGCTTCGTATATTGGTGGATTGGATCATGCGGTGATTCATTGTCATCATGTGGGTCGCGCAATAGTTCAACGACGGCACAGCAATTTTCGTCGATCTTTTTGACGCGGAAGTAAAAACTTGATGTCATGTTACTGACGTCATTCGGATTCGCACCATAACCTTTAAACGGCTCGCAGCCATCCCCGCAATAGAGTATAACGGGTACTGTATCCAGGCCATTGTTGCCGCCACCTCCATCTGACTCACCAAGAAGATCGTTTATAGACTTTTCACAGCTGGTGGAGCAGCAATTCTCGACGACATCCTGCTGGGCATCCTCAATTTCTTTTAGTACATCGCAGACACAGTTACCTGAACGATGGTCTTTTCCACATCCCATGAACGATTACCCCTTTCATGTTTTATTGACTTGATGTCTCTAATAGAGTATGTGCGGATGGGTATATGGTGTGGGCACTTGTCTCACCAGCATAAAAATATTCGGGCGGAGGTCGATTCGTGAACGTAAAAGGTGGATGGATTCAGTTAGCGGCGGGAATATAAGTCTGTACATTCAGACTTATTTATGCATAGACTAATAGCAATCATCTCATTTGAACTTTGTGTTGAAGCAAAAAGTTAGATTTTTGCGTGAATAGTGGAATATTTTGTACGCACAACGGGTATAGATAAGTAAGAACACATTTGAGGATGTGCAGAAAGGGGGGGGACGGATTATGGGTTATATACTGCCAGTGAATCATGATCAGTATTATAATTATCAAAGGCGTTCCATCAGAGAAGAGCAGAATCCCTTCCACATCGAAAAGCCAGCCAGGATCATTCTGAAAAAACTTAATCGTCAGGATTGGCAGTGGCGTTCGGATACCTATAGAACAGACAACCAGACTGCTTTAGAATTGAGACGACCTGGTCTGCCTGAAGCTGCTGAATTATATGGCCAATTGACCGGTAAAGGCCGGGAATTTAATCAATCTGTATAGAGAAGAGCGAACAGCGGGAGAACAAGAGTTGCAGAAGGAGGGTGGTAACCGCAGACGCCCTTCTTTATGCATTAGGTGCTCTTTTGATCATGATAAAGCGTTACAAACAGTTTTTGCTGGTTATCCTGCCACTCAGCATAAAAAACGTCGTCAATGGCCTGAATGTTTTGCCTGTGCAATTCATTTTCCAGCCATGTTTTTGTTAATTTCGCTTCTTCTAGATTGTCCCACACGATTTCGCCATCACTAATGACTGTTCTGCCAATTTTTACAGGCGTTGGCGTGACATTGAGATCAGCATTCGTGGGTGTCTGATAATCCGGTTTTTTCAATACAGAAATCGTGCCGTCCACTTCAAGAACAGCATACTCCACTTCTTCAACTGAAAAGACATCTTTAGAACGCAGCAAGTGCTGCAATTCATTAAGATTCAGCCGATTTTTCTTCAGAATATCATGGATAAGGAGACCTTTATGGATAACGAGAGAAGGCCGGCCTTCCATGACCGCTCGTGACCCTTTGAATTTCAGGGTGGTCTTTTCTGTAATGTACAGCAATAATCCCCATAGAACGACTAAAAAGGCGATTTCAGTTATCCCGGAATTTTTGTCAAATAAGGCGTTGCCAACAAGTTCCCCCAAGATAATAGCTGAAATAAAATCAAATGGCGTCAGAGCGGAAATCTGCGTTTTACCAAGGGCTTTTACCAACACGAATAAGGCAAAGAAACCAAAAACGGTATCAACGAGCATCAATAAGTATTTCAAGAACATTACCTCCTTCTGTAGGTAGTGTAACCATGATGGCATATGTCATACAGGAAGTAGAGGTGGTATTTGTTCTTAAAAAAATAGGCTGGGACAAACGTGCGAACCACTTGCGTGACTGAACCGCTCCGGAAATAGACGTCACTTTCCGCGGGCGGCTGGTGAGCCTTCTCGTGCTCGTCGCGTTAAAAGCTTTTTCGATGTAGCCTACGCTCCTCGCAGGTTGCAGCTTATTCGGCGAAGCTTTGCGCTGCGCTTGGCGCGCTCCGGGGTTTCACCTATCCTTTGCTCCCGCAGGAATCTCCGTCTTTTCCTCCGCTGAATCGGAGTATTGTTCGACGCTTGAGTTAGTCGCTTTCGTTATGTCCCAGCCTCAGTTAGCTCAATTGTTTGGACATGGCAACATGCGGAATGCCCGCTTCCATGAATTCTTCCGATATTGCATGATAGCCCAGTCTCTTATAAAAATGAATCGCATGTGTCTGAGCATTTAGTTGTGCTTCAGTATAACCTGCATTCTTTATGATCGTTTCCATCGCCTGGATCATCTGCGTTCCGAGGGATTGTCCGCGCTGCTGTTTAAGAACACAGATTCGTTCCAATTTGCCCAGGCTGTCAGCAAATCGGACACGGCCCACGGCAACGGGGCTGCCAGCATCATAGCCGAGCAAATGGATGGCCTCTTCATCATAGGCATCGATTTCTTCATCTGCCGGCACTTGCTGCTCGTCAACGAATACCGTTGTGCGAACAGCGAAAGCTTGCTGTTTTTCTTCCGCTGTTTCCACTACTTTGACGTTCATACAAATTCCTTACCAAATATAAAGGATTCATGAACATTCCAAATGCCATTATCGAGCTGATAGACCAAATGGAAGCGGTCAATCTTATCGGTGAGCTGAATATCTTTCATGCTGAGACTGCCATAAACATCTGAATATTCATCCTGGGAAAGATCCTGCGCCATTGTAATATGCGGAACAAATGAATACGTACGATTGTCCGGGAATTTGCCTGATTGCATTTTTTCCGCTAAGTCATACAAAGGCTGAACCGGTTCAACTTTTAAATAGATTGTGTTGGTAACCGGGGCAAAGGTGCTCACCTTATTGACGGTTAAGTCAAACGGTTTGGTTTCATTCGCGATATACTTTAATTCGGTTATCAATTCTGTGATTTTAGCATCGTCAGTATCAAATGCTTCTTTTAAGGTGAGATGAGGCGGAATCAGTGTATAGTGCGGATCATAACGTTTTCTGTAAGCATTAATTTCATCTTGAACCGGTTTTGAAGGAAATATAACAATACCGTAGTGCATGAAAAAACCTCCTCATTGTAATAACTGTGTTGCGTATTTTATAAACAGTTATGCACCCTAATTATAACAAACATAAAATTAATCTAAAATTAAAATGCGGTAAAATTTTAAATAGGCCCTAATATATTGGCAAATGCTTGTCTTAAATCATGCTGCCAATAGCCCCATGTATGGCGGCCATTTTCCAGTTCATGATAGGTGTTATCAACATGGGAAGTCTGCAGCAGATTATGAAGTTCACGGTTAGATGTTAAGAAGTCCTTTATATCGCCGTCGGTTGTTTCAACAGCAGTTTCTTCCGTGCCAATGGAGTGGTAAACAGCAATACTGGAAATGGCTTTTGCAGTTTTGACAGCATCTAAAACTGACTGATCCACGTAGGGCGATTGCATGATCACCTTGCCAAACGTATGCGGATACGTCAGGGCTGTCATCAAAGCTTGAGATCCTCCCAGTGAGTCGCCAGCCAGTGTTCGTGCATGGGCCATATAGAGGGAAGGAAAGCTGTCATCAAGATATGGAACCACCTCAAGGGCAAGAAATTTTCTGTAAGCGCGGCTTTGCTGGCCTTGCGGATGGTATTTTTCCCGGCGGTCCCATTTGTCGCTGTAATGGATTCCGACTAAAATGGTACCAGTTATAGCACCTTGTTCCTGCAGTTCGTCACACCACGTTGCAGCTCGTCCCATCTGATAATAATCATTTCCGTCCTGCATAATACAGAACTGATATTTGTACAGCGGTGAAAAGGCTTCCGGCTGATATATTTTCAGAGTCATTGTTTCCTGCAGATACTGACTGTGGAGCTGTTTTTCGGTCATGGTTCCTTTGTGTCTGATAATGACCACCTCGCTTGAGTGTGATTTGGGTTAAAACGTGATCGACTCAAGTTTATCATGTTTGGCTTCGATGTGTGACCTTTTAATCACCGGATCTGCTGTCAAAGCAGCGATGTTATATTTTTGACAGTCAAGGCAAATACTAATGGCCAAAAACAAGGTGAGGTGAGGATTCAGATGCTTTGGCTGATTGGAAAAACCGTTTTTCTATATTTTATTGTCATTATTATTATTCGCTTATTGGGAAAGTCAGCATTTGCCCAATTAACTGCACATGATATGGCTGGCATTTTTTTTGTGATTACGATTGCGTCCGGGCCAATAGTCACTGATCATTTTGGCCATACAATAACGGCTCTGGTGACGGTCAGTCTTGTCCATATTGGTATTTCCAGGTTAATGCTGCTCAATCGTCTAAAAAAACTTTTTATTGGCGAACCGGCAATTGTGATTAAACATGGCAATCTGGTCAAGGAAAACTTACAACATTTTCATATCACGCTGTCTGAATTGTTATCCGAATTAAGGGAAAAAGGCTATCCTGATATCGCATCAATCGATTATGCGATTATTGAGCCGTATGGGGGTATAAGTATTGTGCCAAAGCAGGAAGTGAGACCTGTCACATCGGATCAGCTGAATCTTGCAGTAAGCTATCAGGGTCTTCCTATTACAGTGATCGTGGAAGGCAGCATTCAACAGCAAAATTTAACATTGATTAATCGAGATAAGCAGTGGCTGATGCATGAATTAGAAAAAGCGGGGTTTTCGGGTCCGGGAACTATATTCTACGGCGCTGTCCGGGAGTTCAATCATTCGCTGGTCATTGATGACGGAACAGGTGATACAGGTTAATAAGGGGTGAAAACCTGGAAAATGTGATGATTTTTTTAAATATGTGTGGAAATGACGTCTCCTAAGTTTTTTTGCGTTACATTATAATAGACACGGATTTAAAAGGAGGATACGCTCATGGAAACAGGCGGAAATGAAAAAGCACAGCGATTGCAGGGAATGCTGGAAGAAGCCTTAACCTCTGTAACTGAAAGATTAGACGTATTAGAGCAGGAAATCGCCTCTGTCCGAAAAGAACAGAAAGAACTGAAAGAAATGCTGGAACATAAGGAAGAATAGTGTATTGCCATATGCAAAAGACTGAGCCTGACTATCATCTGTGGGGAAGTTAGCGACACTTGAGCAGGATACTAACGAACTTTAGACTGATCCGGTAAAATTAAGACTGTTATGTCAATTATTGGAACAAGATGTCGAAATAAAAAGGCTTAGGGAGATGTTATAAAATGGTCAGCGATTTTTACCACGCTTTAACAACAAGACACTCATATTATGAATTGGATAAAAACATACAGATATCCGATGAAAAGATTCAAGAGATCGTTGAATTTGCTGTAGCGCATACACCGTCCGCTTTCAATTCCCAAACGGCCCGTCTGGTAGTTTTATTGGGAGATGAACATGATAAGTTATGGGCTATTACAACGGAAAGGCTAAAACGGGAAGTTGGCGATAACGATTTTTCGAACACCCAGAAGAAAATGGATGCTTTTCAAGCGGGTTATGGAACCGTGTTATTCTTTGAAGATCAATCGGTCGTTCAGCGCTTCCAGAATGATTTTGCACTGTATGCTGATAAATTTCCTATTTGGTCAAGTGAGGCATCCGGTATGCACCAGTTAGTGGTATGGACGGCACTTGAATCAGAAGGGCTGGGAGCATCCCTGCAGCATTATAACCCGCTTATTGATGATGAGGTGAAAGAAACATGGAACATTCCTGATCACTGGGCATTGCATGCGCAGATGCCATTTGGCAATCCCACATCTTCTGTGAGCAAGAAGGACATGCAGCCTATTGCAGATCGTGTGAAGGTTTATAAATAAGGCAGTATCTAAAATATGGTGTGATTTGCGTTATCTTTTGATGTCAATTAATACTGAGTCCTCCTTGGTTCTATCATGTCGGAGTCGACGCTTCGATATCCTGTAATACGATACCAAGGGGCTCATTTTTGTATTAAACCTCACATTTTTCCTTGCAGGAATGCTCCGCTAATTTTGATTCGTTTTAAGTTTGATAAGTCTCTGTCCCAGTCTTTTTTTACTAAGAGGGACTATCGTCATCTGCTTACAATAAAAACGCCTACACCCGTTGGGGCGCAAGCGTTCTGCGGTATGATTCCGAGTGGGCTCGAACCACCGACCTCATGCCTGTCAAGCATGCGCTCTCCCAGCTGAGCTACGGAATCGTATATGTATTAATTTGTCGACAGTTAATAATATAACTGATTTATGGTTAACTGTCAATGGTTTTCTTATTGCCCCCTCCTGATTGGAAATGTCTTGCAAAGTCAAAATAATTAATCTGCTTTATCATGTATTTTATGTTAATCTACTATTAGGAGGAAAGAAGTTCTTCCTAATCTGCTAGAGGAGGGATGCAGATGAAACGAAAAATTCTGGTTGCCTATGATGGTTCTGATTTAAGTCATGAAGCACTGAATGAGGCCAAACTGCAGGCAAAAGGCGTTCCCGAGACGGAGGTTTATGTACTTGCGGTGGTGACTCAGGCAGGACCGGCCACCAATGCAACAGCTGCAAGCAGCTTTGAAAAGGAAATTGCGGATAAGTTCCATACCAAAATGGAAAAGATCAAGAGCGATTTTGAACAAAGCAATATAACTGTGTATACGGATGTAACGATTGACGTTGACAAGCGTAACGCAGGTGAGCAAATTTGCTCGTACGCTCTTGAACATCAGGCTGACTTAATCATAGTTGGCAGCCGGGGGCTCGGAGACGTAAAAAAACTGTTTCTTGGCAGTGTAAGCAATCGTGTTGTGGAGCTGTCACAATGCCCGGTTCTGATTATAAAATAATGTGTCATTAAAAAAGCGGCGCTTAACTGCTCGGGGCAGTCAGGCGCCGCTTAAAATGTGTTCCAGCGTTTAACTGGCATTACTTGCAGTGGGTGTTGTGTTCCGGATCATATAATCAAATGCACCTAAAGCGGCTGTTGCACCGGAACCCATAGAAATGATGATCTGTTTATAGGTCGTGTCGGTGCAATCGCCGGCAGCAAAAATCCCAGGAACATTTGTCGCACCTTGTTTATCAACGGCAAGCTCACCGTACTGGTTTTTTTCAATTGAGTCATCAAGCCATTCAGTATTTGGCAACAGTCCGATCTGAACAAAAACACCTTCAACGTCCAACTGATGGGATTCCTCAGTTTCACGATCAACGTAAGTCAGACCATTGACTGTTTCGTCACCGGTGATTTCGGTTGTCTGTGCATTTTTAATCACGGACACATTCGACATGCTGTTCAAACGATCCTGGAGAACGGAATCAGCTTTTAATACTGACGAACGTTCAAGAAGCGTAACATGTTTAACGAGTCCGGCAAGATCAATGGCTGCCTCTACACCGGAATTGCCGCCGCCGATCACTGCAACAGGTTTTCCTTCAAATAAAGGCCCGTCACAGTGTGGACAGTAGGCAACACCCTTGTTTCTGAATGCTTCTTCACCAGGGACATCGATTTGACGCCAGCGGGCTCCTGTCGCCAGGATGGCCGTTTTGCTTTCGAGAACAGCGCCATTTTCCAGCTCAACCTCAATGAAGTTGTCTTTTCTTTCGAGACGTTTAGCATTTTGCTGAGCCATGACGTCCACCTTATAATCAGAAACATGGTTTTCAAGATTAGCAGCTAAGTTAGGGCCATCTGTCTGTTTAACGCTAATGAAGTTTTCAATCGTATTCGTATCGAGAACCTGGCCGCCAACACGATCGGTTAAGATGCCAGTGCGGATGCCTTTACGGGCAGCATAAATGGCAGCGCTGCCCCCAGCTGAGCCGCCGCCGACAACAAGCACATCGAAAGGATCCTTATCAGCAAACTCTGATGCGTCTGCACCACTTCCCAGTTTTGTCAGGATTTCTTCAAGTTCCATGCGGCCGCTGCCCCATTCTTCGCCGTTTAAGAAGATAGTCGGAACGCCCATGATGTTATTCTGGTCAACTTCATCCTGATAAGCTCCGCCTTCAATCATGGTATGCGAAATATTGGGGTTCAGCACACTCATAATATTTAACGCCTGAACAACAACCGGGCAATTATGGCAGCTGAGACTGACATACGTTTCAAAATGATAGGTGCCTTCCATGTTTTTGATCCGGTCAATAACGCTCTGCTCTTCTTTTGGAGAACGTCCGCTTGCCTGAATCAGCGCGAGTACAAGTGATGTGAATTCATGTCCAAAAGGGACGCCGGCAAATGTGATGCCAGTGTCCTCATCGGCACGATTAACGCTGAAACTAGGGGTTCTCTTCAGTGCTACTTTCTCGATTGTGATTCTGGAAGACATGGAAGACAGCTCGTCCACCAATTCCTGCATTTGTTTAGATACATCATCAGAACCGATGCTGACTTTTAGTACTAAATCGCCTTCTAGAAGCTGCAGATATTGCTCTAATTGTGATTTAATTTCAGCGTTTAGCATAATTATCGTACTCCTTAGATTTTACCTACGAGATCAAGGCTTGGTTCAAGCGTCTCGTCGCCTTCTTTCCATTTAGCTGGGCAAACTTCACCAGGGTTTTTCCGGACATATTGGGCAGCTTTGATTTTATCAATCAGCGTGCTCGCATCACGGCCGATGCCGTCAGCATTAATTTCCATAGTCTGAACAATACCATCCGGATCGATGATGAAGGTACCACGATCGGCAACGCCCTGATCTTCAATGAGAACATCGAAATTACGAGCGATTTGATGAGAAGGATCACCAATCATGGTGTATTCAATTTTGTTAATCGCTTCAGAATGATCATGCCATGCTTTGTGAACAAAATGGCTGTCAGTAGAAACAGAATAGACTTCTACGCCAAGTTCTTGCAGTTTAGCATATTGATCCTGCAAATCTTCAAGCTCAGTTGGGCAGACAAATGAGAAGTCCGCTGGATAAAAGCAAACAATACTCCAGTGCCCTTTTAGATTTTCTTCATTTACGTCGATAAAATCACTGCCTGGCTGATAAGCCTGAGCCTGGAATGGTTCTATTTCTTTGCCGATTAATGACATAGTATAGCCTCCTCAGTGTTGTTTGTAATTTTTATTACATAACTATTATTACATATATCTTAATTAATTTCAGCAGATGAAGCGTAAAATTTTGTGAACGGTGTCGACTATTAGGATTGACATAGACGTTTTAGTCTATACGTATTTAAAGTCAGTCGAAAATTGTTTAAGCTTTTGGCTACTATGTTATAATAAAATTATTTGCATCGAGTCTTAATGAAATAGGTGACGACTGTTGAAGATAGGAATTGATAAAGTTGGATTTTTTGCACCCCACTTATATTTGGATATGAGAAAATTGGCTGACAGCCGGGGGGTGGATCCGGATAAGTTTACGATCGGAATTGGTCAGGACAGAATGGCGATTGCTCCCATCACACAGGACGCGGTGACATTAGCTGCGAATGCCGCACTGAATATATTGACCGAAGCGGATAAACAGGCAATTGACTTTGTTATCTTTGGAACGGAGACGGGCGTTGATAATTCCAAGTCAGCAGCCGTTTATGTCCATGAACTGCTGGGACTCAATCCGTATGCCCGGGCGATTGAGGTGAAGCAGGCCTGCTACGGAGCAACAGCTGGTATTCAAATGGCTAAAGGGCATATTACACTGAATCCGGACAGTAAAGTGCTTGTGTTGGGGTCTGACATTGCACGATACGGCTTAAACACTGCAGGTGAGGCGACACAGGGAGCTGGCGCAGCAGCTATGCTGATCAGTGCTGACCCGCATATCCTGGCGCTGGAAGATGAGAGTGTCTACTTCACGTCTGACATTATGGATTTCTGGCGTCCGCTATATTCGGATAATGCTTTTGCAGATGGTAAATTGTCCAATGAGCAATACATAGCCTTCTTTTCGACTGTATGGGAAAAATACAGGGCAAAGACAGGGGTGACCCTGAATGATTTTGCTGCGATGTGCTATCATTTGCCATATACAAAACTGGGATACAAAGCCCTGAAAACGATTTTGGATGAGGTGTCCGAAGAAAAGCAGGAACAGCTGCTAGCCCGTTATGAGCAAAGCACTCGTTACAACCGGAATATCGGTAATATTTATACGGGGGCATTATATTTGAGTTTGTTGTCGTTGCTTGAGAACACAGATAATCTGCAAGCGGGTGACCGGATTGGCATGTTCAGTTATGGTTCAGGGGCTGTCGGTGAATTTTTTGCTGGTATACTGCAGCCTGGCTATCAGGATCATTTGTACACACAACAGCATCAGCAGCTGTTTTCCAGCCGATCTGAAGTGACGATTCCGGAATATGAGTCAATTTTTGAAAAGACACTCCCAAAAGACGGGTCAACAGTTGAACTGCCTGTCGCTAACGATCCCGCTGTGATTTGTCTGGCCGGTGTGGCTGAGGATAAACGGCACTATATTAATAAAGAGTCTGAACGTTAACGAACCGAGCGCGACTCATTTTATTTGTGTGCAGGAGACATGCTAATAATGGATGATATAATGAAAGCAACTGACCTGAAAACAAAACAATTTGATAAAGCATTGGATGATATCCTGGATTTGTTTAACAATTGCGTCCTGTATGACGGAGGATCGTGACGAATGATTATACAGGCTGTTCGCTTGTTTTCCCGGATAACGATCGTTAAACTGCAGTTATCGAGACAGGTCAGGAGGGGTCATGTTGAAAAGTGTTATCGTTAAGCAGAAGGAAGACGGAAATATATTGGCAACGACTGACAACCCGGCACCGGAAATGGGACCGGAGGATTTACTGGTTAAGGTGCATCATGCAGCAGTGAATCGGACCGATATCCTGAACAAAAAAGGGAAGGTAAATTACGCAGTCAATCCCATTTTGGGTGTCGAAGCTGCAGGAACGGTTGTCGATGCAAATGGCAGCCGGTCATTCTCTGAAGGTGACAGGGTGATGGGGCTTGTCAATGGCGGCGGATATGCCGAATATGCCGTGATGCCGGCTGATCGCGCGATGCCCATTCCTCAATCATTATCGTTTGCTGAAGCAGCTGCCATTCCGGAAGTTTTTCTCACAGCTTATCAAACACTGTTCTGGATTGCTGAATTAAAGTACCAGGAGACGGTCTTAATTCATGCAGGTGCCAGTGGTGTCGGGACTGCTGCTATTCAATTAGCTAAACAACTTCGTGATGCGCAGGTGATTGTGACAGCTGGTTCAGAGGAAAAACTGCAATTTTGCCGCGAACTTGGCGCAGATGTCCTGATTAATTATAAGGAACAATCATTTGCGGATGCTGTACAGGAAGCAACCAACGCACAAGGCGTGGATGTGATTCTTGATTTCGTCGGTGCCCGCTACTGGGACAAGAACCTGGCAAGCATTAAAGAAGGCGGCCGCTGGGTATTGATTGGTGTTCTCGGTGGCAGCGAGCTGTCAAGTGCCGATTTAATGCCGCTTATGTCTAAATACGTTCAGCTTACGGGGACGTTGCTGACGCCGAGAAGTGATGCTTATAAGGCTGAACTGAGCAAGGAATTTACCAGAGTGGTGACAAATGAGCTTGAGCGGGGCAGCATTCGCCCGGTTATTGACCGCATTTTTCCAATTGATGAGGCGAATGAAGCTCACGAGTATATGGAAACCAACAGCAATATCGGAAAGATCATTCTTGAGGTGATTTCCGGAGAAGCTTAACAGCACTTAGCGTTTAAAAAACCTTAAGGCCTGTGCGGCAGGTCTTAAGGTTTTTTATAATGATATGAGAACATATGTTTGATAACAGCTGGCGGTCATGTTACTTTGGGATCAAATGTTCTTGTGTAAAGGTGATGCTTATGAATCGTTTGCTGCAAAGGGCCGTACAAACTGGAAATAAGTTCGAAATCATTTATCTTGATGCCCGCAATCACGTGAGTCAGCGAATCATCCGTGTGCACGGCGTTCAAGGGACAGCAGTCACGGCGTTCTGTTTCACACGACGGCGAATCAGAACGTTCAAACAGGACAGAATTTTATCGATCAGACCTATCAGACATTGGGCTTATGGTGCATAAACTTATGGAAAAAGACAATTTTTACGACAGCAGCTTTTTATCTTTAATTTGATACCTGTCTCTCTCCTCTGCTATAGTACGTTCCTTTATCACTATTAAAAGTGATTGGCATGTTAACGCCCAGCCAATCATACGCTTGTATCAATATGCCAAAACATGCTGACAGGACACTGCAGGACATTTAATATAGTTTATTTGCGCGCGTAAATAAATGCATAGGAGGGCTTTTTTGTTAAAACAAGGACGCAAATGGCTCATTGCTGGTGTTGCAGGTATCGGGCTGATTAGCTTGCTGGGTGCTTGTGGTTCTGACGACTCGGAAGCTTCTGGTGAATTGAAGGACACGTATACAGTGGCCACTGACTCCTCGTTTGTTCCTTTTGAATTTGAAGAGGACGGTGAGTATGTCGGGTTTGATATCGATTTAATTAATGCTGTCGCTGATGAGGTCGGATTTGATATTGAATTGGAAGTAACGAATTTTGATGGTATCATTCCAGGTCTGCAGACAGGCTCGTTTGATATGGCGGTTGCCGGCATCGGGATCACTGACGAGCGCAAGAAGAAGATTGATTACAGTGACCCATATTATGAATCAGGTCTGGCTATTGGTGTGGCAGCTGACAATGAGTCGATTAATGGTCTTGGCGATCTTGAAGGTAAATCAATTGCGACACGCCTTGGTTCGACAAGTGCGGACTTTATCAAAAGCAGTATTGATGATGCTGATCCCCAGCAATATGAACAGCTGGACCAGGCCTATTTGTCTGTAGAAAACGGTCGTGATGATGCCGTTCTGTATGATGCTCCAAACGTTAATTATTATATTCAGACAACAGGCGACGATCTAAAAGTTGTCGGTGACTTATATCAAGCTGAAGATTATGCTATTGCAATATCTGAAGGACAGGAAAAGCTAGTGACTGCTGTTAATGACGCCCTGGAAACAATAAAGGAGAACGGTACTTATGATGAGATTTACGAAGAGTGGTTTGGCAAAAGTCCTGAATAAATAAGTGAAAACGTGTTTTTAAAACTGGAGCAAACTAAGACTTATCCCCCGCGCAGGAAGTAGTGATAGGTCTTAGTTTTTCTTATTTTGAAGCAAATTTTCAGAAGAGGTGGTCACATGATAGGAAGATTCAACTGGGCCGGGGTGGTTGATTTTTTACCGCAGCTGCTGACCGGACTGCTGTATACATTACTGATATCTGTTGTTGGCCTTGTTATCGGATTTATATTAGGCGGTTTATTTGGAATGGGACGGATTGCGGCTAACAAGTTCGTACGGAGTGTTTCGGTCGTGTTCATCGAAGTGATACGCGGAACGCCTGTTCTTGTTCAGGCTATTTGGATTTACTACGCTCTGCCGCTCATTATTGGTTTTGAGTTAGGTTCTGTTACAGCCGGTATTATTGTTATTGCACTGAATTCAGGTGCCTATATTGCAGAAATTGTGCGCGGTGCTGTGCAGTCGATTGATCCTGGTCAAATGGAGGCGGGACGTTCACTCGGACTTAATCATGGCCAGGCAATGCGTCATATTATCTGGCCACAGGCATTCAAGCGAATGATTCCTCCCCTTGGGAACCAGTTCATCATTAGTATTAAGGATACCTCACTTCTTTCAGTTATTCTTGTTCCAGAGCTGATTTTTCAGGGGCGTCTGATTGCCGCCAACCATTTTAATGCGGTGGAAATTTATACAACGGTAGCTGTCTTCTACCTAGCGGTTACACTGACATTGTCTTTTATTTTACAGCGAACTGAAAGGAGACTGGATATCTAATGATTCAGGTTACTGATCTGCATAAATCATTCGGGAACACTGACGTTTTAAAGGGAATTAATTGCGGGATTGATCCGTCAGAAGTTGTCTGTGTGATCGGCCCAAGTGGATCCGGGAAAAGCACATTTCTGCGCTGTTTAAATTTGCTGGAGTCCATTACGGCTGGTGAGGTTGTAGTAGATGGGCGCAGTTTGGCGGATCCGGCAACCGACATTAATCACGTCCGGGCTGAAGTGGGGATGGTTTTTCAGCAATTCAATCTTTTTCCGCATAAAAAAGTGATTGAAAATCTGATGCTTGCGCCTGTAAAAATACGCAAAATCAGTGAAAAAGAAGCACGTGAAAGGTGTCTGACGTTGCTGGAGAAGGTTGGTCTGGCCGACAAAGCTGACCAATATCCACAGCAATTGTCCGGCGGCCAGCAGCAGCGGGTTGCTATTGCAAGAGCATTGGCAATGGAGCCGAAAATGATGCTGTTTGATGAACCAACATCTGCATTGGATCCTGAATTAGTTGGTGAAGTGCTGGCTGTGATGAAACAGCTGGCAAACGAAGGTATGACGATGTTTGTTGTCACCCATGAAATGGGATTTGCCCGGGAAGTAGGTGACCGGGTCCTGTTTATGGACGATGGCATGATCGTTGAAGAGGGTATACCAGAAAAGATTTTTTCTGATCCGCAGTTAGAACGCACACAGGAATTTTTAAATAAAATTTTATAGCAATAGATGCTGAATTCGCCAAATAATGCTTGCTGCCAGTCTTCATGAAGATTGCCTGAGCAATGTGGCATCCTGCTGAAATTGAAAACGTCCGTTTATTTCCAACAATATGGGAGCATTTTTTACCTTAAGCCACTTATGTGCTCTTAGTGATAAGCCATTATGTTTAAACAACCGTCATGCTGATTAAACAGCTTTGACGCCTGCCGCTTTTTTGTTTATTCTTAATAGGAATGCTTTTTCAAAAAATTTGGAGGTGGAAGCATCTTAAACAGTAGTGATCAAGGCATGACTGTTACGAAGGAAAAGGAAGTGGATTTGGGTTTTCGCAAGCCCAGCAAGGAAGATGGAGCAAGCGTCTGGGAACTTATTAATCAGACGGGAGTTCTGGATCTTAATTCTTCCTACAGTTACCTCATGTGGTGCGAAATTTTTTCGGAGACATCTGTGGTGGTGGAACGTGATGAGAAGATTGTGGGCTTTATTTCGGGGTTTATTCATCCCGATGAGCCGGAGACATTATTCATCTGGCAAGTTGCTGTAGATGAATCGGAACGCGGCAGCGGCCTGGCTACACGCATGCTGTACCAGCTGCTTAAACGCGAAGGATGTGAAGAGGTCAATCACGTCGAGGCAACGGTCTCACCGTCGAACATCGCTTCTCAGCAGCTGTTTAAAGGACTTGCGAAAAAACTGCGTACCAAATGTTTAATTCATGACTACTTTACAGCCAATGATTTTCCGCGAGAAGGTCATGAGGATGAACGCTTGTTTAAGATCGGACCAATTCAAAAAGACAAAATAGAAGTGGAAGGGTGAAATGGTGACAACAACAGTAACTGAAACTGACAAAATGAAGTCGTTTGAAGAACTGGAGTCAACCGTCAGAAGTTACAGCCGGGGCTGGCCGACTGTTTTTGCAAAAGCGAAAGGCTATAAAATCTGGGATACAGACGATAACGAGTATATTGATTTTTTCGCAGGTGCTGGTGTCCTGAACTATGGACATAACGATGACAGCATGCAGGAAAAAATGATTGACTATATTCGAAATAACGGTATTCTTCATAGTCTTGATATGGGATCAACATCACGGAAGGAATTCCTGGAACGATTCAAGGAGGTTATTCTTGAACCCCGGAATCTTGACTATAAAGTTATGTTTCCCGGACCGACCGGAACGAATTCGGTGGAAAGTGCCCTAAAAATTGCCCGGAAAGTGACAGGGCGCGATACGGTCATCAGCTTTACAAACGCATTTCACGGTATGACGATTGGTTCGTTGTCTGTGACGGCCAATTCGTTTAAGCGCCACGGCGCCGGTATTCCGTTGCACCATGCTGTATCGATGCCCTTTGATAATTATATGGAAGATCAGGACTCAATCGCTTATCTGGAGCGGTTTTTGGAAGATGGGGGGAGCGGTGTAGCTCTTCCAGCAGCTATCATTCTGGAAACAGTCCAGGGTGAAGGCGGTATTAATGCGGCAAGAATGGACTGGTTGAAAAAAGTTGAAGAACTTTGTAAACGCTGGGACATATTGCTGATTATTGATGATGTTCAGGCAGGGTGCGGCCGAACAGGCACATTCTTCAGTTTTGAACCGGCCGGCATTGACCCGGACATTGTCTGCTTATCAAAATCAATTGGCGGTGCCGGTTTGCCAATGGCTCTGACACTGATCAAGCCAGAATTTGATCAATGGGGCCCTGGCGAGCATAATGGTACATTCCGCGGCAACAATCTGGCGTTCATCGGTGCCATTGAGGCTCTCGATTACTGGAAGACAGATGACTTCAGCCATGCAATTAAGGAAAAAGGATCTAGCCTGCACAAGGGAATTCAAGCGATTATTGACAAGTATCCTGAACTTAAAGCAACGCATCGCGGAAGAGGTCTTATGCAGGGGATCGCTGTTGCAAAGCCTGAACTGACGGATGTCATTTGTTCTGAAGCATTTCAGCGCGGTCTGATTATTGAAACGTCCGGGCCGCAGGATGAGGTTATTAAATTCCTCCCTCCGCTAATCATAGACGAAAAGGGTCTTCAGCAGGGTCTGAGCATCTTAGATGAGAGCATTAAAGCAGCCCTGAACCCATAAATACAGCAGGTGAAATCGAACTAAAGGAGGCACTATTAAATGATTGTCAAATCACTGAATGATTTGGTTGGCACCGATGATGAAACGTCTGATGAAAACTGGTCAAGCCGCCGGTTCATACTGAAACAAGACGGTGTCGGCTTCAGTATGAATGATACAATTATTAAAGCGGGCACTGAAAATTATTTCTGGTATAAGAATCACATCGAAGCGGTTTATTGTATTGAAGGCGAGGGCACAATCGAAAAGGTGCAGACTGGTGATGTTTATGACATTAAGCCAGGCACGATGTATCTTTTAGATGAACACGATAAGCATATTTTGCGTGCAACGTCGCAAATGCGTATGATCTGTGTGTTTAATCCGCCACTAGTCGGAAGAGAAACACATAATGAAGAAGGCTATTACCCGTTGTTAACGGAGTAAACGATAAGCTTCCAAAGGCCGGAGCAGTTTAATACTGCTCCGGGCTTTTTTTGTTCAGGCTATGTTACAGGCATACCATGTAAGATCCACGGTGCAGATAATTGGAATGGATGATTGTCCGGGAGCGTCTGAATGTTATCCTTCGTTAAATCTATCCATATGTAGGCAGTTTCATTTGTGTGCTGTTTCAGCTTCACATAGTCATGCCTGATTGTTTCCCACAAGCCTGGCTGAGAAGTGACATCCCGCCACGGGTAAACGACATGTAACAGATGATATTTTTTACGATCGTATTTTGTGATCACAAACCGTGTGCGATCATCGTTCTCATAAAAAGACCATTGGTTTAGGATATCATTTGAAAATAAATCGTCTGATGCGGGAAACGGATAAAAGCATTCATATGGAAAAATCGCTCCGGTTTGGATGTAAAGCTTGTCAATCCATTCGCGTTTGCGCGCTAAACGTGTGATAGGCTGCCAGGAATGAGAGCCTGATTCCAGAACGGTTGTATCCTCTGCCGTTGCACCATACAGCGGTAGGTATGGTGCCAGATTAAGGCGTTTTAATAGACGCCGGGCCGGTACATTATCTTCCTCTGTATTTGCTCCGATCCACCGAATGCCGGAAAGTTTCTGTGCCTCCTTCAAAACATAAGTTACTAATTCGGTCGCATAGCCGTTTCCACTGAATCGCTGGTCACTTCTTAGCCGTCCGAGCATTGCATAATGCTTGGCATAAATGGAATAGCCGCACAGGACGATCATTCGGCCATCTAGGAATAAACCGTATAAGCGATTGTCGCCTGTCGTAAGATCAGCAAAGATAGATGAAATATAGTCAGAATCCATACCGGTTTCCATAGCATCAAAGTATGAAAAATCGTTACTGCTTAGCAGGCGGATATCTTTGATCAAAGTGTCACACCCCTTTCTAATGACAGGTTACCATGCTTGATATGCCTGGAAAACTTGTTCGATTGTTTAATAAATATTCTGTGAAATGATTGTGATTTTCACCATCTGCTTTTATAATGGAAAGAACTTAATCGTGTAAATTAAAGGAGTGGTGACGGTTGCCGATCAATGTTTCAAAAGAATTGCCTGCGAGTGACGCATTAAAGCAGGAAAATATCTTTGTTATGGATGAAGACAGGGCTCAGACGCAGGATATCCGCCCTCTTAATATATTAATTTTAAATCTTATGCCGGAAAAAGAACGCACGGAACTGCAACTGCTCCGTTTGCTGGGCAATACACCGCTGCAGGTTAATATCTGTTTTCTGCAAACGGCAACACACCAGCCGACACATACAAGCGCCTATCATTTGGATAATTTTTATACGACATTTAACGATATAAAAACGCAACGGTTTGACGGATTGATCATTACAGGTGCTCCAGTGGAACAATTAGCCTTTGAAGATGTTACTTATTGGAATGAGCTCACAACAATTATGGACTGGGCCGAAAACAATGTAACGTCTGTCCTGCATATTTGCTGGGGTGCCCAGGCAAGTCTGTATTATCATTATGGCATTAGCAAATATGATCTGCCCGAGAAGTATGTTGGTATTTATAAGCACTATGTTCAAGATACGCGTGTGAAACTTATGCATGGCTTTGATGATATTTTCCATGCCCCACATTCACGATTTACCGGGGTGTCCAAACAAGCTGTTGAAGCCCATACCAATTTGACATTACTGGCAGCGTCTGAGGATGGGGCACCGTTTATCATCATATCTGACGATGCCCAAAACATTATGGTCACGGGTCATCTGGAGTATGATGCGACCACGCTTCGTGAGGAATATGAACGTGACCGGGCAAAAGGGGCAGCGACGCCATTGCCGGAAAATTATTTTCCCAATGATAATATAAATGAACAACCGCCGCATATGTGGCGTTCACACAGCCATTTATTATTCGCCAACTGGTTAAATTATTATGTTTATCAGGAAACGCCTTATGAATGGCATCAGAAAACGTGAAGTGACACTGCAGACCTTGTTTCAGGGTTTGCAGCTTTTTAATATAGACAAGTGCGAAAGATGATACCGTGGTTGCATATTATTTTTCACTTATTCACACGAGCAATGCTTTTTGTACTATAATAGATGATAAGAATGATTGATCGGAGGAGACAAGCCTATGAAACTATTCCATACGGCGGACTGGCATTTGGGTAAGCTCGTCCAGGGCGTGTACATGACAGGGGACCAGCGTTATGTGCTGGATCAGCTGTTGCAGGCCATTAAAGATGAAAAGCCTGATGCTGTGATTGTTGCTGGTGATTTATATGATCGTGCTGTACCGCCGACTGAAGCGGTGCATCTGCTGGATGATGTTTTAAGCAAAATTGTTCTTGACTTAGAAACACCTGTCCTGGCAGTGGCAGGCAATCATGACAGTCCGAGCCGTCTCAACTTCGGAACCACGATTATGAAACAGCATGGATTGCATATAGCAGGAACATTTACCGGAATTCCGGATCCCGTTAGTTTAAACGATGAACATGGACCGGTTCACTTCCATCTGATGCCCTACTGTGATCCGAGTATTGTCCGCACAAACCTGGAGGACGAAAGCATCCGTACCCATAACGACGCAACGGCGCGGGTTGTAAATGATCTCCAAGCGCAAATGGATCCAAATGCACGTCATGTTTACGTAGGCCACGCGTTTGTCACCCCCTACGGCGAGGAAGAAGAGAATACGAGTGATTCTGAGCGGCCGCTTTCAATTGGCGGAGCTGAGTACGTGGCTTCGCGTCTCTTTGCACCTTTTGATTATACAGCGCTTGGCCACTTGCACCATGCGCATCATGTTGCTCATGAAACGGTGCGGTATTCGGGTTCGATTCTCAAATATTCTATCTCTGAGGAGAATCAGTCAAAAGGTTTTTCCATTGTGGAGCTGGATGCTGACGGTCAGGTATCAATCGACAAACGCACCTTTATACCCGAGCGCGAGATGCGAACCGTTGAGGCGACGATGGATAACTTGCTGATGCATCCAGTTAATGATGACTATGTATTTGTCCGGCTGCTGGATCAGGCGCCTGTTCTATCACCTATGGAACGGATTAGATCTGTTTATCCCAATGCCATGCATGTGGAACGGAAAAACGACGGCTTTTCTGCGGTGACGGCAGATCAGCAACCGTCAGTGAACCGCAGCGATATGAGCACTGTGGATCTTTTTAGATCTTTTTATAAAGAAGTGAAAGGAACCGATGCCGGTGAGGAGACAGAAGCTATTTTTAAAGAAGCTTTAGACGACTTGCTGCAGACTGAAGATGATACCGGAATAGTCGGTCATTCTAACGAAAGGCTGACGGAGCAGACTTGACACAGAAAAGGGGAGACGCCGCTTGAAACCACTGACATTAACCATGACGGCATTCGGTCCGTATAAATCAACCGAAACCGTTGATTTCACTCAACTTAATCAGCATCGTCTGTTCATTATTTCAGGGAATACCGGTGCAGGCAAGACAACCATTTTTGATGGTATCTGTTTTGCTTTGTATGGAAGCGCCAGCGGATCGGACCGGGAAGATTATCGGATGCTCCGCAGTGATTTTGCTGATGATGATACACATACATCTGTTGAATTGACATTTTCCTTAAATGGTCACTATTATCGTATCCTGCGCCAGCTGGGGCATGTGAAGCAGGGCAATAAAACGCGGACTGGTGAGCGGTATGAGTTTTATGAACAAGTGGACGGAGCAGAATTCCCCTGTGTTGATCGGCAGATGGTCTCCGAAATCAATCAAAAAGTTGAAACACTTATTGGGCTTTCTCAGGATCAGTTCAAACAGATTGTCATGCTCCCACAAGGTGAATTCCGCAAACTATTAACCTCCGAAACAGAAAACAAAGAAGCTATTTTACGGCGGATTTTTAAAACGGAATCATATCAGCAATTAAACGACCGGCTTAAACAGAAAAAAGACACTATCCAGCAGACATTCTTGCAGGAAAAACAAATGCGCGATCATTATATTCAGACGATTTCTGCTTCACTGCCACAACGAGACAATTCGTTGCTGTTTCAGGTGCTCGCTGAGACGTATTATAATGTCAATCAGATCGTGGAGGGTCTGGATGAAGAGATTCAATTTTACCAGTATCAGATGGCAGCTGATCAGAAAAGGTACGAACAAGCCTATACAGCTCATCATAAGAAACAATCTGAATACCATACTGCAAAGGCCTTGAACGACCGCTTTCAGGAGCTGGAGCAGAAAAAAGCTGAACTGGCCGAATTGCAAGAGCAAACTTCAGCTATGAAAGTTCAGGAACAGAAACTTGAAGCGGCGGAGAAGGCCAGCCATCTCGAGCCATATGAAAAACAAACTGCTGACTGGCGGAAAGACGAGCAGGACAAGATGCAGGCTCTTGAACAGGCCCAGACTCGGAGTCAACAGGCTGAAACGCAGTTGGAACAAGCCAGGACTGTTTATAACCGTGAGGCAGACAACGAGACAAAACGCGAGGAAGTACGCAAGAAGCTGGACCGGCTGCAGGAGTTTTTGCCTGTGGTTCAGGAAATTGATGAGCGCAAACAGCAAGTGGAACGTTTGAAAAAGCAGGCCCAGCAGGCATCTGCTGACTTAGACCAGATGACCAAACAGGTGGAAGCAAAAAATTTATCAATTGAAAACGTGACGAAAACCATTCAAGAGATGGATCAGGCAGTCAGTCAATTACCGGAAAAACAGCAAGCATTGAACGATAAGCGCGATCAAATAAAGCTCGTTATGCAGTTTCTCGACTTGGAACAAACTCAGGCACAGCTGGACCGGGATGTGAAAACCTGCGAAGCTGCTTATCGTCATAAGAAAGAGCAGTATAACCGGCTGGAACAGGATTGGATGCACAATCAGGCGAGCGTTCTGGCTGCCCAGCTCCATGATGGTGAGGCATGTCCTGTGTGCGGCAGTCTTGAGCACCCGAATAAAGCGGACGGAAAAGGGGGAGCTGTGACCCAGGAGAAGCTCACTGCTTTGAAGCAGGAACTGGATAATCAAGACCGTGCATATCGTGACGCTGTAACCACGCAAAAATCCAACAGGATGCAGCTTGAGGACAAGCAGGAGACGCTCCAGCAATACCACATTCAGCCAGAAAATGCTTCTTCGGTGAAAGATACGCTGGAAACACAGGGGAAGCAGCTGAAACAGGACGTCGATGAACGTCTCAAGCAACAGGAAAAACTTCAGCAGGCTAAACAAACTTATACGAACGAAATTGAAGCAAAAAAACAGTTAGAGACAAAAAAAGAAGAGCTGGATAAATACCGGCAGGAACAAGAGACAGCCTATGAAAAGAAGAAGACTGCCTATGAAGAACAGATTAGCCGCATTCCCGAAGAAGTTCGTGTGTTATCGGAGCTGCAAAGACAAATTAATGAGCTAACGGCGCAGCAAACACGTTTGGAAAAAGCCTGGGAAGATGCACAGACACAGCTCCAGCAGGCAAAGGATGACGCGACAAAAGCAGCAGCTAATCTGACACATACGCAGTCGCAGCTCACAGAAACACAGCGCAGGCGGGAACAAGCGGAAACAGCTTTTCACACAGCCGTTGCGGATGCCGGTTTTGCATCTGAAGACACGTACCAAAAGGCTAAACTTTCAGAAGCTGACCGTTCAGAGTTAAAAACATCGATTCAGCAATTTAACGAAAAATTGTCAGCACTGAAACAAGTCGTCAGTGATTTGCAGGAGTCACTAAAAGGCAAACAAAAAGCCGATTTAGCTGTCATACAAACAGCGCTTGAGCAATGGAAAGAGGCCTATGAATCAGCGTTGAAGCAATTAAACATGTCCAAAGGCTATCATGAGGAAGCTGTGGATTTGCGAACACATATTGCAGAGACACATGAGCAGGTCGCTGCACGTGAGAAAGAATTGGCCACCGTCACGGATTTATATGATATACTGCGGGGACAAAACGAGGAAAAAATTTCATTTGAACGCTATTTGCAAATCGAATATCTGGAGCGGATCATTAAAGCAGCTAACGGGCGACTGAAAGGGCTGACAAACGGTCAATTTCAGTTGATGCGCAGTGACCGTCAGGAAACCCATGGCAGACAAAGTGGTCTCGCACTCGATATCTATGATGCTTATACAGGACAGACACGTGATGTCAAGACCTTATCAGGCGGTGAGAAGTTTAATGCCTCCTTATGTCTGGCACTGGGTATGTCGGATGTTATCCAGAGTTTTCAAGGAAGTGTTTCGATTGAAACGATGTTTATCGATGAAGGGTTTGGCTCGCTCGATGACGAATCGCTGAATAAAGCGATTGAAACATTAATTGATCTGCAGAGATCTGGTCGAATTATTGGTGTGATTTCCCATGTTGAGGATTTGAAAACCATGTTTCCTGCACGCCTGGATGTACTCAAAACGAAAGAAGGCTACAGCCGGACCGCGATCACGGTGACATAGCATGGTGTTACTTTTGCAGTCTTGTGCGAAAAAGCGATCATGATCTCATTCCGGCGGATCTGCTCGCTCGATTCGTCAGAGTATCCGACAAGTTCTGTGTTTAAACGTTCAGCCTTAGGGAAAGGGTTGACTGTCTAACTCATGTGACACGATGATTTAAAAACGGGAGTTGGTGTAAAATGCTTGGAAAAGGCCTTCGACATACAAGGCGTTACCGGGAAATTATCAACGCACTGATTAAGCATGGGTTTGGTTATTTTCTGTCGCAAATTGGATTGACAGACCGCGGTACGGTGAAAAAGAAAGGCTCCACAGAAGAAAATAAGAACATGAGAAGTATGGGCAAACAGCTGCGGCTCACCCTGCAGGAGCTTGGACCAACAGCTATTAAGCTTGGGCAGATTGCGAGCACCCGCTATGACACGCTGCCTGAAGAAATTACTGCTGAACTCGAGAAGCTGCAGGATCATGCTCCCATTATCGATTTTGCGAACGTGCAGAATACGATTGAATCTGAATTTGATGACAGTCTGGATCATTTATTTACATTCATCAGCAGTGCCCCTCTGGCCACCGCCTCTATTGGTCAAGTGCACGCCGCACAGCTTTTAACAGGCGAAGATGTGGCTGTTAAAGTGCAGCGTCCGGGTCTTAAGCCTCAGATGGAAACAGATTTGGAAATTGTCGCTGGGATTGCTCGTCTGCTGGAAGAACGGATGGCTTGGGCCCAGCATTACCGGCTTACGGATATCGTGGATGAGCTTGCTATGACGCTGCGAAATGAACTTGATTACCTCATTGAGGGGCGTAATGCTGAACATCTGGCCGAACAGTCAGGACATCATATATACACGAAATTTCCGGAAATCTATTGGGATTTCACAACCGAAAAAGTGCTCACAATGGAAAATATAAGCGGTATTAAAGTCTCGGAAATTGAGGAACTCGATGAGAAGGGTTATGATCGCAAGTTAATTGCGAAACGTCTGTCAGATGCCATGCTGCGGCAAATTCTTGATTATGGTTTCTTTCATGCTGACCCGCATTCAGGCAATATTTTCGTTATGCCGCAAAATACCATAGCGTTTCTGGATTTTGGTGAGACAGCGCGGATTAGTGAAAAACTGAAACGGCATTTCGCAGCAATCATTGTGAACTTGTATCAAGGTGAGACAGATGCAATGATTAAGACCTTTACCAAAATGGATATCATAGAGGAGGATACCGATACCGAAGCGCTGAAACGTGATCTTGATCAGCTGCACCAGCGATATGAAAATGTCAAAGTTCGCAATCTCAGTCTGGGTCAGATTATTACAGGGATTTTTAGTGTTGTTAACCATCATCACATTAAAATCCCGACCGAAATTGTTATGATCAGTAAAGCTGTACTGACCCTTGAAGGTGTGCTGGGACGACTTGATCCAGCGTTCAGTTTAATGCGGGCGGCTGAACCTTATGCCCGCAAATTGCTGCAAAAGCGGTATCATCCTCGTGAACTTTTAAGAAATTCTCTGGCTGAAATTGGGGAGAATATCGATATTCTAACGGACATGCCCAGAGATTTGAAAGATGTGATGACGGCTGTCAAACGAGGCCGAATTGGTCTGGACATTAATGTTAAACACGTCAGCCAAATCATGCGTCGTCTTGATAAGATTACAAATCGTATTACATTCAGTATTTTAATGCTTGCTTTCAGCATTATTATGGCGGGCCTGATTATTGGGTATGCCGTTCTTGGTAAAAGCACGATTATCTGGGATTTGCCGATTATAGAAATTGGTGCTGTTGTGGCTATGCTCATGTTTATTCTCATGGTTATCATGATTATTCGGTCCAACCGCATGTAGCCGGGACTTAATGTTTGAGCATAAAAAGAACTGTTCCAAGTTATTATGGAACAGTTCTTTTATATGGTCAATTCTGCTTGATCGTATCAGTACAAAGGCAGTCTTAACTGTCAGTTTTCTCCTTCTCCTGCTGGTCTGCAGGAGACCGGCTATCGTCATCTGTAACCAAATCACCAGCAGACTGTTTAAATTCACGCAGTGTCTGTCCTGATGCTTTACCGATTTCAGGCAATTTTTTCGGTCCAAAAATGATCAGTGCAAGAACAACAATCAGAATCAGACCGGGTATACCGATATTAGCTATTCCCATAAGGATTCACCTCTTTTAAACAGTTAATACTATAATTCCCTGGAAACGCCAAAATATACATAAAGACTGTTCACTAGCAGCCAACTTCCACTACAGCATTCACAATATACATGACATCATTTTTGTCCTGCTGGTCTTCTAAATAAATGCCGCTTGTTGTTGCCATACCACCGTTCATGATATTAACAGTCACATCTCCATATGGAATGAGTGTTTTGATTTTAGCTGCATCCAATTGATCCTGGTCCTCAGGAATCGCAAGTTTGACAGTGATTTGCATGTTATCAAGGTTCTGATCTGGCAGCATGTTTTTGATACCGGGCATGGAGTTGTAATGGATGGCATTGACTACAGCCCGTTCTGATGCAACATTGACGTCCTGGCCATGCACATCGATACCCATACCTGTTTCAATGAATAAAATGGTCTCCATTAATTTAGCCTCCTGGAAGTAAGCTTGTTAGTCAAATGCAATTGTAGCCACTTTTAGCATCTATTCAAACTAAAAGCATTCATTTTAAGGTTTGGCAGTCATAACTTACGGGAAATTTAACCATTTACTTCTGGGCTGGATGGACAAATGACTTAGATGCACTATACATGGTCACAACTTTCAGGTATAATAGATTCGCTTTGAAGGATTTCTTCAAACCGTGGTTCGAAACCATCCCACGTCACAAAAACTAAGGAGTGACCAACGTGACTATTAAAACACTAGTCACCAATGCGCTTGTGGCCTCAGCATATGTCGCGGTGTCATTGGTTGCAGCACCTATTGCCTTCGGAAGCATTCAGTTTCGCATTCCTGAGATCTTTAATCACCTCGTGATATTCAACAAAAAGTATTTTTTCGGGATTGTACTGGGTGTCCTCTTGACTAATTTGTTCTCGCCAACGGGTATTTATGATTTAACATTCGGTGTAGCCCACACAGCACTGTCTCTTAGTATCGTTATATTTTTGGCCAAATTTATAAAACATAAGTGGACCCTGTTTATCATCAACACAATTGTTTTCACATTTATGATGTTTATCATAGCGTTTGAACTTTATCTGGCTGCTGACTTGCCATTTTTGTTCACCTGGCTGACATTGGCTTTAGGGGAATTTGGTATTATGGCAATTGGGATGCCAATTATGCATGCATTAAATAAGAAGCTGAATTTTAATTATCTGCTGGAAAAACGCTAACGTTATTTAGTGGATCAAAATTCATGTACAACCCAGACACAGGTGAAAGGGTGCTTAATCGGGATATGAGACCAAAATCACTGCCTTTATCATTTTATAGCGAGCCAACTCTTCAGCTGGCACAATCACTGCTGGGTCATATGCTGCTGAAGGAAACTGAAGAGGGACTGACTGGTGGCTATATTGTGGAAACAGAAGCATATTTAGGACCCAATGATCGGGCGGCACACAGTTTTAATCATCGCCGTACAAAACGTACCGAGATTATGTTTGGTGAAGCCGGCTATGTTTATACGTATACAATGCATACCCATTGTCTTTTAAATATAGTGAGCGGCGGCACTGATGAACCGGAAGCTGTATTGATCCGGGCTGTGGAACCTTATTATGGGCAAGATCTCATAGCACAGCGGCGGTCAAAGATTACGAAGAAAAAACATTGGACAAATGGTCCTGGTAAATTAACCAAAGCACTCAATATTACGATGGATGATTATGGACATAAACTCGATCAGCATCCACTCTGGATTGCTCGTGGAAAAAGTCTGGATGCAGCTGATATTGCTTCGGGACCGCGGATTGGCATTCAAAATAGCGGCGAAGCCAAAGCGTATCCATGGCGTTTTTGGGAATACTTGAATACTTTTGTGTCCAAGTGACAATGTTAAATGCACGGCATCTTAAATCAGAATGATAAGCATTTTTAATACACGTTATCAGCACGCAGCTTCTGAGCATCATGAAAGGAAGTTTGCGTGCTTTTATTTTAAATTGTTTTTTAACTGACAAATGCGCGCTTGCGCTGGATTTAAGAGTGCCAGACGAACTTGATAAACATTCTCAGTATAACTTGTTTGGTGATAATCAGCTAAAAGTGTTACAATATTTTAAAGATAGGAAATTCACGTTGAGCGAGCTTTCCAGCTAGCTGATTTTCGTGAATTTGTTCGCGATATGGCTATAGCAAAGAACTTATGACACTTTAGTTCTGAGTGCCTCATAGTTAGCTTAAAACCAGCGATACATAAATTGGACCGCTAGGAGTCGTTCGCTATTTAAAATGATTATTATAAAGTATTGACTTTAACCAGATATCTATTATAATAGTAAGCAGTCGAAAATCATTTAGGGAGAGGTGTTCAAGTACATGGGTAATGAAAAGAAACGTATCACAACTGCTTCCGGAGCCCCCGTTGGTGATAATCAAAATTCAATTACGGCAGGTGAAAGAGGCCCGACGCTCGTTCAGGATGTTCATTTTCTGGAAAAGATAGCTCATTTTGATCGTGAGCGTATTCCTGAGCGTGTTGTGCATGCTAAAGGCGCCGGCGCTTTTGGCTACTTTGAAGTAACCAATGATGAGATCTCTAAATATACCAAAGCTGATTTCCTGAGTGACAAAGGCAAGCGCACAGAGATGTTTGCCCGTTTTTCTACTGTTGCCGGTGAACAGGGCTTTGCTGACACTGTCCGGGATCCGCGCGGTTTTGCGTTGAAATTCTATACTGATGAAGGCAACTATGACATGGTTGGGAATAATACGCCTCTCTTTTTCGTTCGTGACGCGATTAAGTTTCCTGACTTTATCCATTCACAAAAACGGAATCCGCGCACAGGATTAAAAGATAAAGATATGGTCTGGGATTTCTGGTCACAGTCACCGGAATCACTGCACCAGATTACTTATTTGCATGGTGACCGCGGCATCCCTGCCACATATCGGCACATGAATGGTTATGGCAGCCATACCTATAAATGGGTCAATGAGCAAGGTGAGGCATACTGGATTAAGTATCACTTTATCAGTGATCAGGGCGTTAAAGGTCTTGATGTTGATGTAGCTGATGAGCTTGCAGGCAAAGAGCCGGACTATCACCGGGAAGATCTTTATAATGCGATTGAAAAAGGAGATAGTCCTTCCTGGACACTATATGTCCAAATTATTCCTTATGCAGATTACAAAACGTATAAATGGGATATTTTTGATGTAACCAAAACCGTTTCCCATAAGGATTATCCGCTTATTGAGGTTGGTAAAATGGTATTAAATCGCAATCCTGAGAATTTTTTTGCTGATGTTGAACAAGCAGCCTTCTCACCAGCAAATCTGGTGCCAGGTATTGAAACCTCACCTGATAAAATGCTGCAGGGCCGTTTATTCAGCTACTCGGATACACAGCGTTACCGTTTAGGAACGAATCATCAGCAAATTCCTGTTAACCGTCCGAAAGTCGAAACGAACCATTATCAGCGTGATGGCTATATGGCTGTAGATGGCAACGGTGGCGGTGATCCGGTTTATGAACCAAACACGATTAATGGACCGGTTGAAGATCGTTCAGTAAATGTTAGTCCTTTTGATGTCGATGGTATGGCTGATAGTGTCTCTTATACGAGTGATGATCATTATACACAGCCGGGAGATCTTTATCGTCTGATGAGTGAAGATGAAAAAGCCCGTCTCGTGCAGAACTTTGCCGACCATATGCGTCCTGTTACACGTGATGATATTAAACTGCGTCAAATTGAGCACTTCTATAAGGCGGATCCCGATTGGGGCGAGCGTGTGGCTAAAGAATTAGGTTTGGCTGTTCCCACGGGCGTTAAATAATTGACTTTAGCGTGTCAGCGGTCTATTAATTGTTGCAGTTTGCTAAGATAAATAACGAGAATGATAGGAGCAGCCGTTCCCACATAGAGGGGAGCGGCTGCTTTTATTAAGTGATTCGTCTACTTCGTTTTGATGATTATTTTTCCATTTGTTCTTCTCGCCCCGTATTGATCTATGGCAATTGCTTTCACATACATACTCATCTCATATTTACATTGAAAAACGACTGGTGCGATTAAGGCACTATTTTTCAGTAATGACAATCTTCCCTTTGGCATGGTGTGTTTCACTCAGCCGATGCGCTTCACGCAAACCTTCCTGTGTCAAGGGGAAGGTATGACCTATAATCGGTTTAACCTCACCTTGTTCCATCAATTGTCCTAATTGAGCGAGTTGTTTTCCATTCGGATTAAGCCACAGCGAGTCGGCTTTCAGCTGATTGGCTTCCGCTCGTCTCTGATCAGGTTCACCGGCAATCGACACCAGGCGTCCTCCGGCTTTTAGAATGTCATGACTTTTTTCGAGTATGTCACCCCCGAGTGTATCGAGCACAATATCGGCGTCTTGGACAACATCGGCAAAATCAGTTTGCTCATAATTAATAAATTCATCGACCCCTAATGATTTCAGTAAGGCTTCATTTTTGCCGCTTGCGGTGGATACAACATACGCACCAAAACTTTTAGCAATTTGAATTGCCAGGCTGCCAACACCTCCGGAACCTGCGTGAATGAGGACTTTATCGCCAGATTGAATCGCGGAAAAGTCTACTAGACATTGCCAGGCTGTCAAGCCCGCCAGCGGGACAGCTGCCGCATCCTGAAAGGAGATATCAGCAGGCTTTTTGGCTAGCAAATTGGCATCGATGGCTGCATACTGAGCATATGTCCCGTTTTCCATAGCTGGTCTGGCAAATACGTCGTCGCCTGCTTGGAAGTCTGTCACATTTGCTCCGGTATCACGAACAACACCAGCTGCGTCCCAGCCAAGTATTGCAGGAAACGGTAAAGGAATTGTGTCTTTCATATAGCCTTCACGGACTTTCCAGTCAATTGGGTTAATGGAGGTCGCATAAAGTTCAACCAGCACTTGATTCTCACTGATTTCTGGTTTTGGCATCTCTCTTTCTATAAGTTCCTCTGCTTTTCCATATTGCTCTATAACAACTGCTTTCATAGCACATGCTCCTTTTTTAGATATAACAATGTCGTTAATAGTCATTATAGACGAAATGCCTGTTCTCGCATAAGAAAGAGCTTATATAGCAGCGAATGGCGTTTCAAACAACATCGTTTAACAAGCACGATTGTTTCGGCTGGGGTTGATTTTGCAGTTCACCGTGTTACAATTTACATATTAATTGAAAAGTATCATTTCATATATCAGCAGGGATATGGCTTGCAAGTTTCTACCGGTTCACCGTAAATGAACTGACTATGAAAGAAAGCGTCGTACTGGTGCCGTTATCAATATAGCTGGCGTTTATCTTGTTTCGGATTGTTTAAACCCGGAAAACAAGCTTTCCTCATAGACGAGCGGAAGCCTGTTTTCCGGGTTTATTTATTGGGGCAGCTGTTGCTTAGCGGGACAACTAAAATACTGATTGCAGAAAGGTGATCATCATGCAGCGATTAAAGCAAAAAATTGAGAACGAGGGCGTTGTTGTGTCCGAATCTGTGTTAAAGGTTGATGGGTTTTTAAATCATCAGATTGATCCAATAATGATGCAGGAAATAGGTGAAGAGTTTACCTCTCGTTTTGCCAATGAAGGTGTTACAAAGATCGTGACGCTCGAATCGTCAGGCATTGCACCTGCGGTAATGGCAGGACTGTCATTGGGGGTTCCGGTTGTTTTTGCCCGAAAGAGCAAGTCCCTCACGTTGACAGATCACCTCTATAGTGCGGACGTCTATTCGTTTACAAAACAGGAATCAAACCAGATTTCTGTATCCACAGACTATCTTTCCAAAGATGATATCGTTTTGCTTATTGATGACTTTCTTGCTAACGGCCAGGCAGTGCTCGGAATGGTCTCTATGCTGGAGCAGGCTGGGTCGGCACTTGCTGGGATTGGCATTGTTATCGAAAAAGGTTTTCAGGACGGCGGCGCCATTTTGAGAAGCCGCGGCATTCAGGTGGAATCACTGGCCATAGTTGACTCGCTTGCTAACGGAGAAGTAACTTTTCGTGATGAGAAGGCCTCGTCGGAATAAAACCTTTCACTTTCTTTATAACATTTGCTTGTATGCGGTGCTATTGTAGTGCCGTTTATGGCAGCCAAATGTAATAAGCAAACTACATTAGTAAAGCTTCTCATTATGTTTCTTAAGTTGTGGAAAAATTCAAATGGTTATGTTAATATAAAATAAAATAATTCGAGATGAGGAGGACGTATGTTGCATGATACGGATGATGTCAGTACTTCCTTGATGAACATTTCTGCAAACTTTGAGGGACGTGTTATGAACCGGATTTATCCTTTTCATATCCTTTGCATCTATAACTCCCATGAAAAACAGGATTATTTGAAACGCTATGCAAAACGCGTTATTTCTGGCGCGAAAGATGACTTGCGATTGTTTAGTCATGAACAGGAAGGTGAGTCATTCATAATATCGCAAACATCCTATCAGCAAAATCAGGGGATTTTTTCCAGAATTCGTACTCAGGCAAGAGACGATGTATTTAACCGTATTGCAACAGGAATTACGGCATACTTTTTAAAGAAATATACGCATTTGATTCAATCATCCATGTCACAGCATTGGGTTTTGAGAAACCCACAGTTACTGAACACGTCAGTGCAAAAAATTAAGGTTCTCTTAAAGGAGAATACCTTTCTTGCTGAAGAAACAGCTTCAGGGTGATGGTCTGGTCGGATCGTGGGAATATCTTGAGTGGGATGAAACGCTGGCCGGTTCTGATGGCTGGGCCAGGGGTCCCCTATGGGGTTGTTCTGGGAATCAGCCCGTGGAATGCCGGATTGTTTACGTTCACTATTAAGGCCGCTTATGCACTGGCAGCAGGAAATACGGTCATTATAAAACCATCTGAACTGGCCGCTGTAGCTTCACTTCGCTATGGCGAGATTCTTTCAGACATTCTGCCTCCTGGTGTTATCAATGTGATTTCTGGTTTAGGCCGCGACATAGGCGATGCACTTGTCAGTCATGAAAAAGTGAACAAGGTCAGTCTTACTGGTTCTAAACCAACAGCAAAGGCCATTGCACATGCCTCTTCTTCCGATCCGAAGTCATTGATTTTTGAGCTGGGCGGAAAATCGCCCAATATTGTTTTTGCTGATGCGGATTTGGAAAAGGCGGCAAACGGCGTCCTAAATGGAATTTATACACCAAATGCTGGTCAAATTTGTGCCGCTGGTTCTCGTATATTGATTCAGCGTTCAGTTTTTGAAGAAATGTTAGCCCTTCTCAAAACGAAAATGACCTCTCCGGGGGCTGTCAAATTTGGAGATACACTGGATACAGCTAATAACATGGGACCAGTAGCAAACAAGCCGCAATATGATAAAGTGCGTGCTTTTTTGGCGAGGGGATTGGAGGAAGGCGCGGAACTCGTTTTTGGAGGCCGAAGCGCCGGCGAGACGCTATTACCCGATCAGCCAGTGTTTGCGGATGGTTACTGGGTTGAACCGACCTTGTTTAAAACAGAGAGCAATCAGTTAAGTATCTGTCAGGAAGAAATTTTCGGGCCAGTTGCAGTAGCCATTCCGTTTGATGATGAGGCTGAGGCTATACAAATAGCTAACGATACGGAATATGGACTTGCTGCAGGTGTTTGGACCAATGATCTGCAGCGAGCCCACCACATGGTGGAAAAGATAGAGGCTGGCAGTGTATGGGTTAATACGTATGCAATGGTTGGACCAGACTTGCCTTTTGGAGGCCTTAAGGGCAGTGGCTACGGTACCGATACGGTGCTCGAATATACACGAGAAAAAGCAAGTGTTATCAATTTTGGATAGTATAAAGACATAACCAGGGTACATCAAAAGGCTGATTTGACGTAATCAGCCTTTTTGTACGGCGCTATAATTTTGCTGTGCCTATAGCTTCGGGGATTAAAGACGTAATTTTCAGTTACTTCGATAACATTCCCCGGGAAATAATGCCTTAAAGACAACTTATTTTATTTTGTTATGTCAAATATGAAACAAGATATTGGAAAAATGGCATTCCATCCTCTATCATAAGACTTAGCGGCAGCTTAGGGATGATCAATTAGAATGGTGGATTGGTCAAAGTGATACTTGAATAACCATACGTGTCACTTTAGACAGTGCCATGATAAGATGGAAATTGCAGAAAGCCTGTATAAACTCAAGTTTAGGAGGCCACATTATGAAACAAATTGATATGACAACGTTAGAAGAAAAAATGAAGAATAAAGAAAACGTGAATGTTATTGACGTACGTGAGGATGATGAGGTAGCACAGGGGAAAATTCCAGGTGCCAAACATATACCCTTAAATGACATCCCGGATCGTCTTAATGAATTGGATGAAAATAGTCATTACTATATGGTTTGCCGCTCAGGCGGCCGCAGCGGCAAAGCAAGTGATTATCTTGAAAGTGAGGGCTATGATGTTACCAATGTTGACGGTGGCATGCTGGCCTGGAATGGTGAAGTCGAGAAATAAAGGGCTGCCATCAAAACAACTGCTAAAACAACTAAAGTCATAAATCTTTATAATGCAATAAGTTTGACCGTTAAATGGTAACAATGGGCATCTTATGAGTGTGTATGAAACGTGTTAACTAGTAAAGACATAAGTTATAAAGAGATCCTGTAACGCTAGTAATGCTTGTTAATTGAAATTGGTTAGCGGGCACTGCTAAAATTTAGTACAATGAGAGTGATTTTTAGGGAAAAGCCAGTTATTTGGAAAACCTTCCTATATTATTATCTTTAAAAGGAGTGACTAGATATGCAAACAACACTTAATGTCCAGGGCATGACTTGTGAACATTGTGAAAGCGCCGTAAAGGGTGCGTTGGAAAATTTGCAGGGCGTTCAGAGTGCTGAGGTGCATCTCGATACAGGAAAAGTTGATGTTACGTACGATGATGCGGCTGTAAGCATTGCTGCTATGCATGAAGCTATTGAAGATCAGGGTTATGATGTTGTCGCATAATCATAAAAACGGCTCCTTACTAGGGGCCGTTTTTTTATGGCATGGCAAATTTTAAAAGTTCAGCGACGGTTAATGCTTCTCTTTGCATAGCAGGATGGATCGGAAAACAGTTAATATATCAACGGAATAATGAATTGCTTTAAAGTCTATCTAAAATGAACACACCAAATAGCGCTTTTTGGTTTATCTTAGTCTGTTAATATGGTAAATTATTTAGTGTACGAAATATTCGTGTACGAAAAGGAGAAACGGGTATGGAACACCGTGAATTCTCACGCTCAGGCATGCAAACGGCTGAGCTTTTCCGTGAAATAAACAGTGTGTTAAATCAGCGCATGCGCCAGTCATTTCAGGAAGTAGGCTTAACACCGCCCCAAATGATGATTTTGCATTATTTATATAATCATAATGGATGTATGGTGAGTGATATCAGTCAGGATCTTCATTTGGCTGCCAGTACTGTTTCGAGTATATTGGATCGGCTGGAACGCAACGATTTTATTACCAGGCAGCGAAAGCAGGCAGATAAGCGCGTTGTGCAGGTAATTTTGTCGCAAAGAGCGCTCGACTGGAAAGACTCCCTGCGCGCCAATCTTGATGGGACGATGGAGCGTATGGTTCGGAACGCCACGGATGATGAGCTTGAACAGATTATCAGTGGTTTGCAGTTAATGAAAGATGTGTTAAATAGAAATATACAGACTGAGGAAGGGGAGGAGCCGCATGGAGACAATTGTGGAAGTTAATGATTTGAAAAAGACTTATAAAGATAAAGAAGCTGTCAAGGGCGTCAATTTTTCCGTTGAGAAGGGCGAAATATTTGGTTTTCTCGGTCCGAATGGCGCTGGTAAAAGCACCACGATCGATATGCTGTCAACCATTAACAAGCCAACCAGTGGTGATGCCATTATCAATGGTTATCATGTTGCTTCTGAGAAAGATCGTGTACGGGGAAGTATTGGCTTAATATTTCAGGAGTCAACACTTGATGAAAAATTAACCGCTAATGAAAATTTAAAACTTCATTGTCGTTTTTACAATGTTCCTAAGGAGAAACGGGAAGAACGTATTCAAGAAGTATTAGAAATTGTTGACTTAACAGAAAACCGCTATAAGATTGCAGAAAAATTCTCGGGTGGTATGAAACGCCGGCTGGAAATTGCGCGGGGGCTCCTGCATTATCCGAGGGTTCTGTTCCTGGATGAGCCAACTGTCGGTCTTGACCCGAATACACGTAATCATATCTGGGATTATATTCTGAAATTAAAGAAAAAAGCAGGGATTACGATTTTCTTAACCACTCATTCTATGGACGAAGCAGAACTTTGTGATCGTATAGCTGTCATGGATCATGGGGAAGTGATTGCTTTGGATTCTCCGGAAAAAATGAAGACAGATGTTGGTGGCGATATTATTGAAATTGAGACTGCCGATAATGAAAAAGCAAAGGCAACAATCGAAGCTGACTATAGGTTAGAGGTCAAAGAAAAGGATGGTATGCTAACGTTCCAGATAAACAATGGAAGTGAATTTCTCGTGCAGTTTGTAAAAGATTTCACGGTAGAAATTCTGACCGTTAATCTGCGACGTCCAACGCTAAATGACGTGTTTATGCATTTAACGGGACGTGGCATCCGGGAAGAAGCAGCACAGCCTGCTGAACAGACGAAAGGAGGAACAAACTGATGGAAGGCATTCTGGCTGTATGGCAGCGTGATGTCATTAAATTTTTCCGTGATATAAGCCGACTACTGGGATCATTTGCTATGCCATTTATGTTTTTAATTTTGTTTGGAAGCGGCATGAGTGGCGCAATGCAATCAATGATTGGCGGCAGCGGTGGCGGACCTCTGGCTGATTTTGACTTTGTCAAGTTTATGTTTCCGGGTATTATCGGAATGGTTGTGTTTACTAACTCGATATTTTCAGCGCTATCGGTTGTGCAGGATAAAGAATTTGGCTACATGCGTGAAATCCTTGTATCACCTATGTCCCGTGTATCAATTGCGATCGGAAAGGTACTTGGAGGTACAACGGTAGCCGTTATTCAAGGATTAATGATGCTTATTTTCGTACCATTTATTGGTGTTTCAATAAGCTTTCTCATGGTTGTGAAATTAATTCCAATTATGTTCCTCGTTGGCTTTACCATGTCATCAATTGGCCTTCTGATAGCGAGTCTGTTAAATTCAGCACAAGGTTTCCAAATGGTATCCCAAATTCTATTATTCCCAATGCTGTTTTTGTCCGGTGCACTGTTCCCATTAAATGGAATGCCGGCATGGATGGATGTTATCGTTAAAATTAATCCGTTAACTTATTCGGTTGATATGCTCAAGAATGTTGTATTACAGCCAGGTACTCTGAGTGAGCCGATGCAGGAAGCGATGGGACTTAACTTAGACTTATTTGGACATACGATTTCACTCACAGGCGATATCCTGATCGTTCTTGGGATTGCAGCTGTGTTTATTGTATTGGCTACAGTAAGATTTGCTAAAACAGAAGCGTAGGTCTTCATATATACCGCTGATGCAAAGCTCATGGAAAATATAACAGCCCAGATTTACAACATACTTGGCGAACGATTAAACCCAGGCTCATATAAACGAGCTGGGTTTAAATGTTTTATTTAGACGAAAATGACTGGAAACTAAACGGCTGTTGAAAACAAAAATAGCGTGGCCTTCACTGATGATCGTGAGGGCCACGCTTAGTTTATTGACTGGGTTAGTCTAACCAGCATTCAAATAGTTTATAGAACTTGCAGCTCTTTAGGGAATGTGGTCAATACGTCTGCTTCTCCGTTCTCATTGATATAGACCTCGTCTTCAATGCGAACACCGCCGAAGTCAGGAATGTAAATCCCGGGTTCAATTGTGAACATGAGTCCATTTTCAGCTGCAGCTTCATTATTTTCATGCAAGGATGGCTCTTCATGCAGTCCGATGCCAAGTCCATGGCCGACGCGGTTATTGAAATACGCGCCATAGCCGCTGTCGTCGATAACGTTTCGCGCTGCAATGTCGAACGTTTTAAGCGGAACACCGGCTTGTACAGCATTGATGCCAGCTTGATTGGACTTTAGCACGATGTTATAAATGTTGCGCTGTTCCTCGGATGCTTCACCGATAACAAAA
This sequence comes from Lentibacillus kimchii, assembly GCF_055381965.1. Classification (NCBI taxonomy): domain Bacteria; kingdom Bacillati; phylum Bacillota; class Bacilli; order Caryophanales; family Bacillaceae; genus Lentibacillus; species Lentibacillus kimchii. The sequence goes on along the minus strand of NZ_AP043934.1, from coordinate 1,936,426 downwards.
GTCCGTGTCATGTCGGAACAATAGCCTGCATTTGTCACAACGCCGAAGTCAATCAGTAAAAAGTCACCATTCTGAAATGCGCGGTCTCCTGGTGTGCCATGCGGCATGGCTGTTTTTTCACCTGCAAGTGCGATGGTGGAGAAGGAAGGCCCCGCTGCCCCAAACTGTTTCATGAGGTATTCTAACTCAGCAGCCAGCTCCGCTTCTGTCATACCGATTTTAACCTTTTTAATTCCTTCAGTAAGGACCTTTTCGCTGATGGTTACAGCTTCCTGCATCAGATCAATTTCACTTCTGGTTTTTTTGAGCCGTTGCTTGTTTACCAGTGGCTGGATATCAGTATAAGACGCATCAGGAAAAACATCCTGTAAGCGGCGATGACGGAACATACTGACTACATTCATCTCAACGCCAATCTGCTGAATGTTTGTTCCCAGTTCTGCTTGCAGCTTATCAAATGGGTCTTCTTCATCAGAAATCGGAATAATTGTTTTAATGATTGATTCATTGTCGGCTATTTCTTTATCCAATGCTGGAACAAACAGTCTGGATGTTTGCTGACGGCCATCTAATACCAGTGCCATAAAACGTTCATGCGGATCAGAATTAAACCCTGTGTAATAGAAAACATTGGCCGGGTCAGTGATGATTGCTACATCAATTTTCTGCTCCTGCAGGCTGTTTTGCAAGGTTATTAGCCGTTTTTCGTAGTTTATTGCCATTTTTGGACCCTCCAATTCGTTTGTCACCATTATAACATGAAACGATTAATCCCGCTTAACTAATCGAATTCATTATACATACAGATCAATTTTGCTGATCGACAAAAACCGGGAAGTGACAGGCACCTTGTAAAGATGTATAATAGAGTCAGAAAATAATTTCATTTTGGGCACAGGTGATTTCGTTTTGTGAAATCTTGAAAGGGAAGCTGGTGAAAGGCCAGCGCGGTCCCGCCACTGTGTTTGCGAGCGAGCTGCGATACCACTGACATGTGAATGTATGGGAAGGTGCAGTGAGTGATGACCATGAGCCAGGAGACCTGCCTGTTGTCTTTTGAACACCAGAGCCTGCGAGGAATAGGAGGGTGTAGAGGGACAGGTATATCAAACTGCCCTTTTACATAACCATCTTCATTTTTCGTGAAGATGGTTTTTTATTTGTTTTAATTTAAATTAAGGGGGATTAACGTGAAGAAAAATTTGGCCTTTACATTATTAGTGATGGTTATGATGGGGCTGTTAATCAGCTGCAGTGCAGGGGATTCTACTGCAGATGAGGGGACAGAAAATGCAGATGAAGACGCGACGCAGACAGATGCAGGCGATTCCGATTTTCCGTTAACGGTAACAGATGCACTTGATAATGAGATGACGATTGAGGCGAAACCTGAACGGATTGTTTCATTAATTCCAAGCAACACAGAAATTGCATTTGCGCTCGGATTAGAGGATGAAATTGTTGGCGTAACAGATAATGATGATTATCCTCAAGAAGCACAGGAAAAAGAAAAAGTGGGCGGTATGGAATTGAATGTGGAAAAGATTATAAGTCTTAAACCAGACCTAGTGCTGGCCCACGCTTCTGCTGAACAAAATTTTAAAGAAGCGTTAAAACAGATCCGGGATGCGGATATTAATGTATTTGTTGTTCAGGGTGCGCAGCAAATTGACGAAACGTATGATACGATTAATCAAATCGGTGAAATTACGGGTACCCAAGAGACAGCTGAGGATATTGTCAGCAATATGCAAGAGGAATTTGCTTCGCTGATTGATAAAACCGATTCCATCAGTGATGATGAGCGGAAGTCTGTCTTTTTTGAGGTAGCACCTGCACCAGACATGTTTACGGCGGGTGAAAATACGTTTTTCAATGATCTGCTGCGCGTTGTGAATGCTGATAATGTTTCCAAAGATCAGGATGGCTGGACGCAGATTGACCCAGAGGCTGTTGTGGAACTTGATCCGGATGTCATTATAACGACATATGGAACGGATAATGATCCTGTCGAACAAGTAACCAATCGAGACGGCTGGGAGGACATGACGGCCATTAAAAATGATCAGGTTTATCAGATTGATTCAGATATTGTCAGTCGTCCCGGGCCTCGATTAGTCGACGGTGCAAAGGAGATCGCTAAGGTTGTCTATCCGGAACTTTTTAAGGAATAAACATTTAGTTGCCTATGGATTGGCGCTAGCATTTTTAGTGATAGCGGTTCTGACGGCTGTGTCTGTTGGCACTGTATCGGTCCCGGTTTTGGATATTATTAAAATAATTGGTGCACAGATTTTCCGTTTGCCGGCAGCTGATGATATTGACCCAATGTATGTGAATATTATCTCGGAAATCCGTTTGCCCAGAGTGCTCCTTGCAGGACTTGTCGGAGCATCTCTGGCGATTGCCGGGGCGGCGTTTCAGGGACTTTTGCAAAATCCGCTCGCGGACCCGTATATTTTAGGTGTTTCATCTGGAGCCTCTGTAGGTGCTGTAGCTACCTTGTTTTTTAACGTGTCAATCCCTTTTCTCGGACTTTATACGTTACCTGTGCTTAGCATCGCGGCTGCTTTACTTACGATTTTGCTTGTCCTGTTTTTTGCACGTCGTGTAGACCGGTCGATGCGCGTGGAAACAATTATTCTAACAGGAATTATATTCAGCTCCTTTCTGGGGGCTTTTATATCGTTAATTATTGCCTTGACAGATGACCAATTGCAGCAGATTATGGGCTGGCTGCTTGGAAGCGTCTCCTCCCGTGGCTGGCGTTACATTGGTATTATGGTTCCGTTCTTTATTTTGGGAGTTTGTCTGCTGTTAATGAACACCCGTGAATTAAATGCCATGTCCTTTGGTGAAGAAAGGGCACAGCATTTAGGTGTTGATGTTGGAAAACGCAAATTGATGATTCTTGTGGCTGGGTCGATCGTTACTGGTGCGGCTGTGGCTGTCTCTGGAGCCATTGGTTTTGTTGGATTAGTCATTCCCCATTTAACACGACGGTTATGGGGACCTGATCATGTTCATTTGCTGCCTCTCTCAGTCATTATTGGTGCTGGTTTTTTAATACTGACGGATCTGATATCCCGGACGATTATATCACCAACGATTCTGCCAATTGGTGTGATCACCGCATTAATAGGAGCTCCCGTGTTTGCGATTATTTTAATGAACCAACGTCAAAAGTAACCATTGGCATGACACAAAAACAAGGCACAGCAAAAGAAGGAGGATGTCATGTTAAACCTGCAGCATGTTTCGGGTGGTTATGATGATCAGCCGATTATTCAAGATCTCAGTTTTTCTGTAACGCGTGGCGAATTTTTTGGGATACTGGGACCGAATGGCAGCGGAAAAACAACGCTGTTAAAAATGATTAGCGGCCTTATTCCCACTGTATCTGGCTCTATTCAGCTGGCGAATGTGAGTATAGCCAGCTTTTCACGAAAGGCACTGGCACGAAGAATGGCTGTTCTTCCTCAGTTCACAGCTCAAGTATTTTCCTATACGGTCCGGGAAACGGTGGCATTGGGGAGATATGCCCACCATCAGGGGATGTTTCAAACCTGGACAGCTGAGGATGAACAAGTGCTTCAGACAGTCATGGAACAGACAACGACTAAAGCATTTGAGCATGAAGATGTGCAGGCATTATCAGGCGGCGAGCAGCAACGTGTGTTTCTTGCTCAGGCTTTAGCCCAGCAGCCAGATTTATTGCTGCTCGATGAGCCGACGAATCATCTCGACCTGGCTTATCAAAAAGAACTGCTCGATTTATTAAAAAAAGACGTAAATGAAGATGGCCTGACAGTTGTATCCATTTTTCATGATCTTAATCTGGCAAGTTTGTACTGTGACCGTTTGTTACTGCTGCATGAGGGCCAAAAGCAGGCCTTGGATACACCGGATAGCGTGTTGGCAGAGGATTTGATTCAAGACGTTTATCAAACAGATGTGACGAAGCATCCGCATCCGGCTATTGCAAAACCACAAATTCATTTGCTGCCAGATGCTGCTGACACAGCGACAGACACTGTCATCATTGATTCTTCCTTTTTGCATATACAGTCAGATCATCTTGTTCTTGCTGCACCAGCCCCATTGCGAACACTAGCACTTGGTGCATGGGGTTCTGGCATCGGTTGGAAGCAATATTTTGTGAACTGCCACATGTCAGCGGGTCATGCTTGTCCAGATACTGAGCGGGACATGCAGGAATATCTGGATGAATACCAGTTTGACTCGTCACGCACAGTCAGTATGGCGACAAGTGTTCAGCCCGGGCAAGCTGTCTCCGTTTTTCGAAAAAACGAATACATCTCTGTTTTCACGGTTGCTGCAGCCAGCGGAGGCGGAGAGCAAAAGAGCGTCATTCTCTGGTTGTTTATCAATGGGCATTTAGCTGATGAAACACTTATCCAGATGTTGGCGGCCGCAGCTGAGGTCAAAACTTATGTGCTGCAGGAATTGGCTGTCCGCGCGGAAAATGGAAATTTCCCTTCTTCAGCTAACACGTTTGACCGGCTTGCGGCAGCCGCTGTGCAACAGGGCGAAACATTGTCAAAGAATGCTCTCGTCGCGCTGGAGGACTTAATCCGGACAAGCGTTTATACAGCAACGACACAAGCAATTCAGCGTTCTTGAGGTGTGCTGCATCAGGTATAAGATTCAGCTGTCCGTGACGCTGCTTTTAGTTAACTTATTCACAGGTCATTTTCAGCTGTACACTGCCGTGATATGATAATTAAAGATTCTTTTAGATTGTTGGGAGCTGACAATGTGGCTATTTTAACGAATGATTGGGCGCCAATCATGGAAAAAGAATTTCAGAAAGATTATTATTTAACGCTGCGTTCGTTTTTAAAACAAGAATACGGTGCACACACGGTTTATCCGGATATGTATGATATTTTTAATGCGCTGCATTATACGGATTATCAGAATACGAAAGTAGTTATTCTCGGGCAGGATCCATATCATGGGCCCAATCAGGCACACGGCTTGAGTTTTTCTGTTCAGCCGGATGTCACCATACCGCCATCATTGAAAAATATTTATCAAGAGCTGAACGATGATATCGGTCTGCCTATACCAGAGCATGGATGTCTAACCGACTGGGCGAAACAAGGTGTCCTTCTTTTAAATACGGTGCTGACGGTACGAGCCGGAAAGCCAGCATCTCATCGCGGCCAGGGCTGGGAGCATTTTACCAATGAAGTGATCCAGCAGGTGAATGCGAAAACAGATCCGGTTGTATTTATCTTTTGGGGAAGACACGCCCAGGCTAAGGAGTCACTTATTACCGCGCCGCAGCATCTTATCATTAAATCCTCTCATCCAAGTCCGTTTTCTGCGCATAAAGGATTCTTTGGCAGTCGTCCTTTTTCGCGCACAAATCAGTTTTTGAAAGAAAATGGCCGCGCGCCGGTTGACTGGCATGTTAGCCCGGCGAGATAAAGCGCGGCCGACTGTTAGAAAGCCAGTTGAACCGGAAATAGCCGGATCAGCTGGTTTCCTTTATAATATAGGCATCACTGACATCGTTGGCTTTTACCACTTGCAGGTATTTCTCCGCATTCTGCCACTTAGCAAAAGCACCAGCTTGAACACGGTGCCATGTTTCACCAGAAATCGTGACTGCCGCAATATAGGCTTCTAATCCATTTGATTTCAGGTGATCAGCCCGTTTTTTGGCATTGGACTGTGATCTGAAGGACCCGGCTATGATTTTATAAAATGTTTTCGTTTTTTTTGTCTGTTTCAGGTTAAAGATCGCAGCAAGTCCATTAACGTGTCCTTGTGCTACTGTTTGCCGCCAGGCTGAATCTTTCATTAATGCCGCATCTTCTGGGTTGTCAATAAAGCCATTTTCCGTCAGGAGAGCCGGCATAGTCGACTCACGCAGCACATGAAAATTGGATTTTTTTGTACCACGGTCTTGCAGCTGATTCACCTTTAAAAGGTTCTCATGCATTGTGTTCTGATGAGCCGCTGTGGTTGAAGAATCAGTTAAGCTGCTGTGAATATAATCTTCATAGCCATCAGCCGATCCGTTAAATGAATTGGCATGAATGGATAAAAAGTAGTCAGCCCCCCAGTCGTTTGCTTCATCTGTCCGCTCCGTGAGACTTTTTGTCGTATCGTCAGAGCGGCTCATGCGTACATGGGCGTCAGGGTAGTGACTTGTTAAAATGGAACGGATCTTGCGGGCAACATCCAAATTAAACGTTTTTTCATTCATCCCGTTGCCATGAGCACCTGCATCTGAGCCGCCGTGTCCTGGATCTAAATATAATTTCATTAGTAATTCCTCCTTTTCATGACAGTATATTTTCTGGAAGCTGCTCACTCGTGGACACCTTGTTCAAATAGAACAAAATTGAGAAACATACCATCGGCCAAATGCTGACAGAACGGTTCGCAAGCTTATGGTCTGTGCTGTTTCTGCTGATTTGTAAAAGGTTCCTGTGAGACTTCCTATATAAATAATCGTTTAAGCTGAAAATAAAGGGGCAACAGGTCCGACTATTTTCCAAGTTGCATTCTCTTAGCATTTATGTAAAAATAAGGGTTAAAATTATCTGAATAAAAATAAAAATCCGGTTATGAATGACAATACGACTGGCATACGCCGATGGCAATTTGGTTTGCATAGTTATCAACTGGCTGCTAAGAATAACGGTTATAGACTTAAATGAGCAACCTAGAAGGAGCGGCCAAATGCAACAGTTTACCAAACCTGTAATAGGCATTACCAGTTCGATTGTCAGTCATAATACGATTAAGAGTCTTAATGTGCATGAGAGATTTATCCGCACGGTCATACAGGCTGGAGGTGTTCCGATTGTCATTCCAAATGGTACTGACGATATGCCTGAGACATGGATGTCGATGTGTGACGGCTTGATTTTAAGCAGTGGTGAGGATGTCGATCCAAATTCGTACCTGGAAAACCCTGATCCTCAGTTACAAAAAACGAATGTGAATCGGGATAATACAGAAATAGCGCTCGTTCATTGTGCAGAAGAACAAAAAAAGCCGATCTTCGCTGTATGCAGAGGTATTACATTGTTAAATGCTGCTTTAGGGGGGACGGTTATTCAGGATATTGGGACGTGGTTTCCACAAGCCATCCAGCATTATCAGCTGGCAGAAAGATATGAAGCGACACATGATATTCAAATTGAATCCGGAAGCTGGCTGCAGAAGATCACAAATTCTACAGGAATTCGGGTTAATAGTCACCATCATCAGGCCATTAACAAACTGGCTTCTGGTTTGAAAGTGACGGCTAAAACGCCCGATGGCATGATTGAAGCAGTCGAATCCAGTGATGCCGCCGCTGTACCCCTTTTTATGGGTGTTCAATGGCATCCAGAGGCAATGGCGCGTGTTAATCCGACAATGCTGGAACTGTTTAAATCATTTGTTATGAAGTGTACAAATACCTAAGGGGGTGATTATCATTCAGGAATCGTCACAAGATAATCATTTAGTCTGGTATGCGAGTTTCGGCTCTAATTTAAACCGGGACAGATTTCTATGTTATATTAAAGGCGGACAACCACCAGGCTCGGACAAGGTAGAGGATGGCTGCCGTGATCAGTCGCTCCCAGTTAAAGAGCGAACGCACGTCATGAACTACCCATTATATTTTGCCGGGGAATCTGATCGGTGGCAGCACGGTGGTGCGGCTTTTATAGGCTTGGATCGTAACGAAAACTGTAACACGTACAGCACCAAATATCTGGTAACAGAGGAACAATTCAAAGACGTCGTGGAACAGGAAAATGACGGTTTGGATCTGGCGGTCAATTTTGATGCTATTATTAAAGACGGGTCGAAAACCCTGCGTGATTCATGGTATGGGACGATTCTTTACTTAGGTGAGGAAGATGGCTATCCCATATTCACATTTACATCAGGACGCGATTTAGATGTTTCAGTTAATGCACCGTCAGATGCGTATTTAAGTATGATTATTCAAGGCTTAGAAACAACAGTCGATCTTGCCGATTCAGACATTTTGGATTATCTGCGGACAAAGCCGGGGATTGACGGCCGTTACAGTCAAAAGGAACTTGAGGAACTGCTTTGATCAGAATGTGAAGGGGAGGAAACTGCTATGAAAATTGGTTTTATTGGTCTGGGGATTATGGGAAAGCCCATGAGTAAAAATCTATTGAAAGCTGGCTACGAATTGGTTGTTTCCAGCAGTAAGTCAGGAACAAATCAGGAATTGCAAGAACTTGGAGCACACGTGGTGCCTGATTATGAAACGTTAGCGTCCAAATCGGAGACGATTATTACCATGCTGCCAAATTCACCTGAAGTGCGTGACGTTATTTTAGGTGAAGAAGGTCTGATACATAGCATAAAGCCGGGGAGTGCTGTGATCGATATGAGTTCGATTGCCCCTATCGCCAGCCGAGAAATTGGGGCAGAACTGGCAGATAAGAATATCGGTTTTATCGATGCGCCAGTAAGTGGAGGTGAGCCTAAAGCCATTGATGGCACTATTTCGGTCATGGCAGGGGGTAACGAGGATGTTTTCGATCAATGTGTGCCTGTTATGGAAGCTATGGCCGCTTCTGTTACCAGAACAGGTGATGTAGGTTCAGGCAACTCAACTAAACTTGCTAATCAAATCATTGTTGCTCTGAATATCTCGGCCATATCGGAGGCATTTGTGCTGACGGAGAAGCTGGGTGTTGATAATCAAGCAGTTTACAATGCCATCCGAGGCGGCCTTGCCGGCAGTACGGCTTTAGATGCTAAAGCACCAAAAATGCTGGAAGGCAATTTTGATCCCGGCTTCAAAATTGATCTGCACTTAAAAGATTTGAATAATGTGATGGAGACAGCGACAAATCTTGGTGTACCGCTGCCATTAACAGCTTCGGTCAGGGAAACGCTGAAGGCACTGACAGCTGATGATCTTGGTGAAGAAGATCATGCGGCGATTGTGAAATATTATGAAAAACTGGCCAATATAAATGTTTGAAGCGCAGTTACATGGGTATGATTGTTCTGTTTAATGATTCAAACAGATGTGAAGCAAATGCTTTTAGTGTGGGTATCTTTTCTGTCATGCTGAATATACAAGCGGGAAAGGCGAAAGGAGATTATTTAGCATGAAATTGAGTGTTTTGGATCAGGCACCAATATCACGGGATTCTACACCAGAAGAGGCATTGAATAACACCTTAAAGTTGGCGGCTGAAACAGAAAAACTGGGTTATACGCGCTATTGGGTAGCTGAACATCACAATACGAACGGTCTCGCAAGTGTCTCACCGGAAATTTTGCTGACACGGATTGCTTCTTATACGAATACAATTCGCGTTGGTTCTGGCGGGGTGCTTCTGCCGCAATACAGCCCTTATAAAGTTTCGGAGAATTTTAAAATGATCGAGGGCTTGTTTCCAGATCGGATTGATTTAGGAATAGGCCGTTCACCAGGCGGTTCACAGGATACACGGATGGCTTTGACTGATGGTGAGGCTAAAGATATGTCTGAATTTCCTCGTCAATTGCAGGATCTGCAGGGTTTTTTGCATAATACACTGCCCAAAGATCACCGTTACCGTCTGGTTAAAGCATCTCCAAGAACAAATAGCGTCCCGCCGATGTGGGTGCTTGGATTATCGGAACGGGGTGCGCAAAACGCTGCGGAAATCGGAGCTGGATTTGTCTTCGGTCATTTTATTAACCCGGACCATGGGGAGGAAGCATTGCAAACATACAGACAAGCATTCAAGCCGTCAGAAAATATAGCCCGGCCGACAAGTGCCGTCTGCATTTTTGTCGTGTGTGCCGATACAGAAGAAGCGGCGGAAGAGCTGGCTCTTAGTCAAGATAAATGGCTGTTGAATGTTGGCAAAGGGGCCGATACGAAGGTGCCATCTATTGAGGAAGTCAAAAAGCGAACATTCCGGCAGGAAGAACTGCAAGAGATGCAAAAAAATCGCAGACGTTGTGTCATTGGAACGCCAGATCAGGTGAAAATGGAGCTGGAGCGGCTGAGTGATATTTATCAAACTGATGAATTCATGATTATCACGAATATTTATGATTTTTCAGCTAAAGTACATTCCTACCGGTTATTAGCGGAAGCATTTGATCTCTAAAACCATGATCAGGTGTGAACCTGACCATGGTAATTCATGTGTCTTTTTGGATTTTAATAGGCGCTATCGCCATTAAATATTGAGTTTTTAACAACCACATAATCAACATACCGAATGGCTTGCAATTCTTTTCCGCCGGCATAGGAGATAGCAGATTGGAGGTCCTGCTGCATTTCGGATAATGTATCCTCCAGTGAGCCTTTGTGCTCGACATACATCTTCTTGCCTTCTACGTTTTTCTTCTCGCCTTTTTGAAATTCAGATGCTGACCCAAAGTATGCTTTGTACCGTTTGCCCTCCTGCTCAATGGTTTTCCCCGGTGATTCTTCATGACCAGCAAATAAAGAGCCGATCATCACCATTGAGGCTCCAAGGCGAATAGATTTGGGAATATCGCCATGTGTCCGGATGCCTCCATCGGCAATAATGGGTTTGCTCGCCGCTTTAGCACACCATTTGAGGGCGGCCAGCTGCCAGCCGCCGGTTCCAAAGCCTGTTTTTGTCTTTGTAATACACACTTTGCCTGGTCCAATCCCGACTTTTGTCGCATCAGCTCCTGCATGTTCCAGTTCCCGCACTGCTTCCGGCGTTCCCACATTTCCTGCAATAACAAAACTGTCAGGCAACAAGTGTTTGATATGCTGAATCATATTTATGACACCATCGGAATGGCCATGAGCGATATCAATTGTTATAAATGCAGGCGTAAGTCCGGTATCGGCCAATTCACGGACAAACTGGTATTCTTCTTTTTTGATGCCAACACTGATTGATGCTATAAGCCCTTGCTGATGCATATCACGAATAAAGTTAGTTCGTGTTTCTGGTTCAAAACGGTGCATGACATAAAAATAGCCATTCTCTGCCAAAAGTTTAGCGACATTTTCATCAATTATCGTTTGCATGTTAGCCGGAACGACAGGCAGATTGAAGGTATAGCCGCCAAACGTCATCGTGGTGTCGCATTCGGAGCGACTGCTGACAATACATTTAGCCGGTATTAATTGAACGTCTTCATAATCAAATACACTTTCCATCGATACACCCCTAAAAACGAATGATTATTTTATTTAATATTTAAATGTTCGTCTATTGCTAATCTACAAGACTTTCATGACATTGTCAATCGACAGCCAATATAAATATGACAGAATTATGTATAAATATACAACGGGAACGTACTTATATAAACGTCTGCATCACGTCATTGGGAGACTGCCTGTTGTGTCAGCAATTCGCGGGAAAGGCCTCATGATTGGCATTAGATGTACAGAAGATATAGATGATAAGGTCAGCTCATTAATGGCTAAAGGATTGCTTGTATTAAAGGCTGGACCCAGAGTCATTCGTCATCTGCGACCACTTATTGTAAGTGAACAGGAAATTGATATGGCGGTTCAATTGATAAGTGATGTATTGACTGAGGAAGAAGCTGATACAATCTGCTAGGAGGCTGGTGAGTCGCCTCGTGTCGCCGGACGCCGGGGTATCACCTATGGCTGTCATCCCACAGGAATCCTCTAGTCTTATCGTTAATCGTTTTCTGTTATTAGGAATACAGCTTGATCACCCTGTTCTATCTGCAAGTTACGGGTGCTTGCTGTAATAAAGGTAACGCCCGCATTCTTTTTGCGGATAAACAATAACAGACCGTTTTCTTTTTCCGCAAACTGTTGTTTCTTAACTGTCTGTTTTTCTTCCATCGTTATCGTTTTAAGCGAATAATCCGCGGCAAGTTTTTCATTCAATGCAGACAGAGTCATACCCTCATCAAATAGTATATGCCCTTTGATAGCCGGGGAAATATCGCGGTTCATCTTATCTGCTGGCAGCACAAATGTATTGTGATAACCGAATTCCGGGGCGAATGATTGGCCTATAAGTGCGTTATAGGCAGAATCATCTGTCATGATCAGGATATTATCATACGGTGCCAGATCAATTTCCATCCGGGTATGCTCATAGAGAATATCACCATTGAAGACGTCGATCCCCTTGTTATTCTGGGCAGGTATTAACCTGTCTAAAACACTGTCTGCGAGCAGAACAGGTATATCGCTTGATTGTAAATAGTCAGCTAAAACGGTAGCTGTACCGCCTTCTTCTGTGCTGGCAAGATTAAGTTTTTTCGCTAAGGGCGCCAGTGTGAAACCATGGACGCAGACAGTAATAAATACCAGGGCAAACGTCAGGGTCATCAAAATGGAAGCATCCGTAAAGCCGTCCTGCTGCAGGATACCAGCAAAATAACCAGCTACAGTCAGGGCCACAATACCGCGCGGTGCGATCCAGCTAATTAATGTTTTCTCATTTGTTTTCAGCTCTGTGCCAATCGTTGCAATCCAGATCGACAGCGGCCGGACAAGAAATAACATCACAAGAACAAAGCCGAGAATAGGCAGTGTGAACATGTCCATAATGGTTTCTCTTGTCAGCGACGCGGTTAGTAGCACAAACACTGTTGATGTTAAAATAACAGAAATGTTTTCAGCGAAATGGGTCACATTAGCAATTGACGCGATATATTTTTTCGTTACGGCTACAGTCAGCCCCATAACCGTAACGGCAAGCATGCCTGTCTCCTGCATGATGAGCTCACCAAGACTGAAGCAGAGCAAGACAAATGACATGATGATCGGCGATTTGAGAAATTCCGGAAAGAGCCCCTTATTGGCCATATGACTGGTTAACAAGCCGATGACCAGTCCAATAATAATGGCCAGCAAGGCACCGCCAAAGAAATTTAGCAAGTAACTCCCCTGAATTTGCTCATTCGTGACAACTTTTAAAATCTGGTAAGCCAAAAGCGCGATTAACGGGCCTGCGGGATCAATTATGGTTCCTTCCCATTTTAGAATGGTTGCGACTCTTTGTTTTAATTTGGCTTGCCGCAGAAGCGGTATGATGACGGTCGGACCGGTAACGATAAACAAGCCGCCAATGACAAAAGCAACCGGCATGCTTAAACCAGCTATGTAGTGTGCGGCTAAAGATCCTCCTACCCAAGCAAGCAATGCGCCAAGCGTGACTACGCGAAAAACGGATTTAGAAATATCTTTTATTTCCCGAAAGTTCAGACTTGAGCTTCCTTCAAATAGGATAACAGCGACTGCCAGTGATATCAGCGGATTATATAATTCACCTAACGCTGCTTCCGGATTAATTAATTGAAGTACCGGGCCAATCAAAAGCCCGACAACTGACATAATGACAATCGATGGCCACTGAATCCGCCAGGCCAGCCATTGGGAGAAAGTGCCGAGTACAATAATAATGACGATACTGAGTAATACGGCTTCCTGCAACTGTTTCACCTTCTTAAACGGTCCTGTAGAATATCTAATAGTGTAATACGAATACTGTATTATGCAGTGTAAGATTATGGCAATTTTAGGATGGCACTGGATCGTTTGAAATGGTGCAATAAAAAATAAGCAGCCTCCTCAGCTGAAGGCTGCTTTAATAATTATCACTGCCAAAGAAATTTTTAAACGACTGCAGTGAAGCTTCGCGGTTAACAGCTGCAATTGAAGTCGTGATCGGAATACCTTTCGGGCACACCTGCACACAGTTCTGTGAATTGCTGCAACCCTGGAGCCCGCCATCCTCCATAAATGCATTAATTCGCTCATCACTGTTCATCTCACCAGTTGGATGGGCATTTTTTAAGCGTACCTGAGAAAAAACAAATGGTCCCATAAAATCACTTTTATCATTAACGTTTGGGCATGCCTCCTGGCAGACACCGCATGTGAAACATTTCGAAAGCTCATAGGCCATAAGACGCTTGTCCTCACTCATACGCGGACCGGCACCGAGATCGTAAGTGCCATCAATTGGTATCCAGGCCTTCACTTGTTTCAGCGAGTCGAACATGCTGTCCCGGTCTATAATTAAGTCTCGGACAACCGGGAATGTGTACATAGGATGAATGCGGATTGGCTGTTCCAGTTCATCAACCAGTGTGGAACAAGCCTGGCGCGGGACATCATTAATCACCATCGAGCAAATCCCGCATACCTCTTCCAGACAGCTCATGTCCCATTGAACGGGCGTTGTTTTTTCACCCGCTTTATTGGTCGGGTTTTCCCGAATAGACATAAGTGCCGATATAATATTCATGTTCGGGGTATAAGGGACTGAGAAGGTTTCTGTATATGACCCTGAATCGGGGTCGGACTGTCGTTCAATAATGAGTTCGACGGTTTTTTGATCGGTTGCCGTTGGCATAACACAACTCCTTTCTGGCGATAACGGCTGTTTTATACAAACTGTATTGGCTAGTATGACAGGATTATTGGACTTATATACACGTCTCAGTCAAATGCCTGGCTGGTTTGTCAGTCAGACTGTCTATAGATATGGTTAACGAAGGCGTTATATCAGTGCTTTATTGATAAACGGATCTGAATAATTGATTTCCCCTTTAATGCGTTTAATAGGGGTGTCGTTGCCTTTGAGCCAGCTGTCAAAGTCAAAAACAACCGGCATTCGGTCCGGCCCGATAGCAAACCATGCTTTCATTTCGTTCGGAAGGTAGGCTGCTGTATGGAGCGTTCCGGCTGCTGCATCATATTTTTCAGAGAAGACTCCTTGGTCCAAATCGTTCATCACCCGGAAAGCGTCATAAGGATTGGTTGTATAGCGCTGCTGATCCTGAATGGTTTGTTCCCGCTGGCGCGACTCTTCCTGCCGGTAGCGGTTTTCATCGTCCAGTAAATGGAAGTGGTTGGTGCAGACATTTGCAGGACGTGCCACCACTTCTCGTGGTGTAGCTTCCACAACGTATGACTCGCCACTTCGGTCTAATAAAACGTAGCTGAATGAATGCCGGTGTGGAATGGCTTTTAGCAGGCTGATCGCCTCATCGACAGTGGAACACGTTTCCAGAATCATTCGCCCAATCATGTTGCACAGAAAACCGTCACCGGCTTGTTTGCGATGGGTGAAATTGTAACCCATTACGAGTCCCTTTTCATTCATCCCATCGATACGGCCGGTGATTTGCATGGATGGTCCGATAACGGCATAACCTTGATCGGTGGGCTGATAAAGTAAAAAACGTCCCTCGTAAGATATAGGATGGCTGTCATAATTGCGGATCATGTATTCTGGCTGGGTGAATATGGAACAGCCGCTCCGCCCGTATTCGAGATAATAGCCGCCGAAAAGTCTGATTGCCTCATCCATCTTCATATTAAGGGAAGCGGCCAGACCGCGGATTTCGTCCCAGACCCCCGGTGCAAATGCTATAAGCGATTGTTTGACTTCTTCTGGATTAATTAAAAAATGCCGGTCTTTTTTGGGCTCCCATTGTTTTTGACGGTTAGGGAGAATAGGGGAGTTTTTCAGCTGTTCACCCTGGCTATAACCAAAATCAAAATGGGTCCCTCTGTATTGGAAAACGTCACTGTAGACGTGGTTCATAAATGTCAGTCCTCTTTCATATGCAAACTAATCTTAGTGTATGCCATGTCACCACGAAAGCAAATCATCTTGCTTACAGAAGTACGATGACCTGATCTTGATCATCAATCATTGTATAGAATCGTCATTCAGCGAAAAACTAATGATTGCATGAAAGCCGTATTACTAAACAGGAAGGTTGGGTCATATGAAAAAGGTAACCATTGTCTTTTGGGTGACACTGGCCATCACACTCGGATTATCTGTAATTGGCGTTATCTGGCCTGATCCGTTTGAACAAATATCTGGTCAGATTATGGACTTCTTTTCGGCCAAGTTTGGCTGGTTTTACTTAATTATGGTCACATTATTTCTTTTATTTTGCTTGTACCTTGTGGTTAGCCCGTATGGTAAAATCAGGCTGGGAAAGCCAGGTGAAAAACCAGAGTTCAGCTACCCATCATGGATAGCCATGTTATTTAGTGCTGGTATGGGCATTGGCCTCGTCTTTTATGGCGTGTCTTCACCTGTGGGTCATTATATAAACACGCCGCCGACAGCAGATCCTGGTACAACAGAGGCATTAGAAGAATCTCTGAGAGTAACTTTCTTTCACTATGGCATTCATGCTTGGGCGATTTACGCAGTGATTGCGCTCATTCTGGCTTACTTTATGTTTCGTCATGAAAAGCCAGGGCTTGTCAGTGCTTCATTGGAGTCTCTTTTTGGCGAGCGGATGAAAGGTGCCTGGGGTAAGGTTGTAGATGTTATAGCTGTATTTGCTACGATTGTTGGTGTAGCTACGACGCTGGGTTTTGGCGCTACACAGATTAATGGCGGTTTCGCTTATTTGTTTGACATGCCGATTGCGTTTTGGGTCCAGCTGATTATCATTCTAATTGTGACCGTTTTATTTATGATTTCAACATATACAGGTCTCAGTAAAGGCATTCAGTATCTGAGCAATGCCAATATGGGGCTGGGCGGTCTTTTGATGCTGGCAACATTGATCCTTGGACCAACGTTGTATATTATGAATTCCTTAATTGATACAATTGGTTCCTATATACAGCAATTGCCATCCGAAAGTTTCCGTCTGGCACCTAATGATGAATCGGAACGGAAATGGGTGATGGATTGGACGGTGTTCTTTTGGTCCTGGTGGATTGCCTGGTCACCGTTTGTTGGCATATTTATCGCTCGTGTATCAAAAGGGCGCACGATAAGAGAATTTTTAGCCAGTGTGATTATTGTTCCGACTGTGGTAGGCTTTTTATGGTTTGCAACATTTGGCATGTCGGGCATTAATGCGCAAAATAATGGTGCAGACATAGCTGAACTTCCTCAAGAACAGGCCTTGTTTGCCATGTTTGATCAGTTGCCGTTTGGAATTATTTTGTCGATTCTCGGTCTTCTGCTGATCAGCACATTTTTCATTACGTCTGCTGACTCGGCAACATTTGTCCTCAGCATGCAGACAACGAACGGATCCATGTCACCGCCAACGACGGTAAAATTCGTATGGGGGCTGGCACAATCAACCATTGCTGCAGTTCTGTTGTATACAGGCGGGCTCCAGGCGTTGCAAAATGCTTTAATTTCCGCAGCTCTGCCATTCTCGATTATTATATTTCTCATGATTATGTCGTTTTATAAAGCTATAAAAAAGGATAAGGACAAAAATTGGTCATGATAGAAAAACGATAAAAACACACTGAATTTCAGTACTGAAATTCAGTGTGTTTTTTCTGTCAGGTATTAAGAAGTCTGATCATACTGATTGACATCAAACAGGTCAATCAGTTCAATATCGGGATGATTCTCCTTGAACCAGTTTAAGGAGAACTCATTTTTAAACAAGACAACATAATTGCCACTCCGGTCCTGAACCAGCATGTTGCGCTCATCATAAAGAGAGGGATCGACCTGATCCGGTTTGAGCCAGCGCGGGACCCGATCACCAATAGGTTCCAATTCGACTTCTGCATTATACTCATTTTGCATCCTTTGTTTGAATACATCAAATTGCAGTTCACCAACTGCTCCCAGGATATATGATTCGGTACGATGGTGCCTGAATAATTGAATGGCACCTTCCTGAACGAGTTGTTCAATACCCTTTTTAAACTGTTTGGCCTTCATGACGTTTTTGGCCGTCACACGTTGAAATTGTTCTGGCGGGAATTGCGGCAGTTCCTGATACTCAAACGTGTTCTTGCCTTCCAGTAAGGTGTCACCAATCTGATAAGCGTTTGGGTCATAAATGCCGATAATATCACCGGCATAAGCTTCTTCAATGGTATCCCGGGACGAAGCAACGAATTGTTGTGTCTGGGCCAGCCTGACAGGTTTGCCTGTACGGGCCAGGGTTACACGCATTCCACGCTCAAATTTGCCGGAACAGACTCTTAGAAAGGCGACACGGTCACGGTGTGCCGGATCCATGTTGGCCTGGATTTTGAAAATAAATCCGGAAAAATCCGGGTCATCCGGTGAAATGACCCCTTCTGTTGATTTGCGCGGTGCCGGTTCAGGGGCCATAGAAATAAATGTATCAAAAAACGTCTGGACGCCAAATGGAGCGAGCGCACTTCCAAAGAAAACAGGTGTCTGATCACCAGCCATGATAGCATCAAGAGAAAAATCGTCTCCAGCTTCTTCAACCATGGACAATTCTTCCTGCGCTGCCTGATAAGTTGGATCAGAAACTAACGCCTCATGCTCCGTCTTATTCAATTCCTCATAGGGTATATAGCGTTCTTCTCCATTACCGTTAAATTGAATAAATTGGTTGCCGTCCCTGTCAAAAGTGCCAAGGAACCGTTTGCCCATACCGGCGGGCCAATTCATCGGATATGTCTCAATGTTTAACACATCCTCGATTTCTTCGAGCAATTCGAGCGGTTCACGTCCTTCACGGTCCAATTTATTGATAAACGTGAAAATCGGAATGCCGCGCATTTTACATACTTTGAATAATTTAATGGTCTGCGCCTCAATTCCTTTTGTTGCATCAATAATCATAACAACGCTGTCTACAGCGGTCAGCGTCCGGTACGTATCCTCACTGAAATCCTCGTGTCCGGGGGTATCGAGGATATTAACCTGATAACCCTGATACGGAAAATTCATCACACTGGACGTTACAGAAATGCCGCGCTGCTTTTCAATGGCCATCCAGTCTGAGGTTGCAAACTTGCCCGATTTTTTGCCCTTAACCGTACCGGCAGACCGGATAAGATTACCAAACAGAAGCAGCTTTTCCGTCATGGTTGTTTTCCCGGCATCCGGATGCGAAATAATGGCAAATGTTCGCCGTTTACTGGCTTCGTCATTCATCGTCATAAAAAAATCCCTTCCATTATAATTATGTAGGCTGTACGGCTGATGGGGGATTTAGCTACATAAGCTTGATACTCCTTATAATTTGTTTAAACGATCGTCTTATACTCTCAAACGATAGCATGCTGCCGGTGATTCGTCAATCAATCGAAGGCAGTATTAACACTGATTTGCCGGATAATGGATGGCTTAACAACACAAACATGACAAAGCATGCCTGCCCAATTTCAGCACTGTTTTTCATTAATGAAGACATAAAGTCTTGACAATATACCTAAGGGGGTATATTGTAGAAGTAGTTCTTTTGAAAGACAGATTACAGCTGATCATGTGAAGATCATGAATCTGCTGACTAAAAGGAACGATTCTGGCAGACAATCGTGGATAAGACTGCGTAAAGAAGGGTGAATGCAAATGGAGTATGAAGCAGATGTCAAAAATCGGGTGAAGCGAATTGAAGGGCAGGTCAAAGGGCTTCTTAAAATGATGGAGGAAGAACAGGATTGCCGCCAAGTTGTCACACAGATGACGGCCGTGCGCAGTGCGCTTGATCGAACAGTGGCTTTGCTTGTCAGCCAGAATCTGGAGCAGTGTATACGTGAAGAAAAGCAAGACGGTGAAAGTTCTGAGGATCTTGTTAAAGAAGCCGTTAATTTGCTTGTTAAAAGCCGGTAACGGGATCTTTATCCAGCTTCGAAGATTAAATTGACACAAGGTTTAGTCACATAAATGAATGGACTAATCCTTTTATTCCAATTTATATACCCAGCCCCGTATGTTAAGAGAACGGTTGAGCGAACGTTGCCAGATTACAAAAATATTTTTTAGCCTTTAATATACCCCTGCCCGTAGGTGTATGAAAGAGGGTCTGAATCAGGAGGGACATTGAAAATGAAAGAAGTTACCACTCAACAATTGGAGCAGATGGTAAACAGTCATGAACAGGTCAATATCGTTGATGTTCGAGAGAATGAAGAAGTCGCCCAAGGAAAAATCCCAGGAGCCAAGCATATCCCGTTGGGTGACGTTCCAGAACGTCTTGATGAACTTAATCAGAACAACCATTATTATATGATTTGCCGTTCTGGGGGCCGCAGTGCGAAAGCAACCGAACTTCTGGAATCAAACGGTTATGATGCAACCAATATAGATGGTGGCATGCTTGCTTGGAATGGGCGCACAGAAGTGTAACACAAAGCATATTTGAACAAGATGTCTGTTCAATACATTCAAGATAATAGGAGGACATAATCATGGAAAATAACACACGCGTAGCGATTATTGCAGCCAACGGAGGTCTATTTGATGCCTATAAGGTATTTAACATTGCAACAGCAGCAGCTGCGTCTGATAAAGAAGTCGGGATTTTCTTCACATTTGAGGGATTAAATCTGATTCACAAAGAAGCGCATAAAAACTTGCCGTTGCCAGAAGGGAAAGAACATTTTCAGGAAGGCTTCGAAAAAGCGAATGTCCCATCGATACCCGAACTTTTGCAAATGGTACAGGAAATGGGCGTTAAGATGATTGGTTGTCAAATGACAATGGATGTGATGGATCTGGAACAAGATGATTTTGTTGACGGTATTGAAGTTGGCGGCGCAGCCTCATTCATCGAATTTGCCAAAGACGCTGATATTTCCCTGACATTTTAAGGAAAGGAGCTATGCATAATGACTATAACGGCTAAAGACCTGGCAAAACGTGTTATTAATCAGACGAAAACGTTGATTCTGGACGTTCGAAATACGAATGAATTTAACGACTGGAAAATCGAAGGCAATTCAATTGAGATTATGAACGAACCTTATTTTAATCTGCTGGACAGTGTTGAGCCACTTGCAGACAAACTGGATAAACATCAGGAAGTTATCGTTGTTTGTGCGCAGGGCGGTTCCTCAGAGATGATTGCTGACATGATGGAAGACGCGGGATTCACGAATGTTTATAGTTTAGAAGGCGGCATGCAAGCCTGGAGTGAACATATGGAACCCGTTAAAATAGCTGACTTATCAAATGGTGGCCATCTCTATCAGTTTGTTCGTCAGGGCAAAGGATGTTTATCCTATATGGCTATTTCCGGTAATGAGGCGGCTGTTGTTGATGCAGCTCGTATGACAGATGTATATGAACAATTTGCTGAGGATAAAGGCGTTGTCATTAAGCATATCATTGATACACATCTTCATGCCGATCATATTTCCGGTGGTCGTCAACTGGCTGAAAATACAGGTGCAAATTATTATATGCCGCCAAAAGATGCTGAAGACGTTACATTCGATTATCAGCCATTAGAACAAAACCATACGATAACGGTTGGCCAGACAACGATTAACGTACAGCCTGTTTATTCACCAGGTCATACCATTGGCAGTACGTCCCTTATCATTGATGAACAGTATTTGCTCACAGGGGACATTCTATTTATCAAATCCATTGGCCGTCCTGACTTGGCCGGAAAAGCTGAGGATTGGGCAGCTGATCTTCATAAAACACTCTATAAGCGTTATGAAAAGCTGTCTAAGGATTTAGTTGTCTTGCCAGCCCATTACGCATTTATGGAAGAAATGAGCGAGGACGGGAGCATCAGGGCGCGACTTGGTGATTTATACAAGCATAATGATTCGCTTAATGTACCGAATGAACAGGCATTTCGCAAAATGGTGACTGAGAACATGCCGCCGCAACCGAACGAGCATGAAACCATTCGTCAGACTAACATGGGTCAAATGAATCCAAAGGTTGAAGAGCAGCGCGAAATGGAAATTGGCCCAAACCGTTGTGCTGTTCACGGTTAATCGTTTGAGATTCAAATTAATTTGAAGGAGGAAATGATCATGGAAGCAGCAAAAATGTTAGATGCCAAAGGTGTTGCATGCCCAATGCCTGTTGTAAAAACAAAAAAAGCTATCGAAGAGTTGAATTCAGGTGACATTTTGGAGGTTCATGCAACAGATAAAGGTGCAAAAAGTGATCTGACAGCATGGGCTCAGGCAGGCGGTCATGAATTGATTGATCAGACAGAAGAAGATGACGTCCTGAAATTCTGGATTAAAAAAGCCTAAGAGCGTTGACTGGGATATAAATGAAGTGAACAACTTTAAAAACAAGCAAAACTAAGGTATAGCGGAGAAATATACGTAAACGCCACATAGGCATTAGCCATTATGATCGTTGCCTGCATTCGCCCCGCCAATCGGCGCAAATGCAGGCAAACGTGATCAATACAAAATTATTGCAAGCTGTTTTAGCTGTCCTTATACTTGGAACTGTCATTAAGATCTGGTTTGAATTTGTTTGATCAACGAGTCAACATTATAAAATAAGCAGGTGATAAATGATGGAGAATAAACGTTTTGACCCGAAAAATTCCGATAAATTAATGAATCAGGCACGCCGTGATCGATTACAGCCTGAAAAAATAATGCAGCATTTAGATCTAAAAACTGAGGATAACGCGGTTGATTTGGGAGCAGGTCCGGGTTTGTTTACAATCCCCCTTGCTAAGCAAATCAATGGTGAGGTTTATGCTGTCGATGTGGAACCGGCTATGCTGGAGAAACTTAAGACGAACGCCGAACAAGAAGGGGTTCATGGTATTACGTATATAACAAGTGACTTGGAAACGTTGCCGTTATCTGATCAGTCGGTAACCAAGGTTCTTAATACGTTTGTCATTCATGAAGTCGACAGTGCTGAGAATGCCATTCGCGAAATGAATCGCATTTTAGAGCCTGGCGGTATTTTGTTATTAGTCGATTGGGCGAGAATCGAAACGGAATCCGGTCCGCCGCTCGAGCAAAGATTTGAAGCTGATGATATGGCTGAACGCATTCAAAAAAACGGATTTGAAACAGAAGTTATGCGTCCGAATCCGGATGAAAATTTTGCTATTAAGGCGGTTAAAACGGCGTCTTGCTAAGACAAGTAAAAACTAAGCATCCATGGAGCTGAAAATAATGTGTTTTATCATTACTCTGGCAGTTATCCTTATGGCTGTCTGGTTCTTCAAACGTGGTGAAACCAACCCTCCCCGTTCATCAGGAGGAGATTCACTGGACACGCTAAAGGAGAGATTGGCTAAAGGTGAGATATCGGAAGAAACTTACGACAGGCTCAAACAAAAATTGCACGAATGATATATGAATGGACTTGGGCGAATGGCGTGATCAGCTCTCTTTTTATGCTTCCACAGCCAGTTTCTCTTCAAATTTGACAAACATACATAAGGGGGTACCCTGTAATTGGGAAGGAAAGGAGTGAAGCGACATGGGTGATTACTTGCATGAGCATCCTGCAACCCCCCGAACATATGAAGAAAAGCAGGCTGTCAGCAACCGCCTTAAGCGGATTGAAGGACAGGTGCGCGGTATTCAAAAAATGATCGAGCAAGACCGTTATTGTATTGATATTTTAGTACAAATCAATGCTATTAACGCCGCATTGAAAAAAGTGGGTTTTTCTGTTGCCGAACGGCATATGAAACATTGTGTCAGTAATGCCGTTCAAACGGGTGAAGGAAACGAAGCGATTGATGAACTGATGCAAGTTATGAAGCAGTTTTCCAAGTAGGGAGATAATAATACCTGAAACTTATTCCGCCTAAAACGTCTTAAAATTTAAAGGTTAGCTGACCTTTTCGGGGCGTTATTGTCTGTAACGCCAACATAAACCGGTCTCCATTGGGGAACCGGTTTTTTATGACTATCGTCAAATGGGTGACTGCTTTGAAAACGTTACGGATAGTATTAAGAGAACATGCATTGATAAGGACGATATGTGCACGCTAATTGGCAAAAGCTATTAATAAGCTGGGTGAATGGCAGCGCATATCCTGATTGGTCCGTAATGGGCAGCATAATGTTGAGTTTGACTGTTTTAATGGTTCAACTCCCAATACCTGCGGCCGCACCGTACGCACCCATTTATGGCACACGTCACTGTCCCTGCGATTACTGTCAGCTTATTTGTGGTGTACCACGTCTCATGGAACAAAGTTTTCGCCTTTAATAGGAGCTGTTAGTATGGATATGATATTATTATGGGTGTTTTTTATAGCTGGTGTCGGCATTTTAATCATTTTATTGCAAAGGCCGCCGCTTAAAGAATGGCTATTATGTTTCTTTATTGCTGCTTGTTTGGCATCATTCTTGGGTCAATTAGTTGTTTCGAGTAACTTAATTTCCTATCCCGTTAAGCTTTTTCCCATATTTAAGTCGAGTATTCTCTATGAATATCTGCTTCTCCCGCTTTTAAGTGTTATCTACTACCGGACAACTTATCGCAAAGATATATACAGTTCTCTTTGCCAGGCATTTATCTACAGCAGTGTTTTAACAGTTTTAGAAGTGTTATTGGAGCAAGGCACAGACTTCATTCACTACATTTCCTGGAATTGGATGTTCTCATTGGTGAGCCTGTTTAGCTTTTTACTGATAATACGTTACATCATGCAGCTGATCAACAAGGTCACGCAAAGGAAAGAACGCAATCAGGCGCACTCAGATGACGCTTGATTGCGTTATATCAGAGTCCGCGATTCTTCAGCTCCTTGCGCATAATACCAGGTCTTGCAACTAACAGAAGAAAGATGGCTGTCAGTGCCTCTGCGGCGGGAAGTGCCAGCCATATACCGGTTGTATCCAGCCATAATGGGAGAATAAGGAGTGCGGCAATTAAGAGAATAAAGCCGCGGAATAGCGTGATCCCGATTGATGGTCGTACATACGCAATCGATTGATAATAGGTCATGTAAATAAAGTTAATACCCATGAATACATAACCGATAAAAAACAGCATAATTCCTTTTTTAGCCAGCTGACGTACAGCTTCGTCTTCAATTCCAAATATTGAGACAAGACCTCCGGCGCCAGTCCAGCCAACGATGAGGAAACCAATTCCTAATAAAACAGTCGTTATTTCTGCAATTTTCACGGTATGTTTAATAGAAGCATACTTTTGGGCGCCGTAATAAAAACTAATGATAGGCTGAATGGATTGACCTATACCAATGAAAGCCAAAAACATAAAGGTGTGCAGATAATTAATCACAGAGAATGCTGCAAGCCCTGTAGTGCCGGCATAGTAAGCTAAAGCCGTGTTATAGCCTACGACAAAAACGGCTGTTCCGGCCTCGGATAAAAAGTTGGGCATACCCAGCTTGCCAATCATCATAAGGTCATCTTGTTGCCAAGGCTTCCGGATGAATTTCAAACCAGACCCGTTTTTTAGAAAATGAATACAATATATGAGCAGGCCAATAGCTGTTGCAATCACCGAAGCAAGGGCAGCACCGGTTACCTCCATATTTAAAATGAAAATCATCCAGTAATCCAGGACAATATTGAGTAATGCCGATATGACTAGACCGATCATAGCGAGCTTCGGACTGCCGTCGTTACGGACAAAAATACTGAGTGCATTTTCCCATGCTAAAATCGGTGCCCACATAAAAATGATCTGCATGTAGTCTGTTGCATACGCCAATGTCTCGTCGTTGGCGCCGAATAAGTAAGCAAGCGGCTCGACGGCAAAATAGCCTGTGATGCCAATGACGATCATGATAACGGTGATAGATGTCATAGCAAGTGTGAATGCCCGCTGTGCTTTCTCAGTATCCTGTGCACCGCTGGCTATGGAGTAAAGTGTTCCGCCGCCAACCCCAATAAGAAGTGAAATGGAAATAACAATAGACCAGACAGGAACAGCGACATTAACGCTCGCGAGCGCAACCGAGCCAACGCCATTTCCGACAAATATACCATCAATAACAATATTGGCAGACATCAGCATCATGCCAATAAGGGTAGGAAGCAGGTATTCAAAAAAAACGCCTCGTAACACTTCGGGTTGAAAGTTTTTGTTCGACCAAGCTCATCATGATTCGCTCGCTTTCTCAAAGTTCTGTATCCATTTTATAATTTTATCAGGCGAAAATCCATAACATACACAATTTTAAATTAGAAGAAAAGTGTTCTTGTCAAAACGTGCGCACTTCTTTCAAAAAGGGTGCGCTTTTTAGTGTGGTTTCTCACAGATTTCTCAGAAAACAGATTAGCATCATATTGTTTTCGGCCGGATTATTATGTATACTGTGTATACTATGTAAACACAGTATAACGGTAACCGTATTAAATTGTGTTGAATGATTTTGAACAAGGGGGTGTTTGAATGTGCTGATTCATATTTCGCAAACGAGTTCGGCGCCCATGTATGAGCAGGTTGTCAGTGAAATCCAACGGCTGATAGCTATGGGTCACATGGAGCCCGGCGAGATGCTGCCGTCCATTCGGGGATTGGCTAAAGAGCTGATGACAAGCGGAATCACCATTCGACGTGCCTATCAGGGACTCGAACAGTCGGGATTTATTTATACGCGCAAGGGCAAAGGAAGTTTTGTTGCTGAATTAAGTGAAGCAAGACTGAATCGGTGGAAGATTGAACAAGTACAGGGACCTTTGTCAGAATCAATTTTAAAAGCAAAACAGCTTGATCTTACAGAAGATCAGTTTCATGACTTGATTAAACGTTTTTGGGAGAAAGCGGACGACGATAGGCAAGGGGGAGATACCTATGGATCTGAACGGTGAACAGCCTTTATTAGACGTGCACCATCTGACAAAAATATATGGCGATTTTCAGCTGCAGGATGTCAGTTTTAATGTTCCTGCGGGTACCATTATGGGGTTCATTGGCCGGAATGGTGCGGGGAAAAGTACCACAATGAAAGCCATTATGGATCTAGTTAAACCGGATGACGGACGTGTTTTTGTTTTGGGTAGGCCAATGCCTGAAGAAGAAGTTGCTGTCAAAGAACAGGTCGGCTATGTCGGTGATATCCCGTTATTGAATGATAACTGGACGCTGGACCGGACGCTGCAATTTGCGCGTCAATTCTATCCAAACTGGAATGAGGAAGCTGTTGAACAACGCCTGGAACATTTTGCGATTGCGAGGCATAAAAAACTCGGCGAGCTGTCCAAAGGCATGAAAATGAAAGCGTCACTTATTTTGGCAATGGCACATGAGCCGAAGCTGTTGTTATTGGATGAACCGACTTCAGGTCTGGATCCGGTTGTACGGACAGAAGTCCTGGAAATGCTGCTGGATTTTGTACAAGATGAAAGCCGGAGTGTTCTGTTTTCTTCCCATATTACGCCTGATGTCGAAAAAATTGCTGATTGGGTAACGATTCTTGATGATGGGGAACTCATCTTCAGTGAAGATAAAGAATCACTCCTCGACCGGTACAAACGTATTGTTATGGCAGGAAAGGGCAGTGACTATACCACGGAAACGCCATTACTTTTCAATTGTCACAAAACAACTGGCGGCTATATTGGTTATACTGATCGTTTTCCGCAATTTCAGCGTGTGGCTAAAGGGAACTGGTATGCAGAACGTCTGACATTGGAAGAATTGTTTGTCTTGTTGACAGGGAAGAATGCTGATTAATCACGGGTGTGATGTATAACCGGAAAAAGACATGATGTAATGGAGGTGGACGCAAAGATGAAAATGCTCATCAAGCGGGAATTAAACCAAATGAGCCTAGCTAATAATTCTAAATACCCAGTGCTTATTAATGGCCTTTTTGTGATCGGTGTTCCTATCATTTTATGGCTGACTGGTCCAGGTCTGCTTAGTTTTTATGATACCGAGGGATTTTACTCAAATGTATCAATTGTTGGACTAGTGATTGTTACGCTGACTGTCACCGGTAATATACAACGTGAAGCAGCCAACCAGCAGCTTCTTTTTCTACAAACCTTGCCTGTGTCAAAAAGCAGTATCGTGAATGCAAAGTTTATCAGTGTATTAATATTTGCATGCACAGTGGTGGCATGGCTTAATGTGGTTGTCTTGATATACAGTTTAATTACTGACGATCATCTGGCAGAGTATGGCATGCTTTTAGGCTATTTCTCGTCACTCATCTTGTTTGTTGCGGCTATATTACTGCTTAAATCTATTGAGACTGGCTCTCGAAATATCTTCATGACAGGTATTATTTCAATTTTCGCCTGGGGCGTTGTATTTTTCATCGGAGAATTTGCTAAGAGAGAAATGGGAATGGACACGGGCGTGTCAGATCTTGTCATATTTATCGGCTTGTCATTAGCAATTTATGGGCTTTGCTGGCAGGTGGCACTGCAAAGGGTCAAGAAAAAGGGATTTCCTCTGGATAAAAGCCACAAAAATCATACGCGGTCATTGGAGGGGGGAGGTTAATGCGATTCAAGGTAATTAGCAGTGTTATGAAAGAAGAGTGGCTCAGTAATCGACGGAAGCTGTTGTGGTATATGATCGTGTCACTGATTTTTGATATAGCCATGATAGTCATTAGCCGGATTGACTGGGTTATGAGGCAGGTTGAGCAGTCGAACCTAAGTTTTGAAGAATTTTCTCTGACTGTATTTGCTATTCTTTTTATACCATATGTCGTTACATGGGTGATGCTTACTTTTAAAGCAGATAAAGATAAAAGTTCAGGATTGTTTAAATTTATTCATATGCTTCCGATTTCAATAAGGGAATTGGTGACAGCTAAATTCATTGCCGCATTTCTGATAAACCTGCTTCTGGCCGGCTGGTTCAGTATGTTATGGCGCGCCTATGAAATGGTGTTTATTGATGCAGGATTACTGCAGGCCTGGACGGGGATATGTATGGTTGTTTTCCTGCTGACTTTCGCTATACATGCTGTTCAATTGGGTCTCTTTTTCAGCCGAGGGAGCACCAGCATTGTTTTAATGATTCTAATGTTATTATTGAGTCAATTGGATGCTGCCGATACGCTGGCTGATCAAACAATGGTTTGGATGGCGCACACACCTTTCTTTATGTGGGGAATCAGCTTTTTATTAATAGGTTGTATCTGGATTCTATGCTGGCACTGGTCGGTTAAAACTTATTTGAAATATTGAGAGTAATTTAGCGTAATAGCAGTAACACTAAATTCAGGAACCAGTATGATTGACAGCAGCAGAGCAATTACCATATCATATTATTATATATGACAATATGATCATATAACGATCAATAATTCACCATCATGATCTGCCTAAAGTGGGGGAATTCTAATGGAAGATAAGCAAAATCAAAACATTGGTTCCTATAAAGAAATGGATGACGAAACGCTATTTGGCGTATCACAAACGTTCAAGGCGCTCGGGGATCCTACCAGAATCCGGATACTCCACCTGCTTATTCATCATGAATGTTCGGTGAACGAGATGGCTGACATTCTGCAGCTCCGTCAGTCAACCGTTTCTCACCAGTTGCGATTCTTAAAGGATTTACGCTTGGTGAAAAATCGCCGGGAAGGAACGACGTTGTATTATTCGCAC
The DNA here is from genome assembly GCF_055381965.1 of Lentibacillus kimchii. NCBI lineage: Bacteria > Bacillati > Bacillota > Bacilli > Caryophanales > Bacillaceae > Lentibacillus > Lentibacillus kimchii. The sequence goes on along the minus strand of NZ_AP043934.1, from coordinate 1,907,199 downwards.
GATGATGATCATGTCATTAATCTGCTGAGACAAACGATTAACCATGCTTATTATGGCTAGCGTTATGTGAAGCACGACTGATTAATCTTTTAGACATAATTGAGACGGGAGGGATCTTTTATGGCACATGATCATGATCACAGCCACAATCATACACATAGTCATGATCATGCACATGGCGCGAATAAAAAAGCACTTATGATCAGTTTTTTGATTATATTTGTTTATATGCTTGTTGAAGTTGTTGGAGGTTTTCTCTCTGGCAGTCTGGCTTTGTTATCAGATGCAGGTCATATGTTAAGTGATGCTGCTTCACTTGGCGTTGGGCTTTTAGCTTTCAAATTTGGCGAAAAGAACGCCAGCTATGAGAAAACTTATGGCTATAAACGGTTTGAGATACTAGCGGCTGTGTTTAATGGTGCTGTACTGATTGTCATTTCACTTCTTATTTTTTATGAGGCTTTTCAGCGCTTTATGGCACCACCCGAGGTAGCATCTACCGGCATGCTTGTTGTTGCATGTATTGGTCTAATCGTCAACCTTGTGGTCGCCCGGGTTTTGCATGGCGGCGATAAGGATGAAAATTTAAATATGCGTGCAGCTTTCTTGCACGTGCTGGGTGATTTGCTTGGATCCATCGGTGCTGTCACAGCAGCGATCCTGATTATGCTGTTTGACTGGACCTGGGCCGATCCGTTAGCAAGTGTTATTGTAGCAATTCTTGTTTTAATAAGCGGGTGGCGTGTAACAAAAGATGCCGTTCATGTTTTAATGGAAGGAACACCTGAAAACGTCGAACTCGATGATATCATTAAGACCATTGAGAATATCCCTGATGTTATTTCAATCCATGATCTGCATGTATGGAGTATTAGGAGCGGTCAGAATGCATTGTCGTGTCATGCTGTTGTTGACGGGCATTTGTCTGTATATGACAGCCAGAAGCTTTTGCAGACCATTGAACACGAAATGGCCCATAAAGAGATTGGTCATGTGACAGTACAGATGGAAAGTGAACAACACCCGCATGACGGTTCATTGTTTAGTCAAGACGATCGTGAGTAAGATCGATAATTTGTAAAACGTCATAAAATTGATTGAAGATGCTGGGACAAAACGAAGGTCGTTAACACATGATATCTAAGATTATCGAGTAAGAGACTAAAGATTCCCGTGGAAAAAGAAGGATAAGTGAGACCTGGTGTGCGCCCGCACAGCGCAAAAACGTCGCCGAATAAGCTGCGATCTGCGAAGAGCTGCAGAGCGCTGGGAAAGCTTGCCGGCGTGATGAGGCGCTTACTTGCCGCCTCAGAAATTGACGTTTATTTCCGGAGTGGTTAGTCGCAAGCATTCATTCTGGTTGTTCGCACTTTTGTCCCAGCCTCTTTCACTTTATTAAAAATTGCATACTCATTTATGATGTAATTTTTCATTATATTTAGTGGCAGAAGGTCATTGACATTTTAATTCTCGCCTAGTATTATCACTCTTGCTCTCAACGAGAGGCGAAGATATTGTTAATCATGAACTGATCAAAATACTGTTAAGTTCAATTCAAGAAGTTTATTCTTCTAGTTATCTATTGACGATCTCATGAATAAATGATATTCTTATTGAGTTGCATTCAAACGAGGTATTTATAAATAACCTCTTAATCAAACTAAAAAAGTTCTTGACTTCATTGAATGCAGATGTTATATTAATTAAGTCGCTTTTGAGAGGCGGCATCCGATTTGCTCCTTGAAAACTGAACAAAACAACCAGCCTGAAACAGATGTCAGGTAAGAGGCTCCCGGTCATATGTCTTCATATGATTGGATGAAGCTTTTTGAGACATTATGAACGCTGAGATAAAACGATTGATCGGTGTCAGTCGTTTGCATCTCTCTTATTTATTGGAGAGTTTGATCTTGGCTCAGGACGAACGCTGGCGGCGTGCCTAATACATGCAAGTCGAGCGCGGGAAGCAAGCAGATCCCCTTCGGGGGTGATGCCTGTGGAACGAGCGGCGGACGGGTGAGTATCACGTGGGCAACCTGCCTGTAAGACCGGGATAACTCGTGGAAACGCGAGCTAAAACCGGATAACACCTCTCACCGCATGGTGAGGGATTGAAAGGCGGCCTCAGGCTGCCACTTACAGATGGGCCCGCGGCGCATTAGTTAGTTGGTGGGATCAAAGCCTACCAAGGCCACGATGCGTAGCCGACCTGAGAGGGTGATCGGCCACACTGGAACTGAGACACGGTCCAGACTCCTACGGGAGGCAGCAGTAGGGAATCATCCGCAATGGACGAAAGTCTGACGGTGCAACGCCGCGTGAGTGAAGAAGGTCCTTGGATCGTAAAACTCTGTTGTCAGGGAAGAACAGATACTGTTCAAACAGGGCAGTATTTTGACGGTACCTGACCAGAAAGCCCCGGCTAACTACGTGCCAGCAGCCGCGGTAATACGTAGGGGGCAAGCGTTGTCCGGAATTATTGGGCGTAAAGGGCGCGCAGGCGGTCTTTTAAGTCTGATGTGAAAGCCCGCGGCTTAACCGCGGCAGGTCATTGGAAACTGGAGGACTTGAGTACAGAAGAGGAGAGTGGAATTCCACGTGTAGCGGTGAAATGCGTAGAGATGTGGAGGAACACCAGTGGCGAAGGCGACTCTCTGGGCTGTAACTGACGCTGAGGCGCGAAAGCGTGGATAGCGAACAGGATTAGATACCCTGGTAGTCCACGCCGTAAACGTTGAGTGCTAGGTGTTAGGGGGTTTCCGCCCCTTAGTGCTGAAGTTAACGCATTAAGCACTCCGCCTGGGGATTACGGCCGCAAGGCTGAAACTCAAAAGAATTGACGGGGGCCCGCACAAGCGGTGGAGCATGTGGTTTAATTCGAAGCAACGCGGAGAACCTTACCAGGTCTTGACATCCTCTGATGGCGGTAGAGATACCGTGTTCCCTTCGGGGACAGAGTGACAGGTGGTGCATGGTTGTCGTCAGCTCGTGTCGTGAGATGTTGGGTTAAGTCCCGTAACGAGCGCAACCCTTAAGCTTAGTTGCCAGCATTAAGTTGGGCACTCTAAGGTGACTGCCGGTGACAAACCGGAGGAAGGCGGGGATGACGTCAAATCATCATGCCCCTTATGACCTGGGCTACACACGTGCTACAATGGATGGTACAAAGGGACGCGAAGCCGTGAGGTGAAGCAAATCCCATAAAACCATTCCCAGTTCGGATTGCAGGCTGCAACTCGCCTGTATGAAGCCGGAATCGCTAGTAATCGCGGATCAGAATGCCGCGGTGAATACGTTCCCGGGCCTTGTACACACCGCCCGTCACACCACGAGAGTTGGCAACACCCGAAGTCGGTGAGGCAACCTTTTTGGAGCCAGCCGCCGAAGGTGGGGCCAACGATTGGGGTGAAGTCGTAACAAGGTAGCCGTATCGGAAGGTGCGGCTGGATCACCTCCTTTCTAAGGAAGATATTATACGGAAGCCGGTGCTTGTCGCTTAGCGCGGCAGTATCGGCCGGACCGATATCTGTTTTCAGCTACTCTGGTTGTTTGGTTCAGTTTTGAGGGAGCAAACCCTCATCTGTCTAAGTTATCACATACTGTGATGCTTGCAGATAGAAGCCTTGTGCAGAGATGCACATTTGCACCTTGAAAACTAAATAAGAGCAAACCATTCAAGACGACATCCAGACGTTCGTTTAAACGAATGTTTTATTAAGTTAAGTGATCAAGGGCGCACGGTGAATGCCTTGGCACCAGGAGCCGAAGAAGGACGGGACTAACACCGATATGCCTCGGGGAGTCGTAAGCAGACTGTGATCCGGGGATTTCCGAATGGGGCAACCCACTGTCCGTAATGGGACAGTGCCTGTGTCTGAATTCATAGGGCGCAGGTGGCATACCCGGGGAACTGAAACATCTCAGTACCCGGAGGAAAAGAAAGCAAACGCGATTTCCTGAGTAGCGGCGAGCGAAACGGAAGCAGCCCAAACCGGAAAGCTTGCTTTCCGGGGTTGTAAGGACACGCCATCGGAGTTATCAAGAAATGGCTTAGGCGAATTGATTTGGAATGATCAGCCAAAGAGGGTAAGAGCCCTGTAGCCGAAAAGCGATTTCCTCCGGCGTGGATCCTGAGTACGGCGGAACACGTGACATTCCGTCGGAATACGGGAGGACCATCTCCCAAGGCTAAATACAACCTGGTTACCGATAGTGAACCAGTACCGTGAGGGAAAGGTGAAAAGCACCCCGGAAGGGGAGTGAAAGAGAACCTGAAACCGTGTGCCTACAAGTAGTCGGAGCCCGTTAATGGGTGACGGCGTACCTTTTGCAGAATGGACCGGCGAGTTGCGATCGTATGCAAGGTTAAGTGGAAGACACGGAGCCTGAGCGAAAGCGAGTCTGAACAGGGCGATTTGAGTATACGGTCGCAGACCCGAAACCGTGTGATCTACCCATGCCCAGGGTGAAGGTCAGGTAACACTGACTGGAGGCCCGAACCCACGTATGCTGAAAAATGCGGGGATGAGGCGTGGGTAGGGGTGAAATGCCAATCGAACACGGATATAGCTGGTTCTCTCCGAAATAGCTTTCGGGCTAGCCTCAAGGAGCGTGTACCGGAGGTAGAGCACTGATTGAACGAGGGGCCCTCACCGGGTTACCGAATTCAGTCAAACTCCGAATGCCGGCTACATAGCCTTGGGAGTCAGACTGTGGGTGATAAGGTTCATGGTCGAGAGGGAAACAGCCCAGACCGCCAGCTAAGGTCCCTAAGTATACGTTAAGTGGAAAAGGATGTGGCGTTGCTCAGACAACCAGTATGTTGGCTTAGAAGCAGCCACCATTTAAAGAGTGCGTAATAGCTCACTGGTCGAGTGACTCTGCGCCGAAAATGTACCGGGGCTAAACGTATCACCGAAGCTGCGGATTGTTCTTCGGAACAATGGTAGGAGAGCGTTCCAAATGCTGTGAAGTCAGACCGTGAGGACTGGTGGAGCGTTTGGAAGTGAGAATGCCGGTATGAGTAACGAAAAAAGAGTGAGAATCTCTTTCACCGAATGCCTAAGGTTTCCTGAGGAAGGCTCGTCCGCTCAGGGTTAGTCGGGACCTAAGCCGAGGCCGAAAGGCGTAGGCGATGGGTAACAGGCCGACATTCCTGTACCACCTCGTGAGCATTTGAATGATGGGGAAACGCAGAAGGATAAGGAATGCGCACTGCCGGAAATGTGCGTCCAAGCAGTGAGGAAATTGGTCAGGCAAATCCGGCCAATGGTTCCAGGCTGTGACGGGGAGGGAAATTGAGTACCGAAGTTCCTGACTTCACACTGCCAAGAAAAACCTCTAGTGAGTTCACAGGTGCCCGTACCGCAAACCGACACAGGTAGGCAGGGAGAGTATCCTAAGGTGAGCGGGAGAACTCTCGTTAAGGAACTCGGCAAAATGACCCCGTAACTTTGGGAGAAGGGGTGCTCAGGGCCGAGTCCTGAGCCGCAGTGAAGAAGCCCAAGCGACTGTTTACCAAAAACACAGGTCTCTGCGAAGCCGCAAGGCGACGTATAGGGGCTGACATCTGCCCGGTGCTGGAAGGTTAAGGGGAAGCGTTAGCGCCTCTGGCGCGAAGCGGCGAACCGAAGCCCCAGTGAACGGCGGCCGTAACTATAACGGTCCTAAGGTAGCGAAATTCCTTGTCGGGTAAGTTCCGACCCGCACGAAAGGTGCAACGACTTGGGCACTGTCTCAACGAGAGACCCGGTGAAATTATACGATGCGTGAAAATGCGCATTACCCGCGACAGGACGAAAAGACCCCGTGGAGCTTTACTGCACCTTGACATTGAATGTTGGTACAGCTTGTACAGGATAGGTGGGAGCCGTGGAAACGTGAGCGCGAGCTTACGTGGAGGCACCCGTGGGATACCACCCTGGCTGTACGAACATTCTAACCCTGGACCGTTATCCGGTCCGGAGACAGTGTCAGGCAGGCAGTTTGACTGGGGCGGTCGCCTCCTAAAAGGTAACGGAGGCGCCCAAAGGTTCCCTCAGAATGGCTGGAAATCATTCGTAAGCGTGCAAAGGCACAAGGGAGCTTGACTGCGAGACCTACATGTCGAGCAGGGACGAAAGTCGGGCTTAGTGATCCGGTGGTTCCGCATGGAAGGGCCATCGCTCAACGGATAAAAGCTACCCCGGGGATAACAGGCTTATCTCCCCCAAGAGTTCACATCGACGGGGAGGTTTGGCACCTCGATGTCGGCTCATCGCATCCTGGGGCTGTAGTCGGTCCCAAGGGTTGGGCTGTTCGCCCATTAAAGCGGTACGCGAGCTGGGTTCAGAACGTCGTGAGACAGTTCGGTCTCTATCCGTCGCGGGCGCTGGAAGTCTGAGAGGAGCTGTCCTTAGTACGAGAGGACCGGGATGGACACACCGCTGGTGCACCAGTTGTTCCGCCAGGAGCACGGCTGGGTAGCTACGTGTGGTCAGGATAAGTGCTGAAAGCATCTAAGCATGAAGCCCCCCTCAAGATGAAACTTCCCATCACATCCAGTGAGTAAGATCCCTTAAAGACGATGAGGTTGATAGGTCCGGGGTGGAAGCGTGGCGACACGTGAAGCTGACGGATACTAATCGATCGAGGACTTAACTAACAGGATGTAGCTTGATGGTTCTCTTATTTAGTTTTCAGGGTGCAAAGGTTTAAAAAACCTCTTGCATTTTGAGTTAAAAATGCTTATAATGGTTTCTGTGATTTCAAAATCAATATAAAGTCTGGTGACGATGGCGGAGAGGACACACCTGTTTCCATGCCGAACACAGCAGTTAAGCTCTCCAGCGCCGATGGTAGTTGGGGTTTGACCCCTGCAAGAGTAGGACGTTGCCAGGCAGTGAAAACGGAAGTATAAAGCTTCCGTTTTTATTGTACCTAGGTTATAAAATTAAGTTAGACACAAAAGTGACATATCATGGTATATTCAATCTATAACCTCCCAAGTTGGGGTTATTTAAACTACCCTTTTTTTGACAGGTAATTCCAGATTGTTAAGATTGTCCAAGATAAAAATATAACAATAATAGATAAGCCTTTATATAGGTCTGGTAAAGTGAAGACTAATACTATCATCGTAATAAAAGACGGTGGCATAAGTATCCAATAACGCCTTTTTTGAGTGCGGTCATTACTATCATAACCGATGAATTTTTTTGACATAAAAGTACCTTTAATATTCCACAAATTTTACAGGAGGATCGCTATATACAGTATACGCCTGTTTACTTAGGCTTCCTTCAACGCCATCCGCGTAAACCTCAACCCAAGACAACATTTTTCCTTCACGAGCAGCTTGTTCCATATTAGTTTCAGATAAGGACATGAGTCCACCTTCTAAACCTGGAACCATTCCAGCAGTACCTGAACCTACTAAACCCATAGCTCCAAACCCACCATAAACTATCGTAGAAGCAATGCTAAACCAAGTAATATTTTGGTTTCTTTTATCTATTAATTCCCATAATTCATTGTTGGTCATATAACCAGATGCATGAATAGGTTTATCTACATGATAAACTAACATCATGGGTTGTATGGATGAATTGGAATCTGTTGGTTTAGCACAGATAGTTGTTGTGCCAACTGTGGTGACTAATCAAGCAGACATAACAGAAATTGTTACAATTTTTTGTTTAGGGACAAAATGAACAACGCTCCCCTTTTTAAAATATCAAAATATTGTTTCTAATTTATCATAAATAGATATAAAGTTAAAGGCATTAACAAAATGAAAGGAATGTTTAAACACAGGCCCATCCCATATCGGCGCTTGCCTTCCCCAAATTCACCTTCGATCGCATTACGTTCGGAGGCATCCTGTTGCTCCATTTGTTTGTGTGTTGCGTTAAGCTGTTCGTCTTTCAATGGTCTGCCAAGTTTCGGGCCACTTAGGCGGATCCCGCGCTCCTTGCAATACCGCCAGGAGAAACGCGTGAAATGAATTAGGATTTGCGTTCATGGCGGTGAACTTGAGAAAGTATACCGCCACGAACACAGATCTAAATGTGGATGGTGATAATCATCCAGACCAAAAAGGATCCAAGCATAAAAATTGATGCTTGGATCCTTTTTTATACTGACTGGCACTAGTTATGCCCCAGCCCCTTTTTAAATCACGTGCTGACAATTTGTTTATTGTTCATTATTCATTCTAGAAACAAACGGAATCATCTGTTGCATAGCCTGGCTGAACTGGTTACTGCGTGTCATACTGTAATACGTTGCTGCTCCAACACCAACAGAGGCAATCAGGGGTAACCACATGCTATTATTATTCTGCAAATCCTTCAGTCCTTTCTAAGTCCCCAACATTGATTAGTTTGGCTTAAATGCACCAGCCTATAACAGGTATCAACTGCCATCTTCACGAATCGATTCACTGGCAGCATTCATCCCCGCCAGACGTCCGGTTACTAAAGCTGAGGTTATATTATATCCACCCGTATAGCCATGAATATCTAAAATTTCCCCGCAAAAATAGAGACCATGCATCTGTTTGGATTGCAGGGTTTTAGGGACGATTTCTTTTAAAGAAACCCCTCCGCCAGTAACAAAAGCTTTTTTTAGTGGCAAACTGCCGTTAACAGTGAAGTGGAACTGCTTTAGCTCATGAACAACGTGCCGAAAGCTTTCTTTGGAGGTTTCCGCTGCTTTTTGTTCCTGATTAATATTCCAAATTGACAGTATATAATCGAGCAGTCTTTCGGGAATAAGGCCTTTCAGTAAGTTCCTGACAGATTTTTTCGGATTATCTGCCGCTGACTTCAAAACCTCTGTCACAAGCTGGTCCTCCGTTTTGTCTGGTAACACATCAAGCAGCATCGGCACTTCTTCACGTCCTTTTTTGAGTTCCTTAACAACAAATTGCGAGCAACGTAATACAGCTGGGCCAGAAATACCAAAATGTGTAAAGATCATATCCATTTGATGTGTGATCATAGGTTTCGATTTTTTGTTTAATACCGAGAGGGCAACATTGCGCAGCGATAGTCCCTGAAGCCGTTTATTTTGTATGAATGCCTCATCAGATGTGATTGCGACTTCAGTTGGATATAAGTCAGTGATTGTGTGGCCGGCTTTTTGGGCCCAGGGATAGCCGTCTCCAGTTGAGCCAGTGTGTGGAACAGCTTTGCCGCCCACAGCAATGATTAACGATTTCGTTAGTATTTTTGAGTCATCTTCAAGTATGATGGTATGTTCATTTTCACCGTAATCGACGGATTTTACCGGTGTTTTCATGCGGATTTCAATGTTAAGGTCATGCAATTTGTTGACCAATGCATTGATGACCGTTTTTGATGAATTTGTAACTGGAAACATCCGTCCGTGATCTTCTTCTTTAAGTTCGACACCTAAGCCATTAAAAAAATTGATAATATCGTAATTACTAAAAACCGTAAATGGACTGTATAAAAACTTTCCATTTCCTGGGATGTGTTTAATCACTTCTTCGGCTGGCACCCGATTCGTTACATTACAGCGGCCACCACCGGAGATGGCAAGTTTCGTGCCCAGTTTTCTGCCTTTTTCAAGCAGCAATGTTTCGGCATTGTGTTCCGCGGCAGCGATAGAAGCCATTAAGCCAGAAGGTCCACCGCCGATTACAACGACATCATAAGTCAAAATTCTTCAGTCCTTTCACACATAGCATACCATCTTTTGAAGGTCTGCAAAAGCATTCCTATTTCCTGAGTTTCCTTTAAACTTGCATTTGTCGTATATATGATAAAATAACATTTACATGTGATTTTTAAACTTAGATGCAGGTGAAATAATGTCGAATATTGTTAAAGGCACCATGATACTTACTGGTGCAACTTTTTTATCAAAATTTCTGGGGATGATATATGTTATTCCCTTTAATGAAGTAGTGGGTGAAACCGGTGGGACACTGTTTGCCTTCGCTTATAACCCTTACAGTATTTTAATCAGTATTTCCACAATCGGCGTTCCGCTTGCAGTTTCAAAATTTGTATCCAAATATAATGCGCTTGGAGATTATGAGACAGGCATGCGGATGTTTAAAGCAGGCATTATGTTAATGGCTGTAACGGGAATATTGGCATTTTTAGGACTGTTTATAGGGGCGGAATGGCTGGCAGGCTTTATGATCACTGATGAAGATAACGGCATTGCGGTAGACGATATAACGATGGTTATACGCATGGTCAGTTTTGCGCTCTTAATCATTCCATCAATGAGTATTGTACGCGGTTTTTTTCAGGGGCATCAATCGATGGAGCCGACCGCTATTTCACAGGTCGTGGAACAAATTGTACGAATTAGCTTTATACTGATTGCCTCATTCACTGTTGTGAAGATTCTTGATGGCAGTATCGTTACAGCGGTCGGATTTGCAACGTTTGCTGCCTTCATTGGTGCACTTGCCTCTTGTATTGTATTGTTCATATTCTGGCAGAAACACAAGTCTGGCATTCGCAGCACTATTCAACAGCAGAAAAAAACGTATGATATACCGCTCAGGAGTTTATTTGCCGAGTTATTCCGTTATGCTGGTCCATTTGTGATGGTGGGTGTGGCTGTTCCGTTATATCAGCTGGTGGATCAGTTTACGATGGCACGGGCAATGACCGCGATTGGTCAGTATGATTTGTTCGATGCGGCTTATTCGACCATTAATTACTACGGTCATAAACTGGTGATCATCCCGGTTACCATAGCAACAGGCATGTCGCTCACGATTGTTCCAGCCATGACAGAGACGTATATGCAAAATAATCGATCATTACTGCATCAGCAGATCAATCAGGCACTGCAGATTGTGCTTGTTCTCGTTGTTCCGGCAGTCGTGGGTCTGGTTGTTCTGTCACATGAGGCTTACGGCGCTTTATTTGGTATGGGTAACATTGATTTCCGAGGTGGACTCTTAGCCTGGTATGCGCCGGCTGCTCTAATGTTTGCACTCTTTACTGTGACATCATCTGTATTACAGGGAATTAATCGGCAGCAATTTGCGGTTATCAGCTTGAGTGCAGGTGTGTTAGTTAAAGTGTTATTAAATATACAGCTCATCCATACGTTCGGTGCTAAAGGGGCGATTTTTGGAACAGTGCTTGCTTCGGGTACGGCAGTCGCTCTGAATTTATGGCGCATTAAAACGTCAATTAACTTTTCTTTCCAGCAGACATTCAAACGTTTTTTGCTTATTTGCATCTTTTCTGTTTTCATGGTCATAGCAATTGCTATAGTTAAAGGTCTGTTCGGCATGTTTTTAGATTATGAAACATTTCGCTTTTCAGCTGCTATGATGCTGGTTGCTGGTGTAGCAATTGGCGGTCTTGTCTATGTCTGGTTCAGCTATCAGTCAACATTGCTTGAACGAGTTTTAGGCGAACGGGTCCATATATTGGATCGGTTATTCCACAGGTGACGGGAGGATTTGGATGCGTCTTGATAAATTGTTGGCCAATACAGGTTACGGCAGTCGGAAAGATGTCAAAACGCTGATAAAAAAGAAACATGTAAGTGTTAATGGACAATTGGTGAGATCGAGTGATTTGCAGGTACATCCTGATTATGATCGTGTCCTTGTCGATCAGGAAGAAGTGCACTATCAAGATTATATCTACATCATGCTGAATAAACCGTCTGGCTTTATATCGGCGACTGCCGATGGTCAGACAATGACGGTTGTCGACCTTCTGACGGCTGATTATCAGCGGTTTAAGCCATTTCCTGTCGGGAGGCTCGATAAGGATACACAAGGACTGCTGCTGATGACAAATGATGGTGAACTGGGACATCAATTAACGTCACCGAAGAAAGCTGTGGAGAAAGTGTATTATGCCCAGATCGACGGGCATGTAACGGATGATGATGTCAGCCAGTTCCGGCGCGGTATTGAGCTTGATGACGGTTATATGACCAAGCCCGCTGTGCTGGAAATCATTGAGGCGGGGGATTTGTCCGAAGTCTATATCACGGTTACAGAAGGGAAATTTCACCAGGTGAAACGAATGGTTGAAGGACTTGGCAAAAAAGTCATGTTTCTTGAACGAATCAGAATGGGGACGCTGACACTGGATAATCAATTACAGCCTGGAGAATACCGGGAACTGACTGAAGCAGAGGAGTTGAGCCTGCAACCAGCTGAGCAAAAAAAGCGCTGACAGAAGATGTCAGCGTCTCCTTATCAAGCATCAGGAATCTTAACGCGTTTATTTGTGATTTTCCAGTTTCCTTTATTAGGGCTTTGTACGAGGCCATTATATGTAAGAATGCTTAGATCGCGCTGTACCGTCCGTCTCGTTGTCCCGAACTCTTCAGCGATTTTTTGGGTTGATACGGTCCCCTGTTCTCTGATGTAGAGGTAAACGGCTTTCACTCTTGTTAGCATGCGCGATGTTGAATGACTCAAACAATCACTCTCCCTAAAAATTTTAGGCTCAATGATGTCATCATCTGTGTAGTTAATTTTAATTTTAACGCTATTCTGCTTTGGATTAAAGTGTAAGTTTGCTTTTTGTCAAAAAAGTAGCCCAAATTAATTGAAGTATACGCTGACAATTGTAAAAAAATGAGGGAAATTTATGAATCTGCCACATTATTTTATTGCCGTCCCCCTGCCGGATTTTATCAAAGAACAAGTTGCCAGCTGGCAGGTAATGCTAAAAGAACATTTGCTTTATAAACAATGGACCCATCCCGATGATCTGCATATAACGCTGAAATTTTTGGGTCCTGTTTCTCCGGGGCAATATCAGATTTTATCCAGCATGCTGGAAAGTCTTCAAAGGACTGAGGCGTTCACGTTAAAGACGCGTATGTTGGGAACGTTTGGCGATCCTGATAAACCACGTGTCTTATGGACAGGTGTCCAAAAGCAGGATGCACTGCTGAATCTGCAGCAAACAGTGGCGCATCTGACAGAACAGGCAGGCTTTCAGCGGGAAAAACGCACTTATACGCCTCATATTACGTTGGCCAAAAAATGGGCCGGCGGAGCCAGAGATCTCTCCAAATTGAATACATGTGATATGGAAGGGCAGACGTTCAACGTTAATAACGTGGTCATTTACCGCATCTATCCGGAAAAAAGCCCGAAGTATCACAAAACTTCTGCTTATCATTTGACGGAAGAAGGGACTTGAATTGGCACAGCTGATTAAGCTTGAAGATTATATATCACGGTATGAACGGAATATTTACCGTTATCCGGGACAATTTATCCGGATGAAACAAGAGAATTGGAAAAATCTTCTGCAGTTATGGCAAAACGGCTCTATGCAGGAAACGACAACTGAATCAGAGCCTGTTTCAGTCTGGTCCAAGTGGAAAGAACTTCTGGGAATGAAAAATCGTGAAACGTTTGAGAAGACGTTCAGCGAAGACAGCCGCCTGCCAGAAACAAAAGAAGATTTGAAACATTACTTTTTAGATAAATTATTTCCGCTGCAATTGCAATGGGCCTCCTCAACCGTAGCGGAGGTGTCATTTACCAAACAGGCATATGAAGCGGATACATGGTTAAAATTCTTTCTGCAGCGATTTTCCGATACGTATTTAGTGATGTATTATCCCGTTTTTAATATCAGACAAGCACCTGTTGATGGCGAAATTATTGTAATTGGTCCTACCGGAATCGACATTATCTATCTAGCTGATACAGCGGCTGGAACAACGATATGGGCTGAACAGGAACGGACTTGGACAATTCAAAACCAAAATAAGCAGCAGACAAAAATGCTGAATCCGCTTTTCGCTTTGAAACGTACCGAGCAAATTGTTAAGAGTATTCTTAAGCGGGGGGATACATCTTTGCCTGTGACAAGGGTTGTTCTGGCCCCGTCCAGCAATCTTATCTTTCATGATAAACCGTATAATACACACTTAATCGGCAAACTGGAGTATGAGAATTGGTTTCATAATAAGCGGAGGGTTGTTTCGCCTTTAAAAAATCAACAGCTTAAAGCTGCGGGCTTATTATTGAGCATGTGCCGTACAACTTCTGTGAAACGACCGGAATGGGAAGCGAAGGATGCTGCTTTTACAAACGATTATAATGACCAATAAATGTTAATGAGTTGAAAACAGCGTCAATTTCGGGTAACCTTATGACATGTCTGTTTTATCAGGACGGTTTGATGACTGCTGCATGCCATTAGCAGAAGTGTTAATGTTTTAAGCAGGCACAACAAGGCAATCTAAGATGATTTGAGGTATGCCAGTTGAATTGGTTCCAGAAAGCGGTGGGAAAAGAATGGGATATTACGCCTGCAGGTGGTTTGACCGGTGATGCCTACATTGCCGCAAAGGATGATCGGCGTTTGTTTCTGAAGCGGAATTCCTCGCCATTTTTGGCGGTTCTGTCGGCAGAAGACATCGTACCAAAGCTTGTGTTCACAAAGCGAATGGAAAACGGTGATGTGATCACAGGTCAGGAATGGCTGAGTGGAAGAGAGCTAAGATCAGAAGAAATGCAGCAATATCGTGTGGCTGATTTGCTGCGCAAGATACATGAGTCTTCTGAACTTCTTTATATGCTGATGCGGCTGGGCAAACAACCGGTGACACCTGATGAACGGTTTCAAGCTATTACAGATCAATTAGAGGAAGACGGCTTGGTCAGTGCTCACCTGGAAATCCAGCAAACTTTGAAACACCTATGGCTGCTATTGCCTGCCACGCGCGGCCAGCAGTATGCTGTATGCCATTGTGATCTGCATCATAATAATCTCATCCTGACGACAAGCAGCCAGCTTTATCTGGTTGACTGGGACAATGCGATGATAGCTGATCCTGCAATGGACTTTGGCTTTATATTAAAATGGTATGTACCGGAAGAAGACTGGGAGGCTTGGCTTACCCGCTATGGTGTGAACAGCAGCCCGCAGTTATTTGAGCGGATATACTGGTATGTGCTCCTGGATGTCCTGCAGTACGTAACTTGGCATTGGCAGCGCCGGGATATGGAAAAAATACAAAACCGTCTTGCGGATTTGCGCAGTTTAAACGATCACATCAGCCATACTATTCTGAGCTGGTCTGATCGATAGCATTGAGCCATTTATTAATATTTTCCGCGTTTGTTACGATGTGTTCTTCATCATTTTGGGCGACCTCTCCCTGACGTCCATAATTATAGATCTCGGGCAACAGCCGAAGAAGCTGTTCGTTCCTGACACTGTCATTGGCCATGACCGCTTGTACCTGCCGTTTGATGAGCTGATATTCAGAAATGCTCCCAGAGCACTCCTCTTTTTGCTCTGTCAAAATATCATACAATAATTGTAATTGATTATGAGTTGTTAATGTCATGTGATCACCTCATTGATAGTTTTAACCATTTCGCAACTTTTATGCTAAAGGATAAAGGAGACATAACCATGCGACAACGCCATAAGCCATGGGCAGAAGACTTTCTAAAAGATGCAACAGATTTAGTTATATCGAATCCACAAGACATTAAAGGTAAGTGGCAGACTCAATTTGGCAACGATCGGCCGATTCACCTGGAAATTGGAACTGGCAAGGGCCAGTTTATTGCGACTATGGCGTCACAGTACCCGGAAATTAATTTCATCGGTATTGATCAGGGCAAGAGTATTATTGCTACAGCTGGCAGCAAGGTAAGGGATGCTGGTTGTGAAAATGTATTGCTGATACTGACAAACGCCACAGTGCTGGATGACTTGTTTACTGAAAATGAAATTGCGGCCATTTACTTAAACTTTTCTGATCCATGGCCGAAAAAACGCCATGCTAAACGACGGCTTACATATTATACATTTCTCAAACAATACCAACATCTTCTGCAGCCAAAGGGTGAAATTGTCCTTAAAACCGATAATCAAAACTTATTTGCCTATTCACTCGTAAGTTTTTCCCAATATGGTTTGGTATTGAATGACGTGAATCTCGATCTTCACAACAGTGACGCTCCTGAAAATGTCATGACAGAATACGAAGAACGTTTTGCCGCGAAGGGCCAGCCAATTTATCGTTGCAAGGCTCAATTTGTCTAGGTCCCCTTAATGGGGATTTTTTTCATTATTATGGAATCGTTTACATAACGGCTGGAATTCGCTAAACTGATTATAGTCGTTCATCTTGTTAAACAAGCGGAACAATTAACTGAGATTTAGGGAAGAGGGGGCGCTTTTAGTGGAAACGATGCAGATTGGCCGGGCAAAACTGACCTGGTTGAATGGCGGTGTTAATTTTCTCGACGGTGGTGCGATGTTTGGGGTTGTTCCCAAAGCTTTATGGAGCAAAAAATACTCCTATAACGACAAAAATCAGATTGAATTGCGGACGGATCCAATATTAGTGCAGCTGGACGGTCAGAATTTTATTATCGATTCCGGTATGGGAAATGGCAAACTGACAGCTAAGCAAGTCCGGAACTTTGGTGTGAAGGAAGAGTCGTCAATTGTCCAGTCTCTGGCTGAATTGGGACTGCGGCCGGAAGATATCGACGCCATGCTAATGACACACTTGCATTTTGACCATGCGTGCGGACTGACATATCCTGTATCGGATGATTATGTGTCTGTCTTTCCGAATGCGGTGATTTATGTTTCACAGGTGGAGTGGGACGAAATGCGCCAGCCTAATATTCGATCAGCCAATACATATTGGGAAATGAACTGGAAACAAGTCCAGCATCAAGTCCAGCCGTTTGCCGAGGAGCTGACGATTACGGATGGACTGAGGATGATTCACACTGGCGGTCACAGCGATGGACACGCAATTTTAGTGTTTGAAGATGGTGATGTTACGTGGATTCATATGGCCGATATCATGCCGACACACGCCCATCAAAACAAGCTGTGGGCACTGGCCTATGATGATTATCCGGTCACGTCTGTCCATCAGAAAGAAAAGTGGATGAATTTTGGGTATCAGCGCCAGGCATGGTACACATTTTATCACGATGCCTATTACCGCGCGATTCAATTTAATGAATCGGGTGAAGCGATTCATTACGTGGACCGTGAACGTTATGCTTATCCAGATCATTAAAAAAACAGCCATCTGCTTTATGTTTGAAGCAGATGGCTTTATGTTTATGATGCGGTTTCGATCGAGTCAATAATAGCCCCGGTGTCAATGTCAATATAAAATTCGTACTGTTGGCTGGCACCATCAATGTTACGTGTGACCCCACCGCGATAAGTATTATACATTAATCCGTCTTTTTCGATTTCTTCCGGCTTCATATAAATCCAGGAACCGCTGATAGGTCCTTCTTTTTTAAATGACTCTTTAGCTTGCTTCAGGGCCTTTTCGGGTGTGATTGTTTGATAGCGGTCAAGCTGTCGTTTGACCAAAAAACCTGTTGCAATACCTGCACTGGCACCAATGATTGCATTTCTTGCTTTCATTTTTGTCACCTCTGTATAGTTAATAGACGCTTTTTATCTTATAAATACCATTATAACGGAAATACCCAAAAATAAAAACCGATAAAGTAAAACAGCATGTTGTTCACGATTAAAATTAAAACAACTGAATTGTGGCAATATGCTACCAATGTCCGTTATACTTGTGTTATACATATTAAGAATGGAGGAATGCTATGAACCCGGAAACAATGGATCTATTTAAAAACCTGACGGAATTGCAGGGCGTTCCTGGGAATGAACATGCTGTGCGCAATTTTATGCGCAGTGAATTAGAGAAGTACACGGATGACATCGTTCAGGATAATCTTGGCGGAATTTTTGGTGTCAAGAGAGGAAGTGGCCCACGTGTGATGGTTGCTGGGCATATGGATGAAGTAGGGTTTATGGTTACTCAAATCACGAAAAAGGGCATGATTCGCTTCCAGACATTGGGCGGCTGGTGGAATCAGGTATTGTTGGCACAGCGTGTGCAAATTATGACTGACAATGGTCCTGTGATCGGTGTGATTGGCTCGATACCACCCCACAATTTAACACCTGAACAAAAGAAGAAGCCAATGGATACGAAAGATATGCTGATCGATATAGGTGCAGACGATAAAAAAGACGCTGAAACCATTGGCATCCAGCCAGGTCAGGCAATTGTACCGGTTTGTCCGTTTACACCAATGGCCAATGAAAAGAAAATCATGGCTAAATCATGGGATAATCGGTATGGCTGTGGACTCTCAATCGAGCTTCTGAAAGAATTGCAGGGCGAAACACTGCCAAACGAGCTGTATTCAGGCGCGACGGTGCAGGAAGAAGTAGGAGCAAGAGGCGCTAAAGTAGCTGCTAATATGATTCAGCCGGACATTTTCTATGCGCTTGACGCTTCGCCAGCCAATGATATGGCCGGTGATGACGAAGCATTTGGTCAGCTGGGCAAAGGGGCGTTACTGCGCATCTTTGATAAAACAATGATTACGCATCACGGCATGCGGGAATTTGTTCTGGACACCGCCGAATCCAATGACATCCCGTATCAGTATTTTGTTTCACAGGGCGGGACGGACGCCGGCAATGTTCATCTTGCAAACAGCGGGGTGCCATCATCGGTTATTGGTATTTGTTCACGTTATATCCATACGTCCTCATCTATCATTCACGTTGACGACTATCAAGCGGCTAAAGAGCTGCTGGTGAAATTGGTCAAATCGACTGATCAGTCTGCTGTTGATACAATTAAAACAACTTAAGGGGTCGCAAATTGAAAATTGTAATTGGTTCAAAAAATTCTGCTAAAATTGCAGCGGTCGAAGAAAATTTCACACAGGCAGATGTTTCGGCAGCGGACGTGCCTTCCTTCGTTAATGATCAGCCATTTTCTGACGCCGAAACGCGAGAAGGGGCGTTGAATCGTGCGGCTAATAGTATTAAACAAACTTCTGCGGATGCTGCCATCGGGCTCGAAGGCGGTGTTATGTATGTTGGAGACAGCCTGTACTTATGTAATTGGGGTGCGTTGGTTACAAAGGAAAACCGGACATTCACCGCCAGTGGCGCCAGAATCTTGCTGCCAGAACACATTGAAAAAGAATTGATAAACGGTCGTGAACTTGGTGATGTTATGGATGACTATGCTGAACGGCAGAATGTTCGGCAAAAGGAAGGAGCGATTGGCGTTTTCACGAACGAACACCTCTCGCGTCAAGATATGTTCAGCCAGGTTATAAATCTCCTGTATGGTCAATGGGCGTTTGGACAGGAACGTTAAAAGAGGCTGGGTTAAAGCGACGTCACGAATTCCACAGACGTATGTCATTTAACAGAAGGGGAAATGAAGACGCCTCCGCGAACAAGGGGCACAGGTGAGCCCTCGGAGTGCGTTCGTGCGATGAGGCTCACCAGCCACCTGCGGAAAGCGACGTCTCTTTCCGAAGCGATTTAGTCACGCAAGTGTGTTCACATTTGTCCCAGTCTCTTATTCATAAATGTAGTTCAGTACATCGAGAGCCTGGTCAATTGTTTCGACTGTTACATTTGCTTTGTTGGCGAGTTCTTTTAACGGATGAATCAGTGATTCTGGACGCACCAGGATCGTGGGCTTATTCATGGTCATGGCAGCACTTGCATCCATTGCTGTATTCCATTGTTTATAGTGTTCGCCAAACAGGGCGATGACAACGTCTGACTTTTGCATGAGTATCTGTGTCCGCAGGTTATTAATGCTTGAAGCAGCATCGTCTTTGTACACCTTTCCGGGCTGCTCACCCAGTATGTCATCACCTACGTTATCAGAACGGTCATGATTTGTTTGTGGAGCGACAAAGGTGAGCGGTAAGTTTTTCTGCGTGGCTTTTGCCTGCAGATCTTCCCGCCAGTCATCGTGAATCTGACCTGCCAAGTAAACTGTTAATTCCATTATAAACCCCTCCATCCAATAAGATTATAAGGATATCGTATCGATCTTAAGCTGAAACGTAAACAAAAATGGCTTCAAACAATTTGTTTGTCAAACGAACGATTCCTGATATCATAGATTGCGAAAATCGTTTCTGTTGCAGTTTAATGCTGATAGAAGCGTATTTTTTCACATGACTAATTGATTCCAGCTAAAATCATCGATATGATAGTTATAATGGAGGTTGATGTTATGATAACACTTGAATCCGAAACGCAATTGCATGACTTAATAAACAATGATCAGGCTGTAGCATTCTTTTCAGCTGACTGGTGCCCTGATTGTCGTGTGATTGAGCCAGCTATGCCGGAAATTGAAGAGGCATATCCGAATGTTACATTTATCTCAATAGACCGTGATCAATTCATTGATCTTTGTCAGGAATATGATATCTTCGGAATCCCGAGTTTTGTTGCATTTAAAAACGGTGCTGAGACTGGCCGTTTTGTCAGTAAAGACCGCAAGACAAAAGAAGAAGTTATGGCTTTTATGGACAGAGTAAGCGGTTGAAAAGAGGTGACAGCTAATGAAAATGACAAGTCTCAAAATGAAAAAGCTTCTCGATGACCGATTGGGAAGTGACGCATTTAAAACATCTTATAATCGTGACCAGGACACTTACCGGATAGAATGGAAGGATACTGGTCAAGGCATAACGATCACGTTGCCCAATGTTATTTCTAAGTACAATGAACGCGGTGATTCGGCCATTGACGATCTCGAAGCGCACGTGACAGAGGCACTGAGAATTATGAATGAAAATCATCAGTTATCCGGAAAAGAACAGCAAATTTATCCGGTGATTCGTGCTACATCTTTCCCCACAGAGACGAAAAATGGCAATAAGCTTATTACCAAAGAGCATACAGCTGAGACCCGTGTCTTTTATGCTCTGGATCTGGGGAAATCCTATCAGCTGATTGATGAGTCGATGCTGGAAGGAGAAGGATGGACCCAGGAACGGATTGATGAAATGGCTATGTTTAACGTTCGTTCGCTCAACAATGACTGCACCAAAGATCGTGTGGCTGATAACGATTTTTACTTTGTGGCGAAACAGGACGGCTACGATGCCAGCCGGATTTTGAATGAGGCGTTTCTGGAGGAAATGCTGATTAATGCAAAAGGGGAACTTGCTGTGGCCGTGCCGCATCAGGATGTACTCATTTTTGCTGATATTCAAACTAAACAAGGTTATGACATTTTAGCACAAATGACCATGAAATTTTTTGCGGAAGGTCAAATACCGATCACATCACTGCCGTTTATTTATGAAAATAAAACACTGGAACCGATCTTTATTCTGGCGAAACAACGACCGGAAAAATAAGAGAAAGGAATGTCGTTTATGGATGTGTATTACAATCAGAATGGGATTGGGGATGTCCTGATTGTTCCACTGAAAGACGTTGATCACTATGATACGTCCCAAAACTATGGTGACATAACACGCATAACGGACTGGGAAGGATCTGTTGCGGGTTATAATATTTTCCGTGCATCTGTGTACTTTGATTTGCACACAGCGGGGAAAATAACGATGACAGAACCCTTATTACAGCAAATGAAGGAGGCGTTCAGAAAAAATAGTCTGAATGACCCGCTGGATTTTGATGTAAGCCCCAAATTTGTTGTTGGCTATGTCACTGACAAATCACCGCATGAGAATGCTGATAAATTAAGCGTTTGCCAGGTCAATACAGGGGAAGCGACACACCAGATCGTGTGTGGAGCGCCGAATGTTGAGGCCGGTCAAAAAGTGGTTGTCGCGAAAATGGGCGCAGTGATGCCAAGCGGTATGGTGATAAAACCAACAGAACTGCGCGGTGTCCCGTCAAACGGTATGATCTGTTCCCAGAAAGAATTAGGGCTGCCTGATGCTTCTGAAGAAAAAGGAATTTATGTCCTTGATAACGCCTTTACAATAGGTGAACCATTTGAACTTTAATGTTTTTAACAACCTGAGTCGCTGGACAAGGGTTGTTTTTTAATGACCGTTTGCTGCTGAACCTGTTAAACTGACATTAGTGTTATTTAGTAGAAATGAGTGAAAATCTATGTTTGATCAATGGAAAAGAAAAATCCGCCATTTTCTTTTTGAAGAACAGGAAAATGAAAATGAAAAACCATCTGAGCCCACTAATAAATTACCTAAACGAAATCAGGATATCCAAACACGCATGACGTATCAATATCCTAAAGAAAAGCCATTTCGCTTTCCTGTTATTCCTGATGAGAAAAATGGAAATGATCAATCTGATACACCAGCTTTTCAGCGCAGACAACATCAGGCTGCTCCTGAAGATGAACAGCCGGTTAAACAGGAAGAAGAAGAAAACGAACCGGTACGGAAAAAAATTGAGCCCGAATACGATGAACCCTTTAAACCAAGCGATGTACCGTCCCCCATTCATGGTTTCCAGAGGTCGTATAATACTGACGGTTTTGATAATGTACCAGCTTTTCAGCGGAAATCAGCAGCAAGGGAAGACACATATTCTGAACGGCCTCGAGATGAAGCGAAAGAGGAGACAGCTGCAGCCATCGAGGAATTGAATAACGATGAGGAAGTGTCCGGATATTCTGAGAGCGTTAGTGATGATGGATCGACCATGGCCGAACAGGATGATGCATCCGACGTGGAATCTGTTCATGACGAAACGGCTGCTCAGAGCAAATCCGATGACGCACTTTCATATAGCAAACCGTCTGAGCCTGAAACAGCTGAAACACGTGAAACGGCCAGTCCTCAACCAAACAAGCAGCGTTCCAAAGAGCCTGGCAAAAGTCAGCCTAACACGGAGACGCCGCCATTTAATGTTTTAATGTCAGCTAATGATAAACGCAGCTATTCAGAACGTCGTCGAAACAAGCGGTCCCAGACATCTGAAACGCGGGATGTCACGCAATATGAGATGCCTATCCATTTACTGGATGACCCCGAGCCAGGGACAGATCAGGATCAGTTGTGGATGGAAGACGAACGGCAGTTACTGGAAAAAACGCTAAAATATTTTCATGTCCGTGCTGATGTGGTCAATACAACGCAGGGACCATCAGTAACCAGGTTTGAAGTTCAGCCGGAATTAGGTGTCAAGGTAAGTAAAATTAAAAACTTAAGTGATGATCTTAAGCTGAATATGGCTGCCAAAGATATTCGGATTGAAGCCCCGATTCCTGGCAAAAATACAATCGGGATTGAAATTCCAAACCAGCATCCACGTACGGTCAGTCTGCAGGAAATCTTTACAGATCAAGCCTTCCAGACAAATACGTCCCCGCTGACAGTTGGCTTGGGACTGAGCATTGAGGGTGAGCCGCGGCTTACAAATATTCAAAAAATGCCGCATGGCTTAATTGCCGGGGCTACGGGATCAGGTAAAAGTGTTTGTATTAATACAATCCTTATCAGTCTGATTTATAATGCCAGTCATGAAGATGTGAAATTTATGCTGATTGATCCAAAAATGGTTGAACTCGCCCCGTACAATGGTATACCGCATCTGATTTCGCCGGTCATTACAGATGTTAAAGCAGCCACTGCGGCGCTGAAATGGGCTGTTCGGCAAATGGAAGAACGCTATGAGGCATTTGTCCGGGAAAATGTCCGGGATGTTGAGCGATTCAATAAGAAGATGACACAGCAAAATCGCCCCGGCGAAAAAATGCCATATATGGTGATAGTGATTGACGAACTTGCTGATTTAATGATGATAGCACCGCAGGATGTTGAAGATTCAATTAGCCGAATTGCTCAAAAAGCCCGTGCCTGCGGTATTCATTTGCTCCTTGCTACACAGAGGCCATCCGTGGATGTCATTACCGGTTTGATTAAAGCCAACATCCCAACACGGATTGCTTTCAGTGTATCATCACAGGTTGATTCCAAGACAATTCTTGATACCGGCGGAGCTGAGAAGCTTTTAGGAAAAGGAGATATGCTGTTCACGGAAAATGGTGCCGGCAAAAGTGTCCGACTGCAGGGGGCGTTTGTATCCGATGAAGAAATTGACCGCGTAACGGATTATGCACGTTCAGTTGCTGAACCGGATTATCAATTTGAACAGGAAGAGCTTCTGCAGCATGCTTCTGAAGAGGATGAGGCAGATGAACTGCTTAATGATGCGATTATGTTTGTTGTTGAACACAATAGTGCCAGCACGTCTCTGTTGCAGCGGCAGTTTAAAATTGGCTATAACCGGGCAGCCCGATTGATGGATGCGATGGAGGAGCGGGGAATTATTGCAGAGCAGAACGGGAGTAAGCCGCGAGAAGTTCTGGTCTCCGCTGCACAGTTCGAGAATTAGGTCTTAAGACTTAATGAAAACCCATTTTGTCCAGAAGAACATTTGCAGCTTCACATGTATATAATGTAGTGAAAATGGCTGATTATTCTTCGGGTGATTTAGATTCACAGCATAGAAGCAGCATGCCACCTGTGAAACATGCAGGTAACGTTTCTTATTTAACTCTTGACCATCATTTGCTATAATAGCAAAATAGTTGTAAAGTTATAGCTGATGACTAGGCTTAGACATAAAGTTGGAGGTTCTTTTTATGACGACTTACCATTTTATTGGTATTAAGGGAACCGGAATGAGCGCCCTTGCTCATATACTTCATGATTCTGGTGAGAACGTGCAAGGGTCTGATGTTGAGAAACGTTTTTTTACACAAAAAGCACTAGAGGAAAAAAACATTCCTATTTCCCCTTTTTCGGAAAAAAATATTGAAGAGGGTTACACGATTATAGCAGGTAATGCTTTTTCAGATAGCCATCCTGAAATCGAAAAGGCCAGAGAATTGGGCCTGACGTTTTATCGTTACCATGAATTCTTGGGCGAGTGGCTGAAGCAGTATACAAGTATCGCCGTTACAGGCACGCATGGCAAAACATCCACCACGGGACTTTTGGCATATGTTCTTAATCAGACTTATCCGATTTCCTATCTAATTGGTGATGGAACTGGCAAGGGTCACGTCGATAGCAATTATTTCGTGTTTGAAGCGTGTGAATACCGGCGTCATTTCCTGAGCTATCAGCCGGACTACGCTATTATGACCAATATTGATTTTGACCATCCTGATTACTTCACAAGTATTGACGATGTATTTGAAGCGTTTCAGTCTATGGCTAATCAAGTCAAAAAAGGAATTATTGCCTGCGGTGATGATGAACAATTGCAGCAAATACAAGCAAAAGTACCGGTTATTACGTACGGTTTTTCCAGTACAAATGATTTTCAGGCACAAAATATCACCGAAACAGAATACGGCACTGAGTTTGATGTGTTTGTGCGCAATACTTATTATGATACATTCTCTATCCCTATGTATGGGGATCATCACGTGCTGAATGCTTTATCGGTTATTGCGATATGCCATTATGAGGATATCAAAACCAGTACAATGAAGATGCTAAGCCATTTCACAGGTGTGAAGCGGCGATTCACAGAAAAAAAAGCAGGAAATCAAGTGCTGGTTGACGATTATGCTCATCACCCGCGTGAGATAACTGCAACGATAGAGACTGCGCGCAAAAAATATCCAAACAAACCGATTGTTGCCATATTTCAGCCGCATACATTCACACGAACACGAACGTTTCTGCAGGCGTTTGCTGACAGTTTAAATGCTGCTGATACCGTTTATCTGTGCGACATTTTTGGCTCAGCGCGAGAAGAAAGCGGTAAACTGACAATACAAGATCTGCAGGAGCACATTGCTAATTGCGAAATTCTTGATCTGAACAGTACAGAAGTGCTGCTGCAGCATTCTGACAGTGTCTTGCTATTTATGGGCGCTGGCGATATTCAAAAGTTCCAGGAGGCTTATGAAAATCAGTTTGATACAACAGCCTCTCAGCACAAAAAACAAGCTTAATGAAGCAGACATACATTTCCGTCTTTATCGGTTATTCTGCTGGCCGTTAATTTTGTCTCACATTCGATTACGGACATACTTTCAGAGCTGAGAGTAATTTGCTCAGGTTGTTTATAGTAATAAGCAGTAAACGTATAATGTACCGTTTAGTCAACTGATTTTTAGGGTATAGATCCTCTGAAATCCTTTAAACCAAAGGACGAACACATGGCAGCTCGACAGCCGCTGGCAGAAAAGTTTGGCGATGTTTGGCTGCCGGTGCACTTTTTGATATGCTGCAGCTTCGGTAGCGTTTGCTCTGTGTGTTAGTCTTATAGAAAGGAGTTGATCAGTCAATGGATGTATTATTGTATGTTGCCGCCATTGTTGCTGCAGCTGCATTGGTTGTCCTCATTGTTTATTTGGTTACTACATTAAAAGCAGCCCAGCGAACATTGAATAATGCTGCTGATACACTGGCGAATATGGATTCACAGATGCAGGGAATTACCAGTGAAACGACTGAATTACTGCAAAAAACAAACCATCTTGCTGATGATGTAAACCAGAAGTCGGACAAGCTGAATGCCCTGTTTGAAGGGTTGAAAGGGGTAGGTGAGACAGCCGATGGATTGAATCAGTCGGTAAGGAAGCTATCAGCCCAAATTTCAGCGGCTGCCTCTAAGAATCAGGAAAAAGTGGCTGAAGCCCTTAAATGGGGTAATTCAATTATTGATTCCTTTAAAAAGAAAAAAAACTATTAATGAAGGTGAGGAGATAAAGTGGAAGAAAATAAGCCTGATTTGGACAGTCAGAACGTCCTGCTCGGAACACTCATTGGTGCTGTAACGGGTGCAGTCATTGCCCTTCTGTGGGCTCCAAAATCCGGTCGGGAACTGCGAAGCGATCTCAATCGTAATGCTGCACAGCTGCGGAACCGTGCCAGCGATTGGAAAGATATAGCCTATGACAAAGGATCTGAGTTAACTGGAACAGCCTATCAGAAAGGTTCAGAACTGAAAGAAAAGGCGTATTTAAAGGGGTCAGATTTGCGGACAAAGGCTGTCGACTCTACGATAGATCTATCAAAAAAGACACAGCAAAAAACGAAGGAAGTAGCGACAAATGTGCAGGATAAATTGAATATCGACAGCAACGCAGCTGAATCAGCAGATGATGATGACAAGAAAACGACAGACAACCCTTAAGTCGCCTGAATTAACCAGTGAATTATCACTGGTTTTTTTCTTAATGAAACAGCTTATAACTGATGACAAATGCGTTATTTTTCGGTATAATTATGTCTAATTACTTAATAATCTTATAATTAATAATGGAACAGGAGGGATTCGATTGGATAATGAATTAGAACAACTGCGCCAACAGCTTGACGGCGTTAATATGGATCTTTTAAAACTGATTAATCAACGTGCTGAAATTGTTCAGCAGATTGGAGCAGTTAAGGAAAAGCAGGGCATTAATCGGTTTGATCCAGTCAGAGAGCGTGATATGCTGACTGAATTGACGCAACAGAATGAAGGCCCTTTTGAGAATTCGACGATTGAATATCTCTTCAAAGAAATTTTCAAAGCCAGTCTTGAACTTCAGCATGATGATCATCGCAAAGCACTGCTTGTATCACGAAAAAAGCAACCTGATAATACTGTTATTGATATTAAAGGCGATAAAATTGGAAACGGCGGTTTTCAGCACGTAATGGGACCGTGTTCTGTTGAAAGTTATGATCAGGTGGCGCAGGTAGCTGAGGCAGTTAAGCGCAATGGTATTAACTTTTTGCGTGGCGGCGCATTTAAACCCAGAACATCACCTTATGATTTCCAGGGCCTCGGTCTGGAAGGCTTGCAGATTTTGAAAAGGGCTGCTGATGAATACGGCCTGGCAGTTGTCAGTGAGATTGTTAACCCGGCACATATCGCTCAGGCACTTGATTATGTAGATGTTATCCAAATCGGCGCACGCAATATGCAAAACTTTGAGTTACTGAAGGCAGCGGGTGAGACCGATAAGCCTGTACTGTTAAAACGTGGTATGTCCGCGACGATTTCCGAATTTATTAATGCAGCTGAATATATTATATCACGGGGCAATGGCCGCATAATTTTATGTGAACGGGGCATACGAACTTACGAAAAAGCAACGCGCAATACACTTGATATTTCCTCAGTTCCCATTCTGAAGCAGGAAACGCACCTGCCAGTGATGGTTGATGTTACGCATTCCACCGGCCGCAGAGACCTGTTGCTTCCAGCTGCTAAGGCAGGCGCTGCGATTGGTGCAGATGGCATTATGGCTGAAGTGCATCCTGATCCTGCCGTTGCATTGTCGGACTCAGCGCAGCAAATGGATATTCCCACCTTTGACCAGTTTATGAAAGAACTTGACGCATTCGCACCTCGTAAAGGCATGCAGCAGGATTAAAACGGATACTGTACTGGTTTAAAATTAACGGCCAGAATAAATGTTCTATATTTAAAGGCTGATCTAATAAAGGATCAGCCTTTAATTGTGTTTTGAAACGTGTTAGCGTATTATAATGGAAAAGAAGACGTTTTGCTTATTATGATGGAGGTAGATTTGAAATGACAGTCACAATATACGATGTTGCAAGAGAAGCAAATGTATCAATGGCGACCGTTTCTCGTGTTGTTAACGGAAACCCAAATGTTAAACCGGTAACGCGAAAAAAAGTTTTGACAACGATTCAGGAACTGGGCTACCGTCCGAATGCTGTTGCAAGAGGTCTTGCAAGCAAAAAAACCACGACAGTGGGAACGATTATTCCGGATATTTCAAGTATCTTTTTCGCTGAGCTGGCAAGAGGCATTGAAGATATTGCCACCATGTACAAGTATAATATGATACTGAGTAACTCGGATCAGAATAAGGATAAGGAATTGCAATTAATTGATGCTATGCTGGAGAAACAAGTGGATGGCATCCTATTTATGGGGGGCGATATTACAAACGACCATGTGGAACAGTTCCGGTCATCATCTGTTCCGGTTGTGCTGGCAGCGACCTATGATGAATCCAATGTTATCCCGTCTGTTAATATTGATTATGAAGCGGCTTCATTTGACGCAACATCTTATCTGATGGATAAAGGAAATGAAAAAATTGCGTTTATCTCGGGCGTGGATAATACGCTGATTAATCAGCGAAAATATGATGGCTACGCTCGTGCTTTTGATGAGAAGGGGATAAACCTTAAAGATGAGTATATCCTGAAAGGTGATTATTCCTATGATTCCGGACTGGAAGCAGTTGATCAGCTGTTGCAACTGACGGAAATACCGACTGCTGTGTTTGTAGCATCTGACGAAATGGCGCTTGGTGTTATCCACCGGCTACAGGACAATGGTTATCAAATTCCGAATGACATGGAAGTGTTTGGTTTTGATAATACAAGACTCGCAACAATGGTCCGGCCAACGCTGTCAACGATTGTACAGCCTATGTATGATATTGGAGCAGTTGCGATGCGCTTGCTGACAAAATATATGAATAAAGAAGAGGTTGATGAGAAAGAGGTTATCCTGCCGCACCGGATTGTTGAAAGAGATTCAACAAACTTATAAGACTGCCGGTATATACCATAATGGTTAGATATGCATGGCTGGATGGAAAAGTCTATCTTTGGGGGAGATAGCTCTATGCGGAAACGGGATGTCCTGACACCAATCGGTATTACCTTAGGCTTTATCATGCTTATGCTGGCCATCCTTTTCAAAGGTGGGACACAGGGAACAAAATTTTTTCTGGATATTTCGTCGATTTTTGTCGTAATGGGCGGCGTGGCTGCTTCACTTCTGATCAATTTTAAAACGGAACAGATCAAACTTACGGGAACGGTGCTGAAGGAAGCCTTTCATCAGAATGATCACCGGATCGAGGATCTTATCAGTATGTTTGTCAGGCTGGCTGGGCGTGCCCGCCGGGAAGGTATTCTTGCTCTTGAAGATGAAATAGACGACATGGAAGATCCCTATATTAGAAAAGGAGTGCTGCTTGCAGTAGATGGGATTGAACCTGAGGTTATTTCTGATATTATGAACTCTGAAATAACAGCAATGGAAGAACGTCATTATCAAGGACGGGCTATTCTGGAAAAGGCTGGTGAGTATGCGCCTGCCTGGGGCATGATTGGGACACTGGTTGGACTTGTCTTAATGCTTAACAGTTTGACTGATCCAGCGACGCTTGGACCCAAAATGGCAGTAGCTCTGCTGACAACCTTGTACGGCACTGTTATGGCTAATCTATTTTTTATTCCTATGGCCAGTAAACTGCAAACTAAGACAGAGGAAGAAATGTTTATTAAACAAATCGTTATTGAAGGTATTATTGGTCTGCAGTCCGGCCAGAATCCGCGCACTTTAGAAGAAAAACTGAACGCTTTTTTGCCGCTTGATTCAAAAAATCATGCCAAATCGGCAACTGCCCGTGCAGGAGAGAATACCCATGAAGCGTAGAAGGGCGAGGAAGCGTCATTATTCAGGTGCTCCAAAGTGGATGGTGACTTATTCTGATTTAGTGACATTGATTCTTGTTTTCTTTATTTTACTATTCTCGATGTCTCAAATCGATGAAGACAAGTTCGAAGATGTATCGGCATCTTTTAGAAACCGGATGATCCTGGATTTTCATTCGTCGATGGCGCCTATGGAGCAGCCAGCTAACGAGGATGCTAAAAAATCTGGTGAACTCGAACGGCAGACACAGCAGGATACTGCTGACAATACTGGTGGCCACCAAGATAATCTGGCAGACCATGTTAAACAATTTTTGCAGAAGAATGACTTAAATGATGTTGTTTCTGCAAATAAAACCGATCAGGGGATAGCACTGGTGCTGCAGGAAAATATCCTGTTTGAAACAGGAAAAGCAACTATTGTGGATGCAGGAAAACCTGTACTGGATAAAATCGGAGAGATGCTGTCTGATCTGCCAAACAATGTAAGAGTTGAAGGGCATACTGACGATCGTCCCATTTCGAGTTACAAATATCCATCTAATTGGGAGTTATCTGGTGCAAGAGCGAGTGGTGTGATCCGATATTGGCTAGATACCTATGATTTTGATGAATCACGATTTTCATCAATTGGTTATGGCGATACAAGACCAGTTGTTAAAAATAATTCTAAAGTAGACTGGCGGCAAAACAGACGTGTTGAGATCGTCATCAAAGAGAATGAATCATCTGAAAAAGAGGGAAAGAAGGGAGATGACTAGATGTTTCTCCCTTTACCCGTGTGATTTTGGCATCTTCCGGTCCATTATTTTGGTCGTTCCCCTAGAGGTGACTTTTACTTGAATGTGTATACATCAGAGCACTCTGCAAAACCTGTTTATTTTTTTCAGTAATTTCCGCTTTTCTTGGAATGACAGGTACAATTTGTTCCGCATCATGCCAGGTTTCAGGCAACGTTAGTGGTGTTTCTGACTGCCAGCTGGTGCGCCATGCAGACGGCAGCATCCCTTGCTGAATGCTTCCAGTTTTCATCACGCTCCAGACTTGTGCCCAGGCACGGGGAGGAACCCGCCACATGTCATAACCGCCGCCTCCAAGTGCTATCCAGCGCCCATCACAGTATTCATGTGCTAATTCGTGTGCCAGTAAGGGAATCTGTTCAAAGGCTTGCATGGTGACACACAAGTGCGTCAGCGGATCATTCACATGAGCATCCGCGCCATTTTGCGTTATGATAACATCAGGCTGGAAAGATTCGGCTATTTGTCTGAATGCGGTTTCATAAACGTACAGAAACGATTCATCTTCAGTGAATGCATCGATCGGCATATTAAATGTATAGCCGTGTCCTTCCTTAATGCCACGTTCCCGGATGTAGCCAGTTCCCGGAAACAGATAACGTCCAGTTTCATGAATGGACAGCGTACATACATTGGGATCATTGTAAAAGGCCCATTGAACACCATCACCGTGATGCGCATCTGTATCAACATATAAAACTTTTAAATCATATTTTTCCCGTATATATTTAATTGCAATAGCACCGTCATTATAGACACAGAATCCATTTGCCTTTTGACTGAAGCCATGATGCAATCCGCCTCCAGGGTTCAGTGCATGTTCCGCTTTTCCTTGTAAGACGGTGTCAACGGCTGCTAGCGTTCCACCAACGAGATAACTCGAGGCCTCGTGCATATTTTCGAATAGTGGTGTATCTTCTGTACCTATCCCATATTCCATGCCCTCACCAGGTGATAAGAAACCGCTACCAGCTCTCTTAACAGCATTTATATACGGCTTATAATGGAAAAGATTCACTTCTTCTTCGGTTGCTATTCGCGGTATAATTATGTCATTGTTTGTGAGCAAATTCCCTTTTTCTAATAGATCCTTTGTCAGCAATACCCGTTTTTGATTAAATGGATGATCCGCATGAAAATGATAATTCAAAAATTGATCTGAATAAATAAAAGCAGCATGACAAGTCATTGTTTGGGCCCCGCTATGTTATTCGGCCACATAAGTGTGTAGCCGGCTTTCCGCAAATCCTGGATAACGGGCAAAGGATTGATTGTCTGTATACGGAAAACAAGAATTTTATAGTTTGGATCATCATTATACGGATATAGCAGGACAGACGTGATGTTTGTCTGTCGTTTTCCAAAAACGGCAGCTGCTTCAGGTAAAACACCTGGCTTGTGGGGCACTTTAATCTCAATCTGAGAGCTTTGCACATTTGTCCCGGTTAACTGAATGAGTGTGTAAAGCATATCACTGGCTGTAATCATGCCAATCAGTTTATTGTCACTGACCACTGGTAGACAGGAAATATCTTTGTCGTAGAATATGTGGGCAACTTCCTCCGAGAGATCCAAGGGGTGAACCGTTACAACTGGATGGCTCATAATGGATTGAATTTCATGTGATAATACGTGCTGCTCTTGCGATTCATTAAAAATGGATGGTGCAGCGATGCGAAGGTCACGATCAGATACAATGCCTATAATCTGATTTGTTTCATCAACAATGGGTATATGCTTAATGTGATTAATATGCCGCAGTTTTAGGCCATCGGCAATGGCTGCTGTTGGCGAAAGTGTCACGACTTCCGATTGCATCATTTCTTCCACAAGCATCTATAACCTCTCCCTCATATGACGGTGCTGCTCTCACTGTAAAAAGCGGAGCCGATCAAATTGCTTCACAGAGTCTTCCGGAACATTCCTGCCAATCCGAACCATCAGGCAGTTAGCCGGATGTGAGATAATCTCCGGATCATTGGTCGCTGCAGGGTGCAGTCCACCTGCTGCCATCATTTTTTCCATCACGTTGCGGTAACCCCATACGCTCAGACCCTCTCTCTTTAAGTCCCAATGCCAGTAATACTCTGTGGAGATGATGATATAGTTTTCCATATAGTCATCTGTCATGGAAACTGTCAGCAAATCAGAAGCAACTTTTGCACTGCGATAGGCGGGAATGACTTCGACGACTCCTAGTTCCATCAAGTTCTCCATTTTAAAAGCTGACCAGCGTTCCATCGGATCGGGATGTAAATATGTGACATAGCCAATAATCGTATCTTTTGTTCTGGCAACGATGAGCCGTCCTTCTGGAAAATCTGCAATATTCAGAATGGCATCGAACTGTTTCGGAGCTGGCCTGAATACGGCCAGATCCTCATGAAAATGATAGAGTTTCAATTGCTCCGATGACAGCGGCCCCTCAATCACGATTTGATTATTTAATAACATCCGTGTTTTTGCATGGCAGGTTTTTGTATGCTTCAATATTTCACCACCTTTTGCTGACATCATTTAAAGCGGTTATAAGATTCATGATACATGATAATGGTTCATTTGTTTAGTGAAAATAGGCATTATTTTAACAGTTCCAGGTATTGCATTGATTCATCCAATGATTCATGATTCTGTCTTGATCGATGAAGCTTGTGATTCTAATCCAAAATAATCAACGGCTCTTACTTGATAGATACCAGTCGCTTTTGAAATAGTAAGGTTTGTTCCTGTTGTATTGCCAACAAGGCTGAATGAATTATTCGGGCTGCTGGCATGATAAATACGGTATCCAACAACATCCTGACTTGCCGATTCACGCCATGATAATGTATTGCCATTCAATTTAGCGGTCTTTGGTGCAACAGGATTTGTACCGTCATTTTGCACCGTTTCCTGGCTGATGCCTGCTTGTGGTAATCCAATTTTTGACCATTTGTCGCGATTGGTTCGTGGTAGCAGAAGGGAAAGATCACCCAATTGGGTATAGCCATTCCGCTGTAAAAATGCCGGATTGAATGTAAGACCATCACCTTCCACGAATTCTTCTGGTGTATTGGGGCCGGCCTTAACTGTCTGGCCATTGACTGTGACGTAAGAGCCTCTGATCAGGCTGTCATCTTTCTCAGTTGGCGCATATTTGGCATTAAATAAATCGGTTTTAATCAGTCCGGCTTTTTGACATAAATTGGATGGCAGCATACCGGAAATTCCACAGTAGTTTCGCGAAACAATGCCATCTGGCCGTTCAAAATTTTTATCAGGTGCTACAAGCTCCGGATGGATGTCGGATGCTTTATTGATCAATTCAGCCCATAATTTTTGGGTGCGCTGACTGTAACTTAAAGCACATGTTGGGCATTGTATACTTTTCCCAATATCGTAGCCTAGCCACACGCCCATCGAAACTTTGGGATTGACGCCAACAAACCAAGCATCTTTGTAGTCTTGTGATGTACCGGTTTTTCCAGTCCAATCCACATTTCTGTGTTTGATTTGCGAGTTTAGGTATGTTCCCGTGCCTTTGTTGATAACATCACGCATAACATCCAATGTCAGATAGGCTGTCTCAGGTGAGAAAACGTCAGTTGTATTCGTTTTATGCTCGTAAATTACATTTTCTTGCTGATCAGTAATTTTCTCGATCATATGGCTGTCGGCCGATTCACCCTGATTGCCCAGCGTGGCGAATGCACTGACGTTATCTTCTACAGTGACCCCTTGTGTTGTCGCGCCAATACTCAAAGACAGATTGGCATACTCATTTTTTCCCAGTGTGGTTATACCCATTGGTTCAAGAAATTCACTGACGGGATCCTGGTCATTAATCCGGTTATACACATTAATTGCCGGGATATTATACGAATTATAAAGTGCTTTTCTGGCAGATACAAGACCGTGATAGCCCCCGCCATAATTGTCCGGCGACCAGTCACCATACGAAGTGGGTACATCAGCAACTGGGGTGCCTGGCTGAATCACACCTTTTTCAAATGCTGGGGCATAAGCGAGAATCGGCTTCATTGTACTGCCATTGGACCGTTTGGCTGTAGTCGCATAATTAAGCTGGTTATCGCGGCTGTAATGCCGCCCGCCGACAAAGCTGATGATTCTGCCGGTGGCATTTTCAATCAGGACGCCGCCGGTTTGGACAGACTGGGTTATTTTAGTTTGTTCACCTGACTCATCTTCCACAAACCCTGTCCAGTCAGGTCCGTAATGATCATAATTTGCTGCAATATCTTTAAAAGCGTCGTGTGTTGACTTGTCAATGGTTGTATGAATCTCATAGCCACCCTGACGCAAAGACTGTTCGGCGCGTGCATGGTATTGTTTTTTTAAATCATCATCGTTTTCCAGATCGTCTGTTGAATACCCATCTTTTTCAGCCAAATGGTTCATAATGATGTTGCGGGCACGTTTTTCAGCTTCAAATGTTAAATAGGGATATTGTTCAACAGGCGACTGCGATTCTTCTGTGAAATCAGCAGTAATATCGTAGCTTAAAGCTTTTTCATATTGCTTCTTAGCGATATAGTCTGATTCATACATCCGCTTTAAAACGGAATGCATCCGATCAAGTCCCGGCTGGATACCGCTTTTACTTTTTAAGCCTCCATTATTTTTGAAAGGCGTGTAGGCTGAGGGACTTTGGGGCAGACCGGCGATGTAAGCTGCCTGAGGAAGATTCACCTCTGCGGCATCAATTCCAAAAATGCCTTCAGCTGCTGTCTGGACACCGCCAATATTGCTCCCAGAGGCATCTCGGCCAAAAGGGACGACATTCAAATAGGCTTCGAGTATCGCGTCTTTTTCAAAAAAACGTTCCAGTCGCATGGCAATTAAAATTTCTGTAGCTTTTCGGTCAAACGATACTTCATTTGTAAGAATCTGGTTTTTAACGAGCTGCTGAGTAAGTGTACTTCCGCCGGACTGATTCGAAGCAACGCCTGCTTGCTGTACAAGCGCCCTGACAATGGCCTTAGGCACAATCCCTTTATGGGCGTTGAAATATTCATCTTCCGTGGCTATAACCGCATCTTTCAGCAGCCCCGACACGTTTTCCAGCGAGATGTCCTCACGGTAGATATCTGATCGTAAATCGCCAATAGGTTCATTATTGGCGAAGTAAAGTGATGATGTTTCGGCATAGTTATGAATATCCTGCTGCATGCTGTCATAGTCACGCACTGGTTCATCTTTGACGAGTGAAGCAAAATAACCCATTCCTATGCCACCTGCAAAGACAGCGCCGACAACTGTTATAAGCAATAAGCCTAGCAGGACGTTCCAAGACACATCATAGCTGATGCGGGACCATTTCTGAATGTTGCCTGTTCCCCAGATGGCTCTTATCTTTTTAATATAACGATGTGTTCTGAACGTCTTCCAGAACAATTTTATCTTGCGGATTGATCGACTGAATATGGTATTAAAATCCACGTACAATCTCCCCCTGAATTACATACATTATAGCACAGTCCATTTCCAGGTTGAATGGAAATCTGTGTTTTTATATTGCATTTGCCATTTAGTTATGATAAGAATAAATGGGAAAACATAGTCATTTTAAATGCGTGGAAGGGTCGCAGTAGTCTTGCAAATTCCTTATTCAGAGAGCTGGCGGTGGGTGCGAGCCAGTAATAATTGCAGACGAATTACAATCCGGAGCATCTTCTTTTACAGGAAATTGGTGAAAGAAGACGGTTGAACAACCGTTAAAGAGTCCCAAGTGGCATTCGTGCAACAAGGGTGGTACCGCGAACTGAACTCGTCCCTTATTTTTAAAGGGGGCGGTTTTTTTATTTGTTGAGGCATTATATCTGAAATGGAGTGACGACGATGACTATTTTACAGGATTTAGAAAAGCGTGGTCTTATTCAACAGACTACAGACCGCGAGGCTTTAGAGCAGCATTTAAATGATCATCAGGTAACGTTATATTGCGGTTTTGATCCAACGGCTGATAGTTTGCATATTGGCCACTTATTGCCAATTATTATGCTGAAGCGATTTCAGCGTGCAGGACATAAGCCGATTGCGCTGATTGGTGGAGGCACCGGTATGATTGGTGACCCGAGTGGCCGGTCATCTGAGCGGTCTCTGAATGAAAGCTCAGTCGTTCATGATTATAGTGAAAAGGTGAAACAGCAATTAACCAGACTGCTTGAGTTTGACCAGGGATCGAACGCTGCAGTGGCCCGCAATAATCATGACTGGCTTGGCCAAATGACGGTGATTGATTTTCTCCGGGATGCTGGCAAACATTTTAGTATTAATTATATGCTTGATAAAGAGTCTGTTTCGGCTCGCATTGAGCAAGGGATTTCCTATACAGAGTTCAGTTATATGATCCTGCAGTCACTTGATTTTATGAGGCTGTATGAAGAGGAGAACTGTACGCTGCAGATAGGCGGCAGTGACCAATGGGGCAATATCACTGCGGGTATGGAACTTATACGCCGTTCCCGTGAGGATGAAGAGCGAGATGTTCAAATATTTGGTTTAACACTCCCGCTGATCACAAAAGCTGACGGCAGCAAATTTGGTAAAACTGCAGGGGGAGCTATCTGGCTTGATCCGGAGAAAACAACACCTTATGAGTTTTATCAGTTCTGGATTAATACAGATGATCGAGATGTCATGAAATTCCTGCATTATTTTACATTTTTAGAAGAAGACGAACTGGCTGAGCTGCAAACTGAACTTGATAATCATCCGGAGAACCGACAGGCTCAGAAACGTCTTGCGGAAGAAATGACTATGATGGTGCATAGCCGCGAAGCATTGGAACAGGCACAAAAGATAACGGCATCTCTTTTTAGCGGTGATTTAAAAGATCTGTCTGCCCAGGATATTGAAGAAGGCTTTAAAGATGTTCCGACTTATGAAACAGCTAAAGAAGACACAGGTTTAATTGATTTACTCGTGGATGCGTCCATTGCATCGTCCAAACGTCAGGCACGAGAGGATATTCAAAATGGTGCTATCTATATTAATGGGGAACGCAAGCAGGATTTACAGCACGTTGTGACTAAGAATGATCGGATTGAGGATCAGTTTTCCGTTATACGCCGTGGCAAGAAAAACTACTTTCTTATTCATTTCAGCTGAAACTGAAACGCTGCAGCAACTGGCAGAAGCATTGACGCTAATCCATAAACCAGCGATCGTGCTGTAAATACAGATAAAAAAGATCCATCCTTCTATAATTGAAGGATGGATCTTTTACATACGTTGTTAAGCAGCTTTATTGACGTGAGTAGTACTCAACGATAAGTGCTTCATTTATTTCAGCCGGCAGTTCCGACCGTTCAGGATAACGTGAATAGGTTCCTTCTCTTTTATCCGCGTCAAATGTAACATAATCCGGGACAAAGTTATTCACTTCGATGGCTTCCTGGATTATGTCAAGGTTTTGCGATTTTTCACGCAAACTAATCACCTGGCCAGGAAGGACACGATAGGATGGAATATCAACACGTCCGCCGTCCACTTTTACGTGACCATGGTTTACCAGCTGCCGGGCCTGAGGACGTGTACGGGCTAAACCAAGGCGATAAACTAGGTTGTCCAACCGGGATTCAAGAAGAATCATGAAGTTTGTACCATGAACGCCTCTCATTTTGCCTGCTTGGTTAAACAAATTACGGAATTGACGTTCGTTCAATCCGTATGTGTAACGTAATTTTTGTTTCTCCTGAAGCTGAAGACCATATTCAGACATTTTCCTGCGCTGAGTAGGTCCATGCTGTCCCGGCGGGTAAGGACGCCGATTCAATTCTTTGCCTGTTCCAGTTAGTGAAATGCCGAGTCGGCGTGATTTTTTCCATTCTGATCCGGTAAATCGTGCCATTGGACATTTCCTCCTTTATTTGTCTATTTGGCATAAAATAAACGACCGTGTTCCTGGTCACTGTCCATTTTGTTTTCATGTACCATCGCCCCAGCAGCAGAGAGTTACCTGATACACCTCTTTTATATTAGTCAAAAGTCAGGTTCAACTTCATCCAGTTCTGTCATAAGAGGAACAAAATGGCGGCAATGCCGGTTCACATAGGCTACCTTTTTATTTTACACAAGGAATAGTATAGCCGTTATGAGACCGGAAGTCAACCCTTTCTGATGATTATCTGTCCTCAGGAAGCCATTTCATCGAACTGGCAGACAGTTTAATAAAAAAACAGCTGGTATGGTTACCAGCTGGCAAAACTTATTTTTGTATCAGACGCTCGATTTCTTTTGCAAATTTTTCGAGATAGAGCTGATCGGTTTCATCGAAGCGGCTGTTAATCGGACTGTCAATATCAAGAACGCCATAGATATCCTGACCTGTATACAGCGGCATAACAATTTCTGATTTACTGGCGCTGTCACAGGCGATGTGACCTGGAAAAGCCATCACGTCGTCCACTCGCTGTGTTTTTCCTTCTTGAATGGCTGTTCCGCAGACCCCTTTGCCGTATGGTATTCTGATGCATGCCGGTAAACCCTGGAAAGGTCCAAGTACTAATTCACTGTCTTTCCATAAATAAAATCCGATCCAATTAATGTCACCGAGGGATTGGTTTAATAAAGCAGAAGCATTCGATAAATTCGCTAATCGATCGGTTTCGTCTTCGCATAGTGCTGTTAGCTGTTTTAATAATTGCTCATAGGAATGTGCTTTTTCGGTTGAATGAGCGGTTAACTGTGACATGCTGATTCATTCCTTTCATTTTATATTTCAACAAATTGCGGTAACAATTGTCGAAGGAAGATTGCAGGATTTTCGCTCAGTTCGTCGTAAAAGAACGACAAGGGAGGCATCGTTTATGACAGTCAATCCGACGAAACAGAAAGTTATTGATGCTGCATCGCTCTTATTTTTTCAGAATGGCTTTGACGGTACATCTGTCAGGGATATAGCTGACAAAGCTGCAGTCAATGTTTCCCTGATCAGCTATTATTTCAAAAGCAAGCAAGGGCTGCTTGAATATGCTGTAACCCAATACTATGAAGCATATCTTGAAACAATAGAGAGATCTCAGGCAGGGAATGAAACACGGACGGCACTGGAAAATTTAAAGAATTTAGCGGAAACAATTATACAATATAAACAGCACCATTATCAATTATCCTGTTTTATTCAGCGGGAACTGTCACTGGATTCCGTATTTGTCCGTGAAATGACTGTGACTTATTTAGCAAAAGAGAATTACATTATCAGTCATGTTTTTGATACAATTTTATCAACGTATATGAGAAATCATCAGGATAATCAATTTTTATTGATGCAGTTTAAGGGGATGCTAATCACACCTTATTTCATGCAGCATGAATGGAGAAATCAGGTTATGGGTGAATTTTCCCATCAGCAGTTTGTCCGGAATTATACAAAAGCAATTGGAAAGTGGCTTGATTATGTTGTTGAACAAAACTTTCACTCGACACAATAAACAGTGAGATAACCGGGAAAATCCTGTCGAATCATTAATTTATTTGAATTTTTTTAGCCAAAAATGCCATTAACATGATATTATTAGTAATATCGATAATGAATACGTGGCTTCCTGTAATACCTTGCATACAGGAAGAACCTCTTATATAGGACGAAGTTTAGGAGGCATTTTATGGCATACCTGATTGGCGGGGTTTTAGTACTGGTTGCAATCATAATTACAGGACTCATCATGCGCAAGAGGATCTATGACGATGTTGATCGTCTTGAATCCTGGAAAATGACGATTATGAATCGCAACATTGCTGGTGAACTTTCGCGAATTAAAAATTTGAATTTATCCGGTGAAACGCAAGAAAAATTTGAGGCGTGGAAAGAACAATGGGAACACATTGTGGCCAATGATTTGCCGGATATCGAGGAATATTTGTTTGATGCCGAGGCAGCGGCTGACCATTACCGCTTTCCCAGCGCAAAAAAAGTATTGCGCCAGGCAGACCAGGAGCTCCAGACAATTGAACAAAAAATTGAGGACATGCTGTCTGATCTGGACAATCTAATGAATTCAGAAGAATCGAGTCGTCATGAAATCGAAAAGATTCAGCCGCGTTTAAAAGCAATGCGTAAGACGCTCTCACAGAATAGAATCCAATTCGGCAAAGCGGATGAAAGTTTCGAAAAAGCCATTGATGAACTGGAAGAAAAACTGAACAAGTATCATGAGTTGACGGCTGACGGGGATTATTTAGAAGCCAGGGAACTTGTGGAAAACCTGAAGGAGCAAGTGGATGCTCTCTCAGGTGAAATGGACGCCTTTCCAGCTGTTTATCGAAAATGCAAATATGAATTGCCGAAAGAACTCGATGAGCTGCACAGGGGTTTCAAACAAATGGAAAACGATGGCTACCGGGTCAGGCATCTTGGCTTTGAAAAAGAAATTCACCATTATAAACGTCAGCTTGAGGCATGTATGGAGGAATTGGAGACAGGTGATACATCACAGGCGAATGCTGTCATATCGGAAGTGGAAGAGCGCCTGGCTGACATGTACCAGCTGCTGGAAAAGGAAGCAATTGCTAAAAATTATGTCGATACAAACTTTCCATCTTTTGAGGAGTCACTGGGTGCATTTGAACATACGTTTGCCATGACCAAAGAAGAAGTGACACAACTGCAGCAAAGCTACTATTTTGAGGATAGTGACATGGAAAAATATTTGTCATTGGATAAATCAATTACGCAGTTAAGAAACCATCTGGAAGAAATGACGCACAAGCTGAATGATGATGAAACGGCTCATTCCGATTTGCGAGATGACCTTGAGTATGGTTTTAATGACCTGGAGACCTTACAGCAGAAACATGATGCTTTTAAAAAGCGAATCGATAATTTGCGTGAAGACGAAATGGAAGCAAAAGAGAGTTTAGAAGCGAAACGTGAACAGCTGTATGAGGTGAAACGACGCTTGACGAAAAGTAACGTTCCAGGTGTACCGTCTTATATTTGGAATAAGATGGATGAAGCTGTGCAAAAAAACAATCAAGTTTTTTCGACGCTGGAAAAGCAGCCGCTTGACATGACAGAGGTTCAGGATGCATTATCAAAAGCGAAAACAGCTGTTGATGATGTTGCAGAACAGACGGAGACGATGCTTGATCAGGCCCATTTGACAGAACAAGTGATTCAGTATGCCAATCGTTACCGCAGTCAAAATCCAGAGCTTGCTGCTAAACTGTCGGAAGCTGAACGTCTATTCCGCTCATATGAATATGAAATGTCATTGGAGCATGCAGCAAAGGCTGTTGAGCAAATTGAACCAGGTGCCTTAAAACATATTGAAGAATTTCAGAAAACGGCCAACTAACCGTTCTCTAAATGATTCAGAATCAACAAATCGGGGAGTCATGCTAATGATTTATTTGGATAATAGTGCCACAACAAAACCCGATCCAGCTGTCCTGCAAAGTTATCAGCAGGCAGCGGAACGTTTTTTTGCAAACCCTGCCAGTATCCATCAGTTTGGGGGGGAGTCGGAAAAGCTGTTGACACGTGCAAGACAACAGGCGGCAGACCTGATGCATGTCAGCCATAATGAAATTATCTTCACCTCTGGCGGGACAGAAGGAAATAATCTCGCTATTAAAGGAACGGCTCTGAAGCACCAGCAGCGCGGCTGCCACATAATTACTACCGCAGTTGAGCATGCTTCGGTGTCAGAAGCCTGTGGAGGTCTGGAACAGCTTGGATTTGATGTCACGTACTTACCTGTCGACGAAAATGGTGTGGTATCCGTCCAGGCAGTCAAGGATGCCATCAGGGAAGATACGATACTGATCAGCATGATGCATGTTAATAATGAACTTGGCTCGGTTCAGCCTGTTCAGGAAATTGGTGAAGTCGCTAAAGACCATCCAAAGGTGGTTTTCCATGTGGATCATGTCCAGGGTATGGGAAAAGTGCCACTAAAGCTTACGGATAGCGGCATTGATTTATGTACGATTTCCGGTCATAAAATTCATGGATTAAAAGGTACCGGGATACTCTATGTTAAACAAGGGACAACACTTTTTCCACTTCTCCACGGCGGTGGCCAGGAAGATGCTTTACGTTCTGGAACGGAAAATCTTGCTGGTGCTGTCTCCCTTGTTAAAGCTATCAGGCTGATTAAAGAAAAAGAGACGAGCGGTATCAGGCATATGCAGGAGCTGCAGTCACTATTGCGAAAAAAATTAACCGCCATGGAAGCTGTTAAGGTGAACACACCGTATGATGCAGCGCCGCACATAATAAATGTTTCCGTTCCGGGCTTTAAGCCGGAAATTCTTATACACGCACTCGGTGAGAAGGGTATTTATATTTCCACGAAATCGGCTTGTTCCTCGAAACAGAGCGATGAAAGTAAAATTCTTTCAGAGTGCGGCTATAGCAGGGACCGCACAGCCTCTGCACTCCGTATCAGTCTGGCTTATGATACCACTGAAACGGAAATTCACACATTTGCAGATGCGCTGGCGGAATCCATTGATCAATTAAAAGCAGTAATGGAGTAGATCTTGATGCAATATGACCATATATTAATTCGTTATGGAGAACTCGCCTTAAAAGGAAAAAATCGAAAAAATTTCACGTTGCAGCTGCAGGATAATCTTTATGAACAATTAAAATCATATCCGGATGTAACGATCAAACGAACACAGGGACGCATGTTTATCTTATTGAACGGGCATGATCCAGAACCAGTTATGGAAAAATGCCAGTATGTATTTGGGATTCAGAGCCTTAGTCTGGCCATCAAAGTTCATAATGAGGAAGAAAAGATCAAAGAAGCTGCCCTGTGGGCGTTGCAGAATCGTCCGGATGTCCAGACGTTTAAAGTCTCGGTGAGGCGTGTGGATAAAACATTCCCGATTCAGTCACAGGAAATGAATCAGGTTCTGGGAAAGCA
The DNA here is from genome assembly GCF_055381965.1 of Lentibacillus kimchii. Classification (NCBI taxonomy): domain Bacteria; kingdom Bacillati; phylum Bacillota; class Bacilli; order Caryophanales; family Bacillaceae; genus Lentibacillus; species Lentibacillus kimchii. The sequence goes on along the minus strand of NZ_AP043934.1, from coordinate 1,863,310 downwards.
TTTGTTAACAAATACCGCTGGTTGTGAAGTTGATGTTCATAATCCGGATTTGAAATTGAATGTGGAAATCAGACATGAAGCCACGTATATAACGTCAGACGTCGTATATGGTCCTGGCGGTTTGCCGGTGGGCTCGTCAGGTAAAACACTTTTGATGCTCTCCGGTGGGATTGATAGCCCAGTTGCAGGGTTTTTGGCCATGAAACGCGGCGTGCAAGTAGAAGCTGTTCATTTTCACTCCCCGCCATTTACAAGTGACCGGGCAAAGCAAAAAGTGTTCGATCTGGCCGACAAATTAAGCCAGTACGGCAGTCAGATTCGGGTTCATGTAGTGCCATTCACCAAGGTTCAGCAGCATATTTTTCAGGAAATCCCTGAAAGTTATGCGATGACTGTTATGCGCCGGGTAATGATGCGTATAAGTGAACAAGTCTGCAGACAGGAATCCATTTTATCAATAACGACAGGGGAGAGTCTGGGACAGGTTGCCAGTCAGACGATGGAAAGTATGAATGCGATTAATGAAGTGACAAATTATCCCATTTTACGCCCTTTAGTAGCAATGGATAAGAATGACATCACGGCTATTTCCAAGCAAATTGACACGTATGATATCTCCATTCGTCCTTATGAAGATTGCTGTACGATTTTTGTGCCCAAATCGCCCAAAACAAGGCCTCGCCGTGATAAAATTAATGAACTTGAGGAACACACAGACTTTTCAGAACTGATTGATGAAGCCGTTGCAGGTGTTAATGTCGTAACGCTGACCGGCGAATCTGATGTAGAAGAAGAATTTGATGAGTTGTTCTGACTGGTTGCGTTAACAACAACTACCAGTTTTAAAATCCACCTCCAGTGCACACCATAAGCGTAACAAGGAGGTGATTTAACATGGCAAGCAACAACTCAAATCAATTAGTTGTACCAGGTGCAGAACAAGCACTTGACCAAATGAAAACGGAAATTGCACAGGATTTCAATGTTCAGCTTGGTGCTGATACAACTTCCCGCGGTAATGGATCTGTCGGCGGGGAGATCACAAAGCGTCTTGTGCAAACGGCGCAGCAGCAGTTTGACGGCAATATGCCACAATAACAACTAAATAAAATGGCTGGGGCTATCCTTTTTGGGATAGCCCCATTATTATAGAAAGGTTCGTTTGACGCGATCCCAATAAGAATTGTGTTTAAGTTTAACGGTTTTGACCACTTTATTGCTTAAACTAACCGTCAGATTTTCAATGTTGCGTATCGAGTAGGCTTCATTATCCATACCTATCAGTGGATGGTCATTTCCATCTTGAACAACATCCAGTGTTAAAGTCCGGTCTTCGCTTAATATAAATGAGGAACCAAGCGTTCGGTAGCGGTTGTTGTTGAGTGATGCTATTTCAGATACTTGAAACGACGGGATCTTAGGATCAACAACAGCGCCTTGTGTTGATTTGTTGTAGCCCGTGCTTCCGGTAGGCGTGGCCACAATCAGCCCGTCACCGCGAAACCTTTCAAAATGCAAGTCGTCAATCGACACATCAATGACTATAGATTTAATAATGTTGGAGCGAATACTGACCTCATTTAAACACTGAAAGGTGGTGTCCCCATTTACCGAGACATTGATAACCGGAAAACGCCGTACTTCCATTTCTTCATGAACCATTGAACGCAGCATTTCTTCAAAGCTGTCCAGATTGAAATCACAATAAAGGCCTGATTCATTTCCTTGTGTGATACCGGTATATAAACAATTCTGCCGAAAACCGGTTTGCCGGACGGCCTGCAAAAATGCCCCATCCCCGCCAATGCTTATGATGACATTTGCATCTTTTGCATCGCTGACGATTTGAAAACCATTGTCACGTGCCAGTTTAAACAAAGGCTCTAATTGAACATTCGGCTCATGATTAGCCGGGTAGTAAAAATACAGGTTGTTTCGTGAAAACATCTCTAAACCTCCCACTCAAGAAGTTTTCCTCAGACATAGTTTACCACGTTTTAATTGTGATGTGTAAGAATGCTGTTTTGTTGCATACTAACCTCAAAAGGGGTGTGATTATGGTTATTGGCATCGTCGTCATAAGTCTGCTGGTTGTTTGTATGGTTCTTCTCTGCTCCAACATCTATATTAATGGTTCAGCTGCCGTTAATTTACATACACAAACGGTTGACATTAAAGTATATTTTTATCGTATTTGTCTGTTTAAGCGGTCCATTGACCTAATGAACGAGGAAACTGATGAAAAACATTCGCTGCAAGATATTTTATCAATGATACATAAGACAAGTCATGATCTTCCGCGCAAGGTAAGCGATTTTAATGAGGCAGCAACCATCATTTTGAGCCGCCTTCGATTCAAAAAATGGTATTGGCACACTCATATTGGCACAGGTGAAGCGCATACAACCGGTATAGCTGGCGGCGGTTTATGGGGAGCAAAAGGGACAATTGTCGGGTTGATTGCTTCTAAAAGTCAGTTCCAATGCGAGCCATCACTTGCTGTTACACCCTCTTTTAACCAAAAGCAGCTTAATTCAGTGGCTGACTGCATGATAGCGATAAGGCTGGGGCAAGCTATTTATGCATTACTCAAAATCATATGGAAACTGCCTGCCAGACGGCAAGCTGCTATTTAATATTTTAAAGGAGGATTATACATGAATGATGACCATCCAATACAAGGTTTAATGACAACAGCAATGGAAAATTTACAGGATATGATAGATGTTAATACGATTATTGGTGATCCTGTTGAATCACCAGACGGCAGCATGATCATCCCTGTATCGAAATTAGGTTTCGGATTTGCTGCCGGCGGGAGTGAGTTTACCGGCGGTCAGCAATCCAGTGATTCCAGCAGCAGTGATTCATACCCTTTCGGGGGCGGCAGCGGTGGTGGTGTATCCGTTACGCCAATCGCCTTTTTAATCATTAATTCTAAAGGCGTGAAAATGATTCATTTAGATGAGAGTACCCATATTTATGAAAAAATGATGGACTTTGCTCCTAAAGCGGTCGAAAAAATTCAGCAATTGCTTAAGGAATCGGGTTTGCCGGAAATGATGAAGCAGCAAACAAAACAAAGCGGCAATCAAGAAAACCAGAACAGCCGTCAGGAAAAGAAACGCCGGTCAAAACAGGATCAGGATGACGAATCAGACGATGAAGATGAGTCTGACTAGCCCTGTTTGTATTGCAGGCCGAATCATTGGACACAACCTGCGCCTTCCTTCATAATGAATTAAAGGAAAATGATTGCTATGGGAGGATGATTCAATGGTACAAGTGACATTTAATCAGGATCCAGTCACACTGAAGGGGCAGGAAATGAAAGTCGGGGACAAAGCGCCGAATTTCACAGTTTTGTCAAATGACCTTCAGGAAGTCTCCTTGGACGATTATAAAGGTAAAGTCAAATTGATTGCTGCTGTGCCGTCTGTTGATACAGATGTCTGTTCACAGGAAACGCGGCGATTCAACGAAGAGGCTGCGCAATTGGACAATGTACAAGTCCTGACCATCAGCATGGATCTGCCATTTGCTCAGCAGCGCTGGTGCGCCGCTAATGGCATTGAAAATCTGGATACGTTATCAGATCACCGCGATGCTGATTTCGGTGAAAAATATGGCGTTTTAATGCAGGAACTTCGTTTGTTGGCACGGTCAATTTTTGTTGTTGATTCTAATGATAACGTTACTTATGTGGAATACGTAAGTGAGGTAACGAATGAACCCGACTATCAACAAGCACTTGAGGCTGCACGCAAAGCCGAGTAGATCAACAGAAGCTCTCCTGTCAGGGTTACCCTGACAGGAGATTTTTTGTTTTAGGGAATATGTGCTGTCTGTTACAATATAGACGTTCTGAGACCATTGATCGGAGGATTGTGACATGGATCAATCAAATGTGGAATTATTGTATGAACCAATCGATAAGTTGACGGAAAGTCTGCAGCAGTCTACGAATCAAACGTATCTGGATAGTTTGATTACCACAATGGAGGCTGTATTTAACGCAAGTCTGCCAGAAGAGCTCGATGAAAGTATCAAACAAAATCTCCCGGCTATTCCGGATGCATCTGCTTATGAAATTGAGGATATCCGCAAAGCTGTTCAGATGGCAACTTTAAAAGGCATGAAAGGTGCTACACAAGAACAGCATCTAATGACGCCTGAAGCGATTGCGTTGTTTGTCGGGTATCTGGCTTCAAAAGTGACCGAAGGCCGGGAACATATACGCCTGTTTGATCCGGCGAGCGGCACAGGGAACTTGTTGACGACCGTTACGGAACAGCTCGAGAAACTTGAGGCTGTGTTTGCAAGTGAAGTTGATCCAACCCTTATTAGGCTGGCTGCTTTAAATGCCAACTTGCAGCAGAAGGAAATTGAGTTTTTCCATCAGGACAGTCTAGGGCCATTTTTACTGGATCCGGTTGATCTTGTTGTCAGTGATTTACCAGTCGGTTACTATCCCGATGATATTCAAGCTGACGATTTTGAATTAAAGGCTGATGAGGGTCATTCTTATTCACACCATCTGTTTATTGAACAGAGTATAAAATATACAAAGGCAGGCGGCTATTTAATCTTTGTTATTCCTGAATTTCTTTTTGACAGCGATCAATCTGATAAATTGCATGCCTATCTTCAGGAACAGGTCCATATTGTAGGTGTTCTGCAATTGCCGGAAACCGTGTTCAAGTCAGAAAAAAATCATAAAAGCATTATGATTCTGCAAAAGAAGGGACCGGACACAACTGCTGTCAAACAGCCGCTGCTTGCTCAAGTTCCGTCATTTAAGAATACACGAGCTATGAGTGATATTTTGTCACAAATAAATAGCTGGTTTTCCGAGAATATGACTAAATAACAGCATGAAGGGGGTTGAACAGCATGTCGAATGTACTGGCAATCAATGCCGGCAGTTCTTCGTTAAAATTTCAACTGTTTCGTATGCCCGACGAGACAGTTCTGGCAAAAGGACTTATGGAACGAATCGGACTGCCCGAATCGGTGTTGTCGTTTGAAGTTAATAATAAAGAGAAAAGCGTTCTGGAGATACCGGATCATGAAACGGCGGTTAATCACTTGCTGGAGAAGCTCTTATCAAGCGGTGTGATCCAGTCTATGAGTGACATCGATGGGGTCGGTCATCGGGTCGTCCATGGCGGAGAAAAGTTTGATGATTCAGTTCTTATTACAGATGACGTGATTAAAGCGATAGAAGAAGTTTCGGAGCTGGCACCATTGCATAACCCGGCTAACCTGACAGGTATCCGGGTGTTTCGGGAAATTTTGCCTGATGTGCCGATGGTTGCTGTATTCGATACGGCTTTTCATCAGACAATGCCGGAAAAATCCTATTTATATAGTCTCCCGTATTCGTATTATGAGGACTATGGTATTCGGAAATATGGTTTTCACGGGACATCGCATAAGTATGTTGCCCATCGAGCATCGGAAATGCTTGATCTCCCGCTTGACCAGCTGCGTCTCATTTCATGTCATTTAGGTAATGGTGCCAGTATTACCGCGATTGATAAAGGTGAATCGATTGATACATCCATGGGTTTTACGCCCCTTGCTGGTGTGACAATGGGAACGCGGTCAGGCAATATAGACCCGGCCCTCATACCTTACCTTATGGATAAAACGGGCAAAGATGCTGATGAGGTTATTAACGTGCTGAATAAAGAAAGCGGCATGCTGGCACTGTCCGGATTTTCCAGTGACCTCCGGGATATTGAGCAGAACGCTGATAGCGATGACCGGGCCGAATTAGCTTTGGAAGTCTTTGCAGAACGGATCCATAAGTATTTGGGGTCGTATGCAGCACGAATGTCCGGTGTTGATGCCATTATTTTTACAGCAGGTGTCGGCGAGAACAGTGATGTTATCCGGGAAAAGGTGCTGTCCGGGCTGGAATTTATGGGGATTTATTGGGATCCTGCCCGAAATCGTATACGTGGTGAAGAGGCATTTATCAATTATCCGTATTCGCCGGTGAAGGTTATGGTCATTCCAACCAACGAAGAAGTGATGATAGCGCGCGATACGGTTCGTCTCATCGGCTAGTGCGTTTAAGCGTCAAAGGGAATCTAAATGGAAGCCAGGCAGGCCCCGCTGCTTGCCCGGCCGTTTTAGATGTATCAGCGTACAACGAGGACATCGCACGTTGCGTATCTGGTAATATTCTCGGATACACTTCCGATCAGAAAACGTTCAACAGCGCCCATTCCTGTTGCCCCGCAAATAATTAAATCAGCTTGGAATGTTTCTGCAATATCTTTTGCAATTTTAACTTTCGGCGAGCCGAATTCAATAGATCTCTCTATATCCGTTAATCCTGCTTTTTTCGCCGTTTGTGCATAGCCGTCGACGAGATCTTTGGCATATTCCTCTGAGCGTTCTGCCAGCGTTCTGTCATAGGCTTCAGCGGTAGCGAATGTTTTAGAATCGACCACATGTGCCAAAACCATCCTGGCATCGTTGCGCTTAACAATAGCCACTGCTTTGTTGAATGCTTTTTCAGAAGCTTCCGATCCATCCACGGCAACCACAATTTGCTTATAATCCGCGTCCATTTTATCTCCTCCTTTTTTAAATCTAACACCATTTTTAACACTGTTGCAATCGTTTTCCAACAGAATTGGAAATAGTCTGCGGTTGTTTGAAGCTTAAATGTGAACATACTAAACGTGGAGGTGATAAGAATGGCTAAAAAAGACAACAAATCAGAAGAAGAAAAAGGCATCGATGCAGTCAAAAATCAATTAGTTGAAAGTTATCAAAAAGGTGTTATTGAAGACCAGGACAAGCTGGCCAATAACCGCGGTATTCACACGTATAATAACCAAAAGAATTAACAAATAAACAGAGGCTGGGACAAAAGACGCCTAATAAGCGTCTCTTTTGTCCCAGTCCCTGTATGTATGAGACGATTTCAAAACTGACTTGGCTGGCATCTCATGTTATGGTAACTATAAGGAAAGGAGGATGAAGCGATGGGTCATGCTCTTATAACAGCTGGGACGTCCGGATTAGGCAGACAAGTGGTGCAAAAATTTTTGGAAGCTGGGCATTGTGTTACGACTACTTATCACAATCATCCTGAGAAAGCACGCCAAACGGAGGAAGAACTGTCTCTATATAAGCACCTATTACATACTGAACAAGCAGATATTACCAATAAACAAGATATCTCCAGACTGGTAGATAGCGCTGTGAAACATTTTGGAGGTGTTGATTATCTGATTAATAATGCTGGTCCATTTGTTTTTGAACGCAAAAAGTTACTCGACTATTCTGATGATGAGTGGCATAATCTGATAAATGGCAATCTGAACGCTGCTTTTTATTTACTGAAACAGACAATTCCACATATGCGGGAGCAGCAGTTTGGCCGTATTATTAACTATGGCTACCAGGGAGCCGACAGTGCCCCCGGCTGGATGTATCGCTCGGCGTTCGCTGCCGCTAAAAGCGGTCTTGTTTCACTGACTAAGACGATAGCCTTTGAAGAGGCGAATCATCATATTACATCTAATATGGTATGTCCGGGCAATATTGCTGGCGAAATGAAAGAAGCAAGTATTGAAGAAAGCCGGCACAGGCCTAATGATGAAACGCCGATTGGCCGACCAGGAACAGGTGAGGATATTGCTCGGACAATTTTATACTTATGTGATCAGGATTCCGATATGATAACAGGAGCGGTTGTAGACGTCACTGGCGGCATTGACGTTATCAGCCAATATCGCTAAACGAATCTGCTGTCCAATTCACCTGTGAACACAAACTCTGATGATTAAAAAGAGATAAAAACGGGTAAAGTTATAAAAGGAATCTATGGAAAATAGAAGGTATAAGGTAATCTGAGAAAAGGAGCGATTTACATGCAAGTATCTTTCCATGGCCATTCAGTAGTACGAGTTAAAACAGATAAACATACAATCTTGATCGATCCATTTATTTCGGGAAATGACATTTGTGATCTTGATGCAGATACAGTTGAAACAGATGTAATTCTTCTGACACACGGACATGATGATCATGTCGGTGATACAGAGCAAATTGCTAAGCGTAATAATGCATTCATTGTAGCTCCAAATGAACTGGCCGTTTATCTAGGTGAAAAAGGTTTTAGCGCACATGGAATGAATATTGGCGGTTCCCATGATTTTGACTTTGGCAATGTTAAGTATACACAGGCATTTCACAGTTCCTCTTATACGAGCGAGGGCGGAAATGTTGTCTATACAGGAATGCCTGCAGGGATCCTGCTGACTATTGATGGTAAAACAATTTATCACGTTGGTGATACTGGCTTATTTAGCGATTTGAAATTGATTGGTGAAATGAACGATATTGATATCGCGTTTGTGCCAATTGGCGACAATTTCACCATGGGGCCTGATGATGCTTTAGTTGCCGCAGACTGGATCAATGCCAAGACGGTCGTGCCCGTGCATTACAACACATTCCCTGTTATTGAACAGGATCCAGATGCCTTTGTCAGCAAAGTGAAAACTGGTAAAGGTCTGGCCATGAAAGCCGGTGACTCCGTAGAGTTGTAAACTGTTAAAAAAACGTGAGTGTTTTGCTCACGTTTTTTTAATTGATATTTTAATCCCGTCAGGCTATACTATAATTGTAAATATCTGAAAAAACCTCGCATTTTCCTATTTTGTATACTGCGATAAGGAGCCCCGTTATGAATGATGTGCTAATCCTGCTATTTTTCCTCTTAGGTTTGATCTTCGGTTCATTTTTTAATGTTGTCGGTCTGCGCATGCCCCAAAAGCAGCCTTTTGCCAACGAACGTTCGATGTGTCCGGATTGCGGACATCTATTGGCTTGGTATGAGTTGATACCTCTGTTGTCCTACGCCGTTCAGCGGGGGAAATGTAATCAATGCCAAAGACATATCTCGATTTTATATCCTGTTATAGAACTTTCTGCTGCTTTGCTTTTCGCGCTGAGTTACATTAAGACAGGGTTAAGCTGGGAATTACCAGTCGCATTGCTGACTGTAACTCTCCTTCTCATTGTGTTTGTTTCTGATATCAGGTACATGCTTATTCCCAATCGGCTGTTAGGCTTCTTTTTGCCGTTTTTGGTTATAACGCGTGTCATACAGCCGCTTGACCCCTGGTGGTCTTCTGCAGTGGGAGCATTGATGGGGGTTATAATAATTGCGCTTATTATTCTCATAAGTCGTGGCGGTATGGGAGGTGGTGACATGAAGCTGTTCGCTTTACTGGGGATTGTTTTAGGTTTTCAAAAGACATTATTGGCTTTGCTTCTTTCCAGTGTCATAGGTGCGCTCATTGGAGGTGTATTATTGGGGCTGAAACGTATTAATCGTAAACAGCCAATTCCATTTGGGCCTTTTATTGTAATGGGATCCCTTATAAGCTACTTCCAGGGAGATTTTTTATTGGCGTGGTATTTACATAATCTGATTTAAAACGGCCGTTCTGTTTCACCTTTCTTTTTCATAAATTAATAGAAATGAAAAGAGGTGAGAATTATGCGTTACTATGCCATATTGCGTTTACTTTTAGGAGGTTTCTTTCTTTACATTGCCTGGCCTGCAATTCCAGAGGCGATAACGCAGGAAGCCATTTTATTTTGGGGGCTATGGCTGGGTTTTCTGTTATTGGTTATTGGATCTAATCTGGCCTCACTTTTACAAATAACCGACCCACCTGTAATGGAACAGGATAGGGAGCTTCTCCAAGAAAGGGCTTAACTATTGAGGTTCGGCTGTATCAACTGTATAATTGAAATGAGACAAAAAGATTAGTACAGTTGAAAGCAGGTGTCCAGTTGGCAACAAAGCATGAACAGATTTTACAGCATATTTTATCGCTGGAAATTGGTTATAAAATTTCAGTCAGGCAGATTGCCAAAACGTTGAACGTGAGTGAAGGAACAGCTTACCGAGCTATTAAAGAGGCAGAAAATCAGGGGATTGTCAGCACCATTGAACGTGTGGGAACTATTCGGATTGAACGAAAAAGTAAAGATAATTTTGATAAACTGACGTATGCCGAGGTTATAAAAATTGTCGATGGACAAGCGCTTGGAGGCCATCAGGGACTGCATAAGACCTTGAATAAATTTGTTATAGGGGCTATGCAGCTTGATCCCATGAAGCGCTATACGGAAGCAGGATCATTGTTGATTGTCGGCAACCGTGTAGAAGCTCATGAAATGGCACTGAACGAAGGGGCAGCTGTTTTAATTACGGGCGGTTTTGATACAAATGAGACTATGAAAAAGCTGGCCGATGAAAAGCAGCTGCCGATTATGACGACCAGTTATGACACGTTCACGGTAGCAACTATGATTAACCGAGCTATTTATGACCAATTGATTAAAAAGGAAGTCATATTTGTCGATGATATTTATACACCGCAGGAACAATCGTTGCGTTTGTATATGACAGATACCTTAGAACGCTGGTATGCGTTAAACGAGCAATCAACTCACACCAGATATCCTGTTGTTGATGACAAAGGGCGCGTCGCTGGTATGCTTAGTTCAAAGGATATTATCGGAAAAGACAGGCAGATACGTATTGACAAAATTATGTCCCGGAATCCAATCGTTGTCCAGGAAAAAACGTCGCTCGCGTATGTGGCTCATATGATGGTATGGGAGGGAATTGAAGTCGTGCCGGTTGTTGATCCTTCCAGCAAACTGAAAGGCGTTGTTTCCCGGCAGGATGTTTTGCAAGCTCTGCAGCAAATTCAGCGGCAGCCACAAGTAGGGGAAACCATCGATGATATTGTTGGACGGCAGCTGTCCTCCCCGGAAAGCGATGAAATGGCTTTCCACACACAGGTGACGCCGCAGATGACGAATCAAATCGGGACGCTGTCGGATGGGGTGTGCACATCCCTTATGACGGAAGCGAGCAGCCGGGCCTTAAGCCGTCAAAAAAAAGGTGATCTTGTTGTGGAGAATCTAACAGTATACTTTTTAAAGCCGGTGCCCATTGACAGTAAGGTAACGATTAAGCCAAAAATACTCGAAGCTGGACGCATTTATGCTAAAGTGGATGTGGAAATGTTCAGCGGTAATAATATGGTTGGGAAAGGTTTGCTGATGACTCACCTGATCGATAGGTAACGGCTGTGGCGGATGTGCTATCAACACGTTTATTTGAAAGGATCGATTGTTGCCCCGCAGAAAAGTCTGGCAAGAGTTTGGTTGGACTTTTTGCCAGATCGCGGTACATAAGAGCGCTTATGGCTTAATGATAATTGCTCTCAGGTATTCAAACGTCTCCATTCTTTCCGGTAGTGCTTCGCTTCTTTCATACCTGAATATAAATGCACCACACCGAAAAATAAAAAAACGATGCCGATAAATAATGCCAGCTTTGTCTGGTAAAAGATATATTGATTAATCGCAAAAAAGAACAGGAGACTGCCAAGACAAATACGTGATTTGGCATTAAAGTAAGCTTGTGTCAGCCCATCGTCACTTTTTAGGATAGCTACTTTGTAATAAATCCAGAAAACGACTGACAAAACAATTATAATAGGAAAAATAATCATGCAAATCTGCTCCTATACTTAATAAGTCATTGGCCAATTTAGATGATAATGCCAAAATAATGCATAATTTAATTGTAGCTTGTTTTGCTTTAAAAGAAAAGTAATAAATTTGTGAATCAGATAGGAGAGTATTATGACTATACAGGCAATTGTTGATGCAATTAAAGAACATCAAACGATTATTATTCACCGTCATGTCAGACCTGATCCTGATGCGTACGGTTCTCAAGCCGGACTCAAAGAATTAATTTCGGGTTCATTTCCGGATAAACAAGTTTACTTAACGGGAGAAACGGGTCCAGGACTCGAATTTTTAGCTGAAATGGATCCTATTGATGATTATATGTATCAAAACGCCCTTGTCATTGTTTGTGATACAGCCAATACTGCCCGTATTAGTGATCAGCGCTATCATATGGGAAAGAAATTGATAAAGATCGATCACCATCCCATTGTGGATGATTATGGTGATGTATCATATGTCGATACGAGCGCCAGTTCATCCTGCGAGATAATTTATGATATTTATCAATTTGCTAAAGATCAGGGCTTCACATTAAATGCTGAAGCAGCGCGCCTGATTTACGCCGGTATAGTAGGTGATACAGGCCGGTTTTTATTCCCGAGCGCTACTAAAAAGACGTTTCAGCATGCTGCGGAACTTGTAGCGTATAACTTTGATCGTCCCGGTCTTTATGATGGCCTTTACCGTACCAGCCGCAATATCGCCAGACTGCAAGGATATATCCTGCAGCATTTTGAGCTCACTGGGTCTGGTATGAGTTCGATTAAATTAACGAAAAATACTTTACAGGAATACGATGTCAGCCCGATGGAGACGGGTCAGCTTGTAGGCGTTCTGGGAGATATTGCCGGTATTAAGGCATGGGTCCTTTTTATTGAGGAAGATGACGAGATTAGAGTGCGGCTCCGTTCAAAAGGGCCAGTCATTAATGATATAGCTGCTAAATATAATGGCGGTGGCCACCCAATGGCATCGGGAGCTTCGGTTAAAACATGGTCGGAAACAGAGCAGGTTCTAAAGGATCTGGATGACGTATGCATGTCTTATAATCTATAGATATAGCGAGAGCGAGCTATCCATGCGAGAGATAGCTCGCTTGTATCACTTTTTCAATCGGCCTCTTAAGTAGCAATATCAGCATTAACAGTTATTTTTACAGTTTGGTGAATAACAAGGGTATCAACGCTGAATTGGTAGGTGAAATCATCAACCGTATAATCTCTGTCTTCAATCGTTGCTTTTAACAGGCTATCGCTTTCTGAAATGATGGATACATTTTTTCCTACAATATGATTAATCTCATGTTTGATTAACTCTTCCATGTCATGGATGATTAAACTGTCCGGCAGTTCGTCTTCATTTGCGATCGTAATCTCAATGGTTTCCACTTTGATGGACTCCTGGGATTGCTCATCAAGGTTCTTGTTATCCTCGAGTAACGCATCATTCTGATTTTTTAATTCCGAAACGTTCGCTTTTAAATCACGGTTTTCTTCCAGAAGTTCGCCATACATTGTCCCGTGCATATAGATGAATAAACAATAAGCAATAACAGCACCGACAAACGTGCCAACAAAAAAACGCTGCCAGGTGGCTTTTTTGTGGTATGGTGGAATATGCATTAACGGATACTCTCCTGAATCAGCCAGCTTAATAGGACGAGGCCTGCTTTAACACCACCCATAGCTGTTAAAATTAACAGAATTTGTTTAAGAAGATCAAATGTTGATCCATCCAGGATCCCTTTTTCAAAATTTGCTATGGCATCAAAAGTCCCGCCTATGGCAGCTACAATGGCCCAGATTCTTAACCGGTCAGCAATCCGGTTGATTTGGGTGAAAGGGGCATCGCCTGTAATAAACGCACCAATACTGCCAATAATAGCTCCACCTACGATGACACCAAATGCAATAAAAAAACAATGAATGAGCTGGGCGATAAATCGTTCTTCCATTAGGCTCGCTCCTTGTCCATATACTGTTTCATTTTATGATGGCGATGGACAGAATATGCCTGAGGTAAACATATTAATGGATGCAGTTTTGGATCGGATTAGCTATAATAGAGTTAAGAGTGAAAGGAAAGATGGGATCGTATGTCTTTTACACATTTACAGGTCCACAGCGGTTACAGTTTTATGAGCAGCACCATTACGATTGACAAATTGGCTGAAAGGGCCCGCGAATTGCAATTTGAAGCCCTTGCACTTACAGATGAACATGTTTTATATGGCGCTGTCCCTTTTTACAAGGCTTGTCAGAAAAACGGGATCAAACCAATCATCGGTATGCATGTGAGGGTGAATACGAATGGCAGTGAACCGGACTTGTGTCTGTTGCTTGCTAAAAACAATCACGGGTACGAGAACTTAATCCGTTTAAGCACTCATATTCAATTATCGCAAAAAAAGAGTATTTCAGCTGAGGCGTTAACATCTTATAATGAGGATCTCATTTGCATTGTGATAACCTATGATTCCAATATTGGTTCATTGCTGCAGAATGCTTCTTTTGACCAAGTCAGCGATTATCTCGTGAATTATTGGCATATGTTTGCACAGAGTGATTTCTATCTTGGTGTTCAGGATCATGGCATCCCGAAGGAGCGTATGATCAGTGAATCGATTAAAGCCTTCCAGGAAACATCTCAGACCAAAGCGGTATTACTTAATGACGTCCGCTATTTGAATGAAAAGGATGCTGTAGCCTACGATTGTTTGCGTTCTATGAAACATGATGAAACATGGCCGCTGCGAATAACGGATATAAGTGTCAAACAGCGCCATTTGCGTCCCGCCGCTGAAATGGAACAACTCTATGGAGATGAGTGGCCCGGGATTGTTCAGGAGACTGCAAATATTTCGGGCAGGTGCGATGTTACCCTGAACTTTGATAGACACATGCTTCCATCTTATCCGGTATCGGAACAGCTTGATGCCCATACTTATCTGGAGCAGCTGTGCTGGGAAAATGTCAAACAGCGCTACACTGCTGTCAACAGTGACATCGAAAAACGTCTTACATATGAACTGCGGACTATTCAATCGATGCAATTCAGCGATTACTTTTTAATTGTTTGGGATTTTATTAAATATGCTAAAGATCAGGGGATTCTCGTCGGGCCTGGGCGTGGTTCAGCAGCCGGATCTCTGGTTGCGTATGTGCTTGGCATCACTGAGGTTGACCCAATGGCTCATAATTTATTGTTTGAGCGCTTTCTTAATCCTGAGCGTGTAACGATGCCTGATATTGATGTTGATTTTTCGGATCACAGGCGTGATGAAGTGATCGATTATGTTCGTGCTAAGTATGGTGACGATCATGTAGCGCAGATTATTACATTTGGAACGTTTGCAGCCAGATCACTATTGCGTGAATTGATTAAGACCATGGATATCGACCGGCAGGATGCAGCGTTTATCTTAAAGTATATCCCTGCACAGGCAAATCAGCCTATTGCAGCTTATATCAAAGGATCAGAAGAATTGCAGCAATATATCAAACAATCAGATAAACTGAAATTGTTATTTACGATTGCAGCTAAACTGGAAGGACTTCCGAAGCACATGTCCACCCATGCTGCTGGCGTTGTCATCAGCGAAGAGCCACTCATTCATCATGTTCCGTTAACGGTGGGGACTCATGAGACCTATTTGACTCAGTATGCGATGAATGATCTGGAAGCTGTCGGGCTCTTGAAAATGGACTTTCTGGGACTGCGCAATTTGACACTTTTGGAACGCGTATTGCAGACAATTCGCTATACCGGAAACGGCACGATGACCCTGGAGGCTATTCCTGATGAGGATGATGCGACTTACGCGATGCTGCGGCAAGGCAGAACGAATGGTGTGTTTCAATTGGAGTCACAGGGTATGAAACAGGTGCTGAAAAGGCTGAAACCGACCCATTTTGAAGATATTGTGGCTGTCAACGCGTTATACCGGCCGGGGCCAATGGACAATATACCTGTTTATATCAACCGTAAACACGATCAAGAGGCAATTAATTACCTGCATCCGGATCTGGAACCGATTTTAAAGGAAACCTATGGTGTTCTGATTTATCAGGAACAAATTATGCAAATAGCACATCAGATTGCTGGATTTTCTTTAGGACGGGCCGATATATTGCGACGGGCAGTCAGTAAGAAACAACAGCAGGCGATGAATGAACAGCAAACGGCATTTATTCAGGGCTGTTTGGCACAAGGCTACAGTGACGTTATTGCCAGGGAAATATTTCAGTGGATTGCTAAGTTCTCTAATTACGGTTTTAACAAAAGCCATGCGGTTGCCTACAGTAAACTGGCCTATCAGCTTGCTTATTTGAAAGCTCATTATCCTAAAAGCTTTTTCGCTGAACTTTTAAGTTCGACAGCCAATCAGCAGTATAAGCTGAATCTGTATATTAAAGAATTGAACGCGACTGGACTGTCTTTGGCACCACCATCGGTTAACAACAGTTATGGTAAATATTCGGTGGAACGTCAGCAAATTCGTATGGGATTTATGGCGATAAAAGGAATTGGTTATCAAGTCATCAATGAAATTATCCGCGTACGACAGGATGGTGTTTTCAAAAGTTTGTTTCACTTTTGTTTACGTGTATCACTGACAGTTGTGAACCGCCGAACTATGGAAACGCTGATCATGGCAGGTGCTTTTGATGAGCTTCATGCAAATCGCGCAAGTCTTTTGGCTTCACTTGATCAAGCTATGGAACAGGGCGAACTTTTTAAGGAATTCAATAGTCAGACTGATTTGTTTCAGGACAAGCTTGACATACAAGAGCAATACGTAGCGATTGATGATTTTAGTCTGATAAAGAAACTTCGCGATGAAAAGGAGCTGCTTGGCCAATTTGTTTCCAGTCACCCGCTGACCCATTACAGGGCGATGCTGAAAAAAGCTGGTTATGCCGCTATGGAGGATGGTCCGAAGCTTACAAATGAACGGCATGCGAAAGGTGCAGCCATTGTACAGTCGATTAAACCCATTCGGACAAAACGGGGTGATCCGATGGCGTTTGTGACTATTGGTGATGAAACGGGTGATATGGAGGCAGTAGTTTTTCCGGAGTTATACAGAGACATCCACCGCTGGCTTTCGGAAGACATGCTGATTATGTTTGCTGGCAGGGTTGAAAACCGGAATGGTCAGCAGCAATGGATCTTATCGAGTGTGGAGATGTTCCAGGAAGCGGATTGGCAAATTGATCAAAGAAAGCGTTTGTTTATTAAAATCACTGAAGCTAATGATCACCATGCCTTGTCAGCTATCCAAGCCATCTCTGATCAATACCCGGGCCAGACACCAGTCATTATTTATAATCCTAAAGAAGGTGCTGCTTATCGCCTGTCCCATGCCTATTTGCTGGAACCGGATGAGCCATGTCTGGAAGCTTTGCGGTCCCGATTTGGAACCGCCAATGTTGTGATTTCGGAGGATAAGGATGACGATCATTTATCAGAATAAGACGGGGCGTGAGGTGTGTGAAAGCTAATTTTTCTTCTTTACACAAACAAGCGATTTGTTATAATGAAAACATTAAGTGGTCAGACCACCTGATTCATAAGATTTTCATAAGCTCTTAGCTTCTGGAACTTGTAAAGGTGGGTCTAGCGGCTGGAATAGTTATATTGTTTTGGACACCTATTAAAGGAGTGATGAATTTGGCAGACTTAAGAGATGAAGCATTGCATATTCATAAGATAAACAAAGGTAAACTGTCAACTGAGGCGAAAGTGCCTGTCCGTAATGCACGGGATTTGAGCTTAGCCTATTCGCCAGGGGTAGCAGAGCCGTGCAAGGAAATCTATGACCAGAAAGAAGCTGTTTTTGATTATACCATGAAAGGCAACATGGTAGGCGTTGTCAGTGACGGATCAGCAGTACTGGGACTGGGGAACATTGGAGCAGAAGCGTCATTGCCTGTTATGGAAGGCAAAGGCGTTTTGTTCAAAAGTTTTGCTGGAGTGGATGCGTTTCCAATCTGTTTAGGTTCACATGATGTTGAAAAAGTTATTGAGACTGTGAAACTGCTGGAGCCGACATTTGGCGGTGTCAATCTTGAAGACATTGCGGCACCAAACTGTTTCATTGTCGAAGAACGGCTGAAAAAAGAAACAAGTATTCCGGTCTTTCATGATGATCAGCACGGAACAGCTATCGTTACAGTTGCCGGACTGATCAATGCGCTGGAGCTGTCCGGCAAATCCTTTTCTGATATAAAAGTTGTTGCGAATGGAGCAGGCGCTGCCGGCATCGCTATTATCAAACTTCTGCATCATTTTGGTGTGCGTGATATGATTATGTGTGATTCAAAAGGTGCTATTTTTGAAGGCAGATCATATGGCATGAATGACGTAAAAGAAGATGTTGCCAAAATGACCAACAAAGATAAAGAAGAAGGATCACTTGAAGAAATCTTGACAGACGCGGATGTCTTTATTGGTGTATCGGCTGGTGGTTTGCTGTCCAAAGAAATGGTCGAGACCATGCATGATGATCCGATTATTTTTGCTATGGCCAATCCTGAACCGGAAATCATGCCTGAGGATGCCAAAGAGGCCGGTGTTAAGGTTATTGGGACTGGTCGTTCTGATTTTTCCAACCAGGTGAATAATGTACTCGCATTTCCAGGTATTTTCCGGGGAGCTCTTGATGTGCGGGCGACTCAGATTAATGAAAAAATGAAGGTGGCTGCAACTGAAGCGATTGCGTCGCTGATTACAAAAGATGAGTTATCTGAGGATTACGTGATACCGGCACCTTTTGATCCGAGAGTTGCACCACTTGTTGCTTCCCGTGTTGCTCAGGCGGCAATGGATTCAGGCGTGGCAAGAATGAATGTTGACCCTGAAGCAGTAGCTGAGAGAACCCGCCATATGACACAGATTGATAAAACGTGATGCTAACATAACGTAATCTGCAGTTCTTGAACGGCTGGATCGGTTCTCACAGATCCCGCTCAATCGTTCAGGAAAATAATGCATAACGTCCTGCAAAGGGGTGATGACGGCTGTGACTATGTCGCTGGAACAGAAAGTATATCAGGGTGTTCTGCAGGAAATCCGCAAGTATATTGATGAACACGATTTACAGCCAGGTGACAAATTGCCATCTGAGCGTGAACTGTCGGAAAACTTGCAGGCTGGCAGATCTTCCATTCGGGAAGCACTAAGAGCCATGGAACTACTGGGATTAGTTGAAACAAGACATGGCGAAGGGACATTTCTGAGCGACTACCGGCCGTATCACTCAGTTGAGGTGCTGTCGTCATTCATTTTGCGGGGGGCAAATACACGTAATGATCTGTTGTTTGCCAAAAAAATCATTGAAAAAGAAGCGGCGAGAATTGCATATAAGCATATCCGCCAAGATGATATTGATACGCTGTCGGCGATTACCTGCGACAATACATTGAGCAGTAATGAGAAACATGCAGCTTTTTTTCAGTGCCTGTTTCGCAGAACGGAAAGCCTGTTGCTTGCTAAGGTCTGGCAGCTGATGGATGCGTTTTCTTACACGATTTCCAGCCTTGCATATAATCCGTCTTTTTATCAGAAACTCATAAATCTTTACCAAACAGGGCGCTTTGATGAGATTGAACGTTTGTTTTATCAACTGCCGGCCGAACAAAACGAATGACATTTTGTTGACAGGCTATCGCAGTTTTGGCAGTTTATTAGTATAGTGACCAATAGGTGTCTCGTTCTGTTGCGAACAAAGGAGGAATAATCTTGCTTAAAGATTTTTTTGGCAAGAAAAGGAAATATGCCACCGTTCCTAATGAACAAAGCAAGCTGGATATACCGGAAGGCCTCATGAAAAAATGCGACAATTGTCATAAAATCTATTATCGCAAAGAAATGAACAAAAATTTAAATGTTTGTCCCAACTGTGACTATCATCATCCTTTAAGTGCCTGGGATCGGATTCACAGCTTAGTTGATGAAGGCACATTTACGGAATGGGATAGTGGCCTGACGTCCGCTAATCCGTTGGAATTCCCTGGATATGAGGGAAAAATAGCCAAAGACCGCGAAAAAACTGGTTTAAATGAAAGTGTCGTATGCGGCAAGGCTTCTATAGGCAACCAGTCAACTGCCCTGGCAGCTATGGATTCCGGGTTTCGTATGGGAAGTGTAGGATCGGCCGCTGGTGAAAAGATTGCTCGTGCGATTGAACAGGCTAATGAAGAGTCACTCCCATTTATTATTTTTACAGCCTCTGGCGGTGCAAGGATGCAGGAGGGTGTTTTAAGTCTTATGCAAATGGCCAAAACATCGGTTGCTGTGAAACGTTTTTCGGAAGCTGGTCAGCTGATGATTTCTGTTATGACCCATCCAACAACTGGTGGGGTATCAGCCAGCTTTGCCTCAATTGGTGATTATAATTTTGCTGAGCCAGGTGCCCTGATTGGGTTTGCTGGACGTCGCGTTATTGAACAGACAATTAATGAGGAGCTGCCGGATGATTTTCAGACAGCGGAATTTCTGTATAATCATGGTCAGCTGGACAGTATCATTCATCGGCATGATATGACATCTACTCTAGAAACGTTGCTCTTGATGCATCAGAAGGGCGGGGAACAGACATGAAGGATGCCTTGGATTTTGAAAAGCCAATTGTGGACTTGAAAGACAAAATTGAAGAACTGAAGACCTTTACAGCCGACAGTGATATTGATTTGACTGAGGAAATTAAAACACTGGAAGAACGTCTGGAAACACTGGAAGAGGATATATACGGTAATTTAGAACCCTGGCAGCGTGTCCAGATGGCGCGTCACCAGAAACGGCCAACAACTTTGGACTACATAGAGGAACTGTTCACGAATTTTATGGAGTTTCATGGTGATCGCTTATACGGGGATGACGAAGCAATCGTGTCAGGAATCGCTCTGTATCAGGATACCCCAGTTACAGTCATTGGCCATCAGCGAGGTCGTGGAACGAAAGAAAATATTCGCCGTAATTTTGGTATGCCGCATCCTGAAGGGTACCGGAAAGCGTTGCGGCACATGCAGCAAGCTGAAAAGTTTCACCGTCCTATTATTTCTTTTATTGATACGAAAGGTGCTTATCCAGGCAAAGCTGCCGAAGAACGCGGTCAAAGTGAAGCAATTGCCCGAAATTTAGTGGAGATGGCTGGCCTTAAAGTTCCGATTATTTGTATCGTCATTGGTGAAGGCGGAAGCGGCGGAGCTCTCGGCCTGGGTGTCGGTGACCGTATTCATATGCTGGAAAATTCAACTTATTCAGTTATTTCACCTGAAGGAGCAGCTGCTTTGCTATGGAAAAACGCTGATCTGGCACAGCAAGCAGCCGAAACAATGAAGATTACGTCTTATGATTTAAAAGAATTGGATGTTGTTGATGAGGTTATCCCAGAACCAAAAGGCGGTGCTCATCGTGACATCAAAAATCAGGCCGCCTCAATTGATGCTGTTCTGGCCAAATCACTGCAGGAAATGTCAGAACTGTCGACGGATGAATTACTTGAAGCAAGATGGGAAAAATATCATAAAATAGGTGATTATCAAAACACTTAATCAGAAGAGAGGTTGACATGAGTCAGCCTCTTTCACGCTTAAGCGTACTAATAACGAGATTTGTTGCTGGTGATAATTTGACGTTGATTAAA
Source organism: Lentibacillus kimchii (assembly GCF_055381965.1). NCBI lineage: Bacteria > Bacillati > Bacillota > Bacilli > Caryophanales > Bacillaceae > Lentibacillus > Lentibacillus kimchii. The sequence goes on along the minus strand of NZ_AP043934.1, from coordinate 1,842,066 downwards.
ATGATTGCTGTTTGCAGCGATTTTGATTAATTTGGATATAGTGGTTAGATGATCTGCATCGGCGTTACATATCTGTAATCAGGTTTTTAGTTGTGTTTATGTGTTCGCAGGAACGATTCAGGTTCTCAGAAGACGAATGAAATGAGTGGGGTGAAAGGACAGTATGAAAAAACTGGGTGTCTTAACGAGCGGTGGCGATGCACCGGGTATGAATGCTGCCATACGCGCAGTTGTGAGAAAGGCTATTTATCATAATATTGAAGTGTTTGGCATTCATAATGGATTCCAGGGTCTTATCGACGGTCATATTGAACAGATGGATATCGGCTCGGTCGGTGATATTATTCAGCGCGGCGGAACGATTTTGCATTCAGCAAGATGTGAGGCGTTTGTAACAGATGAAGGGCAAAGTAGAGGAATCGAGCAAATGGAAAAGCGCGGGATTGAAGGCTTGATTGTAATTGGTGGTGATGGAAGTTTTCGGGGTGCCCAGGCATTGAGTGAGAAAGGGTACCCTTGTATTGGCATTCCTGGAACGATTGATAATGATATTGCCGGTACTGATTTCACAATTGGGTTTGATACAGCACTGAACACAGTGATCGAAGCAATTGATAAAATACGGGATACAGCCTCATCGCATGAACGGACATTTATCATAGAGGTTATGGGCCGGAATGCTGGTGACCTCGCACTTTGGGCCGGATTGGCTGATGGTGCAGAAAGCATTCTTATTCCGGAAAAACAGGATGCGATGGAAGACATTATTGACAGGTTGAAGCGTGGACAGGAACGTGGCAAAAAACACAGTATTATCATTCTTGCTGAAGGTGTTGGAAGTGCGTTTGATTATGCCGATGACATTAAAAGGACAGCTGATCTGGAAACACGTGTAACGGTGTTGGGCCATATTCAGCGTGGCGGTTCTCCAACAGCTTCAGACAGAGTGCTGGCAAGCCGTTTAGGTGCAGAGGCTGTCGATCTGCTTCAAGCCGGCCAGGCTGGAAAAGTAGCAGGTATTCAGAACAATCAATTGGTACACCATGACATTTCAGATATTTTGAGTAAAAAACATACCATTGATATGAACATGTTTCAATTGTCCAAGGAATTGTCAATATAACGTTTGTAAGGAGGAACTGGAATGCGAAAAACAAAAATTGTGAGCACGATTGGTCCGGCATCCGAATCGATTGAAACATTAACAAAGTTAATTGAGGCTGGAATGAATGTTGCCCGTTTAAATTTTTCACACGGCGATTATGCAGAACATGAACAGCGGATTCGAAACATTCGCGAAGCTGCAGCTAAAACAGGAAAAACAGTTGCGATTCTTCTTGATACGAAAGGGCCTGAAATCAGAACCGGAACATTCAAAAACGGTGAAGCCGAAATAGAAAAAAACAGTATCGTACATGTAACGATGGATGATGTCGAAGGAACCTCAGAACGCTTCTCTGTTACTTATGAAGGGCTGATGGATGATGTGCATGCCGGCTCAAAAATCCTGCTTGATGACGGTCTGATTGAATTGGAAGTGTTGTCGGCTGATACAGAGAATAGAGAGGTCAGAACGAAAGCTTTGAACTCAGGCACCATTAAGAATAAGAAGGGTGTCAATCTCCCGAATGTTCATGTCAATTTACCTGGCATAACTGATAAAGATGCTCAGTATATTGAGTTTGGCATTGAACAGGACGTTGATTTTATAGCAGCTTCTTTTGTTCGCCGTCCATCTGATATACTGGAAGTGCAGAAACTGCTTGAAGAACATGATGCAACACACATTAAAATTATACCTAAAATTGAAAACCAGGAAGGTATTGATAATATTGATGCGATCCTGGAGGTTAGTAACGGACTGATGGTGGCGCGCGGTGACCTGGGTGTGGAAACACCAGCAGAAGATGTACCGCTTGTGCAGAAGAAACTGATTGCGCAGTGCAATACGGCTGGCAAACCAGTTATAACAGCCACCCAAATGCTTGATTCCATGCAGTGGAATCCAAGGCCTACACGGGCTGAAGCATCCGATGTAGCTAACGCTATTTTTGATGGGACAGATGCCATTATGTTATCCGGCGAGACGGCAGCGGGAGACTATCCGATTGAGTCAGTACAAACAATGAGCAATATAGCTATAAAAGCGGAAACTGGACTCGATCATCAGCTGCTTCTTGATGATCGTTCAAAATGGGTTGATATGACGATCACTGATGCAATCAGTCAGTCCGTAACACATACCGCAATGAATTTATCGGTAAGTGGTATCATTACACCGACTGAAAGCGGACATACGGCCAGAATGATTTCGAAATACCGGCCGGAAGCCCCCATTATTGCTGTTACGTTTCATGAAAGTGTTAACCGGCAATTATCATTAGTATGGGGTGTTCATGCCGTTGCGGGCAGTAAAGCAGGTTCCACCGATGATATGCTGGACATAGCGGTGAATCAGGGACTGAATACAGCGCTGTTTGACCGGGGCAGCAGAGTGATTATTACAGCCGGCGTTCCACTTGGTGAAAGCGGCACGACTAACTTAATGAAAGTCCATGTCATTGGAGATGTCATGGCTAAAGGGCAAGGAATTGGACGAGGCAGTGCCTATGGAAAGGCGGTTGTTGCTGAAACAGCTTCTGAAGCAATTGAAAACCTTTCGGAAGGTGATATTCTGGTAACGCGTGGGACAGATCGCGATATGATGGAAGCAGTTGAGAAAGCCGGCGGCATTGTCACTGAAGAAGGCGGCTTAACCTCCCATGCGGCTGTTGTTGGATTAAGCCTGGGGATACCAGTCATTGTAGGTGTTGAAAATGTATCCGATAAAATTCACAGTGGAACAGATATTACAATTGATGGGGCCAAGGGCGACATCTATGAAGGCCATGCCAAAGTATTATAAATCGCGATTATTGTCACACATTAACGCTGCTGCCACTGTGAAAAGGTTATAATATGAAGGGGGAGCGGACGATGCAATGGTTAATTCTTGCTTTTATTATTATACCTGCGATTGAAATTGGTGTATTTATTTGGGCGGGCGGTATCATTGGCCCGATATGGGTTGTAGCATTAATTATTTTTACAGGTATCGCCGGCGTAGCTCTTGCGCGAAGAGAAGGTCTTGACGCGTGGCGTCGTGCCCAATTGGCGATCAATAATCGTCAGCCGCCGGGCAGGGCTATCGTGGATGGTATTTGTATCTTTACTGGCGGCATTTTTCTGTTTGCGCCTGGTTTTATTACCGATATCGCAGGATTTATGCTGGTACTTCCCTTTACAAGGGCGCCGTTTCAGCGAATGGCGGAACGATTTCTGCGGAAACGTGCAGCCAAAGGCACCATTATTTATCGAAAATAGTAATATTATGATCCTTTAATAAAGTGAAATGCCTGATGGAGAACACCTGCTTGATAAAAGGCAGCTCCGATAATCACTAGAAGAGGACCGATTAACAGTCCAAATGCTCCCCATACCTGAAGAGCAATGAACAGCGTGACAAGTGTCACGAGTGGGTTTGAACCAATGCCATCTGACACGAGTTTTGGCTCCAGAGCCTGTCTCTGAACGGCGATGATCATATATAAAATTGTTAAACCAATTGTGAGAGAATAATCGCCAGTCAAAAATAAATAAATGATCCACGGCATGAAAATAAGCCCTGCCCCGATAAATGGCAGTATATCTGCTAAAGCAGTCAACAGCGTAATTGTCAGTGCATAGTCAATTTGTAATATGAGCAGACCAGTCAGGGCAGTGACAGCCGTCAGGGTTATTAGCAAGAGCTGAGCTTTGATATAACCGGTAAAGATTTTTCGCAGATGATACCAGACACGAGTGTTTGCTTCAAATAGGCTTCGGGGAACGATTCTTTTGCTTTGAGCAAGCAGCAAATGCCAATCTTTCATTATGAAATAAGCACCTAAAATGGTGAACAGCAAGAATGTAACAGAACCTGGCAGTGACGCTAATGCATGTGATAGTTGTGTTAGGACATAATTAAGCATATCTGAACCAAGTGATGCAAACTGCTGAATTAATTGGTGAATCGTATTAGTTATACTTTCCTGTTGTTCAGGATTCAGTGTCTGAAAGAAAGACGTTACGTTTTGATATAATGGCAGAAGGTACTGATTAATCAAATCTTCTACTAACGACATGAATGATTGAATATGTTTCGGAATTGCCTCGGCCAAATAAGATGTCCCGTGTACGAGTTCAGAAATGAAGATAATCATTAATCCAATGAAACTGGCGATAGTAATGAACAGCACGCTGAACGATGCAAGGCCACGTGGCATGTTCAATCTATTTTCTAAATAGGACACAACTGGGTTCAAGCAAAACACAAGAATGGCTGCCGCTAAAAATGGATAAATGTAAACAGCAGTGTAGTGTATCAGCATGCCGACAGCAATAATTGCTGTTAGGACAATCCCGCTTCTTAAAAGCTGGTACATGCGCTTTTTGTACAATTCAATGCCACCCTTCAGCCTTAAAAATGCTTGTACTGTTTTATTTATGATTGGAAACGGGAAAGTAGACTAATAAGTCAGCTTTTACAAATTCAGGATTTTGTCTCGTTTTGATTTTGCACCAAAATTTAATTTTATCGGTTTCAATTCACAATACGTTGATTTTATTTTATAATTGGTTTTAAGGACCCTGTTATCTGTAATGAATTGTCATGTTTAATAACTGGTAACTTAATCCTGACGTATTGAACAATTTGTGAAAAGGAGAGGGTTTGTGATGTCATCACAAAAAGGGTTAGAAGGAATTGTTGCGACGGAAACATCGATAAGCTCTATTATCAATGATCAACTGACGTATGTTGGTTATAAAATTGATGATTTAGCCGAAAATTCCAGTTTTGAGGAAGTTATTTACTTATTATGGCATTTAAAAATGCCAACACAAGCAGAACTGGATGAGCTCAAGGCTGATCTGACTGCCAATATGAACTTGGATACGGCTGTCATTGATCACTTGCGGTCATATGATTTATCAAGCGTCCATCCAATGGCAGCATTACGGTCAGCTGTTTCCATCCTTGGACTGTATGATAAGGAAGCAGATGTTATGGATGAAGCGGCGAACCAGCGCAAGGCAGTCCGTATTCAGGCGAAGATCGCGACGATTGTTGCCGCATTTGCCCGTATCCGCAAGGGGCAGGATCCTGTTGGACCGAAAGAAGATCTCAGTTTTGCAGCTAATTTCCTCTATATGCTGAATGGCAAAGAGCCAGAAGATGTAGAAGTGGAAGCTATCAATAAAGCGCTCATCTTACATGCGGATCATGAGCTGAATGCCTCAACGTTCACTGCGCGTGTATGTGTCGCGACATTGTCGGATATTTATTCCGGCGTGACAGCTGCAATCGGTGCGTTAAAGGGACCATTGCACGGCGGTGCTAATGAGCGTGTCATGGCAATGCTTACGGATATTGGCGACGAAGAGAATGCTGTTCCCTATATTAAAGAAAAGATCGCCAACAATGAAAAAATTATGGGGATGGGGCATCGTGTCTATAAAAGTGGTGACCCGCGGGCTAAACACTTAAAACGTATGTCTGAGAGATTGACCAAACTTACCGGTCAGCCCAAATGGTATAATATGTCTGTAAAGATCGAGGATTTTATTAAAGAAGAAAAAGGTCTGCCGGCTAATGTGGACTTTTACTCAGCATCTGTTTATCATAGCCTGGGAATCGATCATGATCTGTTCACACCACTGTTTGCAACAAGCCGTGTTTCAGGCTGGCTGGCACATATTCTGGAACAATATGATAATAATCGCCTCATCCGTCCGCGTGCAGAGTATGTGGGTCCGGACACACAGGACTATACAGCCATTGAAAACCGCTAAATAAATCACAGTGAAATTCAAAGAAACCTGCTCCAAAACGGCTATTAGCCGTCTCCAGTTTAACAGCAATAGCTGGAAATTAAGCCGCCTATTAACCAAGTGGCGGGTATTGTGGTAGACTGGTGATGCATGATTAAGAACAGGAGGTAGCAATATGACACAAGCCGAAAAAATTACAGTTGAGAATGGAAAGATGAATGTCCCGAACAAACCAATCATTCCATTTATTGAAGGTGACGGGACCGGCCCGGATATTTGGGCGGCCACTAAGCGTGTCATCGAAGCAGCTGTTGACAAAGCTTATAATGGTGAAAAACAGATTGAATGGAAAGAAATTTATGCTGGTCAGAAATCATATGATAAAAGTGGCGAATGGCTTCCGGATAACACACTTAATACGATTAATGATTATAAAATCGCTATTAAAGGTCCGCTCACAACACCAGTCGGCGGAGGCATCCGTTCATTAAACGTTGCGCTCCGGCAGGAATTGGACTTATTCACATGCCTGCGTCCAGTACGCTATTTTTCAGGTGTCCCGTCCCCGGTCAAGAACCCTGAAGATGTCGATATGGCCATTTTCCGTGAAAACACGGAAGATATTTATGCAGGTATCGAGTGGCAAAAAGGAACAGACAGTGTGAAAAAAGTTATTGATTTTCTGCAAGATGAAATGGGCGTTGACAGTATCCGTTTTCCTGAAACATCCGGAATTGGTATTAAGCCCGTATCTGAAGAAGGAACAAAACGTCTGGTACGAGCTGCAATTGACTATGCACTTAACGAAGGACGCCAGAATGTTACGCTGGTACATAAAGGTAACATTATGAAATTTACGGAAGGGTCCTTTAAATCATGGGGCTATGAAGTTGCCGAACAGGAATACGGTAATAAAGTCTTTACATGGGCTGAATATGACCGCATTGTTGAAAAAGATGGAAAAGAGGCAGCCAACAAGGCACAGGATGAGGCCGTTGCAGCCGGAAAAATGATTGTTAAGGATGCTATTGCGGATATCTTCCTGCAGCAAATTCTGACCCGTCCGAAAGAATTTGATGTTGTTGCTACGATGAATCTGAATGGTGACTACATTTCCGATGCTCTGGCAGCACAGGTAGGCGGCATTGGTATTGCTCCAGGCGCTAATATTAACTATGATACTGGTCATGCCATCTTTGAAGCGACACACGGAACAGCACCTAAATATGCCGGTATGGATAAAGTGAATCCATCTTCTATGATCCTGTCGGCTGTATTGATGCTTGAACATCTCGGGTGGCGTGAAGCAGCCGATCTTATTACTAAGGCAATGGACACTACCATCGCATCAAAAGTTGTTACTTACGATTTTGCTCGTATGATGGAAGGTGCTGCGGAAGTTAAAACGAGCGGATTTGGTGATGAACTGATTAAAAATATGGATTAATCGTCGAATCTTACTAATCAGCTATGCAACCAAGACGTCGTCCAAACATGCTTGCGTAAGTGAAAAAGCTTCTTTTTGCCTGTTGGTGAGAAGAAGCTTTTCATTTATAATAGCTTCACATCACAGCGTTAGATTTTATATGTTTAACAGCGTCATTTATCACATTCCGGGTTAAAACAGTCCGGGAAATGGGTTATAAATTGGAGCATCCGACATGATGAAGCCATTATTCACAAAACCATTAATTTCTTATCACGCAAGTCTGATTCTGTTGGTAGCAATAACAAGTTTTGCGCTAAGCCAAATTGTGAATGATTATATCATTCTTATTTCGATTATGATTGTGGAATATGTCATTTTATTAATTATTATGCTTCATGTATATGATAAACATATGAAGCCAATCGTCAAAACATCCCAGACAGTTGATGAACTTGTGAAAGGCAATTATCGGGCACGAGTTCATGATACTGCCGGCGGTCGTATAGGCGAACTTAATTATAAATTAAATATATTGGCACGCAATCTCAGTGAATTTCAGATTCAGGAACAGCTGCAGGAAGAACAGTTGTCAACATTAATTGATAATACAGCAAGTGGTCTGGTCTTGATTGATGAAAAAGGGTTTATCCATTTAGTCAATCGCAAATTTTTAATCATGTTTGAAGGAAATACGCACGATTATCATGGGTATCTATACTATGAAGTTCTGGCGAATGAAACGATTCAAAAAACTGTGCTTGATACATTTTTATATGAAAGAAATATGACTTATTCATTCACCCAGTTTGTTGGTATGGAGAAAAAGTATATTGAAATCGTCGGGGCTCCTATATTCAATGAACGTGAGATGCTGAAGGGCGCTGTTCTTTTGTTATATGACATTACCCACTTAAAGAGACTTGAATTGATGCGTAAGGATTTCGTAGCTAACGTTTCACATGAGCTTAAAACTCCTATGGCATCCATGACAGGCTTTGCGGAAACGTTATTGAATGGTGCTAAACATGATCCTGAATCACTGGATCGGTATTTGACGATTATTTATGATGAGAGCAGCCGGATGGAGGGGCTGGTTCAAGATTTACTGACTCTGTCCAAATTGGAAAAAGAGGAATTTCAAATCACCTGGGAAACAGTCGATCTAAACCAGGTTGTCAGTGACATCAAACCGCTGATCAGCCAGAGTGCTGAACAAAAAGAAATTACGCTGACATTTGATTTAGATGAAAATCTGATACTTCAAACAGATAGTGAACATATGGAGCAGATTTTGATTAATTTGCTGATAAATGCTATCAGTTACACGCCAGAGCAGGGCAAGGTGGATTTGATTCTTAAAAATGAAGATGACAACATTCATTTCAAAGTGAAGGACACTGGCATTGGCATTCCGGAAGAAGCTATCCCCAGAATTTTCGAGCGTTTTTACCGGGTAGATAAAGCACGCAGTCAAAATACTGGCGGTACGGGGCTTGGTCTAGCGATTGCTAAACATATTGTTGAAGTCCATGATGGCAGCATTACTGTGGAAAGTGAACTTGAAAAAGGATCTGTTTTCGATGTCTACTTACCAAAAGAAGAGGATCCGGCACTCTCGTAAAGGGAGTGCTTTTTGTTAGATTGTGATAAACTTGGTATAACGACTATGGACAGGATCGGAGGAACATAAATATGAGCAATAAGCTAGTGCTGATTGACGGGAACAGCGTCATTTACAGGGCTTTTTTCGCTTTGCCCTTATTGAATAATAATAAAGGTGTCTATACAAATGCCGTTTATGGTTTTACGAATATGCTGCTGAAAATTATTGAAGATGAACAGCCAACACACATGCTCATTGCATTTGACGCTGGTAAAACAACATTCCGGCACGACACATATAATGCGTACAAAGGCGGACGGCAAAAGACACCCCCGGAATTATCGGAGCAGATTCCGCTGTTGAAAGAGCTGCTTGATGCTTTTCAGATTGCCTATTATCAGCTTGATTTATATGAAGCTGATGATATTATTGGAACTTTGTCCAAACTAGGCGAGAGAGAAGAGTGGAATGTCAGCGTTATATCGGGTGATAAAGACTTGCTGCAGCTTGTATCAGACAAGGTGACAGTTAAGTTGACGAAGAAAGGGATCAGCGACATTGAAGTGTATACGCCGGCATCTATGCAGGAGAAAATGGCTATTGCGCCGGAGCAGATTATTGATCTTAAAGCATTGATGGGCGATAATTCGGATAACATTCCAGGCGTCCCTGGAATTGGCGAAAAAACAGCCACAAAGTTACTGACACAATTCCAGACGGTTGATAATGTCTATGAGCATCTTGACGAAGTGAGCGGAAAGAAAGTAAACGAAAATTTGAGAAATTATCAGGATCAGGCATTTATGAGTAAACAGCTTGTCATTATTGATCGTGACTCGCCGATTGAGGTGTCATTGGCAGACGTGACTTATACAGGCTACCCGCAAACAGAGGTCAGTGCCATGTTTAAGGACCTGGGCTTTCAGTCACTTCTGACCCGGATTGGTGATGAATCAGAGGAAACGGGTGACAACCGGGATGAGCTGAAACCAATCGATTATACGATCGCTGACACTGTGACAAACGACATGCTGGGAGATGAGACAGCGCTGGTGCTGGAAATGCTTGATGACAATTATCATTATGGCAGCATTGAAGGTATTGGCATCGTTAATCAAACAGCTGCCTATTTCATACCTGCTGAAACAGCAATCACATCGAGTGCTTTTAAAGCCTGGGCAGAGGACCGTCATCAAGCAAAAATTGTATTTGATGCCAAGAAAACACTTGTCACTTTATTGAACCGGGGCATTCATATTCAGGGCATCGTCTTTGATATGCTGCTCACGTCTTATTTGCTTAATCCGGCTGAGAATAATCATGATATCCCGATGATTGCCCATCGTATGGGCGTGACTGACGTTCTATTTGATGAAGAAGTTTACGGAAAGGGTGCTAAAAGACAGGTTCCAGAGCAGCAAATCCTTAGTGAACACATCGCCCGGAAAACGCGCAGTCTGTTTCAGCTTAGTGACAAAATGGAAGAGCAGCTTAAGGCAAATGAGCAGTTCAACTTGCTTAAAGAGCTGGAACTGCCGCTTGCGCTCATTCTGGCCGAAATGGAACATACCGGTGTTCAGGTTGATACAGAACGGCTGCAGCAAATGGGGAGCGATTTGAAACAGCGTCTGAGCGAATTGGAGACCGAAATACACACATTAGCTGGTGAGACGTTTAATATTAATTCGCCTAAGCAGCTTGGGCCAATTTTGTTTGAAAAGCTGGGTTTGCCCGTCATCAAAAAAACGAAAACGGGCTACTCCACAGCAGCTGGTGTTTTGGAACAGCTGCAGCATGAACATGAGATTATACCCAAGCTTCTCTTGTACAGACAACTCGACAAATTGCAGTCAACCTATATCACCGGCTTACAGAAAGTTGTGGATCCGGATACCCGGAAAATTCATACGCGTTTTAACCAGGCTCTGACACAGACAGGACGGCTGAGCTCGGTTGAACCGAATTTGCAGAATATCCCGATCCGGCTTGAAGAAGGCCGTAAAATTCGCCAGGCTTTTGTGCCATCGAAGCAGGACTGGATTATGTTTGCGGCCGACTACTCGCAAATTGAACTACGCGTTCTTGCCCATATTGCAGGCGATGACAAACTCGTCGAGGCTTTCACTGATAACCTGGATATTCATACACAAACAGCAATGGATGTGTTTCATGTCGACAAGGACGATGTAACAGCTAATATGCGCCGGCAGGCCAAAGCCGTAAACTTTGGCATTGTCTATGGTATCAGTGATTTCGGACTGTCACAGAACCTTGGCATTCCGCGTAAAGAAGCGAAGGCATTTATCGATCGCTACTTTGCCAGTTATCCTGACGTTAAAACTTATATGGATGACATCGTTCAAGAAGCGAAACACCAGGGTTATGTGACGACTTTAATGAAGCGCAGACGTTATTTGCCGGATATTACAAGCCGGAATTTTAACCAGCGGTCATTTGCAGAACGTACAGCTATGAACACGCCTATTCAGGGCAGCGCGGCGGATATTATTAAAAAAGCCATGATTGATCTGCATGAGGCATTAAGAGATGCCAAACTTGAAGCGCGCATGCTGATGCAGGTTCATGACGAACTGATTCTGGAGGCGCCGAAAGAAGAAATTGAACAATTAAAAGAGATTGTACCAGCGACGATGACGAAAACGGTCAATCTCAGTGTGCCGTTAGAAGTTGATTATGAATATGGAGACAGCTGGTTTGAAGCCAAGTAAGGGGAATGAGACATGCCAGAACTGCCGGAAGTTGAAACGATAAAAGAAAACCTTAAACGATTTGTCATAAATCAAACGATCATCAGCGCAACTGTATTCTGGCCAAATATTATTAAACGGCCGGAAGACGTGTCAGAATTTAAACATCTTATCGCGGGACAGACGATTCAGGACATCAGGCGAAAGGGCAAGTTTCTGTTATTTGAATTGGATGATTTGGTTCTTGTATCTCATTTGCGAATGGAGGGCAAATATAAGGTTCATTTGTCAGAGGAACCAATCGACAAACACACACATGTTTTGTTTAGATTTGAGAACGGCGAAGAACTTCGGTATCGTGACGTGCGAAAATTCGGCACGATGCATGTATTTGCAAAAGGTGATGAACTGAATCATAAGCCACTGAACCAATTAGGGCCCGACCCGTTTGATGACGCTTTTACGATCGTCTATCTTTATCAAAAATTAGCCAAAACAGATCGTGTCATTAAGTCCGTGCTCCTGGATCAGACAGTTGTTGCCGGTCTGGGCAATATCTATGTTGATGAGACGTTATTTAAAGCTGCTGTTCATCCGTTAAGAAAGGCAAGCACATTAACGAAACATGAGGCGGAAGCGATTTGGGAAGCAGCTATCGACACATTGCAGGAGGCCGTTACTCTAGGAGGAACAACCATTCGTTCGTATGTTAATTCCCAGGGAGCGATGGGTATGTTTCAGCAAAGGCTGCTTGTATATGGTCAGGTGGATGAGCCTTGTCAGAGATGCGGAGAACCTATTGTTAAAATGTCTGTTGGCGGACGTGGGACACACGTCTGCATAGCATGTCAAAAATGAAATGAGGATTGTAAATGACACTTGTTATCGGATTAACAGGAAGTATTGCCAGCGGAAAAAGTACTGTCTCCTTAATGTTTGATGATTTCAATATTCCGGTGATTGATGCTGACAAATTATCACGCGAGGTTGTCAGGCCTGGTGAGACCGCCTATGAACAAATCGTGAACACGTTTGGTGAATCGGTCTTGCGGGATGATGAAACACTTGACCGCAAAAAATTAGGGGCTATTGTCTTCAATGATGACGATAAAAGAAACCAGCTGAATAATATTGTGCATCCAGCCGTCCGGAAAAAAATGCTTGAGCAACGAGATGCTTACGTTAATTCGGGGGCTGGAAGCATTGTGCTGGATGTTCCCTTGTTATTTGAAAGTAAATTAACGCACTTTGTTGATAAAACGATTGTGGTCTATGTCGATGAACACGTGCAGCTCAATCGGCTGATGACACGTGATGGTTATTCTGACACAGAGGCCCGTCAGCGAATTGATGCACAAATGCCTGTTAGCGAAAAAGCTGAAATGGCTGATGCGGTGATTGATAATAACGGCTCAAAGCATCATGCCTATGAGCAGCTGGAATGGCTGCTTCAGTCATGGACGGGTGCCTGATTATCACTGGTTGTTTAGCAGAATTTATTATAAATTATTAGAAATAAAGCAGAATTTTTCCTGAAAGCGGTCACACTATTCCTGAAATGTGTTATACTAATTAATACAAAGAACAAAAAGTATAACATATAATGAGGGATGACATATGCGTAAAACGCGGATTGCAATTAATGGATTTGGCCGCATAGGACGAATGGTTTTCCGGCAGGCGGTAAAAGATGATGATCTGGATATTGCAGCCATCAATGCCAATTATCCTGCTGACACACTTGCCCATCTTATTAAATATGATAGTATTCATGGTATCTTTGACAGGGACGTAAAGGCTCTGCAGGATGAACTGGAAGTGGATGGCAAGCGAATCGCGATTGTCAGGACACGTGAACCGGAAAAACTGCCATGGCAAGCATATGAGATTGATATTGTTGTAGAAGCGACAGGTCAATTCAAAACACAAGAAGAGGCCGGCCGCCATATTCAGGCTGGTGCCAATAGAGTTGTCATTACGGCACCCGGTAAGCAAGTCGACAGGACCATTGTTATGGGTGTGAATGAGTCACAGTTTAATCCTGACGGTGACAGGGTTCTTTCAAATGCTTCATGCACGACCAACTGTCTCGCTCCGGTTATTAAGGTGCTTGATGATCATTTGACGATCGTAAATGGGTTGATGACCACTGTACACTCATTTACCAACGATCAAAAGAACCTTGATAACCCGCATAAAGACTTACGGCGTGCTCGCGGCTGTACGCAATCAATCATTCCCACTTCAACCGGCGCGGCCAAAGCAATCGGTGATGTCATGCCGCATCTGGAAGGGAAATTGCATGGCACAGCCTTACGCGTACCAACGCCAAATGTATCACTTGTTGATTTAGTTATTGATGTGGAGGAGCCGGTCACAGCAGCGTATATTAACGATCTTTTCCGGAATGCTGCGGAAAATGACATGCAAGGCATCCTTCAGTACAGCGATGAGCCGCTTGTCTCAGTTGATTACACAACAACAAACTATTCGGCCATTATTGATGGTTTATCGACGATGGTGCTCGAGGATAATAAAATTAAAATCCTTGCCTGGTATGATAATGAATGGGGCTATTCCAGCCGGGTTGTGGATCTTGTCCGTTATGCTGGAGACCGGGTTAAGAAAGAGCAGCCGCAGATTTCCTAGTGCTGTTAGTTAAAAGAGATTGACCATTTTGATCAGGAAATGCGTCAATCTTTTTTTATTCCGTTAGAACAGGAAATCGTGTTATAATAAGTATACATATCATGAATGAGTAAGGTCGTTTGTGGGACGAACAACAGGGCATGCTTAAGCCTAGCTGCTTTAATGTATTCCAGCAGCTGCTGGAGAACAATGTTCTGTGTGTCATTTCGTTACCTTGCTATGAATGAATGACGGCAGTATCAGCGAAAGCGAATGGGGTTGAGCAGTATGCGATGTTCAAATTGTCAGAACAAAAGCACCAAAGTATTGGATTCCCGCCCGATAGAAGAGGGCCGGTCGATTCGCAGGCGCAGGGAATGTGAACGATGCGGTTTTCGGTTTACAACGTTCGAGCGGATAGAAGAGACACCCTTGATTGTCGTTAAAAAGGATGGCAACAGACAAGAATACAGCCGTGAAAAGCTTGTGCGCGGATTACTTAAAGCATGCGAAAAACGGCCTGTTCCTCTGGAAAACATCGAAGAACTTGCTATTGACGTGGAAAAAGAATTACGTGATGCCGGTATATCAGAAGTGGCGAGTAATGAGGTGGGTGAAATGGTGATGACACGGCTTTCAGAAGTCGATGAAGTCGCCTATGTTCGCTTTGCTTCTGTTTACCGCCAATTCAAAGACTTGTCCGTATTTTTTGATGAGCTGAAGGATTTGATAAAATCCGATAAAGAGCCATCTGATTGATGTTCCGGTATGCTGTAATAAGGAAAGGGTTAGGCTAATGAGTGACATCGGACAGATATTGCCAATTGAAGGTTACCGGGTTTTACTGACTGGCAGTCTTTCATCTGACTACACAACATCTTTAACACATCTCTATCAGCCTCTGATCGGCATTCAGGCTGTTTCCTTATATATCACGCTTGTAAATGAACAGGACTTGCAGATGGATTCAGCACAGACGCATCACACACTGATGAACTACATGGATTTGCCGCTCGATGCTATCTATCGCGCCCGGCGAAAGCTGGAAGGGATTGGTTTGCTAAGAACGTTCAGGCAGCAATCTGCTGAACATACGACATATCTTTATGAACTGCATCCCCCTTTTACACCTGCCCAATTTTTCTCAGATGATATGCTGACGCAGTTGCTTTATCATCATATTGGTCAGGATAAATTTGACATGCTGAAAATGTATTTCGAGGATTCGTCCACATGGGAAGGGACGGACATTACGGCATCGTTCAGTGATGTATTTCAGACCTTTCAGCTGCATACAGACGATGTGGCTATCACTGATGCTGCACATAATACCCAAGATGATACGGCTTCATCGATTGATTTTTCCTGGATAGAACAGAGGCTCGAATCGCAGCTGATACCGGTAAAAAAGGTTTTGACCACTGCTAATAAGCGGCTGATATCGCAAATGATGACCTTATACGGTCTCGCTGAATATGAAGTGGAAAAAGCTGTATTATGGGCCCTTACGAGTGATAATACACTTAATGCACAGGAATTCAAGGAAGCTTGTCATGATGTATTTGAGACTAACCACCAGCAAGCTTCTATCAAACTGACCGAGAAACAGGAAAACACGGTTAATCAGACACATTCAGAAGAAACGCATTCTGCGGATAAGCCGACAACAAAAGAAGAACAGCTCATCCGGAAAATGGAAAACATTTCACCGAGCCAGCTTCTTGCAGATTTGTCCAGCGGCGGGCAGGCTTCCGGCCAGGACCTTAAAGTTATCAGGGAAGTCATGGCAACACAAGGTTTGCCGTCACCGGTTATGAACGTTCTCATACACTACGTTCTGCTGCAATCGGATATGAAGCTGTCAAAAGCGTATATGGAGACGATTGCGAGTCACTGGTCACGTGCTAATCTGCAAACAGCCAGAGAAGCCATGCACTTTGCTAAACGGCAGCAATTACAGAATCAGAAAAAACAGCCGAAACAGAAAAACGATCGCAGGCAAACATCAAAAGAAGTTATTCCTGACTGGTTTAAAGAGCGCAAAAAACAGTCGGAACAAACACAGCAGCAAACGGTTAGTACTGATGAAGAGTGGCAGGAAACTGAAGCGCTTCTGCGCAAGTATTCCAAAAAGTAGAATCGTCATTTATAAGGATGGTTTAAATGGAACCCGTACAATCTGAATTAAGAAAATGGATGCAGCAAAATAAAGATTTTCAGGCAAACTACCGGCAAATACGGGAAGATGTTCTTAATGATCCGGAAATCAAGGCATTTCTTGAGCGGCATCCACAACTGACACAGAGCACTATCAATAAAAATTTGATCAGGCTGTATGAATACAAGACGCAGTCGAAGCAGTGTGATCGCTGTCAGTCATTCGGCGGCTGTATCAATATGGTCCAGGGGTATTCACCTGTTCTGCGTGTGGAGAATGGGGACATCAGGCTTCTCTATGAAAAATGCTACAATCGGATTGATTATGAAAAGCAAAAAGAGCAGCAAAATCTGATTCAAAGCCTGTACATGCCAAAAGATATTTTAAACGCATCCATTGCCGATATTGAGCATGACAGTGAAAGAGGAAACAGCATCCGTGAGCTGCTGCTTTTCTTAGAAAATGCGCAATCAGAACTTCCATCCCAAGGTATCTATTTTTATGGCCCTTTTGGCGTTGGCAAGACGTATCTTCTGGGAGCGCTGGCCAATGCTTTAAAAGAGCATCACGTATCATCGACGCTTATCTATATGCCCGAATTTGTCAGGGAAATGAAAAATTCTATTAAAGATGATTCGATTAATGAAAAGATGAATTATTTTAAAACGGCTGATGTTCTGATGCTGGATGATATTGGCGCTGAAACGCAATCAGCCTGGTTCAGGGATGAAATACTTGGCTCAATACTGCAATATCGTATGATGGAGAATTTACCAGTGTTTTTCACCTCCAACTATAGTATGGCACAATTGGAGGAACAGCTCGCTTTGACGAACCGCGGCGGCAGTGAAATGGTCAAGGCTGGCCGTATCCTCGAACGGGTTAAGCAGGTCAGCCGAGAAGTCAGTCTATCAGGTGAAAACCGCCGTGATGGCTGATCAGTCACACATCTTTTCAGAGCGTGTTTAACAACATTCGGATCAGTCTTTACAAAGCAGCATCTTCTTCCCGTTCTGCAGGAGGTGCTGTTTTTTTATGTTGTTTAACCTGACATTACTTGTTAATCAGCATATCCTACCACAACAGCCAAGCCATGAAGATTTACTAGTTTCTTGACACCATACATGTTTTGATTATGCGGTCCATATAATGTATCAGTTTGGTTGGATGAGGGTGATGTATTTGCTGGAGGTTTACTTTGAGTCAGATAAAGAAACAATCAGTTTCTGTGAAAGGCTGTTTCAATTAAATAAACAGATTGAATTGCATTGGAAAACTGCCGAGGAATGGGGCAATCATTTACAATTGGACAATCAGTCGGATAATAGCCATTTTCTTGAAACAGTTGCCCGTGCAATGGCGGGTGTGTACATGTCACATCGATTAACAGGTATGATCGGATTTGTCATCAGACGCTTCTACTATTATACGAGCTCAGCCGAAATAGAACGTATTATGGACTTATCCCACTGGATTATTCTAGGTGATGATGGTGATAGTCAGATGGTTCGAAATAATCAGGATCCGGGTCAGTTGCTGGATTCAATTTTTCTGGCTAATATTCAGCATACTGGAGAGCTTCATTTTGATTCCGTTATTAACTTTCAATTAAAATCTTTCAAAGATGACATTATTTATTACGTTGGACTGGCCATTGATGAATTTAAACGTGAAGAAGATCATCAGGCATTTCTTGATATGCTCAGGGGCTATGTTAGCAAACGACCTTCTTTAATGGATACAGTGTATGTTATACAAGGTGAGACGTTTACGTTTTTTCGCCCGGATGGCAGACAATATTCCACTATGGAGCTGCAGACACTTATGCAGAAGGAACCTCTTTATATAACTGGTTTAGATGCGAATGAGCTGAATTTGTCACCACTGATTACAATGGCGCCGAACACTATTAAAATATATGGAGATGATCCGTCCGAACCGAAAACACTGACTATCATCAATATATTTCAGGAAAGAGCTGAATTTACATCTCTAAGACATTTTCCATTTCCACTCCATTTAAAATCTAAGTGATACCGGTTGATATTATTAGTTGTAACAGCTATAATATGTTCTATACGATTCATCATTTAAAAGTGCTGATGAGGCCACAGCTATTTAGCATACGGCAAGAGAAGAGAAGGAAGTCTGCGGCTGAGAACTTCCCCTTACCGGCTAAATGGTCACCACCTCTGAACTCTGTTGTGGATCACTTCGTAAACAACAGCGAGAATGCCTGCGTTAAAGGTTAATGAAGCCGCAATCTATGCGGAAATCAGGGTGGAACCACGTGCAGGACGCTCGTCCCTTTACTTTCAAGTGAAGGGACGGGCGTTTTTTAGTGGCTGAGTATAAAAGCGAAGGAGCGGTTATGATGACAGATATGACGATCACGTTCCCCGACGGGACGAACAAACAATTTGCGGGAGGGACAACGGGCGAAGATATTGCACGTTCGATTTCCTCCGGGTTAAAGAAACAAGCACTGGCCGTTAAAGTGGATGGTCTGCTGTATGATCTTCGGCGTGAACTGCCTCATGGCGGAGCGATTGAAATTATCACGTACAGCGATCAGGAAGGAATTGACATCATGCGTCATTCTGCAGCACATTTAATGGCTCAGGCGGTCAAACGGCTGTATGGCGAGGTTAATTTTGGTGTTGGCCCTGTTATTGAGGAAGGTTTTTATTACGATATGGATCTTGAACATACGCTGACGCCTGAAGATCTTCCAAAGATTGAAAAAGAAATGAAGCGAATTATAGATGAAAATCTGGAAATCAAGCGTGTTGAAGTGTCACGGAATGAAGCAAAACAGATGTTTAGAGAGATCGGTGATGATCTTAAGCTGGAATTAATCGATGACATCCCTGAGGATCAGCAAGTCACGATTTATAAGCAAGGCGAATTTTTTGATCTGTGCCGTGGGGTGCATGTGCCTTCAACAAGCAAAATTAAAGCCTTCAAACTGATGAGTGTATCAGGTGCCTATTGGCGCGGCGACAGTGATAATAAGCAGCTTCAGCGTATTTACGGAACAGCTTTCGAAAAACAAGGCCAGCTTGATGAACATCTTCGCATTCTGGAAGAGCGCAAAGAACGTGATCACCGCAAATTAGGCAAAGAACTGGAAATCTTTAGTGTCTCACAAAAAGTTGGACAAGGCTTGCCGCTCTGGCTGCCAAAAGGGGCAACCGTCCGGCGCAATATCGAACGTTATATTGTCGATCTTGAAGAGCGGCTTGGCTACGACCATGTGTATACACCTGTTTTAGGCAGCTCAGAATTGTATAAAACAAGCGGTCACTGGGAGCACTATCAGGACGACATGTTTCCGGTTATGGAAATGGATAATGAAGACTTCGTGCTTCGTCCGATGAATTGCCCGCATCATATGATGGTCTTTAAGAACCAGATGTACAGTTACCGTCAGCTGCCGGTTCGAATTGCAGAACTTGGCACGATGCATCGTAATGAAGCATCTGGTGCTCTTTCAGGACTGCAGCGTGTACGTGCGATGACCTTGAATGATGCGCACATTTTTGCTCGTCCAGATCAATTGAAAGATGAATTTATGCGGGTTGTAGAGCTTGTTCAAAAGGTTTATGAGGACTTTGGCATTAAAGATTATTATTTCCGGCTGTCTTACCGCGATCCGGAAGATAAAGCGAAATACATTGACAATGATGAAATGTGGGATAAAGCACAGGCCATGCTGAAAGAAACGATGGAAGACATGAATGTTGACTACGTTGAAGCAATTGGTGAAGCTGCCTTTTACGGTCCGAAATTGGACGTTCAGGTGCAAACAGCCATCGGAAAGGAAGAGACGCTGTCGACAGTACAGATTGATTATCAGCTGCCAGAGCGCTTTGATCTGACTTATATTGGTCAGGATGGCGAGGAGCACCGTCCGGTTGTTATTCACCGCGGTGTTGTGTCCACAATGGAACGGTTCGTGGCTTTTCTGATTGAAGAGTACAAAGGGGCATTCCCGACATGGCTGGCACCGGTACAGGCAGAAGTGATCCCAGTATCACCGGATGCACACCTTGATTATGCCAAAAGAATAGCAGACCAGCTGCGCTATGCAGGCATGCGCGTTAATGTGGACGAGCGTGATGAAAAAATTGGCTATAAAATCAGACAAGCACAGACACAAAAAATTCCATTTTCACTTGTGCTGGGAGATAAGGAAATGACGAACGGCACTGTCAATATGCGGCGTTACGGTGAGGAACAAACGGAGACACTAAACTATGATGATTTTGAGTCGCTGATTAAAGAGGAAGTTGAACAAAAAGTACTGCAGAAACATTCCTAACCTGAGAAGCTCGAATGCCATGCGTTCGGGCTTCTTTTTTAGCCAAAACCATGTTATAATATAATTAAAGCTTTTACAGTGTCTTGACAGCAGTTGACATATAGTTAATTAAGTGCTATTCTGTAAAGGCTGAAAAATTGATCTGAGACAAGTAGAAGCACCCGCTTCTCACCTGATCGACGCATGAAAGCTGTCGGCTGGTTCTTATCCAACAATTATTGGAGACGTGTGGGTGCCTGTGTACCGACACTTTTTTATTTGTAATAAATGCGCTTGTCAACGACAGATCACGGACAATATCTTGGAGGTGTTTGACGATTAGCAAAGAAATGTACGTCAATGAAAAAATCCGTGCCCGCGAGGTGCGGCTGATAGATTCGAATGGCGATCAGTTAGGAGTAAAATCACGCAACGAAGCACTGGATATCGCGCAGACAAGAGATTTGGATTTGGTGCTGGTAGCTCCGAATGCCAAACCGCCGGTATGCCGTATTATGAATTACGGCAAGTATCGCTTTGAACAGCAGAAAAAAGAAAAAGAAGCGCGTAAAAAACAAAAGGTCATTAATGTTAAAGAGGTGCGTTTTACTCCGGGAATTGGCGAGCATGATTTTAACACGAAACTTAAGAATGTGCGGAAGTTCTTAAGCAATGGTGATAAGGTGAAGGCGGCTGTCAGGTTCCGCGGACGAGCGATCACGCACAAGGAAATTGGCCGGGAAGTGCTTGACAGGCTGGCAGAAGAGACAAAAGATGTGGCAACGCTTGAATCCAAAGCTAAAATGGAAGGCCGCAATATGTTTATGATGCTTGCCCCAAGTAAAGAAAAAGAAAAATAAATGCTTGATGATACAAGGAGGATACTCATATGCCTAAAATGAAAACTCATAAAGGAACGCAGAAACGTTTACGCAAAACAGGTTCTGGAAAGTTAAATCGCGGTCACGCATACACAAGTCACATGTTCGCGAATAAATCACAAAAGCAAAAGCGCAAATTGCGTAAAGCAACGACAGTTTCCAACAGTGATTACAGACGTATCAAAACGATGCTGCAAAATAAATAAGCGGCACCAACTTTAACAATGGGACGAACCAACGATTTTCAATTGTATTAGGAGGTAATGAACATGCCACGTTCAAAAGGTGGACCAGTAACGCGTCAGCGTCATAAACGAATTTTAAAGCTAGCAAAAGGGTACTACGGTTCAAAACATTCCTTATTTAGAATAGCTAAACAGCAGGTAATGAAATCCGGTCATTATGCCTACCGTGATCGCCGGCAGAAGAAACGTAATTTCCGCAAACTGTGGATTGCGCGTATTAATGCTGCCGCTCGTATGAACGATATGTCATACAGCCGTTTAATGCATGGCTTGAAAGAGGCAGGTATCGAAGTGAACCGTAAAATGCTGTCAGAGCTTGCCGTTAATGATGAACAGGCATTCAGCCAGTTAGCTGATAAAGCAAAAGCGGCCTTGAAATAAAATGAACTGTGATTGACGGTCAGATCCACTTAATGGATTTGGCCGTTTTTTGTTTCTCGGCAGTTATGTCATAAAGGCTCGTCTCTTGTCATACAGATGTACTGGTATAAATAGGGCAGGCGCCGGAGAAAGGAGGCGAAAGAATGGAGCAGCTTGGAAACAACATCATGATACTTATTGAAACAGGCGGCCTGTTCGCACCGGTTTTATTTATTAGCTTCCATTTATTACGGCCCTTATTCTTTTTGCCAGTTGTTTTTATGTGTATATCAGGAGGGATCATGTTTGGGCCGGTCGCTGGAACACTGTATTCGGTGATCGGAATTACCCTTTCCAGCATGATTTTTTATGGGCTGATTCGCTGGATGCCCAGGACATTTGACAAACTCACCCGCTTAAAACAAAAATTAATGGGCGACAGTACGGCTATGACAACATCACAAGTGGCTCTTTTGCGACTTGTGCCATTTATCCATTTTCATTTGTTATCACTCTGTTTGCTTGAAGCATCGGAAAGCTTCAGAGCGTACACCAAAGCGTCACTGCTGACCAACATCCCGCTGGCATTTGTTTATACATCTGTCGGCAGGTGGCTGTCACATTTATCGCCATTATATATCTTCGTTTTTTTGCTTGTTTTATTACCACTTATTTATTTATTGCGCCGTAAAGAAATTATTATCAAATGGCAGGATTTTTTTCAGGCGAGCACCTGAAGTGAAGGTCCATGAGACAGGGGCAAAAAGTCGTCAATATCAAAAACGCCTGCCAATTAACATGAGCGGTGGAATAGGCGGTGACTTCTAAAGAATAGCGTATAGGAAAGACTCCGGTGTGCGTTAATGCACGCCGGAGATTCACCAGCCGCCTGTGGAAAACGAGATCTATTTCCGCAGCGGCTTCTTTCATGCAAGCGTTTATTCAGGTTGTCCGGATTATCGTTTGACAGGATATTTGTGTCCCAACTTTTTTTCAACAGTCCAGCATCTTGAATGTTCCCGAATTTAAGCGTTTCGTGATAGAATTGTTTTAAAGATGTGAAATGAGGTGGGAAAATGGACTGGTCAGCGCTGTATACAATGCAGGAACATTTAGATACTTATATTGAAGCGCAGCACAATTTGTCGGACAGAGATCTCTTCCGGGAAAAGTATTTAGCTTTGCTGGTGGAATTGGGTGAACTGGCTAATGAAACCAGATGTTTTAAATTTTGGAGTACAAAACCGAAAAATGAACAATCTGTCATTTTGGAGGAATATGTTGACGGAATTCATTTTATATTGTCACTGGGTCTGGAGAAGGGCTATCGGTTTGATGCAAGAGAAGTGGAACCAGCCAATACAAATGTGACCGGGCAATTCACGCTGGTATACAGCGATTGTGTTGCTTTTTACCAGGAACCTGGCGAAGCAGCTTATAAGCAGCTGTTCGTGCGTTTCATACAGTTAGGCAAGTTACTTGGGTTTGATGAGACGGCCGTAATGACAGCCTACTTAAAAAAGAATGACATTAACTATGAGCGGCAGAATCAAGGGTATTAGTAAAAAATATTTTGTCATTTCTGATTTTAGCGTTATAATAATGACGGAGCATGAAAAGGGAGGCTGTTACATATGGATAAAATGAATACGATGCTGAAAGATTTAACCGATGCACGCGGGGTCCCCGGAGATGAGAAGGAACCAAGAAATGTCATGGAGCAGTATATCACTCCCTGCGCCGATAACGTGTATACGGATAATTTGGGCAGCTTGATTGCGGAAAAAACTGGTGAAAAGAACGGGCCAAAAATCATGGTTGCCGGCCATTTGGATGAGGTTGGGTTTATGGTTACCCGCATAGACAGCAATGGCTTTGTCTATTTCCAGACTGTCGGGGGCTGGTGGAGCCAGGTAATGCTTGCCCAGCGTGTTACGATTATGACGGCAAACGGCGATGTTACAGGTTTAATCGGCTCCAAACCGCCGCATGTGCTCTCGGCTGAAGAACGCAAAAAACCGGTTGATATTCAAGATATGTTTGTTGATATCGGCGCCTCAAGCAAAGAGGAAGCGCAAAATTTCGGTATCCGGCCCGGTGATTCAATCGTCCCTTACTTTGAATTCACACCAATGACCAATGAAAAGATGCTGATGGCTAAAGCATGGGACAACCGGATCGGCTGTGCAATTGCCATTGAAGCGTTAAAACAACTGCAGGGCTCCCAGCACCCTAACATCGTTTACGGTGTCGGAACCGTTCAGGAAGAAGTTGGTCTGCGCGGTGCGGGTACAGCAGCTCGTACGATTCAGCCGGATATCGGCTTTGGCGTTGATGTCGGTATTGCCGGTGATATGCCAGGTGTGTCTGATAAAGAAGCGGACAGTGAACTTGGTAAAGGGCCGCAAATTCTTATTTATGACGCTTCGATGGTGCCGAACAAAGGTGTGCGCGATTTGGTTGTCGATACGGCTGATGAAAATCATATCCCATATCAATTTGCATCGCTTGCCGGCGGAGGTACCGATTCTGGATCGATCCATTTAACGGCTGATGGTGTTCCGTCATTATCGATTACGATAGCCACACGTTATATTCATTCACATGCTGCTATTTTGCATCGTGACGATTTTGAAAATGCCGTGAATCTGATCGTTGCAACGATTAAAAAACTGAATGCTGACAAAGTAAATGAAATCAAATTTAATTAAGAGTTAATAAAAAACGCCCGGATGAGCATCCGGGCGTTTTCATTACCAGCGTCTGGGAAGTCATGCCAGATAATCTGTCATCACTTTATTCACATATTGCCTGGTTTCCTGAAATGGCGGTAAGCCCTGATGTTTGTCCACATTTCCTGGACCGGCATTATAAGCTCCGAGGGCAAGTTCAGTATCGCCATTATACCTGTTAAGCATTTGACTTAAATATTTTGTTCCACCGTCAATGTTCTGCTGCGGATCTTTCGGGTTTGTTACACCAAGTGATCCAGCCGTTGCTGGCATAAGCTGCATTAATCCCTGTGCACCAGCGTCACTGGTTGCATTAGTATTAAAGTCCGATTCAGCTTTGATAACGGACTGAATTAAATTTGGGTCAACATCATATGTCTCAGCTGCGTCTGTTATGTATGCGTTATATGTGTCTGGTTGTCCTGCCGCCTCTGTCATATTAGGCTGATCATTTATTCTGTCAGAAATTTGGCTGTTTGCGGCTGTTTGTAAATCTTGCCTGTTTCCTGCCAGGTTAGGCTGCACGGCTTTGTAGTTATCCGGCGGGTTTTGCTCACTCGGTATGGTGTTTGTAATCTGCTGTTCAAGCATCTGTTTAAATAATGAATTGAACATGGATGTCGATGATGATCCTGATTTTTGGCTGGATGCTGGCGAAGCCAATGTTTGCATGGCTTGTTGCTGTATAAATGACTGCATAGAGCGTATATCCATTAAATTAACTCCTCCTTGCCATTATTATCAGTTTAAAACGGAAATGGTTATAAGGCAACAAAGAATTTCAATGGAATGCTGTATGTGACACGTGAATAGTTGGACATTAAAAAGAGGCTGAGACAAAGTGCGAACCACTTGCGTGACTGAACCGCTCAAAAAAGACATCTTCTCCGCGGTCTCACCTACCCGTTGCTCCCGCAGGCGTCTCCGTCGACGCTTGAGTTAGTCGCTTTTGTTATGTCCCAGCCTCTTCAAATTATTCATTGGTCTGTATTAGCTTGTTGAACACCGTGTTCCAGAGATTCGATCATATGCTGCTTGTTTTCAGTATCAGACTGCTTCCAGATTAATTCAAAAAGGACACCCAATCCAGGCAGCATCTTTTCCTCGCCTCCCTGGACAGCGTCACTTATGGTTGCTTCCAGTTCTTCTTGATTGTTTTGGGCTATGTTGTAGAGAATAGCCTCACGCAGGTTTAAATCCATGAAATCACCTTTTCTGAATAATAAGCTACGACTAGTTTGACCAGAACAGTCTGGAATATGTATGATATAAGAAAATGGTAATAAGGAGACCATCATGATTACATCGCTGCAGAATCAAAACATTAAACGGTGGCAGAAATTGCATAAACAGAAAGGACGTAAGCTATCCGGCACATTTCTTGTTGAAGGCTTTCATTTAATTGAAGAAGCTTACCGGAGCAACTGGCTAATCGAGGAAATGATTGTGGCAGAAGATGTTGACATTCCTCACTGGTGTGAACCTTACGCGCCTGTTGTGGTCACCACCCAGGTGATGCAGCATATGACCCGGACCGAGTCGCCTCAGGGGATTGCGGCGGTTGTCCGGATGCAGGAGGTAGAGGTACACGTCTGTGACACAGTATTGCTGCTTGATGCTATTCAGGATCCCGGCAATCTCGGTACAATGATACGAACTGCCGATGCAGCAGGCTTTGATATGGTGATGATAGGTGAGAGAACAACTGATGTGTACAATGATAAAGTCGTCCGGGCCACACAGGGATCCTTATTCCATATGCCAATTCGTTATGTGAATTTACCGGAACGCATTTCCGTGCTGCAAGAAGATGGATTTACGATCTGGGCATCAGCACTTACAAATGCTGTTTCATTTCATAAGGCAGAAGCGAGTGACAAAATGGGGCTTATCATTGGCAACGAAGGAGCAGGAATCAGTGAAGAGGTCCTCGATTCAGCTGACAAAATCGTAAATATTCCGATTTATGGACAAGCTGAATCACTCAACGCCAGTGTCGCAGCAGGTATCTTAATGTACGCCTTGAAAAGTTAGTTGCATATTATTCATAAATTATTTATAATGTAGGCAATCTGACTGGTTATAGTTTGAAAAGCTGTGAACGAGCAAGACAGCTATTACGCGGTACGGCACAAGGGAGGAGATGCCATGGACTGGAAGCATCTCCGCTGCAGGCTGCTGTCAATTCACTCTGGAGCTGGCACTTGGACCTTGCGTTAAGTAAAGGTGCCCCGGATCGTTATCCGTTATCATGTTAAGCCGGACACGATGCAGTTGTGTCAACAAGGGTGGTACCGCGATAAGACAGCCTCGTCCCTTACTAGAGGGATGAAGGCTTTTTTTATTGATGGCTGTCACTCGCCAGTGGGTAAACAAAGGAGGCATATTGATGCAAGAGGAACTGGAAAGCATTCGGCAGGAAGCACTTGCGGCCGTCGATGCGGCAAACGACTTAAAAGAGCTTCAGAACATAAAGGTAACCTATTTAGGCAAAAAAGGATCTGTAACAAAAGTCTTGCGCGGTATGGGACAGCTGTCCAAAGAAGAGCGGCCTGTTGTAGGTGAATTGGCCAATAAGGTTCGTGAGGCTATTACAGCAGCGATCGACAATAAGACGGCCGTTCTTGAACAGGCTGCTCTGGAGGAAAAACTGGAACAGGAAACCGTTGATGTGACATTGCCGGGACGACCGGTGCATGTTGGCGGTCCGCATTTATTAACGCGTATTATCGAAGAAATTGAGGATCTGTTTATTGGAATGGGCTATGAAGTGCGTGAAGGCCCCGAGGTGGAAACGGATTATTACAACTTTGAAGCTTTGAATTTGCCTAAAGGCCATCCAGCGCGTGACATGCAGGACACGTTTTACCTGACGAATGAACTGCTTCTCCGGACGCATACATCACCCGTTCAGGCAAGAACCATGCAAGAATACGGCGGACACCAGCCCGTGAAAATGATCTGTCCTGGAAAGGTTTATCGCCGCGACTCGGATGATGCGACGCACTCCCACCAGTTCACGCAGATTGAAGGCCTGTATGTTGATGAAAATGTCCGAATGAGTGATTTAAAAGGGACATTAAATACGTTTGCCAAACGCATCTTTGGCGAAGACCGGAAAATTCGTCTGCGCCCAAGCTTCTTCCCATTTACTGAGCCGTCAGTTGAAATGGATATTTCCTGCAAGGTATGTGAGGGAAATGGTTGCTCAGTATGCAAACAATCAGGCTGGATTGAAATTCTTGGGGCTGGTATGGTTCACCCGAATGTATTGGAAATGGCCGGCTATGACTCCAATCTCTATACCGGGTTTGCTTTTGGCATGGGACCAGATCGCATTGCTATGCTGAAATACGGGATTGACGATATTCGTCACTTTTATAGAAATGACAAACGTTTTATAACACAATTTCATTATGCAAAAGGAGGGACTCTCTAGTGCTTGTTTCATTAAATTGGCTTAATCAATACGTTGATATTGCCTCAATCAACCCGGAAGAACTTGCCGAAAGGATAACCAAGACGGGCATTGAAGTTGAGGGCATCAATTATGTGGCTGACAAACTAACAGGTGTTGTTGTTGGATTGATCGAAAGCTGTGAACAGCACCCGCATGCTGATAAACTTAGCCTTTGTCAAGTGGCTGTTGGTGATGAACAACTGCAAATTGTTTGCGGCGCTCCTAATGTTCGCGAAGGTCAAAAAGCAGCTGTGGCCAAGCCTGGTGCTGTTTTACCCCAAGATGTTCACATAAAACAGACGGAACTGCGGGGAATTCAGTCAAATGGTATGATTTGTTCCTTGCAAGAACTTGGGATTGATGACAAATATGTACCCAAAGATGCCACTGAAGGGATCTTCGTGTTCCCGGACGATGTTACAGTCGGTGACAATGTTGAGCCGCTTCTGAATTTAGATGATGCTGTTTTGGAATTTGATTTGACCCCAAATCGTGCCGATGCATTGAGTATGCTTGGTGTTGCCTATGAAACGGCAGCTATCCTGGATCAGGATGTGTCATGGCCTCGGGAAGATGCCAATCAGAGCAGTGAACAGGCCGAAGACATGGTTTCCGTGCAAGTGGAGGCGCCTGATTTAAACCCTTATTATGGGGCGTTCATTGCCAAAGATATTGTTATTAAGCCGTCCCCATTATGGATGCGTAACGCCTTAATAGCGGCCGGTATACGTCCTATCAATAATGTGGTGGATATTACGAACTACGTGCTGCTCGAATATGGCCAGCCGCTGCACGCTTTTGATTATGACCGCTTTGGATCAACAGAAGTCGTAACACGACGTGCCCGGGAGCAGGAAACCATGACCACACTCGATGGCGAAAAATGGTCATTAAGCAGTGAGAATCTTGTCATCACAAACGGCACGGAGCCAGTTGCTCTAGCTGGCGTTATGGGTGGTGCGGATACAGAAATTACAGAAGATACGACGACGATCCTTCTGGAAGCTGCTTATTTTCATCCATCTGCTGTCAGAACAACAGTCAAAGACACAGGACTCAGCAGCGATTCCAGTACACGTTATGAAAAGGGCGTTGATCCCAATCGTGTGGAACAGGCTGGCAGGCGTGCCTGTCATCTGCTCGAACAATATGCAGGCGCAACAATCCTTTCAGGTCCTGTTTCTTTTGATGAACTGAACCGCCAGGAAACAATTGTGTCGCTTGCAACAGACGAGGTTAATAAACGCTTGGGTACAGTCATTGCGGCTGATGAAATTGGCGCTATTTTACGACGATTGCAATTTCCATTTGAACAGGAGCAGGACACGTTTGTTGTGCATGTTCCGACTCGGCGTGGTGATATAGCGATTTTTGAGGATATGCTGGAGGAAATCGCCCGTATATATGGTTACGATCATTTGCCTTACACATTGCCGCAGGGTACAGCACAAGCAGGTGGTTTAACGGCAAGTCAGCAGCTCAAGCGCGAGGTCAAAAACTATTTGCAGGGTGCCGGGCTCATGGAAACAATCACTTATGCCCTGACTGATGAAACGATGGTGGATAAGCTGCTCAGCCCAGACTTGGCTGAACAATACCGAAGCCCCGTCCAGGTTGCTATGCCAATGAGTGAAGATCACCGTTATCTGCGCCTGAGCATTTTGCCGGAGCTGCTCCGCACACTAACCTATAATTTGGCACGTAAACAAACGGATCTGCATTATTTTGAACTGGGTCATGTTTTTAGTTCTGATGAAGAGACCCTTACACAGCAGCCAAATGAATTATTACGTTTATCCGGTGCGCTTACTGGATTATGGCTGAACCATCCATGGCAGCAGGAGAAAAAGCCGGTTGACTTTTACGTTATTAAAGGCATTATTGAAGGGCTGTTCGACTATCTTGAAATGCCGATAGCCTTTAAACAGACTGAACTGCCTCATATGCATCCAGGCAGATGCGCAACGATTGTCTGCAATGACCGCGTCATTGGTTTTGCAGGACAGGTTCATCCCGCTTTTGCGAAAACAATGGATCTGAACGATACGTATGTGTTTGATTTGGCTATGGATGATGTAGTGAACAGCTTTGAAAATACGACAAGCTATCATTCAATTCCGAAATACCCATCAATTGCAAGAGATATCGCTTTTATTGTTGATGAGTCAGTCCATGCAGGGGATATTAAAGCATTAATTGAAGAAACAGGGGCACCTCTTGTAAAAAATGTGCAGCTATTTGATGTGTATAAGGGTGAGCATTTACCATCTGGCAAGAAGTCGATTGCCTATAACCTGGTTTATCAGGATCCGGAAAAAACACTGCAAGACGATGAAATTGAAGAATCCTATCAGGCCATTATTAACAGAGTGAATAACGTTTTTGATGCCTACGTCCGCAGCTGAGATGAACGAGCGGTCACCGTTTTGAGGTGACTGCTCGTTTTTATAGTCGCTTGAACGCTTTGCTTGTATTAGCAAAATGCGTTTTGGCACACGTATCGAGATAATTCTTTCCCTTAGCTTGAATGAGTCTGGCAGCGGCCTGATCCACTTTCCCTGCAGCACCCTTTGGAAGTGTCATCCCTGCTTGTTTCGCTAATTGATCCATTTTCTGCAGGAAACTGGTTCGGGCGAGAATCGATGCAGCTGCTACTGCAATGGAGTGACTTTCAGCTTTTGTCATGAAGTAGGTGTCTTGTGGAACGCGTTTGCTTTCACTTGCAATGTGCCGTTTGTAAACGTCAGGTTTACAGAACTGATCAATTAGAATACCTTCTGTTTCAGCCGAATCAATTTTGTCCAGGACATTACAAGTTGCCTGATGATGGAGTATTGCTTTCATTTTTCCCTGAGTCCAGCCCTGGTTTCTCAGTTGATTGTACTTCGGATTGTGCAACGTCAAAATCGAATAGGGCATATCCAGTGCCACGATATCTTTGGCAATGTGTCTGATAGTGCTGTCGGCGAGGTTTTTAGAATCCTTAACCCCTAATTCTTTTAACAGTGGCATTTGTTCTTTTGTGACAAAGACCGCGGCTGTGGTAATGGGACCGAAATAGTCCCCTGTGCCAGCCTCATCTGAGCCAATGTGGCTGCCGGATAAGAGGGATTCCGGTGGGGCAGCAGCTGTTTCTGGAAAAGCTTTTTCCGGAGCTGCCTGCTTTTCCTCGCTGTTGATCCATTTTTCTGCTTCGGCAGCCGGGCTTTTACCCTGGAATAGAACTTTGCCGGACTTGTAGGCTGTAATCACAGCATTGGACGTTTTGGCCCGAAAAAGCGCTCCATTAGGCGCTGATTCCAGATTGTGTGTATAGTAGGCTCTCATTTTAGAAAGAGTTGTTTCTGGTAACTTATGGACTGTCTGTGACATGGTTAGCCTCCAGTGAATAGTGTTTCCCCAACAGCAGCGGTCGCCAATGAAGAAAATGCAAGCAATTTCGGAGTCAATTGATATTAGTAATGGATATAGATTTCCTGGACGGCCATCTGTGTGTTAGGATATAGTGTATATTAAGCTTTGTAACACCAGCTGGGCAGCACTGTAAATGTGTCATCACTATTTTATTGCGATAGGAGGGTGTCTGGCGTGGCCCAGGATGATAAAACGCGTGTAACCGTTGAAATATATAACAGAAATTATACAATAGCTGGAAAAGAAGATGCAAGTCATGTTCGCCTGATAGCGAACCAGGTTGATCAGAAAATGCGTGAAATTCATGAGGTTAATCAGCAGCTTACGATGGCAGAACTGGCTGTCCTGACTGCTGTTAATACCATGAGTGATTATATGAGATTAAAGGAAGAATATGCGAAACTGCTGGGATCGCAGCATGAGAAAGAGGATTAGTAGCTGATGGTGGATCTTATACTCATTTTGTTGCTTATTTTCGGATGTTTTATCGGCCTGAGACGTGGTTTTATTCTCCAGGCATTTCATCTGATTGGCTTTATAGCGGCTTTTATTCTGGCTGCTTTATACTACGATAAGCTGGCCTCACAGCTTGCTTTATGGATCCCTTACCCTAATTTGGACAGTGACAGTGCGTGGGCAGACGTTTTGGATGCCATCCCGATGGAGAACGCTTTTTATAACGCGATTGCGTTTGCCATTATCTTTTTTGCTGTCAAAATACTGTTGCAAATCATAGCATCCATGCTTGATTTTGTGGCTGAATTACCGATAGTGCGGTTGTTTAACAAATGGCTGGGTGCGGTACTTGGGTTTGTGGAAATCTATTTAATGATTTTTATTGTTTTATATATACTGGTATTAACGCCATCAGAAACGATTCAGACATGGATCAATGGTTCATCGGTTGCAGTATTTATCATTGATCATACACCTTTTTTATCGGAACAGATTAAAACGTTATGGTTTCAGGGCATCAAATAACTGATGAATGCTGATGAGCATAGATAAAGCTGGTTCGAATCATGAGCGATCTGGTTATCATTGTGTACCCATGGATTGACTTTAATTGAATCGGCTTTTTTAATGATACTAAAGCAGGTGAAGGGAAATGGCAGTTAATAAAAAAGATGTGATTAAATTATTAGAGGCTATTGCTGTCCGTCTGGAGTTGAAAGGGGAAAATTCATTCAAAATCTCTGCCTATCGCAAAGCTGCTCAAGCACTTGAACGCGATGACCGGTCGATTACCGATATTGCAGATTTTACAGCGCTGAACGGAATTGGTAAAGGTACCTCAGCCGTTATTGATGAGTATATTGAGACCGGAACGTCTGAAACCCTGACGCAGCTGGAAAAAGAAGTGCCACAGGGATTAGTGCCGCTTTTGGATCTGCCGGGCCTGGGCGGCAAAAAACTGGCGAATCTATATCAGCAGCTGGGGATAACGGATGCTTCTTCGTTGCGTAAGGCTTGTGAAAATGGAGATGTTGAACAATTAGATGGATTTGGCAAGAAGACAGCCCAAAAAATTATAGCAGCGATTGATGAAGCGAATGAGCGTCCGGAGCGACTGCCAATAGCCACAGTGCTGCCGCTGGCCGAGAGGATTGAACAGTATTTGGATGCAATTCCCGCTATCAGACAGTATTCTCGTGCCGGCAGCTTGCGGCGTATGCGGGAGACAGTCAAAGATATTGATTTTATTATCGCGGCAGATCATTTTAAGTCAGTCCGTGATCAACTGCTTGAAA
This sequence comes from Lentibacillus kimchii, assembly GCF_055381965.1. Taxonomy (NCBI): domain Bacteria; kingdom Bacillati; phylum Bacillota; class Bacilli; order Caryophanales; family Bacillaceae; genus Lentibacillus; species Lentibacillus kimchii. Next base: position 1,808,544 of record NZ_AP043934.1, on the reverse strand, counting down.
TGGACAGTGTAAAAGAGATTATTGCACAGGGTGATACAAAAGTTTCGGTCACGCTTGCCGATGTTTATGATGTTAATGTGGATTTTCGTATCGTTGCGCCAGCAGAATTTGTAACAACGCTGCATCATTTCACCGGCTCAAAGGATCATAATGTAGCCATGAGGCAGTTGGCTAAGTCAGGCGGTTATAAAATAAATGAATATGGCGTAGAAGCTGAGTCCACTGGTGATATTGTCACGTTTTCCAGTGAACAAGCGTTTTTCAACCACTTTAACCTGAATTATATACCACCGGAAGTCCGGGAAAATACTGGTGAAGTGGAAGCCTATCATAATCCTGTTCCATTGATTGAGCAGACAGATATCATTGGCGATTTGCACATGCATACGACTTGGAGTGATGGCGCTCAATCGGTCGAAGAAATGGTGAATGCAGCACGCAGCAAACATTATGATTATATAACGATTACAGACCATTCCAAATTTCTCCGGGTTGCTGACGGTCTGAATGAAACACGGCTGCGCAAACAGCGTGAGGAAATCGACCGATTAAATGAAAAATATGCTGATATTCATATCTTTGCCGGTGTAGAAATGGATATTTTGCCGGATGGTTCTCTGGACTTCTCAGACGAATTTTTGCAGGAAATGGATTTTGTTATTGGAGCGATTCATTCCAGCTTTAACCAATCGCAGACAAAGATCATGACGCGGCTCGAAGCTGCCTTGGCTAATCCGCATGTATCTTTGATTGCTCATCCGACAGGCAGAATAATTGGCCGCCGGGAAGGGTATGACGCCGACGTCGACCGGCTGATTCAGCGTGCGAAAGAAACCAATACGGCTTTAGAGATCAATGCTAATCCGAATCGGCTTGATTTATCCAGTGCCTGGGCATACAAAGCACGGGCGGCAGGTGTTAAAATCGCTATTAATACGGATGCTCACGATTTTGCAATGCTTGACCATACAAGCTATGGGGTTAGTGCTGCCCGTAAAGGATGGCTTAAAAAGGAAACCGTTATTAATACATGGCCGAAGCAGCAATTGATCGATTTTATGAGCCGCTAGACAGGTGGCATTAAAGCTGAAATGCGATCTGCATGTTTAACCAGTCAAAGGAGAAAGCCCGATGAATGAACATATACAGCAAACATTAGAATTTGACAAAGTCATTGCCCGATTAAGTAACCAGGCAGCGACGACTGTCGGAAAAGAACTGACCCGCAAACTGAAACCTTCAGCCGATATTGAGGATGTGAGAACACGGCAGACGGAGACCGATGAAGCCGGTCAGATATTACGCTTGAATATGGCTGTGCCCTTAGGCGGAATTGCAGATATTCGTGCAAGTGTGAAGCGGAGTGTTATCGGCGGGATATTGACTGCTGAGGATTGTCTTAATATAGCCACGACACTTTATGCAACCCGTCAGGTTAAGCATTTTTTTGATACTTTAGAAACGGATGTGCCCCATTTAGACGATATGGCCGGACGTATTGTTTCCTTGCCTGAATTGGAGAAAGCCATTAATAACTGTATTGATGAAAGAGGAAACGTGATGGACAGCGCCACACCTAAATTGCGGAGCATTCGGTCATCGATCAGGTCCTATGAGGGCAATGTACGTGATAAGCTGGACCGCTATACGAAATCACAGAGTAAAATGCTGTCAGATACAATTGTCACCATTCGCAATGACCGCTATGTTCTGCCTGTGAAACAGGAATACCGCGGAGCAATCGGCGGAATTGTTCATGACCAGTCCACATCCGGTGCGACGTTATTCATGGAACCAAAGGCGATTGTCGACTTGAATAACCAGATTCAGGAGGCAAAAAGTAAAGAAAAACAAGAGATTGATCGGATTCTCCAGGAATTGAGCGGGCAAATTGCGGCTAATGAAAACGTTCTTACAGAGAATGTCTCGCTTCTGGCGCAAATCGATTTTATTAATGCCCGGGCAAAATTAGGCAGACAAATGAATGCGGCTATGCCTGTTATGAATGAAGACGGGATAATTAATCTCGAGGCAGCCCGGCACCCGCTAATCCCTGAGGACGAGGTCGTGAGCAATGATGTTTCTATCGGTGAAGACTATACAACCATCGTTATTACTGGTCCCAACACCGGTGGCAAAACGGTTACATTAAAAATGGTCGGGCTGTTCACGTTAATGGCTCAGTCAGGTCTGCAAGTTCCTGCAGAGGATGGTTGTCAGATGGCTGTTTTTGATAATGTTTTTGCTGATATTGGTGACGAACAATCGATTGAACAAAGTTTAAGCACGTTTTCATCGCATATGACAAATATTGTTTCAATTCTCCAGCAAGTCGATCACAAATCTCTTGTGCTGTTTGACGAACTCGGTGCGGGAACTGATCCTCAAGAGGGTGCTGCATTAGCTATGGCTATTCTGGATGATGTTGTCGCTCGTGGTGCCCTCACAGTGGCTACAACACACTATCCTGAACTAAAAGCATACAGTTATAATCGTGAACATGTGGTGAACGCCTCAGTAGAATTTAACGTGGAAAGCTTAAAGCCTACTTACAGGCTGCTGATTGGCGTACCTGGACGCAGTAACGCGTTTGATATTGCCAAACGTTTGGGACTGTCTCATTCGGTGATTGATCAGGCTAAAAATCATGTCGGTGTTAATGCTGCAAGCGTGGAAAATATGATTGCCTCACTTGAACAATCACATCATGAGGCTGAAGCTGATTACGAACAGGCACAGGAAGTTCTGGAAGAAAGTGAAAACCTTCATAAGGAACTGCAAAAGGCGTGGAACCAGTTCAAAACGAAGCGTGAGACAATGTATAAAAATGCGGAAGATAAAGCGGCTAAAGCACTGCAAAAAGCGCGTGATGATGCAGAAACCATTGTTGACGAAGTCCGTACTATGAAAACAGACGCCCAGTTAAAAGAGCATGAGTGGATAGAAGCCCGGAAAATGCTTGAAGAAGCGCAGCCAGATTTATCAGCGAAAAAATCGGATAAGACAGCATCAGCCAACGCTTCAGCACAAGAACTGAAACCCGGCGATCAAATAAAACTATTGTCAGCAAACCAGCAAGGTTCGGTATTGGAAAAGGTTAATGATCAGGAATATTTGATTCAGGTAGGCGTCATGAAAGTCAAAGTGAAGCGGAGCGACTTGGAGCGTATTAATGAGCAGAAGACGGAAACGGAAAAACCGATGACAACCGTTAAGGGTTCCAGTCATCATGTCAAAACAGAACTTGACCTCCGTGGTGAGCGCTACGAGGAAGCGATGGAGCAATTAGAAAAATATGTTGATGATGCCTTGCTTGCTGGCTACCCTAAAGTTTTTATTATTCATGGAAAAGGTACTGGCGCTCTGCGCAAAGGGGTTAAACAATTTGCCCAAAAAAATCCCCGCATTAAAGGAGACAGGCAGGGTGAAGCAGGTGAAGGCGGAAGTGGTGTGACTGTCCTTGAATTGGCATAACATCAATGTTAGCTGCTGCCGGACAATATGTACTGGGATGACTTTATTTGATAAGATCTTTTTGTTTCGGCTCGTATGTCCAGGCAGATTTTTAATGACCTGAAGCCAGCTGAACGTGATAGTTTGATTCCTGCTTTATTTAGAGTATGGAGTGCGTATTGGAGGGGATTCAGATGCTGCTGAAGCGTCTGGCGAAGATCATGTTTATCGTTAGTGCCATCTTCTTAATAGTTGGAATTGTTTACTTGCTTTAAATATGCTGTATATCTTTGTTTAGCAGATATTTTAAAAAATTTTAAAGAAAATGGTATTTTAAGTTTCAAAAAATAATCACTTATCGGTATAATGGAATTAGCCAAGCAAAGAGGAGGAGTATATAATGGTGAACCAATCGTATTGGCTAAAGCATTATCCGGAAGTGATTCCAGAAACGATTGCATATGAAAAGAGATCACTAGATTCGTTTTTGGTCGAGTCAGCGGAACAATTCCCAAAAAAGAAAGCGATTCATTTTATGGGGAAAGACATGACTTTTGGGGATGTCTATTCACAGGCGAAAAAGTTGGCAGCTTATTTTCAATCACTTGGTTTGGAAAAGGGGGATCGGGTAGCAGTTATGCTGCCGAACAGCCCGCAAGCCGTTATCAGTTATTACGGGGCCCTGCTTGCTGGCGGAATTGTCGTTCAGACGAATCCGTTATATAAAGAACGTGAACTTGAGTACCAGCTGATGGATAGCGGCGCAACGTTTATTGTCTGTTTAGATGTTTTATTGCCGCGTGTTTCCAAGGTGCGCGGCAACACTGAGTTGAAGCATACTATTGTAACAGAAATAAAAAGTTATTTGCCTTTTCCGAAGAATCTGGTCTATCCGTTTATCCAGAAGAAAGAATACAATATGGTTGTCAATCCGGAGTCATCGGAGGACATTCATATTTGGCAGTCAATCATGGAAAACGGTCATGAGCACTATACACCAGTTGACATCGATCCACAGGATGATGTGGCCCTGCTGCAGTATACTGGCGGCACGACCGGACATCCAAAAGGTGTGATGCTGACGCATTATAACCTGGTCAGCAATGTGCAAATGTGCCGGAACTGGCTATATAAAACGGAAACTGGCAACGAAACGGTTTTGGGTGTTTTGCCATTTTTCCATGTATATGGTATGACGACCGTTATGAATCTGTCTGTGATGTATGGGTTTAAAATGATTCTAATGCCTAAATTTGATGCGGAAGACGTTCTTAAAACGATCCAGAAACAAAAACCCACTTTATTCCCTGGTGCACCAACGATTTATATCGGACTATTGAGTCATCCCGATTTGAAAAAATATGACTTGTCGTCTATTCAAGCCTGTATTAGCGGATCGGCACCATTGCCTGTTGAAGTTCAGGAGCAATTTGAGAATGTAACCAATGGCCGTGTTGTGGAGGGCTATGGTTTAACTGAATCCTCGCCAGTTACACATGCCAATTTAGTATGGGAACATCGTGTTAATGGCAGTATCGGTTTACCATGGCCGGACACGCTTGCGAAAATTGTGCTGGAAACCGGTGATGAAGCACCTGTCGGGGAGACTGGTGAATTAGCTGTAAAGGGTCCGCAAATTATGAAGGGCTACTGGAATAATGAAGAAGAAACGAATCATGTCCTGAAAGACGGATGGTTGTTCACAGGTGATGTTGGGTACATGGATGAAGATGGGTATTTTTACATTGTTGATCGGAAGAAAGATTTGATTATTGCTGGTGGCTACAACATTTACCCTAGGGAAGTGGAAGAAGTGCTGTATGAACATGAAGCTGTTCAGGAAGCTGTGATTGCAGGTGTTCCGGATCCTTATCGCGGCGAAACAGTTAAAGCCTATGTTGTTTTGAAAGCTGGTCACCAAGTTGATGACAAAGATCTTAATACATTTTGCCGTAACAATCTGGCAGCGTTTAAAGTACCAAGAGTCTATGAATTTCGTGATGAATTGCCTAAAACAGCCGTGGGTAAAATCTTACGCCGTCAGCTTATCGATGAAGATAAAAAACAACAGCCAAATTTTGAATCCGTTTGATTCATTAAACGACAACCGACCTGCCTGAACGATATATTGACAGAAGATAGCCTGCCCTTTAGAATAAGGATATGAATGACTGTTCATTCACTATTCACTAGTGAATTTCAAGGAGATTATGATGGAAAAAAACAAACCGAAGTATAATCAAATTATCGAGGCAGCTGTTGAAGTCATCGCAGAAAATGGTTTTAATGCATCGCAGGTAGCTAAAATTGCTAATAAGGCGGGTGTTGCTGATGGAACCATTTATCTTTACTTTAAAAATAAAGAAGATATTCTTATCTCAGTTTTCAAAGAAAAAATGGGTGAGTTTATTAAAGAGATTGCCAGCAGCATACAATATGAGGACAATGCTGAAGCTAAGTTATACACGCTGATCAGCATGCATTTCCATCAGCTTGCTGAGGATCATCATCTCGCCGTTGTTACGCAGTTGGAGCTGAGGCAGTCGAATATAAAACTCAGGCAGGAAATTAATCAGATTTTAAAGCCCTATCTAACGGTGATTGATGATATAATTAAAGAAGGCATAGAGGAAAATATCTTTCGTGATAATTTGAATATTCCGCTTGTTCGGCAAATGATCTTTGGTACGCTTGATGAGATCGTTACCAATTGGGTTATGCAGGACCAGCGATATGAGCTTATTTCACAAAGTTCGGATGTTCACGCCTTTATCACGTCTGGTCTTTCCGTTAATCATTAGAAAGGAGGCGCATTTGATATGAGTACCATAAACTATGAAACACACGATCATGTAGCAGTCCTGACGATCCAGAGTCCACCGGCAAATGCTTTGACACGTAATCTATTAAATGATCTAAAAGATTATATGGACAAACTTGAAACCGATTCCACTATTAAAGCTGTCGTCTTAAAAGGGGAAGGGAAATTTTTCTCCGCCGGAGCGGATGTTAAAGAGTTTACGGCTCTGCAAAATGCTTCTGATTATCAATCTTTATCACAAAAAGGACAGGAATTATTTAACCAGATTGAGCGTTTTTCAATCCCTGTCATTGCTGCCATACACGGGGCTGCCTTAGGAGGCGGACTGGAACTCGCGATGGCCTGTCACATTCGCATTGTGACTGAAGAGGCTAAACTTGGCCTGCCTGAAGTGACGCTGGGTATTCTTCCGGGATTTGCCGGAACACAGCGTTTGCCGCAGCATGTCGGGGCCGCCAAAGCTTATGAAATGATTTTAACAGGCGAGCCCATTAGCGGCAAGGAAGCTAAAACAGTTGGTCTTGCCAATCAGACAGTAAAAGATGGGGAAGCTTTTGATAAGGCATATGAACTGGCTGGGACGATTGCATCAAGAAGCCGATTATCAATTAATGCGGTCATGGGCTTGATCCCTTATGCTAAGTCTGAACAATTTGAAACAGGGGTTCAGGAGGAAGCAAAGGCATTCGCCGATATTTTCGGTTCAGAAGATGCAAAAGAAGGGATAAATGCATTTCTGGATAAACGCAAACCAGACTTTCAGGATAAGTAATTTAAAGGAGGAGAAACGGGTATGAACATTTACGTACTGTTGAAACGCACGTTTGATACAGAAGAAAAAATCAGTGTATCGGATGGACGCATTGAAGATGAAGGCGCTGAATATATTATTAACCCGTATGATGAATATGCTGTAGAAGAAGCGATTAACCAGCGTGATAAGCACGGCGGGGAAGTGACAGTTGTGACAGTTGGTGATGAGGAGGCTGAAAAACAATTGCGCACAGCTCTTGCTATGGGAGCTGACCAGGCCGTTCTGATTAATACAGAAGATGATCTTGAAGACGGTGATCAGGTTACAACAACCAAAATTCTGGAATCCTATTTTAATGATAAAGAACCAGAACTGATTTTGGCTGGAAACGTCGCTATAGATGAGGCGAGCGGTCAGGTCGGCCCACGGCTTGCTGAAAGGCTGGGCATCAATTATGTGACAACAATTACAGGGCTTGAAATTGATGGCAGCACAGCATCTATAGAAAGAGACGTTGAAGGTGATGTCGAAAAGGCAGAAGCAGATCTCCCATTACTGGTTACCTGTCAGCAGGGGTTGAACGACCCGAGATATCCGTCACTGCCTGGTATTATGAAGGCTAAGAAAAAACCGCTTGATGAACTCGAACTTGATGATTTGGATCTGGACGAAGAAGATGTTGAGGCTAAAACCGAAACAATTGATATATTTTTGCCTCCTGAAAAAGAAGCAGGACGCATTCTGGAAGGCGACATTGACGAACAGGTGAGTGAACTGGTTTCACTGCTTAAAGATGAAGCCAAAGTACTTTAATTCGTTTGGGAACAAAATACCTGCTTAATTTTTGATAAGGAGAGGAGAAATAGCATGAGTGATAAATTACTTGTTATAGGTGAGGCGAGGCATGGGGAGCTGCGCCATGTCACATTTGAAGCAGTTGCGGCAGCTAAAAGGATTGATGACGGAGCAGAAGTTGTTGGTGTTTTATGCAGTCATGAAGATATGAATGAACAGGCACAGGAGTTTATTTACAACGGAGCTGACCGTGTCATAACGGTTAAGCATGACAATCTGGAAACGTATTCGTCCGAAGGCTATTCACAGGCGCTTATGACAGTGATTAATAACGAATCACCAGATGGCATTATCATGGGACACACAGCATCCGGAAAAGATTTAACGCCAAGGCTTGCCGCCAAACTTGATACTGGTTTGATTTCGGATGTTACAGATATTGAAATCAATGATGATCAAGCTGTTTTCATCAGACCCATTTATTCGGGGAAAGCATTTGAGAAAAAAACGATATCAGATGGTTTAACCTTCGTGACCATTCGTCCGAATAACCTGCCAGCACTTGAACGCGATGAATCACGTTCTGGAGATATAACGGCTCAGGAAGTTGATGTCAAAGATCTTAATACAGTTATCAAAGACGTGATTCAGAAGACGTCTGAGGGTGTTGATTTATCTGAGGCAAACGTCATTGTTTCCGGCGGACGCGCAGTGAAAAGTGCCGAGGGTTTTGAGCCTTTGTATGAACTCGCGGATGTGCTGGGAGGAGCTGTCGGCGCTTCACGCGGTGCATGTGATGCCGAATACTGTGACTATTCGCTGCAGATTGGTCAGACCGGTAAAGTTGTCACACCTGATTTGTATATTGCTGTCGGTATTTCCGGTGCAATCCAGCATCTTGCAGGCATGTCCAATTCGAAAGTGATTGTTGCCATCAATAAAGATCCGGAAGCAAATATTTTCAATGTTGCGGATTATGGCATTGTCGGTGATATATTTGAAGTGGTTCCAAAACTGACCGAAGAATTGAAGCAGGCTGTGGTTTAAGGTACTGAAAGGCACTTTGATACTTAAAAGCAATAGCAGCATCGTTATGTTATCGCGTGTATGACGCTCTGGAAGTGGAATAAACAAAGTATTCGCCAGGAATAATGAACGATGATATACTCAATTTACAGTATAGTGATTGAGGAGGTAATGAAAATGGCAATTGAACATGTAACAGATCAAAACTTTGGTCAGGAAACAGCTGAAGGGCTGGTTCTGGCGGATTTTTGGGCCCCATGGTGCGGACCTTGTAAAATGATCGCTCCAGTTCTTGAAGAAATTGACGGCGAAATGTCCGATAAAGTACAAATTGTAAAATTGGATGTTGATGAAAATCAGGAAACAGCCGGCAATTATGGCGTCATGAGCATTCCTACACTTCTGCTGTTTAAAAACGGCGAGGTTGTTGATCAGGTTGTTGGCTTCCAGCCTAAAGAAGCACTCGTTGACTTAATCAACAAACACGCTGCATAATAAAAGAGCGTTGCATCGTAATCCCTTGTTACATCACGTAGCAGGGGATTATGTATAGACAGGTATCATAATTTAGGGATGAGTTTTGCAATGAATCAGCTATTACAGGAAAAACTGGCTGTTCTGCCGGCACAGCCAGGCTGTTATTTAATGAAAGATAAAAATGGCACGGTTATTTATGTTGGAAAATCTAAATTGCTCCGCAACAGAGTCCGATCATATTTCAATGGAGCTAATGATAAAAAAACACAACGCCTGGTTCAGGAAATTCAGGATTTCGAGTATATTGTGACATCATCTGAAATGGAAGCATTAATTCTGGAGATGAATTTAATTAAAAAATACGATCCCAGATATAATGTCCTTTTAAAAGATGATAAAACCTACCCGTATCTAAAAATTACATCTGAAAGACATCCGAGGCTGCTTATTACACGAAATATCAAAAAGGATAAAGGAAAATATTTTGGACCCTATCCAAATGTACTGGCAGCTAAGGAAACGAAGAAGCTGCTGGACCGATTGTATCCATTACGGAAATGCAATAATCCTCCAGGCCGCCCGTGTCTTTACTATCATATGGAGCAGTGTCTTGCCTGCCGTGAACAACCGGTTCCGGAAGAAACCTATAAAGAGATTATTCGAAACATCACCTCTTTTCTGCACGGTGGTCACAAAGAGATCAAGGATGATTTGCTCAATAAAATGCACGAAGCCAGTGCAGAAATGAATTTTGAACGGGCTAAGGAACTGCGGGATCTTATTCAGCATATTGAAGCCGTTATGGAACGGCAAAAAATGACATTAAATGATCAGAAAGACCGCGATATATTCGGCTATAGTTATGATAAAGGGTGGATGTGCATTCAGGTTTTTTTTGTGAGACAAGGGAACTTAATCGAGCGTGATGTTTCAACATTTCCTTTTTTTGATGACCCTGAAGATACCTTTGTCAGCTTTATTGGACGATTTTATATGCACCAGCACCATCTGAAACCAAAACAGCTGCTTGTTCCGATTGGCACTGACACTGATTTGTTAAGTGACTTATTGGAAATAAATGTCCACACCCCATTCCGCGGGCGGAAGAAACAGCTTGTGGATTTGGCGATGAAAAACGCCCGGATTGCCCTGCAGGAAAAGTTCTCACTCATTGAACGTGATGAAGAGCAGACATTTCAGGCTGTTGACAGTCTTGGTGATGCCTTGAATATTGAAACACCGCACAGGATTGAGGCGTTCGATAACTCGAACATTCAAGGGGCGGATCCCGTATCAGCAATGGTAGCTTTTATCAATGGGCGGGCTGACAAACAAGAATATCGCAAATATAAAATCCGAAATGTTGAAGGACCGGATGATTATGAAACGATGCGTGAAGTTGTCCGTCGCCGGTATACAAGAGTGCTGAAAGACGACCTGCCATTGCCTGACTTGATTATTGTCGATGGCGGCAAAGGTCAAATGAGTGCAGCGATGGATGTGCTGGAAAATGAGCTGGGTCTGGATATTCCGCTTGCCGGTTTGGTGAAGGATGACAAGCATAAAACAAGTGAATTACTGTATGGTAATCCACCCGAAGTGATCCAGCTGTCAAGACAATCACAGCCATTTTATCTTGTGCAGCGCATTCAAGATGAAGTACATCGGTTTGCTATCTCTTTTCATAGACAACTACGAGGCAAAAATAGCATCCAGTCAGAGCTGGATAACATTCCAGGTGTTGGGGAAAAGCGGCGGCGTCTGCTGTTGACCCATTTTAAATCAATTAACGATATTAAACAGGCGTCCGTGGAAAATCTTACGAAATTAGGCGTTCCGCAAACTATTGCCCAAGACATTCTAACCCATTTGAATAACGATAAAGGGGGCGAAACAACCTGACTTTGTTTCGCTCCTTTTAATCTGACAGCTTCCAGAAGTGCGATTGTTTAATCAGTATAGGTGACTGTGAATTCGACAAGATGGACTTTTTTATGTATATCTTCATGGCATTCGCATGAATTGCTGTTAATCTTTTCAACTGATGCAGCTAAAAACCCGGATTCAAGACGGAATTCCGTTTCGATTGGCGCTGTGAGACGATAAACCACGGAGTCGGCCATTAATTGAAAAGTCAGCTTATCTTTTTGCTCGCTTAAAAGTTCCAGTTGGCCCCATCCTAATTTTTCAAATGCGTAGATAATATCGGATACGGCTTGTATTTCAAATTTTCGAGCCAGATTTTTACCCATAAAATAAAGCATAGTATGGGTTTCATTCCCAAATAAATCCGGCAGGCCAATATACCGGATGAGATCATATCCGGCTCCCGGCGTGTTTAATTTATCCAAAAGTGTAATTGGCATCATGCTGTGGTCTTTAGTCATTAAAGTCATCCCTTCCCCAGTACGAATACACGCATAAACACATTTATTGGTTTAAACGGAATCATAGTAATATTATCAATGCAAATGTGTTAAAGTGCAAGCAGTGTCCGGCATTTTTTAGTAGGATAATATGCATATTCACTTCCTTTTCTTGACGCCCAACCCGGATAGCATTACAATATATATGTCATAAATTGTGCATCTTTTGGGCAATAATAACTACAGTCTTATTGTCTGAAGTGTATTAAACGTGAAGAGGGGGGATAAATCATGGCAGAACATCGTGAATTTTTTTATCGGCGACTTCACTCGCTTCTTGGTGTCATTCCAATTGGTCTTTTTCTGATTGAGCATTTGATTGTGAACCACTTTGCTGTTTACGGTGAGGAAAGCTTTAATCAAGCGGCATCTTTTGTAGATAACTTGCCATTCAGACTTTTGTTGGAAATAGTGCTTATTTACTTGCCGATTTTGTTTCATGGAATCTTAGGGGTTTACATTGTATTTATCGGAAAGAGCAATACAACACGATATGGTTTTTTCCGCAATTGGATGTATCTTTTGCAGCGAATCACCGGTATTGTTACATTCGTGTACATCATTTGGCACGTTTGGGAAACGCGCATACAGATTGGTTTGGGCAACGAACCGCTTGATTACAGTTTGATGGAAGATATTTTGTCCAATCCATTAATGTTTTGGTTTTACATCATCGGCCTTTTGGCAGCAACGTTCCATTTTTCGAACGGACTCTGGAGCTTCATGGTAACATGGGGTTTTACACAATCGCCACGTTCCCAGAAGGTGCTTACATACATTACAATGATTGTATTTTTAGCACTCAGTTATCTCGGTGTCAGAGCGTTGATCCAATTCGCTTATGGTGTTTAAAAGAAACGGTTTGAGAAGACCAGATCAGGACGTGCTGCATCGTCAGTTAAACATCGGCTTTCGAGCGGAATAGTTTGATCTCACCGGTTTTCTTGAACCATATTTTACAGAAAATAAGGAGTGAGCCTTATACTATGAGTAATCGTAAAATGGTTGTTGTTGGCGGCGGTTTAGCCGGTCTGATGGCAACAATTAAAGCAGCTGAAGCAGGCGTTGAAGTCGATTTGTTTTCGATTGTTCCTGTTAAGCGTTCTCACTCTGTGTGTGCTCAGGGCGGCATTAACGGTGCTGTTAACATACAGGGCGAAGGTGATTCCCCGTGGCTCCACTTTGATGATACGATCTACGGCGGTGACTTTCTGGCTAACCAGACACCCGTGAAAGAGATGTGTGAAGCAGCGCCCGGTATAATAAATATGCTGGACCGCATGGGTGTTATGTTCAATCGTACAGCAGAGGGCCTTTTGGACTTCCGCCGGTTTGGCGGGACACAAGTTCACCGGACAGCGTATGCAGGCTCAACAACAGGACAGCAGCTCCTATATGCACTTGATGAGCAAGTGCGCCGTTATGAAGTGGAAGGCCTTGTTAATAAATATGAAAACTGGGAATTTGTTGGAGCCATCATTGATGATGATAATGTTGGACGCGGCATTGTCGGCCAAAATATTCGCTCACATGAGATTAAATCGTTTCCGTCGGATGCTGTTATTATAGCAACAGGCGGTCCTGGCATTGTTTTTGGCAAGTCCACGAATTCTATGATCAATACTGGATCAGCTGCAAGCATTCTTTATCGTCAAGGCGCAAAATACGCAAATGGTGAGTTTATCCAGATTCATCCCACAGCTATCCCGGGAGAGGATAAGCTCCGTCTGATGAGTGAATCAGCCCGTGGTGAAGGTGGACGTGTCTGGACGTATAAAGATGGCGAACCATGGTATTTCCTTGAGGAGAAATATCCAGGTTATGGAAACTTGGTTCCGCGTGATATAGCGACACGGGAAATCTTTGATGTATGTGTCAATCAGAACCTCGGTGTTGATGGTGAAAATAAAGTCTATCTTGATTTGTCACACAAAGATCCTGAAGAGCTCAATGTCAAATTGGGCGGCATCATGGAAATTTACGAAAAATTTGTAGGGGACGATCCCCGCAAAGTTCCAATGAAAGTTTTCCCTGCTGTCCATTATTCCATGGGTGGTCTTTGGGTCGACTATAACCAGATGACTAACATTCCAGGCATTTTTGCCGCTGGTGAGTGTGACTTCACCCAGCATGGCGCAAATCGTCTGGGCGCTAACTCGTTACTGTCGGCTATTTATGGCGGATCAGTAGCCGGGCCGAATGCTATCGATTATATTGAGGGACTGGACAAACATGTTGATGATATGCCATCTGAATTGTTCGATAATAAAGAGAAAGAAGAACAAGATAAATTTGAGCAGCTGATGCAGATGAATGGTTCTGAAAATGCTTATGAGATTCATAAAGAACTCGGCGAACTGATGACCAACTATGTCACCGTTGTCCGTCATAACGATCAGCTGAAAGAAGCTGATAAGCAAATTCAGCAGTTGATGGAACGCTGGAAAGATATTAACATAAATGATACGTCCCGCTGGAACAACCAGGGTGTCATGTTCACGCGTCAGCTGGAAAGTATGCTGGAACTGGCACGCGTTATCACGATCGGTGCTCTGAAGCGTGATGAGACACGTGGTGCGCACTATAAACCAGAATTTCCCGAGCGTGATGATGAAAACTTCCTGAAAACGACTGTCGCTCAATTTGATGAAACAAATCATGAGCCTGTCTTTAACTATGAAGAAGTAGATACACAATATATAGCGCCCCGTAAGCGTGACTATTCAAGCAAGTAGTTAATGAAAGGAGTCAATGAAATGGCTGAAAAAAGTACTGTTACGTTTATCGTTACCCGTCAGGACAGTCCGGATTCTTCTCCTTATAAAGAGACATTTGAGGTGCCTTATACACGTAATATGAACGTGATTTCCGGACTGATGGCCATTCGGCAAAACCCAGTCAATGCGAGTGGGGAGAAAACATCACCAGTTCAATGGGATATGAACTGTCTTGAAGAGGTCTGCGGAGCTTGTTCCATGGTTATTAATGGAACAGCTCAGCAATCCTGCTCTGCTCTGGTAGATGAGCTGGAACAGCCAATACGTCTTGAGCCAATGACAACATTCCCGGTAATTCGCGATTTATTCATTGATCGGGAAGAAATGTTCGAATCATTGAAACAAGTGAAGGCCTGGATTCCAATTGACGGAACTTATGACCTTGGTTCCGGTCCGCGGATGCCTCAGAAAAAACAACAATGGGCTTATGAATTATCGAAATGTATGAGTTGTGGGGTTTGTCTTGAAGCATGCCCGAATGTTAATGATAAATCCGATTTCATCGGTCCAGCAGCTATATCGCAAGCACGTTTGTTCAACTCACATCCAACAGGTGAAATGAATGCCAGTGAACGTCTCGAAGGGTTAATGGGAGACGGCGGTATTAGCGGCTGCAGCAATGCTCAGAACTGTGTTGAAGTGTGCCCTAAAGGTATTCCTTTGACGACGTCAATTGCTGCCATGAACCGTGCAACCAATATTCAAGCGTTCAAGAACTTCTTTGGCAGTGATGAAGCACATTAGATTATAAAACTATCAATCTATCTATATAATGACCCTTGCTCCATTAAGTGGCAGGGGTCATTTTCATAGGGAGGCAGTTTAATTGACAAAGGTTTCTTATATTGAAGATTTAGATCAGTGGATGTCGGAATTTTCATTTTATATTCCTGTTAAAGTTCGTTTTTCCGAAACGGATATGTTCGGACATGTTAATAATGTGTCAGCTTTTATTTATTTTGAGGAAGCACGGATTGAATTTTTAAAACAAGCAGGGGTGTTTCCTCAGGAGCATGATGAAAAGGTCATGCCGATTGTAGCGGATTTACAATGTGATTATCATAGGCAAATTTATTTTAATGAAACGATCAAATTGTATGTCAAACTAGGTCACGTTGGCAACACGTCTCTGGACGTTCATTATATGGCGTTAAATGACAACTATGAACTCTCTTTAACGGGCCGCGGACGAATGGTCATGATTCATTCCGATACGGAAAAGCCGGTTCCGATGAACGATACAATGAAACGTCAGCTTATGGCTTTATAGATGACAAAAACCGGCTTTTTGAAAAGAAAGCCGGTTTTTAACTCCCTATAGCTTTAACTCCCCCATACGGAGGAGTTCGACAACAGCCTGGGAACGCCCCTTGACGCCCATTTTTTGCATTGAATTTGAAATATGGTTCCGGACTGTTTTTTCTGATATAAACAATTCCTGGGCAATATCTTTTGTTGATTTATCTTGTACAAGAAGTTCAAATACTTCCTTTTCCCGTTTTGTCAGTAGCTGTGATGTTTTGTTTGTCTTATCCTTCAATTGATAACCCCTCCTCGCTGTCCAAAGAGTCGCAGTTGAAGGGTGAGTTATTTAGTCATGATTAGTTTATGAAAGAAGACGTAAACAGTGAGCCCCTTTGCGGGTTATTTAAGAAAGTTTTTTGACCTGAATCAATTTCATAATTGCTCTTATTAAAAACGCAAAGACCTGCAGAATTTCTAATGTGTATTTTTTTAAAATTCCTCTAAGCAGCCTGCTGCTGCTTTAACGCGGCATCAATGCGGTCTGCGGCTAATTTCGATGCATTATACATCAACGTAACGATATCAAAATGGATCTGAGCGCGTTTCCCTGAACGATGGCGAACATTGTTGAGCTGAAAGAATTCCTTTAAATAGGCATTGACACGTTCAACGGCTGATCGGCGCTTGTAGATGGTGTTCCAAGCTTTAGAGCCCCGTGCCGGGGCTGTGTATCGCCTGAGGTCTTTAGTGATTTTCATCTTGAATACTTTCTGGCATATGTCTTCATGGGCTAAAGGGCAGTCTTTGCATTCCTTTGGGTTTGTGTACTTCAGGGTTTCATGTTTGGCATCGTAACTTTCATAACGGTACGAATGTTCACGGAAACATGTTGGGGCAAAATATTTATCAAACCCTATGGGTTCCGATTCATTGCGTTTATTATAGGCAATGATAGATTGCTGGCCCATTCGATAGACCTGCGTGTAAATCGGTTCAAAATCATAACCCGCATCCATCGTCTGATAACGCAAGTTTGAAAGAGGCAAGCGTTCATTCATCCCCTTCAATAAAGGAATTGCGGCTTTTCCATCATTTAGATTTCCTGATGAGAAAAGGGCCTGTAAAATGTATTGACTTGATGTGCCGACAGCCAGATGTCCTTTATAGCCAAACCAGAATGTATTTTTGCCTTCGCTGTTTTTCTTGATCCCCCATTGGGGATCCCGGGGAACACCGTCTCGAAGTTCTGTTAAAGATGCATCCAGTTGAGCTTCGATTTTCCTGTCATAAAGAGGCAGATTCGCTTCTTTCTCAGCTTGTTCCTGGAGCCATTGGTCACGCTCTTCCCTGGATTTACGGCCGCGTTTTTTCGGTTCCGGCTTTGCCTTTTCTTCTTTAGGCGGGGCCTGATCACGTGCTTCGAAATGAGTCGCATCGATGGCGACTGTATCATCAGCGATAAAGCCTTCGGCAATGGCTTGAAGAACAACTTTTTCCTGGGCCTTTTCCAATGCATCTGACTCGCTCAGCTTGGTTAAAAGGCGGGAATAGGAAGCTTCCGAAGGAATCTTGTCTGAAACCAGAAATCCACAATTCAATTTGAAGGCAATATCATCATCTAAGCGTTTTTTCAGGTCTTTTATGGTTGGGATGCGTTCAACATACCGAATGAAAACGGAAATAATCATCGCTGCAACATTCAGCTCTTCAGGCGCGCCCAAACGGGATTTTTTAGCCATGTCGTGATAAATGGCATCCAAATCAACGGCGGAAATGATCGCCTCATACTTTTGGGTAGGTTCCATGTCATAAAGTTCTTGGATGCTAAATAAGCTTGGTTGTCGTATAATAGTCATAGGAAGTATTCCTCCAATCTCTATGGATGTTTTAGTTCAACTACCATTATACAAGATTTGGGGAGGTACTTCCTTTTTTACGTTTTTAAGTCCTTGCGCCGCAAGGGCTATGAATTATGAAATTCGCTCACCTGATAGTTTGTCTTAATAACTGCGATGTGTATTCGGCTGTGTTATACTCTATTAAGTCTGAGTGAATGTATGATTGAAACAACCATAACAGCATGAAGAGGCGATTATGTGAGTCAGAATATAGGTGTCGTCGATTCCGGGGTTGGCGGCCTAACCGTCGTACATGAGTTGATGCGCCAGCTGCCGGGTGAAAGTTTAATCTACTTAGGTGATACGCTGCGATGTCCATATGGGCCGAGGTCCGAAACGGAAATCAAACGCTTCACTTGGGAAATGGTACGTTTTTTACTGCCTAAATCTATTAAAATGCTCGTCGTTGCGTGCAATACTGCGACAGCGTTTACATTAAAAGAACTTCAAGAACAATTACCGATTCCAGTGATTGGTGTTATTAAGCCTGGAGCACGAGCGGCTATTAAGTATACTGAAAACAGTCATATTGGCGTGATTGGAACAGAAGGGACAATCAGAAGTCAGGCTTATGCATCGGCACTGAAGCAAATTAATCCTGAAGTCTCCGTCGATTCCCTGGCTTGTCCGTCATTTGTTCCAATGGTTGAGCAGGGTGTCATGTCAGGAGACAACGCTGACAATATTGTATCTCAGTCCTTGCAGCCTCTGCAGAGAAATAATCGTATTGATACGTTAATTCTTGGCTGCACGCATTATCCTTTAATTAAGCAAACGATTCAAGAGGTTATGGGTCATAACATAGCCGTTATTTCATCGAGTGAGGAGACTGCGCGTGAGGCCAGTACCATTCTGGAATTTTATGATCAGTTAGTTTCAGGAACAGTACCGCCAGCTCATCGTTTTTACACAACAGGCGATATTGGTCACTTCGCCAAAATGACTGAATCCATTTTCAAAACATCAGTTGACCGATTCCAGGCTGTGACCATTGAGCAAGCCATTATTTAGAGCCCTTTTGATATTATCTTTCAAACAGGGTTCTAATTTTTTTGTGCTTAAATTGGTCTAAAATCTGTATTGGCTCGTATATATAATAGTACAAACCATCGTAGGAGGGTAAAACATGCTGAAGCGCACATTATTGCCATTGAGCCTGGCAGTGCTGATGATGATTATATTAACGGGCTGTTTTCAAGGGGAACAATCATTGGATAATGAAGAAATGGATCCGCCGCCAGATGCCGAAGCAACTGATGATAAAAAGGAGAAAACTGATGAGGGTGAATCGGATGAAAATAAAGATGGTGAAGGAAAGGAAAAGAAATCAGAAAATCAAGATAATAAGACATCGGAAACAGTCGAAAGACAACTCTATCTATTTGATGCCAATGGAATGGTAGCACCCCAAAAACTGGAAATACCTGAACCGGATTCAAAAGCAGTGGCTGAGCAATCACTGGAGTATCTTGTGAAAGATGGCCCGGTTACGTCGCTCCTGCCAAACGGGTTTGAAGCTGTACTGCCGGCAGGGACTGAGATTCTGGGGCTTAATTTAGAAGAGAATGGCACAATGATTGTTGATGTTTCCAAGGAGTTCGAAAATTATAAGGCAGAAGATGAATTGGAAGTTCTTGAAGCGATGACATATACGTTAACACAATATGATACTGTCGATGAAATGAAACTGCGCATTGATGGGAATCCACAAGAGTCCATGCCAGTTGATGGAACGCCTATTGCGGACGGTTATTCAAGGGCTAATGGCATTAATCTGGTTCAGAACGGTACTGTTGACTTGCTGGGCAGTGAATCTGTAACTTTGTATTATCCGTCCGCCCAAGGTGATAATAAGTATTTCGTACCAGTAACGGAACATATCAATGTGGATAGTGACCATGTTTATGAATCAGCAGTGCAGGCATTAATGCAGGGACCCGCAATGGATACGAATTTGCAGCATGTTTTCAACCAGTCTGTGGAATTAACGAGCCATCCGGAATTAGATGATGATGGTGTATTAGAAATGGTATTCAATCAGGAAGTGCTGGAGGACAACGATGATGCCATCATTTCGAATGATGTCATGGGGACGCTTGTTCGTACTTTAACACAGGATAAGGAAATTGAAGCGATTGATGTCAAAGTTGAAGATGTTGAAACATTATTTAATGAAAATGGAAAGGCCTATACAGAGCCGGTTACAGTGCAATCATTTACAGGCATAGAAAAACTCTAGTATGTATATTGCTTAGCGTTACTAAAGACTGTGCTCAGCAGTCTTTTTTCTTTTTCTGGCAGAGCAATTCATAATTTATGTTTACGGGTAAAAAATATGTTAATATATAAACTGACGCATTATGAAGGAGGTTAGGGTCAGTGAGACATGATCAGCGAGACTATAATGAATTACGACCGATCACCATAACGCCAGGGTATATTAAACATCCGGAAGGTTCCGTTATGATTGAATGTGGTGATACGAAAGTTATTTGTAATGCAAGTATTGAAGATCGGGTGCCTCCTTTTATGCGGGGTCAGAAAAAAGGCTGGATCACAGCAGAATATGCCATGCTTCCAAGAGCAACACAGCAGCGTAATGTACGTGAATCGTCCAAAGGCAAGGTAAGCGGACGCACAATGGAAATCCAGCGTTTAATCGGACGTGCATTAAGATCAGTTGTCGATCTGAAACAAATTGGTGAACGTACTGTCTGGGTGGATTGTGATGTCCTGCAGGCAGATGGCGGCACGAGAACCGCATCCATTACCGGTGCTTTTGTTGCTGTGGTATTGGCATTTGATAAGCTTCTGCAGAATGGGACCATTAAAAAAATGCCCGTGACAGAATTTATGGCAGCTGTTTCGGTTGGTATTGCGCCCGATGGGACAGCTTTGCTTGATTTAGACTATGAAGAGGACTCTGAAGCAGCTGTTGATATGAACATTGTGATGACAGGGGCGAATGAGTTCATTGAAATACAGGGAACCGGCGAGGAAGCGACTTTCACAGGCGGACAGCTGCAAACCATGCTCGGACTTGCCGAAAATGGTATGCAAGAATTGAATGCTGTGCAGAAAACGATACTTGGGACGTCTGCTGAACGAATTGGTGAAACAAAACAAACAAAGGAAGATACGCCTTGAACGAGATTATAATTGCCACAAAAAATGCAGGTAAAGCAAATGAATTTAAAACCTTTTTTTCCAGGTATTCAATAAATGCCATCTCGCTTCCGGAATTGTCTCAGGAAATCGCCGATATTGAGGAAACGGGTACAACTTTTGCGGAAAATGCAGCTTTAAAGGCAGAACAGATTGCTGAATGGCTGCAGAAACCTGTCTTGGCTGACGACTCAGGACTTGTCATCGATGCGTTGGATGGACGTCCTGGCATTTTTTCAGCGAGATACGCCGGAGAACCAAAAAATGATCAAACAAATATTGATAAAGTACTGCACGAACTGGACGGAATCGACATGCCTGACCGGACCGCTCACTTTGTTTGTGTACTGGCCGTGGCCATCCCTGGTGACGCAACCATTTTTAAAACAGGCTTCTGTGAGGGGATAATAAATACTGAGCAAGCAGGTGTCAACGGTTTTGGTTATGATTCGGTGTTTATTCCTGATGGTTATACGCAAACAATGGCAGAGCTTTCTTCAGATGAAAAAAACCGGATCAGCCATCGTCGTAAGGCCATGGATCAATTGGAAACATGGGTTCAGACATATGCAGCCAACTGAGGTGATACAATGACAAGCGTTTTAATTGTCAGTGACAGCCACGGTTCAACAGAGGAATTGAAAACGATTGTGCAACGGCACCGCCCTGATTATCAAATTCACTGCGGTGATTCGGAATTGGAAATGGATGATCCAGCACTGAAAGGATTCATTAAAGTAGGCGGCAATTGTGATATAGATGCTAGATACCCAGAGGAACAAGTCAGCACTATTGAGGATATAACATTTTTTATCGCACACGGACATCTCCATGAGGTCAAAACAAACCCGATTGCAATTGCGTACCGGGCTGAAGAAGAACATGCGCAAGTCGTTTGTTTTGGCCATACACATATGGCAGGTGCAGAGAAAATTGGCAATCAAATCCTTATTAATCCAGGAAGTATTCTTCTGCCCCGGGGACGAAGCGAGAAAACATATGTGCTAATGGACTGGGACAAGCCGGACAGCATTGATATCTATTTCTATACAGCGGATGGTGACCTTGTTCAAGACTTATCAATGACAGTCTCTTTATCATAATCGGCTGGCCGGCGAGATGAAGTGAAGAAATCGGCAGTCTTGTCGATTTCTGCAGCCATCCGTTTCAGCATATAAAAAGAAATGTTATATACAGATATCTATTGACAAATTGCCAGGAAATAAATATAATTAACGTTGTCTGTAAAAGGTTACATGCGAGTGTAGTTTAGTGGTAAAACCTCAGCCTTCCAAGCTGATGTCGTGGGTTCGATTCCTATCACCCGCTCTATGTATCAAAATGTCCCAGTAGCTCAGGTGGATAGAGCAATAGCCTTCTAAGCTATAGGCCGCAGGTTCGAGTCCTGCCTGGGACACTTCATTAAAAAGAGCCTGAATCTCTTGCCATATAAGGGTTCAGGCTCTTTTATATACTGAGATATCCAATCCATATCAGTCAAGTAACTGACGGTCAGTTATACATGGCATCAGTCCGTGCTTTCACTATCTTTTATGAAGGTATGTAGGTGAAGAGATCGCCTACATCACAGTTCAACTCCTTACAAATGCGCTCAACTAAAGGAACTGGAATACGGTCGTTGTTTCCTTGGTATAATTGGCGTACACTTTCGTACCGGTAGCCTATTCTTCTTGAAAATTCCCGGATGGAAATATCTCTGGAGTGTAATAATTCCTTCAAGTTCGATTTGATCATGGTTGTTTCTCCTTTTAAGTTTAAGTTCATGTCTATTTTGCCTTCGACTCGTTTTCGTCAGTCAGAAAGTCAATACTAAAAATGACTGACTCTAGTTTATTAGGCTTTCTATCTAAATGAAAGATGGCATCGACTTGTCTGCGGATACCACCACTTATTTCGCTCGCAAAGTTAGGGGGATTTCAAAACAAATTATACCCATGGCGTCGACGCTAAATGCGGCTTAATACTTTAGAAATAGTCAGGTATAATAATATTCATTTTAACGCAGCACTTATATATGGTACTATATAGCCAGCATGCTGCAACTGCTGACCAGTTATAAGGAGATTGGATCTTCCAGATTCCTGCTGAAAGGAGTGAATTTATGGCGAATCCGCCGGAAAATGTTATTCTTTTTCCAAAGTGGCGCTGGCGTTTAGAAGATGAGAGTCTTTTGGCTATCAAGGAGAAAAGATATGAAGACGCCCTGGAAAAGCTTAATGAGTTAATTGACTTCGGCATCTATAATCAGGAAATTAATATTGGCCGGCTGATATGCTTGATGGAATTGAATCGTTACCAGGAAGCACAAGACTTTTGTGAAACGCTTTTAACTTGGCATGACGATCATTACTATGACTACATTCATATCTACTTGACGATATTATTCCAGACAAATCAATATGAATTACTGATGAATCAAGCTGACCGGGAACTGGCTTCAGGAAAAGTCCCGGACGATATGACCAAACAGTTCAGGCAGCTGCATGCTGTCAGCAGAAGACTGCGCGAAGAGATCCGGGCGGAAAAGACGACCGAATACATAAACGATTTATTCCGGTCCGTCGAAGAAGCAAATCATGTTCGGCAATATGCACTTGTTGAACAGCTCCGCAAGCTGTCCATTGAACCAACAGATCAAGTGCAGCCATTGCTCGCTGATGACCGTGTGAATCCAGTGACCAAGACAGCCATTTTTGTTTGGTTTCAGGAAACAGGGGTTTCGGAAAAAATTCATATACATAAATTAGGGGCAGATCTGACGGTTGCCCCAGAACAAGTACCGCCGCTGCGTACCCATCCTGTGATGCAGGAGGTATCCAGGATCATCGATGATCAGGAACAGGAAAATCCAACTCTTTTTCAATTTATGGCTCAGCTGTTGCGGCATTATCTTTATGTGCGCTATCCATTTATGCCACATGAAGCTGATGGCGGATCGATTGCGGACGCCCTGATGGCAATTGGGAAAGATTATTTGCAAAAACCTGCAAACACCCGCACAAATGAAGGGAAGCCTGTATCTAAATACGTTGATGAGATCAAAACATGCGAAGCAATCTATTCGACTGTTATAGATGAGGCCTAGACTTAATCAAAGGTCTGCCATACTTGAAAGGCGGTCTATTTATGTTATAATGAGTTGGTGCAAAATGACGCATAACCATTTGAATGAAATATTGAGGACTTTTATTATGTTATGTAAGGACTAATAGATTTTGGAGGGTATGTTATGTCAGCAAATTGGGAAAAACAGGAAGGGAATCAGGGTGTCCTGACATTTGACGTCAGTGCAGATGAGTTCGATAAAGCACTGGACCAGGCGTTTAAAAAAGTTGTCAAAGATGTGGAGATCCCGGGTTTCCGTAAAGGGAAAGTACCTCGTAAATTGTTTGAATCACGATTCGGTGTTGAGTCCCTGTATCAGGATGCTGTGGATATCGTGCTGCCTGATGCTTATTCCAAAGCTGTGGACGAAACGGGTATTGAACCAATAGAACAGCCGGATGTTGATATTGACCAGATTGAAAAAGGAAAAGACCTTATCTTCAAGGCTACTGTTAACGTCAAACCCGAAGTGACATTAGGTGATTATAAAGGACTGGAAGTAGAAGAACAGTCCGTTGAGGTTACAGACCAGGATGTTGAAGATGACATTGAACAGCAGCGTGAACAGCAAGCTGAGCTGGTCGTTAAAGAAGAAGGCAGTATTGAGCAAGGCGATACCGCGGTAATCGACTTCAAAGGCTATGCCGATGGTGAGGCATTTGAAGGCGGAGAAGCCCAGGATTTCTCATTGGAGATTGGTTCAGGCCAGTTAGTTCCAGGTTTTGAAGAAGCTTTAGTCGGAAAGCAGTCAGGCGAGGAAACCGAACTTCAGCTGACGTTCCCTGAAGATTATCATGCTGAGAATCTGGCAGGCAAAGAAGCGGTGTTCGAGGTTAAAATACATGATATTAAAACAAAAGAACTGCCAGATTTGGATGACGAGTTCGCTAAAGACGTTGATGAGAACATTGAAACGCTGGACGAGCTGCGAGAGAAGAAAAAAGAAGAATTGCAGAGCCAGCGCGAACAGGATGCTGAGAATCAAAAGCGTGAAAGTTTGATCCAGCAAGCCACTGATAACGCTGACGTGACGATTCCGGATGCAATGGTCGAAACGGAATTGGACCGTATGCTGCAGGAATTTGAACAGCAGCTCCAATCACAGGGCATGACTTTGGATATGTACTACCAATTCTCTGGGCAGGATAAAGAAGCTCTGAAAGACCAGATGCGTGAGGATGCTCAGAAACGTGTCAAAACGAATTTGACGCTGGAAGCTGTTTATTATCAGGAAAACCTGGAAGTCACCGATGAAGATGTTGATAAAGAAATCGACAAAATGGCCTCGATGTATGGTACAGATGCTGATCAGCTGAAACAAATGCTCGGCGGAAATACCGATGCACTTAAAGAAGAATTGAAGGGAACAAAATCGATTGAGTTTTTAGTTGACCATAGTCAAACGGTCTAACCCTGACTTTAAGTTAATAAGATGTTAAAACAAGGTGCGGTGTTACGCACCTTGTTTTAAACTGTTAGGTTATTTTTGTTATCTATCCTGTACTCTTGGCATACGCTAATGAAAGAATGAAACAGCCAACGATATGCCAGTCTTTCTGGATCTGCTGCCAATTTAAGTAAAACGACGTTTGAAAAAGCGTTATTATTTTGTTTTCGCATAGTCATTTGATATGATGACGATAAGTTAATGAAGGTCATATGACAAGTAGCAGATTTAAACTTTAGGAGTGAAATGCATGTTTAAATTTAATGAAGAAAAAGGGCAATTGAAATGCTCATTTTGCGGAAAGGGTCAAGACCAGGTTCGCAAGTTAGTAGCTGGCCCAGGTGTTTATATATGTGATGAATGTATTGAACTTTGCACTGAAATTGTAGAAGAAGAACTGGGAACGGAAGAGGCAACGGAATTTGAAGAATTGCCTAAGCCGAATGAGATTAACGGGATGCTGAATGAATATGTCATCGGTCAGGATGAAGCTAAAAAGAACCTGTCTGTAGCGGTTTATAATCATTATAAACGAATCAATGCACCCAAAAATAATGCCGATGATGTTGAACTGTCAAAGAGTAACATTGCTATGCTTGGCCCGACCGGCTCCGGTAAGACACTGCTGGCGCAAACTTTGGCACGGATTTTGAATGTTCCTTTTACCATGGCAGATGCTACTTCGCTGACAGAAGCTGGCTATGTCGGTGAGGATGTGGAAAACATTCTGCTGAAGCTGCTCCAGACGGCTGATTATGATGTTGAAAAAGCTGAAAAAGGTATTATTTATATCGATGAAATTGACAAAGTTGCCCGTAAATCGGAAAATACGTCCATCACACGTGACGTATCCGGTGAAGGTGTTCAGCAGGCTCTCTTGAAGATACTGGAAGGTACAGTTGCCAGTGTGCCGCCACAGGGTGGTCGTAAGCATCCGCATCAGGAATTCATTCAGATTGATACAACGAATGTTCTGTTTATTGTCGGTGGTGCTTTTGATGGTATTGACCAGATCATTAAACGCCGTCTTGGGAAAAAGGTTATTGGTTTCGGTTCGGATGATGCCCAGCAGGATATGGATGACAGTGAATTGCTGCAGCAAATCCTGCCGGAAGATCTCTTGCAATATGGGCTGATACCTGAGTTCATCGGAAGAATTCCGGTTGTTGCCAGTCTGGCACAGCTGGATGAGAATGCACTGGTCGACATTCTGACACAGCCGAAGAACGCTCTTGTTAAGCAATATGAAAAACTGTTTGAAATCGATAATGTTGATCTCGAGTTTGAAGATGAGGCTCTCCGGTCAATAGCGAATCGGTCAATCGAACGGAAAACGGGTGCACGCGGGCTGCGTTCCATCATTGAAAGTATCATGCTTGATGTTATGTTTGAGATACCGACACGCGAGGATCTTAGTAAATGT
Source organism: Lentibacillus kimchii (assembly GCF_055381965.1). Classification (NCBI taxonomy): domain Bacteria; kingdom Bacillati; phylum Bacillota; class Bacilli; order Caryophanales; family Bacillaceae; genus Lentibacillus; species Lentibacillus kimchii. Next base: position 1,781,711 of record NZ_AP043934.1, on the reverse strand, counting down.
ATCATCACAAAAGATACGGTCGAGAAAAAGAACGGGCGTCCTAAGGTCGTATTCCAGGACGGCACGGTTCAGGATGAAAACGAAAAACTTCCCAAAGAAAGTGCTTAAGTCAACAAATTAACTGAAATGAGTCAGAGACTGGCATTTATTTGACTTCGCTCAAGATGGCATTTCAGGAGCAGAAGTCCAATAGTTGGTGTCAGTCTCTTTCTATGTTGTATGCTGAATACATGAGCTAACGTCAGCTCTCACATATTTCGAATGATAAATGGCTGCCTGCAGATTAGAGCTTGAAACCCAGTCTTGATGGAGGTACCTTACAAAATGACTAAAGAATCGATACAACTTCCTCTTCTACCATTGCGCGGGCTGCTTGTTTTCCCTTCCATGGTGCTGCATATCGATGCTGGCCGTGATAAATCAGTCGCTGCTCTGGAAAAGGCTAAGATGGAAGATAAGACGATTTTCCTTGCGGCCCAGAAGCAAGTGAGTGTTAAGGAGCCTGGACCCAGCGATGTTTATCCAGTGGGAACAGTCGCGTATATTAAACAGATGATGACACTTCCCAATGGAACGATAAGAATCCTGGTGGAAGGTCTTTATCGCGCGGAAGTCAACCAATTTACAGATGACGATAAAATGCTCGCAGTTGACATCAATGAACTGACAGATGAACACGATGATGCGGATGAAGAGGAAGCATTAAAGCGTTCCTTGCTCAACCAATTTGAGCGATACATAAATGTCTCAGAAAAACTGACAAACGAAACACTGGCTGCTGTTTCTGATATTCAAGAACCAGGCAGACTGGCCGATATTGTAACCTCACATTTGTCTCTGAAAATACCAGACAAGGAAAATCTTTTGGGAATGGTGAATGTCAAAGAACGTTTGAACCATTTGCTGGAGTTGCTTTCAAACGAGAAAAATGTACTGGATCTCGAAAAACAGATTGGACAGCGTGTCAAACAGTCGATGGAAAAAACGCAAAAGGAATATTATTTGCGGGAACAGCTAAAAGCTATCCAGACGGAATTGGGTGAGAAAGACGGCAAATCCGGAGACGCTGAAGAGCTCCGTGAAAAAATTGAGGCTTCTGATATGCCCGGCCGGGTAGCTGATGCGGCCAGAAAAGAACTCGCACGATTTGAAAAAGTCCCCCAAAGCTCAGGGGAGAGTTCGATCATTCAAAATTATATTGAGTGGCTGGTGGCATTGCCATGGACAGTTCAGACCGAAGATACGTTTGAAATTGATCGAGCTGAAGCAACGCTCCATGAGGATCATTATGGACTTGAAAAAGTAAAGGAACGTGTGCTTGAGTATCTGTCCGTTCGAAAACTGACTCAATCGATTAAGGGTCCGATTCTGTGTCTGGTCGGTCCGCCTGGTGTTGGTAAGACATCACTGGCTCAATCGATCGCCCGCACGATTAACCGGCATTTTGTTCGCATGTCGCTCGGGGGTGTTCGTGACGAAGCTGAAATTCGTGGACACAGACGTACTTATATTGGTGCGATGCCCGGTCGTATTATACAAGGAATGAAAAAAGCAGAAACGGTTAACCCCGTGTTTTTGCTCGATGAAGTGGATAAAATGGCCAGTCATTTCAATGGTGATCCGTCGTCTGCGATGCTTGAAGTGCTGGATCCGGAACAGAACAATCAGTTCAGCGACCACTACATTGAAGAAACGTACGATTTATCCAATGTCATGTTTATTACGACGGCTAACGATGCAGGCAGCATACCGGAACCACTGCGGGATCGTATGGAACTGATTACCATTTCCGGCTATACTGAAATTGAGAAATTACACATCGCTAAAGATCACTTATTGCCGAAGCAGCTGATGGAAAATGGATTGGGCAAAAGTGACCTGCAGATCCGTGAAGAAGCACTGTTGAAGTTAATTCGAATGTACACACGTGAAGCAGGTGTTCGCGGCTTGGAACGGCAGCTGGCTAATCTCTGCCGGAAAGCGGCGAGAATCATGATTTCCGGTGAAAAAAAGCGCGTTATTGTCACGGAGAAGAAATTAGAGGAACTTCTGGGTAAACCGCTTTTCCGATATGGACAAATGGAAGAAGAGAATCAAATTGGAGCAGCAACAGGGCTCGCTTATACGACGGCTGGCGGTGACACGTTATCGATTGAAGTATCACATTATCCCGGGAAGGGCAAATTAACTCTCACCGGGAAACTAGGTGATGTCATGCAAGAATCTGCCCAGGCTGCCTTCAGCTATATCCGGGCGCGTGCAGAAGAACTCGAAATTGACCCGGACTTTCATGACAAATATGATATTCATATTCATGTTCCCGAAGGTGCCACGCCCAAAGACGGACCTTCAGCTGGCATCACGATGGCTACAGCTCTTATATCGGCTCTGACAGGACGGGTTGTTAAGAAAGAAGTAGGCATGACGGGAGAAATAACACTGCGTGGTCGTGTATTACCGATAGGCGGATTGAAAGAGAAATCATTGAGTGCCCATCGTGCTGGGCTCACGACCATTATTATTCCAGAAGACAACGCCAAAGATATCGAAGACATACCCACAAGTGTGCGTGACGCGTTAACCTTTATCAAAGTTAATCACTTAGACCAAGTGTTAACACATGCACTGACGGAGGAGAAAACATGAAAGTAACAAATGCTGAAATCGTCATAAGTGCCGTGAGCCAAAAACAGTACCCGGCTGACAAGCTTCCTGAGATCGCTCTGGCCGGCCGTTCCAATGTCGGGAAATCGTCATTTATCAATAAGCTTATTCAGCGAAAAAATCTGGCCCGTACCTCCTCAAAGCCTGGCAAAACACAAACGTTGAATTTTTATAAAATCAATGACCTATTCTACTTTGTTGATGCTCCTGGTTATGGTTATGCCAAAGTATCGAAACAGGAGCGTCAAAAGTGGGGTGTCATGATGGAGGAATATTTTGCGACGCGTGATGTGCTGAAGGCTGGTATGCTGATAACGGATATACGACATGAACCGACTGATGGAGATGTGCAGATGTATGATTACTTGAAATACTTTGAACTGCCGGTTTTGATCGTTGCAACGAAGCTTGACAAAATCTCAAAAGGCAAGCGCGCTAAACATTTGAGCCAGACAACTCAAGCATTCAATATTGAACCTGAGGATGCGATTATACCCTTTTCCGCTGAAACGGGTGAGGGAAAGGATGACGTCTGGCGCAGAATCAGACAATATATCTGATTAGATATGATCCTTCCGGTATACCGGAAGGATTCGTATCTAACCTAATAGTATTTAAGCTGATATTTTGAAATTTCTATGGGCTAGTGACGGAATGCTTTATTCAACACGTGTTTGGGTTTCAAAGTCCGTTCACATTTTAAATAACGTTCGACGTCTATTCATGTTATAATAAAGATTAACTGATGTTTTGTTGGGGGTATAGCAATGGATTTACTTAAAGTTGGTTTTGATTATAAATCAGCCCCTCTGGAAATCAGAGAACGGTATGTGATTTCTGAAGATAAGCTCGATCAGGCAATGGTGCAGCTCAAGAGACAAAAAAGTATTCTTGAAGATGTGATTATCTCCACGTGCAATCGGACGGAAGTTTTTGCTGTAGTTGATCAGGCTCATACAGGGCGTTATTATATTAAACAGTTTTTGGCTGATTGGTTTCAGGTTGACTTGAGTTTTTTGTCATCTTATCTGCGTATAGCTGAAGGTGACGAAGCAGTTGATCACTTGTTCCGTGTGACAACCGGACTGGACTCAATAGTCTTAGGCGAGACCCAGATAATAGGCCAAATGAAGGCTGCTTTTTCTACGGCACAAAAACAACAAACGACTGGAACGATTTTTAATGAATTGTTCAAACGAGCAGTTACGTTTGCCAAAAAAGTTCATAAAGACACAACCATTGGCCAGCAGGCAGTATCGGTCAGTTATGCCGCGGTGGAACTTGCCAGGAAGATATTTGGTGATTTACAGAAACGGCATGTCGTTATTCACGGTGCTGGTGAAATGGGCGAACTAGCCGCGAAAAACATGCATGGATCAGGAGCTTCTGACATCACTGTTGTTAACCGGACATTTGCCAAGGCCGAGTCTCTGGCACAAACTTTTCAGGGTCAGGCGAAACCGATTGAACAACTGCAGGAACAACTGCAGAATGCGGATATTCTGATTAGCTCAACAGCTTCTGATTCTGTTGTATTAACCAGAGACTTTATGGAAACCGTGCAGCGAAAACGCAAAGGGCGGCCACTTTTCATGGTTGATATTGCTGTTCCAAGAGACATGGATCCAAAAATTGGCGAGCTCGATGATGTATTTTTGTATGATATTGATGATCTGCAGCATGTCGTTGACGAAAATCTGGCATCCAGAAAAGCAGCTGCAGAAGGTGTTGAAACAATGCTTGATGATGAGATTGCTGCTTTTAATGAATGGGTCCAGACACTGGGCGTTGTTCCAGTTATATCGGGACTTCGAAAGAAAGCACTGGCCATTCAAACGGAAACGATGAAAAGCATTGAGCGGAAAATGCCTGACTTAACTGAACGTGAAAAAAAGGTCTTGAATAAACATACAAAAAGCATTATCAACCAGCTGTTAAAACAGCCGGTAACACAAGCAAAAGAGTTAGCTGCAGCTGATAGAAAAGAGGAAGCGCTCCAGCAATTTATTGCGACTTTTGGAATAGAAGATGAAGTTAATGAGGAATCAGAGAGACAGGCGGAAAAATACAGCAGTACGAATTTAAATGAACATACGCCTTCTCCGGCTACGAACAGTTTATCATCGCCTTAACAGGAAAGGGTTGCTGTTATGGACGCAGTTAAATGGTTTCAGGAAATAATACTGGTCATTTATAGTTTGAGTCTCGTAGGGTATTTTATCGATTTTATACAACCCGACCGGAGGGTCAGCAGAATGGCCTTCTGGCTCCTGTGTGTGGTTTGGCTCTTGCAAACGGTGTTTTTATTGCAGCAAGTTTTTGTAGAAAAAGGCTTTCCGGTCTTAACGCTGAATGACGGGCTTTTGTTTTATTCCTGGATTCTTATTTCTTTTTCACTTGTTATCAGTAAATTTTCACGTGCTCAGTTAACGCTGTTCTTTTTGAACTTGCTTGGGTTTTTTACGCTTTTATTCTCGATCTCAGCCAAAATGTCAGAGCAAGCGCCTGAACAAGGGGCTGGCCTGATTCATGAGATGCTGATAGCGCATATCACTCTGGCCTTCGCTGCGTATGGTTTTTTCACCGTTTCGTTTATTTTTTCTCTCATGTATCTTATTCAATACAGGCTTTTGAAACGGAAAAAAGGTTTTCGCTGGGTATGGCAGATTGGTGATCTGTCTCAGCTCGATACGTACTCGTTTAAAGCTATAACGCTCGGGGTTCCATTACTAACGATTGCAATCGTACTCGGGGTAACCTGGGCGTATTTTGCCGGCGCTGAATTTTACTGGTTTGATCTGAAAACGCTCGGATCACTGCTTGTTCTCGGACTCTATGTCCTATATCTTGTGCTGAGATTAGGTAAAGGCTATCAGGGAAAAGCTATTTCCAGCTATAATTCGGCAGCCTTTCTGCTTTTATTAATTAATTTCTTTCTGTTTAGCAGTTTATCGAACTTTCATCTGCCGTAGAAGACGTAAGGAGGATTCCGGATGCGTCAAATTGTCGCAGGAACGAGAAAGAGCAATCTTGCCCTGACCCAGACAGATTGGGTTATTGATCAATTGAAACAAGCTGGTATTACGAACGATATTCAGGTTGAAAAAATTGTCACACAAGGTGACCGGATTTTGAATGTAACCTTGTCTAAAGTTGGCGGCAAAGCGCTGTTTGTTAAGGAAATTGAAAAGGCCATGTTCAACAAGGAAATTGATATGGCTGTCCATAGTATGAAGGACGTCCCATCAGAAATGCCTGAAGGGCTCGTTATCACAACGATTCCGGTCAGAGAGGATCACCGTGATGCCTGGATTGCCAAAGATGACATTCCATTGAAAGACTTACCGGCAGGATCCATTGTTGGTACCAGCAGTTTAAGGCGTAAGGCTCAAATACTGGCGGAACGCCCTGACCTGGAGATCAGCTGGATCAGGGGAAATATTGAGTCACGCATCCGGAAATTGTATGAAGAAGACTATGATGCTATTGTACTGGCTGTTTCCGGGTTAAAACGTGTTGGTTTAAGCGAGGAACTGATTACTGAGTATTTGGAGCCTGACGTATGTGTTCCTTCTGTCGGACAGGGTGCACTGGCGATTGAGTGCCGGGAAGAAGATTACGAGCTGCGCGACCTTTTAGCTCTCATTCATGATCAGGAAACAGCACAAACGGTGACGGCGGAAAGAACACTCCTCAAAATACTTGAAGGCAGCTGCTCGGTACCGGTTGGCGGTCACGCACGGCTGGAAAATGGTGATATTCATATGACGGCGTTTGTTGGCACAACCGATGGTGAAACGCTGTTACGGGAAAATGTGCAGGGAACGGATCCGGAAGAGGTTGGCGCAGAAGCAGCGAATAAATTAATCGGTCGCGGTGCTAAAGACATTATTGAGCAGATAAAAGAGGAGCTTGACAGTTAATGGTCTCCGGGTTACAAGGAAAACAGATTCTGATCACCCGTGAGGAAAAACAAGCCAGTGTTTTTGCCGATCAGATTTCGCAGTATGGCGGTGTGCCCGTTCAAGTGCCGCTGCTGAAAATCACTTGTCAGCATCATACGTCCAACAAAGAGCTTCTCCGCAGCCCAGGCACATACAAATGGCTGTTTTTCACGAGTGCTAATGGCGTGTCCTGTTTTTTTAACTTTCTAAGCGAGGAACAGGCAGTGCAGGATTTTACAGCCGGCAGCAAGTTTGCGGCTGTAGGCCGTAAAACGGCACGTGTGCTGGAAAGCTATGGGTATCAGGCTGATTTCATACCAACAACCTATAATGCCGAGACGATGACGCGTGAGTTTTTCTCTGAACACACACAACTGGAAGAACCCGTATTGCTTATCCAGGGCAACTTATCCCGGCGTATACTGCCTGTATGGTTCAACGAACAGGGGATTCGTTATAATACCATGGAGGTGTACAGAACAGACGTTCATCATGAGATGAAAGACCAGCTCAATGCTACAATCACCCAGCAGAGATTTGATGCCATAACATTTACCAGTCCGTCGTCAGTTAATGCCTTCATGGAGATGAAAAACGTTCCGCTTGCAGATGCGACGCCTATCTGTTGTATTGGGACAACAACCGAACAAAGGGCAGCGTCATTTGGATTTCGCAATCTGCTTGTCCCGGAGGAATTTACAATCGGTGGTATGGTGAGGAGACTGGAAACTTATTTTACAAAGAATTGAAAGGACCGATAATCATGCAACAGACATGGGAATTTAAAAGGCATCGTCGTCTGCGTTCATCCGCAGCAATGCGATCGCTTGTCCGTGAAAATCACTTGACTACAGATGATTTGGTTTATCCGCTATTTATTACAGAGGGCGACGCTATCAAACATGAAGTTCCCTCAATGCCAGGCGTTTATCAACTATCGCTTGATCAGCTGAAACAGGAAATGGATGAATTGCAAGCACTCGGTATCAAGTCGGTGATGCTGTTTGGTGTTCCGGATGAAAAAGATGAACAGGGCAGTGGAGCTTACGCGGAAGATGGCATTGTTCAAAAGGCCACACGGCTTATTAAACAAGAGGCACCGGACATGCTCGTCCTCGTTGACACGTGTTTATGTGAGTATACATCACACGGCCATTGCGGCGTGATTCACAATGGTGATGTTGATAATGATAAATCACTGGAACTGCATGCCAAAACAGCTGTTTCACAAGCAGAAGCGGGTGCAGATGTTATTGCCCCATCCAGCATGATGGACGGATTTGTAACGGTGATTCGGCAGGCACTGGATGAAGCAGGATTTGAAAATATTCCAATTATGTCTTATGCGGTCAAATATGCCTCGGCATTCTTCGGTCCATTCCGGGAGGCAGCGGGCAGCGCGCCGCAATTTGGTGATCGCAAGACGTATCAAATGGATCCGTCCAACCGCCGTGAAGCATTAAGAGAAGCAGGGACAGACGTCGACGAGGGTGCAGACTTTTTAATCGTTAAACCTGCTTTATCATTCCTGGATATCGTTCGTGACGTGCGCAATCATTTTGATACGCCGGTTGTTGCTTACAATGTAAGTGGTGAATATGCTATGATAAAAGCAGCTGCATTGAATGGCTGGATTGATGAACAGCAATTGGTTCTGGAGAAATTAACAGCCATGAAACGTGCGGGTGCTGATATCATTATTACGTATTTTGCTAAAGATGCTGCGGCATGGCTTCAAAACTAAATTTTTCTTGAGGTGATCATATTGCGTCAGTTTGACAGATCAAAGGAAGCATATAAACAAGCCGTGAATTTAATGCCCGGCGGTGTCAATTCGCCTCCAAGAGCATTTAAATCAGTAGATATGACACCGATATTCATGGATCAGGGGAAAGGTTCTAAGATATACGATATTGATGGCAATACTTACATCGATTATACGCTTAGCTTTGGGCCGCTCATTTTGGGACATGCTGATGATCGTGTTGTCTCTGGTCTTCAGGAAGCTGTTCAAAAAGGAACAAGTTTTGGTATGCCGACTTTAAAAGAAAATCAACTGGCTGAGCTTATCAAGGAGCGTGTGCCGTCCATAGAAATGCTGAGAATGGTTAACTCAGGGACGGAAGCAACCATGAGCGCCTTAAGAGTTGCCCGCGGTTATACTGGTCGCAATAAAATCCTGAAATTTGAAGGGAACTATCATGGCCACAGTGATTCTCTGCTGATTAAGGCTGGATCTGGAGTAGCAACGCTTGGACTGCCTGACAGCCCGGGCGTTCCAGAGTCAATTGTACAACATACTATTACAGTTCCCTATAATGATATGGACAGTGTACGTTATGCATTTTCCGAATACGGTGATGATATTGCAGCTGTGATTGTTGAGCCGGTTTCAGGAAATATGGGTGTTGTGCCGCCACAGGCTAATTTCTTGCATGATCTTCGGGACATAACGGACGATAATGGTTCACTTCTTATATTTGATGAGGTTATGACCGGCTTTCGCGTTGATTATAATTGTGCTCAGGGGTATTTTGGCGTAACACCTGATATGACTTGTTTAGGAAAAGTGATCGGTGGTGGTCTGCCGGTTGCTGCTTATGGGGGCAGACGTGAGATTATTGAGAAGGTTGCCCCGACTGGTTCGGTTTATCAGGGTGGTACCTTATCAGGAAATCCTTTGGCCATGACAGCTGGTTATGAAACATTAAATGCGCTGGATCAAACAGCTTATGAAGCCATTAATCGTAAAGTGGACAGACTTATTGAAGGATATGAGCAAGCATCGATTGATTATGATATCCCGCTTCAGGTCAATCGGGCTGGATCAATGGTTGGCTTCTTCTTTACAAATGAGCCAGTGATTAATTTTGAAACAGCGCAAAGGGCTAATGTCGATTATTTTGCTCAATATTACCGGATGATGATTGAAGAAGGCATCTTTTTACCGCCATCACAGTTTGAGGGTGTTTTCCTGTCAACGGCTCACACAGATAATGATATCGAGCAAACGATTGAAGCCGCACGTAGAGCATTCTCTAAAATTGAAAAATAACACTGATAAAAGCTATTCCGAAACAGGAATAGCTTTTATTATTATCGGGAATGTGCCTGTTTTTTGTCCAAAAATCATATCACCAGTCACATTCGCATATAGTTGCATTGAGGCCGTCAAGTATATGACGCATAGGCAGAAGGGAGGAAATCTTAGTGGAAAGCAATCAGGAAATCTTTCGTTTTGATCTGGATGAATCACTTTATTTTGAGACAGGACAGGAAGTTGGTGAAATGACTGGCATTTCACTGGATCCGGAAATTTCGATACACCCCCTTAATGATTATGTATCCATAAAAGGCGTGATGGAACTTCGGGGTTCTTATTTGAAAGATGCTGCCCGGGAGCCGAAAGAAGAAGAACTATCGGAATTTGCGGAAGATCAAGCCAAACGTTATATCGAAAATGTGGTGAGCGTTGATGAGGATCAGGCTGAATTCTCGCATCGTTTTCCAATTGAAATTTCAGTTCCGACGCATCGCGTGCACAATACAGATGATGTAACAGTCAATATTGGCGCGTTCGATTATGAGCTCCTCAATCCGAATCAGCTGAAATTACAGTCAACTGTTGAAATACGGGGGGTCAGTGCTGAATCGTCTCAACCGCCCGACAGTAATTTGGAAACAGCGGATTCACCAGAGTTGCTTAGGGGCAGCGGGGATTCGTTTGCTTTTGATTTGAAAATGGATCAGGAAGACGAAAGCACTGACGAACAGAACGCAGCTGATATGACACCTCCTCCGGCATTGTCACAGGAGACAGCCCCACTGGAAGATGAGGATCCGAAACAGACATCACCTTCACCTGAAAAGGAACGATTGAAACATAAAAAATCCCAGACACTGTCTGAGTTTTTCGGAACAGAAGAAAAAGCCAATCCAGAAACGCTGGAGCAAGAGTCAAGCTTAGGGACGACATCATCGGAGGATTATGCGGAACCGGCTTCAGCGGCTATAGAACTAACGGAAGAAGACTACGAGAACGACAGTGACGAAAGCTCTTCGTCTCTGGAAGAGATACGTTATTTGGCCGATATGTTCGGCGATGATGAGGAAGAAACGCATAGTAAAATGCGGTTATGTATTGTGCAAAGAGATGATACGATCGAGTCCATTGCGGAGCGGTATGAGATTTCGGCTATTCATCTATTAAGGCAAAATCGGTTTGCGGAAGAAGAAGATCTGGAAGAGGGACAGCTCCTTTATATTCCACATAAAAAGAATTCATAGTTATTAATACACCCCTTGCTTTTTTCCGGTAAGGGGTGTCTGTTTTCGGAATATAGCACTCAAACTGACTGACGATGTTCAGGATATCCAGAATACGTTCTATAAGGGGTGGCAAGCATAATGGAGGCAATCAGGAGCATAATGAAAGAATATGGAATTATGCTGGATCAGACAGAACAAGTGTCACCACGTTTGTATAAAGTGAGTGTTGGCCAGGATGTCTATGCCTTAAAAAAGAGCCGGCTCACCAAGAATACGGTCGAGGCATGGGAACAGGTCTATCATCAGGCTCATGCCAGGCAGCTGTCAGCGATTCTGCCTGTCTTTTTAACCCAGCAATCACGCTTATATGCAGCAGACGACGATGCTTACTATTATTTGACGCCTTGGGTCCCTGATGCTGAATTAACGCATGAGAAGAGTGTACGTCACACATTTGAGGCGATTGGGGATCTGCATGCCAGGACAAAAACCCCTATTTCAATTGATATCAATTCGGTTAAGCATTATTTTAATGATTATCAGAAAATAAATACTGAACGCCGTCATGAATTAATTCGCAGCATTGATCAATTTGAGCAAAGCCGTTATATGTCACCATTTGAATTGCAAGTGTGTACGCATTACCGTGTATTGGTAAAGGTATTCACAGAACTTAATTACCACATTGATCATTTTATCGAAGAGCTGGAATTGAATTCAGATTGGCATTGCAGTTTATGTCATAGGCACTTAACGTTACCCCATGTACGTCATAACAGGGATACCCTGTTTTTGAATTGGGAGTATGCTGCCTATGATCATCCCGTCGTTGATCTAGCGATGCTGTTTCATGGGATGGCTAAGACCTTCGACGAGAATTTGGGTCAGGTGGTCAGCCTATTCCCGGTCTATAATCAGCAAAATCCGTTGATGACAAGTGAACAACATCTGCTGGCCATTCATCTGCTGGATCCAGCAGCTTACATATCGTTGGTTGATGACTATGTGCAGAGTCCGAGGCAGCAAACAATGATAGAACGAACCCAGCAGCTGGAGATCGCATTTCGGCAGCTTAATGCGGGACTTGCCTGGTCAGATTTTATGGCTCATGCTGAGAACAGCTATGAAGATTCAGCGGGAACAGAAACTTAAATCCATTCTAAATAAAAGGCGATGAATAAACCAACAAGTGCACCAAGCAGGAAAACATCCAGTGAAGTTGGAAAGAGAAGCGTGCGAATGAGCTGAAAGATTAAGACAGGCAAGGTGACTTTTTCGACAACGGTTATGCAATTTCTAGCCCAGGACGGCAGCCGGTATCGGTAATGACGGGACATTCTTGTTCACCTCTTCCGTTTTGTATTATACTATGTATAAATAGGTTGGTTCTGTGCTAATCTTATGGGATATAGTTGATTTTCTCGGCAGACATGATAAAATGAAAAAACTAAAAGACTTATATTGTGTGAAAAGCTTAGAATGGGAAGAGTACAGAATGAAGGCTCTGAAGAGAGGGAGCGTGTATGGTGGGAACCTCCCGGGCGCAATCATTTTGGAAGGTCGCCCAGGATGCTGCTTCTTTGAATTCAGTAGAGGGAGCCGGCTGAGTCCGTTATCATGTTCCTGCGAGAGTGCATGGGTTTGGTATGCCCATGAATGAAGGTGGTACCACGGAGAAGATCCTTTTCGTCCTTTTATGGATGGAAAGGTTTTTTTAATGGTCTTAACGACTGACATAAGGAGGAATTAGGATGGGAAAAGCTAATGAAACGTCGATGCCATCGAAGTATAACCCACATGACATTGAACAGGGTCTTTATAAATTCTGGGTGGATGGTGATTTTTTTGAGCCGGCTGACGATAAGACAAAAGAGCCGTTTTCGATCGTCATCCCGCCGCCAAACGTCACAGGACGTCTGCATTTGGGACATGCCTGGGATACGACAATGCAGGATACCATTGCCAGAATGAAACGGATGCAAGGCTATGATGTGTTATGGATGCCTGGTATGGATCATGCTGGAATTGCAACACAGGCTAAAATTGAAGCACAATTACAAGAACAGGGGCAAAGCCGTTACGATCTGGGCCGGGAGAAATTCCTGGAGGCCGCCTGGGACTGGAAAGAGGATTATGCTGCGTTCATCCGCTCACAGTGGGAAAAACTGGGGCTCGGTCTGACTTATTCCCGGGAGCGGTTCACACTGGATGAAGGCTTGTCTGATGCTGTCCGTGAGGTGTTTGTCAGTCTGTATGAACAAGGCTTAATCTACCGTGGTGAGTATATTATCAACTGGGATCCGGATACCCAGACAGCTCTGTCGGATATTGAGGTGGAATATGCAGAAATCGAAGGCAAGTTCTATCATATGCGGTATCCGATTAAAAATAGTGATGAAATGATTGACATTGCCACAACCCGTCCGGAAACAATGCTTGGTGACACAGCGGTGGCAGTTCACCCCGATGATGAACGATACCAGCATCTGATTGGTCAAACAGTTGTCCTGCCTATTGTCGGCCGGGAAATGGACATTGTCGCCGATTCTTATGTTGATATGGAAATGGGCTCAGGTGCGGTGAAAATAACCCCCGCTCATGATCCGAATGACTTTGAAATTGGGAATCGCCACGGCCTTGAACGGATCCTTGTCATGCATGAAGATGGTTCTATGAATGAAAACGCCGGCCAGTATCAGGGTATGGACCGATTCACATGCCGGAAACAAATTGTCAGTGACCTGCAGGAGCAGGGCGTCTTATTTGAAATTGAAGATCATGTTCATCAAGTCGGTCATTCAGAACGAAGCGGAGCTATTGTTGAACCGTATCTTTCTACCCAATGGTTTGTTAATATGCAGCCGCTTGCTGATGCTGCTATTAAACTTCAAAATGGAGAAGAAAAAGTTAATTTTGTTCCTGATAGGTTTGAACAGACTTATCTGCATTGGATGGAGAATATTCGTGATTGGTGTATATCCCGGCAGCTTTGGTGGGGCCACCGGATTCCCGCGTGGTATCATAAAGAAACTGGCGAGGTATATGTCGGCAAAGAGGCGCCGGCTGATATTGAAAACTGGGAGCAGGACGCTGATGTTCTTGATACATGGTTCTCTTCCGCATTATGGCCATTTTCAACCATGGGCTGGCCAGATGAAGAAGCGTCTGATTTCAACCGGTACTTCCCGACAAATGTGTTGGTTACAGGCTATGATATCATCTTCTTCTGGGTAAGCCGCATGATTTTTCAATCAAAACAATTCACGGGCGAACGTCCGTTCAAAGATGTGCTGATCCATGGTCTTATTCGTGATTCCGAAGGCCGTAAAATGAGCAAGTCACTTGGAAACGGTGTTGACCCAATGGACGTGATTGACCAGTATGGTGCCGATTCACTGCGATACTTTTTGCTGACAGGCTCAACACCTGGACAGGATTTGCGATTTCATTGGGAAAAGGTTGAAGCAACATGGAATTTTGCCAACAAAGTTTGGAATGCGTCCCGTTTTTCCTTAATGAATATGGGTGACTTATCTTACGATGCTATTGATTTAACAGGTGAAAAATCACTCGCAGATAAATGGATTTTAACACGCCTGAACGAGACGATTGAACACGTTACCAAAAACACGGATAAATATGAGTTTGGTGAAGCAGGGCGCCACCTCTACAACTTTATCTGGGATGATTTGTGCGACTGGTACATTGAAATGGCAAAATTACCTTTATACGGGGATGATGAAGAACACAAACAGACAACACGTTCGGTGCTTGCCTATGTTCTTGATCAGACGATGCGTATGCTGCATCCGTATATGCCATTTGTTACGGAAGAAATATGGCAGAAACTTCCTCATAAAGGGGCATCGATTACAGTTGCCAAATGGCCGGAGCCCCGGGCTGAATTTCATGATGATAAGGCTGCCAGTGATATGAAACGGCTTGTAGCGATAATTAAATCAGTGCGCAATAGCCGCGCGGAGGCAGACACGCCTCTGTCGAAACAGATTCAATTGTATATCAAGCCGGAAAATGATGCGATTCGTGCTGAACTGGAAAACAACCGTCATTATTTAGAACGTTTCTGCAATCCGAGTGATCTCATTATTGCCACGGATGTGGAAGCGCCGGAGAAAGCCATGTCAGCCGTTGTCACAGGAGCAGAATTATTCCTGCCTCTGGAAGGTTTGATCGATATTAATCAGGAAATTGCACGGCTGGACAAAGAATTAACCAAATGGACGAATGAAGTGGAGCGTGTCCAGAAAAAGCTGGCCAATGAAGGGTTTGTAAATAAGGCACCACAGCAAGTGGTTGACAGCGAACGGCAAAAGGAACAAGACTACCTTGAAAAACAAGCTAAAGTGCAGGAACGACTGGAAGAACTAAAGAATTGAAAAACAAGCGGGAATCCTCTCTAGTCAGGGATTCTCGCTTTTAATATGCTGAATATAGTGTCTGAGAATATTAACATCACTGACTGCGCTCAACGTCCGGGATCCAACAACATCTTCTATTTCGTTGAAGATAAACCTTCCGTTCTGATCAAGCAGAAAGTCGATTCCCACCATCCCAAATTGAAAAGAAGCTGTAATTCGGCTGACGATAGCAACTTCCTGACTGCTAAGCCGATACCAAACCGCCGAACCGCCTAATTTGTAGTTGGCCCGGAAATCATGGTCGCTTTTTCGCAGAACGGCTCCAATAATCGTGGAGCCGACAACAAATACACGCACGTCACGGCCTAGCTGAATATGCTGCGCTGACTGAATAATTAAGTCATCCGGGAAGCATATATCTTTTAACTGTTCCCATTCAGGGGTGTTTGTAACTAAATAAACATTCTGACCGCCTCTGCCGCCAGCTTCTTTCATAACAAAGGGATATGCCATCGGAGCCTGTTCTGTGAGCCCGCTGTTTGGATCGACAAACAATGTATCATTTGTGGGAATCCCCAGCGAACTCACATGACTGTGCGTCAGACCTTTATGATTGCAGATACGAGCTGTATCAGCGTTGTTATACACGCTGATGCCCAGGCTTTCAAGATGCTGGTTCAAAAGCGGCTCAATGGTACGGACAACCGCAAAATCAGGCCGGGTCACAACCCCGCCGTTAAGGTGTATAGCTGGCTCACCATCGCTGATGCCAATGGTTAAATTCTCTCGCAGTATCAGCCGGAGGTTTACTTGTTCATGAGCTGCCTCAGTCTGGAACCAGCGGATAAAATGTTTATTGGTTTCAGCGTCTGTTTTACGGTAGATCAGCCAGCCTTCCATGGTTATGCCTCATTTCTTGTTGGATATAAGCCATCATCGCATCTGCTGCGTTGATACCGGTACAATCAAAGAGATTACGGATATGAGCATTTGAATTGATTTCACAAATAATCGGCGTACCATCAGGGCCAATTAATAAATCCACACCTGCAAAATCGGCACCAATGACTTTTGCCGTGGCAATTGCGAGACGTTCTTCTTCTTGTGTCGGCTGATAAGCCTCCATTGTTCCGCCTGTTGTAATATTAGAGCGAAAATCACTGGCCGAATGCCGCCTCATGGCAGCAACAACCTTATTGCCAACGATATGCAGACGTTTATCTTGTCCATAGCTGGACGCGATAAATTCCTGCATCATAAATGAACGCCCTTGCAGCTGTTGTATCGTATCAGTCAGTTCCTGTTGATTATGAATAAGATGCACTTGTTCACCAAATGAACCGAATGCTTCTTTAACAATCAGGGGAAAACCTAACAGCTGTACAGCTTTCTGATAGTCATCGATCGTATCAGCCCCGGTATTATAAAAAGCTTTAGGTGCGATAACGGTTTTGGGAACCGGGAAATTATGAGCTGCCAGCACTTGATAGGAGGCGATTTTATCGTCGCTTGCGGCAATCGCTTCTGCATGATTGAAAACACGAATTCCCATCAATTCCAGCTGCCTGGCCAAATAAATATCTTTATCGAGAAAGACAACAAAATCAGGCCTGGTTTCTGTATCAACCAGACCGACTGAATCAGATGTCAGGCAGCTCAGCAGATGATTATTTTTGTAAATTGTTGTTCGAATGCCCTGATTAGCGGCGGCGCGCTGGATCCATTCAGCAAAATCACGGAATTTCGTTCCCGGCAGGTAGCCGTTGTAGACAATCCAACCAGTAAGATTCATGGGATTATGTTCCTTTCTTCATGCAAATTGCAAGGGTCTACTGCTATAATGATGTTGTTTGAAACTGCACCTGACTTAAACGAAGAGAGGTGTTCGTATGTTTGACCAGTATCAGCAAGTGGAACAGTTTCTGCAAAAACGGCGGCAATATGGTGTGAAACCTGGTCTGGAGCGGATTAATAAGCTGCTGTACTTACTCGGCGACCCGGAAAATAACATACAGGCCATCCACATTGCCGGCACAAACGGAAAAGGATCCACAGTTCATTATTTAAAAAAAGCTCTAATGGCAAATGGTTTTCATGTTGGTGCGTTTCAGTCTCCCAGTCTAACAGGCTATACAGGTCATATAACGCTTAATGATACCAGCATACCAGAAACGGCTTTTGTATACTATGCTAATATAATTTATCCTGTCGTGGAAAGGCTTGATGCTGTTAATCATCATCCAACGGAGTTTGAAATCATAACTGCTATGGCGTTTTTATATTTTGCCGACACGACGGATATCGCATTAATAGAAGCCGGTATGGGGGGGCGGGCGGATACGACCAATTGCTTCATGCCTCTTCTGTCCATTATAACAAACGTATCCTGGGATCATACGGCATTTTTGGGTAAGACACTGGACGCGATTGCCTGGCACAAGGCTGGGATTATTAAAGGGAATAAGCCGATTATTGCCGGGGAAATGAACCAGGATGCACGTTCTGTTATTGAACAGGAGGCTTCTTCCCAAAATGCTCCGCTGTATTTAGCAGATGAGGCGTTTCATTACAAAACCGCTAACAGTAATGGATCAGAGCTGGCCTTTAACTGGCTGTCAAACGCGGGTGACCAATTGGAGATAACACTGCCGACAGCTGGTGTTTATCAGATAAACAATGCGTCACTGGCTGTCATGGCTCTTGTATTGCTTAAAGATATCGGTTTTCAGCTGGACATGCAGGTGAGCGCCCGTGGGTTAGCTGAGACCCGTATACCCGGCCGGTTTGAACAAATGCATACCAGACCAGCAATCATTCTGGATGGCGCCCATAATCTGGGTGGCGTGCGGGCTTTCACCACTGCTTTACAGTATCATTATGCTGACGCAGATAAACATCTGATTTTTGCCGCATTTCATGATAAAGATTTAAAAAATATGCTGGACGAACTGGAACCGTACTTTTCATCAGTAACCCTGACAACATTTGATCATCCACGGGCTGCCAGCCTTGAACAGCTTCAGAACAACAGTCATCATCAGGCTCAACAAGCCGTGCAGGACTGGCGAAAGGCTATCAGGGATATGTCTTCTGCCAGGGAGAATGACTGCTGCTGTATAACCGGGTCCATGCAGTTCATAGGAATGGTTCGAGCGTATATGCATGATGGTCCTTGTCCTGAATGAAAAACAGGAGCAGTTATGTGAAGCGCTTTAAATAGCTTATTATGTTGAATGATGCTGAAAGTTTTTCTGATAGGAAGACACGTTTCGCCTTAATTTGAACCGTCCATATGCTAAAGTTGGACAAACTGGCATATATGGAGGGGAGGGAGATATGTGCGTAAAACTAACAAAGTTGATATTTGGATAAACGGTAAAAAGATCAAGCAGACACAAAACGATAAAGCCCCGACTAAAAAGCGCGACCAGAAAGATTCCAGTGATGAACATGCTGCTGCAGTCGACGATACTGAGATCGTCAAGACAACTGAACAAGATCAAACGAGTAGACATACTGGCAGTGCTTTTACCCGCAACTCAAAAGTTAAAGACCTTAAACCCTTTTTCCTTGCAGCGTTTTCAGCGATTGTGATTGGCTCTCTATTAGGTTTTTTTCTATTGAATATGTTTGTCGACATCAATGCGGACATGAACGGCCATGAAAGCAATCGTCCTTCTGCAGCTGGTGCCGATGAAAAAGGAGACGGTACAGCTCAAGCTGATTCGGAGGGGCAAGGTACAACTGGTTCCTCTGTCCAGCCTGAGTCGGCTTTCGTTCTGCAGGCTGGCAAATTCAGTGACCAGTCTAATGCCCGCAGCAAAGCGGACGCGTATCGTGCAGCAGGTTATCCAGGCGTTGTCTGGGAAAAAGATGGATTCTTTTTTGTGTTATCAGGCATTGCCGGCTCAGCTCAAAAAACTGAAAAAATGGCAAGTGAACTGGACGACAACGACATGACAGTTTACGTTAAAAAATGGAAAACAGCATCTGTAGAAAAAGAATTGGCACAATCTGACAAAAAATGGCTGCAAACATTCACAGAGCAATGGCAGGCATCACTTAAACAAGTGAGCGCAGGTGAGTCTATCTCTAAAAAAGCGTGGTCAGAAGTTGTCAATGCTGTCCCTGCAGATACAGATCAATTGTCTGAACTTACAGCGTCTTTGACAGATCAGCAGCCACGCATGGGTGAAGGAGATGAATGGCACGATCAGCAAATACTTTTAAGCCTGTGGCAAAAAGGGAATCAAATCCTGCACTGACAATAAGGTGTCAGATGTAATTTTATGTTTTAACAGGCTGAGCAGGATACACTTGGTGATTTTATCTGGCACATTTTTGAATAATGGATGGGCTTCTGTTCGTGGAAAGCAATTCTTGTGTGTTTGTCCACCAGATCCAAAACATATATGCTAAAGATATATTTGTATAGGAGGATTGCTGATGAACTTACCGACCATTATGTTAAAAGATGTGCCAAAAGAGGATCGCCCTCGTGAACGGTTGTTAACGTTTGGACCAGACCACCTGTCTAATCAGGAACTGCTTGCGATCTTGATTGGCAGCGGTACGAAAGACGAATCTGTCATGATCTTAGCCAATCGGATTTTGATGCATTTTGAGGGCATCCGTCTATTACAGGATGCTACGATTGAAGAATTAACGGCAATAAAAGGCATCGGCACTGCTAAAGGTGTTTTGCTTTTGTCAGCTCTCGAACTGGGCAGGCGCCTGCACCAATACAGACCGGATGAGCTGTATGTTATTCATTCACCGGAAGACGGTGCTGATTACGTCATGGAAGAAATGCGGCATTTGAATCAGGAACATTTTGTCACGTTATTCTTAAACACTAAAAATCAAATCATTCACAGGCAAACCATTTTTATTGGAAGTCTCAATGCCTCCATTGTCCATCCACGTGAAATTTACCGTGAAGCTGTTAAACGGTCAGCTGCTTCAATTGTATGCGCACATAATCACCCCTCCGGCGATCCGGCACCTTCTCAAGAGGATATTCACGTAACCAGGCGTTTAGTGGATTCAGGTAAAATGATCGGTATCGAACTTTTGGATCATTTAATTATTGGTGATCGAAAATTTATTTCATTAAAAGAAAAAGGATACTTATAAAACACTATCTATTTTATTATTTTTTTCGTATAATTAAAGGGACGTTTAATGTTGCGCCAGTTTCAGATGCAGGATTGAAATTGGCGCTCAGTGTATTTTTACAGTACATATCGGATGGCTGATCGCTTCCATGCTGTATGGTAAAATAACTGCTTATGGAATGGTCGAATAATATGGTGAGACATCAATGAATCAGCTGCGGGAAAGGAAGATTCGTTTTGGGGAAATTCAGTTTGTCACAGGACTTAGGAGTAGACTTGGGGACGGCCAACACGCTTGTTTTTGTTAAGGGGCAGGGTGTTGTCGTCAAGGAGCCGACAGTTGTTGCCACAAATGTCCAAACAGGTGACATCCAAGCAGTTGGAGAGTCAGCTAAGCACATGATAGGCCGGACTCCCGGCAGTATTTCAGTAGTCCGCCCGATGAAGGACGGCGTCATTGCTGATTATGATACGACAGCTGTTATGATGACGTATTTTATTAAGCAAGCGATGCGGAAAAGGTCACTTTTTGCGCGGAAGCCAAATGTTATGATATGTGTCCCTTCAGGTATTACGATGGTTGAGGAGCGTGCTGTTATTGACGCAACTAAACAGGCCGGTGCTAAAGAGGCTTTTCCGATTGCAGAACCATTTGCTGCAGCTATAGGAGTGGGCTTGCCTGTATGGGAACCAATGGGAAGCATGATTGTCGATATTGGCGGTGGAACAACAGAAGTAGCGGTTATTTCACTGGGCGGTATCGTAACAAGCCGTTCTATCCGTACGGCTGGGGATAACATGGATGAGGCCATTACAAACTATATTCGTAAAGAATACAGTTTGATGATTGGTGAACGGTCAGCCGAATCTATTAAAATGGATATAGGTGCAGCGGGTGAAGAGCTGGAAAACGTAGATATGGATATTCGGGGACGTGATTTGCTTACTGGCTTGCCAAAGACCATCACGTTGACTTCAAGGGAAGTGGCCGCGTCTTTAGAGGACACGGTCGCTGGAATTACTCAGGCCGTTAAGCAGACACTCGAAAAGACGCCGCCGGAACTGGCTGCTGACATTGTTGACCGTGGAATCGTTCTTACTGGCGGAGGTTCCCTTTTAAAGAATCTGGATAAAGTTATCAGCGAGGAAACACAAATGCCTGTCTTCGTTGCAGAAGAGGCACTGGAGAGTGTGGTCATCGGGACAGGTAAATCTCTGGAATACATTCAGCGTTTCCGCTCCCGCCCGAATGTATCGTCTCGTCCAGTCGAGTAAGCGGGTGTTATCATGAAATTTCTGCGCAGAAGAAGACTGTTTATTTTATTAATCGGGATTATTGTACTTGTTGCATTGATCGGTTATTCATTACAGGACCGGGAGAAGACAACAGCTGAACAATTTATTAATGATGCAGCTGGATGGGTTCAGAATGTCATCTATATACCAATTGATTATGTGGCAGGTATCTTTAAAAATATTGGCGATATACAAGACACTTATGAAGAAAACAAAGTTTTACGCGAAAAAGTTGCTGAGTATGAAAGCTTGAAATATGATGCACAGGAATTGAAAGAGGAAAATGAGCAACTTAGGAAAACATTGGAAAAAACGGAAACGATTCGTAAATATAACCCGGTTCAGGCATCTGTGATAGCCCGATCACCTGAACGATGGGTCGATCAGATTACAATTAATAAAGGGAAGCAAGATGGTGTTGAGGAAAATATGGCGGTTATAACAGCCGAGGGAATGGTAGGTAAAGTTGAAAGTCCCTCAAAATTTACCTCAACGGTGAAACTTTTAACCGGCTTTGACGAGTATAATCGTATATCGGCTACTGTTTCCAGAGAAGACAGTGATGATGTCTTTGGTATGATCGAGGGCTATGATACAGAAGCAGGCCATTTGCTATTTCGAATTATTGAAGAATCTGATCAGGATTTAAAAGAAGGGGAAAAGGTGTACTCTTCTGGCATGGGGGGCGTTTTCCCATCAGGTTTGCCTATCGGCGAGGTCCAGGAAGTCAAGCCTGATCAGTACGGACTGACACGTATGGCCTTTGTTGACCCTGTTGCTGATATGTACGATATTGACAATGTGATTGTTGTCGAGCGCGAGCAGACTGCCTCTGATGATCAGAAGGAAAAAGGGAAGGATGAATCATCATGAAGCGATTGCTGATTCCGTTCATCCTATTTATCCTTCTTACCGTTGAAGGTGTTGCTTTGGACATACTGCCAGTCTCTCTTATTAAGAGCGACCTTATTTTTGTTCCGCATTGGGATTTTGTGTTCATTATCCTCATAGCAATTTTTTATGACAGGGAGGACACCTATTTTTCTGTTTTTTATGGCCTGCTGTTTGGACTTATGACAGATATCGTGTATACCGGTGTGCTGGGTCCTTACATGTTCAGCTATGCTTTGAGCGCTTATATGGTGCATGGATTGATTAAACTGCTGCACGCCAATTTTGTGGTTACCATCATCCTGGCTATAGCTGGCCTTCTGATGGCTGATATATTCATTAATGTCATATTCTCTGTTACGTCGCTGGCTGATATTAGCTGGTGGGATTATGTCATTAAACGGCTTCTGCCGACTGTTGGTGCCAACATGGTATTTTTACTGGCCGCTTATCCGATTGCGGTTAACCCGCTAACCAAGTGGAAGAAAGAACGTTCTTCGGGAAAAAGCGGATTCTAATCATGCGCAAGTTTTAAGGTGAAATATTGAGGTGAACAAAGCGTGCTTGAAAAGAACCAAACAATAACTATCAAGGGTACAAAAGACGGATTAACATTATTTATTGATGATCGAGAATCATTTGATGACGTTATGGATGAGCTTGCAGCAAAACTATCAGACTATCATCCCCGTCAGGATGAACCGATCGTCCCGGTTACTGTTAAGCTGGGTGAGCGGTATGTCAATGACCAGCAAAAACAGCAATTGCATGAGCTGATAGGCAATCACAAACGTTTTACAATTGATTCGTTTGATTCGAATGTTATACATAAAGATGAGGCTTTAACATGGAAAGAGGAAAGTGATGTAAAAATCCTTAATCGAATCGTTCGATCCGGTCAGGTACTGGAAAACACTGGTGACTTGCTGCTGATTGGAGATGTCAATCCAGGCGGAAAAGTTACGTCAACCGGGAATGTATTCATCATGGGAAATTTACTTGGGATCGCGCATGCCGGAGCAAACGGCGATCAGGATGCCGTAATAGCTGCATCTTATATGAGGCCGAACCAGCTCAGAATAGCGGATTACATCAGCCGCGCACCAGACTATGATTCTGAAGGTGTTTATATGGAATGCGGTCTGATTGATGATGAAGAGGATAAAATCGTTATTGACCGGCTGCATGTTCTTTCCCAGAAACGCAAAGATATCAGCGGGTTTGAAAGGAGAATGCTGAATGGGTGAAGCAATCGTTGTGACGTCCGGTAAAGGCGGGGTAGGCAAAACGACTACCACTGCCAATATTGGGACGTCGCTTGCCTTAATGGATAAAAAAGTTTGCCTGATCGATACAGATATTGGCCTGCGGAACCTTGATGTGATTATGGGGCTCGAAAACCGTATCATTTATGATATTGTAGATGTCATTGAAGAACGCTGTAAACTTGGGCAAGCTCTAATTAAAGATAAGCGATTTGATGATTTAACACTTTTACCCGCAGCTCAGACAAGCGACAAAACAGCTGTTACGATGGAAGGCATGACAAGCATTATAGAAGAATTAAAATTAACCTATGACTATATTATTATTGATTGTCCAGCAGGTATTGAACAGGGATTTCAAAATGCAATTGCCGGGGCAGATAAAGCTATTGCGATAACCACGCCCGAAAAATCCAGTGTCCGGGATGCTGATCGTATTATTGGACTGCTGGAAAACGAGGCAATCGAATCACCAAAGCTTGTGATTAACCGGATCCGCAATCATATGATGAAAAATGGTGACATGCTGGATATTGACGATATTATCCAGATTCTTTCAATTGACCTGCTTGGTATTGTTATTGATGATGATGAGGTTATTAAAGCTTCCAATAACGGTGAACCGATAGCACTTCAGAGTCATTCCAGGGCTTCTACATCCTATCGCAATATCGCACGGCGAATATTGGGCGAAACAGTTCCGCTGCAATCATTGGAAGAAGAAAAAGGAATGGTGCAGAAGGTGAAAAAGTTCTTTGGAATTCGTTCGTAATATGTGAAGCATGTGCGTTTTGATAATAGCCTTATATGTCATAATGTCAGCATATGGCTCATACACTTTTATCAAAGTATTATAAGGGTTGTGAGCCAATATGAGTAAAGGTGTCAATAAAATCAGAAAGTCCATTAATCAGCGGAAAAGAATGCGCGACTTAACATCCGGGTCTGCATCGTCAAAACAGATCACGCCATCTTCTATGCCGCAGGAGGAAGAAAAGCACGGGTTTCCTCCTGTTGTAACAAAGCAGACGTTTCCGGGCGGCAAGACAAGCAGGCGGCTGTCTGGCATGGTCATTAAAGGTATGTTATCTGTGATGCTTTTCTTTGCGGCTGCCCTGTTATTACAGACGGATTCAGATGTGCTATCCGGGACTAAAGAATGGACTGAAACGGCATTGACAAATGAATTCCCATTCGCTCGCGTTAATCAGTGGTATCAGGAAACGTTTGGTGAACCAATGGCTTTATCTTCACAATCAGCTAATAAGGGTGATAGCGGACAAGCTTTACCGGTCAATGGGAGTGTTTCGGAATCGTTTCAGGCAAATGGAACAGGCGTTATGCTTGCACCTGAGAAAGAAACGGATGTTTCAGCACTGCAGAGTGGTGTCGTCACTTTTGCGGGGAATGACCGCGATACGAACAAAACGGTTGTTGTTCAGCACCCGGATAACAGTGAAACGGTGTACGGCCTTTTAAGTTCGATTGATGTTCACTTATATCAATTTATTGACAGCGGTCAAAGCCTTGGAACATTCAGCCCGGATGATGATAGCCAAAACGTGTATTTTGCTATTGAACAAGGTGATGCATATGTTGATCCTGTTCAGGTGATCCAAGTTGATGACACGCCATAAATGGCTGCCGCCAGTCCGAATCCATCCCATTCTATTAATCTTTATCCTCATCTCGTTTTTGACAGGAACGTTTGTTGAACTGATGACGATAGTGTCTATTGTATTAATACATGAACTGGGGCATTTTACGGCAGCAAAATGGTTTGGATGGCGGGTGCGCGGTGTCACACTATGGGTATTTGGCGGCGTGATGGATACAGATGAACAAGGAACAAGGCCAGTCCATGAAGAAGTTATTGTGACACTTTCGGGTCCGCTGCAGCATGGTTTTATTTATTTGCTGTTATTTCTTCTGTCAAACAGCCAGGGGGAATTTCAGCCTGTTATTGAAACAGCTTATTTTTATAATACAGTCATTTTGGTGTTTAATCTGCTGCCTGTCTGGCCGCTGGATGGGGGCAAATTGTTACTGTTGTTATTCTCAGAATATCACCCATATCGTTATGCATACAATGCCGTCATTTTGTTTTCGTTATTGTGTAATGCGGCCTTAGTGCCTGTCTTATTGTTTGCAGTTCCATTTACGTTCAGTGCCTTTATGTTATTTTTGTTTTTGGCAGTTGAAAACCGAAATGATTGGAAACAGCGTTATTATGTATTTATCCGATTTTTGTTGCAGCGTTATCAGGGCAGAGTCTATTTTAAACGGGTTCAGTCGGTTGAAGTCCCTTGTGATTACAGGCTTCTGGATGTTTTTAACACGTTTCGCCGTGACAAGACACATACCATCTATGTGACATTTCCCGGAGGCAGCCGGCGGTCATTTCATGAAATGGAATGTCTGCACTACTACTTTCATGACCGCCAGCATCAGAAAACGATCGGTGAGCTTGTCAGTCATGTATCCTGATATGTAGAGATAATCAAACATTGACAAGCAAATTTGGATCATGGTAATATTTATATGCTAGATTACGTAGCACCAGTGCTACAACCGCTCAGAACAGGCTGGTTAACATCCGTTGATTTTTTAACGGAGGGCCTGTATGGCGAGTCTTAGGATATTAGGAGGTGCAACTATGTACGCTGTTATCGAAACAGGCGGCAAACAGATTAAGGTTACTGAAGGACAGGAAGTTTATGTCGAAAAGGTAGCGGCTGACGCCGAAGAATCGGTTACGTTTGATAAAGTTCTGTTTGTTGGCGGAGATGATGTGAAAGTCGGAGCTCCATATGTTGATGGGGCAACTGTTACGGCAAAAGTTGCAAAACATGGCCGTCAGAAAAAAATCAATGTATTCACTTATAAGCCCAAGAACAATTATCATCGCAAACAAGGTCATCGTCAGCCTTATACTAAGTTGACGATAGATAAAATCAATGCGTAAAGCAAATGATATAAGTGTGCTGGACGTTACGCAGCTTGTAACATCTTAAGAGGGTAATCATATGATCCAAGTCACAATAGACCGGCAGGACAGTCGGATTAGTCAATTTGAAATGTCAGGTCATGCCGAAAGCGGACCGTATGGCTATGACCTCGTATGCGCAGGCGTTTCAGCTGTCTCATTTGGTTCAATTAATGCGGTCATGACAATAGCTGGTACAGAGCTGGCGATTGAACAGGACTCAGATGGCGGATTTCTCCGGGTGACAGTCCCTTCCGGCCTATCAGAGGACGTTATGAACAAAGTCCAGCTCTTGCTTGAGGGTATGCTTGTCTCCCTGAGAACGATTGAACGGGATTACAACACATTTATACGAATTACAGAACATGAGGAGGTGCTGTAGTATGCTGCGTTTGGATTTGCAATTCTTTTCCCAGAAAAAAGGTGCCGGAAGCACGAAGAACGGACGTGATTCACACCCAAAATACCTTGGTGCTAAACGTGCCGATGGTCAATTTGTTAATGGCGGTTCTATTCTTTACCGTCAGCGCGGTACGAAAGTCTATCCGGGCTTAAATGTTGGCCGCGGCGGTGATGACACATTGTTTTCCAAAATTGACGGTGTCGTTCAATTTGAACGTATGGGCCGTCATCGTAAACGTGTTAATGTGCACCCAGCGGCTCAAGAAGCATAAGCTGCTGAATCAGCAAAAGAACCCCAGCCAGTCTTTGGCTGGGGTTCTTTTGCTATCATATGTCATTGTTTGCTATACTTTGCTTATTATTCGGGAGGGGAAAAGCATGGGGGACGACGATGTTATCGAGCTGTTCCGTCATTACCGTCATGATTTAATGAATCATTTACAAGTCATCGATGGGTATGCAAGTATGGGAAAAACAGATAAATTGCAGCATAAATTAAAGGATTATCTGACAGATTTGCAGGAGGAAAGCAAACTGATTAATTTAAATGCACCAGCATTTAGTTTATATATCCTGCAATTGATGATATTACATCCACGCTTTCACTTAGCTTATCGTATCGGTATGGAGAACGCTGATTTGCGAACAGTGGATCAGCTGCTTGCAGAACGCAGTGAGGAAGTCATGGCCAAAATCGAAAGGACGACAAATAACCTGGACGTCTATGATTTAACGATGCAATTAGACCATGTCTCGGATGACATTATCGAGCTGGCCTTTACTGTCAGTGGTTATTTGCCGCCAAATGTGTCAATACAGAACCTGGAAGATAGAGATAAGCTTATCACCGTCTATCAGGAGAAAAACAGTATGAAATATATCGTGACAATTCCGTATGAATGAGGTGGAAGAAACATGTTTGTTGATCAAGTAAGTATCTATGTTAAAGCCGGTGATGGCGGAGATGGAATGGTCGGTTACCGGCGGGAAAAGTATGTGCCTAAAGGCGGTCCAGCTGGCGGGGACGGCGGTAACGGCGGTGATGTTATGTTTCAAGTTGATGAAGGATTGAACACACTTATGGATTTTCGTTACAACCGTCATTATAAAGCCAAACGCGGTGAAGATGGCATGAGCAAAAATAAGCATGGCCGGAATGCAGATCCTTTAATGGTCGCCGTCCCTCCAGGCACAACCCTTATTGATGAGAATACAAATGAAGTGCTGGCTGACTTGACTGAAGAAGGACAGCAGGCACTTATCGCTAAAGGCGGTCGCGGCGGTCGTGGAAATAGCCGATTTGTCTCATCAAAGAATCCTGCTCCGGAACTTTCTGAGAATGGTGAACCGGTATATGAACGTCGTATTCGAGTTGAATTGAAATTACTCGCGGATGTTGGTCTTGTCGGGTTCCCAAGTGCGGGTAAATCAACACTCCTGTCAGTCATTAGTGCTGCCAAACCCAAAACGGCTGATTATCATTTCACGACGCTTTCTCCTAATCTTGGGGTGACGGATACCGGCGATCACCGAAGTTTTGTCGTAGCTGATCTGCCTGGGTTGATTGAAGGTGCGCACGAAGGTGTGGGACTTGGTGAGCAATTTTTGCGGCATGTTGAACGAACACGTGTCATCGTGCATGTCATTGATATGGCCAGCAGTGAAGGACGGGACCCATATGATGATTTTGTTACCATCAACAAGGAATTGAAAGCCTATGATTCATCACTAATGGAACGGCCACAGATCATTGCTGCTAATAAAATAGACATGCCTGGAGCAGAAGAGAATCTGCAGGCTTTTAAAGCTAAATTAACGAACGATACGCCCATTTATCCCATTTCGGCATTAACGAAAACGGGTATTCGGGATGTCATATTTGCAACAGCTGATCTGCTGGACCGTATTCCAAAAGAAACGAATGCTGTTAATTCGGAAAAACAAGTTGTGTACCGCTTCGAGCCTGAGGAGACACCATTTGAGATCACCCGTGATTCGGATGGTGCTTTTGTGCTGTCAGGTGGCAGACTTGAAAAATTATTCAAAATGACAGATTTCACAAAAGATGAAGGCGTACAGCGATTTTCCCGGCAGCTGCGCGGCATGGGTGTGGATGATGCACTGCGCAAACAAGGAGCTGAAGATGGTGATATTATCCGGCTGCTGGATTATGAATTTGAATTTATTGAGTAACCATTCGATTTGAAATGACTTCATAACAGGGGGGATAACATGGCGGCAATTGGCTATTTAGGACCGCGCGGCACATTTACGAAAATGGCTGTTGATACGGCGTTTAATGGGGGAGAAAAGCAGAGTTTTACCACCATTCCAAATTGTATCGATGCTGTTCAGAATCAGCAAATCGACATTGGGGTGGTGCCGCTGGAAAATGCGATCGAAGGCACTGTCCAATTAACGCTGGATTATCTGGTCCATGAAGTCAGGCTGCCGATCGTTGCGGAGATTGTTGTGCCTATCAAGCAGCATTTGCTGGTCGCGCCGGACTTCTCTGGTGATTTAACGAAGGTGAGGACTGTTTATTCACACAGTCATGCTATTGCCCAGTGTCATCAGTTTCTGCATAAACATATGCCCGCTGCCGCGTTTAGCTTTTCGTCTTCAACCGGAAAAGCAGCCGACATTGTTAGCAGCAGTGATGAAGCAGTCGCGGCTATTGGCAATAGACTGGCAGCTCACGAATATGGATTGCGCATTTATCAGGAGAACATTCATGACTATCCACACAATCACACCCGTTTTGCGGTTCTGGCGAAGGATAAGCAGCCCGTCAACCTTAGTCAGGAAGCGGATTCTGAAAAGACGAGTCTTTTAATCACGCTTCCCAGTGATTATGCAGGGGCATTGCACCAGGTTCTGTCAGCATTTGCCTGGCGCAAGATGAATCTGTCCAAGATTGAATCACGTCCAATGAAAACAGGTTTAGGAAATTATTTCTTTATTGTTGATGTGAATCAGCCCTATGACGCTGTATTATTTCCAGGCGTTAGAGCTGAATTAGAAGCACTTGGGTGTGGCGTCACTGTTTTAGGAACTTATCCGGTCTATCAGATGGATGTATAACAGGATAACTGCATGGACTGCCTTAACTGGTTTCGTATCCATACGTGGTTTTTTAAAATTGGATAAGCGTTTTTTTATTTTCAGCTCAACATTTCTTCATTCGCTGCATATGGTGTTAATGTGTGATCAGCCCAAGTTTTGAATGCTGAAGGAAAGGAGTATGTTTGAGTTGAAAATTCATATTGTCCAAAAAGGGGATACATTGTGGGAGATAGCACAGCAATACGGTGTCGACTTTAACGAGTTGAAACAGCTTAACCCGCAAATATCCAGTCCGGATATGATCATGCCGGGCATGAAAATCAAAATCCCAGCCTCCTCAAAACCAGTGAAGAATGAAGGTGCCCAGCAAAAGAACGTATCAAAAGCTGAACCAAAACCGGCAGCGGAAGAGCTTTATCAGGATTCATCACCGAAGCCGATGCCGTTTATTCAGGAAGATGATTCAGAGTCACCTAAGGAGATGAAACCGAAAATGCCACAAAAGCAGTCCAGCATGCCTGCCTACCCGCAGATGCCAAGCACATCCAATGTGCCACACCAGTCAAAGGCCGAAGCACCTAGCACGTCCGGAAAGCCAGCGATGCCGGAACATCCAAGCATGTCACAGCATCCGGCACCCCCTGAAACAAACATAACACCGTGGCCGGAAAATATGACTCAACCGCACATGCCCAGCCAGCTTCATACCCAGCCTATCATTTACAATATGACGTACTGTTTTCCACAAATGCCGGTATATCCGCAACCGCAACCACAACCGCAACCACAACAGGGACCATACGGCATGCAAAGTGGTATGTATCACCAGCCTTATCAGGAAATGTCTTATCAAAATCAGCAAACCCCGTATCCCGGATCAGCTATGCCCCCTATGAATCAGCATTACGGCATGCAGCAACAGGACTGCGGCTGTGGGGGCTATCAGTCGATGCCGATGTATCAGCAGCCGCCGAATGCTCAGCAGCCAATGCCGATTAGCCAGCCAATGTCCCAATATCCAGTCAATCCGAATTATTCATCATATGCTGGTTATATGGAATCGTCTGAGAGCTCTGATATGTTTGAGGCATCAACAGCCCCAACGCCTTATCCTAATATGGCAGGAAGCGGTGGCTATTACTCACCAGCGGGCATGCACCAGGGGTATCCTAATCCGCAAATGCCGCCAGCGATGTATCCTGACACAGGCAATCAACAGTATATGCCAATGCCTCCAGGTTATGGAAACATGTACCGCGATGACGAGGAAGATTGGGCCAGTGAGTAATCTGACAGAAGGAGAGATGAGTATCAATCGTCTCTCTTCTTTTTTGTATCAAGAGGGTGAGGTGAAGCCAGCAAGCCTTTTGCAAATACAAAAACATGTCTATCATCTCAAAACGGTCTCTCATGAGCATTTCCTGTTGAAGCGGCATAGCCAGAAGTTGCGGATGGAGCAGCAATGGGCTTTTTTTGTGAGACAGAGTTCGTCAGTGGTTATTTCTTTTCAAATGTTTCCTAATAAAAGGCGTTATTTATATGATGGTCATTATTATTGGACACTTTCGCCGTTTATCGCCGGCCGTAAACTGAATTATCGCACTGAGGCGGACCGTAAAGTCGCGCTGCAAACAATCAGGCAATTTCATAAGGATACAAAGGGCGTTAAGCTCAGTTACCCGCGCAGACCGGAGATATTCTATGAACGATGGTCCAAGCGATTGTACAGATTCCAGACAACAGAAATGATATTTCACAAATACGGGTATGAAACGCTGTTTTATGACATTGTCCGGACTGCTAAAATGTATTTACAGCTAATCAGAACGCTGGACTGGGAGACCGGGGAAATAGACGCATTGCGAACCGGGACCTGGAGTCATGGTGATGTTGCAGCTCACAACTTTTTGCAATATGATAATGATGTTTATTTGATTGATTATGATTTGTTGTCCTGCAGTTCCACGCTGCATGATTATGTACAGCTTGGGCAGCGATTTCTGCCTTATTTGAACTGGGATATTGATCGTCTTTTAGCATATCATATGGTAGATGAATCGCGTGTAAGAGCCTGGCTGTATGCGCTATGCATTCCCAGTGATGTTATGCGCGATTGGTTGTATTATATCCAGCGCTATTCCAGTCATACACAAAATTATTTAATAAAAATGGATGCAAATTGGAGCAAACAACGATCATTTTTAAAACATGTACAGAACGTGCTAAACTAACCTAAGGATCTAGAACATAACGGAGTGATTAGATGGAGAAGACAATTCAAAACATTATTGCATGGTTGCAGGAGCAGACAAAGGAAGCTGGTGTCAATGGCCTGCTGGTCGGGGTTAGTGGTGGTCTGGATTCAGCCGTTGTCGCATACTTGATTCAACGCGCGTTTCCGGACAACTCGCTCGGTGTGATCATGCCGGTCCACACGAATTCAAACGATTTGGCACATGCCAGGGAAGTCATGGATGGTTCGGGGATTCATGGTTTAACGCTCGACTTAAGTGAAGCGCACAATCAAATGTATACGACCATATCGCAGCAGCTTAAGGAAACGAATGCGTTTGAGCAGACCAGTGATCAGCTGGCAAATGCCAATCTCCAAGCGCGTTTGCGTATGAGTGCCCTGTACACCGTTGCTGCCCATTACAATTATTTAGTGGTGGGAACAGACAATGCGGCAGAATGGTATATCGGTTATTTCACAAAATACGGAGACGGTGGCGTCGACCTCCATCCTTTAGTAACGTATACGAAGCAGGAAGTCTACGCAATGGGTGAATACCTGGGTGTACCTGGGGCTATTCTGACGAAAAAGCCAAGTGCTGGTCTTTGGGAAGGTCAGACAGATGAAAGCGAGATCGGCATGACTTATGATACCATTGATGCGTATTTGGAGGGTCAGGAAATTTCGGCAGACGATAAAGAGCTGATAGAGCAAAAACATCAGCGAACAGCTCATAAGCGTGGAGCAGTGAAACAATATCAGCGCATGGATAAATAATCCTTTCATTTTCACTGATTAGAATAGCTTGTCTTATCCATCCTAAAGGGTAAGGGAGGTTGTTTTATGTTCGCAGGCAAACGTCTCATAATACCGATTTTGACTATTCTGCTTGCCGGCTGTATGCAAAATGATACGCAGGAATCTGAACAGGAAAATTCGAATTCTCAGCCGATCAAATATGAAACAGAACAAGAACAGAATGATGGTGAACAGAAAAAGTACCCGGATGATACGTATCAAAATGTGAATGAAGGTGATCAAGAAGGTCAAAGTGATAAATTCACAAATGAGTTATCAATGTCAATTGCTGATTCTTTAAAGGGACGCCAGGCTATTCGACAAGCGCAAGTCGCGGCAGGGGATGACAAGGTGGTTGTGGGTATCATGCTCAACAATAATGCATCGCCTGATATCCGGGATAACGTTGAACAGGACGTACAGGAAATGGTGCCGAAGCGTGACGTGCAGGTTTATACCGATGATAGCTACTGGGACCGGATGCGTAATAAGGATGCGGAGCTTGATCAGCTGAACGGGGATATGCGTGAGTATCTGCAAGAATTCTTCAGACGGGACAGAGAGCATTTTTAAAAAACGCCGGCCGATTCGGTTCAACTAACATTCAGCAGGATAAACCACCCTGCTGAATGAAGTTTCACTTTATCCAACAGGTGTTTTTTGATATAGTTATAAAGGAATTCCAGGAGAGAGGAGAGTGTCCTATGTCTGGTCATTCTAAATGGCATAATATACAAAAGAGAAAGAACGCGCAGGATGCGAAAAAAGGAAAAATATTCATGCGCCATGCTAAAAATATCTACACGGCCGCTAAAGAAGGCGGTGCGGACTTTGAGATGAATCCTGGACTGAGAACAGCGGTTGATAATGCAAAATCAGACAATATGCCCAGTGATAATATTGACCGGGCCATCAAAAAAGCTACGGGTGGTTTAGATGGGGTTCATTATGAAGAGATCACCTATGAAGGTTATGGTCCTGGCGGTGTCGCTGTCATTGTGAACGTTTTGACAGATAGTAAAAATCGCGCAGCTGGTGAAATCAGACATGCGTTTCGAAAATATAACGGCAACCTTGGGGAAAACGGAAGCGTGACCTTCATGTTTGATCGTTTAGGCTATATCGTTGTCTCAAACGAAGATGGCTCAATCGATGAAGATGCGATGAGCATGGAAGCGATTGAAGCCGGAGCGAACGATATTGTAGCTGGAGAAGGTGTCTACGAAATTTATACTGATCCGGAGAACTTTCAGTCTGTCCGCGATGATCTGCGTGACCAGGGCTATGAACTGGCTGAGGCCGAGGTCACATACTTCCCGCAAACGTATACCCCGCTCTCAGAGGATAATGAACAAAAAATGACGAATTTGATTGATGCACTCGAGGATAACGAGGATACGCAGGATATTCATCACAATATGGAAATATCAGATTAACTGTGTGGGACTTCTATTTCTCTCAATGAGAATGGAAGTTTTCTTTTATGCAATGTTTAGGGGCAAGTATGTTAGAATGGTGCAGGGAGTCAAAGGAGAAGGTTAAATGATTTTCTATATCAAAGGGACGCTTGCCATGATACAGGAAGAGGCTGTGATTGTTGATGTCCAGGGGGTTGGCTATGAGATTATTCATTCCAATCCATTCTCTTTTCAGGACTCATTACACCAGCAGGTTACGATATATACATATCATCATATCCGTGAAGATGCTGAGGTTCTCTATGGGTTCCGCACTGAAGATGAGAAGGTTTTATTCACAAAACTTATTTCTGTTTCCGGTATTGGGCCTAAAGGTGCGTTAGCCATAATGGGAAGTGCTGATGTCAGTCGTCTTATTGAAGCCGTTGAATGGGAGGACGATGCGTTTCTGACAAACCTTCCGGGAATCGGTAAGAAAACGGCCCGACAAATGATTCTGGATTTAAAAGGTGAATTATCTGCGATGGTATCTATTTCTGAACAGAATCCGGCGAATTCTGCTGCCAAAGCAGTTCCAGCCGAATTGCAGGAGGCACAGGAAGCGCTGAAGTCGTTAGGCTATACTGATCAGGAAATAAAAGCAGTTGTTCCCGATCTGCAGAAGGAAGATGACCAGACAACGGATGTTTTAATCCGTAAAGCACTCTCTTTGCTCACGAACAATCAATAAGGTGGGATACTGATGGAAGATCGCATGGTCACAGGTGAATGGCAACAGGAAGATTCAGCTGCTGAACTTAGTCTCCGGCCCACAACGCTGAACCAGTATATCGGCCAGCAAAATGTAAAAGAGAATTTACGCATTTTCATTCAAGCAGCCAAAATGCGTGATGAAGCCTTGGATCATGTATTACTGTATGGTCCGCCAGGGCTTGGCAAAACAACGATGGCATCTATCATTGCCAATGAAATGGGTGTACAGTTCCGATCGACGTCAGGCCCGGCCATTGAACGATCTGGCGACTTGGCGGCTATTTTGTCATCACTTGAGCCTGGTGATGTTTTATTTATTGACGAGGTTCATCGTCTGCCAAAATCAGTCGAAGAGATATTATACCCGGCGATGGAGGATTTCTTCCTGGATATTGTGATTGGCAGCGGACCGAGTGCCCGGTCGGTTCAGATTGACCTGCCGCCATTCACCCTGGTAGGAGCTACAACAAGAGCGGGACTGTTAACCGCACCGCTGCGTGACCGGTTCGGTGTCATGAGCCGTTTGGAATTTTACGGCATTGAAGCCCTGTGTGATATTGTGGAGCGGACCTCAGATATTTTTGCCACAACGATAACCCATGAGGCAGCTATTGAGGTTGCGCGCCGGTCCAGAGGGACACCCCGGATTGCCAACAGACTGCTGAAACGCATTCGCGACATTTCACAGGTTCGAGGCGAAGATGAAATCAGCTTGCAGACAACGGAAGAGGCTTTGGACATGCTGCAGGTTGATCGGGAAGGACTGGATTACATTGACCATAAATTGCTGACGAGTATTATGGACAGTTTTCAGGGCGGACCAGTTGGACTCGATGCAATTGCCGCGACAATTGGGGAGGAACCACAAACAATTGAAGATGTGTATGAACCGTATTTACTGCAAGTAGGCTTTATTCAGCGCACCCCTAGAGGCCGCGTCGTCACAGCGAAAGCCTGCCGGCACTTTGGCCGGGAGCTGAAAGATGAATGAACATGGGTAAATGGTTTATCACGCTTGGCATTATTTTTGTAGCTATCGGCCTTATCTGGACCTTTATTGGGAAATTGCCGGGAGACATTACAATTAAACGCGAGAACATAACGATTCATTTGCCAATCATGACATCCATTATCGTGAGCATTGCAGTGTCATTGATTTTACTGATCGTTGAAAAACTCAGCTGATTGAATTTGTTCACAAAAAACGTTTTGTAAAACTTTCATAACGACGATAGGAGAACCAGCATGAATCTTGAAGACTTTGATTATGAACTGCCGGAAGAATTAATTGCTCAGACACCGCTCGAGCAGCGCGATGCATCGCGGCTGCTCGTCTTGCATAAGGATACACAGGAAATGGAGCATAAACAGTTTCCGGATATCAAACAGTATTTGCACGAAGGTGATTGTCTTGTTCTGAATGATACGCGGGTGATGCCAGCCCGATTATATGGTATTAAAGAGGATACCGGCGCTAAAATTGAAGTACTGCTTTTGCATCAGCAAGAAGAGGATACTTGGGAGGTATTAGTCAAGCCTGCCAAGAAGGTTAAAGTTGGTACCGTGATTAATTTTGGCAATGGCGAGATCCGCGCAGACTGTACAGGCCTTAAAGAGCATGGCGGCAGAATCTTGAAGCTCTCTTATGAAGGAATCTTTTATGAGCGGCTGGATGAGCTCGGTGAAATGCCGCTGCCGCCATATATTAAAGAACAGCTGCCTGAGCGCGAACGCTATCAGACGGTTTATGCCAGTGAAGAAGGATCAGCTGCAGCCCCCACTGCCGGTTTGCATTTTACGAATGATCTGCTCAGCGATATAAGAGCAATGGGGGTTTCCATTGAGTTTATTACACTTCATGTTGGACTGGGCACATTCAGACCGGTCGATGAAGCTAATATCGAGGAACATGACATGCATGCTGAATTTTATCGCATGTCACAGGAAACAGCAGACAGGCTGACGGCTGTAAGAGAAAAAGGCGGCCGGATTATTTCGGTAGGTACAACATCAACACGGACGCTCGAGACAATTGCCCGGGATAATGATGGCGAATTTACTGAGTCGAGCGGCTGGACAGATATTTTCATTTATCCGTCTTTTGAATTTCAGGCTATTGATGGGCTGATCACCAATTTCCATCTTCCAAAATCGACGCTGATTATGATGGTCAGTGCTTTGGCTGGAAGGGAAACGATTATGCAGGCTTATCAGGAGGCCGTCGCTAAACGCTACCGCTTTTTTAGTTTCGGTGACGCGATGTTTATTTTGTAATGGAACTGTTAAAAATGTGATGATAAAGGAACGATATATGATGCCAGCTATAACGTATGAGCCTATTAAAACATGCAAACAGACCGGAGCCCGTCTTGGAAAAGTCCACACACCACACGGGTCCTTTGATACGCCGGCTTTCATGCCTGTTGGAACAATGGCAACGGTTAAAACAATGAGTCCGGAAGAATTAAACAATATGAATGCGAATATTATTTTATCCAATACGTATCACTTATGGCTTCGTCCAGGTGAAGACATTATTGCTGAAGCAGGCGGTCTTCATCAATTTATGAACTGGGACGGGGCTATATTGACAGATTCGGGCGGCTATCAGGTGTTCAGCTTGAGCAATCTGCGCGATATTAAGGAAGAAGGGGTCCATTTTCGCAATCATATTAGTGGGGAAAAAATGTTTCTCTCACCTGAGAAGGCTATGAACATTCAAAATGCGCTGGGTTCAGATATCATGATGGCGCTTGATGAATGCCCTCCTTATCCTGCGTCACATGACTATATGCAGGCGTCTGTTGAACGGACGTCACGCTGGGCAGAGCGCGCACTTAACGCTCATGCGCGGCCATCTGAGCAGGGATTGTTTGGTATTGTTCAGGGCGGCGAATACGAGGATTTGCGAAAACAGAGTGCTCGTGATCTTGTGTCACTGGACTTCCCTGGGTATGCTGTCGGCGGTTTGTCTGTCGGCGAACCGAAAAATGTTATGAACCGGATGCTTGAGTTTACGACGCCGCTCTTGCCTGCAGATAAACCCCGCTATCTGATGGGAGTAGGATCACCGGATTCTCTGATTGACGCGTCAATACGCGGAATTGACATGTTTGATTGTGTATTGCCGACACGCATTGCCCGAAATGGAACATGTATGACGTCACATGGGAGACTGGTCGTTCGCAATGCTCAATATAAACGCGATTTCCGTCCTGTTGATGATAATTGCCACTGTTATGTGTGCCGGAATTATACCCGGGCTTACATTCGTCATTTGATCAAATGTAACGAAACATTTGGATTCAGACTTACAACTTATCATAACTTGTATTTTCTGTTAGAATTAATGAAGCAAGTACGTGATTCTATTAAAGAAGACCGGCTTGGTGATTTTAGAGACGCATTCTTTCATCAATATGGATTTGATAAACAGAATGCGAAAAACTTTTAACCGTAAGGAGGGATAGATAGATGGAAATGATCGTATCACTGTTACCGATTATTTTAATGTTTGTTATTTTCTACTTTCTGCTTATTCGTCCACAGCAGAAACGACAAAAGCAAGTTAAACAGATGCAGGCTGATTTGCAAAAAGGAGATCAAATCGTTACCATCGGAGGCTTTCATGCAAAAGTTCATGCGCTTGATGAGGAAACGGTTGTTCTTCAGCCTGGAGACGGTCCAAAGTTAACCTATGACCGGTCCGCTATTAGCAAAGTTATAAATGAACAAATTGACCAAAGCGACCAGACACAGTAAAGCTTTTTGAATCGTACATAAAAAGGCGCAGAAGTCAGTTTTTATAACTGGCTGTCTGTGCCTTGTTCGATTCAATTCAATTTTCCGATTTCAGCATATTGACTCCGACAGATCCCC
Organism: Lentibacillus kimchii; assembly: GCF_055381965.1. Lineage (NCBI taxonomy): Bacteria > Bacillati > Bacillota > Bacilli > Caryophanales > Bacillaceae > Lentibacillus > Lentibacillus kimchii. The sequence continues at coordinate 1,742,351 of NZ_AP043934.1, read as the reverse complement.
CCAGAAGTGCTGCCAGAATCAGTCCAGCATGGTAAAGTGACTGCTCCAGTGAAAATCCTTGCTGATAGCCAATATATTGGACGAGAAATGTGAAAAGAGTAAAGCCACCCCCTGTAGCAGCTCCGATGAGCCACCCTTTCTTCTGACCTTTAATACCTGCCGATAGGCCGCCAATAAATAAACTGATAAAGCCGACTGCAAGCGTTATCCACGATAATGCTGTTTCGGTCAGGACGGTCACTTCCAGAAGCAAGGCGAGAATAACACTTGTTGCAAGAATCAGCCCAAGCACGATAATCCATCCATATAACAGAGCAGCAAATTGTTGTTGACGCAAGCTGTCCCCCTCCTTTTCACTGATTGTCCATGTACTATGATCCTATTCAGCTGAATAAAAAAATAGACTTAAATATTTTGTGTTCTGCCGCATATAGTGATAAGAGAAGACGACAACCCATGGTGAAAGAGGATGTTATATGGACGTCATTGTGGCGGGGACAGTTTTTGTTATAAGCTATATTTTTATTATGACCGAAAAAATAAACCGGGCCGTCGTAGCGCTGACAGGTGGTGTATTGCTGTTATTAACGGGGGTTTACAGTACTGCCGACATGTTTACGAATTATATTGACTGGCGTACGATTGCTTTACTGTTTTCGATGATGGTTCTCATTTCAATTACTGAGAAAACGGGTTTATTCTCATTTATTGCTATACGATTTGCGCAAATGGTGAAGGGATCACCTATACCATTGTTTATCGGTATCAGTATTCTGACGGCTGTTGGGTCGGCTTTATTGGACAATGTGACAACGGTTCTAATTTTAGTCCCCATTATTTTAAAAATTACAAAACAGCTATCTTTGCCAGCGTTTCCTTATTTACTGGTGACAATTTTTAGTTCAAATATCGGCGGTACGGCAACGCTTATCGGTGATCCGCCAAATATTATGATTGGACAAGCGGTTGAACAGTTAACATTTCTATCGTTTATCAGTCATCTGGCGCCGGTAGCTGGCATCATGCTGCTGATTATGCTGGGGCTGTTAGTGCCATTGTTCCGGCGCCATTTGCCTTCTAAAAGCAGCCATATCGAATCATTGATGGAAACGGACGCGTCGCTTTATCTTGTACGTACACCGATGCTCTATCAGTCGATAGCCGTTCTTTTGCTGACGTTAACAGGCTTTTTACTGCAGGTGTTTCTCCAAATTGACTTGACGGCAATCGCTTTGAGTGGTGCGGTCCTGCTGTTGCTTTTAACGGAAAAAGAGCTCGCTGCGGAACAGGTATTTTCCCAGGTTGAGTGGATCACTCTATTTTTCTTTATTGGTCTGTTTGCCCTGGTGGGCGGGCTGAAATCTGCCGGCATCATTGATGACTTAGCACAGGCTATTGTAGCTGCAACAGATGGTCATTTTGCTGCAACGGCCATTCTGATTCTATGGGTATCGGGTCTTTTTTCTGGGATAGTGGATAACATTCCCTTTGTGGCGGCTATGATTCCAGTCGTTGAACAACTCCAGGGGTATGGCATGAAAGATATCAATGCTATCTGGTGGTCACTTGCGTTAGGGGCCTGCTTAGGCGGAAATGCAACGCTTATTGGTGCCTCAGCTAATGTTGTTGTAGCGGGTCTGGCGGAAAGAGAAAACGCGAAATTGTCATTCATACGGTTTATGTTTTATGGGATTCCTTTTGTTATCTTATCACTTGCAGTCGCTACGGTATATATTTATATTCGCTATCTGTCTCCTTAATAGTTTGATGATGGACAAGGAGCTGAACGTGGACCAGACAAATCGATTCTCATAAAAAAACGACGCTGCATCTCGCAGCGTCGTTTTTTCGTTAGGCCCTGTGTCATCAGGAAACCCATTTTTGCAGTACCGGCAACTGTTTTAATTCGTCCTTTGTTAAAAACTTTAATGCAAATAGCAGCATAATATAGACGACTGATAAACTTAGGAGTATCAGAATAAAGGTGAACAGGTTTGGCACTTGAGAGGTCATCAGTCCTTTTAAAAATGTTCCGCTGAGCCATGTTAACGTAACAAGTGCTGTCATTTTAACAAGGTCACTGCCGGGTATCATAAATCCAATCTCCTTATAAAGGCTTGTCAAATGCAGCAATGTTACAAGTACAACACCGACACACATGGCTATGGCAGCACCATTTATGCCAAAGTTCGCGTTTGACGCGAGTAAAACCAGAATTGTCAGTTTTGCAACTGCCCCAATTAAACTGTTCCACATCGCTGGTCTTGCCAGGTCAAGTGCTTGTAACGCTGCCTGTAGCGGTGATTGAATATAGAGGAGAAGGAAGAAAGGTGCCATGAGTACTAAAAAATGACCGGCATCAGCTGATCCATACATATAGGTTAGGATGGGTTCGGCAAATAGGGTCAGTACAACAGTCGCAATTGCTCCGGAAGCAAATGAAATTCTGATGGCTTGATGAATCCGGTAATTGATCATTGATTTATTTTGCCGCGCATCTGCATCGGAAATGGACGGTACCAGTGTAATGGACAATGAATTTGTGATAAATGTTGGCAGAAATAACAGGGGCATAGCGTAACCTGTCAGCTCGCCGTATTGTTTCGTTGCCATGGAACTTGATATTCCCGCAATTGCAAGACTCTGTGCTACCAATATGGGCTCAAGAAAGTTCGTTATATTGCCGATAATCCGGCTTCCAGTGCTGGGCAGAGAAATAGAGAATAATTCTTTTAATGTCTTTTTCCCGGATTTAATGTACTTGAAAAACTGGTGACGCACGTGTATCACTTTTTTTGATTTAAATGTACCTGTTAAATAGAGCATGGAAGCAAATTCGCCGAGTATGACACTGAACATGGCTCCCGATGCTGCAAATTCGATGCCATAAGGTATCAGCAGTTTGACAAAAAGGGCGACGAAACTAATCCGAATAACTTGTTCGATTACCAGCGCTATGCTTTGCGGCTTCATATTTTGACGTCCCTGGAAATATCCTTTCAGCACTCCAGACACGGCAATGATCGGAATGATCGGACTTATAGCGATCAAAGGATAGACAGTTCGTCCATCAGTCAGCAGCGTATCAGCGATGAACGGAGCAGCACTAATCATGCCAAGCGTAAAGATGACGCTTGTTAAGCCAGTAATGAGAAGCGATATAACAAGTATTTGCTTTACTTTAACAAAGTTATTTTTAGCCTCTGCTTCCGACACCCGTTTGGAAATAGCTACCGGAAGACCCAGCTGTGTCAGTGTAATCACTAAAAACAGAGTCGGAAGAGCCATCATGTAAAGGCCAACACCTTCTTCTCCCATGACCCTGGCAATGACCAGACGGTTTATGAAACCAAGAAAACGTGTTATCATACCCGCTGTGATCAGGATTAACGTACCTTGCAAAAATGTTTGTTTGGCCAATGTAGCCGACCTACCTTCTCAAAAATTAAAATTTCAGCTACAATGATATATATGCAACGAAGCTGGCCAAGCATGACAAGCATCGCAAACAAGTTGATAAAGGTATGGAGGAATGTTTCTGGAAATGATTAAGAATGTGCATGAATGGCGACCGGAGATTGAACCAGCCCTGAAAAGTAAGGCGACTGAACTAAAATTAATGGGTTATCATAGAACGACAAGTGATAATGTTTGGAACTGCTTACTTGTGAAAGTTTGGAAAGATGATGCATCCAAACGCTTATATGAAGTCGTTCAGGATATTTTTCATCTGTCCTCCAATGTTTATATGAGTTACTTAACCGTTAGCGCTCAACAAACGAGTGATTTGGCAGCCTCGATCGCTGCATTGACTGAGGACAGTCAAATGGATTCTCATTAATGACCTGCATATCAGACGAAGCGTGACACAGTAGGGAGGAAAACGAACGATGAAAACAAGAGGCAGAATTGTTGCCTTTTTTCTGATCGTCCTGGTTTTGGCAGGAACGATTGGAACAACGGTAACAAGTGTTGCAAAAGACATAAACTTAGGTCTGGATTTGCAGGGCGGCTTTGAAGTACTGTATAAAGTTAAACCTGTGGACGAAGACCAGCAAACAGACAGAGATCTGCTTGAGTCTACTGTCAGGATCCTGAACGAGCGTGTTAACCGGTTAGGGATCAGTGAAGCGAATATTAACATAGAAGGCGACAACCGGATTCGGGTACAGCTTGCCGGTGTTGATAATCCGGAAGAGGCCCGTAATTTATTGTCAACGTCTGCAAGGCTGAGCTTCAGAAATGTGGAAGATGAGAAGCTGATGGATGGCAATGATGTTGTTGAAGGCGCGGCCAGCCAGGACTTCTCTCAGAAGACCAATGAACCGATCGTTACGCTGAAGTTAAAAGATGCTGATGAATTCCGGAACATCACCAGCAATCTGTCAGATAAATTTGAACGGGGCGTTCCTTTTCCGGACCGTGAGGATTTATTAGTTATTTGGATGGACTATCAGGACGATGATTCATTCGCTAAAGAGGTTCAGAAAGACGATCCGAAGTATGTATCCGCAGCTGGCGTCACAAAAACATTGAATACGACAGATGTTATGATTCAAGGCAATTTTACCGTTGATTCTGCACAAAGGCTGGCGGATGTTATCAATGCGGGTTCGCTCCCCGTTAATATGACTGAACTTTATTCCAATACCGTAGGAGCTCATTTTGGTGAACAAGCTCTTGATAAAACGGTGTTTGCAGGGATTATTGGTATGGGTCTGGTGTTCTTGTTCATCATGGCTGTATACCGCTTTCCGGGCATTATTGCATCGATTAACCTGGGTGTTTACATATACCTGGTATTATTAATCTTTGATTTGATGAATGGTGTTCTCACATTGCAGGGAATTGCCGCATTAATACTTGGTGTTGGTATGGCAGTGGACGCGAATGTCATCACCTTTGAACGCATTAAAGAAGAATTGAGGTCAGGAAAATCACTGCAGGCGGCATTCAGAGCCGGTTCGAAAAGCTCCCTGCGTGCTATCGTTGACGCCAATATTACGACGCTGCTTGCAGCCGCTGTGTTATTTATATTTGGCACCAGCTCAGTCAAAGGGTTTGCGACTATGTTGATTCTGAGTATTGTTGTCAGTTTTATAACATCTGTTTATGGCACAAGATTATTGATGAAACTCTGGATTAAAGCCAAATTCCTGAGAAATCGCCCAGCTTGGTTTGGTGTTAAGCAGCAGGATATTCAGGATATCTCTGATACCAGTGAGCGGGAGCCGAAAGTTCTGAACCGTAAACTGGACATTGTTCGCCACCGGAAGAAGTTTCTGCTGGCTTCGGTTATCATGGTAGCACTTGGTGCCGTTTCACTGGGGCTGTTCCAGCTGAACCCGGGTATTGATTTCACCAGCGGTTCAAGAGTTCAGCTGGAGACAGACCACAGTATAACAACTGATAAAATCGAACAGGGATTGGACGAGCTTGGTCTTGAAGCCCAATCGATTGTTCTGACAGGTGATGATAATGGGGCCGCTATCCGTTATGACCGGGTCCTTAATAAAGATCAGATTGCGGACGTGCAGGACTATTTCAAAGAGAACATGGATGCCAAAACAAGTGTCAGCGTTGTATCATCGATTGTCGGCGAGGAACTTGTGAAAAACGCGCTTTATGCAGTCGGGATAGCATCGCTTGGAATGGTTATCTATGTGGCTCTCAGATTTGAGTTATTCTTTGCTGTCACATCAATTATTGCGCTGCTTCACGATGCGTTTTTCATTCTGGTGATTTTCAGTCTGACGAGGATGGAATTTGACGTGACCATTGTCGCCGCGATATTGACAATCATTGGTTATTCCATTAATGATACGATTGTGACGTTTGACCGAATACGTGAAAATCTGCGGGCCAAAAAACAGATCAAATCGTTTAAAGAACTCGCTAAAGTTGTCAATCGCAGTCTGGTGCAAACGATGACACGCAGTATTAACACCACTGTTACGACATTGCTTGCTGTTCTGGCGTTTTTGATCCTTGGTGCACAGTCCATAACAGGCTTTGCTGTGGCTCTTGGAGTCGGGCTGCTGGCAGGGACCTACTCCTCGCTATTTCTGGCATCTCTGCTGTGGCTTGTATGGCGCGGCAGAAATGTTAAAGAAAAACCAGTTGTCTTTGAGAAAAAGAAACAGACAGAAGGACCGCAAGTATAAACAACCACCCCCTGATGCTTTGATTGGCATCAGGGGGTTTTTAGGTTAAATTTAACGGATGAATACCGGCTTGGAATAAACCCGCGATTGCCCCCAAAGCTGATCTCTTGTATACTGATGGGCGTCAGAGGTGAGCTTATGTTAGAAAGCAAAATGAAATGGAACTTTGCCGATGAATATCACGATACAGCACAGTGGGAATCCCGTCGTTTCTCACCGTTTATGAAAGAAATGCTTATAAAGCTGGGCATTACATCAGATGAAGAGGCTGCTAGGTTTTTGTCGCCAGAATTGGCTCATATTAATTCTGTGCAGTTGTTGTCGATGATCGATGAAGCGGCAGAACGTGTCTATCAAAGTATAAATACAGGTGAAAAGATTCTTGTATACGGGGATTACGATGCTGATGGCGTAACGTCCACAGCGATCATGATTCAAACGCTGAAGGAACTGGGAGCGAATTGTGATTATTATATTCCTAATCGATTCACAGAAGGCTATGGTCCGAATGAAGAAGCATTTAAAGCAGCGTCTGCGAATGGCTGTCGGCTAATCATAACTGTGGATACCGGGATTGCGGCTGTTCACGAAGCTGAGGTTGCCAAACAGCTGGGCATTGATTTGATCATCACCGACCATCACGAGCCGCAGGAAGTGCTGCCGGATGCTTATGCGACGATCCATCCAAACTGTTCACCGTCTTATCCATTTAAAGATCTGGCGGGAGCAGGCGTCGCGGTCAAGTTTGCGGAGAGACTGCTCGGGTACTTTCCTGAACAATTTCTCGACTGGCTTGCGATTGGGACAATTGCTGATATGGTTCCATTAAGAGGTGAGAACCGGGTTTTTGCCTCACTTGGTTTAAAAGCTTTGTCCGCTGCGACGAAACCAGGTTTAATCGCTCTTAAGAAAGTGTCTGGTATTGAAGGAAGTGTTGATGAAGAGGACATAGGCTTTTCACTTGGGCCCAGAATTAATGCTGTCGGCCGTTTGCAGGATGCCAATTTAGCTGTTCAGCTGCTGTTGAGCGATAATCAGGAGGAAGCCAGTCAGATGGCTGAGACCGTCCAGTCGATTAATCAAAAACGGCAGGAAATCGTTAATACTATTGTTAAAGAAGCAGAGGACATGATAGCGCCAGTCGGTGATCAAGGTGTTATTGTGGCAGCCAAAGAAGGTTGGAATCAGGGTGTGCTGGGCATTGTAGCTGCCAATCTGGTCCGGAAATACGACAGGCCGGCCATTGTGATGTCCATATTCCCGGAAGAAGGCACTATGAAAGGATCCGCTAGAAGTATTCCAGCTTTTGATTTATTCAGCAATTGTATGCGAGTAAAAGAGCTTTTCACCCATTTTGGCGGCCATGCCCAGGCAGCTGGGATGACGATGCCTTTGGACAACTTTGACACCCTTAAATCAGAATTGCATCATTTGATTTATGAGCAGCTGGATTCAGCAGATTTTACACAGGAGATAGCTGTTACAAAGTCGATTGCTCTGCCGGAAGCTAATCAGGAATTGGTTGAGGAAATGGCCCAGCTGGCACCATTTGGGATGGCGAATCCCAAGCCAGTTTTTCATATAAAAGAACTGCCGGCTGCTGCTAAGCAGGTCGGTCAGCGTAAAAATCATTTGAAACTGCAATTTCATAACCAGCAAAAGACACTTGATGCTATTGGTTTTGGATTAGGCGATTTATACGATTATATGACACCGCAAACGCAGGTATCGGTGGTCGGAGAACTCGGCATTAATGAATGGAATGGCTTTCGCAAAGTTCAGATTATCATGCAGGATATGAAAATTGATGAATGGCAATTGTTTGACCACCGGGGACAAAGAAACGTTGATATGACACGTTTCGTAAATCCTCAAAGGAAGCAGATAGCTGTTTACAGATCATTGCCGGATGAAGATCAGCTGCCGGATCATGTTACGCGGATGACATATGATGCGGCCATAGACAGCCTGGTGGGTGGCGATACACTATTTTTGTTTGATTTGCCAACTGACTTGCGAACATTGCACATGATGCTGCAAAAGCTGCAGCCTGAGAATATTCATGTCTGTTTCCAAGTGACGAACAGTGCATTTATGAATGTTTTCCCGTCAAAAGAGGACTTTAAATGGCTCTATAAGCATCTGCTGCAACGAAAGCAATTGGATATGCGTCATGATTTTCCTATGATCATGGACGCTAAAGGATGGACAAAGGATCATTTGCAGTTTATGGCAGATGTGTTTTTTGACCTCGGTTTTGTTAAAATGACGGATGGCACGATTGAGTTAAATATGGAGCCTGTTAAACGGGATTTAACAGAATCGGCGATTTACCAGGAACGACTGGAACAGGCCAAAATTGAGAAAACGTTATACTACTCAACTTATGATGAATTGCAATCGTGGCTAATAGCATGTATGAAAGACGTACAAGCGTCTGGGGAGGAAATGGCTTATGGACTATAAAAATTATGTCGAAATTGTGGAAGATTGGCCTAAAGACGGCGTTCAATTTAAAGATATCACACCTTTGATGAATAACGGGAAAGCTTTTAAATCAGCTACAGATGAAATTGTCACCTTTGCTCGTGAAAAAGAAATTGATCTTGTTGTGGGACCTGAAGCGCGCGGATTTATTATTGGCTGTCCTGTTTCTTATGCAATGGAAGTTGGCTTTGCCCCTGTCAGGAAAGAAGGGAAATTGCCGCGTGATGTGATAAAAGTCGATTACGGACTTGAATACGGTCAGAATGTCCTGACGATTCATCAGGATGCTATTCAGCCTGGCCAGCGTGTTCTTATCACAGATGACCTTCTGGCAACGGGCGGTACGATTGAAGCAACGATTAAATTAGTCGAGCAGCTGGGGGGTATTGTCGTCGGCTGTGCCTTTCTGGTTGAACTGTCCTATTTAAATGGTTCAGCTAAATTGGATGGCTATGATGTATTGACATTAATCCATTACTAGCGGCTGCCTAAGGTGTGTTTGTTTTAACGCATTAAGCTGACTCGAAGCGTGCGAAAACAGACATAATAAACGTTTTTTCTTTACATTTCAGCAAATTTTTTCAATACTGTAAGAACAGACATTGAAGTCCTTCGTATCGATATGTGAACGGTACAAGAGATTTAGCACTGGGCTGAACAATCAGAAAGTACAGTGAAAGTGAAATCAGGTGATGTTAATGGCTAAGGAAACGACGCTGACAAGTGACGACGTGATTAATGAAGCCCGCCGTTATTTGACGGAAGAGGATGCAGATTACCTGCGCCGTGTTTATACGTTTGCGGAGAATGCCCATAAGGATCAGTTCCGGAAATCAGGTGAAGCTTATATTATTCATCCGATTCAGGTTGCCGGGATTCTGGTTGAACTTGAGCTGGACCCGGTGACCATTGCAGGCGGTTTTTTGCATGACGTTGTGGAGGATACACCGGTGACATTGAATGAATTGGAAGATTCATTCGGTCATGAACTGGCCATGCTGGTTGATGGTGTGACGAAGCTCGGCAAAATCAAATATAAATCAAAAGAAGCTATCCAGGCGGAAAATCACCGCAAAATGTTTGTGGCGATGGCAAAAGACATCCGGGTCATCCTGATTAAACTTGCTGATCGGCTGCACAACATGCGGACACTGAAGTATTTGCGGCCTGAAAAACAGCGCAGTATATCCAATGAAACGCTTGAAATATTCGCCCCTTTAGCTCACCGGCTGGGAATATCAACAATCAAATGGGAACTTGAAGATACCGCATTGCGTTACCTGAACCCGCAGCAATATTACCGGATTGTTCAGCTTATGAAACAAAAACGCAATGAACGGGAATCCTATATTGATGATGTGATGAATGAATTGAATGATCAATTAAATGATTTCAGCATCGAGGCTGATGTTTCCGGCAGACCCAAACATTTGTACAGTATTTATCGGAAAATGGTTAAGCAAAGCAAACAATTCAATGAGATTTATGATTTACTGGCCATTCGGATTATTGTTAACAGTGTAAAAGATTGCTACGCCGTACTTGGCATTATTCATACACGTTGGAAACCGATGCCGGGCAGATTCAAAGATTATATTGCTATGCCGAAACTGAATCTCTATCAGTCATTGCATACAACGGTTATTGGTCCACAAGGTGACCCGCTTGAAGTACAGATACGGACCCAAGAAATGCATGAAATTGCTGAATATGGGATAGCTGCACACTGGGCTTATAAGGAAGGAAAACAGCTGTCGAAGGGAAGTCAGTCATTTGAGGATAGATTGACCTGGTTTCGGGAAATTCTTGATTGGCAAAGTGAAACCCATGATGCCGAAGAATTTATGGAAACATTAAAAATTGATTTGTTTTCGGATATGGTGTATGTTTTTACACCCAAAGGGGACGTTATTGAATTGCCCTCTGGCTCAGTGCCGCTTGATTTTGCCTACAAAATTCATACGGAAGTCGGCAACAAGACGGTTGGCGCTAAAGTGAACGGTAAAATGGAACCGCTGGATTATCAGCTGAGGAATGGTGATATTGTTGATGTTATGACCTCTCAGCATTCCTACGGTCCATCACAGGATTGGCTGGCGATCACCCAGACATCTCAGGCGAAAACCAAAATTAAACAGTTTTTTAAAAAACAGCGACGTGATGAAAATATCAGCAAAGGAAAAGAGGCGGTTGATAAAGAAATCCGCGCTCTTGGCATCGAGCCAAAACAGGTTCTGACTCAGGACAATTTAAAACGTGTATATGAAAAATATAGTTTTTCAACTGAGAACGACATGTATGCTGCAGTTGGTTATCAGGGTATTACCGCCGCCTTAATTGCGAATCGTTTAACAGATAAGGTACGCCAGGCTAAACAGAAAAAACAGCACCTGGAAGAATCCATCGAAGACATTAAACCAGATAAATTAACGCAAGAAGTGCAAAAAGGGGATTCAGGTGTCAAAGTAGAAGGTGTCGACAACTTACTGATTCGGTTAGCCAAATGCTGTAACCCGGTGCCCGGTGATCCAATTACTGGCTATATTACCAAAGGACGGGGCGTATCTGTTCATCGTACGGATTGCCCTAATGTCCAGTCAGATGAGGATGATCAGCGGCGACTGCATGTTGAGTGGGAAACTAATCAGTCAAATAAGAAACAGTATCATGTTGATCTGGAAATTTCCGGGTATGACCGTCGCGGCCTGGTGAATGAAGTGCTACAGGCAGTCAACGAAACCAAAACAAATATTACTTACGTTAATGGCCGCTCAGACCGGAAGCGAATGGCTGTGATTCATATCACCATTCTGATTCATGATAAAAGTCATTTGAAACGGGTTGTGAAGCGAATTAAACAGATAAAAGATATTTATACTGTGACACGGATTATTCAATAAACCATTAGAGAATAAGGGGTTGAAGCATGAAGGCAGTTATTCAGCGGGCGAGAGATGCGAGCGTAACAGTAAATGAATCAGTTGTTGGGGCAATCAACCACGGTCTGGTTGTTCTGCTTGGTGTTACGCATGAGGATACAGAAACAGATGCGGATTATCTTGTCAATAAGCTTGTCAATCTACGGATTTTCTCAGACGAAGATGGTAAAATGAACCATTCTTTAAAGGATATATCTTACGACGTATTGTCAATATCTCAATTCACACTGTATGCGGATACGCGTAAAGGAAGGCGCCCTAATTATTTGCAAGCTGCAAAACCTGAACAAGCAAGGGCTCTTTATGACTATTTTAATGAACAAATCAAAGCGCATCATGTTGATGTGAAGACAGGTGAATTTGGTGAAGAAATGCAGATTCAGCTCACGAATGACGGACCTGTAACGATTATATTGGACAGTGCTGAAACAAAGTAACGACATTAGGGAACGATAGATACGCTGTGTCTTGTCAGTGACATCATAAATTCTGATTGCATCAGATTCCTGCCACCGATGATTAAAAGTGACTGAATCGGTAAGACTAACGGTAACAAGGGAGGAATCTGCTATGCGTTTTCAGGACAAGCAATCGCGCTCAAACGTTAGTAATGATATTTACGGGGTTGACTTTCATCGGTTCATGGAAATTGAAGACAGCTTTCAGCATATGGAGATATCAGAAGAATTAGGCATCTCACTGGGTGCGGTGCAAAGACTGAGGAAAAAAGTAACTCGTACTTGACAACGGGGATGTGACATCTTAATATAGTAATCATTCAAGAGCGCTAATAGTAAAGCCAACGAAGGAAAGAGTAGTCAGATTCCTTATGCCAAGAGAGAAGATGTCAGAGGCTGAGAACATTTTTGCATAAGTCCTGATGAACGACATTCCTTGGGCTCTGTATCGAACAGGAGCAGCTGCAGCAAAAGCATTATCGGAAGCGCTCCGACAATGTCAGCTGTTTTCGAAGTAGTTGCAGACGTGTGCAGGCGTTAACTGCTGTGAGCGGATGTTAGAGACATCAACCAGGGTGGCAACGCGGGTAAGCTCCCGTCCCTTATTTATAAGGGGAGGGGGCTTTTTATATGTTGTAGACGGCAGGGGCAAAACCGCCCGGGTTAAAAACTGTGTAACAATCACAATCGAGTTGGAGGTATGGACAATGAGCATGAAGGCTCCACGGGGAACGTTTGATATTTTACCCGAAGAGGCTGCCAAATGGCAGTTTATTGAAAATACAATCAAAGATATTTGCCGCAGATATCATTTTGATGAAATAAGAACACCATTGTTTGAGCATACAGAGGTGTTTCAGCGAGGCGTCGGTGATTCAACTGACATTGTTCAGAAGGAAATGTATACATTCGAAGACCGCGGCGGCCGCAGTCTGACACTGCGCCCCGAAGGAACGGCATCGGTTGTCCGCTCGTTTATCGAGCATAAAATGCATGGTTATCCGACTCAGCCGGTTAAATTATATTATTTTGCCGAAATGTTCCGGTATGAGCGGCCGCAAAAAGGGCGGATGCGGCAAATGAACCAATTCGGGGTCGAGGCAATGGGCAGTGCTGATCCGGCAATTGATGCAGAAATTATCGACCTGGCGATGTCAGTATATAAGGAACTTGGCCTTTCATCTCTGAAACTCGTCATTAACTCACTCGGTGATCAAGAAAGCCGGGTAAATCACCGGGAGGCACTTGTGAATCATTTTACGCCTTATAAAGATGAATTATGCAGTGATTGCCAAACACGTTTAACGCAAAATCCGCTGCGTATTTTGGATTGTAAGACAGATCAGGACCATCCTGCTATGAAGACAGCACCTTCCGTTCTCGATTACTTGAATGACGCTTCGACCATGTATTTTGAAAAAGTTAAGAACTATCTCACCGCAATGGGAATTGACTATGAAGTTGATCCTACGCTTGTCCGGGGCCTTGACTATTATAACCATACTGCTTTTGAAATTATGAGCGAGGCAGAAGGATTCGGAGCGATCACTACCCTGGCCGGCGGCGGCAGATATAATGGATTGGTCGAAGAATTGGGCGGACCGAGTACGCCAGGCATCGGGTTCGGCATGGGACTGGAACGTCTGCTGATGGCGCTGGAAGCTGAAAACATCACCATACCGACTGATGAGGAGCTGGATTGTTTTCTGGTGACGGTTGGTGATGAGGCGGATGAGGCCTCAGTCCAAATTGCCCATGAATTGCGCCGTAAAGGCATTCAGGTTGACAGAGACTACCAGGACCGCAAAATGAAAGCACAGTTCAAAGCAGCAGATCGATACCAAGCCAAATTTGTGCTTGTATTAGGTGAGAGTGAAATTGAGCAGCAAGTGATTAATGTGAAAGATATGCGTACAGGCGAGCAACAAGAAGTGCCTTTAGCACAACTCGCAAACTACTTGCAAGGCAAGCTGTCAGGAGGAAATGTTGATGAGTGAACGAACATTAGCAGGTACATTGGAAGTTAAAGATGTTGAACAGACAATCTCATTAAAAGGCTGGGTACAAACGCGCCGTGATTTGGGCGGCCTTATCTTTATTGATTTGCGTGACAAATCCGGTATCGTCCAAATTGTGTTTAACCCGGATCATTCCCAGGAAGCTCTGAAAACCGCTGAGGAAGTCAGATCGGAATATGTTTTGGAAGTGAAAGGTAAAGTCGTTGAGCGTGATCCAAGTACAGTAAATCCGGCTATCGGAACAGGACGCGTTGAAGTTTTGGCGTCAGAAGCCAGCGTTTTAAATAAGGCTAAAACACCTCCGTTTCTGATTGAAGACGAAACAGAGGTCAGTGAAGACTTGCGCTTGAAATATCGCTATATTGATCTGCGTCGTTCATCACTGCAGGAAACGTTTAAAATGCGTCACCGTATAACCCAGGCTGTCCGGAACTTTTTGAATGATGACGGGTTTATTGAAATGGAAACACCAATTCTTACAAAAAGCACGCCAGAGGGTGCCCGGGATTATCTGGTGCCGAGCCGTGTCCATCAAGGTGAATTTTATGCACTTCCGCAATCACCGCAGTTGTTTAAACAACTGATCATGATGAGCGGCTTTGAAAAATATTATCAAATCGCTCGCTGCTTCCGTGATGAGGACTTGCGGGCTGATCGGCAGCCGGAGTTCACACAGATTGATATTGAAACCTCGTTTATGACAAGTGATGAGATCATGGATATGACTGAAAAGATGATGAAGCACGTCTTAAAAGAAGCAACAGGTGTGGATATGCCGCTGCCATTGCAAAAAATGCCTTATCGTGAGGCAATGGAACGATTCGGTTCAGATAAGCCAGATACGCGATTCGGTCTGGAACTAATTCATGTGTCGGATATTTTAGCTCAATCATCATTTAAGGTATTTAAAGGTGCATTGGATACTGGCGGGAAGGTCAGTTTGTTAAATGTTAAGGGTCAGGCAGCCCGTTATTCCCGCAAGGATATTGATCAATTAACCGAATTTGTTAAAGTCTATGGTGCCAAAGGTTTGCCTTGGCTAAAAATTGAGGACGGACAAGTTACTGGTCCGATTGCTAAGTTTTTGACAGACGAGGAGGCAAATAGCCTGATTGACCGAGCCGAAGCTGAAGAAGGCGATTTGCTGCTTTTTGGCGCTGACAAAGCATCAGTTGTTTATGACAGTTTAGGTGCTCTGCGGCTTAAGCTGGGTAAAGAATTGGAGCTGATTGATGAGAATCGCTTCAATTTCCTCTGGGTTACTGACTGGCCGCTATTGGAGTATGACGAAGATGAGGAGCGCTATGATGCCGCTCACCATCCGTTCACGAAACCATTTGAAGAAGATATGGATAAGCTGGATACTGATCCGGGAAGTGTCCGGGCCAATGCATATGATCTTGTGCTGAATGGCTATGAATTGGGGGGCGGCTCGTTACGTAACTATAAACGGGACCAGCAGGATAAACTTTTTGATGTTTTAGGATTCAGTCCGGAAGAAGCAGAGGAGCAATTTGGATTTTTGCTTGAGGCACTTGAGTACGGAACACCGCCACATGGTGGCGTTGCGCTTGGCCTCGACAGGATTGTTATGCTGCTGGCAGGCAGATCAAACCTGCGGGATACCATTCTGTTCCCTAAGACCGCCTCAGCCTCTGATTTGCTGACAGATGCGCCAAGTCAAGTAGCTGATAAACAATTGGATGAACTGTCAATTAGAACCAAATATGAGTGATGGTGTCGTGATTAACGACTTGTAATAGTTACCATTTTACTTATTGGGTGATTCAATATTGATCATCCATGACCGTTATGTTAATATGAATTTACAGTTAATCAGCTGAACGTTCAATCCTGATGTGTGCGTCTGTTACATTCATTTTGACCGAACATCTATATACAAGGGAGCCCACATAGGTTTTCATATTGCGTGCACGCCCCGATACGGGGAAGCACAATAGATATGGAACAGGGCACCCACCTGCCTGAAGCGGGTTCAAAACTGGACAACAGACGGCACAATTGGGATTGATAGATACATATGTCCCAAAGAGGAATCGGCAGACTGCCGGTTCCTTTTATATTTAAAAACGGAAAGGCCATCTCTATTGGTGTGATGAGCTGTCGGCGACTTGTTCAAGATTTCCGTTCTTATCCATCCGGAATGCCGGTGCTTCAGAACTGTCCTGCTGCTTATCAAAAACAGTCATTTTGCGGGCCTTGTCCATAATCTGCATAAACACTTGATAGTCTTCCTGAACAGCTTTAAGCTTTTGGGATGTTTGTGTTAACTGGCTTTCCAGATCACGCACCTGGTAACGAAGCTGCTCATTTTCCTGTTCCATTTGCTCCAATGACTTTTGAGCCTGGCTGGAAGCATGATAGTCCTCGTTAAACTGCTGCAAGTATTGAATAACGCTTTTAAGCGTCAGGGTCTCTTGAGCCGTTTCCATTTCTGTAGTAACTGGAACTGGCTGGGGCAGATTCCTGTCACTTTCTGCTGAGTCTGCCGCGGATAAAACCGGCTGTCTTTCTTGAGAAGCAGCGGCCCGCTTTTTCTCTTTTCGCTGCCGTTTGGCAAGTTCGATAGCATCATGGTATTTATTGCGTACTTCAGCATTCCAGCGAAAGCCGCAAGCGGCAGAAGTCCGGTTTAACTGATCGCCTACTTCTTCAAAGGCATTTAATTGTGTGCTGCCTTCCCGGATATGCCGCAATACGGTTTCCGCCAGTAATAAATCATCTTCGTGGGACCATGCATCCTGTCTAACTTTTGTCATTATAGTCAACTCCTTTTTCAATTACGATCAAAAGCAATATTTCTAGCGAATTGTTAGCTGTATTGTTTAGTTTGACCGTATGAAAAAGGAATTATACCTCTAGAATCTAGTATTATTTTTTTCAGATTGAATATTTTCATGAATCCTTTTTAACTGCTGTTCAAATTTACTGCTGGCTTTTGGCTTGTAATATGTTTTGTCTTTAATCGTATCCGGCAGATATTGCTGGTTCACCCAGCTGCCTTCATAATTGTGAGGATACTGATACGCGAGTCCCCGCCCCATTGCTTGAGCTCCCTGATAATGGCTGTCTTTCAGGTGGGCTGGGACGTCACCGCTTTTGCCGCTGCGAATATCGCTCAGAGCTTCGTCAAGCGCTTTGTAAGCCGTATTGGACTTAGGTGAGAGAGCCAGTTCGACAACAGCTGATGCCAGCGGTATGCGCGCCTCTGGAAATCCAACACGCTCCGCGGCCTGAACAGCTGTAACGGCACGCGGTCCGGCTTGCGGATTAGCAAGGCCAATATCCTCGTAAGCACAGACCACCATGCGGCGCGCGATGCTGTCGAGATCACCAGCTTCAATCAGGCGCCCCAGATAATGTAAGGCGGCATTGGCATCGCTTCCCCGTATGGATTTTTGGAAAGCGGATAAAACATCATAATGCGCGTCGCCATCTTTATCATGTGTGAAACTTTTTTTCTGCATGCATTCTTCAGCAGCTTCAAGTGTCAAAACAATGTTACCTTTCGCGTCTTTAGGGGTTGATGAGACGGCAAGTTCAAGACCATTCAAAGCTGCACGCATATCCCCGTTGGCAGCAAATGCCAAATGCTCAAGCGCTTCATCCGTTAACACGACTGGTTCAGACCCAAGGCCGTTTGTATCGTCATCAATGGCCCGGCTGACAGCTGTTTTCATATTGGCTACCGTTAATGGGTGCAGCTCGAATAAATGGCAGCGGCTGCGTATGGCCGGGTTAATAGAATGATAAGGGTTGCTCGTTGTACAGCCGATCAGTGTCAAGAGATTGCTTTCAATATGCGGGAGCAAAAAGTCCTGTTTTGATTTATCCAAACGGTGCACTTCATCGAGCACCAGGACAACCTGGCCGCTCATTTTGGCTTCTTCAACGACAATTTCCATGTCCTTTTTCTTATCAACCACAGCATTCAGCATTTTTACTTGGATATTCAGGCTCCTGGCCAGAGCGTAAGCAAGAGAGGTTTTGCCAGTGCCGGGTGGCCCAAAAAGGATCATGGGCGCCAGACGGCTGGCCTGGACCATGCGGTTTAAGATTTTCCCTTGGCTAACCAGGTGCTCCTGTCCGATAATATCGTTTATATGGTCGGGCCGCATACGATAAGCGAGTGGTTTTTGGTTCATTTTGATCGTCCTTTATAAAAATGATATGAGCTGTCTATGTAAAAGCGTAAAGCGGATTATGCTAAAATGCAAGAAACAGGTGATTCATGCTATAATGGTTATTTAGAGAGCAACAATGACTAACAGATTTAGCGATGTCGCGGGGTGTTTTAAAATGAAGATTTCCACAAAAGGACGCTACGGCTTAACCATTATGCTTGAACTGGCACGAAACCATGGCAATGGCCCAATTTCGTTAAAGACCATTGCACGGGAGAAGGGACTGTCCGAACATTATCTGGAACAGCTGGCATCCCCTTTAAAAAACGCTGGACTGGTGAAAAGTGTTCGTGGCGCGTATGGTGGTTATGTGCTGGCACAGGATCCGCGCGACATAAAAACCGGTGATATCATTCGCGTGCTGGAAGGGCCAATCACGCCTGTTGAAGGAATGGAGGACGAAGAGCCAGCGAAACAGGCTTTATGGATACGCATTCGTGATGCTGTTAAAGATGTGCTGGATACCACGACTTTGGAAGATTTGCGTCGGCACGAAAACGATCAGCATCAGAATACGTACATGTTTTACATTTAAATTATTTTAAGATAGAAAGGGCATTAACCATGGATCATATATATTTGGATCATGCAGCCACAACACCGATGGATCCCCAGGTAGCTGAAGCCATGCAGCCAGTTATGACGACTGTGTTCGGCAATCCATCAAGTGTGCATAGGTTTGGCCGGAAAGCCCGCCAGTATCTTGATGAAGCACGGCGCAGTATGGCTAAAAGCATTCAGGCTGATGAAAAAGAGATTGTTTTCACCAGCGGCGGCACAGAGGCAGATAACTTGGCACTGATCGGGACCTCTCTGGCTAATCAGGCAAAAGGCAATCATATTATTACAACGGCTCAAGAGCATCATGCTGTATTGGATACGGCTGCGTATTTAGAACAGCTCGGTTTCAGTGTCACTTATTTGTCTGTTGATGAAACAGGCCGTATCAATCCGGATGAGCTGAAAGCCGCTTTGACGCCGGAAACAATCCTGGTTTCTATTATGTACGTCAATAATGAAACAGGCGTTATTCAGCCGATTGAGGCGGCTGCTGAGATTTTATCAGATCATCAGGCCTATTTTCACACCGATGCTGTTCAGGCTTTTGGTTTAATCGATATTGATGTTAACCAGACCGGGATTGATCTGCTGTCAGCGTCCTCACACAAAATTAATGGCCCAAAAGGGGTCGGCTTCTTATATGCAGCTGATGGTATTAAACTGGAGGCACGTCAGCACGGCGGTGAGCAGGAACGGCAGCACCGGCCGGGAACAGAAAACATGGCAGGTGTCGTCGGTTTCCAGACAGCGGTTGAGCTGGTGATGGCAAACAAAGCTGAGAGACGAGGGAAGTACAGTCAGTTCAGGGAACAGTTTATGGAGCGGCTGACTGCTGATGGCATCACTTATACTGTAAATGGCAAGCTGGATGACAGTATTGCTTCTATTGTTAATCTTAGTTTTCCAGGAACTGGTGTTGAGTCTTTGCTGACCAATTTCGATTTGGAAGGCGTAGCAGCTTCAAGCGGAAGTGCTTGCACAGCAGGCTCAATTGAACCCTCGCATGTTCTCGCGGCCATGTATCAGGACAATGATGAACGCATCATGAATTCGATCCGTTTCAGTTTCGGATCGTTTAATACGACAGAAAATGTGATCGAAGCAGCTGATCGTGTTGCTAAGATCGTTAAACGTTTAACCAGTTAAAAGGCGGTGACTATTTATGAAACGAAATGAGGATACACGGGTAGTTGTTGGTATGAGCGGTGGCGTAGACTCGTCTGTCGCGGCACTGCTTCTGAAACAGCAAGGCTATGATGTCGTTGGCATTTTTATGAAAAATTGGGATGATACTGATGAAAATGGCGTCTGTACGGCGACCGACGATTATGATGATGTTGTCCGCGTCTGCAATCAGCTGGACATCCCCTATTTTGCCGTCAATTTCGAGAAACAGTACTGGGATAAAGTGTTCACTTATTTTCTTGATGAATATCAATCAGGCCGAACACCCAACCCAGATGTTATGTGCAACAAAGAAATTAAGTTTAAAGCATTTTTGGATCATGCCATGTCGCTTGGTGCCGATTACCTGGCGACAGGCCATTTCGCCCGCGTGAGAGAGAATAATGGACATTATGACATGCTGCGGGGTGTGGATGATAATAAAGATCAGACATACTTTCTGAATCAGCTGACATCAGATGTTCTGGAGAAGGTTATGTTTCCTTTAGGGGATATGACTAAAAATGAAGTCAGGGAAATTGCTCACCAAAATGATCTGGTGACAGCATCGAAAAAGGACAGTACCGGTATCTGTTTTATCGGCGAACGTAACTTCAAGGAATTTTTAAGCAGCTACTTGCCAGCACAGCCAGGACTGATGCAAACACTGGACGGTGTCGAAAAAGGCACTCATGACGGTCTGATGTATTATACGCTTGGACAGCGCCAGGGACTTGGCATCGGCGGAGCTGGTGAACCATGGTTTGTTGTCGGGAAAAACCTCGATGATAATATTCTGTACGTCGGACAGGGCTTTTATAATGACAATTTGTATTCTGACAGTCTAGTTGCCTCAGAGGTTAATTGGATTAGAGAGATGCCTGATCAATTTACCTGCACAGCTAAATTCCGTTACCGTCAGCCGGATTGCGGGGTAACCGTTACCAAAAAGGAAGATGGCAATGTTCATGTTGCTTTCCATGATACACAGCGTGCAATCACGCCTGGACAATCGGTCGTCTTTTATGATGACGAGGTTTGTCTCGGCGGCGGGACAATTGATGAGGTTCTAAAAGATGACACGTATCTTGACTATGTCGGCTGAACCATGACAGCAGCATGCTACTTTAGACAGTTAACGAGGTGACATAATGGAAGATAAAAACCAGCAGGCGATTGAGTTGATGAAAGAGCAAAAATATGAAGAAGCAGCAGGGCTGTTTAATGCCATTATTGAAGAAAGTCCTAAGGATCCGGTCGGCTATATCAACTTTGGCAATTTGTTGTTGCATATTAATGATACAGAGCGCGCTGAGCTTTTCTACAACCGGGCGATTGAGCTGGATCAGAATGCAGCAACAGCCTATTATGGGCTGGGGAGCCTGTATTATGATCAGGCAGATTTTGCAACAGCCCAAAAGCATTTTTTTCAGGCGGTTGAAATCGGACTGGAAGAAGCAGATGTTTATTATTTGCTCGGTATGACTTTCTTTCACCAGGAGGATTACAAGCTGGCGCTTCCGTATTTAATGCGTGCAGCTGAGCTGGATCCAAATGAGGCAGATTATTTATTTCAGTATGGGTTGTCACTTGCCCAGGGTGAGTATATCGATGATGCCAAACCGATTTTCAAACAGGTCCTGAAATTGGATGAGTCGCACAGTGATGCGCATTATAATCTCGGGGTTATTGCGTTGTATGAAGAGGATCTTGAGGGAGCTCTAGACCATTTTGATCAGGCGTTGGCCATCCAGCCTGAGCACATGCTGGCTTCCAATGCCAAGAAACAGATTATGGATGTATGGCATAATTCTGACGCGTAAGATAGTGAGGTAATCCGTATGGCAACAGATCAACAAACCCAAACGGCGTATGGCTATATTAAAGGGGAGCTGCTGCATACGATTTTTCGTAATGAGCAGGAAAATTTCTCAATTGCTAAAATTAAAGTTCTTGCGACCAATGAGGATTATCAGGAAAAGGACATCGTGATTAAAGGTTATTTTTCGGATCTGCAGGATTCGGCTGCCTATTATTTTTATGGTGATTTTGAGCGGCACCCCAAGTTCGGACTGCAGTATAATGTAACTTCTTATAAGACGTTTATTCCCGATACCAAAGATGGGTTAATTGATTATCTTTCCAGTGATCTGTTTTACGGAATCGGCCAAAAAACGGCCCGGAAAATTGTCGAAACGCTGGGGACTAACGCTGTTTCCAGTATATTAAATGATCCCAGTGTTCTGAGGCAGATTCCCGGGCTGAAACAGGATAAAGCTGACCAGCTTGTAAAAACGTTAAAAGAAAATCAGGGCTTCGAGTATGCTGCCGTTTATCTGGCTAAATATGGAATTGGTCTAAAACTTGCACAAAAAATGTATAAAGAATATCAGGATGAAACCGTCAGCGTACTGCAGGAAGATCCTTATCAATTTGTGCTTAATATTGAAGGGTTTGGGTTTCATACCGCTGACCAGATTGCCCAGGAGAACGGTTTGTCTTTAACACACGCAAACCGGATTGGAGCCGGGTGCGTTTATGTGCTGCAGCAGAATATCCAGGATGGTCATGTTTACTTGCCAGTTGAGGAGTGTATTCATCAGGTTGTGACGCTTTTAACTCAACCGGACGCGGAGCTTACAATCGACATGGTGCAAAATCGGCTGGAAGAATTGAATCGTGATAAGACTGTGATCATGTATGAAGGGAATGTGTACCTCCCCTCGCTTTATTATGCGGAAAACGGGTTTGCTGGAAATGTTGATCGGCTGCTCAGCAAATCAGTTGAGCATGATACGCCCTTGGCTGAACTGATGAAAATCATCGGCGATGTCGAGGAACAAGAAGTGCTCAGTTATGGCAAAGAGCAGTTTGAAGCGATCCAAGAAGCTATCAGTTCTGAGCTGATGATTGTAACAGGCGGCCCAGGCACAGGGAAGACAACGGTTATCAAAGGCATACTGAACGCCTTTGCTGAGATTCATAACTTGTCGATAGACCCTGATTCATATAGTGATGATGCCGATTACCCGTTCATTTTGACGGCGCCTACTGGACGGGCGGCTAAACGCCTGACTGAGTCAACCGGCCTTCCAGCCGTGACTATTCACAAATTGTTGGGCTGGGATGGTCAAAACGGCTTTGAAAAAGATGACTATGATCCGCTTAAAGGCCGTTATTTAATTGTTGATGAGTTTTCCATGGTTGATATCTGGCTGGCAAACAGCCTGTTTAAGGCGATTCCCGATGATATGCAGGTACTGCTGGTGGGGGATGAGGATCAGCTTCCCTCTGTTGGGCCTGGCCAGGTTCTGGCTGATCTTTTGACGAGTGGGCAGATTCCTTATGTTAGTCTGCAGGATGTGTACCGGCAAAAAGAAGGATCGAAAATTATCGAGCTGGCACATGCGATTAAACAGGACGCCTGTGATCATCATGCTCTGGAAAAAGCTCAGGACTTCAGTTTTATTTCCTGTCATGAACAACAGCTGATTGATGTGGTGACAACGGTTTTTGATCGTGCGCAAAAAAAGGGAATTGATGTAAAGGATATACAAGTTCTGGCTCCCATGTATCGCTCACAGGCGGGTATTACGATGATTAATCAGCATTTGCAAGCACTGATTAATCCAGCATCGCCGCAGAAGCGTGAAGCACGCACACAAGATGCTGTGTTCCGGGTCGGTGATAAAGTGCTGCAGCTTGTTAATCAGCCGGAAGACGGGATTTACAATGGGGATATTGGCGAAGTTGCTGCCATATTTTCAGCAAACGAAAATGTCGATCATGTTGAACAGCTCGTGATTGACTTTGAAGGCAAGGAGATTAGCTTTGAGCGAAAAGATTATATTAATATAACACTCGCTTACTGCATTTCCATTCATAAATCCCAAGGGAGCGAATTTCCGATTGTTATGCTGCCGGTTTTTCCTGTCTACCGGCGTATGCTGAAGAAAAACTTACTGTATACAGCGATCACCCGGAGCAAACAATCCTTAGTTATTTGTGGCGACAAGCAGGCTTTTTTAGATGGCGTTAAACGTCAGGATACCAATCAGCGCTATACGTCTTTAATTGAGAAACTGCAGGAGCGGCTGGTAGATGGTTCATCCGATGAACAGCCAGAAGAAAATGATGAAGCGGCTATATCGCCTTACGATTTTATGTGACAGCGATGTATAGCGACCAGTTATTTGGTGAAAGCTGACCTAATAAAAAGGAGCTTTTACCATGTTCGTTTGCCCGAATTGTAATGGGAAAAATATTGGAAAAATCGGGGCGCGGCACTATTACTGCTGGAATTGCTTTATTGAACTGTCCGTAATACATAACCGACTGGCAATCCACCAGGTGGAATCAGATGGGTCATTAAGTTCCCTGGATGATTTATTTACGGAAAATGAGCGCAGAATTCAATGGTAACGGTTCTCACACGATCAGTTGATCATGTTGTTCCTGGGGGTGCTTTATATGTTCCAGGACAATAAACCATTGAATTTTCTTTTCTGGACAGTAACAGGAATATTTGTATTCTTATTCGTTTTTCTGCTTGTTAAACTGTTCCCGGTATATGGGGCTATTGCAGCGTTTTTGTGGCATTTATTGCTCCCGTTTTTAGTTTCAGCCTTAATTGCTTATTTATTGTATCCGGTTATTGATAAACTTTATGAACGCCATATACCAAGAAGTCTGGCCATATTGCTGATTTATATCCTTTTTTTCGGGGGTCTTGGCTATTTGGGTTACAGAGTTTATCCTGCCTTTATTCAGCAATTGAATCAACTGCAGGAGCAGTTGCCCCAGCTGATTGGCATGTACCGCGAATTCATTTACAACCTATATGACTACACAGCGTTTTTACCAGAAGCGGTGCATGATAAAATGGATGAACTTGTTTATGAAGCTGAAGCCCATATTGAGAATTTGCTGACGGACTTGGTGAAACGTTTTACGAAAGTTTTTGATATGATCATTGTCATAACGGTGATCCCTGTGATCGTATTTTACTTTCTGAAGGATTTCGCGACTGTTAAACGACACGGCAAAAAGTGGATTCCGCAAAAATATCACGCGCACGCTGGAGAACTGATTCGGGCGATAGATAATGGACTGGGCAATTACATTCGGGGCCAGGTTATTGTTTGTTTGTTTGTCGCTTTAGCGGCATATGCAGTATTTAAATTCTGGGACATCCCGTATGCCTTGCTTCTAGCTATCATTATGGGGCTGACGAATATTATTCCTTACTTTGGCCCAATTATTGGTGCTGCTCCAGCTGTGGCGATCACGGCAACGATTTCCGGAAAATTAACGTTGTTTGTCTTAGTCAGTATTTTTCTTATCCAGCTGATTGAGGGCAATCTTCTGTCGCCGTTTATCGTTGGCAGAAGTATTCAGATCCATCCGCTCGCCATTATTTTTGCTCTATTGCTGGGCGGGCAGGTAAGCGGTGTTATAGGCATGATATTAGCTGTTCCGCTTCTGGTCATTTTAAAAGTTGTCATGTCGCATTTTTTGCGGGAGCGGTACAATAATTGACAATCAGCAAAATCTTGACTATACTATCAGCATAATAAGCGAAATAATCTAATGCGCAGATGGTTCTGAGTACATGAGCCTCCGTTCAAAGCATTTCCGGCCAGGCTAAGGTCAGCGGTGATGTATAGAGAGGGATTTCCACAGGCTGTAAGAAATCCCGGACGTTGAATCATGGAAGCTAAACCTGAGTGCGGCTAATTCCCGCCGGTTCCAAACCGTTATCAGACTGAGTGATGAATGAAGGCACATGCTTTTGTTCATAATTAGGGTGGTACCGCGACGTTATCTCGTCTCTAACACAAATTTAGAGAGGAGATTTTTTATTTCGTACAAGCTTGTATGCCACTGTAAAGCAGCTAACTCTTATGAACGGTTACATAACGCGGGCGTATGTTTTTCAGTCGGAAAAATAGCTTAACGATTACTGGAGGGTAAGGGCATGAAACAGTTAACGTCAGCACAAGTGCGTCAAATGTTTTTGGATTTTTTTAAAGAAAAAGGCCATCAGATCGAGCCGAGTGCACCGCTTGTACCGCAGGATGATCCGACACTTCTCTGGATTAACAGTGGTGTAGCGACCCTGAAAAAATATTTTGATGGACGCGTCGTACCGGATAATCCCCGGCTTGTAAACGCCCAAAAATCTATTCGAACGAATGATATTGAAAATGTCGGTTTCACAGCCAGACATCACACATTTTTTGAAATGCTTGGGAACTTCTCTATTGGTGACTATTTTAAAGAAGAGGCTATTGCGTTTGCGTGGGCGTTTTTAACAAGTGAGAAATGGGTTGGCTTTGATCCTGAACGATTGGCCGTGACAGTACATCCGGAAGATGATGAAGCCTACGATATCTGGCTTAACCAGATCCAACTTCCGAAAGAGCGCATCATCCGGCTTGAAGAAAACTTTTGGGATATTGGCGAAGGTCCAAGCGGCCCGAATTCAGAGATTTTTTATGATCGCGGTGAACGGTACGGGGCTGATCCATCCGATCCGGAATTGTACCCGGGCGGTGAGAATGAGCGGTATCTGGAAATTTGGAATCTCGTCTTTTCCCAGTACAATCATAATCCTGACGGCACTTATACCCCGCTGCCGAAAAAGAACATCGATACTGGTATGGGGCTGGAACGCATCGTATCCGTCATTCAGGATGTGCCAACTAACTTTGAAACAGATCTGTTCATGCCGCTCATACGGAAAACAGAAACGATCTCCGGAAAAACATATGGCAACAACGAGCGGGATGATACAGCATTTAAAGTGATTGCTGATCATATTCGCACGGTTACGTTCGCTATCAGTGACAAAGCACTTCCCTCCAATGAGGGCAGAGGCTACGTATTGCGCCGTCTGCTCCGTCGCTCCGTCAGATTTGCTAAACAAATGGGGATCGATGAGCCGTTTATGTATAAACTCGTCCCGACAGTCGGCAGCATTATGCAGGACTTTTATCCGGATGTCCTGAATGATAGCAGCCATGTGGCAAATGTTATTAAAGCAGAAGAAGAACGCTTTCATGAAACGCTGCAGGATGGTTTGGATATTTTGAATGCTATTATCGAAAAAGAACAGCAAAAGGGCAGTGACATCTTCCCGGGTGCTGAAGTCTTCCGGTTGTACGATACGTATGGGTTTCCGAAAGAATTGACAGAAGAATATGTAGCTGAGCATCATTTTACGATTGATCAGCAAGGATTCGAACGCGAAATGGAAAAACAGCGTGAACGCGCTCGAAATGCTCGGCAAAAAACGGATTCGATGCAGATTCAGGATGGCGTACTTGGTGAAGTGGACATAGACTCTGCGTTTGTCGGCTATGACCAGCGTGAAGCAGTGACAACGATTGAGACAATTGTGAAGGCTCAAGCATTTGCCGATACTGCTGAGGCGGGCGAAGAAGCACTTACGTTTCTGAAAGAGACACCATTTTACGCAGAGAGTGGCGGTCAAATCGGTGATAATGGCTGGATTTATACCAACAGTGCATCAGCATGGGTTGAGGATGTCCAGCAGGCGCCTAAAGGCCAGCATGTCCATAAAATTCATGTGAAAGAAGGTACCATTCGCTCGGGTGACAAGGTAACAGCAGTGGTCGATGATGCTTTCCGCACAGGCATTATAAAAAATCATACGGCGACACATTTGCTTCATCAGGCACTGAAAGATGTCCTTGGTGACCATGTTAATCAGTCGGGTTCACTTGTAACCCCTGATCGTCTGCGCTTCGATTTTTCGCATTTTAGTTCAGTCAGTCAGGACGAACTGCAGCAAATCGAGCAGATTGTTAATGAAAAAATCTGGGAGAATCTGCCTGTTGTCATCGATCGCAAAAAGCTTGATGAGGCCAAAGAAATGGGCGCCATGGCACTATTCGGTGAGAAATACGGTGATGTTGTCCGGGTTGTTCAAATTGGCGACTACAGCATTGAACTATGCGGTGGCTGTCACGTCAGTAATACAGGAACGATTGGCTTATTTAAACTTGTTTCAGAAACAGGCGTCGGTGCCGGTACAAGAAGAGTGGAGGCCGTTACGAGCAAGCAGGCTTATCAATTTATCAATGAGAAGCTGATACAATTACAAACAGCGGCTGATTTGCTGAAAACCACAGAGGACAAAGTCGCAGAACGGGTTAAAGGTTTATATGACGACATAAAATCGCTAAATAAAACAAATGAGTCACTCAATGCTAAATTGGCCAATCAGGAAACATCATCCCTTGTTGATCAATATGAAACAGTGAATGGCATTCCCCTTTTAGCACAACAAGTCAATGCCAAAGATATGAATCAGCTCCGGGATATGGTTGATGACCTGAAACAAAAGCTTGACTCCGGGATTATCCTGCTTGCCGCAGCTAATGAAGAAAAAGTGCAATTGGCTGCAGGTATTACAAATGATTTGACTGATCAGGGTTTTCATGCTGGCAATCTGATTAAACAGGCAGCCGAAGTATGTGGCGGTGGCGGCGGCGGCCGTCCGGATATGGCCCAAGCCGGCGGCAAACAGCCTGAAAAAATCAATGATGCTCTCAAAGCAGCGAATCATTATGTTACAAATCGTTCAAAAGTCTAGACAAACTTGTATTCAATTTGCTATAAAAGCTATAATGTGTAAAATAGACATGTTAGAATAGCCAGTAAAGGTAAAACATGCGGAATGAGGTGTCACGATGAGCTCTATTGATAAAACCATGAAGTTTAATTTTTCTGAGGAGCCTTTTGATCATGATATAAATGATATCTTGCTCACAGTTCATGCGGCGCTTAAGGAAAAGGGCTATAATCCCATTAATCAGATTGTAGGGTACTTATTATCCGGTGATCCGGCTTATATTCCGAGATATAAGGATGCCCGGAATCTGATCCGTAAAGTTGAACGGGATGAGGTCATTGAGGAAGTTGTGACATTTTATCTCAAACAACAGCAAAGGGAAAGCTAAATGAAAATTGTCGGATTAGATGTAGGTTCCAAAACAATCGGAGTTGCAGTAAGTGATCCTTTAGGCGTGACTGCCCAAGGTATTACGACTATCAAATGGGATGAAGAGGATATCTGCTCTGCCGATGGTCAATTGGGACAAATCATAAAAGAACATGAGGTAACGAAAGCGGTTGTTGGTCTTCCCAAGCATATGAATGGCTCGATCGGTGAACGCGGCGAAGCTTCTGAACGTTATGCTGAGCATGTAAAGGAAGCGTTTAATATACCTGTGCAGCTTTGGGATGAGCGTTTGTCGACGCGGGCGGCAGAGCGCGTTTTGCTTGAGGCGGATATGAGCCGTCAAAAACGCAAAAAAGTTATTGATAAAATGGCAGCCGTTATGATTTTGCAAACTTATCTTGATCAAGAGACATTTAAAGGAGTGTAGTCATGGCACTGGAAGAGAATGAACGAATTGTCATCCCTGATGAAAATGATGAAGAGCATCTTTTTGACGTGTTATTCACGTTTGATGTTGATGAGACGGGCAACTCTTATTTAGCAGTTATGCCGTCTGAGCAACAGGAAAATGACGAAGTAGAAGTATATGCCTTCCGCTATGAGGAGGATGAGCAGAACGAGGATTTCTCTCTTTTCCCGATCGAGTCTGATGAGGAATGGGAAATGGTTGAGGAGATGCTCAATACCATTGCTGATGAAGAGGATCAGACATGAAGCCGAATGATTTCAGGCTGATATCTTGATGGGATATCAGCTTTTATTTAAGACGGAGTGAACGATTAATTGAGACATTAATATCAGTAATGTCCGGAAAGCTGAATCCGGTCCCTGCCGATGCTTGACATTTATGCAGCATAAGCCGGATGAGGGGGATAATGGATGTCCAAAAAGAAAATGTCAGGAAGTTATAAAGACAATCTGCTGCAACGCAGTAAGGATGCCACAATCGTCCGAAAGTATGCCGCTATCATTATTATCTCAGCTATTCTGATATTAGTTATCGGTGGTATCTCGGGTTATTTGTATGTCAAATCTGCTTTACAGCCGGTTGATCCTGATAGCCAGGAGGACATTGCGGTTGAGATCCCGACAGGTTCCTCCACATCGGATATTGCATCCCGCCTTGAAGACAATGGGCTCATCAAGGACGATACGATATTCAAATTTTACATAAAGCTGAAAAACGTGACAAATCTTCAGGCGGGGAATTACATGCTTTCCCC
The DNA here is from genome assembly GCF_055381965.1 of Lentibacillus kimchii. Lineage (NCBI taxonomy): Bacteria > Bacillati > Bacillota > Bacilli > Caryophanales > Bacillaceae > Lentibacillus > Lentibacillus kimchii. Next base: position 1,712,143 of record NZ_AP043934.1, on the reverse strand, counting down.
TTCTATGGATATTGAAAAGCTCATCAAGGCACTGCATAAAGGCAGGGTTGCGAAGGACCCGATATATTCTGTCACAATACCTGAAGGGAAAACGATTAAGGAAATAGCTTCTATTTATGCGAATAAATTGCCATTTAGCAAAACCGATTTCCTGGACAAGGTCAATGACCGGGATTATATTAAATCATTAATTAACACGTACCCGGATATTTTGACAGAAGATGTCCTGAATCCGGAACTCCAGACACCGCTGGAAGGTTATTTATTTGCAGCAACATACGACTTTTACACGAAAGAACCAACAGTTGAAACAGTGATCAGTCGTATGGTGGAAAAAACAGGCAATGTCGTGACGCCTTATTTGGATGATATAGCTGAAAAAGATTTATCGGTCCATGAAGCTTTAACAATGGCCTCACTCGTCCAAAAAGAAGCTGGTTCGAATAAACAGCGCCGGAAGATAGCGGGTGTCTTTTATAACCGGCTGGATGAAGGAATGGCTCTGCGGACGGATCCGACCGTATTATATGCACTTGGCGAACATAAAGCTAAAGTGCTGAAAAAAGATCTGAAAGTTGATTCGCCGTATAATACGTATCGCATTCATTCACTTCCCGTCGGACCGATTTCCAATTTCGCTGCTGCATCCCTTGAGGCCACCGTTGAACCGGACGATACCGATTATTTGTATTTTTTGCATGATGATAAAGGCCGCATTCATTACTCTGAAACAAATAAAGAGCACAATCAATTAAAAGAAAAGTATATTGATTAATTCCGTGAATAACCAGGACGTTGACACGTCCTGGTTTCAGATAAGATGTCCGTTGCGGCACGTTAAGGATGACGTTTAAACGACTAAGGAGAGAAAGTGAATGGACGAAAAGCTGAGGAACTACCTGACGCGCTGTCTTCCGTCGCCTGCAGAATCGGTGATGGATTTGGAAGAGGAAGCTGCGCGTGACAGGGTACCGATTATGGATCCTCTCGGGATGGATTTTGTTATGCAGTTAATCCGGCTAGCAAAGCCTGAGCGCATACTGGAGATTGGCACGGCAATTGGTTATTCAGCATTAAGAATGCTTGAAGCCAACCCGTCAGCAGAAATTTGGACCATTGAAAAAGATGACGCCTGGTACAGACGAGCAGAGCAAAATATTCAACTCAGGCAGAAACAGGATCATATTCACGTCCTTTATGGTGATGCTCTGGAAAAGCTGGAGACATTAAGCAACGTTTACTTTGATCTTATACTGATAGATGCTGCCAAGGGTAAATATCAGCGTTTTTTTGAACTAGCCGCACCACTGTTACGTTCTGATGGTTTCATCCTGACTGATAATGTTTTGTTTAAAGGTTATGTCGCTGATAAAGAGAAGCAGCATCCCAGATATCAGGCCATTGCGGAGAAACTGCGCGCATATAACAGCTGGCTGGTATCCCATCCAGATTTTACAACGACCTTTGTTCCCATTGGAGATGGCATTGCGATCAGCAGCAAAGATGGACGAAAGGAGTGACTGTTTTATGTCTGATAAGCCAGTTGTTATTGGTGTTGCCGGAGGAAGCGGCAGCGGGAAAACATCTGTGACACAGTCAATCTGCCAGCGCTTTCAAGATAAAACAATTCTGGTTATTGAACAGGATTACTATTATAAAGATCAAAGCCATTTGCCATTTGAGGAAAGACTGAATACCAATTATGATCATCCCTTGGCATTTGATAATGACTTATTAATCAGTCATATTCATAAACTGCTTAATCATGAACCGGTTCAGAAACCTGTATATGATTATAAGCTGTATACAAGGTCTAATGAGGTGATCAAAGTTGAGCCGAAACAAGTGATCATTCTCGAAGGCATTTTAGTATTAGAGGATCAGCGGCTGGTAGACTTAATGGATATTAAAACATTTGTGGATACAGATGCTGATATCCGCATTATCCGCAGACTGTCCCGAGATATGAAAGAAAGGGGGCGAACACTGGATTCTGTGATTGAACAATATGAAAATATTGTTCGCCCAATGCATTTGCAATTTGTTGAACCAACCAAGCGCTATGCAGATATTATTATTCCGGAGGGCGGTGAGAACCATGTGGCAATTGATATTATAGCCACTAAAATCGAACAGTCTCTATCTCGGGATACAGAAAAATATCAATGAAAAAGCATTGAAAATCTAAAAAAAATCTGCCATAGTTGTTTTTAGTAATTAGTCAGAATGACGTTTAAATTATTTGACAATAAAGGAGTGTCACTGTTCATGGCAACAGAGAAAAGTTTCTATATGACACAAGAGGGGAAAGAAAAACTGGAAAATGAGCTTGAATATCTGAAATCGGAAAAAAGGCAGGAAGTCGTTGAACGCATTAAGACTGCACGGGATTTCGGAGACCTTTCCGAAAACTCCGAGTATGATGCCGCGAAAGATGAGCAAGCTTTTGTTGAGTCCCGCATAGCGCAAGTGGAAAACATGATCCGCAATGCAGTTATTATTGAAAATGATACAGAAAATCCGGATGTTGTTACATTAGGAAAATCCGTTACATTTAAAGAACTGCCGGATGGCGACGAGGAAACCTATACGATTGTCGGCAGTGCTGAAGCTGATCCTTTTGAAGGTAAAATTTCTAACGATTCGCCTATGGCCAAAAGCTTGATCGGGAAGGAGTCCGGTTCTGAAGTAACTGTCTCCACACCCGGCGGTGATATACTTGTTAAAATTGAGAAAGTAGAGTAGGCGCAAGTCTGAATCCAACACAAGAAGAGCCCGGATATACCGCGAGCTTTTCTTGTGTTGTTTAATCAATTGCGATAAGAGCAAGGAGGGGAGAGTCAGTGGCATCCTCACGTGTTGATAAATATGAAAAACGACGAAAAAACACAAAACGTCTGTCTTTGTTGCTGATATTAGCGGGAGTTTTAGTTATTGTATTGCTGGGTTTCCTCTTTTTTGGTGGTGACAGTGAGTCACATGAGTCAAATGAAAGCGGTACTGCGGAACAGACTTCAGATGATTCACCGTCCGATACGGAGAAAGATCCGGCTGACGACGAAAGTGAATCCGAAAAACAGAGTACGGGAGAGAACCCCGACTCTAAATCAGATGACGAAAATGAGAATGAAAAACAGGAACGGGAACAGCTCAAGTCTTTTGATGATAATGTGATAAAGGCTTATACATCTGATTGGGAACCCGTAGGCACCGAGCAGACCGGATCCCATACGACGAATTATGATGATGGCTCACAGGACAGGCAGGAAATGCGAAAAGCTGCTGCAGCTGCCACTGATTTAAATGAGAGTGATCTTATCATGTGGTGTGCTGAACGGAATGACAATCAGAATGACGATCAGAAGGTGATTAATACGGTTTCAGATTCAGATAAAGATGACATTTACCGCGTGTATAATAAGTGGGTTGCTAATGAAGGCTGGCAGCCGACAAAAGTTGAAAAGCTGAAAGAAAACGATAAGAAGCAGTAGACGTCTGCTGCATATTTAGGAGATGGAGGTAACCATGACCATAGGGATTATTGGTGCAATGGATGAGGAAGTTGCTCTGTTGCAAAGCAATATGATAGACACAGAAACCGTTACGATTGCCAATTGTTTATTTATGCGAGGAAACCTGCATCACCGTGACGTGGTATTATTGAAATCAGGCATTGGCAAAGTAAATGCTGCGATGGCGACAGCGATTTTGCACGAACAATTTCAACCTGATCAGATCATTAATACTGGTTCGGCCGGTGGCATTACGGATAATATGCAGGTCGGGGATGTCATTGTTTCGACACAGGTTGTCCATCACGATGTCAATGCCACAGCCTTTGACTATGCATATGGTCAAGTACCTGGTATGCCGGCAATGTTTCAAGCTGATACGGATTTAGTAGCTCAGGCAGGTCAAGCGATGAAGCAATTAGCCATACCTTTTTATGAAGGTGTTATTGCCTCGGGTGATTCTTTTATGAGTGATCAGACGAGAGTAGATACTGTCCGGCGGAATTTCCCTTCTGTACTGGCAACAGAAATGGAAGCAGCTGCGATTGCCCAAGTATGTTATCAGTATGACACACCATTTGTTATTATTCGAGCGTTATCAGATATTGCTGGAAGGGATTCCTCAATCTCCTTTGATGCGTTTATAGAGACGGCAGCACGCAATGCAGCCAATTTGATCATGACCATTATCAAAGCGCCATAATCAAACTGAACACCTGCAGCAAATTTTTCAGACTCCCTGCCTACAGCCGTTTTCGTTATTGTAATAGCAGGGAGCGACACCATAGGTAGCAGAATAGTTCCATATGTTAGTATTCAGTCCAGCTGATTAGGTTCCAAGCAGGCGACGCGTTCATAGCAGGTGTTACGTTTCGCGGTATTCTTGGCGGTAATATTCATGAAAGACTTTCATAAGCGCACGCTTCTCGATGCGCGATACATAGCTTCTGGAAATATCCAGCATGTTAGCAATTCCCTTTTGAGTCATTTCCTGATAATTATTCAGCCCATACCGGTATAGAATAACTTCTTTTTCACGAGTGTCCAGAATGGCCAAGTAATCATTCATTTTGTCAATTTCCATATTTAATTGAATGTATTCAATGATATTCTGGTTTTCGGCTTCTAAGATATCAACTAGACTGATCTCATTGCCTTCTTTATCCTGCCCGATCGGATCATACAGCGACACATCTTTTTTCACTTTCTTCAGTGCGCGCAGATGCATTAAAATTTCGTTTTCAATACATCGTGCTGCATACGTTGCAAGCTTTGTTCCTTTATCAGCCGAGTAGCTTTCAATGCCTTTAATCAATCCGATAGTGCCGATTGAAATAAGATCCTCCATATCTTCGCCAGTGTTTTCAAACTTTTTAACAATGTGTGCGACTAATCTTAAATTGTGTTCAATCAGCTTGTTGCGAGCTTCTTCATCACCTTCCTGCATTTGCTGAATATACTTGGATTCATCTTCTGGGGGAAGTGGCTGAGGAAATGCATGGTTTTTGACATAGGACACAAAAAAAATCGTTTCTTTAATCAGCAGTCCAAGAAAAGTTAAAATCCCCGACAAGATAGGCACCTCCTTTTGAGTCAGCTGGGCTATGGCCCATACACTAACTGTATGAGGGAGGTGCTGTTTTTGTGTCTGTCCAGTATAAACTTTGGATGTGTGGCACGGGAAAACAGCTGTTTAAAGTTAATAAAAAAGCGACCCGCTGGGGGTCACTTCTGATGTTCCTTTTGCTTCTGAATAGCTTTTTCGTATTCATCTGGCTGATGTTTTGTAATAGGTTTAATACCAGACCGGTGAGCAGCTCGTGAAATGAGATGGCCTGCAACAGGAGACGTGAGCATCGTAAAGACAATAGCCAGCAAAAGTTTTCCGCTGATAATATCATGTTTAACATACATAAATATAAAGGCGCCAATAAGCAATCCTGCAATACCTAATGTAGCTCCTTTTGTGGTGGCATGGAGCCGCGTATAAACATCCGGAAATCGAACGGTTCCAATCGAGCTCGATAACAGGAAAAATGACCCTGAAAGCAAAAATAAAGCAATAATGATATTGGCAATTCCCTCAATCCAAGTCTCGATCAATGATAACACCCTTTTCCAGATATTTCGCAATACCGATTGTACCAATAAACAACAAGATACCAATCACTAAGACGACATCATTTAATGTTGTGGTCGGGATAATGATGGCTATTAGAGCTGTAAGGCCCATCATACTCATTCCAACGGCGTCAAGGGCTACAGCACGATCAGCAGATGTCGGTCCTGCTATAATCCGGTAAAGCAGCAGGACCAGCGAAATAGCAATCGCCACTACACTAATAAGCGCAGAAATGGTTAATACGCTTTCGCTGAAATTCAAAACACTGTTCATCGTGTCACCTCCTTGATCGCTTTTTCAAATGTGTTTTTAATAGCATCAATTTCCTCATCAATATCATCAATGTTCATGGCATGAACATATAAATGGCTCTTATCCTGTGCAACGGCTACTGCCAGTGTCCCAGGTGTCAGGGTTGTTAAGTTAGCCAGGAGTGTGATTTCCCAATCCGTTTGGACGTCCATTGGCAGGGCAAAAATACCTGGTTCAAATTCCGGTTTTCGTTTAAAGACAAGTTTAACAATATCAATATTTGATGTGATTAACTCTTTTATGAACAGTATAATCAGATTGAATATTTTAAAGACGCGCCTTAAGTAAAAGTTTCCTGGAATAAACCGGTTAAGCAGCAGCAGTAAGAAAATGCCGATAATGTAGCCGATTATAAAACTTGAGATCGTATAACTTTCACTTAAAAACATCCACATGACGGCAATGATCACGTTAATGACGATTTGAAATGGCATAGAGCATTACTCCTTCATGACAGAATTTATATAAGCTTCCGGATCAAGTAAGTACCCAGCTATCGACTCAACAGATGGGTAAATAAATTCTGCTCCAATTCCCATAAATACGGATAAAACCGTCAATATTACAATTGGCGCTGTCCGCGCTTTGACTGATATCGGCTTGAATGCCGTGTCTTTTTCGCCCCAGAATCCTCTGATGAAAATCTTCATGATAGAATACAGTATCAGCAGACTGGACAACAAGGCAATAATGACAATTGCGATATGTTTATCGGCCAGCGCTCCTCTTATTAATTGAAGTTTACCAATAAAGCCGCTGAAAGGAGGGATGCCGGCAAGAATGAACCCTGAAACAAATAACAGCCAGCCCAGAAATGGATAGTAGTGAATCAGGCCGCTGAATTTCCGCAAATCAGATGTTCCGGCAACGTAAGTAATTGTTCCTGCTAAGAGAAACAAGCTTGTTTTAATGAGCATATCATGAATTAAATAGTACAGTGATCCACTCAAAGCATCCTGATTAAACAGGCCGACACCCATCAGGACAAATCCAATGGCGGGAATAATATTATAAGCCATAATTAATTTGATGTTATTGGTAGATAGAGCCCCAATGACTCCGAAAATCATTGACAAGCCGGCAATCCAGATGAATGTTTCGTGCGTGAGTTCTGGTTTATGTATGAAGATTAGAGAAAACACGCGGATAATGGCATAAATACCTACCTTCGTAAGCAAAGCTCCAAACAATGCGGAGATGACCGGGTTCGGAACAACGTATGATTTAGGCATCCAGTAATACAGCGGAAACAACGCAGCTTTTGTGGCAAACACGAAGAATAAGAGAATACTAACGGTTGTCAGGATTCCTTGCTGATCAACGTCTTGCACACGATCGGCGATCTGGGCCATATTAACAGTTCCAAGCGTCCCATAGATAAACGCGACAGCTGTCACAAACAGCATAGACGAGAAAAGGTTAATGAATACATATTTAATGGATTCACGCAGCTGTGTTTTATCACCGCCTAAAATAATCAGGGCATACGAAGCCATTAACAGGACCTCAAAGAACACAAACAAGTTAAAGAGATCGCCTGTCAAAAAGGCACCCGAGACACCTGTTATCAAAAAGAAAAAGAACGAATAAAAATAGTAGCGTTCTTTTTTGTTTGGTAAGGAATACGGCGCGTAGAAGGCGCAGGCAGAGGCCACAATGTTTGTTGTTAAAACAAGCAAAACAGCCAGTTTGTCAGCGACCATAACAATTCCGTATGGTGCCGCCCAGCCCCCGACTTCAAGTACAAGCGCTCCTTCGTTAAATACATGCCAGGCAATGCCAGCTGCAACAGCCAGATTTATAAGAATAAATAGTTTGGTTAACCGACGGACAAGGACTAATTTTTTTGGAAAAAAGGCCAGTATGATGCCCGAAATTAACGGAATAATGATTGGTAAAACTGCAAAATTACTCATTTTCGTTACCCCTTAGTTGCTCCATATTATCTGTATCGTTCTCCTCAGTTGTGCGGTATGCCAGAACAAGAAGCAGGCTCGTGATCCCAAAACTGATAACGATTGATGTTAGAATCAGCGCTTGCGGCAGGGGATCGGTGTAGTTCTCAACTCCGTCACTCAGGATCGGCGGACTGCCTCGTTTCAATTTCCCCATTGTCAGTATAAATAAATGAGCGCCGTGGGAAAGCAGTACAGACCCGATAACAAGTCTAAGCAGCTGTTTTTGCAATAAATTGTATATAGCAGCGGCAAATAGTATTCCTGCCAGAATTAAGATTATAAACTCCATTTATTTGTCTCCCTTGCCTGTTTTTAATTTAATGAGCGAGTAAATGGCCAGCACAGCAATGCCCAGTACCGTTATCTCAAATAATGTATCAAAGCCGCGCATGTCAACGAGAATAACATTGACAATGTTATGGCCGCCGCCAATGGTATCAGCCGTCTTCACGAAGTAATCTGAGATCGTTTCAAACCAGTCACTGCTGTAAGCCGAAATTCCCACAAGCGTTACCATGGCACCAAAACCGACGGACACAAGCGTATTGGTCGTCTTAGTGCGTATTGGTTCATGTTGTTTTTTAAGATTCGGCAGGTGGTGAAAACAAAGCAGGAATAACGCCACAGAGATTGTTTCAACGACCAATTGCGTTAAGGCGAGATCCGGTGCTCGGTAAATAACGAACAAAAGCGATACGCCATAACCAACAACACCTGCGATTAATATAGCGGCCACATTTCGCTTGGCAAAGATCGTTCCAATCGCTGCAGCTGTAATAACCAGGGAAATAACTACTTCTACGGTTGACACTGGTGCCAGGTCGCTGAAATCAATCGTAAAGCCGCTTGTTATCAGCATGAAACCAATTGTGACCACAAATATGGTGCTTAAGATAATAAGCATATACTGTCTGAGTGAACCAGTCATGTAAAAAGACGTCACGTTTTCTGTCCAGTTATCCAATTTAGCCATGATCCAATCGTAAATCTTCGTGACACTCCATCTGCCTGGCAATATCTGATAAATACGGTTCCATTTTGTTCTTGTGATAAGAAGAACGATCCCAGTCCCAACAACTACAAGGGACATAAGAAACGCAGGCTTGAAAAATCCATGCCAGAATTTTACATTCTCCACTACGTCTCCCCCGTACACAGCCTTGGCAGCATGGGCAATAAATGTGCCATTCACCGCATTTGGGAATAAACCGATTAAAATCACACCCAATACAAGAATCATGGGCGCTAAGAGCATGCCAAACGGCGCTTCATGCGGTTTTTTAGGCAGCTTTTGCAATTGTGTTTTGCCGCCGAACGTTCCAAATAAAAAGTACAATGCATAAACAAATGTAAAGATACTGCCAAAAACGGCCAAATATGGAACAGCTTCAACGAGAAATGTCGTTATAGCATGCGTTCCCCCATCCAGGCCAAGACTTGATTCAAAGAACAATTCTTTACTGTAAAACCCGTTTAAGAACGGCAGGGGAATGCCTGCCATAGAAAATGTTCCGAATAAGGCAAGCGTTGCTGTGATGGGCATTAACGTATACAAACCCCCGAGTTTTCGAATATCACGTGTGCCCGTTTCGTGATCAACCGTACCAGCAACCATGAACAGACTGCCTTTAAAGGTGGCATGGTTTAAAATGTGGAACATAGCAGCGAAAATAGCTGCGCCTGTTCCAAAGCCAAGCATTGCCATAATCATCCCAAGCTGGCTGATAGTGGAAAATGCGAGAATGGCTTTTAAGTCTGTCTGGCGAACAGCCATATAGGATGCCCAGCACAGTGTGACAATACCCGTTATGGTCACAATGATAAAGAACCACTCGAAATCAGCGAATACTGGCGAAAACCGGGCAACTAAATAAATACCAGCTTTAACCATGGTTGCCGAATGAAGATACGCGCTGACAGGCGTTGGAGCTTCCATGGCATCAGGCAGCCAGATATGAAACGGAAACTGTGCCGATTTTGTAAAGGCGCCAAGCAAAATGAAACCGAGCGCAAGCGGCATGTAGGAACTATCCAGTATGGTATCGGCATTTGTAATCATAGCCTGAATGCTTGTTGTTCCAGAAATGACGGATAAAAGTGCAAAGCCGCCCAGCATGCTCAGGCCGCCAAAGACGGTTATCATCATCGATTTCAGAGCACCATATCGTGACCGTTCATTAAAATGCCAATAACCAATCAGCAAAAACGATGAAATTGATGTTAATTCCCAAAAAGTATAAAGGGCAAACACGTTATCCGACAACACAATACCAAGCATGGCGGACATGAATATGAGCAGATAGACATAAAAGTGACCCAGACGCTCACTCTTATCGAGATAGTAAATCGAATATAACACGACAAGTGTCCCGATGCCGGTTATTAATAAGGCAAATAGCAGACTGAGACCGTCCAGGTATAAGTCCAGATTTATTCCAAGGGATGGAATCCACGGATATGTATTGGTTACTGTCTGAAAATCAGGTCCGATAAATCGGATGAAATACAAAAAAATGGCTAGTGGAATGATTAATACGAAAACGCCTGTATGGATTGTATATTTATACTTACTGATAAGTGGTATAAAACAAGCCAGTATAAGCGGAATTAATACTGTAAATAGCATCTGAATCGACGTCCTCCTCTAGATCGTCAGGGCATTATCGGAATCAATGAAAGCATGATCTCATATACGTTTTATACGCATGCAAAAGTTGTCATCAATAGCTTATCATAATCTTGTTCAAGAGAAAATAAAAAGCCCCGCGCTCAGCGGGGGTTTTATATACTGGAACAGTCAGATGCGTGTTTTGAGTTTGTGTGTCAATCCTCGTCTTTGAATTTCTTGTTCAATCAAATTTATAAAGTCGGGGCTTAAGTTCAGTCTGTTTGCCTTGTCATGGGATTCCATCAGCAGTTCATTCGATAGATACTCCATCGTTAGCCCTCCTTATATTGGATTATCCGGGCTTTACTGGATTGATTAACATTAATTTACCATGGAACAGCTATTAGAACAAGCTGGCAGTTATCTACAATCGCTTGTAGATAACTTGTGCACAAATGGCTAATTAAAGGGAAAAATGCTGATATTTCAGTGTGGATTTTGTTGATAGACTTATCCACAAATCAAAAAATGAAAGAAAATGTCGAACGTTTTTTGGCATACTTCTGGATGACATATATTTTTTGGCAGAGAATTGCTTACTATAATGGAAACCTCATAGTGATGTGCGTTATAATAAGTACCTGTTGTGTTATTTGCAGTTGTCTGGTTAAGATTCACCCTGATTAAAGCGGTTTTTATTATTCGCAAGAGGTGTAGATTGTTGCTAAAATATTTTTTGCCAAGTAAACATGTTAAAAGCATTTTTGATATTTATCCCGAATCCTTGAACGAACAGTCTGTTAAAGGTATCATTACTGATCTGGATAACACCCTTGTGGCTTGGGATGCACCCCATGCAACATCGAAAATAGCCGAGTGGTTCAGACAGATGAATGAGCATCATATTCATATAACGATTATCTCAAATAATAATCTGGAACGTGTGAAAAAATTTTCCGAGCCGCTGAACGCGCCGTTTCTGTTTAATGCCAGAAAACCGTTGCCCCATTCCTTTAAACGGGCTGCCAAAGAGATGAAACTGAGTCAAGATAACATCATAGTCATTGGTGATCAGCTGTTAACAGATGTGCTGGGCGGGAATCTCGCAGGGTTTTCGACAATTTTAGTTACGCCGATCGCTCAGACAGACAGCAAAGCAACCAGGTTCAATCGAAAAATTGAGCGGCGAATTTTAAGTTATATGCGGAAAAAAGGCAAGATAAGCTGGGAGGAATGATCATGACAGACAGATACTGTGTTGGATGTGGCGCGCCGATTCAAACGACTGATCCGGAGAAAGCCGGGTATACCCCTGCTTCAGTCTTAAATAATGATACCATTTTATGCAAACGCTGCTTTCGTTTAAAACACTATAATGATATACAGGATGTGTCGATGACGGACAGCGATTTTTTGGCTATGGTCAGCCAGATACGTGACAAGCCGGGTCTCGTCGTTCATTTGGTGGATATTTTTGACGCGGATGGAACGATGATCAGCAGTTTGCCGCGTATTGTCGGCAATAAGCGTGTTCTCCTGGCGGCGAATAAAACGGATTTATTGCCAAAGTCCGTTAACCGGAACAGTTTAACGAAATGGCTGCGTTCAGCGGCCAAAGAAGCCGGTATTGCGGTAGAAGGGGTTTATTTAATATCCTCGCAAAAAGGTTATGGTATCACTGAATTGAGCACGGCCATTGAAGAGGAACGGGCTGGTCAGGACGTTTATATCGTTGGCACGACAAATGTGGGGAAATCCACGTTTATCAATCAGCTGATCCGTAATACGACAGGGGATTCGAATGTTATTACAACATCCTATTTCCCTGGTACGACACTTGGGTTTATTGAAATGCCACTTGATAATGAAACAGCTATGATTGATACGCCGGGTATTGTGAACATGCAGCAGATTGCTCATTATGTTTCAGACCATGATCTGAAAATTATCAAGCCAAAAAAAGAAATGAAACCGCGGGTATACCAGCTTAATAGCCAGCAGACCCTTTATTTCGGCGGATTGGCCCGTATTGATTTCGTGAAAGGCGAGCGGCAATCGTTTGTTTGTTATTTCGCCAATGATTTGACGATCCATCGGACTAAATTAGAGAACGCCGATAATCTGCTGACAAAACATAAGGGAGAACTTTTATCGCCGCCTGATGAGAAAACATTGCAAACACTCCCGGAATTAACAGCCCAGACACACAAATTGCCGCAGGAGGATATAGATATTGTGCTTCCTGGCTTAGGGTGGGTGGCTGTTCCCGGCGGAGGCGTCACGGTTACGGTTCATACACCTAAAGGTTTTCAGACATCACTGCGGAAATCGCTGATATAGGGGGGGAGACAGTTGTATTATCAATTAGGGTTAATCGGCTATCCGATTGAACATTCAATGTCCCCATGGCTTCACCGGCAATTTCTTCAAAAGAGTGACTTGCCTGGTGAGTATTCGCTCATCGAACTAGCGTCAGAACAGTTACTGGCCGAAAAGTTGCAGCAGATTAAACATGTACCATTCGACGGCTTTAATGTAACAGTGCCATACAAACAGGAGATCATACCATATCTGGATCAATTAGATGCTCATGCGCGAGCAGTTGGAGCCGTTAATACGGTCGTACAGGAAAACGGGCAATGGGTTGGCTATAATACAGATGGACTGGGGTATACGGCCAGTTTGAAACAGCATTATCCTGCTATTTTTCAGAAACAGACGAGCCGGGTTTTGCTGATTGGTGCGGGGGGAGCGGCCCGTGGTATATTTGACGGGCTGGTGACAGCTGGTCTGACCCGGATTGATATTGCAAACCGGACGCATTCCCGTGCCGAGCCTATTGCCGAACTGGGCGATGATAACGTTCATTCAGTTATTCTGACATTACAAGAGGCGGAGCAGCAACTCCACTATTATGATCTGATTATCCAGACAACGAATGTCGGAATGAAACCGAATGATAAAACACTTATTCTGTCATTGGATAACCTAAGGGAAGACACAATCGTCAGTGATATTGTCTATCAGCCGATTGAAACGGCATTTCTGCGGCAGGCAAAGCAGAAAGGGGCTGCCATTCTTCATGGTCATACGATGCTGTTTTATCAGGCGCTGTATGCCTTTGAATTATGGACGTCGGAAAAAGTCAAAACGGAAACTATGGAACAGACGTTAAAAACAGTACTGGAAGGGAGATAAACTATGCTGACAGGTAAACAGAAACGCTATTTGCGCTCACAGGCAAATTCATTAAAACCCGTTTTTCAAGTCGGCAAAACAGGTGTCAACGCTAATATGGCTGACCAGATCAGCGAGGCGCTAGAGAGACGGGAATTAGTGAAAGTGAGTGTGCTTCAGAACTGTCCGGAAGATAAAAATACAGCAGCTGAAAAGCTTGCTGACCGGAGCGGAAGTTATGTTGTGCAAGTCATTGGCCACACCATTGTTCTTTATAAAGAATCGGATGAGCATAAGCAGATTGTACTTCCAAAAAGCAATGGTTAAGGAGTGACTTCTGTATGAAATCTATTGGGATATTGGGAGGTACATTTGATCCGCCGCATATTGGTCATTTAATAATAGCTAACGACGTCTGCCATGCTCAACAGCTTGATGAGGTATGGTTTATGCCTTCGTATGAACCGCCGCATAAGGAAAGCGCTGCTGCTGACACAATGGACCGTGTGGCGATGCTTGAACGGGTGACGGCGGACAATCCTCTTTTTAAAGTTGAGACGACTGAAGTGAATCGTTTAGGAAAATCCTTCACCTTTGATACAATGAAATGGCTTCAGGAAGCTCACCCTGACACATCGTTTTATTTTATTATTGGTGCTGATATGGTGGAGAACTTACCGCGCTGGAGGCATATTGAGCAACTGCTGGAGATGGTGACGTTTGTTGGTGTTAATCGCAAAGGCTACACGATTAACAGTCACTATGCCATACGGACAATGGATGTTCCGCTCATGGAAATTTCCTCAACGGCAATAAAAAACCGTGTGCGCAGCGAAAAAACGATTAAGTACATGGTCCCAGAGAGCGTTGAAACTTATATAAAGGAGAACCGATTGTATGAATAGAGATGAAGCTATTGAAATTGTCAAACCTCATTTAAAACAGACACGTTTCGATCATACACTTCGAGTAGCTGACGTTGCCAAACAACTGGCGGAAAAAAACGGGGCTTCAATTGAAAAAGCTGAGATAGCAGCTATTTTGCATGATTATGCTAAATATTTTCCGCTCGAAGATTTGCGCGGGATCATTCAGGATAATGATTTGCCAGCCGATCTGCTTGATTACCATCATGAACTGTGGCATGGTCCGGCAGCCTACATGATCGTTAAGCAAAAACATGGTGTAGCTGATCAGGACATACGAAATGCTATTTATTATCATACAACTGGCAGAGCTGATATGAGCTTGCTGGAGACGATTCTGTTTGTTGCGGACTATATTGAACCCGGCCGATCGTTTCCCGGCGTAGAGGAAGCCAGGGAGATGGCTGAAACGGATTTAAATCAGGCAGCTTGGATGGCTTTAAGGAATACGATTCAGTTTTTAGTCAGTCAGCATAAAACCGTCTATCCCGATACATTTTATGCTTATAATGATTTAACGATACGTTTAAGCGGAGGTAATAACAGTCATGGATAATCAAACGGTCATACAAATGGTTGCAGATGCCTGTGATGCTAAGCAGGCAAAAGATATTATTGCTTTGGATATGGAGGATATTTCGCTGATGACAGATTATTTTCTAATTTGTCATGGAACGAATGAACGTCAGGTTCAGGCCATTGCGAGAGCTGTTAAAGACACAATGGACGAAGCGGAACTCCAGGTTATACGCATGGAAGGTTTTGATCAAGCCCGCTGGATCCTGGTTGATCTGGGCGATATTGTGTGTCATATTTTTCATCATGATGAACGACAGTATTATAATCTTGAGCGTTTATGGGGGGATGCTTCCCGAGTTGAACTTAACGCCGGCCAGAATGGGTGACAGCTATGACGTATGAGCAAATGGCTTATTATTACGACCAGCTTATGGAAGATGCGCCATACGATGATTGGATAGACTTCACAGGTCAGACAATTCGATCATGTGGAAAGGATATTGACTCAATTGTCGATTTAGGGTGTGGCACAGGCCAGATTACCACGAGGCTTTCCCAGTTGGGCTATCGCATGACGGGCGTTGATAATTCAGGTGCCATGCTGAGCGTGGCGGAACAGCGTGCCAGTCAAATTGATGTCCCAGTTCAGTGGCTTCAGCAAGATTTACGTGAGCTGAACGGCATTGTAGATCAGGATATGGCGATCAGTTTTTGTGATGTTATCAATTATATAACGAAAGAAGAAGATGTTTATACGGTCTTTGAAAACGCAGCCAGCGTACTTAAACAAGGTGGGCTGTTTGTCTTTGATGTCCACTCCCTTTTTCATGTTGAACACCATTTGGTCAATCAGACATTTGCTGTTGTTTCGGATGATATTTCATACATATGGTTTTGTCAGGAAGGTGACGGGCCAGGTGATATGTATCATGACCTGACTTTTTTCGTCAGAGATCAGGAGCAATTTAACCGGTTTGATGAATGGCATCATCAGAGGACCTTTTCAATTGATTTTTATAATCAGGCGTTAAAGCAAGCGGGTTTTGACATACAATCTGTTTCGGCCGATTTTTCACTGCATCCGAATGATCATGAGAACGAGGCTGAAAGACTGTTCATAACGGCTGTTAAACGATCGGAATAATTTTTTCCGATCTTTTCATATGTTTAAGAAGGATTTTGCCAGAGAATGTCGAATAGATTAACCAGAGGTATAGAGCGTCTCGTGAAGAACCCCCCATTAACTGCTTCCAAACGCTAAACCGATTGACCTCTGACTTTTCCCCGAAGGATGTGACGGCATACATTGTTAACCCCTCTTAAGAAGTTTGGTTTCCCGCTAGTGATTGTGTTAATAATTGGTCTGGTTTTGCTTTTTAACCACAATACGGGTGCTGATACGGCAGTATCTGACCCAAGTTTGCCATCAGAGGAAGAAGGTACTCTCACAAAAGCAAGTGAAGATGACGTATCGGAAGAAGGGCGTGTTATGGTAGATGTGAAAGGTGAGGTGGACGAACCTGGTGTGTATGAGGTGGAATCTGACACCCGCGTTAATGACGTTATTAAGATGGCCGGCGGTTTCACAGAAAAGGCTGAGCAGGCCACGGTCAATCTAGCTCAAAAAGTGCAGGATGAAATGATTGTGAACGTGCCGAAAGACGGTGCTGACAATGCAAAACCGGCATCTGCAAACAATAAAACGTCGCAAATGCGAATTAATAAGGCATCACAGGAAGAATTGGAAGAATTGAATGGCATTGGTCCATCCAAAGCAGAAGCGATTATTCAGTATCGAGAGGAGAATGGTTATTTTAAAACAGCCGACGATATTCTGGACGTATCAGGTATTGGTGATAAGACATTGGAATCTCTGAAGGACGATATTCAAGTTCCCTAGTATTTCAATAATGGAGAGGATCTATTCAGTTAGAAGAAGGAGGACGATCATCATGGAACGTATTTCCTGGAATCAGTATTTTATGGCGCAAAGCTACCTTCTGGCATTGCGGAGCACTTGTACAAGACTTATGGTGGGGGCAACAATCGTCAGAGATAAACGCATCATTGCCGGTGGATATAATGGAAGTGTTTCCGGTGATGTGCATTGTATTGACGAGGGGTGCTACATGATTGATGGGCATTGTGCCCGTACTATTCATGCAGAAGCCAATGCACTTCTGCAGTGTGCTAAGTTCGGTGTCCCAACGGATGGCTCCGAGATTTATGTCACCCATTTTCCATGTCTGCAGTGCTGCAAACAACTCATCCAGGCCGGCATCAAAAAAATTTATTATGCTGAAGACTATAATAACCATTCGTATGCGATGGAATTGCTTAAAAAGGCCGGGGTTGAAACGTATAACGTTGTGTTAACGGATCTGCAGATTGATCAGGAGTATCAGGAAAAAGAAGCGTATGTCGACCGGCTGCTTCAGGAACTTGAAACGCAAACGAATGACCGCTCTCGTTATGAAATGTTAAAAGCTGAAGCTGCTGGTTTGTTTCATAGGTGAAGGCATGAAAGGTTTCTGGCATTTTCCTGCCTTGGGCGTCACGGTTGCTTTTCTGACAGTCTTATTTGGCCAAAAATGGCTGCTGGCTTTATTTGTTATTTGGTTATTGTATTTAGTTTATTACAATAGGTTAGGGAAGCTTACTCTCCTCATTTCCTTAGCCTTTGCCATGTCAGCCTCAATTTATATCCCTCAGTTAGAAAAACCACAGAGCAGCAGTGAGACGTATCCCATGAATGAATCCAATTTTACAGGAGAAATTACCAGCCCCATAGAAACATCTGACAGCCGGACTGCTTTTGAGCTCTCCGATGACAGATCAGACCACACATTTCTTGTTGTCCATTTTAATGATGCGAAAAATATAGGCAAGCAATTAAAATCTGGTGCGACCTGTACAATTCGGGGCGATCCCGAAATACCGCCGTCAAACAAAAATCCCGGTCAATTTGATTATCAGCGGTATTTACTGACACAGGACATTCGTTATCAAGTGGTACTTGATTCGCCGCAGGACATTAGCTGTACTGGGGCTTCAATGATGAACACGGTTTATGAGCTGCGTAGTGATCTGATTAAGTATGTTGATAGTAAGGTTAGTTCCGATACTGCTTCATGGTTAAATGCTCTTGTATTTGGTGATGATTCCGGGCTGGATGAGGAAATGACGGAACGTTTTCAGCGGTGGAGTTTATCACATCTGATGGCCATTTCCGGACTCCATGTTGGTATCGTTGTCGCCTTAATCTATTTTCTGCTTGTGAGATTGAATCTGCTCACCAAAGAAAAAGCACACTGGATCGTTATCTTCTTTTTACCGCTCTATGTCTTCCTTGCTGGTGGTGAGCCATCTGTTCTGCGGGCAGCTTTTATGGTTGTTTTATTCTTGCTTGCTAATAAGTGGAAGTGGACGTTGAGCGTGACTGACGTTCTCAGTATTGTTTTTTTACTGCTAGTGCTGTTTGATCCATATATGCTGTATTATGTCGGTTTTCAATTCTCGTTTTGCGTCACGTTTGGTCTGCTTTTATCCAGAAGCTGGCTTGCTCAAACGACCAGTTCTTTTTTCACCGTTCTAAATATCAGTTTTGTCTCACAAATGATGATTTTGCCGCTGCAGATAGCCTATTTCCACACATTTCATCCGCTGTCTATACCCTTAAATCTGATCGTTGTTCCTTACTTCACACTGTTTGTTATTCCTTTTATGTTCGGGATCCTGCTGGTGGCTCCAGTGTCTCAGTGGCTTGTTTCTTATGCTGATCAATTATTTATTTCAATTCATGATATGTTTCTGTCATCTGTTGAATGGATTGATCAGACTTTATACATTCCCTGGGTGATTGGCTCCTTTCCGCTTGCCGGAGCGCTCGTATACTATACTTTGTTTGTTATTTTTATGAAGAAAGTGACGTTAAACCAGCTGTGGCAAGCCTTTAAGTACGGTTGTTTCATAACCGCGCTTATAATGCTGCTTATGCTCCGTCCTTATTTTTCTCCGGCAGGTCATTTCACCATGCTTAATATTGGGCAAGGGGGTGCAATGGTTATTGAACTTCCTTATCGCCAAGGTGTGATAGTTGTGGATGCCGGGGCAGAGTTATCTTTTGGCGATGACGCTGCATCGGATAATGAATACAAACAAATTATTCGTCCGTATTTATATTCGCGGGGTATAACGCAGGTGGATGCTGTCTTTATTTCACATGATCATATGGACCACATGGGCAGTGTGAAATTTATGGCCGATGAGCTGACCGTTGGCAGTGTCATTGTAAGTGATTATTTTGTCTTTTCGAAACAGCTTGCAAAGGCATTGGAAAGGAATGAGACAGAGGTGATCCGTGCATCGACTGACGACGTTATGACGGTAGGTAAACAGACCTTCCAGGTATTAGCACCCCATACGGATAAAAATGATAAGGATCAAAACTCACTTGTCCTCTATACACAAATGGGCGGAGAAGAATGGTTGTTTACGGGTGATATCGGAAAGGAAACAGAAAGACAGCTGGCGGGTGATTATCCTGGTTTGAACCCCTCGGTTCTGAAGGTGGCACATCATGGTAGTAACACGTCTACGGATCCCGGCTTTATCGAGCAGTTAGAGCCGGCATATGGGCTGATTTCAGCCGGTGAGAATAATCAATACGGCCATCCGACTCCGAGTGTTATCAAGACACTTGATGAGGCAGGTGTTACTATTTTAAGAACTGATCAGAAAGGTGCCATTCAGTTTCATTTCACAGGGTCAAAGGGAACCTTTTCTGTCTTTAAGCCATAGACTGTCATACAAACAAAAAAGAGACTGTTTATCATCTACAGTCTCTTTTGCTGCCATTATGAGCCGAAATAATTGACGGCTGAACCAATAGCAAAGATCAGAACAAAGAAAACGAAGGAGAATCCAAATCCTTTAATTGAGTCGACAACATCATTATTTTTTGACTGCACATCTTTTTCAAAATCGTTCATCGTCACCCCTCCTAATATATTCCAAGTATAAAATAAATACATAAAAAAATCCACATTTAGTCTGAAAATGATTAACAAGAGTTGACATCTATACTTTCATCAGTCAGGGATATGCTAATAACTGCAGGGCCAAACACCGTTTAAAAGTCCGTTTCTAGGGCTGGCTTTTAAACGTTTATTTATAGATGATAGGCGGGGAATTAACTGTTCCCCGCCATTTTAAGTGCATGTATGTCTCACTTCAGCGTTTTCCTTACGTACGTGAAAACTGTTTGCTATTCGGTGCATTAAGCTTTACGATTGTTTATATCGCATTGGAGTGAATATCTTGGCATATATGGATGTACTGCAACGAGTTAAGCAAGAACAAATCGCACCTGTCTATTTATTATATGGAACGGAATCTTATTTTATACAAAATATAACAAAGTACATTAAAAGTGCTGTTCTCACAGAAGAATCTGAAGAGAATTTAGTGGTTTACGATTTGCAGGAGACACCGATCCAGGATGTGATAACAGACGCTGAAACTTACCCTTTTTTTGGAGGCACTAAACTAATTATGGCGGACAATCCGTCGTTTTTAAAGCCCAAACCGGATAAACTCCCCTTTGAACATGATTTAAATGCTTTAATTCACTATTTGGAACAACCGGTTGACTATTCGGTGCTTATCTTCTCTGCCCCCTATGAGAAAATTGATGAACGCAAAAAAGTCAGTAAAGTTCTGAAACAAACAGCTGTTACAGCTGAGTGTCAGCCAATCAAAGAGTATGAACTCAAATCCTGGATTAACAATTTAGCCGGTGCTATGCGTGTTTCAATTGAAGAAGAAGCATTGGATATGCTGGCGTCAGAGCTGTCAACGAATCTGTATCAGGTTCAGAATGAATTGGCAAAGCTAGCGACTTTTACGGGCGGAAATGGTGTCATCACCAAGGATATAGCTGATCATCTAATCTCACATACCGAAACCGGTTCTTCATTGCGGCTTGTTGATGCTGTTATCAATCGTGATTTGCACAGAGCTGTTTCCATATATAAGGATCTGGAGAAAATGAAGGAAGATCCTATTGGGCTGATTGCACTGCTTGCTTTTCAGTTTCGGACTATCTTGCGCGTAAAGCTTATGAGTCACAAAGGATACACGCAATTTCAAATGCAAAAACAAATTGGTGCCCATCCGTATGTCATTAAAATGGCCAGCCAGCGAATGAGTCAGTTTACAATTCAGGGGTTGGAGAAGATTATAGATCAATTAACACAGACCGATACAGCAATCAAACAGGGCAAAATGGAAAAAGAACTTGCTTTTGAGCTTTTACTCTATCAACTAATCCGCTGAATAGCCATAAAAAAAGCGATCCCCATAGGAGGATCGCTTTTTTTATGGCTAAAAACAACCATGTAACATGTACAGTCTTAGCTGTATTAGTCAGAACTGACTGTAATCATCAGGCACCCAGTTTATTAATTTCTTTTGTTAAACGGGATTTTTCGCGATTGCCACTATTTTTATGGACACCGCCGTGCTGAACAGCTTTATCGATTTTCTTGATAGTGTTTGGAAGGGCCTCTTTAGCTCCTTCTGCATCATTTTGCTGGATTAGTTTATCCAAATGTTTAATATAGGTGCGCATTTCTGATTTGAATTCGGCGTTCCGAATGCGGTTTTTTTCATTAATGTCAATACGCTTTTTTGCTGATTTAATATTTGCCAATGAAGTCACCTCCTGAAAATATACATTTAAACCTTGTAAAACTCATTAAGTTCTAGCACAACAACGGATATTTTATCAGACACGTTACCCCTTTTCAATAGATATCGCTTGCGTCTGTATGATTTACACAGAAAACGTGAAACCTATAAACACGTTTAGAAATGTATGAAAGTGAGGGTTTGTATGACTGTAGAGGACGAGTTGTTCAATGTTCGAACTGATTTGGCAGTTGAGTCCCGTGATATGTATGTGGAAAAAGACAAAGAAAACAAGCAGGATATTAAGGGTGTCACGGTCCGTGATAAACAAGAGCGAGACATCGCTCTAACGTATATTGACATTAATGCAGAAGGTGAAAAACGGATCGGAAAAAAAGAAGGTTCCTACATTACGCTTTACGCTGATGGCGTTAAAAAGCAGGATACGCAAAAACAGCAAAACGCGGCTAATGTATTTGCAAGTGAATTAAAAGAACTATTAAAGAAACATCATGTGCCAGCTGACAGTACGGGATTAGTTGTCGGGCTTGGCAATTGGAACATCACACCAGATGCGCTCGGACCAATGTCTGTTGAAAAGGTGCTTGTCACGAATCATTTGTTTGAGCTGGAACACGAAACAGTCTCAGACGGTTACCGGCCAGTAGCTGCTGTTACACCGGGGGTGATGGGGGTAACAGGGATTGAGACCAGCAACATTATTTTTGGAATTGCAGAGAAATTCAAGCCGGATTTTGTCATTGCTGTTGATGCTCTTGCTTCCCGCTCGGTTGATCGTGTGAATGAAACCATTCAAATTTCTGATACGGGTATTCATCCGGGCTCGGGTGTGGACAATAAACGAAAAGAATTAAGTCAGGAAACACTTGGCGTGCCGGTATTTGCTGTTGGCGTTCCAACCGTTGTGGATGCTGTCACCATTACAAGCGATACCATTGATTTGATACTAAAACACCTTGGCAGAGAATGGCGGGATAAAGACAGACCTGCCAACTCATTAACGCCTGCCGGATTAACATTTGGTCATAAGGAGTTAACTGATGATGATTTGCCTGATGACGAAAAACGGAAGCGATTTCTGGGAATCGTTGGAACGTTATCTGAACAAGACAAAAAATCATTAATTGAGGAGGTTCTAACACCAGCTGGTTACAATTTAATGGTAACTCCGAAAGAGGTGGACGGATTCATGAGGGATATGGCGGATGTTATAGCTAAAGGATTAAATGCAGCCATGCATAGCAGCATAACAGCTGATAATGCTGCAGACTATTCCCGTTGAAGGCCGCTTTTGATTTGTCTATCATTTCTGGCATTTAAGAGAATTGGTTCTATCTCCTGAATGAATGTCATAGATTCTACTAAGGGACATTCTTAAGAGGAGTGGGACGATGGATCATAACAACAAATCAGAGCCAAAACGCAAAAAACTATTGCGGCATTTTTATCAGAAAAGCGGTCTTTATATCATCTGTGTAGCTGTTTTATTTATCGGTATTGGTTTTTTGACGACTGTATCACCGGCTTACCGGTTTTCCTCGAACACAATTACCAACTGGACGAGTGATTTGGACAGTTCGATTTTTTTATACTTGATGCGTATGGAGAACAAAGGGTTTGAAGAAGCCTATCCGGAAGATCAGGAAATGCCGGATATCTCCAATATGCTGTTTGAAATGGCTACCAATATCAAACCAAGTGATACACGGAGCCTTTTAGGTCAGGAATTGCCGGGATTTCTAACGTTTCAGAATGAAATCATCGTAGCTGGAGAAGGAACAGATTATACGAATTTGCCTGTCGAGTCAGCGCCTCCTCTGGATGAGATTTTAAAAGAACGCGATGCAGTAGTTGAGGAGGAGAAAAATCAGGAAGAGACAGACGGTGATAAAAAAGGACCGACCACAAAAGATCGTAATGTTGTCTTTATCTACAACACGCATAATCGGGAATCATTTTTACCTCATTTGCCCGATGCTGACAATGGTGATGAGGCTCAGCACGATGAGGTGAATGTTGGCAAAGTAAGTGAGCGGTTTGCTGATGAATTGGAGACAAATGGTATTGGGACTAAAGTAGATCATACTGATATTATGCATGAACTGAACGAACAGGATCTGGAATACTATGAATCCTATCAGGCGTCAAGAGAGGTCGTTGAGGAGGCGTTCACGGGTAATGACGACTTGCAGTACTCTTTCGATGTGCATCGGGATTCGATGAAACGGGGCAAAACGACTAAAGAAATAGACGGTGAAGATTATGCCCGGATTATGTTTGTTGTTGGGGCGAAGTATGAGGATTATGATAATAATCTGGAAATCGCCAATGAGCTTCATAAGAGAATTGAAGAAACATATCCAGGCCTCAGCAGAGGTGTCATTACCAAAAAAGGTGCTGGCAGTAATGGAATCTATAATCAGGATCTATCACCGAACGCTATGCTGATGGAAATTGGAGGCATTGAAAATAATCTGGATGAGCTGTACCGGACGGCTGATGCAGTTGCTGATATTTTCAGTGATTATTACTGGGATGCTGAGAAAGTGGATGCTGATGAATAGGGGGGGATCTTGTGCGTACGCTTATTGTCATGCTGTCATTAGCCGTGTTTTTTTTAATAGGCCTGGTCATTGGAATGGACCGTGAGAATCAGGCGAACCAGACTGATTCCGATAAAACGGTTGAACAAGCTGAGGAAAAACAGGTAATTGTTGAAGAATTGCCTGAAGAGGAACCGGAGATGTCTGACTCACCCGACCATTTAACACAGAAAACGGCTCAATTTTTAGAGTCTGGTGTCAAGGGATTTTATGAAATAGTCGTTGGTATGACATATGATTTGGTGCAGGTATTTTTTTAAAGTGCTTGTTGTTTAGGTGGCTGTTTCTTGAATGTATGCCGTGCTATTGCTATAATCAAACCTAGTTATCATGGTTTCCGTGCAGATTCGTTAAGTTGGAGGAAACAGGAAATAAAGTAGGAGTGGACGGTCAATATGACTATTAAACAAGCGAACGTACGCAACTTTTCTATTATTGCCCATATCGATCATGGCAAATCGACATTAGCAGACCGCATTCTGGAAAAAACAAAAGCCTTGACACAGCGTGAAATGAAAGAGCAGTTTTTGGATGCGATGGACTTAGAGCAGGAGCGGGGTATTACGATTAAGTTAAATGCCGTGCAGCTGAATTATAAAGATAAAAACGACGAGGACTACCTCTTTCATTTAATTGATACGCCCGGACATGTCGATTTTACATATGAGGTTTCCCGAAGTCTTGCAGCATGTGAGGGAGCTGTTTTAGTTGTGGATGCAGCTCAGGGAATTGAAGCTCAGACGCTTGCGAACGTCTACCTCGCCCTTGATAACGATTTGGAGATTATTCCGGTTATCAATAAAATTGATTTGCCAAATGCCGATACAGAACGGGTGGCGCAGGAACTGGAAGACGTTATTGGTATCGATAAGGACGAGATTATACTCGCATCAGCCAAAGATGATATAGGAGTTGATGAAATTCTGCAGCGAGTTGTTGCCGATGTACCAGCACCGGCTGGCAAGCCAGATAATCCGCTGAAAGCTCTAATATTTGATTCGCTGTATGATTCTTATCGCGGTGCTGTCTCTTATATTTGTATTAGAGAGGGTTCAGTCAAAGTAGGTGATAAAATCCAGCTGATGGCCAATGGTAAAGAATTTCAAGTTAATGAGCTGGGCGTTTTTAAACCTAATCCGATAGCCCAGGAGGAATTAACGGTTGGCAATGTTGGCTATTTGACAGCTTCCATCAAGAATGTCAGCGATACAAAAGTCGGTGATACGATCACGCGTTCCAAGAATCCGGCCAGTGAACCGCTGCCTGGTTATCAACAAATGAAACCAATGGTATTTTGCGGTCTGTTCCCCGTTGAATCTGACCAATACAGTGATTTGCGTGATGCTTTGGGGAGACTGGAATTAAATGATTCATCACTGCAGTATGAAGCTGAAAGTTCACAAGCATTAGGATTTGGCTTTCGTTGTGGTTTTCTGGGCATGCTGCATATGGAGGTCATACAGGAACGGATTGAACGTGAATTTAATGTTAATTTAATTACGACGGCTCCATCAGTTATTTACGAGGTCGAAAAGACAGATGGTGATGTAGTTGAAGTTGATAATCCAACTATGATGCCTGATTCACAGCTCGTTTATGAAGTCCGGGAGCCATTTGTGGAAGCATCAATCATGGTGCCGAATGAATTTGTCGGTTCTGTCATGGAAATTGCTCAGGCAAAGCGCGGCCAGTTTACTGACATGAAATATCTTGATGAGGTCCGCGTCAATATTGTCTATCATATGCCATTGTCGGAAATCGTTTATGATTTCTTTAATCAGCTGAAATCCCAGACTAAGGGATATGCTTCATTTGATTACGAAATAATGGGATATCATCCTTCCGATCTGGTTAAAATGGACATTCTTTTAAACGGCGATACCATTGATGCCTTGTCTTTTATTGTTCATCGGGATTTTGCTTATGAACGCGGAAAACACATCGTTGATAAGCTGAAAGACCTCATTCCCAGGCAGCAATTTGAGGTGCCGGTTCAGGCTGCTATCGGTAATAAAATTATCGCCAGGTCAACCATTAAAGCCGTGAAGAAAAATGTCACAGCGAAGTTATATGGCGGCGATGTGACACGAAAACGCAAGCTTCTGGAAAAACAAAAAGAGGGTAAAAAACGTATGAAAATGGTTGGATCAGTTGAAATTCCTCAAGAAGCATTCATGGCTGTATTGAGAATGGACGACGGCGACTAATTTTGACAGAACTGGGCATGCCCTGTCCTGTTCTGTGTAAGGGAGATTATCATGGAGGCTCAATCGGTTTATATTCATATACCGTTCTGTCAGCAAATTTGTTACTATTGTGATTTTAATAAAGCTTTTTATAAAGAAAAACAGGCAACAGACTATATTGAGGCACTTGCCCAGGAAATGAATACACAAGTTCCCGGGCTGAATAATCCTGTCAAAACGATTTATATTGGTGGCGGAACCCCCACTGCTTTAACGATATACCAGATGCGATCACTCTTGCAGGTGATCAGCAGTAAATTTGATGTATCCAGCTGTTCTGAATTCACGATCGAAGGTAATCCCGGCGATTTTAATAGTGATATGATCGAATTGCTGAAAAGTTATGGTGTGAGCCGCATTTCATTAGGTGTTCAGGTATTTGATGATGCTTTTCTTAAAGAGATTGGGCGGTTGCATACAGTCAGTGATGTGTACCGGACACTTGATAGTTTGCAGCAGCATCATTTTAATAATATAAGTCTTGATCTGATTTATGCGTTGCCGAACCAGACAGTTGAGCATTTCAGGCAGACACTTGATGAAGCTGTGGCATTTGATTTGCCGCATTATTCTGCATATGCTTTACAGATCGAACCCAAAACGGCCTTTTACCGCCGTTATAAAAAAGGAAAATTGCATCGTCCGCCACAAGAAGAAGAAGTTGAAATGTATCACATTTTAAAGAAAACGATGCGCCATCTGGGAACCAGGCAATATGAAATCAGCAATTTTGCCAAACCAGGCTTTGAAAGCCAGCACAATCTTGTTTATTGGGATAATGAGTATTACTACGGGTTTGGAGCGGGTGCCCACGGTTATCTGCCCGGCAAACGAGTGAGCAATATTGGGCCGCTTCCGGATTATGTGCAGAAGGCTATGGAAGACGGAAAGCCGGTAGTGCATACTGAAGAGATAGGTCTTAAGGAAATGATTGAAGAAGAGATGTTTCTTGGTTTGCGCAAGACGGAAGGTGTTAATGCTGACCGTTTCATGTCGCGATATGGATTTTCCCTGGAGACGCTTTTCAATGACGCTCTCGCTTTTCTCAGTAAAAAAGGCTGGCTGCAGCAAAACGGGAATAATCTTCAGTTAACTGACAAGGGTATGTTGTTTGGTGACGATGTCTTTGAACAATTCTTGCTGGATGAACAGGAACTGGAACATGTTCGTTGACAAAAAAAACGGGATTTGATAATTTATGGTTAGCATTAGCACTCGGAAGGGCGGAGTGCTAACAGAGGTGATCCTCATGTTAACAGAAAGACAGTTACTGATTCTGCAAGTCATTATTGATGATTTCGTTGAATCAGCACGTCCTATTGGTTCACGTTCGATTGCTAAGAAGAATGACATTCAGTACAGCCCGGCAACCATCCGGAACGAAATGGCTGATTTAGAGCAATTGGGATTCCTGGAAAAAACACATTCATCTTCCGGTCGAATTCCATCAGAACTGGGGTATCGGTATTATGTTGATCATCTGATTTCGCCTTTGAGAATGAAAGACGATCGACGGATTATCCGAAACAGGCTGCAGAATGGGCTGTTTCAATTTGAACAGATTGTCCAAAGTTCTGCGGAGATTCTGTCCGAGATAACAAACTATACCTCCATTATTCTGGGGCCGGAAATGTTTGAGACGAGAGTGAAACAGCTGCAAATCATTTCTTTATCGCCTTCAACTGCAGTGGCTATTTTGGTAACCAATACTGGCCATGTGGAGCATCGTTTGTTTTCAGTACCGGAAATGATTGATGCATCAGATCTGGAAAAGATGGTTAACATTTTAAATGATCGATTGCATAACGTGCCTTTAATTAATATGCCCAATAAGCTAAATGGTGAAATGGCTAATATAATGGGCAAGTATATGGGAGATGTCGAATCGTCCCTTGCCTATCTGAAAGCGGCATTTGATAATGAAAACACGTTCAAATTGTATTTCGGCGGTAAAACAAATCTGCTGATGCAGCCTGAATTCAATGACATTGATAAAGTGCGTTCGGTTTATTCACTGATTGAGGAAGAAGATAAACTGGCAGACTTGCTAAAAGATGCTTCTTATGGCATTAGAGTTTCCATTGGTCATGAAAATAAAGTTGATGCGATTAAAGAATGCAGTCTGATTACAGCAACATATGACATGAATGATGGGCAAACGGGAACGATTGCATTAATCGGACCGACACGGATGGAATATAAACGGATGATTGCCTTGTTGAATGCCATATCATCCGAAATGACTGACGTACTGGGTGAGTGGTATCATCCTGATGACTGAGATGCTTGCAACCCGTCAATGTTAAAGAAGAAAATCAGGAAACTGTCTTCTTCTTACATGGACAAAAACACTTGTTTTGTCCAATATTGACTGTTTAGCATGACGTCATATTTTTTAGGAACAATATGTTTATATTCAACATGTTTCGTGGTATATTCTATCTTGGCAAATTTCATACTGGAGGTGGCAGGGATGGCAGATAAAAATCAGGAAACAATGAATCAGAATGACGAAAAGGATGAAGAAACAGAAGAGACCGTTACAGCAGAAGTTATTGATGCTGATAATCAGGAGAGCTCTGAAGAGAAGTCATCAGAAGACGGCGAAAAGCCCAATCAGGCTGAATTGGATCAGCTCCAGCAGGAAAGGGATGACTTAAATCAGCAGCTGCTCCGTGTTCAGGCAGAATTTGACAACTTCAAAAAACGGTCGCAAAAAGAAAAAGAGTCAGAGCGCAAATACCAGGCAGAAGATCTCGCGAAAGAATTACTGCCAGTTCTTGACAATTTTGAACGCGCGCTTCAGACAGATGTGCCGGATGATACAAAAAGTTTTGCTGATGGCATGAATATGGTATATAACCAGATGAAAGACGCATTGAAGGCACAGGGCGTTGAGGAAATTGAATCGGTTGGAAAGCCATTCGATCCAAACATCCATCATGCCGTTATGCAAGTTGAAGATGAACAAGCAGATTCAGAAGTAGTTACAGAAGAGTTGCAAACAGGTTATTATTTGAAAGATCGCGTTATCCGGCCAGCTATGGTCAAAGTCAATAAATAATCTATTGGATAAGCTTTGAAGGAGGAGATTGACTATGGGTAAAACAATTGGCATCGATTTAGGAACAACAAACTCGGTTGTAGCAGTGATGGAAGGCGGCGAATCAGTCGTTATACCAACACCTGAAGGTAATCGTACAGTACCATCTGTTGTAGCCTTCAAAAATGATGAACGCCAGGTTGGCGAAGTAGCTAAGAGACAGGCTATTACAAACCCTGATACAATTGAGTCTATCAAAAGATATATGGGTAC
The DNA here is from genome assembly GCF_055381965.1 of Lentibacillus kimchii. Classification (NCBI taxonomy): domain Bacteria; kingdom Bacillati; phylum Bacillota; class Bacilli; order Caryophanales; family Bacillaceae; genus Lentibacillus; species Lentibacillus kimchii. Next base: position 1,682,133 of record NZ_AP043934.1, on the reverse strand, counting down.
TGATCAAAAAGTAACCATTGGCGAAAAAGAATACACGCCACAAGAAATTTCTGCGATCATTCTGCAGCATATTAAATCTTATGCTGAAGATTATTTGGAAGATACGGTCGATAAGGCAGTCATTACAGTACCAGCATATTTCAACGACGCTGAACGTCAAGCAACAAAAGACGCAGGCAAGATAGCGGGAATGGAAGTTGAACGGATTATTAACGAACCGACAGCAGCATCTCTGGCTTATGGCATTGATAAAGAAGAGCAGGATCAGACAATTCTCGTTTTTGACCTTGGCGGTGGTACATTTGACGTATCCATCCTAGACATTGGTGAAGGTACGTTTGAAGTTGTTGCGACAGCTGGTGACAATAAACTGGGCGGCGATGATTTCGATGAATTGATAATGAATCATATGATTCAAGAATTCAAAAAAGAATATGGCATTGACCTTTCACAAGACAAAATGGCTAAACAACGCATGAAAGATGCTGCCGAGAAAGCTAAGAAAGAACTATCTGGTGTCAGTCAAACACAAATTTCATTGCCGTTTATTACAGCTGGCGAAAATGGCCCGCTGCATTTTGAAATGAACATGACACGTGCTAAATTTGAAGAACTCACAACAGATCTTGTTGAGAGGACGATGGGACCAACACGTCAAGCACTTAAAGACGCGGATATGGCAGCGAAAGATATCGACAGGGTCATCTTGGTAGGTGGTTCAACCCGTATTCCTGCTGTACAGGAAGCTATCAAGAAAAACATCGGCAAAGAGCCATCAAAAGGCGTTAACCCTGATGAAGTAGTTGCAATGGGTGCTGCTATTCAAGCCGGTGTTCTGCAAGGCGATGTCAAAGACGTTGTGCTTCTGGACGTTACACCACTGTCACTGGGTATTGAAACAATGGGCGGTGTTACGACAAAACTGATTGAGCGTAATACAACGATCCCTACCAGTGAATCTCAGGTCTTCTCAACGGCAGCTGATAATCAAACGGCTGTTGATATTCACGTGCTCCAGGGTGAACGTGAAATGGCTGCCGATAATAAGACGCTGGGCCGCTTCCAGCTGACGGATATTCCGCCAGCACCACGTGGCACACCGCAAATTGAAGTAACATTTGATATCGATGCAAATGGCATTGTCAATGTCAGTGCTAAAGATAAAGGCACGAATAAAGAACAGTCTATCACCATTAAGTCGTCATCGGGTCTGTCAGACGATGAAGTCGAAGATATGGTTAAAGAAGCAGAGCAGAATGCGGAAGAAGACAAAAAACGCCGTGAAGAAGCCGATCTTCGTAATGAAGCTGATCAGTTAGTATTCACAACTGATAAGACGATCAAAGACTTGGGCGACAATATAACAGATGATGAAAAACAAAAAGCTGAAGATGCTAAAAAAGAATTGCAGGACGCTATTGAAGCGGATGATCTTGAACAGATCAGAGAAAAGAAAGATGCGTTACAAGAGCAAGTCCAGCAGCTGTCTGTTAAGATGTATGAACAAATGGCTCAGGAACAGCAATCTGAAGAAGGTCAGCAAGATGATGGCCAAAATTCAGATGACAATGTCGAAGATGCGGATTATAAAGACGTCAATGATGACGAAAATGATGACGAAGACAACAAAAATAACAGTTAAGGGACTAAATGATAGTCGCTTCATAAAACGTGATCAATGACGTTAGCTCTGCAGGGGGGGAGGAAAGCGTGCCCGTCACGTGTCTGTCAGCAGTATGAGCGTTTCTGTGAGACTTCTATTTCCTCCTCCAACAGGGTGACGAACTGACCTTTATTCAGTAAAACCAAGTCAAAGTCAGGTTTTCTTGACTTTGACTTTTTTCACTGATGAACAGACCATGATACCAATATTTGCGATGAAAATGGTATTAATGGTACGATAATATGTATTGAATAGTGTCGGGAGAGTGATGCACAAGTGAGTAAACGCGACTATTATGAAGTGCTCGGCGTCGATAAAGATGCTTCGAAGGACGATATAAAAAAAGCTTATCGCAAATTGGCAAGAAAATATCATCCGGATGTCAGTGAAGAAGAAGATGCTTCTGAAAAATTCAAAGAAGTCAAAGAAGCTTATGAAGTACTGAGTGATGAACAAAAACGAACACAATATGATCAGTTCGGCCATGCTGGAGCTGAAAGCCAAGGTGGATTTGGTGGTGCTCAAGGCTTCGGTGACTTTGGCGGTTTTGGTGATATATTTGATATGTTCTTCGGCGGCGGACGCAGACGTGATCCGAACGCACCGCAGCAAGGCGCTGATTTACAGTATACCATGACATTGGATTTTGATGAGGCCATCTTCGGGAAAGAAACAGATATCAATATACCAAGCGAAGAAGAATGTGACACATGCGATGGTTCCGGTGCCAAACCTGGTACGAAAACGGAGACTTGTTCCCATTGTCAGGGATCTGGTCAATTAAATACCGAGCAGAACACACCATTTGGCCGTGTCGTTAATCGCCGTGTATGCCATTATTGTAATGGTACTGGTAAAATCATTCCGGAAAAATGTAATACATGTGGCGGCAACGGCAAAGTGAAGACGAATAAAAGCATTCACATCACCATTCCTAAAGGTATTGATGAAGGTCACCAAATCAGAGTAGCCGGCAAAGGCGAGCCAGGTGTTAATGGCGGACCGCCGGGAGACTTGTTTGTCGTTATTCAGGTGCGCACGCATGAGTTTTTTGAACGTGATGGCGACCATATCTACTGTGAACTTCCAATTACGTTTGCACAGGCAGCTCTTGGCGATGAAGTTGAAGTGCCGACTGTTCACGGCAAAGTGATGCTGACAATTCCTGCGAGCACACAAACAGGAAAAGTCTTCCGATTAAAAGGTAAAGGTGCTCCTAACGTACATGGCTATGGCCAAGGCGACCAGCATGTTGAAGTTAAAGTGGTCACACCGAGCCAGCTGTCTGATCGGCAAAAGGAATTGCTGAGAGAATTTAATGAAATTGGCGGAAATGAAGCCACAGACGAACAAGGCTCGTTGTTCCAGCGTTTCAAAAATGCCTTCAAAAATTAACATCCGGCTGACATAAGAAAGATTATGAGGGACTTCTGAACGCCCCCCTAAATAAGAATTATTTTTATAGAATGGGGGTGCTGGCAGAAGTCCTTTCATTCTAATGGTTTGATTAAATTTTAATTGTTTGCTATCGCCAGAAAAGCAGGAGGCTGTATTGTGAACTGGTCTGAAATACGTATACATACAACCCGTGAAGCTGTTGAACCAATTAGCAATATTCTATATGAGACAGGCATTAATGGGCTGGTTATTAATGATCCGGCCGATTTAAATAAGGAACGAAGGTCTTCTTTTGGTGAGATATATGAATTGAATCCCGCTGATTATCCTGAAACAGGCGTTTATGTTACAGCCTATTTGCCGGTAAACAGTGACTTGCAGCAATCAATTAAGCATATTGAGTCAGCTGTTCAGGCACTGCCTGCATATGAAGTGGATACCGGAAAGACGCAAATTGAGGTGTTGAACGAAGTTAACGAAGAAAATTGGGCGAACGCTTGGAAGAAGTATTATAATCCCGTTAACGTATCTGACACAATGACAATTGTCCCGACTTGGGAAGACTATGAACCAGCAGATCATGAAATTATGATTGAACTTGATCCAGGTATGGCATTTGGAACTGGGTCACATGCGACAACGCTGTTAAGTCTTCAAGCTGCAGAGTGCTATATACATACGAATGATACCGTCATCGATGTAGGATGTGGTTCCGGTGTGCTAAGTATTGCTGCCGGTCTTCTCGGTGCCGGGGTCGTTCATGCATTGGATCTCGACGATGTTGCTGTTAAAAGCACGCAGATTAATCGTGATTTAAATGGTCTCCAGGATAAGATTTTTGCGGAACAGAATGATTTGCTCGATCAGGTTGATAGACAAGCTGACACTATTATAGCCAACATTCTAGCGGAAATTATTGTGACTTTTATTCCTGATGCCTGGAAAAACCTGAAACCAGGCGGCTATTTTATCACGTCTGGCATCATTCAGGATAAGCAACAGATGGTGGAAGATGGTCTGAAAGAGGCTGGTTTTCACCTTGTTGGTGTGAGTGCTATGGAAGACTGGATCGCGATTGTTGCACAAAAGCCTCAAAAAGAGAGTGGTGCGTGAGTTGCAGCGCTATTTTGTACCAGCAGAAAATTGGAATGATAACGAAATTGTGATAACCGGTGATGATGCCCATCACATCATCCGCGTTATGAGGTCTAAAACGGGTGAAACGATTATTTGCAGCCATCCGAACGGGCAAGCTGCCACCTCAACCATAACGTCCATTACAAATAATGTGGTTCACGCGGTCGTTAAGGAATGGCTGGAGGGATCTGCCGAATCCCCTGTTGAAGTGACGATTGCCCAGGGACTGCCAAAAAACGATAAAATGGAAACAGTCCTGCAAAAGGGAACAGAACTGGGTGCGGCTTCATTTATTCCTGTCCGGTCTGAACGGACAGTTGTTGTCTGGGATGATAAAAAAATGGACAAAAAGATGCGGCGATTTAATAAAATTGTCAAAGAAGCAAGTGAACAAAGCCAGCGTAATAAAATGCCGTCTATTCAGCCGATCAGTGATCTTAAGAAACTGGCTGAGGTGAATGCAGGCTATCATCTGAAATTGTTCGCTTATGAGGAAGAGGCAAAAAAAGAAACACAGCAGTTATTCAGCAGTTATATCAAGAACGTGCGGCCGGGAGAACGCGTACTGATTGTTATTGGTCCAGAAGGCGGTTTTTCCGAAAAAGAGGCTGATTTGTTAAAACAAAATGCATTCTACCCTGTACGTCTGGGGCCGCGTATTTTACGCACAGAAACAGCTGCTTTATATGCGCTGGCAAGTATCTCTTACCAATTTGAAGAGTCAGCGTATTATTAATATCGAACAAGGTGCTGTTTCTTTCGCCGTTGCGTGATTTGCTGTGATCTGAATCTGGTACATGCCGGCGTTAACGCCTGCATCTCTGATACCGATATGTTAAACTCAAGAGATACCATTGATGATTTAGGAGGAATCAGAAAATGAGCCGGGAACTAGCTAAATATATTGACCATACACAATTAAAACCTGATACAACTGAAGACAAGATGAGCCAGGTCGTCAGAGAGGCACGGGAGTACGGGTTTGCCTCGGTTTGCATTAATCCTTACTGGGTCCCATATTGCTATGCTTATTTACATGACACAGACGTGAAAGTATGTACTGTTATAGGGTTTCCGCTTGGAGCCACATCGACAGCATCCAAAGTTGCTGAAACAAATCAGGCACTTAAAGATGGTGCGACTGAAGTGGATATGGTAATGAATATCGGTGAATTAAAGTCGGGCAACGATGAAACTGTCCAGCAGGATATTGGGGCCGTTATTGCTGCAGCAAAGGAACACGCTTTGACAAAAGTGATTATTGAAACGTCTCTTCTGGAGAATGCAGAAAAAGTACGTGCCTGCTACTTGGCTGAACAGGCAGGTGCCGACTATGTTAAAACATCGACAGGATTTTCGGGCGGTGGAGCCGCTGTCAGCGATGTTCAATTGATGCGGAAAACTGTTGGAAACGCTATGGGTGTTAAAGCTTCAGGCGGCATTCGTGATCTGTCAACGATGACAGCCATGATTGATGCTGGCGCTTCCAGGATTGGTGCCAGCGCCGGTGCTGCGATTATAGACAGTGCAGAAGAGTGATTCCGACAGGCAGGTGCCTCTGAGTCGGTCTTGGTTATAAACTTTTAGTTGATTTAAAGACTTAAATATATTATACTGTATCCAGACATGTTTGACATAAGTCTTGAAGTTATACATGTATTATTTTATTTTTGTTTTGTGCTTCGGAGGGAGGGAAATTAGTATGTCAAATACAACTCGCGTTCGTAAAAACGAGTCTCTTGATGATGCTCTTCGCCGCTTTAAACGCGATGTATCCAAAAGTGGTACATTGAAGGAATACCGTAAGCGTGAACATTACGAAAAACCAAGTGAGCGACGTAAGAAAAAGTCTGAAGCTGCCAGAAAGCGCAAATAAAGAAGGTGCAGGCCCATGGCATTGATGGAACAGCTGAATGAGGACATGAAACAGGCAATGAAAGCCAAAGAAAAAGACAGACTTGCGGTCATTCGCATGCTGAAAGCTTCATTGCAGAATGAAACCATCAAACTTGGTAAGCAAAGTCTTTCAGAAGACGAGGAATTAACGGTACTTTCAAAAGAGCTGAAGCAAAGGAAGGATTCCCTCCAAGAATTTAAATCAGCTGGCCGCGATGATCTTGTTGAGCCACTGGAAACGGAAATTGATGTTATTCAAACATATATGCCCCAGCCGCTTTCCGAAGAAGAACTGGAACGAGTTGTGAAGGCAGCCATCGAAGACGTCGGGGCAACTTCCAAACAAGATATGGGCAAGGTTATGAGCACAGTTATGCCAAAAGTTAAAGGAAAAGCTGATGGTGCTCAAATTAACCAATTGGTCCAAAAACATTTAGAGTCATTTTAAAAGTCTTGCCGGCTTACGGTAAGACTTTTTTAACGTCTATGGTTTAGTCGAATCAGTTCTTTAGTGAAAAAACCTATAATATTATGAATGGTTTATGTTATGATTTTAAACAAATGTCTAAATTGAAACAATCATCTATCATTAAGCATGGCGAGTGATTTGGTATAAAGGAAGGAGGAATTGGGTGAAAGGGACTGGATACAGGCAATTTTTTCTGATAATGATCGTTAGTGTATTATATGCTTTATCCGGTATGCTGCTTCCGTCCTTTGCCGCAGAAAGTGGTCATGACAGTGAGCACGTTTATGTTATCCCGATTAAGGATGAGGTCGAAAAGGGACTTGAAGCATTCCTTAGTCGTGCGGTTGATGAAGCGAAAGAGAATAAAGCGGATCATATTATTTTTAAAATTGATACCCCAGGCGGGGCCGTGAATGCCGCTGAACAAATCGCTCAGAATTTCCAAAAGGTGGACATTGAGACGACTTCCTTTATAGCCAATCGAGCTCTGTCTGCTGGATCTTTCTTAGCACTGAATACAGATAATATTTATATGAAACCACAGGCGACTATGGGAGCAAGCGGTGTTATCAACCAGGACGGGACAGCTGCTGACAAAAAAGCCCAATCAGCGTGGCTGTCAGCTATGAAGAGTGCTGCCGAATCGAATGGACGCGATCCACAGTATGCTGCTGCGATGGCTGATCCAAGTATCGATATGCCGAAATATGGAGCGGGTGAAGGAAAATATTTGACTCTTGAAGCAAGCACAGCGAAAGAAATTGGTTATTCAAATGGGACAGTTGAAAGCCGTGCAGAACTTTTGGATAAATTAGGCTACAGCGATGCTGATGTCACAGAGGTCGAAATGACCTTTTCCGAACATCTGGCAAGATTTATTACGAGTCCTGTTGTTGTTCCGATTCTTTTATCAGTAGCCAGCATTGGTTTGATTGTGGAGCTGTTCTCACCAGGTTTTGGTATTCCTGGAAGTATTGGTATACTGGCACTAATCTTATTTTTTTATGGCCATATCATCGCTGGCCTCGCTGGCATGGAAGCTGTCATATTATTAATACTGGGTATTGGACTTATCATTGCGGAATTCTTCCTGTCAGGTGGGATTGCTGGAATACTGGGCGTTGCTTCAGTTATTGGGTCGCTTATCATGTCAGGTCAGGATCTTGGTGAAATGGTGATGAGTATCAGCATTGCTTTAGTTGTAACGCTAATCGCCGCGGCTATCCTGTTTAAAACCATTAGCCGCGAAAAAAGTTTTTTCAACCGTATTGTACTAACTGATCAGACCTCAACCGAGCACGGGTATGTGGCTACAGACAACCGGGAAGAACTTCTTAATTGCACAGGCGAAACGCTGACACCTCTAAGACCGTCCGGCAGTGCCTTAATTGGCAATGAGCGGGTTGATGTTGTTTCTGAGGGGGGATTTATTGAAAAAGACAGATCAATAAGCGTTGTCAGAGTTGAAGGGATTCGTGTGATTGTAAGAGAAATTTAAATCATTAAGAAATGAGGGATTTATTTGGGTCTGGAACAACTGATGCCGATTATCATTATTGCAATTATTTTAATTGCTCTGGCTATATTATTCACATTTATTCCAGTTCTTCTATGGATCAGTGCCCTTGCTGCAGGGGTGAAAGTTGGCATATTTACACTCGTTGGGATGCGCTTGCGCCGGGTTGTACCGGCCAGAGTCATCAATCCGCTGATCAAAGCTCATAAAGCAGGACTGGGTGTGTCCACGAATCAGCTGGAAAGTCACTACCTTGCAGGAGGAAATGTTGACAGAGTTGTCAATGCCCTGATTGCTGCCCAGAGAGCGAATATTGAACTGTCATTCGAAAGGACGGCAGCTATTGATCTGGCTGGCCGTGATGTATTGGACGCTGTGGGCATGAGCGTTAATCCAAAAGTAATTGAGACTCCATTTATTGTGGGTATCGCGATGGATGGCATTGAAGTGAAAGCAAAAGCGCGGATTACGGTACGTGCAAATATTGACCGACTGGTCGGCGGCGCCGGAGAAGAAACGGTTATCGCCCGTGTTGGCGAAGGCGTTGTCAGTACAATCGGGAGCTCTAAGGCGCACACAGATATTCTGGAAAATCCTGATGCTATCTCTCATAATGTTTTAGGGAAAGGACTGGATTCAGGCACTGCGTTTGAAATTCTGTCAATTGATATTGCTGATGTCAACATTGGCGAAAATATTGGAGCTAATCTGCAGACAGACCAATCTGAAGCAGATAAAAACATTGCGCAGGCTAAAGCTGAAGAAAGACGTGCAATGGCTGTGGCAGAGGAACAGGAAATGGTGGCACGTGTGCAAGAAATGCGTGCTAAAGTGGTTGAATCTGAAGCTGAGGTGCCGCGTGCACTTGCTGAAGCCCTGCGTTCCGGCAACATGGGTGTTATGGATTATATGAATTATAAGAATATCGACGCTGACACGGATATGCGTGATATGATTGGCAAAATAACGGACGATGACAGCGAGAAAAATGACAACAATCGGAATGAATAACGGTCTCTTTGATGATATAGGAGGGTTATGATGGAAATCATTTTAGCCATTATCGGCATCATCATTGCGATCTTTTCGAACCACTTTTTTAAAGACAGTACGGAACATGATGATGGAGATGCTGGGAGTCCTCGCCGTGATCAAACGGCGTCTCGGTCTTCCTCTTCTGGCAGTGAAACGCAAACAGCTGGAGGCGCGAATTTCGAACGTGAGCCTGAACCAGTTGACTTGCCTGCATCTATTGAGGAACAACAAGAAGAGCAGCGAAAACAATTCGCTGACTATGTGAATCCGGCTGGCAATAGTCAAACACAGGAACCAGCTTATCATGCGCCGGATCAGCATAATACCAGGAAAACGGCAGAAGGTTTAACATCAGCCCAGCAAGTGATGCGAAAAGAGATGCGTCATAACTTGACGCGAGAGGGTATTGTTAACGGTGTGATTATGTCGGAAGTACTGGGGCAGCCGCGGGCTCTTAGACCATATCGAAGCCAAGTTGCCCAACGAAAACAAAAATATAGCAAAAGAACCAATTCCGGACAGATGTAGTCCGGGATTGGTTCTTTTTTTGTTCTTATCCTAGCCTTACAGTCATAAATATATGGTGAGAGAAGGGGGGAGGCTTCAGTGAAAAAATGGCAACAGCGAATTGGTCCATGGCTATCTAAACATTTTTCACTTCCTTCTGACGTTATGATGGAGTTACCCCGGATCACCATGATCGGTCAGCTGCATATCTATATTGAAAATCATAAGGGTCTAATGGTTTATTCCGAAACTGAGCTTAAGCTTAAAACGAACAAAGGGTATATACAAATTACTGGGACAGCATTTGTCTTAAAAATGATGCTGCCTGAAGAAATATTGCTGGAAGGCAATATCGAAGAAGTCAAATTTATGCCTGATTAACAGCAGATTAAGGAGGAGGACATGAAATATATACAAGGCACTTCACTGACAGGCTATGTGACCATTCTGGTAAAAGGCGCCAAACCGGAATTATTTTTTCAGAAATGCAGTGAACAGGGGATTGCCGTCTGGGATATTGAAAAAAAATCTGAGAATACCTGCTCCGGAAATGTGACGTTACAGGCTATACCTGATATAAAACGCTTGAAACAGGGGACGAGCTATCAATTATCATTTACTGGCAGACATGGTTTTCCTTTTTTGTTCAAGAAATTTATTCGCAGAAAACAGATTTTAATTGCTCTTTTATTAAGTGTTATACTGCTTTTTTGTTTGTCAAATATTATATGGGAAATACGTATTACAGGTGTTCCAACAGATATTGAGGAGAAGATCAGTAAACAATTGAATGAATATGGCATTTATCAGGGAACATGGACGTTCACACTCGATTCCCCAAGTGACATTCAGCAAAATCTGATTAATGATATTCCTGAATTATTATGGATCGGTGTTGAACAGCAAGGGACAAGCTTTCTGTTTGAAGGCGTTGAAAAAACGGTTGTGGAAGAGGAGGAGGTTGACGGACCGCGCAATCTTGTAGCCGCCAAAACGGGCGTTGTTGAAAAAATGTATGTTTCAAAAGGCCGACCACTCGTTCAGGTGAACGATTATGTTGAGCCAGGAGATGTGCTTGTTTCTGGTGAACTGCAGGATGCAGAAAATGACGATGAAGAGGCGGATGAAACCAGTGACAAGTCAGATGAAGTCGTTGCTGCCGAGGGTGAGATAACTGCTAAAACCTGGTATGAAACAGAGGTGACCGTTCCCTTAGAAGTTAATTCTGAACAGATAACAGGGAATACTGAAAAGAGATACCATATAAAAATCGGTCATACAGAAATACCTATATGGGGATTTGGTGATCCGGACTTTTCAGATGTTCAACGCGAACGGCAGGAAAAGGATCTTTATTTGTTTAAATGGAAACTGCCTATAAGTTTAATGGAAACGACTTTAAATGAAAAAACATACCATAAAACAGAAAGAGATAAAGATGCAGCTGTTGAAGCTGGCATTAAACAGGCACGAAAAGAACTCCAATTAAAATTGGGGCCCGAGGCAGTAATCACGTCTGATAATGTTTTGCAAGAAACAGTCGAGAATGGTAAAGTTAAACTAATCTTATACATGTCTGTTGAAGAGGATATTGTCAAACATGAACCAATAGACCAAGGAGATTGATTATGCCGAATAACCTGAAAACAATCGATTTGGAGCTTACAAATCCTAATGAAGCGTTAGGTTTGTTTGGTACGAATGATAAACACTTACAACAACTGGAACAGCAGCTGGACGTATCAATCGTCACCAGAGGCGAACATGTCAGTGTTTCCGGCAATCACGAACACATTGCCTTGGTGGAAGATATTTTGCTTACACTGCTATCGATTGTCAGGAAAGGGCTGGACATTACAGAACGCGATGTTGTTTATGCTGTTGATCTGGCAAAAAAAGGGAAAATTAATCAATTTGCCGCACTTTTTGAGGATGACATCACAAAAAATGCAAAAGGTAAAGCCATTCGCGTCAAAACATTGGGTCAAAAAAGTTATATTGATGCTATTAAGGCGGACGATCTTGTTTTTGGAATTGGACCGGCCGGTACAGGCAAGACATATCTGGCTGTTGTTATGGCTGTTCAAGCATTAAAAAACGGCGAAGTTAACCGTATTATTTTAACGCGCCCCACTGTCGAAGCAGGTGAGAGTTTGGGCTTTTTGCCAGGCGATCTGAAAGAAAAAGTTGATCCGTATTTAAGACCTTTATACGATGCCCTGCATGATGTGTACGGAGGAGATCACACCAATCGCCTGATCGAGCGTGATACGATTGAAATTGCTCCGCTTGCTTATATGCGTGGACGGACACTTGATGATGCATTTGTTATACTGGATGAGGCGCAAAATACAACGCCGGAACAAATGAAAATGTTTTTAACACGTCTGGGTTTCGGTTCAAAGATGATCGTTAATGGCGATATCACCCAAATTGATCTGCCAAATGGTGCTCAATCCGGCTTACAATCAGCTCAGCAGTTATTGGCGGACGTCGCTGGCATCTCGATTGTTCATTTGAACGAAACAGACGTTGTCAGACATCCTTTAGTGCAAAAAATTATTGAAGCCTACAAAAATACGACCTAGTGCTGCCGGCAGTATTAGACCTCAGCTGTTATGGGGGCTAGTTACTTACGGCAATGAAAACGATGCGGGTTTCGAACCTATTGGTGATGGTGCTGCTGGAAGGGCGTATAAATCAGCACCCTGGCATCTATTATGACCATATTTAAAAGACCTACATGTGTTGATGTGAGGAGGCTGAATCATGCATATTGATTTCCAGGACCAAACAAGAGCCGTTGCAGCGGACTATATAGATTTGCTTCAGCGTCTCATAATATTCGCGGGTGAAAAAGAGGGTGTGGCCAGTGCGGCCGAAGTATCTGTGACGTTTGTCAGCAATGAACAAATCACAGAAATTAACCGGAATTACCGCCAGCAGGACCGGCCGACAGATGTGATTTCATTTGCTCTGCAGGAAAATACGGCTGATGAGACAGAAATTATCGGAAAGGAGCTTCCGCTCATCCTTGGTGATATTATCGTTTCGCTGGATAAAGCAAAGGAACAAGCGGAGGAATATGGTCATTCGCTGGAAAGAGAACTGGGTTTTTTGGCTGTGCATGGGTTTCTTCATCTGCTTGGTTATGACCATATGAATCAGCGTGATGAAAAAGAGATGTTCGGCAAGCAGGAGCACATTCTGGGTGAATTCGGCCTTGAACGATAATCACACGAAATCTGTGATTGGGCTCTTTCAAGCTTATAATGGTCTTAAAGAAACCTTCCGGACAGAACGTAATTTCAGGATCCACTCGATCGTAGCATTAGCTGTCATAGCAGCTGGCTTTGCACTGCATCTGCCGCTTATAAAATGGGCTTTTATTTCACTCCTTATTGGTCTGGTATTGACAGCGGAACTGTTTAATACAGCTGTTGAAAAGATGCTCGATTATCTCAGGCCGAACATACATCCGCAAGCAAAAGTGATTAAAGATATAGCAGCAGGGGCGGTTTTGATCTCGGCAATTGCTGCTGCTGTCGCAGGGATTATCATTTTTCTTCCTGAACTTGGATAAGACGCGCAAACCCGCAGGCGCACAGATTGGCAATTTATGTAGAACTTATCGTTATTTTTGCATGTTTTGTCTATTCACATGAAATATATTGAAATTTACAGTATCATAAAAACTATCATCCCTGTAAAGAGGCATATTTCGGAGGCTGCATCATGTCAGAAGAATTTAAATCAGGGTTTATTGCTATTATTGGCAGACCCAACGTCGGTAAATCGACTTTTATGAACCAAATGATTGGCGAAAAGATTGCGATTATGAGTGATAAAGCACAAACAACACGGAATCGTGTCCAGGGTGTTCTCACAACTGACGATGCGCAATTTGTATTTATTGATACACCAGGTATTCATAAACCCAAGCATCGTCTGGGTGACTTTATGGTCAAGATTGCTGAAGATACCTTGAACGAAGTGGATGCCGTTTTGCTTATGGTTAACGCGGAAGAGGGCTATGGCAAGGGGGATCAGTACATTCTGGACCGGCTGCAGCAGGTTACGAGTCCTGTGTTTTTAATTATAAATAAGACGGATCTGATTGAATCAGACCAGTTGCTACAATTGATCGAAAATTATAAAGACAAATATCTATTTGAAGCGATTATTCCGATTTCCGCGCTAACAGGTCACAATTTACCCCAAATGCAAGACGAATTGAAAAAGCGTATTCCGGAAGGCCCGCAGTATTATCCAGCCGATCACATCACTGATCATCCCGAGCGCTTTATCATCAGTGAGTTAATTCGTGAAAAGGTGCTCGAATTAACGCGCGAAGAAATTCCTCATTCAATTGCTGTCGCTATTGAAAACATTGAGGAAAGACAGTCGAATACTGTTTTTATTCAGGCAGTAATTGTTACTGAAAGGAAATCACAAAAAGGCATCATCATTGGGCATCAAGGAACCATGCTGAAGACAATTGGTCAAAAAGCCCGTAAAGATATTGAAGCACTCCTCGGTTCGAAGGTTTATCTGGATCTTTGGATAAAAGTCAAGAAAAACTGGCGCAACAGTGAATCCCAACTTCATGAATTCGGTTTTCGCCATGACGAATATTAACTTGGTAAAAATTAATACTCATCGTACAAACAACTAATGGAGAATCTAATACTGCAGGCAAACATTACATGCAATTGAAAGGCGGGTTTCTTGTGATCGGCTTTACTTGGGAATTATTCAGTCAAACAGGAAACATTGAAACCTATTTATTGTTAAAAGAGCTGGAAAAAGGGCACTACCAGGAAAACGGGCAGAAATATCATAACGATAAATCAATTAACACAAACATGTAACGACGATTTGTCATTGTGAGAAGGTGATATGTTTTGCTTGAAAAAATGCCGGCAATTGTGATGAAAACACAAGATTATGGTGAATCGCATAAAATTGTGACGCTGTTTAGTGAACAATCAGGAAAAGTTCCTGCAATAGCCAGAGGAGCCAAAAAACCAAAAAGTCGAATGGCTGCTATAACGCAGCCATTCATATATGGTGTCTTTTTTGTTTATCTTAATTCAGGGCTGAGTACAATTCAGCAGGGAGACGTTAGTTACTCATTCCGGCATATACGCGAGGATATTATCAAAACCGCCTATGCTGCTTATATTGTTGAATTGACCGATAAGTTAACAGAGAATTATTCACCCGACCCATACCTGTTTGATCAGCTTTACCAAACACTGGAGTGGATTGCGGCGTATGATGAGGCCGGTATCCCTATCATGATGTATGAGTTGAAGTTATTCAAAAAAGGGGGATTTGCCCCTGTTGTTAATCAGTGTGTCCATTGTGGCGGCACCAGTGGCCCCTTTGCATTTTCCATCGCTGAAGGCGGCCTGCTTTGCTCCCGGTGTTATCATGAAGATCAGCAAGCAATTGAGATTTCCGATAATCTGGCACGCCTGTTTTTTATATTTTCCGAAGTTGAACTGCAGCGGGTAGGCCGTATTTCGGTTAAGCCGGAAAACAAACAGCTGCTGCGACATATCCTGGATGCGTATTATGATCAGTATGGTGGCTACTACCTTAAATCAAAACGATTTCTTAAACAATTGGATAAACTTTATTAGACTGAAAACTTGACAATGTTGCTGTTGCTATGTATGATATTTATACTTAGTTTTATTATGTATGGAATTGTGCTGATGGAGACGAATACTTTATGAACAGTTGTTTTGAAGCGAGTCCGGAATGGTGAGAGCCGGATTAACAGCCCATAAGGGATGGCACTCCGGAGCGATGCGGATAAAGTGGCTCCCTGACAGGAGCAAATAGGGTGGAACCGCGGAATACCCCGTCCCTATGTCTCAATGATTGACATAGCGATGGGGTATTTTTCATGTTTATATAACAGCCTGTCTAAGAGGTTATCGGAACAGATCCTCGATAGCTGCTTTTTATAATGCAGGCGTGTTTACTTTTGAGCGAGAAATGGAGGGGATCAAATAATGACGATTCAAGAAATGATTTTAGCCCTGCAGAAACACTGGTCAGAGCAAAATTGTATATTAGTGCAGGCTTATGATGTGGAAAAAGGAGCAGGTACTATGTCGCCGATGACACTGCTCAGAAGCCTTGGACCTGAACCCTGGAATGTGGCGTACGTTGAACCGTCACGTCGGCCTGCGGATGGACGTTACGGTGAGAACCCAAACCGTTTGTACCAGCATCACCAATTTCAGGTTATTATGAAACCATCACCGGAAAATATTCAGGAATTGTACTTGGATTCCTTAAAGGTACTTGGTATTGATCCGCTGGAACATGATATCCGTTTTGTGGAAGATAACTGGGAAAACCCCACCCTTGGAGCTGCAGGTCTCGGCTGGGAAGTGTGGCTGGATGGCATGGAAATCACACAGTTCACCTATTTTCAGCAGGTTGGCGGACTTGATGCTGATCCTGTTTCCGTTGAGCTGACGTATGGTATTGAACGGCTCGCATCGTATATACAGGATCGGGATAACGTGTTTGATTTAGAATGGACGCATGGTGTCACGGTTAGTGACATCTTCTTCCAGCCTGAGTATGAGCATTCGAAATATACATTTGAAGAATCTGATACAAATATGCTTTTTGAGCTATTTACAATGTATCAAAATGAAGCGAAGCGAACGATGGAAAATGGTCTGGTATTCCCGGCATATGATTACGTTTTAAAATGTTCACACACCTTTAATTTACTCGATGCAAAAGGTGTCATCTCAGTTACCGAGCGGACCGGCTACATTTCCCGTATACGCCATCTGGCCAGAGAAATTTCTAAAGCCTATGTAGCAGAGCGGGAGCGGCTCGGCTTTCCAATGCTGAAAAAGGAGGAGCAATAATGGGGAAAAATGTTTTAGTAGAAATCGGGCTTGAGGAACTTCCGGCCAGGTTTGTTGCTGACGCGCAAAAACAGCTGCTTGAAAAAGCGGAAAACTGGCTGGCTGATTCACGAATTGCTTACGCATCCATTCAATCATTTTCCACACCGCGCAGGCTCGCTGTCCAGATAACCGATGTGGCTGAGGCGCAGACGTCACTGGAAGAAGAAGTGAAAGGGCCATCATTGAAGATTGCCCAGGATGCTGAGGGACAATGGACGAAAGCAGCAACCGGCTTCACCAGAGGACAGGGGAAAACAGTGGACGACATTTATACGAAGGATGTTCAAGGCACACCTTATATTTTTGTAACCAAACAGGTCATTGGACGGCCGACAGAGGAGCTATTGCCGCAGTTTCGTGATATTGTGACATCACTCCAATTCTCGAAAACGATGCGCTGGGCTGATCATAAACTGCGCTATGCGCGTCCAATACGCTGGCTGGTGGCTTTATTCGGTGAAGAAGTCATACCATTTGAAATCACCGGTGTGAGCACGAGCAATCGGACTTATGGGCACCGTTTTTTGGGCGATGCCGTAACACTAGCCTCACCTGCTGACTATGAAGAAGTCCTGCATCAGCAATATGTTATTGCTGATCCTGAAAAGCGGCGGCAAATGATTGTCTCCGGTTTACAGCATGCGGAATTGGCGAATGGAATTACCATCCCGGAAGATGATGAATTGCTGCAGGAAGTGACTCATTTGGTTGAGTACCCGACCGTTTTTATCGGGGCATTCTCCGATTCTTATTTAAGACTCCCGCCAGATGTTCTGATAACGTCGATGAAAGAACATCAGCGCTATTTTCCGGTCAAATCGGGGAATGGTGAATTGCTCCCGCATTTTGCCGGCGTGCGGAATGGAGACGAACATGCCTTGAATACGGTGGTCAAAGGGAATGAAAGAGTGCTTAAGGCGAGGCTCGCAGATGCGCAATTCTTTTTTGAAGAAGACCAGAAACAGTCCATCGATTATTATTTAGAAAAACTGAACCGGATTGTGTTTCAGGAAAAACTGGGAACAATTGGCGATAAAGTGAAACGGGTAACAGCTATAACCGACAAACTTTCGCAATGGCTTGATCTTGATGAAGAAACACGGTCAAACGCAATAAGAGCAGCGGAGATATGTAAATTCGACTTGCCAACTAATATGGTCAATGAATTTACAAATTTACAAGGTATTATAGGCGAAACATATGCGTTAAATGCGGGTGAAAAAAGTGATGTTGCAAGAGCAGTAGCAGAACACTATTTACCTGATCAGGCAGGCGGCAAGCTGCCGGAAACAACTGCAGGAGCACTTGTCAGCGTGGCTGATAAACTGGACACAGTTGTCGGCTGTATTTCAGCCGGATTGACACCAAGCGGCTCTCAGGATCCTTATGGACTGCGCCGGCAGACAACTGGCTTGTTAAAAATTGTAAAAGAATGGAACTGGCATGTGTCTGTCGAATCATTCCTGACATTAGCTGAACAGCAGTACATGGATATGGATTCGAGCCAGGAAGCGTCTGAGGCAACGCGAACAGCGATCGATCAGTTTATCAGAAATCGTATGACACACCTTCTTAAAGAATTATCGCTTGAGGCAGATGTTATTCAAGCCGTGCTGGCTGATGATATCGGGATCATCTCTTATATCGCAGCAAAAGCAGAAAAGTTATCACATGAACGGAATAATCCGGATTTCAAACCTGTCCAGGAAGCGCTTGTCCGTGTGTTAAATCTTGCTGCTAAAGCTATCCGGACAGAAGTCAGCCGGAGCCTTTTGGCAACAGACTCCGAACAAGAACTGTATGACACGTATCTGGCTGTTAAAGACGATTATTATGAGAAGGTTCATAATCAGGATGCTGCTGAAGCATTGGAGCAGTTAAGCAGGCTCCAGGGGCCTATCCATCGTTTCTTTGACCACAATATGGTTATGACAGACGAGAAGACTGTACGTGAGAACCGGCTTGCGATGCTTTATCAGATAGCTTGTCTCATATACGATTATGCGGATTTGTCGGCAATCGAATGGAAACAGCACATTTGATTGACGCGTCTTTTTCTTCTTTATTGTAAGGTGTATAATAGTCATGAGCAGTATGTCACATTGACACGTACAGGTGGTGACAAAGTGGAATTATCGAATCGACAGAAACAAATCATTGAGATTGTGAAAGACAATGGCCCGATCACCAGTGAACATATAGCTGAACATTTGAGCTTGACGCGTGCAACTCTAAGACCGGATCTGGCTATATTGACAATGGCGGGTTTCCTTGAAGCAAGACCCAGGGTTGGCTATTTCTATACGGGTAAAACAGGTTCTGAATTATTAACTGAAGCGATTAAGAAATTTAAAGTTTACGAATACCAATCAGTACCGGTCGTCGTTAAAGAGGAAGCAACTGTCTATGATGCCATCTCGACGATGTTTCTCGACGATGTGGGAACAATTTTTGTTGTCGACAGAGATGCATGCCTGACAGGTGTTGTGTCAAGGAAAGATCTGTTGCGTGCCAGTATCGGCAATCAGGAATTAGACGCTATTCCAGTCCATATTATTATGACCAGAATGCCCAATATCACGGTTTGTTATGGCGATGATCAGCTGATTGACGCTGCCAAAAAGCTAATGAACAGGCAAATAGATGGGCTGCCTGTTGTCAAAGACTCAGAGAAAGGCACTGAAATGGTCGGACGTATTACCAAAACAACCATCACTAAAGCCTTTGTAGAACTGATTACGGATGAACATTTGTAGGGGGGATATTGATGGGAGATAAACCACATATTTACGTTCTTTCCGACTCAGTAGGAGAAACGGCAGAACTTGTGATCAAGGCAGGTTTAAGCCAATTCAATGACGGGGAATACAAAATACAGCGCGTCCCATATGTGGAAGATAAAAAAACGATTGATGACACATTACAGATAGCGGCAGAAAATCAGGCGCTGATCGGTTTTACGCTCGTGGATCCTGATCTGCGTATGTATGTCAATGAGGCGGCCAGTCAAATGGGGCTGGAAATCATTGACATAATGGGACCCATGATGAAGGCGATGAAGCGCACCTTTAACAAAACACCACGCTTGGAGCCTGGCTTGGTTCATCAATTGGATGAAGATTACTTTAAACGCGTTGAAGCTATTGAATTTGCCGTTAAATATGACGATGGAAGGGACCCGCGCGGGATTGCTCGTGCTGATATTATACTGCTCGGTGTCTCCCGCACGTCCAAAACACCCTTATCACAATATTTGGCGCATAAACGACTGAAAGTGGCTAATGTCCCAATCGTACCGGAAGTTGACCCGCCCGAGGTCCTTTTTGATATTGATCCTGCTAAGTGCGTTGGCTTACGGATAAGTGCGGAAAAATTAAATGATATCCGAAAGGAACGGCTCAAAGCATTGGGGCTTGGTGATCAGGCTACTTATGCTAATATGGACCGAATCCAGCAGGAGCTGGCTTATTTTGATGAGATCGTTGAAAAAATAGGCTGTGAGGTTGTTGATGTGTCGTATAAGGCGGTTGAAGAAACGGCTAATACGATAATGCGTATGTTCAGACAGCGCTGAAGAATTCGAAAGAACGTGACCTTCTCTGCGGCGAAAATTTAGTGATAGACACCTTCAATTGTTTCCAGTTGTTTAATGGAAAAAACTTGTTCAACTATTTTTATGGCATTTTTTCGATGTTTGTATTATAATCGGTTGTTGTGTTTCAAAGTATAAGCATTGGCGAACACGTCTGGGGTGACAGTTCCATTCTGTGAGTAAACGTGTTATTAGAGAAGGAATAATGCAGCATCATATAGAATATAACTATAGAGGTGAGTATGATCTAAACATGCACGTCAGATGAATTATAGCTGCTGTCTGACAGCAAGAGAAAAACCTATTAAACTAGTGCATAATGTTAATGACCGTTAAAAAATTATCGATATGTAAAATTATTTGTCGAATAACAAAGGATTTTCAGGATGACTATCGAAATATAAAAGCATGGTGGTCCATATGTCTGCCCAAGTATCAGAGGATACGATTGAGGAAGTACGCAAGTCAAATGACATAGTTGATGTCATTGGCGACTATATTCAGCTAAAAAAGCAAGGGCGTAATTATTTTGGCCTTTGCCCTTTTCATGGGGAAAAGACGCCTTCATTTTCTGTCACTCAGGATAAACAGATTTTTCACTGTTTCGGGTGTGGAAAAGGCGGCAATGTGTTGACATTCATCATGGAAATAGAAGGTTATACGTTTAGCGAAGCATTGAAGTTTCTGGCGGAAAGAAGCGGGATTGAAGTGCCGGAAGCCATCCAGAATCCTGGCGCTTCTCTGTCGCAGGAAAATCAGAACATCCTTGATGCCTCTGAATGGGTTGCTAAACTTTATCACCATGTTCTGCGTTATACGAAAAATGGCGAAGATGGCTATCACTATTTACGCGAACGTGGTATTACCGATGAGACCATCCGGACGTTTCAACTCGGGTTTGCCCCAAACGTCAAGGATTTTACAGCCGAGTTTTTAGCGAAAAAAGGTTTTCACCAGCAGCACTTGGCTAAGGCAGGTCTAATATCTGTCAATGATGACAATACTCTAGTGGACAACTTTCAGGGCAGAGTAATATTTCCTATCCGTAATCACTTGGGAAAAACGATTGCTTTTGGCGGCCGTACATTATTTGAGCAGGACCCTAAATACCTGAACAGTCCGCAAAATGATCTGTTTCATAAAGGAAAAATTCTATACAACTTTGATTTAGCTAAAAAACAGATCCGCAAACAAGCTGAAGCTGTCTTATTTGAGGGATATATGGATGTGATCGCTGCTCATCAGGCTGGTGTGGAAAATGCTGTGGCGACGCTGGGAACATCTCTGACTGAATCCCAGGCGAGGCTTCTGCGGCGGTATGTTGATACAGTTGTTATTTGTTATGATGCCGATGCAGCAGGGACGGATGCTGCTTATAAAGCTTCAGAAACTCTGCGAAAAGCCGGATGCCATGTAAAAATAGCCAATTTGACAGAAAATATGGATCCGGATGATTACATCACAGAATACGGCGCAGAATCGTTTCGGCAGAACGTTATTGCCTCAAGCATGACGTTTACCAGTTTCTATATGCAATATCTAAAAAGAGACTTTAATCTTAGTGTTGAGTCCGATCGCATACAATATATTGAAAATGTACTGAAACACCTCGCAACGATTGATAGTGCCGTGGAACGGGAATATTATTTAAAAGAAGTCAGTGAAGCCTATTCTGTCTCAATGGACTCACTCTTGAATGAAATTCAGGCAAATCGGGAAAAAATGGGACTTGACAAGGATAAAAAGAGTAGGAACAGTTATACTAGTAAGGGAGAAAATAAAAATCGTTCAGAGAAGCTGCGTCCGGCTTTTCATAACGCAGAACGACAACTCATTGCATACATGCTGCAGGACGCGTCCATCGCTGAAAAAGTGCGGGAGGATATAGGTGCCTCTTTTACCATTGAGGATCATAAAGTTATTATAACATATCTTTATGCTTATTACGAAGAAGGCTATCAGCCGGATGTCAGCTCATTTCTGGAAATGCTGCCCGACAGTCGATTAAAGGAAATGGTCACAGAAATTGCAATGATCCCCGTCCATGAGGCTATTACAACCAGTGAAATTAATGACTATGTACGGGTTATACGTTCTGAGCAAAGTAATAAACAGGATATTCAATCGTTAAAAACGGAACAAAAGCTTGCCGAACAGCAAAATGACCCCATTAAGGCGGCTGAGATTGCCATGCAAATGATTGAAATTCAGAGGCGATGGAGACTCTAAAATGACTGTAGTTGGAAGGAGGGGGACTCATGGCCGAAAACAAATCGTCACAAACAAAAGACAATAATTCTAATAATGAAATGACACTGGATCAAGCAAAAGCTCAATTGCTGGAGATGGGCAAGAAACGTGGCATACTGGCTTATGAAGAAGTTGCTGATCGTCTGTCCAGTTTTTCGATGAGCTCAGAGCAGATGGATGAATTTTATGAGTACCTGTCAGATCAGGGTGTGGAAGTGATCGGTGACTCTGAGGAAGATCCTAAAATGCAGGAAATTGCCAAAGAAGAAGAATTTGATTTAAATGATATCAGTGTCCCGCTCGGTATTAAAATCAATGATCCGGTCCGTATGTATTTAAAAGAAATTGGCAAAGTCGATTTATTATCAGCTGCTGAAGAAATCGATTTGGCAACAAGAATTGAAGATGGCGATGAAGAGGCCAAAAAACGCCTCTCAGAAGCGAACTTGCGTCTGGTTGTCAGTATTGCCAAACGCTACGTCGGTCGTGGCATGCTATTCCTCGACTTAATCCAGGAGGGGAATATGGGCCTGATTAAAGCGGTTGAAAAGTTTGACTACCGTAAAGGGTTTAAGTTCAGCACGTATGCCACATGGTGGATACGGCAGGCGATCACGCGCGCCATCGCTGACCAGGCACGAACGATCCGGATACCAGTGCATATGGTTGAAACGATCAATAAACTTATACGTGTTCAGCGCCAGTTGCTGCAAGATTATGGCAGAGAGCCAACTCCTGAAGAAATCGGCCAGGAGATGGAACTTTCCCCCGATAAAGTCCGGGAAATCCTGAAAATTGCTCAAGAGCCTGTGTCGCTTGAAACACCGATCGGTGAAGAGGATGACTCACATTTGGGTGATTTTATTGAAGATCAGGAAGCTGTTTCACCGACAGACCATGCGTCATATGAACTGCTGAAGGAGCAGTTGGAAGGTGTCCTCGATACGCTGACAGACCGTGAAGAGAACGTATTGCGCTTACGGTTCGGACTGGATGATGGCAGAACACGGACGTTGGAAGAAGTTGGAAAAGTGTTTGGTGTCACCAGGGAAAGAATCCGGCAGATTGAAGCAAAAGCATTGCGTAAGCTGAGACATCCAAGCCGCAGTAAACGGCTGAAAGACTTTTTGGAATAGCACGCTGTTCAGTCATTGAGCACAATGATTTGTGTGCAATGACTGTTATACATACGTATCAAACCTATGACAGACGTTCTTTCCAGTCATTTGTTTTTTTGGAAAATGCTGCACATTATCCTTTAAACTTGCCCGGTTTTGCAGTAAAATGAATTTAGCTGGGCATTTCTAATCATATCACATACATAGGGAGGAGCTACCATGCGAAAAAATGCCGTTATTCCTTATGCTTTAATTGCTGGTATAGGCATACTATTAGTTATTGTTGTTTCATTTGTAGGGTTGAATCAGCAAAAGGCCATTCAGGAAGATGATGAACAGCAGGAGCAAGCTGGAGACCAGGAGGATCAGAATGGCGATGATTCCTCTGGAAAAAAGACATCTGTTGATGGAGAAAAAGTCTTTCAGAATAATTGCGCCAGCTGTCATGGCCAGGATTTATCGGGCAAAGTCGGTCCTGCTCTGGATACAATCGGCAGCGACCATTCGAAAGAGGACATCAAAAACATTATTGCCGAGGGCCCTGGTAACATGCCTCCTGGTGTCGTTAAGGGAGACAAACGTGAAGCTGTGGCAAAATGGCTTTCGAAGCAAAAGTAACACGAAGCAGGATCATGTTAGTGCTAAAAGAGTAAGCTTACTGGTTAGGCAGCAGGCTTACTCTCTTTTATGTTAAAGTTGAGTCGACGGAGGACGTTTATATGAATTTGGCCAGTCAGCTTTCTCAGCGTTTAGAATATGTGGCATCATTTATAACAAGAGGATCCCGATTTGCTGATATTGGATCAGATCATGCTTATATTCCCTGCTATGTATGTCAGCAGGATGATCTGGCAGAAGCCGTAGCTGGCGAAGTGGCAGACGCCCCTTTTAGAAGCGCTCAGGCAACAATCAGCCAACACGGATTAACGGATCGAGTCAGTGTGCGTCATGGGAATGGTTTAGACGTTCTAGAGAGTGGAGAAGTTGACTCAGTGGTTTTAGCAGGTATGGGCGGAACATTGATTAAAACGATTCTTGATGATGGACAGGATCGGCTCAGTAATGTTGGTCGTATTATTGCTCAGCCTAACGTAGCGGTACCGATTGTTCGTCACTGGCTTGAGGAGCATGGCTATCCCATCACAAATGAAGGTATTATTGAAGAAAATGGGCATATTTATGAAATTATTGTGGCTGACAAAGATGCTGCAGCAGTGCCTATGACTGAAAAACAATTACTGTTTGGTCCTTATTTGCTGCAGCAGAAAACGCATGTGTTTTACCGGAAATGGTACTATGAACGCGCTGTACGCCGTCAGATTATTGAACAAATGAAACAAGCTGCAGAACCGGACACAAGGAAACTCGCGGCTGTTAGACAGGAATTAGCATGGATTGAGGAGGTTTTAGACGATGGCAGCTGTCATACGCAACGCTGATATTTTTACGGCAATGGAAAAATGGGCGCCGAAACATCTGGCTTTTGACTGGGATAATGTCGGATTGCAAATCGGTTCCTTTCAAAAGCCTGTTAAGAAGATAATGGTCACTCTGGACGTACTGGAGTCAACTGTTGACGAGGCTGTACAGCATGATGTAGATCTGATTATAGCCCATCATCCTCTGCTTTTTAAACCAATGAATCAAGTGAATGCGGATACAGCTAAAGGACGCGTGGTCCAAAAACTTCTTCAGCATGATATGACGGTGTATGCTGCTCATACGAATCTGGACATTGCACAAGGCGGCGTCAATGATATGCTGTGTGATCAGCTGGGGATTGAAAACCGGACAATCCTGGAGGTTAATCACACGGAAAAACTGGTTAAATTGGCTGTTTTTGTTCCCGAAACACATGTCTCGGCTGTACGAGATGCTATGGGTGAACAAGGAGCAGGGTATATAGGTGCCTACAGTCACTGTATGTTTCAATCCCCTGGTCAGGGAATGTTTAAACCGCTGGCTGGGACTGATCCGTATCTTGGGTCGCAGGGCAAATTGACATTTGCTGATGAAGTTAAGATTGAAACGATACTCCCGGCGTCAAAATTATCTGCCGTACTGAAAGCTATGACTGCTGCACATCCCTATGAGGAAGCTGCCTACGATATTTATCCTGTGGAAAACAGTGGTCAGGCCTATGGTATTGGGCGTATTGGTGACTTAGCTGATAAGCTGACGCTCGCGTCATTATGCGAAAAGGTCAAGACAGCTTTTGAGGTGCCGCATCTTCGCGTAACGGGAGACTTAAGCAAGAAAGTTAAAAAGGTCGCTGTATTAGGCGGAAGCGGCGAAAAATATCTTCACAAAGCAAAACAGATGGGGGCTGATGTTTTGATTACCGGAGATATGACATTCCATCCGGCGCAAGAAGCCTGGGAAAAAGGTTTGTCAGTTATTGATCCGGGCCATCATGTGGAAAAAGTGATGAAACATGTTACTCAGTCGTATTTAGCAGATTATTTTGCCGGCAGGGGTGTGGATATCATCGTATCGCATGCTGACACAGAGCCATTCCAATTCATTTAAGATTAAATCGTTTTTTTAATATGCCAGTATACCACTAGTAAAGGAGTACAGCTATATGGATAACCAATTCAATCAGTTATCGTTTCACCCTGTCATAAAAGAAGTCATTAATCAGCTGGCTTTTCATGAGCCGACGCCGATTCAACAACAGGCGATGCCATCGATTTTGCAGGGGACGAGTGTTATCGGCCAGTCACAGACGGGTTCTGGTAAAACGCACACATACCTGTTACCGCTGTTCAACCGGCTTGATGCGGCCAAACAGGAAGTTCAGTTTGTTATAACAGCACCAACGCGGGAACTTGCTTCACAAATATACGATGAAGTCAAAACCATTATTCAAAAGGCTGAAAAGGCTGATGAATGGTCAGCTAAGCTGCTTGTTGGCGGGACAGACAGGCAGAAAATGCTGGATAAATTAAAAAAGCCGCCACACATCATTGTGGGTACACCTGGAAGAATTCTCGATGCTGTTAAATCAGGAGCTGTATCCATATATTCGTCTTCGGCTTTCGTTATTGATGAGGCTGATCTTTCACTGGAATTAGGGTTGATTCAAGATATTGATCAGCTACTCATCCGGACGAAAGAAGACCTGCAGATTCTTGCTTTTTCCGCAACGATTCCTGAGCAGCTGGAACATTTTTATCGTAAATACATGGAAAATCCCTTGCGCGTTAAAATCAATGATTCCTTGTTGCCGGAAACATTGGAGCATCGGCTTATTTCTGCTGAACATCGGAACGACGCTGACATGATCTATGGCATTTCTCGTGCTATTCAGCCTTATTTGGCCATCATATTTACAAACGGAAAAGATGAAGCTGATGCGCTGGCAGCGTCCTTGCAGCAAAAAGGTCTGAAGGTCGGCATTATTCACGGCGGCTTATCACCAAGGGAACGGAAGCGGACCTTTAAAGAGATACAAAATCTGCATTACCAATATATTGTAGCAACTGACCTTGCATCCCGCGGGATTGATATCAAAGGTGTCAGCCATGTCATAAATGCTCAGTTGCCTAAAGAAGATAACTTTTATGTACATCGCGCCGGCAGAACAGCCCGTGCCGGTATGGAAGGAACGGTTATCAGCCTCTATCATGATGCTGATAATCAGTTGATTGGCAAGCTGCAGCAAAAAGGAATAACGTTCACATTCTGGGACATTCGAAACGGCGAATGGCAACAAACAAAATCACGGAATGAACGCAATCGCCGACAAAAAACTGCCAGTCAAACCGATGGGGCAGCATGGCAAAAAGTGAAAAAGCCGAAAAAAGTAAAACCAGGTTATAAGAAAAAGATGAAAAAACAAAAAGAAACAATCAAAAAGACGATGAATCAAAATCCGAAAAAATAATGCTGGGGTGAAATTATGTTAAAAATTGGTTCACACGTATCAATGAACGGGAAAACAATGCTGAAAGGTTCCAGTGAACAAGCCGTTTCATATGGTGAAAACGTGTTTATGATATATACCGGTGCACCACAGAATACAAAGCGGAAGCCGATAGAGGATTTAAATATTGAAGCCGGCAAAGCCCACATGAAAGAGAATGGCATCGATGATGTGGTCGTTCATGCGCCGTATATCATCAATATAGCCAACACAACAAAACCCGCGACATTTGAATTAGGTGTGGATTTTTTGCGCAGTGAAATTGAGCGGACCAATGCCCTTGGCGCCAAGCAAATTGTACTGCACCCGGGATCACACGTAGGTGCTGGAGCTGATGAAGGGATTGCGAAGATTATTGAAGGCCTGAATAATGTGCTGGATAACGTTGGCGGCAGCGATGTCCAGATTGCACTGGAAACGATGGCCGGAAAGGGTTCTGAAATCGGGCGAACATTTGATGAGCTCGCGAGGATTATCGATGGTGTTACCCATAACGAAAAATTATCAATCTGCCTTGATACATGTCACATACATGACGGTGGTTATGATGTTGTGAATGACTTTGATGGTATTCTGAATGACTTTGATAACACGATCGGTCTGGACCGATTGAAAGTAGTCCATGTCAATGACAGTAAAAACGAACGGGGCGCCCATAAAGACCGCCATGAGAATATTGGATTTGGCTATATTGGATTTGATGCGCTGCATTATGTGATTACTCATCCACAGCTGGAGCAACTGCCTAAAATATTAGAAACGCCGTTTGTCGGTGAAGATAAGAAACATAAACAACCCCCTTATCAATTTGAAATTGACATGATTAAGCACGGACAATTTGATCCGAACCTGAAGGAAAAGATCATGAATCAGTAACGATGCTGCCAGGACAGATCCAGCATGGTTACTGATTTAGAAAAAGTTTCGTCTGTTTACGAAAACAGATCGTCAAGCCCATAGGCGGCTACGATTTTCTGAAATAATGTCTCAGCTTGATCAGCTGTTTCATCATCTGTAATACGTGCAAGTTCCTGAACCATTTTGTCCCGGCTGGCCGGATCAAATGGATCGATAGAAGCTTGCTGCAGGTAGGCTGTTATGTCGGTTGCCTGTTTGCGATTTATTGAAAAATGGTATTTCTGTGCATGGTAAAGCAATTCATCTGTTGTAAGCTGCTGCAGCTTACTGCGAACCATTTGCTTGATAAATGTCGACATAGATTTGGCTCCTTTGCCGTTATTTAGTATTTATTATATGCACGATGGCTGTGAAATGACCTTATTAAATTGAAAAGTCATGACGAACCGAATTTTTCCTGTTTTTCTTTTTAAACCGTTTGAGCAGCAAGGGAGACTGACATGCTGACTTGCTTAGTGTCGTATACGGGGAAGTAATAATAGTCCCCTGCCTCAACTTCGAGCGGGGAAGTATCAGGATTCAATGTTTTGAAATCAGTCATAATCTGTGACACATTCTGCTGATTCATTGATTGATCCTGGTCACTGAGCCGTTCGACAATTGATAATACCGTATCACCTGTTTGTACTTTGACTTTAACAGCTGTTAGTTGTAATTGTTTTTCTGGCTGATGATCGTGACTGTTTAAATCAGTCTGCAGCACTGTTCCGTTGGTTAAATCATTATAAATACTTACTAAAAACAATATGATACATAGTATAAAAAGAAATTTTGTTATTTTTTTCATATGAATTTCCCCTAACAATGAAATGTAATATCAGAACGGCCATAAAATGTGGTAAAGGGGGTGAGTGTTATGATGGCTATTTTAACGATGGACTGGTTTGGGATTGTGTTAACCGGATTTGGCACCTTATTTTTAATTGGTGAACTGCTTGTGAATATGCGCGGTTTTTTTGCTCTGCTCGGTATCGGTTTTATGACCGTTTATTTCACTGTTTATGTGGAAACAGGCTCTTTTATCATGATGCTTATTATTTATCTTGCCGGAATATTACTGATTGTTATTGATGGTAAAGCTGTTAATGACGGTACCCTTGCGGCCATTGGACTGGTATGTATGCTTCTGGCTGTTGCATTGGCTGCTCCCAACATATTTGCTGGCTTATATGCGGCAATAGGTGTTATTATCGGTGGATTTTCATCGCTTATTTTCTTAAAGGTGTTTAAACGCAGGGATATGTGGTCAAAAATCACGTTGAAAGATCAGCTGACAAAGGAGAGAGGATACAATTCCCTGAATATGAATGAGAAACAACTGCTTAATCAGCGGGGGAAGACACTCAGCGATTTGCGCCCAGTGGGAACTGTTCGTATCAGTGACAATAATTACAGTGCCATGTCTAATGCAGAGTGGATTTCTAAAAATACTGCGATCAAGGTGGTTCAGGTTGATGGCACAAAAATACTGGTGGAAAAAAGCACAGATGAGCAGGAACACACCTATGATTCTTGACGATTCATAGGTTTTTTAATGTATGCCATGAAAATAATGAAAATTTTGCCTTAAATTTTGAGTAAAAAACACTGTGTGGCAGGGGAAACTAAATTTTATACTGCGTTTTCGTAAATATCCTTTACAAATTAGCTTATGGGCTTTAATAATAGGGGAGGTATGTGACAGATTTCAGCATCATTCGAAGGGTGGAATAATCTTTGAATATCGATGTGCAAACACTGATATTTGAGTTTATCGGCGGACTCGGCATTTTCCTTCTGGGGATTAAATACGTAGGCGAGGGGTTGCAGAAATCTGCTGGTGACAGGCTTAGAGATATATTAGATAAGACGACAAGCAACCCCTTTATGGGTGTATTAGCTGGTATAGTTGTCACCATTTTAATACAGAGCAGTTCCGGGACAACGGTTTTGACCGTTGGTTTGGTTAATGCCGGTTTTATGACGCTCAGACAGGCGATCGGTGTTATTATGGGCGCGAATGTTGGGACAACCGTGACGGCTTTTATTATTGGTATTGATATAAATGAGTATGCGCTTCCGATCATGGCAATTGGTTCATTTCTTTTGTTCTTCTTTAAAAACCAAAAAGTTAACAACGTGGGACAGGCTATATTCGGGTTTGGCTCATTATTTTTTGGCTTGAAGTTAATGAGCAGCGGTATGTCACCATTGCGTGATTTGCAAGCCTTTCAGGATCTGACGGTCAGTATGAGTGATCACTCCATTTTAGGTGTCATCATTGGAACACTATTTACATTTGTAGTTCAGAGTTCATCAGCTACAATTGGTATTCTGCAGGGATTATTCGCTGAAGATGCTATTGGTATGAAAGCTGCCTTACCGGTCTTATTTGGTGATAATGTTGGGACCACAATTACAGCCGTTCTCGCATCCATTGGTGCAACAGTTGCTGCAAAACGGACCGCATTTGTCCATGTTATCTTCAATCTAGCCGGAGCAGCTATCGGCCTGCTGTGTCTCGGTATTTTCAGTCAATTTGTTATGTATTTACAATCTGTGTTTGACCTTAATCCGGAGATGACAATTGCATTCAGCCATGGCAGTTTTAATTTGGTCAACCTTATCATTCAATTTCCATTTATTGGATTACTTGCTTGGATGGTAACAAAAATGATTCCAGGTGATGATGCAGTCATTGAGTATAAGCCAAAACATCTTGACCCTATTTTTATTCAGCAGTCCTCAACATTAGCTTTGGACCAAGCAAAAATGGAAATCATCCGTATGGGTGAATTTGCTTCTAAAGGGCTTGAGGAAACGAACTTATATCTAACGACACAAAATCAGAAGCATTCGGAAATGTCTATGCAATTTGAAGGGGCCCTCAATAATTTAGACAGGCGTATTACAGATTATCTGGTGGATTTATCCGGCGAATCAATGTCGGAAATGGAAGGTGCTAAACATACTGTGTTAATGGATTCTGTGCGGGATATTGAACGTATGGGTGATCATTTCGAAAATGTTATTGAATTAATAGAGTATAAAGTTACGAATAAGGTTCACCTGACGGAACAAGCTCAGCAAGATTTAAACAACATGTTTGATTTAACGATCCTGACTGTCAGGCAAAGCATAAAAGCTCTTGATAATATGGACCGCGAAGAAGCATTGGCTGTTATACAGAAAGAAGATCAGATTGACCGAATGGAGCGCACTTTTCGCAAGAAGCATATTATTCGCATGAATGAAGGACGGTGCACCGGTTCGGCAGGCATTGTATTTGTTGATATTATCAGTAACCTTGAGCGGATTGGTGACCATGCTTCGAATATTGCAGATGCTGTTTTAGGTGAGTAGATCCCCTTCGTTTTGAGTTTGTGGTACACAGTTTGGTGATGCGGTTTATCAAGATGTAATTGATTTTTTTATTGAAAACTATGTCTGGAGATGCTATAGTAATGTTGTTGTTTACATATTACACATCATTATTAAAAGCACTCTTAAGATTTAGTGGCCAAAATGATTGACAGATTCTGTCGGATGTGATAAATTATATTGCGTCGTTTAATTGAAATTAGTTTTTGACCACAACATTTTATTGATACACATTTATGGTTTAACAGCTTATGGGGGTAACCCTATCAGCTGTTAACCTACTGATCACAGGTTTGAACCTTTCCTGTGAAGTCATATGGCGGCGTAGCTCAGCTGGCGAGAGCATACGGTTCATACCCGTAGGGTCGTGGGTTCGAATCCCTCCGCCGCTATCATTGTTTAAACGGCGGCCGTGGCGAAGTGGTTAACGCACCGGATTGTGGCTCCGGCATGCGTGGGTTCGATCCCCACCGGTCGCCCCATAAGAGATTCAGGAAAATGCAAGGCTGCTTAATGATACGGACCCTTAGCTCAGCTGGTCAGAGCAATCGGCTCATAACCGATTGGTCGCAGGTTCGAATCCTGCAGGGTCCACCACTCATATGGAGGTATACCCAAGTACGGCTGAAGGGATCGGTCTTGAAAACCGACAGGCGGGTCAAACCGCGCGGGGGTTCGAATCCCTCTACCTCCTTTTTGCCATTTGGCTTGATAAGACCGCGACTTGGCGGTATTTGCTTGGCATACAGCTGTTCATGAAAAACTATGGCCCCTTATGGACTATAACAGTATTATGGCTCGGTAGCTCAGTCGGTAGAGCAACGGACTGAAAATCCGTGTGTCGGCGGTTCGATTCCGTCCCGAGCCATCTTTTAAACAGGCTTATAAGCTTGTTTTTATTTTATTATCGCAAAAAAGAAATGATATTAGGTAGAAACTGGGTTATTTGATTAGCAGATTGGGGAAGAGCGGGGCAGCACCTTTCATTTGCAATGGTTAAATCGCTTTGATAGGCTGGGAATTAAAGGGTAGCTATCAATCCCTTTAGTCCAAATATTAGAGGAGGCTGTTTAAAAATGGCATTTGAATTACCAGAACTACCGTATGCTTACGATGCTTTAGAACCTACGATTGATAAAGAAACCATGAATATTCATCATACGAAGCATCATAATACTTATGTAACAAAGCTTAATGCTGCGATTGAAGGAAAAGCAGATCTTGAGAGCAAGTCACTTGAGGATCTGATTGGTGATCTGGATGCTGTTCCGGCAGACATCCGTACGGCAGTACGCAACAACGGTGGCGGACATGCCAATCACAGTCTATTCTGGAAGGTTATGTCACCAAATGGCGGCGGCCAGCCATCAGGTGAAGTTGCCGATAAAATTAAGGCAAAATATGGCAGCTTCGATGAATTTAAAGAAGAGTTTGAAACAGCAGCAAAAGGACGTTTCGGCTCCGGCTGGGCTTGGCTTGTACTGAATAATGGTGACGTGGAAATTATGAGCACACCTAATCAGGACTCACCATTAATGGAAGGCAAGACACCTATTTTAGGACTGGATGTCTGGGAGCATGCTTACTATTTGAATTACCAAAACAGACGCCCAGAATACGTCGCTGCATTCTGGAGCGTTGTCAACTGGGATCAAGTTGAGAAAAATTATCAAGAAGCTAAATAAATAACGCAAAGGACACGGGAAATAGCCCGTGTCTTTTTTGCGTTAATTCAGCACCGTACAAAGCCCGGACTATGGTGTGCATATATGATACCGATTTGTTCAAACTACAACTGAACAAAAAGGAGAAATCGTTATGCACAAAAGTCTGGAATATATAGCTGGTAAAATTGATATAAGCCGTGACCTCATTTTATTGCTGATTATCGGCGGTCTTTATTCTTTAAGTATTTTCCTTTCCAATACCTTTGTTAACGTCTATTTATGGAAACAGGCAGGGGACTATGTAACAATTGCCTTTTACAACCTTGGTATTTATGTGTTTCAGCCCCTCACATTTATACTGGCTGGAAAAATTGCTAAAAAGGTTGATCGAATCATTGTTTTGCGTTTAGGGGTTGCGTTTTTATCCTTGTTCTTTTTGAGTGTTTTACTTATTGCGGATAATGCTGCCACTTATAATTTCCTGCTTGGCAGTGTATTAGGTGTAGGTCTCGGATTTTATTGGCTTGCCTTCAATGTTCTTACCTTTGAGATCACTGAACCTGAGTCGCGTGACTTTTTTAATGGTCTGCTTGGCGTCCTTCAGTCGTTTGCGGGAATGATCGGTCCGCTGTTAGCAGGATCCATCATTGCTGCTCTGCAGGATAATATTGGCTATAATACTGTATTTGCCATATCCTTTATTCTATTCATTGGAGCGGTTGTATGCAGCTTTTTTCTGAAACGCAGGCAAGCAGAAGGCCTTTTTCATTTCAGGCGTGTTTTACTTGAACGTCGTCATAACAAGGATTGGAAAAACATTCTTAACGCTCAGGTCTCACAAGGTCTTCGAGAAGGCATTTTTTCGTTTGTTATTTCCATTCTGGTTTTTATTGCAACCCAAAGCGAGTTCGCTTTAGGTCTGTTTAATTTGCTTCTGTCAGGCTCATCATTTATTCTTTACTTCATCGTAACCAGATGGGTGAAACCCTCGATGAGAAAAAGAGCGATCCTGGTGGGGGCGCTTATATTGTATTTCTCTATATACACGATTGTTTTCGATGCCAGTTATGTCCAATTGATGATTTATGCCGCGCTCATTGGTATTGCCTATCCCATTGTCAATGTCCCATATGCTTCTTTAACGTATGATGTTATCGGGAAAGCACGGGAGGCAAAAGATCTGCGAGTGGAATACATTGTTGTCAGTGAATTATTTGTTAACATTGGCAGAGTCACGGCAATCGTCGTATTTTTGGCAGCCATGTTTTTATTTCAGGCTGAGCAGGTTATACCTTATTTGCTTGCGGTATTTGGACTGGGACATCTGTTCATTTACGGCTTTATTAAGAATATTACTCTGGAAAGTACAAGCAAAAAAGAAAGTATAACGAAAGAGCCCATAACAGATGAAAAAAATCGCTGAACACACTTAGAATTCGGTCTAATAAATGATATAATGGGGTGACTAACTGTTAGAGGCTTAGGAAGAGGCGTAATATGTTAAAAAAGAACAAGAAACGAAAAGCACCGCTTCCTTTTCGTTTAAATATCCTTTTTTTTGCGGTGTTTTTATTGTTTTCCGTGTTAGTGCTTCAATTGGGCGTTGTTCAGATTCTCAACGGTGATGCGTATCAGGCAGAGATTGACCGGACGACGAGTGATTATACTAAAGTGCCGGTTCCCCGGGGGAAGATGTATGATCGTAACGGCAACCTGATTGTCGGTAACGATGCCGAGTATTCGATTACATATACACCGGAAAAGGGGACACAGCCAGCAGACAGGCTGGAGACCGCTGAGAAGCTTGTCGATTACATTTCGATGGACGCTGATAACTATCTGGACAGTATTACGACGCGGGACAAAAAGGAATATTGGTACTTAAAAAATACTGAAAAAGCTAAAGATCTGCTGTCTAAGAAAGAAAAAAACGATCTGGATAATGGGGAAACCTATACAGAAATCCTTAAACGAATTGATGAGGATAACCTGGATGATTACTCCGAACGGCAGCTTGAAGTGATGGCTATCAAAAAAGAAATGGATAAGGCGATGGCTTTGACACCACAGGTTATTAAAAATAATAATGTAACGGCTAAGGAATTTGCGCGTGTCTCGGCTCATTTAGATAATCTTGGCGGCGTCAATGCAACGACTGATTGGGACCGGAAGTATCCTTATGATGAAACATTCCGTGACTTCGCAGGATCGATCACATCTCAGTCACAGGGCATACCTAAGGCCAAAGAGGATTATTACTTAACACGGGGATACAGCCGGAATGACCGTGTTGGCAACAGTGGTCTGGAAGAACAGTATGAAAGCGCTCTGCGGGGCCGCAAAGGAAAAATTGAGTACACAACTGACAGCAGCGGTGACATTGTGGACTCGGATACCGTTGTTGAAGGTAAACGCGGAAAAGATCTTGTATTGACGGTTGATATGGAGCTGCAGAAAAAAATTGATAAGCTTATGCGCAGTGAAATGAAAACAGCCGTCAGAAATCAGCCTGGTGTGAATAAGGAATTAAAAAAGGCTATGGCGGTAGTTATGGATCCGAATACCGGTGATATTCTGGCAGCGAGCGGTCAAAGGTATAACCATGAAAAAAATGAATTCTCTGACATTGGAACTGCAACGCTGTATGATGGGAATCCATTTGGCTCTTCTGTTAAAGGGGCTACAGTCCTGGCTGGCTACCAATCCGGAGCTATAGAACCTGGCCAGACATTTTATGACGACGGGATTAAAATCAAGGGTTCACAGGAGAAAAGTTCTTGGAAGGACTTGGGAATGGTTAATGATCTGCAAGCCTTAGAACAGTCGTCGAACGTTTATATGTTTCACATCGCCATGCGCATGGGTGGTGAATATAACTACCAGAGAAACAAAGCAATTGATATTGATTACGATACATTTGATCAATTACGTAATTATTATGCTCAATTTGGTTTAGGCGTTCCAACTGGTGTCGACTTCCCTTATGAGTCAACCGGCTATGAAGGGTCTAATCCGTTAGCTGGTAATCTGCTCGACATGGCAATTGGACAGTATGACAACTATACAACCATGCAAATGGCGCAATACGTTTCAACAATTGCAAATGGCGGCTATCGTGTACGGCCCCATTTCATGAAGAACATTCGTAATCCCCTTCCGCACGATGAAGGTCTTGGTCCGGTTTACAAAAGCAAAAATACGGAGGTCATGAATCGGATTCAAATGAGCGACAGTGAAATCAGCCGGGTGCAAAAAGGATTCCATCGTGTCTTCAATGGATCCGAGGGAACAGCCGCAAGACAGTTTGCTGATCAGCCCTATGATGCGGCTGGAAAGACGGGAACAGCTGAGTATGATATTTATTACCCAAATGGTGATCGAAAGAAAACGGATAATACCGCTCTTGTCGGCTATGCGCCATATGATGACCCGGAAGTCGCTTTTGCCCTTATCGTGCCACATGTTGGAAAAAATGATGATTCCGATATCAACTTAAAAATCGGCGATGGCATTTTAGATGCTTATTTTGAGGAAGACCATGAGGATAACGATTAATAACTGTCGCCAAAAGACCTAAACGCCTATTAAAGGGTTTAGGTCTTTTTTAAATAGAAGCATTTTGGCTGCGTGAAATTGAGTCCATAAAAAACTGCATTGCCTGTGGCAATACAGCTTAATCTGTAAGCGTCTCGGCTATTTTCTTACGATCCATGTCCCCGGATAAATTGGATTTGCCCAGCTGTATCTGTTCACTGTAACCTTCATCTTCCAAATAGTCACTGAACTTCTGAGCGTTCTCAATAATACCATGTTCCTCGAGTTCTTCACTGATTTCCGAGGTAGCGGTACCCGATGTAACTTTTAGCGTATATGTTTTTGCATCATCCTTTGATTTGTCCTTGGCGTCTCCATCTTGATCCTGCTTATCAGCGTTACTGTCATTATCTGATTTAACTGAAGCATCGATATACTCGGACTCTGTCAGCACGTGATAACCTTCCTGCTTGATATGCTTAATCATATCATCTGTCGCAATATCATCGGCATCAGCTTGTGAACCACCAGCAAAATAGAACGTGCCCAGCATAATGATGCCAGCGGTGAGCAGACCCAAGGCAAACGAGCGTATAATTTGCTTCATTAAGGTCACCTAGCTTTCTGAGCCATTGTCTGTATTATGTAGCGTTTTATCGGACAAATCGTCCGTAAGCAATTCCTCTTCCAAGACACTGACTTTTTTCTTTAACTGGTAATTTTCCTGCATCATGGAAATTGAAAGCTGCTCCAGCTCACTTTCCAGATCAGCCATTTTATCGTTCATAAAAAACGACAAAATTAACAGGACAACTGCCATAACTGTGATGGCAATAATAGCATACAGCATATTTTTACCTCCATTCTACCATCACTGTTATAACATACATGATTGAAAAGCAAAATGGTCAAAATTTAACAATACCTGGTTCTTGAATATATAGCAAACATCTGCTATTATAGTAAAGGTCTGAAATGTGATGAATGGCTTTTTAAAATAGCTATTATAGTTTGGAGGGAAAAACATGCGTGTAAATATTACAATGGCTTGCACAGAAACAGGCGACCGTAATTATATTACAACTAAAAATAAACGAACCAATCCGGAACGTTTAGAACTTATGAAATACAGCCCAAGATTAAACAAACAGACACTGCATCGTGAGACAAAATAATGCATACGTGAAGGGTTCCTGCCAGACTGCAAGGCAGGAACCTTTTTAGTTTAAGGGCTTAAATCAGTCAGGGTGAGGTGATAAGGTGGGCAAAAGCATGTTGCGGAAACAGATCATTCAGCAGTTGGAAGCGATGCCGTCTGCTGAACGTGCTGCAATTGAAAACGCACTGACAGATCATCTTGTGTCTTCCGACCTCTGGCAGCAATCCAATGTTATAGGTGTCACGATGTCACGTGGCATTGAATGGTGTACAGAGCCTATTATTCGAACGGCCTGGAAAGAGGGGAAAACGGTAGCCGTGCCTAAGAGCTATCCCTCAGACCGAAGCCTGGCTTTTTTTATCATGCACCATTATAATCAATTGGAAACGGCGCATTATCGCTTGCTTGAACCAATACCAGAGCAAACCGAAAAATTAACGAAACAGGCAATAGATTTACTGATAGTGCCTGGAATGGTATTTGACCGGAAAGGTTATCGAATTGGCTTCGGCGGTGGCTATTACGATCGGTTTTTGTCGGACTTTCCCAATTACAAGCTGGCTTTGGCGGCAAATATGCAGCTTATTGATGAATTGCCGGCTGAATCATTTGACAGACCAGTAGACGCGATTATCACAGAGACCGGTTTTCTGTCACAGGGAAGCGGTTTGAACAGTCAGGACTTAAGCTAACCGGCGAGGTTCTCAATTTGCAGTATATCTTTTCAAGCCACTCCTGATGTATAATCTCTCTTGTTTGGAGAAGGACTATATATACAATATGAGAGAAAAGGGTGTCAGGAAATGCGCATTTTCACAGTATTAACCGTAATCGCAAGCATCATGTTTTTCGTTTACAGGTGGCGCTATCGTATCATCAATACGCTTTTGGCCATTAGCTTTTTACGCAAAGCAGTCGTAACGCTTTCTATGAATATGCCGATGATCCGCGACAAATTTTTACCGGCCTTATTTCAGCGCCGGTCCAGTTAATAATTATCCATCAAGAAGCTGTCGAGAAACAGCTTCTTTTACATATATAGAAACCAAAGCTTTTGTTATGATGGATTAAGGGGGAGAGGGGAATGGACCTGGACGACAGCTACATAATGTACACACTGGCCTGTCATCTGACAGATCAGGAAGGTTTTGAACCATTGCATTTGAATCAGCAAACGGAAGAATTATGGCTTGAACGTCACAAAGGGAAGACGTCGCAGGTTATCCGTCTGTTTCATGGCGGCTATGACTGGAAAAATCATTTAAAACAGGATATAGGTCAGGTTTTTCAGAAAGTGAAAACAATGAAGCAGTATCTCAAAGGCAAGCATATTGAAATACATAATATTTATATTACAGCGCATTCGCCCGTAGATGACTGGAATGTTTTAAAAAAACCTATGCAATTAAATGAAAAAAACCCGATCAGGATGCGCGTCTATTATTTATCTGATGATGCACAGGCTGAGGAATTGGCAAAACTGCAGACGATCTTGGGAACAGCTTATGACGATTCATCAGCCAGCCTTTCAGAAACGGAAAAAGAGACTGAGATTCGTAACGCCCGGCAAAAATTAACTGACCGCATGAAGCAACCAAAGAAGGATGATCAAGCGCTATTTTCCGATGGCAGGCCTTTTGTGATTTATTTTCTGCTTGCTATAAATATTCTGATTTTTTTACTGCTTGAGTTAAAAGGCGATAGCACATCGACGGCGACGTTAATTGATTTTGGCGCTAAATATAATCCGGCGATTATTGAAAATGGTGAATGGTGGCGGATAGTGACTGCCATGTTCCTCCATATTGGATTTGTTCATCTATTAATGAACATGCTGGCTGTTTATTATTTGGGCTCGATTGTGGAGCGGATATATGGATCACTCAGATTTCTGGTCA
The DNA here is from genome assembly GCF_055381965.1 of Lentibacillus kimchii. Taxonomy (NCBI): domain Bacteria; kingdom Bacillati; phylum Bacillota; class Bacilli; order Caryophanales; family Bacillaceae; genus Lentibacillus; species Lentibacillus kimchii. The sequence continues at coordinate 1,642,141 of NZ_AP043934.1, read as the reverse complement.
TTTATTTCCTCGCAGGAATCGGCGGGGGACTGGCAAGTTTTGCCTTTACAACTACTGTTTCGGCGGGCGCATCCGGTGCGTTGTTTGGGTTGTTCGGGGCTCTTTTGTTTTTTGCCTGCATACATGGAAAACGCTTTTTCCGGACGATAGGCACGAATGTATTGATCCTGATTGTGATTAATATCGTGTTTGGATTAAGTATGGCGCATGTTGATAATGGTGCCCATATTGGCGGGCTGATTGCTGGCTTTATTGCCTCAGCCATTATGCATTTGCCAGGCAGACGAAACTGGATTGTCCAAATCTCATTCCTGCTTATATATGTCTTGATTATAGGTGGTCTGGTGAATTATGGCATTGATCATAACAAGAATGATCCGTCATATCAGCTGATGCAATCCCAACAGCTGGTATCAGACGGACAGTATGAGAAAGCGGCTGATTTGGCAACAAGCGGACTGGAGAAGTCGGATAATCTGGATACAGAATTGGAGAGTCATTTACTATTTCAACGATCTTTCGCTTATATCCAGCTGAACCAGATTAATCAGGCAAAAACAGACTTAGAAAAATCAGTTAAACTCAATGATTCATTTGCACAGGCGCATTATAATTTAGCCATTCTGTATAATGAACAAAATGCGACAACTAAAGCCAAACAGTCTATTGAACAAGCACATGAACTGGCTCCTGATAATGAAGATATTCAACGTTTATTTGAACAGCTCCATAACCGTCAGTCTTAGAGATAGGTCAGACTCATGCAAGATGCGTGCTGGTTATGCAGTGCAGTCTTGTATCCGGATATGATTACAATAAGAGTTGGTGAATTGATGTGAAGACGATTTATGATGTGCAGCAGTTATTAAAGAAATTCGGTACAATTATCTATATTGGAGACCGATTAGCTGATCTTGAATTGATGGAAGATGAAATAAAAGAATTATACCGGCTTCAGTGTATCGGAACCAAAGAGTATCAGGAGGCATTGCTGCTTTTAAGAGGTGAAATTTCCCGGCTTGGTCGTGCCAAAGGAGAAGAAACGAATGACATCAATAATCGGAATTGATATTGGCGGAACAAGCATTAAAATAGGGAATGTTGATACAGATGGCCGTATCTTAAATAAATGGGAAATAGCTACCAGCCATATGAATGATGGTGCATCTATTATTTCAGATATCTGGCAGTCGTTAAGTCAAAATATATCTGATATAACAGCTGTTAAGGGAATTGGAATAGGAGCTCCCGGATTTATTGACAGTACGACCGGTTACGTGTATGAAGCTGTTAATATTGGCTGGAAGGATTTGGCGCTTGCTGAGGAGCTGCGTGCTCTTTCGGGTTTGCCAGTATTTGTCGCTAATGATGCGAATGTTGCTGCTTTGGGAGAAAATTGGAAGGGTGCCGGTGACAACGCACAAAATCTTATAGCCTTAACAATTGGGACAGGTGTTGGCGGTGGCTTGATTGTCGATGGTGATATTGTTGACGGTGCAAATGGCATGGCCGGTGAAATCGGGCATGCCACCATTGAACCTGGTGGCTATTTATGTAACTGCGGGCGAAGAGGGTGTCTGGAAACGGTTGCTTCAGCTACTGGTATAGTTCGCCAGGCTATGGAGACAATCAAGACAGGTGCAAATAACCAGCTTATTCGCCACTATCAGGCAAAAGGTGCCATCACAGCAAAAGATATTTTTGATTTGGCTGATCAGGGTGATGCCGCTTCAAGGGAAATTATTATGCATACCGCTGATACCTTAGGGATGGCAATTGCCAACGCCGCGGCGTTTATGAATCCCGAAAAGGTTTTGATCGGCGGTGGTGTTTCAAAAGCGGGAAATCATTTCATTGATCTGATTGATGCAGCCTTTCGGAATTATGCTTTGCAGCGTGTCAGTGTCATATGTGATCTAAAAGCAGCTCAGCTGGAGAATGATGCCGGTATGATCGGAGCTGCTGGTTTGGTTAAGCAAAAGCTGGATTTATAAGTTCTGGCGGGTTGGTGACAGGATAAATCAAGAGAGCTGACCCAGATAATTGGCGCTGGAATCAGCTCTCTTAATAATCGACAAGGCTATCAGTCTTTGGATGTCGCTGGATTGAAGAAACGAGAACCGTTGTTAGATGATACCGATTTCGGAAATGATAGTAGAAATCGAAAAGAAACCAAAAACCAACACAGAAATACCTGAGAAGGCAAGTGCGAATAAATTTTTAATCTTGAGCTGACGGATGACAGATATAACTGCCAGAATTGTAACAAGTAAAAAAAGAATTCCCAAAACCATTTGTAAAACCAACCTCCTTACAAATCGATAAGAACTATCTGTATTATTATGTACTCAATCGTTTTCTATACTTATTCTATATTATAAAATGGGATTTGTCGAGTTAATCACTATGAATTTAAGAATGTTTTGAATGGAGGCACCGCAATGAACGTAGAAACAATACCAGCTGGTCCAGCAGGTACGAATTGTTACATGGTCCATAATGGTACAGACGCATTAATTGTGGACCCCGGTGGCGAGCCCGAGAAACTAAAAACTTACTTGGCTGAGGAAGGTGTTGAACCACAGGCCATTTTGCTGACGCATGCCCATTTTGACCATATTGGAGCGGTTGAACAATTACGAATGGATTTTCAGATCGATGTTTATCTCCATGCAGACGAGAACTCCTGGCTTGAGGACCCGCAGCTTAACGGATCCGCGTTGCTTTTAGGGCGTGAAATTGTGGCAAGCCCAGCTGAACAAAATTTGGTTCCAGGGCATATGCGAATTGGGAGCATCCCATTTGAGGTGGTTCATACGCCAGGGCATTCGCCGGGAAGTGTTAGTTTTATTTTTTCTGATGACAAGCTTGTGCTTGGCGGCGATGTGTTATTTAATCAGGGTATTGGGCGAACGGACTTGACTGGTGGCGATCTGGAACAGCTGGAGCAGACGATTCGTCATTCACTTTATCAATTGCCGGATGATTATACCGTCTGTCCGGGACATGGACCGAAAACTGCAATAGGGGAGGAAAAGCAGCATAACCCTTTCTTTCCCGTTTAGCCGGGCAGCATGTTTCACTTAAGACCTGACATGATAAGAAAAACCCTGCATTGCTTCTGTGAGCAGGGTTTTCTTATCTTTTACGGTTGGGTTGTCAGGAGTTGTTAACTTCCTATGCCCGGCACTAAAATGAATTCTGAATACCAAGTGAAGCCGACGAAAAATATGGTACAATAAGCTGCGAATAAATACATATACATACGTTCGGATAATTTCAAATAGCCTACTGTCAGGAAAAATGCTGTTTGGATAAGAAACAGCAATGCGACGTTGATCATGTCGCCAATGTAAAACATGACAGTAAAGATACCTGTCCAAAAGGCCAGGACGCGAAACATACGATCCATATTTTTCCCCTCCTTTTAAATTCAACTTTATAAATGTATTATAAACGACCTTTTGCATAATGTAAACGAATCATACAGTATACACGACCTTTTTCATGGTGTTAGCGCCATTTTAGCGCTGTTGTTATTCTTTCTAATATCGTTACAAAACAGAATGTAAATGATAGTATCCCATTTTAAGGCCATTTTATTCAGACGTGACAGTCAATTGGTTGCGCAAACTATGTTTGGCGCCATTGTCTGTTTTTATCTGGAAGTACAGCCAGTATGTCTGGTCGTTTAGTTTGGTATATTTGACTGTAACATCGCCATATGGCCAGTTATAGGATTTTTCCCCGTTAGATTCAGGCTGATTGCTTAGATCATTAGCAAGTTGTGTCCTGGACATTTGAATCAGTGTTTCGATTTTTAATTGCTCTGACTGATTATAGGCAATACTGATTTCACTCTGATATGACTGAATACTTGCGGTTAGAATAATCAAGGCCAATGATACAACAAACAAGACGTAAGGAAAAATAAAACCTTGTCCGTCAGTTGTAATAAATAATTGTTTTTTCAAATTGATCACCATTTAACATTGTTATAAAAACGTTAACACCATATTCCACAGCGGCGAATCGGATATCCTGAACCTGACGGAGAAATACTTCAAAGCCATTGTCAGCTTTTCTGACAACCATATCATCATGTTGCTCAATTATAGACGCTGATTCGCCCCGCAGTTCAAACGTTAGACTGAGTGACTCGACCGACACACCAACAGATTCAACAGCTTCATCGCGTAGAAATAAGAAAAACTGATTGACGGATAATTGATCATAGGAAGACCTATAATCAATTGTTTGAATAAGATAGGCAGCAAAAGGAATGGTCATAAACACAATGCTCACCATGGCAAAAACGGAAATAAAAGAAAACCCATTTTTATTTTTCCGGGTATCCATATAAACAAAATTGGTCTGTTCGTTTGCTGGCATTTTCCCAGGTTACACATCCTTTCACTAAATCATTTTCAGTTGTGAATTGAAAAAAGGCTTCAGTCTCTTTTATTGTTTTTGAAAGGGTGTGTGGGAGACTCGGGTCTTCCTCCCACACAAAAGGCTGCAGCTCATGATGTAATTCGTTGTGTATCGTCTGTTTCTGCTGCATGCTGATCCTTTCACTAAACAGCAGGCTTGAGAGCGGGACCAGTGTTGTGATGACCATCAAGAGAATACTTGCTGCTGCAAGGGATTCAACGAATGAAAAACCTTTATTGTTTCGCAACATAACACCGTCCTTTTCCAAGCGGGCAGGTAAGCTTATATGAATTGGATAACGTTTTAATGGTAAGATTCCCCGGCTGACGTATCGTTCCGGTGTGTTTGAATGCAATATTTTTAAGTTTCCGGGTTTTAATTTGCCATCCTTCAGGTAATTCCCGCTCAAGAATAGTGGCGCTGTTTTTATCAATAAAATAACGATTTTCTTCAAAGGTCAGCCTGTAATAGTCTCTAGTGTTATAAGCCAAACTTTGTAAATGTAAGATATCCATATCCAGCGTTTCCAGAAAACGCTGTTCAGTTTGCTTGTCCAACACCGATATGTGAAGCGGTGCACTTATGACAACCAATACTGATAAAATGGACAGAACAAACAGTACCTCAATCAAAGTGAAACCGTTATTGCGTGCCATTAGACGAGACGGTTCCATTTTCAATTGCCAAATTTGCCCCATTAGAACATGTTTTTTGGTCTTTGGTTATATAATTACCATCTAATAAATCCTGCATAGAGGGATCACGGTTTTCATCAATATGGAAAGCATCGGCTTGTGCCTGAACAAGACTGACCAGTGCTTCGCAGCCTTTATCATGAACATCGTCACTTTTCTCCCCCAGATTCGGAATGATTAAGATAATCAGCACAGAAATGATCATCAGAACGACTAGCATCTCAATTAATGTGAAACCTCGTTGGTTCTTAAACATTACTTACATCTCCTTTTAGATAGTATTGATTAATTGGAACATAGGCCATAGAAGCGCTATGTAGATAAAAACGATAAAACCGGCTAATAAAGAAAAGAAAATCGGTTGAATATAAGTGATGATTTTCATAATTTTACGGTGCAGTTCCTCCATCTGAAATTCCGCATAAATGGCCAAATCTTTTTCCAGAGCGTCCTTGTCCGCATTTCTTTGGAAAATGGCGGCCATCTGCTTATCAATCAAAGGTAAACTGGACAGCAGGCTGGTAATATAAATACCTTTGGATAGCTCTTCTGTCAGCAGTGAAGCGTAGTAAGCAAGTATGGGCTGCTTTTTCTGCTGGGACATCGTCATTAAAATTTCCTTAATTGAGAGACCTGTTGTCAGTAAAGAGCTGAGGTGGGCGGCAAATAAAAAAGATATTTCCACTTTTTTATATTGCCGGTACACAGGAAGCTTGTTATAAAATTTGATGCGTTTTTCAATGGCGACTTTTTTCTGACTGAAGCGCCAGATCAAAAGCCCAGCAGCAACGATAAGGACGAGGATTGTAACTATATGCCCGGCGACATCGATGATAGTCATGGTCAGCATAACGGTTGAAGCATTTTCCTGGCTGTTTTGGAATAAGCTGATAAACGAAGGAAGAACCGATTGTTTGACAAAGTATAACAGCACCGCAAATATAATAAGCAGTATAGCTGGGTAGCGGGTGGTTTCCTGCAATTTCTTCATATAAAGCAGGCGCTGTTCAAACATCTCTATACCCTTTTCGATATTGGCTGACAGATCACCGTTTCGGCGGACTAAATACAGATAATCGGTTATGATGCGGTTGAAGCGGACATGTTCCAATGCTTCATCAAATTGACTGCCGGATTTAAGGGATTGAATGACAGATGAGGAAATGAACTGCAGCTGCTGATCCCATTCAAGCATTTCAAGTGCTTCAATAATGGGATAGCCATTATCGAACAGCCGCAGCAGGCGACGTAAAAAGCGCAGCTGAACATCTTTTTTCGGAGGCCTACTGCCCGGCTTCCAAAAAGGTTTCGTTTGTGATAAATCCATAGGCCAACGCCTTCTTTCGTAAATGTTGAAAAGTATGAAATTGGTTATTCGATAGTGGTTCCCCTCCATTGATCGTATTTTCCAGTGCTGGGCCCTCCAAAAGTTCCATAATGGCAGCCCGTCTGGTTGTTTGCTGATTTCTGTCAACTGGTAGTAATTCCAGTGCTGCAACAGCTATCAATGATTGCCTCAGATCATTTTTCTTCATACCCATGTCAAGTAAACGTGAGATTGTGCCACGTGCATTTTTTGCATGCAGTGTACTTAAAACCAGGTGGCCGGTGAGGGATGCCTCAAATGCAAATTCTGCTGTAAACCTGTCCCTGATTTCACCGATCATCAGGATATCCGGATCGTGACGCAGGGCGGCTTTGAGCCCTGTCTGGTAAGTCATACCTGCTTTTTCATTGACCTGTACCTGTAAAATGTTATCGATATCCTTTTCAATCGGATCTTCTAATGTAATTGTCTGAAGTGATGCTTCAGTGAGGATTTTTTGCAATAGGGCATATAAGGTGGTGGTCTTGCCACTGCCGGTCGGACCGGTCAGCAGTATGATGCCGCTTTTGTTTGTAATCCATTTTTTCAGCTGCGTTAACTGATCGGGAAATAGAAAAAGATTATCAAGCGTCAGATTGTTTTCCTGCGGCAAAATCCGGATAGCGAGACTCTCAGTGTGCTTAATCGGAAGCGTGGAGAGGCGCAGTGCGTAATGGCAGCTGATTTGTTCGTAAGTGGTCGTGCCATTTTGTGGTTTACGGACTTCACCTATATCCATCCCTGATGTAAACTTATAGTATGTGAGCAGCAATTGGTATTGACTTGCAGAAATGGTTTTGTGAAGGTTACGTTTTCCATGCACGCGAAAGAAAATGCTGACGTGATTGGTTAAAGGGTAGAAGTGAATATCCGAGGCATTAGCATTAACAGCTGACTGCAGCAAGTTTTTCGACAACTTTGCGGCAGCTATATCCAATCATTCTCACCTCCTTCAAGTGACTATATTCGACAGGCGTCTGCAATATCCTTTTTTTCGCGAAGATTATTTTTAATTTTTTCAGGGAGGCTGAAAATGTGAAGACACTTTATTTAATTGGGTTTATGGGCAGCGGGAAGAGTACGGTAGGTGATTGGCTGAAGCAAAAGTCAGCCAGGTTTCATTTGGATACAGATCAAATGATTGTGGATCAATATGGGGAGATAGCTTCGATTTTTAAGGCGGAAGGTGAAAGCGTGTTTCGCAGCTATGAGACAGAAATGCTGGCCCGGGTTCCGGAGAGAAATTATGTGATTTCGACCGGCGGCGGCATTGTCGAACGGAAGGAAAATCATATGCTTATGAAAAACAACGGTCTGATTATCTTTCTGGATACGTCTTTTGCCGAAGTTTTAACGCGACTGGGTGAGGATGTATCAAGACCTTTGTGGGGACAGGCTGATCATGCCAGATATAACCTGTATAAACGCAGATACCCGGTATATCGTTCATTGGCTGATATGACTGTTCATACCGACCAGAAAACACCAGATATAATTGCAGCAGACATTATGGAACGTTTACCGCAAAGTTATGTATAATGCTTAAAGCACTCTGGCAAGCTAATTGTATAGAAACACATTCTAAATTTGTTAGGTGATAACGATGTCTATCAATGATTATGTGAAATATTTGACACAGCAAATGACAGCTTATCTGGACACGCCGGCAGAGGAGAAAGAAAAGAAGCGTTCAAGGCATACAACAGAGGCATCTGCCTACAGCAGCAGATGGTTCGGCGTGGTTCCTTTTGTTTTTAAAATGGCAAGAAAGAAGACGAATTGACATGCTTCTAAAAGGGGAAGCGTGTCAATTCGTTTTTTATTGGTTATCGGTTAAGTAAAAGATGCCGCCATTCACAACATCAAAGGAAATACGGGGCGAGTAGCGCTTTTTAATATCACCGATTTCCTTATTCATCTCCTGCTGTTGTTCCTCTTCCTGATAAAAATGACGAAGCAGATTCATTTCTTCATCCATTCTTTGCCGTGAAGCCTCAGCCCAATCATGGTCCTGATCTTGTATATAACTTATCAGCACATTTTCGATACGCCTAAAGCCACTCTGCAGTTTTATCATCGGTGAAATGGTGTAACAGTAGTCGGAAATGGCATTTTGCATTGATCTTTCCTGCAGCATTTCCATCATTTCCAGTCTCATGGCACCGTTGATCAGGTGCAGACCGATGGATATGATCTCATCTTTCTTTTGTTTTCCCTGATAGCTGATTTTGATATTGGTAATAAGCCATGGATATAATGCCGTTTTCTGGTTTGCATTGACGCGCTCGTACAATTTCGTGAATTTTTCATGTTCCAGCAAATGATTGGTGATTTGCTGGAGACGCGGACTGCCGTAATGGATCCATTCATGTTTTCCGTCACGTTTGTCAGGGTTTGTGATAACCGTCAGCTGTTTGGGTTCTCCTGCAAAACCCATTTGTTTCACATAATGCCAATAAAATGGGCGATTTATTAACGCACGATCCATTTTTTCCGTTAATTGAACGGTCAGCATATTCGCGTCATCATACAACAGAGAACAATGGTGAGCAGAAAAGTACGATGTCAAAAAATGGTGCAAATCGTTAATAGCCATGCTATTGTTCACCTCCAGCAGCCTGATCCTCGGTCGATTGGATAACAGAAGACAAATTTTCAAGTTTGATCTTAGCTTCTCCAGTCGATGCAGACTCTGAGAAAATTGTTTGAAGTTCCGATTCCAGATTCCCAATATCCAGCTCAGCCAATATGCTGTCCAAATGACCGATCAGGTGTTCAAATAAGTCAATTTTTTGATATAAAAGAGTCATAATATGTTCCTCCAATGTGTCCCGGATGGCCAAATTATAAATATGCACGTCTTTATCCTGACCGTAGCGATGAATTCTGCCTATTCGCTGTTCCAGCCGCATGGGATTCCATGGGAGATCATAGTTGATCATATAATTGCAGAATTGCAGGTTAATCCCTTCTCCTCCAGCTTCCGTGGCAATCAATACTTGGGCATGATTCTCAAACAGCTGCTTCATCCAGTCTTTTTTGCCTCGTTTAAAGCCGCCGCGATATGGAACGGAGGTAATGCCATTTTCATTCAGGTACCATTGCAGGTAAAATTGCGTTGCTCGGTATTCTGTGAAGATAATGATTTTTTCATCACCGATTTGCCTGATTAATTCAACCGTTTTGGCAGCTTTGACATGCTGGGGAAGTTGTTCAATTTCCTCTGAGACAGGTTGCAGTAACGATTCCTGGTTTTCGTCTGTCATCATCTTTTTAAGCGATAAATAACAGGCTTCACGGGATGAACAGATTTCTCGCAGCAAGGTCATTCTCGCAAAAGCTGGCAGCGTTTCAGTTGCATTTTCGACTTGCGTATAAACGTCCCGTTCGGCATCGGTGAAATCAGCCCAGACCGTTTCAATATGGCGTTTAACGTTATTCAATTCTGCATTCTTCCGTGTGTTTCGCACCATTACTTTTTGAATCAGTGTCTTTAAATAACCATCCTGGCTAAGGTTTTGACGGTCTTGTCCGTATTGTTCCAAAAAGCTCTCATAGTTCCCCAGATGGCCTGGTTTCAAAATAGATACCAGATTAAAAATCTCCACCAGTTTGTTTTGTACCGGGGTGGCTGTCAGCAGCAGGCAATATTTTTTCTTGAGAGCTTTTATAAATGCAAAGTTTTTGGTTTTATGGTTTTTTAATTTGTGAGCTTCATCGACCAGGAGAAAATCATAATCCTGCTCGAGAATTTGTTCGCGATGAGGTGAACGTTTAGCTGTGTCGATTGACGTAATAATGACATCATGCGTGTCCCATGGATGACTTTTTTGGAACGTGACTGCAGGAATATAGAATTTTTCATTCAGTTCCCTGGACCATTGATTGACTAATGAAGCTGGAACGATGATCAGTGCCTTTTTGACAAGGCCGCGGAGCATATATTCTTTCAATATCAGACCAGCCTCTATGGTTTTACCCAAACCTACTTCATCAGCTAAAATAGCCCGGCCGTTCATTTCTTCGATGACATCTCTGGCACATGATACCTGGTGATCCAGAAATGTTACTTGTGGTAAATAATCCAACGCTTTTAGGCCTTTAAATGAGGGGATCATAGCCGTCTGGGCTGCATGGTAATTCATCTGGAAAAGTTCCCATGAGGAAAAAGGCCCTTCTGATTCCAGACGGTTTATAAGTTCACCCATAAATGACGAATCATATTGAATATCAGTCTGCATTATTTTTCAGCCCCCTAGTTGCATTTAAGTTATGATTAGCCCTACTGTTGAGAAGATACATGTGCTATAATGCAAGTAAATAGAGATTTGCGACATTGTGCACTTAGTATAACCAAAACAATCTATATCATAATGCGAATGAATACAAGGGGAGAGCTTACGGGGTTCTTGCCGTAACGCCGAAGGAGCAAGCACGCACACAGTGTGAATCTCTCAGGCAAAAAAGACTCTTGTAGGACGCAGCTCTGGAGAGCGTTTACATAAGTAAACCACCCACGAAGCAAGCATGGTTTGAATTCGTTTACAGCCATGTGCAACTTTCTGGTTGAAGAACAGAGATTTTCCAGTCAGGAAAATCTCTATTTTTACGCCCTAATTGAGCGAATTTTCAAAAATGAGGTGAGAAGCATGACTGAGTTGAAACGCACACCGCTGCATCCTGAATATGAGAAGTGGGGAGCGAAAACCATCGATTTTGGCGGGTGGGACTTGCCTGTACAATTTGCAGGCATCAAACATGAACATGAAACAACACGGACAAAAGCAGGATTGTTTGATGTGTCCCATATGGGCGAAATCATGGTTAAGGGTATGGGCAGCGAAGATTTTTTGCAAAGAATGGTGACGAATGACGTTTCCAGGTTAACGCCAAAACGCTGTCAATATACGTTTATGTGTAACACAAACGGTGGCACGATTGATGACTTTATCGTGTATAAGCTGCAAGAAGATCTCTATATGCTCGTGGTTAATGCAGCCAACAGGGAGAAGGATTTTAATTGGCTAACATCCCATAACGACTCGGGTGTCACGATTGAAGATTCTTCCGATAACTATGTACAGCTGGCATTGCAGGGACCGGAGGCCGAGCGTATTTTACAACGGCTGACTGATACAGATTTAAGCGCCATAAAGTCTTTTCGGTTTGAAGATACTGTTCACTTTACAGCAGTTGGAGCAAGTGCAATCGTGTCGCGGACAGGCTATACAGGCGAAGATGGGTTTGAAATATATCTGGATGCTGCTGAAGGAAGAGATTTATGGAACCGGATTCTTGAAGAAGGCAGGGAAGATGGGCTCGAACCGATTGGTCTCGGTGCAAGAGATACATTAAGATTTGAAGCCAAATTGCCTTTATACGGTCAGGAGCTATCTGAAGACATAACACCTGTTGAAGCCGGCATGCCATTTGCGGTTAAAGTTAAAAAAGAAGCGGCGTTCATTGGAAAAGACGTATTAAAACGTCAGAAGGATAACGGTCCGGACCGGAAACTTGTCGGTCTTGAAATGATTGATAAAGGTATACCGCGTACTGGTTACCGCGTTTTCGATAGTGATAAAGCGATCGGGTTTGTAACAACCGGAACCCAGTCACCCACTCTTCATAAACGAATCGGACTTGCACTGGTGAATCATGCCTATACGGACCTGGGAACCGTGGTGTCTATAGAAGTGAGAAAAAAACAATTAGAAGCAGTCGTTGTGGAAACACCGTTTTATAAACGGGATTAATAAGGGGGACAATTTGTCATGGAATTTCGTTATTTGCCAATGACCGAAGCGGATAAACAGGAAATGCTGGCTGCGATAGGTGTGTCATCTGCTGAAGAGCTTTTTTCTGATATCCCGAAAAATGTCCGGTTTACTGGCGAGCTGAATTTAAAAAAGCCAGCTGATGAAACAGCTTTAATGAAAGATCTTACACGAATGGCGGAGCGCAATGTTAATTTAAATGATTACAGTTCATTTCTCGGTGCCGGTGTTTATGATCATTTTATTCCATCCGTTGTTGATCATGTCATAAGCCGTTCGGAGTTTTATACAGCATATACACCCTATCAGCCGGAAATTTCTCAAGGTGAATTACAGGCGATTTTTGAATACCAATCTATGATATGTGAACTGACCGGAATGGAAGTCGCAAACTCGTCTATGTATGACGGCGGCACAGCGCTGGCCGAAGCTGTAACATTATCTGCAGGGCAGACAAAACGCCAGAAAATCATTCTTTCTAAAACAGTCCACCCCGAGTACCGGGAAGTGATTCAAACGTATGCAAAAGGACAGAACCTTGATATTGTTGAAATTGATCACAGGAATGGCATGACCGATCTGGAGCAGTTAAAGAACGCGATTGATGACCAAACGGCAGCGGTCGCTTTTCAGTATCCTAACTTTTTCGGACAAATTGAACCGCTTGAAGAAATTAATCACATGATTCGTCAAGTGAACAAGGCAATGTTTATCGTATCCAGCAATCCGCTGTCATTGGGCTACTTAACGCCGCCTGGCGATTTCGGCGCCGATATTGTTGTCGGCGATACCCAAGTATTTGGCATTCAGCCGCAATTTGGCGGACCGCATTGTGGCTATTTCGCGACAACGGATAAACTAAAACGAAAAGTGCCCGGCCGCTTGGTCGGTCAGACAACTGATGAAGACGGTGAACGCGGTTTTGTCCTGACATTGCAGGCAAGAGAACAGCATATAAGAAGAGATAAGGCCACCTCCAACATTTGTTCCAATCAGGCACTGAACGCCCTGGCCAGTTCTGTGGCGCTAAGTGCTATTGGTAAACAGGGGCTCAGGAAAATGGCCGTCCTGAATATGCAAAAAGCCCGCTATGCTAAACAACAGTTAAATGCTGCTGGTTTGACGGTTGCTTTCTCCGGACCATTTTTCAATGAATTGGTGATCCGAGTGCCAGGTGACGTATCAGCTATTAATAATCAGCTGCTGCAGCATGGTATTATTGGCGGCTACGACTTAGGCAAGGATTATCCAGAATTAAACCAGCATATGCTGGTGGCTGTGACTGAGAACCGGACAAAAGAAGAGATCGATACATTTGTGAACGAAGTGGGGGATATTCATGGCTAAAACAGATTTTCCATTAATCTTTGAACGGAGTAAAGAAGGCCGAACAGGGTATAGTCTGCCGGAAATGGACGTACCGGAAGTGGATTTGGACAGTGAATTCCCGGATGCTTATATCCGCCAGGAAGCACCTGACCTGCCCGAAGTAAGTGAACTGGATATTATGCGGCATTATACGGCGCTTTCTAAACGCAACTATGGAATCGATTCCGGTTTTTACCCGCTTGGTTCCTGCACGATGAAATATAATCCGAAAATTAATGAGGATGCAGCGAGACTGCCGGGCTTCAGCAGCATTCATCCGCAGCAGGATCCGTCCACAGTCCAGGGAGCTCTGGAGGTGATGCATGATCTCCAGATGTCGCTGGCCGAGATTACAGGAATGCATGCTTTTTCACTGCAGTCAGCTGCTGGTGCCCAAGGTGAATTCACCGGACTGATGATGATCCGGGCATTCCACGAAGCTAATGGTGATTATAAGCGTACGAAAGTGATCGTTCCGGACTCCGCACATGGTACGAATCCTGCATCAGTGTCAGTGGCTGGATTTGATGCTGTTACGGTTAAAACCAATGAACAGGGTCTGGTAGATATTGAGGATTTAAAACGAGTGGTTAACGACGAAACAGCAGCATTTATGCTGACCAATCCCAATACGCTCGGCTTATTTGAAACAGACATTATGGAAATGGCAGATATTATCCATAAGGCTGGCGGTAAACTTTATTATGACGGAGCAAACCTAAATGCCATTATGGGCTATGCGAGACCCGCGGATATGGGTTTTGATGTGGTTCATCTGAATCTGCACAAAACATTCACAGGACCGCATGGCGGCGGCGGCCCCGGTTCAGGACCTGTGGGCGTAACCAGTGAGTTCGAACCTTATTTACCAAAACCGGTTCTTATTAAAACGGATGATTATTATACGTTTGACCACGACCGTCCGAAGTCAATCGGCCGGATAAAACCTTATTATGGCAATTTCGGCATTAATTTGCGTGCTTATACCTACATTCGTACAATGGGCGCTGAAGGCTTGAAAAAGGTCAGTGAGTATGCTGTCCTGAATGCAAACTACTTGATGCGCCGGCTGGAAACGGAATATGCACTGCCTTATGCGCAGCACTGCAAACACGAATTTGTGCTATCGGGCAAAAAACAGAAACAGCTTGGTGTCCGGACACTGGATATTGCCAAACGGCTGCTGGATTACGGCCATCATCCGCCAACCATCTATTTCCCGCTTAACGTCGAAGAAGCGATGATGACAGAGCCAACAGAAACGGAATCAAAAGAAACATTGGATGATTTTGTTGAAGCGATGTTACAAATTTCGCAGGAAGTCAAAGACGATCCGGAATTAGTTCAGGAAGCACCGCACGAGATGGCCGTTAAGCGAATGGATGAAACAACCGCTGCCCGGAAACCGATTTTGCGTTATCAGAAAACTTAATAGGACCAGTGCTGCATGAAAAAACGTGACGGGGAACTCGGAACCTCGTCACGTTTTATGAATTAGTCATATTTGGTTTTCGTTTTCACTTTCCCTGTCCATTTCTTAAAGCCGCCTTTTAGCTGGCTGATATCTTCATACCCTTTTTTGTGAAGCAGCTGAGCAGCCCTTGCTGATCGCGAACTTCCCTGGCAGTATACATAGACTGGTTTATCTTTTCGAACTTCGATAAGCCGTTGTTTCATTTGTGTCAGTGGTATATTTCTGGCGCCAAGAATGTGGCCTTTGTCAAATTCGTTTGGTTCACGAACGTCAATCAGCTGTGCTACTCGATACCCTTCTTTGAATTGTTGTTCGGATAATACTTTCAGAAACGTTTTCCGTCTGAAAAATTGGAACAAGCCAAAGGCAAAAATGGCTACAAGGAGTATGATTAAAAACACCATTCCAAGAATCCCCCTGTTACATAAAGTCTCTCCTGGCTATTATATGGCGGATGCTTATTTTTTTCAAAGTATTGTTATTGTAAAAGGCTGTCCAGGTTCGATTAACAGAATTTTTGAGCTCAGACTTTCTTTTTTAAAACGTCTGTTTATTTCCTCCATGATTGACAAATAACCTTATTTTTGCTTTTAGAAACCATATATCGTAGCATTCAAACATCTTCTTTACTAGATATTGTTTCGATGATATGCTTTATTTATAGTATAACAGTAAGAAGGAGTGAAATCCATTATGCCGACAGCTGCCGACAGCCGGGCCGAAATTGATACGGGAATGCTGAATGAAGATATCAAACGTTTTCCGCAGGTATATGCGATTACCCGCGATATGAAGCTCACACACAAAGGTGTTTCACGGCTTGTTATGCTTGACCGGTATGCTTTCAAAGATACGGCAAAGCTGACGCTTAAAGAAGGGGATTTTGTCGTATTAACTGTTAAATCCGACCCTGAATTTCCGGCACGGGGGTTAGGATTTATTCATTCGGTTAACTGGGACAACCAAACAGCTATGGTCCAGATAGGTTCAGAATTTGTTTCTGTGCTTGATGATGAAGAGGAAGCTGCCACAGGTATTGTCAGACGGTCACTCGAAGTGATTGATAAGCCTTTGGAAGTTTATTATGAACAGATTGCTATGCGCAATGCGACAGGTCTTTCGAACGTGGAAACAACACAGGCTAAACAGCAGGAATGGTTTGAACAGTTTAAACAGGAACTGACCAGCATGAATTTCATTCCAGCAGGACGTGTTCTTTATGGGGCTGGAGCAGATACGGATGTCACGTATTTCAATTGCTATGTGATGCCCTATATTCAGGATTCAAGGGAGGGTATTTCGGAACACCGTAAACAGGTGATGGAAATCATGTCACGCGGCGGCGGTGTCGGGACAAACGGTTCGACACTTCGTCCACGGAATACACTCGCCCGGGGAGTCAATGGCAAATCTTCCGGATCGGTCTCATGGCTCGATGATATCGCTAAGCTGACTCATCTTGTCGAACAGGGTGGATCCAGACGTGGTAAAATGAGTTGCCTCGTCTCTAATTAAACCTCGTGAATTGCTGGAAACTCTTTTATGGCTTGTTGGCTACAACGTAACTGGAAACGGTAAGCGTGACAGCGAAAAAACAAACAAGCGGACAAAGACAACCAGCAGCCAAGCTTCCAGTGGAAGAAGGTTCAACGGCCATCGAAAGCACGTATTAACGTAAGCGAGTAGAGTAGAAATCAAGCGATTTCGAAGCGCGAGGACACATTACTATATGTGTAAGATATGGTCTGAACTTCAGGGTGACCTGGAGAGTTGATGCAGCGAATCGACGCAACAAAATGGCTCAAATGATTATGCTAGCTGATTCTCATCCCGATATTATTGAGTTCATCATTTCCAAGATGCAGAATCCGCGCATTTTAAGATATTTACTGGAAAATACTGAAGACGAACAGATTCGAAATCGCGCCGCGGAAAAATTGCAGTTCACTCCGCTTACACAAACAGAAGCTGATATTTATCAGGGTATTCTTAACTGCCGATCAATGCCGGGACAGGGTGGATTCAGTCAGGAAGCCATGCGTGAAGCGGAACAAAAACTGGCTAATGGCGGCACGTATAGTGTTCATAACCCGGAGTTTTTATCCGGCGCCAATATTTCGGTGAGTATCACGCAGGACTTCATGGAAGCTGTTGAAAATGATGATGTTTATGAACTGTGTTTTCCCGATGTCGAGAATTATACAAGTGACGAAATGAAAGCTTACAATGAACAATGGCATGAGGTTGGTGATGTTCGTAAATGGAAGGAAATGGGCTATGGCGTTCGTGTTTATCGCCGTATAAACGCAAGAGATCTGTGGAATTTAATTAATATTTGCGCCACTTACGCCGCCGAGCCAGGCATTTTCTTTATCGATAATGCGAACGACAAGACTAATGCAGCAGCCTATGGTGATCAGGTAGTTGCAACAAATCCGTGTGGTGAACAGCCACTCGCACCTTACTCAGTCTGTAACCTTGCAGCTGTTAACTTAGCCCAGATGGTTGATAAAGAGGCGAAAACAGTTGATTATAGAAGACTTGAGCAAACAGTCAAAACAGGCGTGCGTATGCAGGATAATGTGATTGATGCAACACCGTATTTTCTTAAGGAAAATAAAAAACAGGCACTTGGCGAACGCCGGGTTGGACTTGGTGTGATGGGACTGCATGATTTATTGATTTATTGTGAGACAAAATATGGCTCTGAAGAGGGTAACCAGCTGATAGATGCCATTTTTGCAACCATTGCGAAAACAGCTTATCGCGAATCAATTGAACTGGCCAAAGAAAAAGGAAGTTTTCCATTTTTGACAGGTGAAACGGACGAAGAAACAAACCGTTTGCGCAAAGCTTTTATTAATACAGGCTATATGCAAGACATGCCTGCTGATATTAGAAATGGCATTCTTGAATATGGGATCCGTAATTCCCATTTGTTAACCGTTGCGCCAACAGGATCAACTGGAACAATGGCTGGTGTCAGCACCGGACTGGAGCCTTATTTTTCCTTTTCTTATTATCGAAGCGGACGTCTTGGAAAATTCATTGAGGTTAATGCTGATATTGTGCAGGAATATCTTGACCAGCATCCTGACCAGGATCCGGATCATCTGCCCCAATGGTTTATATCAGCTATGGATTTGACGCCGGAAGAACACGCGGATACACAGTGTGTTATCCAGAAATGGGTGGACAGTTCAATTTCCAAGACCGTTAATGCTCCAAGAGGTTATACCGTTGATCAGGTAGAAGGCGTCTATCACCGGCTTTATAAAGGCGGTGCTAAAGGCGGAACGGTTTATGTGGATGGCAGTCGTGACACACAAGTGCTGACTCTGAAAGGTGAAGAAAGCTCTTCAGGTGAACAAACTGAACTCTTTGACGAAGAAAAATCGAAGGTCGTTCTGATGGATACAATTGAAGAGTTGGACAAAACGAATGTTTCAATTGGATCGGATATCGGTGACACTTGTCCGATATGCCGAAAAGGAAGTATTAAGGATATTGGCGGCTGCAACACATGTACAAGCTGTGGTGCCCAGTTAAAATGCGGATTATAAGATCAATGAAAAGGGACCAGTTCTTAGCTGGTTCCTATTTTCATAGTAACAGGCTTGCCATACATAGTCATATCCTGTATCCTGATTAATAGAGAAAAAGTGTTGCCTCTGATAAAAATTTATGAAAAGAAGTGAGTGATTCGATGCCTACAGTGAGCATGGAAGATTATATTGAACAAATTCATAACTTAATGGAAACAAAAGGCTATGCTCGGGTATCTGATATAGCAGAAGCGTTGCTGGTGCATCCATCATCGGTTACAAAAATGGTGCAAAAATTGGATAAGGATGGCTATTTGAATTATGAAAAATATAGAGGGTTTGTTTTAACGTCCAAAGGTGAAAAACTCGGGGAACGATTGGTTTACCGCCATGAATTACTGGAAGAATTTCTGGAAATTATTGGTGTTGATAAAGATAAAATTTATGATGATGTGGAAGGAATTGAACATCATCTCAGCTGGAACTCCCTTGACAGGATCGGGAACCTGGTGCAGTATTTAGAGACTGACGATCAGCGTGTTACGGAACTCTTGAAAAATATTGAAACAAATGATGCATCATATTAATGTTTTAATCACCCCGTTCGGTTTTTTAGTATATACTATATAAAGACCAATCGGGAGAGAGACAAATGAGAATTGATGGCGTTTTTTCAGGCGGCGGAGTTAAAGCCTATGCCTTCTTAGGTGCATTGGAACGAATAACGGCGAATGATTATTCATTTGAACGCGTCGCTGGTTCATCTGCTGGAGCCATTGTAGCTGCCTTTATTGCAGCTGGTTACCAGATTCAGGAGATGGATGACAGGCTTCGCGAAATGGATGCAGCCAAGCTGTTAGATCCCCCTAAATGGACGACGTTAATCCCCTTCTCGAAATGGCTGAATCTTTACTTTCATCTTGGTCTGAATAAAGGGGAAAAATTGGAAAATTGGATTTATCAGCTGCTTGCAAGAAAAAATGTTTACACGTTTGGCGATTTAAAACCCGGCTATTTAAAAGTAGTGGCGAGCGATATTTCGATTGGAAAGCTTGTTGTTATTCCGGATGATCTGCAACGCATTTATGGAATTAATCCAGCCAATTTTCCGATTTCAAAGGCAGTGCGCATGAGTGCGGGTTTTCCTTATTTTTTTATACCCAGTAAAATAACAGGGAAAACGCACAATAAAAGTCTGATCGTTGATGGCGGCCTTTTAAGCAATTTTCCGTTATGGGTTTTTCAGGATGAACTGCGGCGGGATAAGCGACCGATTTTAGGCATGAAATTAAGTGATGAGCCAGGACAGCAAGAACCTCATGATGTTAAAAATGCATTGGATATGTTTCAAGCATTATTTTCGACGATGTTAAATGCGCATGATGCCCGTTATATCTCAGAAACCGACAAAAAAAATATACTTTTTATACCAGTGAATCACGTTGCGACGACTGATTTTTCTCTGACAGATGCGTCAAAAGATCATTTGGTTAAGGTCGGACGTGAAAGGGCCGATGAATTCTTAACCTATTGGCCTGATTAAAAATCGGACCAGTTTTAAAAGCTGGCCCGATTTTTTCGTTTTGATTTGCTGCCATCTATGACACGTAAATGTGACTTTTGTTTAGTTGGTTTCCTCTTTATGCCAAATCGCTGTGAATCTTTGGAAGTGGCTGGCGGTGTTTGCTGCTGCTGACTATATTTGGCTTTTGATTGCTTCACAGCTTGTTTATACTTTTTAGCATCGTTGGACGATTGTTTTTTCCGGAAAAGTAAGAAGTAGAGCAGGCCGGAAACAACAACCCCAAATCCAACCATTGTAAGGACTGTTGTGAAAAAACTGGCTGCGTTGCTGAAAAGCTGGGTAATAACACCGATAACGGCTAGACCAATTATCACATACACAACCAGGGAGCCTTTATGATTAGCCACTGAGATGTCCTCCTTTTTTTAGTCTTATTATACTAAAAACTTAAACAGTGAACTTAACATATGCGGCATTAAAAAACGAATGCTATTTTAATTGTTTCCGTTCTTGTATAAATTATGCATTATTAAATCATAATTCTCTCTATACGCATTTTACTAAAAATAAGCGTAAAAAACCACATATAGGCTAATCTCGAAAAGCACGGAATTAGCGTGATTGAAATCGCGCGCGTTTGGGCAACACTATCACTGGAGGTGTTGTTATGCCAAGACAGGTAAAAAAGTCTGATCAGACTGAGCGTGAGTCCCGTTCAAATGTGTTAACCCGATCACTGCAGACAGGATTTGCCGGCGGTTTAATCGGTGGGGTTATGTGGGTCATTTTATACTATTTTAACTTCTCAGAAATAGCTCCAAAGCATTATCTGCTGAGCTCATGGACTGCAGCAGGCTGGGTTGACAGCTGGCTGGGCACTGTTATATCAATTTTAATGATTAGCATTATTTCCATTTTAGTGGCATTAATCTATTTTGGCACGTTTAAAACCATTAATTCGGTTTGGATCGGCGTTTTCTGTGGTGTGGTGCTGTGGTTTATCGTATTTTATATTCTGAAACCCATTTTTCCAAACATACCTTATGTTACGGATTTGAGCGCCGACACTATCGTTTCAACGATTTGTCTGTATATTTTATATGGAGTGTTTATTGGATTTTCCATATCTTATGATTATCATGATACCTTTGTAAAAAGCAAAACAGAACAAACAGAGTGACGGCTTATCATTATGAGTTGTATTATTCAAAAACCTGAATTTGTGATAAACTGAATATGTTGATCTGATTTTGATGAAGGCAGGCGTGTTAAATGAAACAACGGTTTTTACTGTTGAACGGGCCTAATATTAATTTACTGGGTAGCCGGGAAAAAGCTATTTATGGAGAGGTTACACTGGCGTCCATTGAAAAGGAATTAACAGAATTGGTACAGCAATACGAAGGAGAATTGGACTGTTTTCAGTCAAATCATGAAGGGGAATTAATTGATTCTCTGCATAAGGCCAATGCATCAGCCTTTGATGGCGTTATTTTTAATCCAGGTGCCTACACCCATACGAGTATCGCTCTGCGTGATGCGATTGCAGCTATTGATATCCCGGTTATTGAAGTCCATATAACGAATGTGCATCAGCGGGAGGCCTTCCGTCACCAGTCAATGCTTGCTGCCGTCTGCTACGGCCAGATTGTTGGCTTTGGCAAGGATAGTTATCGTCTGGCAGCATGGGCTCTTCTGGAAAATGAATAGAAAGGAATGATAATGATGAGCAAGCTAAACAGACTTCGTCAAAAACTAGAAGAAAATCAGCTTGATGCAATTGTGATTGCAAGCCCCGCCAATAGAAGATATATAAGCGGTTTTACGGGCACATCAGGTGCGGCTGTCGTCAGTCAGAACGATGCGCGGTTTATTACGGATTTCCGTTACATAGATCAGGCAAAGGAACAAATAGCGCATTTCACTGTTGTTAAACATACCCAGTCGATGAATGAAGAAATTAATGACCAATTGAAGCAAATGAACGTCGGACGGGTTGGGTTTGAAAAGGATCATGCATCCTATTCGGAATATGAACAGTATAAGAAAATATTCACGGCTGAACTGGTTCCTGTGAGCGGACTGGTTGAGGATTTGCGCCGGATTAAATCAGATGATGAATTGACCATCTTAAAACAGGCCGCAAAGATAGCTGATGATGCGTTTGTGCATATTCAGGACTATATAAAACCAGGCGTTAAAGAAATTGATATTTCCAATGAGCTTGAATTTTTTATGCGGCAGCAAGGGGCGACATCATCCAGTTTTGATATTATCGTAGCTTCGGGCTATCGTGCTGCGCTGCCGCATGGGGTGGCATCAGATAAAACGATTCAAAACGGCGAACTTGTGACGATGGATTATGGTGCCCTTCTGAACGGCTATTGTTCAGATACAACCCGAACGGTTGCTGTTGGTGAAATTAGTTCAGAGCTCAAGCAGATCTATAATACGGTGCTTGAGGCACAAAAGCGTGGTGTCAAAGGTCTGAAGCCAGGGATAACCGGAAAAGAAGCTGATGCCATAGCACGTGACTATATAAACGAACAGGGTTATGGCGATTACTTTGGCCATTCAACCGGGCACGGCGTCGGCATGGATGTTCATGAAAGTCCAAGCTTGTCCAGCCGGTCCGATATGAAACTGGAACCTGGTATGGTCGTAACCGTAGAACCTGGCATCTACATTCCAAATACGGGTGGCTGCCGTATTGAGGATGATATCGTTATAACAGAAACCGGTCATGAACGTCTGACCAATGCTGAAAAAGAATTAGTCCAGTTATAGGTTAAGGGAGGTGTGTAACATGGTTTCAGTTAATGATTTTAAAACAGGCTTAACCATTGAACTTGATGGTGAGGCCTGGCAGGTTGTTGATTTCCAGCACGTTAAGCCTGGAAAAGGTGCTGCATTTGTCCGGTCCAAGTTAAAAAATGTGCGAACTGGCAATATCCAGGAAAAAACGTTCCGTGCTGGCGAAAAAGTCAATCAGGCACACGTAGAAAGCCGAAAAATGCAATATCTATATGCATCGGGTGATACACACGCCTTTATGGATACTGACACATTCGAACAAGTGGATCTGCAAACGAGTCAAATCGAACATGAACTGAACTTTATGAAAGAGAATATGGAAGTGTCGATCATCATGTACCAGGGAGATGTGATCGGTGTTCAGCTTCCGAAAAACGTGGCATTAACAGTATCCGAAACAGAACCTGGACTAAAGGGGGATACAGCCAGCGGCGGTTCGAAACCGGCAACGCTCGAAACTGGTTACGTTATCCAGGTCCCCCTCTTTATTAATCAGGGCGAGACACTGCTGGTTAATACGTCTGAAGGTAAGTATGTATCAAGAGCTAATGAGAAATGAAAATAATAGTCGTTAAAAGCGGTCCTGTCTATCAGGATCGCTTTTTTATTGTTTATGCAAGTCATAATTTTGCCTTGTAAACATATAGTTGATAACAAGCTATCGAAAAGTGAGGACATGTTATGGACGAAATTTTGCGTTTATTTCCCGAAAGAATTCGTATTCCTATGAAGGCTAAACTTCAACATCGGTGGGGCAGCATGCAGGAAATCCGCTTTCGTCTTGCTCAACCAGTTGAACTTATTTTTGACGATCATACCGAATGGCTGTCTGATATTAAGCCTGATCGCAGAGACAGTATTTATTTGCTGAACCAACTGAGTGAATTTTCTTTATACCGTATGGAAGATGAATTGCGCGAAGGCTATGTCACGATCGAAGGCGGTCATCGTGTTGGGTTATCCGGCAAAGTCAATACATTGCATGGGCATGTTAAGGCAATCCAGCACATAGCATTCTTTAATATTCGGATAGCCAAGCAAATAATGGGTGCAGGTCAGCCGCTCATCCCCTATCTCTATAAGGAGAACTACTTGAACACGCTTTTGATCGGACCGCCACAAACAGGCAAAACCACGTTAATTCGTGATGTGGCGCGTTTGATTGGAACAGGCTGGGAAGGAGCAGGTGCCCATAAAGTAGGCGTTGTCGATGAAAGGTCGGAAATAGGAGGTGCCAAAAAAGGGATTCCGCAGCATGATATAGGTGCCCGAACTGATTTAATGGATGCCTGTCCGAAAGATGAAGGAATGATGATGATGATTCGTTCGATGTCTCCTGATGTCCTTATTGTGGACGAGATCGGACGTGACTCGGATGTTCAGGCCTTAATGGAAGCTATGAATGCTGGGGTTATTGTTATCTGCACCATTCATGGGAATTCACTTGAGGCTTTGCAAAAGCGCCCGTCGTTACAGCCATTGTTTAGACAGAATGTTTTTGAACGCTATGTGATATTGGACAGGCATAAACGGCCGGGTAATGTCCACCGAATCTACAATCAGGATGAGACGAATCTTTTGCAGAAATCGAGGTGCGTATCGGATGCAGTGGATTGGCGCGCTTCTTTTCATAGGGACGACAACACTGGCTGGATTTGATATTAGTAAACGGCTGAATGAGAGACCGCGTGACATTCGACAAATGAAGAACGCTTTGCAGATGCTTGAAGCCGAAATCCTTTACAGTCAGTTACCGTTACCGGATGTATTTGCAACCATTGCAACTCAAATACCACAGCCGACAGGTTCATTTTTTGATGGTATTGAAACATCCTTGCGGCAGCATGCCGATTTGCACGATATCTGGGACAAGCATGTCGAGGACCTTATCAAGCGTTCAGCGTTTGCTTCCAGCGAAGGGGAAATTTTAAAACAATTCGGCAGGACGCTGGGGCAGCACGACTTTGAACAGCAGCAAAAGCATATCTATCTGACGCTTAAACATCTGGACCGGGAACTTGATGAAGCCCGGGATCAACAGTTTAGATACAGCAAAATGGCTCGAACACTAGGTCTGTTATGCGGTCTTTTCATTGTATTGCTGCTTATCTAGGCAACGGAAAGGAGTACACGTATGGCGATGGATGCATCTATACTGTTTCAGATTGCCGGCATTGGGATTATTGTTGCGCTCATTCACACAATACTTAAGCAGCTGGGGAAAGAAGAAATTGCGCAATTTGCGACGCTTGCCGGCTTTATCATTGTACTGGTTATTGTTATTGACGGCATTTCCGATCTCTTTCAGCAGATTAAATCAGTCTTTCTTTTCCAAGGGTAGCCTTCATGGATATCGTGCAAATCGTTGTGATTGGGATCATCGCCAGTCTTCTTTACGTTGTTTTAAAAGAAATCAATCCTTCTTTTGCTTTTATTTTAATTCTCATAACGACGATTTTGATTTTTTTGGTTGTCATGCAGCAAATTGGCATCATTTTTGAGATGATCACGTCACTGGGATCTAAGGCGAACGTCGATGGCATGTATATGGACACGATTTTAAAAATTATTGGAATCTCCTATATTACTGAAATTGGCGCCAATCTTACAAGAGATGCTGGTCTTGAATCAGTTGCAGCCAAAATTGAACTTGCTGGGAAGATTTTTATATTAGTATTAGCCGTTCCCATTATTAAAGCGGTCATTGAAGCTATTTTAACCTTCGTCAATTCGGTTTAGATTCAGTTCGGGAAAGGAGTCATGCCCTAAGTGATACAACGTAAGCCATTTGCTGGCATTGTCTTCCTCTTGCTGTTACTTACGATGAGTCATGGGACCGTTTCGGCTGCGCAGGATAAAACGGATACCGATCCGGAAAAGGCTGAAGACCAGATTCTTGATGATATGTCGCTTGATGGCGTTGACTCTTATTGGCAAACACTTGCTGATGACTATGGCGGGTATATTCCTGAACTTGAGAAAACGAGCATCTATGAGTTCATAAAAGATAACGGATCGTTTTCGATTAAAAATGTATTATGGGGGGTGTTTGAATATTTATGGCATGAACTGCTTCTGAATGGAAAATTATTGGGAACACTGCTTGTGCTGACGTTATTCTCCGTTATCCTGCAAACGATGCAAACGGCTTTTGCAGACAGCACTGTCAGCAAAGTGGCCTACTATGTGGTTTATATTGTTCTCATTTATTTAGCTATGAACAGTTTTTACCAAGCCGTTTCTTATGCAAATGACGCCATTTCGACAATGAGCAGTTTTATGATTGCTTTATTGCCGCTTGTTTTGGGAATTATGGCCACCCTGGGCAATGTCATCACCGTTTCTTTTTTTCACCCGATCGTGATTTTTTTAATTAACACCAGCGGTATTCTGGTTTCCAAATTTATTCTGCCCTTACTGTTTCTAGCAGCTCTTTTATTGATCGTAAGCAGTTTGAGCGACACCTATAAAGTTACAAAACTTGCTAATTTATTTAAAAACGTCGGGATAGGTGCATTAGGTATCTTCTTAACGGTTTTTATGGGTGTGATGTCCGTTCAGGGTGCGACCAGTGCTGTCCAGGATGGTGTGGCCATGAAAACAACTAAGTTTGTTACCGGCAACTTTATTCCTGTTGTTGGCCGAACGTTTACAGATGCGGCTGATACCATTTTAAGTGCCTCATTATTGCTGAAGAACGCTGTCGGGATTGTCGGTGTGGTGATTATTATTTTAATTGCTGCATTCCCAGCTATTAAAATATTTACAATTGCCCTGATTTACAAGCTGGCAGCAGCCATTTTACAGCCGGTTGGAAATGGTCCGGTTATCACAGCACTCGATATTATCAGCAAATACATTGTGTTAATTCTTGCCTGTCTATTAGCAGTCACCTTAATGTTCTTTTTATCAATTGTCATTTTAGTTATCGCAAGCAATATCACCATTCTTTTGCGTTAGGGGTGAGGCAATGGCTGTATTGATTGAATGGGTCACGCAGATCATCATATTTTTGCTGCTGGCATCGGTTGTTGATTTACTGATTCCGTCTAAATCAATGAAAAAATATGTCAAATTGACTGTGGGTCTGATTCTGATTCTCATCTTCTTAAAACCTGTGTTTTATGTTTTTGATATGGATGTCAAACAGACTCTGGAGCGTTCCTTCATGCAGCTTGAAGAAGAGCAGGAACAGGTAACTGAGACAGAAAATTTACTTAAAAAACAAAAAAATGAAATACAAGACTCCCAGCATGCATATATTTTAGAAGAGATGGCTGTCCAACTGAAAAAGACGGCCAACAAGTCCCTGGAGCAGAAGTATGAGCAAAAGGCAGCAGATATTGATCTGCAAATGTCACAGAAGACGAATCTTACATATGAAAATCTGAACGACCACCTTGAGCAGGTCGATGTGACATTACAAAAAGCTCAGGACGAGGAGGGGGTGGAGGCTGTTGAAGATATTGTTATAGATTCAGAGGGAAATCGTGTAAGTGACAAAGATGAGGCCGCCATTGATTTACAAGGTATCAAAAAATTGCTGCACAATGTATGGGATATTGATAAAGAAAAAATCACCATTATTGGGGAGGGGGGGTCATCTTGAAACAGTTTTTACAGAAGTGGCTGCAGACGTCCGATTCAACTGACAAACCGCCCAAAAAATTCAACTATATTCTTATTATCGGTTTAATTGGATTGTTGCTGCTGATTATAGGCAATGTCTTTTCGTCTTCAGATGAAGCTCAGGAAACGCCTATGGATGATGTTCAGGAAGAGACGGACAAGCAGCCTGCAGACGAAACTCTATCGGATAAAGCAGCGGATTCACCTGAAATGGATGAAGTGGAAAAGAGTTATGAGGAAGATTTGCAGCACATGCTGAATCAAATTGAAGGTGTTTCAGAGACAGAGGTAATGGTTAATCTCGACTCAACAAGTGTAAAAGTATTTGAAAAAAATCTGATAAACGGGCAGCAGGTAACTGAAGAAACAGATGAAAACGGTGGAACGCGTGATATTGAAGATACACAAAAAGAAACAGAAGTGGTGCTGATTAACCGTGGTGATAAGGAAGTGCCGCTGCTTGTCCGGACTGAAAAACCAGATGTAAGGGGGGTTTTCATCGTTGCAAAGGGTGTCGATCATGCCACCGTAGAGAAATGGGTTGTTGACGCAATTTCCAGTGTTCTCGATGTCGCAACGCATAAAGTATCTGTCATGCCAAAATAACAGGAGGGAATTATTATGTTAAAAAAACAGACAGTTTGGCTTTTGACCATGTTAAGTTTGATGATCGTCCTGAGTGTTTATTATATGACGTCGCCGGATAGTGATGGTGATCTGGCTTATAATGATCAGAATGAGAAGGCATCCGAGGAGGCATCATCCGATGAAGCATCATCTCCAGATAAACCGAAAAATGAAGGAGATGAGGATGAAGTGGATGCTGAAGCTGAAGCCGATGTCGGGGACATGTCTAATAGAGGTGAAGATCAGTTGTTCGCAAGCATCCGTATGGACATTCAGGATGAGCGGAGCGAAATGAAAGATCAGCTGGATGACGTAGTAGCCTCCAGCACGGCAAGCGTTGAAGAAAAGAGTAAGGCTAGGGATGAAATGAATCAGCTTAATGAGATATCGAAAAAGGAATCAATTTTAGAGAATTCCATTATCGCAGCAGCTGACTATAAGGATGTACTTGTGCGCCATGACGATGATGTGGTCCATGTTCGCGTTAAAGAAACCAAACAGTTAAGTAATTCTGAAGTTGTGAATATTATGCAAATGGTCCGTGATGAATTCGGCGAGATAACGGTTGATGTTGTCCAGCCATCAGAAGATTAAACGTCTCTGTATTCTTAAAAGAGCGATGTAAGAGAACCGGATGGTTTTTCCTCCGGTTTTTGTTTTGTTTCACCACCACATCACCATAGTCGCATCATAAGCGTATGACTGGTATAATCTTCATACTGGGAATGATTAATTCAGGCAGTATCTGCGTAAATGGTGTCTTGCTCGACTTGAAGTTTTTATTCCATTTATCGTAAAATATGAAAAGGAACGATCCGCACTATTAGTAATCTGTAAATAAGGAGTGCCCTGTATGTTAAAAGTTGAAGAACTGCGTGAACTTGTCAAAATTGTTGACCAATCAACCATTGATGAATTCACTTATGAAACGGACGGAACAACGGTTACGATGAAAAAGACAAATGCACAAATGCCGCCAGCTGTAAACGTAAGCCCAGCCAGTACAACTTCAGAATCGCAAGCACCAGTAAGTGCAGCTGAGCCGGAAGTTAAGGCTGCACCAGCAACAAGCAGTTCGCAGACCGATCAGGCTCATGCGGAGACACAAACTGCAGCGGATTTTGATTATGAGATCGTGTCGCCAATGGTTGGTACATTTTACACGAAACCGGAACCTGAAAGTGATGCCTATGTTAAAAAGGGTACGAAAGTGGCAAATGATTCGACTGTTTGTATCGTTGAAGCCATGAAACTATTCAACGAAATCGAGGCGGAAGTCAGCGGTGAGATAACCGAAATTCTTGTGGATGATGGTGAACTGGTTGAATACGGGCAGCCATTGTTCAGAGTGAAGACCAAGTAAGGAGATGTCTCAGTTGATTAAAAAAGTATTGATTGCGAATAGAGGAGAGATAGCGGTTCGCATTATTCGGGCATGTAAAGAAATGAACATAACCACTGTAGCGGTTTATTCTGAAGCTGATCAAGAAGCGCTTCACGTGCAGCTGGCTGACGAAGCTTATTGTATTGGACCAGCCCTTTCCTCTGAAAGTTACTTAAATTTGACGAATATTATGAGTGTTGCTACGCTGACAGAAGTTGATGCCATTCATCCAGGCTATGGCTTCCTTTCCGAAAACGCTGATTTCGCTGAGATTTGCAAGGCATGCAATATTACATTTATTGGTCCATCTGCTGAAGCGATTCAAAAAATGGGTGTAAAAGACGTTGCCAGAGAAACAATGAAGGCAGCTGATGTCCCAATTGTACCAGGATCAGAAGGTATTATTCAAAATGAAGAGGAAGCCAGAACAGTCGCCGAAACAATTGGTTATCCTGTTGTTATTAAAGCGACAGCAGGAGGCGGCGGAAAAGGGATACGTGTTGCGAGAACTGAAGAAGAACTTGTGAATGGCATTCGCATTACACAGGAAGAAGCGGAAAAATCCTTTGGCAACGCAGGGGTTTATCTGGAGAAATATATTGAAGATTTTCGCCATGTGGAGATTCAGGTTTTGGCTGATAAACACGGTCATGTCATCCATCTTGGCGAGCGTGATTGTTCGATTCAGCGCCGTCTGCAGAAATTGGTTGAAGAGACACCATCACCGGCGATCACACCTGCCATTCGCCAAAAAATGGGAGATGCTGCTGTGAAGGCCGCAAAGGCTGTTGATTATGTTGGTGCCGGTACAATTGAATTTATTTTTGACCGGACGGATGAGACGTTTTATTTTATGGAAATGAATACTCGGATTCAGGTTGAGCATCCGATCACTGAGATGGTAACAGGGGTTGATCTGGTTAAAGAACAGATAAGAGTAGCTGACAATGAACCGCTCCCCTTTGCGCAGGAGGATATCACGTATGAAGGATGGGCTATGGAATGCCGGGTTAACGCGGAAAATCCATTTAAAAATTTCATGCCATCACCAGGTAAAATTGACTTGTATCTGCCACCCGGCGGTTTTGGTGTAAGAGTTGAATCCGCAGCCTATACGGGCTACAGCATTCCGCCTTTTTACGATTCAATGGTTGCTAAGCTCGTGACACACGGCAAAACACGTACAGAGGCCATTGATCGGATGAGACGTTCACTGGATGAGTTTGTTGTTGAGGGTGTTGATACAACGATTCCATTCCATCATCAAATCATGGAACACCCCGTTTTCATAAGTGGTGATTTTAACACGAGATTCCTTGAGGAAAATCCGATTAAAGAAAAGGATGAGGACTGATGAGCGAACAGCCTTTGGTTAATGTAAGTGATGATTTAACTTTGGGAGTTGTTGAGATCGCTCCGGAAGTTATTGAAGTAATCGCTGGGATTTCCGCCTCCGAGGTAACGGGGGTATCTTCCATGCGCGGTAACTTTGCCACTGATGTTGTGGAACGGTTTGGCAAAAAAGCGCATAGTAAAGGTGTTAAAGTTGATCTGACTGAAAATGGCATTCTGATTGATTTGTTCGTCGTCCTAAATTTTGGTGTCACTATACCAAATGTGGCAAAACAGCTTCAGGATAACATTCGTCAAACATTAAAAAATATGACGAATCTGGATATCGCTGAAATCAATGTTCATGTTGTTGGCATACAAATGGAAAGTGCGGACGAACAGGAATAAGTCAAAAGATATGATCTTTTGACTTATTTTTTTGTGAAGTCTGGTAAAATGACCAGCCTTCTGATAGGATAATACTCTGTCTGGCTTTAAGAAAGCTGTTCGTGTTATGATTTGAATACGATATAAATTAAAGGAGTTATGGCTGATGAACCGGCATGCAGCACGAGAAAAAGCAATGCAGATTCTATTTCAACTGGATATAAACGACAAAAACCCTGAACAAGCTATGACTGATTATCTTGAGTCACTTGAAATTGATCCTTATTTGCAGGATCTTGTTAAAGGCGCAGCCGCACATAAAAGTGCAATTGACAACACAATTATAACGCATTTGGAAAATTGGACCATCGACCGTATAGCCTCGGTGGAACGCACGATTTTGCGAATTGCTGTTTATGAACTTGACTGGCAGGATGAGGTGCCGCAAAATGTGGCCATTAATGAAGCGGTCGAACTTGCTCATAAATATGGTGATGATAATTCCGGCAGATTCGTCAATGGTGTGTTATCAAACGTTATCGCATAGGAAGGAGTTGACACGATGGCGGCTAATATTATCGATGGAAAAGCGCTCGCTCACAAATTGAGGGAGACGATAACAGAGGACGTATCACAATTGCGGCAGGATGGCGTTATACCACACTTGACAGTGATTATCGCTGGTGACGATCCCGCTTCCAAGTCCTATGTCAGAGGAAAAGAGAAAGCAACCCAGCAGACAGGTATTTCATTTGACGTGATTGATATGCCAGCAGCGATTTCGGAAAAAGAACTTCTGGATTCAATTCGTGAATTAAATCACGACAAATCCGTTCATGGCATACTTGTCCAGCTGCCTCTTCCAGAACATATTGATGAGCAAAATGTTATTCAGACGATTCATCCTGATAAAGATGTAGATGGTTTTCATCCTGTCAATATTGGCAAATTAATGAGTGGACAGGCTACGTTTTTGCCTTGTACGCCCTATGGCATAATGACAATGCTCGAAGCCTATAATATTTCGGTTAAGGGAAAACATGCGGTTGTGATCGGACGAAGCCGTATTGTCGGAAGGCCGGTGGGACAATTGCTTTTGAACCAGGATGCAACGGTGACGTATTGCCACTCCAAAACACACCAGCTGACAGCTTATGCAGCCAGTGCTGACATCCTTATTACGGCAGTTGGAAAGGCTAATATGATTAACAGTGAAGCGATTAAAGAAGGCGCCGTTATTATTGACGTGGGTATGAATCGCCTTGATGACGGGTCATTGACCGGAGATGTGGATTTCTCATCAGCAGCAGAAAAAGCATCTTACATAACGCCAGTTCCAAAAGGCGTAGGCCCCATGACAATTACGATGCTCCTGAAGAATACTGTTCAGGCCGCTAAAGGACTGTCCTATTTTGCAGGATAACTATTTAACAGTCACTGCGCTGACAAAATATATCAAACAGAAATTTGCGACAGACCCGCATTTAAAGCATATATGGCTAAAAGGCGAGATCTCCAATTTCAAACGTCACAGCCGCGGCCATATGTATTTAACCATAAAAGATGACAACGCACGGATTCAGGCCGTTATGTTCGCAGGCAATAACCGCCGTTTGAAATTTCGTCCGGAAGATGGCATGAATGTGCTGATAAGCGGTGAAATCGGTGTGTTTGAACGATTCGGCCAATACCAGCTATACATTCAGCAAATGGAACCGGACGGCCTTGGCTCTCTCTATTTAGCATTTGAACAATTGAAGGAGAAATTGAATCGGCAGGGCTATTTTGTTCAGGAACATAAAAAGGAACTGCCGGCATTCCCGGAGCATATCGGTATTATGACATCACCAACAGGTGCGGCTGTGCGCGATATTATTACGACGATTAAGCGCCGGTATCCGATTGCCCGGACAACTGTTCTGCCTGTTATTGTTCAGGGCGAGAATGCAGTACAGTCAATTGTAGATGGCATTAGCCGGGTTGACAGGGAAACAGACTGTGATGTTCTGATTGTCGGTAGAGGCGGCGGTTCAATTGAAGAACTGTGGGGATTCAATGAAGAAAAAGTGGCGGACGCTCTGTTCCGCTGTACGATACCTGTTATTTCAGCCGTCGGACATGAAACAGATAGCACAATCAGTGATTATGTAGCCGATGTGCGTGCCCCAACTCCAACTGGAGCGGCTGAGATAGCTGTGCCATCACAGCTGGAACTTCTGGATCGTATAAACGGGCACCGTCGATCATTAACGCGGGCTATGACAGAACAGCTGACTTCCTCTAAGCAAAACGTTCAGCGCATCAGTCAGTCATATGCATTTCGTTATCCAGAACATTTAATCCGGCAGAAAGAGCAAGAGCTGGATAAGCTTGTCGAACGCCTGGACAAATCAGTGAACCTTGAACAACGCCGCAAACACGAGGCATTGACCCATTTGAAGTCGCGTCTTTTGGGATCGCACCCCACAAAGCAAATTAATCGCACTGCCCAAGAGGTTGGCCAATTGAATAAGCAGCTCAATCGACTAATAACACAACAGCTGACTGAAAAGTCGTCCAGGCTGCAAAAGACACTTGAAAAATTATCATTGCTGAATCCACTGGAAACCATGAAACGCGGGTACGCTATTCCTTATACCTCAGAAGGAGAGCTGCTGAGATCAGTTGAATCAACGGCACAGTCTGCTAAGATCAGTGTTAAACTTGCTGATGGGACGCTCGATTGCCGTGTATTAGAGATTAAGGAGGAGACTTATGGAGGAGGAGAAAGAAGCTAATCTGTCGTTTGAAGAAGCTATGCAGCAATTAGAAAAAATCGTGGAAAAACTTGAACAAGGTGATGTACCGCTGGAAAAAGCTATTTCTTATTACCAGGAAGGGATGCAGTTATCTAAACTGTGCAATAACAAATTAACAAATGTTCAGGAAAAGATGACTAAAATCATGAATGAGCACGGCCAATATGAGACCTTTGATGTGCAGGAGGAAGAATGATCGTGCAGCAGGAACTAAATGATTTCATCAATACAACGAAACAGCTGATTCAACAGGAACTGCAAAAACGTTTGCAAAATTTGGATATACCGGAGCGTCTAAAAAATTCAATGCTATATTCCATACGGGCTGGCGGTAAACGCATGCGGCCGGTTCTTTTAATGGCAAGCTATGAAGCCTACCATCATGACAGAGAAAAAGCTCTATCTGCTGCTCTCGCACTAGAAATGATTCACACGTATTCACTTATCCACGATGATTTACCAGCGATGGACGATGATGATTTGCGCCGCGGGCAGCCGACTAATCATAAACAATATGATGATGCAACGGCTGTATTAGCTGGTGATGCGCTGCTGACTTTCGGTTTTGAAGTGATTGCTGCTGATGCGTATTTAACAAGTGAGGAGAAAGTGCAGCTAATTCAGTTGTTATCTGAGGCAAGTGGTCCTAAAGGAATGGTAGCTGGTCAAATGCTGGATATGGAAGCAGAAAAAAAACCAGTGACACTGGCAGAACTGGAAACCATTCATTTGAACAAAACGGGGGAGTTGTTCCGTTTTGCGATACATTCAGGAGCCTATCTTAGCGGAGCCACAGCCGAACAGCTGGCTTATCTGGATCAATTCGCTCATTATCTGGGACTTATTTTTCAGGTTCAGGATGATATTTTGGATGTAAGCGGCGATCCGGAAAAGTTAGGGAAACCAGTGGGCAGCGATAATGAGAATGAAAAGAATACGTATGTCAGATTACTGGGTCTTGAGGGCGCTGCCAGCATGAAACAGGATTATGTCCAGAAAGCGTATGATGCATTATATGGTGCCAATGCCGAAACATCACTTTTGAAGTCGCTGACTGATTATTTCAGTAACCGCGATCACTAATGCCGGCAGGAAATAGAGCAGAATCCTGACTAGTATTTTTTATGTAAATATGTTATATTAAACACGTAAAGGAATGGTGCAGTATTCTAGTCAGCCCTCCGTTTCTGAAGGCGGGCCTAAAAATCCGCTAAAGGGCATATCGATGAAGTTCCTTGTGTCGGCTTGAGGCGCCCAGCCTTGGGTCGGTGCTGGGAGTTAAGGTTTTCGGGCGATCCGCAAAGGCATGCGGGCGTAGACCCGATTACCGTGGAGGCCCATATCTGTC
This sequence comes from Lentibacillus kimchii, assembly GCF_055381965.1. Lineage (NCBI taxonomy): Bacteria > Bacillati > Bacillota > Bacilli > Caryophanales > Bacillaceae > Lentibacillus > Lentibacillus kimchii. Next base: position 1,606,641 of record NZ_AP043934.1, on the reverse strand, counting down.
GTGTGGCCTAAGCCTAGGTCACATTATGGAATGGGGTATGAACCTGTGGAATAGGGGAAGGGAGACCTTATTTACAGCGTAGCCTGCCTTGAGTGGTGGTGTGGGGATTAGGGTCTTAATTGGCATTTCAGTGGCCACTGAAATGCTGCAGTACCCCTATGAAATCATCACTGCAAAAGAGGCTAAGAAATGGCCAAAGGTTGCTGAGGAAAACTCCTAGACTGTTCATTGACATTTAAAAGGCATTATAGTGTGGACTAAGTGGTAATCCAGTCCGGCTTCCGGCGACGGAGCTGAGATAGGTTTAAAGGGGAACCGCCCATATGGCAACATGGGGTACCTATCTGGGAAAACCTACTGGACCTAAGCTGCAGTTTTCGCCTTTTAAATGACCATTCCTGTCTATACATATTTGATGAAACAGGAGTTAAAATGAAGCCGCGAACTAGAAAATCACTAAAATTCAGTGTTAGTATTGCCGTTATCACGTTTGTGCTAGCGGCTATTTTTTCAATTGCTTCTGAAGCCGTTCTCAGTAATGTTATTTGGTTTATAGGATTGTTCACCGTTTTTATAATAGTGTTTCTGGGTGTAATCTTTGATATGATGGGGATTGCCGCCACTTCGGCGGTTGAAAGACCATTTCACGCGATGGCAGCAGAAAAAATTACTGGCGCCAAAGAGGCCGTCAGCATTATCCGCAATGCTGATAAGTTTGCCAGTTTTTGTAATGATGTTATTGGCGATATCTCAGGCATTATAAGCGGAACTGCTGCTTCTGCCGTGGTGCTGCAGGTTGCCAATTTATACGGTCAGGATGATGGTGCTTCCTTGCAGGTTGTCTTATCCGTTGTGTTGACAAGCCTTGTTGCGGCTCTGACGGTAGGCGGCAAGGCTATAGCTAAGCATATTGCTATTAATTCATCAACAGATCTGATTTTTTTCGCAGGTCGCGTGATTGCTTTTATCGAAAGCCATTTTAAAATCAAAATATTGCCCAGAGCTGAGAAAAATGAAAAAAAATAATTGCCTTCAAATCTAAAAATTAATAAAAGGGTATTTTGAGATGATAAAAAAGCGAGTAGACAGTCTGCTGGTAGAACGTAATCTGGCTGAGACAAGAGAAAAAGCTAAACGTCTCATTATGGCCGGGCTTGTTTTTAACAATGAAGAACGTTTAGACAAACCGGGTACAAAAGTTAGTGAGACAATGCCACTGTATGTTAAGGGACAAGCATTGCCATACGTCGGACGTGGCGGATTAAAATTGGACAAAGCATTACAGAAGTTTCCCATTGAACTGGCGGACAGAACAATGATTGATGTTGGTTCATCTACTGGCGGATTTACCGATTGTGCACTGCAGCATGGCGCAGTGCTCAGCTATGCTGTTGATGTGGGTTCTAATCAACTGGCATGGAAACTGCGTAAGGACCAGCGGGTTATTGTTATGGAACGGACCAATTTTCGTTATGTTACATCTGATATGATCCAGTACGGCTGCCCGGATTTTGCCGCGATAGATGTATCATTTATTTCCCTGAGATTGCTGCTCCCCGTTTTGAAGCAGCTGCTGCAGTATGACAGTGATGTAATCGCTCTAATTAAACCACAGTTTGAAGCAGGACGGGACCAGGTTGGTAAAAAGGGAATTGTCCATGATAAAAGGATTCATACAGAGGTGCTGAATAGGATAGTTGACTTTGCGGAAAGAGAAGGTTATCAACTGTTAAACCTGACATACTCACCGATAACAGGCGGTAATGGAAACATTGAATTTCTCGCCCATTTAGGCTGGAAAAAAGATCAGGCATCGATTAAGCAATGGACTGACATCGAAACATTAGTCGAAACAGCCCATGCTGAACTGCAGGCAAAAGCAACAGAGTAATCAGGAGTGGGGATATTGTATGAGTAAAATTCAGCGTCATATCAAAATCCGTCAGTTGATAACTGAAAACGAAATTGAAACTCAGGATACACTTGTGGATAAGCTGATAGCACTTGGTTATCATGTGACACAGGCGACCGTTTCTCGTGATATTAAGGATTTGCATCTTGTCAAAGTGCCTTCATCCAATGGCCATTATAAGTACAGTTTGCCTGCCGATCAGCGTTTTAACCCACTGGATAAACTTAAACGCCTGGTTCAGGATGCGTTTGTGAAAATGGAGTATACAAGCCATTTCATTGTACTGAAAACACTTCCAGGAAATGCACATGCCATTGGTGCTTTGATTGATAATCTGGAGTGGGATGAAATTATGGGTACGATTTGCGGTGATGATACATGTTTAATTATTTGCCGTACAGAAGATGATTCAGCTGCGATCCAACAACGCTTCCTGAGTATGCTCTAATGACGGGGTGACTATATGCTTACAGAGCTGGCGATTCGGGACTTTGCTATTATTGATGACGTCTCAATCACATTTACAAACGGTTTAACGGTTTTATCAGGTGAGACGGGTGCGGGAAAATCCATCATTATCGATGCCGTCCATTTGCTGTCAGGCGGACGCGGTTCTGTTGAATACGTTCGTCACGGAACAAAAAAGGCTGAAATCGAAGGACTTTTCACACTTGATTCGGATAATCAGCCTTTATTGGACACTGCAGATATCTATGGCGTCGATATCCAGGACGGGATGGTTGTTCTGCATCGTACCATAACAGCTGCAGGAAAGAGTATTTGCAGAATTAACGGCAAATTAGTAACACTGGCTATATTGAAGGAATTTGGCAAGTACTTAATTGATATTCATAGTCAACATGAGACGCAATCATTGCTGAATGCTGATAATCATATACAACTCCTCGACCTATACGATGAGAAAGCTATTTCCCAAACAAAAAGTGAATATACGGATTTATATGAAAAATTAACCACGTTGCAGAAACGCTATAAAGAATTAAGTGAAAATGAACGGGAAATTACACAGCGACTGGACTTGCTCACGTTTCAGAAGAACGAAATTGAAGGCGCTAATCTGGTGCCGGATGAAGATAAACAACTTGAAGAAGAGCGTAGTCAGCTAGCCAATTTCGAACGCATTTATACCAGTCTTCAGGATGCTTATAATGCTCTCTACGGTGAACAGAGGGGCTTAGAATGGCTGAGCACTGCTAATCAGGCACTGCAAAACAGCCGTGAATATGATTCCTTTATTGCCGAAAAAGCTGAAGAAATGTCTAACCATTATTTCCTGATGGAGGAATTGGTATACGATCTACGTTCCTACACTGAAACGCTGCAGTATGATTCCGGAAGACTGAATGAGATTGAATCGCGTCTGAATGAAATCAGCCATCTCAAGAAAAAATATGGCTCAACCGTTAATGACATTTTGGAATACCTCGGTCAGGTAGAAGAGGAATTGGAAGAAATAACACATAAAGATACCCACTTAACAAAATTGGAACAGCAAATTGCTGACACACGGGAAGATGCCTATCTGGAAGCGAAGCAGCTGCATGATTTGCGTCAGAAAGCAGCTGATGCATTAACAGAGGATATTCATCATGAACTTAAAGATTTATATCTGGAAAAAGCCTCTTTTTCAGTTTCCTTTAATACATCTGAAAAATCTGGGGAAACAACAAAACTTCATCGAAATGGCTTTGATGTGATTCACTTCCGGATTTCAACCAATCCAGGTGAACCTCTAAAGCAGCTGCACAAAGTCGCATCTGGCGGTGAATTGTCCCGTATTATGCTCGCATTAAAAAGATTGTTCGCTAAACATCAGGGTGTGACCAGTGTTATTTTTGATGAGGTAGACACCGGCGTCAGCGGAAGGGTTGCACAGGCCATGGCTGAAAAAATTCAGGAAGTTTCCAATCAATCACAAGTCTTGTGTATCACGCATTTACCTCAAGTTGCAGCTATGGCTGATACCCATAAGCTGATTCAAAAGTATGAAGAAGAAGACCGTACCTCAACCACTGTGGAAGAGTTATCGACAGATGACACCATTACAGAACTGGGCAGAATGATAACCGGTACTAAATTGACGGATACAGCCAAAGATCACGCCACAGAGTTGCTCGAACTGGCTGATAATTACAAAAAACAACATGGATAAAGAGCCGGAATTGGATTTTTCGGCTCTTCTTTTTTCCAGACAATTAAATAATTGTCTCCTTGTTCACTGATCCCACAGTCACAGGAAATGTTACACATCTTTTCTTGAATTTGACCTGTTTAAAACACAAGCGGATCGGTCAAATTAGAAGTACAGAGATAAAGTATTGATATGGGGTTAGGAGGAGGAGAGTGAATTAGGTGAATTATGACAATAAAGTACGGTTCATGGCAGGAATATTGTTTCTCATAACAGTTTTGGCAATTCCTTTCATCTCACCGTTTAATCATTACTTTTCCATTCCTGATCAGGTTATGGCTCATTCAGCAAACAATGATATCGGACCGGCCGACGCTTCTGCAGAACATGTTCAAGCATTTGGATCCAGTGTGTTCTATGCAAAACAATCCAAAAATCGTATGCCTGTTCAACAAACTGCGACTGAAGCAATGACGCAAGCCGATCAATCAGCACTTGAAGATGTAGAAATTGTTCCCGGTGGTCAATCACTTGGTGTACAGCTTAACACGCTTGGTGTCCTTGTTGTCGGTTATCATCAAATTGAAGGCGAAAACGGAAAAATGTCGCCTGGAGAAGAAGCCGATGTTCAAGTTGGTGACATGATTTTGGAGATAAATGGCAAAGACGTGGAAGACATGGAAGATGTTAAGCCTTTTGTTCAAAAAGCAGGCAAATCCGATGAAGAAATGGCTATAACCATTAAGCGGGACAATAAAACTTTTGAGACAGCAATGGAACCGGCAAAAGATGCTAAAGATAAATATCGGATTGGATTGTATATAAGAGACTCGGCCGCGGGAATTGGAACGATGTCTTTTTATGATCCTGCATCCAAAAAATATGGTGCACTTGGCCACGTTATCTCTGATATGGATACACAAAAGCCGATCGAGATCCATAACGGTACCATTGTGCGTTCCAATGTCACGGCTATTGATAAAGGAAACAGTGGAACCCCAGGTGAAAAGCAAGCAAAATTTTCAAATGAAGACGAAAAAATTGGAAACATTACAAAAAATACGCCATTTGGTGTTTTTGGTGAGCTTAACAAATCATTATCGAATAGTCCATACGATGAACCAATGCCGGTTGCATCGCCAGATGACGTCGAAGAAGGTCCGGCAAAGATTTTAACTGTTCTGGAAGGAGAAGAAGTGCAGGAATTTGACGTTGAGGTTGTCAGCAGTGTCCCCCAGAAGTATCCTGCCAAAAAAGGCATGGTTATTGAGATTACAGATGATGAACTGCTGAACGAAACAGGTGGTATCGTGCAAGGCATGAGTGGCAGTCCCATTATTCAGAATGACAAGATCATCGGTGCTGTCACCCATGTATTTGTAAATGATCCAACAAGCGGATATGGTGTTCATATTGAATGGATGCTTCAAGAAGCTGGTATCGAGGGAATACAACAAGGAAACCAGGCGGCTTGAAGAAAGCTGAACTTTAACAAAGGCTTGCTGCAGTGATTTACCCTGTGGCAAGCCTTTTTATATCGGAATCATTTCCAACAAAAGATATCAACTTTTGTCAGATTTCGTCAAATAAGACCGATATTTAAAGAAATACAGAGCAAAAATGCATATTAAGGAAAAATATGAAATTTTTTTATAATAAAAAAAGGATATTCCAATCTTATGTCGAATATATTGTATGGAGATGGTTCGAAGTAAAGGAGGAAACTTGTGTGGAAGAAATTTCAGTTTGTTTAGTGGACGATAATAAAGAATTTGTGGAACTTATGGAAGAGTACTTTTCTGATCTTCAGGATATTAACGTTATCGGAACTGCGTATAATGGTAGGGAATGTCTGGAAATGCTGGAGAAAAAGGAGCCGGATGTTCTCGTTTTAGACCTTATTATGCCGCATATTGATGGTTTGGGTGTTTTAAAAACAATTCGTGATTCAAATCGTAAAAATAGTCCAAATGTTATTATGCTTACTGCCTTTGGGCAAGAGGAGGTTATGAAAAAAGCAGGAGATCTGGGAGCTTCCTATTTCATTTTAAAACCATTTGAACTGGATAATTTAGCTGAGCAAATACGCCAGGTCAAGGGAGCTAAAACAGCCAAGCCATCAATATCAAAAAGGGAAAACAGTCAGGAGCGCAATAAAAAAGATCTTGAAACGAATATTACAAGTATTATTCACGAAATTGGCGTTCCGGCCCATATAAAAGGTTATATGTACTTAAGAGAAGCCATTACAATGGTTTATAATGATATTGAACTTTTGGGTTCGATTACGAAGGTGCTTTATCCAGATATTGCAAAAGCGTACAATACAACGGCATCGCGCGTAGAGAGGGCGATCAGGCATGCAATTGAGGTGGCCTGGAGCCGGGGGAATGTTGAGTCAATTTCACAGTTATTTGGCTATACCGTTAATATTTCCAAAGCTAAACCAACCAACAGTGAGTTCATCGCCATGGTGGCTGATCGTCTGCGTCTGGAACATAAGGCCAGCTGACGGATTCACAGAGACTCACTGAACGATAACACCAAAATATAAAACGCCTTCCTTTATCAAATAATAATGCCAAGTTGATAAGGAAAGGCGTTTTCTGTGATCTGGCTGCCAGTTAATTAAAAAATTTATTGTACAACGCTTTTATAGCTTTATGAAGCTTATCTTTACGTATTCCAAACATAACCGATACTTCAGATGATCCCTGGTTGATCATCTCAATACTGATATTGGCATCAGCAAATGCTGCTGTTGATTTTTCGGCAATTCCGACAGCACTCATCATCCCTTCGCCAACCACCATAACCATCGCAAAGCCATAATCGATTGAGATGGTATCCGGATTCAACTCCTCATGAATTCGGTTGATGACGCTGAGCTCTTTTTCCGCCGTCAGCTCATCATCCCTTATAATAACGGACATATTGTCAATTCCGGATGGTGCATGTTCAAATGAAATGCCTTCGTCTTCGAGGATTTGCAGCAAGCGCCGTCCAAAACCGAGTTCACGGTTCATTAAATACTTACTGACATATAAATTGGAAAAGCCAGTATCACTGGCAATGCCGACAACACCTCTTGATTCTTCATTTTTATTAGAAACGATCATTGTACCTGCACTTTCTGGATTGTTGGTATTTTTAATACAAACCGGTATTTCCGCCTGAAAGGCAGGCATGAGTGCTTCATCATGAAAAACACCAAACCCGGAATATGACAGCTCACGCATCTCTTTATAGGTCAATGTCGTTACTTTTTCGGGGTTTGGGATGATTCTCGGATCAACAACATAAACAGAATCAACATCGGTGAAATTTTCGTATAGATCAGCTTGGACCCCTGCTGCCACAATGGAACCGGTGATATCTGATCCGCCTCTGGAAAATGTCATCAGTTTACCATCCGTTGTAAAGCCAAAAAAGCCAGGTATAACCATAATGCCCTTCTGTTCTCGCATTTCGTATAGTGTTTTGTAGCTGTCTGGTAATATTTGAGCGTTTCCCGGCTCATTACTGACAATAATACCAGCTTCTTCTGGATTAACATATTGCGCATTTAAACCAATGGTATTTAAATACCTGCTGACGATTTTAGCACAGCTGTCCTCACCAATGGATTTTAAAATATCCGTTTTTCTTTGCTGATCAGCTGTTTCAACGCTTGCTGCAGTGTCAATGGCTTCACTAATTTCTGTAAGAATCTCATTAGAAATATCAAGCTCATGGACGATCTTAGCAAAACGTTCTATAATTTTATCTGAAATGCTCTTGTATTCTTTCGTATTAAATTCAACATAACTTAATTCAATTAAACGATCTGTGATCTTTGTATCCGTATCAAATTGTTTGCCAGGAGCGGAAACAACGACAAATTTACGTTCTGTGTCTTCTGCAACGATCGATCCTGCTTTTTTTATTTGTTCACTGCTGGCTACAGAACTGCCCCCAAATTTAGCTACTTTCATGTGACATCTCCCCGTTTAGGCTAATCTCATATTTAGTCATTTTTTTTCGCTTGCTCCCGTTTTTTTCGGTCGCGATGGACGATGAAGCCGCCGACAAATGCAACTCCTCCAAGAAATAACAGCAGGCCGACAACAAACTGAACGTCTGTATGTACAAAAATCGGATAAAATTCGCTGAACAACGCATCACGCATCAGCTTAATACCATAAGCTGAAACAATGCCTGGAATGAGCAGCATCAGAACTGCGATAATACGAATCATAGTTTGTTCTCCTTTTATGCATCTAAGGCCAAACCTTTTTAATTTGTATAAACAGACTCCTCTCAGTATAGCAAAAGTTAGGTAAAATATGAACTGTCTGACTAACTTTTCAGGATAAATATCATTTGTTAGTATAACAGATTGTCTGGTTGCAATATGTTTCAGGATTTGGTACTTTAAAATAAAGCGCTTTCAAAATGAACAGTCGGCGTTAACTTTGGTTAAATATAAGGTTGAGGGATGCATGTCAAAAGTAAAATGGTTGGAACTGGTGTTCATATGCGATATAGTACTATTATGACATATGCATCTGTCAGCAGTTGGTTCTAATACTCAGATAGAAGGCAGGGAGATGCAAGGATGGAACTATTGAATTCTATGGAAACAGATGATTATGAACAACTCGTTTTTTGCCAGGATAAAAATTCAGGGCTGAAAGCAATTATTGCTATACATGATACAACACTTGGGCCGGCACTCGGCGGTACACGTATGTGGACATATAATTCTGAAGAAGAAGCTATAGATGATGCACTGAGACTGGCCAGGGGAATGACATATAAAAATGCTGCGGCAGGTTTGAATCTGGGCGGCGGTAAAGCCGTTATTATTGGTGATCCGAATAAAGATAAAAATCCAGAAATGTTTCGTGCTTTTGGCCGTTATATTGAAAGCTTGCATGGTCGTTTTATTACAGCTGAGGATGTGGGAACAACAGTCGAGGATATGGATCTGATACATGTGGAAACAGATTATGTAGCAGGTTTGTCGCCTGAGGAATCAGGTTCTTCAGGTAATCCGTCCCCTATTACCGGTTATGGGCTTTATACAGGTATGAAAGCAGCAGCAATGGAGGCATTTGCTGATGACTCTTTGAAAGGACGGACAGTTGCTGTTCAAGGGGCCGGCAATGTAGCTTATGCTTTAAGTGATTATTTGCATCAGGAAGGTGCCCGCATCATTGTGACAGATATTAATGAACAGGCTGTTCAGCGAGTGGTTGACGATTTTGGTGCTGAAGCGGTTGCGCCTGATGACATTTACAGTGTAGACTGTGATATTTTTGCTCCGTGTGCGTTGGGTGGCGTACTCAATGATGAAACGATACCGCAGCTAAAAGCAAAGGCAATTGCAGGATCTGCCAACAACCAGCTTAAGGCGGATGCGCATGGTGATAAACTGCACGAGATGGGTATTGTTTATACGCCTGATTTCATTCTCAACTCTGGCGGTGTCATTAATGTGTCAGATGAGTTGAATGGCTACAATGAAAAGCGGGCGATGAAAAAGGTCGGAGCCATTTATGATAATTTATTGCAAGTGTTTTCGATAGCAAGACGTGACAATATACCAACTTATGCTGCTGCCGATCGCATGGCAGAAGAACGCATTCAATCATTGCATGCATCACGCAGTCAATTTTTAACGACTGATAAGAATATCCTGAGCAGACGCAATTAATCATTGGAAAACAGTTGCTTCCACTGGAACATTTTAATTGTCATTTAACGAAGCAACAGCTTATGATGCAGGAAGAGAAGGAAACGCCAGCAATACAATGTGAGAGGGGTTTATCGGTCATGTCAGAAGAATACGATCTCATAATCCTTGGAGGCGGCACTGGTGGCTATGTGGCAGCTATTCGTGCATCGCAGCTGGATATGCGGGTTGCCGTTGTCGAAAAAGGTGAGCTGGGCGGAACGTGTTTGCATCGCGGCTGTATTCCGTCCAAGTCCTTGCTCCAAAGTGCTGAGATCTTCAGACAAACGAAAGAAGCAGGCGAATTTGGAATAGATACAACGAATGTTACACTTAATTTCGCCAAAGTTCAGGAACGAAAAAATCGGGTTGTAGACAGCTTGTACCAGGGCGTAAAAGGTTTGATGAAAAAAGGTAAAATTGATGTATACGAGGGACTGGGCAGAATTTTGGGACCAAGTATTTTCTCGCCAATGCCTGGTACGATATCCGTTGAGTATGCCGATGGCAGTGAGAATACAATGCTTACAGCACAAAATGTTCTGATAGCAACTGGTTCCGAGCCAAGGTCACTCCCAGGCCTGGAAATCGATGGCCAATATGTGCTGACGTCCGACGAAGCTTTGCAAATGGAGGCTCTACCATCATCAATTATTATTGTTGGCGGCGGTGTGATCGGAATTGAATGGGCATCGATGCTCGCCGACTTTGATGTTGACGTGACAGTTATCGAGTATCTGGAACACATTTTGCCAACAGAAGATGAAGCAATCGCTAACGAAACCGAGAAACAGCTCGGGAAAAAAGGCGTTCGGTTTGTAAAAGAGGCCCAAGTGCTTCCAGAGACATTGCAAACAGATGGGCATGTTACGATTGATGCTTATCTAAATGATGCACAAGAAACGTTTTCGGCTGATAAGATGCTCGTATCTGTTGGGCGTTCAGCTAATACATCGGACATTGGACTGCAAAACACCGGTATAACAACCAGCAATGGTGTTATCGACACAAATGATGTTTATCAGACGAAGGATTCACATATTTATGCCATCGGGGATGTTATCGGTGGCATGCAGCTGGCTCATGCTGCCTCGCATGAAGGCATCGTTGCTGTCGAACATATGGCAGATAAAGACCCATTGCCGCTTGTCTATAACAATATCCCATCATGTATTTATGCTGACCCGGAAGCTGCAAGTGTTGGTTTAACGGAAAAACAAGCACAGGAACAGGGATATGATGTAAGAGTAGGCAAGTTTCCCTTCAGTGCCGTCGGAAAAGCGCTGATACACGGGGAATCAGAGGGGTTTGTCAAATTGATTGCTGATTCAAGTATGAATGATTTACTCGGGGTGCATATGATTGGTCCGCGTGTTACGGACATGATATCTGAGGCTGGTCTGGCCAAGGTGCTGGACGCAACGCCTTGGGAAATCGGCCAAAGTGTTCATCCGCATCCGTCCCTGTCTGAAATTGTAGGCGAAGCTGCATTGGCCGTTGATGGCAAGCAAATTCATGGATAATGGTACGAGGAGGAAAAACAATGGCAAAGAATCGCCACGAATCGTTAGGTTTAACAGATGAACAGGCAGTTGATATGTATCGGCATATGCTTTTAGCCCGCAGACTTGATGAGCGAATGTGGCTGTTAAACCGCGCTGGAAAAATTCCGTTTGTTATCTCATGTCAAGGTCAGGAGGCTTCACAGATTGGTGCTTCATTCGCATTCGACAGGACTAAAGATTATGTTTTACCCTATTATCGGGATTTGGGGATAGTCCTTGCATTTGGCATGACACCTAAAGAATTAATGCTGTCAGCGTTTGCTAAAGCAGATGATCCTAATTCGGGTGGCCGGCAGATGCCAAGTCATTTTGGACAAAAGGAAAACCGGATTGTGACTCAGTCATCTCCTGTAACAACACAAGTGCCGCATGCAGTCGGGATTGCTCTTGCCGCTAAAATGGATGACGAAACGTTTGCTTCATTTGTCACATTGGGAGAAGGTTCTACTAACCAGGGTGACTTCCATGAGGGTCTTAATTTCGCTGGTGTACATAAATTGCCGGTGATTACAATGGTGGAAAACAATCAATATGCCATTTCGGTTCCGCTCGATAAACAGTATGCCAGTGAGAATATATCCGCCCGTGCAGCAAGCTATGGGATGCCGGGCGTAACGGTTAACGGCAATGATCCTCTGGCGGTTTATGATGAAGTGAAAAAAGCGCGGGAACAGGCCGTTAATGGTGAAGGTCCAACATTAATCGAAACCCTGTCGTATCGTTTCACGGCACATTCCAGTGATGACGATGACAGTCAATACCGGGAAAGTTCGGAAGTCGAAGAAGCTAAAAAGAACGATGCGCTCATTTCGTATGCTGCTTATTTAAAAGAATCGGGTGCTATGAGCGATGAAACCGAACAGAAAATCAGCACTGAAATAGATAGCATCGTAAATGAAGCAACCGACTATGCGGAAAAAGCAGATTATCCTGAACCGGCGTCAGCACATAAATATGTCTATGAGGAAGTGTAGGGGGGAAACGAATGCCAGTCATGTCTTATATTCAGGCGGTGACCACCGCTTTGCATGAAGAAATGAAACGTGATGATAACGTCTTTATTATGGGTGAGGATGTTGGTAAAAAAGGGGGCGTGTTTGGAGCAACTCAGGGACTGTATAACGATTTTGGCAATCAGCGGGTACTTGATACGCCCCTGGCTGAATCAGCTATCGCTGGTGTCGGTATCGGAGCAGCTATGTATGGCAAGCGTCCTGTTGCAGAAATGCAATTTGCTGATTTTATGCTGCCGGCTGTTAATCAGATTATTTCAGAAGCAGCTAAAACACGCTATCGCTCCAATAATGATTGGCATGTGCCCATGACTATCCGCGCACCTTATGGCGGTGGTATAAACGGAGCCTTATATCATTCACAATCGCTTGAATCGATCTTTGCTAATCAGCCTGGTCTGAAGATTGTTGTGCCCTCGACACCATACGATGTTAAAGGGCTTTTAAAAGCGTCTATCCGTGACAATGATCCAGTGCTTTTCTTCGAGCACAAAAAAGCCTATCGTCTGTTAAAAAATGAGGTGCCGGATGATGATTATGTTCTGCCCATAGGCAAGGCTGATGTAAAACGTGAAGGTTCTGATATTACTGTGATCACATATGGCTTGTCTGTGCATTTTGCAATGCAGGCTGCTGAAAAGCTGGATGAAGAAGGTATCAGCACACATATTCTCGATTTGCGGACTGTCTACCCGCTTGATCAGGAAGCGATTATCCAGGCAGCAGCCGCAACCGGCAAAGTGCTATTGATTACTGAAGACAATAAAGAAGGCAGTATTATTGGTGAAGTGGCCGCCATTATCGCTGAGAACTGCCTGTTTGATCTCGATGCGCCGGTTCAGCGGCTGGCTGGAGCAGAGATACCGGCCATGCCCTTCTCACCAAAGCTGGAGAAATATTTCATGATGAATCCGGATAGGGTCGAAAAAGCTATTCGTGAACTGGCTGAATTTTAACCAGGATAAGAAGGAGCGATTTTGAATGGCAACCGAAAAAATTAACATGCCACAGCTTGGTGAAAGCGTGACTGAAGGTACAATCAGCTCGTGGCTGATTAGTTCAGGAGATCATGTCAACAAATATGACCCAATTGCAGAAGTGATGACGGATAAAGTCAACGCTGAAGTTCCATCATTGTTCACAGGTGTTATTCAAGAGCTTAGTGTTCAGGAAGGTGACACCCTTCAAGTCGGTGAACTTATGGGCTATATTGAAACTGAGGATACTTCGGATGAAGAGGCTGCTGTTTCTTCCGGGCAAGCAGAAGAAAAACAGGGATCATCTGAAGAATCTGCCGGCGATCAGTCAATGAAAAAACGCTACTCGCCTGCTGTCCTTAAGCTTGCACAAGAACATAACATTGATTTGGAGCAAGTAAGCGGTTCTGGCCGGAGTGGACGTATTACTCGAAAGGATATTGAACAGTTGATTGCATCGGGTAAGAAGCCGGAACAAACAGCAACCGGCAAAGATACCGAAGCATCCAGTTCCGCCCAAGTGCAACAGCCAGAACAGGCGGCTGCACAAAAACGGCCAACGCAGTCAGGTGATTCGACTATACCTGTTACTGGGGTCAGAAAAGCCATTGCACAGAATATGGCACGTTCCGCTCAGGAGATACCCCATGCCTGGATGGCTGTTGAAGCGGATGTGACTGAATTAGTGCGCTACCGGGATCAGGTGAAGGATAACTTCAAACAGAATGAGGGCTTCAATCTTACGTATTTTGCTTTTTTTGTCAAAGCTGTAGCTCAGGCACTGAAGGAATACCCACAGCTAAACAGTTCATGGGCAGATGATCAAATTATCCAGCATCGCGATATAAACCTTTCAATAGCGGTTGCCAAGGATGATGAATTGTTTGTACCAGTCATCAAACAAGCGGATGAAAAAAGCATTAAAGGTATTGCAAGAGATATAACTGATCTTGCAAATCGTGCACGCACGGGGCAGCTAACGTCTGAAGATATGCAGGGCGGTACATTTACAGTTAATAACACGGGTGCTTTTGGGTCTGTTCAGTCGATGGGCATTATTAACCCGCCTCAGGCTGCGATATTGCAAGTAGAATCGATTGTTAAACGGCCGGTCATGATTGGGGATATGTTTGCCGCTCGTGATATGGTCAACTTATGCTTGTCTCTTGACCACCGCGTGCTCGATGGATTGATTGTGGGCCAATTCCTGGCGCGTGTGAAGGAAATTGTGCAAAATATAAGCTCTGAAACAACCAGTTTATATTAAGTGATTCAGTGTGCTGGTCTTCTGGTACCAGAAGACGAAGCATTCCAACAGGCCGTCAAGCTTTATGCGTTGAACTCACGGGACAAAATTGATAGGATAAATTTAGATTCAATTAAGATAATACTTAAAAGGGGATAGATGATCATATGGATTTCGATCTGTTCATGAACGATGTCGTAAATGTCGCCCGGGAAGACGTCCGCGACGCTGGATACAAGGAACTGACAACATCTGACTCTGTCGATGAGGCCTTGAACCGCGAAGGCTCCACGCTGGTCATGGTGAATTCAACATGCGGCTGTGCCGGTGGTGTTGCACGACCTGCAGCAGCAAATGCGATTCATTATGATAAGCGGCCCGATCATCTGGTAACCGTTTTCGCTGGACAGGATCAAGAAGCAACTGAAAAAGCGCGGGAGTATTTTGAAGGGTATCCGCCTTCGTCACCATCTTTTGCGTTTCTCAAGAATGGTGAGCTCGTTACAATGCTTGAGCGCTCTGACATAGAAGGTTATAGTGCTATGGATGTCGTCAGCAAACTACAGCAAGTATTTGATGAGCATTGCAGTGAGATATAAACGTATAAGATCATATAAGGCTGTCTCAATTGAAATGGGTCAGCCTTATTTTGTTTTAAGGTCAGTCTGAGCATACCAGGAGGGGAATCAAGGTGAAAATTGGCTCCCGTACGATTAAGACAGCAATTGGTACACCAATTTCTATCTCGTTAGCGCAGCTTTTTGGGCTTTCAAATTTCATCTCGGCAGGCATATTAACAATTCTGTGCATCCAGTCTTCCCGGAAACGGTCAGTTATGACGGCATGGCAGCGTTTTTTGGCTTGTGTGGTGGCTGCTGTACTTTCTGTTCTTTTCTTTGAATTGTTCGGGTATAACCCTATTGCTGTCGGTGCTATGCTCGTTTGTTTTATTCCGGTGCTCGTTTGGCTGAAGGTGACCCCGGGAATTGGAACAAGTTCAGTTATTATTTTAAATTTGTATGGGGCCCAGCATTTATCGGTGACATTTTTGGTTGATCAGTTTTTTGTCATTATTGTTGGTATTGGCGTCGCGTTGCTTGTGAATCTTTATATGCCAAGTATGGATAAACAGCTTAAAAAGAAACAGGACGAACTGGAGCATTATTTCCAGACTATCTTAAATGAAATTGCGCTGTACATACGGAATAAAAATGAAAACTGGGATGGCAAGGAACTGCAGCAGTCTGAAGATTTGCTGGAAGATGCTATGGAACTGGTACTGTTCGACAAAGAAAATCATTTGTTGCGTGCGCATCACCCCTACTACGATTATTTTAAGATGCGGCAAAAGCAGCTGGAATTATTACAAAGGATGCTCCCCCTCGTCAGTCGTCTGCCGGATCAATATACGATTTCCTTTAAAGTCTCCGGATTTTTTGAACAGCTCGCGGAAGCTGTTCACCCCGGAAATACGGCTGTTGTGTATCTCAATGAACTGGAGGGTTTACGGCAGATATTTGATCAGCAGCCCTTACCGACAACGCAGAAAGAATTTGAAACACGGGCTAACTTGTATCAATTACTTCATGAAATAGAAGATTATCTATTAGTTAAGAAGCGGTTTAAAGAGAGTGATGTTAATGAAGCCCAAGGGCATAAAAAAAGACCGGGTTAACGTGAATGCCAGTCTTTAAACGGCCGATGGTATCGTGTTGTCAGTAGTAATCTAAACCGTACCTCGGCCATTTTTATGCCAGTGCGGAAGATAAGACATTTGTTATTATATGAACATTGACAGTCCCATTGTTAACGTTGAAACAAACATGGCCAGAATCATAAGATAGACAACAACTTTTATTCTGCGTTCTCGTTTGGACTTTTTTCCTGCAGCCATTATAATGCCTCCTTCTTTAATCCGTCTCTTAATTAATATTCTAACTTTAATTATGCAACAGAACAAGGGCTGTGATATAATTTATAGGTGTTTAAAACCAGGGGTCTACCTATAAACTGTCTGTGATCGTATGAAGGGCAGTTGTTTTTGCGAATTCTTTCGCCACAGATTGTGTCATATAATTAATAAACAGCCGGCAGCTTCGCAGATACTTGAATCATTAAACTTTTGAATCCAGCATAATACAAACAAGCATCACGGTTATCGTCTATAATGTTAGCAGGAGGCAAATTATGATATCTATAAACCAGGAGAGATTAATCAGCACGTTTTTTGAACTGGTACAAATTGATTCAGAAACAAAACAGGAAAGAGAAATAGCTGATAAGTTAATTCAAAAATTCAGCGATTTGGGGTTGGACGTTACAGAAGATAACAGTCAGGAAACAACTGGCCATGGTGCTGGCAATCTGAGCTGTATTTTGCAAGGCAGCCTCAGTAACGCAGATCCCATATACTTCACATCGCATATGGATACAGTCGTTCCAGGCAAGGATGTTAAACCCGCCATCAAGGATGGTTATATTGTCTCGGATGGAACGACTGTTCTTGGATCAGATGATAAGGCGGGGCTGGCAGCTATCTTAGAAACCATTCGCACACTGCAGGAAAAAGACATCCCGCATGGAGATATACAATTTATCATTACGGCTGGAGAAGAATCTGGGCTGGTTGGTGCTAAAGCACTGGATAAATCACTTATTCAGGCAGATTATGGCTATGCGATTGACAGCAATGGTCCGGTCGGCGATATTGTTGTGACAGCCCCGACGCAGGCTAAGCTGTTTGCTGTTATGAAAGGAAAGACAGCACATGCCGGACTTGCACCAGAGGAAGGTGTCTCAGCGATTACACTGGCAGCCAAAGCTGTTGCCAAAATGTCGCTTGGCCGGATTGATGAGGAAACGACAGCTAATATCGGCCGGTTTGAAGGCGGAAAGCAAACCAATATTGTAGCTGACCGCGTTGATGTGGTAGCTGAGGCCCGTTCTCTCAGTACGGAAAAAATGGATAAGCAAGTTAATGCTATGAAGGAAGCATTCGAAACCGCTGCTGAACAATATGGCGGCAGTGCCGAAGTGGATGTGCAAGTGATGTATCCAGGTTATCATCAAGAGTCTGAGGATAAGGTCGTTGATACAGCCAAAAAAGCTGCCGAAGCAGTTGGGCGCGACAGCCACCTTAAAGAGAGTGGCGGCGGCAGTGATGCAAACGTCATAGCCGGACTGGGCATCCCAACTGTTAATCTTGCTGTTGGCTATGAGGCGATCCATACAACTGATGAACGGATTCCTGTTAATGAGCTTGTGAAAATCACAGAAATGCTAACGGCGATTATACAGGAAACGGCCAAACGATAGTCAGTTTGCCTGCTAAGAGAATAAAACATCTTCTTTGGGGAATATGATATAATAACTATCGGAAACAGCTTTTAAAGGATGTCTTATGATGTCGCAATGGTCTCCAAAAAAAGGCAGGGTTATTTTTCATGTGGACATGAACTCATTTTATGCCTCAGTTGAAACAGCCTATAACCCAGAATTAAAGGGCAGGCCAGTGGCAATTGCGGGCAATCCTGAAGAACGCAAAGGCATTGTCGTAACAAGCAGTTACGAGGCACGGGCTAAAGGCGTCAAAACGACAATGCCGCTTGGACAGGCAAAGAAATTATGCCCGGAATTAATAGTCCTGCGTCCTAACTTTGACCGGTACCGGACAGCATCAAAGGAAATTTTTCAAATGCTTGCAGAGATAACACCCTATATCCAGCCAGTTTCGATTGATGAAGGGTATATGGATATAACCGGCACTGAACAGCATGGCAGTCCGGTTGAAGTTGCTCAGAACCTGCAGCAGCGAATTCACGATGAACTTGACTTGCCATGCAGTATTGGAATCGCCCCAAATAAGTTTCTGGCAAAAATGGCTTCAGATATGCAAAAGCCGATGGGTATCACGATTTTGCGCAAGCGGGATCTTCATGAAAAACTCTGGCCGCTCCCGATTGAAGAAATGCATGGTGTGGGTAGTAAAACGGCAGATAAACTTCGCAGCATCGATATTGCGACAATCGGTGATCTTGCTGCAAGTGACAGCTATCAATTGAAACAAATCTTCGGTATTAATGGTGAACGGCTGCAAAACAAAGCGAATGGAGCGGATATGAGTCCGGTTGATCCGGAAGCTGTTCATGAATTTAAAAGTATTGGCAGCTCCCAGACACTCGCTGAAGATACGACTGATGAAGCGGCAATCCGTAACCTTATGCATGAGCTGGCTGAAAATGTTGAGAGACGTATGAAACGCAAGCAGGCTGTAGGGAAGAGTGTGCAAATTACGATTCGTTATCATGATCGGCAGACGATAACCCGAAGTCAGAAGCTGCCTCAATTTATTGAGCACAAAGAAGATATTTTACACGTCGTTAATGAGTTATTTCGAAAACATTGGAATTTGGAGCCGATCCGTTTGTTGGGTATTACGGTTCAGGATGTTGATGAGAAACAAAACATTGGTAAACAGCTGGATTTGTTCACATATGAGCAGGAAGCTGAAAATGAAACGTTGTATGAAGCGATTGACTACTTATCACAAAAGTATGGGAAAAATCCGTTTATACAGATGGCGTCTGAAAGGAAAGACGAGCCGCGGACAAGTTTCCAGAAAGATTTTCTCGATGATTATAAACATTAGCGCTCCTGCCGGTAAATCAAGCAGGAGCGCCTTTTTGATATGACTTATTTGGATTCAACATTTATCGACGTGAAATCGCCAGCCAGTTCTGTATTCGGGAAAATGGTTCGCGCTTCATCGAGCAGCTGCTGATCATCACCTTGCTGATAGCGGGAGGAGACGTGTGTCAGTACAAGTTTTCCGACCTTGGCTTGGTGGGCAAGATCCGCAGCCTGTTTTGTTGTGGAATGAAAATAGGCTTGAGCAAGATCTGCCTTGTCGTCTCCGAATGTTGCTTCATGGACCAGTACATCAGAGTTCTGAACAAAGGCCTGATTTTGGCCTGATTCGCGTGTATCACCCAGAACTGTGAGCACTCGGCCTTTTTTATCGGGGCCAATAAATGATTGACGATGAATGATCTGCCCCTCTTCGGTCTGGACAGTTTCATGTTCTTTAATTTGCTGATATATCGGCCCTGGCTCAATTCCGGCCGCTTTTAATTTGTCAACGAGGAGTTTGCCAGGTTTATCACTTTCCGTAATCCGAAAACCGTAGCTTGGAAGATTGTGATCCAAAAGTTTGCAGGTAACCTGGAACTGTTCATCCTTGAAAACATCACCCTCTGTGAATTCAACAATCGAAAGCGGATAAGTAAGTGTCGTTCCACTTGATGCGAGGCTTGTTTCAATATATTCCCTGATTCCCCGGGGGCCATAGACGGTTAAACGATCGTTGCCTCCTTGAAATGATCGGCTGCTCAAAAAACCCGGTAAGCCAAAAATATGGTCTCCATGCAAATGTGTAATGAAAACTTTTCTGATTTTCCCCGGTTTAATCGATGTGTGCAGAATCTGATGCTGGGTCGCTTCACCACAATCAAACAGCCAGATGCTGTTTTGTTCCTGCAGCAGTTTTAAAGCAATGGCAGATACATTCCGCTCTTTGGAAGGAACACCAGACCCTGTGCCAAGAAAAACGAGTTCCATTATTTCCAGCCCCGTTCATACTGTTTTGGCCCAGAAATGGCTGCACGGAAGATATAATGCGTCATGTGAAATGGCGTGATTTTTCCGCCCTGATCTGCACAGGAATACATGCACATTGAAGACATGGCAATCCGGTTTTTAAGTTCAACATTGTTAAATGTAATAGGTGAAAAAAGTTTCGTCACGTTAATTCCTCCTGAGTGATGACACTGAAATGCCTGTTAAGAGCTGATAGTGCCGCTTCAGCTTATACAGTCTGACAACCGACGTCGTTCTTATTTAAGAAACGTAACGTTTATTTTATTATATCTTAACGCAATGTTAACTATAAGCGTTCACCCTGTTCCCATTCAAGGATTTAGTTTTTTATGAAAGCCGTGACCTGGTCCGGCTCCTAATCGATGTGTGACTTTTTCTGGCAAACAGGCTATAATGACAGCATGACTGAATCATCATTCATCACTTGGAGGCCTGATTATGAAAATACTTGATAATACGCTCAGTCAGCTGACGATCCCTACGCCATTTCCGGTCGGTGATGTCCATGTTTACTTGCTTAAAGGTGATAAACTGTCACTCATCGATGCCGGTGTTAAAACCAAAGAGGGGTGGGAAGCCCTTAAAACGCAGCTTCATCAGTTAGGGTATGCACCTGAAGATATTGAACAAATTATTTTAACACATCATCATCCGGATCATATAGGCTTAATCGAGCAATTTCCGCGTGCTGAAACGCTGGCAGCCCACCGGAATACCGGGGTCTATTTATCACGTGATGAAGCGTACTTTGCGAAGCATGAGGCTTTTTTTAAACAGCTTTTTGTGGCTTGTGGCGTTCCTGAAGAATTGACAGTCCATTCGGGTGAATTGAGCGGAACGATGCAATTTGCCGGGAAAGGGGAGCTGACAATGACACTCGATGAAGGTGATACGCTTCCTGGTCATCATGACTGGCACGTCATTGAAACAAAAGGTCATGCACAAAGCCATTTATCGTTTTTCCGTGAAAGTGACGGGGCCTTTATCGGAGGTGATCATTTGCTGCATCATATTTCCCCAAATCCAATGCTTGAAGCTCCAATTGCGAGTGACGTGCGTCCTCAGCCTTTGCTGCAGTATCGTTCTAACCTGCTGAAGTGCCAGTCGCTCGGGATTCAAACGGTGTATCCTGGACACGGGGACATCTTTTCAGATGTGAGCACTATTATTCCTGTCCATTTGCAGAATCAGGAGCAGCGGGCAGCGCGTGTTTATCACTTGTTGCAGGAAAAGGCCCAAACACCATTTGCTCTATCTCAGCAGCTTTTTCCGAACAAATATACAAAACAGCTAAGTCTGACGATGTCTGAGACGATTGGCCAGCTGGATTACCTTGAAGACAGAGGATTGGTCACCAGGGTGCTGACAGACGGTATCTATCATTATCATCTTGTTCCCTGATAGAAAGAGCACATTCAGTGCTGCAGCATATATCAGAAAACAGTAAGACATTGCGGTAATGAGTTGGTTCTCTTTCACGCCTGGTGCCCGCCGATTTTCCCGCTGCGTTCGATCGTGATCCCAGCGTTCGTGTAGCTGGCTGCCCTGAGAATGGCGGTGGGACCGTATTTCGCGCGAATAGCATCCATAACATAGCCAATGTCTTTTTTCTTTGACTTATCAGCAAAAAGGTTTAATTGTGTTTCGCCGTCTTCGTACAGATTACCAAGCGTTACATAGACATGTCGTATGCTGCTTATGCCATCGTAAAACGCATGAAAAAGCTGCATGCAGACGTGATAGACGTCCATCGTGATATTGGTGGGTATACTAACAGACCGTGACCGGCTGAATCCGCCGTGTGTTTCTTTAGCGTATGTGATGCCTAAGTGAATGGTTTTACCAGCCTGCTGTTTATTTCGTGCCCGCCGGCATACTTCCTCGCATAAATCGAGAATACATGTCGCCGCCTCGTCACCTGTGTAATCACGCAGCAGGGAGATGCCTTGTCCGAAGCTTTTTTGATCTGTTTTGGTAAATTGGCTGAACACCGGACTCAAATCAATTCCCCAAGCATGCCAGTAAAGCTGTTCACCCATGATACCAAAACGTTTGGTCAGCTGCTTCAGAGGAAAATGGGCCAGCTGTCCGAGTGTTACAATGCCCATCCGGTTTAAATGCTGCTGCATTCGTCTGCCAATCCCCCACACGTCCTGCACCGGAAATGGCCACAATTTTTCTTGAATATCCTCATAGGTGCATTCCGCGATACCATGCCTTTTAGCATGCAGATCCATAACAACTTTAGCCAGGAACTTATTATCGCCTATTCCGATAGAGCAGGTCATCCCGAAGTGTTCTAAAATATCGTGTTTAATACGCCTGGCAATTTGCCACCGGCCGCCGAATAATTGATCCATCCCGTTAACGGTTATCCAGACTTCGTCAACGGAATATTGATGAATGGCTTCTTTCGGTGCATACTGCTGAATAAGCTTGGTGATTTCCAGTGATACCTGCAAATAATCAGCCATATGCGCCGGCGCAATGATTATGTCAGGATCGTCAGGCAGTTCAAAAAAACGGCTGACATTGCTTATGCCATGCTTTTGCTTCAGTGGCGGCGAGGCGGCAAGAACGATGCTTCCAGATCGGTTGACATCACCGACTACAGCGAGTGGCACAGTCATAGGATCAAGTCCTCGTTTAACCGCTTCAATGCTTGCATAAAAGGAGCGGATATCAATACAGAGCACATCATTTCTCGAATAATGGCTATAATCCATGCAAGGTCACCTCATTAAAAGGAACGTTTGTTCTCTATTGTATATCAGCTTGCTGACTTTAAGCAATGGCAATTCATAACAGACAACCGACTTTCTTGAAATGACGGTTGTCATAACACATTAAAAAGCGGCATCGACTTATATATCAGATGCCGCCTTTTTAATGTGTTATACGATTATTACTGACGATGATTGGTATACTGAATAGCTTTTGTTTTATTTTGTATCGTTTGGTATGTATCGTCCGTCAATACCGGAGAAACGGCTGTATTGTCGTCAACTTGTTCGACGGAACTGGCACCAAATACAGCACTCGCAACAGCGGGGTGCTTCAGTACATAGCTTAATGCAAGACTATTCAGTGAGTCACTCGTTTTGATGTTTTCCAGCGTCTGATGAATAGTGGTCAGCTCTTCATAAGAATAATCGAGAAAACCGTTTTGTCCCTTCTTCCTGATCTGTTCGTCTGCACGGTTGCTGAGCATGCCTTTGGCAAGTGGCCCCCGTGCCAGGACACTAATATCGTTTTCATTCAGCAGGTTCAGCAGTTCCTCTTCTGGACGGCGGTCCAGTAAATTATACTGCATCATGACCGCATCCATGTTGGCACGCTGCACATATTCGCGGATAACATTTGGGCGAATTGAGGAAATACCGTAAGCCCTGATCAAACCTTCTTTTTTAAGATTTTCAAACGCTTGAATGGTTTCATCTATCGGATCATCGATTTTACCGCCATGCAGCATATAGAAATCGATATAATCTGTCCCGAGACGGTGCAAACTATCTTTAAGGCCTTGTTCAATGTGTTTTTGCGATGGGTCCCAGAACCAGTCCTCTTTTGCTTGATCAAAGTTATTACCGACTTTTGTTGTTAAAATAATCTGTTCCCGTTTATTTTTAATAGCTTCACCGACTATCTCTTCGTTACGCCCAAAACCGTATAAATCGGCTGTATCAAGATGATTAATGCCGGCATCAAGAGCCCGGTCAATAATTCCTTTTGCTTTCTGACTGTCTGTTCCAAGTGACATGCAGCCCAGCGTCAGTTCTGATACATAAATCCCTGATTGTCCCAGCTGATTCTTTTTCATGATAAGACCTCCATTGAGCTCTGGTTATGTCTATTGTAAGAGAAGGGGCCTGGCAAGTACAATGATTAACTATATGATAAAATAGAAACGATCGTTACGAGAAGGTGGGCGGTATTTATGAAAAAATTTATGGAAACAACCACACAATCTGAAACCATATATGACGGCCGGATTGTGAAAGTTCAAGTGGACGATGTGATGCTTCCGGACGGAAAAACATCCAAACGGGAACTGATTAAGCATGCGGGTGCTGTAGGTATCATTCCGGTAACAAAGGCTAACAAAATCGTGTTTGTTGAACAGTTCCGAAAGCCATTGGAAAAATCGCTGGTGGAAATTCCGGCCGGAAAGCTGGAGAAGGGAGAAGAACCGTCCGTAACAGCATTGCGTGAATTAGAGGAAGAGACAGGTTATACAGTGAACACCCCGAGGTTTATAACGTCGTTTTACACCTCACCCGGTTTCGCTGATGAAATGATGTATCTGTATTTAGCGGAGGATCTGGAACCTGTGGATTATCCGGCTGCCGGTGATGAAGATGAATTTATCGAAATACTTGAGCTGACGCTTGATGAGGCGAAACAGTATGTTAGGGAGCAGCGGATCCATGATGCGAAAACGAACTACGCCATACTATACTTGGAAACACTTGAAAGGATGTAGGCAGTGCTGAAGTCATTTTTTGCAGATATGCATATTCATATTGGACGGGATGTGGACAACCATCCCGTAAAAATTACCGGGGCGAAAACATTAACGCTGACCAATATTTTAAAAGAAACAAGCCGGAACAAAGGCATCCATATGGCTGGCGTGATTGACAGCCATGCGCCCGCTGTCCAGCAGGAAATAAAGGACCTTATACAAGCAGGTCATGCACGGGAACTGGCAGATGGCGGTATTCGTTTTGAAAATGCAACGCTCATACTTGGTTCGGAAATCGAGGTGTACGATGACAATTGTCAGGGCCCTATTCATGTTCTGTGCTTTCTTCCGTCACTGGCTGACATGGAGCATTTTTCTGAGTGGCTGTCATCGAACATGAAAAATATCACGTTAAGTTCCCAGCGGTATTACGGCACGGCAAAAGAGCTGCAGTATAAGGTGAAAGAACTGAACGGCTTATTTATCCCTGCCCATGTGTTCACGCCTTTTAAGAGCACGTATGGGAAAGGTGTGCATCGCTCATTGACAGAAGTCTTTGATCCAGACTTGATCGATGGCATTGAACTGGGACTCAGCTCGGATACGTCAATGGCTGATCAAATCAGTGAATTGCATAACTATCCATTTGTATCCAACTCTGATGCTCATTCACTGCCGAAGATTGCCAGAGAGTATCAGGAAGTCTTAATGGAGGAGCCGTCATTCAAAGAATTTGCCTGGAGTCTGCACAATGTCGAAGGGCGGCAGATAAGCAGAAATTTTGGCATGAATCCATACTTGGGGAAATATCATACGACCGTCTGCAGTCAGTGTCTAACCCCATTGGTCGCGGATGCCGGGAGATGTCCCAGCTGTGGATCAGCTAAACTAGTGAAAGGTGTGTCAGACCGGATTCAGGAGCTGGCCAGTACTGCTGAAGTTAAGCGGGAGCGTCCGCCTTACCTGTACCAGGTGCCATTGGAGTATTTGCCAAAACTTGGGCCGAAAACATTCAGGACCTTGCTGGATCATTTTCAGACGGAAATGAATGTGATTCACTATGCCTCTTTTGCTGAGCTGACCGAAATTATACCAGAAAAACTAGCAACTGCTATTATTGATATGAGAGAAGGGAGATTATCAATTAAAGCCGGCGGGGGCGGTCAATACGGGCGTATCACCTCATCATCCTGAATCGCTGAAAAATAAAATGGTATGTTTGTCCAGAATTCTTCATAGTTTTTACTAGAGGCCAACTAATAAGAACGATGGAGGATTCCGATGTATAACAAACGCGCACTTATCATGAATCACGTACGAGAACATGCTACCATTTATATGTTTATGACCATCTTGTTCTTAACAGGGGTCATTTTTGGAGCTATCATTGTAAACAGCATGAACTTTGTGCAAAAACAGGATTTATTCTTCTACCTCGAACGTTTTTTTGGCGGCATAGCAGATGGAGAACAAATCGGCAGTCATGAAATATGGAAAAGCAGTTTTTTTTATCATGTGAAATATCTCTTGTTATTATTTGTTTTAGGTCTCTCAGTTATTGGGCTCCCCGTTGTCTGGATTTTACTGTTTTTAAAAGGGCTTGTCGTCGGTTTTTCTGTCGGGTTTATTGTCAATCAGCTGGGCATGGGCAGCGGTCTTCTTTTATCATCACTTTCAATAGCACCCCAGAACTTACTCGTTATACCAGTTTATATTGTTGCCGGCAGTTTATCCATGCTGTTTTCGCTGACCTTATTACGAAAGCTTTTCTCACGGACCATATCACAGCCTGTGCTGCAGCCCTTAGGCAAATATACAATTGTTTTCGCTTCATTGCTGGTGATTTCTATGGCCGCAGCGGCTTTAGAAGCTTATGTAGCGAATGGCGCTATGGAATTGTTAATCAAATCCCTTTATAATAGTCAATGAATATTATATAATAACAGTTATTAATAGTGAATTATAATGATTTTATTTTGACATCTTTTATGTGCGGTCCTATAATTGGCGAAAGGGAGGAGAGTCGCCATGGAACACCGGCTGGAACAGATAAAAAAACAACTCCATGCGCAAAGCTATAAGCTTACACCGCAGCGGGAAGCCACTGTACGGGTGCTTTTGGAGCGTGAGACGGATCATCTCAGTGCCGAAGACGTGTATCTTCTTGTTAAAGAAAAGGCACCTGAAATAGGTCTGGCAACTGTTTACCGGACACTGGAATTATTATCAGAACTGAAAATTGTTGATAGAATCAATTTTGGTGATGGTGTTTCCCGTTATGATCTTCGTAAAGAAGGGGCTGAACATTTTCATCATCATCTTGTTTGCACGGAATGCGGAGCGGTTGAGGAAATTACAGATGACTTACTGGGAGACGTGGAAAAGCTGGTGGAAAATCACTGGCATTTTCAAGTAAAGGATCATCGGCTGACATTTCACGGTATCTGTAAACATTGTCAGGAGACAGCCATTGAATCAACAAGTTAAACGAACAAACATGACCTTTTCTGCACAGGAAAAGGTTTTTTGTCTATAGTGCGATAATCGATTGAATCTCACATTTGGCCGTCTACTGTTTTTGAAGCATTTACTTTTCGTGTGTAATCGGTTATTTTGGTATTAGCCTCGCAGTTCCTATGTATAGTGTCATTCTTCTGCTGCATATCTTGTTTACTGGATATGTAAAAGAGGTGACACACGTGAGGCAATTAATCTGGGATATAGTCAAGGTATTTATTATTTTCACAATCTGCACATTCTTTTTTTACTTTAGTTTGCACTATATGCATACTGAATATGAGCAGATTCACCGGTATGATCCTCCAGAGGGTCCATCTGTCAAAGTTTTGAAGATGGATGACAGAAGTTTTATTGATCGGCTGAATTTATTTCTGCGATTAGGGGAGTAATGACAATGCTGGAGCCCGCATTTGATGATTTTCTCCATTATTTACTTGTGGAACGGGGTGTATCTGATAATACGTTAACATCCTATCAGCGGGATTTGAAAAATTATAAAACGTACGTGGAAAAAGTAAGCCGGAAATCAGAATGGAATGATATTGGACGCTCCGATATTATTGGCTTTTTGTATAAATTGAAGGATGATGGCAAATCATCCGCCACCATTGCCAGGGCTATTTCGTCAATCCGGGCATTCCATCATTTTCTCATTCGGGAACA
Organism: Lentibacillus kimchii; assembly: GCF_055381965.1. Taxonomy (NCBI): domain Bacteria; kingdom Bacillati; phylum Bacillota; class Bacilli; order Caryophanales; family Bacillaceae; genus Lentibacillus; species Lentibacillus kimchii. The sequence goes on along the minus strand of NZ_AP043934.1, from coordinate 1,578,757 downwards.
GCTGGTGGATCATGATGCAAGTCTACATATCGAGACACCGAAAAAGGAACGTAAACTGCCTGCTACTTTATCATCGGCTGATGTGGAAGCGCTATTAGCCATCAGCGGGCACACACCTCTGGCGATGCGGAATAAAGCGATGCTTGAATTAATGTACGCCACCGGATTGCGCGTAACGGAATTGGTATCTCTGGAAGTGAGCGACTTGCATTTAACAATGGGGTTTGTCCGGTGTATGGGGAAAGGGTCTAAAGAAAGGATTGTCCCGCTTGGAGATGTAGCCAAAAATGCTATGGATTATTATCTGCAGCACGGCAGAGGACATCTCGTCAAACGGGGGCAGGATCAGAATGCACTGTTTGTCAATCAACACGGCCGGCCGCTTTCACGACAGGGATTCTGGAAGATTTTAAAAGAAATTGCCCGAGATTCGGGTATTAAAAAACAAATTACGCCGCACACACTCAGGCATTCCTTTGCCACCCATTTACTGGAGAATGGGGCTGATTTACGGTCTGTTCAAGAAATGCTCGGTCATGCCGACATATCAACGACGCAAATATATACACATATAACAAAAGCCCGGCTCAAAGATATTTATCAGACTTATCATCCACGGGCGTAACGATTAACTGACGAAAGCTTAATAGACAAGTGGATCAAGACCAGGCAGTCGGACAGCTGATCTGTTTAACTAGATGTCAGACCTCATACAAGGGTTAACATATGACACATGAAATCGGGAAAACAATAGCAGGAGGTATAAAAAATGAAAGATTTTAAACGTATCTTTTTGATTGTTATGGATTCTGTTGGGATTGGTGAAGCGCCTGATGCCAAATCATTTAATGACGCTGGCGCCGATACGCTGGGCCATATTGCAGAACGGATGAACGGTCTGAATATGCCCAATATGGGCCAGTTAGGCTTAAGCAATATCCGGGAAATTCAAGGTGTTGAACAGGCGGAAAAGCCAAAAGCGCATTACACAAAAATGCAGGAGGATTCGAACGGCAAGGATACTATGACCGGTCACTGGGAGATTATGGGTTTGAACATCCAGAAACCATTCCGGACATTTCCAGATGGTTTTCCGGATGAGCTGATTAGTGATATTGAAGCTAAGACAGGCAGAAAAGTTATCGGCAATAAACCGGCCTCAGGGACGGCTATCATTGAAGAATTGGGCCAGGAACAGCTGAAGACAGGAGCACTCATTGTTTATACATCTGCTGATCCTGTTTTGCAGATTGCAGCACATGAAGACGTTGTTCCATTAGATGAATTGTATCAGATATGTGAGATCGTACGTGAACTCACTTTGGATGAAAAATATATGGTTGGCCGTGTTATTGCGCGTCCATTTGTTGGTGAACCTGGTCATTTCGAGCGAACAGCCAATCGCCATGATTACGCGCTGAAACCGTTTGGACGCACGGTTATGAATGAACTGGAAGAGGCGGATTATGATGTAGTCGCTCTGGGTAAAATATCGGATATTTATGACGGCGAAGGCATAACGAAAGCTATTCGCACTTCTGATAATGCGGACGGTATGACAAAATTAGTTGATTCGATGGCTGAGAATTTTACTGGATTAAACTTTTTGAATCTGGTTGATTTTGATGCCAAGTATGGCCATCGTCGCGACCCTGAGGGATACGGTCAGGCACTGGAAGCTTTTGATGAACGTTTGCCTGAAGTTCTAAACCGGCTAAACGAAGATGATTTGCTGATCATTACAGCTGATCACGGTAATGATCCGATTCATCACGGAACCGATCATACACGGGAGTATGTACCGCTTCTCATATACCATACAGGTATTGCATCCGGAAACGAATTGCCGCTGAGAAAGACATTTGCTGACATCGGAGCAACCGTAGCGGACAATTTCGCTATTAAGATGCCTGAACATGGAAAAAGTTTTCTCAATGATATCAAATAAGGAGATGTTCGCTGTGGATAAGACAATGATTAACGAAGCGGCTGACTATATTAGTGCACAGTTAACGGCGAAGCCCGCATTAGGTCTGATATTGGGCTCAGGACTTGGTGTATTGGCTGAGGAAATTGAAAATCCGGTAACCTTTTCCTACAAAGATATTCCGTATTTCCCGGAGTCAACGGTAGCCGGACATAAAGGGCAGCTCGTTGCCGGTGAGCTGGAAGGGCAAAGTGTTATAGCAATGCAGGGCCGCTTTCATTATTATGAAGGGTATTCCATGCAGGAAGTGACGTTTCCTGTACGTGTCATGAAGGAACTTGGTATTGATTCAGTCATCGTGACCAATGCATCAGGCGGCATTAACCAATCGTTTACGCCTGGTAATTTAATGCTGATCACAGATCATATCAATAATATGGGGGACAATCCATTAATTGGTCCAAATGACGCTGCTTTAGGTGAGCGTTTCCCTGACATGTCACAGGTATACGATGAAACATATCTGCAGCATGCAAAATCTTGCGCTGCTGACTTGGGCGTGACGATTCAGGAAGGTGTCTACGTCGGTAATACCGGACCAGTATATGAAACACCTGCTGAGGTTAAGATGCTGCGGACACTTGGCGGTGATGCTGTCGGTATGTCAACTGTACCTGAAGTTATTGCTTCAGGACATGCCGGACTGCGGGTATTAGGCATTTCCTGTATTTCCAATATGGCGGCCGGTATTCTTGACCAGCCGCTGACACATCAGGAAGTGATAGATACGACGGAACAAGTGCGGGACGAATTTCTCAAATTCATGAAAGAAATTATCCGTACACTACCAAATCAGGGTTAGGTGATACGATGCAAATGTATGATATTATTGAAAAAAAGCGTAATGGCCAAAGCTTAACCAGCGAAGAAATTCGGTTCTTTATCAATGGCTATACCGAGGGCGAGATTCCGGACTACCAAGTGAGTGCTCTATTAATGGCTGTCTTTCTCCAGGATATGACGGAAGCAGAGCGTGCGGAGCTAACCTCTGCTATGGTCGAATCCGGCGACCAGATGGATCTTTCGGCTATTAATGGGATCAAAGTTGACAAACACTCAACCGGCGGCGTTGGTGATACGACAACATTAATTCTTGCACCATTGGTAGCATCACTCGGGGCTCCGGTGGCCAAAATGAGCGGACGTGGTCTGGGACATACTGGGGGCACACTTGATAAACTGGAGGCTGTGCCAGGATTTCACGTGGAAGTATCCAGTGATGAATTTGTCAAGCTTGTGAATGAAAATAAACTCGCTGTCGTGGGTCAGACTGGTAATCTGGCACCGGCTGATAAAAAACTGTATAGCTTGCGGGATGTGACAGCCACAGTCAATTCGATTCCTCTGATTGCGAGTTCAATCATGAGTAAAAAAATTGCTTCCGGCAGCGATGCGATTGTTTTGGATGTTAAGACCGGAGATGGCGCTTTCATGAAAGAATTGAACGACGCCAGAGAATTAGCCCGGGCAATGGCCTCAATTGGCAACCGCGTAGGACGCAGCACAATGGCTGTTATTTCAGATATGAGCCAGCCGCTGGGGTATGCGGTTGGAAACGTGCTTGAGGTTGAAGAAGCTATTGAAACATTGCAGGGCAATGGGCCGGCGGATTTAACGGATTTGTGCCTTGAGCTCGGCAGTCAAATGGTCGTTTTGGCGAATAAAGCAGAAACCCTCGATGAGGCGAAAGAACGTCTGAAGGAAAACCTGTCAAATGGTAAAGCCTTAGAACAATTTAAACGTTTTGTGAGCTCGCAGGGTGGTGATGCCCATGCAGTGGATCATCCTGAATTGCTGCCGCAAGCAGCCCATAGAATCGAATTGCCTGCCAAACAATCCGGAACAGTCTCAGAGATTGTAGCAGACCAAATCGGCAAGGCTGCCATGATGCTTGGAGCAGGCAGAGCGACAAAAGAATCCGCGATAGATTTATCAGTTGGTATTGTGCTGAACAAGAAAATAGGTGATCACGTGGACGAAGGGGAGTCACTTTTAACCATTCATGCCAGCACACCCGAAGTTGAAGAGGTGAAAGACAAGCTGTATTCAACCATTTCCATAGCTTCAGGAACTGCTGAGGCACCATCCCTCATCTATGACACGATTACAGAATCATAATTTTTAAACGCATACTGAACAACAGTATGCGTTTTGTTGTATAAGAGCCCGGTTATATGGCAATCCTAGAACTACATTAAGTGTTGGAGGTTAAGCCATGAGGAAATTTGTTTTACTGACTAGCATTATAGGTTCAGTTCTATGCCTGCCGCTGGCTGTTTCAGCAGAGGAAAGTGAACAAGATAACACTGAGGAACAAACAGACCTGGCACCCGACGCCAAGTCAGCTATGATGATTGAGCGTGACACCGGGAAAATATTGTTTGATAAAAATGCGGACGAGCAACTGCCGCCAGCCAGTATGACTAAAATTATGACTCTATTACTTATTATGGAAGCTCTTGATAATGGCGAAATTGATCAGGAGGAAACGATTCAGGTTAGTGAACGTGCAGCATCTATGGGAGGTTCACAAATATTTCTTGAAGCCGGAGAAGAAATGACGGTCGACAATCTGCTTAAAGGTATTGCAATGGCTTCTGGAAATGATGCAAGTGTGGCTTTAGCTGAGCGGATTGCCGGCAGCGAAGACGCTTTTGTTAAACAAATGAACGAAAAGGCTGAAAAGCTGGAGCTGAAAGACACACACTTCGAAAACGCAACTGGACTGCCAGCCGACAATCACTACAGTACGGCTCAAGATATGGCTGTGATGGCGAAAGCGTTATTAAAATATGAATCGGTAACCGATTATACATCGATTTATGAAGATTATTTGCGAAAAGGTGAAGAAAATGAATTCTGGCTGGTCAACACAAACCGGCTGGTTAAATTTTACCCAGATGTTGACGGACTGAAAACGGGCTATACAAACGAGGCTAAGTATTGTTTGACAGCCACAGCTGAAAGAGACGACATGCGAATGATTGCCGTTGTTATGGGAGCGGAAACGACCAAAAAACGAAATGCCAGCATTACCAGCATGCTTGATTATGCCTTTAATCAGTATGAAACAAAAAAATTGTACGAAAAGGGCGATGCTATAACCACGCTCGACTCATTAAAGGCCGAGGATGAGTCGATTGATGTTGTAACCTCTGAATCAGTCAGCACGATCCACCGTAAGGGTGAGGAAGACAAAGACGTATCAGAATCAGTCAGTATCGTATCTGACTGGCGTTTGCCAATTCAAAAAGGTGAAGAGGTTGGCGAATTAGTTATTAAAAATCAGGAGGAAACTTTATCAAAAATACCGCTAATTGCTGATAAAGATGTTCCAAAGGCTTCCTATTTTACACTGCTGAAGAGGACTGTGGAACAAATGGTGAAATAATGGTTTTTTTGCCGAAACTCTTCTTCTTTTGTCAAACAGCAGGAATTGATCATACCTGTGACGAAAGATTATACAGACGGAAATAGGGAGGAGGAACTGGAATGAGTCTGTCTACTGTCTTTGATGTTAAGCAGGATGTCCTTGTTGTGAGGATGTCCGGCGAACTGGATCATCATGAAGCAGAACCATTGCGTAACGAGTGGAAGGACATGATGGATGCTAACGCTGTCAGACATGTCATTTTGAATCTTGAATCGGTAACATTTATGGATAGCTCAGGACTGGGTGTTGTTTTGGGCCGATATAAAGAAGTACTTCAGCTGGGCGGGGAAATGGTTGTTTGTTCCATATCATCACCGGTTCAGCGGTTATTTGATATGTCCGGAATGTTCAAAATCATTCGTCTGGAGGAGAACGAGGAACACGCGTTATCGACTTTGGGGGTGGCTTCATGAAAAATGAAATGAATGTTGAATTCACAAGTATCAGTGAAAATGAATCATTTGCCCGCGTAACTGTAGCTTCGTTTGTGGCGCAGCTGGATCCAACGATGGATGAGCTGACAGAAATTAAAACAGTCGTTTCCGAAGCTGTGACAAATGCGATTATTCACGGCTATAATAATGAACCGGGGCATCTTGTTTCAATAAACTGTGTATTGTATGAAGATGAAGTGGATTTGTTCATAAAAGATGGGGGTACAGGCATCGGTGATGTCGATGAGGCAAGGCAGCCGCTCTACACATCAAAACCTGAATTAGAAAGATCCGGCATGGGCTTTACAATTATTGAAAATTTTATGGATGATCTGGAGATTATATCGTCACCTGAAAACGGCACGACGGTGCATATGATGAAGCATTTATCAAAAAAAACGGTTACTGAATAGAGATGTCTATGGATGTGAATGTTAGACATGATAACCGTCAGGAATCCTTAACGGATGAACAGGTGAGAGCCAACATTCATAAAAGTCAGCAGGGTGATAAACAGGCACGCGATCTGCTGGTGGAAGCGAATGTCAGACTTGTCTGGTCGGTTGTTCAGCGGTTTATTAACCGCGGCTATGACCCTGATGATTTGTTTCAAATTGGCAGTATTGGCCTGATAAAAGCGATTGATAAATTTGATTTATCATATGATGTCAAATTCTCCACATATGCCGTTCCAATGATTATTGGTGAGATCCAGCGATTCATTCGAGATGATGGCAGTGTCAAAGTCAGCCGTTCGTTAAAGGAAACAGGCAATAAAATACGTAAAACACGGGACGAACTGACGAAAAAACTTGGGCGTACGCCAACTGTCCTGGAAATCGCCGATGATCTGAATATAACCTCTGAGGAGGTCGTCCATGCTGAGGAGGCTGTCAAATCGCCACACTCAATTGATGAAACAGTGTACGAAAATGATGGTGCTCCGATCACGCTAATGGATCAAATTGCTGATGATGACGCAGGGTGGTTTAACAAGTTGACACTGCAGGAAGCCATCAGGCGACTGGACGAACGTGAACGATTAATCTTATACTTACGCTACTATAAAGACCGAACACAATCTGAGGTGGCTGACAGACTGGGGATTTCCCAGGTTCAGGTGTCAAGATTGGAAAAGAGAATATTAGACGACATGAAAATCAACATGAACTCGTGAAAAAAGGCTGTCTCCAACACGTTTGGGGCAGCCTTTTTATATGCCTTTGAACATCAGGTTGGAATCGCTGGATAAACCGTCATTTTTAAACATACTTTTGCTTCTAATGACAAACACTAGCTGATACCACATCGTAAAAAGGATGAGCCGCATATGTCAGAGGTTGTCTATTTACGTATGAAAAAAAATATTAGCATTACATCCTTAGGACAAATAACCTTGAAAGAGATTGCGCATATTTCAGCATCTGAACCGCTGCAGCAGGAACTGGAAAGTACACCCATTTACCGTGTTACTAAAAAAGACCGAAACGTGGTGATCGTGGACAGTTTCTTAATTATTGATCATTTAAACAAAACCCGCAGTGATCTCGAATTCCAGCTTGTAGGACCGACACATACGCTTATCCGAGTCCAGAAACAGTTTAAAAAGCCCAGCATTTTGGTGGTGGCGTTTGTCTGGCTTATTCTGTTCATTGGAGCAGCTATGACCATTATGAACTTTCATTATGATGTCAGTATGCAGGAAGTTCAGCAAAAGCTTCATTATCTGCTGACTGGAGAGGTGAATGCATACCCGCTTTGGATGCAGATTCCCTATTCATTAGGAATCGGTGCCGGAATGCTGTTATTTTTCAACCACTGGTTCCAAAAACGCTTTAATGAAGAGCCAAGCCCTCTTGAAGTAGAGATATTCAATTACCAGCAGGAAATGGATCAGTACCTGAGTCATTATGAGAACAAGTTAAATGATAATTAACGTGTTACGTCATCTGCTGGAAATCACGATTGGTTTTGCTTCCGGGATCGCGGTTGGAGGTGGTTTTGTAGCCTTTATAACGCTTTTGGGCATCATACCGCGATTAATCCAGTTAAGTAAGACAGAACATTTAGTTCCCGCCTATATTGTCAGCATCATCTTAGGTTCGCTGTTTGGGATCTATTTGTCGTTCACCGATATGATCTGGCATCAGTCCTTTCTGCTGCTGATTGTATGGGGAGGTTTTCACGGCATATTCAATGGCATGCTGGCAGCTGCTTTAACGGAAGTGCTGAATGTCCTCCCGATTTTATCAAGACGCATACGGATGGAGGATAAATTGTTATGGCTTTTAATGGCCATTGTCTTTGGAAAAGTAGGCGGTTCTTTGTTCCAATGGCTGATTTTTGCAGAATAAGTTTTCGATTATTGCGTGAATATCGATGAATGTCAGAAAAATGGAGAGTAGTTAAATTATGAGTCAAAAGCAAACCAAAAACCCTATATACACAAAGATTGAAAAAAATGAACAATACATGCGTGATAATATTGGTCTGGAAAAGTCGTATGATGTTGAATTCCGGGAAATAATCATTTTAAAACGGAAAGTTCAACTGTATTTTGTTAATGGGCTCTGTGACAGCAGCTCAATACAGCAAATCATGCGCCAGCTTGTTGAAATCAATGATTTTGAAACAAATACGAAAAAAGTACCGGAAATTGTGGAAAATCGCATTATTAATGAGCAGCTGGAGCGGACCAAATCACTCGATGAAACAGTTGACCAGATGTTATCCGGTTTATTGATAGTGTTTGTTGATGGCATTGATTATGCGTTTATTGTAGATGTCCGGAATTATCCAGGACGTCCGCCTAAAGAACCTGACACAGAGCATGTTGTCAGAGGCTCGCGTGACGGTTATACAGAAAATATCATTGAAAACACGGCCTTAACGCGACGCCGTATCCGCGATGCCCGTCTGCGGCAGGAAATACTGAAAGTTGGCGAGCGTTCTAAAACAGATATCTGTTTGAGTTATATTTCTGATATTGCCGACCCCGATCTTGTCAAGGAAGTCAAGGAAAGACTCGCGAAAATTGAAGTTGACGGCCTTTCGATGACGGATAAAACAATAGAAGAGTTTATTATTGATCCTAAATGGAAAGCATACCCGCTAGTCCGTTATACAGAACGTCCAGATGTGGCAGCTACACATGTGATGGAAGGGCATATTCTGATAATTGTTGATACATCACCCAGTGTCATCATTCTGCCGGCAACTTTTTTCCACCATGTTCAGCATGCAGAAGAATACCGTGAGACACCTCTAGTTGGAACGATTATCCGCTGGTCAAGATTCATTGCCATTATGCTGTCCATCTTTCTGCTGCCCTTTTGGCTGTTACTGGCAACAGATCCATCACTGTTACCTAAGGAACTTTCATTCATTGGGCCCAAGGAACAGGGAAATATTCCGATAGCGCTTCAGCTTATAATGGCAGATTTGGGTATTGAGTTTCTCCGAATGGCGGCGATTTACACACCAACACCACTGGCAACGTCGATGGGCCTGATTGCTGCTGTACTGATCGGGCAAATCGCGATTGATGTCGGTATGTTCGGACCGGAAACCATTCTGTATGTATCGATTAGTGCGGTTGGCATCTTTGTGACGCCAAGTTATGAGCTTGGTGTGGCCAATAAAATCGCGAGGTGGTTTTTAATTGCAGCAACAGCTTTATTTGGTTCGATTGGCTTTGTTGCCGGTGTTACGGTTTATATGCTGTATATGATTCAAATAAGAACACTTCGGACACCTTATCTGTGGCCGTTCATTCCGTTTCATGCTGCTGGACTGAAGGCCATTGTCTTCCGCGTTCCGAAACCGTATTCGAACAAACGTCCAGACATCGTTCATCCGCGAAATGATTATCGACAGCCGAAACCTTAATGATGTGCCGCGCTTTTTAATTGAGCGCGGCTTGCTTACATATGCACCCAAAACGGTTTCATGACTTTTTTTTTTGGATTGTGTGTGATAAAGTATTTTACACTTCAGTAAGTTAATTTTTCAGTATTGAATTGGGGGAGAAAATGACAGTGGATCATCCATTTAATATAAACGAATCAGGCCATTTGACTATAGGCGGCATGGATACAATACAACTCTCCCGCAAATATGGAACACCGTTATATGTGTATGATGTAGCGTTAATACGGGAAAATTGCCGTGCGTTTGTTAAGGCCTTTCAGGAGCATGGCGTCAAGGCGCAGGTAGCCTATGCAAGCAAGGCTTTTTCTTCCATCGCCATGCTTCAGGTCATTAAACAGGAAGGCTTAAGTCTTGATGTTGTGTCACAAGGGGAGCTCTATACAGCTCTTCAGGCAGATTTCCCTCCTGACAGAATTCACATGCATGGCAATAATAAAAGTTATGCCGAACTGGCTATGGCCATTGAAGAAGGTATTGGCTGTATCGTTATTGATAATTTTCATGAAATTAATTTAATAACACATCTTCTTGAAGAAAAGGATACGAACATTAATGTTTTAATGCGTGTCACACCAGGTATTGAACCTGATACACATCAGTACATTAAGACTGGCAATGACGATTCTAAATTCGGTTTTAACCTGACAAATGGGCAGGCTGATCAGGCGTTTTTGCAGTTTCAGGAGCAGCCGCGCATGCACTTTTTGGGTCTGCATAGCCATATTGGATCGCAATTATTTGAAACGGACAGTTTTGTCCTGGCATCCCGCGTGCTCTTTGAGAAACTGGCTGCGTGGCAGGAACAGTACAGTGTTGTTCCGGAAGTGCTGAACCTTGGGGGAGGATTCGGCATCCGCTATACAAAACAAGATCAGCCGCTTTCCTACACGGAGCACGTCAGACAGATTATAGGGGCTGTGAAAAAACAGGCAGCTTCTTTCGGTGTTCCTTTACCGGAGATCTGGATTGAGCCAGGTCGGTCTATCGCTGGGAATGCCGGCATCACTTTATATACGGTTGGTTCCATGAAAGACATTCCTGGTGTGCGCCGTTATATTTCAGTGGACGGTGGTATGACAGACAACATACGTCCTGCGCTGTACCAGGCAGAATACGATGCAGTCCTTGCTAATAAGGCAGAACAGCCTCTGGAGGATACGGTTTCAGTTGCCGGGAAGTGCTGTGAGTCAGGTGATATGCTGATTTGGAACTTACCTGTCCCCGCAGTTGATCATCTTGATACGTTAGCTGTTTTTTCAACCGGAGCATATGGTTATGCGATGGCAAGCCATTACAATCGTTTTCCCAATCCGGCAGCCGTTTTTGTGGAAAATGGCCAAGATCAGCTTGTGATAAGACGTGAGACCTATCACGATATGGTCAAAAATGACGTTTCCTACGAGTAATGGATTGTTTTCTATGAAAAGGTCAGCTAAAATGGTAAAAGAAGAAGGGGAAGAATGACAATGCAGAAAAAAGACAGACTAATGCACGCTGTATGACCATCCAGTTGTTAATCTATCTTATTTTCATTGCTGCTCCAGTTGGAAACATCCTTCATGAACTGGGGCATGCGGCGGCAGCAAGATTATTTAGTGCTGATCGTATCACCTTATCAATTGGCACAGGTCATCTGCTGTATCATATGAAGCTGAAGCACATGGCCGTTTTTATTCATCTTATGTTCTTTTTGGGCGGTATGGCAGCCAGTGAAAGACAAACGCCCTATCGGAAGCATGAGCAGATTATAATGGCTGCTTTCGGACCAGTGACAAGTGCTTTAACTGCTGTTTTGTGCTCTGTCGTTTTACCTTTTTATCCAAACCGCTATCTGCTGTTGTTTTTGTTATTTAACGCATGGGTAGCGCTTGTTAATCTGATTCCCTTCCGATTTAATGGAAAACAATCGGATGGTTATACAATCTTTAATGTGATAAGGGAAAAATACGGTTAAGTTTGCAAAGGATGAATGTTTTTGAAACAGCGTAAAAAAAATTTGCTGTTATTGTTTATACTGCTGGGTATTGGCTTCATTTGGGCTTTTGTTTACTGGTTTGTATTCGTTTTATAGAGCAGGGTAAAACAATGCTCATAACATTAATCGATTCACTGTTTAAAAAGCGGGGAAGACTTCCGAAGGGTTACGTTTCATATCGAAGGCCTGTTAATACATTCTGACAGCAAACGATACAGGACAGGCTATTTTCAGGGTATCTTAAAACTTGGTTTGCTGGTGCCATATGGAAGTTATGATTTTAATGAGGGATAAGTATGTTAATTCGTTATAAGAAAAATTATGAAAAGATTGCAATGGGATTATTATCTTTTATGCCCGAGGGAAAAGACGTTAAAAAATTACAGCAAACCATAAAAGAATATGAAACCAACCCGAATTGGTATCTCTTCTTATGGAAAGAGGAGGATGTGCTTGGTGCGATAGGTGTTCGTGTTGAGAATGATCTTAATGCCGTTGTTCAGCACGTATCAGTCAACCCTTCACACCGCAATTCAGGAATCGGCCAGAAAATGGTGAAAGAAATTGAAACGATGTTTGACAATAACTACGCTGTTTGTGCTGATGAGTTAACAAAGTCATTTCTTAATAAATGTATAGATGAAAACGAACTGCAGCAGCATGACGATAAACAATAAGCAAAAGCCATCTCCACATAAACCTGGAGATGGCTTTTGCATGATGAGCCGGTTGGCTTTAGTCAATTTAGAACCAAGCTGCACCGACAATGATAAGAAGAATGAACAATACGACAATCATTGAAAAGTTGCCGCCGCCATAGCCATTAGCCATAATCTTATTCCTCCTTTTTGCTTAACGGATAAATGTTTTTTTGATAACATTTATCGTACATTAATAACTTATGCTGGCATTCCTGTGGTGTGTGGGCATTTATATCAAGTCAGCTGTCACCCTGCCATTTTTTTAATCCAATCCTTAACGAAACCGCATTTTGAGATAGAAGAGGGGAACTGCAGTGAACCAGTCTTATCAAGTAAAAATCGATGCATTTGAAGGTCCTCTTGATCTATTACTGCATTTAATAAATCAGTATGAAATTGATATATACGATATTCCAGTTTCGCAAATAACGGAACAATATATGCATTATATTCACACAATGCAACGTCTTGAGCTGAACGTTGCCAGTGAATACCTGGTTATGGCTGCTACTTTGCTTGCTTTAAAGAGCGAGATGCTGCTGCCGAGTCAGGAAATGACAGAGGAAGATGATGCGTATATGGAAGACCCGCGTGAGGAACTGATGCAGCGTCTAATTGAATACCGCAGATATAAAAATGCGGCCAAACAATTGCAGACTAAAGAGGCTGAGCCGAATCAGCTCTTCACCAGATCGCCTGTATTATCTGAACAGGCTGAATCCAGACCGCCTTCAAGAGGGGATACGTCCATTTATGATATGCTTCACGCGTTGGAAAAAATGTTTGCACGCAAGCAATGGGATGAGCCGCTGGAAACAACCGTGAAAAGCGAAGAAATTCCGATAGGCCAGCGAATGAATGACGTGCTCAGTCTTGTGAAACAATCCCGTAACGGTCTTGTCTTTGATCAATTGTTTGACTATCCGGCCCGCTCACATATTGTAGCTACGTTTATAGCGCTTTTAGAACTTATGAAAAATAATCAGGTCACCTGTACACAAGAAACCCATCTTGATGACCTGTACGTTTTTTATGTGGGGGAATAATCGTGGAAACCAATGAATTAAAAGCTATAGCTGAAGGATTGCTATTTGCGAGCGGAGACGATGGTGTCACGACAAAGCAATTGGCGCAGGTACTTAATATTCAGGAACAATCAGTTAACGATCTGCTGAGGCTGTTACAGAACGATTTTGATCAGCCAGATCGGGGTATGCTGCTGATTCAGTCACATGACGTTTTTCATTTGACGACGAAACCCGGGCACAGCTCGTATTTACAGAAGCTTTTGGACACACCGCAAACAACCAGAATGTCGCAGGCAGCATTGGAAACACTGGCGATTATTGCTTATAAGCAGCCCATTACCCGAACTGAGATTGAAGATATACGCGGCGTTAAAAGTGACCGCCCTGTGCAAACTCTGATGACGCGGGAACTCATTGATGAAGCGGGCAGAAAGGAGAGTCCCGGTCGTCCGGTATTATTCATCACAACAAAAGAATTTCTTACTTATTTTGGTTTAACGTCTCTGGAAGAATTGCCGCCTCTGCCGGACGATATCAGCACAGAAGAGTCAGAACAGGAAGCTGATTTATTTTTTGAACAGTTTTCAGAGCATAAAAATCAGCACAACCATACTTGAACCATATAGATAATTATTGACTCCCTGCATGGCCATGCAGGGAGTTTATAGTGATAAAGTCATATCATCTCATGCGATCTGCATAAACTGTAAGGACAAATTCAGCGTTTTGCAGGAGGATCGGATATGCGTTATACAGCCGTAATACTTGTTTTTCTTCTCACAAGTCTTTTTTTAAGCCCGGCTCATGGACAGGCAAAGCCAGATGTATCAGCTAATAATGCCATATTAATGGAACAATCCACAGGGAGAGTGCTATTCGAAAAACAAGCCGATCAGGAACAGTCGATTGCCAGCATCACAAAAATTATGACGGCCATCGTTGCGATTGAATCCGGGAAACTGGATGAAACGGTAACCATCAGCCATCGCGCTGTTAATGCGACGGGATCTTCCATTTATCTGGAAGAAGATGAGAAAATGAAACTGAATGATCTTATTTATGGATTATTGCTTCGCTCCGGCAATGATGCAGCCGTTGCTATAAGTGAGCATATTGGCGGAAGTATGGAGGGATTTGTCCGTTTGATGAACCAGAAAGCGGCGTGGCTGGGCATGACGCATACATCATTTGCAAACCCGCACGGTCTAGACGCAGAAGGGCATTATTCCACAGCCCGCGACATGGCCCTTCTAATGCGTTATGCCATGGACAATGACATTTTCAGACAAGTAACTGAAACAACCAAGTATAAATCGAATGACCGGGCTTATGCCTGGCAAAACAAACATAAATTGCTGACTGGCAAGTATGATGATGCGAATGGGGGCAAAACCGGCTTCACCAGAACGGCCGGACGGACGCTGGTCAGTTCAGCTAAACGAGACGATATGGAATTGATTGCTGTAACGCTGGATGATCCTGATGACTGGCGTGATCACATTAATCTGTTTAACTGGGGATTTTCACAATACACGATGACACCGGTTGATCAAAAAGGTTCCAGCATTTATCAGATAGCAGAAACCGGTGACCAGGTTAACGGCTATCTGCACCAGGATGTTACATTACCGCTTAATGACAAGGAGCAAGGCCAGATTGAAAGTCAATCGTTTGTCATGCCTAAAGATACACAAACAACAGAAGATGTTATTGGAAAGACCATTTACTTTGTTGATGCTGTGCCGATTCAAGAGGTGTCTATCCATGACGAGCGGCATAAAGCTGGTATTCTGGAGGGAATCGTAACACTTTATCAGAAACTGACAGGATTTGATCCGCATGGTTAATATCATATGGGTATTGATGGCGGGTATAGGCATTATTTACGCGATGATCAATGGAACAATGGACGAGGTTAATGAAGCATTATTCGAGAGTGCAGATGAAGCCGTCACCCTGTCGATTGGCCTGATCAGTATTCTTGTATTTTGGCTAGGGATTATGAAAATAGCTGAAGAGGCAGGGATACTCGCCTTTCTCGATAAGCTATTCCGGCCCGTTATTCTTAGGATTTTCCCTGATATTCCAAAGGGTCATCCCGCAATCGGTTATATATTATCCAATATAACGGCTAATATCTTTGGCTTGGGAAATGCCGCAACGCCAATGGGGATAAAAGCCATGGAACAAATGAAGGAATTAAGCGGATCGGATACCGCTTCACGATCTATGATCACGTTTTTAGCTTTGAACACGTCAAGTTTAACAGTTATTCCGACGACAATCATCTCTATACGGATGCAATATGATTCCGTTTCACCAACAGAAATTGTTGGCACCACCATTATCGCAACGTGTATCTCCTCAGTCAGTGCGTTAATCATCGATCGCATTTTTTATTACAGAAGTCTCAGGAGGAAATGACGATGGCGATTATCACAACCATCAGCAGCTGGCTGATTCCCAGTTTTATTCTAATTGTTTTGTTTGTTGCGGTTTGGAAACGTGTGCCGGCGTATGAGAAATTTGTCGAAGGAGGCAAAGAGGGTGTCCAGATGGCATTTTCTTTACTTCCTTTTTTAGTCGGTATGATTGTAGCCATTTCAATATTACGAAGTTCCGGTGCATTGGACGCTTTAATCGAACTGATCTCGCCTTTTCTGTTGTTTATCGGCATTCCCCCGGAGATTATACCACTGGCAATGGTCAGACCCATTTCCGGAACTGCGGCACTAGGTATGACCACCGAACTAATCGGAACGCATGGACCCGATTCATTTATCGGCAGACTTGCATCAACTATGCAGGGCAGCACAGATACAACACTGTATGTTCTCACCATTTATTTTGGAGCTGTTGGCATCCGTAAAATGCGTTATGCCTTGAAAGTTGGACTATTAGCTGATCTTGTTGGTATAATTGCTTCAGTTATTGTGGTAACATTACTATTTGGTTGAACTGTTAGCGAAGCGTTAACATGTGTTACACAGTTAACGCCATTTTTTTGACTGTTTAATCCAGTATTAGGGAATACAGGTGATATGATGACAAACTCATGGGAACGATTGCAAAAGGTGATTGCTCAAAGCGGTGTTACATCCCGCAGAAAAGCGGAGAAACTGATAACTGATGGAAAAGTCCGGGTCAATCATAAACGCGTTACCGAACTGGGAACCAAGGTTCACTCAAAAGATGACATTGAAGTGAATGGGATACAGCTGGAGAAAGAAGAGCCGGTGTATTACATGCTTTATAAACCAAAAGGCGTTATCTCAAGTTTACGTGATGACAAAGGGCGAAAGGTGGTAACTGATTATTTAGGAAACGTGCCGGAGCGTATTTACCCTATTGGCAGACTTGATTATGACACATCCGGTATACTTTTGTTGACAAATGACGGCAAATTCGCTAATCTTCTGATGCATCCAAGTTATGGAATTGATAAAGTCTATGTTGCCAAAATTGATGGTATTCCGGATAAGCGTGAATTGAACAAGCTGCGTAAAGGAGTTGACTCAGGGGGGGACCGGTTAAAAGTGGTCAGGTATGAAATCCTGAAAACAGACAGACGTAAGAATACGATGATTATTCAATTAACCTTGCATGAGGGCAAAAACCGGCATATAAGACGGATGATGGAGGCACTTGGCTACGCAGTCAGCAAACTTAAACGGGAAAAATATGGCCTGTTAACCCTGGAGCATATGAAGCCGGGAGATTGCCGCTCGCTCACGCCGCATGAAATTAAAAAAATGCGCTTATTGGCAAATGATGAAAATGTCAAATAACAGACAAATTCATTCGTCCGAAATCATGGTATAATCGCAGAGAGGTGAAATAATATGGCAGAGTCACCGGCACGCAATACTAAAAAACATAAAAAAAGGAATCGCCTTATTTTTCGGACGGTTGTATTGATTTTGTTGCTGATTGCTGTTATATATGCACTAATATCGAATCTTAGTGAAGATGAAACGGATGTTGATGTTGGCAAACAGGCACCTGATTTCAAACTTGACCAAATAAATGCCAATAATGAGCGTGAAACGGTGCAGCTGAGTGATCTGAGAGGCAAAGGTGTCATGCTGAATTTCTGGGGCACTTGGTGCAAACCATGCGAAAAAGAAATGCCTTATATGGAGTCACTGTATCCGGAGTATAAGAATAAAGGCATTGAAATTGTGGCTGTCAATCTGGATGCTACAAAATTTGTCGTGCATAAGTTCATTGATAAACACGATTTAACATTTCCAGTTCCCTACGACGATGATGAGGAAGTAATGAATGCTTATAATGTTGAACCGCTTCCAACCACATTCTTTATTAATCCTCAGGGAGAAATTGAAGAAGTTGTCGAAGGGGGACTGACACTGGATAAAATCGAAGGGCATCTGAAAAATATTGAGCCTGATCAGTAAGAATGAAGCAATTGTGAGGGATATGAATGAACGAAATAAAATGTGAATGCGGTCATGTTAATCCCGAAGGAACAGTTCTTTGTGAAGCGTGCGGTAAACCCGTACAGGAAAATCAGCATATTGACGGCAATGATCAGCGAAAGCTGCTTAATATGCGGTATGAGGGGAGTGCGCGCCGCTCCAGAACATATAATAAAACCATTGTTGATAAGATATGGAATTTTTTCTCGTCTGTCAAAGTGGCGGTCTGGTTAATTGTTATTGCTCTCATTGCTTCAGGTGTTGGGACGATTTTCCCCCAGGAACAGTACATACCAGCCGATGCACCTTCCCAGGATCCGTCGATTTTTTATGAAGCCGAGTATGGTATACTGGGCAAGATTTTCTATCAGCTTGGTTTCCATAATTTATACGGTTCATGGTGGTACTTATTAATCATTGCAGCAATAGGGGTTTCTCTTGTCATCTGCAGTATTGATCGCTTTGCTCCGTTGCACAAAGCACTGAAAACTCAAAGACCAAAGCGACACACGCAATTTTTGAAGCGTCAGCGTTTATACAGTGAGACAGGGCATGTAACAGATGAGGAAAAGGACAAACTAGTCACAGGTCTGAAAAAGCGGCGCTATAAAGTATATGAGGAAAATGGTCATATTCTGGCAGAAAAAGGACGCTTCTCCCGCTGGGGGCCTTATGTTAATCATATTGGTCTTATTATTATTATGATCGCGGCACTGTTGCGTATGACCCCATTTATGTATCTTGATGAGTACGTCTGGGTTCGGGAAGGCGAACAAACAGTTATTCCCGGTACAAATGAGGAATTCTATATTAAGAATGAGAATTTTAAGGTGGAAACGTATGACGAAGATGATGAACGTTTTAAGGAGGCCATTGACAAGCAAGGGGGAATGGTGGAAGAAAACTACCAGACCGATGCTGTTATCTATAAAAAATCCGGTGAAAACGTAGCGGGTGAAGACCCAGATCTTGAAAAGGTAAACGAAGGCGATATACGTATGAATCAGCCGATGAAGTTTGACAAATATACATTATATCAATCAGGCTTTCAGAAAAATGAGTTTCAGAGTATGACTTTCAAGGTACATGAAACCGATGACCCTGATGAAAAATCACTCGGATCGTTCACGGTTGATATGACAGATCCGAAAAATACATATCAGCTGGATAACGGGCTCAGTGTAGCTGTCAGTCAATATTATCCTGACTATAAAATGGACGATGGCGAGCCTACATCCAAGACTAACTACCCTAGAAATCCAGCCTTCGTATTTACAGTTGATCCACCTGGTAATCAAGAAGAGGAAATGAGTTTTGTTGGTATAGGCAGAAACGTTGATGCCACAGGAGAAAATGATTATAAATTAGGTATCCAGAATTTTAATACACGTTTTGCCAGCGGCTTGAGTGTAAAATACGATTATACAATTCCATTTTTTATCATAGGCGCTCTTATTTTCATGATTGGTGTCAGCCAGGGTATGTACTGGCAGCATCGCCGGATTTGGCTGCGTCCTGAAGGAGAGGGCATTATGGTGGCCGGTCATACGAACAAAAATTGGTTCGGTTTGAAAAAAGATATTGAATCGATTATTGAAGATACCAATGTAAATATGGTTGACGACCAGCAGGAACTGGAATAACCTAACCGTCCCGTCAAAGGAGGATATAAATGGGTTCATACATTGAAGTCAGCAGTACGATGCTGTATACAGCGTTCATCATTTATCTGATAGCTACTTTTTTCTTTGGTGCAACCATCAGGCAAAAGAATAAGCAGACCGGACGTGAATTCAGTGGAAAAATTGGCATTACACTGACGATCATCGGTTTTCTTGCCCAAATCGTTTATTTTATTACAAGATGGCTGGCCAGCGGACATGCGCCTGTCAGCAATATGTTTGAATTTGTTACTTTTTTTGGTATGTGTCTGGTGTTCGCGTTTATTGTTATATACTTTATTTACAGGGTGAATGTATTAGGCCTGTTCGCCTTGCCAATTGCTTTAATACTGATAGCATTTGCAAGTATGTTTCCAACTGAAATTTCACCATTAATACCATCTCTGCAAAGCCACTGGCTCTATATTCATGTTACGACAGTAGCATTGGCACAGGCGATTTTAGCCGTGAGTTTTGTTGCAGCTCTCATTTATCTGATCAGACAAATTGATCAAACAGTCCGGAGCAAACGAACAACATGGCTGGAAATTATTTTATTTGGCTTGTTTGTCTTTATCGGCTTCAGCGTCATCTCGACAGCCTTTAATCTGTCAGGCTACAGTGCAGAATTTGAGTATTCATCACAGGCACAGGGACAGACAGTCACAACTGACTATCATCTGCCGCCGATTGCAGGCCCGAATGAAGGAGAACTGCTGACTGGTGATCGTATGGAACCCGTGTTCGACGCACCTGGATGGATGCAAGGCGTTGAAGCAGCAAGGAAATTAAATACAATTATCTGGTCTGTTCTGACGGGACTGGTATTATACGGCATTGTACGATTGATTTTACGCAAACGAATCGGCGCCGCTATTCAGCCTTTCCTGAAAAAAGTTAAACCTGATTTGCTTGACGAAATTTCTTATCGTGCTGTTGCTATCGGATTCCCTGTTTTTACACTGGGCGGTATTATATTTGCTGCTATTTGGGCACAGATCGCCTGGGACCGTTTTTGGGGCTGGGATCCTAAAGAAGTCTGGGCATTAGTGACATGGTTCTTTTATGCCGCATTTTTGCATTTGCGTTTATCAAGAGGCTGGCACGGCGAAAAATCTGCCTGGCTCGCAACCGTTGGGTTTGTGGTCATCCTGTTTAATCTACTTGCAGTTAACCTCGTATTAGCAGGGCTCCACTCCTATGCCTGATCGTGAAAGTTTTACGGAATCCGCGATAAAAAAAGGCGTGTAAAACTTTTGAAAAGGGAGGCGTCAAAATGGATGAAAATCCAAAAATCTTAATTGCTGATGATGAAGACCGGATACGCCGGCTTGTTAAAATGTATCTGGAAAAAGAAGATTTTGTGACTGAAGAAGCAGAAGATGGCAAGCAGACACTCGAACTTGCGCTAAATACAGATTATGATGTTATTTTACTGGATCTGATGATGCCGGAAATTGACGGAATTGATGTAGCAAAAGAACTGCGCAAGAAAAAAAATACACCAATTATCATGCTTACAGCAAAAGGTGAAGAATCCAATCGGGTTCGGGGATTTGAGGTAGGTGCGGATGATTATATCGTTAAACCTTTCAGCCCAAGAGAAGTGGTGTTGCGTGTTAAAGCTGTATTGCGTCGTGTCACAGCCCATAATTATGAGGAAGCTGAAAAGCCCACGAAGAACCTGCTTGTATTCCCGCATCTGACGATTGATTACGATGCTCATGAAGTGACGGCTGATGGCACTGAAGTAAGCCTGACACCAAAAGAATATGAATTGCTCTGTTTTTTGGCTGAAGAACCTGATAAAGTGTTCAGTCGGGAAATTTTACTAAAAGAAGTGTGGGAGTATGAATTCTTTGGTGATTTGCGGACGGTTGATACACATGTCAAACGCTTGCGTGAAAAATTAAAGTACGTATCCACGCTTGCGGCCGATATGATTGTAACTGTGTGGGGTGTCGGATATAAATTTGAGGTGGCTGATGCTTAATGTTTTGGCGCAGTGTTGTCGGTAAGCTAGCAATAACTATTTTATTGCTAGTTTCTTTTGTATTATTTATTTTAACGATTCTTTTATTGGAATTCTTTGAATCTTTTCATGTCAGTGAAGCTGAAAATGAAATGATGCAGTCAGCAGGTAAAATGGCCCGGATGATTGAACAATCTGAGGATAGGGGCTTTTCTTTGAAAAATGCGACTCTCATGAAAGATTCGACAAGCCGGATCGTCATTATGAATCGTGATAAAGGGGAGGAGACCCTGGACAGTACTGATGCTATCTTAAATGAGGCTGACACCGACTGGCTGAGAAATGATGAAGAACTGAAGAAAGTATTAAGTCAAACTAAAAGTATTCAAAAAGAGACCGTCCTGCCGAATAGTGGTACTGAAGCAATGGTTGTTGGGACGCCAATTGGACAGGATAGAGCTCTCTATATTTATAAGTCCTTGAAAACCGTTAACAAAACAAAAGCGGAAACGACGAAACTCATTTTTCTGGCAGCAGGTATTGGGATTATTTTAACAATCGTATTTGCTTTCTTCCTGTCGACCCGAATCACAAAACCTTTGATTAAAATGCGGGAAGCTGCGTTAGATTTAACGCGAGGTGAATTTAATACTAAAGTTCCCGTTTTGACACATGATGAGATCGGCGAGCTGGCAATGGCTTTTAATCGAATGGGCAGACAGCTGCATTTTCATATTAATGCGTTAAGGCAGGAAAAGGAACAAATTTCGAGCATTGTCAATTCCATGGCAGATGCCGTTATTACACTAAATCGTAATGGTAATATGCTGTTAACAAATCCGCCGGCACAGCAGTTCATTCAAAATCTAAATTATGAACAGGAAATCAAGTCTTCTGATGAGAATCCGATCACACCCGAGCCACTGAATGAAACATTGAGCAGTGTTATTCAGGATGAAAAAGAAGTTATTCGGGAAATCAATACGCAAGGCCGTACATGGGTAATGATCATGACCCCTTTATATGATCATACAACGATACGCGGAGCTGTAGCAGTTATCCGGGATATGACGGAAGAGAGACAGATGGATAAAATGCGCCAGGATTTTATTGCAAATGTTTCCCACGAATTGCGGACACCAATCTCGATGCTGCAGGGATACAGCGAGGCGATTGTCGATGATGTGGCAGAGACAACAGAAGAAAAGAATGAATTGGCCCAGATCATCCAGGAAGAGTCACTGAGGATGGGCAGACTCGTTAATGAATTGCTCGATCTTGCCCGTATGGAAGCAGGAAGTAACCAGCTGAATAAGGAACAAATTGATACCGATGCCTTTATTGAACGTATTTTAAAGAAATTCAAAGGCCTGGCAGATGACAATCATGTTGAATTAATTGCCGAAAAGCATTTGAGCGTTACTGCCGTCATTATCGATGCTGATCGGATCGAACAAGTTCTTACAAATTTAATTGATAACGCCATCCGGCATACCAAAGATAACGGCTATGTCAAAGTGTCAATTGAAGGGACTGAAACTGTGCTGAATATCGCTATAGAAGATAACGGAAGTGGCATACCTGAAGAAGATATACCGTTTGTATTTGATCGGTTCTATAAGGCTGATAAATCACGAGCGCGAAATAGCGAAAAGAAAGGGACTGGTCTGGGGCTGGCAATAGCTAAAAATATTGTTGAGGCCCATGGCGGAACCATTGATGTAAAAAGTAAACGTGGTGAAGGGACAACATTTGAAATCAATCTGCCGCTGCAGACGTGACAGTTATGACTGTGTATCTGTTTCCCTTGGAAATAACATAATGCTGATGTTCTTGGGTATTTGCTGTGCACGATTAATTGAAAGGTTACAGCGTTTCAATCTGTCAGTGACATGTTATGATGAAAGTAGCTTAATTTTTTTGATTGCTGTCAGTAAAGGAGAGGGGTCAGCGTGCTGTTTAAAGCGGTCGTCCTAACATGTTTTGAAACATTTCTTGATGGGCGGAGCGTCTCAGCTGTGTATCATTTATTAACAGGCAAAAAGTCCATTCAAACAGTTCAGGATGCCCACATTTATCAATTAAACCACTTCTATGGTATTTATCCAGCACTGCGAAAAGAGACATTCGACAACCAGCTGCGAAAAATGGTCCAAGAAGGATTTCTTATACTGAGACCGGATAATACGGCATTGCCAGCCAAGAAAAGCAAGGAACAAATAGATAGCGTAACGGATTCAGTTATGCAGTCCTTCAGGGGTCAGGCGTACCATCGACAAACACTGGTATTCTGGGAACGGCTTCTCTTGATCATTCAAACAATGACAAATAGCCGGATGAATTATTTTCATTTTATCCCGATTATTGATAAACGTGATGTGACAGATTGGGTTAAAAAGCAATATAAACAATGGAAAGCGCAAGAGTCCATTTTTTTGCAGAAGCTGTACGGAGAGCTTTTTCACATGCTGCAGTTTCTGTCAAAAAGGGACGCAGGCATATTTGTTGATAGTCTGACCGGTTATGGTCACTATGGTTTGAGCAGATTTCAGCTGGCTGATCGTTATCAGCTGGAACAGATTGATGTCCCTTTAGTAAGAACAGGTATTTTGCATTATCTTATGACATTGATCGAGCAGAATCCGCGAGCATATCCTCTGTTGGGTCAATTGTTTTTTGACTTGCCGCAAACGACAACCTTGACCAATTCAGCCAGTAAAACCAAAGCTCTATTGGACAAACAGTACACCACTCAGCAGATTGCCAGCGTCCGCCATTTGAAGCTGAACACCATTTATGATCACATGGTTGAAATCGCCCTCTATGATGACACATTTCCGCTTGACGATTATGTTTCGCCGGAGGAACATGCCGAAATACGTACAGCGATTGAAGGTTCAGCATCTTTTAAACTTAAAGCGATAAAAGAACAGGTTAGAGAAACGATCAGTTATTTCCAGATAAGACTTGTTATGGCCGCAGACAGCCTGTCATAGCCAAGGAGGGTATTATGGGACATCTCAACCTCAAGGATCAATTAAAACAGCAATTTCGACTGAACGAATTCCGCACTGGTCAGGAGGAGATTATGACTGACGTGCTACGCGGACGGGATGTACTTGGAATTCTGCCTACCGGTTCTGGAAAGTCACTTTGCTATCAGCTTCCTGCAACACTTCTCGAGGGGCTGACAGTTGTGGTGTCACCGTTGATCTCTTTGATGGAAGATCAGGTGAAAGAATTAAAAGCCATGGGGTTTAAACAGGCAGCCGCGCTGAACAGTTTTATGCATCCGATAGAAAAGAAACGCGTTTTGCAGCAATTAGACAGCTACAAGCTGATTTATTTGTCGCCGGAGCTTTTGCAGCAGAATGAGGTTATCAGACCTTTGGAACATGTGACAGTTGATATGTTTGTTATTGATGAAGCGCACTGTATTTCACAGTGGGGGCACGAATTCAGACCGGACTACTTACGGCTTAGCAATGTCTTGCAGCAATTAAAAGATCCGGTTGTACTAGCGCTGAGTGCTACCGCAACGAAAGACGTCCAGCAGGATATCACCACCGTTTTGAATCGTCCTGAGATGATCAGGCATACTTACCCGATGGATCGGGACAATATTGCCTTTATGGTACAAGACCTTAATGGGGACAGGGAAAAACAAAAATACCTGGCCGATTTATTTGAACACTATCGTGTACCAACATTAATTTACTTTTCCAGCAGGCGGAAAACCGAAGAAATCACCATGTTTCTATCAGATAACTTTCCTTCTTACCGGATTGCATTTTATCATGGCGGAATGGATCAGCTGGACAGGGTAACGGTTCAGCAGCAATTTATGAATGAACAACTCGATATTATTTGCTGTACAAGTGCTTTTGGCATGGGGATTAATAAACAGAACATTCGGCTGGTGATTCATTACCATTTTCCTCTCCAGCTTGAATCTTTTCTGCAAGAGATTGGGAGGGCTGGTCGTGATGGTCAATCAAGTGTCAGTCTGTTACTCTATTCACCAGGAGATGACGTCATCCCCAGATCGATTATTGAAAACGAATTGCCAACGATTGAGGATTTGGACCATTTAGTCAAAAACGTGTATGCTTTATACAGCGATCAGACTCAGTTGCCTTCTGAAGAACAATTGCTGGAAGCATTACAGATAAATGAGACACAATGGCGATTTTTGCGTTATCAGATGGAACAGCATAGCATGATCGAGCAGAACCAGTTACTGAGACAGTCAGAAAATAAGGATGAGGCCATCCGGAAAATCAGACAATTTATCGAAAAAAGGACAACTTTAAAAGAACAAAAACTTCAGGACATGCTTAGCTGGATTCATGAAGATACATGCTTGCGCGAGAGTCTTTACTGCCGTTTTCAGGATGATTACAAGGAGCCATTGTATGGATGCTGCAGCAATTGCGGTTTCTCATTTGACCAATGGAACCCGGTGCAGACACAGTCAGATGACACGTCATTTAAGTGGGAAACTAAATTAAAAAAATTATTGCTTATTGGAGAATACAGCGGTGAAACAAAGTGATATTATAAAACAGCTGACGGATAAGGAATTAACGAGGCAATTATTCTTTTCGCAGCTGCTGCTGTTAAGTCTGGGTCTTGTTTTGAGTTTTTTGCTATTTGACGAAATGGGTGACTGGTTTGACTATATCAGCTGGTCGATAGCAGATATGGGCTTTTATGGGCTGTTGCCCGGACTGCTTATTGTTTGTGTGGACTGGCTCCTTATGGCTATTTTTCCAAAAAAGTACTATGACGACGGCGGGATTAATGATAGAATCTTTAGAAACCGGTCTATAAAAGGTATTTTCGGTCTAACCGTCACAGTTGCTGTAGCGGAAGAATTATTATTTCGGGGTGTCATCCAGACAGAATTTGGTTATATGGCTGCCAGTGTGATTTTTGCACTTATTCACGTTCGCTACTTGCATAAACCGGTTTTGCTTGTTTCAGTTTTATTGATAAGCTTTTATGTCGGTTATCTGTTTATGCTGACTGAAAATATCATGGTAACGATCGTCGCTCATTTTACCATTGATTTTGTGCAAGGGGTGTTTATTCGCTTGCAAAAAGTGAGGTGGGGAGATAATGGAGAACCGGATCAGTGAATCAACCGACCAGGCAGATGAATTAAGAAAACTTGTGAATGACGTTGAAGAAGGTGAACAAGACCAGCAAACTAATCAGGAACAAGAAGAACAGCAGGAGCAGGTCACGCTGCAGGGTTTACCTGGCGAGGATGAGGAAGATGATGTTGATATCCTTGATTTACCGCCTCGTGGTAATGTGCACAATAAATCAAAGTCGCCTATGAAACTAAAAATCAGTCGTGCGTCGACAAGACTGCTGGCTGTTATTGCTATCCTGCTGCTGTTGTTTGGAACAGCGTTCTATTTTTGGGGAGAAGCGTTGTGGTCGACCATTGTCAATATGTAAACAGCTTGGGCAGCCATACATAATCTGACGTAAACGACATACTGGCCAAGTACGAGCCGAGAGCACAAGTTTATGATTTTTCAACATAGTCATGACAGAAATACAAATAATGATTGTAATGTTCAACAATCACACCAGCGGCATATGATATAGTGAAGGAATTCGCCAGTGTTTTAACAGGACTGCCTTTATAAGAAGGGGGGGGATGCTTAATGCGGATTGAACGGGTATCCAATA
This sequence comes from Lentibacillus kimchii, assembly GCF_055381965.1. Taxonomy (NCBI): domain Bacteria; kingdom Bacillati; phylum Bacillota; class Bacilli; order Caryophanales; family Bacillaceae; genus Lentibacillus; species Lentibacillus kimchii. The sequence continues at coordinate 1,551,491 of NZ_AP043934.1, read as the reverse complement.
ATCAATTTACGATTTTTTTGACCTTTGATGACCTGAGCGACCGCGGTTTCACGAGAGACGACTTATGGCATGATGCTGGAAATGTAAAAAGTCTGTTTACGGATATGATGCATGAGGCGAGTACTGAACTGGGATTTGAACTGGAGGGCGTTCTTTTAATCCAGGTTCATTTAATGCAGGCCCAGGGAATGCACGTTGTTGTGACGCAAAAAGGAAGCAGTTCCGGCTGGGATGATGATTTCGTGGAGATGAAAGTCATGCTGGATGAGAGTAAAGAATTGATTTTCGTTTTTCATGATTTTGAAGCTGTCATTCAAGTTGCCGCTTATTTAGAGCCATTAAACATTAATGGCGGTCAAATATATCATATGAATAACGCTTATTACATGCTGCTTCACGAAAAAGATCTGCAGCATAATAATCGGGAGAATGTAATCGCCATTATGTCGGAATTTTCCTCGCCAAGTATTGCAACATCTTATCGTTTAAAAGAATATGGTGATCCGATTATGGCTTCGTCTGCCGTTGAGCAAATTATAACAATCTTTCACCGTTAGTCTAAAACCTGTCAGTCCTTGCTAAAGCACTTTTAGAGGGGTTGTTATCTTTTTGAGTTTTTTATTATAACGGATGACGGAAAAACGCTTATCATGTATAGTTGCAGAGGCGTTTTAAATCGTACTATAAAACAAGGAAGTGCCATACGCATGCAAACAGAACACACCATCATTATCGGAGGCGGACCCTGTGGTCTGTCCTGTGCTATTGAGCTTCAGAAGCATGGCTTTAACCCGCTTATTATCGAAAAAGAAAATATTGTCAATACGCTTCACCGTTTCCCGACGCATCAGACCTTTTTCAGTTCAAGTGATAAATTGGAAATTGGTGGAATACCCTTTATAACCGATAAACAAAAGCCTGTTCGCAACCAAGCACTGGCGTATTATCGAGAGGTAGCTGACCGGCAAAATCTGCGAATCCATTCATTTGAAAACGTTACTGACATCCATGCTCTTGATGATTACCATTTCAGAATTATAACGATGAATGAGAGCGGCATCAGCCGAACGTATACAACGGAAAACGTGATTATAGCAACCGGCTATTATGATCAGCCAAATTATATGGGTATTCCGGGTGAAGATTTGCCAAAAGTCTTTCACTACTTCAAAGAAGCTCATCCATATCATAATAAAAATGTGGTCGTTATCGGCGGAAAAAATTCAACTGTTGATACAACACTTGAACTGCACAAAGCCGGAGCTAATATCACCGTATTATATCGTGGTGCTGAATACTCTGAAAGTATAAAACCGTGGATATTGCCGGAATTTGCTTCACTTGTCCGTAAAGGAATTGTCCAGATGGAATTTAATGCACATGTCCAGGAAATTACCACTGATAAAGTATTCTATACAATCGGCAGCGAGACAAAGGAAGTCGAAAATGATTTCGTTTTTGCAATGACCGGGTATCAGCCAGACCTTCATTTTCTAAGAAATGCTGGTATCACCGTCGACAAGGCCACGGGTCGGCCTTACTTTCATGAAGAAACAATGGAAACGAATTTATCTGGCATGTATGTTGCCGGTGTTGTAGCGGCAGGCTATAATAATAATGAAATTTTTATTGAAAATGGCCGCAGACACGGTGGCATAATTGCCAGAGCTATGACACACAAAACATAACGATTTTAAGTTGTTTTTGCATGTTTGCAGACAATTAAACGATCAGAGACTAAAAACAGTTTTCAGGGCCTTTGCATCAGTTCGATGCAAAGGCTTTTTTTGCTGCAAATAAATGCATAAAAAGGTTATATCGTACAAAAATAATGGCATACACAAGGGTACACGCAGGAGGATATAACATGACCTATAAAAAAATCCCTCTTTTCATAATGCTGTCTGCTGTGTTTATCAGTTTGTCATTACCCTGCATGACCAGATCGGCCGAGGCGTTCACTGACCAGGTTATTCAACACGGCGCAGCTGGCGAAGATGTTATTGAACTTCAGGCAAGGCTGCAGTATCTCGGATTTTATGAAGATGATATCGACGGCGTTTTTGGCTGGGGAACATATTGGGCTTTACGTGACTTCCAGGATGAATTTGGCATGGAAGTAGACGGTCTGGCAGGCTCACATGCCAAAGAAAAACTGACTGATGCGAGCGACTATGACAAAGATTTCGTACACGGACAGTTAAATAAGGGAAACGCCTTTACATATTACGGAGGTAAAAAAAACACAAATCAATCTGACACGAACTCAGACACCAATAATCATAATAAAGCGGAGCCAAATGCATCAAATGTTCCGCAAGACTATTCACAAAATGATATTCAGTTAATGGCGAATGCCGTCCACGGTGAGGCACGTGGTGAATCTTTTGTTGGACAAGTTGCAGTGGCGGCTGTGATTTTAAACCGAGTGGAGAATTCATCCTTTCCCAATTCTGTTTCCGGTGTCATTTTTCAGCCTGGAGCCTTTACAGCGGTTGCGGACGGACAAATCTGGCTGAAACCAGATGAAACAGCCAAGAAAGCTGTTCTGGATGCTGCTAATGGATGGGATCCATCAGGACATGCCATTTACTATTTCAACCCAAAAACGGCAACGTCTGACTGGATTTGGTCACGACCACAAATCAAACAAATTGGAAAACACATCTTTGCTAAATAAAAAGGAGTCAGATAACGATGCTGCGATGGATCTTAATTGGTGTTTTGGCATTGGGAATTGCCGGTACAGGATTCTGGGGATATCAGGAACACCGAGAAAAAGAAACCGTTATGATGCAGGCGGAAAACAATTATCAGCGTGCTTTTCATGAACTTTCCTATCATATGGATTTGCTGCACAATAAAATAGGGACGGCACTAGCCATGAACTCAGTTGATCAGCTGTCACCACAAATGGCTGAAATATGGCGTTTGACCTCGGAGGCAACATCCAGTGCTGGCCAGCTGCCATTAACATTAATGCCCTTTAATCAAACAAAAGCGTTTCTTTCAGATATAGGTGATTTCACTTATGAGGCAGCTGTACGCGACTTGGATAAGAAGCCGCTTAATGATAAGGAAATTAAAACATTGCAGAATCTGTATCAGCAATCGGGGGAGCTGAAGAATGAAATAAGACAGGTTCAGCACACCGTACTAAATGATGGTCTTGAATGGATGGATGTTCAAGAGGCTCTGGCTGCTCAGGATAAAAAACCTGGTAACAGTATCATTGATGGTTTTGAAACGGTAGAAAAAAAGGTGCAGGGCTATGCTAAAAGCAACGTTGATTCAGCCCTGACAAAAACGTCAGCAGAAAAGCATGATTATAAGAAGCTGGACGGTGAAACAATCGATCAGCAAAAGGCAATTAAAACGGGGGAAACGCTATTCGGTGCCGACAATCCGGATAATTTATCGGTGAAGGAAAGCGGGGATGGTGCGGAGATTCCTTTATACACCGTAACGTATCAAAATGACCATGAAAAAGGCCATCTTGACATAACAAAAAAAGGAGGGCATCCCCTGACACTAATCGTTGACCGTGAAATAGACAAGAAACATATTAGTTTGAATAAAGGATTAAAGAAGGCAAAGCGTTATCTTGCCCAATACGATTTTGCTAATATGGAGGCTGTCAGCAGTAATCAATATGATAATGTCGGCTTTTATTCATTTGTCTATAATCAGGATGGTGTACGGCTGTATTCTGACACCATTGAAATGAAGATAGCCCTGGATAATGGCGATTTGCTTGGGATGAGCGCAAGGAATTATTTCTCGAATCATAAAGAGCAGGATATACTTGAGCCCGAGCTCAGTATCGATGAGGCAAAAGAAAAAGTTAACCCGGATGTCACAATTAACGAAGAAAACATGGCAGTGATTGACAGCGATCATAATAAAGACGTGCTTGTCTATGAGTTTCTCGGTGTTATGGATGGTGAAACATACCTGATATATATAAACGCAAAGGATGGCAAAGAAGAAAAAGTGAAAAAATTGAATGGAACAGAAATGAATTATACTTCCTAAACCTTTTCTCTCATGGCTATATTTGGCATAATAGGCTTAAGTGTTTACGGAAGGAGGAATGGTATGGAAATCGGCACATCACTCACACTTGAGGCAATCAATCCAGAAACAAATGAAACACAAACCTGCCGCAGTCGTATTATTGATCAACAAGCAAACAAATTAATGATTGATCTTCCAATTGATGATCAGTCCAGCCAAACAATGATTTATGCTGAAGGGACTTCTTTTAAAGTCACATATATCGGGGCAGATAAAAATGTTCATATGTTTGATACGACACTTGTTTCGAAAATTAATGACAATCCGCCGGCTTTAGCTGTTCGCCGACCGGAAGACGCTTCGATCAAAACAGTACAGCGTCGTCAGTTTATACGCGTTAACACTGCAGTTGATGCGGCTATTCATGGAACTAATAATTCATTCACCACTGTGACGTCAGATTTGAGCGGCGGCGGCATGGCCGTCATTGTGCCGCAACATCAGCGATTTGACATTGGTGAAGAGGTCGCAGTCTGGATGGTTCTGCCAATGAATGCAGGTGATTATCATTATATCCATGCCTTGTCTGAGGTCACACGTCTTGATTTAGACAAAGATATAAGAAAAATATCGCTGAAATTCACTTCGCTTAAGCAAGATGATCAGCAGACGATCATTCGGTTTTGTTTTGAGAAGCAATTGGATGCGCGAAAGAAGGAACTAACCTGACGGAATAAAATTTAAATAAGAGTAGAACTTTTTGAAGAAAATATGTTATCCTTTTACTAAAGGGGAGCTTTGAAGATGAACCCAAATTGAACCAGACGATACGGTACTGCTTCTGGCAGCACGTTTGGTTCGAGAGGAAGGAAAGAGCGATGGAAAATGATACAATAGCAATTGCGATAGATGGCCCTGCGGCAGCAGGTAAAAGCACTGTTTCCAAGATTGTTGCAAACAAGCTGTCATTTATATACATAGATACGGGTGCCATGTATCGTGCATTGACATTGAAAGCACTTCGCAGACAGGTCTCCCTTGAGGATGAAGAAATGACTTCCCAGCTTCTGTCTGAAACCAGCATTGAACTTGAGCAGGATCATGACCATCAGCATGTTTTCGTGGATGGTGAAGATGTGACCGATGCCATCCGTTCAGAAAATGTAACCAACAATGTATCCTCCATAGCTAAACAAGCAAGTGTGCGCCAGGAAATGGTTGAACGACAGCAGGAACTGGCTCAAAAAAGAGGCGTGGTTATGGATGGAAGGGATATCGGAACACACGTAATCCCTGATGCGGAAGTGAAAATATTTTTGCGTGCATCGGTTGAGGAGCGGGCAAAACGGCGCTATCAGGAAAATATCCAAAAAGGATTTTCCGTTGATTTTGAGAGATTAAAACAGGACATTGAACAGAGAGACACCATTGACTCGAAACGCGATGCCTCGCCGCTGATTAAAGCAGAAGATGCCATCAGCCTTGATACGACCGATTTGTCGATCAATGACGTCGCAGCAGCTATTTTACAGGAAGCCGGCAAGGTGCTGGCGGATAACGGAGCGGCACAATGAATCTATATCCAATAGCCAAAACGGCCGTGTCATACCTGTTTTACCCTTTGTACCGCATTCAGGTGATTGGGAAAGAGAATATCCCTGAGGACGGTCCGGTGATCATTTGTTCAAATCATATTTCCAACCTTGATCCGCCTGTTGTCGGTATCACTTCCCCCAGAAATATTCATTTTATGGCTAAAGGGGAATTGTTCCAAAAGCCTATTTTAGGCAGGCTGCTGACAAGCATTAATGCCTTTCCGGTCAAGAGAGGCATGAAGGACCGAAACGCGCTGCGTGAAGGTTTAAGCATTTTAGAAAAAGGTCACACGCTTGGATTATTTCCGGAAGGTACGCGCAGCCGTACAGGCCAGCTGGGTCAACCGCTTGCCGGCGCTGGTTTTTTTGCTTTACGGTCCAATGCGGCAATTGTACCCTGCGCTATTATTGGCCCTTATAAGCCAGGTGGCAAGTTGACCGTTGTTTATGGCAAACCAATGAATATGGATGTCTACCGTGAAAAGAAAACATCCGCTAAAGAAGCGGCAGAAGCGATTATGACTGAGATTGGATATTTAATAACAAATCATCGCTCTCAGGATGCATCACTTGACAAATAACCCTAAATATTAGAAGTTATAAAAAGGATGTTTTGTTTTTTGTTGTATGTATTTTAAGGAGGCTAATGGTATGAGTGAATCCAGTAACGAAATAACCCAGTTAAATATAGGAGATCGTGTCACAGGAACCGTTGTAAAAGTGGAAGATAAACAAATTCTTGTCGATATCGGCTACAAGACGGAAGGCATCGTACCTATTGGCGAGTTGTCAAGTCTGCACATTGAAACGGCCAGTGACGTTGTGCAGGAAAACGATTCGCTGACACTTTACGTCAAAAAAATGGATGACGATGATGAAATTATTCTGTCGAAAAAGGCAGTGGATGCCGAACAAGCCTGGGAAACACTGGAAGAAAAATATGAAAATGGTGACGTATTCGAAACGGAAATTAAAGAAATTGTCAAAGGCGGTCTCGTTGCTGATGTAGGTGTTCGGGGCTTTATGCCTGCTTCATTGGCAGAAACTTACTATGTTGAGGATTTTTCCGATTACATCAATCAGTCACTATCAGTCAAAATTGTTGACCTTGACAGAGAGCAGAACCGTGTGATTTTATCCCATAAGGATGTTGTCCTTGATAAAATGGAAGCCGAAAAACAGGAAGTGCTGCAGTCTTTAAGTGAGGGGCAGGTAATTGAAGGCACTGTCCAGCGTTTAACCAATTTTGGTGCATTTATAGACATCGGCGGCATTGATGGCCTGGTTCATATTTCGCAATTAGCGCATGAGCATGTCGAAAAACCTTCTGATGTTATTGCTGAAGGAGATAAGATTAATGTGGAAGTTCTCTCCGTTGATGAGGAGAATGAACGGATCTCTCTTTCACGTAAGAACACGCTCGCTGGACCTTGGGAGAATGTTGAAGATCAGATTTCCCGCGGCGATGTTCTTGATGGAACCGTCAAAAGGCTGGTAAACTTTGGAGCATTTGTGGAAGTTCTCCCCGGCGTTGAGGGTCTGGTTCATATTTCACAAATTGCCAATAGGCATGTTGGCACACCTCAGGAAGTTCTTGAAGTTGGTCAGGAAATTCAAGTTAAAGTTCTTGATGTCAATGAACAGGACGAGCGAATTTCTTTAAGTATTAAAGAGCTTGAACAGGAACAGGAAGCTTCAGAAGTAAAACAATATGAAAAAGATGATGACCAGTCAGGGTTTCAGCTTGGTGATTTCATCGGCGAAAAATTAGATAAGTACAGACATTAAGAAAAAAAGCTCTTTCCATCTGGAAAGAGCTTTTTTCTTGATCAGACCTGGTTATTTAGAAGACTGTGGTAAGACGCTTCTTTCCGAGAAAAAGCAGCCCTCAGATAATATCCTTCCTGTAATGATTGTGGTTCAACCGTTCTTTTGCTAGAATTAATAAAAGCCATGAAAAAAATTAGAGTCATGAATTACATGATTTAGAAAGGATGTTCCTTTCATGAGAAAATCAGTCGTAGCTATCGTCGGGAGACCAAATGTGGGGAAATCCACTATATTTAACCGTCTCGTTGAAGATCGTATTGCAATTGTGGATGATACACCTGGCGTGACACGCGACCGTATTTATGCCGAGGCCGAATGGCTGACAACAACGTTTAATGTCATTGATACAGGTGGCATTGATATGAGCGATGAGCCGCTTATAGTTCAAATGCGCAGCCAGGCCGAAATTGCTATTGAAGAATCAGACGTCGTCATATTCTTATTGAACGGACGTGAAGGCATAACAGCTGCCGATGAGGAAGTGGCGACATTATTATATAAATCCAATAAACCAGTCGTCATGGGTATCAATAAAATTGATAATCCTGAAATGAGCGAAAACATTTATGAATTTTATGCGCTCGGATTTGGAGATCCCTACCCGATTTCGGGGACGCATGGTTTGGGTCTTGGTGATTTACTGGATACCGTTCTAACGTATTTTCCGGAAATGCAGAACGAATCATTGGATGATGACAGCATTCATTTTAGTTTAATCGGCAGACCTAACGTAGGGAAATCACAGCTGGTCAATTCGTTATTAAGCGAAGAACGCGTCATTGTCAGTGAGCAGGGAGGAACGACTAGAGAAGCGATTGACACACCTTTTCGGAAGGATGGTGAGGACTTTGTCATTATTGATACGGCTGGCATGCGCAAACGTGGCAAAGTCTATGAAGGCGCCGAAAAATACAGTGTTATGAGAGCCTTAAAAGCAATTGAACGCTCGGATGTTGTGGCTATTTTAATTGATGCCGAAACGGGCATAAGGGAACAGGATAAAAAAATAGCCGGTTACGCGCATGATGCAGGACGAGGGGTTGTAATCGTTGTTAATAAATGGGACACGGTTGAAAAAAATGACAAAACAATGAATGAATTTGAACAAAAAATTCGTGATCAGTTTCAATACTTGAGTTACGCTCCAATTGTCTTTTTGTCTGCCAAAACCACAAAACGCATACACACATTAATTCCTGCTGTTAAAACAGTCAGTGAAAATCACGCAAAAAGGGTCCCAACCAACATTTTAAATGATGTCATTATGGACGCCATTGCGATGAATCCAACACCAACTGTTAAAGGGCGGCGATTGAAAATACTGTATGCTACACAGGTCGCTGTTAAACCGCCAACCTTTGTCGTATTTGTGAATGATCCCGATTCAGTGCATTTTTCCTACAGACGATTTTTAGAAAATCGTATCAGGGATGCATTTGGTTTCACTGGAACGCCAATTAAAATCTATGCACGAAAACGAGACTAATGATAAGGGGGAGTCATTATGGCACGTGTAGCAGTATTAGGTGCGGGCAGTTGGGGAACAGCTTTAAGTATTGTCCTGGCTGATAAGGGACATGACGTCAGACTTTGGACATACCGCAAAGAACAAGCAGAGACGATTAATACAGTGCACAGGAATGAACAGTATCTGGACGCACCTGTTCCAGAACAAGTCAGAGCTTTTCATAAACTGGACCAGGCTGTTGAGGACGTCTCAGCCATCGTTATGGTTGTTCCGACCAAAGCCATTCGTGAAGTTTGTGAGGAATTAAATAATACCCTGATCCAGCAGCCGGTTATTATCCATGCAACAAAAGGAATCGAACCAGGTTCATTAAAACGTGTATCCCAGGTCATTGGCGAAGAAATGGTTAATTATGACACGGAGGACATAGCTGTTCTCTCAGGGCCAAGTCATGCGGAAGAAGTCGGCAGACGTCTGCCGACCACGGTAACCGTATCATCTCTGAACACAGATAATGCAGCATTTGCACAGGACTTGTTCATCAATGAATCATTCCGGGTGTACACGAGTAACGATGTCACAGGGCTTGAACTGGGTGGCGCTTTAAAGAATATAATTGCCCTTGGCGCCGGTATATCCGATGGACTCGGCTATGGTGATAATGCTAAAGCTGCACTGATTACACGAGGGCTGGCCGAAATAACCCGTCTGGGTGCATCACTCGGGGCGAACCCATTAACGTTTTTAGGCTTGCCAGGGGTGGGGGATCTGATTGTAACCTGTACAAGCCCTCATAGCAGAAATTGGCGTGCCGGCAATATGCTGGGCAAAGGCCATAAACTGGATGAAGTCGTAGACCAAATGGGAATGGTCATTGAAGGAACACGGACCACGAAAGCGGCTTACCAGTTTGCTGAAAAGCAGGAAATTGAGATGCCGATTACGGAAGGTCTTTATAAGATTTTGTTTGCTGATCAGGAGCCAAGGGAGGTTGTTGATCAGCTAATGAATCGGAGTAAACGTGAGGAATTAGATGACATTTCAGCTCTCCAGGGCACAGATTATCTGTCATAACACTTAATCGCCTATCTTTGCATACAATGCGCTTGAGATGATAATGCAAGGAGGCGAGCGTGTGAGTGAGTTCCATGACAAACTTTTTGATAAGGTCCAGCAAAATTCAGATATCAGTTCTCAGGCGATATACCAAGTCGCGGATTCGCTTAATCAGACAGATTTTTCAGATGAGGAGACGATCAGGTCTCTTGTACAGCGTCTGGCAACATTAGCAGACAGCCCTGTTTCAAAAGAGAAAGAGGACAAAATTGTTGAGTCGATAACCCAAAATAATATGCCGGCAGATATGCAATCGATTAATAACCTGTTTAAAAATCAGCCATGATTGGGCAAGTGAGTATACATTTATCCATACACGCGCATAGTATAAAACGCACAAGCATTCTTGGATAGAGTCCGCGGTGGGTATTATTTAGTCAGGCCGGAATGAAGACAGCCCCCTTCATTCCGGATTTTTGTGTGTTTGTGGACATGTCATATGTTATAATATGGAATGTGTTTTGATGGGAGGAGTGGATAATGTGTCAGAAAGTATGCTGAATATGTGGATTTCATTCATTGGGATGGGCCTTCTGATTGTGGCTATGGGACTGATTCTTTTCAGCAGATATAAATTAAAAGGTGTCCTGGCCGGGATTGTGTCTGCTCTTGCCTATATTGCATTGATATTTGGTGCGATTATCATTATATACATCGTGTTCAGCGGTCCAACAGCATAGGAGGCGTTAGACCATGAGAAATACATATTATTTGCTTTTGTGTTCAAGTCTTATGTTATTGCTTTTAAGCGGGTGTCTTTACCCGGATGATGAACTATCGAAAAATCAAAAACCTAATGAATCTCAGTTGGAAGAAGTTCAATCAGCTGTCAATCAGTACCAGGAAAAAACAGACGGATTGCTCCCAATTCGAACCAAATCAGAGGATACGCCTATATTCCGGAAGCACCTGATTGACTTTCAGCCATTAAAACAGGAAAATATTATGACAGAAATACCAGGCACAGCATACGAGAATGGCGGCACTTATGAATATACGATTATTACCCCCGATGATGATCCGCGTGTTAAACTGATTGATCTGCGGATTTCCAATACTATTAGGGACGTAGCAACCCGACTGAACGTCTATCGTTCTGAACATACCTATCCGCCTTTTGGTGAAGAGATTGCTGATGGTGTATTCCGATTGGATTATGAAAAATTGGGACTGGATTCCAAGCCCTATGTAACGAGTCCATACTCACAGGAGAATCTGCCTATTGTCATGGACAAAGAAGGTGATTTGTACGTTGATTACCGGATTGATTTAACAAGGGCGCTGAATGAGTATGATAATGCTTATAAACGGGGTGATGACATCCGTTATATATTAGCGGAAAACACACCATTTGTACCCGCTTATTCGCTTCCATACACGATTCAGAATGGTGACCCTGTTTTCAATCTGGCGGATGATAAATGATAAATAGCATAATAAATCCCTTGTGACATATAGTGTGTTGCAAGGGATTTATTATTTATAACTTAATTATTTCTCTTTTTAAACATATTGAAGTCATAATTTAATAGGACAACGTCATAGGCTTGTAATGTCATCATTCGAAAATTGTCTTGATTTTTGCAAAAGGAGATCGGGAGGGGATCATTTGGAAAAGGTTGATATTTTTAAAGATATTTCGAAACGGACAAATGGCGATATTTATTTTGGTGTCGTCGGGGCTGTTCGTACAGGAAAGTCAACGTTCATTAAGAATTTTATGGAATTGGGGGTTTTGCCTAATATCGCGGATGAAAGTGAACGCAGCCGAGCGCATGATGAGCTGCCGCAAAGTGCTGGTGGAAAAACAATCATGACCACCGAACCCAAGTTCATTCCGAATCAGGCTGTCTCAGTCCATGTCGAAGAAGGACTTGATGTGAATGTCCGCATGGTAGATTGCGTCGGTTATGCTGTTGACGGCGCCAAGGGATTTGAGGATGAAAATGGGCCGCGAATGATTAACACACCTTGGTATGAGGATCCTATACCTTTTCATGATGCTGCTGAAATCGGCACACGAAAAGTTATACAGGAACACTCGACAATTGGTGTGATTGTGACAACTGATGGATCGTTTGGCGAGATAGAACGAGAAGATCATCGGGAGCCGGAAGAGCAGATCGTGGAAGAAATGAAACAAGTTGGAAAACCTTTTATCATGGTCGTCAATTCAACCAAACCAACTAGTCAGGAAACAGAGCTTATGCGCCAGGATCTTACAGAGAAGTATGATATACCGGTTTTGGCAATGAACATTGAAACAATGTCAGAACATGATGTCGATAATGTCATGCGTGAAGCGCTTTATGAATTTCCGGTGCTTGAAGTGAATGTTAATCTGCCAAGCTGGGTAATGGTCCTTGATGAGGATCACTGGCTGCAGCGAGACTATCAGGGGGCCATTCAGTCCACTGTTAAGAATATCCACAGGCTGCGCGATGTCGATCATATTATGAACGATTTTACAGTTTATGATCATATTGACAGAGCCAATCTGGCCGGAATGGATATGGGAGATGGAGTAGCTGAAATCGATCTGCATGCACCAGAATATTTGTATGATGATGTGCTTAAGGAAATCGTCGGTGAAGAGATTCGGGGCAAAGAGCATTTGCTCGAACTCATGCAGACTTTTGCCCATGCAAAACGGGAGTATGACCAAGTAGCAGATGCCTTACAAATGGTGAAGCAAACAGGTTATGGTATTGCTGCACCAACCCTTGAAGATATGAAGATGGACGAACCGGAAATTATACGGCAGGGATCACGGTTCGGTGTCCGGCTGAAAGCCTTAGCGCCATCGATTCATATGGTGAAAGTTGATGTGGAATCTGAGTTCGCACCAATTATCGGAACAGAAAAACAAAGTGAAGAGTTAGTCAGATATCTCATGCAGGATTTTGAGGAAGACCCATTATCCATTTGGGAATCAGATATTTTTGGTCGATCACTGAGTTCCATTGTTCGTGAAGGCATTCAAGCAAAAATTTCGCTTATGCCGGAAAATGCCCGATATAAATTAAGAGATACACTTGAGCGGATTATTAACGAAGGTTCGGGTGGACTTATCGCCATTATTTTATAGCAGCTATACATAGTTGCTATTTTTTTGTTTTTTGGCATTTATTAAAACACGTCAGCACAAGCGTTTATGAATATAAGTTTTCTGATGGGCACCCCCCCTTAAATCATAAAAAAAGGCAGTGATTTTAAATCAAAACCCTATGAATTAGGCACTTATTGTTGAATTTTGTGCGATTCTCGGTTAATATAAGCCTTGTCATCAATTGATTTGGTGATGTGACGTATAAAAAAGACGGATAGGGAACAACTGATAATAGATATTTTTGTATTTTGTTCCTGAATCAATGTTTATTTTTGGGAGGAGGTGAATGACATGAATAAAACAGACTTGATTGATGCTGTTGCAGAAAAAAGCGATCTTTCCAAAAAAGATGCCACAAAGGCTGTCGATGCAGTATTTGAATCTGTCATGGATTCACTTAAAAACGGTGAAAAAGTCCAGCTTATCGGGTTCGGAAACTTTGAAGTACGTGAGCGTTCTGAACGGAAGGGACGCAACCCGCAAACAGGCGAAGAAATTAACATACCTGCAAGTAAAGTTCCTGCCTTCAAACCAGGAAAAGCCCTGAAGGAAAGTGTTAAATAAACGATACTTACATGGGTTCTGAAAAGGGCACGTGGCGGCGTGCCCTTTTTTCTCTTAATACATACGTACTGGCTGCGGTTTTCACAGACTGAGCTTAATTTTAGGACGCAGGGGGTGCAGGTGATGGAAGAGTTTGTTGTCGTCAAAGCACTGGAAGATGGTGTCAATGTTATTGGATTGACGAGAGGATCAGATACGCGTTTTCATCATTCCGAAAAACTGGATAAGGATGAAGTGATGATTGCCCAGTTTACCGAACATACTTCGGCTGTCAAGGTAAGGGGCAAAGCCGTCATCCAGACAAGCCATGGTGAAATGACCAATGAATAAAAGATAACCCAGCTGTCTCAAGTTTATTTTTAATTATGGCACCCAATCAATATTATGCTATAATAGCCTTGTAATTTCATTAAAGGAGAAAGGGCTCAGGTGGTTGCTTTGTATACATCCGACATGGAGATTCGCCATTTAAAAGCGCTCATAAAAGATAAAATGCACCATGACTATATCGAGCAGTATGTGAAGACGCCCTCTCCGGATGAATCTAAATTATGTGTCATGTCGTCAATACTGAAACAATCAGCTGTATCTGAAGAAAGAAAACAACACTATATTGTGACAGCCATGCTAATTCAAATAGCGCTTGACACTCATGATCAGGTAACAGATACAGATGAGTCAGTGTCATGTGATAAGAGTGAAAAAACAAAACAATTATCTGTGCTGGCCGGCGACTACTATAGCGGTTTATATTACTTGATTCTGTCAGAAGCAGAAGAAACTGGTATGACGCGTGCTCTGGCGACTTCGATCACCGAAATTAATGAGTTGAAAATGCAATTATATCATGAAACGTTTCATTCACTAGAGGCATTTATTGATGTTATTAAAACACTGGAATCGCGTTTGATCATGCGTATGGCTGAATTTGTTGGTGAAACAGCGCTCAGCAGTATCGCCGCCGAGTGGCTCATTATTAAAAAGTTGATGACCATCAAACACCATATTATGTCCTCCGGTCTCGATACGGCATTTGACCCCTGGTCTTCCAGTAACCCTGTGACAGATTATCAGACGGTTCTTGACACAATCGATCTTGTTATCAGCAAAGAGAACTCAGTGATTGATAAACAGCTGGCACAGTTCCCGGCACATCTTACGTCTGCTGTATCGCTCATAAGGAATCGTTTGCACCTTTCAACAAACAGTCAAGTACAATAGTGGAGGAAGGGTATCCATGGAACAGCAAACAAAAGAAGAACGCGTCCATCAGGTATTCGAAAAAATTTATGGCGATTACGATTCCATGAATTCAATCATTTCATTTAAGCGGCATAAAGCCTGGCGAAAAGACGTCATGAAGCGCATGAACGTTGAAAAAGGTGCCAGTGCACTGGATGTCTGCTGCGGCACAGGCGATTGGGCACTTTCGCTTGCTGAAGAGGTTGGAAGCAGTGGTGAAGTCATTGGCCTCGATTTTAGTTCGAATATGCTCTCGGTAGCGGAAAAGAAAAATCAATCATTGCAGTACAGTCAGCTCTCATTAATGCAAGCAGATGCGATGGACCTTCCGTTTGCCGCCAACTCATTTGACTATGTGACGATTGGTTTTGGTCTGCGCAATGTACCTGATTATATGGCTGTCCTAAAAGAGATGTATCGTGTTCTTAAACCAGGTGGGACAGTTGTATGCCTGGAGACCTCACAGCCAACCCTGATTGGTTTCCGCCAGGTTTATTATTTTTATTTCCGTTTCATCATGCCTCTATTAGGGAAAATGCTTGCAAAAAGTTATCAGGAATACGCCTGGCTGCAGGAGTCCGCTAAACATTTTCCGGATAAGCAGAAGCTTAAACAAATGTTTCTTTCAGCTGGCTTCATACATGTCAGGGTGAAGTCTTATACTGGCGGCGTTGCAGCGATGCACATGGGAACGAAAGAATGATGAAATGATGAAATGATAAAAGGTGACATGTATGAAACTGTCAAAAACGTACGGACACTTAAAAAAAGAACTTGATGCCATTGAACAAGCCTTGATTGAAGCCATTCAAGCAGACCATCATCTGTTACGCGAGTCTTCCACAAAATTGCTGCAGGCAGGGGGGAAACGGATCCGTCCTGTTTTTGTCCTGTTGTGTGGCCAATTTGGGCGTTTTGATATCGAACGGGCTAAGACAGTTGCTGTCTCGCTGGAGCTTATCCATATGGCATCACTGGTTCATGATGATGTCATAGATGATGCGGCCATCCGCCGTGGAAAACCAACCATTAAACAATTATACGGAAACCGTGTCGCCATGTATACCGGCGACTTCATTCTGGCCAGGGCACTTGAGTATATTACATTTCTCTTGGAGCCTGACGCTCATCATACACTTTCAAGAACGATGGTTGAACTTTCAACGGGTGAAGTTGAACAAATTAAGGACAAATATAACTGGAATCAGAATTTGCGTGACTATTTGCGCCGAATTAAACGAAAGACAGCTCTGCTTATCGCCACAAGCTGCAAAATGGGCGCAATCGCCGCCAATGTTCCAGAAGCATATCAGGAAAAATTATTCCGTTATGGTTATTATATTGGTATGTCGTATCAGATCATCGACGATATACTTGATATCACCGCATCTGAGGCTGAATTAGGTAAACCTGCGGGCAATGATCTTCTTCAAGGCAATGTGACTTTGCCAATGTTATTTGCCATGAAGGATGAAACGTTTTATCAGCAGTTATCTGCGGCATTCAGTGAACCATCAGGGGTGTCCGATAAGGAATGGCAGCAATTACTTGTCACAATGAAAGAAAGTGAAGCAATCCCGCAATCATATCGTTTGAGCGATCGCTACTTACAAAAGGCATTGCAGGAATTAGAAGGTCTGCCCGAATATAAGGCGAAATTCACATTACAGCGCATTGCCAAGTATATCGGCAGCCGCAGATCATAGACTGATTGTGATTTCCCTTAAAATTTGTTAAAATTTCAGGGAAATCAGCAGCAAAATACATAAAAAGGATGTTGACAATGGAACAAACATTTTTAATGATTAAACCCGATGGCGTACAGCGCAACTTAACGGGGGACATTATCAGCCGATTTGAACGGAAAGGATTTAAGCTGGTGGGTGCTAAACTGATGCAAATATCCACTGAACTAGCTAAAACGCATTATGGTGAACATGCGGACAAGCCGTTTTTCGGTGAATTAGTTGAATTCATCACGTCTGGACCTGTTTTGGCCATGGTCTGGGAAGGTGAGCATGTCATTACAACTTCACGTACTATGATGGGCGATACGAAGCCACTTGAAGCTGCGCCGGGAACAATCCGTGGCGACTATGGCATTTCCGTCGGCAAAAATATTATTCACGGATCTGATTCAGCTGAAAGCGCAGAAAAGGAAATGAAGCTGTTCTTTCCGGAAGATGACACAGTATCGTATACGAAACAGGACAGTGAGTGGATTTATTAAATCATCATGACCGCTTCCTGGCGACATGATTTAAGATGAAAAAAGCCTCCCTTTTTGCGGAGGCTTTTTACAAAAGGACAGAACGATTGCAAAAATGATAAATGAGGCGTTCACTATGACAGATGACTACCTGGATTTTGCGGCTGAAATGAAAGCGAAACACGGCATTGATTTAACTTTATATAAAGAAACACAAATGAAACGCCGGCTCACATCGCTGCGGGATAAAAACGGCTTTCAAACATTTCACCATTATTTATCAGCCATTGACCAGAACCAAAGCCTTCTTGATGAATTGCTTGATAGGATAACGATTAACGTCTCCAACTTTTATAGGAATAGCAAGCGGTGGGATGTATTAAGATCGTCCATTCTGCCCCAGCTGTTAAAAAGCAGGCAAAAGCTGACCATATGGAGTGCTGCTTGTTCAACTGGTGAAGAACCCTATAGCGTCGCCATCATGCTTGATCACAATTTTCCGCAGGCAGATTATCAGATTCTGGCGACAGATATTGACGATGGGGTGCTGGAAAAAGCGGCACAGGGGATATATCCGGAACAATCATTAAGAGAATTGCCCTGGTATTTGCGGCAAAAGTATTTTATACAAAAGGAAAATGAGTTTCATCTTGATCATGCGATTAAACGGCGTGTGCAATTTAAAAAGCATGATTTATTGGCGGATGCCTATCCAGCAAATGTTGATTTGATTATCTGCCGAAATGTCCTGATTTATTTTACAGAAGCAGCAAAATCCACTATCTACAAAAACGTTGCCTCTTCTCTGACGCAGCACGGCGTATTATTTGTTGGGAGCACCGAACAAATATTTAAACCAGAAAACTATCGGTTGGATTCAAAGGATACATTTTTTTATCAAAAGAATGAATAACCTTTAAAGTATTTAAAGCGTTTGTCTAATTTGTCAAACGTTTTTTAATGAGAATTTTAACAAAAAACAGATCATTTATGATATAGTATGATAAACTTTAATCTGTATCTTGTTTATTCGATTATGAAAGGTCAATTAGCCTTTATATTTCCTATGCTATAGTGTAAATCGCAAAGGAGGAAGTCTCATGCGTTATTTAACAGCCGGTGAATCACATGGTAAGCAACTGACGACCATTGTAGAAGGGGTACCGTCTAATATGCCTTTGCACCGCGAAGATATCAACGCCTCATTGCTGCGCCGGCAAAAAGGGTACGGACGTGGCAAACGCATGCAAATTGAAAAAGACTTAGCCGAAATCACCAGTGGTGTTCGGCATGGTTACACGTTGGGGTCGCCCATTTCGCTCGTCATAAATAATGATGACTTTCGGCATTGGGTCAACATTATGGGCGAAGATCCTCCGGAAGAAAGGCAAAAATCACGACGGGCTGTTTCACGTCCCAGGCCCGGACATGCCGACCTGAATGGTGCCTTGAAGTACGGTCATCGAGATATGCGAAACGTCCTGGAACGATCTTCGGCAAGAGAGACGGCTGCACGTGTGTCTGCAGGTGCTATAGCCAAAACGCTTTTGAAACAACTGGGAATCGATATCACAGGTTATGTTAAAGAAATTGGCGGTATTACTGCAGAGGAAAATACCAGCCTGGCGGCAGCTGAACGGGAGCGTATCTCTGAGGAATCGCCTGTTCGCACATTGGACGACAATGCTGAGAAGCCCATGATGGATGCCATCGACCAAGCCAAAAAGGATGGGGATTCACTTGGCGGTGTTACGGAAGTTTATGTTGAAGGGATGCCTGCTGGTATTGGCTCTTTCGTACAGTATGATCGAAAGCTGGACAGTCGGATCGCCGGCAATGTTGTCAGTATTAATGCCTTCAAAGGTGTCGAATTCGGTCTGGGATTCGAGGCAGCCCGCCAAAATGGGAGTGATGTGCATGATGAAATCGCCTGGGACGAAACAACGGGCTACTACCGGAAGACGAATCGGCTTGGCGGATTCGAAGGCGGCATGACAACGGGCATGCCTATTGTTGTCAAAGGCGTCATGAAACCCATTGCAACCCTTTATAAGCCGCTTAAGAGTGTTGATATTGAAACAAAAGAGCCGTTCAGCGCCAGCATTGAACGCTCTGATGCCTGTGCCGTTCCTGCTGCAGCTGTTGTTATGGAACATGTTGTTGCCTTTGAATTGGCGAATGCCCTGACCGAACAATTTCCAAATGACCAATTTCCCAAACTTAAACAGGCCGTCGAGGACTACCGCAACGAAATAAGGTGGTTTTAGTGAATGTAACGCACGTCAGGGCAGCAACGCATACCTATAACGTATATGTCGGGGAGAATTTGCGTCACTGGACTGCAGACTATCTTCCTAAGACGTATCCATCTATTTTAATTGTAACGGATGAAAAAGTTGCCCGCTATTACTTAGAAGATGTCAAAAGAAGTTTGTCACAGAAGCATGTTGCCGTTCATACAATTCAGTCAGGAGAGAGCGCAAAGAGCATTGATGTCTTTTATGAACTCCAGACTAAAGCGATTGAATTCGGTCTCGAAAGAAATTCGCTCATAATTGCCCTTGGCGGTGGCGTTGTCGGGGATGTAGCCGGATTTGTTGCAGCGACATTTATGCGCGGTATTGACTACGTTCAAATGCCGACAACAATACTGGCCCATGACAGCAGTGTTGGAGGAAAAGTAGCTATCAATCATGAACAGGGTAAAAATATGATTGGCAGCTTTCACGCTCCCGCTGCGGTCATTTACGATGTCACAACCCTTGCGACTCTTACAGAACAGGAAATCAGATCTGGTTATGCAGAATTGCTGAAGGAAGCACTGTTGTCAGACAGCGCGATGTATGAAGCAGTCATGGCGAATGATTTATCAGCATTGACAAGTGAAAAGCTGTCCCATCAGCTGATAAGCGGCATTGATGTTAAAGCAGCGATTGTTGAGGCTGACGAGTATGAAACGGATCAACGCAAATTTTTAAATCTTGGCCATACATTAGGACACGCATTGGAAACAATACTTGGTTATGGCAGCTGGACGCATGGCGAGCTCGTTGCGATTGGCTTACTGTTTGCTATCTGGGTCAGTGAAAAAATATATGGCGTTAAACTGCCATACAACGCTATATACAGGTGGCTTAAATCTAACGGGTACCCACTGAAGTGGCCGTCAATTAATTCTGAGACCATTTTCACCAAAATGAAAAGTGACAAAAAAACAGTCAGTGGCACCATTCAAATGGTATTGTTGCAGAAAATCGGCCATCCCGTTATGTGTGAAATAGATGATCGTCACATGCTCAGCTATTTGAGGACATTCCAGAACGAACTGCTGTCATCAAATGAACAAGGGGGTAAACAACATGAAAAGTAAACAGGTATTAAAGGATATGACACCCTATCAGCCGGGTAAACAAATTGAAGAAGTTAAAGAGACATACGGGCTGAATAAAATTGTTAAATTGGCATCAAATGAAAATCCATTTGGCCATTCACCGGAAGTGACTAATTATTTCAGCAGGTACCAGTCCTCTTTCAATTTATATCCTGATGGCTACACGGGAGAATTAAGACATGTATTGGCTGACAGGCTGAAAGTTTCAGAAGATCAGCTTATTTTTGGAAGTGGAACGGATGAAATTGTACAGATTATCACACGTGCTTTCCTGTATCCGGGTGTGAATACAGTTATGGCAACACCAACTTTTCCGCAGTATAAACATAACGCCCTTGTCGAGGGGGCTCAGGTTAAAGAAGTGCCAACAGTCAATGGCTATCATAATCTTTCTGCTATACTGGAAGCCATTGATCAAAGAACCAGTGTTATCTGGCTCTGTTCACCGAATAATCCAACAGGGTGCCTCATCCCTCGTAATCATTTGTATGACTTTCTTGATCAATGTCCAAAGGATGTTCTAATCGTTCTGGATGAAGCCTATTTGGAGTATGTCGACAGTACATTTCAGCCGGGGATTTTACAATATCTTCAGCAGTATGACAATGTAATTGTGCTGCGTACATTTTCCAAAGCGTATGGTCTCGCAGGTTTGCGAATTGGCTATGGCATCGCGAATTCGGGCCTTATCTCGGACCTTGACGTTGTCAGAGGACCATTTAATACGTCCACGATTGCTCAAAAAGCGGCTATAACTGCGCTGGAGGACGAGGCTTTTCTTAACGATACCGTCACCCGCAACCAGGCAATTAAACGGTCATTTGAAGCGTTTCTCGATTCGATTGGATGGAACTATTATGATTCTCATACCAATTTTTTGCTTATATCCATGCCGATCAGCGGCGAGCAGACATTCCAATATTTGCTTGAGCATGGTTTTATTGTCCGGGCAGGCGAAGGACTTGGTGTGCCTGATACCGTACGGATAACGATTGGCAGCGAGACAGACATGCAAGAACTCCAACGTGTCTTGTACCAGCTTAATACAGCGATTACTGAGGGGACATGGTCGTGAAACAGACAATTTTAATGATCGGACTGGGACTGATTGGGGGATCGCTGGCCAAGCGTTTTCGCCAGTCAGGGGATTATTATATTATTGGTTATGATCGTAATCAAACGACACTCACATACGCTCTGATCAATCATGTTATTGATGAAACGTGTGAAGATCTGACAGACAGCGCATATCAAGCAGATATCATTATTTTAGGAACGCCGATCACAGAAACCATTCAGTATCTGCAGGAATTGGATCAAATGACTTTTGAACGAGATGTGATCGTTTCTGATGTATCTTCTGTTAAACAGCCGATCGCTGATGCTTCTGATCATTTGCAGAATCCTCGTATTCAGTTTATAGGCGGACATCCGATGGCCGGTTCCCATAAAAAAGGTATTACAGCTGCTAAAGATCATCTGTTCGAAAATGCCATTTATGTACTGGCTCCATCCAGAGATTGTACCGAAGATGCTGTTAAGTCACTGGAACATTTGCTCAAGGAAACGAAAAGCCATATCATCAGACTGGAGGCAAACGAGCATGACGAGATGACCGGGGTAATTTCCCATTTCCCACATCTGATTGCTTCGGCCCTTGTCCAGCAGGCCAAAAAATGGGGGGATACACACGCATTTATTCCACAGCTGGCCGCTGGCGGGTTTCGTGATGTTACCCGCATAGCTTCAGGTAATCCGGATTTATGGCAGGATATTTTCTATCACAATAAAGAAAAACTCGTTCAATTGCTTAATGATTGGATTGAGGAGATGGAAGCACTTAAACAAATGCTAGAGCAGGATTATAAGACGGCCTTAACGGCTTATTTAAAACAGGCCAAAGATTACCGGGACGGACTCGGAGCCCAGGAACAGGGGGCGATTCCGTCCTTTTATGACCTATATGTCGACATACGTGACCAAACAGGAGCGATTGCAACCGTTGCTAACCTGCTGGCAGCCGAAAAGATCAGCATTACCAATATACGTATACTTGAAATACGCGAAGGGATAACAGGCGTGCTTCGTTTAAGTGTTGCAAGTAAAGAAGAACAGTTAAAAAGTTATAAGCTGCTGAAGCAACAAGGCTATGATTTGATGCTTGATGAGTAAATGAATGAAAGGTGGGTGGCTCATTGAAACATGCCGTATTAAACCCTGCATCAGGACCTCTAATCGGGGAGATACAAGTACCTGGTGATAAATCAATAACCCATCGTGCCATTATACTGGGAAGCCTTGCGACAGGCACAACAGTGATTACAAATTTTTTGGCTGGCGAGGACTGCATGCGAACGGCTGATGCATTCAGACAACTGGGTGTACAAATTGAACAGAATGATACCTCTCTGAAAATTCACAGCAACGGTCCCGACGCATTTAAAGAGCCTGTTGCACCGCTTAATCTTGGTAATTCAGGAACAACGGCAAGATTGATGCTTGGTGTCTTGGCTGGTCTCCCGCTGTTCACGACGGTTTATGGTGATACATCCCTGACATCCCGGCCGATGGACCGGGTTGTCAGGCCGCTCAAAAAAATGGGGGCCCGCATTGACGGCTGCGCATCCGGATCATTGTTACCTATGGCAATTAGAGGTGGAGGGCTCAAAGGAATGCAGTACACACTTCCTGTCCAAAGTGCTCAAGTTAAATCTGCCGTTCTTTTAGGTGGGCTATTGGCTGATGGACTGACCGAAGTGATCGAAAAGACTCCCACCCGAAACCACACTGAAAAGATGCTCCGGGCTTTTGGAACTGACATAAGTGAAACAGACGGCCGGATTCGGCTGACAAATCAAACTGCATTAAAAGGAACAGACGTTCATGTTCCCGGTGATATATCCTCTGCCGCTTTTTTCATGGCAGCTGCAGCGATCGTACCGGGGAGCCAATTAACGCTGGTTAATGTCGGACTAAACGAGACGCGTACAGGTGTGATCGATGTATTAAAACAAATGGGAGCAAGTATAACAGTCTCCAACCAGCAAGTGATGGCTGGTGAATCGTTTGGTGACGTCACGGTAACCCAGCAAAATCTTCAGGGCATCATTATTGAAGGCGACATCATCCCGAAGCTCATTGATGAGCTGCCAATTATAGCTCTTGCTGCTACACAGGCTGAAGGCCAGACAGTTATCCGCGATGCGGGTGAATTGCGTTTGAAAGAGACGGATCGAATTGAAGCCATCACGGATGGATTGATCCGCCTCGGTGCCCGGGTTACACAGACAGAAGATGGTATGATAATCAGAGGAACTTCGCGATTGACCGGTGGAAAGGCATCAGCGTATAATGACCACCGGATTGCTATGATGCTTGCAGTTGCATCACTTAGAGCCAGTCATGACGTTGTGATTGATGATACATCATCTATCGATATTTCTTACCCCGGGTTTTTTCGGGATTTGCGCAAGCTTACAAGTAATTGGTAAAGAATCTGTTTCAGGCAGATTCTTTTCTGTTTACAGATACATCCCAGATCTGTATGATAAACTGATATGATTACCGTGAAAGAGAAAGGATGTTCCCCATGGATCCTATCATTATGGAAGCCGTTCATTTGATGGAGGCGCAACAATCTGATGAAGCCATTTCAATGCTGGAGGACTATTTGCCAAAGGCAGATGATGAGGAGAAATTTACCATTGCTGAATTATTTACGCAATGGGGTTTTTTAGCTGAAGCAGCCGATTTGCTGGAAGAACTCATGCAGCGTTTTCCTGCTGAAAGCGAGATAAAAATTATGCTGGCAGATGTCTATATCGAACAGGATAACGACGAAGAAGCTATCAATTTGCTGAATGAGATCACGGAAGAAGACCCGGATTATGTACAGACACTTATCCAGCTGGCAGATCTCTATCAGGCTCAAGGATTGTTTGAGGTGGCGGAACAAAAACTGTTAACTGCCAAGCAGCAGGAACCAACTGAGCCTGTTATTGATTTTGCTTTAGGCGAGCTGCTGTTTTCGAATGGCGACTACCGGGAAGCTATTACGTATTACGAAAAAGTCCTTCAGGTTACAAAAGAAATGGCTAATATATCAGTTAATGACCGTTTAGCCGAAGCCTATGCGGCATCCGGCGAATATGAAACAGCACTGGAACTGTACCAGGATATTGACAGTGAACACCCGGATACGATGTTTAAATATGGTTTCACAGCCTTGCATGCAGGACGCCGTGATATAGCAATTAAAGCGTGGCAGAGCGTTATTGAACAGGATATGTATTATCATACAGCCTATTATCAGCTGGCTAAAGCATATGAAGATGAAGGCATGATCAATGAGGCCTTTAAGACAGCTAAACAGGGTATTCAAATTGATGAATTTAATAAAGAGCTGTACTTTTTTGCTGGGTCAATAGCCCATCAGCTGGGTAAAGATGAAGAAAGTGAAAAGTGGGTTAGAGAAGCCATTGCCCTTGATCCCGATTATAAAGAGGCGCTGTTATTTATGGTTGAATTGCTAAAGCAAAAAGACAAGCACGAAGATATCGTTGAGCTTATTACCAGCGTCCAGGATACTGAGGCAACCGATCCTCTTTATGAATGGGAACTGGCAAGAGCCTATAATGAATTAGAATCTTATCAGAATGCATTAACCCATTATCAGGAAGCATACAATCATTTAAACCAGGATAGCGATTTCCTGAAAGAATATGGCTATTTTCTGACAGAAGAAGGAAGAATCGAAACGGCTCTGCAAATATTTGAAGCTTATTTAGCTATCCAGCCAATGGATGCAGACATTGAAGAGTATGTTGAGCGTCTGAAGGATACGCAAGATACTTAACGTTCATGGACTAATTTTGAGGAGGCCTCGATCCTGATGCAATCGCCTGTTTCCGTTCAGGATAAAAAGAGTTTTATCGAATGGTTTTTGAGTCATTATCAACTGAAAAAACGTGAAAGCGTGTGGATTCTCAATTATATCCTTAATCACCAGACACTTCTGTCAAACGTTCATTTTGTGCGCGAAGCTAAATTCTGTCCCAGAGGGTTTATTATAAGCAGCACCAGTTCGACTGAGACAGCCTTTCGCTTTCACAAAAAGCAGCTTGTGACGACGGACCCTGAAAAAGCGTTTCATGATATTCGTATGAATCAGAACACACCTCTGTATATTCAGTTAAGCTTCCAGAATGAGAATCAGAATGCATTATATGCGGCCGTACTTATCGATAATCCGTTTCTTCCGGATGATTATTTTATCACCGCTGAGGATCAGGAAAGGGCACAGAAAATATTAGAGAAAACAATTTATGACTACCAGCTCAAAACCATACAAGAAAACATCAATAAGGCTCTGGATAAGCGTCATAAGCAAAACTTCAATAAATGGGTGAAGCAGTTGCATAAGTTAGAAAATACGGATGGCTAATTAAAGCAGAATAGCCAGCAGGTAATTAAAATAGTCAGTCATACTGGCTATTTTTTAGTTTAAGTTTCCTGACAGACAATGAAAGGGGTTTCTAAGGTTGCTTTTCCTGGTATCAGTGGGCTAATATAAAGTTAAATAACCTATTTTAGAATAAATGTATAGACAGGAGGAAAAGACGCAAACTATGAAATGGACTAAGGAAGATCTGCAGCAATATAGTGAGGCTAAAGAATATGTAGATACTGCCATTATTCCATTGCTTCCCTTTCAGTTGTCAGATGATGCCAATCTTGAGCACAACGCATTTCAGCGCGATATGATCACTTTATTCACGCGCGAGCTTGAAAAGGAACTGACTGGCCGGGTCGTTTTAACACCGGATTTCGCTTATCTGGCAACAGCAGATAAGAAAACGGAAATGGATCGTTTGCACACATGGGTTAGTGATATTCGCTCACAGCCGTTTAGCTACATATTTTTTGTCACTCTGGATTCAGATTGGAAAACCAGGGAAGAGGAGTTGGAAGGAACATTATTATGGCTTCAATCAGCTGCTTTCGAATCCATAAAATCAAATGAGCTGCAAAGTTTTATGCGCAGTCAGGTGCAGGAAATAACAAAGTTAATACGTTCCTATTGGAAAAAAGTTTGAATTAAACGCATATTTTTTCGATTTCATCTCAAGCATCTGATATACTTAAAGAAGAGGCACACTGCAAATCAGTACAGAAAATGGAAAATATTGACCGGATCAAGAGTTTACGCTATGATAGCAGTGTCCTAGTAATTTGATTATATAATAAGGTCCGTGAAAAATGTATAGAGGGGGGAAATTTAATGAGCAAAGACAAACAACCTGTATCCCGTCGTCAGTTTTTGAATTACACGCTTACAGGTGTAGGTGGATTTATGGCCGCTGGCTTAATCGTTTCGCCATTAAGAATGGCAATTGATCCAGTTCTGCAGAAAGAAACAAATGATGGCGATTTCAGCAACGTTCAGATTGCCGTCGATGATATTACAAGTGAACCACAGCGCGTGGACTGGGAGATAAGCCAGCAAGATGGCTGGTATGAATCCGATGTAACTAAATCAGCGTGGGTTTTTAAAAATGACAATGGCGACATCGTTGCGCTTTCGCCAATCTGTAAACATCTTGGTTGTGTTGTTTCATGGGAAGGCAGCGATGACCATCCCGATAAGTATTATTGCCCTTGCCATGGCGGGCTGTACTATAAGGATGGCGAAAATGTTCCAGGAACACCGCCGCCAAAGGGATTAGATATTTATGAACAAAAAGTCGAAAATGGTATGTTGTTTCTGGGTAAGGCAGTACCAAGAGAGGAGGATTAAGGGGCAATGCTGCAAAAGTTATATGATTGGATAGACGAGCGCGTTGATGTAACACCATTATGGCGCGATTTGGCAGACCACGAAGTCCCTGAACACGTTAATCCGGCTCATCATTTTTCCGCATTTGTTTATTGTTTTGGCGGACTGACTTTTTTCGTCGTGGTTATCCAAATACTTTCCGGCATGTTCTTGACGATGTATTATGTACCGGATATCGAAAATGCTTGGCGTTCTGTTTACTATTTGCAGACAGAAGTGGCACATGGCCAGATTGTGCGTGGAATGCACCATTGGGGAGCCAGTGTGGTAATCGTCATGCTATTGCTACATACGTTGCGTGTGTTTTTCCAGGGCGCATACAAAAAGCCGCGTGAGCTTAACTGGATGGTTGGTGTCCTGTTGTTTTTCAGCATACTTGGACTGGGATTCACCGGTTACCTTCTGCCCTGGGATAACAAATCATACTTTGCAACTGAAGTCGGATTAAATATTGCATCAGACGTCCCGTTTATTGGGGACGAACTTAAAACATTACTTGCTGGCGATGAAGATATTGTCGGTGCCCAGACATTGACCAGATTTTTTGCGATTCACGTCTTTTTCCTGCCTGCTGTATTGTTCGTTTTACTGGGTGTACACTTTATCTTAATCCGTAAGCAGGGAATATCCGGACCATTATAATAAAGAGGAGGGTGAGCTGTGCATAAGGGTAAAGGAATGAAGTTTGTCGGGGATTCCCGTATCTCCGCTGAACGCAAACCGAATATACCAAAAGACTACTCAGAGTATCCTGGCAGGACTGAAGCGTTTTGGCCGAATTTCCTGTTGAAAGAATGGCTGGCAGGATCTGTATTTTTAGTCGGTTTTCTTTGTCTCACAATAGCCGACCCAACCCCGCTTGAGGGAATGGCTGATCCAACTGATGCAGGTTATATACCACTGCCTGACTGGTACTTCTTATTTTTATATCAATTGCTGAAATATGACTTTGCCAGTGGTCCATTCGTTTTAATTGGTATTATCGTTATTCCCGGATTGGCTTTCGGCGGGTTGCTATTAGCTCCTTTTCTGGATAAAGGTCCGGGCAGACGGCCCCATCGGCGTCCCGTTGCTGTTGGCATGATGCTTCTGGCACTTGTTTCGGTCTTTTGGCTGACCTATGAATCGGCATCTGAAGTTAATTGGGAACAGCGGGCGGAGGCTAATCAGCCCATTCCGCCATCTGAACAGACAGATATTGACAAGGATTCCGATGGCTATAAAGTATTCAAGGATAATTGTATGAGCTGTCACGGTGAAGATCTTCAAGGAGGAGCGTCGGCACCACCATTAATTGGTGTTGATCATTCTGTTGACGAGGTTAAGGACATTGCCCAAAATGGAATTGGATCTATGCCGGCAGGTCAGTTTTCAGGATCTGATGAAGAATTGCAGACACTTGCTGAATTTATAGTGTCCGTGAATAAAGATGAGGATGACAACTAGCTTGTCAGTTAAAAACACCTTTGCCAAGCACTGCTGGTGAAGGTGTTTTTATTCTAATAAGAAAGGAATATGTCATGATAAAATACATATTGGGTGATAAACGGGTATTATGGTTGCTGTTTATCATCAATTTTTTCGGTACAGTTTACGGATTTTATTGGTATCGTTATCAAATGGCTGAAACGCCAGCCCTTTTTCTGCCTTTTGTTCCTGACAGTCCGACGGCCACCCTCTTTTTTACGATTGTGCTGCTGTTTTTTCTTTTCAGGAAGAACGCTCCTTATATTGAAGCATTGGCCGTGATAAGTTTATTTAAATATGGTGTTTGGGCAGTTGCTATGAACTTACTGACATTAGCTGTAGAAGGATCACTGGGATGGCCGGGCTATATGCTGATGGTCTCGCATGGCGCTATGGCAATTCAGGGTCTCTTGTATGCCCCGTTTTATAAAATTGCAGGGCGTCATATAGCTGTTGCAGCTGTGTGGGTTCTTCATAATGATATCATTGATTATGTTTTTGGACAGATGCCCGTCTACTCGTCGTTAATGACTTATATGAATGAGATAGGCTATTTTACCTTTTGGCTCAGTATTGTATCAATTGGGCTGGCTTACATTTTAACCATTAAGGCAAAAAATCGCAGTATGACAAGTAATATATGGATTCATTAACACATACATTGTAGAGAAGATGTTATGTGAGGTGACACCATGAAGGACTTGAAGCGTTTACTGGTAATTGCGCTGTGTTTAGTGGCTGCCAGCCTTTTATCAGCACCGATGATCGCCTTTGCAGATTCTCATCCAGCTGATGCTGCTGGCAATGTGACGATGGTACCGTTTTACTGGGTAGTAGGCATCGTTGGCGGATCGATAGCCATTACATTGACGTATGTCAGCTGGCGTAAGTATAAAGCCGAAAAACGGAAACAATCTGATAAAAATTCAAATAGTTGACGGTCTTTGACTAACAGCCTAGAATAACATTTACGGAAGTATAAAAAGTGATGGAGGAATGAACATGCTCGAGGGTATTGGCGGCTATTTAATTTATATAGCGCTTCTAATGATTATTCCGATATGGGCGCAATCAAAAGTAAAAAAGACGTATAAAACATACTCCAAAAAAGCGACATCATCTGGTATGACAGGTGCTGAAGTTGCTCGTCAGATTATGAATGAGAATGGTATCTATGATGTACAGATTCGGGAAACAAAAGGAACGTTATCGGATAATTACAATCCGCAAAAAAAGACACTCAATCTTTCCAAAGACATCTATCATGGCCAGTCGATGGCATCTTCCGCTATTGCTGCACACGAAGTAGGACATGCTATTCAGGATGACCAGGACTATGCGTTTCTAAGATTCAGACATGCTTTAGTCCCAATCGCTAATACGGGCTCCAATTTGTCTATCTTCTTTTTATTGGCTGGCATATTTTTTGATATGACCAACATGATTTTACTTGGTATTGTCTTCATGTCTGCCGCTGTGCTTTTCCAGCTGGTGACACTGCCGGTGGAATTTGATGCTTCCAGCCGAGCCATGACACAACTCGTATCAACTGGTGTCATACGCAATAATGAAGAGCGCGAGACAAAGAAAGTCCTGAATGCTGCTGCGTTAACCTATGTGGCTGCTGCGCTTGTCGCTGTTGCTGAATTAGCTCGGTTTATATTCATTTATAGCGCAAGCAGTGAGTGATAACACAGCTTACAATATAATACTTGCAGGAAAAATGGGGCGCATTTGGAGTCTGCGGCCCATTTTTCTTTGTTTGCTTAACCGTTACACGAGACGCATCAGTCCTGAAGTTTATTTTTATTTTCGTCCAGAGTAAAGCCTTCTCCAACAACATCATGCACGGGACTCATAGCTACAAATGCCTGGGGATCAATCGCATCAATCATGTTTTTCAGCCGGACGATTTCATTTCGGCCAACAATGCAGTACAGGACATCACGTTTTTCGCCTGTGTAACTTCCACGTCCATCTAAGACCGTAACGCCTCTGTCCATTTTTTCAATAATGGCTTGTGCGATCTCCTGGCTGTGTCCGGATATGATTGTTGCCCCGCGGGCCGCGTAAGCACCTTCCTGAATAAAATCGATAACTCTTGAGCCAACGTAAACGGCGAGCAATGTGTACATTCCCTGTATCATATCCAAATAGGTGATAATAGAGGTTGCAATAACCAGCAGATCAAATAAAAACATGGTTCTTCCCATTGTCCAGCCGGCATACTTATTGACAAGTCTTGCGAGAATATCAACGCCGC
Organism: Lentibacillus kimchii; assembly: GCF_055381965.1. Lineage (NCBI taxonomy): Bacteria > Bacillati > Bacillota > Bacilli > Caryophanales > Bacillaceae > Lentibacillus > Lentibacillus kimchii. The sequence continues at coordinate 1,520,385 of NZ_AP043934.1, read as the reverse complement.
CTGTTGTACCGCCGTAGCGAAAAATAATTCCCAGACCGATGCCAACAAAAACCCCCGCAAACAAGGATGCAAGTGTCATATCAGACTGCAGATCAATCTGCAGAGGATTTATTTGAAAAAGGTCCAAAAATAGGGAAACAGCGAAGGTTCCAATAATCGTGTAAATAAATGTGTTGCGTCCAAGATATTTCCATCCAATGAAAAAGATCGGGACATTAAGAACGATATTCGAAATGGATGGATCCCAATTCCACAGAAAATAGAAAAGCAGCGTCAGCCCTGTAAAACCACCTTCACCAAGGTTATTTTCCATATTAAAATGTACAAGACCAAACGCAAAAATAGCCGATCCAAGCAAAATAAACAGGATATTTTTTAACTTAAGCCCAAACAGCATTCGAGAACCTCCTTTCCTGTTAAATCAGATAGTGCTTATTATAAGCTTGCATGTAAAAAGCAATCAAGTCAAAAAAGGCCAATAATTTGTCAAAATGGCTGCTTTTAGCTAAGATGAAACCAGATTAACTTCTAATAAAGAGGCGATGGACATGACGACAGATCACCCGGCTTTTCAGACAGATCAAATGCAAAAACGGGTTGATGATTACATATCCCAATTTAAAGAAGGGTATTTTTCACCGCTGAGCCTCATAGCCAGACTAAGTGAAGAAACAGGTGAACTGGCCCGGGAAATCAATCATTATTATGGTGAAAAGCCTAAAAAAACAACGGAAAAAGTAAATACGGTCGAAGACGAACTTGGTGATATCCTATTTGTCTTAACTTGTTTCGCCAATTCACTTGATATTGATCTATCTGAAGCTTTTGATACGTCAATGCAAAAAATCGAAACACGTGACAGCGATCGCTGGACACATAAAGACTAACACCGTCATTCAACAGCACAGGAGGATGAAATGATGTCAATTAATATTGTTATTGCCGGACCCAGGGGAAAGATGGGTTCCGAAGCTGTACAGATGGTCAGTCGTAACAAAACGTTCGAATTGGCTGCCTGTATTGATCGAAAGAATAATGGCCAGACCCTAAACGACCTTGATGGCGCTCCCGATTTAGATGTCCCCATTTTTGACGATCCTGAGCAATGTTTTCAAAAAGTGGATGCAGATGTTTTGATCGATCTGACTGTGCCTGGGACAGGTTTTGAGCATACAAAAGCAGCCCTTTTACAGGGGATTCGTCCAGTTGTGGGAACCTCCGGCTTTACGAACGATCAAATTACTGAACTGGAGAATTTGGCAGCGCAAAACAACATTGGTTGTATCATCGCTCCCAATTTTGCCGTTGGAGCCGTCCTGATGATGCAATTTGCCAAAACAGCTGCTAAATACCTGCCGGATGTTGAAATCATTGAAAAGCATCATGATCAGAAACTGGACGCGCCTTCAGGTACAGCTGTTAAAACGGCTCAGATGATGCAGGAAACACGAGAAAGCAAACAGCAGGGCCATCCAGACGAAAAAGAAGTTATGGATGGTGCACGGGGTGCTGAAACGGATGGCGTGCACATTCATAGTGTCAGGCTGCCTGGACTTATGGCGCATCAGGAAGTTGACTTCGGAGGCCCTGGTCAGACCCTGACTATCAAACATGACTCTTACAACCGCGCATCGTTTATGGAAGGGGTTAAACTTTCGGTGAACACGGTTATGTCATTAAACGGACTTGTTTATGGACTGGAAAATATACTTGAATAGGCGAGTGGTTCCATGAATATCGCATTGATTGCTCACGATAAAAAGAAGCCGGAGATCCTTCATTTTTCCAAAAAATACCGGCACACGCTTCAGGAACACAACCTGTTTGCCACGGGTACAACTGGTGAAAAGATCGCCGAGGGGACGGGTTTATCGGTACATTGTTTTCAATCCGGACCCATTGGCGGAGATCAGCAAATAGGAGCAAAGATTGCCAATAACGACATGGACATCGTCATTTTTTTCCGCGATCCGCTGACAGCACAGCCGCATGAACCGGATGTCAGTGCTCTGTTGCGCTTATGTGACGTTCATCTCATTCCGCTGGCAACTAACCCGGCAGCAGCTGAGATACTAATCCAGTCTCTACAGCGGGATGATATAAGACAGAGTGTTAAGGAAATGAAACAGGAAGGTCCTATCACATGAAAAAAATAGGTATCACATGCTACCCGACAGTCGGTGGCTCAGGTATTATCGCTACAGAATTAGGGATGATGATGGCAAAAGACGGTCATGAAATCCATTTTATAACGTCCAGCCTGCCATTCCGTCTAAACGAGGTCCATCCCAATATTTATTACCATGAAGTCGAACTTAATCATTATCCGGTGTTTCAATACCCGCCATTTGATCTTGCGCTTGCCAATAAAATGGCAGAAGTCATCGACCAGGAGAAACTGGATGTCCTGCACGTTCATTATGCTATGCCGCATGCTGTCTGTGCCATCCTGGCAAAAGGTATCGCTAAACATGACGTCAAGATTGTTACAACCCTGCATGGGACTGATATCACGGTGCTCGGCATTGATCATTCGCTCAAGAAAATGATTAAGTACGGCATCGAACAATCTGATGCTGTTACAGCTGTTTCCGACAGTCTTGTCAACCAAACGTACAATACTGTTGAAGCTGACAAAGCTATACGGGTCATTTATAACTTTGTCAATGAAGACGATTATGCAAAAACGGACAACCCATCAATCCGTGAACAATATGGCATTGCAGCAGATGAAAAAATTGTCATTCACATTTCCAATTTCCGTAAAGTTAAGCGGGTCCAGGATGTTATCTACACATTTCAGCAAATTAAAAATGACGTCAAGGCTAAACTTCTTTTAGTTGGCGATGGTCCGGAATACTCCGAAATGTATCAGCTTGTATCTGAACTCGGACTTAACGAGCACGTTTTGTTTTTAGGCAAACAAAAAAATGTCAGTGATCTGCTATCAATTTCTGATTTAAAATTGCTGATGTCGGAAAAAGAAAGTTTTGGCCTGGTTCTTCTGGAGGCTATGTCTTGCGAAGTACCTTGTATTGGCACAAACACAGGAGGTATTCCGGAAGTGATCGAACATGGTGAAACCGGGTTTATTGTTGAACCCGGTGATATCGATTCAGCTGCGGGCTATGCCGTTTACTTACTTCAGGATGATGATTTAAAGAAGCAATATGCTCAAAATGCTTTGACATATGCCCGAAAACACTTTTATTCAAGGGATATTGTCAAACAATACCTTGATTTATATGATGAACTTATCAGTGACATGAGTGGTGATGCAGGTGCCGGTACCTAAACAATTTGAACAAGCATGTGATATACTGAAACGAATGGAATTAAATGGTCACAAAGCCTACTTTGTTGGTGGCTGCCTCAGAGACTGGCTTCTTGGCCGGCCTATTGGTGACATTGATATTGCTACATCTGCTCATCCGCAGACAGTTCAGCAAATGTTTGAGAAAGTCATCCCTGTCGGCTTACAGCATGGGACAGTGATTGTAAGATACGATCAGCAGTCTTATGAGGTCACAACATTCCGAGTGGAAGATGACTATTCAGATCAGCGCCATCCTGACGCCGTTCAGTTTGTTCAGACAATTGATCAGGATCTGCAGAGACGCGATTTCACGATAAATGCTTTGGCTATGAACCGACACGGGATCATGATTGACCCATTCAATGGCAAGGAAGATTTGGAAAAGGGCTTGATTTGTACCGTCGGAAACAGCTATGAACGTTTCCGGGAAGATCCGCTCCGTATTCTGCGCGCTCTCCGATTTTCCAGTCAGCTTGGTTTTCAGATTGAAGAAGCGACTCTAACAGCGATGAATACGTTGAATGCTGGTATCGCAACGATTGCTGTAGAACGGATTGCCCAGGAGACAGCGAAATTCTTCGAAGGGCAGTATATTAATACAGGCATGCATTATTTTAAGACAATAGCACTCTCCGGCTATTTACCCATTTTAAAAGATTATCCAGCTATAACAGGGCGTATACCGCAGCATATGAAATCGTTAAAGTCTTTCGGGGCAGTCATTGCCTTGTTCCACTGGATTGAACCAGCCATACCCATTCAAGAGTGGGTGAAGCAATGGAAATGTTCTAACCAGATTAAACATGACGCTTCTGCCTTAGCTGAAGCTCTGTCGTATTATCATAGCAAAGGGCTGGATCACTGGCTTGTCTATAGTTTAGATGCGAATGTTTATAGTGATTTTTGCAGATTAGTTAATATACTGCTTACTGAAGATTTGTCAGCGTATGCAGTCAGGCAAATTGAAGCTTCACTTCCCATCCATTCCAAGAAAGATCTGGAAATTGATGGAACAGAACTGCGCCGGGTTTTTCCTGCTTACGAACCTGGCCGCTGGATTGGCAGAACGCTTGACCAGCTTGAAAAACAGGTTGTGACAGGACAGCTTGCGAACCGTCAGGAAACTTTAAAGGAATGGTTAAAATGCAATCCACCCGTTATCACTTAATTGAACTATTAACGACGACTGAGGGTACATACATCTCCGGTCAATTATTATCTGACCGTTTGCATATCTCGCGCAGTGCTATCTGGAAACATATGAAGGAATTAGAAAAGGATGGCTATGTCATTGAGGGTATTCCCCGTAAAGGGTACCGAATTGTTCAGTCACCGGATAAAGTAAGTCCAAATACGATTCAATGGGGTTTGGAGACTGAATGGCTGGGCCAAAAAATTATCCATAAAACATCGACAGAATCAACACAGGAAATAGCCCAGCAAGCTGCCCGCAACAATGCTGAACATGGAACGGTGGTCATAGCTGACGAACAGACAAATGGCCGGGGACGGATGGGCCGTGCCTGGAAATCAGCCAAAAATAAGGGTGTATGGATGAGTTTGATCTTGCGCCCAGCAATAACGCCTGCTGCAGCAACACGGCTAACACTCTTAACAGCAACAGTTCTTGCCGATGTCATAACAAAACAAACAGCAGCAGCGCCAGCTATCAAATGGCCGAATGATCTGCTTATCAACCATAAAAAAATAGCTGGCATATTAACTGAAATGCAGGCTGAACAGGACCGGACTCAGTATGTCATTGTAGGAATTGGCGTGAATGTCAATCAGACACTCTACGATTTTGCTGCACCCCTTAAACAACAGGCAGCTTCTATCAAGTCAGAAACAGGTGAGGACCAGCCGATTGTTCCACTGATTCAGAGTCTGCTGCGCTCGTTTGAGAAAACGTACGATGCCTTCATTGACATCGGTTTTTCTGGTATAAAAACAAAATGGGAAACATATGCATACCGCATCGGTGAAAGAATTAGAGTACAGACAAACCAGACAGTATTTGAAGCTGTTTTGGCCGGTATTGCAGATGATGGGGCATTGCTTGTTCAGACAGATGCTGGTGAAACGCAAAACGTGTATTCCGGTGAAATTTCCTGGCTTACGTAACGGGGCATGATACATATGTTCCCTGGGTAAGTTTAACGAGAGTAAGGTGGCAAAATGAATGAAAAATATGTTGTAATTGATTTAGAAACAACCGGTCATTCACCGGTAAATCCAGATAAAATTATTGAAGTAGGCATTGTTGTCATTGAAAATGGCACCATAACAGATGATTTTTCAACTTTTTTAAATCCGAATATGCCAATTCCTGCCTTTATAAGCAATTTAACAGGAATCTGTGACAAACACGTGGAAAATGCACCTGTGTTCGCGGAAAAGGCCGCAGAAATTACTGACTTATTTGCTGGAGGCTACCTTGTGGCTCATAATGTGCCGTTTGATTTCGGCTTTTTAAACGAAGAGCTTACTGCAAGTGGTTTTCCGGCTTTACATAATGCTGTGTTAGACACAGTCGAGCTTGCACGTTTTCTTTATCCCCAGGCTCCGGGATTTAAATTAGGGCAGCTGGCAGATTACTTGCAAATTCATCATGATGAGCCGCATCGTGCCATTACCGATGCCCGTATGACAGCTCACATATTATTAGCTTTGCTGCAGAAGCTGCGATCACTGCCATATGAAACAATAGATCATTTGCTGTGGCTGGAAAAGGACTTGGACTCGGATTTATACCATTTATTAGACCAGCAGAGGCAGAGACTTGCTTATTTATCTGACAAGCGTGCTGATAGTGATGTCTACAGGGGACTTGCGATTAAAAGCATGGCTAATGCCAAATCTGACCTTCCGCAGGTTGACACATTCTTTGGAGAATACCTGGATGCCATTTATGAAACGCAAGGTACAATGGAACAGCAGATGACGCACTATGAAAAACGGACCGGTCAGCGCACCATGTCCGAGACAGTATACGATGCGTTCCAAACGAAGCAGCATGCATTGATCGAAGCAGAAACCGGGACTGGAAAATCGCTGGCTTATCTGCTGCCTGCTGTCTATGAAGCTGTAACCACACAGAAAAAAGTCGTTATCAGCACATATACGACCCAGTTGCAGACACAGCTGCTTGAAGAGGAAATACCATTCATTCGCAGACTTGTTCCTTTTTCTTTTGATGCCGCGTTGTTAAAGGGCAAACAGCACTACATCAGTCTGGAAAAGTTTGAACGGGTTTTAGCCTCAAGGGAATCAGATAATTATGACATCACTCTTACTAAAGCCATGATACTTGTCTGGCTGACTGAAACGGAAACAGGGGACATTGATGAAATTCAGCTTCCTTCCAGCGGCTATGTGTTCTACCGGCAAATCTCAACCGACGCTGAGGGACCGCCTGATCCGTCATCAGTGTGGTTCTCCCGTTCGTTTTATCAGCGTGCCCGCAAAAGAGCGCAGCAGGCTGATATTGTTATAACAAATCATGCGTTACTGTGCACAGACATCTTTAATGACTTTCAATTGCTGCCATCCTACGATAAAGCCATTATCGATGAGGCGCATCATTTGGAAGAAACAGCCTCTAAACACTATGGTCTGCGGCTTCATTATGTCTATGCCCAGAATATTCTGTCGCAAATTGGCGAAACAAAGAGTGAAAATTGGCTGGCCAAACTGCTGCAGCGCGCGTCAGGCAGTGAAACCGTTTATTTTCCGGAAGAAAAATGGAACGCTATTCATAGCAAGGCAAGATATGAACTCGATGATTTGTTCCGCATGCTGTTTCAGTATGTCATCGACCAGAAAAAGACGCGTAAAACATTCAGTGATATTGGAAGGACACAATACCGCTTTTATGAAGAAAAAGAAGACGATGCGTCCTGGTCAGTCATAAAAGAAATGGTCACAAGGCTGACATCTTATCTCCGTGATCTGATTCAGATGCTTTCGCAGCTGAAAGAAAAACTGGAAGGATCCGCTGACCACAGTGATGCAAATGACTTGCCTAAACACATGGATTCGCTTCAGTCAATCATAGACCGCGCGGAACAACTCTTCTTAACATCGGATGACCAGATGGTGAAGTGGATGGAAATTGAAGCGCACGGCGCAAAAAATGCTGTGTATTTATACAGTGAACCGACCAATATTTCAGCACTGCTGGAAAATGATCTTTTCAATCAAAAGGACAGCATTGTTTTAACCAGTGCAACGCTGTCGATTCGAAATTCATTTTCGTACAGTCAGAAAAGACTTGGGCTCTCTCCGGAAAATCTGCTGACAGCCAAGATTCCGTCACCATTTCCCTACCAGGAACAGGTGCAGCTCATGGTTCCCAATGATTTTCCGGACATAAGGTACGGAAATCAGGAGGCATTTATCCAAGCGACATGTGAAGCCATTATTTCTCTGGCGCATATAACAGATGGGCGTATGCTGGTATTATTCACATCTTATGATATGCTCCGTAAAGCCTATGCTTTATTAAGTGAAACCATTGATACTGACACGTATATGCTAATTGCCCAGGGTATTTCCAGTGGCAGCAGGACCAGACTGAAAAAGAATTTTCAATCATTCAATCAGTCCATTCTTTTAGGTACAAGTTCATTTTGGGAAGGTGTTGATGTCCCCGGACAGGACTTATCATGTCTTGTGATTGTAAGATTGCCGTTTGAACCGCCAAACCATCCTGTCTATGAAGCCAAGTCCAATTCGCTGCAAAAAGAGGGGAAGAATCCCTTTTTTGACATGGCTTTGCCTAACGCCGTTATCCGGTTTAAACAGGGATTTGGACGCCTTATACGTTCAGCCAGTGACCGGGGCATCGTATTTGTCTGTGATGCACGTATTATAAAAGCAAAGTATGGCACGTTCTTCACCGACTCTATCCCATCGGTGCCACAAACGTATGATTCGACACGTGAACTAATTAAAAAGGCAGCCGAATGGTTTTAACGAATGCGACGGATCACAAAGAAAAATACTGATGCAGTCGCACTGCATCAGTATCCAGAGAGTATGGGGCCGGAAATTTTGTTGAAATTTAAAGGAAACACATTTGCCGCAATGCTTGTTATACGGTATGCTGTAAATGCAAATCTGCTCATTTCATTTCAACGTTACTCGTAGTGTTTGCATCACCATTAACGGTATAAGTAGCAAAATATGATAAAGCTGACAGTCTTTATTAACGGAGGCTAAATAATGGTTATTCAAAGCCGGATATATCACAAACAGGATATATTGAAGAATGTTTAATAAAATCACCAGGATGACGTTTCCGGCGTGGCTCAAATGGGTGTGCGGCAGCATAGGTCTGTTGCTTATAGTGAGTATTATTTTCGGTGTATATTTGTATCAGACCATCGAGGATTCCCGTACAGCCGACTTTGACCGTGTAAGGGAGCAGGTTCTTAAAGAAACGTCCTTAAATACCGTTAATAAAATTCAGCGTTATCATGGTGAAAAAGCTTATTACACAGTCTATGGAAAAGCGAAAAAGGGGAAAATGATCGTTTTTTATCCTTTCGATACGGACCAGGCTGAAGCTCTCACAGTGCAACAATCAGATATGGTTTCCAAAGAAACAATTCGAAATCAGTGGAACAGCGAATGTTCATCATGTACAATGATCGGCATAGATCCGGGTGTCACTGCAGAAGATGAAGATGGGCCAGAACCGGTTTGGGAAGCGACCTATAAAGACGCAAAAAATCGATATGTTATGGCGCTTTTTTCTATTTTTGACGGCACAAAGATCAAGCTGCAGCGTTATAATCAACTAATCGAGGGAGAGTGATTCAATGGAATTGGCAAATCGGGTTAAATCATTAACCCCTTCAGCTACACTGGCCATCACAGCTAAGGCAAACGAACTGAAGAGTGCGGGATACGATGTCATCGGACTTGGTGTCGGGGAACCGGACTTTAATACACCCGCGTATATTCTTGATGCAGCCGAGGAAGCGATGCGTCAAGGGTTAACCAAATATACACCATCAGGCGGTATACCGGAATTGAAAGGGGCTATTACAGCTAAACTTAAACGTGATAATGAACTGACATATGCTTCTGATGAGGTGATTGTCACAACAGGGGCCAAGCATGCTTTGTACACCCTTTTTCAGGTGCTTCTGAATAAGGGAGATGAGGTGATTGTCCCCGCGCCATACTGGGTAAGTTACCCTGAACAGGTTAAATTAGCTGAAGGACAGCCTGTCTATGTTAATGCTGACGAACAGAATGACTTTAAAATCACACCTGATCAGTTAAAACAAGCTATTACACCGAGAACAAAAGCTTTCATTATCAATTCACCAAGCAATCCAACTGGTATGATGTACAATCAGCAGGAACTGGAACAGCTGGGAAACGTTTGTGTGCAGCAGAATGTGTTAATGATCTCTGACGAAATTTATGAAAAATTAATTTATTCCAGTGATGATCATGTATCTGTCGCGGCACTATCTGATGAATTCAAAGCCAATACAGTCATTATTAACGGCGTGTCCAAATCACATGCAATGACAGGCTGGCGAATTGGCTATGCCGCTGGGCCCAAGGACATTATCCAGCCTATGACCAGTCTCGCATCCCATTCAACCTCTAATCCAGCATCAATCGCTCAGTATGCGGCACTGGCCGCTTACCGTTCAGACGATCAGCCAGTTAACCAAATGCGGGAGATATTTCATGAACGGCTGAATCTCATGTATGATTTGCTCAAGGATATACCAGGTATTTCCTGCGTTAAACCAAAAGGAGCTTTTTATCTATTCCCGAACATACAGGAAGCTGTTCGTAAAGGCGGATTTGATTCAGCTGACGACTGGGTCAAAGCTTTGCTGGAGGAAGAAAAAGTTGCTCTGGTTCCGGGAAGCGGATTTGGCGCCCCGAGCAACGTAAGATTATCATATGCTGTTTCAACTGAAACACTGAAGGAAGCTGCCAAGCGAATCAGGCGATTTGCAGAAGTGCATTCATAATACTGGAAACGCACGATCTGTAAACCAGAAACCTATGGGTCTTAACAACCATTGTCAGAAAAACCCTTGCCCTTGAAGTGCAAGGGTTTTTTCGCCGGACAGTTCTGAATGTAAGTGAATGCCTGTATTAACAAATATCGGCGGGATCGTATAATGATAACAGCACATTTTTAATGACTTCGTTTAAGATTCATGGCCTTATCGTGCTATACTTGGAAATGAGGTGTATCATGTATGGCAAAATTTATTTCATATCAGGATATCTTACTGAACCAAGTGCCTGTACCCGTTCAATTACTTGATAAATATGCCGCATTGGGTCTGACGGAAAGAGAAGTCATGGTTATTTTGCAGCTGCTGCGATTTTTACATGAGAAAAATGACTTTCCGACGCCTGGTGATTTGGCCAATCATTTAACTATCACTGAAAAGGAATGCGCTAATATTTTGCGCAAGCTTATTCAGCAGCAATTTTTATCCATTGAACAATTTAGAAATGAGCAAAACGAAATAACTGAGGCGTATAGTCTTAATCCATTATGGGAAGTGTTATTTGCTGAAAAACAGGAAGCGAAAGAAAACAATGATGGAACAATCTTTATCTTATTTGAACAAGAGTTTGGACGGCCTTTATCACCCTTTGAAATTGAAATGATCAATACATGGCTTGATGAAGATAATCTGCCGCCTGAGCTTATAAAAGCTGGCTTGAGAGAATCAGTATTAATGGGGAAACTTAATTTTAAGTATATTGATCGTATTCTGCGTGACTGGAAGAAGAAAGGTATTCAATCAGTTGAAGAGGCGCGCCAAAGCAGTAAAGCCTTCCATCAAAAACAAGCGCCCAAACAGGATTCCGGCAGCTCTGAACGGGATACATCGATTTATTATAATTGGCTCGAGGAGGAATAGGGGAATGTTGAACAAATCCCAGGTTCAGTACTGTCTGGATGTAATGAAGGAGATGTATCCGCAAGCACAGTGTGAATTGGATCATGCGAATCCATTCGAACTTCTGATTGCGGTTGTACTATCAGCTCAGTGTACAGATAACTTAGTCAATAAAGTTACCTCTTCACTATTTCAAAAATATACCACACCAGAGGATTATCTGGCTGTTCCCTTAGAAGAGCTGCAGCAGGATATTAAATCGATTGGCTTATACCGCAATAAATCCAAAAATATCCGTAAGCTTTGCCAAATGCTTATTGATGATTACGGCGGAGAGGTGCCAAAGACAAAACAAGAACTGATGAAACTGGCAGGTGTCGGCCGTAAAACAGCTAATGTCGTCGCATCTGTTGCCTTTAACGAACCAGCAATTGCCGTCGATACACATGTGGAACGCGTCGCTAAACGTTTAGGAATATGCCGCTGGAAGGATTCAGTGCTGGAAGTAGAGCAAACGCTGATGCGAAAGGTCACAAAAGACGAGTGGGCGGATACGCATCATCGTATGATTTTTTTCGGCCGGTATTATTGTACAGCCAAGAATCCGCAATGCTCAGAATGCCCGCTTTTGACGTTATGCAGGGAAGGGCAGAAACGCATGAAAAAGAAAAACGCTGCCAAAACCTAAAGAGACAGCTCCCAAAATTGGGAGCTGTCTCTTTTTAAATGGACGATCAATTTTCGTCCCCGCCATCTTCGTTATCTTCGTCATTTTCGTTATTTTCGTCATCACCATTTCCCTGATCATTATTACCATTATTTTGGTTATTCTCGGATTGGTTATCGTTATTTCCATTCTGACTATCATTTTGAGGATTGTTATTATCCTGCTGGTTTCCCTCTGACTGATTATCAGAATTATCTTCTATTTCAATCTGGGTGCGGTTCGATTCGCCCTTGTTACCTTCATTCTGACCAATCGGGGTCACGGTTATTGTGTACGAACCCGGCTGCACGCCTTGAATGATGATTCCGTTCGATGCGACCGTTTGTGTCTGCTGCTGGCTGTTTCCACCGGCCACGGCAACTTCAAATTGAGCTGGCGGTCCATCATATTGCCAGGATACATCTATATTTGAATTGTCCCGTTTAGCGTTCAGATTGCTAACACCGGGGATATCTCCTTCATCTTCTCCTTCATCTTCTCCTTCATTTTCATCTTCGTCTCCGGGCACTTTAATGGTCGCAGAAGCCGGATCACTTGTATGGCCATCATCATCTCTCGCTACCACTTGAATATCATATGCGGCATCTGACTCCACATCAGAAATTTCCATCGACGTATCATCGGTTGACGACAGTTTCTGCATGTCGCCATCATCGATACGCGCACTGACGTCATAAGAAACATCATCGTCTGAATCGTAGTCCCATTCAAGTTGAATCGTATTGGCATCTTCATCATAGTTAGCTTCCAAGTCACTGACTGGATCAAGATCCTCAAAATGTTCGGATGTTTTCGTTGGTTCTGTCCCCTTCACAAACAGTTCGTTTACAATTTTAGACGACGGCGTATAATCACTAGGCAATTTGGCAGGGTCTGTACCCTTTTCTACGGGTACTTCCACAACTGAATCAGGTTTGGTGAAATCTGCTGTCTCCGTATCTTTCGACAGTTCCGCCATCATGTTTTTATATAACGCTTGTGATACTTTTGTATCAGGGACAGCTATATTATTATTATTAAACCCGGTCCAAACCGAAACGGTATAATTTGTCGAATAGCCACTGAACCAGGAATCCGGTGAACCATCCACACCTTCTCGTGTCGTGGTGCCTGTTTTACCAGCATCCGGCAAACCAGGTACGTTCGCTTGTGTGCCGGTTCCTTCTTCAATGACGGTCTGCAGCATATCGGTGATCATATAAGCCGTTGATTCGGACATCGCCGCCTCAGGCTCTGGTGTTAATTCAACCGTTCTGCCGCTGTCTGGAAATTCTACCTTTGTCACAGCATAAGGCTTGTTATAGACACCATCATTACCGAACGCGCTGTACGCACCCGCAAGTTCAAGCGGATTCGTGCCAATTTTGCCTCCGCCAATGCCATCGGTTAGTTTCATATCTGTATCGCCAATTGAAATGCCAAGACCTTGAGCAAATGACTTAGCATGCTTAAGCCCGACTTTATCAAACGTTTTAACAGCTGGAACGTTCAGTGACTGCTGCAGAGCATAACGCATGCTGACCCAGCCATAATACTGACTTGCCCATGTTGTAACTGTTTCATCACTTCCAGCAATATCATAGGGGCCATCATCATTTAATTGATGATACGTTGACCACTTTTCATTTTCGATGATTGGGCCATAATCCATGATTGGTTTGAATGTCGATCCTGGCTGACGATCTATATCCGTTGCATAGTTATACCCATCATTTTTAAGGCCGCCGCGGGCACCGCCAATCGCGCGTATAGCACCGGTTTTTGTATCCAGAACAGTCATACCGGCCTGCATTTTATGTTCCTTATCCTGGGAATCGACAATCGATTCAGGGTATTTTACTGGATTATCGGCATCATCAGAAAGTAAGAATTCAACACGATCCTGGGCGTCCTGATCAATCGTTGTATAAATCTTTAACCCATCTGTGTAAATATCAGCGCCGTCAACTTTTTCTTTAACCTCGTCACGCACTTCCTGCAGAAACGCCTGATAAGGCGTTGGATCAGGTTTTTTGTCTCTCAGAAGCGAAGGGATGTCCACATCTTTGGCTTCTTTGGCTTCACTTTCCTTTATAGTGTCATTAGCTACCATGCGATCCAACACAGTATGCATCCGATCCTTCATGACATCTGGATGCTCAAATGGATTATAACCCGTTGGTCTCTGCGGTAAACCAGCCAAAATAGCCGCCTCTGGCAATGTCAGTTTACTGAGATCGCTTTTGCCAAAATACAGCTCAGCTGCTCTTCCAACACCATAGGCCTGATTGCCATAATAAATCTTGTTCAAGTAAAATTGCAGTATCTCTTCCTTGGAATATTGCCGCTCCAGCTTCAGGGCAAGCCACATTTCCTGTACTTTAATACTTATTTTCTTTTCCGGTGAGAGAAAAGATTTTTCCACAAGCTGCTGTGTGATAGTACTGGCACCTTCAGAACCAAAGCCATTTTTCAAGTTGGCAAGGATAGCTCCGCCCACCCGGTAAAGATCAACACCATGGTGTTCAAAGAAACGTGTATCTTCGGTAGAAATAACCGCATCAATCAAGACTTGCGGCAATTCATCATATTCAACTTTCGTACGCTGCTCGCTTCCTGCCAAATCTGCAAAAAAATCGCCGTCCATATCATATAATTCAGATGAATAAGGTGATTCGAGTTCTGATGCATCAATTGCTGGTGCTGTGGCAATATAATACGTGAACAGTGCTCCAACACCGATACCAATAGCGAGTACAGCAATACCAATAATCAGAAGCACTTTCTTCCAAGTGGGTTTTTTGGCCGTTTTTTTCTGTTTTCTTCTAGCAGTGCGGGACTGGCCATTTGTCGCCATAACGCATCCTCCTTCAACCTAAAAGTAAAGCTGATCAATAATGGTCAGGTAGTCAACTCTTGCCTGATAATGAAATGGAATGCGATAACCCTGACGCTGAATTGTTTCATACGGGATCGACTTTTTCCCGCCATTTAAATGATTATCCCAGAATGGGAAAAATGTTTCAGCAGGGATGCAATAGGTTTCATTATAGACAGAAAAACGAATAATTAAAAAGGTTATACCGCCGTGCGTGGCTATCGATTTCATATGGCTTATTTGATGTTCATGAATGTTGCCAAGCGGGAACCTAGTCTTATTTTTTGTTTCCTTGGCTTCAAAGTCAATATGCTGTCCACGATATATGCCATTGTAATCGGTAGTAGAAGGCTGCTTAAAATAGCCCTCTGTAATAACAGCGGCACTCCGCTTGGGATAATGAACGTTAACGATTTGAACAGGTGTCGGCTTTTTATGGATCATAGCCTTATCCATTTCACGATAAAACGTGTTGGTTGCGTTTATATCCGCTTCCAGTGTCATCCCCCGATTACTAAAGCTCATGGTTTGATTTGCTGCCGATGGACGGCGGGAATACTGACTTTTTTTGCCGTTTGGATAATCCACTGATACGCCTCCTAAACCTGATTACAGTATCATATCAAAAAAACCAATCATTGACTATATATACGTAAAAAAGGAGTTATTGCATGACAACTTTCCGGTGGCACAACCATGATTATATCCATTATATACGATCCCAAACCGATAAGCACAACGTGGATAATATTGCTCGTACGAAAGCTTATCAGCGTTTTTATGCCGCTTTTCCGGAAATTAAGTGGGCTTTTTTGGCCAGTATGGTTTCCCGGAATGCAGGCTGGAATATGACGGACTTATGGCTGTCCCCTTTTATAGCAATCCTTTCAGCCAGGCAGCGCTGGAGCATGTTTATGACTTATGAACGTTCTAACTGGCTTATCTTTGCAGATGCCTATCCGCAATTATTGCTTTATCAGCTTTCGATAGATACCCAGCAGTCACTGTTTCATTTATTACCGGCGTTTCAGGTTTCCCGCTACATGCAACAGGAGTGGGAAGTGTTTTGGCAGCATCAGGATGCTGAGCGCCTAATGCTGGCGCTTATCATCAATGAGCAAAATGTTATTGAGCATCCTGTTATTAAGCAGGACTATTTTAAGTACCGTGTTTTCCTGCGTCCAGCATATTTCCTGCAGGATTTTTTCCTTTTAAACGCTGTTTTGCTGCCAACAGCATCACAGCATGTATATGGTGCATTCGTTCATGACTTTACAAGTATTAATAAACGAATTGAAATGGGGAAAACACTCGCCTCGATTGTGTTCCACCCGCAGGTTTACCGCCCGTTGCTTGAATTTGCCCAGTCAGTTGAACATACCGGCTCACGGCGGGATTATGAACGCTATTGCGGTATAGAGATAGAAGCCGCTCCTCTGCTGCGTTCGGTCTATCCGGTCATTGCTCATCAGGATAAATGGCGGCGAGACTGGAATAAACGAAAAAGGGTTCAAGCAAAGTGGCTGGCCACTGTATCCTTAACCCCAGATCCCCAAATTAAAAAGCAATTTTATAACCGGCGACGGCTGATGTATGCTTACAGTCATGTCAAAGATATTTTAACGTAAAAAAAGGATTTGTGATAGCACAAATCCTTTTTATAAGACATTCTTCCTAATTTAGACACGTATTTTCTGTACCATGTTTATGCGTTTCAGGTTGAAGGGCGGTTCGGGCCGTCTAATTTTTTATCGCGGCTGCGGTTTGCTTGTTTCTGATGATGGCGGTTTGTTTTTTGTTCAGATGGTTTCTTTTTGCCCATATGCTTCCCTCCTAACAGTCTTTAGTGTGTCTAAAAAACAAGGATCTACACGGTTTTTAGCATGCTTCTTCTAGTTTTGTCGGACAGGAAGGGAATAGGGGGCAAAACACGAAATACGACTATAGGTATTATAAAAAAGGAGATGTTTTCCTAATGACCATCCCTCTTAAACAACACCAATCCAAGCAGAAGCAGGAAGCCGAAAAAGCACTAACCAAACTAGCTGATCAATTACATCTAATGGAAGAAAAAATAACAACAGTTAGCGATGGACGTTTCGAGAAGTCTTATCAGCCGCGTTTTAAACAGCATAAATAATATCAGTTGCATTAATATTCGAAGCTGCCATGTTACTGCTTCTCATTTGAATTTGCCTCCATTTCAGGAAAAGGTCGTTATACCGGCTGTTTTTTAACAATCTGAATGGTAAACTGGAAATGGCCATTAAACTATAGCAGAGGATAGGATTGGTATGACGTTAGAACAGCAAACCAGACAGCTTGTTGAACAGCTTGATCAATTGAAAGCAATTTATGAGGCAAATAATCCACCGGAAAGCAAACTCGATAAAGCTTTTTTTGAAATGGTTAAAAAGCGCACAGAACCTGTTTATGCACTACTCGCCGAATGGGAGGAAAATGCACTCAGGGCTGTTAAAGAACGAAAGATAAATATGCATCCGCAGCAGGTCTCATCAACACGCGAGAATATGGAGCTTTTGCTGCTCAACAGTTACTATGTTGACGTGAGACGCAAGCAGTATATGGAATTTCATCACTCCATCCAGTTCATTCTGGATCAGCTGCTTAATGAACTGAAAAAGGTCTGAATCCCTTTACAAACCACATATTTTTGCTTATAATATTCTCTCACTCACATTATAGGAGATGAAATAAGATGGGGTCACAGACATTACTGGATAATGCAAATGAAATGAAAGCACGAGCTTATGTTCCTTATTCCGGTTTTCCAGTTGGCGCTGCTCTAATAACGGGATCTGGAAAGGTCTATACAGGATGCAATATTGAAAACGCTGCCTACCCAGTCAGCTGCTGTGCTGAACGTGTAGCTATCTTCAACGCTATTTCGGATGGTGAGTATACGTTCACGGAGATGGCAGTCGCGGCTGATACAGAACGGCCAGTCCCGCCATGCGGTTCATGCCGTCAAGTTATGAGTGAATTTTTTGATCATGACACGGTCATTTATTTAACAAACAACAATAATGAAACGAAGCCTGTCACAGTTGATGATCTGCTGCCATTTTCATTCCAGTCAGATGATATGGACAAATGAGGCCAGCATGCTCAGCCCCATTTGGTGAAGCGTGAAGTTGGTATGAGACAACAAACGGGTATCATGTTATACTGAATTAGGCATACATGACATCATAAGGTCATATAAATTCCTATGGACAGGTATTGTTATATACATGAATAATTGACAGTCTGAGGTGAACGGAGAAATGAGTGCCAATCAGATTCAGCTGACAGGAAAAGATATACTGGAAAAAGAATTTAAAACAGGTATGCGAGGCTACAATCAGGAAGAGGTCGATGAATTTCTGGATACAGTTATACAGGATTATGAAACTTTCCAGCAGGAGATTGATAGACTGCAGCAGGAGAATGAGCGGCTCAAAAAACAGCCTGATCAGGCGAAAAGCCGCACATCTGCACCGAATCACCAAGTCAATTACGATATACTTAAACGTGTGTCCAACCTTGAAAAAGCTGTTTTCGGCAAAAAATCGACAGATTCCGAATCATGATTAAAATTACCAGTGTATTTGTTTAAGATTTGTGCTATAATGAATGACGAAATGAATTGAGTACTTGCGTAATCGCTGTATATCTATCATATACAGAGGAAAGTCCATGCTCACACAGGCTGCGATGCCTGTAGTGTTCGTGCCTGATGAAGTCATAAGTCAGGGTAGCCCGAACAAGCTAACGGCAGTGGAACATCCTAAATCAAATGACAGGGATAATGACACTTGAAAGTGCCACAGTGACGCAGCTGGATTGGAAACAGTCCGGGTGGAACGCGGTAAACCCCACGAGTGAGCAACCCAAATATTGGTAGGGGCATCCTTGATTAGGGAATTGAACCGAAAAAGGGACAGGCATAGGTTTATGTCTGTAGATAGATGATTACGACCGGATGTACAAGGCTGACCACCGCAAAAGTACCACGGAACAGAACATGGCTTATCAAGTATTCAATGGTCTTTTAACGATTAACGGGTAACCTTTCTGATACAGTTCAGAAAGGTTTTTTAAATGACGCCAGCATGTGGTAAACTGATTATGCTTTTACTCTAAAACGAAAGGAAAAACGTTATGGCACAAACAGTAAGGTTGCTAGCAACAGCAGCTATGGGACTGGAATCAGTCGTTGCACAAGAAGTTAAGCAATTAGGTTATGACGTGCAGGTTGATAACGGCAAAGTTATGTATGATGCGCCCATATCAGCTATCCCTCGCAGTAATTTATGGCTTCGGAGTGCGGATCGCGTCAAGCTGCAGATAGGACAATTTGAAGCTGCGACGTTTGATGACTTATTTGAAGCGACAAAAGCATTGCCATGGGAACAGTTTATAACTGAAGAGGGGAAATTCCCTGTTTCAGGAAAGTCAGTGAAATCAACGCTGCACAGCGTCCCCGATTGTCAGGCTATCGTCAAAAAAGCGATTGCGGAGCGTTTAAAGTTAAAGTACGGTGTAGCCGGAAAATTAGCTGAAACGGGTGCGCTATTTAAAGTTGAAGTAGCGATACATAAAGATGAGGCTGTATTGACTATTGATACATCTGGTTCGGGATTACATAAGCGGGGCTATCGCACAGGGCAGGGTGAAGCTCCATTAAAAGAAACCATGGCAGCAGCCCTGGTTCTGCTGACGAATTGGAAACCGGATGAACCATTCCTTGATCCATTCAGCGGTTCGGGAACGATTCCGATCGAAGCTGCATTAATCGGTCAGAATATCGCACCTGGCTTTAATCGCGATTTTGCTTCTGAAGAGTGGAAATGGATTAAGAAGCGTTATTGGGACGAAGCCTTTGAAGAAGTAGAAGATAAAGCCAATTACGATCAGAAGCTTAACATTAGGGGATCGGATATCGATCACAAGCTGATTGGCATTGCGAAAAGTAACGCTGAAGAGGCAGGACTTGGTGATCTGATTACCTGGAAACAAATGCAGGCACGTGATCTGACAATTACGGCGACCAATGGCTATTTGGTAACGAACCCGCCATACGGTGAACGCCTTGGGGACAAGTCGGAAATTGCTTCACTTTATCAAGATTTAGGCAGCATTATGCACACACACCCCTCATGGAGTGTCTATATCCTATCGGCATTTGCCGAATTTGAGAAATACTACGGCGAAACAGCTACAAAAAAACGAAAACTGTTTAACGGATTCATTCAGACTGATTATTATCAGTACTTCGGAAAAAAACAGAATAACGTATGAAAAATGGTACATTTTACGCAAAAACAGGGGCAAAAGCGCCCCTGTTTTTTATTTAAATAATCTATTGGATAAGTGTTATATTTTTGCCGAAAATAGCCAAACTATCTAACACGGTACGGTTAGGTTGTAACATATAAAGGAGGATCATCGAGTGATTAGCTCAGTAGGCATCGGGATCCCACCACACGATATGACTCAAGCATCTATTAAGTCTTTGGTTAAAAACATTTTCAGCAGTGAGGAAGAACGATTGGTTAACCGGCTGTTACCAGTCTTTGACCATGCGCAAATTGACAGACGACAGTTAGCAGTTGATGCAGACTGGTTCAAACAAGCGCATTCATTCGAAGAGAAGAATACGCTTTATCAAAAGCTTGCCGTTAAACATTCACTGCAGGCAATTGATGCTTGTTTAACGAACCAGCAGTATTTGCAGCAGACTGTCCCCTATGAAGCAATCGATATGATTATATTTGTTTCCAGTACAGGATTGGCCACACCATCATTGGATACGTTCTTGATGAGTGAACGCCCGTTTCGGGAAGATGTTAAACGGATGCCGCTTTGGGGCCTTGGGTGTGCAGGAGGTGCAAACGGTCTGGCGCGAGCTCATGATTGGATCAAGGCACACCCTGATCAGAATGTGCTCCTTGTCTGCTGTGAATTATGCAGTCTCACCTTTCAAAAAGATGATGTGCAAAAAAGTAACATTGTTGGAACGGCGCTGTTCGGAGACGGTGCAGGAGCAGCACTGGTGATAGGGGACGATTCGCCGCTAATGGCATATGGAAAAGGTTCTAAGCCGCGTATTGCTGATACCAGTTCAGCTACTAAAAAGAACAGCCATGATGTCATGGGCTGGCGCGTGACCAATGCTGGTCTTGAAGTCATCTTTTCAAAGCAGATTCCCGCACTCGTGCGGTCGTTCTGGCAGCAGCATATGACTACATTTTTACATAAATCACGGATTGAACCACAATCCATTCAATCGTACATAGCTCATCCTGGCGGCAAGAAAGTTCTTGAGGCTATGGCAGGCGTCGTGCAGGCGCCTTCTGATTTATTCAAGCATTCGTATGGTGTGCTCCAGGATCATGGAAATATGTCCTCTGCAACCATTTTATATGTGCTGGACAGATGGATGCAGGAGCCGGTCAGTGACAAGTTCCCGAGTATCTTATCAGCACTGGGACCGGGATTCAGTTCAGAATTATTATTATTGGAGTGGGATGAGAGATGACAATATGGATGTGGATTTTGTTAATAGCCATAGTAGGACAGCGGATTACAGAACTGCTGATCGCCAGAAGCAATGAAAAATGGCTTAAGCGATTTGGAGGCATTGAAAAGGGTGAAAAACATTATAAATGGTTTATTCTGCTTCATTGCAGTTTTTTTCTGGCAATCATCGCTGAAATATCACTGACGCAGTCACCCGCGCGTATTAATTTAACCCTGCTAAGTATCTTTTTGGCCGTTCAGGCCAGCAGGGTATGGTGTATTCAATCACTTGGCCGGTTTTGGAATACAAAGGTGATCGTACTCCCGGGAGTCGCCCGCATTAAAAAAGGTCCTTATAAATTTGTTAAGCATCCAAATTATATTATCGTGGCTGTTGAATTGTTTATTATTCCACTGCTCGTTGGAGCGCAAATAACGGCCTTTCTGTTTCCGGTTCTTCATTTATTATTAGTCCGCGTCAGAATCCCCCATGAAGAAGAAGCGCTGACCAGGACAACTTAACGGCCGTCTGTTTATTTTAAACGTGAGACAGTCAAATACAAAACGGCGGCAATCTATGTCAGATTACCGCCGTTATACAGAGACTCAGTCAGTTATTGTTTAGCAACGTTTGCAGCTTGAGGGCCACGGTCACCCTCAACAATATCAAACGTCACATTTTGGCCATCTTCGAGTGTTTTGAAACCTTCTTCCTGGATAGCGGAATAATGGACGAAGACATCATTTCCTTCCTCCACTTGAATAAAGCCATAGCCTTTTTCCGCATTAAACCACTTTACAACACCATTTTCCATTATTGAAATCCTCCTAAAGCATTCATGCAAAGCAGATAACCGGAATAAAAAACAGCCCCTGCAGAAGTGCTGGATCACGTTTACATCCAGTTTCATAGAAGCTGTTTGTCGTTAATGAATCCGCATCTTCTTTGCTTATATTTACTATAGCTCAATTAAATAGGGGAGTCAAGAAATGGAAATAAATTATGCCATATTTTCGCAATTAAACCATGATTACAAGAAATCATGCCTCATCGTTTTTAATCTAAAGGATGTTTTATATCATTGATTGCGTTACACTGGAACCAATAAAAGGCCCATGGCTCAAACAAACTTTAACAGGGCACATAGCACTCAGTTGAATCCCAGCTGAGAAGGAGTTGTCTTAATGATGGACAGACTGTTACTTATACGGAATTATGTGTTTAATTTATTTGACCGAGACGTGAGTGGTCATGATTTTTTTCACATGCAGCGGGTTGCCCAAATGGCCCAATCCATTGCGGTCCGGGAACAAGCTGATTTATTCATTACAGAAACGGCTGCATGGCTACACGACGCGGATGATCATAAGTTATTTACGGACGGCGAAAAACAGCAAAGGGAGATCACGGAACTGCTGCAATCAATTGCTTGTTCAAGCAACGAGATTAGTCAAATCAAAGAGGCTATTAGAGAGGTCTCGTTTACAAGAGGCGCGATACCAGCCTCATTGGAAGGAAAAATTGTTCAGGATGCAGACAGACTGGATGCGATCGGAGCGATTGGAATTGCCCGCGCTTTTGCTTATGGCGCAACAACCGGCCAAACATTTTGGGATGATCAGGAAACGCTGCAGCCATACACAACGATTCAGCATTTCTATGATAAATTACTCAAGTTAACAGACATGATGAATACGGATGCTGGTGAAGCGATAGCTGCTCAGAGACATCAGTTTATGACGCAATTTTTGCAGCAATTTTTCGCTGAGTGGCAGACATCGAATATCAGAATCGGGCAGCTGACGTAGGTCTGCCCGAACAATAACGGTAGCTTACCGGACGCTGCCTGCCCCTATATACCGTTCATTCCAATAAGAATTACTTAGTTTGCTTTTTTCCACGCCACGTGATTCGCCGGCGTGAATAAACTGATCGTTGCCAATGTAAATGCCCATGTGGGATGGTCCAGGTTTATATGTTTCAAAAAAGACAAGATCACCAATTGATGGACTGTTAACGTGTGCTGTAAAATTCCACATCTCGCTTACTGTGCGCGGTACAGACTTATCCTCCATTTGAAAAATGTATTGAATAAAGCCACTGCAGTCAAATCCGTCTGGTGATTCGCCGCCCCAGTCATACGGTGTCCCAATCTGGTTACGCGCCGCTTTGATAGCCTGCTGATGCTGATTATCCTGTCCCTTAACTTGTTTTGGTTCCTGATTCACTGTTTCTGCTGCTTTTTCTGACTTTTGATTTTTTTGTTCCTGTTCGTCTTGCGTTGACGTTGCTTTTTTCCCGTTGTTCGCGTTGTCATCTGGTTCACTGTTTTGGTTTTCTTTAGACAGCTCTTCCATAGCTTCTTGATCGATCAGATCCATATCAAGTTCTTCTTCAGCTGTTTTAACTGCTTTTTGAGTAAGCGGTCCATATAAACCATCAATGTTACCCTGGTAATAATCAAAATGATCAAGCGCCAGCTGAAGCGTTTTGACATCGGCTTGATCCATACTCGGCTGAACGGATCCCGACATGTTTTCTAACTGTGTTTTGTAGCGGTTGTCTTCGTTTTCAATAATCGTATTTAATATTTTTTGGTCTGCCTGTTCGGTGATTGTCAGGTCATGATGATCCTCGAAATTCTGCAGGGCACGTTCTGTCAAAGAAACAACATTACTTTCAATTTTCTGGTCAGAGGACGATGATTTGAGGCTTTTCTGCTGCAGCGTTATGGTTGCTTTATCATGATCAGCGTATTGCAGTTGTTCAGCTTCAGCCAGTTGCTCATGTTGCAGTGCAGGATATGCATCAGCATAAAAGGCGAGCGGCTGACTTAACACGCAGGTGTACAGGACCGATTGTTTTACAAAATGACGCATTGGCCCATTCAGCATGCAATAACCCCTTTCTTGTATGACTTTTTAAAGGTTTATGTCCTGTTCAGCGTGCTTATGCGGAACATGGGGGTTAAGATTGTGTTACAGTACATTAATTTGCTGTAATGTCGTATTTTATATTATTATTACTGGTGAGGTGGGAAAATGCTAACAGGTGAACAAAGTTATCTAAATTTATGTCAGGATATATTGAAGCACGGGACACAAAAAACAGACAGGACCAATACTGGTACCTATTCCGTATTTGGCCGGCAAATGCGGTTTGATCTATCCGATGGTTTTCCGTTATTAACAACCAAAAAAGTACCTTTCCGGCTTGTTGCCAGCGAGCTTCTCTGGTTTATGAAAGGGGATACCAATATTCGGTATCTTATCCAGCATGACAATAATATTTGGAACGAGTGGGCTTTTAAACAATGGGTGGAAAGCAGTGAATACGACGGACCTGATATGACAGATTTCGGAAATCGCAGGCAGAAGGATCATCAGTTTAGACAGCTCTATCAGGAACAGATGGCAATCTTTAAGAACAATATACTGAATGACCAGGCTTTTGCGGAAAAATTCGGCGATCTGGGTAACATTTATGGAAAACAGTGGCGTGCATGGCAAACAACGCGAGAGGAAACGATTGATCAGCTGTATAATGTTATTCAGTCAATCCAGCATAATCCGGATTCACGCCGTCATATTGTTTCTGCCTGGAATCCGGAAGATGTGCCATCTATGGCGCTTCCACCGTGTCACACGCTATTTCAGTTTGATGTCACGAATGGAACTTTATCATGCCAGTTGTATCAGCGCAGTGCCGATATGTTTATAGGTATTCCTTTTAATATCGCGAGTTACGCATTGCTCACGTATTTAATTGCCTATGAATGTGGTCTGGAACCAGGTGAGTTCATCCATACGTTGGGGGATGCTCATATTTATACAAACCATATTGAACAAGTGAAAACACAGCTCGGCCGCAGTCCCGGACCAATGCCGGCTCTCACGATCAACACTGATAAGTCATCGATTTTTGATTTCACGACAGATGACTTTTCACTTATTAATTACAACCCGCATCCTTCTATTAAGGCACCGATTGCGGTCTGATTAAAAAGGGGAGATAACGGATGATAGCACTGCTTGCAGCCATGGACCGAAACCATGTGATTGGTTACCAGAGTGAGATGCCGTGGCACTTACCGAATGATTTGAAATTTTTTAAACAAATCACGACTGGGCATACCATTATTATGGGACGGAAAACCTTCGAATCCATTGGTCGGCCGCTTCCCAATCGCAACAATATCGTTCTTTCCAGCCAAGTGAGATCCTTTCCTGAGGGAATTGAAATTGTTCGACGTCCCGAAACTGTCTTAAGCAGGCATGAACAGTCACTGACAGAATCGTTTTTTGTGATTGGCGGTGAAACGATTTTTAAACAATTTCTGCCATATGCAGACCGTATGTATATTACGTGGATTGATGATGTTTTTCCTGGTGATACATATTTCCCAGAATTTTCGCAACAGGAATGGCACTTGTCGTCTCAGGAAACTGGCGAGAAAAATGCCCGAAACCCGTATGATTATTACTTCCTGCAGTATGACCGGTATCAATCATGAAGCGCTGCTGGTTTCCCTGATCAGAAAATCCGGTCAGGCTGTACGAATATCTTTGTTCCTAACAGGACAAACTATGTGTGTGAACAGTCATGACATCCTGAGCACAGTTGATAAATAGTTGTTTTTACGTCGTTTGCCATGTTAAACTTGCCCTAGTATTAAAACTTTTTAGAAGTATGCCAGCAAGCGTGAAACGTTGTCCATACTTTGCCTTAAGAAGGTGTGTATTTGTGAATATCGGTTTTCCGGGATTGATCCTCGTATTGGTCATTGCTTTAGTCATTTTCGGGCCGAAGAAACTGCCGGAAATTGGCAAGGCCGCTGGCAATACCTTGCGTGAATTTAAGACATCAGCTCAGGACTTAACGCGTGACACATCTGATGGAGCAAATAAGACAGACAAAGATAAGCTGAAAAAATAAACATGTGGAGTGATAAATAATGGGTTTGGGCAGTATTGGTATCCCCGGTCTTATATTAATTCTGGTTATTGCTCTAGTCGTTTTCGGACCATCTAAATTGCCTGAAATTGGAAAAGCAGTCGGAAGTTCACTTAAAGAATTTAAAAATGCAGCGAAAGATATTGTATCCGATGATTCCGAGAAAAAATGACAATCAGCCAAAAGAGATGGGCAGATAAGAAAGGTGTAGGGGGCAGCCTTACATCTTCTTTATGCTTATATTAGGAGTGTGTACGCATGTCTGAGGATCAGCAAATCAGCGAAGATAAGGATATGGATGTGGTCGGTCATCTGTCCGAGCTCAGAAATCGTCTGATCGTTACAGCTGTTTTTTTTATTGTCTTTTTTGCCGTTGGCTTTATCTATATTGACAGGATTTATGGTTTCATTGAAGATGATCTGCCATTCAAATTAAGTGTGACCGGTTTAACCGATTTAATCTCAGTTTATTTAACTCTGGCAGGCGTTGCTGCGTTGATCGTGACGCTGCCGCTCCTATGTCTGCAGGTATGGCTGTTTATAAGACCGGGATTAACCAAGCCTGAGCGACGAACAAGTTTAATTTATATTCCAGTTATCTTTATTTTGTTTATTGCAGGCCTGGCTTTTGGCTACACCATTTTTGTGAAGCTGATTATCCCATTCCTTCTATCGTTAAATGACGGTATGTTCAATGAGATTTTTACATATGATCGTTACTTTAAATTATTATTCAGGATTGTCATTCCATTTGCTTTATTTTTTGAAATTCCGATTCTCGCGATGTTTTTAACCCGTTTAGGTATGTTAACACCGCAGTTTATGCGCAAATCAAGAAAGTATGCCTATCTAATACTTGTGATTGTCGGCGCATTGATCACACCGCCGGACTTCACCCTGCAGCTTGTAGCGATTGTTCCGCTCGTTTTATTGTATGAAATCAGTATTTATCTGTCCGGATTTGTATATCGCAAAAAGCTGAAACAGCACCAGGAATTCATGGAAGATAGTGATTCCTGACATCTAAACAGCATGGGGGATGGAAAATGCGTTCATTTTATCATTATGCGTTAACTTACCGAGGGGGAAAAGAGCCGAATGCCAAAAGCCGCTTGGCTGAGTGGCTCTTTTATGATCACAGCTTCCCAAAACAATCTACAGATTATTATGAAATTAGTAATTATCTGGAGTTTAATAGTCCTTTTCCCGATGCCTTAGCAGCATTTGATCAACTCTGGGAAGCCTATAAATTAGATAATCCGGATTAAGTCCTGAAAATCATTCTTTTCAGACAATATGGTCGTTTTTTCGTGATCATTTGCAGCAGAAGTGTCTTATTATGCTGACTTGCGCGGTTTCCCGGGCAATAATTTATCAGCGAAACTCAGGCTTATGTTTATATATGTTGGTCTGCACTTTCCTCTATATCACACGTACAATAACCTAAGTGATCAGTATAAGGGGAGGATATAAATGGTCTGGCCGATCCAACAGCAGCCAAATAATTTTATGACACCTAACCAAGGAGCGTTTCCTAATGGTATGCCTCAGCCTCCGCAAACGGAAGAAGGTGGTTTAAAACAGGTTTTTAAACCACAGGGGCAGGGCGGTCAAGGTCTTTTGTCGCCTGAACGAATCAGCGGTCTTTCACAAAAATTAGGAAATCTACAGCAAGTATTAAGTATGGTCCAGAGAACAGCCCCAATCATTCAGGAATACGGGCCCATGGTTAAAAACTTGCCGCCTCTCATAAAAATGATGCGAACATTAAGCAACGACAATAACGCTGATACAGGTGATCCAGAGGCAGAGGACGATGATGCAGATGACGTTATCCCCGATCTTCCTGAACAGGAGAATACCAGCATTGATCCTTTGGAAACAACGGCAGACACAGAAAATAGAGCAGAGACTTTTGATTCACCAGCTGCACCCAGAATTAAAACAGGTGAATCAACTCCTAAATTATTTATTTAATTCAAGCAGGCATAGTGGTTGATTTTTTTGGCTAAAAACGAAAAAATAGGGTTAGAGTGATCCTGAATCTATGGAGGTATTTTATGACGACCGAATTAGCGACATTTGCAGGCGGCTGTTTTTGGTGCATGGTCGAACCGTTTGATGAAAGACCAGGAATTGAAAGTATAGTTTCCGGTTATACGGGCGGACATGTGGAAAATCCGACATATGAGCAAGTCGCCTCAGATACAACAGGTCATGTGGAAACTGTTCAGATTGCATTTAACCCTGAGATAATGTCTTATGATGAGCTCCTTAATACATTCTGGCAGCAAATTGATCCGACCGATAGCGGTGGACAATTTAATGACAGAGGGGAATCTTACCAAACGGCTATTTTTTATCATAATGACAGGCAGCGTCAATTAGCCGAAAAGTCAAAAGAGCGATTAGCCGCAAGTGGTAAATTTTCCAAACCGATTGTGACACCCATACTGCCAGCTGAACCATTTTACCGGGCTGAAGAAGAACATCAGGATTATTATAAGAAACAATCATTTCACTATCGCCTGTATAAAAAGGGGTCAGGCCGTGAAGATTTTATCGAGAAGAATTGGCGCCAGACCCCCGATAAGGCTGAGCTGAAAGATAAGCTCACATCGACTCAGTATCATGTCACACAGGAAAATGGTACTGAGCGTCCTTTCGCGAATGCCTATTGGGACAATGAGGATGAGGGGATATACATCGATTTGATTTCAGGCGATGTTCTGTTTTCCTCACGTGACAAATTTGACGCGGCATGTGGCTGGCCAAGCTTCACGAAACCTGTAGATTCCTATCGCGTTGAGGAAAATACGGATACAAGCCATGGCATGGTTCGTACAGAAGTAAGGAGCAGGGATGCCGATTCACACTTAGGTCATGTTTTCGAGGATGGTCCAGAGGAAGCAGGGGGCTTGCGCTATTGCATGAACTCGGCAGCCATGAAGTTTATCCCGAAAGATGACATGAACGAACAAGGGTACGGAAATTATTTGTATCTGTTCGAATAAGGGTAACTATAATATGATTATGTAAACCAACACAGGAGCGAATAGCGTTGATACACTTGAATTGGGGAGACAGCAAACCCCTTAAAACAATTGAATGTGTCCATGCAACGGCTGACAAATTCATTGTTCATAATAAGCTAACACCAGGCAAACAGTACGCTGTGAAAAATGAAACAGATGAATTTTACTTTATTATTGATAACAGTCAGCGAGTCGGTGGATTTTACAAACATTATTTTAAAGAATTGGAGTAACGAGCCCCGCGAGGCCGGTTACTCCTCATCATGACTTGGGCATGATTGCGTGCCGAAGTCATGATACATATAAATTGGCCAGCATAATCCCCAAGGCTTCCTGATAAATGCTCTCAAACTGCTCAAATGATAGGGGATTGACACCAGCTCCCAGCTCTACGGTATAACCGGGACGTCTGAATTCCTGAATAAACCAGTCTTTAAAGCCTGCATAACTGTCTAAATTCTGTACTGGCCGGTATCCACTCACACGACAGTATTCTCGGGCTATGGCCTTCGCATCTGAGGGCTCCAAATCTGCAAATCCCCAATAAATTTCTTTGCCTTGCGTATGCAGCGCCGTAACACGTTTGAAATCGCGTTTCGCTGTCAACGCTTGCATTGCCAATGCTTCCGGCTCGGTTAGTGGATGGGAACCAGGGTAATCTCTTGGCTGGGGTGAATCTGGTTTTCGTTTTGCTTCTGTATCCCAACAGGCCGGGTACTGATTATTCAAATCAACGCCTGTTATATTTGCTTTCCAATTTGCAAAATCGTTACTCTGATTGTTTAAAGTGAGGACTTCGGTCTGGTAAGCACCGGCTGCTTCAACACCCTCTATAACCAGATCAACGCCATCTAAATTCACCATCGGGACAACTGATAAATGAGTTTGTAAAAAATAGGCGTGGAGGTTCATACCCCTAATGGGGAGCTGATTTGTCAAAGCTAGGAGATATTCATTTAAAAAACGCATAATAACAGCTGTTGTTATCCATTCATTAGCATGAAACGAACCATTGAGATGAACATGCGTTTCTCCGGTACCGATACCTAATTCAGGTATTGTTTTTCCCATGACCGTAGAACCGGCGGATTGTGAACGCATAAAAGGATAAACCGCCATAAGTTTCTGGATGTCACGCTCCAGCTTAGCCGATGTATAATGATCACAGTCAGTGATAATGAAATCGTTGACAGGTTCTGGTATAATAATCTGATCATAATGAGACAGTTCATCCGGGCTGACCAGCTGATTGGTTACTAATAGTTGATCAATGAGGATGTTTCGTTCAATAGCTATCGTTTTTAAGGTATGGCGTGGACTGGATTCAAAAAATAGGGCATAACCAGGAATCTGAACTGTTTGGCCACGCGGCAGCACCTCGGCATCGAATCCCTGATTGGCTTGTTCAAGCAAAATCAGAGGAACATCAAACAGCTTACTGTAATAGGTCAGCGTATCATTCGGGCGACTGACAATTTTCACATAGCATCACTCCTTGCTTTTATCGGCACATAACGATTATATGAACTAAAACAATTTTTATTAAAAGGGATGCCATGCATGTGGAGCTTATAGTGAAAAATTTTGAAAGCAGATTTTTTAAGCCGCTATCTGGCATATATGATAGCGGCTTAAATTTACTTTATAGAAAATCTGCGAAAACCCTGTTCTTTCTGCTGTGTTGTTACCTCGATGTCATGCACATGAATAGATGGACTGAACCCTTTTCTGAGTTTCTGCAGAAAAGATTCTACCTGACTATCTTCACCTTCTACTTCTAATTCGACGGAACCATCTGGCTGATTTTGCACCCATCCTTTTAAATTATACTGTTCGGCATGCTGTTGTGCCGTATATCGAAAGCCCACTCCTTGTACCTGGCCGGTAACAATCGCGTGTGCCAGCATCTTAAGTCACTCCTTTAAAAAAACGTTCTATCTTTGTATAACCGTTTAACCCCTTTTTTAAAACACATTAAACTGAATAAATTATCATTAGATGCCCAAAACTAAAAATCAGCATCTAAATTGTAGTGATACACGGAAGGATTGATATAAGATGGTTCAATTTCCGCAGTTTCCACAAGCACTCTGGCGAGATTCTGCAGAACTGCCTGATTTTCCAGACCTCAATAAATCAATTCAGACGGACATTGCCATCGTTGGGGGAGGCATCACCGGCCTGACAGCTGCTTATATTCTGACTAAAGAGGGCCGGAACGTAACGTTAATTGACGCCAGCAATGTATTAAACGGTGTTACCGGTCATACAACTGGTAAAATAACCGCTCAGCATGGTGTTATTTACGATGAACTCATCCAGCACTTTGGCGCGGAAAACGCATCTCTGTATTATGAGGCCTGCATGGATGCCAAACAATTTATTGCAGATACCATCAGCGCCCAAAACATCGCGTGTGATTATCAAGAGGAAGATGCTTATATTTTCACGAATTCAGAAGATTATACAGCTAAGCTGCAGGCCGAGAAAAACGCTTATGACAAGCTAAACATCTCAGGTGAACTAACTGACAGCATACAACTGGATATTCCTGTGAAATCAGTGCTAAAAATGAATGATCAGGCCCAATTCCATCCTGTGAATTATTTGAAAGGTCTCTTAAATGAAGCCATTCAAAATGGCTTGACTTTATACGAACAGACAACAGCAACCGATATCGAATACAATAAACATCCATCTATTGTGACACAAGACGGTCACCGGATTAACGCCAATTATATTATTCAGGCATCGCATTTCCCATTTTATGATGGGGAGGGTTTTTATCCGGTTCGCATGTATCCAGAACGTTCTTACGTCATTGCTGTTAAAGTGCCGGAGTCATTTCCAGGCGGTATGTATATAAGCGCTGAATCACCGGTGCGATCGATTCGGTCAGCCAGCATAAACGGCGAAACATTCTGGCTGATTGCCGGTGACAGCCATAAGACGGGACAGGCCGAATCAACAATTGAACATTATGATGCTTTACAAGCCTATGCTGAAAAACATTTTGGGATATCTGAATTTGTTTACAGATGGTCAGCACAGGATTTAACAACATTGGATAAATTGCCATATATCGGACCCGTCAGTAAACATGAGGAAAATGTATTTGTTGCAACCGGCTTCCGAAAATGGGGAATGACACACGGAACAATTGCAGCCAAAATAATTAGTGATCAGATTCTTCAATACGATAACCCTTATCAGGAGTTTTTCACGCCGTCACGATTCGAGGCAGATCCATCTGTTCGAGAATTCACAAAAATGACAGCGGACGTTGCTAAACATCTCATTAAAGGTAAACTTGAATACACCAATGATAATGTCAAGGATTTAAAACCAGATGATGCCGTCATAACTAGAGTTAGCGGAAAACGAACAGGCGTCTACAAAGACTCAGATAATCAGCTGTACGCTGTTGATACGACTTGCAAACATTTAGGATGCGAAGTTAACTGGAATTCAGGTGATCGGACATGGGATTGTCCATGCCACGGATCACGTTATGATGTTACAGGTGATGTTATTGAAGGTCCGGCAAAAGAATCATTAGATAAAGTTAATCTGGAATAATGAACATAAATCACGCTGCAACATATTAGATGCCAGCGTGATTTTTTGTCTTGTCTCACTATCACAAGCATACTTGTTATTGAGACGATGCTGACTTATTTTAATCATTACTTCCTATAATATATATTATGTAAACCCGGATATAAAACTCAGCGAGGCAATATCCTCGTTGCTGAACACGTGTATTGCCCCGCTCCATACCAATTCTACTCGCTTCCACCATAACTTTGCAACAGTCTATACTATTTAAATTTTATAACCCATTCGGATGAAACATGTTTTTGAACATTTTAGTTTAACTGCTTGCCTTTTTCATAAAATGTTTCCATATCATTTTTTGGTACAAGTGCTCCGCCAGTTGCCCAAGCGACATGTGTTACCTGATCCATAGCAATTTCCTGGTCACGGCAATATTCCAATACGTGTTCAGGACCGGTTATACCTGATGTTGCGGATGGTTCCAGCCAGATGTCTTCACTGTCAGCAAGCATTGACAGAAGACGGTATAACTCATCGTCATCAATTGTATAAATGCCGCTTACCAGCTGATCAGTAATCGGGGTTGCAAATTTAGACGGACGTCCTACTGCCATGCCGTCTGCCTCAGTCTTGTTATCAATGCCAAAATCCTGGACGCTGACATGGTCCATTTCCCCGGTTGCAAGGCCGATCAAAACCGATGGTGAATGCGTCGGTTCCACAAAAAAACAATGCGCATGATCACCAAAGATTTGTTTTAGGCCAAATGTCAGACCGCCTGGTGAACCACCGACGCCACACGGCAGATAAAAGAATAACGGATGTTCAGCATCAACCGGAATATTTTGTTCTTGTAACTGTTTTTCCAATCGCAGCGCTGCAACACTGTATCCTAAAAACAAATGTTTGGAATCCTCATCATCAACGAAGTAGCCCTTCGGATTGGCGTTTGTTTCTTCCCTGCCCGCTGCAATCGCCTTACCAAAATCACCTTTATATTCCAGAACATGGGCACCTTTTTCCCGAAGCAAGTCTTTTTTCCACCGTTTAGCATCTTCGGACATATAAACAGATACGTCAAAACCAAGTTTAGCACTCATGATACCGATACTTAAACCTAAGTTTCCGGTCGAACCAACACCAATCGAATACTGATTGAAAAACGTCTTAAATCGTTCGCTGCTGAAAACTGCATAATCATCACTCTTTTTTAGAATGCCTGCATCAAGTGCCAGCTTTTCCGCATGCTGCAGTACTTCATATATGCCGCCCCGCGCTTTAATTGACCCGGCGATCGGCAATTCATTATCACATTTCAGATAGAGTGATCCTTCTACTGCAGGCAGACGTCTTGCCTGCATATGAGGAATAGGCCGCAAAGGTGACTCAAGCACGCCATGTGTCTCATGCGTATCCGGGAATTCTTTTTCGATAAAAGGAGCAAAGCGCTGCCAAAGTTCTTCCGCAGCTTCTATATCATCACGCGTTATAGGCAGAGATGCTTCGTTTATACCTTTGAAATTTGGATTCGTCCAAAAGACAGGTTTTAAATTCAGGACATTTTTTAAGACCGGATACTCCCGTTGCCATTCAGCGATTTCTACTTGTGAATAAACGATTTAAATCACCTTCTTCAATTTAATAGAGACATTCCTAAATAAAAGTTTATCATGATATGCACGATTATGAAACTTAATTCTTACTTTCTATAAAAATTATGATAGCGTTTCAATTATTTTGACATAAGTCTGTCAAATGACAAATCAGCTAATTTCTGCCGCGCCGATTCCCCGTCATAATACCACTCAGCACGATCTGAGGCACATGCTACTGGAATATCACAATTGATTGCGGCAAGCTGCCGTGATAAATGCAGCATGCTTGCGTTTTGCTCTATCTTTGTGCGGCTGCCTTTTGGCAGCTCATCCAGATTTTCCAGCATTTGATCAACCGTTTCATATTCCTGTAATAGTTTAAGCGCCGTTTTTTCACCGATGCCCTTCACACCGGGATAGTTGTCCGAGGTATCACCCATTAGTCCTTTTAAATCAACAATTTGCTGTGGGTAGACGCCTTTTTTCTGAAAAAATGTTTGATAATCAAACATTTCATAGTTACCCACACCATTTCGCATGATCGCAACCTGGACACGATCATTAACAAGCTGCAGCAGATCCTGATCCCCTGTTAAGACCAGCACATTATGTTCTTCCGCGTATTGCTTTGCCAGTGTTCCAATGCAATCATCAGCCTCATAGTTTTCCAACCCGATGTTGGGAATACCAAACGCGTTAACGACTTCCTTAACAAGGTCAAATTGAGGCAGCAGGTCTTCCGGCGGTTCTGGCCGGTTTCCTTTGTATCCTTCATATAAGGCTGTTCGAAATGTTTTGCTTCCCATATCCCAGCAGCAAATAATATGCGTTGGTGAAAATCGATCAACGGCATCAAGAAAATAACGCATAAACTGATACACCCCATTGGCCGGGATACCACCAGGTGTTTTCATAACGCTGCCCCGGAATGCCGTAGCATAGAAGCCGCGAAAAAGCAAAGCCATACCATCAACCAGCATAAGTCTTTCATGTTGTCGGGTCATGTCTCCCCCTCCTTTTCGGCCTGGACAGTTGTAAGTGCATCATGCTTTTGTTCCAGCGTTTTAATATCTATCGAGGGATCATCGATCATTTGCAGCTGATTAGCGATGTAACTATCAATCTGCTGATAGATAAACTGTTTACTCTCATCTAATATATGAGACCACTGCTGCAGGTAAGCATCCCGCATTTTTTCCTCGTAAACAGCAATATAGTTTTGAGCATATGGATATAAGCGATTGAACAGCTCCGTCATCATTGTTTCTTTCTCGTTTTTAACAAAAAATGCTTTCGTTCCATTAAACTGTTTCAGTTCTTTAGCGAAATCAGAACTCTCAAGCTCTAGAAAAGCTTGCTGAAACTCTGGTGTCATCAATTCCGGCGGCTCAGCATCAGGCAGTATAAATGCTTCATCAATCGAGCTGCTTTGGGATTTATAATGCTCAAACAGTTCTTGCTGCATATCGCGAATCAATGATTCTATTCGAAGTGAGACGGCGCGTAATTCCTGTAATAAATCATAGCCCACGTCATCAAGCAGATTCATTAAATTATCAGCTAATTGCGTCTGCGCTTTACTGCCTGATTCAGTTATGGTCGTTGGATTAAATGAGTCCTTGAACCAGTCATGAAAACGAATGGACAGCCGTTCCAGAATATAGTACACCTGTTTTTGGAGTTTCTGGCTGATTTTTTGCTCATAAATGGCCGTTTCCATTGATTCAGTCGCTTGCTTGAGAGATTCTTGTTTACGTAATAAATCAGCACGGGCTTGTTCTTTTTCTGTTGCATCCATTTGCGCTGAATGGAGATAATGATCAACAGCTTGTTTAACCCGGCGTATATCCCGGTTCGCTGCCTGAACAGTCAGCGATGTGAGTTCATTATGAATGAATTGATTAAAGGATGCTTCAAATGCTGTCATCTGCTGATTTAAGGCATCGTTATTCATTTTATCTTTCAAAGATTGTTTGCTCGACACCGGAAATATACGCGGCATCCGAATACCAAGGCCTGTCAGTTGTTCTTTAATATATTGCTGCACCATGTTTTGTTCCGAATCATCTTCTGCTAAATCGGCTGCATTCATAATAAAGAACATTTTATCCAGATGGAACGCGTCCTTTACGCGGCCAAGCTGCATCAGAAAATGTTTATCTGCCCGGGAGAACGGATGATTGTAATAAGTGACATACAAAATGGCGTCAGCTTGTTTAATATAATCGAATGCGACATTTGTGTGCCGCGCATTGATCGAATCCGCGCCAGGTGTATCCACAAGGGTGATGCCTTCCCGGGTCAGTGAGCAGTCATAATAAAGATCAACAGATTCGAGATAACACGCTTTCTTCTCATCTGTCACATAATCCGCAAATTCCTCGAGGTGTGTCGTCAAAGACTCCCCAATGTATGGCTGACTGGCCTGATAGCCATCCAGCATCGCCCTCAGATAAGCTTGTTGGGTCTTCGCCAGCTGCTCATCCTGATATACAGCCTGCTCACGGATCCATGTCAACAAGGAATGCAGATCATTTGCTTGAGGTTTCAATGCACTAGTTATGGCTTTCAGATCATTCACCAGAGCTGCTTCATCTTTTAAATGCAGGACAACCGTCCCATGGGGGCAGGTCGATGTTACCGGTTGAATACGATTGATAGCAGCTGTTGTCGGATTGGGTGCTGATGGCAAAATATTTTCTCCAATCAGCGCATTGGCAAAGGTTGATTTGCCTGCGCTGAACGCACCAAATAACGCTATCGTATATGTGCGGTTCTTAAGCCGGTCACGCTTTTGCTGCAGATCCTCGATTAATGATTGAAAACCAGGCAAGCTGGAAACGGTTCTGATCGTCTTATCCAGATCATCCAGTATATGATCCCCCGTTATGACAGGCTCCTGGACTGGACGGTCATCAGTCTCAGTTGCCGCAGCTTCAGGTGATTCCAGGTTAGACAATTGTTCAGACGTACTAGCTCGTTTATATTTTTCTGCCGATGCACGCATCAATAGTTCCGGATCGTATGCTGCCGATTGAGGATCTTCTAAAAGATTAACCACTTCCTCCTCTTTTTCCTGCAAGGTATTCTGCCGCTGTTCTTCCTGCCTGTTCTTCTGACAAATTTGTTCTAACTGTTCTTGCTCTGGCGTATAGGCGGACAGTTCCTGTTGTGTCTTGTCAGCTATTTTAGCGTACAGGTCATCCCACAACCGTATAGCTTTTTGTTTGAATGATTGTTTCACATCAGAACTAATGTCTTCAGTGTAATGCAGAATATAGTCCCCTGTTACTTGAGCACCGGGTTTGATCAATTGTTTAAGAGAATCGGCATCATACGTTAGTGATAAATTCTGTATTTGCTGTGTCAACGCCTGGTCATGCAGATCATATTCCTGCAGCAATCGCAGCCATTTATCACGCACTTTCCATAAAATGGATGTCTCAATCGATTGCTGTAATTCAGTCAGGAACGTATTTGTCCGTTGTTCCCGTTCAGCCTCTGTCTTTTTCTTCGTGGCAAATAGACCTCGTTTAAAGTCGCGCTGCTGAGATTCTAAAAACGCTTGTGCTCTGTCACGTAATGCAGCCGGCATGACGTAGGCGTTTTTAAGCGTATTATTCAGTGTGTCGAAAAAATCCTGGCGCATTCTTTCAGGCTTTTGGTTTAAATCGTTTATTTGAGCATTAAGCTCTTCCAGCCTGGCCTCAGCATTAGCGAGTGATTCGTCTGCCGTCGCTTCACCGGGACTTTCCTCGCTCGCATAAGCTTCCTGTAAAAAAGTCTTGTGTTCATTAACGACTAAATGCACTGATTGACTGACCGAATCGACTTTATGCCAATCAGAGGCCATCATTGTCTGCAATGCCTGCTTAACATCAGTAAGCTGATTGTACGAGGCATGCAAATCCATAAGTGACGTATAATAGATTTCTCTTGGATTAATGTCCCATTGATCAAACGTTTGTTTAATTTTTTCGGTAAATGTCTGAAATGTTAATTCCTGTTCATCATGCTTATCAATCTGGTTAATGATTAAATAAACAGGTATCTTATAATCTTGCACTTTTTTCAGGAAATATAAATTAACATCCGACTGAACATGATTATAGTCCATGACATAAAACAGAGCATCTACAAGATGCAGCGATGATTCCGTGATCATTCGATCCGTATCATCAGCGGCATCAATCCCGGGCGTGTCTACAACAACAGCATCATTCACCAGCATCGTGTCTGGTGTATCAATCTCGAGTTCCTTAATCACACCCTTGTTTGTCGCATACGCTTTAACCATATCGATATTATAAGGCTCTTCATATTCCAGCAGCTGTCCATTATTCAAATAAATGCGGACCTTACCTTCGCCTGATCTGATTTTGACGATGTTCGCACTGGTTGGAATTGGACTTTTGGGCAATAGTGAACGATCCAGCAAATGATTAATCATCGATGACTTGCCCGCAGAAAAATGACCAGCAAAACTGATCATAAATTCCTGGCGCCGCCATTTTTCATAAATCTGCAAAATTTTATCAGCGCTGCTTGTATCACCATTTTTTTGCATCAGTTGATATAAACCGGCTAACTGTGCTCCATTCATTTCAGTTTGCATCATACTAGTCGTTTCCCTTCAATACGATCAATCATACTTAATTATACCAGAGAACAGTATCTGCGAACAGGTTAGCTGGCCTTATTGGTCGTTGTCATGTGTAATAATTTGATTAGAGATCATGCGCATAATATCGCCGCGGCTAACGACACCGACCACTGTATTGCTGTGATCAATCACCGGTATCTTTTTGAAGTGGTGACCAGCAAATATTGATAAAGCCTGCTCAATACTATCATCCGGGTAAACAGTGTAAATATTCTTTTTCATAATTTCCTGCACTTCTTGTTGCATGCGGGTTTCAACACTCTCTTCGAATGTCATTTTTTCATTAAAAAACACCATATAAAAAGCATCATAGATGTTACGCCCTTTTGGCTGCAAGTAACGTATAACGTCACCATCACTGGTCATTCCGGTTAAATAGCCATCCTGATCAATAACGGGCACACCACCAATATGATTCGTCACCAAGGTCTTTAGAAGTTCTTTTATTGCCGAGTCTTTTTTAACTGAAACGACATCTGTGATCATAACATTTTTAATTAGCATGGCTGCTCACTCCTTGTTAGCTGCGTTCTTAATTAGAATCGATTGTTTATCTTATCCCTTTGTTTAGTTTATCATATTTGGACCATTTCATTACACTCTTATCATTTTTAATTAACATAATATAATTATTGTTAAGTCTGTGGAATAAAAAAACTCTGGTCTATAAATTTAACCAGAGTTTTCAGCCCGTTAGACTGGGTATACACTATGTTTTCGGTCCGTGAATGTGATGTTTTTGGCTTCATAGACACGGAATCGTTTGACCAATTCATTTCTTAGATTATCAGGATTAATGACAGCATCCACAACCATTTCGGAAGCCAAACGATATATATCGATATCATCCTGATAGGCATCTTGTTTGTCTTTGATAAATTCAGCTCGTTCTTCTTCTGGCAATTCGGCTATTTTATTGGCATATACAGCATTTACAGCAGCTTCCGGTCCCATAACAGCAATCTGTGCTGTTGGAAGAGCCAGGCAGGCGTCAGGTTCAAAGGCAGGTCCCGCCATCGCATACAGACCGGCTCCATAAGCCTTGCGAACAACCACAGAGATCTTGGGAACCGTAGCTTCGCTCATAGCAGCCAGCATCTTGGCCCCATGACGGATAATGCCGGCTTGCTCAACTTGTGTACCGATCATAAAGCCTGGAATATCCATTAAAAATAACAATGGTATATTAAACGCATCACACAACTGGATGAATTTCGCTGCTTTGTCCGCTGAGTCAGCAAACAATACGCCGCCCTTCATTCGCGGCTGATTAGCTAAAATACCTACCGATTTTCCATTCATTCTCGCTAAACCGGTTATCAGCTCCGGAGCAAATTTCTTTTTAATTTCACAAAAACTATCTTCATCAATTATCTGATTGATTAAATCAGCCATATTGAAAGCAGCATTCTGATTTTCAGGGATCAAATCCGTTATGGATGTCTCGAACGACTTAGCATTCGCTGGCTCACCAGCAGCCGGTTTATGCCGAAAATTGGCTGGAAAATAAGTCAGATAACGACGTGTATAGGTGATGGCTTCTTTTTCAGATTTAACGAGAACATCACCAACACCTGAAACTGAGCAGTGCATATCAGCGCCGCCCATGTCTTCAAGACTCACCTGTTCGCCGATGACTTTTTCCGCCATTCGCGGTGATCCCAAAT
Source organism: Lentibacillus kimchii (assembly GCF_055381965.1). Lineage (NCBI taxonomy): Bacteria > Bacillati > Bacillota > Bacilli > Caryophanales > Bacillaceae > Lentibacillus > Lentibacillus kimchii. The sequence goes on along the minus strand of NZ_AP043934.1, from coordinate 1,479,590 downwards.
ACATGGAAGCATTGCCCTGAACCATAACAACAATATCACAAAACGCTGGTATGTAAGCACCACCTGCTGCGGAAGGGCCAAAGAGCAAGCATACTTGCGGTACACGGCCGGACAGCTTAATCTGGTTATGAAAAATGCGGCCCGCTCCCCGCCGGCCGGGGAACATGTCAACCTGATCCGTAATACGTGCCCCAGCAGAATCCACTAAATAAAGCATTGGAATTTCGAGACTTAAAGCTGTTTCCTGTATACGGATGATTTTTTCCACAGTCCGTGCGCCCCATGAACCGGCTTTAACCGTTGAGTCATTCGCCATAACACAGACATCCTGACCATTAATGCGGCCAATCCCAGTGACAACACCATCTGCTGGCAAATTATCGTCCATATTATTGGCGAAAAAACCATCTTCTATGTCCATGTCATCGTCACATAATAATTCAAGACGTTTCCGGACAAATAATTTTCCTTTTTCACTGTTCTTTTGATGATATTTTTCTTTGCCACCCTGTCTGATTGTGTTGATTCTTTCATTTAAATCATCACTATAAGCCATTTGTCTCCTCCTTCCTCATCTTAGAAACCCTGATAAACAGGTTTTCGTTTGTCCCGGAATGCTTGAAGTCCTTCCAATCGATCGTCAGTCGTAATGGTTTCTTTGTAGCATAAATGTTCAATCGAAAGGGCTGTTCCTAAATCCGTCTGCGAGCCTTGATTAATCGCGGTTTTAGCCTGTTTTACCGCAACAGGACCATTTGCCGCAACGGCTCCTGCCATTTCCATAGCTTCGTCAAGCAGTTGAGCGGATGATGCAGTTTGTTCCACCAGACCCAGCTGTAATGCCTCAGCAGCAGTCATGCGAGCAGCGGTAAAAATCAACCGTTTTGTCTGTCCTGCTCCAATTAACCGCGTCATCCGCTGCGTTCCACCAGCCCCTGGTATAATAGCAAGAGACGTTTCGGTAAGGCCGAGTTTAGCATGGTCAGCAGCAATTCTGATGTCACAAGCCAGTGCCAGTTCAAGACCGCCGCCAAGTGCTGATCCATTCAAAGCTGCTATAACCGGCATTCCCATCATTTCGATTTTGCGCGCAACTTCACCAATCGCGGAAACAGCCGCAATGGTTTGCTGTTCACTCATACCTTTTCGCTCTTTAAGGTCTGCTCCGGCACAGAATGCTTTTTCACCGGAGCCTGTTATAATCGTGCAGCGAATTGAATCGGTTGCCTTGATATTATCAATGTGTGTGTTTAATTCATAAAGCAACTCTTCAGATAACGCATTCATGGCTTCCGGCCGGTTAAGTGTTAACACTGCTGTATGATCATACCGTATCTCATAGTTAACGTATTTCCCCACAATGATTCTCCTTTCTATGGCAAACAGGATAAAACATGTCCTCGCATGAAAGGATTTTACTCAATAACTGCTATAATATCACCCTGATTGACAAAGTCACCTTCAGCAACCTTCAGCTCTTTGACTATACCACTGTCTTCAGATGGGATGGGTATTTCCATTTTCATTGATTCCAGAATAACAATATCCTGATCCGCCTCAACCTTAGCGCCTTCACTGATTTCAATTTTCCATACACTTCCTGCCATTGATGCTTTTATTTCCGTCATGTCATCACCTCTGGTTTGATTTTTCGTTTGTCAAATAATAGTTTTCCACAAATGCTGTCGTCGTGTTGCCTTTCGCAAATTGCTCGTGGCCAAGAATCTCCATAAGCAGCGGAATATTCGTTTTAATGCCATCGACACGGTAGTCACGCAACGCTTCTTGTAATAGTTTGATAGCTTCCTGCCGGTCAGATCCCTTAGCAATCAGCTTCCCAATCAACGGATCATAGAAAGGGGTTACATCAAAATCTTTGGTAACTGTTAGTTCATTACGAATTTTCGAGCCTTCTGGAGGTTTAAATTCAGATATATAGCCTGGTGAAGGTAAAAAAGTGTCCGGATCTTCCGCATAGATACGCGCCTCAATCGCATGGCCATTCCTTGTGATAGAGTCTTGAGTGAACGGGAGCTGCTCGCCTTCAGCAATCAGGATCTGCAGCTTGACAATATCCAGACCAGTTATTTCCTCAGTTACCGGATGTTCTACTTGAATGCGTGTATTCATCTCCAGAAAATAAAAGTTTTCCTGCTCATCTACCATAAATTCAATTGTACCGGCACTGGCATATCCAAGTGTTTTAGCGGCTTTAACAGCAGCATCCCCCATTTTTTGGCGCGTCTGTTCAGATAAAACGGGTGATGGTGCTTCTTCAATCACTTTTTGATTCCGGCGCTGTATAGAACACTCACGTTCAAATAGATGGACAGCATTTCCATAGTTGTCTGCCAGCAGCTGTATTTCGATATGCCGCGCATTAGCCAGCTTTTTTTCCATAAACATCGCACCGTTACCGAAAAATGTGCGGGCACGTTTGGAATTACTCTCAAACGCCTTTGTTAATGCATCAGCAGAGTCGACAGCCTGCATTCCAATGCCACCGCCGCCGGCTGATGCCTTCAGCATGACAGGATAACCAATATCGCTGGCAGCCTGTATAGCTTCCTCTGCCGATTGGACAGCGCCATCTGTCCCCGGCACAACAGGAACGCCTGCTTGTTCCATCGCTTCTCTGGCAGCAATTTTATCACCCATTGTTTCTATAACGTTTCCTGAAGGCCCAATAAACCGAATTCCAGCTGCCTCACACTTATCAGCAAAAGCACCATTCTCACTTAAAAAACCGTACCCTGGGTGAATAGCATCTGCATGACTCTTTTCAGCAACTGACATAATTTTGTCTGCATTGAGATAACTTTCCTGAACACGCGATGGCCCGATGAAGTAACTTTCATCAGCCAGAGAAACAAATGGTGCCCCGCGATCAGCTTCTGAGTAAACAGCGACCGCTGTTATGCCCTGCTTATGACAGGTGCGGATAATCCGCGCGGCGATTTCGCCCCGATTGGCAATTACGCATTTCTTAATCATCTCATCCCCCCTAAATCGATAAACGTCACTTCCTGATTCGCACCGGATCGCAGAAGTTTCATCCATTCAGCAGCCTAATTGTCTGGCAATCACCATGCGCTGGATTTCTGATGTCCCCTCGCCTATTTCCAATAATTTAGCATCTCGAAGATACCTTTCAACTTCATATTCGCGCATATAACCGTAACCACCATGAATCTGAATGGCCTGATTGGCTGCCCTGACCGCTGTCTCAGTGGCATATAATTTCGCAAAGGCAGCTTCTTTAGAAAACGGCTTATCCTGGTCTTTCAGCCAAGCCGCCTTGTAGACCATATTCCGCGCAAGCTCTACTTCCATAGCCATATCAGCCAACTTAAATTGAATGGCTTGAAAATTAGAAATAGATTTGCCAAATTGGTTGCGTTCCGTAGCATAATTGAGCCCCTGATCCAGTGACGCTTGCGCAATTCCCAGGCCCAGTGCAGCAATCGAGATACGACCCCCATCCAATGTATACATAAACTGACTGAATCCTTTTTTCGGATCGCCCAATAAATTCGCTTTCGGCACGCGGACATTATCCAGTACAATTTCAGCCGTATCCGATCCGCGGACACCCATTTTGTCATAATTGCTCGTAATTTTAAGACCGTCCGTGTCAGAAGGGACAATAATGGCGGAGATAATATTTTTGTTATCATTTGTTTTTCCCGTGATAGCGGTTACAATAATAGTATCAGCGAAACTTGCATTGGTGATAAAACATTTCTCACCATTAATGATATAGTCATCACCATCTTCTGCTGCCGTCGTTGTCGTGCCACGGGCATCCGAGCCGGCATTTGGCTCCGTCAAGCCAAAGGATCCCAGCGCCTTGCCTTCAGCCATCGGTTTCAGGAACGTATTCTTCTGCTCTTCTGTTCCGAAATAATAAAGGGGGCTCGCACCGAGCGAAACAGTTGCTGCAAAGCTGAGACCAGTGCTTCCGCATGCCCTTCCCACCTCTTCAACGGCTATCGCATAAGAAACGGTATCACCGCCTGACCCTCCGTATCTTTCAGGGAATGGAATGCCTAATAAGCCAAGTTCTCCCATCTCGCGGAATGTGTCACGCGGAAACACAGCGTCGCGATCAATTTCGATTGCACGCGGTCTTATGGTGTTTTGAGCAAAATCATGCACCATTTCCCGTATCATCGCCTGTTCATTCGTCAGTTCAAAATTCAAGGCAGCTCTCTCTCCTTTATTTTTCGCTCTGATAAGACCGACTGGTTGGTCTGTTCAGGCGCTAAAAATTAGCCATCTAAATCCTTTTTAACACTCGCAAGCAGCAGATCCTGGTAGGTGCTTTCTGTCAGTGAATCCGGTTTCAAAACAGCGTGTAATATTAAATCAACATAAACAGAACCAATGTCATCAATCGACATCGCTCCAGATGGCTGATACCATTTATACGTCCAGTTGACCATCCCCAGAATGGCCATAGCTGTCATATCAACGGGGATACGATCCCTGAATTCACCAGTTTCCTGTCCTTCTTTTAAAACCTCTATAATGATTTGTTTAAACGAATCACGTTTCTCCCTTATGCGCCATTCATACTCATATTTCAAATAGATATCTTCCTGATAAAAAACCGAAATATAAGGTTTGTAAAGATCAAATGTTTTAACAAATTCCTTAACGATGGTCTGAAGTTTCTGAGTCGGGACGAAGTATGTTTTATTGGCAATCATCGCCTGTTCCAATGCATATGTGATGAACGTATCATGGATGACAAACAGGAGTTCATCTTTACTGTAAAAATGATGGTAAAAGCCACCTTTAGACGTGCCGGTTTGCGCTACAATCTCACTAACAGTTACCCCATGAAAACCATTTTTATCAAACAAGACTAAAGCCTCTTCCATAATCTTTTGTCTTAAGTTCGTCGTCAGCCTCCCTTCACTGTCATGATTAGTATAGCATATTTTTTTGAAAATACGAAGAAGTTTTAAAAACAAACAAGACAGGTCTGAATTTTGTAAACCTGTCTTGTTTAGCATCAGTCTTCAAAAGGTTTCTGATACGAAGCTTCCTTCCAAACCTCTGTTACCTCACCTTGATTGTCACTATTAATAACAAAGGAGCCATTGCTGTAGCGGGAACTCGCGGTCAGCTCAAGCGGATCTACATGGTGTATCTCGTCCTGGCTTGTCCGGAAATAAATCGTTTCACCACCTGTCACTGTATAAAGGCCCTTGAGACGGTGCGCCTTTGTTTTTAATTCTCGAAGCATAAGCTGGCCACGGCTGGCACGATCGAATTTGTCAAACTCACGCAGTCTCATCCGTTTAACAGCTCCACGTTGTGTTATCACTGCAATAGATGGTCCTTCCTGTTCTGCAAATATTTGTCCGCTGACAACTCTTTCGTTCTCTTTTAGCTTAATAGCTTTGACACCTGCAGCCCGCTGTCCAACGACAGATATTTCTGATTCATCATACCAAAGGCCAAATCCTGTATCAGTAGCAACAAAAACATGTTCCCGGCCATCTGTTTGCTGAACACTGACAACCTCATCATCATTCTTCAAATTAAGGGCAATCAGTGCCTTAGAATAACGTCTGGCCTTATATAAAGACAATTTACTGCGTTTAACCATACCGTTTTGAGTGAAAAAGATAAGATACTGGTTTTCTGTAAATGCCCGCACCGGAATAGCCTGGACAATCCGTTCGTCCTGATCGATCGAGACAAAGTTAGAAATATGCTGTCCCAGGTCCTTCCATCTGATATCTGGCAACTCATGGACAGGAATATAAATATATTTCCCCTTGTTTGTGAACAGGAGGATGTGGTCAGTTGTATTAAGCTCCAGTAACCCCGCAAGATGATCACCGTCTTTCATCCCGGGATCTTCCCCATTTGAAGCATTGTAGGAACGGGTGCTCGTCTGTTTCACATAACCATCACGTGTAACCGAGAAAACAACATCTTCTTTCGCGACTGTAACATCAATATCGAAGGTTAAGTCGTCAATCTCATTTTCTATAACGGTTCGGCGCTGATCAGTAAATGTGCGCTTGATCTGTTTCAAATCACGTTTGATATGCTGCAATAGTTTTTTGTCGCTGGCCAGCAATGTTTCGAGCTCCTGAATTTGTTTCGCTAACGTTTTTGCTTCTTCCTCAAGCTGTGAAATATCTGTATTCGTCAATCGATATAATTGCAGGGTTACAATTGCTTCCGCTTGTTTCTCAGAAAAATCATAATTAGCTATAATATGTTTTTTGGCATCCTTCTTGTCTTTAGATGCCCGTATTGTTGCAATCACATCATCAAGAATCGAAATAGCCTTAATCAGGCCTTCTACAATATGGGCACGATCGTTTGCCTTATTTAAATCAAAAACAGTTTGTCTTGTAACAACGTCTTTTTGATGTGCGATATAAGCATCAAGAATTTGCGGCAGCGACAGCTGTTCAGGCGTTTTTTCATGAATGGCTACCATATTGAAATGATAGGTTACTTGGAGATCCGTGTTTTTATAAAGATAATTTAGGATTCCGTCACTATCGGCACCTTTCTTTAGCTCCACAACTATCCGCAGACCAGTTCGGTCCGTCTCATCGCGTACTTCAGTTATACCTTCCACTTTACGGTCAATCCGCAATTCATCCATCTTTTTAACCATGGTTGCTTTATTAACATCATAAGGAATTTCATCAATCGCTAGCTGTTCGCGGCCGCCACGAATCGTCTCCACCGCTGTTCTCCCGCGGATTACAACCTTTCCTCTTCCTGTTTCATAGGCATTCCGGATGCCATCAGCACCTTGAATAATACCCCCGGTAGGAAAATCAGGACCTGGCATAACCTGCATTAATTCATCCACGGTAACAGCCGGGTTATCGATTCTTTTAACCACAGCGTCAATTACTTCACCCAGATTATGGGGCGGTATATCAGTTGCATAGCCTGCTGATATACCCGTCGATCCATTTATTAAGAGATTAGGAAATCTTGCCGGCAGAACGACCGGTTCTGAGATCGTATCATCAAAGTTAGGAATGAAATCAACGGTTTCTTTACCAATATCCCGCAGCATTTCTGAAGCAATTTCTGATAGTTTTGCTTCAGTATAACGCATGGCTGCAGGAGGATCTCCGTCAAGGCTCCCGTTATTGCCATGCATCTCTACCAGACTGCTGCGTTCCTTCCAGTCCTGGCTTAAGCGAACCATTGCTTCATAAACAGAACTGTCACCGTGCGGATGGTAATTACCAATAACGGTTCCGACTGTTTTAGCAGCCTTACGGAAATTCTTATCGTATGTATTGCCTTCTTCGTTCATTGCGTACAAAATTCTCCGCTGGACAGGCTTCAAGCCATCCCGGGCATCCGGAAGCGCCCGTTCTTGAATGATATATTTGCTATAGCGCCCAAACCGGTCACCCAGCACCTCTTCAAGCGGCAGATCCAAAAAATTTTCTGCTTTTGCCAAACCAATTCCTCCTGTGCACTTTATCCATTCCTTTGCATTATATTTCTATGAATGAATTTGATCATTTTCCAGTATGTTGGCATCGTCTTCCATTCCGAATTCGACGTGACCTTCAATCCATTTTCGCCGCGGTTCTACCTTATCACCCATCAGAGTGGTGACACGTCTTTCGGCGCGGGCCAGATCGTCAATGGTGACCCTGATTAATGTACGTGTTTCCGGATTCATCGTTGTTTCCCACAGCTGATCAGCATTCATCTCACCCAGACCTTTATAGCGCTGCACGGTATAGCCTTTTTTGAATTCATTAATCGTCTTTTGCATTTCTGTATCGTCCCAGGCATAAACAGTCTGCTCCTTATTTCCTTTTCCCTTGCTGATTTTATAAAGCGGCGGCAAGGCAATATACACCTTACCTTCCTCTACAAGCGGGCGCATGTACCGGTAGAAAAAGGTTAGGAGGAGCACTTGAATATGGGCGCCATCCGTGTCAGCATCCGTCATGATAACAATTTTATCATATTGGCTCTCGCTCAATGTGAAATCGCCGCCAACACCTGCGCCAATCGTATTAATAATTGTTGAAATTTCCTCATTTTTCAAAATATCCTGCAGTTTCGCCTTCTCCGTATTGATCACTTTGCCGCGTAATGGCAGGATGGCCTGAAATTTGCGATCACGTCCTTGTTTGGCCGATCCGCCAGCCGAATCACCCTCCACAAGATACAATTCATTATCCGCCGGGTTTTTGGATTGAGCCGGCGTTAATTTACCGCTTAAAAGTGTGTCTTTTCGTTTTTTCCTTTTTCCTGACCGTGACTCTTCCCGTGCCTTTCTGGCAGCATCACGTGCTTCCTTTGCCTTCATAGCCTTACGAATAAGGGTGCCGGCTGCTTCCGGATTCTCTTCTAAAAAGTAGGAGAGATTTTCCGATACGACAGCATCAGCGACCGACCTGGCATCTGGTGTACCCAGTTTATCTTTGGTCTGGCCCTCAAATTGCAGCTTTTCTTCCGGAATGCGAACAGAGACAAGCGCCGTCATTCCTTCCCTGATATCTGTACCTTCAAGATTTTTATCTTTTTCCTTCAGAAATGCATTTTTTCTGGCATAATCATTAAAGACACGCGTAATGGCCGTTTTTGCACCGGATTCATGTGTGCCGCCATCTTTTGTGCGTACGTGGTTGACAAACGACAGCATATTTTCCGCAAATCCATCGTTAAACTGAAAAGCAAAGTCCGTCTCAATACCTTCTTGCTCACCTTCAAACGAAACAACCGGATGTAATGCATCTTTTTCTTCATTCAAGTGTGTTACAAACGATTTTAACCCATCAGGAAATTGAAAAACTTCCTGCATATTGTCCCGCTTGTCTGTCAGTTCTATTTTTAAGCCTTTCAATAAAAAGGCCGCTTCTCTAAGCCGTTCCGATATTGTTTCATAGTTATATGTGGTCGTCGTAAAAATCGCAGGATCCGGTTTAAAGTGAATGATGGTTCCCTTTTTATTTGTTTGGCCTAATTTTTCCAAAGAACTGACAGGTTTGCCGCCATGTTCAAAACGCTGCTTATATCTATAGCCATCCCGAAAAATGGTTACCTCAAGCCACTCAGACAACCCGTTAACGACAGACGCACCAACGCCATGCAGACCACCGCTTGTATTATAGCCGCCCTGGCCAAATTTACCGCCGGCATGCAAGACGGTGAAAATAACTTCGGTTGTTGGTCTGCCGCTGCTGTGCAGACCAGTCGGAATGCCTCTGCCTGTATCTTCAACCGCAATACTATTATCATGGTGGATCGTCACTTTAATGACCGAACCATAGCCGGCCAGTGCTTCATCAACAGCGTTATCAACAATCTCGAATACTAAATGATGCAGACCACGCTGGTCAGTGCTGCCGATATACATACCAGGTCTTTTTCTAATCGCGTCAAGCCCTTCCAGAACATGGATCGACTCATCTGTATATTGTAATGGTTTGTTTGCCATGAAGCCCTGTCCCCTCTCTTTTACTTAATCAAGCATACACGTTATCCAATCAGTATTTCAATGATAGAACAAACGTTTCGGTTTGTAAACTGTATTTTAGCTTATGACCAATAGTAACGGGCATTTCAGCTATGCCGAAATGCTCATTAAGCCCACACCATGCGCTCTAGCTGCCGTTAATCGTCCAGCAAATCTTCTTGAGTCAAATAGTCACGGGCAACATCAGCCGGGTCCTTATCTTCATAATCCACACGGTAATTCAGCTGACGCATTTCATTATCTGTCATACGTCCGCCCAGTTTATTCAGAACGTCAGCAAGCTTCGGATGTTTCTTCAGCGTTTCATCACGTAATAACGGGGCGCCCTGGTAAGGGGGAAATAGATTTTTCGGATCGTCAAGGATCGTCAAATCCATATCAACCATATAACTGTCGGTAGCATAGGCATTAATCACATCAACTTCACCATTCTTCAGCGCTTCCTGTCGAATGCCTGGTTCCAGAGTCTGGACATCACTGATAGCAAGATTATAAACATCCTGCATGCCTGTATAGCCATCATAACGATCGTTAAATTCCAAAGTAAAACCGGCTGTTATATTACTTTCCACCTTTTTCAAGTCTCCGATAGATTCAAGATTATGCGTTTTAGCCAATTCCTGAGTTGTTGCAACCGCATATGTGTTATTATAGGTCATTGGTTTTAGCAGTGTCATATTGTATTGCTCTTCCATACCCTTCTTAGCTTGCTCATACACTTCCTTTTTGTCATTACTGGCCGGTTCTTGTTCCAGGTGAGTGACAATAGCGGTACCTGTAAATTCCGGATAAATATCAATACTGTTATTTTTAAGAGCACTGAAAACAAAGGCTGTTTTTCCCAAACCGGGTTCTAAATCAACTGTTAAGTCTGTTTCGTCTTCAATCAGCAGTTTATACATGTTAATTAAAATAGCCGGTTCCGCACCAAGTTTTCCGCCTATCGTAATATCTGCCTGTTTGGCAGGTGAATAGAAAAACGGTGCAGCTACAATTAAACCAGCTACAGTAAGCATAATAATAAATGATTTAAAACCCGCTCTTTTGGAAATGCGTTCAACGCCGCGCAAAATAACATCAAGCAATATAGCCAAAAGAGCAGCTGGAATAGCGCCGAGCAAAATGAGATTCAGATCGGCACCGCGGTCAATTCCAAGCAGGATAAGTTCACCGAGACCGCCCGCACCAATAAGTGCCGCGAGCGTCGTTGTCCCGACAATCAATACCATAGAGGTCCGGATGCCTGCCATAATTACCGGCATGGCAAGCGGCAGTTCTACTTTTGTCAGCCGTTTAAATGAGTTCATCCCCATACCGGTTGCTGCCTCTTTTAACGCGGGATCCACTTCTTGAATACCCGTATATGTGTTGCGTAAAATCGGAAGCAGCCCATAGATCGTTAACGCTATGATAGCAGGTGTCGTTCCTATTCCAAAAAACGGAATTAAGAACGCCAGGACCGCCAGACTGGGAATTGTCTGCAAGATGGCTGACAGCCCAATTATGGGTTCCGCAATCCGGTGATACCGGGTAAGAATCAATCCCAGCGGCACAGCAATGACAATGGCAATAATAAGTGATAATAGTGATATTTGCAGGTGTTCCCAGATCGTCTCTAAAAGCATATCCTGTCTGTTGCGAAAAACCGAAAGAAAATCTTTCATGACCGGACCACCCCATCTTTTCTCGCGGTTTCATGTTTCAGAAATGCCACGATATCAGAGTAGGTTAAGGTGCCGATAAGCTCACTGCCTTTCAGGACGGGATATACCGATTGCCGATTTTCCTGCAGTTTTACAGCCGCCTGATCCAGAGTCATATTATTTTCCAATGTTAAAATCGTATTCACTGTCTGACCATCGATGACAGCACCAGCAAACTGATCAGCCGTATCATATATGATATAGGTTCCTTTTTGCGGAAAGTCGCTGTTTTCATATGCTGCAACAGTTATCGAATGGTTCCCCGATCGATCGGCAATGACATCAATCGCTGTTTGCCATGGCGATTTGCGTTCACCAATAAAGGTTTTCACAAAATCGGTCTGAGGATTAAGAACCAGCTGCTGCGGTGTGTCAACCTGGACCACCTGCCCTTCTTTCATCAGACAGACTCGGTCACCGAGCGCCAGAGCTTCATCCATATCATGCGTTACAAAGACAATCGTTTTCTGAATTTCCTGCTGTATTTGCCGGATATCCTGCTGCAGCTGTTCACGGCTGATTGGGTCAAGAGCACTGAATGGCTCGTCCATTAAAATAATATCCGGGTCAGCAGCCAGAGCACGAATGACTCCTGCACGCTGTTGTTCACCACCGGACAGTTCACTTGGTTTGCGTTGTTTGTACACAGACGGATCCAGCCCAGCCATGTCCAGCAGTTCAGCTGTTCGCTGCCGAATGGATGACTGCCTCCATTTTTTCATTTCTGGTACAACAGCGATATTTTCCTCAATCGTCATATGCGGAAATAGGGCGATTTCCTGAAGCACATACCCAATATTCCACCTGAGTTCATGAATATGATAATCCTCTACGGGCGCGTCGTTTATGTATATTTTTCCTGATGACGGTTCCTTCAAACGGTTAATCATCTTCATCGCTGTTGTTTTGCCGCATCCGCTCGGGCCAATAAGCGTCATCAGTTCACCATCATTTATTTTTAGGGAAAAATGATTAAGTGCCTGCGTGCCATCCGAATAAACTTTTTGCACATCCTCAAATTGAATCATAGATTTCTCCTTCAGAGAGTTTTCTTATCATTATAGCACAATTTTTTGTGTCTTTGTCTGAAATATTTTGAATCTATGACGTATTAATGGTTCTATGTATCATGACTTCGTGGTAAAATAGTCTGGAGTTATTATTACTTGGAAAGTAGGTTTGCTATGGAATTTCTGGCTTACGCTGTTATCGCTTACTTATTAGGGTCCATACCCTCTGGCATTATTGTGGGGAAACTGGGCTACAATCTGGACATCCGACAGCACGGGAGCGGCAATCTTGGTGCTACCAACACGTTCCGAATCCTGGGTATAAAAGCCGGAATTATTGTCGTAACAGCTGATATTCTAAAAGGTACGATTGCAACAGCACTCCCGTTAGTGTTCGATGCCGGGATATTTCGCCTGGGAGTGGGCTTATTCGCGGTGCTTGGCCATACATATCCGTTGTTTGCCAGATTCAAAGGCGGAAAAGCCGTTGCTACATCCGGCGGTATTTTCCTTGGTATAAATCCAATTTTATTTGCTATTATGGTGGGATCGTTTCTTGTAACTTTATATATTTCTAAATATGTTTCCCTGGCATCAATGCTTACTGGCATTATCGCCACTATTGCTTCCGCTGCCTTTCACGACTGGACTTTGTTCATCGTCACAGCCATTGTAACTGTTTTTGTGTTTTATCGCCACTGGGAAAACATTAAACGCATTAAAAATAAAACGGAACCGAAAATTACCTGGATGTAATGATAAAGCCGATAAATTGAATCCTGCTTCATTTGTTTAGTATACTGATATTGTAATTTAGTTACGAATTGGAAGGGGTCACAGATCGTTATGGATAAAGCTAGACAATTTGCTCAAAAACAGCTGCCGGATAAAGCACAGCGTCATAAACTATTTGGTTCTGTCGAGCCCGGTCCCAGAACAAAACCAAACGAAAAAAGCGGCATGACTGATGTACAGAATACAAAAAAAGACTTTTTATTTGACCTTGATGCTGTCGGGATTGCGAATGTACAGCACCCAATCACCATTGCCAGTAATCTGGAACCGGAAACCCAAACAACAATCGCTTCATTCGAGTTTTCCTCAGCTATAGATAAATCCAGCAAGGGAACGAACATGAGCCGTTTCACAGAACAGCTGCAGACACTTCAGGAGAGTGGCTTCAGTATTAATATCGAAACGCTCAAGCATTTTGCAAGAGACTTGGCAATACGTCTGGATCAAAATGATGCTGAGATAAAAGTGAGTTTTCCCTGGTATTATGAACGCCGCGGTCCTCAATCAGGCCTCACTGGCATGAATCATGCAGACGCATCAATCCGGGTACACTATGATGCCGTCTCAGGCCATACCATTGATGTTTCCCTTGCACCGTTTGTTACGACACTCTGCCCGTGTTCTAAAGAAATTAGTGAATACGGCGCACACAATCAGCGCGGAGAAGTAAGCATGACTGTATCACTCGCAGAAGACTTTGATGAAACATCAATCGATTGGAAAGAACAGCTTCTGGAAGCGGCAGAAAGCAACGCCAGTGCCAGACTGCACCCCGTCCTCAAACGGCCTGATGAAAAGACGGTAACCGAACAAGCCTATGAAAATCCACGTTTTGTTGAGGATTTGGCACGTCTTGTAGCTGCAGATTTATATGAAATGCCGTTTGTCAACCGGTTTCAAATTCAATGCCGCAACGAAGAATCAATTCATATGCATGATGCCATTGCATCAGTATCATTCGACAAACAGAGCCAAAGCTGATCGCCTATGAAAAATATTGCGATCGGACTGATAACGTTTTACCGTAAAGTTATCAGTCCTATTAAGCCCCCAACGTGCCGTTTTTTTCCGACATGTTCTCAATACGGATTAGAGGCTTTTCAGCGTTTTGGCTTCTTTAAAGGCGGCTATCTGACCATCAAGCGTATCAGTAAATGCCATCCGTTTCACGCAGGCGGACTTGATCCTGTACCGGAAAAGGACGAAAAATAGTAAAAGGCGCTGATTGATGTCAGCGCCTTTTACTATAATTTAAAGCGTTTAATTTGGTCCCACTGTGCTTCCTGCCGCAGGATAAATGCCTGCTTATCCCCAAAAAGATCAAAATGCGGATAAGCATCATCCATATCAATCCACTCAGCCCGTAAACCATACTGGTTCCCCCAGGCTGTCAGTTTGTCTATATCACGGCAGCCGGCTTTTGTAACTGTATCACAGCCGGGAAATCGTTCATCGATCCAGTAATGCGTTAAAAAGCTGACCGTATCCTGCGAAACAGCTGTTTTCCACTTGTTTAATTCCTGTCTGTTAATACCAAATGCCATCACGCTTCACCGTTCAATTGCTTTAAATAAGCTTGATGCCATTCAGGATAAGCCTTACGCAATGGCATTGGACGGAAGGATACCTTATGTACAATCACATGTGTGGTTGTTCCAGTAACAGCTGTCTCACCATTTTCCTTCACAATTCGATAACCATAAACCGTTCGAACACCATCGTAAGCATCCAGCCATGTTTCAACAGCTGCTTCTTCACCGTAGCGAACGGGCTGTTTAAATTGAACCTGCGCATCAGTGACCGGGGATACAATATGATTGTTTTCCATATCCATATAAGTAAAGCCGAGACTCTCGATATATTTGGTGCGGCCAATTTCAAACCAGATGAGGTAATTAGCATGGTAAACGACACCCATTTGATCAGTTTCCTGGTATCTTACCTCGATTGGCGTATTTGTTTTATGCAATCTTGTTTCCCCCTTTTATGATGTCTAAAGCCATATTACCACATATCACTTTAAAACAGGAATCAAGCGCTTTGCCCGTAAGTGTTAAAAGCCCCAAGCCATTAAAGCATGACCTGAGGCAAGCATGTAGTCCTTATGCGGGTATTTGTCCATCATAATTGCTCCTGTTCCAGGGTTAGTAAGACCACATGTCACGTTTTCAATTTTTTACGAAAACCCAGGAAATATGTATACAGACAAAAACGCCATTTTTGCTCCTAATCAGGCGCTCTTTCATCGATTGGGGGATTCACGTTCGCTTTCATATTTTGCTCGATCTTCTCAAGCACTGATTCATCCTGCAACATTTGCTGACGATTTTCCTGTACAAGTTCATCAAAGGATAATTGTCTTTTTAAAGCCATTGATACCACTCCTCTTAAAGCTTTATTGAATGTTAAAAAGCATATATTAAGAATAGTGTTGCCATTTTTATAAAAATTTATTCAGAAGATGGCAGGCATTAAAGATTAAGACAGAATGGCCAAAACTTGTCATTCATTCAGAAATTAAAAAGGCCAATACACCAGAAATATCAGGTGTATTGGCCTTTTCTAATGACCGCTTATTGGGCAATGCTATCTGATTGCAGCTTATTCCGCAATACCATCTGCAGAATACCCCCGTGACGATAGTAATCAACTTCCACATCACTATCGAAACGCGCAATAACATGAAACTCAGTTTTGTTATCAGCTTCATCAATAGCCGTGACCTTAATGCGATCGTGCGGTTTGACATTTTCATCAACTTCAACATTAAACGTTTCTTTGCCTGTAAGGCCAAGTTTATCAGCGCTGTCACCCTGTTCAAATTGTAATGGGAGGACACCCATCATAACCAGGTTGGAACGGTGGATACGTTCAAAACTTTCTGCAATGACTGTCTTAATGCCTAAAAGATCCGTACCCTTAGCCGCCCAGTCACGTGACGATCCCATGCCATAATCTTTGCCGGCCATCACAAGCAGATCTGTGCCATCTTCCTGATACTTCATAGCTGCATCATAAAACGGCATCAGTTCACCAGTCGGCCAGTAAGTCGTATAACCGCCTTCCTGTCCCTGGGCCAGCAGATTGCGAATACGGATATTAGCAAACGTTCCCCGCATCATCACTTCATGGTTCCCCCGGCGTGAACCATAAGAGTTGAAGTTCCTTGGCGATACGCCTTTTGAGCGCAGGTACTGACCAGCAGGCATATCCTTAGGGATAGCGCCGGCAGGTGAAATATGGTCTGTTGTAACAGAATCACCAAACTTGCCGATTGCCCTAAGATTATTTAATGGCTTGACGCTTCCCGCCTCTTCTGGCAATCCTTCAAAAAATGGCGGATTTTGAATATATGTGGATTCACTGTCCCACGCAAACAAAGGTTCATCGGTAGTTTGAATGTTATTCCATTTCTCATTGGAATGAAAAACAGATTCATATTCTTTGCGGAAGATCTCTGGTTTTACAACAGTTTGGACCGTGCTCTTAATATCCTCCATTGAAGGCCAGATGTCTTTCAGATAGATTGGCTCTCCGTTACCATCGGTTCCCAGACGATCTTTTGTCAAGTCAATATCGACAGTTCCAGCAAGTGCGTACGCTACGACCAATGGAGGTGATGCCAGATAGTTAGCTTTAACAAGCGGATGGATACGCCCTTCAAAGTTCCGATTGCCGGATAGAACAGACGAAACCGTTAAATCTTTTTCTGAAATGGCTTCTTCGATTTCCGGGCGCAACGGACCGGAGTTACCGATACATGTCGTACAGCCATAACCCACCAGATTAAAACCAAGCTGATTCAAATATTCCTGCAGCCCAGAATCAGCCAGATACCGTGTCACAACTTTCGAACCTGGCGCAAGCGACGTCTTGACATATTCCGGAACTTTTAACCCTTTTTTGACTGCCTCTTTCGCAAGAAGTCCGGCACCAAGCATGACATAAGGGTTTGACGTATTGGTACACGATGTAATGGCCGCAATTGCCAGAGCGCCTGTTTTCATAACCGACGTTTTGCCATCAGGATGATTCACTTTAGCTTCTTTTGCAAATTCTGATTGATCAAGGCCTAATCCCTGGTTGCCTAATGGTGCTGTAACAGCTTGATTAAATGATTGTTTCATATCGGATAAAGCGATTAAATCCTGTGGACGCTTGGGACCCGACAGATTCGGTTCAAGTTCTGACAGGTTAATTTCCACAACCTCACTGTACTCAGGATCCGCCTGATCAGGCGAATACCACAGATCATTTGTTTTGCAATATGTTTCAACGAGTTCAATCTGTTCTTCACTTCGTCCCGTTAAGCGAAGATAGTTCAGTGATTCTTGATCAACTGGGAAAAAACCGCATGTAGCTCCGTATTCAGGAGCCATATTAGAAATTGTAGCGCGATCAGCAAGCGGCATATCTTGCAATCCAGGCCCGAAATACTCCACAAACTTTCCGACCACATTTTTTTCACGCAAAACTTGCGTTACTTTTAATGCCAAATCTGTTGCTGTGGTGCCCTGCGGAAAGCTGCCGGTAAACTTAACCCCGATCACTTCCGGTGCAGGGAAATAAGATGGCTGGCCAAGCATACCTGCTTCAGCCTCGATGCCGCCAACCCCCCAGCCAAGCACACCTAAACCGTTAATCATCGTTGTGTGCGAATCAGTACCGACCAGTGTATCAGGGAATGCATCATACGTTCCATCTGCATTTTCAATCCCGTGAACAACGTTTGCAATATACTCCAGGTTGACCTGATGCACAATTCCGGTGGCGGGCGGGACAGCACGATAATTATCAAATGCCTTTTGCGCCCAGTGCAGAAATTCATAACGTTCCATGTTGCGTTCAAATTCTAAATCCATATTAGCTGCTAAAGCGTTCTGTGTCCCATACTGATCCACTTGTACTGAGTGGTCAATGACTAAATCCACAGGCACTTCCGGATTGATTTTGTCTGGTTCACCGCCCATATCAACCATGGCTTTGCGTAACGAAGCCAGATCAACAACAGCCGGAACACCAGTAAAATCCTGCAAGATTATTCGTGACGGTTTAAACGGCACATCAGCTTCCTTACCGGTGTCTGCCCCCCATTTAGATAAACTTTCCACATGTTCGTCCTTAATAACATGCCCGTCTTGCTGACGCATGAGTGACTCCAACAGCACGCGAACTGAGAAAGGCAAACGGGATACGCTGCCTAATTGAGCATCTTCAATTGCTTTGAGCTGATAAAAATTATACGTTTTGCCATTAAGCTCAAACTGCTTTTTAGCATTAATTTTCATAAGGATGACCCCTTCCCATTACCATTTTGCCAATTCCATCCCTTTAAATATATCGTACTCGAAATCAATCTATAAGACAATTGATTTAAGAAAAATAAACCTATATAAAAAAATTATGATATCTGATAAGCAATCCTTATAAGTTACTAGTCTATCTGCAAACGTTTAGTTATTATTAAGCTTCTGGAATATGACGCGAAATGTACTGCCAATAGTGTTATTTCGGAAAATATCCAGACGTCCATTATGATTTTTGAGAATCTGCTGGGTAATCATCAGTCCAAGGCCCGTCCCATTTTGTTTCGTTGTAAAAAAAGGGTCCCCAAGTTTATGTATGACATCCTCATGTATGCCAGAACCTTCATCGATAACATCAATTATAATATTATCCTGATCCGATTGATCCTTTACAGTTATGTATCCAGGATTGTCCATGGCCTCAATGGCATTTTTAAATAGATTAATAAACACTTGTTTAATCTGGGAACGATCACATTCGATCATGCCTCCTGGATTCTGTTCTTGCAGAATAATAATATTTTTCAGCCCTGCCTGTGGTTTTAAAAGGGTTGCAACATCGTCTATCATTTCTGAAAGATTCTGTAGTTCCTGCTGATCAGTCATGGGTTTGGAAATAAACAATAACTCTGATGTGATAGTCTCCATCTTTTCAATTTCATCAATCATAATAGGATAAAACGCTTCTTCGTTCTTTACACCAGCTTGCAATAGCTGCAGGAAACCCTTCAGCGATGTAAGCGGATTCCGGATTTCATGAGCAATGCCCGCCGAAAGCTGGCCAGCCACGGACATTTTTTCTGAGTGAACCATCATATCTTCGGCTTCTTTTTTATCGGTCCTATCCTTGGTTGCAACTATATAAAACAATTTTTGGTTATCATCTTTTACAGACGTCAGCAAGTTAGCTGTTGACATACGTTTCCCTTCGCAAGTCTGCAGCTCGAGATTAAACGTTTTTTGTTCCTGCAGTGTCTTATCAACATTTGCTTCTAAATAGGTTGCATTTTCCTCCGAAACCCATTGATGCCATGTCGTACCTATCAGATCCTCTGCTGCAAGACCCAATATCGGCTCAACGGTTTTCGAAATATATCGAATAATACCGTATTGATCAAGTACTGTAATGAACCCACCCATATTCTGATCAATCCACTGGAGAATTGGTGCAGGTAACGAAGCCAGATTATTGAATATGGGTGATGGCGATAATGCCGAATGATGATAGTCTCTTGAATGGTGTCCTGGTGATTGCCAGTAGTAGCGATTAGTCATTCTATTGCCTCCTCTCTCGAATTTCGTCAGTTATTCATATGACAAAAATACGGAAAATATGCTAATATGTAATATAAAAGAGTTGTATGTATATAAACTTTGTACAGATAAAAATGTAGAAATTTTACACTTTATGGGAATATTTGCATACTCCTATCATATCCTACAAATACCAAAATATAAAGGGAAATAATATTATATATCAGATTAACAAACAAAAACAGGTGATAATATGGGTATTATTGGTGAGTATCTGATTGTTTTATGGGGATTTTTACTGATTATCCTGATGGGAATCGGCGGGTTCTTTATGTTCCGCAAATTCCTCAAGCAATTGCCAAAACAAGACGGTCATTCTAACATGGACTGGGAAACATATTATGTCAATGAAACAAAATATATGTGGGGAAAAGATCAAAAACTGCTATTAGAGGAATTAGTCAGTCCTGTCCCTGAGCTGTTCCGCGATGTAGCCCGGCATAGGATTGTCGGCAAGATTGGTGAGGTTGCGCTGGCCAAACAATACAATACAATTACGTCTGACATATTAATTGAAGGGTACATTTTAGCAACACCGAAACGTGATCATAAATTTTTAAGGAAAAAATTAAAAGAAAAGGAAATCAACGTTGCTCCGTATGAGCATTTATTCCCTCTGTCACGATCTGACTACGCTAAAAATTGGCGAAACCGTTATAACAAAAACATTTAAAAAGGCTGACCATACGGGGTCAGCCTTTTTAAATGTTTATGTCGACTCAGGTTGATTGAGTTTCTTTTCCAGCTTTTTATACTTATAGAGCATAGCCAGACGCCATGATATAATCATACCAAAGGCTAAAAGGAAGAACATGCCGCTCGTCTCCCCTACCGAAATCGTTGCGCCTATAATAACTTTAATAATAATTCTAACCAATAGTAAACCAATCAAAACAAAAACAAAAGCTTTTGACGGGATCAAATAAATTTGTTCACCTTTTATTTGAAATTTGGATGTCTTGATTAGGAAAACAGAAAAGATAATGCCAACTATGAGTGCTTCAGCAATCTCGGACAAATCCAGCCGAAAAGCTGGCACAAGATACATAAATGCTCCTGTACTCATAAATATCGGCGGCAATATGATTTTTTTAACGGATGCCGGCTGCTTGGAAGCTTTAAGTCGAAGAACCATCATAGCAGTTGCCATCATTGCTGCAACCAGCGTACTTGCTATTAACCAAAACATGATTAATCAACTCTTTCCTAAAGGCAAATTATTCAGCTTTGACAAGTTATCTAAAGAGACTTAAATTTACAGCCGGTTAACGATCGTCTGCAATAGTCAAAATAATGGTGATTGTTACGCCTAGAACAGTCAGATAAACACCAAAATCAAAAATTGTTGCAGTCGCAAGTTCCATTTCACCAATAACTGGTATATGCACTTCAGCAAATGTATGGGATAAAAATGGCTGTTTAAACAGAAAAGATCCCACCCCTGTTACAGCTGCAATCAACAGGCCGAGAGGCGCCATTTTAAGAAAGTTTACCGGTAATACCTTTTTCATGATATTGGAGCCATAAGCCATATACATAAGAACAATGGCAGCAGATGTCATTAAACCGCCTATAAATCCACCGCCTGGTGAATTATGGCCTGCAAACAGCAAATAAATTGAAAATCCTAATAATATGAAAGCAATAAGTGATGTCATTGTTCTCAGAATCAAATCATTCGGCTTATACATGTCAGATAAAACCTCTTTTCCATCATTTGCTTCACTAAATGGCTCTTACAATCCAGAAAAGCCAAATAAGCTGGCTAAAAACCGCGTCAGATCTCTCATCCAATCAAA
Source organism: Lentibacillus kimchii (assembly GCF_055381965.1). NCBI lineage: Bacteria > Bacillati > Bacillota > Bacilli > Caryophanales > Bacillaceae > Lentibacillus > Lentibacillus kimchii. Next base: position 1,458,164 of record NZ_AP043934.1, on the reverse strand, counting down.
GTACAAAGCGACGCCCATGAAGACCATAATATAACCGCCTATTTTAACAATCTTTGCACTGTGCCGTTTAATCCATGCCATCTTACCAACAAAAAATGACAGGATAAAAAACGGAATGGAAAAACCGAGTATATAACTAAGCATCATAACCATGCCGATATCCGGATTGGATGCCGCCAGCGATATCACAATGACCAGAATAGGACCCATGCAAGGCGTCCATCCCAACGAAAAAGCAAGACCTATAATAAAGGAACCTACATACCCAGCTGGGCGATTTTTAATGGTTATTGTCCGGTCTTTCATAAGAAATTGGAAATTAAAGACACCAACAACAACCAATCCAAAAAACACAATTAAAACGGCACCAATCTGCCTAATGACAGCCTGATTCGCTTTAAGAAACTCGGAAATAGCCGACGAACCGAAACCCAGCATAATAAACACAAGTGAAAACCCGAGCAGAAAAAAAGCAGTGTGCAGTAAACTTTTCCGTGTCAGCATTTTATTTTCATTGGTTAATTCATTAACACTCATACCGGTAATATAGGAAAGAAACGCCGGATACAACGGCAGGACACAAGGCGAAATAAACGACAAAAAGCCTGCACCGAATGCAATGAAGACATTAATCTCTTCTGACATGCCCATCCCCCCTTACAGTAGGAACTGCTTGCATTTTACCAAAAACAACCGCACATAATGTTCTTGGTTTTGACAACAATCCAACATTTTCACGTTAAACAATTAAAGATTGTGTTGCTGATTGAAGAGGAATGGTCGCTGTCGATATACAAGCATACGGGTTAAAACCCCTGCTATAACATCCTGCACAGGGGTTGTACAACTTATTATCTTATATAAATAAGTCCGATTATTTACCTTGCTGCTGATTGTTCATTTGACGCATCATCTGATTAATTTTCTTCTTGGATGGTTAACTTCTAAATTAACCATAAGCCTATCATATCAAGGTTGAACCGTTATATACAACACTCTTAACTGGTAGTGACAACTTTACCATACATGATATATTCTTGTCTAATATTGATATGTCATATTAAAATTTTGGTTTATCTTACATGGATTATCAATTCCGTCTGAAAATTAAATAATTAATAATTGTTATTAATCTATAGGTTACATAGATCATGCTCAAAGACTTTTTTATATTAAGTTAGACCAATTAGTCGTGAAAGTACAAAAAATCTCTCAGCTTGATCTGTGTAATCTGTGTGGATTACGGTTAAAATAAAAGGAAAATAGGGGCTAAATATACCCCTATTATACCTGCTTGCCGTATTTACCTGTTATGTAACCTAACTGACCATCGTATTTAACTTCCCAATAGCCACTAGAACTATTTTTACCTTTAACTGATCCATTAAGTGGCAATGTACTACCTAAACTAGCCGTACCTAAGTTATTACTATTATTACGATTAGGACTATCCATAACAATAGCTGCGTTACTTACACCGACAATTTTCAGCTTACCTGCATTACCAGATTTGCTATTATTAGATAATACATTACCATTTACAATCTCTGCATTCGTATCAGGAGCTACGTATATATTACGTTTACCTTTGCTGGTGTCGATTGTAACGACATTATTATAAGGCTCATCAAGTATTTTATATTCTAGTCCATCATACCTTGCAGGTGTCAAACTCCAGTCACTATTCTTAGATACAGGTTGTACATTTAATTTATATGTTTTCCACGTATCAGCACTAGCTGGTAGCTTAACCATTTTAGCACCACCATTATTATTGTCTGAATGATGATTAGATTTAGATGCACTATGTTTAACTGATACATCTTTACTGTCCATTGATGCTTTAACCTGATCAATCAAATCAGATACTGAGACACCATGCGATTTAAGATAAGCTACAGGGTCTTGATGATTTGTTCCACCTAGATTTTCTGACACATCTTGATGCGTATAGAATGTGCCTAGATGCTTAAATTTTAGATTACGTCTATTGAGTAGCCATGCTATTAATTGAGTATAATATTTCATAGACTGTTCAAATTCATCTTCATTTGACCGTCTACATAACTCTACATGGACTGCCATACTGTTAGCAGGTTGACCTGCGCCCCAAGCTTGATAATCTAATGAAGCACATTGCCATATACCAGTATGGTCTACAAAGAAATGTGGATATGCCGACATGTCCTGCCAGCCATTATTACCAAAAACCCCTTTATTGCGTTCAATTGAATCATCATCTACGGCTGTCTCATGAGCTACAACCATTTCATAATTACCTTTTCCATTTTCAAATGTATCTTCTGGTAGTCCTGTTAAGAAATCTTTATCAATATTAAGATTCATTTTAAACGTTTCCTTTCATATTATTTTGTTGTTGTTTATGTTTTCTTTTCTGTGCTTTCATCCAGTTATCAGCGTGTTGTGCTTCAGGTGTCATGTTATTATTTTTCCACCAAGTCCAGATTGTGCCAATAACTGTAGCTACACTAGATACACCTTCATAAATCTGATCTTGTGAAAATGGTAGTGAATCAAATCCTATTGTTGTAAGTATCTGATTAATTAATAAAATAGCTAATACAACTAATCTTATAATTGCTTTTTTCATATTATTATCTCCTTTTATTTCTATAAATTAACTATAAATCTAGATATTAATATACCTAGAGTGACTAGACTAAATATAACTGCACCCCAATCACGTATACCTTGTCCAACTGTTTTTTTACCCTTTTGTTCGGCTTTAATATTTTCAATTTGATTTTGTACATCATCAATTTTTTTACGTGTTTTATCTATTTCTGATCTTGTATTATTCACTTCATCTCTAAGACCGTTGTATTGTTTCATGAGTGCTCGTGTTTCTTTCATCTCAGTTCTTAAACTACTTACAGCGTCTTTCATGGATATCAATTGATCAAAAATTTCTCGTTTTGAATACCAATCATTGTTGTTATCCGACATTTAAATACCTCCAACATATATGTATATCTAGTCCTCCTTTAATTTCATAAAAAAAGACAACCCAATTTATGAGTTGTCTTGATTATTTGTTTGGTTTTGTTGGTCTGATTGACTAACTTCATTTTCATATTGTGATACCAATGATTGAAGCATAGCTTTTTCTTTTGTTAATTCCGATACCTGTTGTGATAAGCTATCAATTACCTGCTGTGCATCTACTTGCTTTTGTTGCATTAATTAGCCTCCTGATATTTGTTTAATTTTGTTTCAAGTGTTTCTATTCTGCCTGAAAGTTGCTGTACAGCTTTCCAAAGTATGCTTGATTTATCGCCGATACTAATGCTTGATTCATTTGAATCACTAACAGCTTTAGCTTCATTAGCCATTAAGCCAATTTTGAAGTCTTGGTTTTCGTCTTCATGATTGTATCTAAATCTGTAAACTTGTGAACTATTTACTATGTTAAGTGCATCTTCATCATATTTGCTGATATCTTTCTTAACATCAGGTGATGATCTCTCATGAAATCCTTCAGCGTGAATCCGTGTGTTAGCATTAACACCATCATCTGCATCAAGATGTAATGTGCCCTTCGCTACAAGTCCAATACTTCCGTTATAGTTGAATTTAATTCTTGATGTGCCACTGCTCGTAAGGTAACGCATATAGAAATATTTTGAACCTTTTTCCATTATCATTTTGTCTTTGCTGAGATTGTTACCGTAACCCCAGATCATGTAAGGTTTATTTGTTCTGCTTCCGTCTTCAGCTCGGAATCCAATGTGCATTTTATCTTGTTCTTCACTTAATAAACCTTCACCTTGATACAGTGTTATTTCTTGTTCAGTGACACTCATTCTTGCATCATATTTTGTGCCTGTCTTGATTGTGACACCTTCAATTTCACCGCCTTCAATATTACCTGCTTTAACAGTACCATCAAACGTTCCTGTTGCACCGTCAAGTCGTCCTGTGATCTTAGCGTTCCTAATGTCAGCATCAAGAATTTTACTTTTAGCAATTGTCGTATTTAAGAATTTAGCATCAACGCCTTTAATGTCACCAACAATGGTTGCATCTTTAATCGTTGCATTAAGTGCTCTCATATTTTTTGTAGTCAAGTCTTTAATTGTTGCAAGTTTACCCTTAAACTCACCTATGATTGTTGCATCTTTGATGAATGCATCAAACGCCCTCATATCTCGAACAGTTAAATCATTAAATGTCGCATCATCTGCATTAAAGTCACCTGTAACTGTTGCATCTTCAATTGTTGCATCAACAGCTTTCATGTTTTTCGTTTCAATATCCTTGAGTGTTGCATGATTTCCGTCTAATGTTCCAGATATTGTTGTGTCACGCATTGTTGCATTAATGGCAGTCATGTTTTGTGTTTTCAGGTCTTTGATTGTTGCTAATTTACCATTCAGGATACCTGTTATTGTGGCATCATGAATAGTTGCATCCTTAATTTTCGCATCAATTGATTCCATGCTTTCAGTTGTTATATCTTTAATAGTTGCATGTTTTGCACCTATCGTTCCAGTAACAGTTGTATCACCATTAATAATTAGATTTTTCCCAAGTATTCTTGAATTATTCTTGTTTATATCTTTGGCTGAATTTCCAACTGTGACTTTATTATCAAGTGCACGGTCTAAGTCATTCAATTCACTGTAAACATCATTAAAGTCGTCATCTCTGTTTGCCAAGTCTTTTTCAAGATCGTCAATGCTGCTTTCAGTTGAATTGATACGTTTTTCTGCATCTGTTAAGTTATGTTCAAGATTATTTAAATCACTTTTTGTTGATCTTATGTCTCTGTTAGCATCTGATAGATTATCATTTAAGTCGGATATGTCTGATTCTGCTGATGATAATTTACCTTTAGCTTTATCCAAGTCTTTATCAAGCTGGTCAAGTTGATCTTCAGCATCATCAATTCGTTTCTTGCCTTTAGCAACATCTTCAACCGTATCAGCTAATTCTTTTTCAGCTTGATCTAAATTGTCTTCAGCTTTATCAAGCCGTTCTGATGTTTCTTCAAGGTCATCATTAAGTTGTTTTTCTAAATGGTTTAAGTTGTCACCAACTTCACCAATATCAGCTTCAACTTCTTCTTTAATTTTGTCAGGTTTGTTTTCAAATTTACCCTTATTTTCGTTGTAGTCTTTTTCAACATCATTAACTCGTCCTGCTAGATCAAGAGCGTTACGAAAATGACCTAATTTAATTTTCGATTTACTCTTATCATTAAGATTATGTATATATTCAATGATCGTAGCTTTAGTTACAATATTTGGATAAACACTACGATTAATTACCTCTACGGTATCACCTAAATGTATATCATAGACTGAGACACCTAACATTTTAGCTAGATTAAGTACGTCAGTATCATAAGTTTTGTTCAGGCTGATTTTCTTTTGTAATTCTTGATAAGCATTAAACAATAAACTTGCAGGATCTTCTTCTTGTCCATCATAAAATCCAAACTTATGTTGCTTACCACCTTTACGTACTCTGCCCCATAATTGTAGAGCTTCGGGATCTCCTACGTATGGTTGTCCTTTTGGTTTGTCAACTGGATCACCATTATCTTTAGACCATTCTACATCTGCAAATGTGAGCCTATTGCCATCTGCATCAGCTTTACCTTTTGCATATAAAGCAGTTTTGATAGGTGTGGAATCTAATTCACGACTAGATGATACAATATCTACACCATCTTCAAATCTATGGCTTGTCTGTGCTTTACCACGACTTTTATAAACGTCTATATAGCGTCCTGTAATACGACTGCCTTTAGTATTGATACGATACTTAACTTCACCGTCAAATTTATTGACAATTTGAGTAACAGCTTTGCGTACAGACATGTTTTTAAGATCTAATGATCGTTGTTGTTTGAATACATCTACATGACCAACATTCCATCTTGTACCTTGTAACACAGTCTCTAAAGCATCTTTTAGGTGGGCTGATGATACTGTATAAGCCTCTAAGAAGTCGTCTATTAGATCGTATTCTCCACCTTCACCTTCAATTACTTTTGTTGACTTACCAGCTTTATCTTTATCTTTAACCTTACGTATAACATACTCTTTAAGATCACCGTCAGAATCTCTTGTAACTAATCTTCCCTCATTTTCGATTTTCTGTACATCTGGATTATTAGCTATTATCTCTAAACTAATGGTGACTGCACCATTTAATTCTTCTGGTGCTTCCGCTTTTTTGTAAGGTATTGTATCATCAGATAATACAAGTTGTAGCGTCTCATTCCTATCATAGATAAATACAGGTGCAGATTTAGTTATTTGTTGTGGTTTATGCTCAAATCTACGTAGATAAGTTAATAACTCGTTAGATTTTAAAGTCCATTCCGATTGTGCCAATGTGTCAATAGTTGAAAATTCTTTAGACTTAGTATCAATATTCCATAACCATGTTGATTGTGCCTTTGCTGTTTTACGTAATAATGGTTTAACTGATGATTGCCAATTAAAACTATCGTGTGTCATTGTACGCTTTACCAATAGATAATTAGACTGAGATTTCCAATCCATTGTAGACTTGGCAGTTGTTTGATACATCATTGTCGTTGTTACCTTTGCTTCTAATATCCACTTAGAATTAGTAGATATTTCACCGCCCTCTGATGCATTAAATGGTAAGGCATTAAACTTATTATTGTTAAAGATAAGGTGTCACCTCCTTTTTTGACATAAAAAATACGCCTTATGGCGTTAGTATTAATTTAATATTTTATACCTTTGTTCTACTTTTTTAACTGTGTTATCACTACTTGCTGTATAAATATTATCATTGCTATCAATAGCTACTGAATTTACTGAACTATCATGACCTTTAAATGTCCATTGCTGTTTTCCAGTGCTGTCTATCTTTTTAACTGTATTATCATCACTTGCTGTATATATGTTGCCATCTTTATCTATAGATATTCCATTTATAGTATCCGAATGTTGTGTAAATTCCCAAACTTCTTTGCCTTTATATGTCAGTTTCTTTACAGATCCACTAGCATCACCAACAAAAACATCACCTAAATTGTCTACAGCTATAGCAGTTATATCACTTGCACCGTTATCATAACTCCATACTTCATTTCCTGAGTTATCAATTTTTCTTACTGTTTCATCATGCCCGCCTTCATAAGCGTTACCATTTATATCAGCATCTACTGCATCAATAGTCCCTGTATTACCTGAAAATGACCATACTTCATTGCCTGATCCATCTATTTTCTTCATACTGTTGTCACGACTGGCAGAATAAACATTACCTTTATTATCAGCAGCCACATGCGTTATATGTAGAGAATGGCCAGTAAACTCCCATTCTTTGTTACCTAAGCTACTGATTTTAGTTACATTACTTTCGCTATCACCTACAAATATATTTGAATTATCATCTACTACAATATCTTCAATTCTTGTATCTGTAATGAGACCACTTTCAAAATCACTAAATGACCATAATTCATTACCATAACTATTTATCTTTTTTACTTTCCCATCAGCACTAGCAGTATAAGCATTTCCACTATTATCAATATCAACTGCTTCAACATTGTCTGTATGACCTGAAAATGTCCATACTTCATTCAGAATGAGTTTAATATTTGATGTAGGTAAAGTATCGCCAACACCATAATTGCCACCACTACTACTTGTTTCAATATTACCAATAGCATTGGCTAGTTGTTGAAATGAAGGACTACTAGGCACATAAACACTACTATCTTTGTCAGTAATGGCTGTGCCTATTTTGTCTTTACCACTACTGACAGATGACTTTAAATTATCCATCTCGCTTTGTACACTTTTACCGTTATTCATATCAATATCTGTAGCTTTGCTAGGAATAGAAGGTTTATTTGATAAATCATTATAATCTCCACTAAATAGTGAAGGCTTGTCTGTTAAATCATTATAACTACCACTAAAATCTGACTTATTATTCCACTTATTTTTTTCAGAAGATGTTACGTGAGTATTATCACCTACGTGGTTATCAAATTCGTTTTTAGTTGCTTGCTTATCGTTTGTTACATTTGATAAACCAATATCAGATTTATCTAAACTTATTTCACCTGTCTTACCATTTACAGATGCTACTTTACCTTCTACCTCATTGCCATTAGCATCAATAACTTTACCACTACTATTTATTTGAGCTACACCATTTTTAACTCCTTTGTCTGAAGAGGGGATAGCATAGCTTTTAGCACTAGACAAAGCAGTGTCAGCTTTGCTCTGTGCATCAGAAGGTGTTTCTTTATTGTCTAATTCGGTTTGTAAATCTGATATATCAGTAATATCGTGAGTATGACTTTTTGGTTTAAACTTACTAGGCTTATTAGGTATATTACTCCATGTTATATCAGGTAAATTATTATCAGTATAAGTTTTTGCATCAGATAATGCTTTGTTTGCCTTATTCTGTGCATCTTGTTCTGTAGCTAACTCATTATACATTCCAGCCGTCATATTTACTTCTACCAGAGTACCTTCATCGTAATCTTTAGCTGATACATCCTCTACATCACGTTTAACTGTTAATGTATTATCATTAATATCTGTTACTTCTACTACCTCTTTTTCATCTATTGTTAATCTAAAAGGTACATTAGGTAAGATAGATGCATATTTAACATCTATCTTAGTGTCATTAGCTTTAACGTCAGATGTTAATGTTGTACTCACATTGTTTTTTGCATTTAGTCTTGCCATCTATGTATCACCCTTTCTTTATTTTGTTGGTATTTCAATCTCATAGTCGCCCTCAGACAATCCAAACTGGACATTTTTATTGACTACAGGGTGTTCTTTATTACCGTCACTATCTTTAACATATGCTGATGCTCTATTTAATTCATTATCTTTATCGTCTAATAGAACATAATAATGGATTGTGCCCCAATCTTCCTGCGCTACTGGAAAATAGATGTCTGTATTGTTTACAGCCATATTGCTCGATTTCTTTTTAAATGTAACTTCTTGTCTTTGATAACTACTTGCTGATACCTCACCACTCGCTGTGTAAGCTGCTAAATATAACTTATTTGGTGGTGTATACGTTTCACCTAAGAGTACGTGACCTAATATATTTTTTGCTAAATATGTTGACATTCCCATTTATCATCATTCCTTTCCATAATAAAAAGACACTCGTGTGAGTGCCTTTGTGTTAAATATTTTAATTAAAGTTACTTATACAGTTGTTAATACATTGGAATCCAATCCTTAATCTCTTTTAATATTTTGTACCCTTTATTAGTCAATGTGTTTTCATCTAAATACTCAATACCTTTTAATGTTATTCTAGGATTGATAGCTTTATATTCTGTATATTGCCTGTCTGCAAAGTTAACAGGAGCTAATCCTGCTATTAGATTTTCTTCTAACATCATAGATAATACTTTACAGTATCTCGGATGTGTAACATTTAAAGATTCCTCGTTCACTTTACTAAAATCAACTTTTTCATCATCCATAGATTCGTCTAAAAATTTAAGTACAGCTAAAATAATATCATTAGTATCATTTGCCATTTAACCCCTCCTTGTCTATATAATACGACAATAAGGGGAGTTATAACCATTAAAAATATGCAAGTATGTGGACGTATGAAAATGCTTAAGATTTATAATTGATTCAATTTTCCTTGAATTTTCTTAGCCTGTTCTTCATGCTCAGAATTTAATAGTTTAGCTACTGAACTGAATTCAGATTTTTCTCCGACAAGCAAATTATCTACATTATCAACTGATTCCTCTACTTTTTGAAGAAGGACATCTACTAATCCACATTGCTTAAATTCCAAACAATTTCTTAGTGCGCTTAAATATGATTTATATGCATTAGCATACACACCTTGTTGAACGTGGAGGTCACCTTTTAAGAATTTAAGATCAATCTTAAGGCTTGTTATTTCTGTATTTTTATCTTCCACAGTGTTTTGCAAATTATATATTGAATACCATACAGAACTAAGTTCATTTCGAGTCAAACTTTTAGTTTCTGAACTTAATTCACTTTTTATTTGTTTAAGATCATCTTCTTTTAAGTCTGTAATTATTTCTTGCTTCACTTTTTCAATTTCCTTTTTTCTAAGCTTTTGCATCACAAAGAAATTTGCTGCTAGAAAAATAACAAGTATCGAAATAATACCGCTGATTGCCCATTGCAACATTGTTTTGTAATCTTCGTTCTGTTCCACTATAACTCTAATTAAATCATCTATCTCCAAACGATCACCTCTCCCTGTCCACATAATACGACAAGAAAGGTGATTTTTCTATAAAAAATACGCCGGTCAGGGCGTGGTGTTACTTCACATTAGACAAACAGTTAGTCGATTAATCCTTGTTCTTTCCATGATTCAAATTGGTTTTTCCATGTTGGTGTTGTTTTTTTGTGGTTGTATAACCATTCATAAGACAAAGAAGCACCGTTTCCATCAAATCGTTTAATAAAACCTTCGGGAGATATAAAACAATTGTATAATTCCATAACTACATTGTTGTCTTCGTCAGTTGGTAACGTATTAATAACCTTTTCTACGTTCATAATTTACCTCCTAAACATAGTGATTGATACATTATATTTAAGGTCTCCATCGCTTTTATTATCTACTTTAAATCTAAAACCATCTCCTACCACTTTAGTGCGATTAGATGTGGTCTTAAATCCGTTGTGATCTGTATTAGTTAGATTAAATAAACCTGCAGGAGTATCTTGGTCGACTTTTAGACTATAAGAATGATGTGTTTCTAAAACTTCAAAAAGAGAAACTGATATTTCGTCTACATCTTTGTACATATATACATTTGATTGTTTCGACGTACCTGCCATCACTATCTCTTCTTTCCATAGTTGTTCCACGACTTTACTCCCAGATAGTCTAGTAGTTGCTGGCGTATCACCACTCACAATACCGTCCAATTTATTTTCAATTTTAGATAAACGATCTTCCGTTTCAGGCTGACGTGTATTCATAGCTCTACTACCATCTTTTAATTTTGATATTAATTCTTTTACTTTAAATGTTGCCATTCATCAATCACTCCTTTATAAATATCTGTTTCTGTACGTCACTGTTCCTTTAATGTTATTTGATAATTTTAAATTATTAAGACCCTCAACTAATGAAAAATACTCTGCATCAAAATGCAATAAGTTAGGCTGAGGGTCTCCATTAAGCAATATTTTGTTGTTAGACATATCAATTTTAATTTTGTCACCCTGATTAAACTGAACAGGTGTTGTATCATCATCTAATAAGTAGTCAAACTCACCTATACTATCATACAATTTAATCTGTTTGATGCGATTATACATACGCATTGAACCATTATATTTTCGTATAGCTACCTGTATAGTCTTAAGTGGATTCCTATCTTGTGTTCCACCTTCAGCTATTGGTCTGCTGCGTAAAGATTTACGCTTAACATATTCACCGTTACCATTATCTACTGATGCTTCTACGATAAAGTCATCAGTATCTCTTTTGACGTACAACTTACCATCAAAATCATTCCAGCCTTTACGTGTAAAATCCCATCGTTTTTCACCTAAAGCATCGACACGACCTTTTTCAAACGCAGCTTTATTTTGTACTTTATTTCCGTAAGTATCACCGAATTGAATCTTGGCTATCATATTATCATTAATATCACGCATATAAATTTCCATAATACCTGTATGTGCTTCACCTACTGGACTTCCATCAGGATTTTTGTCGTTCTGGTTTTCAATTAAAGCTTCTAATGTGAAACTGTCTTGAATAGGATTATCTAAACTACGCTCTAAAGAGGGGCCAACCCAGTCACCTAAATTATTATCATCGCTCCAATGAGTATCTGATTTGCTACTTTCATCACCCCACTTATCAGCATAAAAACCATCCTCGTCAGTTGTCATATTTCCTGAGATTGATCCACTATCTATGTTTGATGCTTGAGTCCAGCCTGATGTTGATTGCATAGTATCTTGCATAACAAGTTTTTTTGTATTTACCTCTTTATCATCTGCTTCACTCTCTACACCAAGCACCATCTCTCTAGGCGTACCTTCTTCATCTTGATCATCATAGTTTTTAATTGATACGAGTGACGTTTGCTTAGTTACTTCTAGATCAAACACTGGATATGTTTCTACTGTACCTCCATTGGCTATTGTTGTATTTGATAGAGATTGTGTAATTGATCTGCCATATTTGTAAGGGTCAAGACAAAGGAACGTTAATGTAAACTGAGCTACATCATTGTATCCATCATTTGCATCTGCATTAGTAAATCTGCCGTAGTATGTACGATCAGGCTCGTCACTAAATGTGATAGGTACATCTTCAGTTCTATATAAAGCATTGTTCAAATTCTCTAATATTTTAAATAGAGATTGATTAGAGTCTACTGCATTAGCATCAACTTTAATTTCCCTCGACTTAATACCCATATCTGTATAATATTCTCTGCCAATACCAATATTTGTTGTATCATAGTCTACATCAGCAAATTGTCTGCCTTTAGTATTCTCTACGATAAACATGTCGCCACCTGATGTAGTGACGACATTCTCTAAGTCTTGACCATCATATGTTATTTTTATATTAGGAGACATTTACATATCACCCCTTCCCCTACTTTGTTTTACATCTCGTTCATTTCTGATTTTTTCTAAGTGTGGATCAACAGTTTCTGCTACCGCTTGTCCATCAATAACAATATCATGATCTTTAGTCAGTAGTTGTGTAAGTAGATTAATTTGTTGTTGCATCATATTTAACTGCTTGTCTTGTCGTTTAATTACATCGTCATTATCATTATTAACTACTACTTTACCGCCATCAGGTACACCTAATGCTTTCTTGGTTTTATTAAGTAGTGACACAGCTCGTGTACGTTTACCTTTATCTAATGGTATAATAGATTCAGGTTTGTCATTTTCTGAAATATGTGCTAATTTCTCTGTGCTTGAAAAGCCACCATCTGCATACTTAGTAGCACCTGTTGGTGACCAACCTGACTTACCGTATGGCAAGTCTTTACGCCAATTGGTATTATTAAAGAAAGCTAATAGCTGATCAAATCCTGAGTAGATATCATGATGACCAGGTACTTGATAGGCACTAAATGTTTCGGGTATGTACTGGAGCAATCCGCGTGCAGGATTCCCTTGCGCGATATTAATATCGTAAACATCCGAACTCTGAACAGTGTCTTGATTACCGCCAGATTCTAAAGCAATCTGAGATATAATACCATTAATTTCAGATCTTGTTGGACTTGTATGTAGTAATTTTGCAGCTTCTTTTATCTGTGGTCTCCATGCTGATGCAGATTGGCTAGCAGGTGAATACTCATTTAAATGTTTATTACCAGTACGCAACATTTCTCGCATCGTATCTAAAGAATCTCTGGTTACTTTTGCAATGGTATCACCTATACCACCTGAGATAAGACCATCACCTAATCCCATCATGCCTAATTTCTTAAAGATAAAGCTACCATCGACATGATTATCAGTACCGTTAGCATACTGTGGGAACATTTGCTTAGTTTCTTTTGCAGGTGTAACCTGAGTACCTTTAGGTAGATTCATTAGGGTATCAGTAGGAGGTGATAAAAATGGTTTACTTTTAGGTGGTGTAATAAGTTCTCTACCTGCGTTACTACCCTTACCATCACCAACTAAAGCTGCGCCATCGTATGGATGACCTTTTGTACCTTTAGCGTGTGCGAGTAGAGGGAAAGCCATTTGAGTATTATTAGGCTTGGCACTTAGATTTACAGTCTTATTAACTGGTTTGCTTACATCATCATTTAAATTTGCCAATGCAGAACTTTTATTGATACCTACAGGTTTAGTCTGATACTGTTTAACCTTATTATTAAAATCGAGTAGAGTTGGAGTAGGTAACACATCGACATTTTTATTAACGTCTTTACCAGCTTCGGCTGTCCTGTCTTGTTCCAAACCGATACCTGTTCTGGTCTTATCATTAACCTTTTGTTCCTTAGATTTCTGTACTTCAAGATTACTATTAGTATTTTTGACACTATTGCCTTTTTTATCTTCCTTATTCTTGCCTTTTTGTATTGCGTTTTTAATGTCATTCCAAAGACCATTTTCTTTGAGAATATCTTGGATATTTTGATTGTTGGCTTTTTTCTTATTCTTCAACTTATTAATTTGCTTTTGTATTTCGTCCTTATTAGCTCCCTCTTTTTTCTTTTTCTTTTTGAGCTTTTGAATCTCTTTGTCGTGTTCTTTATTCTTTTTAACAGATTTCCTTATACTTTTCTTTTCACTATTATTTAGTTTGTCAGATTCAAGGACTGATTTAGCTTGTTTGTTTAGTCTTTCTTGTAACTTATCATTTCCTTTTTGTATCAGAAAATTGATATCAGAGTACATATTTGTGTTTTCTTTAATATTCTTTCTAGAATCTTTTTCTTTTTTAAGTTGATTATTTAAGTATTGAAGTCTATCTTTGTCTTTCTGATTGAGATAACCTTGTTCTCTCCTCTTTTGCTGTAATTTCGTTCTTTCTTTTTCGTGTTTCTTAATAGTATTTTCGAGAACTTTTAGACCTTCTACACCTTCTTCTTTGATGCCTGCATTCTTAAGATATATATTAGACATTTGACTGTCTATTTCATGTAGCTTGTTAAGCCTATCATATTGGTCTTGAATTATTTCCTTGTTTTCTTTATGTTCTTTTTCTAAATCCTCAATCGTATCACCAATAGTATCTCTCTTAATAGCTAACAGGTCATTTAGTTTAGCATCTAATTTTCTACCTTTTTCTGAATGATGATTGACATCTTTAAGTTTTTCTTTAGTATCTTCTATTTTATTATTAAGTTCTTCTTTGCTGTCATTCCTATGGTCAGCAAGAAAGTTTAACCTTTTTTCCGTCTGCTTCTGATCTTTTTTAGCTTTGTTAAGTTTATCTTGAGCATCTTTTTCTTTTTGAAGAAGCTTTGATTGTTCATTAATTAGCTTAGTTTCTGACCAGTCTCTCATAGCCTTTATGTCATCACGTACTTTATCTGTATGTTCAACAAACTCATTACCACTTTCAGATACAGCAGTTTTTACATTTGGGGCTTGCTCAATAATGTCATCATTAGCATTAACGAACTCATCAAGTTGATCTTTACTCAAACCTGATTTATCAGCCAATTCATTATACCTATCTTTTAATTCTGCTATTTCATCAGGATTAGACGAGTTAGATATTCTGTGGTTTAGATCATTAATTTCTTTTAATTCGTCATTAGTTAAATCAGCTTTACTCTTTAATTTGTCAAATTTATCTGTTGCATTTTCTAATTGATATGCTTCGTCAGATAATGATTTAGCGTTATCAAGGTTTACTTCTTTTGATTCTTTATTTTTGTCAATAAGTTTTTTGATACCATATGTAAGTCCACCTACTGCACCAATAGCTAAACCTACAACGCCCATACGTGTAAGTCCTGTTAGTGATCCGAGTAGACCTTTACCACCTTTAGATCCTAATCCAGACACTAAACTACCTGATACTTTGGCTACACCGCCAATACCTGAAGCTAAATGTCCTAATGTACTTACAGCGGGACCGCCTACAGTTGATATAGCACCAATTAATTTAACGGCTTTTTTAGTCTTAGGATTTAAGTCTTTATATCCTTCTACTAAATCTTTAACACCATTAATAATATTGTCTGTAGTATCTTTTACTTTTTCTTTTATTTCGGGTAAATGATTTTGTACCCAATCCAGTCCATCTTGCATATAAGGCATTAACTCTAAGCCTATCTTACTTGCTACGCCACCTATCGATGATTTGATTTTATCAAAAGACTGTTCAAATTTAGATGAAGCATCTATCTGTTCATCAGACAAGACAACTCCCATATCATGAGCTTGTTCCTTTGCTTCTTCCATTGAAAGAGATCCATCACTTAGCGCAGGTAGTAATTCTCTTGAAAGTTTCGTGCCAAATAATTCACTGGCTTTGGCTGATTTCTCTTGCTCATCATCCATCTCACTAAGTGTCTTAATTGTCTGTGCAAATGCTTCTTCAGTATCTAATGTACCTTTTTTAACCTTATCCATATCAACATTTAAGTCTTTTAAGGCATCAGAATACTTGTCATTTCCATCTGCTGCTCGACCCATACGTTGGTTAAGTCGTTCTACAGCTTTCTGGAAGCTTTCATTCGATACACTATTCTGTTGTGCCCAATAGTCCATCTCTTGATAAAAATCTGTAGATACACCCATCTTTCTTGATTGTTCATCGATACTATCTGCATTTTCCATTACTTTCTGAGTTAAACCTACAATAGAACCAGTAAGTCCACCAATAGCACCTACACCAGCAGCAGATGCTTTAGTCCACTTACTACCAAAACTTTTAACCTTACCAGATGTATTCTGTATATTATCTCCGACTTTATTTAATTTGTCGGCAGTTCCAGCCATCTTCTCATTAAGATTTCCATATTGATCTTGAATAGACTCAATACTACTACCTAATTGAGTATACTGTGAACGAGCTTCTTCTAATGCTGTCTCTTGTTCTCTTACTTCTGATGAGTTTTCACCGTATGTCTGCTTTAATTCTTCTAATTTATCTTTCTCATTTTCAACTACTTGTTCTTGCAACTCATGGCTTTCTTTTAAACCTTTCAACTTAGAAGCGTTTGCTTGATAAACGTCACCCTGAGATTCATGAGCTTTAACCTGTGCATTAATTTTTCTAGTCGATTGTTTGATACGTTCTTTATAATCTTCAGTACCTCTAGACAAATCACTCATTTTAGTCTTAGTATTGTCTAATTGTTTCTGGTAAGATGATTGTTTACGTATAGCATCGTTTAACTGCTTGGCATATTTTTGTGCTTGTTCTGAGTTTTCTCCATATGTATTAGCCATCTCATCATACTTAGACCTGAGTTGATCTATATTCTGTCGATTGGCTGACATAGTATCATTTAAGCCATTTACTTTAGCTTCTAACGCACCGTATTGATCACCAGCACTTGTTAAGACAGAGATGTTGGCTTTCATGGCTGATTGGGATGTCTTGATTTGTTTCTGGATACCTTTTAAAGTTTTACTAAAATTAGTACCATCTAAAGACATACCAACAGTCATCTCACCTAAAGGTTTACCGCCAGTTGCCATAACATCTCACCTACCTTTTTTCATAAAATTTAAATTATTTATTACGTAAAAAAATAGGATACCGCTATGAAGTACCCTATATTGATTTAAACCATTCTTCTACATCATCTTTTTTCTTATTATTGCTATTACCTTTATCATCTTCTTTATTATTCATGATCCTTAGAAAATGGTTAATATCCATATTGTCTATGTCAACATGTTTCCAGCCATTATTTATGATAAGATCCCTGTACATCTCATCTAGACTGTCTAGTGACTCTTGGTATGTTCGGCTTTCTGCTTCCCCGACTCATCGTCTTCGTCGCTTCCGCCAAGAATTTGAGTCATAATCCCATCTAGTGTTTCATTTAACTTATTTGAAGAAAGTCCATCAAGGATTGAATCATATGTAACATTTTCGCTGCTAAATGCAGAAGCTACAATGGTAATCATTTCATCCAATTGTTCTACTTCGTTCAATTCACCTTTTTCTGTCTTAGTACCAAATTCAACTACTTCACGTAAATGCCGAGAAGATACAAACGTTTCAGTATATGTATTGTTTTTCCCTGTCTCTGGATTACGTAGTGTCAATTTAATCATCTATATTCCACCTTTGTTTTATTTTAATTAATTAATTAGTTTTATACTTGATCAAATATAAAAAAAGTTAAGCCCTATTAGACTTAACCTGTATTTCCCTTATTCTTTTAATCACCGTATGCTATGTCGTGAATTTCTTTCACATCATCTACTGTTGCATCACCTGAGCTATAGCTAGATTTGAGAAGGTATGCATTAGTAACTAATTTTTCTTCACGATCATTTTCTGCCATTTCCTTATTTTTATCATAGTCAAAGTTATCTATTCTTTTTTCATTTATAGATTTATCATTTTTTCTTGTGTCTTGTTCAGTCATATCATTTTGCACTTCGTCTTTGACTGCATTAGCCATACTCATTACGTTACCTCTTAATTGGCTATCAACTTCCATGTCTGCCATTTCTGCTTTATGTTCTTCAGTCTCTTTTTTATTTATAGTATCGGCAATTGGATCACCAAAAAATATTAAAGTAAGCATTATAGCTAATGTTAGTGCTGTAAAAGACACAAATATAATTCGTCTATACTTTTTAAACATTATAATAAACCTCCTGTAAGTTTAATCCTGATATGTATATTAAAGGGAAAGCAGTCAGGATACTGCCTTTCGGGAGCTACCCTATCCCTTATGTTATATTATATCAGATTTTGTTAAATTCTTCATGTCAGTATATAAACATAAAGTAAGGTTAGGTATGTCTCGTCATATCTAATCCCACTTTACCAAAAAAGCTCATTAGTTCCTCGTTTTCATCTATAATAGTCTCGTCATCTATAATAGTCTCATCATCTATTAAGCTGTTCCCCCTGACTTTTTTGGGAGTGCAAAATCCCTAAAGCTACTTTCACTAAAGTTTGTATTAGATGAGCGCGTCTTTGCATATACATAACCATCTGAGTTACGACTAACACCATTAAATGTAATTGTATCTTCTGATGGCTCTGCGCCGCTATCATTAACTGTACTCATGGACTGGTCTGGAAATTGAAACTTACCTTTAAGCAACGATACATAAATATCGTCACCGCCCATGCCTTGTGTTTTAAGTACAACCGCAGCAAATGGTGGTTGTGTCTTATCCCCTAGCTTCATGATACCGTCTGCGTCTTCATCTGCACCACTAATTTTGGATAGTACATCGTCTGGGATATCTGCTACTTGTAATTCTAGTTCTGGCTGCCCTGTACCTAAAGCTGAGATATAAAATGGAGCATTAGATGCATAAACGGTTGACATCTCAGCGCCAAGTCCAGAGATAGATGCGTTAATTGCACCGCCCGACTGCTTATCTAGTGTATACGTATCTGTAATATTTTCATCCTCGTCCATGATCCCGATATCAATTGATTCAAATCCGATTGTACTCATAATTTAATCATCCTTTTCTATTTATTATTATTATTTATTTGCTGTATTGCTCTGTACCGTCTATATAATCTTGGAGTATCAATATCTGGATCAATATCAATACTACCGCTATATTGCACCCATTGATTAGCAGCCATATAGCTATCCAATTTAGACTGTATAGTATCTAATTTACTATAATCATTCGACCATACATCTACTTGTACAGTCATCTGAATGGAGTTAGGCATGTTAGATGCAAAAGCATTTTGTTTATCATTGATCTCATTAATCCTAATTATAGGAAAATGATCTACCCTTCGATTATCTTCTGGTACATCAAGCATAAAAATATGATCTGAGTCTACGACACTTGTTAAATCTGGACTGTCTAACAGTAAGTCATAGACCATTTTAATAGGCAGTGTCATAGACCTAGACCTCCTTTAATTTCATTTTCCATAATATTCTTAAATTCACTTTCAAAATTTTCTTGCGTCTGTTGCATAAATCCTTGTGGTCTAATATTGATAGTACCTGTTTCTACAAAATGGACTCTAGGTGCTGTGTCACTACCATATCCAACTGTTACCTCACCGTCACTATCTACACCACTGTAGACTACATCATCTTTCATGTGCTTCTTATTTCCACTTTCAGGATCATAAGGTGTATTATCCTCTAGACTACTTGCAAACTCTTGTGACGCTTTTTTTAATGCTTTATTACGTACTTTCTTTTCTTTAGCTGCCATCTGTTTAAGATTTTTCTCAATACTTTTACTATCTATATCTACACCCATCAAGACACCTTCTTAGCAATAATAGTTGTAAACTTTTTGTCTTGTATATCAGGTGTAATTTTAGTGATCTTATATGTATCCTCACCATGCTTAACTGTCATATCATTTGTAATGTCCTTATTGGTGTATCGAATGATAAAGGTTATAGTGTCTTCCAAATCAGTGCCTATTGATGATTCAATGTCTTGTAAATATTGTGAACGTATTTCAGACCAACATGAGTATATTGTTTCTTCTTTATCAACTACTTGACCATAATCATTTTTGCCATGAGTTACTTTGTTAAAATGTATACGTTGGTTCATCTTACCTGCACTACTTAATTCAGCCATCAGTATCACTTGGCTTACTTGTAAGTGCAATTTGATTCATAATACTTTCAACACTAAATTCCATTGGTGCACGACTCTCTAGATCCTTTGCCCCTCTATTTTCATACCAATGTACACACAAAATTTTAACAACTAATTGGTGTAAAGCATCAGACTCATCAGGTTTAATACCTGTAGAATTGAGTATATATATTTTAGCAGCTTCAATTAGAGATGAGATAAATTGATCATCTTCATCACCATCTATTCGCATATAATGTTTTACATCTTCGATATCCATATATCATCACCTTACTTTAAAATGGATAGGTGGTAAGGACTACTAAGAGTCCTTATTAGGATTTGCCACCGCCACCAGATCCTTTCTTCAGTACCGAAAATGCTTGTGAGTCAAGAACGCCTGAGTCCACGATACTGTACGCAACCATATCTGTAGTACGCTTACGAGCATGTTGTTCAGTTACGATTTCAAATGGACGATTAGTATTAAATACCATTCCATCTTTTGCAGATCCGATAATAATATAGTTATCAGGTACTCCAGCGTCTGCGAACACACGCTTACCGAAAATTCTGCCAATAGAAGATTCGCTTGGCTCAGGAATAAATAGTGGACGACCATTGCCATCCGTGATATTTGCCAGTTGATTCCATACAGTAGCATTATTTGCATAGATACCTACATCATTTAGATAAGTGCTATGTACTTTACTGATAGCATTTGTTACGTCTTGATATGTAATTTCATCAGTATACTTAGTAATTTGTGGAGTCTTACTTTCTGCTTCAAGTTTTGTAAGTAATCCTTCTGGTTCTGTTTCATCGCCTTTACCATTAATAACGGCTGTTCCTAGAGCCATCCCTACGCGTCGACCTAGTTCATCAGTGAGAAAATTCATAAAGTTTTGAATACTCATTGTTTGAAGCTTCCATGATACTTGAACGGCTTTAGAAATCTCTTTACCTGTTAGATTCAATGTACCAAATTGATTTTCTTCAAGTTCTGTTTCTGTATCTTCATCATAGAACTTAGCGTCACCAGACTTAACAGCATCATGTTTGTTTAGTGTCAAATGACCTTCTACAGCAAACTTTTTAACTGCTTCTAGGAAAGGATATTGCTCTTGAGCTTTTTGGAATATACCTTGCGCTACGGTCTCTGGAATAAGCGTAGAAGTATTTCCTGTATCATGCGTATAAGCATTATTCATTTCATTGAATACTTGTTGCTCTTGTTCATTAAGAGTTTGATTCATCATGTGTTTAGCCCATGCTGTCTTATAATCTACTTGCTCTCCTGCATAATTTGTATTATCTAGATTAGCCATTTCTTTTCCACCTTTTACATTCTCTGTTTTATTGTCAAAATTAACTACTTGCTCATTATCTTTAAGAGCATTAAGATCTGCTTGTTTAGCTTTAGCTTGTTCATAGTTATCATCAAGCTGCTTAACCTCATTCATTTTTTCTTCAGATTCTTCAATCTTTTGCTCACCAATAAGCTGTTCTGCTTCATTCATTAGCTGGTTACGTTGTTCAATATAATTGTTATAATCCATTTAAATCTTTCCTTTCAATATTATTTTAATTTTAGTAAATTTAATTTTGCTTGAGCTTGTTGTTGCTCAATTGTTACATCATTTGTTGTATTATCTTCTTCTTGTGACTTATCATCTGTCACGCCATATTCCATGACCTGATCTAATCTATCATTTTTAACTTTATCAATGACTGCTTGCGGTAAAATAGTTGCATTGTTACTAGCGACAAGATTCATATTTTGATTATTATCATCTTCAAACATAACTTTATCAATAAAACCTTGTTCCTTAGCTTGCTGTGCAGTAAGCCATGTTTCTTTGTCCATCAGATTTAAAATCTCTTGCTCACTTTTACCAGTCTTATTAACATAAGCACTAGCGATTGATTTATTATAATTTTTGATAACATCTGATTCGTGTTTCAATTCTTTATAGTCACCTTGAGCACCACTACTTACATTATGTATCATGATTTGAGCCGTTGGAGACATTTGTACTTCATCTCCTGCCATAGCTATTACACTAGCCGATGATGCACCTATCCCTGTGACTTTAACTGTGACTTTATGATTACTATCTTTAAGTGCAGTATAAATTTCACTACCTGAGAATACGTCACCACCACCAGAGTTAACAATAACTTCTATTTCGTCACCATTATTATCAATCACATCATTGATGTCATTAGGACTTGTACTATCAATATCGAATAAATCATAAATAAATTTAACATCATTAGGAATAATTGTTCCCTTAACATTTACTTGCTTTGTCATTAGTTATCACCCCCATTTCCAGAATTATCTTCTTGAACTGGTCTTGTATCCAGCCGTCTGACATATTCATCACCATGAGCCACAGGTGGCATATTAAGTATTCTTCTAAACTCATTAATACTCATAGCACCTCTATCAACTAATTCAGTTAATCCTAATTTAGTTTCCATGCTTGCGAATGACAGACTTTCACTATTAAATACAATCTTATGTCCTCTTGCACGTTGTCTACGATTAAATAACTTACGTGTATATTCTTCTGACATTTGTTTTAATACTGGTACAATATTAGACTCACTATATGCTACCCATTGATCCTCAGTATATTGACCTGTAACAATATTTTTATTGGTATTAAAAAAAGCATAGATACGATTTACAAATATATCTATACTTTCATGCTCTGGAACATAAGAATCGTTTGTAACTCTATGCGCCTCTGTCTTGCTATCAATCCCAGCTGCACCTACTGCACCATCTTCATTATCAATATCCATAAAGTCATTTATAAATTGCTTAGTATTCTTTTTGATATCCTCTTGTCGCATAGCTGTATTGAACTTCAAAAGCCACTGGATAACGTTACTATTTTTTACAGCTTTGGTAACACCTTGATCGGTTGTATTAACTACTTCCATCAGGTTAGCTAATGCTTCACCATTAGATGATCCAAACAACTCATCACTATT
Source organism: Lentibacillus kimchii (assembly GCF_055381965.1). Classification (NCBI taxonomy): domain Bacteria; kingdom Bacillati; phylum Bacillota; class Bacilli; order Caryophanales; family Bacillaceae; genus Lentibacillus; species Lentibacillus kimchii. The sequence goes on along the minus strand of NZ_AP043934.1, from coordinate 1,434,916 downwards.
AAAATCTTTACGTAAATGTATAATGTCACTATATTTAAATGTTACAACTTGTCCATTATCTCGTGTAAACCTTAGATACAGTACATTATTTTCATCGGTAACAACTTGTACACCCATAGGTACAATAGGATATAATTCTATTGGAGTACCATTTTCATCTCTATTTATGTATGCAAAAGCATTATTATTAAGCTCAAGTTGCGTTATAAGCTTCTCTTGCAAAACTTGACCTGTCATGTATGGATTAGGTTCATCCAATAAAAATCTAATATGAGCATGTGGATTATGCTTATCACCATCACTACGCTCTTGTACATGAGTGCCAGTAGCTTTACCTATCGCTTGTACCTTTGGTCTAATAGCACTACGTACAATATCTGATTTATATAAGTTACCATTCCAATTAAAGAATCCATTTTGATTAGATGTAATCATTTTAAAATTTTCAGTTGTTTTTACTTTGTCATCTTTTCTTTTAAACATATCTTTAAATCCCATAAGTCACCTCCTGACTGTTTAGATTAACGATAAGTATTCATCATAGTTATTTTCTAAAGCTACATATGCGTTTAACATTGAAGCAAATCCATCAATTCTGCGTCTTTGGTTATTGCCTTTACTCGGCTGTATATTGCCATTCTTATCTTGTTCATAGCTAACGTTACTTAAATTCCATTTCATGATTGGATTGTTATTATAATTTATTTGTTTCTTCTGAAGAGAAGCACCGAGGTTCTGCATAGGTGAGCTTAATGTTTTCTTTCCCTGTATGATTGGAAGTAATGCAGGTTCACCAAACGTATCTTTAGCTCTTTGCACAAATAAATCTGTGCCCCAACTATCGTAAGCCACATAAGGTAACATTATATCTTTATCTTCCTGTACCTCAATAAGCCAATTTATAACATCATTAGAATCAATCTTATTACCTTGAGACAATCTTAGTAATCCTTGTTTATACCATTGGCTATAAGGGATCTTATCTTCTGTCTCTTTTTTACTGACAAGATCCCGTGGCAAGAAGAAACAACTTTCTACGAATATTCGATTATCATTAGGTATCATAAATAGTACACTAGCGGCAGTTAAATCTACTGATTGTGACATATCAACACCTGCTATACCATATCTAGGTTGTAGTTCATTAATATCAAATGTATCTGTATTATTAAGATCTTCAAAAGATAGCCATGTTTCTGTAGATGTTTCACGTATGTTAAACTCTTTACATACTAAGTTTTTGATTAACATACTATTATGTTTAGCTTGTTCAACTTTAGTTTGTAATTGGCTATACTGTTTAATACTACCAAGACCTGGATTTGCTTTGTACCACATATCAGGATTAGTCCATTCTTTTTTCTCATCAAGTTCATAAATTATCGGTAGTATAGATTCATTTTTATATCCGTCAGGGTCTTCATATCCATTGATAATACTTGAAGCTTCATCGAATAAAATGTCATACACGCTATTTCTCACTGTACCTGCTGTACTGGTTAAAAATATCATAGGTTGTTCACGAGCCGTTGTACTATCACTAATCACATCAAATAACTCTTTAGTCTTCATAGCATGTATCTCGTCTATAAGTGCTCCATTAAGGTTTAAACCGTCAAGAGAATCGCTATCCCTACCTACAGGTTTAAATGTGTGATCTCCACTAGTTAAATCTGCTACTCTAGTTTTAATACGCCTCTTTAGTACAGGTGATTTTTTAACCATACTCTTAGCTTCTTCAAAAATAATCTTAGCCTGTTCACGTTTAGTTGCCACGCTCACAATCTCACTTCCAGATTCACCATCAGCGACCATAAGATATAATCCTACTGCGCTACTCAAAGCTGACTTACCATTCTTCCTACCTACGATTAACATTACCTGTCTGTATTTACGTAGTCCTGTTTCTTTACTTACGATACCAAACATAGACGCTACTAATGCTTTCTGCCACAATTCTAAGATTAATGGCTTACCACCCATAGCACCTTTTGAATGTTTACAGAATCGCTCAATAAACTCAATAGCATGACTAGCTTTGTTATGATCATATTCATAATTAGAGTCAGGATTATTAACAATATCTTCAACTAAATGCTCATACACTTTTCTAACTTTTTTAGATACAGTTACATCACCTGATTTAATCTGTTGATAATATGTAATGATTGGATTGTCTTTTAGATATACTTTACTCATTTCTTATCAAGGAAGCTATCAAAGCCGTCATCTTCCACTTTCGACTGTTGCTCTTTAGATAATAAATTAAATAACTCTTTGCATGCAGCAGTATATCTATTTACTAAAGTTGAATAAGATTTCTGAGAAGGATTCTCTATGATCATCTCTTGTTTACCATTTTGAAATTTATATGTAGCACCTTTACTCTTGATATCATTCTCTAAATTCTTCAATGTCTCAGACATAAAAGCTATACGATCAATTAATTTCTCAGCTACTGCCATTTGATCTTCTGGAAGGATATCTGTAAATATATCCATAAGCTTTTGTCGTTCTGCATTTATAGATTCATTTTGTTTTTTAACACTAGGTTTAACCATTTTGCATAAGATCCTCCTAACTTTTATTATATTTTTGTTAAATTTATATTTAATATACTTAACCCCCCCATCCGCGAATTGCTATGCTAGCAGAGCTAACGTTCCGCGCCGGTGTAGCGGGCTTTGGTTATCTTAAGTTTTCAGGGGGGACTTTTATTTTTTAAATTTTTTATTTTTTATTTACAATAAATTGGATAAGTAGCTAATGGAATTAAAAATATTACTAATTGAATAAACAAAAATATTCCTACCATTTATACCTTCCTTTCCTTATTATATCTCTATACTCTGCACAACTTACACATAAGCTGCACAATAAATTATATGTATTTCACGATCTAACACTCTCGATATCAATAAAAACATCTCACAGATACATCTATGTAATCTATCTTACAAATCATATCGATACAAACTATATCAATCACCTATCATTAGTTGGTACTAAGTCACCATTATCATACTCTTTCATTTATGATATCCATCGTCCAATGCAAATGCTGTTATCATCATCGTTACTATAAGTAGTATAAAAATCATGACATATTGTCTCCATCCTTCTTAGATACTAAATCTCGCTGTAAATATATCTATACTCTCCATGATACTTATGTTCAGCTTCAACTCTATGTTGTCTTGCTTCTTCAAATGTTTTATAATATCCTAAGTGTATATGCTTACCATCAATAGTTATCCTTGCTACATAAGGTTTACTCAATGGTCTATCAGTTATCTTAGCAACACCATTACCTTGTCTGTTCCATGTGTTCTGTATATGTGTACACACTCTCATATTACTCTTTCTGTTGTCTGTCTTGTCTAGATTAATATGGTCTACTTCCATATACCCTGGAGGATTCATTATCATTCTATGTAGATACTTAGTTGTTTGATTGATTTTTGTTAAGATATATCCTTTATCATGTAGTAACCACTTGTACCTACTAATCATTGGTACATCTTCTTTATCGACTTTAACTGTTTCAACAATTTCTATACCTTGTCTTATGATTAGTTCTGAATATTCTTCATGTTCAACTATTTCATTCGGATCATTGTCAGTTCTGAAGTTATATCCATATTTCCTGTACTGATCATAATGTCTTCTACATCTTTTATTGTAGTAACCATTTCCGCTGTTATGTCTACTATTATTACACCACTCAACTATACATTCTTTATTACTTTCTACCATATATTCATCTCTCCTTAGATATTAAGTCACCATTTTCATCAAAAGTAAGTCCTTCTCTCACTACATCTTCTGTTTTAAAATGTTCTTGGTTGTGGCATGTAATATCTAATAGCTCTAAATTATCCCAGTTAAGACTTACATCAGGATCATTAATATTCTCAGGTGTCAGATATATTTTATGGTGAACGATTTGACCCTCACTTAATATTCCATTCTGATAACAACGTTCACATAACCAATACTGTGACTCTGCATATGCATCTCTTGTCTTGCGCCAAACACGAGAATTGTAAAAGCTCTTAGCATAATCATGTGCCATCTACATCACTAACCTCTATCAATATTAATCTGTTCAACAGTTTGCTTTACCTTTTCAGTTAAATCATTTTCTGCTAAATACCTAGCCAATGGCTCACCAGTAACTGTAAACTCTAAAACAAACTTACTTGTATTATCACCTGATACTTCATCGACATTTGTTAAGTAATCTTCTAATTTGATTTCACTCATTTATATCTCTCCCTTTAAATTGATTAGTTATTATGTTAAATTTGAAATGACTATTTACCATTAACTATACGACTTAGACTACGCCTACTAATACCAACTGCAAATGCTACTTGATTTATAAATACACTTGCTTTACCATTATAGATGTGATAGGCTTGTAGTATCTCTTGTTTTTCAGGTTTGGTTAGACGTTTGTTACCACCCATCTTTTGTCTAACATATGTATCATATTGTTGCTTACGAGTTACTAACTCTAAGTTATCTATGGTATTATTAGATTTGTCGTGATCAATATGGTTTACCTCTAGATCGTATGGAATCCACGACTTAGGTTGAACGTTGTAGTAAGCTGCCATTACTACTTCGTGTAAGCCTATGGTTCTCATTTGACCATCATTATCTCTTAAACCTACTAATACATATCCAGTTTGCTTAGTTGGATTAGCAATTAGATATTTACCTGATGTTTTGTTCCATACTCGACCATTTACAATATCTACTAAGTAGTTACTGTAATTTTCTAACTCTCTAAATTTACTATCCTTATTTATCACAAAACTTAAATAACTTTTATCTTTAACTTCCATTCCTTTCATTTGAATCTCTCCTTTTATTTTTTTAACTAAAGTATACTTTCCTGATTTGTACACTTTTTGCGTCATTCTTCCATATAAACTTAAAGCATTTTCTTAATTAAAAAGCCCGCCCAGATATGGACAGGCTAATCAAAATATACTTTAGTGGGTTAAAGGAAGAGATAAAACCCAAAAAATGTACAAACTATTATCATTTATACATTGACTTTCAATATCAACTATGTAATAATAATTATGTATGTACATTTCCTTTTAAAAACAATTTTAAATATCTCTTATGATTCGAATATATATAGGAGGAATCATATAGGGAGAAGACAGTTGACACCTTGCTTGTAAATAGAGCTACCTGCCCTCTCCCCTAAAGGCATATTATCTTTTAACAACTTTTAATGTCTTAATATTCCTATAAATAAAGTGAAAATTTAACTTTATTCGACAAAATTTGTACCACCTTTACTTAACTTACCTTCTTATTACGATTCTTGCTGCGTTTTTTGCCTTGACACTTAGGACATCTAACCTGCATTTTTGTCTTCATCCGATATGTAGACTTACAATCCTCACAACTACCTGCATTATTTTCTATATTGTTATTTATGTTATGTACAATCTGATCCCCAAAACATTCCCATAATGTTGTTTTGTTTTTAGTCTGTTTGCTATATAAATATTGTACTAATACATCAGTTACATATTCCTGATCACCAAACTTGAGCAACTCATCTTTAATAACTTGATGGACATATGGACTGTTACCATGATCATCATCACTGTTATTACTTAACATCCATTTTTTATTTTGGTTTAACCTTTTATACTCTTTAATTAACTCGTCATTCTGATTAACTTTTTTATTATACATCATCATGGCTGGATCTAACTCACCAACCTCTTTTTTAAAGTATATCTTTTTATCTGGAATAATGTCATACAGGCGATTAACAGGACTGTTATTACTTGCTACTACTTTATGTTCTTCTTTGTCTTTAGCATATGTAAAGAAATATGGTAATTTTTGATTCTCATGATTTTTAATACGTTCGTTAATCCGATCTGGTCTCTTAGTACGTACAAGGGTTTTTGCATAATCAATCTCGAAATTATTTTCAAATGACAACCATTTTATAGCATCAACATCAACATTATTACTATTCCATATCTTACTGATGTTATTACTAATCACACCAATATTCGCCTGATATGCTTTAACTAAGCTATCATAGATATTATCCTTTGTTATGTATTGAGGTTGAGCTGTTGCCATCTCATAATGCAGCGGTACTGTATCTTGAGTATTACGTTCAGCTGCGTTTACGATAGTTTGATCTGCTACTACTAATAGTTGATCACCGTCCCAGTCAGCGGCTAACAACTGGCTAATCGGATCATGGATACTCGAATATATACCATTTGTAATAAACCATTTACTCAACTCATCACCTTTTACATTGTTACGTACAGCATGCTCACGATACAAATGTGGGCTACGTAGTACATCTAATTTATCTTCATCATAAAGATTCGTGAATACCTCACCATTTGCTAATAGTCCAGTAACATCTAATCCGAATAAATACTGACAAAATGCATATAGATCTGGATGAGCGTAGGTAAACTTACCTTCAATATCAAACTTACCTGATCTAGCTTCTTTAACTAATGATTTCTTCTTGTCCTTAACTACCTCTTTACTATATACATCATCTAATAGCTCTGGCAATTTATTTAAGGCTTGCTGATATGGTGTGTTAGCTTTATGAGCACCCATAATTTTTAGCATAGTATCTTTGCTACCCATATTTTTTATATCGTTTGCAGTATGCTTTGTGATATCTTTGAGTTCATCATCTGTAATATCTGTTAATGTTTGTAGCATTTGGTAGTTGAACCTTGCTGTACGACTTGTATCTTCAACATTCATCACAGCAGCTTGACATGACCACTTAGAAAATCTAGTTTGATAATCAGCCCAATTCTCATAATATTTATGTAACTTAAACTGGCTTTTAGTGAATACTACATCTACATCACGAATATCATGTTGATCTCCATAGATATCTGTAATAATGTATGTATTAGCTTTTTCTTGTGCAAATTGTTTGAACGGCATGGGTATCAATGAACCTTTAATAAATGGTAGACGTACCATCATTGCTTTATCAGATATATCGGGATTGATCATTCCTGCGCCATCTGTATGCTCTATATTTACATTCATGTTTTGTCTATTAATTGAATAATCATCCATGTCTATATGATCAAAATCACTATTTACGTTATATTCTAAGTCATCTACAACAACTGTACGGTTAATATCAAAATCAATCCATTCATTACTACTACTAGCTGTTAATGCTTTATAAGCTAAAAATTTATTTGTATTAATACCGCCTTTATCGTTAATTTCCTTCTCAGTCATTCCGCACATCAAAGCACCTTCATGCTTATTATAGACTGATTCCTTGATAAAAATGGATCTCTTATTACGTGTCTGACCTGCACTAGCACTGAAAAATATGTAATGCTCACCATTATAATAAAATCCATCATTAATTAAGTCTTGCAATATACCTTCAAAATACGTCTCAACTATAATCAAATCAGTAGTTAATTCATTTTCATTAATTTGCAATGTCCTAGTCAATACACTATCAAATAAACTAATAACAGCATTATCAGTCATAAAGCTATCATCTAACTCTCTGACGCTTGTATTTTTATCAATAGTATCTTTAATATATTGTTTTAGATATTGATTACGCTTATTTGCAAATTTAATACGATTATCTACATTTTCTAATTTTTTAAGATAATTGTTGTATCTGATTGTTTTCATTCTTCTATTATGTATAGATTGCTCCTTATTAGTATAGAAAGCATCCGTTGTTAGATTATAAATATGTACCTGACGATTAGCATCATTCATGTTAAACATTTAAATTCTCTCCCTTTGTTTTAATATATTTTGATTTAATTTAATTAATAATACTCGATTCTTTGTTTCTTTCTTAATCGACTGACACAAATGGTTTGTATTTGTGGAAGTTGGTTTTTGAAAGAAAGTATTATATAGTTAGGGTCTTAACCATCTAGTCTATTTTTCCACTGCGTTTCAAAATAAACTACCTTTGCCCGACCCTAAGACCCGACAAAAGTTTAAATAAATATGTAATTAATCTTTGGGGTCAATTTATGGAATGTTCTATATTATAGGGAGATTCCACTTTTTGACCCCAAAATTATAACGATTATTTTTGTATGCAATTTTATGCAATTTGTTATTAAGGGGTTACTGCATTTTTTTGCATACACTTTTAATATGTAATTTTACCAACTATCCAGTATGTAAATGATTTTGTCTTTCCATTTTCTCTTTTACTAGATCTTTTAGAACTTATTACATACGACATATCATTGTCTTTTAAATAACCATTTAATGTATTAATTCCTAGTGATCTTGCATTCAATCCATTAGATTTGAACGCTTCTTTGAGTTCATTTTGTTCACTTTTATATAATTGAACACCAACAATACTATCTAAATATATACTTAATGCTTGTCTATTTTGTTCATCCTCAACTACAACATAGGGGGCGTCAATAATTTTGTGTAAATGACCCTATCCCTTTTGAATTTAGTTAGCCAGTGTTTTAGTCGTTTAAAACTTGTTCCTCCAGCGATTCAAACATCTGCAGTAATTCAGGCTTTGCTTTTTTGAAGCCTCTGTGGCACCGCATACCGAACTTATGGTTATAATCTAAAAACTGGGTCACCAGGAAACGTTCCAGGGCATCTTCATTTGGAAATTGTTCTTTGCGTTTGACGTAGCGTTTGATTTCCTTGTTAAATCCTTCGATGAGGTTTGTTGTATAGATGCTGGATCGGATGGATGCCGGAAAATCATAAAACGTTAATAAGCGATCCTGTTTCATCACGGCATCGACAGCACGTGGATACGTCTTATGCCATTTATTCTGAAATTGTTCCAGGGCATTTAAAGCATCCTGGCGGCTTTCAGCCTCATAGACAGCCCTGAAATCATCCAGAATGACGGCACGATCTTTCACACGTACTTTGTTAGCGATGTTGCGGGAAACATGAACGCAGCACACCTGATGTTTAGCCTTGGGATAGACGCGATGCAGCGCATCCGTCATGCCGTTCAAGCCGTCCGAAATGAAAAGAAGGACGTGTTCAACACCGCGATCATATAAGCGCTGAACGAGCTCCTCCCACACCTCGGCGGATTCCGTTGGGGCGATGGTGAAGTCGAGCACTTCTTTGCCGCCATCTTCCGCAATGCCAATGGCGATATAGACCGATTCCTTTTCAACGCTTTGACGCCGGATTGGAATTTGCGTGGCATCCAGATAAATGCAGACATAACGCTGTTCCAGCGTTCGCTCATGAAAAGCCTTAACATCTTCTGACACAAGCTGTGTCAGGTTGGATACAGTTTGTTTGGAATAGTGCTGACCATACATTTTTTCGATCAAATCGGCGATTTCATCCGTTGTGATGCCCTTTTCGTACAGGTGGATGATAAACTGTTCCAGTGTGTCGTTGGAACGTTTATAGGGTGCCAGGGTTTGTTGCTGAAAGGCACCGTTGCGATCTCTGGGAATATGCAGCTCAAGGTTGCCGTATTCTGTCTTAAACGTACGGCCATAAAATCCGTTACGGGAATTACCAGAGTTAACGCCAGCCTGCTCATAAGGCTCATAGTCCAGAAAAGCTGTTAATTCGTGTTTTAAAAGCTGATTGATCGCTGTTTCCAAGTGATGGCGAAAAACTTCTTCAATATCCTGTTTTTGGGCTAGTGATTCAAGCAAATCTGTAGTAAGATTATAATGGACCCAAGATTTTAGACACGAAAAAAGGAGATGTTAAGGTAGGTATATGAAACGCAAAAGATATACACCAGAATTCAAATCACAAATCGTGTTGGAAATCTTGAAGGAAGAAAAACCAATGAGCCAAATTGCTTCGGAAAACGGAATCCATGTGAACCAACTTCATAAGTGGAAAACACAATTCCTGCAAGAAATGCCGAAGCTCTTTAACAAGCAGAATGAGGACCAGGAAAAAATGAAAGCCGACTATGAAGAAAAGCTTGAAAATCTCTATGCAGAAGTCGGAAAGTTAACCACGCAATTGTCGTGGATCAAAAAAAAATCTGGCATATACCACGACTAGACGGGAACGGATGGAGATGGTGGACTGGGTAGATCCGGAACTGCCTATCTCCCAGCAGGCTAAACTACTCGGAATCAATCGTTCAAGCCTTTACTATAAGCCTGTTCAACCGTCACCGGAAGAGGTTGCCATGAAACATTGGATTGATGAGATTTATACCAAATATCCGTATTTTGGTTCACGCAGGATTGCTGAAATACTAAAGAAAAAAGGAGTGAATATCAACCGTAAAAGAGTGCGGCGTCACATGCGTGAAATGGGTATACAAGCCATTTATCCGGGTCCTAATTTGAGTAAACGCAATCTACAGCACCGTATTTATCCATATCTGCTGAAAGGAGTGAATATTACTCGGCCCAACCAGGTTTGGAGCATTGATATTACATACATTCGCTTGCATAATAGCTGGATGTATCTAACGGCCATTATCGACTGGTATTCCCGTTACATTATCAGTTGGGAACTGGATCAGACGTTGGCAATTGACTTTGTCCTGGATGCCGTACAACACGCATTCACGCACGGTACACCTGAAATATTTAACAGTGATCAAGGCAGTCATTTTACCAGCCCAAAATACATTAATCTTTTAAAAGAGCATCCATCCGTACAAATTAGTATGGACTCAAGGGGGCGGGCATTGGATAATATCATGATTGAACGCTTTTGGAGAAGCCTTAAGTACGAAGAAGTCTATTTAAAGGACTATGGGTCACCAAGAGCGGCAAGAAGCAATATAAGGGATTATATGAACCTTTATAATCATGAACGGCCTCATCAATCATTAGATTATCAAACACCGGCATCTATTTATTTCGGGTAGCCCGTACCGTTATCCTTTCCATCTTGGGCAATTATCTTTCCTGTGCCAGAACCTGTCAAGGGAAAATACGCCCTTGACAGAACCTGACACAAGAAAGAGCTAGTTAGTAAGATGGGAAAGGGAAAACAATGATAACTCACCCCCCACCTTATTTTTATAAAATATGTGTCTTGACAATGGGGTCCACCTTAGATGGCTCATAGGGAAGACCTCCTGTGGGTGTGTTTTGGCTAACTCTATTCTACAGGAAAGGGTCTTCCTTTTTCTATGACCATTATTGAGTCATTGCGATTTACACAAACTATTTTACGCTCTCACAACATAATCACCAGTACGATCTAACACTGTACTTATATAATAGTTATATCCATATTCCATCATTTCAGATAGTTCTTCTCTATCTAATTTATTTTTGAAATAATTAAGCTTATGTATCTTATGTACTGGTGCATTAGCTTGTTCATCCCATTCTGTGTAGATCATTGTTCCATCGATGTCATCTCTGTAAAATCTATCTAGATAAGCATGATCACCGTTGAAATCCAATATATCCATTTTGTTTTTTGCATTTTCAACATTTCTTCTATAACTTTCAATTGACTTTTTGTTTCTTGATTTTATGTAAACGTCTATGTAATCTTGATCATCGGTAAATCTTTTACGACCAAGACATTGAATAATGTTAGATGCGCTAACAACGTCAATTACTACTTTATGCAGCTCAGGATCTTCAATGTTTATACCAGTATCAATAACCCTGGTTGTGATAAGTATCAGATCATCGAATTTGTTATTATCAAGCATATCTTTTATTTTTTTCTTGTTTACGTATTTATAATATTTACTGGATTCTGAGCAATTGAACATTGTATGATTCGGATATTTTCTATGTAATTCGCAAGCTTTTTCTGCCGATTCAACAAAGAATATAGCTTTTTGATTGTTATTTATTGCTTTTTCAATGAAACCTTCTATCGTATTTTCTTTATAAAAGAATCTTAAATTTCTTATTTTGTCAAAGTTGAATGGTAAGCTATAATTTTTTGTATTTACATGATTTTCACTGAAATATCTAACTACGCTATCACCTGTTGCTGACATAAATATTTTAATGTTATTTGTGCTATTCATAATCTTGTCAAATGATAAATCAATCCATTTATTAAAATCATCATTTAAGAAATAATGAAACTCGTCACAAACAATATAATCATATTTTGATAGATCATAATCTATATCGTGTACAATTGATTGTTCCAGTTTTTGATATGTATCAATGTCAATATTAGTTTTACCTTCTATGTCTTTTTTGAAGTTATTGATTATCTGCTTACGACTAACCAACATTAATATGTTTTTGTCATTATTTTTTGCATAATCGTATAAGTCATTTTTAATAAAATAACTTTTACCTGCACCTGTACCTGCCTTAATTGTGATAATATCTCCATTATTCCAACTTTTAATTTCATTATTTGTTATTACGTGAGCGAATTTCATAATTCATAGCCCTTGCGGCGCAAGGACTTAAAAACGTAAAAAAGGAAGTACCTCCCCAAATCTTGTATAATGGTAGTTGAACTAAAACATCCATAGAGATTGGAGGAATACTTCCTATGACTATTATACGACAACCAAGCTTATTTAGCATCCAAGAACTTTATGACATGGAACCTACCCAAAAGTATGAGGCGATCATTTCCGCCGTTGATTTGGATGCCATTTATCACGACATGGCTAAAAAATCCCGTTTGGGCGCGCCTGAAGAGCTGAATGTTGCAGCGATGATTATTTCCGTTTTCATTCGGTATGTTGAACGCATCCCAACCATAAAAGACCTGAAAAAACGCTTAGATGATGATATTGCCTTCAAATTGAATTGTGGATTTCTGGTTTCAGACAAGATTCCTTCGGAAGCTTCCTATTCCCGCCTTTTAACCAAGCTGAGCGAGTCAGATGCATTGGAAAAGGCCCAGGAAAAAGTTGTTCTTCAAGCCATTGCCGAAGGCTTTATCGCTGATGATACAGTCGCCATCGATGCGACTCATTTCGAAGCACGTGATCAGGCCCCGCCTAAAGAAGAAAAGGCAAAGCCGGAACCGAAAAAACGCGGCCGTAAATCCAGGGAAGAGCGTGACCAATGGCTCCAGGAACAAGCTGAGAAAGAAGCGAATCTGCCTCTTTATGACAGGAAAATCGAAGCTCAACTGGATGCATCTTTAACAGAACTTCGAGACGGTGTTCCCCGGGATCCCCAATGGGGGATCAAGAAAAACAGCGAAGGCAAAAATACATTCTGGTTTGGCTATAAAGGACATCTGGCTGTCGGCACATCAAGTCAATACATTTTACAGGCCCTTTTCTCATCAGGAAATCTAAATGATGGAAAAGCCGCAATTCCTTTATTGAAGGGGATGAATGAACGCTTGCCTCTTTCAAACTTGCGTTATCAGACGATGGATGCGGGTTATGATTTTGAACCGATTTACACGCAGGTCTATCGAATGGGCCAGCAATCTATCATTGCCTATAATAAACGCAATGAATCGGAACCCATAGGGTTTGATAAATATTTTGCCCCAACATGTTTCCGTGAACATTCGTACCGTTATGAAAGTTACGATGCCAAACATGAAACCCTGAAGTACACAAACCCAAAGGAATGCAAAGACTGCCCTTTAGCCCATGAAGACATATGCCAGAAAGTATTCAAGATGAAAATCACTAAAGACCTCAGGCGATACACAGCCCCGGCACGGGGCTCTAAAGCTTGGAACACCATCTACAAGCGCCGATCAGCCGTTGAACGTGTCAATGCCTATTTAAAGGAATTCTTTCAGCTCAACAATGTTCGCCATCGTTCAGGGAAACGCGCTCAGATCCATTTTGATATCGTTACGTTGATGTATAATGCATCGAAATTAGCCGCAGACCGCATTGATGCCGCGTTAAAGCAGCAGCAGGCTGCTTAGAGGAATTTTAAAAAAATACACATTAGAAATTCTGCAGGTCTTTGCGTTTTTAATAAGAGCAATTATGAAATTGATTCACGTCTGATACTTTTTCCATTTTTTATACCACCTTTTGTTTAATTTATTTGAGTTTAATTTATTGTTTAATTATTCTGCTTCCATTAATTTATAATCTTTAACGTGCTTTAATACTTCGTCTGTATTCGGAAAATAATATACATTTTTATCTGGTATATCCCGATTAGGACACATTTTAAGCAGCTTACATCCTTTAAACATAAGATAACCTGCCATTCTTTGACTGAATACCACATAGTCTCTTTCGTCAATTTGTTTATTCATTCGATTACCTCCATTTTTTATTAAAATATCTTCTACTATTTAGTATACTCAAAATCAATGTTTTATTTCAGGGTGATACTATAATTTTTTAAATATCTTTATAATTATCTATGTAGTCTTTATATTTTTGTATTGTTGATTGTTTAGGATCTCTTACACCAGTTTCATAGCGAGATAATGTAGCATGACTTATACCAATCACATCTGCAATTTGAGTCAATTTAATACCTTTTTCTCGTCTAAGTATGTTATATAATTGTCTATCTTTTATCATTTTTTATCCTCCCTTTTGTAAATATGTGCTAAAAAAATATCCCTTCCAATTACGTATCAATTTACGCGACCTAAATGCCCTGTACATGGGTATGTTTATTAAAATAGTGTGTCATCACAATTGGTATTTGAACATTTTTTAACATGTTAAAGTATCTGCTTTTCCACTAAACGACCAGTACGTTTTTTAAAAGATACCTGTATGAGTGTTTTAAAAGTATATTAAAAATCGTCTGCATTAAAATTTGAATCCATTTTGATAACTTTATCATGTTAAAGTATGATCTTCTCCACTAGGAGACCAAAAAATGAGGCTTAAAAACCGTCAATTCAGTAAAAATTTTTTAAGGGCGTCTCTTCACAGTTAGTTATCGAACATTATACTTTAATATACTAAAGCATCTGCTTCTCCATTAGCGTAGTTTCAGATGGCATTTAAATACCTATGTACAGGTGACGTTATCATTAGTACCGTTGGCTCAAAAGTCCAAATTGGACGATTTTTAACATCTTTAATATTTAATTTTTTATATAAATTTGCTCCCCACCACTAGCAAATAGTTTTATGGCATCAAAACTCCTGTATATAAATAAGTTTTATTTTATTGCGTTACAACAAAAGATCTATTTTGACCCCTTCTCCACTAGAGGACTTTCAGATCGAACCTGAACTCCTATGTATGTTGAAGTTATATATAAGCTGTATGTGAAAGCGTAAAGCGTGTATTCTTGACAGTATCAAATTTACTTTAAATTAGAATAAAATCTAGGAGTTATTAGGGGTTATAACCTTCACCACTGCGGTGAGCGTTGTCATGACTACTTTTTCCCAAATCGAGGAAAAAGTTTTACTCAAAAATAAGTAATGCTGCACTCACCATTTAGATGAGTGCAGCATTGCTTAGTGATATGATATTACCTTGATGTCATCTTCCAATATAATTTCTTCATTATCATTTAAATATGGATTAGGTGACATCCTATTTGTTACAGCTAAGTACATACTTACATATGGATCATCGGTCTCTAATTCTTCTACAACTGTAATTTCCTCACCAATTAGATCAGCATATTCACCTTCTGCTGTATCTTTAATTACCTTTACTTGATTAGGTAATTGTTCCATTTTAATACCTTCTTTCTTTATATTATAATAGTAGTTAGAGAGCGTAAAATAGTTTGTGTAAATCGCAATGACTCAATAATGGTCATAGAAAAAGGAAGACCCTTTCCTGTAGAATAGAGTTAGCCAAAACACACCCACAGGAGGTCTTCCCTATGAGCCATCTTACTACAGATTTGCTTGAATCACTAGCCCAAAAACAGGATATTGAAGAAGTTTTTCGCCATCACTTGGAAACAGCGATCAATCAGCTTTTAAAACACGAATTAACAGCTTTTCTGGACTATGAGCCTTATGAGCAGGCTGGCGTTAACTCTGGTAATTCCCGTAACGGATTTTATGGCCGTACGTTTAAGACAGAATACGGCAACCTTGAGCTGCATATTCCCAGAGATCGCAACGGTGCCTTTCAGCAACAAACCCTGGCACCCTATAAACGTTCCAACGACACACTGGAA
This sequence comes from Lentibacillus kimchii, assembly GCF_055381965.1. Classification (NCBI taxonomy): domain Bacteria; kingdom Bacillati; phylum Bacillota; class Bacilli; order Caryophanales; family Bacillaceae; genus Lentibacillus; species Lentibacillus kimchii. The sequence goes on along the minus strand of NZ_AP043934.1, from coordinate 1,418,863 downwards.
CAGTTTATCATCCACCTGTACGAAAAGGGCATCACAACGGATGAAATCGCCGATTTGATCGAAAAAATGTATGGTCAGCACTATTCCAAACAAACTGTATCCAACCTGACACAGCTTGTGTCAGAAGATGTTAAGGCTTTTCATGAGCGAACGCTGGAACAGCGTTATGTCTGCATTTATCTGGATGCCACGCAAATTCCAATCCGGCGTCAAAGCGTTGAAAAGGAATCGGTCTATATCGCCATTGGCATTGCGGAAGATGGCGGCAAAGAAGTGCTCGACTTCACCATCGCCCCAACGGAATCCGCCGAGGTGTGGGAGGAGCTCGTTCAGCGCTTATATGATCGCGGTGTTGAACACGTCCTTCTTTTCATTTCGGACGGCTTGAACGGCATGACGGATGCGCTGCATCGTGTCTATCCCAAGGCTAAACATCAGGTGTGCTGCGTTCATGTTTCCCGCAACATCGCTAACAAAGTACGTGTGAAAGATCGTGCCGTCATTCTGGATGATTTCAGGGCTGTCTATGAGGCTGAAAGCCGCCAGGATGCTTTAAATGCCCTGGAACAATTTCAAAACAAATGGCATAAGACGTATCCACGTGCTGTCGATGCCGTGATGAAACAGGATCGCTTATTAACGTTTTATGATTTTCCGGCATCCATCCGATCCAGCATCTATACAACAAACCTCATCGAAGGATTTAACAAGGAAATCAAACGCTACGTCAAACGCAAAGAACAATTTCCAAATGAAGATGCCCTGGAACGTTTCCTGGTGACCCAGTTTTTAGATTATAACCATAAGTTCGGTATGCGGTGCCACAGAGGCTTCAAAAAAGCAAAGCCTGAATTACTGCAGATGTTTGAATCGCTGGAGGAACAAGTTTAAACGACTAAAACACTGGCTAACTAAATTCAAAAGGGATAGGGTCATTTACACAAAATTATTGACGCCCCCAGTAGTTATAGTAGTAATAATAATAAATAGTAATATACCATAAAACCATACATAATCAGATACTGGTATATGTTCGTCTTCATCAGCAATAAAGTAGTTGTTAAGTGCCCTGATTACTTTAATATGATTACCTCCCTTATGTATAACTATTTAAGTTTAACTAGTTTCGTTACATTGATAATTATATATCGCTATTCGTTAAACGTCAATAGATATATCTATATTCGTTAAACTTTTTCTGTTATAATTATTTTAGGAGGGATATAAATATGAAGAAAATTAAATGTACTTTAAGTAACACGCTATCTGAATTACATATAACCAAAAATAAATTAGCTGTTGAATCAAAAGTAAGACCTAATACAATTACTGATATCGCCAATAACAAAGCACAAGCTGTCAATTTTGATACGCTGGTTAAGATTCTTGCTGCACTTGAGATAATTGCCAATGATAATAATATCAATCGTGATTTTAATGTCACTGATGTATTTATTTATGTAGACGAATGACTATACATTAAAATGATGGAAAGTAGGGATATGTTACAAGACTTATCTATATAAAAATAGCCACACTGTTTTATGTGTGGCTTGTATAACTTATGCAGCTTAGTCTATATCAGGAAATAAATCATCAATTTGTATGTCTAAGGCTTTTGCTATTTTAAATATGGCATTTTGTTCTGGAGCGTTTGTTCCACTTTCATATGAAGATATCGTATTATGTTTAACACCGATTAAATTACCTAGTTCTTTTTGTGTTACGTTCTTCTTCTTTCTCTCTTGTTTTATTCTTTTACCTATAGCTTCATTCATTTCTTTATTATCCATTTAGATTTATCTCCTGTATTATTTAAGAAGAGCCTTAATACCAATAGTATCAAGGCTCTCATCACAGTTAATGACCTACACTGCTTGTTTTTGTTGGCTGTTATTATTTTTAATAAATAATCCCATGATGCCACCAATACCTAACAAGACAACTGAGACAATGTAGAACATAGATACACTTACGACTCCCCAAACTGCCGATATTAGCATCAGAATGCTACCAACTTTAGGCTTCCCTTTTACTAAGGCAGAACCAACAATACCAAGTATAGAAGCAAATAAAGCTGATATTCCTAATCCGATCATTGAGCCTGATCCTTCTGCCTCAAATGCTGAACCGACACCACCAATGAACATAGCTAGGAATGAAGCTATAATACCAATAATTCCACCAATCAGTCCTAGCGTAAATGAAGTTGTTTTCATAATAACCCCCTTAGTCATTATTCTCCTAAGTTAACTTTAATTTTATCCTCACTGAGCCAATCATCTTCTATTAATAGAGTTAAATCTCCGTTGTCATCATCTTCTGGTGCTTGAAAAACAACGGAACCTTCTACTTTACCGTCTGGAACCAGTTTACCAGAGTCTAACTGATTATCCTGATCAACCATACTCATACCTGAGTCTTTGATTTGACCTTTTGAATTTTTAAGTGAGTAATCAAATGGGTTATAAGAAACTTCATCGTCACTCTCATTCTCAATTTTAATGTTTACAATAGCAAAATCATTACCATCATCTGGGTCTTCAAATTCAGTACCGTTGGATCTTTCAACATTAGTTACAGTTGTAATTACACCATCTTTTTCGATGTTGTCACCAGCAGAGAACTCTTTTTGTTCCTCCTCTTCCCCATTATTATCATCACTGTCTTCCTGTTGTTCTGCATCGTTGTCTGAATCAACCTTTTTAGCTTCTGAATCATCCTCACCGCATGCAGATAATACAAGTGCTAGTAATCCAACTAAAAGTAAAACTATACTCTTTCTCACAAAATACTTCCCCCTTAAAATTAAATATATAAGGCACTCTGAAACTTCACATAATATGAAGTATACAAGGTACTTTTTGCATAATACACCATATTCATCCTTTTCGTCTAGTATATTATTCTGATAACCAATCATAATATATACCTGATATAGCCATCTCGCGCATATGTAATTGCTCACATGTACGCTTAAACGCACCATATAAATACCCTAAGTAATCACCCTTAATATTTCCATTTTTATACTTGTGTATCGTTTCTTTAAACGTTTTGATGTAATCATCGAGATTTGTAACAAGACTGTCTGTATAGCTCTTTGTTGCTAATGTGAGTCGTCTGTATATTGAATATATATCCTCAGCTTTATCAAAAAATGGAGATATGTCTTGAACTAGTTTTTGTGGTACATTACTAGATACGTAAGTATGGTCTAGGTGACGCTCATTACGTGCGTTTATATTATTAGTTTTATATAGATTGCTAGTTTCTTTTGATACGTCAATTGTCTCGTCATTTGATACATCTTTATCAATATAAGGGTTAAAGACATAGACATTATGCCCTTTTCGTCCATACTTAAATGTATGATACATAGTGATAATACCTGATTTTGTAGCCTTGTTTAGCATACGTTCAAACGTGGATCTGCTTATACCTATTCCATCATTATGTGTAGCTGATACAATCGTTTGTATTTTGGCATAGCAAACACCAGCATATTTAGCTGAGTATCGTACAAGTCTTTTAAATGCTACTGTTTGAGCTTTAGTAAATGGACTATCAATTAGCCATTTTTCTACGGCAGAGTTAAACTGTTTTAAATTATCAAATTGTGATAGCTGCTTAAATTGATTGATGTTTCCGCTTGTCAGCATAAGTATCCCCTTGAATCTTGATTTATAGGGATCTAACATGCTATAATAAACATGCTTATCCCCTGCTTTAGTCGGTAGTGGTAAGCTTTTTGCTCCAGATGGTGTAGTGACCTCTGGGGCTTTTATTATGTCAAAAATTGCTTAATGGACTTACAGACAATGCTTTCTTGAGTAACTCATCATTGCTCAATGACTCTAAATACCTTTGTGTCGTACTTATATCACTGTGACCCAGTAACCTAGACAAGCTGTAAATATCAATGGGATTGTCACCAGATATAGCCTGTACAGCATAGTAATGACGTAGTTTATGTGGATGTACATCGTTTACACCAGCTTTAGAAGCTACATGTTTAACTAATATGTGTAATGCTGTATGTGACATCATTTGTCCTTGATACGACAAAAAATAATACTCTTGAGTTTGTTTACTTTTAAAGTATTTACGTTTAAATCGTTCATATTTAAGCAAAATACGCTTTAACTCTGGCGATATAAATACCATACGATCTTTGTTACCTTTACCTGATACAAGTATGGCATTATCCTTAATACTGTTATTTTTTAATTGTCTAACCTCATGTGACCTCAATCCACAATCTGCCATAATTGCTATAATAGCTTTGTTACGTGTCTCCATATAACTGTTACCATTCGTTGCTTTTAGAAGGGATTTAACCTCACTCTGAGTTAACCCTTGTGACAACCTCTTAGGTAGTTTTGGTAATACAACTCCGTAAAATGGATTAGATGATATATACTCCTCTTGTACACACCAATTTAAAAATGCTTTAACTTGTTTTGCTGTTGATACAATGGATTGAGCTTGTAATTGTCGATCTTGTTGCTTATATCTAATATAGGCTTGCAGATCATGTTTTGTTATATCTTCTATGTTTTTTATACCTCGTTTATCTTTAACAAATTGTGAAAATTGCTTATATTCCTGTTGCTTATTTTTCATGGTCTTAGCTGTAAATTCTTTCGATAAGCAATAGTAGTAATAATCCTCAATAGCATCAGCTAATAGCATTAAAAAAACACCCTCTCTGGTTTAGCTTCCCCAGACAAGAGTGTTCTCGTGTAAGATTAACCAAATATGATATTGATGCATTTAGAATCTTAATCAAAGCCCGTCATATGACAATCCTGTATAAATAAGTCCGATTATTTACCTTGCTGCTGATTGTTCATTTGACGCATCATCTGATTAATTTTCTTCTTGGATGGTTTTTGTCCCATCTGCATCATAAGTGTACGCAGCATTTGCTCATTAATCGGCGGGTTCTTCTTTAAGTAATTCATCATATATTTTCTGGCAATAAAAAATCCGAGCGCAAGGCCGGCTAATAAGGCAACAATGCCAATTAAAACAACCCATATGACGTTCATTAAAGCTTTCCTCCTTCATGTAGCACTCCTTATACAGTATAGTAAATCAAAAATAAGAATACAATACTTGTTCATGCTTGTCCTTATTCTGCGCCAGCGTAACTGGTGCAATCCAACCAGAATTATAAACGTTGTCTCCTGCGACAAAAAAATAAGGGTGAAACAATCGTAAAACCGGGAAAAACAAGTCTTCGGCAGCATGAACGATGTCACCCCAAAAGTTTATATGTTTTTCCCCGATATGTAAAGAAATAGAGTGTCTGTTATTGTAGATTTTCACGGTATTATAGCCTCTGGCCATGTGTATATGAGACGGCAGAAATCGATTAATATGTGATAAAACAGACGTTTCGGCAAGTTCTATCGTTATAAAATCAAATTGACGGGCAAATACATCATATTTCTCACCTTGTTCATAACTTTTTAAAAATCGATATAATACATCACTCCTGAAGTAAAAGAAATGAGCAAATTCTTCCTTAATTGCGTAAATGGTATATTGATTCAACAGAAGCCCTCCTTCTTTTACATCCTATTATACCGATTACCTTTTAAAAGGTTGTCACACTGCGCCGTAAATGCAGACTAATTTTGTCAAAACAAAAGAAAAGGTGACGCTTCTGTGTTGGAAGTGTCACCTTTTCACATTTATTCAGATTTAATTCAATAAATCGACGACACGATTGACGACATTGTTAACATGGAAGCCATATTCTTCAACAACCTTGCCGCCCTGTGCTGATGCGCCAAATTGTGAAATAGCCATAACATCGCCTTCGTCACCTGTGTATCTTTCCCAGCCAAATGGAGAGGCCATCTCAATTGCAAGCCGTTTCTTAACATCAGGTGGAAGCACCTCTTGCTTATAGGCTTTATCCTGTTCATTGAACCGGTCCCATGATGGCATACTGACAACGTTGACGCCAATACCCTTATCGAAAAGTGCTTCTTTAGCCTTAACCGCAAGCTGAACTTCTGAGCCTGATGCAAGCAGGAGTGCATCCGGTGCTGATTTATCTGTGCGGCTGACAACATAAGCACCCTTTTGGATACCTTCAGAAGCATTTTCCTTGGTACCCTCCAATACCGGCAATCCTTGTCTGGTTAGGACAAGTGCTGTCGGCTTGTCGTTTGTTTTCAGGGCAGTCCGCCAGGCTTCACGCACTTCATTTCCATCAGCTGGCCGGATCACGGAAAGACCAGGCATTGCTCTTAGTGATGGGAGCTGTTCAATCGGCTCGTGCGTCCGCCCGTCTTCACCAACAGCAATCGAATCATGCGTGAACACATATGTTACAGGGTTATTCATAATAGCTGACAGTCGTATGGCCGGTCGCATGTAATCACTAAAGACAAAGAAAGTGCCCGCATAAGGCTTAATTCCCCCATGTAACGCCATGCCATTAGCCGCAGCCGCCATGGCAAACTCACGAACACCAAACCAAATGTTTTTCCCTGCATAATGACTACTGGAAAAATCATCCTGACTTTTGATGGCTGTTTTATTGGAACCGGCCAAATCAGCGCTGCCGCCAAATAGATATGGAATCGCCGCAGATAGTTCATTCAGAACCTCGCCCGATGTTGCACGGGTTGCTTTTGCGTCATCTTCCACATCGTATACAGGAAGATTTTGCTCCCAATTATCCGGCAATTCACCATTAATAGCATGCTCTAACTCATCGGCTGCTTCCGGATATTTCGTACGGTAAGATGCAAATAAGTCATTCCAGTCCTGTTCTGCTTTTTCTCCAGGATCTGCAACTTTCTCCCGGAAATGCGCATAAACGTCATCCGGAACGTAAAAGTCATCATGTGTCCATCCGTATTGCTCTTTGGTCAATTGAACTTCTTCTTCACCCAGTGGTGCACCGTGCGAAGCAGCTGAGGCCGATTTATTAGGAGACCCGTAGCCAATAACAGTTTTTACTTCAATCAGAGTTGGCTGATCCTGATTCGCCTTGGCTTCCTGAATAGCTTTGCGGATTTCTTTCAAATCGTTTCCATCTTCAACATGAATGACCTGCCAGCCATATGCTTTAAATCTTTCTCCGGTATTATCTGAGAAAGCCCGGTTCAGATCACCATCAAGTGAAATATTGTTGGAATCATACAGAGCGACCAATTTACCAAGTTTCAAATGACCGGCAAGGGAAGCCGCTTCATGGGATATGCCTTCCATAAGGTCGCCGTCGCTCACAAGTGCATACGTATTATGATCAATAATTTCACTATCATCTTTGTTATAGGACGCTGCCAGATGCGCTTCAGCCATCGCCATGCCGACTGACATCGCAAGTCCTTGGCCAAGCGGTCCTGTCGTAGCCTCAACGCCATCTGTATGATGAACTTCCGGGTGTCCTGGTGTTTTTGAATCCCATTGACGGAAAGACTTCAAATCATCAATGGTGACATCATACCCTGACAGATGCAAAAGGCTGTATAGCAGCATTGAGCCATGCCCGGCTGACAAAACAAAACGGTCGCGGTTAAACCATGCCGAATGAGCCGGATTATGCGTCATAAACTCTGTCCATAATGCATAAGCCATTGGGGCAGCCCCCATCGGCAACCCGGGGTGGCCGGAACTGGCATTTTCAACCGCATCAATAGACAGTGTCCGGATTGTATTAATCGATAATTCTTCAATTGATTCAGACATATAGTCACACACCTTCCTCTGCTAGCATTCATATCCAATTTAATTCTATAACGAAAACGCAGATAGAACAAGTTATACTTGATAATGCTGACTATTCTTTTTTATTTTTCTTCTGCAGATCCCGAACCTTTTGCGGTGTGACATCATTTCCGGCAGGATCTCTTACCGACATAGACTTGAGTTCATTTTTAAAAGATTTCCGTACATTTTGCAGATATTCTTCACGCAGTTCTTTTTGTTCTTTTTTTTCACCGTCCGTCAGTCCGTCTTCTTTTGCTTTATGTGCTAATTCATTTATTCGATTCAATTTTTCTTTTTCAATCATTTGTAAACCTCCTGAATGACCTATAAAAAAGACAGGAATTGCATAGATTCCTATCTTTTTTATACTACATGTCCAGCATTTGTTATTCAAGTATTGTGATATTCCTGATACCTGCGGTGCACCGTCGCCTTCGAAACTGAATAGCCCAACCCGTTAAGTGTATCAGCAATGTCACGAAACGTCATATTATTTTGCCTCAGACGAACAACTTCTTGAATCGGGAACGACTTGCGGGTCTTCCCGGGAGCCAGATCACGATTGCTTAAATTCTTCTCCGGATTAAAGCCACCATCCACTGCCCGTTTCATCCCGCGCTTAATTTTCGTATTATGAATCTGCCGCTGATATTCCTCAACAATACTCAGGATCTTCAGCACCATAGAATCTGACTCGGATAATTCAAGTTCGCCATTTTGCTGAACTGTATATATAGAGACACCCAGTTTTTGCAGCTGATGAAACAAAGCAATTTTAGAATTACCCCGCCCCAGCCGTGTTTCATCCTGTATCAGCAAGCTGTCAGCCTGATGATCTGAAAAATAGTCAAGCATGCGAAAGATGCCATCACGGTTAATATCATAGCCGCTTGCCTGTTCCTGTATACAATCTGCTATGATAAATTGATAGTTATCAGCTAGTTTAATAAGTTCTTCTTTTTGCCGGTGTAAGGACGTTTCCTGTGTTTTTTTATCTGTACTCACTCTGCAATAAATAACAGCTTTCAATCTACCGTCTCCCTGCTCTATGAACTTGTTACCATGGAAACATAGAGAAAAATCAATGACAAAGCAAATGCCGTTAAGTAGAATAAGTCCGTTTTCGTCAGCTTGTCAAACATTGTAACAACCTCCGCTAAATTAGAACTTTTGTTCGCACTGTCTACACTTATTATAGACGAACACACGATCCTGTCAAGCTTTTATTCGAACGAATGTTTGTCTCAGGGGGCATGTCCATGATATACTGATATCAATAAATACTATGTGCGAGGTGTTTAATAGATGACAAAACTGTCTAAACGACAGCAAGCTATCATAGACTATATTAAAGAGCAGGTAACTGAAAAAGGCTACCCGCCATCAGTACGGGAAATTGCAGAAGCTGTGGATCTTGCTTCCAGCTCAACCGTTCATGGCCACTTAGCGCGATTAGAAAGCAAGGGTTACATTAGGCGTGATCCTACAAAACCACGGGCAATTGAGGTTCTGGATCAGTCCGAAGAAAGCCATATACCACGAGAAGATCCCCGGTATGCACCGGTTATCGGTAAAGTAACAGCCGGTATCCCCATTACTGCAGTGGAAAATATCGAGGAATTTGTACCACTGCCCGGTTCATTAACAGGGGTTGACGATAACTTATTTGTTCTGGTCATTGAAGGAGAAAGTATGATTGAAGCAGGGATACTTGATGGGGACATGGTCATTGTCAAACAGCAAAATACTGCTCAGAACGGTGACATCGTCGTTGGGATGACAGATGAAGATGAGGCAACCGTTAAACGATTCTTTAAAGAAAAGGATCATATCCGTCTGCAGCCGGAAAATGCAACGATGGAGCCGCTCATTTATCAGAATGTGACCATCCTGGGCAAAGTGATGGGGTTATACCGGCATATAGATTAAAAAACAAGGCTTTCGTCAGCAATATGATGAAAGCCCTGTTTGGGATCGCACGAACACAACTTTCCATTAAGTGTCGTTTCATTATATATAATCAGTCAGTTCCTCTGACTACCTTTCCGCTTCCTTACCACGAGAGTACCTCTCAAAGATTCTATTTCTCTTAAATAAGACTCTATTGCTGAACCAGCTTACTGCTGCACTCAACTATTCATTGACATCAAGTTTTGTTCAAGCAGTTCATTCATCGCTGCCTCAAGCGCAATTTTCACATGGGCATATGTAAGTCCGCCCTGGACAAACGCCGTGTATGGTTCTCTGATTGGTCCATCTGCCGTTAATTCCAGGCTCGCACCTTGAATAAATGTGCCCGCTGCCATAATGACATCGTCTTCGTAGCCAGGCATACCGCTCGGATATGGTTTGACAAAAGCATCAACCGGTGAGTTTTTCTGGATAGCCTGACAAAAGGCGATCATTTTTTCCTCACTGTGCAATGTTACTGTCTGAATCAGATCTGTCCGGCGAGCGTCGAAACGCGGACTTGTCTGGAAGCCGGTCAATTCCAGAAATCTTGCTGTTAGAACAGCACCCTTTAATGCTTCACCTACCACATGCGGGGCAAGAAACAATCCTTGAAACATCTCCTGCAGCATATTAAAAGTAGCGCCTGTCTCTTTGCCAAGACCCGGTGCTGTCAAACGGTTGGCACACCGTTCTATAAGTTCCGTTTTGCCAACTATATAGCCACCGGCCCGAGCCAGTCCGCCGCCCGGATTTTTAATCAGAGATCCCGCGATGATTTCGGCTCCAGCCTGCAGTGGCTCATATGCTTCAACGAATTCACCATAACAATTATCAACAAAAACGATCGCGTGCTGATTAATTGATTTCACAAATTGAACCATTTCTTTTATATCATCGATGGTAAATGAAGGCCGGTCATCATAGCCTTTTGATCGTTGAATGCCGATAACTTTTGTGTTTTCAGACATTTGACTCCTTATATCGGAAAAGTTCACAGAACCGTCTTCCAGCAAATCACTCTGTTTATAAGTAACGCAGAAATCATGTAATGAACCACTGTTCTGATTATTGATGCCAATAACTGACTCAAGGGTATCATAGGGCTTCCCAGTGATGTACAGCAGTTCATCTCCTGGCCGCAAAAGTCCAAAAAGAGCTGTAGAAATAGCATGTGTGCCGGAGACGATCTGCGGTCTGACAAGGGCATCTTCACCTCCAAACACATCCGCATAAACAGCTTCTAATGTCTCACGGCCCAAATCATCATAGCCATAACCAATCGTCGATTGAAAATGACTGTCACTTACACGGTTCGCTTTAAATGCATCAAGTACTTTTTTTTGATTCTGTTCAACTAAGTCAGCTATTTTGGCGTGCTGTTCTGTACAATCCTTCTCTGCCTCGGTTATTAGATCTTTCAGCATGTCGCTTTATGACTCCTTTACTAAACGCTGCAGTTCATGATCAGGACGCATGTACCCATTTACAATGAAAGCATTTGCATCTTCCTGAAAAAATCGCTGCGTTACAATCGTCTCTGATTCAAGCCTGTACAATAATTTCCCCTGATCAGGGGGCACTTGGATGTTATACCAGTCCCAGTCCTGTTTTAAAAGTTCTTCTATCTTCTCAAGGATCCCGCTAACAGCACCGGATTCAAAAACGCTGACTAAGATACTGGGGTGACGCATCGGTATAAAATCCTCACTCAGCTTATCCAGCTTATTATAGACCATAAGCTGGGGGACTGTATCCGCACCAAGTTCCTGAAGCAGGTTGTCGACCGTTTTCTGCTGCTGCATAACATCATCGTTCGCCGCATCAGCAATATGCAGTATGAAATCAGCCTCCGTTACTTCTTCCAGCGTTGATCGGAAGGAAGCTACCAATGTTGTTGGCAAATCCTGAATAAAGCCAACTGTGTCCGTGACCAACGCCTGTAAGCCTGACGGAAGATGAATATGCCGTGTTAGCGGATCGAGTGTTGCAAACAACTGGTTCTCGACTTTTGTTTCTCCTTTGGTCAGTTGATTAAACAATGTTGATTTCCCTGCATTCGTATAGCCAACAATTCCAATTTGAAAAACGTCATTGGCCTTTCTGCGCTTCCGGTATTGTTCACGCTGCCGAACAACTTGCTTCAGCTGATGTCTGATATCGTCAATCCGCCGTCTGATGTGACGTTGATCAATTTCCAGCTTGGTCTCTCCGGGGCCGCGTGTGCCAATTCCCGCCCCTAAACGGGACATTTCCTCACCTTTACCACGGAGGCGCGGCAGCGTGTATTCCAGCTGGGCAAGCTCAACTTGCAGCTTGCCCTCTTTTGTGTGAGCACGCCGGGCAAATATATCTAAAATTAACTGACTGCGGTCAATCAATCGCACCCCGATCGCGTCATTTAGATTTCGCATTTGACTGGGTGAAAGCTCATCATTGGAAACAACCAGATCAATTTCCAGATCACGGACCAGCTCCCCTATTTCAGCCGCTTTACCTTCACCAATATAATAGGCAGGGTGGATACGCTGCCGGTTTTGGATAATCGTTCTTTCAACTGAGCCACCAGCCGTTTCAGATAACGATGCCAGCTCAGTCAGTGATGATTCAAATTGATTGTCATCAGCCCCGGGCATTTTTACAGCCAGGAGAAGTACCCGTTCTGTCATATCAAACCTTCTTCCTAATTTACGTATTAACGTTTTTCCCAAGTTTATCATAGCAAAGAAATACCGCCTGGGCAATTCGGTGCATTCCTATCGTCTCTCACCGATCAAACGAAAGATCTTCTTCTGTCAAAAACATCAAATCATTAACCGAGAACATCTCCTGATTCAGAAGTCTGACAGCGTGATGCCGAATAGATCGCTCAACTATATTTCGGATATAGCGAGCATTAGAAAAATTGGCTGTTGTCGTCTGTTTCTGTATATTTATATGTGATCGTAATTTCCATACCGCTTCTTTTGTCAAAGCATACTCACGATCTTGAACCATTTGTTTGGCGATCATTATAAGCTGATCAATTTCGTAGTCCTGAAAATCCATGATAAATGGAAAACGAGATTTTAAACCAGGATTAAATGTTAAAAACCGTTCCATCTCTTTAGGATAGCCAGCCAGTATGAGAACAAAATCGCTATGATAATCTTCCATATGTTTGACCAGCGTATCAATGGCCTCCTTGCCAAAGTCTTTCTCCCCGCCTCGTGCTAATGAATAGGCTTCGTCAACGAATAGAATGCCTCCCATTGCTTTTTGAATGATACGCCGTGTTTTTTGGGCGGTTTGACCAATATACTCACCAACAAGATCAGCACGCTCCGCTTCAATTAAATGACCTTTCGAAAGCAGATTCATATCATAATACATCTCAGCCAGTTTTCTGGCGACGGTTGTTTTACCCGTGCCAGGATTCCCTTTAAACAGCATATGGAGAACTTGTCTGGATTTGGTCATACCCATTTCATGCCGTTTGTCATTGACGACAATGGTTGCATAAATTTCTTTTATCGTTTGTTTTAGCTGATTCATACCAATAAAAGCAGAGAATTCTGTGTCAATATGTGAGAATGGATTGTGTGACGTAATACCATGATTGTCTTTTTGAACGGTTCTGCTCTGTTCATCTTGCAGTATAATATTTATTTGCCCATTTTTGTTACGAAGCTTTTGCGTATCCACATAATCACCCTTTCGTCACGATAGCATACGCGGCTCAGGGAAGCGGTGTGACAAACGCCTAATGGGCTGCATTGGCAGAAAAAAACGGGCGCACTCGGGCGCCCGTTTTTATCATTCTTTGTCCAGTGGTATATTTCTAACTGGAGCAAAAGTTGAAATAGCATGCTTATAAATCAGCTGTTGTTTACCATCCGTTTCAACTAACACGGTAAAGTTATCAAAACCTTTTACAACGCCGCGCATTTGAAAGCCATTTGTCAGAAATAACGTAACGGAGACATTATCCTTTCGTAGTTTATTCAAATACTGATCCTGAATGTTAACCGACTGCGCCATCGTGTTTCCTCCTCTTTTGAAACTCTGGCTTAATACTTCTAGATCCTTGCAAGCATTCCTGCCAGGTCGTCAAAAATTTTTTCAAAAGTACCGTCGATTGCATCGGGTGTTACATGATACCAATTTACCTGCATCTTATTTTTAAACCAAGTGTACTGCCGTTTGGCATAACGTCTCGAATTTCGCTTGAGTAATTTTATGGTGTCATCAAAGGTCTGCTCTCCTTTAAAATAAGGGATAAACTCCTTGTAGCCGATACCACGCAGCGCCTGATGATTCTCATATCCCTGATTATAAAGCAGTCTCACTTCTTCCACAAGCCCTTGCTCCAGCATTTGCTCGACCCTGGCATTGATACGCTGATACAAAAGCTGCCGATCCATCTCGAGACCAAGCAAAATCGGACTATAGGGTGAATTCTCAGGCTGATCCTGCTGATAGTCTGACATCGTCTTCCCTGTTGTTTCGTAGATTTCGAGGGCTCGAATGAGGCGCTGGTGATTGTTCGGATGTATTTTGACCGCCTGATCCGGATCGATAGCTTTCAGGTTCTCATATAACTTATCAGCCCCCAGCGTTTTGAGCTCCTCTTCCAAACGGCGGGTGACGTTCTCATCCCGGGGCTTTTCGGCAAAATGATAATTATACAGGGCAGCCTGGATATAAAGACCGGTTCCGCCAACAATAACAGGCAGTTTGCCGCGTCTGTTGATAGCTTCAATCGACGCTTGCACCATCTGCTGGAAATCCGCAGCTGAAAAGGGTTCTGACGGATGTTTAATATCCAGCATATGATGAGGGATTGATTGCTTATCGTTCTGCGTTATCTTATCCGTTCCAATGTTCAATCCTCTATACACCTGCAGCGAATCTCCGTTTATAACTTCGCCATCAAAACGGTGGGCTATATCAATGCTTAACCGCGTCTTCCCTACTCCGGTCGGTCCAACAATTGCTACGACTGGCTGTATCATCTGCATTCCCCTATCACATTCTTACACATTGAGCACAAACAACAGTAAGTTTAACGTGTTCCTAATAGCTTAAGCAAATCTTATTATCTCACAATCATCATCCGCAAACAATTATTAGCGGGTTTATCATACTCATTACGCCCATTTCAGCAACAAACGCTACAGCTCATAAATGGTGCTGGCAGTCAGACGATACCGGTAAAGCCAGTCCAGGTGCTGTCCTTGATTATTTAACTTAAGTCTGTCTTCAATCATACTCATAATGATCAGCAGATTTTTCATACTTTGATTGCTTGCTTCACCTCTAAATTTGGCACTTAACTCCTGAAGCAAGGTAGGTATACTGCATAGAGCGGATTTTTTAAGTTGAAAATCAGCAAGTAACTGATCACAAACATAGCTATAAAATTAATCGGAATACCAGTTCAAATATTCAAGCCCGCCAAATAGACATCAGCATGGCTGTGATTGTGGAAATCCCAATTAAAATGTTTTCTGATCCGAACAAAGCCATAAAGGCAAAAATAAATGCCATAATGCCGACAAATAGCAGGTTGTTGGAAATAATGGTTTTTTGTTTATTTTCATACGTACCATCTTTTTTAATATGTTTTCGCATTTAATGTTTTAATATTAAAGTTTTAAATGCAAAACTAAAATGCTCACTATTTCACACATGATATTAAATCAATTTCCTTCACTATAACCAAACAGCTTGTTCTGGAGCTAACCAATCAAAAATGAGGCAGGTGTCTCACATCCACTTCCTGCACACATTTAAAATTGACCAGCTTTAAGAATAATGGATTTCGTTATATCCCAGCCTTAGACCAATAACTACATAACCCGCTTAAACATTTTTTCCAGCTCATAGGATGAAAAATGGATGATAACCGGCCTTCCGTGCGGGCATGTGAAAGGATCCGCTGTCGCCCGCAAATCTTCCAGCAAACGGAACATATCATCAGAATTTAAATAGTGATTGGCTTTAATAGACCGCTTGCATGACATGAGTGCTGCAGCACCTTCTCTGATGGATGCCACATCCACTTGTTCATCCTGCATAATCTGATCAATCATTTCCCGGATAACCTCTTCTTCATAGCCTTTTGGAAACCAATTAGGGTGAGACCGGATAATGTAGGTTTGGTTTCCAAACGGTTCAAAAAACAAACCAACTTGAGCAAGGTCTTCTATATGATGATCAATAAAAATAGCTTCCTGTTTGGAAAAGTCAAACGTTAATGGAATCAACAGTTCCTGTACTTCATTGGCCGTTTGACCTAATTTGCGTCTGAACTGTTCAAATTTAATACGTTCCTGAGCTGCATGCTGATCGATCATATACAAACCAGTTTCGTTTTGTGCCAGAATATAGGTCCCCTGAACCTGACCAATTGGGTGCATAACGGGAATCCGCTCTTGTGTCTCAGGTATTTGAGCCGTTGTATCTTTATCATCCAACGAGGCGGCTGAACTGGCTAAAGGGGCTTTCCAATACCTGTCTTGAGATGGAACCGGATATACATCGGGTTCGGTGTCAGCAGAAACCACATTTGGCTGAGATTCATTGACCTGTTGTGTGAACGAGGTATTGGTTTCTGTTTTGGGTTCCGGAAAGGTCATTGTATTTTGCAGTGATTGCCTCGTGTTATCCGGCTTAGGCTGTTCCTCTTCCATCTCCGGTATGAGTGATATCTGCCGGAAAGCATCACGAATAGCGCCTTCAATCGCTGTGAAAAGTTCTTTGTCTTTACTAAAACGAACTTCAAGCTTTGTGGGGTGCACATTCACATCAACTAAAACCGGATCCATGTCAATGTTCAAAACAACAACTGGGTAACGGCCCACCGTAAGCAGTGTATGATAGCCTTTAATAATTGCCTGTGATAGCTGCATACTCCTGATATAGCGACCATTAATCATGGTCGATACATAATTCCGGGAAGCTCTTGTCACTTCCGGTTTGGCAATATAACCATTAATCGAGAAATCAAGCGTATCACGGTGAATCGGGATCATTTTTCTGGCAACACTCATGCCATACACCTGGCTGATAACCTGCAGCCGATCACCAGTACCGGCAGTCGCAAACAGCTGGTTGCCATTATGAACAGCTTCAAACCGAATACCCGGATGGGACAAGGAGAGCCGGTTAAGCAAATCAGTTATATGTCCCAGTTCCGTATGAATGGTTTTCATATATTTCAGGCGCGCCGGCGTATTGTAAAATAAATCGTCTACAATAATCTCCGTTCCCTGGCGTGCATCACTTTTAGACCGGTCTGATATCTCACCGCCTTCAATTGACAGCCATGTACCGGCCCCATCTCCCTGCGACGTTTTAATCTTTAACCGGCTGACCGCCGCGATACTGGCTAAAGCCTCTCCACGGAAACCTAATGTGGTCACCCGAAACAGATCAGATTCCTGTGTGATTTTACTTGTCGCATGACGCAGAAAAGCCTTTTCAGCATCTGTTTCAGACATCCCTCTCCCATTATCAACGACTTTAATTGATTGCAGCCCAGCTTCTTCGACTTCCACCCGAATCCACGAACTATTCGCATCGATACTGTTTTCAATCAGCTCTTTGACAACAGAAGCTGGACGTTCCACAACTTCCCCGGCCGCTATTTTATTAGCCAGTGTATCCGGGATTTGCCAGATTTCCATGGAAACACCCCCCTCTTTTTATTCCTCTTCTGTCTGTTTTTGCAGCCGATATAATTCATTCATAGCTTCTATTGGGGTCATCTCAAATAGATTGACAGCTTTAAGTTCATCCACGATGGTATAGTCTTTTCGGCTTTCCTGTACTGATTCATCGTGTGTCTCCCCGGTCTGGTCGAAAAGCGATAATTGACCAGTGTCGGCCACAGGAACTTCACTATGTTGTTCCAGCTGCCCCAAAATGGCACGGGCCCGTTTTATCAATGGTGCCGGCAGATCAGCCAGCTTAGCTACATGAATCCCGTAGCTTTGATCCGCGGCCCCGTCCTGAATTTGATGCAGAAAGACAACATTCCCATCATGTTCCTCAGCCCGGACATGAATGTTTTTCAGCTTGTCCAGTGAATTCTCCAACGCTGTCAGCTCGTGATAATGTGTCGATAGGACGGTTTTAGCATGAATGTGATCATGAATGTGCTCTACAATCGCCTGCGCCAGAGCCATCCCATCATACGTGCTTGTACCACGGCCAATTTCATCCAGCAGAATTAAACTATTTTCCGTTGCGTTTGTAATCGCGTGATTGGCTTCAAGCATTTCAACCATGAATGTACTCTGACCCGAAACAAGATCATCAGCCGCTCCAATTCGTGTGAAGATTTGGTCGAAGAGAAGCAGTTCAGCATCTTCACAGGGAACAAAGCAGCCAATCTGCCCCATAATAACAATAAGTGCAAGCTGGCGCATATAAGTGCTTTTACCAGACATATTTGGACCCGTTATCAACAAAATATCGGTTTCCCTGTCAAGCTGGATATCATTCGGAACAAAGGCATGATCCTTCACGACTTGTTCAACCACCGGGTGACGACCGTTTTTAATCGACAGCAACTGATCCGAAAACCGGGGACGCTGGTATTGATTTGCCTCACTTACCGCTGCAAAACCCTGAAGAACATCGATTTGACTCACAACTTCTGCTAAATACTGAATAGCCGGAATATGCTCTTTAACCTGGTCACGAATCGTCATAAATAAGTTATATTCCAGATCAACACTTTGTTCTTCGGCCTCCAGGATCAGCTGTTCTTTTTCCTTCAGTTCCGGTGTAACATAACGCTCGGCATTGGCAAGCGTCTGTTTGCGTTCATATCTGTCCTCAGGCAATAAGTGCAAATTAGCTTTTGTAACTTCAATATAATAGCCAAAGACCCGGTTGAATCCTATTTTCAATGACTTTATACCCGTTTCCTGACGCTCTTTTTGTTCCAGTTCAGCAATCCATTGTTTCCCGTCTGTTGAGGCACTGCGATACGTATCCAGTTTAGTACTGTAGCCATCTTTAATGATGCCGCCTTCTGTTACAGATGCAGGCGGATCATCTTTCAAGCCGGCATCAAGCAATGTCATAAGATTTTCCGGAAATTGAAGCTGACTGCTTAAGTGTGTGATTCTTTGCTGCTCAAATTGCGTTAAAATGGTTTTAAGGTCAGGAATCTGGCCCAATGATTGTTTCAGCTGGATCAGATCCCGGGCATTAACATTACCGTAAGCTATTCTGCCGGCAAGACGCTCCAGATCATAGACAGATTTCAGTGTTTCACGCAAAGTATCGCGTTCCATAAACCCGCGTAAAAACCCTTCCACTATATCAAGCCTTGCTTCAATCTGCTGCTGATTTAACAAGGGACGATCAAGCCACTTTTTAAGCATGCGTGACCCCATTGGTGTTACAGTCTGATCGAGCACCCATAGCAAGCTGCCCTGTTTTCCTTTTTTCATAAGCGTTTTGGTCAGTTCCAGATTTCGCTTGGAATACATATCCAGAGCCAAATAATGATCCAATTCAATTAGTTTAACAGGCTGCAGATGATCGAGTGACCGTTTTTGGGTGGTCATAATATAGTTAAGCATCCTGCTGAGACCATGTACGAGTCGTTCATCATTTAAATTGGCGCACAAATCCCGAAACTCAGCATCAAATGACACATCATCCTGATAGGATAAGGTGAGCTGCAGCTTTTCAGCTAAAGTTTGCTGTATCGACTCCGGCAAGTCAGAGCCAATAACCATCTCCTTAATCGGCTGATTATACAATTCATGCATGACCGCATCCCAGCCATCTGTGATCAGCGCAATACTGTTTTCGCCAATCGATAATTCACTATAGACAATCACATAGGAACCATCTGGAAAATAGGTGAGACTGGCAATATAGTTATGGTCACGTTCCTCCAGCATATTGCTTTCCATGACCGTTCCCGGGGTAACCAATTGGACAACTTCCCGTTTGACCACCCCTTCGGCATCTTTAGGATCCTGAACTTGTTCGCAAATCGCTACTTTATAGCCTTTTTCAATTAAATTTTTAATGTAATTACTAGATGAATGATAAGGTACACCACACATTGGCGTCGGGTTCTGCTTGCCGCCGTCCCGCTTCGT
The DNA here is from genome assembly GCF_055381965.1 of Lentibacillus kimchii. Lineage (NCBI taxonomy): Bacteria > Bacillati > Bacillota > Bacilli > Caryophanales > Bacillaceae > Lentibacillus > Lentibacillus kimchii. Next base: position 1,399,064 of record NZ_AP043934.1, on the reverse strand, counting down.
CAGTGTGATTTCCAGCTCTCTTGCTGCCAAAGTGGCGTCATCAAAAAACATTTCATAAAAATCACCAAGCCGAAAAAATAAAAAAGCATCCTGATAGTCATTCTTGATGCTCATATATTGCTCCATCATTGGTGTGTATTTAGCCATCACGAATCCTCCAAAACATACATATCGATTATTATATTATAGCATATATAACCGTATTAAAACGACTGATGAAAGTTGATCAAGAATTTAAGTCATTTCTGGAATATGATGGTGCAGTAAAGGAAAAAACTTACGAGAGTATAAACTCTCGTAAGCAGCTCAGTCACTGAAGTTACTGCCGCTGTCAACAAAATCCGGTTCAACATCATTTAATTCATCGTCCGTAATATCAGCACCCCAGTCATCGTCGTCAAATGCCAGACCTTTCTGATCTACTTTGACGGCTACTTTCGTCTCGCCAATGATTTGTACGCCAAACTCGCGTTCAACTTCCACAGCAATTTTCTGGCCATATTCCGTAATTTCACATTCCAGGCAGTTTGGCTGCTGTACTACTTTGGCAATAACATCATAGTCATCATTCAAACTGTTATCGTCCTTCACAGACAGTGGAACTTTGTCGGTATACGTGACGCGTTCGGTAACGACTTCGGTTCGGGTATTATCGTTGTAGGAGTACCAAATGTTAATGTCATAGCTGCCGCTTATCTCAACAGTGTCTTCTGATTTTTTCTTAGCATTATATAAGTGGTTGATCACCCAGCAGCCAAGGATACTGGACGGATTATGTGATGGTGATACATGGTGGGTTGCTTCCGTAAACTTTCTGCCTTTGCCGCAGACCGCTTTTGTAATAATCTCTCTGTACTCATGATCAAGATAGGACATAAATTGTTACCTCCTTTTTCTCATAGCATCGTATGCAAGACAAATACCTAAAGTGCATAGCTGACTTGGAAAAGGAAGCAATGACGCCTGCCACGCTTCATACTAAAAGCCAGGCAGTTTCCATGCCTGGCTTCATTTCGCGCGCTATTCATCAAGGTGAACGATAGTCTCCATGACCAGCAATGGAACTAAATATTAACGGCTGCTGGCTGACTCGTCAGGGAATTCTTTTCCTGTTTCACCGGAAAGAAGATCACCGCCTGTAGATGTGATGACATTGTTGGTCACCTCACGGGAAATCGTTCCCGATACAAGCTGCAGAACATCATTGACAACACCCTGTGTCTCTTTAAATTCCTGAACAATAGGAATGGCATCGACTTCTTCATGCAGACGGTCAATTTCTTCTTCAACTTTTTTCAAGGCTTCTGTTTTGCCGTATGCCTGAAAATTAACAGCTTGTTTTTGCAGTGTCTTGATTTTTTGAATTAGACTTTGCACCTTTTGATTGTTGTTGATTTTAGCCTCAACCTGCTTAAAGCGGTCAATTTCTTCTGTATCGGCAAGCATACCCGCTAATGTTCTTGCCTCATCCATTATTTGCTGGCGTGTATATTCTGCCATATTATTTCACCTCAGCTGGCGTTTCGGCCATAACACCATTTAATGACCATGTTCTGGCTTCTGTGATTTCAACATCGATAAGCTGGCCGATTAATGATTTTGGTGCTCTGAAATTAACTAATTTATTCCGTTCCGTATAACCTGCGAGAACGTCAGGATCTTTTTTACTTTCACCTTCAACAAGCACTTTAACGATTTCACCTTTATACTGTTGCATCGATTCAGCAGATTGTTTATTAACCAGTTCATTCAGCCGATAGAGACGCTGTTTCTTAACGTCTTCAGGAATGCTGTCTTCTTTTCGGGCTGCCGGCGTTCCTTCACGCGGTGAATAGATGAATGTAAACGCCGACTCAAAACCAACTTCTTCGACTAGGGACATTGTTTCTTCAAACTGCTCTTCCGTTTCATTCGGGAATCCGACTATAATATCTGTTGTCAGAGTCGCATTCGGCATGGCTTCGCGAATCTTTCTGACCAGCTCCAGATAATCCTCCCGGGTATAGCGGCGGTTCATTTTCTTAAGAATCCGGCTGCTTCCTGACTGGACCGGCAGATGAATATGATCAAGCAGATTGCCGCCCTGGGAAAGAACCTCGATTAAGCGATCGTCGAAATCTCTTGGATGCGACGTGGTGAAACGGATTCTTGGGATATCGATTTTATGAAGATCGTCCATCAAATCACCCAGACCATAATCCGACTCGTCAAAATCCTTGCCATAAGCGTTAACATTTTGGCCGAGAAGGGTGACTTCCTTGTAGCCTTGCGCTGTTAAATGGCGTACTTCCTGAATAATATCCTCTGGATGACGGCTGCGTTCTTTACCTCGAGTCATCGGTACAATGCAGTAAGTGCAGAACTTGTCGCAGCCATACATAATATTCACCCAAGCCTTAACGCTGCCTTTACGGGCTTTGGGAAGGTTTTCGATAATATCGCCTTCTTTGGACCACACTTCAATTACTTTTTCCTTGCCAAAAATGGCATCTTTGATAAGCTGTGGCAACCGATGAATATTATGCGTTCCAAAGATGAGATCAATTTGCGGGTGTTTTTTCAAAATCCTGTTGACGACCCCCTCTTCCTGGGACATACAGCCACATACACCAAGAATCAGGTCGGGATTCTCGCGTTTTAGAGCCTTCAAATGGCCGATTTCACCAAATACTTTATTTTCCGCATTTTCGCGTATGGCACACGTATTCAGCAAAATAACGTCTGCTTCTGTTTTATCATCCGTTGATGTATAGCCCATTTCCTCCAGAATACCAGCCATTACCTCTGTATCGTGTTCATTCATCTGACAACCATATGTACGTATCAGGAACTTTTTATCCTGGCCAATGTTTTCCATATCTTCCGGGATGCCGAAATCATAGTGTACTTTGATATCGTCACGACCGCGTTTTCTGGCTTTGCTTAAATTAGGCGGTTCATAGGATGTCTCAAAGTACTTGGAAATCAAATCGTCGCTTGATGTATTCTGCAGCCGTTCCATATTATTCGCAGCAGATTTTACGTCTGAGGAATTCTCCGGCTGCTTAATTTGAGCTTGCTGTTTCCGTTCATCTTCGTTCATATCCAAACTCCTTTCAGCTATACCTCAAGTTATAGCTATAACCATCCATAATGTCATTATAAAGGCTCAGGACAAATTAAACAATACATGACCCATTACAGCTGGGCAACCAGACGCTAACCTGAACATGGGCGCCTGACTGCTGAAACAATAAAAATAGTGCTGCGCAAAAGCACAACACTGGTAGTAAAAAATATGATATTATCTCGGTTCGACAATTAACTTAATGGCTGTCCGTTCTTCTTCATCAATCATAATATCCGTAAATGCCGGTATGCAGATTAAGTCAACGCCGCTTGGTGCCACAAATCCTCTGGCAATCGCAACTGCCTTAACAGACTGGTTCAGAGCACCGGCACCTATTGCCTGCATTTCTGCTGATCCTCTTTCTCTTAATACGTTTGCAAGTGCACCTGCTACTGAATTTGGATTTGATCTGGCTGATACTTTTAATACGTCCACTCCTAGTACCTCCTTCATGTGCTATTGTCATTCTACTGATACTATATTCTTATAATTGCTAGCTTATAACCTCATTATGCAACAATATTTCTAAACATTCAAATAAAGCGAATCGATTTAAGTGAAGAAGGGATGATCATCATTTATCATAATCCGTTCAGCAGCCGTTGCTTTTCCTGTCTTTTCATTAATTGTTATCAACAGACCGTTCAGTTGTGCCCGGCCTTTTTTATCCACTTCAAAACGCCCTGGCAAACCTGTTAAGAACGTTTTCATAACCGCTTCCTTTTCCATGCCTATAATTGAATCATACGGACCGGTCATGCCAACGTCCGTTATATAGGCTGTTCCGTTCGGAAGCACGCGTTCATCAGCTGTCTGAACGTGCGTATGGGTACCAGCTATCGCTGTCACTTTTCCATCCAGATACCAGGCCATAGCCTGTTTTTCACTTGTTGCTTCGGCATGGAAATCAACAAAGATGATGTTGGTCCGCTTTTTAGCCTCCGAAATCAATTCATCCATTTTACGAAAGGGATCATCAAGGGCAGATAGAAATGTTCGGCCTTGTGCATTAATAATAGCAACTTCTGTGCCGTTCAAGTTAACAAACGTCATCCCTTTCCCCGGCGTTCCCTCAGGAAAATTGGCTGGCCTGACTAGATTTTTAGCATCATCTATGAATTCAAATATCTCTTTTTTATCCCATGTGTGATTCCCCATGGTAATAGCCTGTGCTCCAGCTTCCAGCAGCTGTTTGTAAATTTTCTCAGTTATCCCTTTGCCAGCTGCAGCATTCTCGCCATTAATGACCGTTATGTTTGGGTGGTAGACTTCCTTTAACTTGGGTAAATACTGTTGAACCATTTCTCTTCCGGGTGACCCTGTTACATCACCTACAAATAATAATTTCATTGTGCTCCATCCTTCTATCTGCGTAATTAAATATAGTGTTGCATAGTATCTGAGTATTGTAAAGTAACTAAAAATAGAAGCGGCCGGTTATGGCCGCTTGTCCTATTTTGCATATTCAACTGCCCGTGTTTCCCGAATAACCGTCACTTTGATATGACCTGGGTAATCAAGTTCACCTTCAATTTCTTTACGGATATCACGTGCAATTCGAACTGAATCAATATCATTAATTTCGTCTGGTTTAACCATAATTCGAATTTCTCTTCCGGCCTGAATGGCAAAGGATTTTTCAACTCCAGCAAACGACTCAGAGATTTCTTCGAGTTTTTCAAGACGTTTAATATAGTTCTCCAGGGATTCACTTCTGGCACCTGGTCTGGCAGCTGACAACGCGTCGGCCGCTGCGACCAGAACTGAGATAATTGATGTTTGTTCCTCATCACCATGATGGGACGCAATCGCATTAATAACAACGTCATGTTCCTGATACTTCATGCCCAGTTCTTTACCAATTTCAACGTGACTTCCCTCGACTTCATGATCAATCGCTTTTCCAATATCATGAAGCAGACCAGCCCTTTTTGCCAGTGTCTGGTCTTCGCCTAATTCTGCTGCAAGCAGCCCGGCGAGATACGCAACCTCGGTCGAATGCTTCAAGACATTCTGCCCGTAACTTGTGCGATATTTTAAGCGGCCAAGTATTTTGATAAGATCTGGGTGTAACCCATGTATGCCGACTTCGAATGTCGTTTCTTCCCCAACTTCACGAATCTGATCGTCAACGTCACGTCTGGCCTTATCAACCATCTCTTCAATTCTGGCAGGATGAATCCGGCCATCCTGTACAAGTCTTTCCAGAGCCATTCGGGCAATTTCGCGACGAATTGGGTCAAATCCGGACAATACGACCGCTTCCGGTGTATCATCGATAATTAGATCAATACCGGTCAGTGTTTCCAGTGTCCGTATATTACGGCCTTCACGACCAATAATTCGCCCTTTCATGTCATCACTTGGGAGATTGACAACAGACACAGTTGTCTCGGCCACATGATCCGCAGCACAACGTTGCAAAGCCAGTGAAAGAATGCTTTTAGCCTTCTTATCTGCCTCTTCCTTGGCTCGGTTCTCTGCTTCCTTAACTTTCAGAGCGGTTTCGTGGTTGACTTCCTGCTCAACCCGGTCCAGAATAACCTGTTTTGCCTGGTCACTCGTATAGCCCGAAATCCGCTCAAGCTCTGTCTGCTGTTCGTTAAGCGTCGCTTCCACTTTGCTTTCCATTTCTTCAATTTGTTGTTGTTGTTCTGCTAATGATGCTTCCCTTCCTTCCAGCGTTGTTTCCCGCTCATCCAGCGTTTTTGTTTTTCCGTCCAGATTATCTTCTTTTTGCAACAGGCGATTTTCCTGTTTCTGTACTTCAGATCGCCGTTCACGTAACTCATCTTCTGTCTGCTGGCGTAAATTATAGGCTTCATCTTTCGCCTCGAGAAGTTTTTCTTTTTTAGCAGCATCCGCATTCCGATGTGCTTCATCAACTATTTGTTTAGCTAAAGTCTCCGCACTGGAAATTTTAGCTTCACCAATCGATTTACGAATTAGGTAACCAACAACAATACCGACGATCAGGATTACGGCAAGCAAAATGGAGATGACTAAAGGATTATCCATGATTTCACCTCCTCTTGCTATAAAATTGTACAATTCATTCATTATTGTCGGCGTGTAAAAGGTTCAATAATAAACAATTTATTGTATAATAAAATAAGTAAATTATACAGTTTAATTTTACTGTGCTGTGTCATTTATGTCAAGAAAACGTAATAATTTGCAAATCAATAAGAAAAAAGTCCTTTACCGCATGCCAGCAAAGGACTTCTCATCATCTGATTCGTTTATACATCTGTTGTTTCCTGATCAGTTTGTTCGTCATTTTCTTCCTGATCAGCCTGTTCCTCTTCCGGTTTATCATCCAAATGATAATGTTCGCGAATTGCTTGATGAATTTCCATTTTAGTTGCTTCATTTTCTTTCAGGAACTGTTTAGCATTTTCTCTTCCCTGTCCCAGGCGTTCACCATTATACGAATACCAGGCACCGCTTTTTTGAACGATATCCAAGTCTGAACCAATGTCCAGGATTTCACCTTCTCTAGAAATCCCTTCTCCGTACATGATATCAACTTCAGCCTGCTTAAATGGTGGAGCAACTTTGTTTTTGACAACTTTTAAGCGCGTTTTATTCCCAACCATATTATTGCCTTGTTTAAGTGTTTCTGCACGGCGTACTTCCAGTCTGACAGATGAATAGAATTTAAGTGCGCGGCCGCCAGGCGTTGTTTCCGGATTACCGAACATAACACCGACTTTTTCTCTGATCTGATTAATAAATACAGCCGTTGTTTTTGATTTGTTAATAGCACCGGACAGTTTTCTCAGCGCCTGGGACATCAGGCGTGCTTGAAGTCCAACGTGTGAATCCCCCATTTCGCCTTCGATTTCGGCTTTTGGCACCAGAGCTGCTACCGAGTCTACAACGATAATATCGATGGCACCGCTGCGTACCAGCGCTTCAGCAATTTCCAGTGCCTGTTCTCCGGTATCCGGCTGTGACAAAAGCAATTCATCGATATCAACACCCAGCGCTTTCGCATAAGTCGGATCAAGCGCATGCTCAGCATCGATAAACGCGACCTGTCCACCCTGCTTCTGTGCTTCAGCAATGGCATGCAGCGCCACCGTTGTTTTACCGGATGATTCCGGTCCATAAACTTCTACCACACGGCCCCTTGGATAACCGCCAATGCCAAGAGCGACATCCAAAGCCAGTGAGCCGCTTGGAATCGTCGCCACATTCTGTCCTTCCTGTTCACCAAGTTTCATAATCGAACCTTTGCCAAATTGCTTTTCAATCTGTTTCAACGCCGTATCCAGAGCCTGATTTTTATCTCCCAATGAGCGTACCTCCCTTATAAGTGAAACAATTCTAGTTTTATCATACGCCCTTTTGAACATTTTCTCAATAGAAAGGCGAATAAGTGTTCTTGTATTTTAGTGAATGAACAACAGGTGAAAAGGAAATTTAACGGGGGCTTAGAAAAATAAAATTGTATTTCACCATTTAACAGTGTGGTTATATAGTCATTTTAACAGATTAAACAAAAGTTCATAACCCTTTAGAACAGCACGTTCGCGCACCGTTTGCCGGTCACCCTGAAACGTATATTTTTCCACCGTTTGTTTTCCAGACTTGTCATAAACACCGATAAAAACAGTTCCGGCAGGCTGTCTTTCACTGCTGTCCGGACCGGCTGCACCTGTAAAACTGATGCCAATATCTGAATCAAGACGCGACCTGACATTTTCTGCCATAGATGATGCACACGCTTCACTGATCGTACCATGCTGCCTAATAAGCTCAGAGGAAACATTGAGTACTTGCTCCTTCACTTGAGTGCCATAGCAGACAATGGCGCCAGTACACACATCCGAAGCACCCGGAATAGCTGTTAGTCTTTCTGTAAACATACCACCCGTTAAACTTTCGGCAGCCCCAAGTGTATAACCCTGCTGTTTCAGCAAACTGTAAACACTCTCCTCAAGTGTCTGATCATCGGTTCCATGGAAAAATTCGCCGACTCTTTCCATAACTGCCGCTCGGCTCTGTTTAATTAAACGATCTGCCTCCTGATCAAATTCTGCCTTGGCTGTCAGCCGGATAGCAATCCCCTGGTCCTGTGCCAAAGGAGCAATTGTTGGATTCGTCTGCTGCTGAATTAAGTCCAGCAGCTTATCCTCGACCTTCGACTCACCAATTCCTGTGAAACGGAGCATGGTGGATTTAATCACTGTATCCCGGCCAATGACCTGCTGCAGGCGAGGAATTACCCTGTCAGTCATCATGCGTTTCATTTCCCTCGGAACGCCTGGCAGGAAAACCCATGTTTTATCGTTGTGTGTCACAATCATTCCCGGAGCCATGCCTGTATTGTTAGTCATAACATCCGCTCCAGTAAAGACGCGTGCTTGTTTTCTATTGTTAGATGTCATCGTTTCCTGCTTTTCAGCAAAGTAAGCTTCAATTTTTTCCATAGATGACTTGTGCTCGATAATAGGGATGCCAGTCAGTTGCTGGAATGCTTCACGTGTAAGGTCATCTTCGGTCGGTCCCAGTCCGCCGGTGACAATAATGATATCCGCCCGCTCACCGGCAATCCGGAACTGCTCCTCAACCCGCCGGAGATTATCCCCGACAACTGAATGATGACGAACATTAATGCCAATCGATGCCATAGCCTTCGACAGCCATTGTGCATTCGTATTAGGAATCTGGCCTAATAGTAATTCTGTGCCTACAGCAACAATCTCTGCGTTTTCCTGTTTCATCATTTGGAATCCCTCATTACATGCCAATTTTTAACAAAGTAATCAACGCCTGATATAATTGTAAAAATCAGCGATAGATATAGCATCATTAAGCCAAATGGTATGCCGGCATATGAAAAGGGAAAGTTATGCAGCAGCAAAACAGCAATTGCAATCATTTGTGTGGCTGTTTTCAGTTTCCCCATATTTCCAGCGGCCAGAACAATACCTTCACCGGCTGCCACCAGCCGAAGACCCGTCACTGCAAATTCCCGGCTGATAATAATAATGGTTATCCATCCCGGGGCAAGCCCCTGTTCCACCAGTAAAATCAATGCAGCAGCAACCAGCAGTTTATCAGCAAGCGGATCAAGAAATTTCCCGAGATTTGTTATTAAATTATATTTTCTTGCATAATAGCCGTCAACCCAGTCTGTTGCAGCCGCTACAATAAATAATAAAGCTGCGGCGAAATGGGAAACGGGCAATACCGCTTCACCAATAGACCACTCACTCCAATTGAAGGGAATGGCCAGCAAAATCATGAAAATAGGAATTAGAAGAATGCGTGACAGTGTCATCTGATTTGGAATGTTCACAGTTTTCTCTCCTTCTGTGTACGTAAGCAGCTTTTCTTATTTGCCCGAGTCTTGTTCTTTATTAAGGTTAACCCAGATTTTTTGATGAAACACTTCGTTGTCCGGATCGACCGGATAATCAAGTGCTGCACCATCTACAGTAATATCAAGTGCTGGCGCATTGCCAACATTGAACCTTACCCGATCAGCCCCTGATACATCCAGTTCAATCGGTGAATCTTCAGCTGTTGCCGTATCTTTAAACAGCACGTCACCGTCACCATTATCTACTTCGAGCCAGGAATCATCCGTTGCTTCAATTGTTACAGAAATCTTATTACTGGCATGTTCCAATGTCAGTGTCGATTCAGGAGGATTTCCGGTACTCTCTTCGTCCACCGTCAGCGCTGGATCTGGACTCTCTTCCTGTGAATCAGTGCTTTCCGCATTGGCTTTGTTGTCTTCCTCAGCATCCGAACTGTCGTCATCCGCCGGCTCATTTCCGGACTCGTCATCCTGCTCGCGGACAACTTCATTATTTTCAGTTTGCGGCTGTGTCTGTGCTGAATCCGTGCTGTCCTCTGTCGACGATTCCTGCAAAAAAAACCATACGATAAAAACGATACCGATTACCAGCAGCACGACAATAACAGTCGGTATAAATGAAAAAACGTTTGTGCTTTTATTGGGACTGTTATCCTTGCGTGACCGGTGAACTTGTGAATAATGTGCTGAATTGTCCTCTTCTGTCTGGGGGACCTCTGCGTTATATTCTTCAAGAAGTTCATTGGGATCCAATCCCACAGCAGTCGCATACTCTTTAATAAAAGCACGCGCATAAAATGTTCCTGGCAGAATACTGAAATTCTCGTTCTCAATTGCCTCCAGATATCTCTTCTGTATTTTTGTTGTTTCCTGCATCGTCTCGAGCGACATGTTTTGTTTTTCTCTTGCCTCTCTCAGCTTTTCACCGATCGCCATGCGTAACACCATCCATCATTAAGAATCAAAACATTGAAAAGCCATCTCCCTGACCAAACATGCTGTCCTCAATTGGTCCATAAGTGATCTCTTCGTTCTCATCACTGCGGAGTTCAATAATATATTCAAAATCCTCCAGTTTGTATTCCGTGAATTGTACGAACATATCCGGATGTTCCACAACCTTGACCGCTGGAAGCTGCATAATTTTCCGGATAAGCTGCCAGTGTGTTTCATTAGCCTGACGTTTGGAAACAATCCCATCAATAATGTAAAGATTGTCACGATTGTACTCACCCTGGATCAGCTCATTCCGGATGGTCTGTTTAAGCAAGGTGCTTGATACGAACAGCCAGCGTTTATTGGCGGACACACTGGCAGCCACAACCGACTCAGTTTTTCCAACACGCGGCATGCCGCGTATTCCAATGAGTTTATGACCGTCCTCTTTAAACAATTCCGCCATAAAATCAACCAGTATTCCGATTTCATTCCGGACAAACCTGACAGTTTTTCGCTCATCCTCATCATTTTGGATATAGCGTCCGTGTCTTACAGCAAGTTTATCACGTAACATCGGTTTACGCATTTTAATAATGTTAATCGTATCCATTGTTTCCATAATGGATGTCATTCTCGTGATCTGTTCCTCATTCCGACACAATAAAAGCATTCCCCGCCTTGATTCGGCTACGCCATTAATGGATACAATATTAATGGAGAGCATACCTAACAGGGAAGAAATGTCACCTAATAATCCCGGGTGATTATTTTGAATTTCATATTCAAGGTACCACTCTGTCTTCTCCATCGTAAACCCCTTTTCATACATACTTAATACTATAATAAAGTATTTGCATAAAGAAGAAAAGATGTTTCTTAATTAAGACAAAAATAAAGAAGCTGCATAGTAATGCAGCTTCTTTATAAAGGCAGGCCGTTTAAGCGTTCCCTTGATTCTGCACGAGTTTAACCATCGCGCTCGCCATTGATTGTCTTTCCTCTTCAGATGCAGCACTCCAAATTTCCTGCAGTACAGCCTCTTCATTATTTTGAGCATTTGTATTAGAAGCCAGGTAATCGCCTACTTCATAAGCCATATTGTCAATCGTTTCCTGGCCCATGCCTTCGGATTGAGCCTGTTCCAGTTTATCAGCCAAAAAAGTTTTCCATGAATCAAAGTTGTCAAGAACTGACATGTCAATATGCCTCCTTCATGTTGGTTCATGACTAGCATTTGATTGATGAGGCTTGTTTATGCAACGGCATTTTCATAAATGCCAGCCGCCGCTGATATTTATGATCTCACCATGAACGTAATCACTTTTTTCCCTCATTAGAAAACGGACCATTTGGGCAACATCATCAGGGGTGCCAGCACGTCTGGCAGGAATATCCTTAATAATTTCCTCCTTTTCCTCAGATAATAAAGAAGCATTCATTTTGGTATCGATAAACCCGGGACTGACAGCGTTAACCGCTATACCAGATGGTGCTGTTTCCTTATCCAGGGCCTTTACAAAGCTGTTTTGCGCCCCTTTAACAGAGGAATAAATGACTTCATCGCCAGCTCCGGCTTCTCCCCATATAGACGTAATCAAAATAATTCTGCCCTGTTTTTGCTGGATCATCGAGGGCAATAAATTTTTCGTAATTATCCATGGCGTCTTCACATGCAGTGTAAGCATAGCGTCCATTAATGTTTCGTCGGTATTCTGAAACAGCCCATAATGTGCTCTCCCTCCAGCAAAAACAACCGCATCAACTGGGAAAACCAGCTGGCGGAGAAGATGGCTGATTCCTTCTGTCTTACTTAAATCAGCTTGTATAGTCAGGAGAACAGCTTCCTCATCCAAGCCCGTTCTGCCTTTATCCAGAAAGTGTTTATTTTGATAATAATGCAGCATCAATTGATGACCTTCCCGGCCAAGCTGCGTGACAACAGCCTGGCCGATATCGCCGCTTGCACCAATAATCAATACGTTTTTCCCCATTAAAATCACCTATTCGTTCACTGTTTTGGCAGCCGTTAAACCTAATCATCGCGTTATACAGCTTAACATAGCCATTACAGGACGTCGCAAATATCGCTTTTGGCATAAGCATTTTCGGCTCAAGTCATTTAAAGCTTATCGTGTGCCTTTAATGTAGGGTTCACCATTAGCCTTAGGTGCTTCAGCCCGGCCGATAAAACCTGCCAGGGCCAGTATTGTCAATACATATGGGGCAATCAGCAGAAACACTTGCGGTATGTCCTCCAAAACCGGAATACCACCACTTATAACACTCAGGCTCTGCGCAAAACCAAAGAATAAAGCAGCGCCCATCGCGCCTAACGGATGCCATTTTCCGAAAATAACAGCAGCCAATGACATAAATCCCTGCCCGACAATCGTCGCATGGGAAAAGTTTAAAGCTATGGTTAAAGCAAAGACTGATCCGCCCAGACCGCCAAGGACACCGGACAAAATAACAGCTGTATAACGCATTTTGTAAACGCTGATGCCATTTGTATCAGCTGCCATCGGATGCTCCCCAACTGAACGAAGCCGCAGCCCAAACGATGTTTTATAAAGAATGTACCAGACAATAAATGCTAAAATGATTGCCAAATAGGATGTTAAGTAAATATCCTGAAAGAAGATCTTCCCGATGATTGGAATATCAGCCAAAACTGGGATATCACGGGAAAAAAACTGTTCAGATACCATTTCCGTCTGGCCTTTGCCATACCATTGTTTTGTCAGGAAAACACCCAGACCCAGTGCCAGAAAATTAATGGCAACGCCGCTGACAACCTGATTGGCGCGGAAAGATACGGCAGCCACTGCATGAATCAGGGAAAAAACGCCCCCTATCAACGCGGCAGCGATAATGGAAATCCAGGGTGTCCAGGAACCAAACATATCGGCAAATTTGAGATTAAAAACAACTCCGACAAACGCACCCATCACCATAAGGCCTTCCAGCCCGATATTGATAACACCCGAACGTTCGCTGAATACACCGCCCAAAGCCGTAAAGATCAGAGGGGCTGAAAAGAACAAGGCCGGTGGAATAATTGACTGTAATAAATCGATAAACCCCATTTATTTTTCCTCCTTTTTAAAGCGGCGTATAACCCAGCGAATAATGTAGCTTGAACCAACAAAGAAAATAATCAGAGCGATAATAACGTCAACCAGCTCAGTCGGCACACCTGCTTCAGTGGGCATGTTTAAAGCACCGACCTTAAGTGCCCCAAACAGGATAGCAGCCAGCACCACACCAACAGGTGTATTAGAACCCAAAAGAGCAACGGCAATTCCATCAAATCCCAGATTATTGAACCCTGACTGTACTGACATGTACCCAAATGTTCCCAAGCCTTCCATAGCACCAGCTAAGCCTGCAAAACCACCGGAAATTACCATTGATAATACAAGATTTCGTTTAACGCTCATGCCAGCGTACTTTGAGGCATATTCATTCAGGCCAACTGACTTAAGTTCAAACCCCAGTGAGGTCCGTTCAATGATAAACCACATAATCACAACAGCAAATAAAGCGATGAATATACCATAATGCATACGCGAAAAATACGTTATATTCTGGAACCATTCAGATGCCAGTGAAGCTGTTGAGGCTACATCAGGCGTTTTATCTTCGTTATCTGACAGTACACTCCGGATGATCGCATTAGCCGAATACAAAGCTGTATAATTTAACATAATGGTTATAATAACTTCATGAACACCACGCGCAGCTTTCAAAATACCGGGAATAAATCCCCAAAATGCACCAGCCAGCGCCGCAGCAATGACGGCCAGGGGCAGATGAATGAACATGGGCGCTTCCACTGTTGTACCAATCCATACGGCTGCCAGCCACCCAACTGTCACTTGACCTTCAGCACCAATATTCAATAAACCGGCTCTGAAAGCAAACGCCACAGCCAGCCCCGTTAATATGTAGGGCGTTACCTGACGAACTGTTTCACCAATATAATAAGCATCTCCAAACGCACCATTCCAAAGAGCAACATAGCCTGTTACAGGATTGTAGCCAAATCCAAGCATCAGGAGTGCACCCGCCAATAAACCAATCAGGACAGATATGAGCGGGACCAGAATGTTAAACATTCTATTTGAATTCATGATTGGTCACCTGCCTTGTCCGCATGACTTCCTGCCATCAGCAGGCCTAATTCATTTTCATCCGTTTCCCCGGGGCTAACTTCTGCAATATTCCGGCCGTCAAACATAACAGCAATCCGGTCGCTGATATCCATGATTTCATCCAATTCAAACGAAACAAGCAGCACAGCTTTGCCCTTATCCCGTTCTTTTATTAATCGGTTGTGAATGGATTCAATAGCACCAATATCCAGTCCTCGCGTTGGCTGCGCCGCTATGAGCAAATCCGGTGAACGATCGATTTCTCTCGCAATAATAGCTTTCTGCTGATTACCGCCTGATAAAGCTCTTGCCTTGGTGTAAACGCTGGGCGTCCGAACATCATATTCATCTATAAGTTCTGAAGCTTTTTTATAGATTTCTTTATAATTAAGTGTTTTATATGTGGCATACGGCTTTTGGTAGTACGTTTGCAGCACCATATTTTCACCAATCGTAAAATCCAGAACAAGTCCGTATTTCTGCCGGTCCTGAGGAATATGGCCCACTCCGCTCTCAGTCACTTTACGGGGAGATAAATTGGTGATATTTTTGTTATTCAACGTAACGGTGCCGGATTCGGCTTTATGCAGACCGGTAATCGCTTCGACTAATTCAGATTGGCCATTGCCGTCCACACCAGCGATTCCAACAATCTCACCGGCACGCACTGAAAGATTTAAATCTTTCACCATAGCAACTTTACGATTATCTTTCACCTTTAAATCTTCAACCTTCAGGACAGTTTCTTTTGGCTCAGCCGGTTTTTTATCTGTATGAAAACTAACGTTGCGGCCTACCATAAGTGACGCCAATGCATCCGCAGACGTATCAGCTACATCAACCGTATCGATTCCCTCACCTTTGCGAATCACAGTACAGCGGTCAGCACTGTCCATAATTTCCTTCAGCTTATGTGTGATTAGAATGATCGACTTGCCTTCAGCAATCAAAGAGTTCATAATTTCTTTCAGTTCAGTGATCTCCTGGGGCGTCAGAGCTGCAGTAGGCTCATCAAAAATTAATACCTCCGCACCCCGGTACAATGTTTTAAGAATTTCGACACGCTGCTGCATACCAACGGAAATATCACGGATCTTAGCTGAGGCATCTACACGCAAACCGTAGCGATCCGACAATTCCTGGACGTCTTGTTCAGCTTTTTTTAAATTAACCTTCCCAAATTTAGTCGGTTCATTTCCCAGAATAATATTTTGTGTAACCGTAAAAGGTTCTACAAGCATAAAATGCTGATGCACCATACCAATGCCCAGTTCATTCGCAACGTTCGGGTCTGTAATATTAACAGGTTCGCCATTGACGCGAATTTCTCCTTTTTCCGGCTGATAAAGTCCGAATAATACATTCATCAGCGTCGATTTGCCAGCACCATTCTCACCTAACAAAGCATGAATTTCCCCTTTTTTCAGCCGGAGGGTAACACGATCATTGGCAACAACTCCAGGAAATTCCTTGCGAATATCGATCATTTCGACGACATAATCCACGTTTATCACTCCTAAAATCAACGATCACGTAGCTGCATTCAAAATTGCCAAAAGAAAATGTCTTTCCAGCATCTTTTCATTTGGCAATTTCAGCTATGACGTTGTGCCGCTCTATGGAAAAGAGGCTGGGACATATTTATATAACAGAAAACCGATCAGCCACTAAAACGCCAGTGTCATGAGCGCCGAAAATAGACACCGTTTTCCGCGGACGAGATGAGTCTTTGTTCCCGCAGAGTCTGCATATATTTCCTGTGCGCTTTTTTGATATCACACGTGTTAGAGTTAATAAATTCGTTATTCCCAGCCTCTTTCAATCTGTTCTACAGTGAATCCAGATAATCATCCAGTTCATCATGTGTTTGCGGAACATCAACGTCACCGTCAATGATTTTTTGTTTCCAATCCGCTGCGGCTTCTGCAATCTCATCTGTATAAGCTTCATCATTTGTATCCACTAAACCAACACCGTTATCTTCAACACCGAATTCTAAAACGTCGCCGCCAGGGAAGTCATCATCCATGGCCATGTTGCTAACCTGCTGAACAGCGTTATCAACGCGCTTAACCATAGATGTTAAGGTGACATTTTGATCGCCAATCTGGCCTTCATCGTACTGGTCACGGTCGACTCCGATGACCCAGATATCACGATCCGGATCACTGTTTTTAATATCTTTCGCTTGTGCAAACACCCCATTGCCTGTTGCGCCTGACGAATGATAAATAATATCAATGTCTTCATTATACATACTGGAAGCAATCAGTTTTCCGTCATCTGGCGCATCAAAGGCACCTGCATATTGAACATCCACTTCAATATCAGAATCAACTGTTTTAACACCTGCTACAAAGCCTGCCTCAAATTTATTAATCAGATCGGAATCCGTACCGCCAATAAAGCCAACTTTACCGGTATTGGTTTTATTGGCTGCGGCGACACCTGCAAGAAAGGAACCTTCATGGTCAGCAAATGTGATACTGGCAACGTTATCGCCTTCAACTACTGAGTCAACAATTGCAAAGTTTGTATCGGGATATTGATCAGCAACATCGCTGATGGCATCTTCCAGTTTGTAACCGATACCAAAAACCATATTATAATCTTCACGAACCATCCGGTTTAAGTTTGGTTCGTAGTCGGAATCATTATTTGACTGGGCATAATCAAATCCTTCACCTTTTTCCAGGTCATGCTCTTTTCCCCATTCCTGCAAGCCTTCCCACGCAGATTGGTTGAACGATTTGTCATCAACACCCCCAACATCTGTTACCAGACCGGATGAAAAGTCGGCTGTTTCACCTTTAGCTGTTTCACTTTTTTCGGCATCTCCATTATCGGAACTGGAGTCCTCATCGGCAGAATCTCCCCCGCCACAAGCTGCAAGTACAACCCCAAAAGTCAGCAGCACCAGCAGCATAAGTGATTTTCGGTTAGTCAATTCAATTCCCCCTTATTATTTAATAATACTAATATTGGCAAAACTAAAACGCAATTGGTCAGGCTATCACCTCCTCCTAAAAGGGTCTATGAAACCCTTTACATTCGCTTCCTTACAACATGAAAACTGAACATATCAGGCTGAAAGAAATTGGCCGAATACAGAACCGGCTCATCATTGGCTGTATAATGCATTTGCTTCAACAGCAACAGCGATTGGTCAGGATGACATCGCAATATATCATGAATGCGTTCATGATAACTGACAGGTTCTATATACGTTACAGCATAAGCAACATGTTTACCGGAATAGGCCTCCATTAGTTTAAAAATTGAATCTGACTCGTTAACATGATCCAGCGGAATGAGTCCTTCGGGCAATTTATCGATACAAAACACAACTGGCTGATCATCTGCTGTCCGGACACGTTCAACTTTTGCCAGGGTTTGAATGTCTTTTGGTGAAAATTTAAGCTGCTCTTCCCTGGTCGGTTCCTGGAACTCTGTTGATAAAAATTGTGAACCCGGAACCTTGCCTGATTGCTCTATCATGTGTGTCACACTATACAATTGCTCGATGCCAGAGGAGAAAATGGGCTTAGGATTGACAAACGTTCCAACACCATGACGGCGTGTTAAAATAGTTTCCTCTTCCAGGATGCGTAATGCCTCTCTGAGTGTTGCACGTGAGACACCAAGATCATTTGCCAGTTCAAATTCAGAAGGGAGTTTTTGTTTTGCATGATATTTACCGTTTTCGATATCATGTTTAATCTGATCAATTACTTGTAAGTATAGATGCCGTGAATCATATTTCAGCGACACAGTATCCCTTCCTATCTTTTAAAATATAAGAGCAGTTCGAGAAATCTGACATCTGACGTAAGACTCTCAAATTTGCCATAATTGTAACATGCCCTACATCATAAATAAACACATTTATAGAATGATTTTCTAAAATTTTAAATTTGATAAAAAATACCAAATAGCAGCATCTCTAAATCATGTCTAGATACCGCCATTTGGTAAGACCTAAGACGATTTTTCCTCCTGAGATTGGGTAGCCAGTACTTTTCGTGGTTTGCTTCCTTCATAAGGTCCGACGACCCCATGATCTTCCATCGCATCAATTAAACGCGCTGCTCGATTATAGCCGATCCGGAACCGCCTTTGCAGCATCGAAACACTGGCACTCTGCATTTCTATAATAAGCTGCACCGCGTCATCATACAGGTCATCATCCACATCGGATACTGTTTCACTTGGCTCCTCCGGCATCATGTCATCCTGGTAGGAGGCCTTTTGCTGATCAATACAGTAATCAACGATCCGTTCAACTTCTTCATCTGACAGGAATGCTCCCTGTACCCTGATTGGTTTTGACGAACCAACCGGCATGAACAGCATATCACCGCGGCCCAGTAATTTTTCAGCACCACCAGCATCAAGGATCGTCCGCGAATCTGTTGCTGAGGAAACACTAAAGGCAATACGAGACGGGATATTGGCTTTAATGACACCTGTGATAACATCCACTGATGGCCGTTGTGTCGCCAGAATAAGATGGATACCAGCTGCGCGGGCCATTTGTGCCAGTCTCGTAATCGCTTCTTCTACTTCATTAGAGGCAACCATCATTAAATCGGCCAGTTCATCCACCAGAACCACAATATATGGGAGATTGGGCTGCCGGTCCTCGTCTGCAGCTGTCTCATTGAATTTACGGATGTAGTCATTATACCCCTCGATATTACGTGTCCCTGATTCTGAAAAAAGTTCATATCGCCTGTCCATTTCAGTTACAACTTTTTGCAGCGCATTGGAAGCTTTTTTCGGATCAGTCACAACAGGCGTCAATAGATGAGGAATACCATTATAGACATTCAGTTCCACTTTTTTCGGATCAATCATCATCATTTTAACTTCATGCGGTTTAGCCCGCATCAGAATCGTTGTAATAATCCCGTTCACACAAACACTTTTTCCGCTTCCTGTTGCACCAGCAATCAGCATATGCGGCATTTTGCTTAATTCTGAAATAATGGCCTCACCGGAAATATCCCGTCCAAGCCCGAATAATAGTTTGGAAGATTGATTTTGTGCTGTTGTGTCCAGCACTTCCCGCAGTGACACCTTCGCAACGTCCTGATTGGGCACCTCAATTCCGACAGCTGATTTCCCGGGAATGGGTGCTTCAATCCGAATATCTCTCGCTGCCAGTGCCAATGCCAGGTCATCATGCAAATTGACAATCTTGCTCACCTTGACACCAGCTTCAGGCGAAATCTCATACTTGGTAACTGCAGGACCAACATGAACTTTTGTCACTTTTGCCTTAACATTAAAGCTCTGAAATGTCTGCTCAAGTTTTCGGACAGTTGCCTGAATTTGCGACTTTTCCTGCTGCTGGGAATTTTGAACAGGCTCAGCAAGCAGATTGACGGACGGTAATTCATATTCCCGGTTTTCTGTTTCTGTCATGGCAGATAAGCTTTCCGGTTCCATTGTTATGTCGTCCCCATCATTCGTTTCTGCACCAGATGGGTCTTCGCCAGGTGGGTCTTCATTTTCAGCGATCTCCTGTGCATTATATGAATAAGCAAAGTCTGTGAAATCCTGAATAACTGGCTCGTCCTGATCAGGTTTCTGATCAGATACCACCTGCTGGTCAGAAACATCTTCATTATCTGGACGATTACGAGACGAACGAACTGCTGACATACGACTTCTGATACTGCGAACCATGTTGGACAAACGTTTTTGCCATGCCGCAAAAAAGCTTCCCAATGAAAACTCAGTCATGACTATAATTCCGATTAAAATCGAAAAGACGGCGACAATTTTAGCGCCAGCCGAGGAAAACAAAAAATAACAGAACGTGAAAAGAACGCCTCCGATCATCCCCCCGCCGGTTTGTAATGCCCCGATTTCACCATTTGCATAGGCAAAGAAATGATCCCACGTAGCCCGCAGAATAGACGACTCGTCCGAGGAGACAAGCCAGCTCTCATACGTCTGAATATGTGTCAGAAGTAAGAGACCACCAAAAATGATATAAAAACCAATCATTTTTTTATGGCTAAAGTCAGGGTAGCGACGTTTTACCATCAAAAGAACACCGGTCACAAGCAGCAACAAGGATGCTACAAAATACCAGATTCCTAGAAAAAAACGAAAAATATGTTCAAGACCGCCCGGTATAGCCCCATCACTTATCGCACTGGCGCCACTGCCAAAAATCGCTAAAAATATAAACAATAGTCCAAGTAATTCCGATTTTACCTGCTTGTTCAATTGACGCTTCTTTTTCTTGCGTTTTTTCTTTGCCACAATCATCACCTCACTTACGATCGCGAGTGCTTTATAAACATGTCCTAATGGAATAATCAACCCCTGCCGGCTTGCAGGCAAGGGTCGAATGACAATTAGTTCCATTATAGCACAGAATGCAATCATTCGTGCTGTTCAGCGCAGCATTGTACCAGGCAGATAGTCCGAATTCATAAAATCCTGTGGATCACTGGACAGTAATTGCAGTACTTGATAGCTGCCATCGTCCATCTTTTCAACGTATAGTTGTTTCCCTTTATACGACACACACAGACGTTTTTCGAACGCTTCACTCGAATCTGGAAAAATATCGGTTGTTGCTAAAGGCGTGTGTAACATGGGGGATTCACTCGCTTTCTGATGTTTTTTTATCCTTAATCATTTCGTTTAGTTTGACCGTAGCTTGACCGACACCGCCAATACCGTCGATTAACCCGTATTCGACTGCATCAGTCCCCACAACATTCGTTCCAATATCCCTGGTCAGATTGCCGCGTGCAAACATGAGCTCGTTAAACTTATCTTCCTCGATATTCGAGTGCTGAACGACGAAATTAACGACACGCTCCTGCATTTTATCGATATACTCAAATGTTTGCGGCACACCAATAACTTGGCCATTCAGCCGAATCGGATGAACAGTCATCGTGGCTGTTGGTACTACATAGGAGTAATCAGCCGCGACAGCAATGGGAACACCGATAGAATGACCGCCTCCCAGTACAATCGACACAACCGGTTTCGAAACAGAAGCAATCATTTCTGATAGTGCGAGACCTGCCTCAACATCACCGCCGATTGTATTCAGCAAGACAATCAGCCCTTCAATTTCAGGATTTTGTTCCACAGAAATAAGCTGAGGCAGCATGTGTTCATATTTCGTTGTTTTATTTTGGGCCGGAAGTTGCATATGTCCTTCAATCTGGCCAATGATTGAGATGACATGGATATTGGAATCCGGCGCCTGAGCAACGTTGGATTGACCTAATTGCTGGATTTTCTGCACCAAAGATGAATCATTATTTTGCTCATCCTGTGATTGATTCTGATCATCTTGCTTGGATGATTCTTTGTCCATTATAACCAACTCCTTTTGCATACTTAACTAGTTACACGTCTCTATGCGGTAGTATGGGACTAATGGATGTCAACCATGCAGGCAAAATAAAAAATATCGGTACAAAGACCGATATTTTTAACTTTCAATTAATGTTTTTAAATGGGTTCTTTCCGTATCAGTCAAAGGAATTAATGGCAGTCTTACACCGCCCGTTTCCACACCTTTCATGGTCAGAGCTGTTTTCACCGGAACAGGTGAAGGCTGAGCGAACAGCCCTTTCATGACCGGGAGCAATTGACGATGAATGCGGGAAGCTTCTCTCACATTGCCTGCCTTATGGGCGTAAACCATTTGCTGAAGATCATTCCCAGCAATATGGGATACGACCGATATGACACCATCTGCACCAACTGAGAGCATAGGCAGTGTCATACTGTCTTCTCCGCTGTAAACACTGAACTCATCAGGTGTTTGGTCAATAACAGCAGACACCTGGTCCAAATTACCGCTTGCATCTTTAACAGCCGTTATGTTGGCAATCGTGCTGAGACGCGTAATCGTATCAGCCGTCATGTTAACAGCCGTACGCCCTGGCACATTGTAGAGTATAACCGGCAATGATGTTTCCTGAGCGATGGCTGAGAAATGCTGGAAAAGTCCTTCCTGATTGGGCTTATTATAATAGGGTGCCACCAGCATAACGCCATCAACACCCACTTCTTCAGCTGATTTGGTCAGTGTCACCGAGGCATGGGTATCGTTGCTGCCAGTTCCTGCAATCACAGGAACCCGGTGATTGACGACTTCAACGGTATGCTTGAATAAAGCAACTTTCTCATCTGCCGAAAGCGTTGGTGATTCGCCGGTTGTTCCTCCAATCACCAAACCTTCACTGCCATTATTTAGCAAATACTCAATTAAAGCAGTTGCCTTGTCAAAATCAATTTGATTATCCGTATCAAATGGGGTTACCATCGCTGTTAAAATTCTACCAAAGTCCATGATCGAACACCTTTCTTCATCAAAAAATGTTTAGAAAGAGCTATTACTGTACTTGCTGTATACCATTTATACAAGATTTTTTTCCAGGGTGTTCAAGGCAAAAACATCGTGCAGTGCATTCACAGCCGTCTTCAGATCCTGTTGATGAATAAGCACCCATATGGTTGTATGACTGTCAGCAGACTGCAAAATCTGCACACCTGCATCTGTCAACGACTGTACGATTTTGGCGGCAACACCTGGTTCGCCGGTCATTCCTGCTCCAACCGCAGACACTTTCGCACAGTCTTCGGTTATTTCTGGATAAAAACCCAGCGTCTTTAAAATGCTGACCGCTTTTTCGGTATGGGTATCCGGTACTGTATAAACAACACCGGTCGGTGAAATATTGATAAAGTCAACTGAAATACCTGCTTCAGCCATCGCTTTAAAAATGTCAGACTGCATTGCATTAGAATCTTTTTTCGTCTGAACGCTGATTTGGGTTATGGAAGACATATGGGCTATGCCGGTAATTAGCCTGTCAGGGATATCTGTTCCCAATTCCTGCGAACTGGATGCGGTGATTAATGTTCCTTCATCCTCAGCGTAGGCCGAGCGCACACGCATTGGGATTTTAGCTTGCATCGCAATTTCGACAGCTCTTGGATGGATGACTTTAGCACCCTGATAAGCAAGGTTACAAATTTCCGTATAAGTGACGATATCCAGTGATCTGGCTGAAGCCACCATGTTCGGATCAGCGGTCATAACACCATTCACATCTGTGAAAATTTCGATGCGCTCAGCATTCAGACCCGCGCCAATGGCAGCAGCTGTGGTATCGCTGCCGCCTCTGCCAATCGTAGTGGTATCACCAGCGGGGGTCTGACCCTGGAAACCGGCTACCACAACAACATCATGATTATGAAATTCATCATACACACGATCAGGTTTAACTTCCCTGATTTTGGCTTCGTTAAATTCGTCATTGGTCAAAAAGCCTGCCTGTGATCCTGTTAGAGCTGTAGCATTGATATGGTTTTTCTGCAGTTCATTTGATAAGACAACTGATGCAATTGTTTCGCCGCATGACATAAGCAAATCAAGTTCCCGATTGCTGTTATAGCTTTTCGGAAAATCAACCAGATCAAGCAATGAATCCGTTGCATATGGTGCAGGCTTTCGCCCCAATGCAGATACCACAACAACGACTTTATAATTGTTCATAAGCGCATTTTTAATATGCTGAATAGCATGCATTCGATTATCTTCTGACTGAACAGAAGTCCCACCGAATTTTTGAACTAATATCTGCATTGTTCCACCTCTTCTAAAACCAGTTATGATTGTTTAAATGTTCCGCAATTTGAATCGTATTCAATGCTGCGCCCTTGATCAGATTATCAGACACGACCCATAAATGGAAGCCGTTAGCCTCATCCAGATCTTTGCGGACACGCCCAACAAAAACGTCTTCTTTATCAGATGAACTGAGCGGCATTGGATATGTTTGTGTATCAGGATTATCCTGGAGCACAATTCCTTCCGTTTTTTCCAGGACATCCCATATATCGCTTACCGTCACGTCCTGCTGATCAACATTAAGATAGACGCTTTCAGCATGTGATGTAAAAATTGGCAGTCTGACACAGGTTGCCGCTATGGCCAGATCGTCATGATGGAGAATTTTTTTCGTTTCGTTAATCATTTTCATTTCCTCAAAGGTGTAGCCATTTTCTTGAAACGTATCAATTTGCGGCAATGCATTAAATGCTACGGGATAATGGCTGGATTCGTCTTTAACCGGCAATTGTGCCGCGGTCATCTCCTCACCATTCAAAAACTGCCTTGTCTGGTTCTCAAGTTCATCATTCGCTGCATTGCCTGCTCCTGATACAGCTTGATACGTCGACACAATCACACGTGACAGACCAAATGCATCCTGTACTGGCTTTAATGCAGCAGCCATTTGAATGGTTGAACAATTTGGATTGGCAATGATGCCCTGGTGTAATCGGATATCGGCTTCATTAATCTCCGGCACTACTAATGGTACGTTCTGGTCCATTCTGTAGGCACTTGTATTATCAATGACAACCGTGCCATGTTTCACTGCCTCTGGCGCCAATTTTTTCGAAACGGAGCCGCCCGCAGAAAACAAAGCGATATCCACATTCCGGAAACTTTCCGGCTGTGCCTCCTCCACAGTTAATTCCTGATTGCGAAAGGACACTTTTTTACCAGCCGAACGTTTAGAGGACAGCAATTTCAGTTCATTAATTGGAAAATCTCTGTTTTCAAGTAATTGAATAATTTTTTCACCAACAGCACCGGTAGCTCCAACAACTGCCAGATTCACTGGTTTCGTTTCAGCCATGCTATAAGACACCTCACTAAAAGTTTGTTTCGTTTATTCTATCATATTATCATCTCAGTGAGGAATAATTACTGGCTGACGCTGCTGATTATTGAGTGCCGAAGCAACGGTGTCCTGTAATAAGGTCATATCTGAGACGAGTGAGTTCGGTTTCTTATAGGGATCATCCTGGCCATAAGGAATAAAGTAGAAATATTGAGTTGCCATAAGACGCATCAGATTAACACCATTTAATCCAAGAGCATCATTGGTCGATATCCCCAGCACAATCGGATTTTGATTCCTTATAGTTGCTTTAACAGCCATTAATACGGGTGTATCTGTCAGAGCATTGGCTAACTTGCTCATCGAATTGCCCGTTAAAGGGGCTACAACCATGCAATCAAGCGGCAGCTTCGGTCCGAGTGGTTCAGCCTCAGGTATTGTTTTAATAGCACGCTTCCCTGTGATAGACTCAATTTTTGCTACATGATCAGCTGCTTCGCCAAATTTGGTATCTGTATTCTGTACCGTATAGGAAACAATCGGGATGACATCTGCACCACTTTCCACTAGTTTTTCCAGCTGTGGAAATACTGCTTCATATGTGCAATGTGACCCTGTTATACCGAAACCGATTCGTTTTCCATTCAAGTTCATTAGCCATTCTCCTTCCGTTTAAAATCAGCTAAAAATTGTTTCACAACATCCGCCAGAATCTTCCCGGCGGTTTTTGGGGCAACAACACCTGGCAGACTTTTAGCTAACACTGCTTTAATACCGCGTTTTTGGGCATAGTCGAAATCTGTTCCGCCTGGTTTCGAAGCAAGATCAAAAATAATACCGTGCGGCGGCAAGTATTGAATAGCATCTTTCGTAACGACTTGAGCCGGGACTGTATTGATCAATAAATCGCAATCACGGGTATGCGCGTGCAATTCATCAAATGGGATAGCTGTGTGCCCCAATTCCGTTATTCTGGCTAAATCCATAATACTTTCGGCACAAACGGACACTTCAGCCCCTAAAGCCGCAAACTTGTTGGCAACCGTATTACCAACCCGGCCAAATCCAACCACAATAACACGTGATGCATGAATCGTATAGTCTGTATGTTCAATCGCCATCATAATGGTTCCCTCAGCCGTTGGAATCGAATTGTAAATAGCCACATCGTCCCGGTTAAGCAAGGAAATCAGCGATAGGTTGGTTTTATTAATGGCGTTAGTCAAATAGTCATTGGTGATGCCGGTGAAAACCACCGTTTGATCATTTAAACTGGCAAACCATTCATGCGTAAGTCTGATGGTTTGACTGGAAAAAACCGTTTCCACATAGCCATCCTGATCCGTCCCGGTAATTGGTAAAATCACAGCATCAAGCATTGTTTGTTCCAAATCGGCAAAGTCTGTCTGATCCAATCCTGTAAAGCCCTGCTCGAGTTTGTCAAAACCGACTAAATGAATGGAGACATCCGGCAATGTCTGCAACTGGCGTATTAATTCAAGATAACGGGCATCCCCGCCTATTACAGCAACGTGTTGCGTCATAACTGAAACTCCCTCCACACAGTGTTCCAATCGATACTCAAATATAGCTTATGTTCTTATGAATGTTTAGTGATTACGACACATAAAAAAACTGGCGCCATTTTAAATAGCACCAGTTTTTTATGTTTTTTACGGCAAATCGTCGCCGGCTTCGATCATAATCATATCTTCACCAATTTTACGGATCGAGGTCCAGCTGATTTTTGTTTCTGAACCTTCTTTTTTCAGACCGAACCATTTATAATTCGGGAGAACAAAAGATTCAATCTGTCCGGATGACTCGTCGATTTCGAGATCTGTCTGCCCCAGCACACCAAGGCGTGATCCCTGATTGATGTCTACAATCTCCTTAGAGCTCATATCTTTATAGCGCATTAAGCCACCTCCTGCACCGTCGTACATATATATGACAGGAGACAGGAAATGATGCTCAGGAAATAACCGACTCCGGTCCAATTAGTGCACTGGATGGGGCGGGACGGAGAACTGAATCAATCACGGAACGTAATTTATCATGTGTAACAGCATCAATTTCAGTAATCATATCATCCATTGAGCGATGCTTATTTAGCAATAACTCGTTCTGGCCATTGCGGCTCATCCGGCTGCTTGTACTTTCCAGGCTCATCATCAGATTGCCTTTCAGCTGTTCCTTGCTGTTAGTCAGTTCTTTATCCGTCAGGCCATTCTGGATAAGATCATCAACCGTTCGATTGATCGTCTCCCGCAGCTTTGGCAGCTGTTCTTTGCCAGTGCCGGCATAAATCGTCAGCAGTCCATTATCCAAAAAAGAGGCATGATAGGAAAAAACGGCATAAGCCAGCCCCTGTTTTTCCCTCACTTCCTGAAACAGGCGTGAACTCATACTTCCGCCGAGAACATTATTCAGTGTGATCAGGCTGTACATGTTTTCATCATCGACAGGCAGACCATGATACCCGAGGCATAAATGAGCCTGCTCGGTATCCTTCTGACGCTCAATTTGCCTGCCCAAAAATTCAGGGCGTTCCAGTCCGATATGCTTAGCCTCGCTCGCCTCAAAGCGGCTGAAATAGTCTTCAGCTGTCTGAATAAATGTATCATCCGCATTACCAGCAATGGAAACGACCACATTATCAGGTGTATAACGTTCATTGATATAGGTTTTCAGGGTTTCCGGTGAAAACGACTGCAGCTGTTTTTCTGATCCCAGTATCGGATAACCCAGCGGATGATCGCCAAATGAGGCATGTGCCAGCAAGTCATGCACCATATCATCAGGCGTATCTTCATACATTCTAATTTCCTCTAAGACAACTTTTTTCTCGCGTTCCATTTCCTCTTCATCAAACGTCGAATTAAAGAACATATCTGCCAGTATTTCCAGTGCTTCTTCTTTATGCGTATCCATAACTTTAGCATAGATACAGGTATATTCTTTCGATGTCATGGCATTAACCTGACCGCCAATGGCATCAAACGCTTCAGCAATATCCTGCGGCGAACGGGTGTTTGTTCCTTTAAAGAACATGTGTTCCAGAAAATGCGAAATACCATTAATATTTTCCGTTTCATTCCGTGATCCGGTTTTAATCCATATGCCAATCGTCACCGAACGAACGGACGGAATGCTTTCAAAAACAATCCGCATCCCATTTTGACTTGTATGTTTTTCAATCAATGTTCTGCCTCCTAATAAGCGGCCTAAAGACTATCTTTCGCTGCTTAGTAACGTATTAACCGTTCCAAAACGATAGCCGTCTTCTTCAATATGTTTAAGCAGTGAATCCAATCCTTCAGCAATTGACGCTGTTGGATGCATCAGCAGCATCGCACCGGGATGAATATTCCTATCCACCCGATTAAGCATAACAGAAACGGAAGGGTTCTTCCAATCAACCGTATCAACGCTCCATAAAATTGTTTGCATATTCTGACTGGCAGCCGTTTCAACAACCAAGTTATTATAATCACCACTTGGCGGGGCAAGCAATTGAGGCGTTTCACCTGTTATCGCTTCCAGAATATCGTTGGTCTGATTAATTTGTTTCAGGATGTCCTCCTGAGATAAACGGGACATAACTGGATGATTATAAGCGTGATTTCCAATCAGATGGTCCTGTTCCTCAATCATTTTGACGTAATCTGTATTGTTCTTCGCCCATTTGCCTTCAATAAAAAAGGTGGCTTTAACGTCATGTTCTTTTAACGTGTTTAAGATAGCCGGAATATGTTCTGTCCCCCATGCTACGTTAATTAATAACGAAACCATATCCTTATCCGAATGGCCGCGATAAACCGGTGCGGGCGGCAAGTCATCCATCGTTACGTCCGGTTCGATCTGGTCATAAACGAGCAATGTGTCCTCGAATCCATCCTGGTCTTGCATTTGCTCATAGGATTCATCAAGATTTACTTCCACGCCATTGCGTCCGGGCATTTTCTTCCAGACTTTATCAATTACCGCGTTTTGGGGATCTTCTTCATAGTCTTCGCTTTTATGTTTTATCTTATTATAGAGCGGATCTTTGTTTTGGGCTACACTTTCTACTGCATCAGAAAATGTGGCCATTTGTTTCGGCTCAAACGGACTGTCCATATAATCGAATGATACAGCAACAATCAGGATAAACACACATACATGAATTAACGAACGATAGCTATGCATCTTTGATCCCCCCTCATTCACACATATGTGAAAATGGACAGGTTATGATACATAAAAAAAGAAACTGGGTTTCCAGCTTCTTGTTTCGTCTGATTAAGACTGTGATTCTTCCTGTTCTTCGTTCTCTTCCCGTTCCTCTTTCAGTATCGCCCGGCGTGACAGATTAACGCGTCCCTGATTATCGATTTCTTTAACTTTAACTGTAAGCTGATCACCAACGGAAACGACGTCTTCAACTTTTTTAGTATGCTCTTCAGCCAATTCAGAAATGTGCACCAGGCCATCTTTGCCTTTAAACAACTCGACAAACGCACCAAATTTTTCAATACGTTTAACGGTGCCTGTATAAACTTGTCCGACTTCCACCTCTCGGACGAGATCTTCAATAATCTGTTTGGCTTTTTGATTCATCTCTGCATCAGGTGACGAGATGTAGACACCGCCATCCTGTTCAATATCGATTTTGACACCAGTCTCTTCAATGATTTCATTAACCTGTTTTCCGTGCGGTCCAATGACATCACGGATTTTATCCGGATTAATGGCCATTGTCATTATTTTAGGGGCATATTGTGACAATTCAGCTCTTGGCTCTTTAATCGCCGCCAGCATCGTGTCCATAATTTGCATGCGCCCTTTTCTGGCCTGTGTTAAAGCTTCTTCAAGAATATTCTTGGATAGGCCTTCAATTTTGATATCCATTTGCAGCGCCGTTATCCCATTTTCTGTGCCGGCTACTTTAAAGTCCATATCGCCAAGCGCGTCTTCCATACCCTGAATATCCGTTAAGATCGTATAATCGTCTCCTGATTTCACCAGTCCCATGGCTATTCCAGCAACAGGTGCTTTAAGTGGAACGCCTGCATCCATCATAGCCATCGTACTGGCACAGATGCTGGCCTGTGAGGTTGATCCATTAGATTCCAGCACTTCAGAAACAAGGCGGACAGTGTAGGGAAATTCCTTTTCGGACGGGATAACTTTTTCCAGTGCTCGTTCACCCAGAGAGCCATGCCCGATTTCCCGGCGTCCCGGTGCTTTAATTGGGCCTGTTTCGCCAACACTGAACTGTGGAAAGTTATAATGGTGCATAAAACGTTTGGATTCCTCGAGATCAAGGCCATCCAGCACTTGCACATCACCAAGAGCTCCCAATGTACAAACACTCAGTGCCTGAGTCTGTCCACGTGTGAACAAGCCTGATCCGTGCGTTCTCGGCAAAATATTAACACGTGATGATAATGACCGGATTTCGTCGACCCCGCGACCATCTGGCCGGACTTTTTCTTTGGTTATCAGACGGCGGACTTCTTCTTTAACCATATTATCCAAAATGGCCTTGACTTCTGAAATAACCGTCTCATCTTCGTCTTCGAAACCTGCTACCACATCATCTTTAACCTGGTCAATCGCCTCATCCCGGGCCTGTTTTTCCCTGGTCTGAATGGCTTCATGCAGTTTGCCCCGTGCTTCTTTATCCACTTTGGCAGTCAGATCTTCATCGGGTGTATCAACACTGAATTCCTGTTTTTTAACGCCAACCGCTTCAACAATCTTTTCCTGAAACTCAATCAGACGGATAATTTCCTGATGTCCGAACATGATCGCGTCAAGCATGACATCTTCAGGAACCTCCTGAGCATCAGCTTCAACCATATTGACGGCATCCTTTGTTCCCGCCACGGTCAAATCAATATCACTGTTTTGTTCTTGTTCAACCGTTGGATTAATCACAAATTCACCATCAACACGGCCAACATGTACACCCGCTATTGGTTCCGAGAATGGAAGATCTGAAATAGCAAGGGAAATCGAGGAACCAATCATGGCAGCCATTGGTGCTGAACAATCCTGGTCAACACTCATCACCGTGCTGATAACCTGAACTTCATTACGGTAACCATCCGGAAAAAGCGGGCGGATTGGACGATCAATCAGACGTGATGTCAGTGTAGCCTTTTCACTCGGCCGTCCTTCCCGTTTAATGAATCCACCGGGAATCTTGCCGACCGCATATAACCGTTCCTCATAATTAACTGTTAACGGAAAAAACGGCAAATCTTTGGGCTTGTCAGATCCTGTCGCCGTCGCCAAAATAACTGTGTCACCGTAACGGACCAAACATGCACCGTTTGCTTGTTTTGCGAGTTCTCCGGTTTCAATAGTTAATGGCTTACCGGCTATTTCCGTAGAGAACTCTTTTTTCTCTTCTACCATGCGTATAGCAACTCCTTTCTAAAACATTTACTGCTTTCATTTTATAGTTAATAAGCGCAAATGTAAATTTCATATGTGTAAGTAGAAAAGAAGCAGGATTTCTCCTGCTTCTTTCTTACCGGCGTAGGCCGAGTCTTTTAATTAAATCACGATAGCGTATGACATCTTTTTTACGCAGGTAGTTCAGCAGATTACGGCGTTTACCTACCATTTTCAAAAGACCGCGTCGTGAATGATGATCTTTTTGATGAACGTCCAAATGCTTGTTCAATGTCGTGATTTCTTCGGTCAGTACAGCAATCTGTACTTCCGGAGAACCTGTATCCGTTTCATGAACCTTATATTCATTGATAATCTCATTTTTACGCTCTTGTGTAATGGCCATCAGGTTCACCTCCATTATTAAATATAGCCCCATTCCCCCAGCAATCGCCGGAGTTACGATTTGCCGAGCGATGGTTTACTTAACCTAGCATACATTTTTTATGTTCAGAATGCAAGATGTTGCGATCATCTTTCGTGATAAAAAAAGTGTCTAATGGCCGTTTCATCTTTTTCCATTTGCTCAATCAGCTCTTCTCTGGTATCAAACTTAACTTCATCCCGCACATAGTGATGCCATTCCAGAACAAGCTCTTCACCATACAGATCTTTGTTATAATCGAATATGTTCACTTCAACAATGGGTTCATTCCGGTCTGCCGTAAAGGTTGGGTTATAGCCTAAATTGGCCATTCCTTCATAGATATTATTCTGCCAAACCACTTTCACAGCATAAACCCCGACTTTTGGCAGCAGTGCATCAGAGGAAATATCCAAGTTGGCCGTTGGAAAACCAATTGATCTCCCTCGTTCATCACCTTTTTTAACGGTGCCGCGAACACTCAGCGTCCGGCCCAGCAGCCGATTAGCTTCTTCCAGATTACCGGATTGCAGCAGTTCTCTTATGCGGGTGGAACTTATTTTCTGTTCATCAGATGTGACCTGCTCTATGATCGTTACATCGAATGCACCCCTTGAGTGATCTTCAAGAGTTCCAGCATTCCCTTTTCCCTTATGGCCATAGGAAAAATCAAAGCCAGCTGCTAAATGCTTAATATTCAATTGAATGATAAAGTGATCAATAAATGCCTGGGGGTCCAGAGAAGCCAGTGTTTTATCAAATGTAATAATGTATAGGCGGTCGACCCCGAGCTCCTGCAATATTTGCTGTTTTTCCGCCAATGGTGTAATGTACTGTACTTGCTGTCCATCGTTTTTTAATACACTGGAAGGATCCGGATGAAAGGTGATCACAGCACTCTCTGAATTCGACTGTCTGGCCTGTGTGACAGCTGTATTGATCACTTTCTGATGCCCTTTATGAATACCATCAAAAAAACCGATGGCAGCAGCCGTTTCCGGCAGTTTTTCCCCCGAAAAGGTATGAGGATACGTTAGTGTAATTGTCCGCAACTTTGTCACCTGCACTTTTTAGTCATCATGAAAAACGCGTAACGGTTTTATCATATGACTGTTTTTTTGATCTATTTCATACAGAGCGATAACTTGCTCATTAAACATGACCAGAAAAGGACCAGATTCCGGCAGTTGGGCGGGCTTGGTCAGTTTTTGACCGTGATAGACCCGTTTTTGTGTCTGTTCGTCAACTGTCGTACGCGGCATGTGTGCAAGACAGCTGCTGATGGGGAGCAACAGCTGCTTTTGTTCATTTAATTTGACAGCCTCTTCGATATCCTGGAATGTAACTGTATTCTCTTGGAGGATCGTTCCTGTCCCCGTCCTGTATAAAGCAGACATATGAGCCGGATATCCAAGTTTCTCACCAATATCAACACAGAGGGTTCGGATGTAAGTACCCTTTGAACAAACAACTTTTAGCCAAAACCGGTTAGCATGCTGCCTCGTCTCAAGCATGTCAAGCTGATGAATGACTGCCTGCCGCTCCGGACGCTGCACTGATTCATGATCCCGGGCATATTCATAGAGTTTTTTGCCATTAACTTTAACAGCCGAGTACATCGGCGCAATTTGTGTTATATTTCCGCAGAATAATTGTAACACGTTTTCGATTTCCTGTTGAGATGGAGACTTCGACACTGATTTTTTTTCAACTGTCCTGCCGTAACTATCTTCCGTTTCAGTAGCAGTTCCAAGCGTCACCTCTGTTATGTAGGTTTTATCTGTATCTGTCAAAAAAGGTGTCATTTTGGTCGCATGCCCGATACAAATCGGTAAAACACCTTCTGCTTCCGGGTCAAGCGTTCCTGTATGCCCAACTTTTTTCAATTGAAATAAGCGGCGCACTCTCGCCACACAGTCGTGCGAGGTCATGCCCTTTGGCTTCCATAAAGGCAAAATGCCATTCATATTACCAGCTCCAATTAGTCATAAACACTGGACAAGGAAAAATCTGACTCTTAAATGAGTCAGATTAACCTGCCATAATACTGCTTATTCATTCAAATCACGCAGTATTCTTTCAATACGATTGCCATATTCATAGGCTTCATCAAATTCAAATGTTATTTCCGGTGTCTTTCTCAGCCGTATGCGCCTGCCGATTTCTGAACGCAGGAATCCATTTGCTTTAGCTAATCCGACAAGCGTATCCTGTTTTTCTTTATCATCGCCAAACACGGTGATGTATACTTTGGCCTGCTGCAGATCACCGGTGACGTCCACGTCTGTTACCGTGACAAACCCGATGCGCGGATCTTTCAATTTTTGACCGATCAGCTCGCCCATTTCTTTTTTAATCTGTTCTGCGACACGATTGGCACGTATACTCAATTTAAATCACCTCAATCAACGGAGGCACATCTTGCTTTATCAGCGACGTTCTGTCTCCGTAATCGTACGTTCGATTTCAATAAATGTGTCAATCAGTTTTAGTGCGGCCTGAAGCACTTGCTCAGCATGTGTTTTATCAGTCGAAACTGTCACGATTCCGAACTTTGTCCGCTGCCATAAATCCTGATAATCCAGTTCGGTTACAGCAACATTCAACTCTTGACGCAGCTTAGCGGTGATGCGTTTAACAACCGAGCGTTTCTGCTTAAGTGAATGACTCTCATACAGCCAGCATTGCACCTCGGCATACATAATCATGTGCGCTCAATTTCTTCCATAACAAAGGCTTCCAGCGTGTCGCCCACTTTAATATCATTAAAGTTTTTAATGGTTATGCCGCATTCGTAATTCTGGGCTACTTCTCTGGCATCGTCTTTATAGCGTTTCAAACTGTCAATTTCACCTTCAAATTGAACGACACCGTCGCGGATAATCCGGACACCTGCATCACGTGTCACCTTGCCGTTCGTTATATAACTGCCGGCAATGGTTCCGATTTTGGATACTTTGAATGTTTCACGAACCTCAGCCTGACCAATAACTTTTTCTTCATATTCTGGATCCAGCATGCCTTTCATGGCAGATTCAACTTCCTCCATCGCCTTATAAATAACACGATGCAAGCGAATATCAACTTTCTCATTTTCTGCGGTTTTTTTCGTGCTGGCATCAGGACGCACATTGAATCCAATAACAATGGCGTTAGAAGCTGAAGCCAAAATGATATCGGACTCTTTAATGGCTCCTACACCAGCATGAACAATCTTGACATTAACGCCTTCAACGTCGATTTTTTCAAGTGATGATGCCAGGGCTTCAGCTGAACCTTGGACGTCAGCTTTAATGACAATATTAATTTCCTTCATCTCACCCTGTCTAATCTGTTCAAAAAGATCATCAATACTGACCTTGGCTGATTCTGTCCGATTTTCCTGGATATGCTGCTGCTGACGTGCTGCCCCAACCTGACGTGCTTTTTTCTCATCCGTAAACTTAAGGAATGGATCGCCCGCCTGCGGAACATCATTCAGTCCGGTAATTTCAACTGGCATCGAAGGATCGGCTGTTTTCACACGTTCTCCCTCATCGTTAACCATCGTCCGGACACGGCCAAATGTATTACCGACAACAACGGCGTCACCTACGTGTAAGGTGCCGTTCTGAACGAGTAGTGTCGCAACAGATCCTCTTCCTTTTTCCAGTTTAGCTTCGACCACTGAACCAGAAGCATTAGCATTTGGATTGGCTTTTAATTCTTCCATTTCAGAAACAAGCTGAAGCATTTCAAGCAGTTCATCGATCCCTTCCTGCTTAGTCGCCGACATATTAACAAATATTGTCTGGCCTCCCCAAGCTTCCGGAACCATTTCATACTCAGTCAGCTCCTGCATAACCCGGTCCGGATTAGCGCCTTCTTTATCGATTTTATTAACAGCAACAATGAGCGGCACACCAGCTGCTTTGGCATGATTAATAGCTTCTGCTGTCTGCGGCATCACACCATCATCAGCAGCGACAACCAATACCGCAATGTCGGTTACCTGGGCACCGCGGGAACGCATACTCGTGAATGCTGCGTGGCCCGGTGTATCCAGAAACGTAACTTTTTTACCATTCGTTTCAACTTGATAAGCACCGATGTGCTGTGTAATACCTCCAGCTTCATCAGCGGTTACTTTAGTATGACGAATAGCGTCCAGCACCGTTGTTTTGCCATGATCCACGTGCCCCATAATCGTCACAACAGCCGGACGTTCCACAAGATCGGCCGGGTCATCCTCCTCAAGATATTTATCAAAGTCTGTATCATCTAAAATAACTTCTTTTTCAACTTCTGTGCCAAACTCGTCGCATAATAATTCGACGGTATCGTCATCAAGGTCCTGGTTTTTGTTAGCCATGACACCAAGCGACATTAATTTTTTAATAATTTCAGCTATTTCTTTATTCAGCTTCTCAGCTAGATCACTGACCGTCAGCGTGTCGCTGTACGTTATTTTAGACGGTGTTTCCTTAACTGGCTTTTGCCGGCCTTTGGACTGCTGGGATTT
This sequence comes from Lentibacillus kimchii, assembly GCF_055381965.1. Taxonomy (NCBI): domain Bacteria; kingdom Bacillati; phylum Bacillota; class Bacilli; order Caryophanales; family Bacillaceae; genus Lentibacillus; species Lentibacillus kimchii. The sequence continues at coordinate 1,362,534 of NZ_AP043934.1, read as the reverse complement.
TCCTGATTTTGAATGCTGCTGTCCGCCTTTTCGATTATTAGCCTTTTGTTTCTTATGTTTGGCTTGGTCACGTCCATTTTGCCGTTGTTGCTGACCTTGACCTTTTGATTGTTTATTGTTCGGCTGAGATTGCTGTTTGCTTTGATTTTGCGACTGTCCAGATGCGCTGTTTTGCTGTTGCTGTTCGTTTCCTTTAGTATCTGCAGCTGCTTCCGTTTTTCCCGAGGCAAACTTTTTATCCAGTTTTTCCATTGTTTCGGTTGAAACAGTTGACATGTGACTTTTAATATCATAATTTAAATCATTTAAATATTGAATGACTTCTTTACTCGACTTATTATTTTGCTTTGCATATTGATATATACGCATTTTGCTCATAGATCCACCCCCAAGATTAATTATCCCAGCAGCGATTTGATTTTGGTAGCGAACCCCGCATCCAAAATAGCAACAGCTACCCTCTGGGATTTTCCAACCGCATTCGATAATGTGTCCCGATCGTCGACAATATTATATGGTATATCGAAAGTATGGCATTTATTTGTTATTTTTTTTCGCGTCCGGGGCCCGACATCATTTGCCAGCAGAACGAGTTCTGCACGCCTTTTTTGTATATCCTGCACAATGGCGTCCTCTCCCAGTGAGCATTGCCTCGCGCGATGGGCCAGTCCGACAATGTTAAGATAGTTATTTTTCATCTGGACCGTCCGTAACAAACTGCCTTAATTCTTCATACACCGAAGAATCAATGGCCGTATCAAGCTGCCGGCTTAGTATGTCATTTTTTTCGGCTTTGTCAATAACAGCCGGGTCATTGGAGAGATAGGCACCACGGCCGTTTTTTTTGCCTGTCGGGTCAACAAAAACGTCGCCTTCTTTATTGCGTACGATACGGATCAAATCTTTTTTTGGTTTCAATTCATTTGTGACAACACATTTCCTCTGTGGTATCTTTTTCTTTTTGACCATGCCAATGCCTCCTTATTCAAACAAGTCTTCATCTATGTCAGAATAGGACACGCCGGCCAGATCATCGTCATCATCGTTAATAGCCGAATAGGAAAAGGCTGACTGACTATCGTCCGCTTCATCAATAAGGCCTTCTTCAAGTGCTTCGGATTCACTTTTGATATCAATTTTCCAGCCTGTCAGTTTTGCGGCCAGACGAGCATTCTGCCCCCGCTTGCCGATGGCCAGTGACAATTGATAGTCCGGAACAACCACAGTTGTTGCCTTATCATCCTCATCAACCAGCACGTCGACAACTTTAGATGGACTCAAGGCATTGGACACATACACAAACGGATCCTCGGACCATTCAACAACATCAATTTTTTCACCTTTTAATTCGTCGACAACGACCTGAATCCGCTGCCCTTTCTGTCCGACACATGAACCGACAGCGTCAATTTCCGGATCATCAGCATGCACAGCTATTTTGGAACGGTCACCTGCTTCTCTTGCAACCGATCTGATTTCAACCGTCCCGTCATATATTTCTGGCACTTCCATTTCAAACAAACGCTTCAATAATCCGGGGTGGGACCGTGAAATATAAATCTGCGGACCCTTACTTGTGTTTTCGACCTTGTTGACAAACACTTTCATGCGGTCGTGCACATAGTACTCTTCTGTAGGCATCTGTTCAGATTCAGCCAATTTAGCTTCAATTTTACCTAAATTGACATAAACAAAGCGGTTATCCTTGCGCGAGATAATACCGGTCATGACATCCTCTTCCCGATCAGCATATTCACTGAATATCACACCGCGTTCAGCCTCGCGAACACGCTGAGTGACAACTTGTTTAGCGGCCTGGGCAGCTATTCGCCCGAAATCTTTCGGTGTCACTTCAACTTCGATAACATCTTCAGCTTCATAATTCGGATCGATTTCCCGCGCTTCTTCAAGAGAAATCTCCTCCTGAGTATTTTCCACTTCTTCAACAACTGTTTTTCGGGAATAAACACGCATTGATGCCGATTCTTCATCAATGTCAACCCGGACATTTGCAGCTGAGTTAAAATTCTTTTTGTAAGCAGAAATCAAGGCGGCTTCCAAAGCCTCCATCACAATATCTTTATCAATGCCTTTTTCTTTCTCTAAATAATCAATTGCATCAAATAGCTGACTGTTCACTTTGTCATTCCCCCTTCACAATGATACCGCCAGTCTGGCTTTGGCTATTTTTTGATACGGTATAGCAACCTGTTTGTTATGGCCTTGCAGGTTATAAGCTATAACGGCTGTTTCATCGTTAAATTCGTGCAGCGTTCCTTCATACTCCTTGTCGCCGTCAATGGGTTCATAAAGTTTAACGTAGACGTTACTGCCCACATTTGCGGAAAAATCCTGTTTAGATTTAAGCGGTCGCTCAACACCTGGTGATGATACTTCGAGAAAATAAGAACCTTTAATCAGATCTGACTGATCGAGCTTGTCACCTAATTGTTCAGAAACTGTCGCACATTCATCAATATCAACGCCGTTTTCTTTATCAATGTAAACACGAAGGAACCAATTCTTCCCTTCCTTTACATATTCAACATCAACCAATTCCAACCCTTTTTCCTGCAGAATAGGTTCGGCTAATTGTTCTGTTGTTTGAACAACTTTAGAACTCATAGAATCCTCCTTATTCAGTTGTTGTTAACCTTAATATAAACCACACATAGTGCATATTATTTCAATTTAAGACACTTCTTAATATAAAACCCCTGCCAGAGGATGGGCAAGGGAAGCTGCGTGGTGCGAAACCAGTTGTATGAATAACGAGTGGGCAAAACCCACTCGTTAGTCCTGCAAATTCCATACTTTAGAACTATAGCATACGTAACGTGATGTTGCAAGAAATGTAATGTCTGACGTTGACAGTCAAAGGCGCTCCGCTGCTTAAAACAGAGATAACTGGTTTTGATCAGCCATTCCTTCAAGACAGCCATGGTTATCCAAATATTCCAGCACCGTTTTGGAAATTTTGCTGCGCTGCCGCAAGTCTTCTTTGGACAGAAACTCACCATCTTCCCGCGCTTTAACGATATTGATAGCGGCATTGGTTCCAAGACCTTCAACAGCATCAAATGGCGGTATTAACGTATAGCCATCCACAATAAATTCGGAGGCTTTTGATTGATACAGATCCACCTTCTGGAATGAATAACCCCGCTCACACATTTCCAGCGCTACTTCAAGGACTGTGAGAAGACTTTTTTCTTTCGGCGGAGCATCATTCCCTTTGGCCATGATCTGCTCGATACGTTTCCTGATCGTTTCGGAACCTTTGACCATCGTATCCAGTTCAAAGTCGCCGGCTCTTACGGAAAAATAGGCGGCATAGAAATAAATAGGATAGTGCACTTTGAAGTACGCGATTCGTACAGCCATTAACACATAAGCTGCTGCGTGGGCTTTCGGAAACATATACTTGATTTTTTTACATGACTCAATGTACCAATCAGGAACACCGTGATTTTTCATTTCCTCTATCCATTCATCTTTCAAGCCTCTGCCTTTGCGGACATATTCCATAATTGTAAAGGCAAGTGATGAATCAAGCCCCTTATACAGCAAGTAAACCATAATATCGTCCCGGCAGCCGATAACATCCGGCAATTCGCAAATGCCGTCATTAATCAGCTCTTCAGCATTTCCGAGCCATACATCTGTACCATGTGACAGCCCGGAAATGATAACCAGCTCGGCAAAGGTGCTCGGCTTCGTATCTTCAAGCATTTGCCGTACAAACCTGGTTCCAAACTCCGGAACACCCAAAGTCCCCGTTTTACAATTAATTTGTTCAGGTGTGACACCTAATGATTCGGGTCCGGAGAAGATTTTCATGACATCCTCATCATCAGTTGGAATCGTTTTGGGATCAATTCCGCTCAAATCCTGAAGCATGCGTATAACGGTCGGATCATCGTGACCGAGTATATCTAATTTTAATAAATTGTCCTCAATCGAATGGAAATCAAAGTGTGTCGTCTGCCATTCGCTATTCCGGTCATCAGCCGGATATTGAATCGGCGTAAAATCAAAGATTTCTTTATCCTCTGGCACAACGATGATGCCTCCTGGATGCTGGCCAGTTGTTCGTTTGACACCTGTACAGCCCTGGACAAGACGATCAACTTCTGCATTTTTATAAACTAATTCATTGTCGGATGCATAGCCTTTCACATAGCCATAAGCCGTTTTGTCGGCAATTGTGCCGATTGTTCCGGCACGATAAACCTTCTCTTCGCCAAACAGAACCTTGGTATAATTATGAGCAACTGGCTGATATTCGCCGGAAAAATTCAAATCAATATCCGGCACTTTATCCCCTTTAAATCCAAGGAATGTTTCAAATGGAATATCCTGACCGTCTTTCGTTAATGGTTCACCGCATTCCGGGCATGGCTTATCTGCCAAATCAAATCCACTGCCGACGGAGCCATCTGTTATAAATTCATGATGATGGCACGTCTCGCAGACATAGTGCGGCGGCAAAGGATTGACTTCCGTTATTTCAGACATCGTCGCAACCAGCGACGAGCCGACTGAACCGCGCGAACCGACTAAGTAGCCATCATTAAGCGACTTTTTGACCAATTTATGTGAGATTAAGTAAATGACCGAGAAACCATTTCTAATGATACTGGAAAGTTCGTTCTCCAGCCTGTCAGTTACGATATCTGGCACGGGATCACCGTAAATTTGTTTAGCACGGTTATAACAGAGATCGCGTATCTCCTGGTCAGCTCCCTCTATCTTGGGTGTAAACAAACCATCCTGCACTGGCGAAACGTCATTGATTGATTCTGTGAGCCTACTTGGATTCGACACAACAAGTTCGTTTGCCTTGTCTTCACCCAGAAACTGAAAACTTTCCAGCATTTCATCTGTCGTCCGAAATGGTGTGTCCGGCAGCGTCTGACGGTTCAGAGCATTGCCGGGCTGTGACGAAATTAGAATTTGCCGGTAGATTTTATCATGGTCTTCCAGATAATGGGGATCACCTGTTGCGATGACAGGCTTGTTCATACGTTCGCCCATAGCCGTCATTTTCGCGATAATATCAAGAATTTGCGACTCATTCTGGACAAGTTCCTTTTCGATCAGGTGACTATAATTCGCAGGCGGCTGCACCTCGATATAATCATAGAATTCAGCTGCTTTTTCCGCTTCATCAGCTGACTTCTGCATCATCGCTTCAAACACTTCGCCATCGTCACAGGCGGTACCGACGAGAATTCCCTGGCGCAATTTCTGCAGAACAGATCTTGGTATACGCGGGACCCGGTAAAAGTAATTAATATGCGCATAAGAAACAAGCTTATACAGATTTTTCATGCCTTCTTGTGTCTGCGCCAGCAAAATGCAATGGGAGGGACGCGACCGTTTGTAAGCATCACCTTCACCCATATGACTATTTAACTGCTGATGGTTGGTGATGTCCTGATTCAGCAATCCTTTAACGAGTTTCCAGAGCAAATAGCCGGTTGCTTCAGCATCATAAATAGCCCGGTGATGCTGGGTAAGTTCAATATCCAAATGCTTGCACATCGTGTTCAGGCGGTGATTTTTAAGGGTTGGATACAAAAACCGGGACAATTCAAGCGTATCGATCACCGGATTAGTCGTTTTAGGATAATCAATCCTTTGGAATCCCTGATCCAGAAAGCCGATATCAAAGCTGGCATTATGGGCAACGAGAATACCATCAGCCATCCACTCGTGAAAGTCTTGTAACACCTTGCCGATTTCCGGCGCGTCCTGGACCATATCATCTGTTATCCCGGTTAAATCAGTTGTTGTGTCCGCTAATGGGTGATGCGGATTAGCGAACGATTCAAACCGGTCGATAATTTCTCCCTGATAGACTTTCACAGCTGCAAGCTCAATGATTGTGTCATAAACGGCGGAAAGCCCCGTTGTTTCCACGTCAAATACAACATACGTCCCCTCAGCCAAATCAGCATCCCGTTCGTTATAGGCAATGGGCACACCGTCATCAACTAAATTTGCCTCGACCCCATAAATAACCTTAATATTATGTTTCTCCGCGGCTGCGTGTGCTTCCGGGAAACCCTGCACACCACCATGATCGGTAATCGCCACTGCCTGATGCCCCCAGCTGGCAGCTTGTTCAATCAATGTCGTTGGTGACATCACAGCATCCATTTGACTCATCGTCGTATGAGCATGAAATTCGACACGTTTACCGCCCTCTGGTGCCGTGTCCTGACGTTTTTCAACTTTGACTTCATGGATATCATTTGCCATCATAGCTAATTCATTGGTGTACATATCGGTTTGAATACTGCCGCGCGCTTTAACCCACATGCCTTCTTGCAACAGTTTAAACGTTTCAGCATCTTCGTCACCTTTGGAAAACATTTTGATTTGTAATGAATCCGTATAGTCTGTCACCTTTAGAATCAATAAACTTCTGCCCGAACGCAACTCCCTGATTTCTGCCGAAAAAACGTAGCCCTGTACGGTTATCCGGCGTTCTTCTTCCTGAATCTCCTCCATTTGGGCAGGTTCATCCTGTATTTTGTAGCCAAGCATCACCGGTTTATCCTGGGCTTCCTTTTGTCTGGCCTGATCACGCTTTTCTTTCTCTTGAACAGTCTTTAAGACAAGTTCCTGATCTTCCTTCGCCTTTTGTTCCTTAAATTTCTGCAGTTCATCTGTTTCCGCTTTGACATCCACCTGCAAACTAAAAGGCGGTGCGCCGATTTTTTCACAAAAATCCTGAAAAGGCTTTTCAAGGCGCTTTTTAATGGCTTTGCCCTCCGCGTCACTTCTTGCCGTTAACATAAGGTTATTATGTTTAATCTCAGGCGTCTGCTGGGATACAAGTTCTTTATAACCTGGCGATAAATCGGAAATGGACTGAAGAAACTGCGACCAATAAGCAACAATTGTCTCACTATCTGTCTGTTTTTCCACTGTATATAAAGTCAAATCAATGGCTGCAAATTGTTTAAATGTCTCCTGCAATCGGGATGAGAACAGCGCATATACGTCAGTCGGCAGCAAATGGTTGACTTGTATATGAAAATGCCAAAGCTGTGTTCGTTTATGCACTTCCAGCTTAACTAATTGACTGTCCTGAAAATGATCACTGACAGTCTCTTCGGGAATCCCCAACTGCTGCAGCAATAGTGTCATTTTTTCCTGTTTTGAGATACCCATACGTACTTCCTTTCGATTTTTAATGACTGATGTCCATTATAACAGAAACCCTTGCCGAAAGATGCAGACAAGGGTTCGATGCCTTTTATAAAAGACTTCAGGGATATGGCAGGCCGCGCTATCGTGTCAACTGCTGATAAACAGTCATTTAAACGCTCTTACCAGGCTGTCTGGCGCTACAAAAATAACCGCTGTATATCATTCCACGTGACGACAATCATGAGCAGCATCAAAAGAGCAAAGCCGATAAAATGAACAACGCCCTCTTTCTGTGGATCCACCGGCTTGCCGCGAACAGCTTCAATCCCAACAAACAATAAGCGGCCGCCATCCAGAGCTGGAATTGGTACTAAATTCACAATTCCCAAGTTCACACTGAGAATCGCCGTCCACATTGCGAATGTCGCGAAGCCTGACTGGACAACCTGATTCGTCGCGTCATAAATACCTACAGGACCGGACAGAACTTCAAGAGAATATTGGCCGGTAACGAGTTTAAACAGATTTGTCAGAATCAGTTTTGTTGTATCGTAAGCTTTTTCAAATCCATACGTAAATGACCCAAAGAACGATCTCTCAAATGCATGGTCAACACCTACCTGGCCAATAGCCATCCCCTGTCTTTCTAATTTATCAGGTGTTATGGTCACCATTTCCGTGCTGTCATCGCGCTGAAGTGTCATTGATAATTCGTCTCCTGGATGATCCTGGACGATTTTTGTGAATTTATCCCATGTGCTGACGGGGGTGCCATCAATCTGAATGACTTCATCCCCAGACTGAAGGCCAGCCGTATCAGCGGGACTGTCTGCTTTAATATCAGTTACTTTAGCTTCGTCGACAGGTATACCCTGGACTAACCCAATGACAATGAAAATAACAATGGCCAGCAGGAAATTCATCATAGGTCCTGCAAACAGCTGCATAGCCCGTTTACCGGTGCTTTTTGAGGCGAATTGTCTGTCATAAGGAGCAATTTGCGTTTCTTCCTCATCCATTATAAAAGAGGCTTTGCGATCCACCTCAAACGTGAATTTTTCATCCTCCTCATCCGGTTCATACCCTTCAATGACCAGCTCATGATCCAGGTCAGTATGTTCCAGCTCGACAACACGTGCCTGAGGATGTTTTGCTTTGTTATTTACAATAATTTTATTGACATTTCCCTCGTCATTAAATTCCAATCCGACCTGCTGACCTGGTTTCAGATCAATAATTTCCGGGTCGTCCCCGGCCACTCGCACATAACCGCCAACGGGGAGCAAACGGATCGTATAAACCGTCTCATTTTTCATGAAAGTGAATACCTTTGGTCCAAATCCGATAGCAAATTCACGTGCCAGCATGCCGGCCCGCTTGGCAAAAATCAAATGGCCGAATTCATGAATAAAAACAAGCAGACCAAACATACAAATAAAAGCTATGATTGTGGTCAATCGCAGCACCTTCCTTTTGATAATAAGGGTAAGGATTGAACGTTTCGTCCGAATCGATTATCGTCCTGAAACAAACAATTGCCGTTATCCTAGGCAAAAAATTGGATGACATGAAGCAGTGGTAAAACAAACACAAGGCTGTCCAGCCGGTCGAGAATACCGCCATGACCCGGCAGTATTTTTCCGGAGTCTTTCACATCATAATGCCGTTTGTAGGCAGACTCCACCAGATCACCAATCTGACCGGCCGCTGAAGTAAGTATCGTCACCATGATCACCGTTATCATACCATACGAAAACGGGAAGACAATATGAAAAACAATGCCAACAATGACAGACAGAATGACACCGCCAGCTGCCCCTTCAATCGTCTTATTCGGGCTGATTTCCGGCCAGAGTTTGTGCTTTCCAAGTGTACGTCCGCAAAAATAAGCACCTATATCCGTCGTCCAGATCACAAGCAGCACATAAAAGATATTGGTCAACCCCGTAACGCCAGTACCATCACGAGTTACCATCAGGTAGAAAAAGCCCATTCCGACATAAATAACCGTCAATAGGACAAAACCAGCATCGTCAAATGTAAATGTATTCTTAGACAGCACCGTATATGCCAGTAAAAGTAATGCCAGCACTGTGATCATTTCTGTTTTATGAAAGGTTTCCAGAAAATCAGCTGATCCAGGCAGCATAATAAGCCATAAACCTATAACAGCAGCGATTATCGGAAAAAAGCTCATTGTCCGGCGCATACGGACCAACTCTAAGAGTGCAATCGAGGCGAGCAAATAAACCAGCACATTAAAGGCCGTACCGCCAATCACGACAAAAGGTATAAAAATAACAAATGCTGCAATAGCTGTCAGAATGCGTTGTTTCATATCATGTTCATCTCCTTAAACGCCGCCGTATCGCCTTTTCCGTTGCTGATAATCAGTAAGAGCCTGCCTGAATGTATCTGCCGTAAAATCGGGCCATAAAATATCTGTAAACCAGAGTTCAGAATAAGCACACTGCCATAACAGAAAATTGCTCAGACGCTGTTCACCGCTTGTGCGGATTAACAAATCCGGATCCGACAAGTTGTTTGTGTAAAGATACCGGGACACCACATCCTCATCCAGTTCATCGAGTGAGAGAGCTGAATCATCCACATCCGCAGCGATTTGTTTGATCGCTTCAATCATTTCATATCGGCTGCCATAGTTTAGAGCAAAATTCAGTAATAAACCATCATTCATCATTGTCTTAGACTTAGCGTCATTCACAGCATCTTTCGTATGATCTGGCAGAACAGTTGAATCACCTATTGTTTCAACCCGTACATTATTTTCGATCAGCTCGGGCAAGTAGATATGTAAGAACTCTTTCGGCAGACTCAGCAAATAATTCACCTCTGACGTTGGCCGCCGCCAATTTTCTGTCGAGAAAGCATATAATGTCAGAGTTTCGATATCGCTGTTGGCTGCTGCTTTGGCCACGTCACGGACAACATCCATACCTGCTTTATGACCAGCTATGCGCGGCAATCCCCGTTTTTTGGCCCATCGTCCATTACCGTCCATTATCACAGCGACATGCCTTGGCATATTATCTGAATCAGATGTTTCATTCGCCTTCGATTCTTTCTGTTTAAAAAAGGGAATTTTCATTGACATAATTTGTCCTCCGATATCACTGATAATGCTAACGCACTCTGCAATCCTAACCACCGTTAACTGCCAACCAGCTAATAACAGGCCAGTGTATTTTTCTATTAGGGTAAGTCACCATTATATCACGTTCAGTCAAAGATTTTATAAAGAATTCCTTAAAATATAAGAAAAACCTGACTCAGAGTGAATCATTTAGAGTCCAGCGCTTTTCTTGTATTTTAAACAAAACAATGGTTTTCAAATTCGCTAAACCAAGATAGATGCTGGAAACAAAGGGGCTGGGACAAAAGAGTCTCTTATCAAACAAGCTTGAATAACTAGATTAACCTGGCAGGACCAATCATTTGCTCCGGAAATGGACGTCACTTTCCGCGGGTAGCTGGTGAGCCTCTCTTCCCGCAGGAGTCAACGCATATTTCCTCCCGCCAATCTTAATATTATTCGTCTTCAGGATTGATAAGTACCGTTATGTCCCAGCCTCGTTGCATCTTACCTGCTCAAGGTCACTTAAAACGCCATTATTTCTTTTTCCTTATCTTTGACAAGATCGTCAATTTTCCCAATATGCTTATCGGTTTCTTTTTGCACATCGTCATACGCTTTCTTCAGATCATCTTCCGATAAGTCACCATTTTTTTCGTCTTTTTTAAGCTGGTCGTTGGTTTCACGACGAATATTTCTTACTTGCACACGCGCTTCTTCGGCATATTTCCCGACAACTTTCGTTAACTCTTTGCGGCGTTCTTCGGTGAGTGCAGGAATATTGATACGAATGACGCTGCCATCACTGGACGGGGTTAAGCCTAAATCGGCCTTTTCAATGGCTTTTTCAATGTTCGATATGGCTGATTTATCAAAAGGTGAAATGACCAGGAGTCTTGCTTCCGGTGCTGATATATTCGACAACTGATTCAACGGTGTTGCCGCACCATAATAATCAACCACGACACTGTCCAGAATAGACGGATTGGCCCGTCCGGCCCTTACAGTTGCCATACTTTTTGAAAAAGCCTTTACGGCCTCTTCCATATTATTCCTTGTATCTTTTATTATTTGATCGGACATGATCAGTCCCCCCTTATTCTTGTGCCAATAGGTTCTCCTTGTACAACACGCCTGATATTGCCTTCTTCAGTTATGGAAAAGACGATTAATTGAATATCATTATCCATGCAAAGGGAAGATGCTGTCGAATCCATAACACCCAGACCTTCATTCAGCATTTGCATATACGTTATCTCTGAGTATTTTTCCGCATCCTTATTTAATTTCGGATCATCTGAATAGACGCCATCAACGTTATTTTTAGCCATGAGGATAACTTCAGCTTCGATTTCCGCAGCTCTTAATGCTGCTGTTGTATCCGTTGAGAAATAAGGATTTCCTGTTCCTGCAGCAAATATAACAACGCGCTTCTTTTCGAGATGGCGGATAGCCTTTCGTCTTATATAAGGTTCTGCAACCTGCCGCATTTCAATGGAGGTTTGCACACGTGTAGGGATACCATTTTTCTCCAGGCTGTCCTGAAGGGCCAGGGAATTCATAATCGTTGCAAGCATTCCCATGTAATCGGCTGTCGTACGATCCATTCCCATTTCACTTCCGATTTTGCCGCGCCAGAGATTACCGCCTCCGACGACGACAGCCACTTCCACACCTAGATCAGCAATCTCTTTTATGTGCAATGCTATCGACTGAATGACGCTTGGCTCAATGCCATTGCCTTGTTGGCCGCTTAACGCTTCGCCACTTAATTTTAGTACAACTCTGCGATATTGGGGTGTCGTCATGATTACCTCCATCGGAATGATTTTTTTCAGCATTAAGCTGTTTGCAAGCCAAAAATGAGCAAAGGAGGAGACAGCCTGATTGTTTCTTATCTCATCTTACTTTATTGCTTCATTTGATTCTTGACTTCTTCAGCAAAGCTTTCTTCACGCTTTTCAATACCTTCACCGACGTCGTAGCGGACAAATGTACTGACGGATGCCCCATTATCAGCGACATATTTTTTCACTTTTTGATCAGGATCTTTAACAAAATCCTGCTCCAGCAGACAAATTTCCTCAAAGAATTTATTGAGACGGCCTTCAACCATTTTCTCTACGATATTCTCTGGTTTACCTTCTTCGAGTGCCTGCGTTTTCAGGACCTCGCGTTCATTGCTGACTTCAGCTTCCGGCACGTCCTCTTTTGATACATAACGCGGGCTGACAGCAGCCGCATGCATGGCAATGTCTTTTGCAATACTGTCATCCTGAGTGCCTGATAGCAGTGTCAGAGCACCAATTGAACCACCCATGTGAAGATAGGTGCCAAATGCTTCATTGTCTGTCTTGTTCAGAAGTGCGAAACGGCGAAGAGAAATTTTTTCACCTATTTTCCCGACAGTTACATTAATATATTGTTCGACTGTATCGCCATCCTGATTGCCGTGCAGTTTTTGCTGCAATGCTTCATCGACTGTTTCAGGTTTTTGTTTAACGATATGAGTGCCGATTTCTGACAGCAATTGTTTAAACTGATCATTTTTTGTAACAAAATCTGTTTCACAATTGACTTCCAGAAGTACGGCTGTATTGCCATCTACTTCGATATGGGCCATACCCTCAGCTGCAATGCGGTCAGCTTTTTTAGCTGCTTTAGCCATGCCTTTCTCGCGCAGAAATTCCATGGCGCTGTCCATATCGCCATCCGTTTCCTGCAGAGCTTTTTTACAATCCATCATACCTGCACCGGTTTTTTCGCGTAGATCTTTAACCAATTTGGCCGAGATCGCCATAATGATTCCTCCTTATTGTTATAAATAATGCGTTGTAAAAAAAGGTGATAAAAGGCTCTCATCCCCTTATCACCTGTCCTTTTACAACCTACTCTTTATTCGTTTCAGCTTCCTCAGAGGTGCTTTCAGCGTTCTCAGCATTTTCCTCTTCCGGCTTTTCCTGTTCTGCTTCAGACTGAGCGTCATCCGCAACTTCTGTTTCTTCACCTTGTTTTACTTCCAGAATGGCATCTGCCATTTTAGAAGTCAGCAGTTTGATAGCACGGATAGCATCATCGTTTGCCGGGATGACATAGTCAATTTCATCCGGATCACAATTGGTATCAACCATTGCGATGATTGGAATGTTCAATTTATGAGCTTCAGCGATCGCGATGCGTTCTTTGCGCGGATCAATCACAAACAAGGCATCCGGCAAATGCTCCATGTTTTTAATGCCGCCCAAAAATTTGACAAGGCGATCTTTTTCTTTCATCAATCCCACGATCTCTTTTTTCGGAAGTACTTCAAATGTACCGTCTTCTTCCATACTTTCAATATCTTTAAGACGTGTAAGACGTGTGCGGATTGTTTGGAAGTTTGTTAGTGTGCCGCCCAGCCAGCGCTGGTTCACAAAATACATACCTGAACGGGTTGCTTCATCCCGAACTGAGTCCTGTGCTTGTTTTTTCGTTCCTACAAACAGAATTGAACCGCCATTCGCAGCGATATCCTTCACATAATTATAAGCTGTATCCACGCGTTTAACTGTTTTTTGCAGATCAATGATGTAGATACCGTTACGTTCTGTGAAGATATATTTTTTCATCTTCGGATTCCAGCGGCGAGTCTGATGGCCAAAATGCACACCAGCCTCAAGTAATTGTTTCATTGAAATAACTGACATTAAAAATTCCTCCTAATGGTTTTTTCCTCCGCTTCAGATCATTTTTGTATAAAGACCAAAATGAATGGCACCCGATATACAAATCACCGAGCGTGTGTAGTCATGTTTAGCTTCGAACGCAAACACAGTTTTACACCAAAATAAATATATCATAACAATTATACCCAATCAAGTATTATTATAAGCCTTCTGATTCATTTTAATAATCAATTCGGCTTCTGTATGACCACAATTATGCTGACGAGCTATCTCCTCGATGCTGAACCCTTTATCGTGGAGCTGCAGGATTTTAGCTTCAAGTGATAACGCTGTTTCATCTGTTACGCTGTCCGTTTCGGGCGTATAAGGATTTTTTGTTTCTCCCTCTGTTTCAGGCTGTTTAGAACTTTCCTTCTCTCCCGCAGGTTTTGTATCATTGCCTGTCGCCGCAAGCGTGTGTTCCAGCTCCCTGTTCTCCTGCTTAATATCCTGTAAAGATTGTTCAAGAAGTTCCGTCACTTCTCTGGCATTGTCCTGCTGCAGCGACTGAACCTGCTTAAACAATTTATAAATAATCGATAATGTTACCACGTGTAAGCATAAACTTAAAAAAATCAGTATTGACGTCATCATACCCCTCGATCCATCATTTTAATCATCCATTATAATTTAGCATGCATTGTATTTGAACGATACAGATTTTGGATTATGCCGTCTTTTCGCAAGTCATGTATTGGCTTGGATTTTCTGCAGTGACTTTCGCAGTTTAAATATAGCTTTTCGATGTATTTGTGATATTCTGGACGTCGTCAATTCCAATACGCGACCAATTTCTGTTAATGTCAGTTCTTCTTCATAAAATAGACTGACCACCATTTGTTCATTTTGATTGAGATTTTGCATGCTTGAAATCAGTTCATTTTTCAGTTCCGATTGCAGCATTGATTTATCCGGCTGTAATGCATCCTGATCTGGAATCGTATAGCCAATGCCTTCTTTATAATCATTGTTTGGTTTCTCTTCAATGGATAAAATATTCGCTGCCAGTGAATGCTTTACAGTTTCCTCCACGTCTTCCATTGACAATTGCAGCTTCTTTGCAATTTCTTCAGACGTTGGCTCGCGCTGATAGACTTGCTTCAATACTTGTGATGTTTGTTCTACTTTCTTCGATTTCTCCCGCATAGATCTTGGCAGCCAGTCTTCTTTTCGCAGTCCATCAATAATAGCACCACGAATACGAAAGGAGGCATATGTATCAAATTTCAATTCCCGTTTATGCTGAAACTTTGTCAGGGCATCATACAATCCCAGCATCCCGAAACTTTTTAAATCATCCTTGCTGACATTAGGCGGAAGATGGCTGCCGATCCGTTCAACGTGAAAGCTGACCAGATACATATAATAATAAATTAGATCATTCGCAGCCTTCGAGTCATGATTTTCCAGCCACTTCTTCCATAATGATTGGATCAGAGGAGGTTCATTTGTCGCCATACTTCAAAGCTCCCCCTTTACTTTAAAAGCCAGACTTCTGCAGTTCAGTATCAAATAATGGTTTCACCTTTATAAACCGTGCGAATGCTCAGCATCCCATCTGCTGGATTAAATTCAATCGTTCTGCCGGAATGTCCCCCAACATCCATAGCTTCGGGCGTTATATGATGACGTAACAACGCAGCCTGAACAGCCTGTACATTTTTGTCGCCAATTGAATCCTGGTTAGATGCAGAATCAAACATTTGGGCTCCACCAGCCATTTTAGCCTTTAAGGCATATTTGCGGGCACCAATAGAACACACTTCGTCCATTAAACTATCAACAGCTGTATCTGCAAATTTTAAAACATTCTTCTGAGACTGTTTAGCCAGCTTCGAGTCAGGAAGCATAACGTGCGCCAGTCCAGCTGCCTGTTTAGTCAAATCATAAAGAATCACACCAACACAGGATCCAAGACCAGATGTTTTGATCCTGTCTGGTGCCCTGACAGTTTGTAAGTCAGCAATCCCAACCTTTATTATTGTCATCTTTTCACTCATTTCCGGCCATGCCCAGTGCTCTAAATAATGTGGCTAATGATTCCGGGTCAGGCAGGAATAGAAATTGCCCGTTAACCGGATTTTTTTGCCCGCTGTAACGTATAACCGTGTCAACGATCAGCACATAATCGGTCGATCGTGATACGTCAATAACAGCATCGGACAGAATCGCCCCGGCCATATCAATCTGCAATTGCGGTACCGATGGCTGAATATGCAGTCCGGTGAAATCAGAGATTGCCGACATATAAGATCCGGTCAGAATGTTGCCGATCTCTTTAAAGACAGATGCTCCAAAGAGATTTGTTTCATCCTGATCAATTAATTGAACATGCTGCTCATCCGACGCATACTTGACAAAGGTCTCGGCTTCATCAACAGCCAGCATAAAATAAACTTTGCCGCAAACGTCACCGGATATATGAATCAGGGTGCTTGCGACCGGACTATCCGGTCCCCCCATCCAGTCCAGGATATCTGCAAACGGAACAATATCAACAAACGGGACCTCCATATCTATTTTCTTATTCATTAAGGATGACATAGATGTAGCAGCGTGTGCTGCCCCAATATTTCCTGCTTCCCGCAGAGCATCCATTTGCATAGCAGACAGACCATTACCTTTATCCATTTACTCAACCTCCTGCTGATTTGATTCAATTCTGTGCATCTTCTCCAGTTCAGACCGCTGGGACAGCGCCAGCAATTATTAGTCACAATCGCGGGCGTGCTAAATGATGTATCAGACCTCCGATTTGCTGAATTGGTACACTATAGGTGACCAGCCGTGTATCCATGGCAGCTTTCGGCATACCATAGACGACTGACGTTAGTTCAGACTCAGCCACGATAACCGCCTGCTGATCTTGCATTTTCAGCGCCTTAATGCCTTCTGACCCATCACGTCCCATTCCGGTTAAAACAGCACACATTTTTCGGACATGCTGCAAACGGGCGAGCGATTCAAACAATACATCGACTGACGGCCGCTGTCCATGCCGCTTTGCATCCCGGGTCAGTTCAATTGAATAGTCAGTCCCGCTTTGTTTGACGGTCATATGATAATCACCCGGTGCGATATAGGCTGTAGCCGGTTCAATGATTTCGCGTTGGGTCGCTTCTTTAACACGGATAGCCACTGTCTGATCAAATCTTGCAGCAAGTGACGCTGTAAACCCTGGCGGCATATGCTGAGCAATTAAAACAGGTGCAGCGAAATCGCCGGGCAATTCAGCCAGCACACACTCAAGCGCTTTTGGACCGCCTGTTGAGGCGCCGATTCCAGCAATCGTGTTGAACTGTCTCATCGTTTATCACCTGACATGAACATTTTCAGTTTTTGCACAAAGGATCGCGATAATTGCTCATTTGTCGTGTCATCACGCAGGTAATCACTTGTCAGCTTTCTCATGGCCCGCGAAACAGCAGCTTTATCATTTAACAGGATATAAGGGACTTGCTGAAGAACAGCATCTGAAACTGTGCGATCATCTGGCAGTGTTCCCAGCAGCCGAATATGATGGTTAAGAAATTGCTGGACGACACGCTGGAATCTCACAAGCGCTTTCCGGCCATTTTTCACAGACGGGGAACGATTCATAATGAGCGATATGGGCATATTCCAGCGGCTGTGGACAATGTGCTTGATCAGTCCGTAAGCATCTGTAATGGAGGTCGGTTCAGGGTTAGCTACCACCATGCATTCATCTGAAGCCATAACGAATGTCATGGTCTCTTCTGATGCTCCTGCACCCATGTCAAAAATAATATAGTCATATAAGTATGTAACATCGTCAAATGCCTGAAAAAAATAATCCTGTTCTTCCGTACCCAGCCTAAAGAAGTCATTCAAGGCTGATCCCCCTGCCACATAGGCCAGTCCAAGGGGACCTGTTTCAATAATATCCTGAATGGCTGAACGATTGGCAAACATATCAATAATTGTTGCTTTCGGATCCAGACCAAGCAGGATATCGAGATTGCCCATGCCAATGTCAAGATCAAACAACAACACTTTTTTATCGTGATGCAGCAGATCCAAAGAAAAATTTAAAGCAACATTTGATTTACCTGCGCCGCCTTTTCCGCTTGCAATGGCGATTGTTCTGGCTGTTCGTTCAGATTGATTGTCTGCAAGTTTCTGCCTTAGTTTGCTAGCCTGATCACCTGTCATGCCTATCACCTGCGATCAAATCACTAATTAATCGCGAAGACGGCTTCACGATATCGTCCGGCACGTCCTGGCCATTGGTCAGAAAAGCCACACCCAGACTATTTGGCAAAGCAATATTCAATATACTCCCATATTCGCGTGTTTCATCCATCTTGGTGAAAACGACCTGGCTGATCGGCAAATGCTGAAACTGTTCATATATGGCTGTCATATCTTTAGCCTTGGCGGTCAGGGAAAGCACCAGGCAAGTACGGGTGCTCGCGTTAAAAGTAATTGTCTGCTGCAAATCCTGAACATGTTTTTGTTCCATAAAATTCCTGCCAGCTGTGTCAACCAGAATTAAGTCGCTGGAAGCCAGTTTTTGGACAGCTGCCTGATAATCCTCTGCATTATAGATAACTTCCAGCGGGATATTTAGAATCTGAGCGTACGTGTTTAATTGGTCAATAGCTGAAATCCGATACGTATCAGCTGTCATAAGCGCTACTTGTTTTTGTTCATTCATAAGCGCCGATGAAGCAATCTTAGCAATCGTGGTTGTCTTACCCGCCCCTGTTGGGCCAACAAACTGAATGATTTGCTGTCCCTGCAAATCTGTGCCGTGATTCAGTGTGCTTAATTGTCTTTCAATTTCAGAGCTCACGTCCTGCCAAATACGCTCCTGATCCTCTAGCAGGCCGTTATTTGTTTCATGATCACGGATCACATTCTCCATTAGATTCTGTGCCAGCTTTTCATCAACTTCCTGCGCCAGCAAATGATGATAAATAACCTGATAGTCCGGCGGATAATCTGCACCGTCTGCTGTTTGCGTTTCGACCAGTTTCCGCAGCTGTTTCACTTCATTTAAAACAGGATCATTTTTTGAAGGCGTTTGCTTGTCTGTTGTTTTAGTCACAGCAGCCGCTTCCTTCTTATGGTGGTTTTCATGTTGAGACTCAGGCTGCGGCTGGGGGTCCAGTGCAGCAATCACCTCGATATGCCGCTTTTTAAACAGTCCCAGGAAACCGCCCCGGAATACGTCTCTTGAATTTAAAATAACTGCCTGAGAACCAAGTTCTTTCCGAATACGATCCATCGCCTCAGGCATGCTCGGCGCTACGTACTTCTTCACCTTCATTCTGGATTCACCACCCCAATACTCTGTACGTTCACACTAGGCTCCAGATCGTTATAAGATAACACGGCGACTTGCGGCAGGAATCGTTCCACGAGCTGCTGCAAGTACATTCTAACGGCCGGTGAACATAAGACAACAGCTGTTTCTTCCTGCAGTGTCATCTTTTCAGCTTCAGCGTGAATGGCCTTGACAATTTGCTCCTGTGAATCCGGATCCAGTGCTAAATAATTGCCATACTCTGTCTGCTGAATATTTTCTGCAATCATTTTTTCGACCTGACCTGATACGGTGATAACATTTAATGCCATATCATCACCCGCATACTGTTTGGTGATTTGCGGTGCCAGTGCCTGTCGGGCATATTCGGCAAGCAGATCTGTATCATTGGTCATTTTGCCAAAGTCAGCAAGCGTTTCAAAAATAACCGGCAAATTACGTACGGACACGCTCTCCCTGAGCAATTTGGCCAGTACCTTTTGAATGTCACCAACCGATAATGGTTCGGGTGTCACTTCTTCGACCAGAATCGAATAACTTTCTTTCAGATGATCAATTAACTGTTTTGTTTCCTGACGCCCCAGCAGTTCATGTGCGAAACGCTTGATAACTTCAGTAATGTGAGTTGAAACAACTGACGGCGGATCGACAACTGTGTAGCCGGACAGTTCAGCTTCATCCTTATCATCTTCACTAATCCATTTAGCGGGCAGCCCAAACGCCGGTTCCTTTGTATCGATTCCCTCAATTTCTTCATCGTCCATTTCCGGTGACATGGCCATATAATGATCCAGCAGAAGTTCGCCGGAGGCCGCTTCATTTCCCTTGATATTCAAACGATAAGCGTTCGGCTCCAGCTGAATATTATCCCTGATCCGCACGACCGGTACGACAATACCAAGTTCAAGTGCCAGCTGCCTGCGGATCATCACAATCCGGTCAAGCAAATCGCCGCCCTGATCTTTATCGGCAAGCGGTATGAGCGCATATCCAAATTCAAACTCAATCGGATCCATATTTAACAGATCAACGACATTTTCCGGTGTGTTCATTGACTCGGATTGCTCAACCTGCTTGTCTTCTTCAGATTCGGATGCGGCCGGTTCTTCCGTTTGCCTTTGCAGTGTATACCCGCCTAAAGCCAGTAAACCAGCAATGGCAACTGCTAAGAAAAAATTGATCGGGGTGAAACTAAGGAGAAAGATCGTTCCTGCCGCAATAAACAGCAATTTTGGAAATTGCAACAACTGACCTGTCACTTCACTTCCTAAATTACCCGTTGTTGTTGTTTTGGTAACGACAATACCGGTTGCGGTCGCAATGAGCAAAGCAGGCATTTGACTCACCAGGCCATCCCCAACTGTCAAACGCATATAAGTATTCATAGCTTCGGTGAACGTAAAATCCTTCTGTACCATACCAATGATTAAACCAAAGATAATGTTGATTAGAACAATTATAATTCCAGCAATGGCATCGCCTTTAACAAACTTGCTGGCACCATCCATTGCGCCGTGAAAATCAGCTTCTTTTTCCACCTTCTCACGGCGTTCCTTGGCCTGCTGCTCGGAAATGAGCCCAGCATTCAAATCCGCGTCAATGCTCATTTGTTTACCGGGCATAGCATCAAGGGTGAAACGCGCCGCTACCTCGGAAACCCGCTCTGCACCCTTTGTGATAACAAGAAATTGGATAATGACCAAAATAACAAACACGACAAAGCCGACCAGTGCATTATCACCGATCACAAACGAACCGAATGTATCGATGACACCACCGGCATCAGCTTCCGACAAAATGGAACGCGTTGTTGAAACATTCAGTCCGAGACGGAACAATGTCAGCAATAATAACAGCGACGGGAATATAGAAAATTGCAGGGCTTCCTCCGTGTTCATAGACACTAGTATCACAATCAGTGCAAGTGATATATTACAAAGTATTAAAATACTTAAGAGCCACCCAGGAAGTGGCACAACAAGCATAACAATGATAAGTATAACACCTAGCAAAACGGATAAATCACGTGCTTTCATGATTGGCTACTCTCCTCATGGCCTTAAACTTTTTGCTCTAGTCTGTAAACATAAGCCAGTATTTCGGCTATTGCTTTATAAAATGTCTCTGGTATGACCTCGTCAATTTCCGCAGTGTCATACAGTTCCCGGGCGATTGCTCTATCTTCTACCATCATGACGTCATTGGCTTTTGCAACCTCTTTGATTTTCTGAGCAATCATGTCAGCACCTTTGGCTGCTATGTAGGGAGCAGATGCTTCGGTCTCATCATATTTAATGGCTATCGCATAGTGTGTCGGGTTGGTAATGACAACATCAGCTGATGGCACCTCGCTCATCATGCGTTTATTCGCTATGTCACGCTGCTGCTGCTGCCGTTTGGATTTAATCTGCGGATCGCCTTCCATGTTTTTATGCTCGTCTTTGACATCTTTTTTGGACATTTTAATATTTTTTTCAAAGTCATATTTCTGATAAACATAATCCAGAACTGACAAGCACAGCAACGCCAGACCTGCTGCGACGCCCATGATGATGGTTACTCGTTTGAAAAAGGCGACCGCATTGTCAGCTGTCTTAAAAGCAAGCATGAACAGATCACCTTTAAAAATCCAAATAATCAAAAATGTGGTTGCCCCTATAAAGGTTATTTTCAATAATGACTTTAACAGCTCAATAAGAGCCCGTGCTGAAAAAATACGCTTAGCACCCTGAATGGGATTGATTTTGTTCAGATCAGGTGACAGTGGCTCTGTCGTAAACAAGAAACCGATTTGCGTCAAGTTAGCTGCCAGTCCTGCGAGAATAGCAGCAAGCATAACCGGGGCCAGTACTTTGCCCATTTCAAGCGCCCCTTCTTTCAGCACGCGACCCACTGATTGAGTCGTCACATCCCAATGAATATATTCTGTGAATGTGTGCTGATATAACGACGACAGGTGTTCCATCATAAAGGTTCCCATGGCAAATAAAGTCATAAAACAGAAAAGCATGAGAAAGGCTGTATTGATATCCGTACTTTTTGCCACTTTACCTTTTTTTCGCTCATCCTGGCGCTTTTTGGGTGTCGCCTTTTCGGTTTTTTCCTCTGCTCCAGCAAAAAATTGCAAATCCAGCTGCATTAACCGCATTCTAGCCACCTCCGAACAAACGCATCAAGTCCCTCATAGCCGTGAACATGGTTTCAAAAACATGCTGAACCAAAACAACATACAGGCTGAGAAACAGGAAGATAACGACAAAACTGACAAAAATCTTTAACGGCAGACCAACAACAAACACGTTCATCTGCGGCACCGTTCTGGCTATAATCCCTAAAGCCACATCAACCAGAAACAAACAGCCAACGATTGGCATAGCCATCTGGAAAGCAATTAAAAACATCTGATTAAATGTCTCGATGATAAATTGCGCTATTCCTGCATTTTCAAACGGTATAAAAGCATCTATTGGAATTAGCTCAAAACTATTGAAAATCCCATCTATTAATAAATGGTGACCATTGACCGATAATAGAAACATAAGTGCGATAATATTAAAATACTGACCAATCAGCGGACTCTGGGCACCTGTTTGCGGATCAACCACATTGGCGATGGCAAAACCCATCTGAAAATCGACGAACCCGCCGGCGATCTGGACGGCTGCAAGAATAATATAAGCCAAGAGACCAATCAGCAAACCGACAATAGCTTCCTTCATTAGCAGCAAAAAATACGTGTAATCGACCGGAACGCCGGAGATATCTACTGTATAATACATAATGAGTGCCAAGAAAAATGAAAAACCAATCTTGAACGGTGTCGGTATTGTCGCATATGAAAATAAGGGCAGCGTGACAAAAAATGCAGAAATCCTGACAAAAATAAGAAGGAAAACCGGTATAGCTGAAAGATTAATAAGTTCCAGCATAGGCTACCCTGTAAATTGATTCAAATTCTGATAGAGATTCGCTGTAAACTCAACAACTTGTGTCAGCATCCACGGTCCCAGGAATACGAGACCAACAAAAACGGCAACAATTTTAGGGATAAACGCCAGGGTCTGTTCCTGAATCTGTGTTGTTGCCTGAAATATGGCAACTAACAGGCCGACTGCCAAAGCCAAAATCAGCAATGGACCGGCGACGAGCAAAATAACATAGACACCGCGTTCGGCCAGAGAAATAACAAATTCACTGCTCATGATAAACCACCTGCCTTAAAAGCCTTGCAGCAAGGAATCAGTAATTAAATACCAGCCGTCAACAAGCACAAACAGCAAAATCTTAAACGGTAACGAAATCATAACAGGCGGCAGCATCATCATCCCCATTGACATCAGGACACTTGCTACGACCATGTCAATAATCAAAAACGGCACGAAAATCATAAATCCCATTTGAAAGGCTGTTTTCAGCTCACTGATGGAATATGCTGGGACAAGTGTCGTCAGAGGAATATCCTCAACTGTATCGGGCTGTTCTGTACCAGCATAATCCATAAATAACTCTAAATCCTTCTCCCGTGTATGGGACGCCATGAAATCTTTAAATGGCACACTTGCTTTATTATAAGCCTCTTCCAGCGAAATATCGTCTGCCATAAGCGGCTGCAGGGCTTCATCATTCACCTCATGCAGTGTCGGTGCCATAATGAAAAACGTTAAAAACAAGGCCAGTCCAATTAACACCTGATTGGGCGGCATCTGCTGGGTTGCGAGTGATGTTCTGACAAATGATAAAACAATAATAATGCGTGTAAAACTTGTCATCAGAACTAAAATACTTGGTGCAAGCGATAGAACCGTTAATAAGAGCAATAATTGTACTGACGTCGATACATTGTCTGGGTCCGTTCCTGAGAATATATCCACCAATTCATTCATCGTTATCGTCCTTCTGTTTCGGCTGATTCATTAGCGAATGACGGGTCTTTTTCAACTTATCCAGTTCAGTCGCAAAAAGATCTCTGAAATGATTTGTCTGATCGCCATTATTTTTCTGAGTATTCCTGGATTGAAATAGAGCCGGCAAACGATTTGTCGTGTGATGATTATCCGCATGATCATTAGAAGCCTGATCTTGTTTCACATCATCTTCACTAAGTTCCTGCAAAAGCTGAACATTATCACCGACCCCCACCATGAATACTCTCGATCCAATCCGGAGAAGCTGAACAGATTTATTAGCACCGACTGAAGCACCACCGATATTCTCCAGTCCCTTAAAGTTCTGAAATCGTTTGCTGCGTTTCTGCAAAATCTTTAAAAGAAAATAGATTAATGCTAAGACAAGTACTAATGCGAGTACCATTTTTACCAGATTAATAGCTAATGACCCAGTCTCAGGCTCATCTGCCTTGTTCTCCTGCTCTGTCTCAGCTGGATCAGTCTGTTCGCAGTCGTCATTTTCAATACAGTCTTTGACATTTGATTCAGCTAGCACCACATCTGTTGGGACTGCGATAAACCATAGACCAATCAAACATAGACCAGCCATTATTCTCAGTTTCATAAGACCACTCGTTTCTAGCCCAAGACCTTTTGTATGGCTTCGATAACCCGGTCACCTTGAAAAGGTTTGACAATAAAATCTTTTGCTCCAGCTTGAATAGCATCAATTACCATGTCCTGCTGCCCCATGGCCGAGCACATGATAACGTTAGCATCGGGATCGGCTTCCTTTATTTCCTTTAAAGCCTCTAAGCCATCTTTTCCCGGCATCGTAATATCGAGTGTCACAAGATCTGGCTGCAATTCCCGGAATTGATCAACAGCCTTCTGTCCGTCTTCTGCTTCCCCGATGACTTCAAAATCATTTTTAGTCAATATATCTTTTATCATCATCCGCATAAACGCTGCATCATCAACAATTAAAATACGTTGTTCCATTGTTCTAGCACCTCCCTGCTCAAATCACTTCAAAGTCTTAAGACGATCTGTCCGGCTCATTATATCTGTTACGCGCACACCAAAGTTTTCATCGATAACAACAACTTCACCTTTAGCAATTAATTTATCGTTAATTTTGATGTCCACTGGTTCACCAGCAAGTTTGTTCAATTCAATCACGGAACCAGCCGCCAGCTGCAGAATATCCTGGATCGTTCGATTGGTTCGACCCAGTTCGACCGCGACGTCCAGTGAAATATCCAAAAGCATATCCAGATTTTGTTTTTCCGTTTGACTAAAATCTGTCTGCTCTAATTCAGAGAATGCAGCTTTTTGAACCGATGCCGACTCCTGCCCTACTTTATTACCCAGATAATGTGGCTCTTGATCAGCCGTCTCTGGCTGCTCAGGGGCTGTTTCTGCTGCTGAGTGGTCGGCTGCAGCGGCAGCAGTTTCAGCTTCAGCCGGTTCCTCATCAGCCTCAGTCTTATCAGCAGATGAAGCCATTAATTGATTAACCAGCTGCCTGGCAAAGAACAGCGGGATAAGCTGCATAATGTTCGAGTCAATTAACTCGCCAACTTTCAGACGAAACGATACTTTAACTAAATGATCCTCACCAGGAGCTGTCTCGGAGCTTTGACTGTCACCATCTTTCTCCACCTGGATCGTTGGCGGTGAAATATCGATTTTCTTATTAAATACCGAGGACATGCTCGTTGCCGCTGTCCCCATCATTTGATTCATCACTTCCTGAACGGCACTCAGCTTAATCTCCGATAACTCCTGTTCCGGCGACGTCCCATCGCCTCCAAGCATAATATCAGCAATTACCGCAACATCTTCTGAATTCATCAAAAGGATATTTTGTCCGTCGAACCCTTCGGAATAATTAACATTAACTTGTACCTGTTCCGATTCAAAGGCATCAGCTAATTCTTCTTTTGTAATGATGGAAACATCAGGTGTTGTAATCTCTACTTTTTGATTCAGTAACGTTGACATAGTGGTAGCCGAACTGCCGAATGAAATATTGCCGATTTCCCCAAGCGTATCTATTTCGACAGGGGAAAGCAGCTCCGAATTGGTCAGCTCCGCCTCATCATCGTCACTGCCAACCTTTAATAATGCATCAATTTCATCCTGGGAAAGTTGATCATCACTCATCGTTGTCCCCCCCTTGGAATTCCTCAAGCACTTGTACAGCCATTTTATTTTTTGATTTACCGGCTTGTACAGAAAATTTTGGCTGATTATTTATTTGCAATTGCAGTGGTTCATTTATTGACTTGTCCAGTGCGATGACATCATCCTTATGTAAATGCAGCAATTGACTGACACTGATCGTTGTTTCGCCCAGCAGTGCTTTCGCCTCAATTCCCGTTTCCTCAAGTGTCGCTGAAATTTTTTCATAAGATTCTGAATCCTGTTCATGCGTGTTCGACTGCATCCAATGATGAAGTGACAGTTTTGGAATAATGGGCTCCAGTATAATGTGCGGAATGCACAGATTGATCATACCGCTTGTTTCACCGACAGTGATGTTAAGTGACACGACAATAACTGTTTCATTCGGTGACACCAGTTGTAAAAATTGCGGATTAACCTCAAAATCTTCCAGAATTGGGTCAATGTCAACAATTGATGACCATGCTTCGTAAAGACATGTACTGGATTTTTCAAACAGCTGTGACATGAGCATTGATTCAATTTCTGTCAAATTATCCACTTTGTTGATGCTGCCGCCTCGTCCACCCAGTTGCCTGTCAAGCATCGCATAGGCAATATTTGGATTAATTTCCATTAAGATTCTGCCATCCAGGGGCTTCATACTGAACACGTTCAATATCGTCATTTTGGGAATTGAACTGATAAATTCCTCATAAGGAATCTGATCCACAGAAGCCACTGAAATATCAACATATGTGCGCAGTTGAGCTGAAATATACGTTGTCAGCGAACGCGCAAAATTTTCATGGATTCGTGCCAGGTTTCTGATCTGGTCTTTGGAAAAGCGCAGTGCCCGTTTAAAATCATAGACACGCACTTGCTGCTCAGTTTCTTCCTGTTTTAATTCATCTGCGTCCATTTCGCCTGATGATATAGCCGATAACAATGTATCAATCTCATTTTGGGAAAGGACATCCTCTGCCAAAAAACGTCACCTCCATCATGGCGTATCCAGCCTTAAACCTTTAATTAAACTTAAGCCGGGGTCGTACTGTCTACTGCAGAACTTTATTCGTGGTATAAACATCCGTGATCTGACCCTTTTCCATAACATCATTCAATTTTTGCTGGACAGTGTCTTCCAAGTCAGACAGTCCCGACTTAAAATCGTCACTTTTCATTTTTGCCAATTCCTTAATCAGCATATTTTTTAATTGAAAATCCCGTTTCACCACTTCTTCTTTAGCCTTTTCACTTCCAGTCATAATTTGGAATTGAATGCGGACAAAACTGCCATTTTTCAGGTCTGTGGTGATTTCCTCTGTTTCATAGGAATTCTCCAGCTGTTTATCCAGCGATTGAGCATCACCCTGATCGGACTCGTCTGTCATACTAAACATGACGACAATGGTAATCCCCGATGCCAGTAATAAGAAAATAAGCGTTGTGATCATCGTTTTGGCAAGCTTGCCCATAGTTTTCACCTGCCTTTTCTAGCGGCCGGTCAAACCGATTTGCTTGTAATAAGCTGTCGCCAGCCGCAAAACATCAGATTCGGCCTCTTTGACAACAAGTTTTTTCCCGTTGCTTAATGTAATCGTTGTATCCGGATGGGATTGTACTTGCTCAATCCATAAAGCATTTAATGTAAAACGATCGCCATTTAATCGTGTGAGCTGAATCATATCAAGGCGGGAGCATCCTGATTAAGGATGCCCCCTTCCCCCTTATTTAGCGTTTTAGATTGACAAGCTCTTGCAGAATTTCATCGGATGTTGTAATAATGCGTGTGTTGGCCTGGAATCCACGCTGCGCTGTAATCATATTTGTGAATTCATCAGACAGATCAACGTTCGACATTTCCAAAGCACCGCTGACAATGGACGCAGCACCATTCTTTTCAGGCTCTACCAGATTGTCATCGTTATCCGTGTTAAGCCCAGCGTTTTCCGTATTTGTATACAGACTATTCCCCGTCTTCTCAAGCCCTGCTGGATTGGAAAATTGAGCAATCCGTATTTGCTGACTTTTATCAATATTTCCATCCTCGTCAACATAAGTTACCGTGCCATTCTGCTCAATGTTGATGCTTGTAGCTTCATCTGGAATTTTTAATTCACCATCTGTGCCGTTGCCATCACCTTGTAAATAATAACCATCAGCATTGACGATATCGCCATCTTCATCCATATAAAAATTGCCGGCCCGTGTATAAGCAGTGGTTTCATCCGGCTTTTCGACAGCAAACATGCCGTCACCTTCCAGCTGCAGATCAAGCGGATTATCTGTTCGCTGACTGGAGCCTTGTGTATGCAGGTCATCGATCGTTCCCACTTGTGAGCCGAGGCCGACTTGTGAGGGGTTCACACCGCCGCGGTTATCTGTTGGGCCGGATGCCCCTGTTGTCGTCTGGCTCAGCATGTCCTGGAATGTCACCCGGCCTTTTTTAAACCCAGTCGTATTAACGTTGGCAATATTATTTCCGATGACATCCAGTTTTTCTTGAAACCCTTTCATGCCGGATATCCCAGAATACATCGAACGTAACATGAAAATCTCTCCTTTAGCTGTTTTGATTCTGATATCAGTGCTGCATTCAGTCGGTCAGCAGCTCCGGCTTCCTTAAAGGTCCGCCTCGCTATTGATCAGAATCGTGCCATTAATATTTGTGAAAATTTTGCTCGCCGCCTCTGCCTTATGCATGCCCGTAATCACGGTGTTATTTTTCGTACTGACCAGTAAAGCTGTTTCATCCGTCAGCACTAATGAATCCGTCACACCTTTCTGCCTGGCTTCAGACACTTTGTCAGTCATGGCCTGCCACTCAGCTTGACTAATCGTGATACCGCGCTCATCCAGTCTTTGTTCGGCATGCTTGCTGAGTTTGAGCTCCTGAACATCATGCAATACATCTTTGAAGGCTGAAGACGGTTTAGGCTCACTGGACTTGGGAACGGATCGTCCCGGTGCAACCGGCTGCTGCAGCTGGTGCAAACGATGATCCATGTCCATCAGCTTCCCTGAGATTCCTTATCTATGACACTATCGCCGCTATAACTGTTATTATTACCTGCTTCCGACGTGCCCACTTTCACAAGAACATCAGCGTAAATATTCTCACCATTAGCCAACTCCAGAACCGCTTTTCCCTTGTGTTGACCAACCGCCGTTACTTGAGCAGTCGCTGTATCCTGCTTTTCACCTGTTTCTTCGTCGTAACGCTGGTAAGTAACAGACTGATCTATCAGATGACTGTATTGCAAAATCGGCGATACGTTTTGTTTTTGGCTCAGTTTGTCAATGGAATCAGCCATATTCATAGTTTGCTCCAACTGTGAAAAAGTTGCCATCTGTGAAACAAACTTGCCTTCATCCATTGGACTTGTCGGGTCCTGGTTTTGCAGCTGGGTCATTAAGATTTGAAGAAAACCATCTTTACCGATTTTCGGACTTGGTTCGCGTGCATTTGATTGGTTTTGCAAATACAGTGATGAATCTACTGACGTCATAACGTCACCTCCTCGCCGGTCATAATCGCCTCTAATTCGTCATCAAAACTGTCGTCATCATCTTCTTCATCCTCTTTCTGTCCGGAATGTTCGGATTCTTCCTGTTCATCACTGTCCATAGGCTGACCGTGTTCGTCCTGCAGATTTGACTGTGCCTCCTGAGCCGTTGAATCCTGCTTTTCGATCATGACCTGCTGTGGCGAAAACATATTCTTGAGCTGATGCATGTTTGTCTCCAGCATATCTTTTGCGGCAGCGGTTGATACGACAATCTTCACTGTCATTTCCCCGTTCAGCTGTGTCAGTTTAACCTGCATATCGCCAAGATTATCAGGACGCAATGAGATATTGAGCTGCGATGCCCCGTTGGATGTCTTTAAAAACGAGCTTGTTTTCATGACCTTTTGAACTTGATCCATTAATTGCTGTCCAGCAGGCTGGCTGTTTTGCGTTTGGTTTAAATGAATAACATATTGTTCAACCTTGGACATTGGAAGCGACGATGACATGACTGCTGCCTGTTTAGGTGCTGGTTTATCCTGTGTCTGTATCGCATTCTGCAGCCACTTGGCAACATCACGATTGGTTACTTTAGCATTTGTATGGTATTGCTGTTTCATCGTGAATTGCTGCCTTTTTTGAAATGATTGAACTAAGTCCTTCCAGATTTTTTGATTCTTATCATCATGACCAGAGATGGTTTCCAAAACATTGCCTGGCTGTTGGTGCGTCTTCTTTGCCAATGCTGACCATTTTTTCAGCAACTGTAAAAGTTCTGGTGCTGCTTTTGACAAACTCGCCTGATCATTTATTTGATTAAGCTGCTTGTCAGCAGCAGCAAATAATAATTTAAATTGCTGTTGTACCGTTTGTCCGTCACTGCCTATTTGAGACAGTTTAGGCATCGTCATGTGAACAGGGATCTTTTGCTCTTCTGACTGATTAGCTTTTCCGGCTTTGCCATCCAAATCTGTGAGCAGTTTTTCGATAGCCGCTTGCAGGTTCTCTGGCATATCACTCAGCTGTGCATCTTTGCCTTCTCCAGTCAGTTTTTCCATGACGTCTTCCGGAATAGCCATTCCCTGTTCCGATGACCCGTCCCCATCACCTAGCTTAGTCAGAGCCTCCTGCAGATTCTCTAGCATGTCACTCAGCTGTGCATCTTTGCCTTCTGCAGTCAGTTTTTTCATGACGTCTTCCGGAATGGCCATTCCCTGTTCCGATGACCCGTCTCCCTCTCCTCCAATAAGATTCGCGATAAGTTGCTGCAGCGCATTTTCTGCTGATTCACCCTGGTTCTGCTGTTTTTGCTCATCGTTTGATTGTAAAAGCTGCTGCACTTCAGTCTCGCCGTCTTCTTGAGCGGTCTTCAGAAGATGCTGAAAGGGACTTGTTTCACTTTCTGCTGACGTGTGACCATTTGCTTGCATTGTTATTTCCTTTGTCTGCAAAAATGGCTGTAACATTACTCCGGCTGTATTCAATCGTTCACCCCCTTTCAAGTAAGAATCACTTTATTCCGTCTAATTAACAAACCTTTTCGTTAAAGTCGCCGCATAGTCAGCATCCATAGCATCAAAAATATCGCCTCGTGCGTCATTGGACAGCTCCTGCAGAATGGAAACCGCTAAATCCTGTTCCATTGCCTGTAAAACACGAGCAGCCTGCTCATTATCCATGTCGGAGAAAGATGATGCGATGTCTCCGACGGCATCTGGTCCATCCTGTTTAGACGACTCATCACCGGCATCATCTTCTTTAGAAATCTTGTTGTCTTTTAATTTAGCATTACGCTGTTTCAATTCAGTAATATTTGATTCCAAAATAGAAATCTCCCCATTTAATGAGTCAATTTTATCGTCTTGTTTATCGACCTTTTCACGCAGCTTGGCTCCCGCCTGCTTGTCATGCTGTTCCTGATCATCTGAAAGAACATCCGATACAACCGGAATATGACTGGCTTTTTCTTTTGCCCATCCTGTAACATCAACACCTGCCATCGTCATTATCATAGCAACAAGGAATAATACAATAAGTCCGGGTATCACAATTACAACAAGAAACCACAGCAACGGATTCATTTTCTTTTTGTCATATTCAGATTTCTGTACCATATGTCTCACCTGTTTTTTGGCTCATATACTGTTGCATCGACATCTCATCCATTGCAGCTTCTTCTTGCTTTTTAACGACAGCCGCGCTATCACGCTGGCGCTTTTCGATCAGCTTTTCAAATTTCTTCATTTCCACATAAGCTTGAGATAGGTGTTGATGTTTCGTTTCCATATTATTTCGGGCGCGCTGTACATGGTTCTGCAAATCTGTAATCTGTTCAGTTAAATTTGCAATATAATCAGCCTGTTCCCGAACTTTGTTAATGGGGACCGGTTTCTGTAAGCATTGCTCATAGGCTGCCTCAGCTGTTTCTTTTTTCCGGAGCAATTCATACAACTCGGTTGCCACATTTTCAAACTGATCAATCGATGTCTGATAGGCTTTTTGAGCATGATCCTTTTCATTTTCCCTAATATGCAGAACTTTCGTAAGCGCAGCTGTTTCCGTCATTATCAAGCCCCTCCATTCAGCAGCGTTTGCATTTGACTGATTGACTCATCCATTGCGTAATAGTCGTCAGTTCCCTGTTTTAAATAGGCCTGAATTTTCGGGTGATAGGTAATAGCACGATCAATGGCCTGATTTGTCCCGCGTTTGTAAGCGCCAATCTGGATTAATTCACGGTTCTCTTCATAAGCTGCTATCAGTTCTTTAATTTGCTGTGCCGCGTCCAGATGTTCTTTTGTCACAATACTTGTCATAACCCTGCTGATCGATTGCAAAATACTGATAGCCGGAAATTGACCTTGTTCGGCCAAATTCCGATCAAGAATAAAATGCCCATCTAAAATGCCCCGCACGCTATCGGCAATGGGTTCGTTCATGTCATCCCCATCAACAAGCACCGTATAAAAAGCGGTTATCGATCCCTGACTGCTTGTCCCTGTACGTTCCAGCAATTTCGGGAGTGTCGAAAAAACTGAGGGTGTATAGCCTTTCGTCGTTGGGGGCTCACCTGTCGCCAGGCCGATTTCACGCTGTGCCATCGCCACGCGCGTTACCGAGTCCATCAACAGGTTCACCTTATAGCCCTGATCCCGGAAATATTCACTGATAGCTGTGGCCGTATAGGCACCTTTAACGCGCATAAGAGCCGGCTGATCTGATGTTGCGACCACAACGACTGACTTTTTCAGCCCTTCTTCACCGAGTTCGCGGTCAATAAATTCACGAACTTCGCGGCCACGTTCCCCTATTAGACCAATCACATTAATATCTGCCGTGCTGTAGCGGGCCATCATCCCGAGCAATGTGCTCTTGCCAACGCCGCTTCCAGCAAAGATACCAATTCGCTGACCTTTTCCAACTGTCAGCATTGCATCTATAGCTTTAACACCTACTTGAATTGGCTCTGATATGGTCGGTCTGTCCAGAGGATTCGGCGGTGGCTGCTCTGTTAAATAGCTGGTTAGACCTTTAGGCAATGCCGAACCATCCAAACATTCACCAAGCGAATTAATGACTTGACCAATTAGACCCGGACCGACCTTCACCGTAAGTGGTTTCCCGGTTGACTCCACCAGAGAACCGGGGCCGATTTCGCTAATTGACCCATATGGCATCAACATAATCGTTTCGTCTCTGAAACCAACCACTTCGGCCATGATCACGGGTGCATGCGACGGACGATGAATGTAACAAACTTCTCCAATATTTGCCTCTGGTCCGCGCGATTCAATCATCAAACCGACAGCCCGCAATATTTTTCCATAGCGTTTAAACAAATCTGTCCGGTCAATCGCATCAAAATATTTGGTCATATTCATAGATCATTCTCCATACCGATTTCCCGTAATGTTGTGCGCAGTTGTTGCAATTGCGCATCAATACCAGCGTCAATACGGCCAAATGGATGTTCAATCAGGCAGCTTCCTTCACTTAACGTATCATCAGCATATATGGAAAGAACCGTATCTTTGCCGGTAAAGCTCGTAAGCTCGTCTTTTTGCCGGCTGATCAGATCATAATCAGCTGGATTCAAGTACAGTGCGACATTTGATTTATCTCTTACTGTCTGGATTGCTGATGTTACAAGCGGCATCAAGGATTCGGGCTGTTCGCTTAACTGCTGATGCATGATCTTTTCCGCGATATGAACGGCTAAATCCAGCAGCTGGTCATGACTCTCATCAAGGGTCTTATAATAGTCGTGCTGTGCCGCTTTAACAGCGTCATTAGCATTCGATATTAATTGCTGGTAATCATCCTGGCCACGTTGTAATCCCTGATTAAACCCGTCAGTATATCCTTCCTGTCTGGCCTGTTCGATATATGTCTGTTTTTCCTCTTTCCAAGCCGTTTGCGCAGCTTCAATTTCAGCATTTGTCTGGTCGATAACTTCCGTTTGTCTGACCTTTAGCCGTTCCAATTCCTCTTGCGCCTGTTTTATTTCTGATTGAACAGTCTCGTGTTTTGTTTCACTAGCATCTGCCAGCGTGGCATCAGCTGAATGTCTGCCGCTCACAGGCCGGACAGTAATACGTCTTTTTCCAGTTATTTCGGACTGTTTTGAAATGCGATCAGACAATGATATCGTCTCCTCCGCCACGTGCAATGATAATTTCGCCAATTTCCTCAAGATGACGGATAGACTCAACAATTCGCATTTGTGCATCTTCTACATCACGCAGCCGGACAGGACCCATGAATTGCATTTCTTCTTTAAATGTTTCTGACATTCGCTGGGACATATTCTTAAACACTGTCTCTTTAACCTCTTCACTGGCCGTTTTCAGTGAAAGGCGCAAGTCCTCATGGTCAACTTCCCGGATAACACGCTGAATAGCACGATTATCCAGCACAATAATATCTTCAAACACAAACATGCGTTTTTTAATGTCCTCTGCCAAGTCAGGGTCCTGAATTTCCAATGTATCAAGAATTGTCTTCTCTGTACTTCGATCAACGCCATTTAAGACTTCAACGACTGACTGAATACCGCCCGTCTGAGTATAGTCTTCAGTACCTGATGAGGAAAGTTTACGTTCCAACACCTGCTCAACCTGATTAATAATCTCCGGTGATGTCGAATCCATTGTCGCAATACGTTTAGCTACTTCTGCTTGCATCTCCTGCGGCAGTCCGGACAAAATCTGTCCGGATTGTTCTGAATCAAGATAGGATAAAACAAGAGCTATCGTCTGCGGATGTTCATTTTGAATGAAGTTCAGCACCTGCTGCGGACCGGCCTGACGAGCAAAATCAAAAGGCCTGACTTGTAAAGATGACGTCAAACGATCAACGATATTTGTTGCTTCCTGATCGCCAAAGGCCTTCTCGAGAACCGTTTTGGCATAACCAATACCACCCTGTGAAATGTAATCCTGTGCAATTGCCATCTGATGAAATTGATTCAGGGTATCCTCCTTGACATCGGGTTGTACTTTTCGAACTGACGAGATAGCCAGGCTCAGGCTTTCAATTTCTTCCGCAGATAGATGTTTATAAACTTGTGCCGATACGTCGGGCCCCAGTGAGATTAATAAAACAGCCGCCTTTTGTTTACCGGACAACGCCTCTTGTCTGGGCATCTGCATCTTCCTCCTTAATCATCTGAAAGCCAGCTTCGCAACAATTTAGCGAAATCTTCCGGGTTTTCCTGCGCCATTTTTTCTAATTGCTTCGTCCGCTTAACAGATTCAGAATCCTCGGCACTCTCCATTTCCGGTACGTCTGGCTCAGTTTCTTCGGTGACAGTACTTTCAAAAACCGTTTCCTCGTTTTTCTTCTGTTTTCTGTTTCGCAGCAGCATCACAGCTAAAGCAATAATAATGGCCAGCAGGGTCCCGCCAACAACATACATCCATACCGGGATAGCAGGAGATGGCTCTGGAGCATCAAAGCTTTCACTGAATTCCTGAAACACGATCGATGTTTTCTCTTCCGGGTCGATATTTTCATCGTAATCGCCATCAATGGTTGTGCTAATAACCGAATCCAAAATTGATGAAATACCTGAACTGACCGTTTCCTGTTCTGGATTCGACAAATACTGCACATTGCCATCGCCGTCTTGTTTATTTTTCGCTTCATCGACAGCAACTTGAATACCTAGATCGCGAACTTTATAAGGACTCTCGGCAATTTCTTTACGGATCCGGTTATACTCGTTGTTAACCGTTTTTTTGGACACCTCATAGTCGCCATTGTCACCTTCTTCGGATGCCTCATAATTAGGGATATCGCCATCACCTGTTCCGGGCTCACCACCAGCAGGCGGCTCACCCTCATAGGTTTCTTCGACTGTTTTGATGCTTACAGGCAAACCCTTCATTTCCTCTATATCAACCGGCTTAACCAGCTCTTCAACCCGGCTTTCCTCAGTAAAGTCAACATCAGCTGTCACTGATACAATGACGTTATCACGGCCAACCATCGTTCCCAGCATTTGCTGGACCCGCTGCTGGACATCTTTTTCGATATTTTTCTTAACATTTTGCTGATATGTATATGTATCTTCTTTACCGGTACCAAGCTGTGAATCCTGATCGTAATATTCAAAGTACTGGTTCATGATACTGATATTGTCTTCATTCAGATTCGGAACAGCCTTCGCAGCCAAGTGATATAAGGCACTGATTTCATTTCCTTTAAAATCGTAGCCGGGCTCTGTGTTAATCACAATTGATGCGCTTGCTTCCTGTTGGGATTCACTGACAAAAACAGGATCTTCCGGCATATTGATCATAACGTCAGCATCACGAATACCTTCGACACCTTTGATCATATTAGCCATTTCATTTTGCATAGCGTCCAGCTTGATCATATCGAATTCATTATCCGTTATCCCCCAGGAAGCATTATCACTGAAGAACGAATAATCAATGCTGCCACTATCCGGTATTCCTTCACCAGCCAGATCAACAAGCAGTGAATCAACTTTCTCCTCAGGAACTTTTATTGTGGTTCCGCTGCTTTCGACCTCATATGCAACACCTTTGGAATCTAATTCATCTTTAATCTGACTGATTTCCTGAGCGGATAAGTCATTATACAGCGGCACAAATTTTGAACCAGAGACCAGTAGAATAATAGCTATAATGATAATAAGAACGATCGCAATCGAGCCTATAAATATTCCTTTTTGACTTTTGGAACGTTCAGTCCAAAAAGACTTAGCCTTATCTTTTGCTTCTATTATTTTTGTCTTCATAAATTTTTCCCGCCAAATTCTAAAAAAGTCAATCAGATAATAAGCAGGCTTTAATATCTGATTCTAGTACCTAACTATTTAACATAAATTAACGTTCTAACCATCAGCCATATTTGCTAAATTTGCATACGCATAATTTCATTGTAAGCATCAATCACTTTACGCTGTACTTGGGCAGAAGCTTTCAAAGTGATTTGTGACTTTTGGGCCGATAGCATAACATCGTGCAGATTTTCGGTATCGCCTTTAGCCATTGCCTCTGTTTTTTTATCTGACGTAATTTGAGCATCATTAACATTGTTAATAGCTTTTTTTAACGAATCAGCAAAATCCTGCTGTGCTTCGCTCGGTGATACCGCCTGCTTGACTTGGTCAGCATCTGGTTTAACAGCTTGACTGTCTGGAATGCCATGCAAAAATCCACTCATCGAAATACTCCTTTCCTGCAACCTTGTATGTTACAAGCCACAATTCCAAATGGGAGTGTTAGGTTTATTTTCCGATTTCAAGGGCCTTCATCAGCATATTCTTACTGGCGTTAATAGCTGTCACATTAGCCTCATAGGATCTGGATGCTCCCATTAAAT
Organism: Lentibacillus kimchii; assembly: GCF_055381965.1. Taxonomy (NCBI): domain Bacteria; kingdom Bacillati; phylum Bacillota; class Bacilli; order Caryophanales; family Bacillaceae; genus Lentibacillus; species Lentibacillus kimchii. The sequence continues at coordinate 1,324,861 of NZ_AP043934.1, read as the reverse complement.
CCACCATTTCCTTCAAAGGATCAACATTCGGCATCTCTACATAGCCGTCAGGTCCAGCATCCGGATGGTTTGGGTTATATTTCTGTTTAAACGGGGAATCATCTTCCGTTATTTGCGACACTTTAACGCCTGAACCCGTACGAGACGTTTTCGAATTAACAGCCTGATCCAAAAAGGATTGAAAATTATCCCCTTTTGGTTCCATTGTCACCATCTTTCGCCGATATGGTTCATAAGTGCCGTCTGCATTCATGTCTGCCCGTGTCGTTTGCGCATTCGCTATATTCGATGAAACAACATCCATCCGGAGACGCTGGGCTGTCAATGAACTGGCACTTGTATTTAAACTATCAAATATCGACATCACTAACTGCCTCCTCCAATAGCCGTTTTAAGACTGGACAATTTACCATTCAGACGATCGACCAAGGCCTGATAGTAAATTTGATTTTTCGCCAGATCCGCCATTTCCTTATCTACGTCCACGCTGTTTCCATTGTGGTTATACGTCGTGTTGTTTGTCGTTGTAGAAAATGACTGATTCGTATTCGATTGAGAAAATGGTATATGTTCGGGACGGGTACGTTTAGCTGCTTGTGGTGATGTCATTTCCTGCTGTAAAACGTTCTTAAAATCAACATTTTTCGCTTTATACCCAGGTGTATCCGCATTAGCAATATTGTTGGAAATAGCACGATTCTTAGCGGAAGCATACTGGAGAGAGTTATCCAGTGTTTGCACGACGCCGGAGAACATCCCCATTGGACTCCCCTCCTAACATTGTTTTAAAACTTGTTTCCTCTTCGCCGGAATATCCCGCAAACATTCAGGCAGGATTGTCAAATCAATTCTTCATTTGTCAAGTGAACCAGCATAGTAACCAATCTTATCCATATCGTCATTGTAATGTAAAATAGTGTAAAAGTCTATCATGATTCGACATTTTTTTCTCTTCATGAATACAATTAGTTTGAAATTCCTATGACTTTGTCATTAGTTTGTCAATAAATTGTTGTTTAGTAGCTAATGAGGAACTTGCATACTAAATCAGATCCAATAAAAAAACGATTATCATGATGATAATCGTTTTTTATCTTGCCATTTACTTTTTAGCGGACACCTTATTTTGAACGCAATTTCTCCAGCTCGACCAGGAATTTGTCATTCAGCACTTTAATATATGTTCCTTTCATACCAAGTGAGCGGGATTCAATAACACCAGCGCTTTCCAGTTTGCGTAACGCATTAACGATAACAGATCGTGTAATGCCGACTCTATCAGCAATTTTACTGGCAACAAGCAATCCTTCGCGACCATTCAATTCTTCGAAAATATGATCGATGGCTTCCAGTTCACTGTACGAAAGCGAACTAATGGCCATTTGAACAACTGCTTTACTCCTGGCTTCCACTTCAATTTCTTCGGTTTTTTCATGCAGCATCTCCATGCCGACAACAGTAGCACCATATTCCCCGAGCAATAGATCATCTTCATTGAAGCTTTCCGATAATCTGCTCAGCACTAATGTACCTAACCGTTCGCCACCGCCAATAATTGGAACAATCGTCGTCAGACCATCTTTAAACAGTTCACGGTTTTCAACCGGAAATGCTGTGAAAGGACTGTCTATATCCAAGTTGGCTGTTGTTTCAAAAATGTTAAATAAACCGTGCGTATACTCCTCAGGAAATTGACGTTCTTCCAGCATTGATTTCATACGCTCATTCTCAATTTCCTGGTTGATCGCATAGCCTAATAGCTTTCCACGGCGGCTAAGGATGAAAATGTTGCCTTTAATAGCATCCTGAAGCGTTACAGACATATCATTAAAGTCAACTGGCTTACCACCGGTTTTTTGCAGCATGGCATTAATTTTTCGAGCTCGTTCTAATAATTCCATTTTCCATTTTCCTCCATTCATCACTAACGTACCATCTATAGAATAAATTGGCTTAAGTCTTTGTTTTGTATAATGCTGCTGAGTTTATCATCAACATAGTTTTCTGTGATTTCAATCGTCTCCATATTAATATCAGGCGCTTCAAACGACAAATCTTCCAATAATTTTTCCAGTATCGTATGCAGTCTTCTGGCACCGATATTATCTGTCTCCTGATTCACCTGAACAGCAATTTCTGCCAATCTGTTCACAGCATTGTCAGTAAACGTGACATTTATACCTTCTGTTTCCAACAATGCTGAATATTGTTTCAATAATGCATTGGATGGCTCCTTCAGTATACGTTTGAAATCTTCGACAGCAAGCTTCTCAAGTTCAACCCGAATCGGAAATCTCCCTTGAAGTTCCGGTATTAAATCGGATGGCTTCGCTGTATGGAAGGCTCCAGCAGCAACGAACAGCATATGATCCGTTTTAACTGAGCCGTGCTTCGTCTCAACGGTTGACCCCTCAACAATTGGGAGTATATCCCGTTGTACACCCTCACGTGAGACATTTGCGGAATCATCCTGCTTACCGGAGACTTTATCAATTTCATCGATAAATAAAATACCGGATTGTTCAGCACGATCGATGGCTTCCTGTGCCGCCTCATCCATATCGACAAGTTTCTGAGCCTCCTGAGTCGTTAGCACTTTTCTCGCTTCCGAAACAGGAAGTTTGCGCTTTTTCTTTTTATTGGGCATGAATTTGCTGAATGCATCCTGCATGTTCATACCCATCTGTTCCATGCCTGATCCCTGCAGCATATCAAACATCGATGGGGGGGTCTCCTCCATTTCAACTGTCACAGTTCTATCTTCCAATTCGCCTAATGCCAGCTGATGTTCCACTTGTTTGCGTTTGTTTTTAACCTCATCACTCTGCTCTGTCTGCTCATCTGATTCCTCTTCCTCATTCTGACCCGAAAATAACATTTCGAACGGGTTTTTGACACTATTTTGTTTTTTTGTCTGAGGAACCAGCAGTTCAACGAGCTTTTTATTAGCTTCCTGTTCTGCACGGCCTTTGACTTCTTCCATTTTTTCGTCTTTAACCATTCTCAAAGCTTGCTCAACTAAATCCCGGATCATTGATTCGACATCACGTCCAACATAGCCAACTTCGGTGAATTTAGTTGCCTCCACTTTAATAAACGGAGCACTGACCATACTGGCTAAACGCCGGGCAATTTCCGTTTTGCCAATCCCTGTCTGACCAATCATGAGAATGTTTTTCGGAACTATTTCATCCTTGATTTGCGCATCAAGTTTCATGCGCCGATACCGATTTCTTAACGCCACAGCAACTGACTTTTTGGCTTCAGCCTGACCGACAATATACCGGTCGAGCTGTTCCACAATTTGTTTCGGGGTATAATCTATTCCCATGCAATCAAGGCCTCCTTAATCAATTGTTTCCAGCGTTATGTGATCATTTGTATAGATACAGACTTCGCCTGCAATTTCAAGAGATGCCTGGGCGATTTCTTTAGCTGACAAGCTGTCTGTGTGCCTAACTAAAGCCCTGCCCGCACTCAATGCGTAGTTTCCGCCGGATCCAATCGCCAGTATGCCATCATCAGGTTCGATGACTTCACCAGTTCCTGATACAAGAAACATCTTATCCTTATTCACGACAATCAGCATGGCTTCCAATTTACGCAGAACCTTATCACTGCGCCATTCTTTGGCCAGTTCAACAGCTGCTCTGGCAAGGTTGCCATCGAACGTTTCCAATTTCCCTTCAAATTTTTCAAACAGTGTAAATGCATCCGCGACTGATCCGGCAAATCCAGCCAGCACCTGATCTTTATATAACCGGCGCACTTTCTTTGCTTTATGTTTCATAACAACGGCATCACCCATTGTTACCTGACCATCACCGCTCATCGCACATTGCCCATTATGTCTAATAGCAAAAATCGTTGTGGCATGCATACCTTCCGTCACGTGCACCACCTCTTTCAAGTAATTATTCTTTTGCCCGCGGATGACTATCCATATACACTTCCCGTAAATGATCTTTTGTAACGTGTGTATAAATTTGGGTGGACGATAAGTTTTCATGCCCCAAAAGCTCTTGAAGTGTCCGGAGATCGGCGCCTTCATTCAGCATATGCGTCGCGAATGTATGCCTGAGTTTATGAGGATGAACATGGACCGTCATTGCGGCATTTTCTACCATTTTATTTAAAATCATCCGCATTCCCCGGGCAGTTAACGGACCGCCTCTGGCATTTAAAAAGACAGCATCAGGAGAAGATGTTGTCTTTTCCAGCAATTTTTCACGTCCATCATTAATATAATGTTCCAAAGCCGTTTCTGCAAAGTGGCCAAATGGGAGATACCGTTCTTTATTGCCTTTTCCATTAACAAACATTGTCCCAATCGTAAAATCAATGTGCCCAAGCTTAACATTCTGGCATTCGCTGACACGTATGCCTGTGGCATAAAATATTTCGAGCAACGCTTGGTTGCGCTGACCAAGTGGATCATTTAAATCACTGACACTAAACAGTTTCTCCAATTCTTCAGTATATAAAAAACCCGGAATTGGATGTGTTGTTTTCGGAAGACTGACATAAATAAATGGATTAGCTGTTACTTGCTCGTGACGCTCCAAAAAACGATAAAAGCTTTTCAGACTGGAAATTTTTCTGGAGACGGACCGGCGGCCAAGTTTTCGTTTATATAACCTGGTCAGATACACACGAATAATGCGTTGATTAACATCTTCAAGTGAGCTGATCTGTTCCTCTTCTAAGAACGCAAAGAAATCCTCCAGATCATCCACATAAAAACGAACTGTATAGGGTGACGCATTTTTCTCAATTTGCAGGTATTCGGTAAAGTCTGTCAAAAAATGTCTCATTTCCATTAGAACTACACCCCGCCATACAGCTAATAAATCATATCACATTTCAAAACCTGCAGCAACTAATTTAACAGAATTATATTAAAATTCAAAAACAAACACAGTTCGATTAACTCTTAGCTAATTTGTCACCACTGCTATACTTTAAAAAGTCAAAGCCTGATCTGTCAAGCATCTACCTTAGCAATGCGCTATTATAGCTCTTTCGATTTAAATAGTCAATCAACAGATTAATGAATGTAGGAACATTTCGTTATTTATGACAGAATTGTGTCCGCAGAGGCTTTTGTGATTATAGAACACAAGAAAAACTGCCTGGTTTAAACAGGCAGTCAATTATCAACACTTTCTTTATAATCACACTGGGTACACTGGACTCTTGTTTCCTTTTTCGTTTTCTTTTCTACAAGCAGTGAACCACATTTTGGGCAAGGTCTGGCAATCGGTTTATCCCAGGAGACAAAATCACATTCCGGATACCGATCGCAGCCATAAAATTTCCGGTTTTTTTTCGATTTCCGTTCAACGACATCACCCTTTTGACACTTGGGACAGGTGACACCAATTTTCTTTAGAATCGGTTTTGTATTCCGGCATTCAGGAAAATTGGAACAAGCCATAAACTTGCCGTAACGCCCCATCTTATAAACCATTTCATGACCGCAATATTCACAGTCTATCCCAGCAGGCTCATCCCGTATCTCGACCTTTTCCATTTCCTGTTCCGCTTTTTCCAAACGTTTCCGGAAGCCGCTGTAAAACTCATCGAGCACATTGATCCATTTGGCCTTTCCTTCTTCGACAGCATCCAGGTCGTCTTCCATTTGGACCGTAAAATCAACATCGATGACTTGCGGGAAAAATTCTTTCAGGATATCCATGACAATCGTTCCCAGCTCAGTTGGGACAAAACGTTTACTGTCAAGTTGTACATACCCTCTCCGTTGTATTGTATCAAGAGTGGGAGCATACGTTGACGGACGTCCTATTCCTTGCTCTTCCATTGTCCGGACAAGTCTTGCTTCAGTAAATCTTGGCGGAGGCTGTGTAAAGTGCTGATTAGGTGTAATGTCTGTTGCATCAACAATCATACCCTCCGTTAGTTCAGGGAGCAGTTTATTGTCACTTTTTTTCTTGTCATCTGTTCCCTCAACATACACTTTCATAAACCCGTTAAATTTTAATTTTGAACCATTTGCCCGAAACTCAATCCCATTATTAAGCAAATTTACGGTCATTGTATCCATAACAGCGGGCGCCATCTGACTGGCAAGGAACCGTTCCCAGATCAATTTGTAAAGACGGTACTGATCACGTGACAGCGTCTCTTTTAATGATTTGGGGTCCCGGTTCACGGATGTCGGCCTGACAGCTTCGTGAGCATCCTGGGCACCCTGCTGCTGCTTGCCTTTGCCTTTATTCGGAGAGCCCAAATAGTTTTTGCCATAAAGTTCCTCAATATAACCTTTAGCCTCTTGTTTGGCCGTTTCAGCTATACGGGTGGAATCGGTACGCATATAGGTGATCAAACCCGTAGTACCACCATTTTTTTTACCCAGGTCAATTCCTTCGTACAATTGCTGGGCTACCATCATCGTTTTCTTGGCTTTGAAATTAAGTTTACGAGCAGCTTCCTGCTGAAGTGAAGATGTGGTAAACGGTTTGGATGGATTACGTTTGCGTTCCTTTTTCGTTACGTTATTAACGGTGAATTTATTGCCATCCAGCTTGTTGGTGATGTTTTTGACATCGTTCTCGGATTTCAGCTCCTGCTTTTTACCATCGAAACCATAAAAAAAGCCTTCAAAAACATCTTTATCTTTTTGAAATTGTGCGTCAATTGACCAATATTCTTCTGATTTAAAATTTTCAATTTCCTTTTCGCGGTCAATGACCATTTTAAGTGCAACAGATTGCACTCTTCCGGCGCTCAAACCTTTTTTGACTTTTTTCCATAGTAATGGACTGATATTATAGCCGACCAGTCGATCAAGAATACGCCGTGCCTGCTGAGCATCGACAAGATCACGGTCTATCGAGCGCGGATGCTGAAATGATTCTTTAATCGCTTCTTTTGTAATTTCATTAAAAACAACCCGGCATTTGGTATTTTCATCAATATTCAGTGCATAGGCCAAATGCCAGGCGATAGCTTCACCTTCGCGGTCAGGGTCAGCAGCCAGATAAACTTTTTTAGCTTTTTTAGCAGCTGACTTTAATTCTTTCAGCACATCCCCTTTACCGCGAATCGTTATATATTTCGGATCAAACTGATTATCAGGATCAACACCTATATAACTTTTCGGCAAATCACGCACATGTCCCATGGATGCTTTCACTGTATATTTCTTTCCCAGATAGCGTTCAATTGTCTTAGCTTTTGCCGGTGACTCAACAATCACCAGATAATCAGACATAGCATTTCCTCCCGGAGTTGCATTCATACATTTAATGGAAAATCTTTACTAATACTAAATAGTTATGCTGTGTTTGTCAAATACGTTATCATATGCCCCAATTCGGACCAATTCCTGTCCAGTCCTCTATAATATCCCCTGGCTCCTGGACGAGTTTCGCGCCATCCTGTATCATACGGTGACATCCAGCTGTCTGCAATGCTAGCGGTGAACCAGGAAGAGCGTAAACATCTCTGCCCTGATCAAGAGCCTGATCAACCGTAATTAACGTCCCGCTTTTTTCGGTGGCTTCAATTACAAATGTAGCAAAACTCAAGCCGCTGATAATCCGATTCCGCTCGGGGAAGTGATGACGTTCCGGCGGGATATCGGGAGGATATTCCGATAAAAGCAGTCCTTCAGCGGCAATCTTTTGGAAAAGCTCACTATGCTGTCTGGGATAAATATGATTAAAACCACTGCCCATAACAGCAATTGTCGGCCCATTATGGTTAATAGCGAGCTTATGGGCATAACCATCAATTCCTGCTGCCATACCACTGACAATAACCCAATCGTTCTGGATTAAAGGCAGCACAAACTTATTCATTTTCGAAGCCGCTTCAGAGGATGGACGTCTTGTGCCAATCACACTCAGGAGCGGCTGCTGCGTCAATAAATCGATATTACCTAAGGCATACAATACCAGCGGCGCATCTTTAATAGTTTTTAACACATAAGGATACACGGCGTCAACTATCGTTATCACAGTAATAGATTTAAGATCTTGCTGAATACGTCGTTTCAATGCGGGATTTTTAAGGTCAGAATGAAAGAGAGAAGCTTTGTTCAGAGGCAGCGAAAAAAATCGGCTGATTTCTGAGGCAGTCAGATGATAGATCGTTTTCAGCGAGGAATCATAATGAATAAATTTACGAATAGTCCTGCGTGTGATACCCCGGCATCTGTGAATATGAATTAACCGCTTACGCATTAATTCCAATCAATCACACCCTTTTTGATAATTGGAACCCAAAGATCGCCATCTTTGGGTTCCTGTCTATAACATCAGTGAGTTTTGCATTTTTCCTGCAAGCCGTTTTCTTTTAATACGTTAATCATTGTTTCGCCAATGACGGCTGGCGTATCAGCTGTCGCGATTCCGCATTCATTCATGATACGGATTTTTTCTTCAGCCGTTCCTTTGCCGCCGGAAATAATAGCACCAGCGTGACCCATCCGTTTTCCTGGAGGGGCTGTTGTGCCGCCAATGAAGCCAACAACCGGTTTGTCCATATTAGCATCAACCCACCGGGCCGCTTCCTCTTCTGCTGCACCGCCGATTTCACCAATCATAACAACGGCTTCTGTCTCTGGATCATCATTGAAAGCTGACAGAGCATCAATAAAGTCCGTACCAATGACCGGATCACCGCCAATGCCGACAGCGGTCGTCTGTCCATAGCCGGCCTCTGATAGTTGATGAACAGCCTCATATGTTAACGTGCCTGATCTGGAGATAACGCCAATATGGCCTTTTTTATGGATATAGCCCGGCTGAATACCAATTTTACATTCATCGGCTGTAATCACACCTGGGCAGTTCGGTCCAACAAGCCGTGTCTTCTTGCCTTCCATCGCACGTCTAACCTTAACCATATCCATAACCGGAATATGCTCCGAGATGCAGACAACAAGATCTAATTCAGCGTCAACTGCTTCCAGAATCGCATCCGCTGCTGCTGGAGCCGGAACATAGACAACTGAAGCATTCGCACCTGTTTCATCAACAGCGTCCTGAACAGTGTTAAAAACGGGAACACCTTCAACTTCAGTGCCACCTTTTTTCGGTGTAACACCGCCTACAATATTTGTTCCGTATTCAAGCATTTGTTTCGTATGAAATTTGGCTGTGCCGCCTGTAATTCCCTGTACAATCACTTTAGTGTTTTGATCAACATATACACCCATTTTCGTCCGTCCTTTCCTTGATTATTGTCATTTGGCCACGTTATTTAACCGCGGAAACAACTTTTTCTGCACCGTCTGCCATAGATGCGGCCGATGTAATATTCAATCCTGATTCATCCAGAATTTGTTTGCCTGATTCGACATTAGTGCCTTCGAGACGTACGACAAGCGGGATTTCGAGACCCATTTGCTTAGTCGCTTCTACGACACCTTCAGCAATGACATCGCATTTCATGATGCCGCCGAAAATGTTAACAAAAATACCTTTTACGCTTGAATCGGACAGAATGATTTTGAATGCTTCAGTTACCTTTTCGGCCGTTGCGCCGCCGCCAACATCAAGGAAGTTAGCCGGATCGCCGCCATAATGTTTAATAATATCCATTGTTGACATAGCAAGACCAGCACCATTGACCATGCAGCCAATATTGCCGTCGAGTGCGACATAGCTCAAGCCGGATTTGGATGCTTCAATTTCTTTATCATCTTCTTCACTCAGATCCCGCAGCTCCGTAAGATCCTGCTGACGGAACATAGCATTATCGTCGAAATTCAATTTAGCATCAAGTGCCATCACTTGGCCGTCACCTGTTGTCACGAGCGGGTTGATCTCAGCAATGGAACAATCTTTTTCCACATAGACATCATAAAGCCCCATCATGAACTTCGCAGCTTTACCGATAAGCTCGTCCGGCATATTAATATTGAACGCCAGTCTGCGTGCCTGGTAGCCAGCAAGTCCGACGACAGGATCAATGACTTCTTTGAAGATTTTCTCCGGAGATTCCGAAGCTACCTCTTCAATCTCAGTTCCGCCTTCTTCGGATGCCATCATAACAATGCGTGAAGTGGCACGATCCAGAACCAGGCCAACGTAATATTCACTTTGAATATCTGATCCTTCTTCAATTAATAAACGCGTCACTTCTTTTCCTTCAGAGCCAGTTTGATGTGTAACAAGCTGTTTGCCCAAAAGCTCTTCAGCATAGGTGCGCACGTCATCCACGCTTTTAGCCAGTTTGACGCCGCCGGCATTGCCCCGTCCGCCGGCGTGAATCTGTGCCTTTACAACCTTTACATCACTATTAAGCTTCTGTGCCGCCTCAACGGCTTCATCAGCTGTATAGGCGACATAGCCATTCGGCACATTGACGCCGTATTCACGTAAAACATCTTTGCTTTGATATTCATGAATGTTCATCTTTCATCCTCCCATCATATTTCAATGCACTGCTATTGTATAAAAAAACAACTAATTTCACAAGAAATAGCGGCTTATGACTGATTTTGTCTCCAAGTCTGCAAGGAAACCTCCGTTGCAATCAGCCCAGATTTGAGACCATCTCACTCACGTCCCATACGCTGATCGGTTTTGTACACAAAGGCAAATACTTCTGCGACAACCTGATAAAGCTCCTCAGGTATCGTTTCATTAATATTCAATTCGGCGAGCAGCGCAACCAGCGACGGATCTTCATGGACAGGGACCTGGTTATCATTGGCTTTTTGAATAATGGTCTCAGCTGTCAGTCCTTTACCGGAAGCTGTAACTCTTGGAGCCTGTTCATGGCTTTCTTCATATCGCATCGCAACGGCTTTATGACGTTGATCTGTCATATATGATAATCCACCCCCATGTATGGTTTCTGATAAGCTGTCCTGATAGCTTCATCTCCCGCTGGTTTGGTTTCATAGATTGGTTTAAATGTAACGGCAGAAAGCTTATAATCAGCGGCTTCCAGTCCTTTCTTCAGTACGGGTCTCAATACTGAGGCTTTCTCGGTCATAAGCTGATCCTGATCATTATAAATGGTTAGCGCAACAGCCCGTTTTTGGACGTGCATATCAATAATGGTTTCATTTAAATTCGTTAGATTTAAGTAAAATAAAATACGGCATGAGTCAGGGTTAATCGCACCGCTCTCTGTTTTGTTGCTGGAGAATTCCAGTTGTATATCTCCGGGCAATTGTAAGGGCGCCCCGGGCAGGTACATATTCGCTTGAATCGCATAGGAGGTTTCATTAACGGACTGAATTTGCATACCGTTCAGAAAATGTAAAAGCTGCTGTGACTGGTTATGAAGAACACCATCATTTTGCGAAACCATCTGCATCAGCATGGACTTGAGGGTCATTCCTTGCCTATGAAATTGATTGCGGGCAAGCTGATTTTCATAGGTTAAACCAGTTACGTCAAGCATTTGCTTAATCTCGCTTAAAAACTGTTCTTTTGGTGAGGTCACTTGATCCCCTTTCCCAAGCAGTTGTGTTAAGCGATACATCAGCTGCTTTTCAAGTTTGCTTGGATCAGGATTTTCTTGCAATTGCTGCAAGAGCGACTGCAATTGGTCAGATAACGCTGTTGTGTTCATCGAGACAAGGGCCTTGTAAACTGATTCTGTAATTGGCAAACCTGCTGACAGCATACCTTTCAGGGTTTGGTGTGCCTGCGCATCACTTTTATGACTATGTAACAGCTGGAAGGCCTGTTTCAACTGCTCTTTTGTAAACGGGATTTTTTCATCCACAAGCGTCTGAGCCAAATTCACATTAGCCTTCGATGTTTTCAGGCTCAACTGCTGCAGCAATGCAGTGGTACTCCCGGTTTCCTGTTTTGGAAGCTCCTCACCGATAACGCGCAAATGAACAACATCCTCTGATGGCTGCACCTGGAAATGGTATTTCCCGCCAGATGATAATGGGGCTTCAAGCTTTGCCATTAGTTTCTGCGAACCCAATTGAATTTGCGCCTTTTGATTTGGATACAGCTTCACAACGTCACCTTGAATAATTTGCCCGGGCCTTAATGTCCGGGCTTTACTGGTCACATTGGCTGTTGATGAAACGCGGTTATGAACGTGCATAAAACCCTCTCCCTGTCTATTTGGCTGCATCACGTACAGGAGCAAAGGTACGTCTATGGTAGGGTGAAACTCCCCGTTCCTTCAATGTCTCTAAGTGCTGTTTGGTCCCGTACCCCATATTGGACTTAAAACCATACTCGGGATAGTTCTCAGCTATTTCCTTCATTAATTGGTCCCTGGTAACTTTAGCTAATATACTGGCAGCAGCAATGGAAATACTCCTCTGGTCACCTTTTGTAATAGCGTCAGACGTTGTTGGCAGCTCATGAAGCGGCACGGCATCAATCAAAATATGGTCCGGAGATGGGTCCAGCTGATCAACAGCCTCATACATAGCCCGGTTGGCTGCTTCAGAAATATTGATCACATCAATCGTCTGATTATCAATGATGGCAATGCCATAGCTCACAGCTGCCTGTTTGATAAGAGTAAAATAATCATTGCGTACTTTTTCAGTTAATTGTTTCGAATCATTCAGCCCAAGCAGTTTGAAGTCCGGCGGCAGGATGACAGCTGAGGCAACAACCGGGCCTGCCAGTGGACCGCGTCCTGCCTCATCTATGCCAGCGATATAATGACAGCCTTTCGCATAGAGCGCCTGTTCATAGCGTGACATACGGCGGAAATTTTCTTCCAGCGCCTGTTCTTGCAGCCTTTGTCGCTCATACTGTTTAATCAGTTTTTGCACACCTTTGCGGTTATCAGATTTCAGTTCGTTTAGCCAGCTTTCGTCAATATGACCGGCGGCAAATAATTGTTTCAGTTGCGCTATTGAATATTGTTTCAAATGAATCACCTGCACCTGTTGTATTTATATCGGCTGATCGTGAGAAAAGTGAAGTGTGAATGCTTCTAAAGGTTTAGCAGTCCCCAGCCAGTTGCATCAGCGCTGCAGGCAGCCATTATATCAGCCTTTTAAAAAAGACACCTTCCGGATATTAAGCGTTACCCGGCGGTGTCTCAAATGTAATTTTTCCGAGTTTACCTCCCCGCAGATCCTGTATAATCAAACCAGCTACTTTATCAAAATTCACATGCCCGCCTGATTCCAGTGCACCACGCTTTTTCCCGATAGCAACGAAGATATCCCACATATCGTCCATATCAGGTGCAATCCCGAAGCGTTTTTCCAATTGTTCGGGAGAGTGCGCCTGGACATACTGAATGACAAAAGCAGTCACATCATCTAACGGCAGCAAGTGATCTTTAATAGTGCCAATCGCAGCGAGTCTGTAACCAACAGCTTCATCTTCAAATTTCGGCCATAGAATCCCCGATGTATCAAGCAGTTCAAACTCATTTTTTATTTTAAGCCACTGCTGCTTGGTGGTAACGCCGGGTTTGTCGCCGATTTGTGCAATCTTTTTATTAGCAAGGCGGTTGATCAAAGTTGATTTTCCGACATTCGGAATACCAAGAATCATAGCTCGGGATGGGCGCGGATTAATGCCTTTTTCTTTTAATTTATCAAGACTTGCCTGGCCTAATTTCTTGCCTGTTTGAATAACCTGCTTAATATCGCTCATGTCATTAACATCAATGGCAATGGCCAAAATTCCCTGCTCTTTAAAGTGAGCAAGCCAGGCTTCTGTCAGCTCATCATCTGCCAGATCCTTTTTCATCATAACAATCATTTTAGGTTTTTGCTGTAAAATGGACTGCAACAGCGGGTTTTGTGAAGACAATGGCGCCCGTGCATCAATTAGTTCGATGACAAAATCCACTAAAGACACGTTTTCTTCCACTTCACGCTTAGCCTTAGCCATATGGCCCGGATACCACTGTATCGTCATGATAATCACCCTAATCGTGTATTAATTGGAATCGATCTAGCGGCCAATAAACCAAACTGGCTTTTCCGATAATCTTATCCATCGACACAAGCCCCAAAATCCGGCTGTCAGTTGAATTGTTCCGATTATCACCCAGCACAAGCACATGGTTATCAGGGATTGTTTCATAGCCGCCAGGGAGCTGCTCTAAATCAAAATCATTCGTCAGCGTCTGATAAGACGGCATATGCTCTTTTCGCTCCTGCAGAAAAGGTTCTTCCACTTCATCACCGTCAACATATAATTGATCATCTTTAACAGTAATATGTTCACCAGGCAGACCGATAACCCGCTTAATAAAATCTTTTTTTTCTGAAGCGTGAAACACAACAACATCAAAACGATCAGGTTCATGTATATCGTAAATAAATCGATTGACAACCATCTGATCCCCGTTATGCAATGTCGGCTTCATGGATGGCCCATCCACAACGATCGGGAGAAAAAGAAAGGTTCTTATGATTAAAAATACACCCAGAACGATCAATAACGTTTTAAGCAAGTCAAGCCATTCGCCCTTTAATTTTTTCATAGACTCCCACCGCCTGCTACTAATATCTCTTCATTAATGTTATATGAACAGTGTCATATGATTCATGCCTGTCAGGGACTTTCGGGCATCCTGACAAAAGTAAAAAGAGGCTTGCGTGAATACACCAAGCCCCTTTACAAAGTCAATTTCAACTGACGGATTAGCGACGTTCTTTAATACGTGCTGCTTTTCCGCGCAGATTGCGAAGATAGTACAGTTTCGCACGGCGGACAAGGCCACGGCGGGAAACTTCAATTTTCGCAAGGCGAGGTGAATGCAGCGGGAATGTACGCTCGACACCGATACCGTAAGAAATCTTTCTCACAGTAAATGTTTCACTGATTCCGCCGCCTTGGCGTTTGATGACAACACCTTCAAATACCTGTACACGTTCACGCGTGCCTTCAACAACCCTGACGTGAACTTTGACAGTGTCACCTGCACGGAATTCAGGATGATCGGTACGAAGCTGATCTTTCGTCACTTCTTCGATAATGCTTTGCATCCTGCTTCACTCCTTCCAACCAATGCTCATATCACACTAAGGACAGCGGAACATCGTTTTTTTCGCTTCTAACTAATGTAAGCACAATAGATACTATACCATATTGGAAATGCGAATTCAATCTTCATTTTGCTGGATTTTCCGCAGTAATTCGCCATCCTTTTCCGTTAAGTTCTCCTTAACAAGCATATCAGGCCGGCGTTCATACGTTCGCTTCAGTGACGCTTCCCGGCGCCATTCAGCAATTTTGGCATGGTCTCCTGATAAGAGCACTTCCGGCACTTTCATACCGCGAAAGTCAGCCGGGCGTGTATAATGCGGATGTTCAAGCAAACCCGATGAAAATGAATCTTCTGCCGCCGATTCTTTGTTCCCCAGTGCATCTGGAAGCAGTCTGACCACACTATCGATCAGGACCATCGCCCCAAGTTCACCGCCGGTTAAAACATAATCACCAATCGATATTTCATCGGTAACAAGGTGCTCGCGTATGCGTTCATCATACCCCTCGTAATGGCCGCAAATCAGCACCAAATGGTCTTCTTCTGCCAGCTCCTCTGCTTTTGACTGCTGATAAGGCTCACCCTGGGGGGACAGTAAAACCACACGAGGTTTTGTTTGCCCGCCGCTCGTGAGCGCATCAAGTGTATCAAACACCGGCTGCGGGGTTAAAACCATGCCAGCGCCACCGCCATATGGATAATCGTCAACTTTTGAATGCTTGTTTGCCGAATAATCACGAAAATTAACGAGGTTGTAATTAAATGCAGCGTTGTCCTGTGCTCTTTTTAAAATTGAAGCGTTCAAGACACCTTCAATCATTTCGGGAAATAAAGTTAAGACATCAATATGCATTAATCCAGCAGTCCTTCCATAGGTTCAATGACCACCTGGCGAGATGAGACATCAACCTGTTTAACAACATCTTCAATATAGGGAATAAGCGCGTCCTGGCCACTCGCTCGTTCAATCACCCAGACATCATTAGCACCTGGAGCAAGGATTTCCTTAATATCGCCGAGATAATCACCGTTCGTCTGATACACAGCACAGCCAATAATCTCATGATAATAAAACGCATTTTCTTCCAATTCCGTGAGCTGATCACCTGTGACTTTTAAATAAAGCCCTTTAAATGGCTCGACATCATTAATCGAGTCAAAACCAGCAAAGTGCAGCAGATCAAAACCCTTATGGGAACGGTAGCCATCGATGGTGAACGTTTGTTTAGTGCCATTTTCAAGCTCCACAAGCAGCTCATTGCCGTAAGCAAAACGCTCCGGAAAATCAGTGATGCGCTGTACTTTCACCTCGCCTTTGATACCATGTGTATTCACAATTTGTCCTGCATTAAACAGTTCTGTCATGTCATCACCTGCTATTTTCAATCCGGACAACGACATCGTCTTCAATGACAATAACCGCGGCTTTCATCACATCGTCCCAGTGCGATCCAACATCGACTTCAACAAGCGCATCAACTTCTTTTTCGGTTATTTCACTGCCCATTTCCAGAATCGCCAGTTGTTCTGATTTAAAATCAACCGACTCCATTTTTTCCTGGCGTTTTTCGATCTCTTTTTGAAATCGTTGCGACAGCTCCTGTTTGGACATTGTATGCTTATTTTCCTGTTTACGCTGTTCAAACTTAAGTTGTTGACATTCTTGTTCAAGCCGCATTTTCTGATCATAGAAATTATTCCGCAATTTAGCCTTGCTTTTTTCGGTAATAATTTGTTTAACCTGGACCTTTTTAATAATTTGCATGTGGGATCCCCGCTCTCATTAAACGTGTCCGGACTGGAATAGTTCCATATATTTGTTTTAAAAAAGGGAAAGGCGGGCCTCTCCCTTTACATAATATCCAAATGAATACGCTTTTCTGCTTTAGGTCTGGCAGCATAGACCAGTGTACGAATTGATTTAGCAACCCGTCCGTTTTTGCCGATCACCTTCCCGGCATCGCTCTCATGGACAGTCAAATGGTACACAATTTTAGTGTCTTCCTGCATTTCAGTCACAGCAATAGCCTCTGGATGATCGACAAGGGGTATCACAATCGATTCAATAAGGCCGGTCATGATTATCAATCACTTAACACTTAATTCTTTTGCTCGTGAAATTTTTTCATGATGCCTTGTTTTGAGAAAAGATTACGGACCGTGTCGCTCGGTTTTGCACCATTTGTCATCCAGTTCATCGCTTTGTCCTCATCGATTTTAACTTCAGTTGGATTGACAACTGGATTGTATGTTCCAATTTGTTCAATAAAACGTCCATCTCTTGGTGAACGTGAATCAGCTACAACAATTCGATAAAATGGATTACGCTTTGAACCCATACGTTTCATACGAATTTTAACTGCCATAATGTCACCTCCGTTATGTTTGTTTCACAATTTTAGATTCTAACAGATCACCTTACATCTGTAAAGTGTTTATCCATTACAGATTAATCATTTTTTGAACCAGCTGGCCAGCAGTCTGAGCAGCGCCGCTTCAGAACTACATAAAAGGCAGATTCATACCTTTGCCTTTCTTCCCTTTTTGTGTGCCAGTCATTTGTTTCATCATTTTTTTCATTTCATTAAACTGTTTCAGCAGCCTGTTCACCTGAGATACAGACGTTCCAGACCCTTTGGCAATCCGTTTTTTTCGGCCTGCGTTCATAATAGACGGATCCTGACGTTCATCTTTGGTCATAGACTGGATAATTGCTTCGATATACACAAGCTGGCTCTCATCAATCTGGGCATTTTTCAAGCCCTTCATTTTATTTGCACCAGGGATCATATTCATCAGATCATCCAGCGGTCCCATTTTCTTAACTTGATCCATTTGCTCCAGGAAATCATCAAATGTGAAGGAGGCTGTACGCATTTTTTCTTCGAGTTCTTTAGCCTGCTTTTCATTCACATTTGTTTCGGCCTTTTCAATCAAGCTCAGGACATCGCCCATTCCAAGGATGCGTGAGGCCATACCTTCAGGCTGGAACGCTTCCAGCTGATCCAGCTTCTCACCCATGCCGGCAAATTTGATTGGTGTATCCGTAACGGCTCTTATGGACAGAGCAGCACCGCCGCGCGTGTCACCGTCCAGTTTCGTCAAAACAACACCGGAGACCGCTAATTGATCATTGAAACTTTCTGCCACATTAACAGCATCCTGGCCTGTCATGGAATCAACAACAAGAAAGGTTTCATCCGGCGTTACAGCGGCTTTAATCTGTTCCAATTCAGCCATCAGGTCCTCATCAACATGGAGCCGTCCTGCCGTATCAATGATGACGTAATCGTTATGCTCTGCTTTTGCCTGCTCAACAGCTTCGCGAGCGATAGCCACCGGATCAGCATTTGTTCCTTTTGAAAAGACAGGTATATCAAGCTGTTCGCCGACCGTCTCCAGCTGATCAACCGCTGCCGGCCGGTAAACGTCAGCGGCTGCGAGAAGCGGTGAACGGTTATGTTTTTTTCGCAGGTAATTGGCAAGTTTGCCGCCCGTTGTCGTTTTGCCGGCACCTTGCAGCCCAACCATCATAATAACAGTAGGCGGGTTATCAGCAACGGCTACCGTGCTCTGTTCACCGCCCATCAGCTCGGTTAATTCCTCCCTGACGACTTTAATAACCTGCTGGCCGGGTGTCAGACTTTCCATGACTTCCTGTCCAACGGCGCGTTCTTTTATCCGTTTCACCAAATCTTTAACAACTTTAAAATTAACATCTGCTTCCAAGAGAGCCAGACGCACTTCCCGTGTCATATCCTTAACGTCCTGCTCGGAAACCTTACCTTTGCCGGTTATCTTTTTCATCGTACTTTGTAAACGATCGGCCAATCCTTCAAATGCCATTAAGGTTCCCCCTACTCTAATTCTTTTAATTGACTGATGAAGATCCTGAAATCTTGATTTTCCGCTTGCTCATCCATTTGGTCTAAAATGACCATGCGTTTTTGAAAACGATCATAAAGCATCAGTTTTTCCTCATAGGATTCAAGCATGCTTTCGGTCCGCCGTATATTATCATAAACCGCTTGACGCGAGACCTGCAGCAATTCAGAAATTTCACCGAGCGAATAGTCTTCACGATAATACAAATCCATATATTGACGCTGTTTAGGGGTCAGGAGCGGTTCATAAAAATCAAATAAGTAATTAATGCGCGTTGTTTTTTCCAGCAAGCCATTCACCCCTTTAAGCACAAATTCCTTGCGTTGTTAAGTGAAACCTCTTTACAAGAGTTTACCATCATTCCGTCTCATCTTCAAGCAGATCTGCAAACAAACCATAGACAAAGGCATGTGCATCAAATGCTTGAAGGTCATCAACTTTTTCACCTAAACCGGCAAATTTGACAGGAATATTAAGTTCATTGCGGATGGCCAGCACGATACCACCTTTAGCAGTTCCATCCAATTTCGTCAGTATAATACCTGAAACATCCGTGGCTTCAGAAAATGTTTTTGCCTGGCTCAAGGCATTCTGGCCTGTTGTAGCATCAAGTGTCAGCAATACGTCGTGCGGTGCATCAGGCACTTCCCGTTCAATAACACGCTTCACTTTGGCCAGTTCATTCATTAAATTCACCTTGTTCTGCAGCCGCCCTGCCGTATCACAAATTAAAACATCAGCCTCGCGGGATCGCGCCGCTTTAATACCATCAAAAATAACGGCCGCCGGATCGCTGCCTTCACGCTGTTTAATAACATCCACACCAGTCTTTTCGCCCCAGGCATCCAGCTGTTCAATCGCACCAGCGCGGAACGTATCACCGGCGGCCAATAAGACATGTTTGCCTTCCTGTTTTAACTGATAAGCCAGCTTGCCGATTGACGTCGTTTTGCCAGCGCCATTCACACCAACAACAAGAACAATAGACAAGCCGTCTTCCTGCAAGTTCAGTTTCTCAACTGTTTCATCATCATCACCGTAATAAATCTCCACAAGTTTTTCAGAAATGACATCCTTCATCTCTCGTGTATCTTTGATATTTTGCCGTTTCACTTCCATTTTCAATTCCTCGACAAGTTCCATGACAGTATTAATGCCAACATCTGCTGTAATCAGCACTTCTTCCAGCTCTTCAAAAAAGTCTTCATCGACTTTCCGGTAGCGGGCAACCAGATCATTAATCTTACTGGAAAATGAATTGCGGGTTTTTTCCATACCTTCTTTATATTTTTGAGAAACATCCTCTGTTTCCGGATTATTTTCTTTTTGTTTAAATTTATTTTTTAATTTATCCATGAATCCCATGCAGCCGTTACCTCCTACGCATTGATAAGCTCTTCTGTCTCTTCCAGCCTGACGGAAACGAGACGTGACACCCCTGATTCCTGCATTGTGACGCCATATAAGACATCCGATTGTTCCATTGTTCCTTTACGATGCGTAATGATAATAAATTGCGTATCCTGACTATATGTTTTTAAATATTTGGCAAAGCGGACAACATTCGCTTCGTCAAGAGCCGCTTCCACCTCGTCCAATACACAAAATGGCACGGGACGAACACGCAATATAGCAAACAATAAAGCAATCGCAGTTAACGCTCGTTCACCACCGGAAAGCAGTCCAAGATGCTGCAGTTTTTTCCCAGGCGGCTGCGCAATAATCTCGACCCCGGTATCAAGCAAATTTTGAGGATCACTCAGCTGTAATTCTGCCTTTCCACCGCCAAATAATTGTTTGAAAACAGTAGTGAATTCCGTTTTGATTTGTCCGAACGTGTCACTAAAACGTTTTTCCATTTCCGCATCCATTTCCGCAATGACAGTATGCAGTGTCTGTTTAGCCTCTACAAGATCACTTTGCTGACCGGATAAAAAGTCATAGCGTTCAGATATGCGATCATATTCATCAATGGCGCCTAAATTAACCGTCCCCAGCTGGTCAATCGCCTGCTGAATAGATGCGACCATATTTTGTGTTTCTTCGATATTGTCTGTTTTATCATAGGACTGTCTGGCCTTTTCAAACGTCATCGTATAATCATTCTGCAGCTTAGACAGACGGTTTTCCAGTTCAACGTCAAGACGATTAGCCTTAACATCTTTTTCCTGAATCAACTCTTTAAACGCCTGATGCTGCTTCGTTTCCTCTTTAAGTTCGCGGTCCTGCTCCTGCAAACGCTGCGTGCGCTGAGAACGATCCGAACGCATGGTTTGAATTGTTTCAGTGATTGTTTCTTTATGCGCCTTCGCTTCAGAAATCGCTGCGTCGATATCGTCCTCAGTCTCTTTCGATTTCTCAGCCGTCTGCAGGTCATCCAAATCTTTTTTATAACGTTCGTACTGCTCCCTGGCGTCATTTAACTGTGATTGCACGTCGTTTGTCTTGTTACGCTGGTTTTTTAAACGTTCTTCCTGTTCAGCAAGCGTGACTTGCGCCTTTTGGTAGTCATCCTTTAATTGCTCCAGATTCTCCTGATAAGCTGACTCCTCTTCCGACAGCTTATCTATCTTCTGCTGGGTTTCTTCCAGCTTGCCGGAAATCGCGGCAAGTTCTTGTGCGAGCTGTTCGTCACGGGCTTTCAGATCGTTCGTATCTTGCTCAAACTGCTGATTATCCTGATCATAACGCTCTAAATTATCGTTCAGTGAAGCAAGCTTCATCTCTGCTTCTTTAAATGCCGCATGACGTGCCTGCAAGTTTTCCTGCTCTTGGTTCAGCTGACTTTCTTTTGCCGTAATGGCTTCTTCCAGCTGACTTATCTCCTGCTTTTGCTGATCAACCTGCTGTTGAAATTCCTGTGTTCTTTGCTGATAATCCTGAAGTTTTTCGGTCACGTCCTGCAGGTCTTTTTCTCTCGTGAATAACGATTGTTTTGATTTCTTCTGGGCACCGCCGGACATGGAACCTCCTGGGTTAACAACATCCCCTTCCAATGTCACAACCCGGTGTTTCCGCTTAACAGCACCAGCCAGTTCATTGGCATCTTTTAGCGTCCTGGCGACCAGCACATGGCCCATTAAGTGGCTGACCGCTTTCTGAAATGCTGATGAGACAGTTACAAGATCGCTGGCTACCCCAATGAAACCGGACTGATTTTCTGCATTCGCAAGCATCTCACGTGATACAAAGCGTTCCTTGATGGAATTGAGCGGCAAGAAAGTTGCCCGGCCGCTATTTGTTTCTTTCAGCCATTCAATGGAACGGCGCGCTGTCTGGTCATCGCTGACAACGACATGCTGGGCTTGTGACCCCAAGACGGTTTCAATCGCTGTGATATAGGTTTTGGGAATGTCAATCAGCTCAATCATGGCACCCTGGACACCGGATAGTTTCCCATCCTCGCGTGCTTGGAGAACAGCTTTAACACCGTTGAAAAAGCCTTGAAAGTCTTCCTTCATGTCTGTAAGCATTTCCTGTTTGGACTTCAGCTTTTCAATATGCTGATAACCCTGGTTCAGTTTCGACTGCGCTTCCTGAAAAGCTTGACGTTTCTGTGCCAGCTGGTTTTTCTCCTGCTGCAATGATTCCGATAGGGCCTGACATGTTTTTTCCTGTTCAGAATAATCCGCTCGCAGCTTTTCCAATTTCGCGCTAAAATCTTCCCGGTCTGCCAGCAAGTCTGCAAATGTCTCCGCTTGTTTCTTTTTCTTCCCATCAACCTGGTTCAGTTGTTCCTGGATTGATTGTTTTTCATTGCGTTTGGCAGCCTGCTCATTTAAGTTCTCGATATAATCTGCTTTCAGTTCCTCAATTTGTCCGCTGATATTTTCCCTGTCAATCGACAGTTTTGACTCCAGTTGCGTTACCCGCTGTTTTGTATCGTCGCGTGTTTGTTTTAGCGAGGCGAATTTTTCATTTTCCTGTTTGTATTCATATTCGAGTTTGTCAACCTGCTCAGATGCTTCTTGTTTTTGTGCGGTGAGCTTATCAAGGTTTTCACTTAAGTGCTTTGTCCGTTCATCGAATACTTGCTTTTTTCCTTCATATTGCTCCAGGTTTTCCGTTGCAGTTAACAAATCCGCCTGATACTGTTCGATTGTTTCATCGAGTTTCTGGAGTTCCTGCCGCTCCTGTTCAAGTTCAGCCTCTTTTGTCTGAATAGCCGTATTCTGTTTCAATTCGTCATCTTTTTCTTTTTTCAATTCATCCAAAAGACCCTGCCACTCACCATGGAGCTGTTCAATTTCTGTTACGAGCAGGGAAATTTCCTGCTGCTTCAATTGTTCTTGTTTATCTAAGTATTTCCGGGCTGTTTCCGCCTGTTCTTTCAGTGGTCCGATCTGTTGGTCAATTTCCTGAATAATATCTTCCACACGATACAGATTTTCCTGCGTTTCGGCTAATTTATATTCCGCTTTTTTCTTACGCTGCTTGTACTTTAAAACACCGGCAGCCTCTTCAAAAATAGCGCGCCGTTCGTCAGCTTTCGAGCTGAGTATCTCTTCAACCCTTCCCTGACTGATGATTGAAAAGGATTCACGACCAAGCCCGGAATCTATAAATAAATCAACAATATCTTTTAAACGACAGGATTGCTTATTAAGATAAAACTCACTCTCCCCAGAACGATAGACGCGTCTGGTAACACTCACTTCTTCATAATCAAGCGGCAATGTTTTATCACTATTGTCCAAGACAAGTGTTACTTCAGCAACATTAAGAGCCCGCCTTGTATCACTGCCCTGAAAAATAACATCTTCCATTGTGGTCCCTCGTAAGGACCGGGCTGACTGCTCCCCCAGCACCCATCTAATCGCTTCGGTTATATTACTCTTTCCGCTTCCATTTGGGCCAACCACAGAGGTCATACCAGGAACAAAATCAACGCTGATCCGTTCTGCAAATGATTTAAAGCCCACACTTTCCAATCGTTTCAAATACATAGCTATTCTCCTAGTTTCGCTTACGTTTGTGCAGCATTTCGCGTTCTTGGGTTGGCATTTTAACGTGTTTATTTTATCATATAGAAAAGGACAATAGAAGGCACAGCTGACACTATAAGCAATGCAAAGCCCTTTAAAGGAGTGTTCACATGAACCTGGAAAATCCGACGCGGGAAAATTTGAAGCATATTCTGAATGAACTGGCTGATCAATTAGACGTCGTCAATCGTGAATTAATGGAAGCCGATGACTATGATCTGGATAAATATGAGGATATTAAGTTTATGTATGATATGGTGAAACAAAAAGGCTCTCTAAGCCCTTCTGAGACACAAGCATTCATTACGGAACTTCGGGCGGTCAGGAAAGCGTAATTTTTAACAAGCATTCTGGTTAAACCATAATAAAAGGCTGGTGCTCAGAGTATAAGCATACAGCCTTTATGCATCATCATCTGCTGTCTGATGTGTCCAGTGTGTCTTTAGCAGCACGCTGTTCGGCCTCTTTTTTGGTGTGACCTGCTCCCTCACCTGAGACGGCATTATCAATTAATACCTGAGCCACAAATTCCTTATCGTGGGACGGGCCTTTCTCATCAGCAATGACATACGCAATACTGTGATTTCCTTCCTGCTGAATTTCTTCCTGCAGCTTGCTCTTATAATCCATCGCATGTGAAAAAGCACCGGTGTTTATTTTCGGATAAACATAGTGTTCCAAAAACGTGATAACCGCGTCATAACCCTGGTCTAAATACAGGGCACCAAGAAAGGCCTCAAACACGTCTGCCAATATGGCTTCTCGCTCACGGCCCCCTGACTGTTCTTCGCCCCGCCCGAGCAGAAGATAATCACCAAAATGGAGGTTCCTGGAGAACTCAAACAGGGACGCTTCACACACAATCGAAGCGCGCCATTTCGTCAAATCCCCTTCAGGCAATTGGTCTTTTTGTCTGTATAGATATTGGGAAACACCCAATTCCAGGACAGCATCGCCCAGAAATTCCAGACGTTCATTATCCGATATGGCTTCCTTCCGATGCTCATTCACATAAGATGAATGTGTGAAGGCTTGTCGCAGCAGTTCTTGATCGTTAAACGTTATACCCAGCTGTTTTTCCAATTGTAACAGATTCATTTCGATTCTCACCACTTAGTATGAAGGTTAGCATCATTGTACTGAAGATGTACAAGGTTGTAAATAACAGAAGTCCCGCATCGTGCGGGACTTCATTTGAATGCTATCGTTATGATTGGCTGCTGTTTATGTATTCGACAGCCGCACCAACTGTATTGATCTTTTCAGCTTCTTCGTCAGCGATTTCAATGTCAAATTCATCTTCAAGTTCCATAACAAGTTCAACCACATCAAGTGAATCAGCTTCTAGATCCTCTTTAAAAGATGCTTCCATCGTCACTTGTGATTCTTCAACTTCCAATTTATCAACAATAATATTTTTTACTTTAGCAAATACATCGTCTGCCACGGTTTGTTCACCTCCTTTCAATTAATAAAAATTCATACGGGCTCGACTGCTAATGTTACATTACCATGCCGCCATCAATATGGATGGTCTGACCCGTAATATAGTTCGCGTCATCAGATGCCAAAAAACGAACCGTACGTGCCACGTCTTCCGGTTCTCCCAGTTTTTCCAGCGGTATCAGCGACAGCATCCCATCTTTTTGTTCGTCCGTCAAGGCATCTGTCATCTCCGTTGAAATGAAGCCAGGTGCAACCGCATTAACACGGATATTGCGGGAAGCAAATTCCTTAGCAGTCGTTTTCGTCAAGCCGATGACACCCGCTTTAGCGGCTGTATAATTGGCTTGTCCGGCATTACCGCTCACGCCAACAACCGAGGAGACATTAACGATCCGTCCGGCTTTTTGTTTCATCATCTGGCGTGATACGGCTTTCGTGCACTGAAAGACACCTTTCAAATTCGTATTAATAACCTGATCAAATTCGTCTTCCTTCATGCGCATTAACAAATTATCCCGGTTAATGCCGGCATTGTTTACCAGGATATCCAGACTTCCAAATGCATTAACGACTTCCTTCACCATGGCTTTAGTTTCTTGTTCAGAAGCCACATCAGCCTGAATCTTACACGATTTTACACCTAATGCCTCAACCTCTTCAACCACTGATTGTGCACGGTCTTCGCTGCCTGAATAATTAATCGCTACATTCGCCCCTTGCCGTGCCAGTTCCAGAGCGATTTCCCGGCCAATACCGCGCGAAGCACCTGTTACGAGGGCACTTTTTCCATTCAGCATCAGGATTCCTCCCTGTACCATGTTAAGAACTGCTCCAATGAGTCCGGATCCTGAACGGCAAATGTTTTCGCCTGACGGTCAATTTTCCGGACTAAGCCGCTCAAGACTTTTCCGGTCCCGGCTTCAACAAAAGCATCGATTCCTTCGTCAAGCATATGACGAACCGATTCCTCAAAACGGACCGGTGAGTACATCTGCCTGAGCAGCAAATCTTTTACGGTATCCTTTTCTGTGACAGGTTTCGCCGTCACATTGGCATAAACCGGTATACTGGCATCATGAAAATCAACCTTTTCCAATTCTTTAGCAAATTGGTCGTTAGCCGATTTCATCAGCCTGGAATGAAATGGCCCGCTTACATTCAGCGGCTTGATCCGTTTAGCACCATTTTCCTTCAGCAGCGGCTCAGCTTCCTCAATGCCTTCTTTAGATCCGGAGATGACAATCTGACCCGGGCAGTTTAAATTAGCCAGATCAACTGTCTTGTCAGAGTCCAGCTGATTCAATGCCGCCTCAATTGCTTCCTGCGACATGCCCAGAACGGCAGCCATGGAGCCTTGTCCTTTTGGAAAGGCCTCTTCCATCAGCTTCCCTCGTGCGGCAACAAGCGGCAGTGCTTCTTCAAGTGACATGGCTCCAGCTGCAACAAGTGCGCTGTATTCTCCCAGACTGTGTCCAGCAGCAATAACCGGCTGAACATTGTGATCTATCAGAGTACGGTAAACAGCTATCCCTGATAAGAGCAGGGCTGGCTGGGCGTTCTCTGTGTCAGTCAATTCTTCAGCAGGCCCTTCAAACATCAGATCAGTTAACTTTTTGCCCAGGAGTTTATCAGCTTCTTGAAAAAGTTCCTGTACGGCTGGATAGGCATCATATAGCTGTTTTCCCATGCCCACCGTCTGGGAGCCCTGTCCTGGAAATAAAAGTGCAACACGTTTCATGTCTATTCCCCCTTATCCCATTCAATCGATTCAACGGTCGTTTTAATTGTATCAGACACATTGTTTTCCACCATATTGACAGCCTGTTGAATCGCGTTAAAAAAGGCACGGCTGTCCGATGATCCGTGTGCTTTAATAACAGGTGAGGCAAGACCAAACAAGCCCGCTCCACCATATTCTGAATAATCCATTTGACTTTTAAGGCCTTTTAAATCATTTTGAACCATACTTGCTGCCAGTTTAGTCTTAAGCGATGACTTGAATGTCTGCTTCAAGAGTGACAACACGGTCATAGCCGTTCCTTCAATCGTTTTCAGCGCAATATTGCCGCTGAAGCCATCCGTGACAACTACATCAGCGACACCGGATAAAAGATCACGGGCTTCCACATTCCCGATAAAATTTATGGGAGCATTCTGCAGCTGGTTAAAAGCCTTGCGTGTCAAATCGTTGCCTTTTCCGTCCTCTGTACCTATATTCAAGAGCCCAACGGCTGGATTTGAAACAGCTCGAACTTTCTCTGTATAGACCGAGCCCATAATGGCATATTGTACAAGATTATGCGGCTTAGCATCAACATTTGCACCAACATCCAAAAGCAAGAAGCCTTTCCCGTCATTAGTCGGAAGTGTTGGACTTAAAGCCGGACGGTCAATGCCGCGGATTCGTCCCACAACAAATAAACCGGAACTCATCAGGGCACCAGTATTCCCCGCCGAAATGCATGCATCAGCCCGGTTTTCTTTGACTTCCTTTGCCATCAGCACAAGCGGGGCATTTTTTTTGTTCTTCACAGCCCGTACTGGCTCATCATCAGCCGTAATAACCTCATCTGTATGAACTATGTCGATTTGCCGGGAATCTGACAAATACGGCTTGATTTTTTCTTCATCGCCGAAAAGCGTTATCTGCAGATTATCTGTAGCAGCTACTGCCTTTTCCGCACCTTTCACAACGGCTTCGGGTGCGTTGTCGCCTCCCATAGCGTCAATGGTTATCCTCATATCCAATATCCCCTTCTGTATCGCTGGTACGATACATATGAAATAAACCGGTGAACACTTTTTCACTATCCACAAAACTGTTCACCTGTATGGTTGTTAAACCTTTATCAGCCAAATCATCAACAAAGGCCTTTGCAACAACCCGTTCACCTGTTTTCACCTGTCTGGTGAACTTAATTTCTGACTTAGCTGTTAGTGCCAGTTCATCATTAATGACAGCAACGGCCAATGAATTGGCTTGGGCAAACAAATGATGACCACGCGCGATTTTATTGCGGGAAAAGGCGTGTTCCTCTTTAATATCCAAAATAGAAATGGCACGGTTATCTAACTCAAGGTCAATAATTTCGCCAATGACTTCATTCAACGGTAAAGCTTTCACCGTTTCATTCCACTCATCCGCAGCGACAGATTTAATTCGCTCGCGAAGTTCAGGAATCGCAAGCCCCATCCGGTCAAGTCTGATAGTCTGTATGCTTACAGCAAACTTTTCCGCCAAATCCTCATCCGTTATAAATGGGGTTGCTTCAATGGTTTCTTTTAACAATCGCTGTCGTTCTATCTTACTGATTTTCATTTACAGCACCGTCCAAATAGGAAAAACCAGATAGTTGTCCAGTCAAGTGGCGCCACCATGCTTTTCCTGTTAATGATTGCTCGAATACATGGCATCCTATGACTTGGTACTAATAGTAATATATAATACCGCTTATATCTATGCAAGTCATCGCTACTATTATCGGTTAAATGACCAGAATCTTTAATCTAATTTTTCCTGAAACACAGCTTCTTGTTCCAAATACTGCTGCAATTGCCGGCATTCCGGATCATGCTCAAGCATGCCATTTTCAATAATTTCTTCTGCGTCCTTGCGCGCCGTTTCCAGTGCCCGATAGTCATGGATCATATCGGCTACTTTAAACGCCGGAAGGCCGCTTTGTTTTTTTCCAAAAAAATCACCGGGGCCGCGCAGTTTTAAATCCCGCTCCGATAACTCAAAACCGTTATTTGTTTCTGTCATAATCCGCATCCGCTCTCTCCCAGTTTCGCCTTTTGGATCTGCAAGCAGAATGCAGTAACTTTGCTTATCACCGCGGCCTACACGTCCCCTGAGCTGATGGAGCTGGGAAAGGCCAAATCGTTCAGCATCATAAATCACCATAGTGGTTGCGGCAGTGACATTAACACCAACTTCCACAACCGTTGTTGAAACAAGAACGTCCACATTACCAGCGGCAAATTGCTTCATAATGCTGTCTTTTTCGTCGGGCGAAAGCCGTCCATGCAGCAGCCCGACTGTCAGCGCCCCCGAATAAAATGTCGCCAGCTGCTGATACAAATCAACCGCATTTTGAATGTCCAGCTTGTCTGATTCCTCAATCAGCGGACAGACGACATAGGCCTGTTCACCCTGCTCAGCACGCTTTCCAATAAACGTGAGAACACGGTCCAGCGTGTTTTCTTTAGCCCAGTATGTTTCAATCGTCTTTCGGCCTGAAGGCATTTCATCAATAACGGAGACATCCATATCTCCAAATGCTGTTATCGCAAGCGTCCGCGGTATTGGTGTAGCAGTCATAAATAAGACATCCGGATTCAGCGCCTTTTCCCGTAAGGCACGGCGCTGCCGGACTCCGAAACGGTGTTGCTCATCCACAATTGCAAAACCCAGATCATAAAAGGTAACATCATCCTGAATCAAAGCATGTGTGCCAACCACAATGTCTATTTCCTGACGTGCTATTCCAGTAAGTATTTCCTGTCTCTTTTTTCCCTTTACAGATCCAGTTAACAAGGCAACAGAAGCCTTGTCGTCAAATGTTTCCTGGAGCGATTGAAAGTGCTGTTCGGCTAATATTTCTGTTGGAACGAGCAATGCCCCCTGTTTACCAGCAGTAATGGAAGCATAAAGACATACTTCAGCGACAGCTGTTTTGCCTGAACCGACGTCACCCTGCAGCAGCCGGTTCATGCAGTAGGGCGATTTCATATCAGCTAAAATTTGCTTTAATGCTTTATTCTGGGCATCAGTAAACGAAAACGGGAACTGACTGATAAACTGTTTCAGGGTGGCCTGCTCGAAATGCTGCGCGTTCCCTGAACTCGATTCCCGTTTCAGCTTACGGAGCAGTTGCATCTTAAGCTGAAACAATAAAAATTCTTCATAAGTGAATCGCCTGCGGGCATGCTTCAAGTCTACACGGCTTTCAGGGAAATGCATCGTGGCAACAGCTTGAGGCCGATCAGGCAGCTTATAGCCTTCCAGGTAACGGACTGGCAGCAATTCCGTAATGGTTTGCTGATCAGATGTGAGTGCGCTGCTGATAGCTTTTTTGAGCACACCATTCGTTAAATTGCCTTTCAGGGAATATACTGGCTGAATCGTATTTTGCTGGTCAGCCGGCCCTTTTTTGTAATGACTGACAGTTATCTGCAGCCGGTGGGCATCCCATTTGCCAGTTAACGTCACCGTGTCACCCGAATTCAATTGGTTTTTGGCAAATGAACGATTGAACATGACCGCTTTCACTGCCACCCCTTCCACGTCGACATTAAATGACAGACGGGATTTTTTCGGGCCATAAAATTGAACGGAAGGCGGGTAAATAACCTTGCCCTCAATGGTCACTTTATCATCATGAATGAGTTCGCTGAGCGGTTTAATTTCGGTGACATCATAGCGGTAGGGAAAATAAAACAGCAAATCTTCCACGGTGCTGATACCTATTTCGCCAAGATCAGCAGATGCTTTTTCTCCGACACCCTTTAGAACTGTTACGGGATCACTTAGCATATTCCTCACTCTTTTCAAACGGGCATTCATACGTATTATTCACTGTGTTCGCTGGATCAGCTCATACTGGCATATAAAGATCCAGCGATGTTCCATAATTCTCAGCACGCTGTATATATGTACCTTCTTTGCTAATTATAACAAAAACGCTTATAATATTCACGGTGGATGGTGCATTTATTAAATGTGCGATCGGGTGGGAGAGGGCTCGTAACAGTAGAGGATATAGATGTCTAAGCAAAACAATTCGTTATCACAGGATCAGAAAGGAAAATGGCGCTCGGAACTGACCGCCGGGCTGATCGGCTATTTTACAACAGTCTACATTGTCATGGTCAATGGGGCCATGCTGAGCGAAGCAGGATTGACACTGGAAAGCGGAATGATTGCTACGATTTTGGCTAGCTTTGCTGGGTGTATCCTAATGGGGCTGTTTGCTAAACTCCCACTCATCCTGATTCCAGGTATGGGTATTAATGCTCTGTTTGTCTTTTCTATCGTAGAAAGCACGAGCCTTTCCTTTCATGAAGGGCTGGCAGTTATTCTAGTTGCTTCAGTGTTATTTATCTTTGTCGCTCTGACACCTCTGGGTGCTATTTTAAAAGAGACGATTCCCGAATCTTTAAAACATGCGATTACGGTCGGGATTGGTTTTTTTCTGATACTGATTGGTCTGGAAAAAAGCGGGCTTATTGTAAGCGGCAAAGAGACGATCATTACCATCGGCGACTTTTCTTCACCGGAAGTGATTGTTGGGCTTTTAACCTTATTTATCGCGGTTTTTTTATTCATGAAAAATATACCAGCGAATTTTCTGGTAACCATTATCGCCGGCACAATCATCGCTTACATAGCAGGTGTGATGAACACAGCACAGCAATCCGTTGACATTCATATGAATGAGCTGTTATTTTTCCCGTCATTTTCCGCACTGAACGAGCCTGATTTTTGGCTGTCTGTTTTTCCGCTGACAATTGTCCTTATTTTTGAAAACATGGGGATTTTGCACGGCCAGCTCCATATGCTTAACCGACAGAACAGCTACAATCGGGCTTTTCAGGTAACAGCCTTTTCGTCACTAATGTGTGCGTTCTTTGGCACATCGCCGACTGTGTCGACAGCAGAGAACGCCGCGGTGATTGCTTCCGGCGGAAAGACAGGAAAAACAGCGGTGATAACAGGCTTGCTGTTTCTCGCAACACTTTTTATGATTCCGTGGATCACGATGATACCTGACACCGCCATCAGCCCCGTCCTGATTATCGTGGGCGTACTAATGGCGCAAAATCTTCGGAATATACCGCTGCATGATTTATCAGAAGCGCTGCCTGTATTATTTATTGCTGTCATGATCCCGTTCACATACAGCATTGCGGACGGGATGGCATTTGGCTTTATCACTTACCCGATTGTGAAAACAGCGGTTGGTAAGCGAAGCAGCTTATCAGGCAGTCTGCTTATTATTTCCGCTTTATTTCTATTCTATTTTGTCATTAAAATAGCGGGTATCTAAAAAGACCTCCCCCGCAGTAAAATGCACCCTATATTAAGGGCATTTTACAGCTGGGAAGGTCTTTTTTAGCCGTTATTCCAGTGCAAAGATAAACGAATAAACGGGCTGTTGACCGTTATGCGTCTCGATTTCCAGTTCATCAAAATTTTGTTCCACATAGTGCGCAATTGCCTGAACGTCATCACTGCTGGCATCCTCACCCTGTAAGATCGTGAGAATGTCATCGGTGTCCGTTATCATGTTTGCCAGCAGTGCTTCAGCCACCTGCTGCTTATCCGGACTCGACACTTTGATAGTGCCATCCGCAATTCCCATGAAATGACCTTTTTCGATCGTCATGCCGTCAATCTGGGTATCACGGACAGCGTATGTAACCTGACCCGTTTTGACTTCACGACTGGCAGTTTCCATGGCGTCGTGATTATCGCCAATTGCCATCTCAGGATGAAAAGCTAGAAGACCACTGATCCCCTGGGGAATAGTCTTTGTCGGAACAACGGATGTCGCAGCCTCTGCCAGTTCAGCCGCTTGTTCTGCCGCCATAACGATATTTTTATTATTCGGCAAAACAAGCACATTTCGCGCATTTGCTCGATCGATCGCTTCAGCAATATCCTGAGTGCTGGGATTCATCGTCTGACCGCCTTCGATCACAACTGTTGCCCCAAGGCTTTCAAACAACTCTTTAATTCCGGATCCTGTTGCTACCGTCACAATCCCATAAGCAGTCTTTTCCCCGGACTGCTCCTGTTTAAATTGCTCACCGACAATCGACGTATGCTGTTCACGCATATTATCGATCTTTATATGTGTTAACGAACCATAGCGCTGGCCTATCGTCATAACCTCGCCCGGATATTCAACATGAATATGTATTTTAGCAAGTTCATCATCTGAAACAACCAAGAGCGAATCACCATATTTGCTCAGCTCCTGCCGAAAAGCTTCCTCGTTAAATGGCTGCTCTTTCAGCTTGTCCGCATCAAATTGCACCATAAACTCAGTGCAATACCCATATTCAATGTCCGCTGTATTTATTATATCCTGCGCAATTTTGTGATGCTCAGCATTAATTATGGCATCCATATTAACATCATCGGCATTCTGTTCTGGTACGTCATCACCATTAAGAGCTGCCAGAAAACCTTCGTAGATCGTCACCAGGCCCTGGCCGCCTGAGTCAACGACACCAGCTTCTTTAAGAACAGGAAGCAACTCTGGCGTGCGCTTCAGGGAAGCTTTTGCTTCTTGTACAACGCACTCCATTAAGACAGTAATATCTTTTTCCGTTTCTGATTCAACAACTGCTGTTTCAGCTGCATCTTTAGCAACCGTCAAAATGGTCCCTTCGACAGGTTTCATGACAGCTTTATAGGCCGCTTTCACACCACTATCCAATGCGTTGGCCAATCCTTCTGAAGTCAGAAGCTGCTGATTATCCAGCCCCTTGGCAAATCCGCGGAACAATTGGGATAAAATCACACCCGAATTCCCGCGCGCTCCCATCAGAAGCCCTTTGGAAAACGCGTCAGCCACTTCGGCAATATCCCCGCTCCCCAATTTTTTGACTTCATCCGCACCAGATGTAATGGATAAGTTCATATTGGTACCGGTATCTCCATCAGGCACCGGAAACACATTTAAAGCATCTATCTTATCGGCGTTATTTTTCAAATGGCGGGCACTTGCCTGTACCATTTGAGTGAAAATTGCGCCATCTAAGGATTCCTGCGTCACAATACGTTCCTCCCTCATAACTGCAATAGACCTGAATGCTGTCCGGAGACACGATTATTCCCTGGCCACCCGGACACCTTGAATATAGATGTTTACCGAATCAATCTCCAGACCCAATGATTTACTGAGTGTGTATTTCACCTGTGATTGAACATTATGTGCCACTTCCGATATTTTGGTTCCATAACTGACAATAATAAACATATCAATATGCAGATGATCGTCTTCTTGTCTGACAATCACACCTTTTGAAAAGTTCTCTTTTCTGAGCACTTCAGCAATACCATCTCTTATTTGACTTTTCGATGCCATCCCGACAATGCCGTAGCATTCCACAGCTGCACCACCGGCAATCGTCGACATGACATCATTGGTGACCGTGACCTGGCCATCATTTGTATTCATCTCGATGGACATTTGTTAACCTCCTCAGAACCAGCAAATGTAAATTGAATACGAATTATAGCATATTTTACTATACCTATACATTGAATAAAAGCATACCGCGACTGAATTGCAAAATAACCTCTTATAACAATGAATCATTTTCATAAGTCTGTCAAGTGATTTTTCTTGATTAAGCAGCAGCAGTAATTGCATCAATAAGCCAAGTATGATAAATTAGGAGAGCAGTTTAGGAAACAAGTGAACAGGAGGTATAAACATGTCTAGAAAATGTGCTGTAACCGGTCGCCGCACCCATACAGGGAACAATCGGTCCCACGCAATGAATGCTAATAAACGCAAATTTAAATCGAATGTCCAGAAAGTGCGCATTATGGTAGACGGCAAACCAAAACGGGTTTATGTATCTGCACGCGCCCTGAAGTCTGGTAAAGTACAACGCGTTTAATTAAGTGATTTTATATTCTCATATAGGAAGCATCCGTATAGGATGCTTTTTTATATGAGAAAAAAGCTTCTGCCATATTATGACAAAAGCTTATTAAACCCTGCCTTTATTTACCCCTTTTAAATACATCTGCAACCACTCGGACAAACCCGCCTATAAATCGTGGGAGCTTAATTGTATAAAATTTCATAAGTTCTCAGCCTCCTCTGTATCCAAACAAACTTTCAATACAAAAAATCAGGATGTCTAACCATCACAACTCTTTATTATTAATAGTATGCCTTCATCAAATGAAAAAGTACCTGAATTTGAAATCAGCCTGTTAGAAATACAGCGGGTTGACCCCCAAAGAAGCGTCTTATCCGCAAGCCCGTAGTAAAAGCCATGAAGCGTCAGGCCTTTTACCTGCTGGGTAAATGGTATAAAGGAAATCGTCGGGTAGTCCATGTCATAGCGAATTTCGTGTTCACCGGGCATGGCTAACTCAAGCTGATTTTGCTGATCAATGATAGCACCTGATACGTTTCTGCTTTTCATCGGATACAGTAATTGCATATTGATTAAGGCGTGATCAAGCCGCCCACCCGTTACCCCAAATAAAGAAATGGTTTCGGCATGCAGATCATACGCTTTATTGAGGGCAATATCCAGGTCCGTCTCTTCCTTTTCAACAGGATACTTCTCAAAAACATCCGCACCCCTCTCAACCTTGGCCTGCTCGTCAAAACTCATTGAATCAAAATCACCGACTGCATAATCCGGCGTGATCCCTTTTTCCAGCAATACCAGTGCGCCGCGATCAGCTCCGATCCACACATCTGGTTCGCAGTCTGAAAGATCAGGAATCAGCTCCACTGGACCGTTTCCCATAATCGCAATGTGTGACACGATGTTAATCGCCTCTTTCAGAAGCCTGAAGCAGATTGCTTATAGCCTGTTTGCGGTCAGCCTGTTTAAAAATAGCGCTTCCTGCCACCAGGACATCTGCCCCAGCATCGGTACATTGTCTAATTGTGTCACGATTAATCCCGCCGTCAGCCTCAATTTCCAGATTTAGCTGATTGGCCTTCCGCCATGCATCAATCTGTTCAATTTTATGTACAACCTGCGGGATAAACGATTGGCCTCCGAAGCCTGGATTCACCGTCATCAGCAAGACAAGATCAACATCGTTCAGAATATCCCGGACCATTTCAACAGGCGTTGCCGGATTAATGACAACACCGGCTTTTGCTCCACTATCCTTTATAAGCTGAATGGTCCGGTGCAAATGAGGGATGACTTCCTGATGAACCGTTATGATGGATGCCCCGGCCTCAGCAAAAGCTGGAATGTACTGATCCGGATTTTCAATCATTAAATGGACATCAAGCGGCAGGCTGGTATGCGGCCTGATCGCATCAACAATGAGCGGTCCGATCGTAATATTCGGGACAAAATGACCATCCATGACATCAACATGGATATAATCAGCCCCACCTTCTTCAACATCCCGTATTTCCTTCGAGAGCTGCGCGAAATCAGCTGATAAAATAGACGGTGCAATTTTCGTCATAGATTAATACCTCGGCTTTCGTGAATAAATTTCCTCTAAAAAGCGCAAATAGTGTTCATATCGGCTGGAGGCTATATCACCATTTTCCACGGCCTTCTTGACAGCACATTGTGGCTCATGATTATGCAGACAGCTGCGAAACTTGCACTCCCCCTGCCGGTGGCGTATTTCCGGAAAGCAGTCCCGCAGTTCATCTGCCTCAATATCAGCAAAATCAAGTGTGCTAAAACCTGGCGTATCAGCCACAAGACCTCCACCCGCTTCAACAAGTTCAACGTGCCGGGTTATATGTTTTCCTCTGCCCAAACTCATCGATATATCGCCTGTTGCAAGCTGCAGTGAAGGATTCAGACTGTTCAACAGCGATGATTTGCCAACGCCTGATTGCCCGGCCATAACGGATACACGCTCCGTTAAGTAAGATCTTAGCCTGTCTGAAATTTCCTGCTCCTCACCAGATATTAATTCCACGAAATACCCGATTTGTTCGTACACTGTTTGATAGTCAAGCAGGTTTCTTTGAGCAATTTCCCCAATGAGATCCTGTTTCGTCAGGAAAATAACTGGTTTCATTTTTTTCGCTTCAATCGACACAAGAAAACGATCCAATAAAAGTGGTTTAAACTCAGGCATATCAGCTGAACTGACAAGGATAACCTGATCAATATTGGCAACTGGCGGACGGATTAGCTTATTTTGCCTCGGGTTAATCGCCAGGATGTAGCCTTCATCAGGCTTCGGTGCCTCGAATTCAACAAAATCACCGACAAACGGTGTGATCTTTTGTTTACGGAAGATCCCTCTCCCGCGACACTGATACACATTACCAGACGATTGTACATAATAGAAACCGCTGATTGCTTTAATAATTCTTCCTTCAGCCATCTAGTCACCTGCCACTTCTTTATACGAAACTGACTTATCGATTACAACCTGATCATCACGCATTACCTTGTATTCTCCAACACTGCCGGGCGCAATCGTTAAGGGGATCTTAAGCTCTTTGTCATCGGTGATCGTGTACGTCTCATACGTTTCATCTATGGAATGGTTGCTATCCCCTATATAAACGGACACGGTTTGTTCAGGCTTCTCATCCTGATTTTTCATTTCCTCATCTGGACTATACGGAACATTAAGTGTCACCTCATGATTAACAGGCGGCTTTTCTTCAGGCCCGTTGGATATGGTAACTTTCACCGTATCGCCTGCTTTCATTTTCGTTCCTGCTTCTGGATCCTGATTGATGACGTTACCTTCTGATATATTGTCCGATGCTTCCTCTTTAATGACAACATCTAAACCTTGGTCTTCTAATGTATCGGCTGCTTTTTGTTTAGTCATGCCGGCTACGTTATTTAAATGGATCGGGGCCGAACCCTTACTAACATCAAAAATGACTTCCGTTTCTTCTGGAATGACATCAGTTTCAGGCGAAGGATGTACTTGGGAAACGATTTTCCCTGGCCCATGCTCATCCGAGTAATCCTCTTTAGCTGTTATATTGTCAAAGCCTTTATTTTTCAAGATGCGTTTAACCTGGTCATAATCATCTCCGGTATAATCAGACATGGTCACGGTTTCTTTTCCCTGACTAACCATCATCGTCACCAGCGTATCTTCATTCACCGTACTTCCGGCCTCCGGATCTGTTTCAATGACCTGGCCTTCATCTATCTCCTCTGAATAGTCCATCTCGCGTTTTGTATCCAGGTTCGAATCACGCAATTCAGTCAATGCTTCTTCATAGTTCATACCGCTTACGTCAGGAATATCAACATTTCCAGGCAGTAAAAAGAACGTGGCAGCCCCGGCCGCTAATACAAGAGCCAGAATGCTAAATAGGATCGGCCATTTTTTTCGCCGGCGCTTTTTGGCGACTTTTTCCTCGCCGCCAGATCCCTTATCCGTTTGCTCTGTTTTGTTATCAGAATGGGGTTTCGTATCCTCATTTGACGAATTAACCGTTGTATCTTCATACGCATTCGACTGCATAGCGTCATCCGTTATGATAGGAATTGCTTTTGTTTCATCGCCTTCCTCGGCTGGCGGCATAAATTTTTCCTCGTCGCGCCTGTCAGGGTTGAGTGCTGTATCCAGATCACGCTCCATATCATCAACTGAATCATAACGGTGAAATGGATCCTTCGCTGTAGCTTTTAAAACACTATTTTCAACACTTTGAGGTGCATTCTGGTTAAATCGTTTAACCGAGGGTGTATCATACTGTAAATGCATTAAAGCGATCGAGACAGGTGACTGTCCTGAAAAAGGGAGACGTCCTGTTAATAACTCAAACAAAACAATGCCGAGTGAATAAATATCCGATTTTTTAGTGGCAGCACCACCGCGAGCCTGCTCAGGTGATAAATAATGGACGGATCCCATCACAGAATTGGTCTGAGTTAATGCTGTCGCACTCAAAGCCATTGCAATGCCAAAGTCAGTCACTTTAACATTGCCATATGTATCAAGCAAAATATTCTGCGGTTTGATATCCCGATGAATAATATCGTTGGCATGGGCATGCGCAATCGCGGAAGCAATTTGTTTCATAATTGCCAGCGCCTCTGCCGCATCGAGTGGTGCATGCTTCTGAATATACTCCTTAAGCGTCAATCCATCAACGTACTCCATCGCCATAAATAAAATTTGCTCATCTTCACCGACATCGTAAATGTTAACAATATTGGGATGAGACAAGCTTGCTGCGGCTTGCGCTTCCCGGTCAAAGCGAGCAATAAACTCCTCATCGTCAGCATAATCCATACGCAATACTTTTATAGCCACTTGGCGGTCAAGAATAAGGTCTTCTGCCAGATAAACATCCGCCATACCACCGCCGCCAATGGCCTCCACGACCTTATAGCGCTCATTCAGCAGGTGACCAATAAGCATTACGCATCACCTGCTTGCACACGGTCGTCATGGCGGATGATAAGAAGCGAAATATTGTCCTCACCGCCCTGTTCATTGGCTCGTTTAATCATGTCATTCCCGATTATGTCAGGTTCCTGTTCTTTTTGCATAAACGTCTCAATTTCGTTATCTGTTAATTTATCCGTCAGTCCATCAGTACACAGCAGAAGCTGATTGCCAGACGTCCATTCGATTGTCTGAACATCAGGCACGGCAACGCCTTCTGTTCCCACTGCCTTCAGCAGAACATTTTTACGGGGATGCTGTTCAGCTTCTTCCGGACTGATTCGACCGGATCGCACCAGTTCATTAACCAGAGAATGATCCTCTGTCAGCTGCTTCAGGCCCTGTTCGCTGTGCAGATAGCACCGGCTATCACCAATATGCGAAACAGTCATAAATTGATTTGTGCAGACAGCCGCAACCACGGTTGTACCCATACCGGCATATGCCTCATGTTCCAGAGCTTCTTCATGTATCGCACGATTCGTTTCCTGAAGTATATTGGTTAACCATGTCTCGGTTTCTTCGGCGGAGTTTAAGCCAGTCAAAGGTTCCCACTTATCCCGTATGAAAAGCGTTGCCATCCGACTGGCTACATCACCTGCCTGGTGACCGCCCATCCCATCGGCAATGACCGCAAGCATCTGACCGGCCTCATTATAAAACACACCGCCATCATCTTCATTATGATCCCTGATTTGGCCTTTGTCTGTCTGGAAATATTCCTTCATTTTTTCACCTCTCGACAGCAACCTGTCCACTTTAAATTGCAAGTATCAAGCCTTTCGTTTAAGCCGCGTGATGAAAAATCCATCAGTCGAAAACGTCTGCGGAAACAGCTGCAAGCCATTTTCCGTGCAGCCGGGTGACTGCCGGATCTCGGCAGGCAATTGTTCAAAAAAACGTTTGTCCACAACAAAATTGGTACTAGTGGCCAGGAAATTTGTAATGACATCATTATTTTCTTTTTCTCCAACTGTACAAGTACTGTAAAGCAGCAAGCCATCTGGTTTTAACAGGGGAGCCACTTCTTCCAGTATAGCAAGCTGAATTTCCGCTAGCCGCTCACTGTCCCTTTCTTCCTTGTGGTACTTAATATCCGGTTTACCGCGGATAACGCCAAAACCCGTACAGGGAGCATCCACCAGAATCCGGTCAAAACGTTCTTTTTTGTACTGTTCCTGCAGTTTACGAGCATCACCGGCTTGGGCATTGATAATTGTTAGATCAAGCTGGGCTGCTTTTTGCCTGACTTGCTTCGCCTTTTTGGCTTGCAGATCATAAGCGGCAACGGTCCCGTCGTCCTGCATTTTCTCAGCAGTATGCGTTGCCTTGCCGCCAGGTGCACTGCAGGCATCCAATACGTCCAGACC
This sequence comes from Lentibacillus kimchii, assembly GCF_055381965.1. Classification (NCBI taxonomy): domain Bacteria; kingdom Bacillati; phylum Bacillota; class Bacilli; order Caryophanales; family Bacillaceae; genus Lentibacillus; species Lentibacillus kimchii. The sequence continues at coordinate 1,284,137 of NZ_AP043934.1, read as the reverse complement.
CGGTTCAGCATTAAGCATCTCCGTTACCAGCATTGAACTTTGATCCTGAATCGTTACATAGCCTTCCTGAAAAAGCCATGTATGTATTATATTGCCTTCATCAACAATAATGCCTTGATCGGAAAAATTCGATTTGCGGGTTGAAAAGCCAAGTTTATACAGTTCATCCATTGCCCTGTCACGTGTGATTTTTAACGGCTGCACCCGGATACTCAAAGGCTTTCGTTCAAGATTGGCACGGCACATGTCTCGTGTCAAATCATAACCGTACACATCCAGCCAGTTCCTTACGAGCCATATTGGGTGGCTTGTCTCCACAGCCAGCCGTTCTGCGGCGTCCTGAATAGCATCTATATCAGGAACACCCTGGCGCTGCACGCTTCGCAGAACACCATTCACAAACGAGACAATGCCTTTATGACCGCGACGTTTGGCAATTTCCACCGCTTCGTGTATAACCGCATGGTCTGGGACCTTATCCAGAAACTGCATTTGATAGACAGACATCCGGAGCAACATACGGACCCATAACTGCAGCTTTTTGCGTGAATGGATAAAAGGCTTGAGATAATAATCCAGCGTTAATTGACGCTGAATGGTCCCATAGACAATTTCTGTCAAAAGTGCTTGATCGTTTGATGAGATGTTTTGAGCTTTGATTTCTTGATCTATCAGCAAATGACTGAAGCCGCTATCCTGTTCAATGCGAACAAGCAGCTGAAGAATGGTGTCTCTTACATGATAGTCAGTCATTTAATCCCCCATTAACGTACCTGTTTTAATCCGATCCGATGAGCCTTGCAAGTACTGGTTAACACTCATGCGCTTTTTACCGGCGGGCTGAATTTCAGTCACTTTTATACCCTGTTGATCACCACAGACAACGATAAAAGCGTCATCGCCGATAATCTGGACAATCTCACCCGGTTCGCCTGTATAGATTGTATCATCCATTTCACCCCACCAGATTTTCATAACCTGGCCATTATACGTTGTAAAGGCAACCGGCCAGGGATGCAGCCCTCTAATGTGATTATAAATCACCTCGTGTGACTCGCGCCAGTTTATTTCTTCCTGCTTGCGCTTGATTGTCATGGCATAAGTTGCTGAATCGTGATTTTGACTGACAGGGCTAATATTTCCGGCAAATAAATCAGGAAGCGTATCAGTTAGGAGACGTGCTCCTGTTTCAGCCAGTTTATCATGCAGTATGTCTACATGGTCATTACTTTTAATCGGCACGGTCTCCTGGCTGATAATATCACCTGTATCCATTTTTTCATCCATATACATAATGGAAATCCCTGTCTCCTGTTTGCCTTGTAAAATCGCATGATGAATCGGAGCACCGCCTCGCAATTCCGGCAGCAGGGACGCATGTACATTAATGCACCCAAATACCGGCGTTTCAAGTATGGCCTTCGGTAAAATTTGGCCGTAAGCAGCCGTTATGATAATGTCCGGTTCATAGTCAAGAATCGTTTGGTAATCATCTTTCAGTTTTTCTGGCTGCAATACCGGTAAAGCGTGTTTCTCTGCTGCCTCTTTGACTGGGGGAGGTGTCATCACTTTTTTGCGGCCTTTGGGACGATCCGGCTGTGTCACAACCAGCATTGGCTTACAGTCTGTCTTAATCAGGGCCTCCAGAATCGGTACAGCAAAATCAGGTGTCCCCATAAAAATAACACGTTTCATCCAACTCACTCCTTTCCGTTAACTATATTTACATTAACTGGTATGGCTGCATATCCACAGATATTTGCAGGTCTCGTTTACGCATATCATCGGCAAATTGACGAATAATTTTATTAATTAATGCGCGCAGCTCTGGCTCATGCTTGTATTTTATCATGCATTGGTAGCGGTAGCGATCTTTTACCCGGGCTATTGGTGACGGAGTTGGACCCAGGATAACGGTATCCTGACGCACATACTTCCATAGTTGTTTGGCAATTTGCTGGGCAGTCTGTATAGCTGTAACATGATTTTCATGAGAAATGGTGACTAAAGATAAAAACATGTAGGGCGGATACTGAAATCTTTTCCGCATCTTCATCTCCTGCTGGTAGAACTGCCAGTAATCATAGCGGCTTGCCAGTTCAATACTGTAGTGATCTGGTGTATAGGTCTGGACAATAACCTCACCAGGCAAATCATGTCTGCCTGCACGTCCGCTCACCTGTGTCAAGAGCTGGAATGTTTTTTCGGATGCTCGAAAATCCGGCAGGTTAAGCATGGAATCAGCTGTTAAAACGCCAACAAGCGTGACATTTTCAAAATCAAGCCCTTTGGCGATCATCTGGGTTCCCAGCAAAATATCTGCTTCCTGGTTAGCAAATTGATTGAGCAGTTTCTCGTGGGCTCCCTTCCGCTGGGTTGTATCAACATCCATTCTTAATAGGCGTACCTCGGGCATCAATTGTGTCAGCGCCTCTTCTATGCGTTGTGTTCCCGTTCCAAAAAAGCGGATTAAATCACTGCTGCACATAGGGCAATACATGGGCACAGGCTCTTCATATGAACAGTAATGACACCTGAGCTGATTGCTGTGTTTGTGAAATGTCAGCGCAATATCACAATGTGGGCATTCCCGGACGTGACCGCATTCCCGGCACATGACAAACGTAGAATAGCCGCGCCGGTTTAACAAAAGAACGACCTGCTCACCACGGCTGATGCGCTGTTCCATCGATTCCTTTAAATGCCGGGAAAACATAGTGCGATTGCCTGCATGCAGCTCCTCGCGCATATCCACAACATGAACATCCGGCATTGCTTTATCATTCGTCCGTTTGCTCAGAGTCTGTAAGTTATAAACGCCTTTATGCGCTCGCGCGTAAGACTCCAAAGCTGGTGTCGCACTTCCCAAAACGACAGGACAATGATGGTAATCGCCGCGATGGATTGCTACATCGCGCGCATGATAACGGGGCTGATCTTCCTGTTTATAGCTGGTTTCATGTTCCTCATCAATAATGATGATACCCAGGTTTTCAAATGGAGCAAACACGGCTGATCTGGCTCCAACCACCACCTGAACTTCGTTTTGCTGAACGCGTCGCCACTCATCATATTTCTCACCCTGGGATAAACCGCTGTGCAGGACTGCGACATTGGAACCGAACCTAGCTTTAAACCGGTTAACCATTTGCGGTGTTAAAGAGATTTCCGGCACCAGTACAATCGCTTCTTCCCCACGGTCAATAACCTCCTGGATGGTCTGTAAATAGATTTCCGTTTTTCCGCTGCCCGTGACGCCATGCAGAAGAAATACCTCGTGCGCATGATCCCGAATTCTGTGCAGAACAGGTTTGATAGCTTCGTGCTGTTCAGATGTCAATTCAAGCGGCTCCGTTCTGTCAAACTGAGTTTGCGCATACGGGTTCCTGTAGACTTCTTGTCTGAACGATCTGAGCAAGCCTTTAGAAATCAGTGTGTTAATTGTGGCCCGTGTCGTGTTAAATTTTTTCATAACCGTCTTTAGCTTGATTTCCTGTGGCTGTTCAATAAAAAAAGTGAGTAACTGCTGCTGCTTTTTCGCCCTGTCTGACATATCCTGCAGTGCCTCTTCCAGCAGATGCGGTTCTCGTGCCGGCTCCAGATATGTGACATATTTCTTTGTCACACGTGACTTAACCAAATAATGAACCGTTATGTCCCCATCCTGTATAGCTTTTTGGACTTTTGAAAAACGGACATGTCCGTTATCCAGCTCTTCATACGGAACAAAATCCCTGCCGGCAAAAAACGCTTCGAGTTCACTGGAAAGCGAATCCTGACGCAGGCGTTCAAGTTCTTTTTTATAATTTGCTTTTAAGACTTGCGGCAACATCGCCTGGTACGCTGTAATATATAAGCTCAACGTTTCTTCAGCGAGCCATTTGCCGAGATCAAGCAATTCCGGTGTCAGGATTGGGGTCAAGTCAAGAACATCCGCCAACTCTTTAAGCTTATCGAAGGATGATTCATCTGCTAAGCTCACGACATACCCCATGACCTTACGCGGACCAAAAGGAACAATGACGCGCATGCCAGGCTGCAGAATGTCACGGAAACGTTCGGGTATCGTATAGTCAAATGTCTGATTAATTGAACTGGCCGGCACATCAACAATCACATTCGCAATCGTCACGTTGTCTCAGCCTTCATATCACGAGCGATTAACAGCATGATCTCCCGAGCGATAGCCTGCTTGGATTTTAGTGTCAGCTCTTGTTTATCCTGGGCGCTGTTAACATAGGTTACGGCATTGGTATCGCCTCCGAAACCAGCACCATCAGCCCCTAGATCATTAATGATGACAGCATCGAGTTTTTTCTGTTGCAATTTTCTTATGCCGGCGTCCACCGGATGTGTGGTTTCCGCTGCAAAACCTGCCAGAAATTGCTTGCCCTTTAAATTACCAAGAGACTGCAGAATATCCTTTGTCCGCTCCATGTCAATGCGCCAGTCATCTGACTGTTTTTTCAGTTTTTCATTATAGGCGTGTTTCGGCTGATAATCCGCAACGGCAGCTGCTTTAACAACAATATCACTCTGCGGGAAATATGCATGCATTTTCTGATACATCTCTTCTGATGTGACGACATCAACGCGGTTAATCTGCTGATGGCGCGTTGTCAGACTTACCGGACCGGCAACCAGAGTCACGCTGGCACCTAAACTTGCTGCTTCCTCTGCCAGAGCAAAACCCATTTTTCCTGTGGAATGATTTGTGAAGAAACGGACAGGATCGATTTTTTCCTGTGTGGGACCTGCGGATATCAGCACATGTTTGCCGGCCAGTGGAGCATCACCTGAATAATGCTCGTCTACTGCTGTCATAATGCTTTCCGGCTCTTCCAGTCTTCCTTTGCCGACATAGCCGCACGCCAAATAGCCATCCCCCGGTTCGATAAAGTGATAGCCCCAAGCATCAAGCTGCTGCATATTCTTCATTACAGCGGGGTGTGCATACATATGGACATTCATCGCTGGTGCGATATAAACACTGGACTGTGTGGCAAGAAGGACAGTTGACAGCATATCATCAGCGATTCCGCCTGCAAGTTTTCCAATAATATTAGCTGTTGCCGGTGCAAGAATCGTTATGTCAGCCCAGTCAGCTAAGTCAATATGGGCAATTTTTTCCGGATCTTTTTCATCAAAAGTGTCTGTATAAACCGGGTTTCGTGATAGAGCCTGAAATGTCAGAGGTGAGACAAACTTCTCCGCATTCCGGGTCATAATCACTTTGACTTGTGCCCCCTGCTGTGTCAGTTTGCTCGTTAAAGCACACGCTTTGTAAGCAGCAATACCTCCTGATACACCAAGAAGTATGTGTCTATTTTGCATCATACGCCACCCTCCCGGGAAACATGTCAAAACATAAACCCCCCGCAGGTTAAACAGCGGGGGGTTGCGAGACGCTTTATTTGCTATCTTCTTTTACGAACACTTTTTCCGCCATCACTTCTTCAAGTGCCTGACCAACGTACTTATTTGATTTCGGATGATCGACCAGGACTCTATCTGTTTCCTGTATCTCCCGTGCACGCTTAGCTGCAATCGTAGCCAGTGTGTATTTAGAACTGATTTTTGTCTGTAAATCATCAACAGATGGTTCCAGCATGGACATATTAGGATTCCTCCTTTAATATTTGCTTATATTGTCTCGCGATTCGCTCGCGCTTGCAATGTTCACTTTGGATGATGGACTGGATCTTGGAAACAGCTGTATTCACATCATCATTAACCACAACATAATCGTAAACGTCCATCATGTCAATCTCATTTTCCGCTTCTTTCAACCGGTTCAATACGGCATCCTGCGATTCGGTTCCCCGTTCAACAATCCGGTTTTTTAATTCCTCAAGACTGGGAGGGAATAGAAAAATGAAAACGCCCTCTGGAAAATTTTCTTTCACCTGTACAGCACCCTGCACTTCAATTTCCAGAAAGACATCCTTCCCGCTCCGCAATGTATCTTCTACATAGCGCCTCGGTGTTCCGTAATAATTGTTGACAAAACGGGCATATTCCAAAAGCTCTCCATCCGCAATGAGCTGTTCAAATTCATCATTTGTTTTGTAAAAATAATCAATGCCTTCAGCTTCCCCAAGCCGTTTTTCCCGGGTCGTCATGGAAATTGAATACGCCAGATCATTTGACTGCTTAAACAGGTCCTTTCTGACGGTCCCTTTTCCCACACCTGAGGGGCCGGATAAAACAAATAAAATGCCTTTTTCATCAAGCAAAACGTTTCCTCCTAGCTATTCTCGTCTACAGCATCTTCATGACTGATAACGCGCTGTCCGACAGTTTCTGGCTGTACAGCCGAGAGAACAACATGGTCGCTGTCTGTTATGATAACAGCACGTGTACGCCGCCCATAGGTGGCATCCACCAGTTTCTCTGCGTCACGTGCGACCGTAATGATTCGTTTAACCGGCGCCGATTCCGGTGACACAATTGAAATGACCCGGTTAGCTGAAACCACGTTTCCGAATCCTATATTGATTAATCGTAAACTCAAATTGGCTCCCCCTTAAATGTTTGCGTATCAACGTCTCTTTTCTCTCTGTCGACGGAATCAGTTCAAAATGATTAATAAACCTATTATAATGTAAATAAAAGTCAGAACACAAGCATTTGCCATCTTACAGGCAGCTGCTTAAACGTGACGGCGATCGCAATGGGGATATCTCTTAATCAAGCACGTTTCTATATAACGTCATTATACCAATTATGACAATAAAGAAAAACCCTTCTTGTCTGCGCGTCCCCAGCGAATAGAGTTACCCTCTAACGCATAGGGGCGCTGTGCTTAAAAGAAGGGACATAAACCTTATTTTTTACTGAACCCGAATAGAACACTCGGGATGACACTTAAACCAAGAACAAGCACCCAATCTCTCACGCCCAGAGCAGTTGTATGAAAAATTGGCTGTAAAGGCGACCAATAGATAACGACTAAAAGCAGCAGAATGGATGACAGGACTGCCAGCACTAAAAACCGGTTTTCAAATGGATTTCTGGCAAATATTGAATGCTCACTGCGGCAATCAAAAACATGAATCAGCTGAGCCATCACCAGTGTCGTGAAAGTGATCGTCTGGGCATATATCAATTGATCCGGATCACCCTGAAAGGCCATCATAAAGGCAGTCAGAGCAGCAATTCCGATCAAAAAACCGCGACTGATAACTTGAAAACCAAGACCTCTGGCGAAGATGCCTTCTTTTGGATTCCTTGGACCGCGCCGCGTGACATCGTTTTCTGGCTGATCCAGTCCCAGGGCCATTGCCGGCAATCCATCTGTGACCAAATTCACCCATAAAATCTGTACCGGCACTAGCGGCAGCGGCATAGCTAACAGCATCGCCAAAAGCATGACTAAAATTTCCCCAACATTAGAAGCCAGTAAATAACGGATGAATTTGCGGATGTTTTCATAGATATTACGTCCCTCAATAATTGCCGACTTAATGGTCGCAAAATTATCATCCATTAAAATAAGTGACGAGGCTTCCTTCGTAACATCTGTCCCACTATACCCCATGCTGATTCCAATATCACTAGCCTTAATTGCCGGGGCATCGTTCACGCCATCACCGGTCATAGCAACAATATGACCTTCCTCCTGAAACGCCTCGACAATTTTAAGCTTGTGTTCCGGGGTCACCCTTGCAAACACGTAGACCTGGTCAATAACGTCACGCAGTTCTTCAATTGACATAGCATTCAGCTGCGCACCATCCAGAACCATGCCGTCTTCCGGAAGCAGATTCAGTTCTCTTGCAATGGCGCGGGCGGTTTTTTCATGGTCGCCCGTGATCATGACAGATTTGATGCCTGCTTCACGGGATTCGGCAATAGCTGATTTCACCTCTTGTCTTGGCGGGTCCATCATGCCGTATAAACCGATGAATGACAGATCATTTTCCAGTTCCACTGAATCCAAAGGTGTGTTTTTCGCAAGTGGTTTCATACCTATTGCCAGTGTGCGCAATGCCTTTTCCGCCATGTTATCAATTGCTCGTTCGATTGACTGCTGATCATCCCGCTGCATTTGCTTTCGTCCGTGTTCATTCATGACGTAAGCTGATCGCGGCAGAAGAACTTCAGGGGCGCCTTTCGTAATCAAAAAGCGCATTTTATTGTCATCTTCAACGACTACACTCATCCGCTTACGTTCAGAATCAAAAGGCATTTCTCTAATAATTCGGTAGTTATCCTGAAGCTGATGCGACATGTCAAGTTTTCGGGCGGCCACAAGCAACGCACCATCTGTGGGATCACCATCAACATAATAATGGCCTTTCTTAACCATTAATGAAGCATTATTGCACACCATGCCATAAAGAAACATTTGTTCCAGATTCGGAAAGTTCCTGTCAACTTTGTCCTGCTCCAGATAAATATCACCTTTTGCCTTATAGCCTTCCCCCGTTACATCAAGTGTTTTATGATTGAGAAAAACTTCTTTAACCGTCATTTTATTTTCCGTCATGGTACCTGTCTTGTCTGAACAAATAACTGAAGCACAGCCCAGTGTTTCAACCGCCGACAGTTTCCTGACAATAGCCTTCTTCTTAATCATACGCTGAACACCCAGCGACAGAGCAACGGTCACAATAGCCGGCAGCCCCTCAGGTATGGCGGCCACGGCCAGCGATACGCCTGCCAGAAACATATTGTAAACCGAGTGACCCTGATAAACACCGGCCAGGACAACTAAAGCTGTCAAAAGGAGTGCTACTGCAATCAGAATTTTACCCAGTTCAGCAAGTTTATGTTCAAGCGGTGTTGTTGTTTTTTTCGTTTGGGTCATCAGCGATGCAATTTGTCCCATAACGGTACGCATACCTGTACCAACAACGATTCCTGTTCCATTTCCTCGCGTCACAATTGTATTCATAAACCCCATATTTACTTGATCCTGCGCTTCAAGCTGATCTTTCGAAATCGGGGATGCATGTTTCATAACCGGCAAGGATTCGCCGGTTAAAGCTGATTCTTCTGTTTCCAGATGATTAGCCTGAGTCACCCGGATGTCAGCTGGCACCCTGTCACCACTGCTAACCCGCACAACATCACCTGCTACCAAATCCTGTGACAGGACTTTTTGCCACGTCCCATCACGCAGTACCGTAGCCACAGGTGCTGCCATTTCTTTTAATTTATCGAGCGACTTTTCCGCTCTTTGTTCTTGAAAATAGCCGAGAATTCCATTAACCAGTACGATGATGATAATAGCTATTGCATCAACATATTCCCCCAGCATGCCGGCAATAAGTGTAGCGGCCAGAAGTACCAGTACCATGAAATCCTGGAATTGTTTCAAAAAAATCAGCCATCTGGATGTTCTTTCTTCTGAGGCCAGCCGATTTTCACCATCCTGTCTCCGGCGCTTGTCCACTTGTTTATCCGACAGGCCCTGCTTTGTCGTGACGTGCAATTTTTGCTCGACCACATCCACATCCATCTGATACCATTTCATCCTGCATTCCCTCCAGCTTCATCAGGAAAATCTTTTGCGCGTCAGTCTGTATACCAATATCTATGCAGACTTGTCTGGAAACATGCTATACTGACATTATGAAAAGCAGGCGGATTTGATACAGATGTTTTGCTGCTTGCATGCTGATCAGCATGCGTTACAAGAGCCTCTCGGGGCTAACGGTTCGTCTGGAATACAAGGAGAAGTGATTAGATGCCATATGATGGAATTGTTACCCGCGCGGTTACAAACGATCTGCAGGAAAAGATCATACCAGGGAGAATCGCCAAAATACATCAGCCTACAGATACAGAGCTGATTATCACCATACGCAGTCAAGGGCAGAACCATTCACTTCTGTTGTCCGTTCATTCGGTATATGCCCGCATGCACGTGACACATGAGACCTATCAAAATCCAAAAGAACCTCCAATGTTCTGCATGCTGCTCCGGAAGCACCTGTCTGGTGCCGTCATTGAATCGCTTGAACAATATGGCATGGAGCGGATTATTACACTTTCAGTCCAGTCCCGGAATGAGATAGGGGATATGACGAGCAAGAAACTGGTTATCGAATTGATGGGCAAACACAGTAATATCACGCTTGTTGATGGTGATAGAGGGCATATTTTAGACAGTCTGAAACACGTGCCGGCCTCACAAAATCGTTACCGGACCATTTTGCCGGGGCATACCTATCGACTGCCGCCTAGCCAGAACAAAGCTGACCCATTGCAAATCAGCAGTGAAGCATTTATTCAAAAACTGGACTTCAACAGCGGGAAAGTAGGCAATCAGATTGTCGGAACAATCATGGGCTTCTCGCCTTTTCTCGCCGAGGAAATTGCTTATCAGGCAAAACTCGGGTCGATTGAGGCGTATCAGAACGCATTTGCCAATATGCAAGAAGCCATAAAGACGAACCGCTATTCACCCGGCATTTACAGGAACGGGAAAGAAGACTTTCATGTATTGCCGATCACACATGCAAACGGTGAAGCAGACGTGTTTAGCGATCCAAATTCAATGCTTGATGCTTTCTTTTCCGGTAAAGCTGAACGCGACCGGGTGAAGCAGCAGGCAAAAGATTTATACCAGTTCCTAAAAAATGAGAAAGACAAAAACAACCGGAAATTGAAAAAACACGAAAAAACATTAAAAAAAGCAGAACATGCCGCTACCTATCAGCGTCTGGGTGAGCTTTTGACCGCTCATATGCATCAGGTTAAACAAGGTGACAAGGACGCTCAGGTGATCGACTACTATGACCCGGAACAAAACACGATAACCATCGATTTGGATCCGAACAAAACGCCAAGTGAAAATGCCCAGAATTTCTTTAAAACGTATCAAAAATTAAAAACATCAAAAGACAAGGTGCAGCAGGAAATAGTTAAGGCCCAACAGGAGATCACTTACCTGGATCAGCTGCTGCAGCAAATTGATACCGCGCGTCTGGCTGATATAGAAGAAATCCGTGATGAACTAAGAGAAGAAGGCTATTTGAAGAAACAAAAGCAGGGAAAGCGCAAAAAGAAACCGGCAAAGCCCAGTCCGGAACGGTTCACCACATCCGACGGGACGCCCGTTTTGGTTGGTAAAAATAATAAACAGAACGACTATGTAACTATGAAGATGGCAAACCGTGATGACATCTGGCTGCATACTCAAAACATCCCTGGATCACATGTCGTTATCCGCGGCCAGGATCCTGCCGATGAGACATTACAGGAAGCAGCCCAGCTGGCAGCTTACTTCAGCAAATCATCCCAGTCATCATCTGTTCCTGTTGATTACACCAGAGTACGGCATGTATGGAAACCAAATGGCTCCAAACCAGGCTTTGTTACGTACAATAACCAGAAAACATTATTTGTCACACCGGAAAAACGGCTGATTGAAGCATTGAAAGATGGATGACCAGCTATCCATCTTTCAATGCTCCTGAAACGTCGTGCAAAACGCTATCCTCTGTCCTGACACAGAAAATCAGTCACAGCGCTTGAATAAGTCTCGTGATAGATGCTTAAATAAATGTTTCATTCGAGACTGCCTTCAAAAACTGATCAACTTGCGGTAAACGGCGCACTCCTTCCTGATAACAGACCCAAGTAGCGCGGGTAATGGTCTTACCATCCAGCATAAGCGGAATATGCGGATAATCATTCATTAACGAAGCCGAAACACTTCCGGGTAAAACAGCCATTCCCAGCCCCTGTTTCATAAATTGCTTACATGTTTCAATCTGGTCCACATGAAGCATCTTAATTGGCTGAATTTGCGCCTGGTGATGATAAAGCCAATTATCAACGAGTTCATGCATACTATCATCACTTTTGAATGAGATCAGCGGCCGTTCCTTTAGTTTATCTACAGGAAAGGGCTGGGTATCAAACATGTATAAGGGATCGTCAAACAATAAGTCATTAACGGTTTCCTTCAGCTTTTCTCCCCGTATAATACAGACATGATAGTTTTTATATTCCCGTTTAATCGACTCGCTGAGACCGGTTACCAAATCAACAGCCACTTTTGGATAGGCTGCTGTAAATTTACCCAGAATCGATGGAAGAAAACGCTGACTGACAAGTGATGAACAAGCAATTGACAAGCGTCCCTGGACATCGCCGCTTGATTCAGCAAGTGCATTCATGATGGTGTTTTCCTCATCCATTACTTTCCGGGCGTGCTGCAGAATCATTTCACCAGCCGGTGTCAGCAGTAGACTTTTGGATGTGCGGATAAAAATCGCCCCTCCAAAATAGTCCTCAATATATTTGAGTCGCTGCGTCACTGCCGGCTGGGAGATTAAGACAGCCTTTGCCGTCCCGCGAATTGTCCCGACTTCATTTAATTTCAGCAGTAAAGCATAATCATCTATCTTCATCATGAAACGCCCCAATTAATAAGGATAGTTAATATAACCATTATTATAACGCATTGGTTTCATAATGACTATGACTTACGCCGCACTGTCATCATGATCAGATTCGGCTGTGTCCATGTCAGCAAACATCGTGCCATTGCCATAACCTTTTTCTTTACCCGGCAGAACGAGATTGAGCAAGACCCCAATAATGGCTGACAAAGCCATGCCAGCAATTTGCAAGTTATCTGTCAGCTGAATGAAGGCACCACCTACACCAATAACGAGAATGACAGAAGCAATCACCAGATTTCGCTTATCACTTAAATCAACCTGATTATCAATCAGCATTCGCAGCCCATTTGACGCAATAATTCCGAATAAGAGAATCGAGATTCCGCCAATCACAGCAGAAGGGATGGAACTGATTAAAGCCGTAATGAGACCAATAAATCCAAAACAGATGGCAAAGACAGCAGCTCCTCCGACGACAAAAACACTGAACACGCGTGTTATCGACAAAACACCAATATTTTCACCGTATGTGGTATTGGGCGGTCCTCCCAAAAGAGATGCAATAATGGTTGCCGCACCATCACCCATAATGGAGCGGTGTAAGCCTGGTCTTTCCAGGAAGTTGCGGCCAGCTACTTTGGAAAGTACCATTTGATCACCGATATGCTCAGCAATGGTGACCAGAGCAACAGGTGCCATTAACAGGACGATGTCACCACTGATTATTTCAAACGGTGAATAGTCAACAAATGGTACGACGAATTCCGGTAATTTAAATAAAGCCTGGAAAAATTCACTTATCGATCCTGAAGAAGTGATAGCAGCCCACTCCGTTTCAACTTCTGCTGTATCGACAATTCCCTGAACAAGAGCAAAGCCATAGCCTGCCACAATGCCGATTAAAATCGGAATCAAACTGAAGAAGCCTTTAAAATAAATGGACGCGATAATCGTAACCGCCAGCGTAAAGAGTGCCACACTGAAATGCGTTATACTATAAACATCTTCATCCGGTCCTGGCAGGTACATGGACATATCAATCGCTGTTGACGCGAGTCCCAGACCAATAACGATAATAACAGGCCCAACAACGACCGGCGGTAACAGCCTCATCAGCCAGTTCATGCCTGACAAACGAATAAGCAGTGCGACAGCACCATAAACCACACCCGCCAGAAACGTTCCAATCATGGCACCAGCTGGGCCGCTTGCAGCACTTGCCCCAACAATTGGTGCGATAAACGCAAAACTTGATCCCAGATAAGCTGGAATCTTCCCTTTTGTAATCACCAGGTATGCCAGTGTCCCCAAGCCGCTTGAGATCAAGGCTACTGCGGGTGATAAACCAGTCAGAAACGGAACCAGAATGGTTGAACCAAACATAGCAAATAAATGCTGCAGACTGAGAATGATCCACCTTCGCAGTCTCGGTATTTCATGAACATCCATCACCATTTTTTGCTCGCTCATCTAATCGCCTCCTGTTTATGTTCAAGTCACAAAAAAACCTCTTTGCAAAAGGCTGCAAAGAGGTAAACGCATCCGTGACGACGCATCCTGTAAGCAACCTTTTAAATCTCTCGGGATTTAATTAAAGGTCAGCTGATTTAGTTTTCATATAGGCTGACATCATCCTGTCCGTCCACTTCCTGGAGCTGCACACTGACCACTTCTTCACGAGATGTCGGAATGTTTTTCCCGACATAGTCGGCTCGTATTGGCAACTCCCGGTGACCCCGGTCAACCAGTACGCCCAGCTGGATCTGTGAGGGCCTGTCAATATCCATAACAGCATCCAGCGCGGCCCGGACTGTCCTGCCCGTATAAAGCACATCATCGAGCAGGATTACTTTTTTATTATATAAGGATGTATTAATCAATGTTTCCTTTAAAGCTGGCTCCCGGTCGTCAGTCACTTCAGTCAAATCATCACGGTATAGCGTAATGTCCAGTTCACCTGTCGGCACCGTGACACCTTCAATCTGCTGGATCTTGCCCTGCAGCCGTTTTGTCAGCGGAATACCGCGTGTTTTGATACCGGTCAGCACAAGATCGCCGCCTCCCTTATTTTTTTCAAGAATTTCATGGGCTATCCGTGTTAGTGAACGATCCACGCCAGCCTGATCAAGCAAAACTGTTTTTTTCCGCAATTATCATCACTCCTCCCTAAAACTGAAAAATCCCTTTCACCAATGAGGTAAAAGGGATTTTGTGCGTCATCTGTGTCTGTTGAACAGACGGCACGCTACCGCTACCTTTTAAGCCTCACCGGACCAAAATTAAAGGTGCATTATGACATTAAGCATAGTTTGGCAGACCTTTCAGCTCCTGTCAACATCTTTTTTTAATTGGGCTAACAATTCCTGAAAGTATTCCGGTGCTGCGACATCGAAATAAAGCGGCTCGGCTGTTCTCGGATGATTAAACTGCAGCGATTTCGCATACAGCACCTGCCCACCGGTATCCAGAGTCTTTCGAGGCCCGTACTTCGGGTCTCCTGCAATCGGATAACCACTATATTTCATATGAACACGAATCTGATGTGTGCGGCCGGTTTCCAGCCGGCAGGATACATGCGTAAAACCATTAAACCGTGCCAGCACGCGAAAATGTGTAACAGCATCTTTGCCAGTCTCAACAATGCCCATCCTTTTCCGATCATTTGGATCCCGGCCAATTGGCGCATCAATCAAACCTGTTTCATGATTTATCACGCCATGAACAACGGCTTCATACTGCCGTTCCATTGTTTTCGTCGATAGCTGCTCTGCAAGATTGATATGAGCCTGATCATTTTTGGCCACAGCTACCAGCCCGCTTGTATCCTTATCGATACGGTGAACAATGCCCGGCCGATTGGGGCCATTAATCTCAGATAGATGATCACAATGATGCAACAGCGCATTTACCAGTGTGCCGTTGCTGTGTCCCGCTGATGGATGAATGACCATTCCCCTTGGCTTGTTAACAACGAGCAAATCGTCATCCTCATAAACAATTGACAGCGGAATGGCCTCCGGTTCAATCGCCGTTTCCTCCGTTTCAGGCAGGGACCATTCAATCATATCCTCCGCCTGACACTTATAATGTGCTTTAACACGGCCATTATTAACATGGACATGCCCATCCGCGAGCCAGGTTTGCACTTGAGAACGCGAGATGTCACCTATCAGCTCCGTAAGCAATTTATCGACGCGCTTATTCTGTTCATTTTCTGTCACCATGTGCTGATTTGTCATGTCGCTTTTTTTCCTTTCTTTCGTCATTAATAGTTATGATAATAACCAGAATAACACCAACGACCAGGGCTGAATCGGCAATGTTAAATATAGGATAGTCGTAGCTGAAGATTATAAAGTCAAAAAAGTCTACCACTTCATGCCGGAATAACCGGTCTATAAAATTCCCAATAGCCCCTCCGAGAATGACACTCAGCGCAATTGCCAGCAGCCTGCTATCTTTAGCATAGTGCTGCATAAAGTAAATGATGCCAGCAACAACGATGACGGTGATGATATAAAAAAGCCCCATTTGTCCTTGCAGAATGCCCCAGGCTGCCCCGCTATTACGATGTGACGTTAAATAGAAAAAATGCTCAATAACGGTTATCTGGTCACCCATTTCCATCGTTTTAACGACTGCCCATTTGGTCAGCTGATCAACGGCAATCACCACTAATGCCAATATGTAATATAAATACATGTAAGTTCCTCCGAGTCATGTCTTCGTTACTGCCAAACGATCTGCAGTTTATAACAATGCTGAAAAGGGTCTGACTTCTGGAACGGGATCGTAAAAGTCAGACACCTTTTCAGATTTTAATCAATTACACACTGTAATGCTCTTTTACAATACCGGCACACCGGGAGCATAAATCCGGATAATCCGTGTCGTTGCCAACAGATTCATCAGCTGTCCAGCAGCGTGCACATGTCTCACCAGGATGCTTTTCAACTTGAACATTAACAAATTGGTAATCGCCGGCCTCAGGGGCGTTGTCCGTTAAGACAGCCTCTGAAACAATGAACAGCTGGTGCAGATTGTTAATACTTTCAAGCACATGTTTAGTCTGATCATCTTTAGGGACAATGGTGATTCTGGCTTCCAATGGTTTACCGATAACTTTCTTTTCCCGAGCTTCCTCCAATGCCTTCAAAACGTCATCCCGGATGTCCATGAAGTGATCCCACTTCGCTTTTTGATCACCAAAACCGATAATTTCCCTTGGCTCTGGAATGTCCGTGAGCTGTACACTTTCTTCTGCAGCACCAGGGATATAATCCCACATCTCATCAGCTGTATGTGGAATGATCGGTGTCAGCAATTTCACCAGGGTTGTTATGATTTCATAATAGGCAGTCTGGATGCTCCGGCGCCGGGGACTATCTGCTGCTTCGATATACAGAATATCCTTGGCAAAATCGAGATAGAAAGAACTTAAGTCACCAGCACAGAAATTATGAATCGCCGAATACACCGGTGAAAACTCATAGATGTCATAGTTGTCGCGAGCCCGTTTCAGCATTGTTTGCAGACGGTGCAGCATATAACGGTCAGCTTCTTCCATTTCCGCTTCCGGAACGATGTCTTTTTGCGGGTCAAAGTCAGCTAAATTGCCCAGCATAAAGCGGACGGTATTACGGATTTTGCGGTAACCCTCGGACACTTGTTTCAAAATCTCCTGAGAAATACGCACATCGGACTGATAATCGACGGATGACACCCAGAGACGGAAGATGTCGATCCCCAATTGTTTCTGCAGTTTTAGCGGATCCATAACATTCCCGAGTGATTTGCTCATTTTTCGGCCATTGCCATCCAGTGTAAAACCGTGACTGATAACAGCTTCATATGGTGCTCTGCCAGTAACAGCCACAGCTGTGGAGATAGATGAATTGAACCAGCCGCGGTACTGATCACTGCCTTCAAGATAAACATCAGCTGGACGCTGCTGATCCGTTCGTTCGTTTAAGACAGCTTCATGGGAAGAACCTGAGTCAAACCAGACATCCATAATATCCGTTTCTTTGGTGAATATCCCATTTGGACTGTGTTCCGACGTAAATCCATCAGGCAGCAAATCGCCTGTTTCCCATTCAAACCAAATATTTGAGCCATGTTCCGCGAATAATTGTGAAACATGCTGGATGATATCATCCGTAATCAGTGGCGTTCCATCTTCAGCATAAAAGACAGGAATAGGTACGCCCCATGTGCGCTGACGGGAAATACACCAATCAGCACGGTCGCGAACCATATTATAAAGCCGTGCCTGACCCCATGATGGATACCATTGAATACGGTTAATCTCCTCAAGAATGTCCTGACGAAAATCTTTAATCGAGGCAAACCACTGTGACGTTGCACGGAAAATCGTCGGTTTTTTCGTACGCCAATCGTGCGGATACGAATGGGTGACAAACGCCAATTTGAGCAGCGAACCGGACGCCTCCAGTTTTTCAGTCACCAGTTTATTTGCTTTATCATAAAACACCCCTTCAAAACCAGGTGCTTCATCTGTGAAACAGCCTTTGTCATCAACAGGGGACAACGGTTCGATACCATAGGAGCGTGACATATAGAAGTCATCTCCCCCATGTCCCGGCGCTGTATGCACGCAACCAGTCCCGGCATCAGTTGTCACATGTTCGCCCAGCATGACCAGTGAATCACGGTCATAAAACGGATGCTTTGCTACAACACGCTCGGCGCGGTCGCCTTTAAATGTTTTAATGACGTCTGGTGTTTCCCATCCCAGTTCGTTTGCGATGGTTTCCAGCAGCGCCTCAGCGACTATATATTTTTCACCATTAACAGCAGCCACCACATATGTCAGTTCCGGGTTCAGTGCAATCCCAAGATTAGCCGGAATCGTCCATGGTGTTGTTGTCCAAACGATGAATTTTTCGTCACCATCAAGTACATCGTTGCCATCTTTGACGTCAAAAGCCACATAAATGGATGGCGAGCGTTTATCGTAATATTCAATTTCTGCTTCAGCCAATGCTGACTCAGATGATGGTGACCAGTAAACCGGTTTAAGTCCCCGATAAATATATCCTTTTTTGGCCATCTCACCGAACACCCTGATTTGTGCGGCCTCATAGTCATTTGTAAGCGTGATATACGGATTTTCCCAGTCACCCCGAACACCCAGCTTTTTGAACTGTTCACGCTGATTATCGAGCTGCTTCATGGCATAGTCGGCGCACTTTTGCCGAAATTCCGCGATACTCATTGTTTTATGGTCAACATTTTTCTTTTTCTTCAAAGCCGTTTCAATTGGCAGGCCATGTGTGTCCCAGCCAGGCACATAAGGAGCGTGATAGCCGCTCATGGACTTATAGCGGGTGATAAAATCTTTCAATACCTTATTAAGTGCATGTCCGATATGCAGATCGCCATTAGCAAATGGCGGACCATCGTGCAAAATAAACAACGGACGGTCTTTAGTACGTTCCATATCTTTTTCATAAATATGGTCGCTCTCCCACTTTTTTTGCCGTTCTGGTTCTTTATTAGGCAAGTTTCCGCGCATTGGGAACGCTGTATTTGGCATTAATAGCGTGTCTTTATAATCCATTTTGTCACTCCTTCGTGTAATTCGTTAAAAATAAAAAATCTTCTCATCCAAAAAGGAACGAGAAGACCCGCGGTACCACCCTTATAAACTTAAAAATGATTTATAGCTATTTTTAAATTCACTTGAGGATTCGTAACGTGAATAAGCCGTTCATTCCTACTTCGATTCAGAATAAATACTCGGGAGTGATGGTCAGGATACACCACTGCTTCAGGCTTCCACCATTTCCTGATTCGCTGGACAGATCAGTATCCCTCATGTCTCCGTCTTCATATGGCATATTAGTTTATAAGCATTATATGTAAAATAGCCGTAAACGTCAAGGTCTAGCTTTTGGTTTCTGCATATTTCGACGCGTCTTCGCTGTAGTCCGGATTTTCCTCGTCTTCTTTCTCAGTGAATAAATCATCCCAGTCACCTGAATCAATGACATCGAGCTGTGCTTGCACGAGCGATTTCAATCGCGTTCGGAAAACATTTGCCTGTTTTTTCAGTTCCTCTATATCCATTTCAATCCGTCGTGACTTATTCAACGATTCATTGACGATCCGGTCAGCGTTTTTCTCAGCTTCCTTAATGATAAGTTTGGATTCTTTCTGGGCATTGCCTTTCAAATCCTCCGCCGTTTCCTGGGCGGCCAGAATCGAATTATTAAGTGTGCTCTCAATACTCGTGAAATGACTCAGTTTTTCATTCAGTTCATCCACTTTTTCCTGCAATTCTTTCTTCTCGCGAATCGTAACTTCATAGTCTTTAATAACCTGGTCCAAAAATTCGTTCACTTCATCTTCATCATAGCCTCGAAAACCTCTTGTAAACTCTTTATTATGAATGTCCAGCGGTGTTAATGACACGCAGGGCACCTCCTTCAATGCTTCCCGATTATTAAAAGATGCGGGTTCATCCAACCATCCGGTTCCGTTTTACATTCGCCTTCTAAAGACAGTAATTTCGACAGAAACACTAAAAATCCTGCTATTTCAGCCAATTATTTTAAAATTGCAGCGGTAATACTGACCTTATCTTTTTTCGTATAACCGTTAAAGCTAACCAGCCTGCTCCGACCTTTCCCCCGGATCGAAATCATGTCACCTGCATCCACCGAAAATTTGCGGTCGTCAATCACTTGATAATTAACCTTTACATAGCCTTTTGCGATCATGTCGGCTGCCGTTTTTCGGGAGAGGCGATAAATAGCTGTTACCACTGTATCCAGCCGCAATGAGGTGACGATATGATCAGATGTCACCCAGTCTCCGCTTCCGGCCACCGCAGATGACAATGGCTTTTCCGAGAGACGTGTATGTGTATGCTTGATTTCTGTCAGATTGGTCAGAACGAAAGGGGCCATTTCCTGGGCCGTTATAATTTGAACCAAACCATTCTCAACTATAATATCGCCGAGTTTTTGGCGCTTAAGTCCGATAGACAGAAAAGCACCCATTACATCACGGTGAGTAAGACTGACAAATTTTGTGTGATAAGTTCCCTGCAGCAAGGTGAGCTGAAACGCGTCTTCTGTCACTTCTTCATACTCTGGGGCAATGATGACCCGCTGCCGCTCAGCATTTATGCTCCCGCCGTGTTTCAGAACCCTCAGATCCATCATGCTTGTCCCAGTAAGCATGTCAACAATTTTCTGTTCGCGCGGGTTAAGAAAATCCGTCAGTTTGCTTTGGTATGTTTTTTCCACCTGGTCCAGCCAGGACAGCACCTGATCAATAAAAGGCTGCTCTTCTTTTCGAAAATGCTGATAGATATCCATGACTACGAACCTCTAAAGCCAGCTAAACAGGACAGGCAGTCCAAGACTTCTGGCAAAAGACAGAACTAAAATGGCTACAATTGGGGAAATATCAATCATACCAATTGAAGGGATAATGCGCCGGAACGGTTCAAGATACGGTTCACAGATTTTGGTCAAAAAAGTGCCAATTGATGATTCGCGTGCCCCGGGGAACCAGGACATAAGTATATAGATTATTATAGCAAAACTGTACAGTTCCAACGCCACTGACAGCAGGCTGAATAGTGATTGCATCATTTGCTACCATCCTTTATTATGTTCTTCGTTTTCTTCAAGAAATGCCTCGGTAATGGAACCCGAAACGTCGACATTATCAGGTGCACACAGGAATGTTTCGTCACCAAGCTTTTGGATATCGCCATTAACAGCATACACGGTTCCACTGAGGAAATCGATGATACGTTTGGCTTGCTGGTAATCAACCCGCTGCAGGTTAATAATGACGGCTCGTTTGTTAACGACATTATCAGCTATTTCCTGTGCCTCATTGTAATTACGCGGTTCACATAACACAACTTTCGATGCCGGCCCTTCCATTGCCGTTAAGTTAACCACGTTGCTTTTTTTGGTCTGCTGTTGCTGAGGATCGTTCATATCCATTGATTCCTCTTCATCAACATACTCATAATCATCTTCCATTGTGAAAAAAGTCTTTATTTTATTTTTAATACTCATTTTGTCACCCCGTTTTCAAGCTCCTACAAGCTTGGACCCGATGCGTATATGTGTTGCCCCTTCTTCTATTGCAATCTGGTAATCATTGCTCATGCCCATGGACAAATACGGACAAGGAGCATGAGGAAGCTGCTCAGCCTTTACAGTATCCCTTAGAGAAACCATTTCCCTGAAAAAACGGCGCAGACGCTGTTCATCGTCTGTGTACGGCGCCATTGTCATAAGGCCAGCTATCCGCACATTTTCCAAGTTTTTCAGATCTTTAATAAACGCTAGTGTCTCATCAGGTTTAAGGCCATGCTTTGTTTCTTCGCCGCCCACATTCACTTGAACAAAACAGTCTGCCGGCTTTTCAGCACGTTTATTAATTTCTTTGGCCAGCGACATCCGGTCAAGCGAATGGATGGCATCGACTTTTGTGATCACGTCTTTGACTTTTTTTGACTGCAGTGTACCAATGAAATGCCAGGCAGCTCTGTCCTGTAGACGGGTCTGCTTCTCTCGCAGGCCTTCCAGGCGATTTTCACCAAGATGACGGACTCCTGCATTCACAGCTTCTTCTGCACGTTCTATTGTAACATATTTCGTCACACCAATGATGGTAATTTCATTGGGACTGCGATTACTATTAGCACAAGCTTGTTGAATATTAGCATTGATTTGGCGTAAATTAGCTGCAGCATCCATAATAGCCATGTCCTTCCCGGTAATCATTTTTCATATCCAATATAACCAAGCATTCTCCCAGTATTTCCACGGCTGCGCCGGTGCGAGAAAAATAGTGATTCATCTCGGAACGTGCAATAATTTGTTACGTCTATATTATGACGGAAAATACCTTGTTGTAAAAGGATTTCGATGTTTAATTGCTTCAAATCAACCAAAAAACGGTGATCATCCAGGGATGTTACGGTCTTTTCGCGCAGCGCACTGGGAATATGACGAATGACTTCTTCATCCACCTCATAAACATCGCGGGAAATACATGGTCCAATGGCAACAAGCATCGCTGCAGGATCAGCTCCTCTTGCCTGGAACGCTTCAACCATTTTTTGACCCATACGGGCAACAGTTCCTTTCCAGCCAGCGTGCGCCAAGCCGATATAACCTGTAACCGGATCCAGAAAGAAGAGCGGAACACAATCGGCAAATACGGCTGTACAGAGTATCCCCGTTTTATGTGTTATCAGACCGTCCGTTCCCTTTAATGACGCTGTATAGTCAGCTGCACCTTTGCCCTTGTCTTTTTCAGTTACAAAATGGGTCTTTGTCTGATGTATTTGTTCGCCGGCAACCCAGCTTTCCAGGGGGAATCCGACACGACTTGCCAGCTGTCGCCGATTATTTATGACTTTATCCGGCTGATCGTTTGTATATAATCCCATGTTGAGCCTTTCTTGCTCGCTGTTATGTGTTGTAAAACCAGCTTTCAGCCCTGGCACTCGATGCTCCCATTCCGTGAGCGCCAAATTTATATCTGTCTGCTGCTGAAACGGCTCTAGCATGTATAGCCTCCTTCTATCTACCTTGACCCTATTTTATCATACTTCTGTGATTATTCGAGCAATTGCTGGTCCGGATATAAAGAAGGAGACGTTATCTCGTGAACTAGAATCACATCGGTACCGATCACTTCAATATAATGCCAGGGTATAATCATTTCATCCGACTTAGCGAAAAAACCTGATGCTTTGTCTTTAATCGGGATCACGAGTGCTGTAATTTTTCCCAAATCGCCGTCTACTTCCAGATCAGATATGTGCCCAAGCCGTTTCCCGCTGGTCATCACAATAACTTCTTTTACTTGCAGTTCAGATAACGTTATCATCAAGTTCACCTGCCTTATTAAGGCATTATATGCATACATATGGGCAAAATATTATGCTGGCAGCTGCCCAAAAACGACTGAGCAGGAAAACAAGAAAAAGACCCCAAATTAATGTTGAGGTCGTATGCAGCCATTATTGAATTCTGCTCTGAAATGCTATAAGTGCAGCACTGCTATTTGCTGTTTACCGTTCTATATTATTCGAACATTTCTTTATTTACCTGGTCAATCGCCGACTTCTCCAGCCGGGAAACCTGAGCTTGTGATATGCCGATTTCATCAGCGACCTCCATTTGGGTTTTTCCTTGAAAAAACCGTTTATTGAGGATTGAATTTTCACGGTCATCAAGCTGATACATGCCCTCTTTCAAAGACAGTTTGTCAACCCATGCCGAATCTTTATCTTTATCATCACTCACCTGGTCCATGATATATATCGGATCGCCGCCATCATTGTAAATGGGCTCAAAAAGGGAAACAGGATCCTGTATAGCATCCATGGCAAATACAATTTCGGAATGATCAACCTCCATCTCTTTAGCGATTTCCATAGCGGACGGTTCTCTGGAGGTTTTATTAATGAGTGTTTCTCTGACTTGCAGTGCTTTGTAAGCGGTATCCCGCAAAGATCTTGACACCCGAATCGGATTATTATCCCGCAAATAGCGTCTGATTTCACCGATAATCATTGGGACAGCATACGTGGAAAACTTTACATTATGGCGCAAATCAAAATTATCGATTGATTTCATAAGTCCAATACAGCCAACCTGAAATAAATCATCACCATATTCACCGCGATTATTGAAACGCTGAATAACACTTAGCACGAGACGTAAGTTGCCATTCACCAGTTCCTCCCTTGCTGCTAAATCACCATCTTGTATTCGTTTAAATAATTCACGCATTTCACCATTCTTTAATACGGGTAACTTTGATGTATCAACTCCGCAAATTTCGACTTTATGTTTTGTCATGATTCACCCTCCTGATGGAAATGCTGTTCATGAGCAGTATCTCCGCGGAGGATGGTTTTTATGCAGTCAGGTATGATGACTGGAACGTGATAATTCGCCTGAAATCACGTCTCACGTAAGTCACACCATTTTATTAAATTCTTTTTGCAGACGCCGGATAATTTTTTTCTCCAGACGGGAAATATAAGATTGTGAAATGCCCAGCATATCTGCTACATCTTTTTGCGTTTTTTCTTCCTGACCAATCAGACCAAATCGAAGTTCCATAATCTCTTTTTCCCGGGGGTTTAACTGTGTCAGAGCATTTTTGAGCAGATTTTTATCGACATTGGTTTCAATATCCCGGGTAATGATATCTTCATCAGTGCCAAGCACATCTGACAGCAATAATTCATTGCCATCCAGATCAATATTCAAGGGCTCATCAAAGGAGATTTCAGACTTTAATTTATTATTTCGCCTTAAATACATTAATATCTCATTTTCAATACAACGGGAAGCGTAAGTAGCCAGTTTAATTTTCTTTTCAGGATTGAACGTATTGACTGCTTTAATCAGCCCGATAGTGCCAATACTGATCAGATCCTCTATGTTAATCCCGGTGTTTTCAAACTTTCGGGCAATATAGACAACCAGCCGCAGATTGTGTTCAATCAGCATAGCTCTGGCGGATTGGTCACCTTTCGGAAGCAATTCCAATAAACGTTTTTCTTCTTCTTTTGATAATGGCGGCGGGAGGGCTTCACTGCCGCCTATGTAATAAATCTCATCCGTTTTAAGTCCCAGCTTAAACAGCAGTTTGTACGCCCATAAGCGCAGACGAAGTTTTAAAAGTTTCAACTTGAGTCGCTCCTTTCCAGTTTTTTAAATCAATGTCAGTACCTGAGCATGCTTTCTGATCAAGACACAATCTAACCTTCAGGCTGAAATGGGTACAGCATTTTTAATGATTTGCGGATGCAATAAACAATGATAAGATTGGTCCTTTGTTAAATGAGCAAATTGAATACCGATCAGCACTTTTCGTGTTTGAATCTCATCGTCATTATAGACAAGCGTCACCTGTTCTGGTTTAAGTGCCAGCATGAACGTGCGGCTGCCGCCCACACCCTGGAACGGAACAATTTGCAAGCGATTTTCCCAGTCATTTGGAAGAACACTGAAATCTAATTGGTCATGAGCCGTTCTCAGCATATCCCACTCATAATCAGTGAACCATTGCTTTAGAAAAAAGCTGTCACATACAATCACTGGCTTTTTGGTCAAGGGATCCGACAGTTGATTTCCACTGTCAATATACCCTGTTGTCGTATAGCAGCTCTGGCCGATTTGAATCGTAACCGGACATAATTGATCATACCGGATTTTTTCCGCTGTATGCTTGTCCATACGGTTTTTTGTGAAATACCATACAAGCGGAAATCCTGTCAGTACAAATCCCCAGCTGACCGGATCACCATAACCGGCATTAAAGGTCAATGCACCACCTGCTGACAGTGAAACCGGGCTCTGAAGCAGAAAATGTATGGCGATTAATCCACCTCCTATGGAAAATGTTGTGAAATAAAATAGAAGCAACCGTTTTATTAGCTGATAAATGGTATGAATCCGAAAACTGCATACAATAATGATAATGGAGTACAGCAATTTACCTGGCAGTGTCGTAAAGAATGAGGACGGATAATACACCATTAAAGGCACCAGCAACGACGCAACAAAAGCACCGAACATGATCCGCAATTTCCTTGTGCTGTCCTTTGCCAGCATCTGTGTCAGCATAAGCAGCATCATATCCAGAAAAAAATTCAAAAGCCAGACGGCATCCAGATAAATGGTCACACAGATATCTTCCCTTCACGCGTCTTATTATTTCCACGAGCACCTATTCAATTTTCATAGATCTTCTACCAACTAGTATAGTAGTCTCTGACAGCAAAGTCTGTCAGATTATGTACAGAATGAAGGGCTAATTTTAACGACTTTTCACATAACATGTCGTTCAGGAAAAACGTTCGAAGTATTCTTTATAAAAGCAATCAGTAATTTCATTTCCAGGAGGTACTTTTAGAGATCAATAAAAAAGCAATCAGATCTGATCTGATTGCTTTTTTATCAGGGTATTCCTTTTCGGGACAGAAACGTTCCTATCTGTTACGATTCCGGTTGCGTAAGAAGGCAGGAATGTCCAATTCATCATCTTGGTTATTTGGACGGCTCTGCTGATTCTGCCGCTGATTATTTCCCTGCTCACGGGATGGCTGGGATGACTCATCAGAAGATTTTGTTGCGGCATGCTGATTATGGTTAATAACCGGACGCTGACGAGGCCTGTCATCCTCTTGCTGGTTTTCCTGAAAGCCCGTTGCCACAACGGTTACAATAAGTTCATCTTTTAGATTTTCGTTAATCACTGAACCGAAGATAACATTAACTTCATTATCTGCAGCTGATGTCACCAGGTCGGCAGCCTCCTGGACTTCATAAAGGCTTAAATTAACGCCGCCTGTAATGTTCATCAGAATGCCGCTGGCTCCATCGACGGATGTCTCCAAAAGCGGTGATGAAATAGCCTTCTTGGCAGCATCTTCAGCTCTATTTTCGCCTGTTGCAATTCCAATGCCCATCAATGCAGACCCTTTATCAAGCATAATCGTTTTCACGTCAGCAAAGTCAACATTGATGAGTCCAGGCTTGGCAATTAGATCCGATATACCCTGGACACCCTGGCGCAGTATGTTGTCAGCTTCACGGAACGCCTCCAGCATTGGCGTATTTTTATCAACAATTTCCAGCAGACGGTCATTCGGAATAACAATGAGTGTATCGACACTTGCCTTTAACGAATCGATACCAGAGCTTGCCTGTGTCGACCTTCTTTTGCCTTCAAACGTGAATGGCCGAGTGACCACACCTACTGTCAAAGCTCCAACTTCCTTGGCAATATTAGCAATGATAGGGGCAGCACCTGTACCTGTACCGCCGCCCATGCCAGCTGTTACGAAGACCATATCAGCACCCTGCAGCGCCTCTTCCAGCTGTTCTTTATTTTCTTCAGCAGCCTTTCTGCCCACTTCCGGATCAGCGCCGGCGCCTAACCCGCGTGTCAGTTTTCCGCCGACTTGTAATTTTGTTTCTGCTTTTGACAGATCTAAAGCCTGGGCGTCAGTATTAACGGCAATGAAATCAACGCCTTCTACACCATGTTCAATCATACGGTTAACAGCATTGCTTCCGCCACCGCCAGCACCTATAACTTTTATTGTTGCTAATTGATCCATATTCGTTTCAAACTCTAACATACATCCGTTCCTCCTAAATGCTGAATTGCATCACATTAAATACTGTCATTGCTGGATGAGCACACCTGAATACAGATTTTCATAGACTCATAACTTTCATTTGTTAATCAAAGAAATACTTAAATAGATTTGCAATACCCGATTTCTTTTTCTTCTTCGGTTCAGCTGGTGCATCTGAGCCACCTGTGTTTCGTGCCCGTTTTGGTTTAGGTTCATCCTGACTGGCCGCCACAGGAGGCAATAATTCTTTTCCTTGTATTTTCGCATTATGATACGCAAATTGCAAGATACCTACGCCTGCCGTGAATTGCGGTTCTCTTACACCTATATAGTCAGGAATAGCAACCCGGACATTAGCCTGAAACAAATCCTGAGCCAGTTCCATGACACCTGGCATTTTCATGGTATCACCTGTCAGAACATAGCCTCCAGGCAATTGCTGGTAACCCATGCGACGTATTTCGCGTTCAGCATAGGCATAGATTTCCTCCAGTCTGGCTTCAATCATATCGGCGATCTGCAGCTGGTTAAATGTCTCTTTATGATTACTGCCGATAATGGTCACATCAAACGTTTCATCTTCTCGGGCATCATCATAAAAAGCATGTCCATAGTTCAGTTTTATGTCTTCAGCATCTTCCGTCGATGTCTTTAGGCCAATAGACAAGTCTTTGGTAATGTTGTCGCCCCCCAAAGGAACGACACTTGTCCCTGCCAAATAGCCATTTTCAAAGATGGAAACTGTCGTAGAACCACCGCCCATATCAATTAAGGTGACACCGAGATTTTTCTCATCTTTGGACAAGGCCACTGTTCCCGCAGCGAGTGTCTGCAAGCAAATATCAGAAACATTCAGCCCTGCGCGTTCCACACATTTCAAGAGATTATGCAAGACGGTTTTGGAACAGGTGATTATAGTTCCTTCCATTTCCAGTCTGACACCAATCATCCCGCGCGGATCAGTTATTTCATCTAGTCCATCGACAATAAACTGTTTCGGGATCACATCAATAATTTCACGTTCCGGTGGTATTGAAACAACCTGGGCTCCATCGATCACCCGTTGAATGTCGTCATCACCTATTTCGCGATTTTCGCTCTGAACAGCTACAACACCATGGCATGACTGCAGTTGAATGTGACTGCCGCTGACACCAACGACCACACTGTCAATATGCATGCCAACCATTCGTTCTGCCTGTTCTATTGCACTGCGTATCGAATAAACTGTTTCATCAATGTCAACAATCGCACCTTTTTTCAGTCCATTTGATCCAGCTGTCCCCACACCAATAATATTCAGGGAATCATGCAGCACTTCACCAATAATCACTTTTATTTTTGATGTACCTATATCAAGACTCACTAGTATTTCACCGTTGTTCAAAGAAAGGCACCTCCTGGTTCAAAAGCATCTGACCTATCACTGCAATGACGTTGTTTAAAGCACACTTGCGTTTTAATCAGATGGTTTCTCAGTTTAGCTATATAAGCCTGTAGTCTATTATTTTAAACGAATACATGTGAAATGAAAATATATATTAATCATTTCTAGAGAAAAACAGCAAAAACCTTGTATTTTCTTGATTTTTATTCAGGATTCACACCTATTAAGTGCTGTTATCCGAATTATTATCGGATATCTCAGCATTATGCTCTGAATCAAACTTCTCAAAGTAGACACCTTCGCCTATATGTATAATTCCTTCATCACTGGCTGATTCCAGCTGCTGAACAATCGACGGATAAACGCGCATGTTGTCAGCAAAATGTCTGATCGTGCTGTCAACTGTGTAGCCATCATTCATAAACAGAGTAATTTTATCCTGATTGTTATCAGTTGGCTGCCAGTGGATTTCAGATATCAGGTTAAGAATCGCTGCGGGTAATTCGCCCAATTCTTTTGCCATTTGCTGTAAATGATCTTCTTCGGTAAAATCAATTAAAAACGGCACATTTCCACCGATAGACGTTTGGTCTGTATCCTGTAGAAGCTTGCCATTTCCTGAAATGGGAATCTGTTCATTATCGCGTTTGACAGAGCCAACAAAGTTTACTTCAGTAACCTTAATATCAACGGTCCATGGCAAATCGCGATTGACTTCAGCCTCTTGAATAACCGGATTTTCCTGGAGTTTTTCGCGGGCATCTGTCTTGTCAACCGTCCATATATTTGTTCCGGTTTGAATACCAGATATGTCAATCACCTTACTTTCTTCCACTATCGAATTGCCGGAAGCATTTATTGTTTTGATATCACTGAGCGGTGATTGCAAGTAGACAATGACGGCAATTAAAATAAAAAAAAGTGACAAATAGAAGATAAGACGGCGATTGGCTTTCTTTTTACGTTCCTGTTTCAATGTGGGAATACGATCTTCAATTGAAACGACATTTTTTTTGCCCATCCAGTTTCGTCCCTTATTTTCATAATCAAATTCTAATACCATAATCATGTTAAAATCCCAGTTCAAACGGGATTTGCTACAGTCATACACTATTCATAATAACCAGAAAAAAAGGCATCTGCTTGTGCCTTTTTATACGTGCATATCTGATTATATCATATATTTCGTTAATATAACCAATAAACTTTTTTCCAATTAAACTGTTTTTCTGCTGAATCCATCTACATTCTGGCGTGCCGGCTGATATTTAATAAAATGCCCGCTGAACAAAGGGTCAATACCAGTGATGACCCGCCGTAACTTAAGAAAGGAAGCGTAATACCAGTCACGGGAATCAGCCCGATAACAACGCTGATGTTAATCATAACCTGTATGGATAGCATCGAAACAATGCCAAGTGCCAAAAACTTCCCATGGGCATCTGGTGCTTCCAGTCCAGCTTTGATGCCACGCCAGAATAATAGAGCGAACAAAACAAGGACAAAGGTTCCACCCAGAAACCCTAATTCTTCGCCAATAATTGAGAAAATAAAATCCGTTTGGGGTTCGGGCAGATAAAAATACTTTTGAATACTGTCACCCAGACCAAGTCCCATTAAACCGCCGGGTCCGATGGCATATAATGATTGGATAATCTGGAACCCGTCCCCTAAAGGGTCCTCCCACGGATTGATAAAGGCTGTGACCCGGCTCAGCCGATAAGGGGCCGAGACAATCAGCAGAATAAAGCCAGCCAGTCCTATGAGACCAAGTCCCAAAAAATGCAGCAGCCTGGCACCAGCAGCATAAATCATGACCATGCATGTCCCGACCAGCACAATCCCTGTACCGAGATCCGGCTGCAGCATAATAAGGCCAAATGCTGTGAATACTAGAATTAGCGAAGGGAAAAAGCCTTTTTTAAACGATGTAATATACTTTTGCCGCGAAGATAAAAAAACAGCCAAATAAATAATCAGACCGAGTTTCATAAACTCTGCAGGCTGTATACTGAAAGCACCAACACCAATCCAGCTCCGCGCCCCGCCTCGTATCATACCAATTCCTGGGATCAGAACAGCCAGTAATAATATAAAACAAACAAGCAAAATAACGCTGCTATATTTTTTCCAGGTACTGTAAGGAATCATCATAAATACAAACATCCCGATAATGCCGACAGCTGAAAACAGAAGCTGGCGTTTAAGATAAAAATACGGGTCATCAAATTTATAATCTGTCCATACATAAGACGAACTGTAAACCATTACAATACCAATCAGCAACAATAAAAAAATAATCCCGAGCAGTGCGTAGTCAGGTTTGTTTTTGGAGGAAAAAAGTTGGCGAAACAAAAAAACACCCCGTTTCCACATAATTGGATGGAGGGGCTGTCTTAGCTGCTTATCATGTGATTGGCCACAAAAGGAAACTGGCCTTTCTATTTATGTAAACAAGCCCCTACACTAATGTATGCACGGCTTGTATAAACATGTTACCTCTTTCAGCAAATGTCTGATACTGATCCCAGCTGGCACAAGCTGGTGAAAGTAAAATAACGTCATTATCTTTTGACAGATTATAAGCTTGCTTAACGGCATCCGCCATTGTATAAACGTTTTCTATACTGTCTACACCCGCTTCTGCCGCAGTTCGCGCTAATTTATCCTGCGTCTCACCTATCAGGACCATCCCTTTGACATTTTTTAGGTAAGGCTTCAAATCATCAAATTCGTTGCCGCGGTCAAGACCGCCAGCAATCAGAATCACAGGCTGCGTAAAGGCGTTTAATGCCTTCTGTGTCGCAAGCAGATTCGTTGCCTTAGAGTCATTATAAAATAATCGGTTGTTTAGATTTGTCACAAACTGAAGCCGGTGTCTCACCCCAGCAAACGTTGTCAGGACATCCGCAATTGCCTCGTTAGAAGCACCGCTCAGCTTGGCAGCACAGATAGCAGCAAGAATGTTTTCCAGGTTATGATCACCCGCCAGGGCTATATGACGCTTTGCGATAATTTCTTCATTTTTGTAGTAAATACTTGTCTCATCGGCCCAAGCTCCTTCATTAAGCCGTTTAGTTAAAGAGAAAGGAATTTTGACCGATTCAGCAGACATGACAGCTTCTGCGACAACAGCGTTATCAGCATTATACACTAAATAATCATCAGTTGTCTGATTAATAAAAATCCTGCTCTTGGCATTTTTATAATTCTCAAATGTCTTATGGTAATCAAGATGCGCCTCAAAAATATTTAAAAGCACCGCTATTTTAGGTTTAAATCTGTTAATCCCCAGCAACTGAAACGATGATAATTCCAGAACCAATTTTTCATCTTTTTCAAGTGCTTGAGCTGCTTCTGAGGCAGCATACCCAATATTACCGGCAGCTTTAACAGGTTGATGGCCTTTTTGCAGCATCTCCGCTGTAAGCGTCGTGGTCGTTGTCTTGCCATTGGAACCAGTGATCCCGATGATATCAGTATCAGCCAGGCTTCCGGCAAGCTCAATTTCCGTCATGATCGGGATACCCCGGCTAGAGGCCTCCTGCAACAGTGGCATATCATAAGTGATCCCAGGATTTTTAATGATGGCATCAATACCATCCAGAACCTCTAGAGGATGTGAACCTGTTATAACCTCAGCTCCCATTGCTGTCAATTCCTGAACCACCGGATCATCCAGTGCTGTATGTTTATCGTTAACACGCACATGCTTTTCGTTTTGCAGTAATAGCCTGGCGGCAGCCGTTCCGCTCTTCGCCAAGCCCAATACAAGTATATGACTGTAAGGGAAATTTTTTAACTCTTTCAACCTATCCACACCTCAATATATATACCGAGCGCTGCAAAAATCAGACCAATCATCCAAAAAGTGGTCACAACGCGCCATTCTGACCACCCCAGTAACTCATAATGATGATGCAGCGGACTCATTTTAAAAATTCGCTTTCCAGTTATCTTAAACGACAGAACTTGAAGAATGACTGACAGCGTCTCGATAACAAACACGCCGCCTACAATCACTAAAATGATTTCCAGCTTCGTTAAAATCGCAATAGCGGCCAGACCACCGCCTAGGGCAAGTGAGCCTGTATCCCCCATAAATACTTTGGCAGGATGGGCGTTAAAGACTAAAAAGCCCAATAGAGCGCCAACTGCTGCTAATGCAAAGATGGCGATCTCGTTTTGCGGGATCCCATACCAGGCCAGTATCCCAAAAGCCCCAAACGCAATCGCTGCCGTACCTGCAAGCAGTCCATCGAGTCCATCCGTTAAATTAACGGCATTGGATGCCCCAACGAGCATCACTATGGTCAAGAGCGCATAGCCCCAGCCAAGATCCCACTGGACAGAGGTGCCCGGAATTTGAATGTAGGTAGCATAATCATTCATATGTAAAATAAAATAAAAGACAAGTGCTATCACAATTTGTCCTATCATTTTCTGTTTTGACGTCAGACCCAGGTTTCGCTTCATCGCGACTTTAATGAAATCATCCAGAAACCCGAGAAATCCGTAACCGGCCATCACAAAAATAAGCAGCCACGTTTCATAGCCAATCGAGCTACTGGATTTACCGACCATAATAAGCGATGTGACAGCAACACTGATAACAATCATAACACCGCCCATCGTAGGCGTACCGTCTTTCTTCAGATGTGACTGGGGTCCTTCGTCCCTAATGCTCTGACCAAACTTCAAACGCCGTAAAAAGGGAATGAAAATCGGTGACAGAAGGACGGTGATCAAAAATGATATCGCAATTGTCATCATTAATACATAGATACTCACTGTTTCTCCTCCTCTTGCAGCAACCGTCCATAGTTTTTTCGTTCATTCACTGAAATGGTCAACCAAAACTTCAAATTGCATGCCTCGTGACGCTTTGAACAAGATGAGCACACCATCTCTGGCATACGCCGCAACAGCATTCTCAAGCGTTTCTTTTGAAGCAGCATGCCGGCAATCAATTGATGGATAGCGCTGCTTGACAGCTGAGGAAATCTCACCGGCATGGTTTCCTATTGTAAAGACAGCAGTGACAGAAGAATCAATGCTGTCTGCCACTGAACGGTGCAGCTGTTTGGATCTGTCGCCAAGTTCAAACATATCACCCAGAATGAGCACTTTTTCATTGAAGCCTCTCAGATGTCTGACAACGTTGATACTTGCTCTCATAGACGTCGGTGAGGCATTATATGCATCGTTAATTAGAGAAGAACCATTTCTGCCGTTTATTAATTCAAACCGCATAGATGTCTTCTCCGGTGCCGACAGACCCTGTTTAATTTTCGCATGGTTTATGTTGAGCAGTTTGCCAATCGTAACCGCAAATGCTGCATTCAGCGCATGATGCCTGCCGAGCAGCGGGGTACTGTAGTCACAATCACCGGACAGCTGAAACCATGTCGAGTTGATTGTTACATTTACCGCTTTGATTATGACGTCATTGCTGTCACCAAAACCGCACGCCAGAACATGAGGCTTGTCGTGAACACTGTTTAACAGCTCCTCATCACCATCAATCAATAAACAACCTTGATCTGTCATGCCTTGAACAATTTCGAGCTTGGCTTCAGCAATGCCTTCTCTTGAACCTAAGTATTCAATATGTGACTCACCAATATTTGTGATGACAGCATAATCAGGTTTAGCTATGTGACTAAGTGCAGCGATTTCACCTGCATGATTCATACCCATTTCCGTCACGACTACTTCGGTATCGGCCGGCATGGATAAAATCGTCAGCGGGACACCAATCTGGTTGTTCAGGTTACCTTCCGTATAGTGGGTTTTAAACGATGTCCGGATAATTGAGGCAAGTAAATCTTTTGTTGTTGTCTTGCCATTTGACCCGGTTACAGCAATAACTTCAGGTTTCACCAGGTCCCGATATGCTGTTGCAAGCTGTTGCAGAGCAATCAAGGTGTTTTCCACGTAAAAAACAGGGAAATCATCCGGTAAAGCAATGGGCAGCTGTTTATTTTTTTGCCACAGTACTGCGACAGCGCCATTACTGACAGCCTGCTCCACATAATCATGGCCGTCAAAACGATCGCCGGTTAAAGGAACAAACAAAGCGTTCTCAGTTTGCTTTCGGCTGTCGGTCGTCACCTCCAGAATCGCAATTGCCGTCTTGAATGCTTCTTTGCCCTGGCCAGTCATAGTCTCTGCAAGCCACTCTGTTGTAAACAGCATCATTGATCCTCCTTCAGATTCCGGCTCTGAATCGCTTCCTGTGCCACTTCGCGGTCGTCGAAATGATGCTGAGTATGATGGATTTCCTGATACGTTTCATGCCCTTTTCCGGCAATCAAGATAATGTCGCCTGTTTCTCCCTGATTAACGGCGCGGGATATAGCTTCCCGCCGATTTTCGATTATGACATAATTATCTGTCTGACACCCGGCAGCCATGTCATCCAAAATCGCCAGTGGAGCTTCCGTACGCGGATTATCGGATGTGAAGATAGCCTGATCCGCGTACTTAAGGGCAATCGATGCCATTACTGGCCGTTTTGCCTTGTCACGATCACCGCCGCAGCCAACAACGGCATAGACGTTATGTTTAGTAAAGCCTCGAATCGTTTGCAGCACGTTCTCTAATGAATCAGGCGTATGAGCATAGTCGACAATAACGGCATAATCCTGATCCCCGTCAACTGGTTCAAATCGGCCACTCACACCTGACATTTGATCAAGTGCCTTTTTAATAACCGCAAGCGGTATTCCAGCACTTATGGCAGCAGCACTTGCCGCCAGCATATTATACACATTGAATTGACCGATCAGGCTGCTGTTAATTAGCACAGAACCAGCCGGTGTGTTTAAGGTAAATGTGGTTTTCATTACATCTAAATAAATATTGTCCGCTCTTACCTGTGCATCAACTCCGCAGCCGTACGTTAAAATATGCTGAGCTGTGCTTTTCTTCAAAAAGCCGCTGTGAGCATCATCCTCATTTATAACAGCAAACTTTTTTTGGTTGCTGTTATAAGTATTCCCTAACTGGGCAAACAAAAGACTTTTGGCATGTAAATAATCATTCATATCGTGGTGATAGTCCAGATGATCCTGTGAGAGGTTTGTAAACACAGCTATATCAAAATCGCAACCGTGAACCCTTCCCATATCCAAAGCATGGGAGGACACCTCCATGATAGCTGTTTCAACGTGTTCATCAACCATGTCCTGAAATGTTTTTTGTAACGAGAGCGCATCAGGCGTTGTATTATCGACAGGATAAGCATTATCTCCAATTTTCTTTTGAATGGTTCCAATGACACCTGTTTTCTTTTCAAATTCTTTAAAGATCGACTCCAGCAAATAAGTGACCGTCGTTTTGCCATTCGTTCCAGTAACACCAATAAGCGGGATTTGCTGTGTAGGATACCCATAAAATCTGACAGCCATTTTAGCCATTATCCGGGATGTATCGGCCACCTGGATAACCGGAACAGAGGCTGTCACTTCTTTTTCTGAAAGAATTGCAGAGGCCCCCTGCTTCACAGCTTCTTCCACAAAATCATGACCATCAACTGTATAGCCTGTGATACAAACAAACAGACTTCCTTCTGTAACCTGTCTGGAATCAGCCTTAACTGTATTAATGTCGATTTCGCTTATATCACCGTCTGCATAATAAAACGGCAATACCTCAAGTAAATCCTGTAATTTCATACCAAACACCCTATTCTGAACTGCATTCGTAAGCAGTAACCGGTACACACCGGTTACTGTCTTCTGAAGTTAACATTTCTCGTTATCAGCAGGATGAATACCTGCACTGAATAAGTTCCACCTTATTATAGCAAAAAAACGAGCGGTTCACGATGCATTTTTGTCAGATAGATAAATTCTAATTTTTTCTCCTTTTTCAACTTTTGTACCCGGGTTTGGTTCCTGATCGACAATATAGTCCCCCGAACCGCTCGTTTCAATCGATAAGTTTGTCTGGTATTCCATCAATTCATGTTTATCGATGCCTATCAGATCCGGCACTTCAACTTTGGGTTCATCCGGCCAAGTATACTCTTTTTCTGGTCCCTCATCACGTGGTTCTACATCCATCTCTCTTAAGCTGTCACCAATAATATTGCCCACGATCGGTGCTGAAACAACACCGCCAAATTGAGAGGTGTCTTTCGGATTATCCACCGCTACATAGACAACGATTTCCGGATCATCAGCTGGTGCGAATCCCATAAAGGAGACAATATAGTTATTTGCCAAGTAATTGCCATCAGGACCTACTTTCTGAGCAGTACCGGTTTTACCGCCAACACGGTAGTCATCAACATAGGCAGAACGGCCAGTTCCCTCAGCAACAACCGTTTCAAGTGTTTTTCGCACCTCTTTCGATGTATCCTTAGAAATAATATTTTCTTTTAATACAGGTTCCTCTTCCTCCACGACTTCTTCCGTTTGTGGATCGAGCCATTTTTCTGCTATATGGGGCTCATATAATTTACCGCCATTGACCGCTGCGGAAACAGCCATCACCTGCTGAATTGGCGTTACCGAAACGCCCTGACCAAATGACGTTGTAGCCAGTTCAATCTGCCCAATATTATCGGGGTCAAATAGAATGCCATTTCCCTCTCCTCGCAAATCAACGCCTGTTTTCTTTCCAAACCCGAAATCATCAATATAGCTGAATAATCTTTCCTTGCCAAGGTCGAGTCCCATTTGGACAAATCCGGGGTTACAGGAATTCTGTACAACTTCGAGATACGACTGGCGTCCGTGCCCGCCGCTTTTCCAGCAATGCAGCTGTGTCCCATCGACAGAAATAGCGCCATCATCATAGAATTCGTCTTCATCTAGGTCAACGACATTTTCTTCAAGCGCCGAGGCCAGCGTAATAATTTTAAATGTGGATCCTGGCTCGTAAGTTTTCCATATCGGCAAATTGCGGTCATATATTTCCGGATCAGTATTTTGATAATTCTCCGGGTCAAAATTAGGCCGTGTCGCCATTCCCAATACCCCGCCGTTATCAGGGTCCACTGCAATGGCCAGAGCACCATCCGGATCATATTCTGAGACAGCAAGATCCAGTTCCCGCTCCATAATCGTCTGGACGCTAGAGTCGATTGTTGTTTTCAGGTCCATACCATCTTCTGGCGCTTGATAATCATCTGCTATTTGATCGAGTTTCTGGCCTTTGGCATCTGAATAAAATGATAAACTGCCTGATTCACCATCAAGCTTGTCATTATAATACTGTTCCAGCCCCATCAATCCCTGGTTATCGATACCAGCAAATCCCAGCACATGAGATAAATAATCGTCATAAGGATAATGACGCTTCGAATCTTTTGCTAAGTAGATCCCGTCTAAATTCAATGTTCTGAAAGCTTCTTCCTGTTCATCGCTTATTTTTCTTCCGTCCGGGTGCACTCTTGTATAAACAGCATCCTTGGTTACATAGTCGTAGGCATCCTGTTCGGAGATACCAAGTATATCAGCCATTTCCTCTGCTGTGTTCTGTGGATGTTTGATTTGTTTCGGAACGACAATCACGGAAGGGGCGGTCACATTTTCCGCTAATACATCACCATGCCTGTCCAGGATGTTTCCGCGTTCCGGCTCAAACGTGATATCCCGGCTCCATGATTCATCGGCAAGTTCCATCAGGTCATCTCCCAAAACAAATTGCACATAGCCAAGACGGACAGAAATAATCGTGAACATTAGCAAACCAGCAAGAAAAACGAAAATCATACGTTTCCTTACCGTTACAGACGATACACGCTTCATGATCAAACCCCTTTTCGTATTCATAGGTAGGCTTGTATTACAGTATGAAGACGATAAAGGGAATAGAACTCACACTGGCTGTCATACATAAAAAAACATGCCATGTCCTCTAAAAGGACATGGCATATTTATGGCGAGCTGCTTGCATCATCGTTTTTTTCCGCCGGGGACTCATCAGGCGGCTTTAGTTCAACACCGAGATAGTCACCTTTTGTCAAATCTTGTCCTTCAGCAATACTTTGTTTAACGACATAACCATGCCCCATTGGTTCGAAATCCAAGTCCAGCAAGTCAGCAAGTTCTGAGATATCTCTGAGTGACCAGCCGGCTATATCCGGCATCTTCGGCTCATTCGTCACGAGAATGATTCGATCACCTGGCACCAGTTTATCACCTTTAACCGCACTGGCTTGTTTGATCTGATTGCCAGAGCCAATAACTGACACATTCAGCCCTGTATCAGCTAGTGCATCCTTAACAGCGCCGGTCTTGCGATTCATGATCTGCGGCAGCTTAACTGGCTCAATCTCTTTCGTCGTTTTCTTGTCTGGATCAATGTCCAAATAATGCAAGCTGCTCCGCATAACATTTTTAAAGATAAACGAGACTGGAGCTGAACCTGTTTCGTCACGGGCAATATCAGGCTGTTCAACCGATACATACACCATTAATTGCGGATCATCCTTGGGTGCCATGCCTAGAAAGGAAAACCGGCTGTTGCCATGACCCCTTAGCAAGGTGCCATTTTTATAGAGCTGTGACGTTCCGGTTTTGCCCACAACATTGTATTCTTTTAGCCGATATTCCTTGCCAGTCCCGTTCTCTGAACTGACTACTGATTGCATAAGATTAAGCATCTTGTGTGATGTGTCTTTGGAAATAGGTTTAGAAACAACGTTCGCTTTTTTATCATCTGCCTTATCACCAGAGGATCCATCAGAGGGTTTGGAAATCACATAGGGTTTCACCATTTTGCCCCCATTGGCAAAGGCGCTGGCTGCCTTCATTTGCTGAATCGGTGTGACAGTACTGGCCTGACCAAATGCTGTTACAATTTTATCACGCGGATAGTTATAAACGAGTTTACCAGTTTTTTCACCGGGTAGATCAATGCCTGTTTTGCTATCGAAGTCAAATGCCTTCCAATAATCCAGGAATTTCTCTGTACCAATCTTTTCCCACAAAAGCTTGGCTGCGGCAACGTTGGATGAGCGGGTAAATCCTTCATCATATGTAATGGATCCCCAGCCTTCACCGCCATTATGATCCCTGATCGGCGTAACGCGATCACTAACTTTATATGTTCCTGACTTAAACCATTCGTCACCCTGATAGACGCCTTCTTCAATGGCAGCTGACCATGTAAACATCTTCATAGTCGATCCGGGTTCAAATGGTGTGGCAATGGCATCATTATACCAATTTTCGACATCCGCGGGATTGTTGGGGTCATAGCTCGGCCGATTGCTCATAGCCAGTATCTCCCCGGTTTTTGGATCCATAACCGTTGCCGTCATGCTTTCAGGATCATATTTCTTGTCCATTTGCGTCATCGCATCTTCCAGTAATGTCTGTATTTTCTGGTCAATAGTCAGGTGAATATTGTTGCCGTCCTCAGCCGGTTGTACAACTTCGTTCGGATGTAATAACTTTGTGTTGTAAAAATCATGTTCATAGGAAATAGAGCCATCTTTACCAGTGAGTTTGTCATTCATTTGCTGCTCAATTCCGGTAACACCGTTAAATGTTTTATCGTCCTTTCGGGCAAAACCAATGATATGGGAGGCAAATTTGCCATTCGGATAATAACGTATAGGCTCTTCTTTAAACGTAATACCCGGCAAGTCCAGCTTCTCTATCTTTTCCTTTGTTTCCTGTGATAAATCTTTGCCAGCCGTCCCAAATTCCACTTGAAACCGGTCTTCTTTAATCCCTTTTTTTAGTTCCTGGAGCAGATATGATTTATCGGCATCCAGTATAGGGGCCAGTTTTCCAGCCGTTTTACCGGGATTTTGAACATGATGCGGGTTATCCTCATTCTGCGTACGTGAATCATCAACAATCGCCTGCATACGATAGGCAGGACGGTCATAAGCAAGGGTCATGCCATTCCGGTCATAAATTTTCCCTCGTTCAGCATCAAGCGTGTGAGATGCTGTTCGATTTTCTTTCGCCATTTTTTCCAATGAAACACCATCAATTTCACCCGTAGCTTGAATATAAAGAAACCTGCCGGCTATCAGCAAAAACAGCCCACTGAATAAAACCATTAATATACCGGACATGATGCGTGCATTCTTATTTTTTCTCATAAACATGCGCCTCGTTTACTTACTGTTGTACGCTGTTGCCTGTTTTACCTTAGCATCCTGTATTTTCAGACCATTTTCTTTAGCAATGCGAGTGATCCGCTCAGGGCGCCTCAATTGTTTTTCTTTATAAACGAGTTCTTCATTGGTCACTTTTTGCTGTTCGACGGTCTGTTCCAGCGATTCCACTTTCCTGTTTAACGTATCTGTCGAAGAGGCAAAAGAGACAATATAGATACAGGAAACGATCAGTATTGCTGC
This sequence comes from Lentibacillus kimchii, assembly GCF_055381965.1. NCBI lineage: Bacteria > Bacillati > Bacillota > Bacilli > Caryophanales > Bacillaceae > Lentibacillus > Lentibacillus kimchii. Next base: position 1,242,888 of record NZ_AP043934.1, on the reverse strand, counting down.
AGCTATCATATACAGCACCTTTTCTCCCTTTGTAATCCAGCGTTTTTTGGCGACCCGGACAACCGTCTGCTTGTCCTGGTCCGGTTCCGTTGATGTATAAGTTGATTCCCAGCGGCGGGCGAGATTATCATTCAAGATTTTTTCCACCCCTCTTCATATGTAAAGTCGTCATCCCAATCATCAATTTTTTCGGCAATCCGCAGTTTAGCTGAATGTGACCGCCTATTGTCATTTTGTTCTTTTTCCCCGGGTACAATCGGTTTTTTATTAACCAGTTCAAACGGCGGCTGATGGTCATCTGGTATAACGGGTAAGTTTTTTGGAACAGGTTTTGCTGTGCTCCATTTTTTGAACGCTTGTTTACAAGCCCTGTCCTCCAGTGAGTGAAAAGAAATCACGGCAATCCTGCCATTGATCGCAACTGACCTCGCTGCCTGATGCAGAGCATCACTGAAAGCGCCCAGTTCGTCGTTAACAGCAATCCGCAATGCCTGAAAAACACGTTTCGCAGGATGACCGCCTTTTCTGCGGGCCGGGGCGGGAATTGCCTCTTTAATCAGATCCACCAATTCATAAGTCGTTTCAATGGGGCTCGTTTGTCTTGCCGTTTCAATTTTACGCGCGATTTGTTTGGAAAATTTCTCTTCACCATAATGAAAAAATACCTTCACCAACTGCTGATAAGACCAGTTATTGACGAGCTCCTGAGCATCCAGTTCCTGGTTCTGGTCCATTCGCATATCCAGCCTGGCATTATGCTGGTAGCTAAAACCCCTCTCACCACGATCAAGCTGTGGAGAAGATACCCCGAGATCGAACAGGATGCCATCAACATGGTTAATGCTGTTGGCTGCCAAGTAATCTTCCAGTCTTCTGAAATTAGCATGAATGAACCGGACGCGATCCTTGTACGGATGCAGACGGGATTTGGCAGCTTCCAGAGCTTCCAAATCCTGGTCAAAGGCAAGTAATTTACCTCTATCACTCAGCCGAGCGGCGATTTGTTCGGCATGACCACCGCCGCCTGCCGTGCAGTCTACATATATACCGTCTGGTTTTATAGCCAGTCCATCGACAACTTCGGTTTCTAATACACTGTTGTGATCAAACATGCATGTCACCCGTCTTCTGTCTTAATAGGTTTTAGATGTCAAAATCAAGCAGGTTCTCAGCAATATCACTGAAAGATTCCTCCGAATTACTGAAATAATCATCCCAGTTTTCCTGTGCCCAAAATTCCACACGATCAGACACACCAATGACAACACATGCCTTATCAAGGGATGCATAGTCCCGAAGAGGCTGTGGAATGTTTATTCTTCCCTGTTTGTCTACCTCACATTCCACAGCTCCTGAGAAGAAAAATCTGGTAAAGGCACGAGCGTCTTTTTTTGTTAGCGGGAGTTTCTTCAATTTTTCTTCAAGTAATTTCCATTCATCCATAGGGTAGGCGAACAAGCATTTATCCAGTCCACGGGTGACAATAAAACTCTCTCCAAGCTTTTCACGAAACTTGGCTGGCACAATGATGCGTCCTTTCGTATCAATAGTGTGCTGGAATTCACCCATGAACACAGCAAGCCACCCCACCTTCTTACACACATGTTACCACATTCCCCCACAATTCACCACTGTATTTTGAAATTTTATTTATCAAAGCCTGAAATAAACCAAACGTCATGCACTGATTGGCCCAATACAGGTTCCATAAATACAGCATTTTGTTATAAAAAAGGGCTCTGGCGTTATATCGGCATAAAAAACCTTCCACCGCTTCATTTGCAGAAGTGGTGGAAGGTGGGGAAATAATAGGCTTATAAATAAACAAGGTGGTGATCGGCGTTGAATGAACATGTTTCTTTAGCCAAATCATTGATAAAACAGGGACCATATTCATTCAGCCACCATAATGGGTTCCAGATCCGTTCCTGAAGGCCGTTATGCGGACGAACAACCTGCTGAACAACATCAAATTCATTCAGCTGCTGTGCATATTGGTCTTCAATAGCACGGTTTATACGACTTTCCAAGTAGTCAATATGCTCATTCAGATAATAAAGATTTTTATCAGCTAGTTCCCCTATATCAGTACGTGTATCTCTTGCAATATCACGTATGGGTTTATGAGCCTGATCAACAGCTTCTTTAACTGAAGCTGTAAGCTGTTGCAGAGGCGGATTGCTCCGCGCAGCCAGCCACTGGATTTTAAACGATTCGGTACCTTGATTAACGGCACTTGCAGCATTGAGGTTGTGCTTCTGGATCACCTTTTCCACACGACGGTCAACGAATGTCAGCGACAAACGCGGAAGAACCGGTGGCATTTCCATATCAACCGCATCAAAGGCAGGCTTTAAAGCAGACCAGTAACCAACTTCACCAGGTCCTCCAATAAAGGCAAGCGTCGGAAATAGCCATTCCTGCATCAGCGGCCTGGTCACCACATTATTGCTGAGCTGTTCCGGATGGTAACTAGCAGTCGCACGCATCTCATCTGTTGTTAATAAAACGTCTCCCTGCTTGCCTATCCAGTTCCCTTCCTCATCTCTTAGCAACAATCGCCGATCCAGTCCGTCATGATAAAAAAGATGGGCATCATCCGGGTTTGTCTCCAGAGACACAGCATACCCCTTTTGGTTCAGTATATTTAATGCCTTGTTGACACCTGTGGCAATCGCGCTTTGCTTTTCAATCAGTTCAAGAAAATGATCCTGTTCTATCTTTCGCAGGCCGGGGTCAGCTGAATTTACAAGCACAAGACCTTCATCAGTAAACAATTGATAAAGGACTCTGGCAAAGAAGTCAACATACGTCACGGACTGCTGTAAACAGTTTTCAATGGACTGGTACAAATTTTGCGTATAACTTGTCTCACGCAACTGCTCGAACAGCTGATCAACCCAATCATTCGCAGCTGATTTATCAATAGCAATATCCGACACCGACGTATTCTCAGTAACCTGCTGTGCCAGTCTGTATTTGCTCAGCCCTTTATCTTCCGGCAGATAAATATGATCAATCTCAGCGAAATCATGGTCTTCCCCAGCAATCCAAAAGACAGGTATAACCGGTTTTCCAAGCTCCTCTTCCTGCTTTCTGGCAAATTGTATGATCGAGATGATTTTATTAACGGTATACATCGGCCCTGTCAAAAGGCCGGCCTGCTGACCGCCAATAGCGACAACACTATCATCACCCTTTAAGCGTTCTATATTGCGAAACGTTGCTTCAGGAGCATCCCACCGCTGATTCATCGTGATTAATGCATCAGCCAGGCGGCTGCGGTCGATTGATTTTTGCTGTAAGCTGTTGGCTCTCGAACGGTACGTGCCTTGAAGGTATGGGTCATATGTAAAATGTTCCATTATATTTTCGCGTTGCTGGCGATAATCATTAATGAGTGTACTCTGTTCCGTTAATGATATGGGTGTGATCCGCATAAATCGCATGCTCCTTTTAATCGTAGTCATTATCGCAGTCAAATCTGTCCATTATATATTGTACATAAACGCGCGACCAGATGCATTTAATCTGTTTTCATGGTTAAACTATAACGAGTTAGAACGAAAGAATCAATCCGGTCAAAACAAGCAGACAATACAATCCCAAAAACAGCAGGAAGCAAATTCGCCAGAAAAATGTAAAGACATTCCGAAAGACAATTTCCTGACGCAGCTTCCAATGCACAACCACAATAATTGTAAACAGCGTTAATAATAATGCTATCATAACACCTGTAAACGATTGGCCAAAAATAATGTTAAACATTACGAGAACCGCTATAAGATAAAACGCGGTTGTCCAGTCGACTGCCGTATGAACAGCTCGCGATTTATGTTTGTAAACATTTAGGCTGACAGCATAAACAAACAAGGTTGCGATAATGGGCAGAGTCACCACAAAAGCCAAGATATAAACAGCAGTATCCCAGATTATCATCAGTTTTGTAACCTCTTTTCCAAATGAACAGCCTCTAACAGACTGACAATTTTAGCGAAAATACACAATCTCACGTTTCTGCCATTCCATTTATAGCACTTATATATTATAATTAATTATAAAGTATTTCTAATACTTCTGACTCAGGGAGGCTGATAATTTGAACGTTGAGCGACTTTTAATTAATTACAAAACACTGGAGCAATTTAAGCGATTTAAAGAATATGGCAATCAGGAATTGTCCATGCTCGAGGATTTTCAGAATAATATTATTGAAAATGACAGTGAATCACCGTTTTACGGGATCTATATGGGACATAATCTGATTGCCCGGATGAGCTTGTACAAAGTTAAAGCCAAATATGATGCTTTCTTCCACCCGCCCCAGGATTATCTTGAACTGTGGAAGCTGGAAGTTTTACCGGATTACCGGGGCAGAGATTATGGAAAGGCCATGGTGGATTTTGCTAAACGTTTTCAGATGCCGATCAAGACAAATCCACGGATTAATTCGCACGGCTTTTGGGAAAAGATGGGCTTTCAAAAACCTAAGTATGAAATGGAAAGAGATCTTGGCGGAAATCCGCTTATCTGGATGCCCGAAGGTGTTCAGGAAAAACAGGATACATGATACAGACGTTCGCTATGTATTACAGTTTCAATAAACATTTGACTGATACTAGTGTTCTAATAGAGTCAAGACATGAATGAACCGTCTTTGCATTCATGTCTTGACTCATTATTTATAAGGTTTCCTGACCCAATTCCATAACTTGCCCATTTCTTCCCATGCCTGATCATAACGGCGCAATTGTTCCTTCAGGGCTGTATTTTCCTCTATCAGCTGTTTTTGTATAAAATCCTGTTCATGATGCATAAACTGTTCATCCCCAACAGGAAAATGGCGCATCCGTTTCAATAATGAAATAGCTTCTGCAATCGGATCGTTCCCACCCGGGATATCATTTTGACAATCCTCTTCCAAAGCTATTTTCTGGCTATTTTGTTTCCGCTCTTCCCGCGCTTTATCGATAGCATCCGCATATTCTTTTCGAATAGAGGCATTCCAGCGGAAACCGCATGCAGCAGATGTTCGTGATAACTGTCTCCCCACTTCATTAAAGGCTTCAAGTTGCGTTTTCCCTTCGCGTATATGACGAAGAACGGTATCCGCCAGCAAATTGTCTTCATCCTCTGTCCAGGCGTCCTGGCGTGTTGCATTCATAACATCCCTCCTCATGCACTCGCTAATAATGTATGCAAAAGGTAGGCATGATAGAATTCTACAATTAAAATCATCACAAAATAACCTGTGGCGCTATTGTCATAAACCAAGACCAGCAACACTGATTCAATGTGCTATTACACAAAAACAGATCACGTATGATGTGATCTGTTTACTGTCTTATTCATTCAATTAATTACTGGCGATAACTTCCCTGCCATCATAATGTCCGCAAGATTTGCACACATGATGCGGTTTTGTCAGCTCACCACAATTTGAACATTCATTAAGGCCCGGCACCTGCAAATTTTTATGCGTACGGCGCTGATTTTTCACCTTTTTCGATGTTTTTCTTTTTGGTACTGCCAAGTCTCACACCTCCTTCAAATGGATAAAGAAAGACACTACTTTTTCCCTTTATCTTCATCTTCCAGTAAAGAAGCCAATTTTTGCATACGTGGATCGATGGACGAATCCTCATCCTCTTCAGAAACCAGTTCCCATCCTTCTCCTTTTAACGGAGCTTGGCTAAGAACATTATCATCATCGGAAAATACGCGATAAGGAAGCGCCAATAAAATGTTTTCTTTGATCAATGGTGTTAAATCAAGAACATCCCCTTCAATTGGATGACTGTCACTATCTGAGTCCTCTTGTGTATCAGCAAATTCGTTAAAAACCTCAAAAGCACTGACACTCAACGGATAAGGAACATCAACCAACGTACGGGCACACGGCAAAATCACGTTGCCGTCAATGATGAATGTGAAGATGAAGTCGTCGCCCTGAACATCCACCTTTCCGCTGACATGAACCGATCCAATCGATCGAATGTCATTATTCATCGTTTCGAGTTCAGATACATCCACCTGATCATCAAAAGCAAAAGGCTCCTTATGGGTATTTTTTCTAATCTCTCCTACAGAGAATTTCATATGACCACCTCGAGGCAACAAGCATAATTTTAAAAGGAAAACACTGTTTTGTCAATATATTATCTTTATTCAGCTACTGCCATGATCATCCCAATCAAACCATATTACCATGCACTATAACACGTTTTTTGGTATAATACACACTAATTCGATATATGAGGAGCTGAAACGATGCAGGCTTGCGGTTTAATTGTTGAATACAATCCTTTTCACAATGGTCATAAGTTTCATATTCAGGCATCCAGGCAAGAATCCGGAGCGGACTGTATCATCGCTGTTATGAGCGGTCCATTCCTCCAGCGTGGCGAACCAGCCATTATTGATAAATTCCACCGAACGAAGGCAGCTTTAGCCGCTGGTGTGGATATTGTCGTAGAGCTCCCTTATTTATATGCCGTCCAAAGCAGTGACCTGTTTGCCCATGGGGCTGTGCAGACATTACATGAACTCGGTGTATCAAGTATCTGTTTTGGCAGTGAGTCCGGGGACATATCGCACTTCACCAGAGGATATGATCTGCTGAACCAGTATCAGACTTCCTATCAGACGATGCTGCAGACAAAATTAGACCAGGGGCTGGCCTTTCCGGAAGCTAGCCGTCTCGCTTATGAAACAATTGGTTTAACAACTGGCGGAATCGACCTGGCCAAGCCGAACAATATCCTTGGTTTCAGTTATGTTAAGGCGATTTTTAACAATCACTTGTCAATTGAACCCTTAACCATCAGCCGGTTAAACAGCGATTATCATGATGAGCACATGACTGGCTCTGTTGCCAGTGCCACAAGCATCCGACATGAACTGTTAAAAAAAGGCCATATATCAGCAGATGCCGCAAATAGTCTCCCTGAAGAAACTGTCAGTCAGCTCCAGACCTATCAGGCAGAAGCGACCAGTTGGCATACATGGGAGAATTACTTTGACCTTGTCCATTATCGGGTCATGACAATGACTGAAGAGGAACTCGCAGCCATTTACGGTGTGGACGAAGGCCTTGAACACCGGATTAAAAAAACAGGGAACAAGGCGACGTCCTTTCAGGGCTGGATCGGGATGATTAAAACAAAACGCTACACTTGGACAAGACTGCAGCGTATATTCACACATATTCTAACCAATACACGAAAAACGGATGCAGCATCTGTTAAACATAGTCAATCGGTCCCCCATGTCAGATTGCTGGGGATGACCAAAACGGGGCAAACTTACTTGCACAATTGGAAAAAAGCCATGAATGTCCCGCTCATTTCAACATTAGCACGTCAGGATAACCTGATAGCAGCCACAGATGAACGAGCGAGCCATGCCTACTACAGCAGTCTCCCTGCTGCAAGGAAACGGGCGTTTCAGCACCAGGAGCTTGAGCCGCCCATTATCCTCTGAGAGTATCAGCCATCGGCCAGAGAGAGCTGCTACGTCTTATGATCAGGCAGAATCAAGATCTTCGAGATACTCTAATGCATCTTGAAATGTGTCGACGGGGACGATGTCCATATCTGTATTAATTTCCTCAGCTGTTTTAACGGCTGCATGATAGTTGGAATCCTCAGCCCCATCATTGCTGTTGGCAAAAAAGATTTGACAGCCTTTATCATCTGCGGCGATCACTTTTTTGTCAACCCCGCCAATAGGGTGCACATTTCCTTGATAGTCAATTTCCCCAGTTCCGGCAACTTCATAACCCTTCGTCAAGTCTTCTTCAGTCAGCTGATCATACATTTCCAGAGAAAACATTAAGCCAGCACTTGGTCCGCCAATCTCGCCACTGGAAAAGTTAACTTCCGGATCAACCGCCACACTTCGATCTGTCACAAGCCGAATGCCAATGCCAGCTTTTGTGTCTTCATCCGAGAATTTTTCCAGACTAATATCTTCAGTCATTGTTTCCTTATCACGTTTGAATGTCACAGTGACCGTGTCGCCAGGATTTTTCGTTTTCATGTAGTCAAGTAAATCATTGGTTTCTTCGACGTTGTTTCCATCAACCTTTTTAATGTGGTCACCTGCCTGTAATTTATTATCGGCTGGCATGTTGTCAACAACCGATACAACATAAACCCCATTGTAATTGATCGTAATAGTCTTATCAGCCGCTTTATAAGCAACAACTTTGGCTGCCTGCTGCGAACTTTCCATCATCTGCAGCTGGGCATGAAAATATTCATCCTCTGATACCCCTTCCGGTCTCACGTCTTCAAGAGGCATAACTTCTTGATTTGGAAGAAGTTTCGCCCATACATACTGTACAGGGGTTGCCTGTCCGCCGCGAACGGTCACAAGGTGCATGTCCCCCTTGCTTTCATGGCCATTTTCCACCTTCACAATCGGGTCAAGCGAATCTGCACCACCCGGCTTGTAAATATAATAAGGAAGTTTATACGTTGAAATAAAAAATGCAATGCCTATAACAATCACGAGGGCAATAATATGTTTTTTTGTGATCCTCACAATTAAGCTCCTTTCAATTCCGCGTCATCCTGACTAGTCAAAAGTGTATGTCATAAAACAGCACGGTATGTGCGTATATTGGTAGAGACTTGAACAAGTTGTTAAGGCTTCTGACAGATCTGAACAACCAAACAAACATACAACTATAAAACTAAAGCTAGCGTTATTTTACTACTAACAAATAGAGAAGTACAGCAATTATCAATTCGACAGGAGGCTGACCCTTGAAACAAAAATTCAAAACCATTGCCCTGTCCGGAATAACTGTGTTCCTGGCCTTATCCCTGATTATATACCCTGATCAGTCGCTGGAAGCCAGTGTCCGCGGGCTGAACATATGGTGGGAAGTTGTTTTCCCTTCACTGCTCCCTTTTTTCATCACTGCTGAATTACTAATTGGCTTCGGATTCGTAAAATTTATAGGCGTCCTGTTCGAGCCCATTATGCGTCCATTATTTAATGTACCTGGTTCTGGAAGCTTTGCCTGGGCTATGGGAATGGCCAGTGGCTACCCTACCGGTGCCAAAATATCAGCCCGGCTTCGTGAGGAAGGACAGCTGACAAGAATTGAGGCGGAACGGCTTGTATCCTTCACGAATGCCTCCAGTCCTTTATTTATATTTGGTGCTGTTTCGGTCGGTTTTTTTTACGACGCAAAACTTGGGGCTGTTTTGGCGGCGTCACATTATATTGGTAACGCGCTGGTTGGCGTCTGCATGCGATTTTACGGACGGAAAAAGGAAATGAATAAAACGAAAACAACAAAACAGAAAACGTCACTCAGGCGAGCATTCAGAGAAATGCATCAGACCAGACTGGCCGATTCACGACCATTTGGCAGGGTTTTCGGTGATGCGGTCCTGAATTCAATCCAAACATTAGTAATGGTTGGCGGTTTTATTATTCTCTTTTCGGTTTTCACAAAATTAATCTATATTGCCGGCGTCTCGCCGCTTATCGCAACAATCCTGCAACAACTATTACAATTGCTGTCATTACCAGTCGACCTGGCCATGCCCATATTCTCCGGCTTGTTTGAAATTACACTCGGAGCAGACATGATTTCGCAGACTGAGACAGCAGCATTAATGGAAAAAATAATTGTCGTCAGTTTCATATTAGGATTTAACGGGCTATCTGTACAAGCTCAAGTTGCCAGCATTCTGGCAACGACAGACATCCGATTCGCACCATACTTTTTTGCAAGAATACTGCACGGATTATTTGCTGCTGTACTCGCTGTATTATTTTACACACCTCTATATTTAAATCGGCCATCGTTTAATTTTAGAGATGTACCCGTTTCCAATAACCCTTACAGTGAGCCATGGTTCAATCTTCTACATTATCTGGCTGAAATTGGTCCAATCGTCTCCTTCAGCGGATTACTGCTGGCTATTTTGATTCTGATCAAACGAATGAGGCCTTCATAAAAAAAGATGTTGACCCAGTGCGGCAACATCTTTTCCAGCTAATGCTATTGATATTTTTCTTTTAACGCTTTTTCAACAGACTGCGGGACCAGATCACTAACTTCGCCCTGATATTTGGCCACTTCTTTAACGATACTTGAACTTAAAAAAGAATAACGATTATTTGTCATCATAAACAATGTCTCAATCGTATCATCAAGCTTCCGATTCATGGATGTGATCTGCAGCTCATATTCAAAATCACTGACAGCCCGCAGACCCCGCAGAATCGTATCCGCCTGATGTTTTCTGGCATAATCAATCAATAGCCCTTTACTGGTATCTACTGACACATTACCTAAATGCGCCGTCGATTCTTCCAGCAGAGAAATCTTCTCCTGATCCGAGAAAAGAGAGGATTTAGACTGATTCGTAAAAACCGCTACAATGACATGGTCGAATATCCTCGAACCGCGTTCAATAATATCCAGATGACCGTATGTCACTGGATCAAAACTTCCCGGACAGATCGCTAATTGCCCCATCGGAAATCTCCCCCTTTAGTTGCCTTGAAAAATGGTGACGCCTGTCGTGCCGTTATACGTTTCCTGTTTCATCGTTGCCAAGTGATTAACCTGGCCGGATAAAAGCTTAGAAGCATCATGCTCACAGTACAGAAAACCATTTGGCTTTAACAGCTGCAAACTGCTGATGCGATCCAGCAATTTTTCGTAGTTGACTTTCTGATAAGGCGGATCAAGCAGTATAAGGTCAAATTGAAGATCTCGTTTTGCAATAGCATTCAGTGCCCGAAAAGCATCAGTCCGAAAAATTTCAGTCCGGTCATCCAGTTTCAGCTTACGCATATTGTTATGTATAGTACGTATAGCTTTCGGATAGGCATCGACGAAGAGAGCATTGCTCACACCTCTGCTCAATGCTTCAATCCCCAGAGCACCACTGCCCGCAAACAGGTCAAGACACAATCCGCCTTCAAAAAAGGGACCCATAACCTGAAAGACAGACTCCTTAATTTTATCTGAAGTCGGCCTTGTAACGCTCCCCGGCACAGACTCCAATGAACGTCCCTTATGTGAACCAGAAATTACCCGCATGCAACCACCTCAATGATTTATCATAATCGTATTCGGAAAAATTCGCAAGCATCTAAGCAAAAATCCCCAGATTATCGCCAGATGTTTTTACTTTTACAAACAGATAAGCCATTACGCCAGCAAAAAATATAAAAACAGGGTATAAATAACAAATTCTTGTCCATAATAATAAATGAAACAGCCCATATTTGCTTGGCTGTTTCAAAAACACGGAGAAGACTTACACTTCCCCATAAGTTCTTCCTCCGGTTTCTCCTCTCCCTTTGCCTTTTTGTTTTCTGAGGAGAAAACAAAGGGACCTGCAGAGTTATTTCTGCAGGTTTTTTTATGCCGAAGCCTTTCTATTTAGTTGCCAGTCCAAGCAAAAGACCTTTGCAGCTTGATTATGTAATAAGCAGCAAAGGTCTTGTTAATCTATTAATTATTCTGTTTAGCCTCATCTGGTTTAACGTTTTCGAAATTCGTCCGCAAAAAAGGCTTATATGAGTACTGCACTTCAGTAATGAATGGAAATTGCAACAGCTTAGCCTCGACCTGTTCAATCGTGTCCTGATTCACATAAATGACAGCATACTTCTGTCTCTTGGACACATAAAGCAAATGGCCGAAACGTTTGATATGTTTAATATTTTTCATATGCTGAAACCAAATCATTAGTCCTTGACGATTCACTCTCATTAATTATCCTCACCATCGCAATATTTACCCAGCTCAAAGCATGAATCAGGATGCACTGCAGCCGCAGCTTCCTCCGCTGCCGCATCCGGCATCCGTCAGAGCAGCACCGTCCTTGGGCGCCTTGATGCCATCACTGACGCTAAAAGCAATGTATTCACTGATGTCATCAAGCATCTTCTGTAAATTCCGCTCAGCAATCTTAAATTGCGCCACTTTCTCATGCATATCCATTTCGCGTTTAGCAGTCCGCACTTCTTTCATGATCTTATTAAAATCCGGATGGTACCTGCCAAAACGCTGCACCTCATCGTACTGTTCCTTCATATCGTTAAAAGCCTTGATCAGCTGTTGAGCTTCTGCATCGTTATTAAGTGCTTCACGGGCATCTTGATAGGATTCCATAACATCTGACTTCAGAACCATGTTACTAACCACATCAGAATAATCAAGAATGTCTGCGTACTCCATTGTCCCTATCATGATTTCACCTCCACTATTATCGTATCACGTCTTGTGGAAGAAAAAAACAGGTAACCTACTCTTTCAGCGCTTGAGCCAGATGAATCAGCATGTTCGCATTTTGCAGCTGGTTCTCGATTCGATTAACCTGCTGTGAAAACGTTTGGCCATGAAACTGCTTTGAAGCTTTTTCGAGATCTTGCATTCGCTGTGGATCTTTGGTTAAATAGCGATACCAAACAGGATTAAAACGAACAAATTGATGCAATTCAGGATTCTGTCTTAAATAGTTATAAATAGCTGGCTGCATAAAGCACCTCTAATCCTTGAAGATACTGAAGAGATTTTGGTTGCTGGAGGGATCCTGATTATTGGTCGGCTGTTGCTGGGATTCATTTTCCGACGGCTGAAACTGACTCAAAAGCCCCTGAACAGTTGAAATCGTTTCGTTGAGATTCTGTACCTGGCTTTGCACTTTATCCATATCGACTTTCTCCGACATTTGGATAAGCTTATCCATCCATTCGGCTTTCCCCTGTTTGGTCCGCGCCGATTGTTTACCGTCCGTCCTTTCTTTAAACTGATCCCAAAATGGGTCATCTTCCCCAAGTAAAGCCCATTTTTCATAATAGGTTTGCAAACTTTGGCCGTTTTTTCGCACTTCTTTCACTAACTTTGGGTTCTTTTGTAAAAAGGCTTTAAACTCCCTTACACTCGGATGCAGGTTATTACTCATCACACTCACCTCTTACAATAGCTGTTACGCATAGTTTATGAGTCATCAGCCGTCAATGTGCAAGATGACACAGAGAAAAAAGCTGCGTATGCGTTGGACCATTAGTCTTTATTAAGGAAGTTTTGCGTATAATAAGACCGATGAACCCCAGCACCCAGATGAGTAAAATCGTCATTCAATAATGCTTTACGGTGATCCTCACTGTTCATCCATCCATGAAGAGCACTCTCAGCATCAGGATACTGTGCTGCAATATTTTCACCAGCTGTCTGATAAAAGACTTCTTTCGCCGCTAATCGCTCTTTCAGCCCGTCTCCATCCTGGCTGTAATGAGAAAAATAATGATTTTCTGCCATATCACGGCTATGCTCATAGGCGACATCGCTAACCGATTCATCCCACTTCAGAGGTGATTTTTCGTGCTGGTAACGAACAACATTTGTTAAATAAAAGATTTGCTGTTCAGCTCCCTCTTCAATTTGTGTCCACTGGTCATCGGTAAATTCCGGATCCTCCGGCATATCACCGCGATACTTAATTTCATAAGGCTGGTGCAATAGCAGAATATCAGCTGACAGCAGCCGGACAGCAGATAATTCATTCATAGAGGTGTCAAAATAAAGTTGTAAAAACACATTATCGGACACTTTCACAAGCGGCCTTTCCTGTATATCTGCGTCGTTCAGCCGGAATGTGTAGCTGGACATATCTTTGTCATAAGTGATCTCCCGGGAAAAATTGAAAGCATCATCTGCCGCCTCATAAGTTTGTCCAATTGTCACCGGTTCGACGGCCAGATCATTGCCCAGCGCGTAAACAGACGCAACGTGATGCTCTTTAATCCCAAATTGAACATACTGATCCTCGCCATCTGTATAAAGCCAACGTTCATACCCGTAAGCACTTAAATCTTTTCGCAAAGGCTCACCCAACTTTTTTTCCAGTTCATCGGCAGATTTAGTCATCCATTGATAAATGTCACCTTCCAGCGGTACAGCAGAACGTTTTTCAGGTACTTCTTTCGATTCAATTTTCGTCTTGTTTTGTTCCAGAACATGAGGATGGCCCGTAGTTGTGCTATCCTCGCCGATACTACTTTGTGCTGAAACATAATAACCAACGGCAGCAAGAACCACCAGCAGAACAATCACTCGTATAAATCGCAAGGTATTTCTCCTTTTATAAATTGATTGCTGTTACAATAATTTGTATGTACAAGCACCCGCACATATGCCCGGAAACCTGAAAAACAGCTAAATACCTGACGCTCAGGCAACTATGTATTTGGAAAGCAAGCTTCGTCAGAACGATTTTCGCCATGTAACTATTTTCATAATACTATATCATGAACCTGAAATCATATAATTAAACAAATTTGTAAGCTATGTTGATCTGTTTGGTGAAAAGAAAAAACAGAAGTACTTATTCACCACTTCCCTTTTTGATTGCAAGCAGCGGCTATTTTTATTATGATTAAAGTGATTAGGATAATTTTGCGAGGTGGTAAAATGAATCTGGAGAATACAGGGATTGAGGAGAAAACCGTTAATATTAAACCGCTGGACCGTCTGATGGGGCATCATGCTTTCATTCGTGCTGGACAATGGGACTACGAACGTGTCACATACGATTATAAGATTGGGTCCAAAGAGAATAACATTACATACTATATCCGTATACAGGGCTATGCCATCGAAGGCGATGTGGATCTTGGCAATGCTGTTATTCAGCTTAAAACACCACTTCTCGGAAAGCATTATTATCCGCATGGTGTGGAATATGGTGAAGAGGAAAATTTTCCAGAGAATCTGGTTGACCGGGCTCACAGTCTGGTCACTAGAGTTAAGGAAGCTATTGACCAACAAGAAAAATAAACAGAGAATCTTACCAAACCAACTGCTTTAATCATCAGAGTAAGCGGTTGGTTTTTCTTAAGTGATCCATACGGCTGCAGCCTGTTTTGCAGATTACATACCAAATACAGTTGTCATGGCAATACGATACTGCTTATCACTCTCACTAATAATACACGTTTCGATGAGGCAAGAATGAAAGGAGATTTCCGTTTATTTTGTTTGGATCTATTACAAAACGCCAATGGACACTTATTTTCCTGGCGATCATTCTATTGCTCACCCTGGTTTTTATACTGCCAATCGCTATCCCTTTAGTTATAGCATTTATAACAGCCTTAATTCTTAATCCTTTCATCCGTTTTATGCAGAGAAAAATAAAAACTGGAAGAAAAACAGCTGTTATAATGGCTTTTTTAATATTTTTAGTGTTTTTGGGGATCAGTGGCGCCTTTATAGTGACAACAGCTGTTACACATGTCGTCAATTTTGTTGAAGACATCCCTTCTTACATTACAGAGTTAAATCAAATTTATGATACATGGGAAGCAAGCTTTAAAAATTATACAAAAAACCTTCCCGATGAGTTTTATGAACAAGTTACCGGTACCATCGAAACACAGCTCATTTCAATCAATGAAACCTTAAAAGAAACGATTACCATTGACCGGCTTGCACAATTCGTCGCAAGCATCCCTCAATATCTGATCAGCTTTATCGTTT
This sequence comes from Lentibacillus kimchii, assembly GCF_055381965.1. Classification (NCBI taxonomy): domain Bacteria; kingdom Bacillati; phylum Bacillota; class Bacilli; order Caryophanales; family Bacillaceae; genus Lentibacillus; species Lentibacillus kimchii. The sequence continues at coordinate 1,227,365 of NZ_AP043934.1, read as the reverse complement.
ATTTAATTGCCTTGTTTCTATTTATGCTTGAAATGCCGGCACTTAAATCGAAATTCTATAATTTACTGAGGGACGAAACAGCTGAAAAAGTATCTTTCATGAATAGAAGACTTATTGATGTCGTGACAGGATTCATCAAAGCACAATTCCTTGTGAGTCTTCTCATCTTTGCCGTCGCATTGGCTGGACTGTTCTTAATAACACCAGATGTTGCCATCTTAATGTCTGTCATCATATGGATCGTCGACTTCGTTCCTATTATCGGTTCAATTGCTATTCTTGGCCCTTGGGCGCTGCTTGCTTTCGTAGCAGGTAATATATCGCTGGGAATTCAATTGACTGTCCTGGCAATTATACTGCTGGTCATCCGCAGAACCGTCGAACCAAAAGTCATGGGCCAGCGTATTGGCTTGTCACCACTTGCTACATTGATTGCGATGTTTTTAGGAATCAAACTGCTAGGTCTGCTTGGGTTTATTATCGGTCCTCTAATCCTTATCGCCTTTAATTCCGCCAGAGAAGCCGGTATAATCAAATGGCAAACCAAAATTTAAAAGTGTGCGGATAACCGCACACTTGTTTAACCTCCCAATATAGCTTTAAGCATACTTGTTGTCTCCCCGCTATCATAAATGATGTAGAGCAAAAGATAGACCATAACACCAGTAATGGCACTTAAAAACCAAATGACACTTGTCACTGGGCCAACTTTTTTATGAATATGAAACTTCCGTTTAAATGCCAGGGTCAGCGTAACCACTCCAAATATGGCACTTACTGTCGCAAGCGTTATATGGAAGATTAAAAAGATGGTGTAATAGATCTCAACATCCTCAGGCCCGCCAAAACTGGTATTTCCGATAAAGGCTGTTCGGGATACATATATTGTAAAAAAGAGTAATGCACTGATGGCTGCTGAAATCATTGTGCGCTTATGTGCCTTCACTTTTCTTTTAGCAATAAACACCCATCCGATTGCAACCAACACAGCGCTTATGACAATAAATGTTGTACTGAGGGTCGGTAATAATGGCATATATTTTAAGTCACCCTTTCTAAGCGGAATTCATCTGCGAAACAATCATCATGATCGCATATCCTTCTATACCGCTGATTAACTTAACAGCAGAACATTGCTGCTTCGCTATGTTTGCGTTTGTCCCTTTCCTTGTTCATACGGCTGATCTGGCAGTGAATCCACTTTTTCAGGATATTGAGCAAATCCTTTAAAAAATACAATTGCCAATAGAATGCCATATGTGATTTCCTGCATAAGTTTCATAACAATACCGCCCAATTGCTGATCTTCCCTTATTGTAAACGGAGAAAACATTTCTGGACCTGAAATAGCAGGATTTAACCCCTGCAGCACATCAGGTGGTACACATAGAGCCAAGGCCTGTATCCACGAACCTTCTGATGTGTAAGTTGCGTAAATGGGATCCGTCGCAAAAATCAGCAGTGCACAAGCAGGCGTTATCAAAACGCCATTGGCAAAGATATAAAATATTTTACCTAAAGGTGACATATAATTGAATTCTTTAAACGGAGCTAATATTGGCCACCAGACAATAAATGCCGCTGCTAAAATAATGAGAGATATAGATGAGTGCACCATTTGTGATGTCTGCGAAAACTCAAATATAGCCGGAAAATGATAAAGCGAAAACAGGACATTAAATAATAACAACGAAATAACAGGTTTGGTCAGGACTTTAAGCACAGGTTTGACGCCCCGGCGGTTAACAACTTTGTCCCATAACCAAGTTGGAATACCTTCGATGATAAATATCGGAAATACAAGATAGTAAATAGCCATTTGCACCATATGGCCTGTCAGCATGATATGGCCCAATAAATCAACAGGTGCTCCCTTAACCGCATATAATAGCAGCAATCCGCCATAAAAAAAGAGCTGCTGTTTCATTGACGGCCGGTCCTGCCCTGCTCCGCCAAATTTATGACGATATGGGCCGGTCACAAAATAATACAACAAGGCAATCCCCAAAACAAATGAGAGAAAATAAGGGCTCCATAACGCACGAAAACCAAATATTTGTAAATCCAGCCACATTTAAATTCACTCCGTTTAGTACCTAGGATACGGTACTGTTTAGTATAACGCATTTAACCGTCAGACAAGCGACGGATATGTGACAATTTCCTAAAGAATAATACAGGACCGGGGCCGCCCCGATCCTGTATTAGGCAAGCGGCAATTGAGAGTCTAAGAAGCAGAAATGTCTCTTTAATCAGCTCTCCATCACCACCATGTAATGACACTTAGTGCCGCAAGGGTCAAAGCAGCAGCAAACATACCTCCGTACATCATAACAGCCGGCATCGTATGATCTTTATCCTTCAGGTGCATAAAATAATACAATTGAAAGCCCACCTGCACGACTGCCAGGAACAAGATCAATGGGATGGCAACCATCGCATCCATGGCATCGGTTGCCACGACAGCGAAGGCAATGATCGTAAACAAAATCATAATCACAAATGAGATCAGCTGTTTTTGCATCTCTTCTTTTTTCTTTTGCTTTTCAAATGGTGTGGATTGATTGGAATTTGAGTTCTTTGTCATACATTAACCCACCTTTCCCATGAGATACACAACGGTGAAAATAAATACCCAGATAACGTCAATAAAATGCCAATATAGACTGAATGTGTAATATTTAGGCGCATTGTACAAGTTCAAACCGCGTTTGGCATTACGAAGCATAATGGCAATAAGCCAAGCGATTCCAAATGTGACGTGTCCGCCATGAAAACCAACTAATGCATAAAAAGCTGACCCAAAAGCTGATGTCTGAAACGTAAAATCGTACTCAGTAATATAGTGGGTGAACTCGTAAATTTCGCATCCCAAAAAGGCTATACCAAGAAGTGCTGTAATGCCCAGCCATAGCTGCATTTTTTTAAACGCATTATTTTTCATATGATACATCGCGTAGACACTTGTCAATGAACTGGTTAAAAGAAGCATTGTCATAATAAAGACAAGCCCCAGTCCAAACAGCTCGTCGGCTGCCGGACCGTCAGCAGTTGAATGTCTCAAAGCAATAAATGTACCAAATAAACAGGCAAAAAGAACAGTCTCACCACCCAGGAAAAACCAAAAACCTAAAAATTTGTTTTTGCCCTCCTGAGTAGCTTTTTCTGGTTCACTCGGCATCGTTTCCGGGTTCAAGGAATGATCATGACTCATATTAGTCAGCCTCCCTTTCAAGTTCTTCTTTTGGTATATGGTGACCATGATCATCTTTAAGTGATCTGATTAGCATACTGCCCAGTGCAACGGCCATTCCGCCAAATAACAAAATGTATGCCCAGTTATAATCAGTCTGATAAATGAACCCAAAGCCGGCAATAAACAGACCCAGAGACATTATGAAAGGCAAAAAGGATGAATTTGGCATGTGAATACTTCCCAGTGGTTCAGCTGGTGTCGGCGTTCCATTTCCTTCCATTTTTTCGATCCACAATGCATCTAACCCGCGAACGAGCGGTGTCTGTTTAAAGTTATACTCAGGCGCCGGAGAAGCCACTGTCCACTCAAGTGTTCGGCCATCCCACGGATCAGCCTCAGCCCGCTCATGTTTCACAGCAGAATAAATGGCGTTTATCAGAAAGACAATGACGCCAAAGGCCATAAAGAATGCTCCTATCGTACTGATTAAGTTACCTAAATCAAGCTGCTGGTCTTCGAAATATGTCCAGTAACGACGCGGCATTCCCATTAGACCAAGGAAGTGCTGAACCATAAAGGTTAAATGGAAACCGATGAAAAATGTCCAAAATGTCAGTTTGTTCATTCCTTCGTGCAAAACACGTCCAAACAGTTTCGGCCACCAGTAGATAAGTCCGGCAAACAGACCAAATATCGTACCGCCGACAATAACATAGTGGAAGTGTGCTACGACAAAATAGGTATCATGATACTGATAGTCTGCCACAACAGTCGCTACCATAACACCAGTCATACCACCGATCGTGAATGACGGAATAAAACCTAAAGCCCAGAGCATCGGACTTTTCAGTGATATGCTGCCGCCCCACATTGTTGCAAGCCAGTTGAAAATTTTAATCCCTGTTGGCACCGCAATCGCCATTGTCGCAAGAGCAAAGATCGAGTTCGCTACAGGTCCCAGTCCAACTGTAAACATGTGGTGTGCCCAAACCATAAAGCCGAAAAAGGCAATCAAGATCGTAGCAAACACCATCGCCGTATAACCAAACAGCCGTTTTTTGGAAAAGGTCGAGAATATTTCACTGAACACGCCAAATAGCGGCAAAATCAAAATGTAAACTTCCGGGTGGCCAAATATCCAGAAGAGATGCTGCCAGACAATCGCATTACCACCGAGACCGACATCAAAAAAAGCAGTCCCGAACATGCGGTCAAACATCAAAAGGAACAATCCAACTGTTAAAGCCGGAAAGGCAAATAAAATTAGAACACTTGCTACAAACACTGTCCATGTAAACAAAGGCATGCGCATATAGGTCATACCCGGTGCACGCATGTTAATAATGGTTACCAGAAAGTTAATCCCGGCCATTAGTGTTCCAGCCCCAGCTATTTGCAGACCAAGAACATAGAAGTCAACACCATGTCCCGGTGAGGTGACTGAAAATGGTGCATATGCCGTCCAGCCTGCATCAGGTGCTCCTCCTAAGAACCAGCTGAAGTTTAGCAAGAGACCACCAAAGATAAACAGCCAGAGCCCTAAAGAGTTCAAAAATGGGAAAGCTACGTCTCTAGCTCCAATTTGTAAAGGAACAATGGCATTCATTAACGCAAAAATCAGTGGCATGGCAGCTAAAAAGATCATCGTTGTACCGTGCATTGTCATCAATTGATCATAAAAACCTGCACTGACAAAATCATTTTCAGGTTTAATTAACTGAATACGGATAGCCATGGCTTCAAGCCCACCAAGCAGGAAAAAGAAACCTCCGCCGAACAAATATAAATGTGCTATTTTTTTATGGTCGACTGTTGTTAAATAATCCCACAGGACAGCTCCGAAACCCCTCTTTTGAGCAGTTGCTACACTCACAGTTTAATACCTCCTTTAGTCATCGTCTTCACTGTCACTCACGGTATCTGGTGTGACGTCAGTTGGCTTCAATTGCAATAGATACTCTGCAATCTTACCTGCCTCGTCTTTAGATACGTCCGGGTATTGCCCTGTCATCTTATTACCCGGTTTTATCGCCTCTGGATCCATAATCCAATCAACGACATTTTCTTTATTTAAGTCTTTGATGCCAGCAAGACGCGTCCGATTACCAAAATCAGTCAGGTTTGGACCAATTTGTGTTGGTGACGATCCAATCGCGTGGCAAGCTGTACAGTTCTTTTGTTCAAACAGCGATTTACCTTCCCGAGCCACAGCTTTATCAGGTTCCGCGTCCGGATCCGCATTTTCCATGTCATCTGTCCATTGGTCAAATTTATCCGGACTCACAGCAATGACTTTAAAGTCCATCAATGAGTGAGAAGGTCCGCAGAATTCGGCACATTTACCGTAGTAAACGCCTTCTTCTTCAGCTTTCAGATACATGGTATTCTCATTATCCGGATTGACGTCCATTTTACCCGAAAGAGCAGGAACCCAGAACGAGTGAATAACATCAGATGACATCATATTCAAATATACTTTCTCTCCAACCGGGATATATAAATCCTGACTTGTCTGGATTTCTTTACCTTCATAATTGAAATGCCACCAGAACTGATTGCCTGTTACTTCTACATTCAAGTGGTCACTTGCATCTGATTCATCAGCCAGATCAAAGGTAGCCATTATTGTTGGCACAGCTATAATCAGCAACAGAATAATTGGAATAACGGTCCATATTGTTTCCAGCGTCTTATTGCCTTCTACCTGCTTTGGAATATAGTCTTCCTGGCCTTTCTTTCTGCGGAAGCGGATCAGAACAATTGTAAACACAATCACAACAACAGCCAGAACGAACAGCATAACGACCGTCGTTAGAATAATTAAGTTAAATGAAATATTTGATCCATAACCTTTTGGATCAAGCGCAGTCAGGTTCTCTTTGCCGCAACCCGATAAGATCAGCGAGGTTAACGCTAACAGAGAAAACGCCCGGAGTTTACCCATCCAACCTTTCATGTATTCATACCTCTCTTTCTCCTTGTAACTTTCCATTTAATGAAATTTGCACACACAAACGCTGTTAATTGAAAGGGAGTTCCATAGTAACGACAACCATTAATAAACACAGGACCACTAAATAGTTTAATGACTAAACAAATATTTTATTAGCCCACTTCAAATCATTTTTTGTAAAAAATCCACTGAATCCTAATGCCAGCCACCCGATATTAAGAACAGTCGCGATTATTATAAATGCAGGGCCCAAAAAGCCCATTAAAAATGGGAGCGGCAATAAACAGGTAATATATACCATAATTTGCCGTTTGGTTATGGCAAAATCGTGTACAGCGGGCAGCATTGGTATAGACGCAGTCTTGTAGTCCTTCGTTTTTTCATGGCTAATGCTAAAAAATGCGGTGTCTGCCAAATAAACATAATAAGAAATAATACAAAGGCTATTATATCCAGGCCAGGATCAACAGCGCCCCAGCCGATCAATGGCGGAACAGCACCTGAGACACAACCGATAATAGTGTTAAGCGTGTACCTGCGTTTGGACCACATGGTATACAAAAACACGTATACAAACCAGCCAGCAAAAGCTATCAAAGCAGCCATTTCAGTTGTAAACAAAAGAAGCACCAGTCCCAGGACACTTGCTGAAATTCCCAACCAGAGAACATAATTGAGCGAAATACTGCCTGTAACTGTGGAACGTGTTTTTGTCCGGGACATAACGGGATCAATATCAGCGTCATACCAGTTATTTAGCATATACCCACCAGCAATGACGAATGCACTCCCAGCCATTGTCAGCACCAAAACAGGCCAGTTTGCCATAAAAGAAACATTTGTAATGTAACTGGCCAGCCAGAAACCGACGATTGCTGTGATTAAATTCGAGATGACAATACCAGTCTTTGTCAGAGCTTTAAACTCTGATAAGAATGCTGCGGGATTTTGTTGCCACATAACGGGCTTCTTGTCTGATAAAGAAACCGTTTTATCGTTATTCATTAATAATCATCCCCCCCTTTTCAAACTAATCACCATAAACATTTTGGCTATGTGCATTCTTTATTATGCCTGATCATCCCAAAATTATCCTCCAAACCAACCATATTATATCATGAAATGCCGTTGCGATCTATTAGACATTTCACACAACTGATTGATTATGACGAATTTGTGAAAAAATGGCGCACTTAAAACGAAAGGCTTGAACAGCCTTGAACAATTCAACCAGCTAACTATGTAGTTCAGGCAAATTCTGCCTATATTATTTATAGCAAACAACAGTCAACATTGCAACTTTCTTCTAAATTTCTGTCATAAAACAGACAAAATCGTGTCAAAATGGAAGATATCACACTAAAATGACAACCGTCACATAAATTTCAGTTGTCCCTATAAGGATCACATATTATGATGTAATAAGACTTGTTCATATTATGTAAAGTGAGGCAAACTTATGGTTAAAATATTAAAGTGGCTTTCAATCATTGCGTCATTGGGAATGATGTTTGTTCTAATCGGCGGATCACTTGTTACCAAGACCGACTCAGGTATGGGCTGTGGCAGCAGCTGGCCGCTCTGTGAAGGACAACTGCTTCCTTCTGATATTACTCCGAAACTTATTATTGAGCTTGCTCACCGTTTCATTTCCGGTATTATGGGATTTGTTGTATTGGCATTATCTATCCTGTCATGGATTTATCTTGGCCATATACGAGAAGTTAAGTTCCTTTCATTTATGTCGTCGTTTTTCCTTGTTTTGCAAGCTCTTCTCGGTGCGGCAGCTGTTATCTGGAATCAATCCGACTTTGTAATGGCAACACATTTTGGGATTTCACTCATATCCTTTACAGCTGTATTTCTTCTGATGCTTTTGATCTTTGAAATCGACACAAAATTCGATGCTAAGACATTAATCATTCAGAAAAAACACAGAGTTGAACTTTACTTGCTAACTATATATACAATCGCCGTTGTCTATACCGGGGCATTAGTACGGCATGTTCAAGCGAGTATGGTATGCGGCAGCTGGCCGTTCTGCAACAATCAGAATCCGCTGGCGTTTGGCGATTACAATTTCTACCAATGGATACAAATGGGCCACAGAACCGCTGCAGGTATCCTGTTTATATGGACAATTGTTTTTGCTGTCCGCATGATCAGACAGTACCGGTCACATCGCATTATGAATTACGGATGGATTGTGACGGCATCTTTGATTATATTGCAAGTGTTTTTTGGTGCCATGAATATTTTCACCAATATAAACCTGGTCGTTTCCTTAGTGCATTCATTTGTCATCTCTGTCTATTTCGCCATGCTTTGTTACTTTATAATCCTCTCAACAAGAAGTGCCAAACACGAAAAAGGCAACGGCTAAAACCGCTGCCTTTTTTCTATTCAAATTCAATCAGTAAGTCATTAACGGCTATAGCATCCCCGTCACTGACATAAATGTCCTTGATCACACCGGAGAATGGTGCCTGAACGGTTGTTTCCATCTTCATAGCCTCGTTTATCAGCAAATGGTCGCCTTTCTGTACTTCGTCGCCTTTGTCGCAAACCACTTTAACAACAGTTCCAGGCATTGTAGCACCTATCTGTTTCTCATTGCTGTCATCAGCCTGAGGCCGTACAGCAACCTTTGATTGAACATTTTCATCTTTAATGATCACCTGTCTTGGTTGGCCATTCAATTCAAAATAGATAACTCGAGTGCCATCTGAGCGCGGCTCGGAAATCGAGACAAGTTTCACAAACAATGTTTTTCCCTGCTCAATTTCCACTTCGATTTCCTCATCCAGTTCCATCCCATAAAAAAATGTCAGCGTATCAAGTACAGAAACATCACCGTATTTTTCCTGGAATTTATTATAATCCATAAACACTTTAGGATAGAGTGCATTGGATACCAAATCAAATTCAGTAACCTGCCGATCCAATGTTTTGAATAACGCATCACGTTCCTGCTTAAAGTCAATCGGATCAAGCAAGGCACCTGGACGATCGTTAATAGGCTCTCTTCCTTTTAGAATGATACGCTGCAGCTCTTTGGGAAATCCCTGATACGGCTGTCCAATATAGCCCTGAAAAAATTCGATAACCGACTCAGGAAAATCAATTGATTCACCCTGTTCATAAATATCATCTTCGGTCAGATTATTTTGCACCATGAATAAAGCCATATCCCCCACTATTTTGGAAGACGGCGTCACTTTAATAATATCGCCGAACATATCATTAACACGCCGGAACATTTTTTTAACCTCGTTCCAGCGATCTTCAAGACCAACTGCCCTGGCCTGCTGTTTCAGGTTACTGTATTGCCCGCCAGGCATTTCATGAAAATAAACTTCTGTATGCGGGGCTTTTAAGCCGCTTTCAAAATCCTGATAATGCGTCCGGACACCTTCCCAGTAATGGGATAATGTTTCAAGTGAATCAAGATCAATGTCTGGCTGTTTAGTTGTTCCATCAAGTGCATGATATAACGATTGGGCACTCGGCTGAGATGTCAGTCCAGCCATTGGCGCATTGGCCACATCAACGGCATCAACACCCGCATCAATGGCACGTGCATACGTATAAATACCATTGCCGCTTGTATCGTGGGTATGCAAATGAATAGGCAGATCGACCGTATTCTTCAATGTATTAACAAGCTGATAAGCTGCCTCCGGTTTTAATAATCCAGCCATATCCTTAATACCCAGGATATGCGCGCCTGCATGTTCAAGCTCTTTAGCCAGATGTTTATAATAGTCAAGATCGTATTTGCGGCGTCCAGTATCCAAAATATCAGCTGTATAGCACATCGAGGCTTCAGCTATTTTGTCATTTTCTCTGACGGACTGAATAGCCGGTGTCATACCCTCAAGCCAATTCAAGCTGTCGAAAATGCGAAAAACGTCGATTCCGGCATCAGAACTTTTCTCCACAAATTCATGAATGAGATTATCGGGATAATTTTTGTAGCCAACGGCATTACTTGCCCTCAGCAGCATTTGCAATAGAACATTCGGCATTTTTTCCCGCAATGTTAATAGACGCTGCCACGGATCTTCTTTAAGAAAGCGGTAAGCCACATCAAATGTGGCACCTCCCCACATTTCAACAGAAAATAATTCAGGCAGCATACGTGCCGTTGGCTCTGCAATCTGTGTTAAATCTTTTGTTCTGATCCTTGTCGCCAGAAGTGATTGATGAGCATCACGAAATGTCGTGTCTGTCAATTTCACTTTCTTTTGTCCCTTTAGCCAAGACGCGAGACCATCAGGGCCATACTGATCCAATAGCTGCTTTGTCCCTTCCGGCATAGCTGCATCATGATTAATCGCCGGTACAGGCGGCGGTGTCAATAATGGCTTTTTCTTATCCGGTATGCCTTCAAACCCATTCACAGTTGTCTCAGCAATATACGTTAACATTTTCGTCCCACGGTCTTTTCGTCTTGGGAAAACAAATAATTCCGGTGTCTGGTCAATGAATGTTGTGTTGTATTCACCCGTCAGAAATTGTTCATGAGAGATGACATTTTCTAAAAAAGGAATATTGGTTTTGATCCCGCGAATGCGGAATTCCTTTAAATTTCTGACCATTTTTTGAGCAGCTTGCTTAAACGAGAGAGCCCAAGTGGATACTTTCACGAGTAATGAGTCATAATGGGGAGAAATTACCGACCCCTGAAAGCCGTCACCCGCATCAAGCCGTACCCCAAATCCGCCACCTGTACGGTAGGCCATAATTTTCCCGGTGTCTGGCATGAAATTGTTGAGCGGGTCTTCTGTCGTAACGCGTGACTGTATAGCATAGCCATGTGTGGTAATGTTTTCCTGATGTGGGATTTCGATAGAAGTATCATGTATATGTTTCCCGGAAGCTATTTTTATTTGTGTCTGAACAATATCAATGCCCGTAACCATTTCCGTGATGGTGTGCTCAACCTGAACACGAGGGTTAACTTCAATAAAATAATACGTATCATCCGCTACTAAAAATTCAACTGTACCTGCATTAAGATAAGCAACATTTGTCATGAGCTTAACAGCATCTTGTGCAATATCATGACGCAGGTTTTCCGGAAGAGAGACGCTCGGTGCTACTTCAACAACTTTTTGGTGCCGGCGCTGAACCGAACAATCCCGCTCAAATAAATGCACAATATTCCCGTGTTGATCACCAATCACCTGCACTTCAATATGTTTGGGATTCTCAATCAATCTCTCAACGTAAATCTCATCACTGCCAAAAGCAGCACGCGCTTCTGATCTTGCCCGTTCATATGCCTCCGCAAGCGAATCTTCATGGCGGATGACCCGCATACCGCGTCCACCGCCTCCCAGCAACGCTTTAATCATGATCGGATAACCATATTTCCTGCCGAAATCACGCACCTCATCGAGCGATGAAACTGGAGCGTCACTCCCCGGAATAACAGAGAGTCCGGCGTTTAGTGCTTGCGTCCGTGCTTTAACTTTATCACCAAACATATTTAAATGCTCACTCGTCGGGCCAATGAAAATAATGCCTTCTTCTTCGCATCGCTGGGCGAATTCAATATTTTCTGACAAAAATCCGTAACCTGGATGAATGGCATCAACTCCTACCTTCTTGGCAAGCTCAATGATCCCTTCAATGTCCAGATAGGCGTCGATCGGCTTCTTTTCCTCACCAACTAAATACGCCTCATCAGCTTTATAACGATGATAGGAGCCGATATCCTCCTTTGAATAGACCGCAACTGTCCGAATATCCAGTTCGGTACAGGCCCGAAACACCCGTATAGCGATCTCTCCACGGTTAGCCACTAGAACCTTATTGATCTGTTTTCCCTTTGCCATGTTCTTCCTCCTTTATTAGAGTATTGTTTTTCGTCCTCTTTCTCATTGCCAGGCGCAGGGGCCTGCTCATTCCGTCTTACAGATTTGGCGATATTGTTCAATATCCCCATTGATGCCATCATTACCAATAGTGACGAGCCGCCGTAACTGACAAACGGCAGCGGGATACCTGTGATTGGCAGAATACCACTGATGGAGCCAAGATTAATAAACGCCTGAAATCCTACCATTGAAGAAATGCCGATTGCCAGTAAAGCTCCAAAAGTGTCAGTACACTTCCTCGCTATGAACAGCCCTCGCAGAACAATAGCGGCGAGCAGTCCGAGCACAATCACCACTCCGATGAACCCTAATTCCTCAGCGATAAGCGCCATAATAAAATCCGTATGAGGCTCCAGTAAGTATCCCAGTTTCTGAACGCTTTGCCCGAGTCCTTCACCTGTCAGGCCGCCATTGCCAATAGCCAGATAGGATTGGACCAAATGGTAGCCATCATCACCTGGATCCTCAAACGGCTGATAAGCACCAGCAAATCGGCTGATTCGCTCATCAGTTGCCATACTGGGGATGGCTGCAGCAACCAAAATAAGCCCAACCATTATAAGAATCGACAAATGTTTGAACCGGATACCAGAACTGAACATCATCGATCCAGCAATCAATAGTATAATAACAGCTGTGCCAATATCAGGCTGCTGGATAACTAAGCCTGTGATAATAGCAATCAAAATCAACGGCGGTAACACGCCTCTGTTAAACTCATTTATATAGGCCTGTTTTTTGGAATAAACAGAAGCAAGATATATAATCAGCCCCAACTTGGCAAATTCAGCAGGCTGCAGACTGAGAGGTCCAAAGTCAAACCAGGATTTGGCATTATTAATCGTAATGCCAAATATCAGCACTGCTGCGAGCAGGATCAGAACAAGAATCATAATCATTTTAGTCAGCCTCTGATAATACCTGTACGGAATAGCACTGGTCAAGATGAACACGGCTACCGCCAAAACAAACCATTGGCTCTGTCTGACTAAATAAAAAGTGCTTTCATGTTCTTGTTCTACTGCCAAAACCATACTCGCACTGTAGATCATGATAATTCCGAATGCTGCTAAAACGACAGGCGTTATCATTAATGTGAAATCATAATCTTTGACTTTCTTTAACATCCGATTTCTCCCCAAGATATTTGATAGCAACAGCTTGTTTTATATGATGATTGCGTCATTCGCTTGCATATTGTGCACACGTACTTAAATAAAAAAACCTTGCCACCGTCTGATCAGGCAAAGTTTTTACAGCACTGCTTCATCATTACACGGTATTTTGTGCTGCCTCGTGCAATTTATTAAGCTCTCTTTCCAAATTTTCCATAAGTGCTTTACCTTCATTCTCATCAATCAAGTTCAGCCGCACAGCGAAGTCAATTTCCCGTGAAAGACCAAACATCTGTGTATCCAGCACCTCTTCATATAGAGGACACTGCGGCATTGTCAGGTTTTCAATCTGTACTTCAATCAGCTGGTGAATTTGGGCGGCATCTGCTTTCAGAAGTGCATAGGCTTTGTCGCGATGTGTTTCTGTCACCTCTCGAATCAATACTATCCCCCCATTAAAAAGACTGTTTTAACTTAATAATACCGTTTGTCCTGCGAAAATGCAAATGAAATTTTAAATAGAGATGGTGTTTTTTTAAAATGAACGATCTTTCTTTATCCTATCAACTGGGCAGTGAGCATACCCTTGTATTACTCATCCCGGATTTATTGAATAAATAACGTTTAAGAGATTAAAGTGATCCGATATTTGTTTACCTGGATGTCACAAGTCTTCCGCCTGTGTTAAAGTAATAACAGGAACCTATTGAGAGGTGACAGACAATGAAAGCACAATGCATTTTATGCGACACCGTAAACGATTTGGAAGATGACTCACTGAAAGCTAAACGTCTGCGCAATCGCCAGGTTAATATGTATTTATGTCCAGAATGTTATGAGCGGATCACTAATAAAACAAAAGAAAGATATGCGACCGGAAATTTCCGGTTATATAGCGACAACAGCAGGAAGAAAAAAGATCTCATCTAACATATAGCCAAAACTCCCCAATCAGGGAGTTTTTTTATGATACCTGCTTCGATTTCCTCTCTCTGTATAACCGTAGACGATAAATACCCAGAACAGCACAAATAATAATCAAGCTATCTGTAATCGGATAGCCTGTCAAACTGAAAAAGTTCAAGATAAGTGTTCCTAACATGAGCAGTATATAAACCATAACAGACTTTAAAACAGGCAATTCTTTTGCAAATCCGAGTTTATAAGCAACTGCAGCAAAAATCAGATTAGCTATGTAAAACGTCCAAAAAGCATTAAGACTATCCAAGTGTTCTATAACGAATTCATATACCAGACTATAACTTGTACCCATTCCTACCCCCCATTAATTGAGCCGTGAAACTCAATAGTCTATCTTACTTAGTATACTAAAAAATCAGCTTGGTCGCCAGTTAAAATCGTCATCTTTGCTTCTGATCGCTCATTCGTGTATACTGGACTACGGAAAATGAGGTGTCTAAATGAAAAATATTAACATTCCAATGCTGCTTCTGGCCACACTTGTCATTTTAATGTTTGTCCTTGTCGGTATCGCAATTGCTTTCCGCAATATATGGCTTATTTTACTGTTTATCTTACTTGGCTGTGCCTTTATGGGATTTGGCATAACGCTTAAACGCAGGAGAAAGTGATGTTTCTGAACCGTCACTTTCTCCCTTTTTTTATATAATCCTCGACAATATTCTCCTGAATCGCCGGGTTGCAAGTTAAAACGGATCCTTTCTGCAATAGATTAACCGAATCGCCAAAAGCATTCATTGTGTTCCCGCCTACTTCATCGACAATAATAATACCCGCTGCAATATCCCAGGGGGCTAATTCCATCGTCATATAGCCATCCATAATCCCTTCTGCAACCGCTGCAAATTCCAGTGCGGCCGACCCATATGTTCTTGTCCCTCTGACAGTTTTAACTAAATTCTGCATGACTGTTTCATTAACAAGTCGATTCTCACATAGCCAGAAATGATTCAGACTTAAAATCGCTTCCTTAAAATGCTTATGTTTGTTTAAAGGCAGGAGCCCCTTCTCATTTCTATATGCCCCTTCCCCTTTTTTAGCACTGTAGAGGACATCAGCCATCACATCATAAATTAAGCCGATTTCACCAATACCATCATGGTAGATGCCAACTGATATAGCAAAATTCCGTTTCTGATGCACGAAGTTCATGGTCCCATCGATCGGGTCGATAATCCAGACAGTGCCATCAAGTGCGCTCACTTCATCACCGTAGCCTTCTTCGCTGATAATGCGATGATCAGGAAATGTTTCTTTTATACGCGTCATGAAAAAATATTCCGTATCACTGTCCATTGTCGTCACCAGATCATTGGGGTTCGATTTGGTTGTGACTGTCAGCGGATCGCTAATATTGTCCCGGATCTCCTTTCCTGCTTCAAGCACCCATCCCTTTGCCTGTTGATAGATTGTTTCGCGATCATCCCAATTCATCTGCAAGCCTCCAGTCATTGATTTAAGCCCATCATACCAAATAAATGACTGAGAAGCATGCTCACTGATTCATCCCTGACTATAAACGCTATAAGTCAGCGATTCAGGGAATACAGGCATATGTAAATGTGGGGCCCCTTTTGTTACAGGTTTTCCTTCAGAACACAACACATCATTCAAACGTTTAGATTCTGACTATCTGCGCTGCCTCATGCGTCATCATCGCTGAATGCCAGCAGCTGCAAACGCAAATGTTTCAGTTTTTCTTTGGATCGACTAATTTGAACGCGTTCTTTTGCCTGGATAGCATCGTACAGAGTCATGAGTTCATAATCAATTTCCAGTCGAAGGACAGGCAGGTCTTCCCGATTTGTTTGCTTTTGAAGATCCTCTATGACATATTTCATGTCATCCACAACCTTTCAAATAACTTAAATTATTTATATGCTTTAAGCTGGCAAGACGTTCCTAAACCATCCATTCTCAGCATAAAAACGCGATTATCTATATGGACAGTATATGGGAAATACAGCTGTTATAACTTGACTGAATTTTGTTTTTGCTTAATAATACTACTTGAATGGATTGGATTGCAGAAAGGATGAGTAGCATGGTGCTTGCTGAATTTACAAGCCAAGACTTTCAAACGTTTGAGATAGATGGTCTGGAAGAACGTATGGAAGCAATACGCTCAAACATCCAGCCGAAATTCCAACGTATTGGTGAAGAACTTGACCGGGACATAGCAGACATAACCGGCCAGGACATGTACGTTCATATTGCCCGGCATGCACGGAGAACTAAAAATCCGCCAAATGATACATGGATGGCCTTTTGTCATGATAAACGCGGTTATAAAAAACACCCGCATTTTCAAATCGGTTTGTGGGATGACCATTTATTTGTTTGGCTTGCCTATATTTATGAGCTTCCAGATAAACAAAAAATGGCTGAATCATTCTTAAACCACATTGACGATATTCGTCAGTCTGTCCCGGATGATTATGTCATTTCGCTTGATCATACAAAAAAGGATGCAAAAAAACTTGCAGACATTGATTTAGAACAAGCTTTTAGCCGATTTCGGGATGTGAAAAAAGCTGAGTTTCTCATTGGAAAGCACTATCAGCCGGATGCCCCTGTTTTAAAAGATGAACAAGCCTTTTTATACGACGTGAAAACAACATTTAAAACGCTTCTTCCGCTGTATCAGCTATCAATGGTATAGAAGACTGAGACATAACAAACCTTATCAATTTTAATGAGATATGATATTAAATACTGGAAGTGAAGGAAATACAACAAGAGACCCTTGAAGGAACGGCATTGATGAACCTCCGCAGTCCACAGCGTTGCGAAGATTGACCAGCCGTTCACGGCTAGGACGTATACTATTTCCAGCCGGATTTTTGTTTAGTGAAACACGTTCATCCTGTCTTAGGACATTTTAATGGTTTTTGTTTCGCTGTTCCGCGCTTCCTTAACAACTGGAAAACTGGCGTAGCCTGATGCCCGTTCAAATTCCCGAAAATACGTTTTTTCCTCACTCTTACCCGGGACAACCTGTTTGAATTTCTGGTAGGCGGCCAGCAGTTCCTCCCGGTTAACATTTTGTTCATAAGCCTTTTCGACGCAGGAAAAGAAATGGACCACATCGATCACTTCCTGCGTTGACCAGCTGTCATCCAATGGGTAATGATAATCCATTGCTGTCAGTCACCTCACTTATAACTGCTTATCCAGCAGCAGATATTTCGTTGCATTTGCATCTGAGTGGCTATGGTTGATTTCTTTCCTTTCCAATGCCACGCCTTTATCATATCATGCTTAAAGTTTTTCTGGCGAATACACCCTTTGTATGAGAGACAGGCTGAGGACTGCTCGTTCTCACTCTTACGCTTAGAGTGCAGCGACAAATGAAGATGAAAGCAAAGTCCGGTCATTTCGTTGTTAAAACATTCAAACAAGAAAAACGGGAACCGGAAAGATGGAAAACCGCGAAAGTCCTAAGCACAAAAAACCAGGGTGCACATCAGCATCCTGGGTTTTTATATTTAATCACCATCATATTGCATCTGTTTTAAATCCTATTCACCTAACCAGTCCAACTCCTTGAACCTATACATAAAGACTATGAAAAAAATGAGGGCTGCATCACCTGTGCAGTCCTCACTTTTCACCGCAGATTGACTTACATCGTATGAATCGGTGTACCCAATGCGACGTCAGCTGCTTCCATCGTTACTTCGCCAAGTGTTGGATGAGCATGAATCGTTAGAGCAATATCTTCAGCTGTCATGCCCGCTTCAATAGCCAAGCCGATTTCTGCAATAACGTCACTGGCATTTGGACCAACAACCTGCGCACCAATAACCAGACCATCCTCTTTTCGCGTAATCAGCTTCATGAAACCGTCTGTCTCATTCAAGGACAAGGCACGGCCATTGGCACCAAATGGAAATTTGGATGCTTTCACATCGAAGCCGGCATCTTTCGCGTCCTGTTCGTTGTAACCGACACTTGCAAGTTCCGGATCGGAGAAGACAACAGAAGGCATTGCTAGATAATCGACTTCTGATTTTGCACCGCTGATAACTTCAGCTGCTACTTTCCCTTCATACATAGCTTTGTGGGCAAGCGGCAAGCCATCGACTATATCGCCAATAGCAAAGATGTTAGATACATTGGTGCGGCGCTGTTTATCCGCTTTAACAAGGCCTTTGTCACTCACCTCAACACCAGCATGTTCTAAACCTATTTCTTCTGTATTTGGTTTACGTCCAACCGTGACAAGTACATAATCAGCATCAATCGTTTCTTCTTTGTCATTGACGCTATAGGTTACTTTAACACCTTCATCTGTTTCTTCAGCACTTTTTGCCATTGCTCCGGTAACAATATTAACATTTTTACTTTTTAAACCTTTTTGGACAGGTTGTTTAAGCTGCTTCTCAAATGCGGGAAGGATCTCTTCTGTTCCTTCGAGAATCGTTACCTCTGTACCAAAGTTGGCGTAGGCTGAACCAAGCTCTATTCCGATATAGCCACCGCCGACAATAACCATTTTTTCCGGAATTTCCTGCAGACCCAAGGCTCCGGTGGAATCAAGCACGCGATTGGAGAACTTGAAATTCGGTATTTCGATTGGTGTCGATCCCGTTGCAACAATACAGTTATTAAAAGTATATGTCTGGGAATTCTTTTCATCCATTATTCTGACAGAATGTTCATCAACAAAGTACACCTCACCTTTGACAATATCTACTTTGTTGCCTTTCAGCAGACTTTCCACACCTGAGGTTAATTTATTAACGACAGTGCCTTTCCATTCCTGGACCTTGGAAAAGTCAACTGAAACATTCTCGGTCGTGATCCCCATATCTTCATTTCCGCCGGCAGCCTGTGCCTTATGGCCGGCTTCGATCAGTGCTTTAGATGGAATGCAGCCAACATTCAGGCAAACACCGCCCAAATCACCTTTTTCTACAATCGTCACGTTCTGACCCGACTGTGCAGCGCGAATAGCAGCCACATAGCCGCCAGGTCCTGCGCCCACTACTAGTGTGTCCGTTTCAATTGGAAAATCTCCTACAACCATAACTTAAGCCTCCATCATAATTAATTGTGGATCATTCAGCAGCCGTTTAATTTGATTCAATGACATTTGACCGGTTGCACCATCAACAATCCGGTGGTCAAAACTCAAGGATATTGCCAGTACCGGAGCAACGACAATCTCACCATCACGTACAATCGGTTTTTCCTGGATGCGGCCGAGACCCAGAATAACGGCTTCAGGGTAATTTAACACTGGTGTAAACCATTGACCTCCAGCTGAACCGATATTAGTAATTGTATTGGAAGCCCCTTTCATTTCATCAGGTGCCAGTTTACCACTGCGGGCTTTATCTGCCAACTCGTTAACTTCCTGCGATATAGCAAACAGTGATTTGCGGTCGGCATCTTTAACAACTGGAACAAGCAAACCTCGATCCGTATCAGCAGCGATACCGATATTGTAATAATGTTTATAAACAATTTCATTCGTGTCGTCATCAACCGAAGCATTCAGGATCGGATATTTTTTCGAAGCCGAAATTAATGCTTTGGCGACATATGGCAGATAAGTCAGTTTGATTTCCTGTTCTGCTGCAATCTCTTTGAATTTCTTACGGTGTGCAACGAGTTCAGTTACATCAACCTCATCCATGAGTGTCACGTGAGGTGCTTTGCTCTTGGAATTGACCATAGCATTAGCAATTGACTTCCGCATGCTGGTCATTTTCTCCCGCGTTTCCGGATACTCAGCTTTAGCTGGTTCTGCTGCTTTCGGCTGTTGTTCATCTGTTTCAGCAGCAGGCTGACTGCCGCTTAAGTATTGATCAATATCTTCTTTTAGAATACGGCTATTTCTTCCGGAACCTTGCACTTCTTGAATGCTAACGTCATTATCACGTGCATATTTCCGGACAGACGGCATAGCAATAACGCGTTTATCATCAAGGGATGATGCCGTTTCAGCCGGCTGCTTTTCAGCTGCCGTATCATCTGTTTGTTTATCGTCGGCTGATTGAGCGGATTCTTCCGATGCCTCTGATTCCTCTTCATCGTCATCCTCATAACCTTCTGCATCAAATGAGATAAGCGTGTTGCCAACAACGGCTACCTCACCCTCACCCACATGAATTTTGGTTACGGTTCCATCAACCGGGGACGGAATTTCGACAACAGCTTTATCATTTTGGACTTCACAAAGCACATCGTCTTCTTGAACCTCGTCGCCCTCTTTAAAAAACCATTTAGCTATTTCGCCTTCGTTAATCCCTTCACCAATATCCGGTAATTTAAAATTAAATGCCATTGCAGTGACCTCCAATCATTCGTTAAAAGTTGATAACATCATTTACTTTTTGGATGACATCTTCATATGATGGCAGCCATATTTCTTCTGCCTGTGAAAATGGATAAACTGTATCTGGTGCTGTCACACGCATAACAGGGGCTTCTAAGTGGAGGATAGCCCGCTCCTGTATTTCTGATACAACATTTGCAGCAACACCTGCCTGGCGCTGTGCTTCCTGAATCACAACAGCATGATTGGTTTTCTTAACGGACTCAACAATTGTCTCTGTATCGAGCGGTGAAATCGTCCGCAGATCAACCACTTCTGCTTCAATATTATTATTTTTCAGTTCATCTGCTGCCTTCAGGGCTGTGTGAACCATAGCACCATAGGCAATAAGTGTAACATCCTTGCCTTCCCGTTTAATGTCTGCCTTATCAAGATCTACCGTATAAGTTTCGTCTGGAATTTCTTCACGGAATGACCGGTAAAGTTTCATATGTTCCATGAAAAATACGGGATCATTATTACGTATAGAAGAAATCAACAAACCTTTCGCGTCATATGGCGTTGAGGGTATAACCACTCTGAAGCCAGGCTGCTGTGCAATCAGGCCTTCCAGGGAATCCGCGTGCAATTCTGGCGTATGAACGCCGCCTCCAAATGGCGTGCGTATTGTAACCGGTGCCGATTTAGTGCCTCCTGAACGGTAACGCATACGTGCCGTCTGACCATTCAGCGCATCCATCGCTTCAAGAATAAAGCCAATGAACTGTATCTCAGCAACCGGCCGGAAGCCTTGCAGCGATAGTCCCAGTGAAAGACTGCCGATACCAGATTCGGCAAGCGGTGTATCAAAAACACGGTCTTCGCCGAATTCATCCTGCAGTCCTTCTGTAGCACGGAATACGCCGCCATTTTGGCCAATATCTTCACCTAAGAGAAGCACATTGTCATCATCTTTTAATTCATGATGCATGGCGTCCGTAATAGCCTGGATCATTGTTTTTTGTGCCATGGTTTACTTCGACTCCTTTTCTTTGTATTCTTCCATCTGCTCTTGCAGGTTGTGTGGAAGTTCCTCAAACATATTACCAATTAGATCGGTTACTTTCTGTTTAGGATAATTATCTGCTTCTTTAATGGCCTTTTTGATATCAGCCTTAGCGTTCTCAATAACCTGATTTTCCTCATCTTCTGACCATATGCCCTTGTCATTTAAATACTTGCGGAAACGAATAAGCGGGTCTTTCTTCTCCCACTCGTTTGTCATATCCTCTGTGCGATAACGTGTCGGGTCATCCCCGGCCATCGTATGCGGACCGTAACGGTATGTCTCCGTTTCAATCAGCGTTGGTCCTTCACCATTCACAGCACGTTCACGGGCTTTTTTCGTAGCCGCATAGACTGCAAAAACATCCATGCCGTCCACCCTGAAACTAGCAATACCGGCTGCCACACCTTTTTGAGCCAGTGTTTTTGCGTTTGTCTGCATATTAACTGGAACCGAAATAGCAAACTGGTTATTCTGTACAAAGAAAATGGCTGGAGCACTGTAAGCCCCTGCGAAGTTGATTCCTTCATAGAAATCACCCTGGGATGTTCCGCCGTCACCTGTATATGTAACAGCGACTGCCTGTTTGCCGCGTTTTTTAAGTCCCAGCGCTACACCAGCTGTCTGCGTATATTGGGCACCAATGATAATCTGCGGACTTAACGCATGAACATCCTCAGGCATCTGGTTGCCAGCATAGTGTCCTTTCGAGAACAGAAAAGCCTGATACAGCGGCAGGCCCTGCCAAATAAGCTGTGGAACATCACGATATGCGGGCAGTAAATAGTCTTCTTTTGTTAAGGCAAAGTGACTTGCTAACTGCGAAGCCTCCTGGCCTGCTGTCGGTGCATAAAAACCCAGCCGTCCCTGGCGGTTAAGCGCAATTGAACGCTGATCCAGCACACGTGTATAAGTCATACGGCGCATCAGTTCTTTTAGATCATCGTCTGATAAATCGGGCTTCCAGTCTTCATTCACTATCTCGCCGTTTTCATCAAGAACTTGAAACATTTCAAATTGATCTTCAATATTTTCAAGCACGTCTTTCACGATCGTTCACCTCTTCCTTTCTGTTTAACTGTTTATAGTCTTTTCCAGCCTTTCTGAATTATGAATGAAACAGTACCTATTTGTTTTAACGTTTCCCGGTTTTGTCCGCTTGTAATCATAACGTCCGCGCATCGGAAAAACTGTTGCAGTTAAAAAACAAAAATTAATGATACAATTCATGATCCTGTATTAATTATAGCCCACCGACAGTTATTTCGTCAATTAACATAATTAAACATTGATCATAGTTACGAGGATGTCACCGTTAACACGAATACAGCCCCTGTTCTATGGTGTTCTGTTATAATAAATATACTAAGCTGTATTAATTGCAATAGCCTTTTTTCGAAAAAAAATCAGATGATTAATTAATCATCTGATTCCTTTTGCTTATCCTGCTGTTCATCATCTTGCTTATCCTGCTGTTCATCATCACCGCTGCCTTCGCTGTCATTTCCTGCGTCTTCGTCATATTCAACGTTGACTCCGGCGGCACTGTAAAATTCTTTTTTACGTTTGTTATATTTAGCGGTCAGCTTATTGAATTTTTTGTTTTTGTCAATAACCGCCTCATAATTGTCATTCAGTTTTTTGATATGTTTAGTCAGCGCTTCCTGCTCCAAGTCTTCTTTTTGAAGCATTTTATACAACTTTTGTTCCTTTTTGAGTGACTTAGAGTAAGATTCATGCAGTTTATCGTACGCATCATAGCGATTCATCATGACGTCATACATGTCTTCGCCTTTCTCACTGGCTGCATCGTCCTCAAGCTCTGAAAGTGTGTCTTTAACGCTGGAAAACTCCTCTTTGGAAGCCTTCATACTTTCCTGTTCATTGTCAATTTTATCCTGTCTGGTGTTAATATTATCTAGGGCCTGTCCGGCCAGTTTCTTGATTTTATCGAAATCCTCCATGCTCAAATCACGGACTTTTCGATAGATATCCTGCTCCTCCTGTTCCAGTTCAACAACGTCATCCTGCTGTTTTTCAAAATCCTGCTCCAGTTCGACTGCTTTCTCCAAATGATTGTATATTTGTTCAGATGGTGCAGTACCGCTGCAGGCAGACAGCATTATTAAACCGAATAAACCAATGAATAATGGCTTTTTCCATAACACAATACATTTCTCCCCTCAGACCAGTTTACTTGTCTTTTAGTATATCATATGATGTTCAAGCAGTGGTTTAATTCGAAACTTTTCCCTTTCAAATACTGCAATTTTATCATACACTTCATTATATTATGTTAAAATTGCAGTATGAAAGATTGACTGGGGAATGGATAGTAACGTGCTAATATATAAACAATTAATGACCGATTTCGATGACATGATAGCGGGAAAGTGAGCTGCTAAAATGTAAGGTGTCATTTTAGTTTCTAATTAACACTAAAGAATCAGCTAGGGAGTGTTAGACCAATGATTACAATGGATGATATTGTTCGTGAAGGGAATCCAGCTCTGTCTAAAAAAACAGAGGATGTTCCTCTTCCGCCATCTGACGAAGATATACAACTCTTAAATGACATGCTGACGTTTCTTAAAAACAGCCAGGATGAAGAGACAGCCGAGCAATATAATTTACGTCCAGGCGTGGGACTTGCTGCGCCACAGCTGGGACTGAACAAACGGATGTGTGCTGTACACTTTGAAGATGCGAAAGAGAAACTTTACAGTTATGGCCTCATTAATCCAAAAGTTGTCAGCCATTCGGTTGAACAGGCTTACCTGACGGACGGAGAAGGCTGTCTTTCGGTTGACCGTGATGTAGAAGGTTATGTGCCCCGCAGTGCTCGTGTCACAGTTAAAGCGATCGGCACCGATGGCAAAGAACTTAAATTACGGCTGCGTGGCTATCCTGCGATTGTCGTGCAGCATGAAATCGATCATCTGCATGGCATCATGTTTTATGATCATATTAATACAGAAAACCCATTTGCCACTCCGAACAATGCCAGACCAATTGACTGAGATTCATCTGCAGGGATCTGTATTTAATAGGTTCCTGTATCGTTTTACATAAAACTTGCAAATATAACCTTAAGACAATCACGGGAACCAATTCGCTGAAAATGTTAATGCTTTTTTAAATAATGACGTTGTTTTAATTTCAAATTAGAGCGATTCGTATTATACTGTGTAATTAAGAGGGATTGGATCGGCAGAACGTTTTTTATTGCTTTTCTTACACGCTGGGTGGAAAACATTGCATTTATTTAAAACCACCGAAAGAAAAAATGAAAAACACTGGAAACAGTTTTTGAGCTTAGAGCGCGTAACTTCGAATCAAACACATGTCCCGGAGACATCTGCGTGCTCACTGCACTGAAAGCTTACGGCCTGAAAAATAATTACTGTGACCTCTAGCGGAATCAGGACGGTGATGCAGTCACTGGCAGTTGTTCATCAGGAAACACGCCATACTGCAGACAAAATAGAAAAGCAGCATCTGCTGCTGTATAACGGAAAAAAGAATGAACAGTTCAGGAATGACGGATGCACACTATTTAACAAAAGAACAATTATGTTAGGAGAGATAATAATGGTTTTTAAAGTTTTTTATCAAAAAATGCCAGATGAAATACCTGTACGCGAACGTACTGAAACCTTATACGTTGATGCAGAATCTGAATCAGAAGTACGCCATAAATTAGCCGGCAAGTATACAAATATTGAGTATATTCAGGGTCTTGATGAAGCACATTTAGCTTATGAGAAAAAATCTGATCATTTTAAACTGGAGAACCTCTAAGGCATGAAATTTGTCAAAAATGATCAGGCGGCGGTTTTTGCATTAGGCGGACTCGGCGAAATCGGGAAAAACACTTATGGCATCCAATTTCAGGACGAAATCATCCTGGTTGATGCCGGAATTAAATTTCCTGAGGACGAGCTTTTAGGTATTGATTATGTTATTCCGGATTATACCTACCTGACGCAAAACCAGGACAAAATTAAAGGTTTATTCATAACACACGGGCATGAGGATCATATTGGAGGCATTCCATACCTTTTGCGTGAAATAAATGTGCCCATTTATGCAGGAAAACTTGCGGCCGGCTTAATTCGCAACAAACTTGAAGAACATGGCTTACTGCGCAACACCAAATTGAACACCATCCAAGAAGATGATGTGATCAAATTCCGTAAAACATCCGTTTCTTTTTTCCGTACGACTCACAGTATTCCTGATTCCTATGGCATTGTGGTCAAAACGCCTCCGGGCAATATTGTCCATACTGGTGATTTCAAATTCGATTTCACACCTGTAGGCGATCCTGCCAATCTGACAAAAATGGCTGAAATCGGCAGAGAAGGCGTGCTTTGCCTCCTTTCAGACAGTACAAACAGTGAAGTACCAGGTTTTACAATGTCCGAACGCGTTGTTGGGCAAAACATCCACGATATTTTCAGCAAAGTTGACGGACGGCTGATCTTTGCCACATTCGCGTCGAATATTTATCGTCTGCAGCAGGTCGTTCAAGCAGCGGTCAAGCATGACCGGAAAATTGTTGTATTTGGCCGGAGTATGGAATCGTCTATCCGCATTGGCCAGGAGCTTGGTTATATTGAAGCGCCCGATAATACATTCGTCGAAGCGAATCAGATTAATCGTCTACCAGCTAATAAAGTAACGATTCTGTGCACGGGGTCACAGGGCGAGACAATGGCAGCTCTGTCCAGAATTGCTAATGGCACACACCGCCAAGTCCAAATTAATCCCGGTGACACGGTTGTTTTTTCATCGTCGCCGATCCCAGGCAACACTGTAAGCGTAAGCAACACCATTAATAAACTTTATCGTGCAGGTGCTGATGTCATCCACGGGCCACTGAGTAATATCCATACATCCGGTCATGGAAGCCAGGATGAACAGAAGCTGATGCTCAGACTAATGCAGCCAAAGTATTTCATGCCAATTCATGGTGAATACCGGATGCTTAAGGAGCACATGAAGCTTGGTGAGGCATGTGATGTCAAACAGGAAAATTCATTCATAATGGATAACGGTGATGTCCTGGCTCTGGGCAATGATAATGCGAAAATTGCCGGAAAAATCCCCTCAGGCGCCATATATGTTGATGGAAGCGGAATCGGTGATATCGGTAATATTGTCCTGCGCGACCGCCGCATTCTGTCTGAAGAAGGCCTGGTTATGATTGTGGTCAGCATCAACATGAAGGAATTCAAAATTGCTTCAGGTCCCGATATCATCTCTCGCGGTTTTGTGTATATGCGAGAATCGGAGGATCTGATCAAAGAGGCTCAAAAACTGGTTGCCAAACACTTGGACAAAGTCATGGAACGTAAAACAAGTCAATGGTCTGAAATCAAAAACGAAATAACCGATACCATTGCACCATTCCTCTTTAAAAAGACAAAACGCAGACCAATGATTCTGCCTATTATTATGGAAGTCTAAGAGCGATAACCATGGCGCGCATTGGTGTTAAGTTAAAAAGATGGCATGAAATAATTTCATGCCATCTTTTTTATCGTGCTGACGCTGCACTGTTTATTTAACGGTTTCCTTCATCAAAACACTAAATGCCTTTCAAATCGGGAAAGATCATTATCTGCCCCAATGATAATAAGCGTATCATCCTCTTCCAGCACATCATCAGCTGCCGGAGACACGTTAATAGAATCCTCGCGCTTAACAGCGACAACGTTACAGCCATACCTGGCTCTGATATCCAAATCAATCATTGTTCGTCCGTCCATCTTTTTACCTGCCTTCACTTCAACAATACTGTAATCATCCGACAATTCCAGATAATCAAGAATGTTGCTGGAGATTATATTACGGGCAATACGTTTTCCCATATCCCGCTCCGGATGAACAACCTGATCAGCACCAATACGGTTTAATATTTTCTCATGATAATCATTTTGCGCTTTTACGGTTATTTTTTTAATGCCAAGATCAGTCAGGACAACAGTTGTTAAAATGCTGGCCTGGATATTATCACCGATAGCGACGATAACATGATCAATATTTTTAATGCCCAGATCCTTCAATGTTGCTTCATCTGTTGAATCTGCAATCACAGCGTACGATGCTATATTTTTGAACTCATTTATCTTGTCCTCATCAGCATCGATCGCTAATACATGCCTGCCTTCTTCGCTGAGTTCTGTGCATATACTGCCGCCAAAACGGCCTAATCCAATTACGGCATAATCACGTTTCATTCCGGTTCCTCCAAAAGTCATTTGTCCTAAGTTTATCACACCAAGCGTTATATGGCATCAGAGAACTATCTTAATTATGCGGTTTTGCTAAACCATTTTTCACGCCTTGATGTCATACACTGTGCTGCGTCCCAGCCTGGATTCACTGCTATGGGCAATGCTTTTGTGTCAAGGAGTCAAATCGCATCGAGCATGTCAAATTGAGACTTAACCAATTCAAAATACGTTCCGTGCTGTTGCATTAATTCATCATGACTGCCATTTTCCAAAATCCGGCCGTTTTCCAAAATAAAGATATTATCCGAATCTCTGATTGTTGACAGGCGATGAGCGATAATAATAGCTGTTCGTCCCTCTAGTAATCGCTGCAGTGCCTCCTGGATTTTAACCTCGGTTTCAGTATCAATACTGGCTGTTGCTTCATCCAGTATGATAATTTTCGGATCAGCAAGCAATGCCCGGGCGAATGATAACAGCTGCCGTTCACCTGCCGAAAGAATATTGCCGCGCTCTTCTACTTCTGTATCATAACCATTTGCCAGTCCCCAGATAAAAGCATCAGCCCCTACCATTTGTGCCGCCTCAACGACTTCATCATGGGTTGCATCCGGACGGCCGAAACGAATGTTTTCCATAATGGTGCCGGAAAAAATAAACGTATCCTGCAGGACAACACTAATGTCACGACGCAAATTATCTAAGCGAACATCACGCAAATCATAGCCATCCACTTTGACAGCCCCTTTTGTCGGATCATAGAAACGGTTGATCAAATTAGCAATGGTGGACTTTCCGCTGCCGGTATGACCCACAAGTGCGATCGTCTCCCCTGCTTGAACATCCAGCGATATATCCTCTAAAGCAATCCGGTCACTATCATAAGCGAATTGAACATGATCAAATGTAATAGCCCCTTGAATGTCAGCAATATCAACAGCACCTGGTTTATCAACGACATCCGGTTGCTCATCAAGGAATTCAAAAATACGTTCCGAAGCTGACATTGCCATGAGCAGCTGATTATACACCTGCCCCAGACGTGAGATAGGTTCCCAGAACATCCCGATATAAAAGCCAAACGCGACAAATGTTCCGATAGCAATGCCGCCATTTGCCTCACCCTGAAGGATAAGAAAGGCACCGTAGGAAATCAGAATAATTGTGCCCAGTGCATTACACATTTCCACGACAGGGCCAAACATGGCACTCTTTTTAACCGCTGTGCGCCATCCTTTGAAATTATCTGTATTAAGTCCTTCAAAATAAGCGCCATTTGCTGCTTCCTGGGAAAATGACTGCGTGATGCGTATACCCTGAATGCTCTCATTGAGATGGGAATTCATTCGCGACTGCTGGATGCGCACATTCTGCCACGAACGCCGAATATTACGCCTCAGCTTTGTAGAAATATAAAACATGATCGGCAGCACGACCATAATAGCCAGTGCCAGTTTTGGACTTAATACCAGCAGAATCACAACAATTCCAACCAGCATGACCATATCCATCAGCAAATTGATAATACCGTTCGTGAACAGATCCTGCAGGGAATTAGTATCATTCATAACTCTTACAATAATTGATCCGGCTGAGCGTCTGTCAAAAAAGCGGTGTGATAATCGCTGAATATGGGAAAATAAGTGCTGACGCAAATCATAAATGACATTTTGCCCAAGTATATTCACCCATTTAATCCGAAAAATATTGCCGACATAGCTCAAGACATATAAACCAGCAATAATGATTACAAGATAGGTCAGCATGGTCATATTTTGATTGGCAAGAATGTGGTCAAAAGCTACTTTACCAATCAGGATCGGAACAATCAGCCGGACAGCTGTCGAAATAAACATCGCTATAACGGCACCGGGCAAGTACGTTTTGCTGTACGGACGCAAATAGCCCAGTAAACGCCACATTTGCTTCCAGTTAAATGGTTTCTCAACAGCCTGGTCAACCGTATAATAAAAGCGATTTAGATGACGGTTTTCATTCGTTGCCTCTTTCACTGTCATCCCCCCCTGTTATGTTGATGTTTCCAAGACTTGTTCTCGATCCTGATACTGAATATTATAAATACGTTCATATGGTCCTTGATTGTGAACTAATGTTTTATGCGTGCCCCGCTCAACGATTTCACCATTTTCCAGGACAAGAATTGCATCCGCATGTTTTACTGAGGCTATCCGATGCGCGATAATAAAGGTCGTGCGTCCTTTCATCACTTCTTTTAATGCTTTCTGGATTTTAAACTCGGTATCCATATCAACCGCTGATGTTGCATCATCGAGGACAAGAATAGCTGGGTTAATACATATGGCTCTGGCAATCGCTATACGCTGTTTTTGACCACCAGACAGCCCCATGCCGCGCTCGCCCAGCATCGTGTCATAACCGTTCGGCATTTGCGAAATAAAATCGTGTGCCTGTGCCCTTTTTGCCGCATCTATAATCTGCTCTTCTGAAATAGATGGGTCACCATAACGGATATTTTCTCTGATCGTGGTGGAAAACAAAAAGGACTCCTGCAGGACAAAACCGATTTGCTGACGCAGAGCTCGCAGCTGGTAATCAATCACCGGCCTCCCATCTATCAGCACCTCACCCTGCTCAGGTTCATAAAAACGAGGGATGAGCTGTGTGATACTTGTCTTCCCTGAACCAGTTGCCCCCATCAGTCCGATAATCGTTCCAGGCGGAGCATCGAAATTGATTTGTTTAAGAGCCCTTTCATCATTTTGCGTATACGTTAGGGTGACGTCCCGGAATGTGACATGCCCAGTAATTGGTATGTCGACAGCATCTTCTTGATCAATTACGTCTTCTTTGGCATCCAAAATTTCCAGAATCCTCTCCCCGGATGCTTTGGCCTGAGAATACGTATTGATAACAAACCCGAGATCCACCAGTGGGTCCATGATATACCAGACAAGACTAAAAAAAGCGACTAATGCTCCCAGACTGAGATCGCCATTCGCAACTAGGGCACCGCCAAAAGCCAGCAATAAGACAACACATATATTTCCGATTAATTCCATAACAGGAAAGTACCTTGACCAAATGCGTGAGGTGAACAAATAATGCTGTCTGTAATCTTCATTACTGTCAGAAAACCGGCTGATTTCAAAATCCTCTTTCGAGAGCGATTTCACGGTGTCCATCCCGCTGACATTTTCCTGTACGCGGGTATTCAGGCGTCCGAATGAACGGCGAACGCCCCTGAATGCCGGATGCACCCGTCTGTCAAATTGAAAAACTACCACTGCTAAAAAGGGTATAGAGGCCATTGTGATCAGTGCAAGCGGTATGGAATAGTAAAACATGACTCCCAGACTGAATAAAATCAGCATCGTAATCTCCACAAGGTCTGATATGCCAGAGGAGATAAAATTACGAACACCATTCACATCAGTTGTCTGACGTGCCATAAGGTCGCCGGTTCGGGCGTTATCATAATATTTAAAAGATAATACCTGCAGCTTGTCGTATAGGGCTTCCCGAATTTTATACACAGCGGTTACGCCAAATAGATCTCCCGTATATTGATGTATGAAAGCCGAAATGCTTTTCACAATCATAATCAGAAAAAAACCACCCGCAATATACGGAATGAGGGAATACCGTTCCATAAGTACTACCTCATCAATTGTTAATTGCAGAACAATTGGGTACACAACCGTTATAGCCACGACCACTAACAAAAAAGCCAGCGACGTGAATAAATACTTTTTATAAGGCCAGAAAAAGGGTTTTAATCTTTTGAATATGTCCACTGTATTTTCCCTCCCCTGATGTCATTTCATAATATCTAATATAACTCTTGTTAACTCAAAAATCTATACTTTTGTAATATTTTTTATTTTAATTAAATTAAAATTGACTGACTTGTATAGCAAAAAATGTTACAAAATGTTTTTTATATGTCGATTCAGGGTAAATTATAATTATATGGTTGCTTAAAACCTAAAAACATCACAGAAAGGAGAAAACAAATTGGATATATTTGGTATATCGTTTGACCTGAACAATTTGCTGAGTGTTATCGTTCCAGCTTTATTAAGAATTGTTTTGCTGATTTTATTGTTTATCATTTTAAACCCAATCGGTAAGAAGCTAATTGAAAAAATCATGCATAAAGCTGGTGAGAATCAAAAAATTTCGCCGTCACGCAGTAAAACCCTGGAAAAACTTTTAATCAATGTGTTTTCCTATGGCTTAATTTTCGCCTTTATTTTAATGCTGTTTGCCGTATTTCATATTCCCATCGGACCATTGCTTGCAGGCGCCGGGATTGTTGGACTGGCTATTGGTTTTGGCGCTCAGGGGCTGGTCAGTGACGTTGTGACCGGATTTTTTATTCTGCTGGAGCGTCAGCTGGAGATAGATGACTATGTGACAACGGCAGGTTATGATGGCGTTGTCGAAGAGGTAGGCCTGCGGACATCCAAAATCCGCAGTTTTGATGGTACGTTGAATTTTGTACCGAATCGTTATATAGAAGGGGTAGCTAACCATTCGCGCGGCAATATGCGTGCGCTTGTGGATATCAGTATCCGTTATGATCACAATATTGATAAAGCCATTGCGATACTGGAAAACGTTTGTGCTGAATTTAAAGACGATGAGCGTTTTAAGGAAGGCCCTGATGCTATTGGTGTCCAGGGTTTTGGTTCGTCTGATGTTGTCCTGCGTGTCGTTGGTCAGACCGAAAATGGTCTCCAATGGGAATGCGAGCGTGCCATGCGGAAACAAATAAAAGAGGCCTTTGATGAGGCAGGCATTGAGACACCATTTCCACAGACCGTATCGATTCGCAACGAGGACGCATAGCAACAAAAACTTCGGTTCTTTCAATTGAACCGAAGTTTTTATGATCAAAGTAGGTGGTAGTCACTACTCTGTGTCTGTTTTAAATGAATAATAATCACGCTTTAATTGTTTTAGAATAACACGTCTTGTTAATAAACCGTCAAAGTAGCCCTCTTCATCAGCAACACAAACAAATGGGTAATTGATCACAACTTTTAGCCCTTCTAAAAATGAATCCGTTGTTTGTAAGCAGGGTATCTCCGTATTCATGGCTTCCTGTACTTGTATATCAGACAGCGCTTCCATTTCAAAACGCTCTAGTCCTAATACGTTATTTAAAATCGATGTTTTACCTATCGTTCCAATCAGTTTATAGGACGAATCCAAAACAGGTACTGCTGAATAACCGGACTTAACCAGTATAAGCAGTGCATGCTCCAAAGGATTGTTCAGCTGAACATGTGCAACCTTTTCCGAGGGAATCATTAAATCACCAATAACGATATCTGTGAGCTCTTTATCTTGTGTTGCACTCATGTGAAACACTCCCTTTCAATACTGAACGCTGAAATGTCAGCATGATTGACTGCACTTCCAGTCTATCACAAGTCATATGAGAGCAACATCGTTATGGTTGCTTTGTATTGAAAGAATTTGTAAAGAACAGGCTGGTCATCCACACATCTCTTGCTTTAAAACGGGAATTCGTTGAGCCATTGACCTCCATCCATAGTGACCACTTCACCATTTATATAGGCAGCCTTTTTCGATAAAAGAAAGTAAGCCAGATCAGCTATTTCTTCTGGCTGACCTAAACGTTTTAACGGTACTGAATGAAGTGTTCGCTTAGCAGCTTCTTCTGATTGAAACAATTTCTCAGCACCCCCTGTTCGTTCAATCGGTCCAGGTGCAATGGCGTTAACGCGAATACCATATTGACTCCCCCACTCTACCGCGAGCGTCCGTGTCAAATTCAAAACACCTGCTTTAGCAGCAGATGAGTGAGCCACACCTGCTCCGGCATTCCACGCATAGGTAGCAACCATATTAAGAATAGATCCTGTCATACCCTGATCCATCCAATACTTACCCACCTCACGGCTGCAATAAAATGTCCCGTTCAAGACAATATCTATGACCGCGTTCCACCCATTAACGGATAATTCTTCAGCAGGTGCGATAAAATTTCCCGCAGCATTGTTAACAAGGTGGTCAATCGTACCAAAGTGATCAACGGCCTCTGTCACCATTCGCTGAACATCTTCAGGTTTTCGTACATCCATGGAAATTGTGTGCACATTCCCTGCCTCCGCCTCATCGAGTTCCTTTTTAGCCTCGTTCAGCCGTTCTTCATTCCGTCCAGTTATGACAACATTCGCTTGTTCCATCACAAACTTTTTAGCTATTGCTTTACCCATACCGCTAGATGCGCCAGTCACGATAACTGTTGGTTGTCTCATGTCAATCCCTCACCCTTTTTATAGTGTCATATCTATTAACATCATAATTTGAATTGACATAAAAGTCAAAAATTAAAGAAATAGACTTGTTTAATAGTCAGCAGAATATTCTCTGTCATGTTAAAATACATTGTGATAGATAAAATGCTATAAAACTCCTGAAAGGCAGACGCTTATGAACAGACGCGCTTTTTTAAAAAAATTGTTTGGCAGTTTTCTTGCCTTTGCCGGATTGAGTGGCGGAACCTATTACTATGCACGGGACATCGAACCGAGTTTACTGAATGTTCAGCAGGAAACACTCGTCTCAGGCAAACTACCGAAGACATTTAACGGTTTTAAAATCGTTCAGTTCAGCGATACCCACCTTGGCTATCATTATTCAATAGACCAATTTGCGGAACTTGTAGACACGATTAATCATCAGAAGCCTGATCTCATTTTATTCACCGGAGACCTTGTTGACAGACCCGACACGTATGACTGGGGGGATGATCTGGTGATACTGCTGCAGAAACTTAAAGCAGCTAAGGGAAAATACTGGATATATGGCAATCATGACCATGGTGGCTATGGATCAGATATTGTTAAAAAAGTGATGAATCAGGGCGGATTCACCTTGCTGAAGAATGACTCGACAGAAATAATCTCCAGAAATAAACCCATTGTGCTGGCGGGTATTGATGATGTGATGCTGGGAAAACCGGATCTTGAGCGCACACTCGCCGGCACTGACCAGACATTGTTCACAGTTCTAATGGCGCACGAACCGGACTATGCCGATAACACCGTTCACTTTCCTGTCGATGTGCAATTATCCGGACACAGCCATGGTGGACAAGTGCGTATTCCTTT
Source organism: Lentibacillus kimchii (assembly GCF_055381965.1). Lineage (NCBI taxonomy): Bacteria > Bacillati > Bacillota > Bacilli > Caryophanales > Bacillaceae > Lentibacillus > Lentibacillus kimchii. The sequence goes on along the minus strand of NZ_AP043934.1, from coordinate 1,192,535 downwards.
TTTCGGACATCTGTATACTCCGCTATATGCCCGAAAATATGTTGATGGAAAACACAATTTCGAAAATGGACCATTAACACTTTACGTGAGCCGCGGCATTGGGACAACCCGGCTGCCCTACCGTTTTCTCTGTAAACCGGAAATTCAGGTCTACACACTGCAACAACAAAACTAACAGCTCACTCTCATACATGATGTGTCCCCAGGTTTATTTGTAACAATTTATCCATAGTTTTCTCCCGGCAAACATGCTATTCTGAAAATGGACAATGAATGGGGGATCGGTATGACTAAATTCAAGATTATCTTTCCATTATTACTGTTCATCGGGCTCTTAAGTGCATGCGGTGAGCAGTATGATGGCGATTTTTCATATAAAGTACGGGACTTCACATTTACAAACCAGGATGGAAAAGAAGTTGACAAGAGTGATCTGGAAGGGAAGTTCTGGATCGCGGACTTTATTTTCACCAATTGCACCTCGGTTTGCCCGCCTATGACAGCAAATATGGCCTCTTTACAGGACCAGCTAAAAGACGCAGGTCTCCAGGATGATGTTCAGCTCGTTTCCTTCAGTGTCGACCCTGAACACGATACGCCTGAGGCATTAAAAGAATACGCCCAACAACGCGGCGGAACAACAGACAATTGGGATCTGCTGACAGGCTACGATTTTGATACAATCAAGAAGTTTTCAGTTAAGTCATTTAAATCTATTTTAGAAAAGCTGCCTGATTCGAATCAATTCATGCATGGAACAAGCTTTTACATTGTAACCCCTGAGGGAGAGGCAATTAAAAGCTATAACGGAAAAAAAGCCAGTAACATGGAAAAAATCGTTGCGGATATCAAAGACATGATGTGATCTTTTTAAATCATAAAAATAACATCTGCAGCGTAATCCGGTCTTTAAAAGATTGAAATAGGACGGGCTTTACGATACGATAGACATATGTAATGAAGGCTGTTTTAACTATTTCGAGAAAGGGGCATATGAATGAACGAATATGAGTCTATTCCGCTTGATGAGCTGGCGCAAGCACTCTTCACCATCAACCGCCATGCCAAGACTGCGCCAGAGCCCAAGCATCTTTATACGATTAAAAAGGAATCAATTAAACGTCTCTTGAAAGAAAGCCGTGCTGAAAAAATCGGCCTGCACTTTTCAGATCATCCAAAGTTTAGTAACCAGAACTCCACACTTCTTGTTAAAGTGGATAAGTATTTCTTTCATATACCTCCAGCCAAAGATGACTTCAGACAGCTTGACCATTTGGGCAAGCTGGATCAGAACTATCGCAATCCTCCCACCAGGATGTCACTTTCACAGGCGAAACGAATCGTCTATCGTCATATCGATTGGCAGCCACCTAAAAAACAAAAGTCTCAACCCTATAAAAGATCATCTCATTTCACGCCTTCATCGCTCGGGCAGGCTGAACGTTCCCCCAAAAAATCATTTCATCGATCCCGGTAAAACGCCTGTGCGCCCAGGCGTTTTTTGATAATTCAAGGGAACTGCCACAAATAATAGATTTGTCCGTCATCTTTTCCTAATATCTGAATATTTTGTAATGAGGGTTTAGTCTAAATAAAGGAGGTATACGATATGACAATTGAAATGGAAGATTTCTTGTACGAATTGAAAAGCCATGCTGAACACACTCACACGTTTAAAGATGCATTTGAACGCTTATCTCCTGAGGAGCAGGAGAAGGTCGCTGCTTTGGCCCCATCAGGAAAAGCAATGCCTGCGCAGGAGCACCAAGTGATCATCGATTGGCTGAAACAGATGCGGCAGCAGTATGATACGACGCAATAGTGCACCTACTGCACACGGTTTTTTTTGTTCCGGAACATATGCTGGACAGCATGAACCAGCACCAGACAACCGCCAAAAACAGCCAGGCTGCGCAGAACTTCCTCCAATAACAGCATTTGAAACATACTCGTCAGAACAATTCCGCCCAGCAATGAAATCAGCATGACAAAACTAGTCATTAGATAGCTTAATAATTTAATTGCATTTGAAGCTATAACCCAATTGATGAATAAGCGAATCAGGATATACAGCACAACGATACTGCTGAAAATGACCACATAGGTCCCGTCAGCGGATGCCGGAAGCAGTTCTTTAAGGCTAGTAAATGACATGGTCAAATCTCCCCTTCCCAATCTTCATATTAGTCAATATGGCCCAATTGAGACCTGTATATACTCTATATGATTTGATTGGCTGAAGAGAATTTTGCTGTTTGGCCGGATTATTTAATGAAAGAAAACGGCTGGGACAAACGTATTTTTTATGACTAAAACCCGAACAGCGGCATAGACTTCGCGCTTTCCGCGGGCATCTGGTGAGCTTTTCGCCTGTTATGTCCCAGCTCCTTTTATATTTGAAGTGCTGATGCGTCTTATTGTATGTTATCCTTAAAATTATAATGTTCCTTGGCTTGATCCTTTGTCGCATTTTCCTGATGTGCATCATTTCTATCAGAATGTTTATCAATTTGTTTTATTTTTCGTTCGTTTTCCCATAATTCTTGCTCATATTGTTTAACGAGATCTTCAAAGCTCAGATAAGCTGGACGCATATTCATACACCCCCTTACTAAGGTTAATACCATTATAACCTATTGGGTTACCTTCGTATCAGAATTATTTGAACACTTTTTAACAACTGGTGTAAGGAAACGTTCATCTCTTGGCTGATGATCAGTGATTAAAATCAGATTTTAAGGATGAGAGAAGAAGCGCTATTACTGCGGGCAGACCCATGGAGAAAAAGTCAGGGAAACCAATACATAATAAGTTTCAGCTTAAGAGACGTTTACTTCTGGAAGGAGTTGTCCTGAATGCATTTCAAACGGAATGAAGCCTATCGTTATACATTTGCCAGCCCCATTACTGGTCAATTAACCGTTAACAATGGGCGTATGGATGTTGACGTGCTTGATATCAGCCACGAGGGAGCCAGATTATACTGCCGGCATGCTGTCAGCTTACATAATAAGACAGCCATAAGTCTATCATTCCAGCTCAACGATACACCATTCTGGGCTGAAGGACACATTGCGTGGATTAAAACGTATCCCCATTCAGCTGACCTCGGCGTCATCCTTAACTCCGATGATGCGTATAAACAAAGCATGACACAAGAACTAAAGAAAATCGCCAGGCAGGAAAAATAGCCGCGCAAAAACGTCCGGTTATCACGGGCTTCAAGTGGTTTATGGCGCCATTGCTGCACGGAGACTTAATAAAGGGGCTGGGACAAAAGTGCGAACCACTTGCGTGACTGAACCGCTGCGGAAAGACACGTCGCTTTCCGCGGGCGGCTGGTGAGCCTCCTCACGCTGTGGCGCGCTCCGGGGTCTCACCTATCCTTTGCTCCCGCAGGAGTCTCCGTCTTTTCCTCCGCTGAATCGGAGCATTGTTCGAAGTTTGAGCTATTCGCTTTCGTTTTGTCCCAGTCCCTTTATTATAATTGATGAGCGTCTATCAAAGCATCATGTAGCAGCACTGGAACACCGCTAAAGCAATGGCTGCAGACAGGGGATAGATTATTCATTATCAAACATACAGTAACCAATGTTAAGTGCAAGAATTCCAAAACAGACAACGCCAAAAACTGTTTCCAACATTTTGTTTACCTCCCCTCAATGGTTAGATTCTTTTTCCATCATACCAATTTATACGTGTTAAATAAAGTGAAACTTGACGCCTGACAACAGCAACTTATCCGATAATAATTTTCTCTTTGGGATAACGATAATTGCCGGTTGTTTTATTATCCTTGAAGATCAAAAGGAATGTGAGTATTCCAACCCTGCCGATGAACATCAAAATCATAAGAACAATTTTGCTGAACATTGTCAGCTTTCCCGTGATACCAAGTGACAATCCCACCGTTCCAAAAGCAGATGTGACTTCAAACAGAATTTTTGTCAAATCAAATGGCTCGACAATTGAAATAATAATGGTTGAACCCAATACAAATATAAACGCCATCAGCATCACGGTTACAGCCTTCATCAAATCGTCGTTATAGACTTCTCGATTAAACAAACGAACCCTGCTCTTCCCTCTTGCGTAGGTAAAAATAAACAGCATTGCCAGAGCAAATGTTGTTGTGCGGATCCCTCCGCCAGCACTGCTTGGTGAGCCACCGATAAACATAAGAGCCGACATAAATAATTGATTGGGCTCTGTCAACTGGCTGACATCCAGGGTGCTCAAGCCGCCGCTTCTTGTCGTAACGGATTGGAACAGTGCGTAAAAAAACGTTTCATGCCAGGATTTATCGGCAAAAAAGTCCTTGGAATCGAGCAAAAGAATAATCACTGTACCAATAAAAACGAGAGCCAAAAACGTCAGCGAAGTCACTTTCGTAAACAACGTAAACTTAAACGACTTGTCACTGGGGTCTCTTCTGGAAAATAAAAATGCCTTCAGTTCTATCAGAACCGGATAGCCGATTGCTCCGAAAACGATCAGCAGCATATTAATAAATTGGACAAAGTAATCATGTTTAAACGGAATAAGGGATTGACCAGTAATATCGAAGCCACCATTTGTCGTTGCACTAATGGCTCCGAAAAATCCTTGAAAATAAGCCTCTTTCACAGTCGGAAAATACTGCAGAAAGTACGTCCCGAGAATCAAAAAACCAATAAATTCAATAACAACAATAACCAAAAGAATTTCTTTCACAAGCTGGACAATCCCAGAGAATGTTGTCTGATTCTGGTCAGCAACAATCAGCCGGCGTTCCCGAATACCGATCTTTTTACCGATAATAACCCATATAAAAGTGCCAACGGCCATGACGCCCACTCCCCCTAATTGGAGAATGACGGCAAGCATTGTAATACCTGTTGTACTAAACACCTCGGGCAGCGTGACAGTGCTTAACCCGGTTACGCTAAGTGCACTGACAGCCGTGAACACGATATCAATAAACGCCGGATCAGCACTGTCCTGATGAGCGACTGGCAACACGAGAAGGGCCGTCGCAAATAAAACAGCTATAAAATAAAACACAAATATTAATTGTACCGGAGACAATTGATTAACCCAGCGGACAAATGAACGTTTTAACATAGCGGACTCCTTGCATCTTCACTAATATTATTGACCGATATCTGTACTTTAACAGCATAACAGGACATCTTATGTTTGTCTTCAATAGCCAGGCAGCATATTTTGACATCAGCCCATTTCATACGTTACAGCGAAATTGACCTTCTTGCCCTTTTTTCAGCTGTCTTTAGTCAATTTGTTCCTTGAACTTATGTAATAGTGCCTCGCCCTGATAGCCCTGCTCAATTAGCGACTTTAGCTCTTCCTCAATAATTTCTTTGCGCTGGTCGACAATTGTTCCAATAAACAGGACATTCATTTTGTCCCCGATTAGATTAACATCGATAACCGATGTCATAAAAGTCGCAGGTGTATTATTCTCCTTTGTAATTTTCACTTCAATCAACACGTCATTTTCACTGTCATACATGTTCTGAAAAAAAGCAAGGTAACTCTGGTCCACATACGCTTCTATAACCCACTGGTTTTTCTCGTCTTCACGATTAATGATCAGACCATCCAAAAGCGTGACCGGCTCCTCCAGCATATCATTGTCAATAATTTTTAACGAAATAAGCTTGAACGTTTTCATGTCTTCACTCCCATGGACAGCAGATTCTTTAAGTACAGAATCGTCTTTTCAAATCTTGTCAAATTTTATATATCGTACGCTTAAGAACAGTTTAACAAAAACAGTCAGCAATTAATATCCACATCGTTAAGGTTTTTGAGGTGTCAGCCATAACACGACAAAAAGGTAAAAAGTAGTAAGCATAATTAAGTGCGGTATCTAGAAATATAAGGGGTGAAGTGAAGAAAAACGACAACAGATCACGTCTTTTTCAATTCACTCGGAGGGAGACTCAAATTCACAAGGAGGAACAATAAATGACTGTTGCAACACAAGTTAAACAAACAATCGCCGGCCTTAAAAGTGCTCAGGCAAGCTTTGAACAGTTCGCACTCGAAACACAAAATAAACAAGCTAAGAAGACGTATGAGAACGCTGCTCAGCAAACACAGAACATTCTGCAGGATGTTGAACCGCGCATTCAGCAAATTGAGCAGGAAGAACCGCAGTATAAAGGATTTTAAAAACAACTTGGGGCTGGCCTATCAGCCCCCCCAATTGGGAGGTCAGGAATGAAAGCCGTAAAACTATTGGGGACTATTGGACTTATTTGCTCATTGTGTTTATTAATTGGCTGTACATCCAACCAGGATACATCAAAAAACGATCGTGATGTCCATTTTAATACCATTTCCACCAGCGATTTGGATCAATCAGTTTCCAACCAGGCTAAAAACAGTCTTAGCAAACTTAAGGGGTTAACTGACATTAACGCCATTAACACAAATAAGCAGCTGATTGTAGCGTTTGAGACTAAACAACGAAAACGTCTTCGATTAACAAAAATTCAACAGGATGTGCAAAAAAAGCTGGAAAATGAATTTCCAAAATGGGAAGTCGAGGTTTCCACCGATAAAAAACTCGTTTTGGAAACTGAAAAACTTGAAGGGAAACTAAGCGACAATGCTATTTCCCGAAAACAACTGCAGCAAAAAACAAACCATCTTATTAAATTGATGAACGAAAAAACGTAAGAAAGCGTGAGGATATGTATGGCAGATAAAAAAAAGAAAAAATTACCGCCAAGTGCACAAACGTATCAGGCCTTTGCTCAAGAGCGGGAAGTCAAAAGTTCACTGCTCAAAAACTGTCTTAAAGCTTTTTTTGTGGGTGGTTTCATATGTCTTATCGGCCAGATCATTTCCACCATGTATGTTTACTTTTTTGATTTCACTGATTTAACGGCCAGCAATCCAACAGTCGCTACACTCATTTTTATAACAATGCTATTAACCGGGTTCGGTGTTTATGATCGAATCGGGCAATTTGCAGGTGCCGGAACCACGGTTCCCGTAACCGGCTTCGGAAATTCAGTGATTTCAGCAGCCATTGAGCACCGATCCGAAGGCTTCATATTAGGTGTAGGCGGCAATATATTTAAGCTCGCCGGCCCTGTCATTGTGTATGGTGTGTTTTCTGCGTTTGTCATTGCCTTAATTAAAACGATTTTGCTGAAATGGGGAGGTTTATAATATGTTAATCGGACGCAGTACATGGCTTTACAACAACCAGCCGGTCATCATTTCCACAGGAACAGTTGGCGGTCCGTTCGAGGCAAAAGGCAATATTCCAGAGGCTTTTGATCGACTGCATGGCGATATGTGGCTGGAACAGTCTTCGTTTGAGAAAGCGCAGCAAATTATGATGGAAGAAGCAAGTGAGATCGCCATTACAAATGGTCAGATTCAACAAGAACAAGTAAATTTCTTTATAAGCGGTGATTTAATCAACCAAATCACCCCCAGTAATTTTGCTGCTGAAACGCTTAATATACCATACTTTGGACTCTTCAGTGCTTGTGCTACCTCCATGGAAAGTCTGGCTTTGTCGGCATTAATTATTGACGGAAACGGCGCCGACTACATTTTAAGCGGAACAGCCAGTCACAATGCAGCAACGGAAAAACAATTTCGTTATCCAACAGAATATGGCGGCCAGAAACCCCCGTCAGCTCAGTGGACAGTCACTGGGGCTGGCTGTGCATTGGTTGCTAAAAACGGAAACGGCCCCCGCGTCACTTCGGCAACAGTCGGCAAAGTTGTTGATATGGGGTTAACCGATCCCTTCAATATGGGTGCAGCCATGGCTCCAGCGGCTGTCGATACGATTGAAACACATCTGAGAGAGCGCAATGTTGAGCCTTCATTCTATGATCTGATCATCACTGGTGACCTTGGTCATATTGGACGCGAGATTTCCCTCGACCTTTTGCAGAAAAAGAACATCAACATTACAGAAGATATGTTTCAGGACTGCGGTCTGACCGTCTACCGGGAAGGACAGCCGGTTCTCTCAGGTGCAAGCGGTACAGCAAGTTCAGCTACTGCAACCTACGGACATTTTCTGAAATTAATGGAAAAACAGCAATTGAATCGAATTCTTGTTGTCGCAACAGGATCCCTTCACTCACCTTTAACTGTGCAGCAAAAAGACTCCATTCCCTGTATTGCTCATGCTGTTTCCATTGAATCAGGACGTGATATGCCATGATCTTTCTTTGGGCCTTTATTGTCGGCGGTCTCATCTGTGTGATTGGCCAGATTATGTTTGATGTATTTAAGCTCAATCCAGGGGTTACGCTGACGATTTTTGTCGTTGCTGGCGCCATTTTAGATGGCTTTGGATTATATGAACCATTAATTGATTTTGCAGGTGCCGGCGCAACCGTTCCTATCACCAATTTTGGCAATCAGCTTGTGCATGGTGCTATGCAGGAAGCAGAGGAACACGGCATTATCGGCGTTTTAACAGGGATATTTGAAGTAACGAGTGCCGGCATTTCCGCCGCCATTATTTTTGGGGTCATTGGAGCTATTATTTTTCGACCGAAAGGATAAATTAAATTATGACAGTCAGTTCACAAGTAAAAGGGTGTTTCGCATCCGTTAAAAGCATTGAGGCAAGCCTGGATACGCTCATTCATAAAACACAAAATGAAGAAGCGAAAAAAGCTTTTAAAGATGCACAAGCTATGGTGAACACCGTACAGGCAGATTTGGAAACCCAAGTCCTCTATCTGACTAAAGAGGAACCGCAATACAAAAGCTAACGATAAATGTGACAAATCATCAGCCGCATAACATCGGAAAAGGAGTGATACCATGCCCACCTGGATAGATATTTTAATTCGTTCAGTTGTTTTCTTAGTCCTTTTGTTTTTGATCACTAAAGGACTCGGTAAAAAACAAATGTCACAACTGAATATTTTTCAGTATATCACAGGGATTGTTATTGGGAGTGTGGTTGCCATTACCATAACGGATCCCACCACCAATCCTGTTTATGGCATACTTGCATTAGCAGTTTGGTTTTTGCTTCCCATAACCGTCGAATTTTTATCGATCAAAAGTAAATCTTTTCGTAATTTCTTTCAAGGTAAAGAAACGATTTTAATTCAGGATGGCAAGATTCTGGAAGATAATTTAAAAAAAGAACGTTTGACCATCGACGATTTGCTTGGGGAACTGCGGAGCAATCAATTTTTCAATGCATCTGATGTTGAGTTTGCTGTACTGGAACCAAAGGGGAAAGTAAATATTCTTCCCAAAAAAGAAAACCAGCCGGTGACACCAAAAATTCTTGGTCAACAGGCAACACCAGAGAAAGAACCGCAAACCATTATTATGGATGGCAGCGTATTGCTTGAGCCTTTAAGTAATGCGTCTCTGAACAAGGAATGGCTGGAAGCAGAACTGGCAAAACAGGATGTCAGCTTAGAGAATGTATTTCTTGGCCAAGTGGACAGTGACGGCCAGTTAACAATTGATTTGTACGATGATCAATTAACACCCGCAGAACCTACGGAAAAACCACTGCTTTTGGCCAGCATGAAAAAGTGCCAGGCTGATCTCGAAGTATTTGCCCTGGCAACAAACAACCAGCATTCAAAGCAGCTTTATAACAATAACAGCAAACGAATGCAGCAGGCCATTGATTACGTAAACCATCATTTAGAATAGAACGCTTCTCAGGCTGCTGCATTCATACGGTCTTATTCGCTTATCTGTAAAGCGATTTTCCCAAATTGCTCACTAGCTTCTAAATAATCAATAGCTTCCTGGGCCTCATCCAGCGTATACACCCGGTCAACTACTGGATGAATCTGGTGCGCATTAATAAGATCGAGCATAGCACGCAGCTCTTCCTGGCTGCCCATCGTTGACCCAATCAACTGGTATTGGCCGTAGAAAAAGGCGCGCAAGTTCAATTCAATCGTATCCTCCGTTGTGGCACCGAATGTCACGAAACGTCCACCCTTTTTCAGCACATCAAGTGAACGGTTAAACGTCGCCTTGCCAACACTGTCAATCACGAGATCAATCGTTTCTTCCTCAAGCTCGGCTGGCCAATCGCTGGCCGTATCCAAGGCTCTGTCAGCGCCCAGATCAAGAGCCTGCCTGCGTTTTTCCGCGTTTCGGGACGTCACAATAACACGTGCGCCAGCAAGACTGGCAAATTGTATAATGTAAGTTGCCACACCGCTGCCGGCTCCGGGCATGAACAAAGTATCACCTTTCTGAATCTTTCCTTTTGTCATTAAAGCGCGGTATCCCGTCATCCCTGATAAAGCCAGAACACCGGCTTCTTCCCAAGACAGATGTGCGGGTTTTCTTTCCACTTGTTCTGCTGGAAGAATAATTTTTTCCGCAAATGTTCCGTGATCAGGCATTCCTAAAATATCAAATTGTTCCGGCGGTGCCACACTATTGTCATACCAGCCAAGGGAAGGATTGATAATGACCTCATCACCGGCTGCAAATGCCTTGACACCTTCACCAGCAGACTCAATCACTCCCGCACCGTCAGAACCCATGATCAGCGCCCCAGCATCAGAATCTCTTCTGCCGGGTACTGCGACGTCGCGCCGGTTCATTCCTGCTTTTTTGATAGCTACGACCACCTGGCCATGATCGGCAAACGGCTCAGGCATCTCTTTTAATTTTAATTGTCCGTATTCATGTACGAATGCTTTCATGTTTTTGTGGCTCCTCCCAAAAATAATAACTGTACGTTTCCAGTTGTTCCTGTGTTACGATATCATAGGGAAATAGTGGTATATATATCTTCTCCTGCTGACTGAAAGTTTCGCTGATCAGATCCAGGTATTGCTGTTCGTGCTCTTTCCGCTGCAGCATAAATTGACCATCTGCATTTTCCGGCAACACTTTATTTATGATTAATGTTTTCACATGCAAATGGTATTGGTCGAGTAATTTGATTGCCTTTTCCGTTTCCACAATCGGCAGACGATCCGGATTAAGAACAAAAACAAAACCAGTTGTACCATCATCAAGCAATATATCGCGTGCTTTAGAAAAACGATCCTGGCGTACTTTGAGCACATCATAAATGGGATCTTCAACCGGCTCGCCATCATTGAGCAGCTGCGTGTAATTATCATTTGTCTTCTGCCGTTTTTTCAGCATGCCCTCAATCCAGACACCCATCAATTCTGGTAATGACAAAAGCCTGATCGTATGACCTGTCGGTGCTGTGTCAAAAATGAGCTGGTCATAATGCTCACGCTGTTCCAGTATAACCGAAATGAGTCTGTCAAACAAAGCAGCTTCCTCTGCTCCAGGAGAAGATTTAGCCGTATTCAGCTGACGATTGATTTCATCCATCCGGCTTGCCTGCACGACATTTTGAATATTGTCTTTGACACCTTTAATATATTCCTCAGTCTCTGCGACGGGATCAATTTCCAGTCCATCCAGGTTTGCGGCTATACGTGTTATGCTGCCACCCACCGTTTGATCAAAAATATCACCTAAATTATGAGCTGGATCTGTCGAGACAAGCAGTGTATGACTTCCCTGCTGGGCCGCTTTCCATGCTAAGGCAGCAGCGGAAGTTGATTTCCCGACACCGCCTTTGCCGCCGACAAAAATGACTTTTTTCTCTAATATATGCATCCTGTCTACGTCCTTTCTGCCTGATTGCAATAATGTCAGATCACCTGCTGATACCCAGCACTCTTTAGCAGCAGCGGACACCAGTTAAAGGCGACTTATCCATCCCCATACGCAAATGCCAGTCATGAAAGTCTTCCAGCATATACGGATAAAGTTCCAGTGTGTAATAAAAAACCGGGTTAGGAATGCCGATCATTTCAGAATACAGCAACAACAAAAACAAATCGTCCTGTTCCCGCAGTTCTCTGGCGATTTCCTGACGATGCGGCATACTTAAGACTTCTTCATAAAGTGACGCCGCTTTTTTCAGCTGCCGCAGCATAAAATCACGCCTCCATTCATGATTAAAACGACTCCGACTGAAACAAGATTTCTCCAGATAGGTCAGTTCTATTTTGCATTTTTGTCGAAGTCATCCTGATTCGTGTTGCCGCTTAGTGCCGTAAAGGCTGACAATACGATCCAGACGGCAAAGACAAATATAATAGCACCAAGGATGAACAAGAGCATTGATGGATCAGTGCCAAACCATGACCACTCAAACAGCACTTGCTGGAACATCGCATATAATGTCATGAACATGACAAATATCATTGGAATAAGCGTTATTAGATAGTTGGTTCCTCTTCTTTTCAGCCAAATGGAGATCAGCAGCAGACTGATTCCCGCCAGCAGCTGATTTGCCGTGCCAAATAACGGCCACAAAAGATAACCTCCAGAACCAAACCCTTTTGATCCTTCTGGCAGCAGTACAAGAATCCCACTGGCAATCACCGCGATTAAAGCAGATACATGCGTTTTAGATAAAGCGGGCACGTTGTATTCGATCCCCAGCTCAGCAATAATATACCGCATCAGGCGCACACATGTATCCAAAGAGGTGGCGGCAAAACTGACAACAATAATTGCCACAATTGTTGTCGCAATTTCCGTTGGAATCAGCAGCCCGGATGCCAGCACACTCGCGCCTTCCACAAACATATTCAGACCCATCTCATTAGCTTGTGCAAAACTGCTGTACGTTTCCAAAAACGCGTTCTCGCTGCTAAAAAGTGTGACGACTGCTATTATAGAGACAAGTGCTAGTGTCCCTTCACCAACCGCCCCGAAGTAGCCAACCAAACGGGCATCCGTTTCTTTGTTCAATTGTTTTGATGATGTCCCGCTTGACACCAGTCCGTGAAACCCTGATATGGCGCCGCAGGCTATTGTAATAAACAAAAGCGGAAACCAGGACGTATCTGCGCCCGGATTTGTCATCGGTGCCGTTATTTCCGGGTTGGTAAACAAGAGTCCCAGATACAGAATTGCCAAACCGACAACAAGCTGATGTGAATTAATAAAATCACGCGGCTGAAGAAGCTTCCAGACGGGCAGTGTCGAAGCAATATACACATAAACCATTAAAATGACAATCCAAATCATAAAAGCACTGTTTACCGCACCGAGTCCGAAAAGCCCTTCACTGCCCTCACCGCCGAAGTATTGAACAATATCAATCTGCAAAAAGTCAACTCGGCTGGCCATGATTGCTGTCAGATACATAGCCCCTAGAGCTAATAAGGACGGTACAAGCATCCTGGCCTTGCGTTTATAAACAGCGTAACCAATCCATATTGCCAGCGGTATTTGAATAAATACTGGCAGGACACTCGTTGGGAAGGAAATAAATAAATTGGCAATCACCCAGGAAAAGACAGCATTAACCATTAAAACGAGAATTAAAATGATAAATAGAAAGAGTATCTTAGAACGCTGACCTATCAGTTTGTTAGCCAGTGAACCAATTGACTGGCCTTTATTCCGGACTGACAGCGCCAGTGTTCCAAAATCATGAACCCCAGCAGCAAATATTGTGCCCAAAATCACCCATAAAAGAGCAGGAAGCCACCCCCAATAGACAGCTATAGCCGGCCCCATTATCGGCGCGGCGCCTGCCACGGATGTGAAGTGGTGCCCCCATAAAACAAATTTGCTGGTCGGTACAAAATCGACATCATCCCGATACCTATGCGCTGGCGTCACATAGTCTGGATCCAGACGGAAAATTCTTTCAGAAATAAATTTAGAATAATAGCGATAACCCAGTGCAAACACAGCCAGCCCAATAACCGCTACAATAATCCCATTCATCTGATAGCCCTCCTTGTCATGACCATTATAAAAAGACTTATCAGAATCTATGTACTATAAGTCAGAATAATACAACTTCTTAAACAATAACTGAAATAAGGATCCCAACATCAGACATCTTTTAGCTTAAAAAGCAATCTCACTAATAATGGTACAAAGCGAACATAAGCAAAGGGAAAAACTAAAGACGAAACATAGGTGAGACCCACCAGCGCACGAGGGGTCCCACCAGCCGCATCGACTTCAGTCTTATGAACACCCATTTTTTCGCTCATAATCAGAAAATCACTAAGGCTGCTAGAGCAGCTGTAATTAAGCCAAGCAAAACCGGAAGAAAGTTTTTTCGAACCAGGTCCATAACCGATACACCGCAAAAACCAGCAATCGCAATCAAGGACGACCACGCAACGATTGTTCCGCCACCGGTCCAAATCGAACCCATTTGACCGATCGCAGCGAGTGTTCCAGAATCAATCGACGACGTTTCCAAGGAAGCTGCCAGTGCCCCTGTCAGCGGCAAACCGGAAAATCCTGAGCCATCAAGTCCGGTAATAATACCTATAACCAATATACTGACGGCACCCAGCAAGGCATTATCCGGAACATGCTGCTGTGCAGCCTCAACAAGATCAAACAAGAACCCTGGCGCCCCTTCCTCGATACTGAGTATAGCACCGGAAAAATCGGAACTGCCCAGGAAGAAGAAGCCAGCAATCGGAATGACCGGTCCCATTGCTTTAAATGCAAAAACAAAGCCTTCTGTAATATGGTCCGCAATCGTATCCAAGGCTTTTTGGCGTCCAAATGCAATCGTTGACAGTAACAGCAGGACGACGGCCACACCACCAACAAAAGCCGCACCATCGCCACCTTCAAATCCAGACATTCGTCCGGAAGAAAGCTTCGAAAACATCATGTAAATCACAACCGCCAGCATAGCGATTGGAACCAAAACAGCAAACATTTTACTCCACATGGTGACGTGCCGCGATTCTGTTTTATTAAGAGGCTCGCCAGTTGTTTGGATCTGCTCCCCTTCGAGCTCATTCAAATCGCTGTCTTTTGATCGAATGGTTTTTCTGTAAAATACGTACGCGAATCCAATGGCCACCGCTCCGGCGATGAGTGATAAAACAAGTGCCTTATCAGCGACAACCGATGTTTCGATCCCGGCCGCTGTTGCAGATACATTAGGCGCCACTTGAACAATGTAATCGGAAGACAGTGCCATACCCTGGCCAGCCAGCGCAACAGCAACAGCTGAGGTCATAGCCGGAAGACCTGAGCGGATGGCGGCCGGAACAAGCAAGGCACAGATGAGCGGTACAGCAGGTGTTGGCCAAAAGAATAAGGAAATGACATAAGTAACACCCACCAGCAGGAAAAAGGATACATGCCCATTAACCATAAATTTCTGGATGGGCTGAATCATTCGCCTGTCAGCTCCTAAATCTCTCAACGAATGCAGGAGAGCCATCATAAATGTAATAATCAAAAATATATTAAACAGCTCTTTCGCAGCCACTAGATTAGCATTGAAAATGACCGTAAAACCATCCACCAGACTGCCCTGATATACCCAGGCAATCACAAACGTTCCAAGTAGCGACGGCAGGACAACGCCGCGGCGAAAGATCATCGTCAAAATGATCGCTAATGTGAACAGAGCATATAACCAGTGGGCCAGGGTTATCTCCACTTTAAACACTTCCTTTCTATCTGTGCTCCAGCCTATGCACGTTGAAAGAAAGCGGTGAAAACATCCATTTTGAATTGAACGCGAACTGCGGAAATGCACTGAATCGTTGTTATGAACGAAATAAAAATAGCCCTCTGTCGCAGAAGGACTATTTTTTAAATTCCGGTTCCGTAACATAATGTGAGCGGCATTGAACCAAATCAGGCTGTTTTTAATAACATTCTGGGCTGTTTATGAAATAGAAGAAAAACGACTGCTGCACTGATGACCAATGACGGAATGATATACGATATATTATAGAGCAATGAATAGACCCAGACAGATTGACCTTCCACAGCTGAATTAAAGAAGGCAACCCCAGCCGCAAAGTGAGCCAAAAACCGCAGTGAACTGCCCAAAATCACCCCAAGTGTTATATACGTAAGATAAACAGTTGTTTGCCCCGATTGAATAGCTTTTTGCACCTGCTTGGCAAAGATTCCAGCAAATCCAATTACCGTAAAGGCAAGGGCATAGTCAATGAAACCCTGAAGCGGGGTCAAGACGTAACCAGTCCCAGCCGCAACCTGCAAAATCCCCCACAAAAATCCTGACAAGAGCCCGCCTTTAAGACCCCAGCGAAATGCAAGTATAAATACAGGAATCATCGCCAATGAAATGGATCCGCCCTGTGCCCAGATTTTAAATGATAGAAACGGAATGACATCCAGCAACAAGGCCAGAGCTGTAAAGACAGCCACCTCAATTAAAAACAATGTGCGGTTTGAACGCATCGAACTCCTCCCCTTTTTGCCGGCAGCCTGTGCCGCCTGAATATGTTAAAAAACACAAAAAAAGCAATGCCAAGGGGAAGCTTTCTGATGGGAAAACTCCGCTCACATTGCTGCTGATCCATCAAAAAAGCCGCCATCCCTGCGCTAGTACTAACTAACAGGTTCGAAGGGTAAGAACTAACTCGTTCACTCTCAGCCAAAGGCTCCCCTTGAAGGCTTCTAACCTATGCTTTTTTTGCTGAATATATTATATCATACACCACACTAATTACAAGACTGTTCTGAATTCGGGGGGGTTCTATTATGATTTGTGCTTGGTATCTCTGCGGGGCGTCTGACTATATCCCTGCTGTCGTTGTAGGGGTATAATACCGTTTGTGATTTTACTGACTATAGCCATAAATATAAGTCCCGCTGCTGCGATTATGATCATGACAGCAAAAAATTGGATTATGAAGGCACCTATGCTGCTGGAAACAGCTGCTGTTATATAGCGACTGCCATAAAACAGCGTAACACCAGCAATGCTGATAATGACAATGAATGTCAGAACCGTCCCTGCCAATTGCCCCAACCGAAGTTTTTTCCAAGTATCTTTATATTTAAATGCGGCATAAATTAAATAAACAATTACAACCAGTGAAACAAATATTATTCGCGTCATTACCATCAGCTCCTGTCATTTAATGAACCGGTGTGTGTGCTTCCACCGCCCGTTTGAGTGCCTGCAGAATATAGCCGATCCCGCCGTAGTTCGCGAGCGGAAAGACCCTTGGCATACCATCAGGAAATGTTCCGTTTATCACAGGCTTGTATTTTTGACCTGTCAGCACCACAAGCCTGTCAAATTGTTTCAGCTGTTTTTCGTCTGCCTGGCATATTAATTGCGCATACGAGACAATCTCATCACTGTTTTGGTTAAACGTCACATCATACGGACCATCAACGATATCGTCCGCAAATAAAAACCCGTGTTTAGCTGACAGAATCACCCATTGATCAGTAAACATTTCTGCATATTGCCGCGTGCGTTTGTGCAGTGTACCGGTATAAGCATTTTTTGCGGGCACAGCCCCCATTTCCGGATGATTGTCCCAAATCTTTTTCCGGCCACATGGAATAATACTTAATTCCTTCATCTCGTTTCACTCCTATTTACATAAGTATAGCATGTTAACCAGAGCTGCAAAAGACAAATCGTTTTATAACGCTTGATTGCAATTGTTTGACCTTCAGAACTAACAATTCTATACTCGATGGGAGAAAGTAATAAATAGAAAGTACTTAAGATTGCTTTTCTGTTTGATTGCTTATTTACAAGGAATGACATTGTACAGTTATGATTTAAAAGGAGGAACCACATTGGCTTTGAATGTTGCACAAAAACTGATCAAAGATCACGTCGTTTCGGGCGACATGAATGCCGGGTCAGAAATTGGTCTGCAAATCGATCAGACACTGACCCAGGACGCCACAGGAACCATGGTCATGCTTGAACTTGAAGCGATGGGCCTGGACTATGCCAAAACCGAAGCTTCAGCACAGTATGTTGATCATAATCTAATCCAGGAAGATAATAAAAACCCTGATGACCATCTGTTCTTAGAAAGTTCTGCCCAGCGCTTTGGTCTTCACTTTTCAAGACCCGGAAATGGGGTTAGCCATCCTGTTCACATGCAGCGTCTCGCCGTACCTGGCAAGACTTTGCTCGGCTCGGACAGTCACACATGTGCTAACGGCTCAATGGGCATGCTTGCCATGGGTGCAGGCGGTATTGATGTGGCCATGGCCATCGCAGGTGAACCATTCCATATCACGATGCCTCAAGTTATGGGCGTTAAACTCACAGGTGACTTGCCTGACTGGGTAAGTGCGAAAGATGTGATCCTGGAAATGCTCAGACGCCATGATGTTAAAGGCGGCGTCGGAAAAATTATTGAGTACTATGGACCAGGACTTGATCATTTATCAGCCATGGATCGCCATGTCATTGCCAATATGGGAGCAGAACTGGGCGCTACAGCAACTGTTTTCCCATCGGATGACGAAGTTAAAAACTTCCTCGAACACCAGGGCCGCGGTGATGACTGGGTTGAAGTGACAGCCGACGAAGATGCTGCCTATGATATCTATGAAGAGATCAATCTGTCTGAGCTTGAACCTTTAGTTGCCCAGCCATCCAGTCCGGGCAAAGTTGTTCCAGCCAAAGAGATTGCAGGCACGCCGATCTATCAGTCCTACATTGGGTCGTCAGCCAATCCAGGATACCGCGATTTCGCTGTAGCAGCCGAGACTGTTAAAGGCCGTAAGATTGTTAATGGTGTGTCACTCGACATTAATCCGACATCCAGACAAATGCTTACCGACCTTGTAAGCAATATGCATATTGCCAATCTGCTGCAGGCTGGATCCCGATTGCATCAGGCAGGCTGCAATGGCTGTATCGGAATGGGGCAGGCACCTGCATCCGGACGAAACAGCTTACGGACAACACCACGTAACTTCCCAGGCAGATCCGGCACAAAAGAAGACAGTGTTTACTTATCCAGTCCGGAAACAGCTGCAGCATCTGCACTAACAGGTGAAATAACGGATCCGCGGACATTGGATATGCCTTATCCGAAAGTCAAAGATCCGGCTGAAACCAATAATGTGGATGACAGTTTACTGGAAAAACCGCTGCCACGGGAGGATGCTCAGAAAGTTGAACTGGTTAAAGGACCAAATATTGCCTCCATCCCAGCTATGGACAGTATGCCTGACAAACTCGAACTGCCTATAATGCTTAAAGTCGGCGACAATATTTCGACCGACGAAATTCTGGCCGGCGGTGCCCGCGTCCTGCCATATCGCAGTAACCTGCCGGAAATCGCCAAATTTACGTATGAAAATGTTGATTCAACATATGTTGACAGAGCTATGGAAGTCCGCGAAGAAACCGGGCATGCCATTGTTGGCGGATTTAACTATGGTCAAGGCTCAAGCCGTGAGCATGCCGCGCTCGCACCAAGATATCTCGGTCTGCGTGCCGTCCTTGTTAAAGATTATGCCCGTATACACTGGCAAAATCTGGTTAACTTTGGAATTCTGCCACTTCAATTCACTAACGAAGCTGATTACGACAAGCTTGAGCAAGGAGATGTTCTCCAGCTTAATGATTTGCGAAATCAAATTCAGAATAACGACCAGATCAACGTAACACTGGCTAATCAGGGTGAGGAAGTTACTGCTGAACATAACCTATCCGAACGCCAGCGTGAAATTATCCTGGCCGGCGGCTTGATCAATTGGATCAAACAAAAACAAGATGCTTAAACAAGAGAAGCCTATCTGTGTTGAAACAGATAGGCTTTTTCATGTATTAAATAGTTGCTTTGCCGTTTTATTAATTTATAACGTGCTTCAACGCCGCAACGGTTTCATGTTACCATAAACATAATGGAAGACTTCAGCCAAACAGCCAGCATAATTAGTATCAGAGCGGGGGTTAGCATATGATTATTTACTATGACAGCTACTGTAAACTGTGCTCACATTCGTCTGTCATTTGGAAGAAAATGGACCGAAGACAGCGACTACATTTTTCGTCTTTTCGAAATCTTGATCATTATCCAAAAGAGATGGAACAAAAACTGCATGTCTATAACCGAGGCAAGTGGTTTAAAGGGTATGATGCCATCATTGCCATAAGCAAAAAATTGCCGCTTCTATGGTTGAGTGTTCCCATATTGACCGTACTTAAATGGATCGGGTTGGGTGACTTCGTTTATAACACCATCGCTAAACACCGACAAATGGTACCAGTGAACCAATGTGATGCGGACGGATGCCAAATAAAATCCTGAGGGGAGAATGCTTCAAAGCCCTGCTATCATGACTTAGAACTTAAAACAACAACGTTCATATGTCCATCCGCTGCGGAAGCCTGCAGTAAAACCGGCTTTTTACGCCGATTAATAAATGAGAAGTCAGGGCCGTTCCAGCTAATTGTGGCATCACGGCCTGACGGTACATACGGAACACTGCGGCTATGAGAATAACGCTCCTTAATCTCTATCCCCTTTAAGTCAACAGCATTATATAATGTCGATGAAACCTGACAAATACCGCCGCCAATACCCTCAGACAACTCCCCTTTAATAATAACCGGAGCCTGTTTGTATCCTTTTTCTTTCGTACGTTTACCGACCACATTATTAAAGGAAAAACGCTCACCAGGAAACACAACCTGATTATTAATCGCTTCAGCAGCCAGTTCAATATTGCGTGAACGTTTCCTGTTCTCCGGCTTAAAATCTGTTGTATAATGACCGATCTCCTCTTCGCGAATGTCAGCAAGCAATTCACTGTCCACTCGAGGATAAACAGCCCTTACAGGTGTTTCAATTCTATTCTCGCCTTCTTCGTAAAAGTATTCCTGGAATAGTTGCTGAAATGTTCGCCGGTCTAATGCCTCACCAGGCTTTTCCTTAATAATATGACCGTCATCATCCAGCTTCGCGTTAATCGGATCTTCATATAATTTTTCATTCAGGATATCCATTTGCAGTTCCAGTTTTGGCTGATCAATCAATAAGCGATCAGCATAGCGCAGTTCAAAATCCTCCTTAACCAGTTCGTCCACAACTTGATTGTTGTCAATTACCGTAAATGGAACAGCTGTCAATAAAAAAGACAAGATAATGGTTGTCATTCTAACCACCTCCTGTCCGGTAGCATTTGATACTTAATTAAAAACATAACACCATAACATTAATAAAATCGTTCAATGCATTAGCTAAACGACGTAAATAACAAAAATAACAATGACCAACACTAGTGTAACCCCATAAATAGCCAACTGTAATGGAATATTATGCTTAAGTGAAGAGGATTCATATTCACGGGATCGCGCCAGTTCATTTTCTGCGGTATCACCCTTATCTTCCAATTTATTCATTTTATTTTCTTCCTGTCTAAAAACATACAACGTCCCGCCCAATGCCGCAATAAATAAAACTGCCAAGAGACTTATCAAGCCAACAATCATAACATCTCCCCCTTTGTAAGTCTATTCCACGAATGAAAAATGAATGACATCGCTGCTAATTATGGATATATAAAAACAACCACCCCGTTATGCAGCAGGATGGTTGTGATAGTTATGGTTAGTTACTAACGGAAGTCTCGCGTATCTTCAAGCACGCGTGTGGCTGCTGTGTAGCCCGCAACCGTTGCCAATACCAGTAGTAGTCCATATAAGATTCCATTTTTCATAATAGTCCCTCCTCACTGAATTACCACATGCGCAGTTTGCCTTTTTTCAAGACGAGCTTCGGTCCGCCAAGCAGGAACAGATAACGGTTATCAATGACCTTTTTCATCGATACAGCTGGCTTACTATATAATTTATTGTCGTTAAATACCGTTCCCATAGCATCTGTTTCACCCAGGGATGCAACAGTTCCTTTATCATCAAAGATAAATTTCTTCAATGGCTGATGTCTAAGCAGTGCTTTCAGATTATCTGAGCACGTATCTGCGTGCTGCATAGCTGCCTGAGCAGTTGGCGGGAATGGTTTTCCTGCTTCTTCATCCATTACCCATGCACAGTCACCGAGGATGAAAATATTCTCTTGTCCTGGTGCACGCATATCGCCATTAACCGTTACTTTACCTTTGGTTAATTCAAATCCGGATTTCGAGAGAACCGAGCTTCCGGTTACGCCGCCTGTCCAGACAATGGTGCCAGCTTTAATTTCTTCCATATCGTCACCTTCGCCGATAACAAAACTATTCTTCTTGCACTCAGAAATTTTGGCACCTTCCCGGAATTCAACACCGCGGTCTCCCAGAGATTTCTTAGCATAAGCAACTAGTTTATCATCAAAACCAGGCAATACACGCGGCGCAGCCTCTACGTTGACAATTCGCGCTTTATTCTGATCAATATCATATTTCTTGCATAGTTCAGGAATTTTTTCAGCCAGCTCACCAACAAGCTCAATACCTGTAAATCCGCCGCCGCCGACAAGAACAGTCAGATCTTCATCTTTCGGATTAGGATCTGTGCTGTATTTAGCAAATTGGTATTCAATCTGTTCGCGGATCATACGGCTGGAATCCATATCTGTTATGGAAAAAGCATTTTTCTCCATACCTTTAATACCAAATGTGTTGGTTTCAAATCCAAGCGAAATGACGAGGTAGTCATATGTAACCTCACTGTTTGCCAAAACAACACGATTCTCATCTTTTTTCACTTCAACAACGTCATCATAAATCAGATTGACTCGTGACGGATTGATTACATCACTAATCATAATACGAGCCTGGTTCTGATTTATCGTTCCGGCAGCAACTTCATGAAGCCATGTTGTCTGAAAATGATAATTATGCTTATTAACAAGTACAATTTCTGCTTCTTCTGGACTCAGCTTCTGTGTGAGCCGTTTTGTTGTCATCATACCGGCGTAACCAGCACCGAGAACGACGATCTTTGGCTTACTCATATACATCCACCTTTCTTAATGGCAAGTGCTTCGGTTAAAGCCTATTTTTCATTGCACTAGTATGATAACAAAATCAGCCGATTTAGGCTAGCAATTCAATCTTAAAAGATCTCTTTTGTCAAGCACTGCTGCAGCCGTTAAAATGAATATAGTAAATGTGAGGTGACTTATGCCATCGTTTGTTATCCAGCCATCAGACGAAGCTGTTCAGACATTAGCCGCATCTGATGCTCAAATGCAGAAACTTATCACGGTCATCGGAAAAGTTGTTGTCCCGATGCGCCCAGACTATTTCCGGTCATTGGCCCGCTCAATTACCGGGCAGCAGATATCGGTCAAGGCTGCCGAAACCATTTTCAGCCGTTTGGAAAAACGTGTTGAGGGTCATATGACACCTGAGATGATCTGTCAGGTTTCTGATGACCAATTGCGTGCAACTGGTTTATCCGGTCAGAAGACGCGTTACCTGCGTGACCTTGCTGCAAAGATTCAAGACGGCACAATTGACTTTACACATCTGCATGCTTTAACGAATCAAGCCGTCATTAAACAGCTGACAGCGATTAAAGGCATTGGCAAATGGACAGCTGAAATGTTTTTAATCTTCTCGCTGGGACGCATGAATGTGCTGGCCACTGACGATGTTGGTCTTCAGCGCGGAGCTAAATGGCTGTATGATACTGATGAATCAACGCGCAAACAAATTTTGCTTGATAAACAAAAGGTCTGGACACCGCATTTGACCATAGCATCCTTCTATCTATGGAAAATTGTCGATTTAGGCTACGATAAAGCATACCTTTCAATTGAAGACATAACCTAGAGTTCAAAACTAAGCGACTCAATCCGCCCAGTCACCCATTTTGGCGTGCGTACATGCCTGATGTGACATTAACGTTCTCGGCACGACGTAATCCCTCTGGCTGATCTGCTTTTCAGTACGTCCAATCCCCTCCATTTGACGACAAAGTACAATTTATAGAAAAAATTTGAATTACCCATACATATTTTAGTAATGCTTGCGGCATAGTAACAACAGAGCGTTATACAGCTCGAAAATTTTATTGGAGGTTGATACACATGGCACAACAAAATCAACAACTACAGCAGGCTGTTCAACAGGCTGAACAGGCTCAGCAGGCTGTCCAGCAGGCACAATCAAGTGCAGATCCGCAACAGCTGCAGCAAGCACAACAGCAAGTTCAGCAGGCTGAACAGCAGCTGCAAAATGCCCAACAGCAATCTGGCGCACAGCAACAGCAGCAGGATCAGCAGCAAGTTCAGCAAGCTCAGCAGCAGCTGCAGCAGGCGCGTCAGCAAGTGCAGTCCGCTCAGCAAAACAACAGCAATCAATAATGATTCCGGCCTGCAGCCGTCATTAAAAAGGGGTCCACACAATGTGGGCTCCTTTTAATTGCGGTGAGCTATAATGTCAATAATGTTATCCTCAATTTCTGGTCCATCTTCTTCATCAAGCAAGTTATTCAAGAGTATTGAGAAAATCAATTTTTCGCCTTGAATGGTCTCCATATATCCTGAAAGTGTGCTCACCCCGTCAATGGTTCCGGTCTTAGCCCGGACTGTCCGCTCAGTCATGCGATTCTGCAGTGTGCCGCCTATCAGCCGTTCAGACGCACCGGCTTTGGGCAATGCATTCAAATACGTCTTAAACCATGCCTTCTCCTGCACGTTGTACAGCAATTCGGTGATGTCATTAGCCGGCAGCAGATTCATATGGGAAATGCCCGACCCGTCCCGGATCATTAAAGAAGAAGTGTCCACACCTAAGCCGGCTATTTCCGTTGTCAGCACATCCAGTCCTTCTTCCCAGCTGCCTTCATCATGAACTGTTTTCCCCAGTTCTTTAACAAGCATTTCAGCATGCGTATTGTTGCTTAATTTCATAAATGGATTAAGCAACTCACTTAGCGGCATGGACTTGTCCGTATACAAAACAGCAGCTTCTTCCGGGGCCTGGCCAGTTGTTATACGCCCTGTCCACGTTATCCCTTCATTTTTCAATGACTGACGGAATAAATCAAGAGCATAGCCTGTTGGGTCCCAGACAGCGATCCATTCTTTAACACCTTCTGACCCGGCTGGTATCATGCCCTTGACGTGAATGGTGTTCCCACCGTGTTCGCGCTCAACCGTCAGTGTTTCATTACCAGCTGCTGTTATTGTTTTCGCATCATTTGTTACCTGAACATGAGACGTCTCGGGTTTTACTGTGACATCTGGCTTCTCACCGGATTGACCAGGATGCACGTCAACCGTGACACTGCCAGCGTTATAGTCCGCGTCAGGCGAAGCAGTCAAAGCGGATATTTGGGCACCGTAGTACCACTGTTCATCACTCCAAATGAGATCATGTGACAGTCGTTTGCTGTCGTACCATGTATCATCTGCTGCAACGTCACCATCAATGACGTTTATGCCATTTTCTTTCACCTTTTGAGCCAATGCGGCAAAATCTTCAGCCAGGAGCGTTGGGTCTCCCTTACCCTTCAGATAGAGATTACCATTCAGTCTTTCACCTGAGATAGAACCATCTGTTAAGAGCTGTGTCGACACTTTATAATCTTTCCCTAACGCAGACAGCGCCGCAGCGGCCGTTAACAATTTCAAATTGGAAGCCGGGCGCAGACGAATATCCCCCATATGATCATATAGTTTTTCACCTGAGACAGCATCACGAATACTTATCCCTGTAATGGTACCCTTAAGCTTGGCTTCATGGTTAATATAGTGCTCAAGGTTTTGAACCATGGCGGTTGATTTCCCTCCCTCTTCTGCTAATTCGGCTGTTGACCTAACAGTTGTTGATTCAAGTCCCAAAACAACGACACATAAAATAAGTATTCCAAAACTAAGACGTTTAGTCGTCATACATGCGTCACTCCAAAAAAACGGCCTTTTGTTCTACCAATTCATTATAAACAGTGCAAACGCCTGTCTAATTTTCAATGATAGACTTGTTGCTTCTGTTTTATACATGAATACTTAAACACTACGATGTCACACAAAAAATCCCCCTGCCACCACAAGGCGCAGAGGGTACAATTTTTACAGCATTTTGGAAATCGTTGAGCTATCCACTTTTCCTTTTTTATCGGTCAATGTTTTAACAATCTTGTCTTCAGTACTTTTTGATACTTGTTTATTAGCTACTTGTGCCACTTGTTTAATAAGACGCCTGACATTTTGTTCTTCTGATAAGTCGGTGCTGTTTACCGACTGGGCAAGCTGCTTAATATCATCGCTTTTAACACCGGTTTTCTTTTCAACTTGTTTAAGCATGTCATCCATTCGAGTCCACCTCCTTAGAGCATTATAGAATTATTCTATGAAACTTCTGTACAGGAGGAAAGGCGTATATAGGTGCCATCGGAGAAATGTGCTGATGTCCCAGCATACGAAATCTAAGGATATAAAAACGCCATTTGGGCAAGGAGCAGTTGCCGCGAGACCGCCAACTGCATCACAGCGGTCTCTATAACCAGTGCGTTTATTTCAATCTAAGCGAAAGCAGTGACGATACTTCCTGAAATCCGAGTTCTTCATATAAAGATTTTATAGAATTTCCAGCGAAGACATTGAGCATCACAGTGTCAAAATCCGCTTCCTGCAAATGTGCAAGTGCTGCACGGCATAAATCTTCAGCAATACCCTGCCCCCGGTAATGCGACAGGACATACAATTCCGGTATCATACCTGCTGGTTTATCCTGATAATGATCAATTGTGCTTCCCACAGCAATCCATCCCATGAGCACGTCCTGCTCTGCATACACCAGGTAATAGCCGCCCTGTTTTAAAAATGGTTCGACCATTTGAAAAGCCTTTTCGTCTGTCGGCGGGATATGACCCATGCTGGCCTCTTGTAATACATGCAGGGCGTACGCCATAATTTCCTCAAGTTCACGCTGATTGGCTTTGCGTATAGTCATCTGTTAACACCTCTCTCCCAGCATTAATCAGCGCTTAGTAAATTTCGTTATTAATGGACTGATCTGACCATATAATTGACCGACTTGCTGAGCAACCGTCGTGATTTTATCAATATCCATATTGCCGTCCTGATCTTGAAATTGCTTGAGTATCAATTGCGTTGTTGAGGGTTTTGAAGGGTATGGTACTGGCGGTTCAGGCTTATGCATTGCTCCGTGCGGCATTGGGACCGGTGGACCTGGCCTTCCTGAGTTGATCATTCGAACACCTCCCCATTAACTATTTGTAATAGTCTATTCAGCTGGCAGCAAAAATGAAAAGGTTAAACACCTAACACGTGAGAACTGAGTATTATGTATGTTTCATAACGGCTTGATCCCGCATACCATACTCTTATAGGATAAAAAAGGTTAGGAGTATGCATATGAGTGTCATCCGAACAGACAGGTGGCTTACAGCTCAGCACAGGCCAGTTAAACTTTGCAGAAAACTGACACCATACTTCCAGGAAACTGTTTCATCAGACCATATCCATCAGCACTTGAGTTTGCACGGTATGTATAGGAAACCACTTAAAGATAACGACAATTTCATCAAATCCCTGCAGAAACGTGATATTTGGCGAATTGTAGGACAGGAAGAAAAACAATTGCGAGAAGCGTGGGATGGACCAACTGTTCCAATCTTTATCCTGCCTGCTGATCCTGGCAATTGCAAACTGCGACATGAACTCAACGGCAAATCGGGGCTCAGTTTTCCTGATAAGGTCTTTTTATTTGTTTCCGAGCATAATACAAAAGATGAAATCAGAGCACTGTTTACTCATGAATACAATCATGTCTGCCGCTTGGCTAAATACAACAAACAAGAAACCGATTATTTACTTCTGGATACAGTCGTTTTGGAAGGACTGGCTGAGAACGCTGTGCGTGAAAGACTCGGCAGCTATTACAACGCGGACTGGACATCCTACTACTCAAAAAAGAGACTGGAACACATATGTAAACACTTGATTTTACCAAATCGGAATGTGCCCAAATCGAGTCCAAAACATGAACAGATTCTTTACGGCCTTGGACCCCTGCCGAATATGGCCGGTTATGGCGCCGGCTATTATCTTGTCCACCAATATATGATCGCCAATGACTTATCATCGCAGGATTTGCTCACAATTAAACCAGAAGACATTATTCATAAAACAGACGATGCAACTTAGCATCGTCTGTTTTGCATGTCACAGCTAAAAGAAGGGCAATAAAGCTAACGTGCCAATCGCCCCTAAGGCAATACCAAAACCGAATCCAGAGTTGGAACCATATCCATAGCCTGGACCGTAATTTGGTCCATAATTCGGACCATAGTTTGGACCATAATTTGGGCCATAACCAGGACCATAATAACCGCCATACCCAAAGCCGCCTAACCCCCTCTGTGAGCGAAGAGGCTGTAAATATACACGATGACGATCAACATCATGAATAAATCCACAATGAACATAACCGTCATGTGTCGAAATCCTGACTGGTCTGCCTTTATGCCGGCAGCAAAGATCATAATAATGATTAACAGACATTATGTCACCTCCAAATCCATTTGAGACTTACAGCATTATATGAGGGATACTGCTATTCAGTAAGGGCTATCACATTAAATGGCTAAAAGGCATCACATCGCTTATATATAAGCCCATTTCACATAAACCGGGCTAACAACCCATGTCATTGCAGGCTAAACAGCATACATTATTAACAAATGGTTATGGAGGTGTTTTAGCAATGAATGAATTTGGAGGCGGAGCAGGCTACGGCGGAGGTTTCGCCTTAATTGTTGTTTTGTTTATTCTGCTGATTATTGTAGGTACTGCATTCGTTGGCTATTAATGCCAACAGTATAAAAATTAACTACCTTTAAGGAGGAGTTTCATATGGCATTTGGTAATGTTCCTGGATATGGTTACGGCGGTGCTGGCTATGGCGGTGGCTACGGCTACGGTGGCGGCTACGGTTATGGCGGCTCTGGACAGTGTGGATGCGGTAATTCTGGACACTATGCAGGCGGTGGCTATGGCTACGGCGGTGGCTACGGCTGCGGCGGCGGATGCAGTGTTACCGTTCCAGGATACTGCACTTGTGTACCCCTAGGCGGCTATGGCGGTGGCTATGGCTACGGTGGCGGCTTTGGTTATGGCGGCGGCTACGGTGGCTATGGCGGTAGCTATGGTGGCGGCTATGGCGGCGGCAGCTACGGCCGTGGTTCCGGCGGCAGTTTTGCCCTGATCGTCGTCTTATTTATCCTGCTAATCATCGTAGGCGCTGCATGGTTTTAATTAAGTAATCTAAAAAAATCGGGCTGCCGAAATAACGGCAGTCCGATTTTTTGTGTTAATTAAATCACTGTTAGTTTCATAAAAAATTAACGCATGTTGGCATTCTGACCATGAATCTGCCTGACAATTTCCTTCTCTTTCTTCGGCGGGTGAAGGAACAGTGCTAAAATGAACGCAATCAACGCAAGAATCGTACTGCCCATGAATGCCCATTCAAAACCATTAACTTGTGCCATTCTCCCGAGTAATTCCTCTGGCACATTAGCTTCCGGTACAAACCTTTGCGATCCCATGGCGACGAGTGTAATAAGAACAGCCGTACCAATTGACGCAGAAATCTGCTGCATCGTGTTAGCTAAAGCCGATCCATGTGAGTACCATCTTGGCGGAAGCTGGTTCAAAGCTGACGTCATAACTGGCATCAGCACAAACGATAAACCAAACATACGGATGGCATAAATCGTTGATAAGTAGGCAAATGTCGTATCCAGCGACAACCGGGTAAACATAAACGTTGTCACGGTCACAATACCAAGTCCAATTAATGCAAGCCATTTCGCACCATATTTATCAAACAGACGGCCGGTAATCGGAGACATTAGACCGATAACAGCCGCACCCGGCAGCAGCATCAAACCAGATTTAAGCGGTGAGAAATTTAAAACGTTCTGCATGAATAACGGCATCAATGTTTCAGCACCAATTAAAGACACGAGAACAGTCATTGTAATAACAATCGCCAGCGTAAAAACTCTGAATTTAAATACCCGGAATTCTAACATAGGTGTTTCCAGAACAAGCTGCCTCCAGACAAATAAAACAATGATCGCAACGCCAATAATGATAGCACTGATAACAATAGGACTCCCCCATCCCTTATCTGAAGCCGTGCTGAACCCATATAAGAATGAGCCGAATCCGATTGACGACAAAATAATTGATAGCACATCGATTTTTGGCTTCCGCAGATCGGTTACGTTTCGCAAAAATAAAGCCGCAACTGTAATGGTTACAGCAACAATCGGCAGAACTGTTATAAACAGCGAGCGCCAAGTAAAATGGTCCAAAAGCCAGCCTGATAGTGTTGGGCCAATAGCTGGGCCAAATGCAATCACAATACCAATCATGCCCATGGCCGTACCACGCCGTTCAACTGAAATAACTGCCAGCAGGACTGTCATCAACAACGGCAGCATGATTCCGGAACCTGCTGCTTGTACGACACGTCCTAACAGCAGAACTGAAAATACAGGAGCAACTGCTGAAATAGCGGTGCCTAAACCAAATAGGCCAATAGCCGTTAAGAATAAACCTCTCGTAGTAAACCGATCAATTAAAAACGCTGAAACAGGTATCATGATGCCATTCGCCATTAAAAAGGCCGTTGTCATCCATTGTACCTTTCCCTGTGAGATTGAAAAAGCGTCCTGAATCGATGGAAGTGCCGTTGCCAATAATGTTTCATTAATGATCCCCATAAAAGCACCAGTCAGTAAAGCAGCAATCATTAATGCCTTTTGTTTTCCCGGCAAATCCCACGATATTCCTGTATCACTCATATAAATACTCCTTTCTGCATCACAAATGACCCTATTATCAAGGACAGCTAAAAAACATATGAAGTCTATCGCCGTCTTTAACATTGAATCTATATTTTTATGGTGCTTTGTATTATTAATTTCAACCAAATGATTTTAACATTGCA
This sequence comes from Lentibacillus kimchii, assembly GCF_055381965.1. Classification (NCBI taxonomy): domain Bacteria; kingdom Bacillati; phylum Bacillota; class Bacilli; order Caryophanales; family Bacillaceae; genus Lentibacillus; species Lentibacillus kimchii. The sequence goes on along the minus strand of NZ_AP043934.1, from coordinate 1,161,830 downwards.
GTATTTTTAAAACAACTAATTAATATACAATAAACTAAAAAAATTTCGAACTGTTTATTACGAAAGTATCGTTCATATTCGGAGAACGGGCAGACCTGCTTCAGTTATACATTCTTTAATAAACATGGACTTCGTTCACACAATCAGTCAGTCCATGAATAGTATATTAGTGTCCTTTCCTAGGAGGTGAATGGGAATGAATGCAGAATGCGAAGGATATGGCGGCGGATTTTCCTTGATCGTTGTCTTGTTCATCCTTCTTATTATTGTTGGCACCGCCTACGTTGGTGGTGGCCTTGGCTGGAGCTACGGCAGCTATTACTAAGACGCCAGCAAGACATCTTTGACTGGATTAAGTGGCTGCCCATTTATTCAGACTTTTTTAAATACAAAGTGTGTGCTTCACCTGTTGCAAAATAAAAAACTGGAGCAACTAAATGCTCCAGTTTTTTATTGCCTGGCAGCGTCCTACTCTTGCAGGGGTCAAACCCCAACTACCATCGGCGCTGGAGAGCTTAACTGCTGTGTTCGGCATGGAAACAGGTGTGTCCTCTCCGCTATCGCCACCAGACCTTATGCTGTTCTTTTATTCTAATGAAGCACAGAAACCATTATAAGCATTTTTAATTCAAAATGCAAGAGGTTTTTTAAACCTTTGCACCCTGAAAACTAAATAAGAGAACCATCAAGCTGCATCCTGTTAGTTAAGTCCTCGATCGATTAGTATCCGTCAGCTTCACGTGTCGCCACGCTTCCACCCCGGACCTATCAACCTCATCGTCTTTGAGGGATCTTACTCACTGGACGTGATGGGAAGTTTCATCTTGAGGGGGGCTTCATGCTTAGATGCTTTCAGCACTTATCCTGACCACACGTAGCTACCCAGCCGTGCTCCTGGCGGAACAACTGGTGCACCAGCGGTGTGTCCATCCCGGTCCTCTCGTACTAAGGACAGCTCCTCTCAGACTTCCAGCGCCCGCGACGGATAGAGACCGAACTGTCTCACGACGTTCTGAACCCAGCTCGCGTACCGCTTTAATGGGCGAACAGCCCAACCCTTGGGACCGACTACAGCCCCAGGATGCGATGAGCCGACATCGAGGTGCCAAACCTCCCCGTCGATGTGAACTCTTGGGGGAGATAAGCCTGTTATCCCCGGGGTAGCTTTTATCCGTTGAGCGATGGCCCTTCCATGCGGAACCACCGGATCACTAAGCCCGACTTTCGTCCCTGCTCGACATGTAGGTCTCGCAGTCAAGCTCCCTTGTGCCTTTGCACGCTTACGAATGATTTCCAGCCATTCTGAGGGAACCTTTGGGCGCCTCCGTTACCTTTTAGGAGGCGACCGCCCCAGTCAAACTGCCTGCCTGACACTGTCTCCGGACCGGATTACGGTCCAGGGTTAGAATGTTCGTACAGCCAGGGTGGTATCCCACGGGTGCCTCCACGTAAGCTCGCGCTCACGTTTCCACGGCTCCCACCTATCCTGTACAAGCTGTACCAACATTCAATGTCAAGGTGCAGTAAAGCTCCACGGGGTCTTTTCGTCCTGTCGCGGGTAATGCGCATTTTCACGCATCGTATAATTTCACCGGGTCTCTCGTTGAGACAGTGCCCAAGTCGTTGCACCTTTCGTGCGGGTCGGAACTTACCCGACAAGGAATTTCGCTACCTTAGGACCGTTATAGTTACGGCCGCCGTTCACTGGGGCTTCGGTTCGCCGCTTCGCGCCAGAGGCGCTAACGCTTCCCCTTAACCTTCCAGCACCGGGCAGATGTCAGCCCCTATACGTCGCCTTGCGGCTTCGCAGAGACCTGTGTTTTTGGTAAACAGTCGCTTGGGCTTCTTCACTGCGGCTCAGGACTCGGCCCTGAGCACCCCTTCTCCCAAAGTTACGGGGTCATTTTGCCGAGTTCCTTAACGAGAGTTCTCCCGCTCACCTTAGGATACTCTCCCTGCCTACCTGTGTCGGTTTGCGGTACGGGCACCTGTGAACTCACTAGAGGTTTTTCTTGGCAGTGTGAAGTCAGGAACTTCGGTACTCAATTTCCCTCCCCGTCACAGCCTGGAACCATTGGCCGGATTTGCCTGACCAATTTCCTCACTGCTTGGACGCACATTTCCGACAGTGCGCATTCCTTATCCTTCTGCGTTTCCCCATCATTCAAATGCTCACGAGGTGGTACAGGAATGTCGGCCTGTTACCCATCGCCTACGCCTTTCGGCCTCGGCTTAGGTCCCGACTAACCCTGAGCGGACGAGCCTTCCTCAGGAAACCTTAGGCATTCGGTGAAAGAGATTCTCACTCTTTTTTCGTTACTCATACCGGCATTCTCACTTCCAAACGCTCCACCAGTCCTCACGGTCTGACTTCACAGCATTTGGAACGCTCTCCTACCATTGTTCCGAAGAACAATCCGCAGCTTCGGTGATACGTTTAGCCCCGGTACATTTTCGGCGCAGAGTCACTCGACCAGTGAGCTATTACGCACTCTTTAAATGGTGGCTGCTTCTAAGCCAACATACTGGTTGTCTGAGCAACGCCACATCCTTTTCCACTTAACGTATACTTAGGGACCTTAGCTGGCGGTCTGGGCTGTTTCCCTCTCGACCATGAACCTTATCACCCACAGTCTGACTCCCAAGGCTATGTAGCCGGCATTCGGAGTTTGACTGAATTCGGTAACCCGGTGAGGGCCCCTCGTTCAATCAGTGCTCTACCTCCGGTACACGCTCCTTGAGGCTAGCCCGAAAGCTATTTCGGAGAGAACCAGCTATATCCGTGTTCGATTGGCATTTCACCCCTACCCACGCCTCATCCCCGCATTTTTCAGCATACGTGGGTTCGGGCCTCCAGTCAGTGTTACCTGACCTTCACCCTGGGCATGGGTAGATCACACGGTTTCGGGTCTGCGACCGTATACTCAAATCGCCCTGTTCAGACTCGCTTTCGCTCAGGCTCCGTGTCTTCCACTTAACCTTGCATACGATCGCAACTCGCCGGTCCATTCTGCAAAAGGTACGCCGTCACCCATTAACGGGCTCCGACTACTTGTAGGCACACGGTTTCAGGTTCTCTTTCACTCCCCTTCCGGGGTGCTTTTCACCTTTCCCTCACGGTACTGGTTCACTATCGGTCACCAGGTTGTATTTAGCCTTGGGAGATGGTCCTCCCGTATTCCGACGGAATGTCACGTGTTCCGCCGTACTCAGGATCCACGCCGGAGGAAATCGCTTTTCGGCTACAGGGCTCTTACCCTCTTTGGCTGATCATTCCAAATCAATTCGCCTAAACCATTTCTTGATAACTCCGATGGCGTGTCCTTACAACCCCGGAAAGCAAGCTTTCCGGTTTGGGCTGTTTCCGTTTCGCTCGCCGCTACTCAGGAAATCGCGTTTGCTTTCTTTTCCTCCGGGTACTGAGATGTTTCAGTTCCCCGGGTATGCCACCTGCGCCCTATGAATTCAGACACAGGCACTGTCCCATTACGGACAGTGGGTTGCCCCATTCGGAAATCCCCGGATCACAGTCTGCTTACGACTCCCCGAGGCATATCGGTGTTAGTCCCGTCCTTCTTCGGCTCCTGGTGCCAAGGCATTCACCGTGCGCCCTTGATCACTTAACTTAATAAAACATTCGTTTAAACGAACGTCTGGATGTCGTCTTGAATGGTTTGCTCTTATTTAGTTTTCAAGGTGCAAATGTGCATCTCTGCACAAAGCTTCTATCTGCAAGCATCACAGTATGTGATAACTTAGACAGATGAGGGTTTGCTCCCTCAAAACTGAACCAAACAACCAGAGTAGCTGAAAACAGATATCGATCCGGCCGATACTGCCGCGCTAAGCGACAAGCACCGGCTTCCATATAATATCTTCCTTAGAAAGGAGGTGATCCAGCCGCACCTTCCGATACGGCTACCTTGTTACGACTTCACCCCAATCGTTGGCCCCACCTTCGGCGGCTGGCTCCAAAAAGGTTGCCTCACCGACTTCGGGTGTTGCCAACTCTCGTGGTGTGACGGGCGGTGTGTACAAGGCCCGGGAACGTATTCACCGCGGCATTCTGATCCGCGATTACTAGCGATTCCGGCTTCATACAGGCGAGTTGCAGCCTGCAATCCGAACTGGGAATGGTTTTATGGGATTTGCTTCACCTCACGGCTTCGCGTCCCTTTGTACCATCCATTGTAGCACGTGTGTAGCCCAGGTCATAAGGGGCATGATGATTTGACGTCATCCCCGCCTTCCTCCGGTTTGTCACCGGCAGTCACCTTAGAGTGCCCAACTTAATGCTGGCAACTAAGCTTAAGGGTTGCGCTCGTTACGGGACTTAACCCAACATCTCACGACACGAGCTGACGACAACCATGCACCACCTGTCACTCTGTCCCCGAAGGGAACACGGTATCTCTACCGCCATCAGAGGATGTCAAGACCTGGTAAGGTTCTCCGCGTTGCTTCGAATTAAACCACATGCTCCACCGCTTGTGCGGGCCCCCGTCAATTCTTTTGAGTTTCAGCCTTGCGGCCGTAATCCCCAGGCGGAGTGCTTAATGCGTTAACTTCAGCACTAAGGGGCGGAAACCCCCTAACACCTAGCACTCAACGTTTACGGCGTGGACTACCAGGGTATCTAATCCTGTTCGCTATCCACGCTTTCGCGCCTCAGCGTCAGTTACAGCCCAGAGAGTCGCCTTCGCCACTGGTGTTCCTCCACATCTCTACGCATTTCACCGCTACACGTGGAATTCCACTCTCCTCTTCTGTACTCAAGTCCTCCAGTTTCCAATGACCTGCCGCGGTTAAGCCGCGGGCTTTCACATCAGACTTAAAAGACCGCCTGCGCGCCCTTTACGCCCAATAATTCCGGACAACGCTTGCCCCCTACGTATTACCGCGGCTGCTGGCACGTAGTTAGCCGGGGCTTTCTGGTCAGGTACCGTCAAAATACTGCCCTGTTTGAACAGTATCTGTTCTTCCCTGACAACAGAGTTTTACGATCCAAGGACCTTCTTCACTCACGCGGCGTTGCACCGTCAGACTTTCGTCCATTGCGGATGATTCCCTACTGCTGCCTCCCGTAGGAGTCTGGACCGTGTCTCAGTTCCAGTGTGGCCGATCACCCTCTCAGGTCGGCTACGCATCGTGGCCTTGGTAGGCTTTGATCCCACCAACTAACTAATGCGCCGCGGGCCCATCTGTAAGTGGCAGCCTGAGGCCGCCTTTCAATCCCTCACCATGCGGTGAGAGGTGTTATCCGGTTTTAGCTCGCGTTTCCACGAGTTATCCCGGTCTTACAGGCAGGTTGCCCACGTGATACTCACCCGTCCGCCGCTCGTTCCACAGGCATCACCCCCGAAGGGGATCTGCCTGCTTCCCGCGCTCGACTTGCATGTATTAGGCACGCCGCCAGCGTTCGTCCTGAGCCAAGATCAAACTCTCCAATAAATAAGAGAGATGCAAACGACTGACACCGATCAATCGTTTTATCTCAGCGTTCATAATGTCTCAAAAAGCTTCATCCAATCATATGAACACATATGACCGGGTGCCTCTTACCTGACATCTGTTTCAGGCTGGTTGTTTTGTTCAGTTTTCAAGGAGCAAATAATGTCGTTTCTTCAACAACAAAATCATTATATCATCACGATTAGTGGCTGTCAATCAGTCATTTATCTATGATTATTCGCTGTTTTTTGCTGTTCTTCGCTGTCTTTCAGCGACAAACACAATAGTACTACAGTTTAAAATGGAAGTCAATAATCGATTAAAATAAATATCTAAAAGTGCATATATAAACGCCAAATTTCACAAACTAAATCATATTAGAGGTGAAAATGGAATGACTTTAATTATCGCAGCATTACTGCTGACAGGTTTCTTAATGCCCTCACCAGCTACAGCAGAGGAAACTGAGCCACATTCCCAAGAGATTCATATATATCAAAAAGATGTTGCCGGCAATAATGCTCAAGAAACGGTCAAACTGCTCGGAACATCATTGGGATCAGACTCAAATTACAATACCATAATAAAGACCCATATCACAAATACTGAGGGCGATGACTGGGAAATTTCCTATGAAGGCGGCTATAAGCCTTACATTCAGTTTTACGATTTGAATCATAACAATGTTAATGATCTGTTTTATCAAAGTGAAACTGGTAACGGCGATTCACATCATTACCACTTGCATACGTTTGAAAATGGTCAGCTAACAGAAATGAAACTTCCTGAACAACAATCTATAAAAGCTGAATTTAGAGATGATTTTCAGATTGCAGTCCAGATTGATTACAAACAGGAGCCATCACTTATTAATGTAGCAGATAAAGCGTCAGCTTATATTCGAAAGGGTATTTATAAAGAGAATGGCGACGTGAAGTCTGATGCATCACCAATCATTGCTCCCATCGCCCGGTTTGAACCTGTTCAAGTGAGTGATTCTCAAGGCTATGGGCTAAAAAGCCGTCAGCAGATAAGCGGAACCGATCGATCCGATAAATTGGGAACGATCGAGACATTGTGGTATTACGAAAATGGCGAGTGGATCATTCTAGACACTGACTGGAAACCATCTGACTAAACAAAAAGGATCCCATTCGCGGAAGAATGAGATCCTTTTTGTTTAATTTGCAACGATATTCACTAATTTGCCCGGAACCACAATCACCTTGCGCACTGTTTTTCCTTCAAGCTGTTCTTGAATACGTTCATTCGCCAAAGCCTGTTTCTCCAGTTCTTCTTGTGATATATCCTTAGCCACGTTCATTTTAGCCCTAACCTTACCCATAATCTGTATGACAATTTCAACCTCGTCCTCGACTAATTTAGCTGGATCATAGGCCGGCCAGTTCTCATACGTGATTGTTTCCGTATGACCAAGCAGTTCCCATAACTCTTCAGATACATGTGGCGCAACAGGCGAAAGCATTTTAACAAATCCTTCAATATAACCCTTTGGAACTTCATCTGCTTTATAGCTTTCATTAATGAACACCATCAACTGAGAAATGCCTGTATTGAAATGAAGCTGCTCAAAGTCTTCTGTTACTTTTTTGACGGTTTCATGGTACACCTTATCCAGTGGCGTGTCATGACTCACCGGCACAATGTTATCCGTTATGCCTCTGTCTTCTGTTACAATCAGGCGCCATACCCGGTCCAGAAAACGCCGTGCTCCGTCGAGACCATTCGTTGACCAGGCAACTGCAGCGTCGAGCGGTCCCATAAACATTTCATAAAGCCGGAGTGTATCGGCACCGTGTGTTGTGACAATATCATCAGGGTTAATAACATTTCCTTTGGATTTACTCATTTTTTCATGGTTTTCCCCATGAATCATACCCTGGTTGAACAATTTTTGAAATGGCTCTTTTGTTGGAACGACACCAATGTCATAAAGAAATTTATGCCAGAACCGAGCATATAATAAGTGAAGAACCGCATGCTCGGCACCACCAATATAAATGTCTACCGGCAACCATTGTTTAAGGGCTTCTGGATCCGCCAGCTGCTCTGGATTATTCGGGTCAATAAAACGCAGAAAATACCAGCAGCTGCCAGCCCATTGCGGCATGGTATTGGTTTCCCGGCGTCCCTTCATACCCGTTTCCGGATCAACAACATGAACCCAGTCACTATTAGCAAGCGGTGATTCACCATTACCAGGCGGTTTAATCTCGTCGAGCGCTGGCAGCTCCAGCGGCAGTTCGTCTTCCGGCACGGCGCTCATAGACCCGTCTTCCCAATGAATAATTGGTATAGGCTCACCCCAGTAACGCTGTCTGGAAAAAAGCCAGTCACGCAATCGATAAGTAACCGTTCCGTTCCCTTTTCCGTGCTCTTCCAGCCAGTTCGTCATTGTCGTGATGGCTTCATCCTGCATCAGACCATTGAGAAAATCGGAATTAATATGCTCCCCCTCACCGGCATACGCTTCTTTGGTCAAATCGCCACCGGACACAACTTCTTTTATAGGCAGGTTAAATGTTTGTGCAAATTCATAGTCACGCTCATCATGACCCGGAACAGCCATTATCGCTCCTTCACCATAGCTCATTAGCACATAATCAGCTATCCAGATCGGCATTTTTTCATGATTAACGGGGTTGATCGCATAAGCGCCAGTGAATGCGCCCGTTTTTTCTTTCGCAAGGTCTGTCCGTTCCAGATCCGATTTCGTTTCGATTTCTTTTAAATAGGCTTCGACTGCCTCCTTTTGAGCAGGCGTAACGATCTTTTCAACAAGCGGATGTTCTGGTGCAAACACAGCATAAGTTGCTCCAAACAAGGTGTCAGGCCTTGTAGTGAATACTGTGAATTGCTCTTCATAGCCGGCAATATCAAATATGACATCAGCACCTTCCGAACGGCCAATCCAATTGCGCTGCATGTCTTTAATGCTTTCCGGCCAGTCGAGTTCATCCAAATCTTCCAGAAGTCTGTCAGCATAATCAGTAATTCTGAGCATCCACTGTTTCATCGGTTTACGGACAACAGGGTGATCGCCCCGTTCGCTTTTACCGTCAATAACTTCCTCATTGGCCAGCACTGTTCCAAGTGCCGGGCACCAGTTAACCGGGACTTCAGCCATATAGGCCAGTCCATGGTCATAAAGCTTTTTAAATATCCATTGCGTCCATTTATAATACTGCGGATCAGTTGTATTAATTTCACGATCCCAGTCGTAGGAAAAACCAAGGTCCTTAATCTGCCGTTTAAAGGTAGCAATATTATGCTCAGTGAATTCAGCCGGGCTATTGCCTGTATCAATGGCATATTGTTCGGCAGGCAAGCCAAATGCATCCCAGCCCATTGGATGCAGGACGTCATATCCCTGCATACGTTTCATCCGGGAAAAAATGTCGGTTGCTGTATAGCCTTCCGGGTGTCCTACATGCAACCCTGCTCCGGACGGATAAGGAAACATATCAAGGGCATAGATTTTTTCTTTATCTGAATGTGCGGGCGTTTTAAATGTTTCATTTTCTTCCCAATAGTGCTGCCATTTCTTCTCAATTTCCTGATGGTTAAAACTCATATTCATTGCCTCCTGTTATTCATTTTTAAGGGCCAGAATGACTGTCTATACAAAAAACTTCTCATCCTCTAAAAGGACGAGAAGTTTATCTCCCGCGGTACCACCCCGATTAACGTGCTGCAACGTTCACTCGTTTCCTTAACGCGGGATCCACGGCAGAAACTAGGAACGCATCGTCATTTCTGCAACTGAAAGGTGAGTTCACAAAAGGTCGGGAACAGTTCACACCAGCCACTGTCTCGCTTCACCCGAGAGCATTCATTACTAGTCCTTATCATAGTCGTTCTCTCCTGTATATAGTGCAGTCTACCCAATAAGAGGGGGAGTTGTCAAGATCCGACAGCGTCCGTCCTTTCCAATCACCCCTTTTTCGTGCTAAACTATGAGCAGTTAACGTAAAGGAGCACGTGCACTATGCTAAAAGGAATCATTAACTACTCACATTATTTAATGCAGGAAGCTGTCAATCAGGGTGATACGATCATTGATGCTACGTGTGGAAACGGCCACGATACCGTTTTTCTCAGCAAGATTGCTGGTCAGGAAGGCCATGTATTTGGTTTCGATATTCAGGACCAGGCAATTGCTCACACAAATGAGCTTCTCGCGCAAAATGGGTCAACGAACACAACGCTTATTAAAGACAGTCACAGCAATTTGCTGCACCATATACCTGTGGACCGGCTAACCCGTTTGGGCGGAGCCATATTTAATCTCGGATTTCTCCCGGGAAGCGATAAATCAATCATTACCCAGAGTGAGACAACAATCCTGGCCATCGAAAGCATGCTTCTGCACCTGAAGCAGAACGGAATTATTGTACTCGTCGTTTATCATGGTCATGAAGGCGGCGATCAGGAACGCGAAGAGCTTATGCGCTACGTTCGCCAACTGAATCAGTATCACTATCAGGTTTTATTCTATGGTTTTGTTAATCAGAAAAATGATCCGCCTTTTATTCTGGCCATTACAAAACACGAATAAAGAAGCTGGGACAAAACGAAAACGATTTAGTCACGCAAACGTTCATTCTAGTTGTTCGTACGTTTGTCCCAGCCTCGTTGTTTGAAGCGGTAGAAAAATCGCGTATTCCAATGAAAAAAACGTGCCTTATAGCCGCTCATGCGCAGCAATGCATTAGTCATTTCCGGACCGCCTTCAAGCGTTCGCACCTTAGGGTCACCCAGATAAAGCCCGATAAGCCCGTGCCGCACCAGCTCATGAAATCGGCGATCGGGCAGTGATTGCACATGACAATCAGCCTGGGTGACAAAGTACATAAGCCGTTTTTTAAGCTCTGTTCTATCAGCATAAAAACGGCAAAAATTCAAATCCCCTTCTGCCTCATCTTCCTGCTGATCAATATAATAATCCAGTAAAATATGCAATCCCTGCATAAACGGAAAATAACTTGTAATAATGGCATCCGGCAATGAACGCGTTAGCCGCTCCCCCAAAGCATAAGACACAAGGCAAAAAACTCCAAGCGTTGAACCGGCTGCTGCCGCAAATTCATACCAATACAATGATGAATGATCAGTCTTTTCCTCGAACCAGTTCACAAGCCGCGGAACACGCTCCTCTTCTTTCACATGTTTATGGACTTGCAAGTCGCTGTAAAGCTGCTCCAATTGCTGAATGTGCTCGCTGATCTCAGTATAAGCTGTTATTCGTTGCATTGTTTGCTGACACGTGCGGACGAGATCGGCCAAATAGTCGCCATCCCGCTGATCTGTACGCAACGCATAATAAAACTGAAGTGGATTTTTCTGGCTCAGGGCATCGCTCATCGCTTCATGCAGCAGACGAAAATCATTCGGGTCAAGCGATATACTCCGGTCACATAAGTTGTCCAGGTAATCACTGATTGTCTGATAAGCTACAATAAATCGAACAGCTTCCCGCCACTTACTGCCGGCAAGCAGCGCATATACCGCACCCCCCAGACAGTGAAAACGCTTGGTTTCAATACTTGCAAGCGCCTGCTTGCGCAATTCAGCATTCGGAATCGCCTCAGCCCGCGTCTTCCAAAAAGCTAATTCCCTGTGAACAGCAGGAAAAATCCTGCGGTAGACGGTCGTCATTAACGTTAAAGAGGTCTTCGGTATACCGCTTGCCAACACCTATTCCTCCGATCATTCGATATAAGTCAGAAAAATTTGCTACACTGATTATACCATCATATTTTCAAGGGGGATTCAAATGATAGACCCGTTTAAACAAACGAAACCTGATATTCATCCATCCGTTTTCATAGCCCATGATGCCGACGTTATTGGAGATGTAACGATTCTGGAAGACGCCAGCATCTGGTTCAAAACGGTTATACGCGGTGATGTCGCTCCGACAAAAATCGGGCGTCGTGTTAACATTCAGGATTTGTCACTAATCCATCAAAGTCCTGATCTCCCGGTAACTGTTGAAGACGATGTCACAGTCGGACACCAAGTCACTTTGCACGCTTGCACCATTAGAAACAATGCTTTGATTGGCATGGGGTCCCTGATTATGGATAATGCCGAAGTCGGCGAATATGCTTTCATTGGTGCTGGGAGCCTTGTACCGCCAGGCAAAAAGATACCGCCCTATTCACTCGCACTGGGACGCCCGGCCAAAGTTGTGCGCACTTTGACTGATGAAGACTATGCAGAGATGGCGCGCATTCGTAAATCCTACGTTGAAAAGAGTCAATACTATAAACACCACACGAATTTAAGCCAGTCATTTTAATCTGCATGGCTGAACTGAACATTAATATGAAAGCAGACGGCCGCCCTTTTTTCGCAGTCGTCTGCTTTCATAACTCTAGCTGGACTCTGATCTGAGGAAAACTTTGCTGTCAGATCCGGTCTGAGTCAGTGTTTCTCTGTCAAACTGATTTTCCACAAAAATTTGATGCCACAGCATAAACATGAGAACTGTCCAGATTTTCCGGCTATAGTCGCCTTTATCCTGACAATGCGCCTCAAGCAAATTGAGAACATACGATTTATCCAATAAATGATCAGTCGAACTTTCCTGAATCAGCCGTTTGGCCCAATCATACAGCTCGTTCTTCAGCCAGTGCCGGATAGGCACAGGAAACCCGAGTTTTTTCCTGTCCAGTACATGATCCGGTATTAAACCGCGTGATACGTCACGCAAAATGCTTTTAGTTGTTCCATTGCCTGTTTTTAACTTGGGCGGCAGCTGACTTGCGACCCGGAACACCTCTTTATCCAAAAATGGCACACGAAGCTCAAGAGAATGAGCCGCCAGCATCCGGTCGGCATTTAATAGAATATCTCCTGTCAGCCACGTATGGATATCAATATACTGCATTTGATTAATAAACGGATACGCGCTCACCTGATCATATAATGGGCCGGTGACTTCCCGGTAGGACAAGTCTTTCCGGAACGATTTCAGAAACGCTTGCTTCTCGTCCTCCTCAAACATTTTAGCATTGCCGATGTAACGATCCCGGAGCGGTGTGGTGCCCCGTTCAAGAAAACTCTTGCCGCGCACACCCTCTGGCATGACGGCAGCAACGCGCTTCAGCAGTTTTTTAACTGTGAACGGGATGTAGGAAAATAACTTCAAAGACTCCGGCTCGCGGTAAATATTGTAACCGCCAAACAGCTCATCTGCTCCCTCACCTGACAAAGCCACATCGACATGCTTCCTGGCTTCGCGTGCCGCAAAATATAAAGGCACACAGGCCGGATCAGCAAGCGGATCGTCCATATACCACATAATCTTCGGAAGTGCCTTTACATATTCCTCTGGGGTAATACGATAAGCTATATTATCTACCCCTAGTTTAGCCGCTGTTTCTTTAGCCACATCAATTTCAGAATAGCCTTCCCGGTCAAAGCCGACTGAAAATGTTTTAATATCCGGTTTGAACTCTTTGGCAATAGCTGCCATAATCGTCGAATCAATGCCGCCGGAGAGAAACGCTCCAATTGGAGCATCACTGTTCATACGCACTTTAACAGAATCATACAGACTATCGCGAATTCGTCTGATCCAATTCTGTTTATCTGCCAGAACTGGTGTAAATGATGCCTGCCAGTAACGATGCTGCGTCATTTTTTCACCCGGTTTTTTTATAAAGTAATGCCCGGGCGCCACTTTTTTAATATGGTCTGTCATTGTCATTGGTTCAGGTACAAACTGGAAACTTAAGTAATGCTGCAGCGCCTCCGTATCAATGGCTTCATGTTCCGCCATAAACGAAATGCATTTCTTTTCTGATGCGAAAACGGCTTCTTCATCTGTTTCTCTGTAAAATAGTGGTTTAATGCCAAATGGATCACGTGCCCCGTACAAGATCGCCTGTTCCTTATCCCAAATCAAAACGGCAAACGTCCCGCGTAAAAGCGCAAAAGCCTGTTCCTGATATTTTTTAAACAATACCGCCAGCATCTCTGCGTCAGACTCAGTGGCAATCGTATCATCTTCTGTTGTGACATTCTGCCGCAATTCCTCAGTATTATAAATGTCGCCATAAAAAACAAACCACATGGCCTCATCTTCATAGGTTAGCGGCCGGAGTTCACTCTCATAGCCACTGTTTGTGCTCCGCTTAAATCCTAATGACGCATACTTATCGTAATAATAGCCTTCGTCATCCGAATAATGGTGAATCAGCCATTGAATTTGCTCTTTAAAAACCGCTTTTTGTTCTTCATCCGGGATTTCCGGATAATTGCGTATCACGCCAGTAAAACCGCCCATTTTTGCTTCACTTCCTATCTCGATGTCTTAATGCATACTTCGTGGTACATGTCTCTTATTATACCAAAAAGCAGACCGGACATATAGTCTGATCGTGACATTTATTAACTGGAAGCATTTATCGGTGGCGGCTTTGTTCAGATCTTTACCAACACCTGTCTTGCAGCCAGCAGCGTCCATGTCGTTAGCACAAAGGGCAAGGTCAGTACAGGCAGGCCATATGGCAAAAGCAAGGAGTGCACAGCCGCCGTGACAGGCACACTCAGTATCACACCAATCAGTCCTGTCACAGGCGCAAAGTCTGTCTTAACATCAAATACGGCGGCGACCGCTATAATCGTTAAAACAGCATTATACCCGTAGATACCTGAATTTAATGACTCCATGTCAGCTCCCATGATGTAAGCTGTCAGAAAAGCTAAGACTGTACTTGCGACGGCATAAAGGCCAAACGTCCATCCTGCCCAGAAGATGCCTGCTAAAATGATAAAACCGGTCCAGAAAAAGTCCTGCAAAAAAATTTGACCGACCCCCCTCACCATTCCTTCAAACCAGTGCAAATCCCCTGTTGGCGTGATTGTCCAGCTGGCTAGACTTTCGGGAGCTAAACCATTCGACAAATCCAGAATATGGAGCTGATAAGCTGCGATAACAAACAGCCAGGTCACCAAAATAAATGGGAATGTGATGGCCGGCATTTTAAATTGGCCAAGGATATGCATAACGCTGGCATTCAGCAAACCAGCAATGGCTGCGCCAATAATCGCAAACAGCCAGGTATAAGGACCATCCAGATAAATGAAAAGAGCCAGGCCTGTCAGCACCGAATTAAATCCAAACAAGCCGCTTTGCGCACTCTCGCTGTCGCCGCCAGCGATTCCAATTAACGTACCGATACATGAAGAAACAATTGCAAGAACACCAAGCGAGAGCGAAGTGGCCATTAAACCTGCGATAATGAAGATTCCTGTAATTGAATTTTCAATTAATACAACCTGGGAAACGCCCTTTAAGATCATGTTAATCAATTGGACTGGTTTGATCGTCATTCAGATACCTCCTTGAGCGTTATAGTGTCCCCCTAAAAAGAAGATTATTTATCTATGCATAGTTTTTATATGGCAATACATGCTAGGTATAGGACAAACCGTTCTTAAGATTGGTTATTAATGGAGGGATAACGTTGCATTTACTGCCCAGAGAGCAGGAAAAACTCATGATTGTTGTTGCGGCAGATGTGGCTAAGCGGCGGAAACAGCGCGGTCTGAAGCTGAATCATCCTGAAGCCGTTGCACTTATTACAAATGAATTAATAGAAGGTGCGCGGGATGGTAAATCAGTATCCGAATTAATGGAGGACGGAACCAAGATATTATCCGAAGATGATGTCATGGAAGGTGTGCCGCATCTTATCAGCGATGTGCAGGTAGAAACGACTTTTCCAGACGGGGTCAAGCTTGTCACCGTGCACAACCCGATTAATTAAGCAAAGGAAGGTGGTCCTGCCATATGAAACCGGGCGAATATATTCTCAAAGATGAAGATGAAGACATTATTTGCAACAAAGGAAAAGAAACCAAAAAAATAAAGACCGTCAATACAGGTGATCGTCCAATCCAAGTGGGCTCGCATTTTCATTTTTATGAAGTGAACGAAGCACTGGCGTTTGATCGGGATGAATCATTTGGCTATCGCATGAATGTCCCAGCAGGTGCGCCCGTTCGGTTTGAACCAGGAGATGAGAAGGAAATCGAACTTGTAGAACTTGTCGGTGAACGACGCGTTTATGGCTTGAACGAAAAAACAGATGGCCCATTAGACAAGGAGGGTAGATCATGAGTTTAAACATGTCACGAAAACAGTATGCTGAAATGTATGGACCTACGACAGGTGATGCGATTCGCCTTGCAGACACGGATCTGCTCGTAGAAATTGAGGACGATCTGACTTCTTTCGGTGACGAAGTGGTATTTGGCGGCGGTAAAGTTGCCCGTGAAGGGATGGGAATGGATCCCTTAGAATCAAGAGATAATCCGGATGTCGCAGATCTCGTAATTACGAATGCTGTCATCGTTGACTATACCGGGATCTATAAAGCGGATATCGGCATTCGTGATGGTAATATTTCCGGAATTGGCAATGCCGGAAACCCGAAAATCATGGACAACATTGACATCATCATTGGCGCAGCAACAGAAGTTATGAGTGGTGAGGGCAAAATTTTGACAGCCGGCGGCATTGATTCCCACGTTCATCTGATTAATCCCGATCAAATCGAAACAGCCCTGACAGCAGGACTTACCACCCTTTTTGGAGGCGGAACCGGTCCAGCTGAAGGATCCAAAGCCACAACGGTTACGCCGGGGTCATGGCATATTCACCGCATGCTTGAGGCTGCCGAGGCGTTACCGATTAACATCGGGGTTTTGGGTAAGGGTCAAGCCAGTGATACCGGCCCGCTAGCTGAACAGGTCGAAGCAGGTGCTATTGGCTTAAAGGTACATGAGGACTGGGGCGCAACCTATTCGGCTATTGATCACTCACTGGAGGTTGCCGACAACTATGATGTTCAGATTGCCCTTCACACAGATACACTGAACGAAGGTGGTTTTGTGGAAAATACAGTAGATGCCTTTAAAGACCGCGTTATCCATACGTATCATACAGAAGGGGCTGGCGGCGGCCACGCACCAGACATTATTAAAACAGCCAGCTATGCCAACGTCCTCCCTTCATCAACAAACCCGACGCTTCCCTATACCGTTAACACGGTTGATGAGCACATGGATATGTTAATGGTTTGTCATAATTTAAGTCCAGATATTCCAGAGGATGTGGCATTTGCAGATTCCCGAATTCGTGAAGAAACAATTGCTGCCGAAGATATTCTCCAGGACATGGGTATTTTTAGTATGACCAGTTCCGACGCCCAAGCAATGGGACGAATTGGTGAAGTGATTCTCCGGACATGGCAAGTGGCTCATAAAATGAAACAGCAGCGGGGCAAGATGAAGGAAGATCCTGAAGTCGGCGACAATCAACGTGTGAAACGTTTTGTTTCCAAATACACCATTAACCCAGCTATAACACATGGGGTATCAGATTATATTGGATCTGTTGAGGTCGGAAAAACAGCAGACCTCGCCCTCTGGGACAGCAAATTCTTTGGTATGAAACCGGATAAAGTTATTAAGAACGGTTTTGTCGTGCAAAGTGTCATGGGTGACTCCAACGCATCAATTCCAACACCGCAGCCAATTAAGTATCGTCCCATGTTCGCTTCTTATGGCAAGGCACTTAAACAAAGTTCATTCACGTTTGTATCACAAACGGCCTATGATAACGGCATTGCAGAACAATTAGGTCTGGAAAAGATAACCAAACCAGTTCATGGTATCCGTAATCTGTCTAAAAAAGATATGAAATGGAACTCCGAAACCCCTGAACTGACAGTTGACCCGCAGGAGTATACCGTACGTGTTGATGGCGAGAAAATTACCTGCGAAGCTGCTGATGAACTGCCGATGACGCAACAATATTTCTTGTTCTGAGGTGAATCAAATGGTCATTGAAGAGGTTGTTAACCATGTTAGAGATATCGATGAACAGGCGCTGAACAATTACCAGATTGAGAAAGTTTATTTGGAGAACAGTGATTTACTCAAGCGGATTCAGCGTGTAACGACAGATCACAATAAGGAAATTGGCATTAAATTAAAAGACGGCAAGAACTTACAGGTCGGCGATGTTTTATACCAGGATGACGCTAATCTAATAATGGTTGATGTATTACCAGAAGATCTTCTGGTAATATATCCCCGCAATTTGAATGAGATGGGTGATATTGCGCATCAGCTTGGCAACCGCCATTTGCCTGCACAGTTCCGAGACGGTACCATGGTAATCCAATACGATTATCTGGTTGAGGAATTGCTGCAAAATATAGGTATTCCCTTTTCCCGCGAAACAGAAAAAGTGGAGCAAGCATTCCGTCATGTGGGGCATAGTCATGGATAATTATGTACTTGACCTCATGCAGCTGTGTGATTCTAACTTTCCGACAGGTGCCTTTAACCATTCCTTTGGTCTGGAAACCTATATTCAAGGTGATCACATCAGTAATCAACATACATTTTCGTCCTGGATTAAAGCTTACTTACAAGAGCAGCTGGTTTACACAGATGGTCTGGCCTGCGCGCTCAGTTATGAAGCACTTAAGAACAAGCGTATGGAAGATATCTGGCAGTTGGACTCATTAATAACTGTTCAGAACCTTCCAGCTGAAACACGGGATGCGAACATGAAAATGGGCGAACGTCTCTTGAAAATGACAATTCCATTATACGAATTCCAAAGCCTTATAATCTACAGCCACAAGATCGAAACAAAGCAGGCATTTGGCCATCCGGCAATCGTATTTGCGATGATTGGCTACGGTTTGAATATTCCTAAACAATCCATTGTACTGGCCTATTTGTATTCAACTGTTGCTGGACTTGTCCAAAATGCTGTGCGCGGAATCCCCATCGGTCAAACAGCAGGACAGACACTATTGCATGACTTGCAGACAGATCTGGCGTCCGCTGTCAGGCAGATTGACAGATTATCAATCGATGATTTCGGCATAACGGCTCCGGGTCTGGAACTGTCGCAAATGAACCACGAACAGCTCAACATACGTATATTTATGTCCTGAAAAGCATTGGTCAGAAACTCTGCTCTAACGTCTTCGTTTTAAAGCGGGACTCCCCAAATTACTTAAAGAAAGAAGTGATAGCAATGGATCCTATTACAATCGGTGTTGGCGGTCCTGTTGGCGCGGGAAAAACCGCTCTGATTGAAAAAATGGTGGAACAATTGCGTGATGAATACAGCATGGCCGTTGTAACCAATGATATTTATACAAAAGAAGACCAGAAGATATTGCTTAATAAAAACGTCTTGCCGCAGGATCGCATCATTGGTGTTGAAACCGGCGGCTGCCCGCATACGGCTATACGAGAAGATACATCCATGAATGACACAGCTCTGAACGATTTAAAAGAAAAACATCCCGATACAGATTTATTCTTTGTTGAAAGCGGCGGCGATAATTTAGCTGCAACGTTCAGCCCTGAACTCGTCGACTTCTCAATTTACATTATTGACGTGGCACAAGGCGAAAAGATTCCGCGTAAAGGCGGTCAGGGCATGATTAAATCCGATTTGTTCATTATCAATAAAACAGATTTAGCACCATTTGTCGAAGCTGATCTTGATGTTATGGAAGCTGACGCCCAAACGTTTCGCGGCAATAAAGCGTTTGTATTCACAAACTTAAAAGATAACACCGGCGTGGACCAAGTGGTTGACTGGATCAAACAACATGCTTTATTAGTAGGGTTGAATTAAATGGCTGCATGGACGGGTGATTTGCAGCTGAGTATGAAAAATAAGCGAGGAACGTCTGTGCCTGAGACTATTTATTTTCAGGGTGCTTTTAAATTAATGCGCCCAAAATATTACGATGATTCTGGTCAGCCCTGTTATTTTATACTCAATCCTGGTGGCGGTTATGTCGACGGTGATCGCTACCGGATGTCATTTACATTGGAAAAAAATGCCGAGCTTCTTCTGACAACACAGGCTGCAACCAAAATATACAGAACACCAAATAAGCCAGTTACACAGGAAACGACCATTGTCTTAAACGAGGGAAGTCTTTTAGAATATATCCCTGATCCAATCATTGCTTACAATAAAGCGAATTATAAGCAGACCAATATCATCCATATGAAAACTGGATCCACGCTTATTTATTCGGACATCATTACGCCTGGCTGGTCGCCAGACGGGTCACTGTTCAGCTATGAAAATATCCAGGTCAAAAATACAGTATACCTGAATGATCAGCTTGCTGTCTTTGATCATTTAAAATTAAATCCCGCAACAGATCATATTCAGGACATCGGTATGATGGAGGGATTCTCGCATTTGGGCTCCATGCTGGTGGTAAATGAGGATTTGCAGCGCGAACATATAGAAGCGTTGACAGAACAATTCAGGTCTGACGCGGCTGACTGCAAGCTGGGCTTTTCAGAACTAATGGCGCCTGGTTTTTCCGTTCGGATCTTAGCAAACCAAACCCAGGTCATCGAGCGGATTCTCTCAGAGATTCACAGCTACATCCGGGAACACCTGTTTTCAAAGAAGCGCGTATTTTTGCGAAAGTATTAAGTTATTAACTTTGACGAGAAACACGTCAAGTATATGTACTGCTCCCCAAAAATTAAAGTCTAACTTTTGGGGTGCACCTCTGCCCTTATAATACGTTTTCTCTCTGCAGGAAGAAAGCTCATAATGATGTTTATTAGAGGGCTATTTTACCGTTAGTGCCTGAAGTTTTTCCACTTTATCCGTTTTTTCCCACGGAAATAGTCTATCCGTTCGCCCGAAGTGGCCATAGGCAGCTGTATCTTTAAAAATCGGCTGACGCAGATCAAGCATACGAACAATTCCTGCTGGACGAAGATCAAATACGTGGCGTATAGCATCTGCAAGCGACTCCTCAGCCATGATACCTGTGCCAAATGTATTAACTGCTATCGATACCGGCTCACTGACACCGATCGCATAAGCCAGTTGCACCTCGCATGTTTCAGCCAAACCTGCCGCAACTATATTTTTAGCAACGTACCTCGCTGCGTAAGCGGCAGACCGGTCAACCTTTGTGCAGTCTTTCCCGCTGAAAGCACCGCCGCCATGCCGGGCATATCCGCCATACGTATCAACAATAATTTTCCGGCCTGTCATCCCTGCATCACTGCGGGGACCGCCGATCACAAACCGGCCGGTTGGATTTATAATATAATTTGTTTCGTCATCAAGCCATTTTGCCGGCACAACCGGACGAATAACTGACTCAATCAAATCCTGTTTAATTTGATCTATCGAAATATCCTGATGATGCTGGGCAGAAATGACGATCGTGTCAATTCGCACTGGCGTCCCCTGTTCATCATATTCCACCGTCACCTGCGTTTTACCGTCAGGGCGCAAGTAATTCAGAACATTATGTTTACGCACATCGGCGAGACGTTTTGCGAGTTTATGAGCCAGCGATATCGGCAAAGGCATCAGTTCGTCTGTCTCATTACAGGCAAAACCAAACATCAGACCCTGATCGCCTGCTCCGATGGATTCAATTTCGTCATCGTTCATCTCGCCTTGACGCTCCTCAAGCGCCGCATCCACCCCGCCGGCAATATCGGGGGACTGTTCATCAATTGCTGTAAGCACAGCACATGTTTCCGCATCAAAGCCATATTTAGCCCTGGTATAACCAATATCTTTAATCGTTTGCCGAACGATTGCCTGGATATCGACATATGTCGTTGTCGTGATCTCACCTGATACCAGAATCAAGCCTGTTGTCACAGTCGTCTCACAAGCAACACGGGCATTTGGATCTTTTGTTAGAATTTCATCTAATATGGCATCGGAAATCTGATCAGATATTTTGTCCGGATGGCCTTCCGTAACGGACTCCGATGTAAATAAACGCCTTTTAACAGCCATGTGGCCGTGTCCTCCTTAAGTGTTTGCTGCGGAACTCTTTTCAGCATAAATTGCAATCAAGTGACGTCTTCACAACAAAAATCCTTTCCCGCACAATGAGGAAAGGATTAGGCCTTTCACTCTTATTGTTCAAGGTTTCAGCCTTGCACCAGATTAGCACCTCGTCACAGACGTGATGGTTGCCGGGCTTCATTGGGACTGTCCCTCCACCAGCTCCGAATAAGAGAATATCCGCTCGAAACTTTATCATAACGAAATAACCCTCGGCTGTCAACTTGTCCACTGTCGACTGGTATCACACATTTATAAAAAATTCATACGATTAACCATAAAATAGTATGGACTAATGTGTTTAATGTGTTATACTAATAAGCGAATTAATATAACAGAATCATTTGGCCGAACTTAAAAAAAGGCAGGTTTTGAAAATGAAAACAAAAGAAGACACCTTACTGATGCAAGATTTGCTTGCTCACGACAATATACAGAAGAACCTGGCTGTGCCGCAGTTAGCAGAAAAAATCCTGAACCGGGGTGAAGGTGTTCTGAGCGCGACCGGGGCTGTATGTGCAACAACTGGTGCGTATACCGGCCGTTCTCCTGAAGATAAATTTATCGTCCGTGATAATATGTCTGATGAACACGTTGATTGGGGTGAAATCAACCAACCGATTGATGAAACCGTCTTTGACAATTTGCTGCAAAAAGTAACAGCTCATCTGCATAATCGAGATGCTCTTTTTCAATTCAGAGGGTTTGCTGGGGCTGATCCTAACTACCGGCTGCCAATTGACGTTATAACAGAGTATGCCTGGCACAGTCTATTTGCCCGGCAGCTGTTCATACCTCCGACAAAGGGTGAATTAGAAACACATGAATCTGATTTCACTGTTATATCCGCCCCAACATTCAAAGCTGATCCGGATACCGACGGAACCAATTCCGAGACTTTCATTTTGATTTCCTTTGAGAAGCGGATTGTGTTGATCGGCGGAACAGAATATGCTGGTGAAATTAAAAAATCGATCTTTTCTGTCATGAACTATCTCTTGCCGCAGAACAATGTCTTATCCATGCACTGTTCGGCAAACGTTGGGCAGGAAGGCGATGTTGCCCTATTTTTCGGCCTGTCCGGAACGGGGAAAACCACGCTCTCGGCAGATCCTTACCGGCGCTTAATTGGTGATGATGAACATGGCTGGAGTCCGAACGGCATTTTCAATATTGAAGGCGGCTGCTATGCCAAATGTATTAACCTGTCAGCGCAAAAAGAACCGCAAATTTACAATGCCATTCGTTTTGGCTCCGTACTGGAGAATGTTGTACTCGACCCATCATCGCGTGAACCGGACTATGATGACACGTCACTGACCGAAAATACGCGTGCAGCCTACCCACTGGAGAATATCGACAGAATCGTCACACCCAGTGTTGCAGGTCATCCGAACACGATTATTTTCCTGACAGCAGATGCATCTGGAACGCTGCCGCCGATCAGCAAACTGACAAAAGAGCAGGCCATGTACCATTTTCTAAGCGGCTATACCAGCAAACTTGCAGGAACTGAGCGGGGAATCACTCAGCCGGAAGCAACCTTTTCCGCTTGTTTTGGCTCCCCATTTTTGCCGCTGGCACCATCCAGATATGCTGAGATGCTTGGAGACAAAATCGATCAATTTAATTCAAGTGTTTTTCTCATTAATACCGGCTGGACTGGTGGCTCATATGGGACCGGTAAGCGAATCAAGCTTTCCTATACAAGAGCTATGGTCCACGCTGCACTGGAAGGTGAACTGGCAACTATCGAAACCGTTACCGATGAGATTTTCGGACTGGACATTCCGCTTCATGTTCCAGGTGTGCCTGATGACGTTCTTGTTCCTAAGAATGCATGGGCTGATAAACAAGCATACGTTAACGAAGCACAAGCACTTGCCGTAAAGTTTCACGATAACTTCAGCAAATTCACAGAGGCAAGCGATGACATCCGTAAGGCTGGACCCGTCTACAAAGGGTAACTAAATTTCTATATCCTCATCCCAAAAGGATTTATATATGATAGCCATAGCCAGTATAAACTGGCAAGGGCTGGGACATAACGAAAGCGAACAACGCAAGCGTCGAACAATGCTCCGATTCAGCGGAGGCTCACCAGCCGCCCGCGGAAAGTGACGTCTTTTTCCGGAGCGGTTCAGTCACGCAAGTGGTTCGCACTGTTGTCCCAGCCCCTTTTTGATATTGCCACCCTTCTCCCCTGTGTCCTCTAAATTCATCAGCGACAATCTGGGCATTCACACATTTTCCTCACCCGAATAAAATGACGATATATCATAAAACGCTTGGCATGTGACTGTCTGTATCATCCGCTCTGACAGATGGCTTTACAGACAGCTGCGCGGACAGCCATAACGTTTACAGGAAAGGAGCCCTTCCGGTATGAAACGTTTAGGTATAACGCTTTTAGGCTTTCTTCTGCTCATTATCACAGCAGCCTGTGGCACTAACCAGGATAAAACAACCATTCAATTAGCTGAAGTAACGCGTTCCGTCTTCTACGCCCCTCAATATGTCGCCATTGAAAAAGGTTTTTTTGCAGATGAAGGCATCGATATTGAGCTAAAGACAGCTTGGGGTGGTGATAAAACCATGACAGCCCTGCTATCCGATGGAGCAGATGTGGCTCTTGTCGGATCAGAAACGTCGATTTACGTTCATGCACAGGATTCCAATGATCAAGCCGTTAACTTTGCTCAATTGACTCAAACAGATGGAACATTTCTGGTTGCTAAAGAGCCAAAACCGGATTTCACTTGGGATGATATCAAAGGAAGCACATTTCTGGGCCAGCGTGTAGGCGGTATGCCGCAAATGGTCGGTGAATACGTCTTGAAACAGCATGATTTAGACCCACAAACCGATTTAAATTTGTTGCAGAATATTGATTTCGGCAACATACCAGGTGCGTTCTCCTCTGGTGATGCGGAATACGTCCAATTATTTGAGCCAACAGCAAGCACCTTTGAAAAAGAAAACAAAGGCCATATTATCGCCTCATTCGGTGAAGAATCCGGTAATGTCCCCTATACCTCATTTATGACCAAGGAAACGTTCCTGGATGACAATGAGCAAACCGTTAAGCAATTTACGAGAGCCGTCTATAATGCACAGGAATGGGTACAGAATCATAGTGCTGAGGAAATAGCGGATGTCATTCAGCCCTACTTTGAAGATACAGAAAAGAAAATGATCGCCTCGTCCATCGAGCGTTACAAGGACCAGGACTCTTTCGCTTCCAATCCGAAACTTGATAAAGAAGGCTGGAGCAACTTAAAGGCTATTATGGATGAAGCCGGCGAACTTCCAGAAGATGCGCGGTATGAAGATCTTGTCAATACAACGATTGCTGAGGAAGTCATTGGCAAGTAGCAAATAAGGAGGAAAACCATGTCATTTCTCACCCTTGATCAGGTGTCACATCTTTATTTTTCTAAAAAAACCTATACAAAAGCACTTGATAATATCTCATTCTCAGTAAAAAAAGGTGAATTTATTGCCCTGCTCGGCCCCAGTGGCTGTGGCAAATCAACGATCCTGTCGATTATGGCCGGTATATTCAATCACACATCCGGCAGGGTTTACGTTAATAATCAACCATTGCAGCAGGCCCAGCCGAATATTGGCTATATGCTCCAGCAGGATTATTTATTCCCATGGAAACGCATTATTGAAAACATTTTACTGGGCCCTAAACTCCATCATGACCACTCAAGTGAAACACAGAACAGAGCCGCTGAACTTCTTGGGCAGGTTGGCTTATCCGGCATAGCTGGTGACTATCCTGAATCACTTTCAGGCGGTATGCGGCAAAGGGTGGCACTTGTGCGCACCTTGATTACCAATCCCGATATTCTGCTTTTGGATGAACCTTTTTCGGCCCTCGACTATCAAACCAAATTAAGATTAGAGGATTTAGTCTGGGATTTGCTGCAGCTGTATAACAAGACGTCTCTTCTGGTAACGCATGACATCGGAGAAGCCATAGCCATGAGTGACCGGATCATCGTGATGGACAGTAATCCAGGTACGATTGCCAAAACATTTGAAGTGCCGCTTGAACTGCGTAATGAAAGACCATTCATGGCCAGACGTCATTCAAAGTATCAGCTTCTTTTTGACAAAGTATGGGACGAATTAACCAAAAATGAAAATGGATCACAACAGGGGGTAGCATCCTCATATGACACATGAAACCGATAATCAGTTATTTCAAAACTATTTGCGAAACGTGAAACGGGAAAAACGATTTATTTCCGTCTGGCAGATTATTTTGCTGATTGCACTGTTCGGCTTTTGGGAGCTAGCCAGCCAAATGCGATGGATTGATCCGCTGATATTCAGTTCACCATCTGAAGTTTTCACCGTTCTGGTGGAAAAGTTCGCGGACGGGTCAATGTTCACGCATCTTAAAATCACCTTGTTTGAGACAGTTCTGGGCTTTTTAATCGGAACAATTTCCGGCATTATGATGGCTGCGATTTTATGGTCATCCGAACGATTTTCCAATATAATGGATCCTTATCTGGTCGTTATGAACGCCATGCCTAAAGTCGCTCTCGGACCCATTCTTATCGTCGCCATTGGACCCGGATACACAGCGATCATTATGATGGGTGCTATTATTTCTGTGGTCATCACCACGTTAGTCGTCTATTCCGCTTTCAAAGAGGTTGATCCAAACTACATCAAAGTTTTAACAAGCTTCAAAGCAACA
This sequence comes from Lentibacillus kimchii, assembly GCF_055381965.1. Taxonomy (NCBI): domain Bacteria; kingdom Bacillati; phylum Bacillota; class Bacilli; order Caryophanales; family Bacillaceae; genus Lentibacillus; species Lentibacillus kimchii. Next base: position 1,135,734 of record NZ_AP043934.1, on the reverse strand, counting down.
CGCGGGCAGATTTTCAGAGAGGCGGTTTTTCCAGCTGCTATTCCAACAATGGTTTCAGCTCTGAAAGTTAACGTTGGTTTAGCCTGGGTGGGCGTGGTTGTCGGCGAATTCCTTGTTTCCAGCGAGGGGTTGGGCTATTTAATTGTCTATGGATTCCAGGTCTTTAACTTTTCACTTGTGATGGCCAGTTTACTTCTTATTTCAGTAGCTGCGGCGATCATGTACAAAATCATCGAACGTATTGAAGTTGTTCTAATGAAACACACACATTAAAAAGAATCGGCTTATGGCCGATTCCGCAACCCTTTTCGTTTGATGAAAGCTATTGCATGTGTTAATACATCATCCTTCATAATAAAACTGTATCGTTTATCAGATTTCACATTACGGGGGAGGTGAGCCAGCACAAACGGACCTTCTGTCTCATAATAGGTCTCTTGCTCAGCCAGCTCCCCAATATCAGCAAAGTAAATGTTTTTAACAATGGTCTCCGTTTTCCCAGCAACAATGTATTGACCGATATAACGAATAGAAGCCACTGTGCCGCCGGTTTCCTCTTTCACTTCCCGGATTGCTGCATCCCGTGCCGCTTCATCTTTCTCAACCTTGCCTCCCGGAAATTCCAGGCCGCGTTCTTTATGCCGGGTCAACAGCCATTTATGGTGATAGTGACAAATAACCCATACATGTTTCGGGCTTTGAGAAAACGGGTGATCGGCAAACGACAAGGTTACCTCATTACGATAATAATCCTTGAATGTATGCTGCATAGTTTCAACTGCTTTCATTTTTGCTGATTTCCAATAGCATATGTATTGGTTTTCATGAGCACCGCTCGCACATCGTGTTTGAATATCATACAAATGGTTAAATTTGCCTGAATAACTGCTTTTAGCTTTTGGTAATTGTATCATAAATATGGGACCGGCGAAACCATCTGGATTCTTTTATTAAAAGAGGAATAAGGCGCATTGCTTATTCCCACTTTATATCACATGCGATAATCAGATAGAATACCCATGTTCTCAATATGCTGTTTTGTTTCGTTATCACCCAGATCATAAATCATTTGAAAAGCATCTGTTATACCGGCATCATAGTCATCATTAGGTTTATCATGGTGATAAGACTTGATGGGCACATGCGAACGATAAAACGCGTTCATGTCTGCTGTATTCATGCCGTCCAGCTGCTGTCGCAATTGATTTGCTTCATCCTCTGTAGCATAAATAACATAGGTGTCATTATTAGCATAGCGAACCTGCGAAATTTCCTGACTTCCCATATTAAAGTAAAATTTCTTTTTCACAAGTCACCACCTCCTGTTATTAAGATGTGTTAATACAGGGATGATTATAAGTAACTTGTGAATATAATCGTCTGTCTCATACCAGCAACAATCAGAATATCAACCACCGGAATTTAAATACCCTGCCAGCTGATACCGCTCCAGCTTGCCGGAAGCGTTTCGCGGCAATTCATGAAGAAACCTGATCGCCTGCGGAACTTTATAACCTGCGAGATGCTGGCGGAGGAAAGCTTCTATAGCCTCAGCTGTCACAGATGAATCACGAAGCACAACGAATGCAACGGGTACTTGACCCCATTTTTCGTCAGGCCTCCCGATCACACCCGCTTCTTGAATACCTGTCAATAAGGCCAGCACACTTTCAATTTCCGTTGGGTAAATATTCTCCCCTCCGGAAATGATCAGGTCTTTCCGGCGGTCCACAACATATAAAAAGCCGTCTTCATCCATATAGCCGAGATCACCTGTTGCCAGCCAGCCGTTTTGGATTGCCTTTTGGGAAGCCTGTTCACGATTAAAATAGCCTTTTGTCACCATTGGGCCTTTGACAAAAATCTCACCAACATTTTGCGGCGGAGCATCAATTTGCAGCTGGGCTGGAAACAATGGCTTTCCGGAAGACCCTAGCTTTTCCAGGGCATCAGCAGGGCTTAGCGTGACAATTTGTGAAGCCGTTTCCGTCATGCCATATGACTGAAATATAGGCATATGTTTGGTCTTTGCCGTTTCAAGCAATGCCTTAGGTGCTGGACCGCCGCCAAGCAGCATACACCGGAGTGTATCCGGATAACGGCTCTCACCCAGCAGTGTAAGCAAATCCCGTACCATATTGGTGACGACCGAAACAATCGTGATATTTTTTGTCATAATAGCATCATGAACATGCTGTTTATCATAGTGTTCCATTAAATAAACTGGGATGCCGTAAATAACGCTTCGCAACAGAATGGACAGTCCGCTGACATGAAAAAATGGCAGCACAGCCAGCCACTTATCTTGAGGCTGCAAACCCAGATTCAGCATCGAGCCAATCGCGCTCCACCAATGGTTGCCGTATGTATGAACAACCCCTTTTGGCGTCCCTGTTGTTCCGGATGTATAAATGATTGTGAATGCATCATCCAGATCCAGTTCATGCTGCAGGTCTGTCTGTTTCTCCGGAAGCTCCCAAATGGCTGCAAAAGTATAAGTCTCTGCGGTCAAACCGCTTTGACGCTCCTGCCCCAATATTAGACTGACACCAGCATCATGCAGCTGTTCGTTCAATTCACGATCAGTCAGCCGGGTATTTAAAAGAACGCCTACAGCCCCCAGATAAGTTAAGGCATGGATCGCTGCGACCATATCGAGTTGATTAGCGGAAAGTATCCCGACTTTTGTATGCTTTTGAATACCCAGGCTGCGTAATTTTCGGGCGAATGACTGACTTGTCTCCATCAAATCCTGAAACGTATACACAACGCCATCCGCAAGTTCAATAGCTGTCTGATCAGGCGCCAGTTCAGCCCGTTTCGACAGCCAGTGGGGAATCACTTCGGCCATAAGCCTTACCCTCTTTCATCTCAAAATCTGTGGAACGCATGTCACGGCGTTCGAATAGGAACTGTAAGCCTTTGCTCGTTTTTAGCAAAGGCTTAGTTACGATTCATAATGACTTTGGACGCGACTGCAAAAAGTCACTTGCCAGTTTAGCAAAAATAACTGGCTGTTCCACGTGAATGGCATGTCCTGCCTTATAAACTATTTTGTGCTGAACGGCTGGCAGCTTAGTTGCCATTTTCTGGTTGAGCTCAACAAATTTTTGATCCCATTCGCCTGACAACAGCAAGACTGGCCGTCTCAGCTGCGGCAGAGCCTCCCACCAGGATGGCTGCACGCCCGTCCCCATATACCTTAAAGATTGGCTAAGTCCTTCTGGCACATGTGAGAGGCGCTCCGCTCTTATTTTATCACGAACAGGTTCCGAAAGCTGTTTTTGTGAAGCAAACAGCGGAAGCGATTCCCAATAGGCGACGAACGCCTCAAGCCCTTCCTGTTCAATATAATTGGCCAGGCGATCATCCTGCTGCCGGCGGGCGGCACGCTCCGTTTCCTGAGCCAAACCGGGTGAGCCGCTTTCCAAAATTAACGACGCGACACGGTCAGGGTATAAGATCGCAAAAGACAACGCCGTGCGCCCGCCCATAGAATAGCCTATTAAGTGCACTTGAGACAATCCCAGCTGATCGAGCAGGCCGGTCAGATCGTGACAAAAAGCCTCAATCGTTTTCACAGACCCCTGTTTCATGTACCTATGACCAGGCAGATCAAGTGTGATAAGCTGATACAGATTCTGTAAATCATGAACCAGATTGTCCCATGTGTCAGCTGAACCGGTGAATCCATGCAGGAGGACGATTGGTTCGCCTTCACCGTACGATTCATACCAATAAGGTGTTCCATTAATGGTCTTATACATGACGTGACGCCTCATCTTTTAACAGTGATGCCTCGATCGCCTGCCACTTTCTGCGATGCCATGCTTCGTTGGCAGCCCGTTCGGTTTTGACTTCTACGACAGACAATCCCTGATACTGATAGCTTTCCTGCAGTGAGTCTTTTAGTTCTGAAGTGCTTTCCGGCTGCCGGTACGTACCGCCATACATCTTAACAGCATATCTGAGATCAATATCAAGCGGTGTGCCAAATAGTGTCTCGAAATGGGTGTTTGGCTGGCTGGCATGCGGCAAAAAGGAAAAGATGCCGCCGCCATTATTATTAAGGACGAGAATGGTTATGTTGAGCTCGTAATGTTTGGCTGTCAGCAGCCCATTCATATCATGGAAAAACGATAAATCACCCAGAACAAGTGTAACGGGATCCCCTGTCGCTGCAGCTCCCATGCCGCTTGATACCATGCCGTCGATGCCATTGGCCCCGCGGTTAGCCAGCACATCTACAGACTTGTCCGTAGCCATAAAAAAGGTATCCAGATCCCTTACAGCCATACTGTTGCCAATGTAAATACTGCTTGCATCCGGAAGAACTGCCAGCAAACTGCGAATGGCCTCCCCTTCCGTCAGCGCATCTGTGTCATCAGAGGCCGTTAAATGATTTTTGGATGTTTGATTCATCGTTTGCCATCTGCTCAGCCACTGCGCATCTCCAGCTACTGAACCGGCACTGTTTGTCAGGTCCTGGCATAATAGAGCCGCATCGGCGTAAATCCACTCTGTTCGATTGCCCGCAGGTTCACGGTAACCTGCCACATTTTCCACGACATACTGCGGGACATCTGAGTGTTCTTTTGCGTAAAACAGATAAGCCTTCGAAACTGGCATGGCACCAAAACGGATAATAAAGTCCGGTTTCAGCTGCTGTCTTAAGGTTTCACTTCGCAAAAAAGCGTCATAACTTTCAACAATCAGATGTTTCGTATGCTTGCCCGCCCGCACCTGGGATAAAGGATCAGCAAGAATCGGCAGCTGCCAGGTTTCAGCAAGATTGGTGATCGCTAAAGCTAAGTTTGGATCGGTTTGCGGTCCGCAGACAATCAGACCTTTTGATAGAGATTGCAGCTGCTTGTTTAATTGATTCAGCTGTTCTGGTTCCAGACGGCGCTTGCCCGCAGCCATTGTATAAAACGGCTCGTCAGGCTTGTTTCCCCAAACATTATCGAGTCCCATATCCGGAATTAATGGCTCACGGAACGGAAAATTTAAGTGTACCGGGCCTGGATTGCCTTCATTGGCTGTATGGACGGCACGCGACGCTTTATTCCGCACATAGTCAAGCATCGCAGCATCTGCTTCAGGAAGAGCCATTTCCTGAAACCATTTGACATAATCACCATATAATTTAATTTGCCCAATTGCCTGGGGTGCACCCGTATCACGCAGTTCATGCGGCCGGTCTGAGGTCAGAACAACAAGGGGCACCCGGCTGTAATACGCCTCAACAATCGCTGGAAAATAATTCGCAGCAGCTGTGCCGGACGTACAGACAAGCGCAACCGGGACCTGGCGTTTTTTGGCCATTCCAAGGGCGAAATACGCCGCTGACCTTTCATCAAGTACAATCCACTGTCTTAAATCGGCGTGCTCGGTGATGGTTATTGCCAAGGGTGTCGATCGGGACCCTGGCGAGATGACAACATCGGTCAATCCGCCTTGAGCCAGTTCATCAACAAAATTGGCTGTAAAACGTGTCAATGTCTCTGTGTGATTCATGATTCAGCCTCCTAAAACAGCCAGCATCGGTGCAAATTTCATATTGGTTTCTTCATATTCCGTTTCCGGGTCCGAATCCTTCATAATACCACAACCGGCAAATAACGTGGCCTGGTCTTCCCGGATTAGCCCTGAACGAATACCAACGGCAAACTCACCATTCCGATTACTGTCAAGCCAGCCGACAGGTGCCCCGTACCAGCCTCTGTCAAGATGTTCGCAGTCACGTATGAACGTCAGTGCTTCCTGACGCGGGACACCACCTAGAGCAGGCGTTGGATGCAATTGTTCAACAATATTAAACAGACTATAACCATCTTTCAAGGTCGCCGTAACCGGCGTGTACAAATGCTGCAGATTCTTAAGCGGATAAATGACCGGCTTGTCCGGAATATTAAGATTCGTACAGAAATGAGTCAGTGATTGTCTGATCATGCTGACGACAGCATCATGTTCGCGCCGGTTTTTTGTATCATGATACAGTGCATCAGCTATGGCAGCGTCAGCTTCTTGTGTATGACCTCTTGATGCCGTTCCTGCAAGACAAGTAGACAGTATCTGATCCTGCTCTTGTTTCACCAGCCGCTCCGGAGAGGCACCAACGAAGCAGTCTTCCCCGCGTTCAAAAGCGAACACATAACTATTCGGCTGCGTTTCAAGCAGTCTCTTTAATAGAGAAGCTATGGCAGCGTCATCGGTCAGATCGACTTGCAATGCTCGTGCAAGAACAATTTTATCAGCATAATGCTGCTGCAGATACTCAGTCGTAAACCTGACCGTTTCTTTCCAGATTTCAGGGTCAATTTCCTGCTTCATTTGAATAGTCGGCCCTTCTGCTAAATGGGCTGGCGGATCCCGCAAAACCTTCTCTGTTTGCTGAAGTGTCTGTTCCAAAGATGCCGGATCATCGTTTGCCTGTACCCTGACATTCACCGTGAAATAGCAGGCATCATCCCGGCTGGTAAGCATGAATGAGGGAATCGTCAGTGCTAAATCAGGAAAATGACGCCACACGTCTGACTGCTGTTTGACCGGATCAAATGACATGCCGCCCAGCGCAAGCAGACCAGTGCCAGAGACTTCATAAGGATTATGAATAACAGCTTCACGCAGCAGTTGATTCCAGATTGTTTCCGCGTGCTCAACCCGGTTTGTCCCGGCTGTTATATCAAATGCGCTCCCGGCTCCGGCAATACAGATGTCTTCCGCTGTGCTTGACCAAAACGTCCGGTTCATTGCTTGTATGCCCGCTGCTTCAAAAAAAGCGAGCGGATTAATTGATTGTATCTTTTTAGTCATGCTCATCAACAACGGCGTTCCCCGTTTCTTTGCCTTATGAATAGCCTGATCAAGCATGTTATAAAGTGATGTTTCCTTAACATCTATCATAATCCTAACCTCCGTGATAGTCTCTATGACAAAGTACCATATCTATTGTATGCTTTTTTTGCATCCTCCTCAAGGAAGGCGCCCGACATGTCCATTGTTTGGCAATTGACACGCCTCAAGGAATTGCCTAAACTTGTAGTGATATATGTAAAGGAGATAGGTACTGTGGATTCGATAACCTCAATTAAAACCGAACTTAATGAAAAGAGCGGTCTGCAGATATGGTGGCGTCTGTTGCGGCCGCATACATTGACAGCCTCCATCATTCCAGTATTTGTCGGGACGATGTTTGCCTTAGGCGGTTACGACATTAACATTTTGTTATTCCTGGCAATGCTTCTGGCTTCTGTCCTGATCCAGGCAGCCACCAATATGTTTAATGAATATTATGATTTTGTTCGCGGCCTGGATAATGAAAAATCAGTTGGCATTGGCGGGACGATTGTCCGGGATGGCATTGCACCCAAAACAGTCCTGGGGATGGCCCTTATCTTTTTCGGCATTGCCATTTTGCTTGGTGTCTATATATGTCTTGAATCAAGCTGGTGGGTTGCTGCTATCGGGTTAGTCTGTATGTTATTTGGCTATTTGTATACCGGCGGACCATTCCCAATTGCTTATACACCATTTGGTGAACTTTTTTCGGGTTTCTTTATGGGCACAGTTATCATCGGAATCAGTTATTATATTCAGACAGGCCTTTTGACGGGTTCTGCCGTCTTAATGTCATTCCCTGTCGCTATTTTCATCGGTGCCATCATGATGTCCAATAATATCCGTGATTTGGATGGTGATAAAGAAAATGGCCGAAAAACGATCGCTATCCTGCTGGGCCGGCCAAAAGCTGTCCGCTTTCTCGCTGCAATGTTCGCGGTCGCTTATGTATTAACAGCCATCTATATTATGATGGGCATTTTACCAATATGGTCAATTCTTGCGTTTCTCAGTATCATTAAAGCCACAGACGTGATCAAAAAATTTCGCGGAAAAACCAAACCGCTGGAGATGATGCCCGCTATGGCAGCAACGGGCAAAACAAATACGCTGTATGGCCTTTTGCTTGGCATCTCACTTCTGGCCGGTCACCTATTCTGATCTCATAAGGAGAGGGTTATAAATGGATGGCAAACAGACATTGATGGAAACACTGGGTATGGAAACACTGATTACGGAGGCGAACCAGGTTGTTGTGACGATGCCGGTTGATGAGCGAACACATCAGCCCTTTGGATTCTTGCATGGCGGGGCTAATGTTGCCCTGGCTGAATCAGCTGCCAGTATCGGCGCATTTTTAAATGTTGATCCGGAACAATTTAACGTCTTTGGTATTGATATAAACGCTAATCATATAAAAAGTAAACGTGACGGTGTTGTAACCGCAACAGCCGAGCCAGCTCATAGAGGCAAAACAACAATGGTCTGGGAAATCCGCATAACCGATGAGCACGAGCAGCTGATCTGCACATCACGCTGCACCATTGGGGTTGTACCCAAAAGGTGACATATGCTATGCAGCAAATTTAACTGCTCACTTCAGAAAAATGAAAAACGGGACGAAACAAAAGCAAACCCAAAAAGGAGTGCGAGCATCATGAATTTGAATCAATGGTTTGACGAAGGGATGGACCCGAATACGTATGTTGAATCAATGACGGAACATCAGGATGGTCTGCTTCATATCTACGAATCGTTCACACCGCCTGAAGACAGCGAATTTAACAAAAACCTGTACAGCCAGAATTTGCGCGTCATCATTTTGACCGAAGACTGGTGCGGGGATGCTATGCTCAACGTGCCGATCTTGTTCCGTATGGCAGAACAGGTGAATATGCCGGTCAAGCTTCTTTTGCGTGATGAAAATCTCGAATTGATGGATCATTACTTAACGAACGGCCGGTCCCGCTCAATTCCCATTTTTATATTTATTGATGAGGCCGGCAATGAAGTGGCCAGCTGGGGACCAAGGGCGGACGAAATCCAGCAGTTTGCAGCTGAATCCCAGGCTAATCTCCCGCCCAAAGACGCGGATGGCTATCAGGAAAAAGCCCGGGAAATGCATCTGTTTATGTCTAAAACATTTCGGGACGATACAGATTTCTGGCAAATTGTCTATACCAGCATCCGGCAAACGCTTAAAAATGCTCTGAGTCGTTAGACACGTTCATTCGTGGCGTATAGAGATTGGCACCCTTTGCCTATACTAGAAATGATGACAAACCATAGACAAAGGTGAAAACATGAATCTTGAAACGTTTAAACATATTTTTTATCGCTTGCCGGTTGTTGTAAGACTGTTAATCGCCATAAGCGTGCTCATGCTGTTTTTTGGAGGTGCCATTCATCTCCTGGAACCGCGGCAATTTTCCTCCCTGTTTGACGGTATCTGGTGGGCATTCGTAACCGGAGCTACCGTTGGCTACGGTGATTTCGCCCCAATAACAGTCCCGGGAAGACTTGTAGGCATTTTGCTGATTCTTTCCGGTGGTGGCATGCTCACCTTTTACATTACAACACTTGCCGCCAAAACAATTAACCATGAAAGTGAATTGTCAGAAGGCAAAGTAGCGTTTAAAGGCAAAAATCATATCGTAGTTATCGGGTGGAATGAACGAACAAAACAACTCGCCGACATGATTGCAGACAAACGTGACGATCAGGAGGTTGTGCTGATTGACCGGACATTAGACGAATTGAACTTTCAGAACTATCCCGTCCATTTCATTCATGGTGATCCGAGTGAGGACGCTGTCTTAGTGCAGGCAAATATTCAGGAAGCTGCATCCGTCCTTATCAGTGCTGATACAACAGCCCAGAAGGAGCGGCAAGCTGATAATAATACGATTCTGGCAACTGTAGCCGTGCGCGGCAATAATCAGGTTGTGCCCATAAACGCCGAAATTCTGACGATTAGTCAAACTGAAAATGCTGTACGTGCCGGTGCTGACACGGTTATTAGTTCCAATGATTTTATGAGTACATTACTGTATCATGAGCTCTTTCACAAGAAACAGACACGTCCATTCGAAACCGTTTTGAACTTGTTAAACAAACAGCAATTTGCCCACATTGAACTGCCGCATGAATTGAATGGGCGTTCTTTTAAACAAGCTGTCCCCTTCTTTTTGAAAAATCATGAACTGCTGCTTGGGTTTATCCGCGACAGCGAGTGGATCATAAACCCTTCAGAAGAAACTGCCCTGCAAGATAACGACATGCTTATTATCCTGACAGACTGGGCGTAGGCAGACTCATTATCTTAAGACCACCTCTAATAATTTCCTTAAAGGAAGTTTTGCTCGATTTTGTTATGTGTGCTAAAATATTCTATTGTGTTAAAAGATATTGAAAACTCTAGGAGTGGTCAACATGATAGATAATTACGAAACAGGGCAGGTTCTAAACGGGAAAGTGAGAGGCATTCAATCATATGGTGCTTTTGTTGCGCTCGATGATGAAACACAGGGATTAGTGCACATTTCGGAAATAACACATAGCTACGTACAGGACATTCATGCTTTTCTGACAGTCGGTGATGATGTGAATGTGAAAGTGCTCAGTGTTGATACAGAAAAAAACCGTATTTCCCTCTCGATACGGGCAACAGAGGAACCATCCCAGGAACACGCTAATCCGAGCAAAAGCGCTGCACCAAAGCAGGCTGATAATACGAATTCTGGCTTCAATATACTGGAAAGCAAACTTGACGAATGGATCCAGCAGTCAGAGGATCGGAAGAAAACGTTTAAAAACTAGTTGTATAAACAAAAAGAAGCTTGTCTTTCACAGATAAATAGGCTTCTTTTTTTATCTCAGCTTGAATAGAAACGCTGGCATAGGATAAAGTGGTATAAGGCAACGTGACTGACTTTGATAAAGGAGACTGAACATGACCCACATTGACTTTTCTTATCAGCAAGCGCTGACGTTTTTTAACCAGCATGAACTTGATTATCTCGAAGATGACGTGCAGACCGCTCACCACAAGCTGCATAACCGAACGGGCCAGGGCAATGATTTTCTTGGCTGGATGGATTGGCCGGAAGACTACGATCGGGAAGAGTTCTCCCGAATCCAGTCCGCAGCAGACAAAATCCAGCAAGACTCTGACGTCCTGCTTGTTATCGGCATCGGCGGATCCTACCTGGGTGCGCGTGCAGCGATTCAGGCTCTGAACCATTCCTTCCATAATCTGCTTGACAGCGATAAGCGGCATGCACCGCAAGTGCTTTTCGCCGGTCATCATTTAAGTTCCACCTATATCCAGGATCTATTTGATGTGCTTGAGAACAAAGATGTTTCGATTAATGTGATTTCGAAAAGCGGAACAACTACCGAACCAGCGATTGCCTTTCGTATTTTCCGGCGTTTCCTTGAAGACAAGTATGGTGAACAAGAAGCCAGGAAGCGTATATATGCTACCACGGATAAAGCAAAAGGAGCACTGAAAACGATGGCTGATCAGGAAGGCTACGAATCGTTCGTCATACCTGATAATATTGGCGGACGCTTTTCCGTTCTGACTTCAGTTGGTCTGCTTCCGATTGCTGCAAGCGGCATCGCTGTCAGCGACATGATGCAGGGGGCCGAAGCAGCGATGCATGACCTTAGTGAACCGTCCCTTGCTGACAATCCCGCCTATCAATATGCAGCAGTGCGTAATATCTTATACCGTAAGGGCAAAACAACAGAGATGCTGATCGATTATGAACCACACTTGCACTATTTTAATGAATGGTGGAAGCAGCTTTTCGGCGAGAGTGAAGGAAAGGATCATAAAGGTCTCTTTCCGGCAACTGCTAACTTTACGACTGACCTGCACTCGATGGGCCAATACATACAGGATGGGCGTCGTGATCTATTTGAGACCGTTCTGCATATCCGTCAGCCTCAAAAGAATAGGACACTTGCCTCTGACAGTGATAATGCTGATGGCCTTAATTACCTTGCTGGCAGCACCTTACAGGCTATCAATGACAAAGCGTATCAGGGAACATTGCTCGCCCATACCGACGGCGGTGTGCCGAACCTGGTAATTGATCTGCCGGAACTTAATGCTTATATGTTTGGCTTTCTCGTGTACTTTTTCGAAAAGGCCTGTGCTATGAGCGGTTATCTTCTCGGTGTCAATCCGTTTGATCAGCCAGGTGTTGAATCCTATAAGCAAAACATGTTTGCTTTATTAGACAAGCCCGGATATGAAGACGCGAAAGAGCAATTGACAAAACGGCTGACATGATCATTGCTGGCGCCGTTTTTTACAGCAAAAAATGTTTGTATGTCATGTTTAGATTTTAGCAAAACGGTAAGACTATAAAATGTAAGACTTTCTCGTATTCCCCCTGTAAGCAAGACGTTTTATAAGCGTCTTGCTTTTTTTACTATTTAATTCAAATCCAAATGCCCTAATCTTTAACGGTATCGTATTTTCGATTATAATAAGTATACAGCTTTATAAAGATCACATTCACAGGAGGTTTACGATGGGTTTTTTTGATAAAGTACATGATCGCGAAAATACACGCTCCGTTAAATGGGATATGCGTCAGGAAGTATTTCAGTCAGATAACGTTTTGCCTATGTGGGTGGCAGACATGGATTTTAAAGCACCCGATGCGGTTAACGATGCCCTGATAGAGCGGGCTAAGCACGGCATTTACGGCTACACAACCATTAATGATGATGTCATAACACCCATCATGGACTGGATTTCTAAGCGACATAACTGGCAGATTGAAAAAGAATGGCTTTCCTTCAGTCCAGGTGTTGTAACAAGTATGCATATGGCCGTTCAGGCATTAACCAATCCCGGTGACAGCATTCTGATGCAGACACCCGTCTATACACCTTTTTATAGCATTATTGAGTCTCATGACCGGCAGCTAGTTAAAAATCCGCTACTGTATCAGGACCATTATTACAAAATTGATTTTGATGATTTTGAAGCGAAATTAAAACAGGGAGTTAAGGCTTTTCTGCTCTGTTCACCGCATAATCCGGTGGGACGCGTCTGGACAAAAGACGAACTGCAGGAAATGGCTCGCCTGTGTGTGAAACATAATGTCCTGATTTTCGCTGATGAAATTCATGCTGACCTGCTTTACCCTGGTATGACACATACACCTATAGCTTCATTGTCTGAGGAAGCTGCCAACCAGACAGTCACATGCATGTCCCCGTCAAAAACGTTTAATCTCGCGGGACTTCAAGCATCCTATATCATTACACCTGATCAATCCAAGCGAGAAGCCCTGGATGCTCAGTTAAAGAAACAGGGACTGGGAATGATTAACACCATGGGCAATACAGCAATGGAGATGGCTTATCGCCACGGGGAGGAATGGCTCGAAGAACTCCGCGGTGTCCTGCAGGCGCATAAAGATTATGTCATTGACCAGCTTGAAAATAACACCGATGTTCTGAATGTTGTCCGCTCAGAGGGTACTTATCTATTGTGGATTGACTGCAGCAAAATGCAAATGGATGCTCAAGCCTTAAAAACATTTATGAGTGAGCAAGCCAAAGTCGGCCTTAACCCTGGAGCAGATTACGGCAGTGAAGGGGAATTATTTATGCGGATGAATATTGCCTGTCCGCGTGCAACTCTGGAAGAGGGGGTCCGCCGGATCGTTACGGCTGTCAACAACTTATAAAACTTAGAGGGTGTGCTGTTCAAACCGGCTCACCCTCTTTTTACTTTCACCATTCCCAATACCAGACATGCCGCGTCAGGCTAACCTTCCGACATGTCTTCATTATGTTCAGTGGGATCTGTTGGCGTTTTGTCCGGTTTCTTTTTTTCTTTAACTATAAGTCCGCATGCCACGCGTTCACCGGCATTGCCGCCAGGCTGGCTGACACCATCATCCTGACTTTTATGAATGATGATTGACGTCCCTCCGTCTTTGAGCAATGAACCCTTGCCATCCAGTAATGTTGCTCCCTGAGCTGCTAATTCCGCATCCTGGACAAGACCACTGTTATCAGCTTTAATATTCGGCAAATCACCCACATGCGAACCATCCGGATTCATGAGACCGTGTTTGAGCCCCTTTGGATTAAAATGATTGCCCGCTGTTTTGAAATCCGGCGGGTCACATTTCGCATATTCATGCACTTGTATACCGTGAAATCCTTGCTCCAGACCCTCAAGATTCATCTTTAAATTAACCGCATTATCACCTTCTGATAGCTGAACCGTACCAATCATATCACCAGATAAGTTATACATTCCGACAGACTTCGATGTTTCATCATTATTACCTTGGCATCCCGTTATTAACAATAAGATAACAATGAGCCCTATTTTTTTCATCCAAACGTTCTCCTTTAGCCAATACGTTAAGATTAGTATTTGCCATTAAACCAAAAAATAAACAGACCTGAAATAAACAGGTCTGTTTCAATCTTCATCCCGGTTCATATCCTGCTGATACCTAGCGTCAGCTCTGGCCGCCTCTTTTTTGGAGTATCTAATAAAGAAATACAACGTCAGCACAGCACCGATGACAAAAATAGCCAATATAATGACAGCAGGGATATATTCCGATTTATCATCCGGAAAATACAAAAAATCCATCATGGCTGATCCCTTCCTCCACTTTGATTGTAGCATGTCAGCTCGATGAAACCAAAATAAGAAACCTGTTCAATTGCGGAAGGCACCGGACATCTGTCACAATAGCAGTAATATATGGAAAGGAGGAGGGAATTCTATGGCCATTTCAGTTGGTGACATGGTTGAAGTAAAATATAATTCTGGAAGATACATAGGTGAAGTGCTCGAAGACCGTGGTGAGCGTTATCTGGTCAAAGTCCGTGCCGTCAGCAAACATCCTGTGCAAGGTGATCTGCATAATCCTGGCGAAACCGAAGGCGTCGTATTTCAGGTGCGTCAAGCCCTGGCTCACCATGAAAAGATGAACGTCGTTAAATCTGCCGTTAAAAAGTTCACTGGCGATATTCCTGACTATGCGGTATCACTTGAGCAATCCATCGCTGACATTAAACAGCATCTTTCCGAACAGGATACCGCGTTTAATCAGCAGTCACTCAAACAAATTAATGAGCTTGAGCAAAATGTCTATACGAAAAGCTACTACAAATAGGAAAACGCCACGCCTGGTTCAGATAGCCTGAATTCTCGTTCAATTAAATTTAAAGCAGAAAGTGGCGCCTGACGGCATTATGAACCGCCCTCCACTTTTCTGCTTATTTCATATATGCTTTATAATCAGGATCCGGCTTCCTCGCCAAGATGCTCATTCATAACGCCTGTGATACCCTGCATTGCATCTGCTTCGTCGCCGCCAGAAGCCGTAATTTTCACTTCTGCTTCTTTAGGAATTCCCAGTGACATAACACCCATAATCGACTTAAGATTAACATCTTTTCCATTATAGGAAATTTCGATTTCCGATTCGAACTGTCCCGCTTTATTGACGAGTAATGTGGCTGGACGGGCATGCACACCAGTATCTGCTGTAATGGTAAACGTTTGTTCCTGCATTGTTCTTCATCCTTTTCAAAAATAATTCCTGCCGTATGTATTTCGTACAATTGAAATACGATACATTCGTATTATATACAATTATTCCGGTTTTTGAAATATATATGCAGTAAATTCTGCAGGCTTCACCTAAAATTTGTTTTTTATCCTGCTGCTATGATAACGTTATAGTCAATTCATTATTTTAAGGAGGCATATGTGGCATGAGTGTCCATATAGGTGCTGAGAAAAGTGACATTGCTGACAAAGTTCTATTGCCGGGCGATCCGTTGCGCGCAAAATTTATAGCTGAAAATTTTTTAAGCGACGTTACGCAATATAATCACGTACGGGGAATGTATGGTTTCACAGGTACATATAAGGGTGAACGTATTTCTGTTCAGGGGACCGGTATGGGTGTTCCATCCATTTCGATTTACGTCAATGAACTGATTCAGGAGTACGATGTGCAGACATTAATTCGTGTCGGCTCATGCGGTGCCATTCAGGAGGATGTTAAAGTGCGCGACATCATTCTGGCCCAGGGAGCAACAACTGATTCACAAACGAACCGCATGATCTTCGGCGGCATTGATTATGCGCCCCTCGCCGATTTCCAGATGCTGAAAAATGCCTACGATACCTGCATAGAACAGGGACTGGATCCAAAAGTTGGCAATGTCTTTACAAATGATACATTTTATCGGGACAATGCTAAAGAAGTTAACGAACTGCTCGCCAAATATAATGTATTGGCTATTGAAATGGAATCAACGGCACTCTATACACTTGCGGCCAAATTCAACCGCCAGGCACTCACAGTTCTGACGGTATCAGACCATGTGCTTACTGGTGAGGAGACGACGGCTGAAGAACGTCAGACAACCTTTCATGACATGATGACTATTGCACTTGAAACAGCCATCAAATAACACATTAGCAAATTAGCGCATCAAGCTGAAAAACAGTCTTGTTGATGAGGCTGTTTTTTAGTTTAATTGTAAACCTTTATATTTAAAGGTTGACAATTGGCTTAACTAGGCTTAATATCGAACCATCATCAACTTAGGAGGCTCTAGCTATTGAAAACGCTACGAACAGTCGATTTAACATTTGGATCTGTGTTTGTCTGTCTCATGGCTGTTGGTGCTAATATAACAGTCTGGCTTCCCTTTCTGGCACTGCCTATTGGCGGTACAGCTGTCCCCTTATCCCTGCAAACATTTTTCGCCATTATCGCGGGACTAATGCTTGGCAAAAAACGGGGGAGCATCGCTATGGTTACCTACATCCTGGTCGGCTTAGCAGGCGTTCCAGTTTTCGCTCAAATGAAAGCAGGTCCTATGCAGCTCATTTCACCCACCGGCGGATTTATTATTTCCTTTATTGGTGTGGCATTTGTTGCCGGATGGATCGCTGAACAATCGAGAAAGCCCTCCACACCGGTTTATTCAATTGCAGCACTGGCTGGGCTGGCCATCAATTATGGCGCCGGTGTTACATATATGTATATGGCGATGAATACATGGCTTGAACTGGATATCTCTTACTTAGCTGCATGGACAAGCATGCTGCCGTTTTTGATCAAGGACGCGGGACTAACCTGTTTGGCAGCCCTATTTACAGTTAATCTGATAAAACGCCTGCCGTCGACAAACCATTCGGCTGCTCGCACTCTCTGAATCATATAGCACCCGAAATGGTTCATATCGCGGGACGTCTTGATTAGCTTTTGGTTATTTGCTCGCGGAAGACTTGTAAAGCTTCATTTTCATTCAAGTTGTTAAGAACCTCTTCTGTTAACGTGCCATCGCCTTTTTTAATAATCGAGACGTCAACTTCCTGTTTACCCCATTTGGCATAGACGTCCTCAACCGTCTCGAAATATAAATCAATGTCGTTGCCGTTAATGGCACTGCCTTTATCAGCCACAACGCCATAACCATACTCGGGAATGAACATGACAGTGCCAATCGGGTAAACGTCCAGATCGGCTGCAATCGTCGAATACAGATCACGCTTTACCGGAACACCGGAAAACGTAATACCATACTGCGGGTGCTCAGATGTTTTGCCAGTCGATTCAACACCTGCCGTATAGCCAGTTGCCATAACAGTAGCACTTGGGTAATTTTCAGCGTTAACATACTCTTCCAGTGTTTCAGGGCCTTCAATTCGTTCGCTGGAAATATATGATTTCTGCTGTCTTTTTGTCTTCAATGTCTTATCTTCCAGTGTCGTCTCTCGGTATTCGGCTTCTCTGGAGGCCGCAAACGAAACCGGCTCATCGTCACTCAGCCCT
The DNA here is from genome assembly GCF_055381965.1 of Lentibacillus kimchii. NCBI lineage: Bacteria > Bacillati > Bacillota > Bacilli > Caryophanales > Bacillaceae > Lentibacillus > Lentibacillus kimchii. Next base: position 1,118,041 of record NZ_AP043934.1, on the reverse strand, counting down.
TCTGCCTCATCTGCAAAAGATAGTGGAGACACCTTTGACCATGCACCCAAAAAGATTCCGAAAAACAAGAGTATCATGACTGATCGCTTGAGCAATGTCGGCATACTAAATGATAACACCTTCCCGGCAGTGTGTTATTGGGTGTCACCATCAGGAAATTTCCTGATGCACCGGAAATAACTGCCTACTTGGTCAGTGTTGCCAAATAGTTCATTTATATACATCACAAGCAGCCATCAAATCAGCTTAAATTAGCGAAGGAAATAGACGGAGGGAAAAGAGACATAGGTGAGAGCCTGGAGTGCGCCAGTTGCAAGGTGACTCACCATCCGCCCGCGTATTTCTGGAGCTATTTAGCCACACACATGCTCATTCTGGCTTCGCACGTTTGTCCCAGCCACCCTAAAACATTTGATAACCGTTCTTACGCAATAATTTAATAATAATACCAGAAATAATGGTACCCGCAAAACCTGCCCCAAGAATTGTAATATCCGCCGCTGTAACCTCTGTCAGTCTGGTGAACGCAGTCGTAAACGATTCTTGTGGAGCCGTGAAATAATCGGTTGTCGGCATGCCATCTACGATCATCACAATAATAATCGGATAAATAATTGCCATAAGCCACGTTGTACGCAGCAGCATATTTAATATAAAAGCCAGTCCAAAGAATATAACTAAAAACAATAAAATGGAAACAACAAACTGAATCAACGCCTGTTCCTCCTTCAGTTATCCACACAAGCCTTACCCTTATTCTATAACAAAACAGCAAAAAAACAAAGATTCAATCATATCACAATATAACCAAATCAATAAAAGAGGTTGAATTTACCTTTGCGCAGCCACAGATTGAAGCCACCCAATTTAAATAAATTCCGATTATCAAACATTTTTTTCAGGATAATAGCGCGCCAGCCAAACCATTGACGGTGATTAAACACATTCCCTAAGGCATCTGTGCTGCCAAGGGAGGCCATGATTCCAGGCTTATATGGTCTAAATGCTGCCAGCTCACCGTGGCCCTGAATTAAATTTGTGACATTGCGAGCGACCGTATCTGATTCCTGAATCGCCATGTGAGCCGTCATGGGATAGGGCTCATCTGTTCCATCAATTTGAACAGCCGCACAATCCCCCACTGCAAACACTGCACTATCATCTATGGCTCTCATATCCTGTCCTGTATCAAGTTTTCCGTTTGTTTGCGTGAATCCTGCTTCTGCAGCAATGGCATGACCGCGTACCCCACCAGTCCAAACAGTTGTAAAGGTGGGAATCATCATTCTTTCACCATTTTTCTCATAAATCACCCTGTCCGAATCACATGCCTGTACTTCTGCATCCATAATGAATTCAACACCCCGGGATTCAAGCGAATTCAAGGCGTATTCAGCCATCTGTGAATCAAATTCCGGAAGCACTGTTGATGCTTTTTCAATATTAATAAGACGAACCAGTGTCTTTGGGATATCGTACTCTTCACAAAGTTCTGGAATTCGATTAGCCAGTTCACCTAAATAGCTAATGCCTGATAGTCCGCCGCCAGCAACAACGATATTCAGTCTTCCCCGATTTTTTTCATCTTCATAATGATACCTCGCAAAATTATAATTAAGCTGTTCTTTGAGAAGGCGCGCTTCATGAATATTCGCAATCGTAAAGGCATGGTCATCCACGCCTGGTCTACCGCCTGTGTCCGGTTCCGATCCCAATGCAACGATCAGGATATCGTATGTAAGGTCCGCATTTTTCATTTTAATCTTCTTCTTGCTGGGCTTCACCGATAGGACGGTATCCATGATGAAGCTGGTTTTGTTCGTATTAATCACATCCTTAATCGGAAACCATGCCCGATCAGCAGGAAGTGTGCCGGCTGCGTTTTCATGCAGCCATGTTTTTTGATAATGATAATCATATTTGTTCACAAGCGTTACTTCAGCTTCATGTGCGGACAGCAGCTTTTCCAGCTTAATAGCAGTCATGAGACCGCCATACCCCGCACCCAGTATTACAATATTTGGCTTCCCCATCTTTGTCACTTCCATCTTATCAAGTCTGCTTATTTTGACACATTATGTAATATAATTGTAATTCATTACTAATCCTATGACTTTTCGAGCAAAGTTTCAAGACCTTGCAAACGATTGATAAGTATCTCAACCGGACATAACCAGCAGCCATACCGGCATAAGGTGCAACAATACACTCGGTAATTGATTTATGATACGATGGATATGTATATGATAACTATTGTCAATGGAGGGACATCCATGTCAGATCAAGTATATGACGTAACCATTATTGGAGCTGGTCCCACTGGCTTGTTCACAGCTTTTTATGGCGGGATGCGCCAGGCAAGCGTTAAAATAATGGAAAGTTTACCACATACCGGCGGGCAATTAACAGCCCTGTATCCAGAAAAAGATATATACGATGTCGCTGGTTTCCCTGGCATCCGCGCACAGGAACTGGTGGACAACCTGGAGAAGCAGGCCAGAATGTTCGATCCGTCAATTGTATTGGGACAGTCCGTAGAAAATGTGGAACGTCTTGAAGATGATACTTTTAAATTAACGTCCAATTCAGGCGAGGAACACTATAGCAGGACCATTATCATTACTGCAGGCAATGGCGCATTTCAGCCGCGCCGTTTGAAAGTTGAGGGCAGTGACACGTACGAGGGCATCAACCTGCATTATCATGTCAGAGATATGAATGCTTATAAAGGCCAGAATGTTATGCTTCTCGGCGGTGGTGATTCAGCAGTAGACTGGGCACTCATGCTGGAGCAGGTGGCCAATAAAGTTACCTTGGTTCATCGGCGTGATAAATTCCGGGCTCACGAACATAGTGTCGACAAGTTGAGAAATTCAAGTGTGGCGATTACAACACCTTTTGTTCCAGAAGCAATAAATGGAAATGACAAAATCGAAAGTGTGACGCTTAATGAAGTTAAAGGAGACAAAACAATCAATGTCGAAGTAGATGCGGTGCTTTGTAATTATGGCTTCATTTCATCACTTGGGCCTATAAAAGACTGGGGACTTGATATCGATAAGACCAGCATCGTTGTCAATTCACGAATGGAAACGACTATTCCGGGGATTTACGCGGCCGGTGACATCACCTCTTATCCCGGCAAAATCGACTTGATTGCTACTGGGTTTGGAGAAGGCCCAACAGCCATTAACAACGCTAAGCAGTACATCGATCCAGATGCACGCGTTCAGCCACAGCATTCTACATCAATGTTTTAACATAAACAAGAGCCAGACGTTACAGCAAACGCTCTGACTCTTGTTAATCAGTTTAACATTTTTCCGGTGCTCCCTCGCGTTTTTTAGCTTTGAACGATGAGCCGCAGCCGCATGACACAATGGCGTTTGGATTATCAATACTGAATCCCCCGCCCATCATGTTTTGTTTAAAGTCAATGGTTGTTCCTTCAATAATCGGCACATCCTGTTTGTTCATCACAACCGGTATATCGCTATCCTCTTCAACCATGTCAAGTTCGTCATTCATCTCATGATCAAATCCCAATGAGTAGGAAAGACCGCTGCAACCGCCGCCTTTGACACCAAAACGCAGCCGGGCACCTGCTTCTTCGTCCTGCATCATCTCTTTAACCCGTGCTGCTGCATCTTCTGTGATTGAAATCACCATATATGAAACCTCCTGTTTTTGAGATAAGTCAACTTAAGTTAGTATCCTCAAGTATACAAATTATTAGATAATAATTCAAACCTAAAGCTTATTCAAGCCCTGCCATTTTGCTATAAAACAGCACATGATACTTAATGCTTTATATCTAAGTTTGAACAACCGCCCCATTTCGATCCAATTCCCGGTAGATGGGTTTGAGTCTCGGAATACCTTCAGCAGCAATTTCACCATTTATGAGCACGAGCGGATAGAAAAACTCATCTTGCAAGATACGCTCACTCAAGTTTTGATCGCTGTCATCATCTGGCGGCTGCTCGACATCAACATATTTATAAACAAAGTTAGCGTCATGATATTTCCGTCCAATAGCCGCCTGCAGCCACTCATAAGTTTCTCGGGAACCCGGTGCGCCAACACAGCTTGCACAAATTTGCTCTGCCCCATAGACTGTGACCGAAATATTGTCTGCCACTTCAATTCCCCCTCATCATAACGTTAGTTTTATTTTACAAAATAGCTGAACAAAGGTACAATAAAAGTAATTAAAGAAAATAAACTGGATAAGTGAATTTCTATCCTGATCACTTTATAATAATAAGAAGACATGCGTGTTCAAATGAACAACTTTCGAAAGGAGAGATCGGTCATGCAAGAGCAGGTACAGGAAGTCCTGACCAAACTCCGGCCTTTTTTACTTCGTGATGGCGGCGATGTGGAACTGGTTGATGTTGATGATGAAGGGATTGTCCTTATTCGTCTTATGGGGGCTTGTGGCAATTGTCCAAGTTCTACCATCACATTAAAAGCTGGCATCGAACGTGCCTTGAGATCTGAAGTTCCCGGCGTATCAGAGATTGAGCAGGTTTTTTAATACATGGCTGATTAAGGCAGACATTTTGTTGTCTGCCTTATTATTATGGTACAGGTGTTAAAGGTTCCTGCCCATGCAATACAGCGTTTAAATTGGTCAGACAAAGTTCGAGCATCTTTGTCCGAGCCGTTTCACTTGCTGATCCGATATGCGGCAGACAGACAACATTCTGAAGTCCCAACAGCGGGTGTTCCGGTGAGATAGGCTCCTCAGCGAACACATCAAGTCCGGCAGCTCGAATTCTTTGTGTTGTAAGCGCCTGGAGAAGTGCCTCTTCATCCATCGTGCCGCCACGGGAGACATTGATAAAAATAGCCGATGATTTCATATTCTGAAAAGCCGTTTCATCAAACATGGCTGCTGTTTCATCTGTTAAAGGGACTAATGAAACAACAAAGTCCGACTCCTGCAGCATTTCCGTAAAACCTTTGTAAACAGCTCCCAATTCCTGCTCCGCTTTTTCCTTCCGTGAACGATTATGGTATAGAATGGACATGCCGAAGCCTTTCGCACGTCTGGCTACCGCCTCACCAATTTTGCCAAGACCTGCAATACCAATTGTTTTTCCATGAATATCAGATCCAGCCAGTAAATAAGGTGACCAATTCGTCCAGTTGCCATTACGGATATAATCCGACGCTTCAACTATCCGGCGTGCCGTGGCCGAAAGAAGCGCAAATGTCAGGTCGGCTGTCGTCTCTGTCAGCACATCAGGTGTGTTCGTCACCACAATCCCGCGCTCATGGGCTGCTTCGACGTTAACATTATCATAACCGACAGCCATATTGGCAACGACTTTCAGGTTTTTGGCAGCAGCAAGGCATTCCTGATCAATAGATTCAGTGAGCATACATAAGAGCCCATCAGCCTGACTGATTTCCCGAAGCAGCACACTCCGCGGAACGGGCTGTTCGGTTTCCTCCCACATGCGAATATTAAACAGCGCCCGGTATGACTGCAAGACATCTTCTGGCACTTTTCTGGTTACATAAATAACGGGTTTCATGCATCTTCTCCTCTTTCGTTTGCGGCATTTTTAAGATCGGGTTATCTGAGTGCCGAAATAGCGTTTACAGCCAGTGTAACACAGGTATTTGCAAGGCTTCAGGGTTAATACCAGCGTTTTCAAAAAAGAACCCCAGTCTTTCCTCATACATAGGCTGCTTCTGCAACAATTCGGCCAGTTCTGCATGAACTCCTTCATATTGGTCTGCCGAAAATCCTCGTCCGATGACATCAAAAAAATGGACTGGATATAACAGACGTGCCAACAACACACGCCAGCTAAAAATAGATAGCGGCCGGATACGCTGATAATCATTCAGAAATAAGGAAATATCACGTAACGGATCTTCCGCATACAACAGCTGATAGCGAATATATTCCGCCAAATCACGTGCTGGATGATCAACAGCGAATTCCGTTCCCCATACGAGAGAGCTTTCCAGCTGATTTTTATAGCGTCCGAAGACAACAGTTGCCTGATCAGTATCATGGAATCGTTGTTCAGATTCAGTTTCCTGCATATATTGAATCGCATTTTCGCTTAATCCAATCAAATAAGGCATCGAATCCATCAGCAGACGATAATAGTCATTTGGATGATTATGGGCTTCCCAATTTATTTTATTTTCAAATGCTGTTAACTTCTCGATCCATAATTCTTTCCATTGACCATAATTGAAAATGGTTTCCGGCTCATATGGATAAGCCGCTCCCGTCATATGAAATACCGCTAACCGTTCACCATGCGGGCCTTTTGGCAGTACTGGCCTATGATTCGCACGCCATACCATGCAAGGCGTATCATCATAAACACTAAACCACTTACCATCCAGAGTTGGTACCGGTACCGCTACGTTTCTGTAATCATTCTCGTAGTAATAATAAGCTAATGCAGCCTGTTCCATATGTATGGCTTCCGTCTGGTCGGCGTATATGATAAAATAAGTATAATTAGCATCCTGAAATACTTCCGTTCCATCCCACACGGTCCTGTCCCCTGCCTGAATGCTATAATACGTTTCGAGAAATGTCTCCATCTCAGTCACTCCTTTCATCAGCTCCTCTTATAATATATGTCAGCAAGCACATTAGTTTAACAATTTTTTTGAAAAGGTGATCATAATGGAAAATCAAACAAATCGATCAGAATTAGAAAAAAAAGCACGCGATTGGCTGTCAGAACGCGGCGTAACAATTGATGATATAGCAGACCTTGTATATTATTTACAGGCAAACTATCATGATGGTCTGGATATGGACACGTGCCGGGATAATGTGAACCGGGTATTTGGCAAACGAGAAGTGCAGAATGCCATTTTAACCGGGATTCAGCTCGACTGCCTGGCTGAGCAGAAAAAACTGGATCAGCCGCTGCAGCAGACAATCGAAACGGATGAAAGTTTATATGGCATTGATGAAATTATAGCTTTTTCAATTGTTAATGTGTACGGTTCTATCGGCTTTACCAATTATGGCTATATTGATAAACAAAAACCAGGGATTCTTGGCCCTTTAAATGATAAGTCAACGGGCGAGTGTCATACATTTCTGGATGATATTGTCGGGGCTATTGCTGCGGCGGCTTCAAGTCGGCTGGCCCATTCCGCGGCTGATGATGCATTATTGGACGAATAATGTAAAAAACTGCTCGATTAAAGAGCAGTTTTTTTAATATGGGGGAGCCATTCACTTAGATTCTGTACGTAATATGATGGCTTGACAGGTAACGAAGGGTAACAGCTGAATGGTGTCACGCCTGTGAAAACCATTAACGTATCGATGCCTGCATTGATACCTGCTCCTATGTCCGTGTCGTAATTATCCCCTACCATCAGGGTGTTGGGCTTTTCAGCATCTAGGCGCTTCAAAGCCTGGTCGATGATGATGGTTTCCGGTTTACCGATAAACGTGGGCTGCTTTCCCGTACTGACAGATACGACAGATGTCAGGGCACCATTTCCCGGCTCCATCCCCCTGTCAGTCGGGATGGTTGTGTCTGCATTTGTGGAAATAAGCTGAGCACCATGACGAACCTCACGACAAGCTTTGGACAGGGAATCGTACGTTATGCTGTGATCCATGCCTATAATGACAAAATCACTGTTTTCCTCTACAACAGCAAGTCCTTCCTGCTTCAAAGCTTCATGAAGCCCTTCTTCTCCTATAACATAGCAACGCGCCTGAGGATGCTCTCGTTTAATATAGTCAGCCGTCGCCATGCTTGATGTTAAAACATGCTCAGCCGTCGAAGGGATCCCCATTTGCTGTAATTTATGAGAGACTTGAGCAGGTGTTTTGGATGAATTATTGGTCAGGAACAGATAGGGAATCTGCTCAGAAACCAACGTGTCAACAAATGCTGCTGCATACGCAATTGGCTCATTTCCCCGGTACATGGTGCCATCCAGATCAATTATATACGCGTTATACGTTGTCATGTTGTAAATTCACTCTTTCCAGTCTTAATTTGCAGCAGTGTGACTGCGAGTTATTGCGGTTTAAATACTGTTTCCTCAGCTCACTCGTTGGAAAAGGCATTCGCCACACCTAATTCGGTATCCAGATAATGTCTGACATGTGAACTAAATTGTGCAAGGGTATCTTGATGCTGCTGAAGTGTATCAATCAGCTGCTGATAGTCCACATGCAGATAGTCTTTGACCACCATTTTCCGCAAACGGATAACGGTCTTATAAGCTTCTTCTTCGTTCTCTGGCAGAACCTCTTCATCGATCAATATATCGATAATATCCTCAAAGCCACCCGGATCACGCATAATGAAGCCATCTATCATCATATTTCCGACATCAAGCATTGACTCAATCGTCAGATGCACCGTACGTTCAAGGTATAGTTTCTCGGCAAACGTCGTAAACGAATGCTTACCAACCTCCTCTAGAAGCTGATCCATATAATTTAATATCGCCTCAATTTGCCCTCTATCAACGAAATACATGTTAATCACTCCTGACTCATAATCAATCCTATCATATCACACAAAGGAATCATCATACTGTACAAAACATGCACCCTTTTAAACAACAAGGGTGCATGAATCATTTCGTTATTCATTTTGTGCGGCGAACGCCTTGCTCACTTCTTTTAGATTGTCCGGAGCATCCAGCACACGCATCATGACTTCAATAAAATGCATCTTATCCGGCTGATTGGTTATTTGGGAAAATGCATCAACAAGCTGTTGTTCTGTTTCCACGAAGTGTGTCACCACTTCATCTTCAGCTCCAAATACACGCGGCAAGTCACGATAATGCCACATCTTGATAGTATTGTAGGAGGCATCTTCCCCATGAATCATACGTTCTACCGTATAGCCATCATTATTAATACAGAATATAATCGGCTTGATGTTTTCCCGGATCATCGTTGACAGGCTCTGAACAGTCAACTGTACGGATCCATCACCAATCAGCAAAATGTTACGCCGGTTTTTATCAGCTAATTGCGTTCCCAAAAGCGCGCCAAGTGTATAACCAATCGAACCCCATAGCGGCTGGCCAATAAATTGGCTATTGGCTGGCAGTTTCATGGTATAGCCCCCGAAAAAGGACGTCCCCTGCTCTGCCAGAATCACGTCGCCAGGACGCAAGAATTGATTCATTAAATTAAAGTAATTGTTTTGTGTCAGCTCCTTATCACTAGCTTCAATACGCCCAGCAGGCCGATAAGTTTCAAACGATGCTTCATTTCGAAAATCAATTTGTTGATTCAAAGCATTGAGACTTTCGAGAAGCGGAATACCTTCCATCGCATTTTCATGATCATCAAATAAACGATGGTTGATAACGATCATATCAGCTTCATTAAAACCATAACTAAACCCAGATGTCGCTGAATCCGTTAATTTAGCACCAATATTCAGCACAAGGTCGCTTCCATCCACATAGTTTTTGACACGCTCCTCAGAAACGGCACCGGCATACATGCCAATATAGTTTTCATGCGTTTCCGCAAAAGCGCTTTTTCCAAGTGACAGCTGCACTGCCGGAATATGTTTTTCTTCACTGAATGTCTGAAGTGCTTCATGAGCACGAAAGCTGTTGATTTCATGACCGGCAATAATAACAGGCTGTTTTGCCTGGTTCAGGCGTTCCTGCACCGATTGCACCATCTTATCGAGTGCATCTGAATGGTCAGCTTCTATAAGAGAGACTTGATGATTGGCTGGTGTCAATGGCATAGCAGCCACATCAATAGGCAAATGAATATGAACTGGACGTTTTTCACGCATGGCCAGCTGGATGACCCTTGGAATCTCCTCTTGTGCATTCACTTGCGTAATATAGGCTTGTGCACACGTTATCGGTTTAAACATTTTCCGAAAATCATCATAGCGGCCTTCACCCAAGGTATGATGCACATATTTTTTCTGGTTTTCTACATTCGTTGTTGGCGCTCCTGTAATAGCAACCACAGGAACACGTTCAGCGTAGGCACCAGCTATGCCGTTCATAGTGCTTAGTTCGCCGACACCAAATGTGGTTACAAGCGCTCCAATGCCATTAACACGTGCATAGCCATCAGCCGCATAACTGGCATTTAATTCATTCGTGTTTCCAATCCATTCCATATCCGGATGCTCTGTAATGGTGTCAAGAAATGTTAAGTTAAAATCTCCAGGAACACCAAAAGTCTTATCAACACCAGCTTTACTCAATTCATCTATTAAAAAATGCCCTACTGTATAAGTCATGAGAATACCTCCTTGAGCTCTTCGCCTATATTATAAGCGCTGAAGGCAATAAAGGTCAACATACTTGACTTTTATTGTCATTTTGGAGTACCTCATATATAATTTGAAACAAAGAGTTTACAAAAAAGGTGATAGCATGACGGAAAAAGATGATTATAATCTAATGTTATTTCATTTCGCTTATCAGACATTTATTAAAACAGCAGATGAAATCATTGAAAAATATGGTATGAGCAGGCAGCACCACCGCTTTTTATTTTACATATCAAAAATGCCTGGCATTTCGGTTAAAGAACTCCTCGACTTTCTGGAAATAACAAAACAAGGATCACACCGGACATTCAGCAAATTAAAAACGGAACAGCTGATTGAGGAATATCAAGCAAATGATGATAAGCGCATCAAGAGACTTTATCCAACTCAAAAAGGAAAAAACCTTGTACAAATATTAAACGAGGAACAAAACAAATTGCTGACAAATGTATTTGAAGACGCCGGATACGAATGGTTTAATGTGATGGAAAGATTAGCCCACAAGCGGGAAGGATTCAGAACGATCCAAGCAAAATATCAGCTTGGCGAGGAAAAAGATGAGTTTTAACCATCGATGCTAAATTAAGGATGTCACTGGCCAATCATATTGGAAAATATAGTCTTTAATTGTTGATATAGGAAAAATTACTTTGTTTAAATGCGGCACAATAGTGATTAAGAAAGGATGTGAAACAAATGGGAAAAAATGATAAAAAACAATACAGTAATTTTAAAAATGTAGAAGATCAGCAAGAATTAATTCCTGAAGAATTTCCGGAGGGACCATTCGGCTCAGAATTTAATGATCATGTGTCAAAAGGGAGTAAATCCACTCCATGGAAAGAAGGTCAGAAACGTAAGAGTGCATTTATTTATCCGGATAAAGAGCAGCACGATGATCTGCCCAGACAGGCTCCTGGATCACATCCGCTGCATGATGAACCGGACGATTAAACACCAGGGTGAACCGAGGAGGGCAAGCGGCTGCTAGTCGCCGGTTGCCCTTATTTGTTAACTTTTTTCAAAATAAAATAAGCACAGCCAAAATTGCAATGTTCATATAAGTAATCATCCAGAGTGCTTATTTTAGTATCAAAATCGGCGCTTGGGTTTTGGTCATCATAAAATCCTTTTAGACGCAGCTGATCATAACCCCAGTCACCTACAACAAAATCATATTTGGACAAAATCTCAGAAAAACGTTTGTTTAAACGTTCTTCATCAAAACCATCCTTTTCATTTTCAATAATCTCATACGTTTTCCCCTGTATCTCAATCAATACCATCACCTCATGACACATCAAGTTTATCACACGTCGAAAATCTCACCAATATTTTCGCCAGCATGCTGTATGTTTTCATGCTGATTCAAACAAACTAAGTCAACAGAACATGTTGCATCCACAGCATAAGGAGGATTGTCATGACAAAACGATTGCTTATTCCAATGTCTCTGCTTATAGCTATCCTGGTAGCAGGCTGCGCCAATACCGACAAGGCATCTGATAATGATCGCCCTCAAGCCGACGAACACCAACAAATTACTGATGAACTGGATCCAGATCAAAAGACAACACCATCCAACCCATCTGGTGAGGACAAGCTGGGATATGTCCATTATACAAAAGAAGATGTTGATAACGCTGCTGATAAGGGGCAGCAATCCATTGACATTGACCGAACCAGTCTGGCGAATATGATTACACGGATTGTATTAGAGAATGAGGATTTCGACGAAGCTGCAACTCTTGTAACGGAAGATAAAACGCTTATTGCTTATGGCAAGCAAGATAATTTAGATAACAACGAGGCGGCAGATATAGTCAACAAAACAGCTGTATCTATTCTGCCAGGATATTTTGACGTTTATATTTCTGACAACGAAGCTCTGATCCCCGACATTCAGAGCCTGCACAATTCACGAATACAGGACAATGATTATGATAATACGATCAATCAAATCATTGATCGCATGCAGGAATCCCCACAAGGAACGGATACCTAGTGCTTGCTTAAATTTTCTAAGGATCACAAGGAGGTGTGAACCGGTGTGCGTAAGAGACTATCCCTTCTCATGACTGCTGTTTTCATGTTCGGTATTCTTACTCATCCTGTTCTGGCAGATAATGCACAGAATATACAAGAGAAACGTATGGTGCTCTATAAAAAGACAGCTGCACTGACCCAAATCCCCTGGTATTATTTGGCCGCAATTGATCAGTATGAACGAAACAGCTCTGACGACGTTAAGGATGAACAGCTTATATCAATTGCATTCCCAGATGAATTGTGGTATGGAATCGGCAACAGTGCTATGATCAATGATCGCAGCATTATTCAATTTTTTCATGGAAAAGGCAAGGACGGAAACGGCAATGGTAAGGCCGATCCCGATAATCCAGAAGATGCTTTGTACACAATGGCCAATCTTTTGCTGGAGTATGGCCGATCCCGGGATCAAATCAAAATGGCCATCTGGCGTTATTATAAGCGGGACTTAACGGTCCAGACCATTATGAATACGGCCGCAATTTTCAAGCAATTTAATCGGCTCAAATTGACAGAACGCGCTTTCCCGCTTGATATGTCCTATAATTATACAACGAAAAATAATTGGGGCGACACCCGGGGATTTGGCGGGCTGCGGATGCATGAAGGATCCGACATCTTCGCAGATCATGGAACGCCTGTCAAAGCAACAACGTACGGAGTTATTGAAATGAAAGGCTGGAACTTATATGGAGGCTGGCGGCTGGGCATTCGGGATATTAATAACGTTTATCACTATTACGCTCATATGAGCAGTTATAAAGATAACATTCATACAGGGCAGATTGTTGAACCCGGCGACACCCTGGGTAAAGTCGGTTCAACCGGCTATGGCCCACCAGGAACATCCGGTAAATTTCCGCCACATCTTCACTATGGCTTGTATCAGGATAATGGATACGATGAATGGTCCTTTAATCCCTATCCCTATTTACAAAAGTGGGAACGGCAAGAATCAGACTAGATGCCAATCCATAAATATGCCTTGTTCACAACATAAAAGGGAGCCATTACCGCAGCCGGTAAAGACTCCCTTTTTTGGATACTAAGTGATACTACTTTCGTTTGCCAGCTTTTTTAACTGCGTTCGTAATACTGGCAGTCAAGCCTCCCCAAATAATCAGCATTGATACAATCATCAATGTAATTGCTCCCCCGGTCATATTACTTCGCCTCCCTTGTATCTTGTGTTTTATGTTCGTCTGCATTCTTCGACGCACGCCATTTCAGCAAGGAAATAATAATGCCAACGATTAGGGCCCCAGCAGCAACTAACCAGCCACTGGACAATACAAATAGATCCGAATAGCCTCCATAATTGCCACTTGGTTTATCAAATAACTGCAGCAAATTCTTTCTGAACAGATCAAACATGGTGAAGCCCAAGACAATCGGGGTAATGACACTAAGGCTAAAGGTCCACCAGCCACCAAGTCTGATATCAGAAACACTATTGGCATGTTCTTTGAATTCGCCCAGCTTACGCAGAACCCAAGCGATCAGGACGACCTCGACCAATCCAATAAAGGCTATACCGAACTGATTAATAAAGTAATCGACAGCATCAAGGAAGTTTATGCCTCCCCGTGTTGCAAATACAAGGGAAACGAGTGCGGCAGTACCTCCGCCTATCAGGACAGCCTTTTTCCGGGAAATATTCAGCTTATCTGACAAGCCTGCTACATAGGTTTCAATAATTGATATCAGCGATGACATACCTGCCAGTACGAGCGATGCAAAGAATAAAAACCCAAATAATTCATTAAGTGCTGGAAACTCGTTAATAATTTGCGGAAAGGCAACAAATGCCAGACCGATGCCACCATCAACAACTTCATTAATAGGAACATTCTGCTGGACAGACATAAAGCCCAGGACTGAAAACACGCCAATACCGCATAAAAGTTCGAAACTCGAGTTTCCAAAACCGACAATAAAGGCGTTGTTCGTTATGTCCGATTTTTTCGGTAGATAACTGGAGTACGTAATCATAATAGCAAAGGCAATTGACATACTAAAAAATATTTGACCATACGCTGCTATCCAGACTTGCCCATCCAATATGGCATCGAAATCAGGTGTAAAAAATGCATTTAACCCTTCAATTGCTCCGGGCAATGTAAGAGCACGAATAACAATTAACAGAAAAACCACAACCAGTGTCGGGATAAAAATCCGATTAGCCATTTCGATACCTTTTCGCACGCCCCGGTAAAGCACACCAAGGACAACCAGCCAAACGATAACTAATGGAATGAGAACACCAGGCACAAAACCGCCAAATTGGCCAGCTTCAACCATTTCCAAATGGTTATTGTACAAAAAGTTTTCTGTATCAGAACCCCAGTTCAAATTGAATGAAAAAATTGAATAAGATATTGCCCAGGCAATAATAACCGAGTAATAAGTCGAAACAACAAAGGCTATTAGGACACCCCACCAGCCTACCCATTCTGTCTTTTTGTTCATGTTCTTAAACGTTAATGGTGACGAGCCACGGTATTTGTGACCCATGGTGAATTCCATGATCAGAATCGGGATGCCGGCAGTCAGCAATGCGACCAGGTACGGGATCATAAAGGCACCGCCGCCATTTTCGAAGGCTGTCGTCGGAAAGCGCCAAATGTTACCAAGTCCCACTGCTGAACCGATTGCAGCCAAAATAAAACCTGCTCTTGTCCCCCACTGAGAACGTGTTGACATAGTTAAAACCTCCCAAACGCTAAATTGTTTAGTTTTTTCTGATATTTGTTTCCTTATTATACTGTCAGGTCTTCACTATGTCAACATAATATTTAGAATTTTTATAAACTTAAAAAAAGATCTGTTATCCAGACTCTAACAGATCAGTTCTTTTCGTCTCCAGTGATGGAATTTTTAGGCACAGAGATAGAAGGATTATCACCATCACCTTCGCCATAAAAGTCAGGAATATCACCCATTACCGCTCCGCCATCGATATAAATTTCCGTTTCAACAGTTGTGACATCGGTCATAAACGGGATAATAATTTGGACATCTGCTTCAACCTTGACATATAATGATAACCATGAACCGTTTATTCCCAGCGGCTCCTCTTCCCGAATAATATTTGTACGCACATTACCGACAAATTCCAGATTAATTGGGATCTTCGGGCCGAGATTGGCGAGAATCGTATTCCCAGTAGCTTCACCAATCGGGATTTCCACAACAGTTGGATCTTTAGAAGGCAAATTATCGGTCGTATCCTCAAATTCCTCCGGTTCAAACAGCGAATTTTCGTAGTCCGGGGGCTCGCCAGTGTTCATATAACGAAAATATTCTTCAACCCGATCCGTTGCGACCCGATTAATTTCACTGATAGCAGCTTGATCCCAGTTATAAGTAGCGACTTTTCCTTCATCATCATATGTAATATTAACGACATCATCATAATTGTAATTTTGTGCAAACCTCACGGCTGAGTTAATACCACGTGTTGCAAATTCCTCTGTCTTTCGGTCAGCAATACTCTTTAATGCCGGCGTAATTCCCCTATCAATAATCACGATCGTCAGAAAAACGATTAAAACAAATATGATCACTGTTAATACAAAAACAACGGGCAGCGGAAGCGGTGTTCCAGATCGTTTTGGTTTATGGAATGTAAGACGCTTTCGCAACGTAATCCCCCTCTCAAAACAGCATATGCTTGTTTTAAGAGGGGTAGAATCTCATCAGGCTATTTTGAGCAGTGCATCTTTGCCGGTCATACCTGGTTCCCAGCCGTATACTTTCGAAGCATTCGTTATTTTTTCCAGAGGTGCCTCCAACAGCTCATCAATTGTTTTGACACCTGCGGCACGACCGGAAATCACCTTCCTGTCAGCAAGCCGATCATTTAAAAGATCAACATCCAACGCGCCGCACATAATGTAGCCGACCTCGTTTGAAATAACCAGCAGTGTTGTCCGGGGCAATTCCACTGTTACGGCCGTATACTGCATTCCTTCAATTTCCAGCGGATTAACAGTCATCATGATGTTTATGCCTCCCTTATCCAATACAGGATATGGTATGCATGAACAAATCATCATGTCACTCATTAATCAGCCGGCACTTTGTGACGCAATGTGTACGTAAGCAAATCACGCAAAAATTCCGGAAGAACATAGTGCTTATCTTCCGCATTAGCAATTTCCGGCAGAAGCCGCCCGAATGTAAAGGTATCAGCTGTTGCAATGCGGTATTGTTTTGCCGGGTCAAGCGGCATACCCTGATAATAAACCGATTCAAGATATTCACTGCCATCGTCCCGCACGACCGTCTGAACATCAAGATCTGAATAAATCATTTGACCAAGGATTTCACCGCGAAATCCAAAACCTTTCAGCTTTAATTCCGTAAAATCTTTGCTTAAGGATGCCCGAATAACTTCTGTCAATTCCGCACCGTTAAGTTCCACCATACAAGGATTAATTGGGTGTGGACAGATACGGTGGATGTCTTTGTGCGTCACAAAACCAGCTGGTATTTGATCCAGCAACACACCAGCATTCAGCATTGCTGCATCTGCATGTGTCCATTCTTTAAGGGTATCCGTTAATTTCTGCATGATTTCCGTATGCTGAAACCATTTAACTTCTATCGGTTCCGCCAGTTCAATCACTGGTTTTCCAAGGAGGTCGTCGGCTTTTTCAGTCAATGTATTTAATGTTTCCTCTGCTGCCAAATCCCGAGGCTGTTCTGTCATATCATAAACGGCAGCCGTTTTATCAATGAGCTCCTGCCTCGCATGATCCCACGTCAGCTCCACTTCACCAGCGAATCCGCAATGCTTGCCAGCAGCTGTGATGAGTGTATTTTCCACTGTTTCGCCATTTCTCAGCAAGTGATGCGTATGGCCGCCAATAATGACATCTATAGCTTTAAAGCGGTGAGCAATTTTCTGATCCTGGCTAATGCCCAAGTGTGACATTAATACAATAATATCTGCTGATTCTTTCATATGATTCAAGTGCTTTTCCAGCGTTTCAAATGGTGCCGAAATATGCCAGTCAAGCAATTCATAAAAGGCATTAAATGGTGCAGTCAAGCCAATAACGCCAATTCTTATACCGCTATCGGATTGCAGATAAACAGTCGATTGCAGCCACTCCGGTTCAGTTTCAGTCATACTCTGCAAATTCGCACAAACAACCTGGAACGCTGCATCATCATATAAATGATAAAGTTCATCATGTGACATCGTAATCCCTTCATTATTGCCAAGCGTTGCCAGATCATAGCCGACATCATTCATTAATTGCACATTCGCTTTCCCCATAAACGCTTCGGCGACCGGATGCACCCGGTCCACATGGTCACCAATATCCATTATCCAGGAGGCTTGATTCTCACTTGCTCTCCGGGCTTTCGCTTCCTTTAAAAAGCCTGCAACCTGTGGCCAATTGTTAAAATTACTGTGTAAATCATTTGTATAGTAAAAATAAAGCTTTTCCTGCATTGATAAACTCCTTACATCAATCCTTCAAAAATTAGCCTGATACCAACAACAATCAACATTATACGCAGAATCCACTCCAGAACATTGCTTTTAATGTGTTGATTAACTTTAGCACCTATTGTGCCGCCAATCCAGGCTCCGACAATAAAGAAGATAACATACTCCCACTCAATATGACCTAAAGCGATATGTGTTCCGGCACTCATAATGCTGATAAAGACAATGACAAACATGGACGTCGCTGCAGACGTGTGAACAGATAAACCAAACAAGAAGATCATTGCTGGAACAATGATAGCACCGCCGCCAATACCGAATAAACCGGAGAGAACACCTACAATGAGTGAAATGATGACGACAGAAACGATTGGTGTTTTCGACCGCTCTTCACGCTGTCTATCCCGTTTCAGTAAAAACAGGAACGATAGTGCAATCATTAAAATGCCAAAATACAATGTGAAGTGGTCCGTATTTATAAATTGATTCAGCCATGAGCCAAGAATGCCGCCTGGAATGCTGCCAATTAAAAATAACAGGCCAATACGACTATTAATCTGCCCATTTCGATAGTAGGAAATGGATGATGAAATAGCTGTAAACACAATTGAAATCAGTGATAATCCAACGATCACCTGTGGCGTTGCCCAAGCAAAAGCATCTGAGTATGAATGCAAAAACAGCATGACCGGGATTACAATAACACCACCGCCTAAACCAACAAGGCTTCCGATAAACGCAGCAATTAACGCCACGACAATACAAATGACATAAAGCATTAAAATCCCTCGCATCTTATAACTTCATCCATATTAGCATGAATCAGACTGAATTGATATAATTTGAACTGTTCTGGCTTTCCTCAGCACCGCAATCTAAGCTTGTGCTGACAGCCTTCCTCACTAGTCCTTCGTAAACCGCTGCACATTAAAAAACCCTGTCATGATTCATTATATGACAGGGCTTCTAAAGGTTAAAGCAATTAGCCGGGTTTATTATGTTGTATAAATGCTGACGATATGCTCAATCAAATTTTCTTAAATAAATTCTCTTTTAAAGTCAAAATCCTGTTGGCCAGTTAGCTAATGATTTCTCACTGATTGTACCATTTCGGGCACAGCAAAACTCCAATGTTTGACTAAGAAACTTTCTCGTATCTCTTGGATCTATCACATCATCAATTAAATGCTTGCTGGCCGCTTTATATGGAGAACTATCACCTCCCCAAGTTCCCAATAGTTCTGAACGCTTTTCGTGGACATTATCCGCATGTTGTAATTCGTCACCATAAACGACATTAATTCCGACTTCCGGCCCTGTAAAATTAATCTCAGCTGTTGGCCATGCTACAACAAAGTCAGCACCCATTGTAGGTCCGCACATATTACCGTAAGCAGCACCAATACTTTTACGGATAATAACTGAAATCTTTGGTACAGTCGATTGTGCCAATGCCTGGTTCCATACCATAATTTTTGTTGGTATCTTCCATTTTTCCGCATCACTTGATACACGGAAGCCAGGTATGTCGTGTAAAAATACAAGTGGTATATTGTATGAATCACACAGGCAGATAAAATCAGTAGCTTTTTCACACTCCTTAACGCCAGCTGAACCTGCAAATTGCATAGGCTGGTTCGCAATCATACCAACTACTCTGCCATCTATTCTGGTCAAAACAGTAATCAGCGCTTTGCCATAGTCAGGTTTTAATTCAAAATAGTCACCGTCATCTACAATAATCTTAATGACTCTTTTCATATCATAGGCACGTTTGGTCCTGGTTGGTACAATACTTACGATTTCCTCTAAACTGCGATGAGGGTCATCAGCTGTTTCCCGGTGAATTGGCTCTTCCTGTGAATTTTGTGGCATGTAATCCAAAAAGCGTTTCATACTTTCAATCGCATCTTCTTCCGTTTCAGAGAAATGATCAGCTTGCCCCGTATATTCGGCATGTATATCCCAGCCCCCCAATTCCTCGTTTGAGACTTTTTCACCGGTTGCTACTTCCAGCATCCGGGGGCCAGCCACAGCCATTGTCGTTCCTTTAACCTGGCTTACGAAATCAGAAGAAACGGCTGTCCATGTGGGACCACCAAAACTGTCTCCCAAAATTGAAGTGATCATCGGCACTTGCCTATGATGTTGTAATAATTCTTGGTGAAACAGCATTTGGCTTATACCATCAGATCCCATACCATCTGGCATACGCAAGCCGCCGCCTTCCATTAAGTTGAACATAGGCAGACCTCGCTTTATAGCCAGGTCATGCAATGCTCGCGTTTTACGAAAATAAACCATCCCCTCTGTACCAGCAAAAACTGTTCTGTCAGCAACCTGAAGAGCAATTAAACGGCCATTGACTTTTGCGAGTCCAGTGATAACTCCATCACCAGCACTATTTGTTTCTTCACCGTCCTGATCCGAATGTGCCAGTTTACCCAATTCTAAGAAGGAACCTGAATCTATCAATTTTTCAATCCGCTCTCTAGCAGTATGAAACCCCAGTTGATGCTGTTTTTCTAATTTCTGAAGACCTCCTCCGAACCTTGCATTATCTTTTCTTGTTAATAGATCTTCAATTTCTTTTTCCATCCCAGTTCTCCTTTATTATAATGTTAATAAAATCACAGATCTTTAAAAGCATTTACCCTTACATAATTTTCAATACTATTCTTTAAGGAGTCTCCGTAATACTTTTCCTGAGCTGGTTTCTGGCAGACTATCGATAAACTCAAATGACCTCGGATATTTATAAGCAGCCATTTTCTCCTTTGCCCACTCCATCAAATCATTTTCACTGATTTCACCTTCGAATGAGGGATTTAAAACAACAAACGCTTTGACAATTTCTCCTTTGGAATCATCCGGAACCCCAACACAGGCGACCTGAGAAACTGCCTTATGATCACTTATCATCGCTTCCACATCATCCGGAAATACACTGAACCCTGAAGATTTAATCATTTCTTTCACGCGCCCTTTGAAATACATATAGCCATCCTCATCTAATTGCCCGATGTCACCTGTGAATACCCAGCCATCCTGGAGTATTTCGTCCGTGGCATCAGGTTGATTAAGATAACCTTTAAATACTCCAGGATTTTTAACCGCAATTTCACCCTCCTTACCTGGTGGCAAGTCTTCTCCAGTTTCCATATCAACAATCCGCAACGCTGTATCATATGTGGCAATACCGCATGTTCCATATTTGATGTGCTCAATTGGCATGAAAGTATCACATGTATGTGTTTCACTTAAACCATACGAGGCTTCCAGCAGGATACAACCATCTGTTAATTTTCTCCATTTCTTGGCTAACTGTTCATCAACCTGTATCCCAAAACTGGTAGCAAAATTTAGTTCAAGTGAACTCAAATCTCTCTTTTCAATTTCCGGATAATTCAATATCGCAGCATTCATCGTTGCGACTGTATATAATTTATTAATTTTATACTCTTCAATTGCCTGGATAGCTGCACCAGGATCGAAGCGTGTAAGCAGAACGCAAGAAAGTGCCCTGTAAACTGGAACATTTACTCCCATAACCATCCCAGCAATATGAGTTAATGGCGCTGAAGCCAATGATTTGTCCGTTTGTTCTAATCTGTAACTTTGGACAGTTGCAGCTGTCTTAAATAAGGCATTCCCATAAGTCAACATTGCACCCTTGGGTCTTCCTGTAGTTCCTGAGGTGAACACCATGAGTCCAACGTGTCCAACGTCATTCCAAATATCAATTGGTTCTAATTCCATTAAAGGATCAACGGAGTCAATCATCCTTTTCATATCATGAGCACTCTCACAATCTTTCTTCTTCATTGATAATTCTTCAGGAATAGGCAGTTCTGGCGCTTTAGGAAGAAAATCAGCATAATTTGTCGTAACTAAAAATTGAAGAGATGGCGCATTATCCTTGATATTTTCAATCCGCTGATATAATTCATCACCGGAAACTATCACTTTAATCGCAGCTTCATTGATGAAATAATCCAGCTCACTTTCTTTATACATCGGGTTCAACGGCACAACTACAGCTCCAATCATTTGAATGGCATAATGCGCTATCAAATATTGCGGACAGTTTTGCATAAATAGGCCAACACAATCACCTTTACCAACTCCCTGGACCTTAAGAAAACCGGAAAAACGGCGTGTGTATTCCTCTAAATCTTTCCAAGTGATATTATTTCCATAAAATATATAACCGGGTTGGTTCGGCAGCTCCTTGGCATTTTGAATGAGGTACTCATGCAATGGCTTTTCGCCTAATCGATAATCCAATTCTTCTTGGAGTCCTTTAGGCCAACTTTTTTTCAAAACGTCTTGCATTATTTAACCCCCCCCTTAATAATTTACTCAGTGGCTGTTAGCAGTACATCTCTCCCACACTTTGATACATTTTTATGATTACTCTTACTTGAATAAATGTCTCGCAAAATATCAAGTCCTCCCATGGCTAGCCACAATGCTCTTACAGTCCTTAATAGTTAACTCTTATAAAGAATACCAGTACTTCCCATAACGAAGTTCCCTTTCACACTCTCCCTTGTATCGTAAATATTCCAGATGTGCCAGAGTCTCGCCAACCGCAAACCGCATCTCGTGGACGGTAAGCTCTTTCCGGAACAGGCTTTGACAGACACTGTACACTGTATTGCCATTGCCGATTGATTCCAAAGTCTGTTGCAGCCGCTCATCATGATGTGATTTAATTTCCTCAATCCGATCATTTGCGCCATGAAAGGGATCACCATGGGAAGGTATAACGAAATCAGCTTCAACTTTCTCAATCTTATCCAATGACTCCAGATAGCGCGCCAATGGGTTTGGCTCGCCATGAAACCAATACGAAATATTTGGGGTGATCTTTGGTAAAATGTGATCAGTTGATAACAGCATATCTTTTTCTTTGTTATAAAATGTTATCAAACCATCCGAATGTCCCGGTGTTGAAATCACCTCATAGTCATGTTTGCCAAAGGACAAGATAGCGCCATCCTCCAAAAAATGGTTCACTTCCGGGTATGGTGTGATTCGCGAGATAAAGTCCTCTGTGTTCGCCTGCATTTGTTTTGCCTGATCGTCCGGAATATCCGCCAGCAGATAATTTCCTGAAAGTTCATCTAAAAACGCTTGGTTCCAAGCGTTTTTAGCAGCGTCGTAATCAATTTCCGACATGGAAACGCGTGCATTATGTTTTGCCTGCAATCCGCCAGCATACCCAAAATGATCCGGATGGTAATGTGTTACGATAATATCTGTAACATTTTTCCTGCTCAATTCCGTCTCCCATCTATTAACTGTCTGCTGATTATGCAGACCGGCATCGATGACTGTCCAGCCTTGTTCTCCTTCAGCAAGAAAACAATTTACATGATCAAGACGGAACGGAAGGTCGAGTGTAATACGCTTTAAACCGTATTCTTCCAGCACGTTTCATCACCCCTGTTCAAACATTAACGTCACATGATTACGTTCTAAAATTCGGTTCCCGCTTTTCTTTAAAAGCCTGAACCCCTTCTTCATGGTCATCTGTTGATATGACCGAAGCCTGCGTAATTCGTTCTTGTTCAAGAATGGTTTCTAAATCCAGATTAAGCGACTGATCAACTAAGCTCTTCATGAAACCGTATGCCGTTACAGGGCCAGAAGCCATTTTTACGGCAAAATCATGAACGTTTTCCTGTAATTCATCTAGCGGATACAAATGATTAACTATTCCTAATTCATAAGCCTTCTCAGCTGCTATCGGTTCAGCGCTGAACAAAAGCTCTTTCGTACGATAGGGACCAATGATTTTTGGCAGAAAGTAATGGCCGCCCCCATCTGAAATTAACCCAACTTTGGAAAAACTTAAAATAAAATTAGTTTCCTCTGAAGCAAGAATCATATCGCAAGCGAGTGCAAGGTTAAAACCAGCTCCCGCCGCAAAACCATGAACTGCAGCAATAATTGGTTTATCCAAATTTTTTATAGAAAGAATTAATTCGTTTAATTCTCCAATATGATCATAAACGTCCAAAGGTGGCTGTTTTCCCATTGTTTTGACATCTCCACCTGCACTGAATGCGCGTCCTGAACCAGAAATAACAATGGTACGGACTGTTTCGTCATGACGGGCCTCAGTAAGTGCTTCTTTTAGACCTGTCATCATGTCCGGGCTGAATGCATTCAAACTGTCCGGCCGGTTCAGGGTCAGATAGAGTACCCCTTCCTTTGTAGTCGTTAATAAATGGTCATTGCCTTGTATCGCCATTTTTATCCTCCTCAATTTATGATGACTGCGCTCATACTCCATAGCATTGTACTCACTGTTTTGCAGCTAGATAGACTGCCCTATTTTCACATTTCCTTTTAACAGATTTCGCGAAATAATTAACCGTTGTATTTCATCCGTCCCGTCATAAATGCGCCATAACCTGGCTTCACGGTACCACCGTTCAATCGGCAATTCCTTTGTGTAACCCATGCCTCCATGAATCTGAAGTACACGGTCAACAACCCGGTTGCCCATATTCGATCCATAGAGTTTAGCCATCGATGCCTGGTGCCGGTTATCCTCTCCCTGATCGAGCGTAAAAGCAGCATTCAAAACGAGCCATTTTGCCGCTTCAATCTCAACCGCTGAATCTGCAATTTGCCATTGAATCGCCTGTCTGTCGGAAATGGGCCGGCCGAACGTCTCCCGTTCTTTTGAATAATCGACAGCCATCTGCAACAGACGCTCAGCAGCGCCTACTGCCGATGCGCCAACAACCCATCTGGCGAAGCCGATCCATTCCAAGCCAAGCTCATAACCCCCGCCCACGTCACCTAAGATATTTTCTTCCGGCACTCGGACATTATCAAAAATCAAGTTGGCGGGACCCCATTCACCCATAGTATCGATATATTCTGACTTCCAGCCCATTTCTCGGTCAACAATAAAGCATGTGACACCCTCTCTGCCTGTTTCTTGATGTTTGTCTTTATCGGTAATGGCTATTACCATCACAAAATCTGCTTCGTTTCCGCCTGTAATAAATGTCTTTTCCCCGTTTATGATCCATTCATTTCCGTCCTTAACTGCTGTCGTTTTGATATTTTTTGTATCTGATCCTGCACCAGGTTCAGTCATGGCAAAACAAGATTTTTTCTCTCCATTAAGGGTTGGGATTAGATATTTCTCTTTCTGTTCGTGATTACCATAATACAGAATATTATCAGCGGAACCTCCAAATTGAAACGGCACAAACGTTTTAGAGACTTCCATCAGCACAACCGCCATCATCGTTTGTCCGATGTCGGCTCCTCCGTATTCGCTTGGCGTGTTAATGCCCCAGAATCCGGCTTCTTTGGCTTTCGCTTGAAGTTCCTCCATTTTTTCGGGTGGCAAACTTGGCTTTCCTGCCCGTTCATTTCGCAGCACTTCATTTTCAAGTGGAATCAATTCTTTCTCCACAAATTTCCGGATTGTTGTCTGCACCATTTTCTGTTCTTCTGTCAAACGTAAATACATGAAATCACTCCTTCTGTAACATGCTATTGTCACGCTTTTCTATAGTCATACCAGCCTTTTCCCGTTTTACGTCCGAGATTGCCCGCTTTCACCTTCTCTTCCACCGATTTGGCAGGCTTAACCTTTGGATCGCCGGTTTCCTGGTAAAGCTGCATGTTTGCATAGTAACCGACGTCAATTCCTGACAAATCCATTAATTCAAACGGCCCGAGCGGATGACCAAGTGCCTTTTTAGTAATAACATCAATAGCTTCAAAGTCGGCATAGCCATTTTCATATAAATACAAGGCTTCATCCGAAATGGCAAATAACAAGCGATTTGCTATGAATCCATAAATTTCTTTTTCCAGTAAAACGGCTTTACGGTCGATTTGTTCACAGAAATCCATCACCGTTCGGGCTGTTTCTTCAGACGTTTGGTCGCTCTTGACCACTTCGACACAATCCATGACAAGCGGCGGGAAAAAGAAGTGCATGTTGATCACTTTCTCAGGTCTGGATGTCACGTCAGCGATTTTAGAATTCACAATTGACGAGCTATTTGTTGCTAAAATCGCCTCCTTAGGTGCATGTTTATCCAGTTCGGAAAACACTTCCCGTTTAACATCGACTTTTTCCACCACCGCTTCGATAACCAAATCCGCATCCGTTACAGCTTCTTGTAAACTCGGAGCCGTATGAAGATTTGTAAAGGCAATCTGTTTTGTTTCCGCAGTAATCTTATTCTTATCGACCCAATCGTTCATGCGTGCTTCCAGCGTCTCCTCAGCTTTGGATAATGCACTGTCATCAACATCCTGCAGATACGTATGAAACCCGCCAAGGGCACAGAGCATCGCAATTTGATGCCCCATGGACCCGGCACCGAGAACTGCTACTTTATGAATGTTTGCTGTCATATAATCCTCCCCTTATCGACTAACTGTTCAGTATTTTCAGTCAAGTGAGAACAGATTGGTCCTCCCGCCTTTTACTTCTATTCAGTACTCTCTTCTCTGATTTTTCGCCGCAATATTTTTCCAACATTGGTTTTCGGTAATTCATCCCTGAATTCAATAATACGCGGTACTTTATACGCAGCCGTATTTTGCCGGCAATAATCCATTAAAGCTTCTTCAGAGACTGTCTCCCCTTCTTTCAGAACGGCTACTGCTTTAACAGTCTCGCCGCGGTAGGGATCAGGTACACCGACGACGACCACTTCCTGTACAGCTGGATGTTCATACATCATTTCTTCTACATCGCGTGGATAAATATTGTACCCGCTCGCAATGATAAGATCTTTCTTCCGGTCAATAACATAGGCATAGCCTTCCTCATCCATGTAAGCAATGTCGCCGGTGTAAAGCCAGCCGTCACGTAACGTATTGGCAGTTTCCTCCGGCATGTTCCAATAGCCTTTCATAACTTGCGGGCCTTTTACAATAATCTCCCCGGATTCACCCGGCGGCTGTTCAGTCATGCCGTCCGCTAAATCGACAATTTTGTAATCAGTCGAGGGAAACCCAATACCGATACTTCCCGGCTTCCTGGTACCAAACGCAGGATTACAATGAGTCGTTGGGGAACTTTCTGACAGCCCGTATCCCTCCAGTATGGCAGCGCCTGTTTTATCTTCAAATCTCCGCATAATTTCCTTTGGCATTGGTGCACTTCCGCTATTGCAAATTCGGATGCTGTCAATCCCGTATTGATCTGCTCTTGGATGATTCGCAATGGCTACATACATAGTCGGTACACCCGGAAAGCTTGTAGGCTGCCGTTCTTTGATCGTTTCCAATACATCATCCAGTTCAAATCTGGGCAGCATGATGCTCAATGATCCCGTATAAATGGAAAGGTTCATACAAGATGTCATACCAAATACATGAAACAGAGGTATAACCGTCAGAAAACGCTCTTTTCCGTATTCAATGGTATCTTTAAAAAATTCGTGGGATTGGATAACATTCGCCAGCAAATTACGATGTGTCAGCATAGCACCCTTTGAGCGTCCAGTCGTTCCACCTGTATATTGCAAGATTGCTACATCCGTAGACGGCTCAATATCAACAGGTACGGGCGGGTTTGTTGTTCTCTTAAGAAAATCTGTAAAATCGATAGCCTGACTGTCTTCCGTGCCAGAGCCTTCAAGGGTCACTTTAATCACGCGTTTAACAGACGTCTGATCAATAATCTGATTTAAAACAGGTAAGAAAGACTCATAAATAATGATCGTTTCTGCCCCTGAATCTTGCAAAATGAACGCCAATTCTTTGCCGACTAACATTGGATTAATTTGCGTAACAATTCCGCCTGCCTGCAGAACACCATAATAGCTGATGACATACTGCGGGCAGTTAGGAAGCATTAACGCTGCACGATCTCCCTTTAAAAACCCATCCTGCTGGAGAGCAGAAGTGAATGCCCCGGTTTGCTGTCCCAATTCGTTATAACTGATTTCCCGCCCATAAAATGAAAGGGCCTTATGTTCCCCGTATCCAGCAATCGTCTGATGCAGCATATCCGGAAGTGAATCATCGGGTATGTCGACCTCTTTTTGGAAATGCTCTGGGTAATGTTTCAGCCACACTTTATCCATGAAACATACGCCTCCTAAAAATGTTTTATGAGATAGCGCTTACATTTATAACGCTTGAAAACCAATTGACAGTTTGGATATCTATCCATTCATCCACCTATGGCACCTCCTTGTTTAAAATGAATTGTCTCGGCCATCAATTGTCTTTCTGCAGTTCTCTCCAAAGGATTTTGCCGCTGCTTGTTGTTGGAAAGCTGTCTCTGAATTCAACGATACGTGGATATTTATAGGCAGCCATTTGCCTTTTTGACCACTCAATAATATCATTTGCTGTTAGACTCTCTGCAGCATCAGACTCTGGAATCACAAAAGCTTTGACGGTTTCCCCTCGTTTTTCATCGGGCGCACTGACAACACACGCCTGCTGTATAGAAGGATGTTTATACAAAATAGATTCTACTTCTGTCGGCCATACTTTAAATCCAGCCGCATTGATCATCCGCTTCAGACGGTCAACAAGGAAAAAGTAGCCCTCATCATCTCTCTTTACAATATCTCCGGTTCGGAAAAATGTCTTGCCATCCAGGTCAATATGTGCCTTCTTATTATCCTCATCACGATTATGATACCCTTTGAACACCTGTGGCCCATTCACAATAAGCTCACCTTCTTCGTTCAAAGTCACTTCTTCTCCTGTAGAGGGATCAATCACCCGCGCATCGACATCGAATGACGGAATGCCAAGGCACTGCATTTTTGGCCGGTCAGGTGGATTGAAATGCGTGTGAGAGATAGTTTCCGATAATCCGTAACCCTCAACATATCTGAGTCCTGTACGTTTATACAGCTGTTCCCCCACTGCTTCAGGAAGCGGAGATCCGCCCCCGCCGATAACGTCAAGAGACGAAATGTCATAGTCTTCCAGATCAGGGATTGCCAGAAAGTCAATAAGCATTGTACTAATGTTAATCCAGTGAGAACAGCCATACGTTTCAATGGCTCTGGCAGCATAATTCCGGTCCCATCGCGTCAGCATTACCATGGAGCTTCCAGCTGCAATCGGTGCCAGTGCCGTATGCAGCAAACCTGTAACGTGAAACAACGGCAAGGTTGTCAGGGTAACTGTATCCGCAGTCATATTCATCCAATAAGAAGCGCCAAATGTGTTGGCTTGAATCGTGTTGTTCGTATGCACACATCCCTTTGGCAGCCCTGTTGTTCCTGACGTATAAGGAATCATGACAACGTCTTCTTTTGTTCCGCGATAAGAAGACGGCTTGCTTGTTTTGGCTAATGCTTCTTCCCAAATAACATCTTCAGGGAATGATTCAGGCGGATTTTTCACCTCCGGCGGCAGATCACCGATCGCTTTTTCCTTATCAATGTAGCTGACATAGGAAGCAACAATAATGGTTTCTAAGGAGGTTGTTTCTTTTAAGGGAGCTGCTTTGTCGTATAATTCTTGACCTGTAAGGGCATGACGAACCCCACAATCGTTCACATAAAAGGCAAGATCGTCTATGGTACTCATCGGATTAGCAGGGATTACAACCGCCTGTAATCGCAAAATGGCAAAAAAGCTTATCAAAAACTGAGGCGAATTTTGCATGAACAGCAACAGTTTATCATTCTTCTTGACTCCTAACTCAGCCTCCAGATAACCGGCAAGCTGTTCCACTTCATCTGCGAGCTGTTGGTACTTTAATGTTTTTCCATAATAATGGATGGCCGTTTTGTTTGGATACTTCTTACTGGATATAACTAGATTTTCGTATAAAGTCGTCTCTGGTAACGTTAAATGTTTCGGCAATCGGGCAGGCCAAAATTGATAATGAGCTGTATGCATTTGACTATCCTCCCTTTATGGTTTTAAAATCATTTTTCCTCTGGTTCGACGTTCTTGAAACAGGCGATGAACTTCTTTCGCTTCTGTTAAGGGATACGTACCGCCAATGGTCAGTTCCAGTTCGCCTTTTTCAGCATACGCCAACAGCTCCTGCAAACTGCTTTTAAACAGTTCCGGTTTCTGCATGATCTGCGGCAGAAAAAAACCAACAACGGATTGATTGCGCCGCATTAACGATGATGGATAGAATTTTGGCTGCTGTCCGCTTGCCACGCCATATACAACCATGCGTCCAAACGGTGCTAGGCATTTCAGCGTTTTATGGAAAACATCACCACCCGCCATTTCGAGCGCAACATCAACGCCTTTGCCATCCGTCACCTCGCGGACATGCTTTTCCCAGTTATCCTGGGAGTAATTAACCAGATGATCTGCCCCCATTTTCTCGGCAAAGAGCAGTTTTTCCGGTGTACTGGCTGTCGCAATCACTTTTCCCGCCCCAAAACGTTTGGCAAGCTGGACAGCCAATGAGCCAACACCGCCCGCTGCCGCATGAACAAGAACCGTCTCACCTTCTGCCAGTCTCCCCATTGTTTGTAAAATATGATAGGCACTTAGCCCCTGCAACGGAAGTGCAACCGCCTTTTCGAGTGATACGCCATCAGGAACAGGAATGAGTGAATCCGCTTTGGTTTTAACATATTCGGCATAACCACCAGATCCGATCAGCGAAGCAACGCGCGTTCCCTTTTCGACATTTCCTGCTTTATTACCAGTTTCTGTGACTTTCCCCACAACCTCCGTGCCTGGCGTGAAAGGCAGTTCAGTTGGGAGTACATATTCCCCTTCACGTCTGGCTATATCGGCATAATTGACGCCAATTGCTTCCACCTCAATGATCACATCATTATCACCTGGCTCTGGTTTCAGCTGATTCGTAACTTCCAAAACATCCGGACCACCATATTCTGTAAATTGGACGATTTTCATTTATTCAGGCCTCCTTCATTTGTTGCAGTACGATCAATAATTTCGCTGCTTAAAGAATTCACTGCATTATTTAATAGCGGCACGACATCCAGCTTTCCCAGCTGACTTACATATGCAACATCATCATATAATCCATATTTCGACAGCATGCCCCCAACAGCCGATTGCTCCAATATACTAACTGCCTGATCTGACATGTGTTCAAAGAGTAACGTTGCTGACAATGCACTGTCCGTCAAATCAACATTTTCCTGGCCAAATTCATTAATGAGACATGTAACAAAATAACCGGCTCCATAGTAATCTTCCAGACAAAACGTGTTTCTGGAACCTGAACAGACCACTACAATCGTCTCATCTTCATACGCGTTGACAATCCGTTTTCCCACAGCCGCTCCATTTAAAAGAGATGCTGTGTAAACCTTTTTCGCAGATGCTGCTTGGCGTATTGCGACAGTTCCGTTTGTTGTTGACAAAATGACGGTCTTACCAGATACACGTTCATTTAACGCGGACGGGACCGGATTCAGAAAACCTTCAATCGTCAGCCCATCACTTTCCCCGGCCAGCAATACATCGTCAGCCGACGCGTGGTTCAGCGTTTTTGCTTTATCCAGGGCCTCTCGCTTATCCAGTACCGGAATGACCTCCTTTGCACCGGAGGCGAGACAGGACGCGATAGTCGATGTTGCCAGAAGCACATCGAATACAACGGCTATTTTATTGCCGCTTATTTGATACTCATCGATTTCTTCCTTCTTCCAAAGCAGATGGATTTTCATGATACATCACACGCCTTTGGACGTATTCAGCGCGTATTGAACCAAATTAGCAACAAAGCGATTAAAATGAGCAAACCTGGGATCATCGGTTTGGCCTTTATGATACCGGTAATAAATTTGCTGACAAATAACAGCGAGTTTAAAATAGGAAAACGTCAGATAGAAATTAATAGTCGTTACATCTCTGCCGCTTTTTTTGGCATATGCATGCAAAAATTCCCGGCGTGTGTAAAAGCCCTCTTTAATGGTCGCAGGTGGTTGACCAAGACCCTTTTTCAACTCATCAGGATCGTCTGCCTGAATCCAGTAACTCAACGCAGCACCAACATCGGCGAGCGGATCCCCCACAGTCGCCATCTCCCAGTCAAATAACCCCGTCATATCACTAAAGTCTTCAGAAAACATGGCATTGTTTAACTTGTAATCATAATGGATCACTGACGGCTTCGCTGAAACAGGTATATGATTTTCCAGCCACTTCATGAGCTCTTCAACACCTGGTACATCATCCGTCTTTGAACGTTCGTAGCGCTTATTCCATCCGGCTACCTGACGCTCCATAAATCCATCCGGTTTGGTCATATTGACAAATTTCGTTTTCGTATAATCAATTCGGTGCAGTTCTACCAGCTTATCGACCATCAATTCCGAGACTTTTTTGCCCAAGGCTGGTTCATACGTGATATGATCGGGAAATTCAGAATCTATCACATTACCTTTTCGTCTTTCCATTATAAAAAAAGGACTGCCGACAATCTTTTCATTTTCAGAAAAAATATATGGTTTAGGCGCTGTTGGATAAAGGGGATGCAAGTTGGACAGCACCGCATACTCTCTGCCCATATCATGTGCTTTTGGTGCAACCGGACCAAGCGGCGGCCTGCGCAGCACCCCTTCCCATGCACCAACTGTCAATAAGTAGGTTAAATTGGAGTGACCAGCGCCAAATTGCCTGATTTCCAATGATTCGTCTGGTATTCCCTTAATATTTTCTGACAGGAAATGCTGAAGTTTTTCCTTATTCAGCCCTTCACCGTCCCGAACCTGAATCGTGTCACGGTATGCCGATTTCATACGTTTCCCTCCTCATGACGATGCTAGTTTTGCTTGCAGTTTTGCTTTGAATGAATCTGGAAGCTCTGCCGATTTTTGCTGTTCAATATCAAAGTACACGATGGTTGCTTGCCCTTTGGCAATTAAATGACCCGATGCCTTATCAAACATTTGGCTGATAAGGGTCACGCTTGTTCTGCCGATTTTTGTGACGGTTGTATCAATAGTTATGACATTTCCATAAAACCCCTGACGTATGAAGTCACATTTGGCTGAAACAAGTACGAGAGAAAAGTCTCCGTTTCCGACTTGGATTCCGAGTTCACCCAGAAATGTCAGGCGTGCTTCTTCCATATAAACAAAATAGGTCGCATTATTAATGTGTCCCAGCATATCTGTTTCAGCGACACGTGGTTTAACATCCATTTCTTTCACCTCATCTAACTTTGACCCGATTTAATAGAAATTACGGAGATCGGGATCGTTATTTTATACTATTCTGTCATTTTAGCTTTTATTACGCCTGTAAAGGAGCTGGGATCATGTCATTCTACAATTCCCGTCAGTATCATGTCTGCAAATATTTTTGACAGTTCTTCCGGCGAAACGTCGCCATCCGAATTAAACCAATTATAACTCCAATTCGTTACGCCCAGTATGCCAAATGCAATCATATCAACTTGCAGCCCCTGTCGGAATTCCCTATTCCGTACGCCTGTTTGCAGTACTTTTTCCACATTCAGACGAAAATCCTCTCGTCTCGCTTTAATATTCTTCGCATGGTCATCTGATAAATGGTGCATTTCCCGAAAGAATACACGGGCACTAGGCCCTTTATCGGCTATATCTGTTATTAATAAGCGAATAATACCGATGATTTTTTCTTTTTGTGTTCGTGCATCATTATCTATGATACGGCTCTGACGTTCTAATAAACCGGAAATATATTCATGATGTATATCCTTCAGAAGCTGCTTCTTACTCGTAAAATAGTAATAAAATGTTCCTTTCGTAACGCCCAATTCATCGACTATATCCTGGATGGACGTTTCACTGAAACCTTTTTCCCCGAATAATATGATTGCTTGCTGTGTTATTTGATCTTTCACGACCATTTCTCCTCTTATCTGTCAGTGTCTTCAGCTTTTAATAGTGTGATAGGCAGATTATAACTTAAAACGCATGCGCGCCACCATCAACTGTTAATATATCCCCGCTTACATAATCGGACGCACCAGAAGCCAGGAATAATACAGGTCCTTTCATATCATCATCACTGCCAAGGCGATTCAGTGGTGTGCTTTCAAGAATTTTATCCTGCCCTAACGCCAGCAATCCTTTGGACATCTTTGTCGGGAAAAATCCCGGGGCTATGGCATTCACATTAATATTATGCTGTCCCCACTTTGTCGCTAAATCTTTTGTGAATGTCATAATGGCCCCTTTACTGGTATTGTACCCAATCGTATCCATATATCTTGGGTCAGTTCCACCAAATCCAGCAGTTGAAGCAATGTTGATAATCTTCCCCCGTTTTTGCTCGACCATTTGTTTTCCTGCTTCCTGACTCATCAGGAATGTGCCGGTCACATTGACATTGATGACTTTCTCCCATGCTTCAGATGGCATATCCAGGACTGAAGCACCCCACGTTGCACCACTGTTATTGACTAAAATATCGATAGCACCAAAAGTCTTAACGGTTTCTTCAATAACATTTTGAACATCTTCACGCTTCGTAACATCGCATTCTAGTGGAATTGATTTGACCCCATAGTCTGTTTCCAGTTTTTCACTCATTTCTTCACAGGCATCCATTTTCCGGGAGCAGACAACAACATTCGCACCTGCCTCGGCTAATGTCCTGGCAATTTGCGCACCAAGTCCACGTGCTCCTCCGGAAACAATAGCCGTTTTCCCATCTAATTTAAAAAAATCAAATACACCCATATAGACTTTCCTCCCCGTTATAAATATTTCTTTAATTCTAATCTGGCAATCTGCCGTTGGTGAACTTCATCAGGACCATCCGCTAATCGGAGTGTACGTATATTCGCCCACTGTTCAGCGAGAACAAAATCATCGCTCACACCCGCGCCGCCAAAAGCCTGGATTGCCCGATCAATCACCTTTAATGCCATATTTGGCGCTACAACCTTGATCATAGCAATTTCGGCTTTTGCTTCTTTGTTGCCGACTGTATCCATCATATAAGCTGCTTTTAAAGTTAATAATCGAGACTGCTCGATTTCCATGCGTGATTCAGCAATCCATTGCTGGATAACACCCTGTTCTTCCAGTTTTTGACCAAAAGCCGCGCGTTCTTGTACGCGCTTACATAACGCCTCAAGCGCTCTCTCGGCAGTACCAATCGTGCGCATACAATGGTGGATTCGGCCTGGTCCCAGACGTCCCTGGGCAATGGCAAATCCTTTTCCTTCATCCCAGATCATATTTGCAGCAGGCACGCGAACATTGTTATAGGTTATTTCTGCATGCCCATGGGGTGCATGATCATACCCGAATACCGGAAGCATTCGCTCAATTGTTACCCCCGATGAATCAAGCGGAACAAGAATCATCGACTGCTGTTGGTGTTTAGGAGCTGACGTGTCCGATTTACCCATAAAAATGGCTATTTTGCATCTGGGATCGCCAGCACCGGAGGACCACCACTTTTTGCCATTAATAATATACTCATCACCATCTCTTGTGATGCTTGCCTGGATATTAGTTGCATCACTTGAAGCAACATCAGGCTCCGTCATGGAAAAACATGATCGTATTTCCCCAGCCAACAATGGATTAAGCCACTGTTGTTTTTGTTCTTCTGTTCCATATCTCGCCAGAACCTCTATGTTACCTGTATCCGGGGCGCTGCAGTTAAAAACTTCCGGCCCAATCATGGAACGCCCCATAATTTCACACAGCATTGCGTACTCCAGGTTCGAAAGTCCTGCTCCATATGTACTATCAGGCAAAAACAGATTCCATAACCCTTTCTCTTTAGCCTTCTGTTTTAGTTCCTCCATGACCGGCGGAACACGAGACCAGCGACTCGCCTGCTGATTCAGCTGTTGCTTGTAAATTGCCTCACTTGGATACACATGCTCTTCCATAAAGGTCGTTAATTCTTGTTGCAGTCGTTTTGTTTTGTCAGATAACGAAAAATCCATCTGCTATCCCCCTTAAAGTTCATACCTACTGGATAGTATGTTCTTAATATTAATATTATTATAACAAATAATTAATACATTTCAAGAAAATTCTTTGGAAAATATCAATTGAGCCAATGACATAACTCATGGCTGAAGCCTTTACGCTCTGGACCATGCTGGTACAACAAACAAAAAACCCTTGATGCGAACACTGTCGCATCAAGGGTTAAAACAATTAAATCAGCCGACTGATCCTTCCATTTCCATCTTAATCAAGCGGTTCATCTCAACTGCATATTCCATTGGCAGTTCTTTAGTGAACGGCTCAATAAAGCCCATGACGATCATTTCTGTTGCTTCTTGTTCACCAAGTCCGCGGCTCATCAAATAGAAGAGCTGCTCTTCGGATATCTTGGAAACTTTCGCCTCGTGCTCCAAGGAAATGTTGTCATTATTAATTTCATTATATGGAATCGTATCCGATGTTGATTCACTATCCATAATCAGCGTGTCACATTCGACGTTCGAACGGGCACCATAGGCTTTGCGTCCGAAGTCAACCATACCGCGGTAAGTGACCTTGCCGCCATTTTTGGAAATCGATTTGGATACAATGCTGGACGACGTATTTGGCGCCAAGTGATGCATTTTAGCACCAGTATCCTGATTTTGACCTTTACTGCCAATTGCGATGGATAACGTATCGCCTCGTGCACCTTCGCCTCTTAACCAAACGGATGGATATTTCATGGTTAATTTCGATCCCATATTGCCGTCAACCCATTCCATCATGCCGTTTGCATCAACGGTCGTACGTTTGGTGACCAAATTATAGACGTTATTAGCCCAATTCTGGATGGTTGTATAACGGCAGTAAGCATCCTTGTGAACAAAGATCTCTACAACTGCACTATGCAGTGAACTGGTTGTATAAACAGGTGCCGTGCAGCCCTCGACATATTGAACAGCTGATCCCTCATCAGCAATAATCAGTGTCCGTTCGAACTGACCCATATTCTCCGAGTTAATCCGGAAATATGCCTGCAGCGGTGTTTTGACTTGAACACCTTTAGGAACATAGATGAATGAACCACCGGACCAGACAGCCGAGTTCAAAGCAGAAAATTTATTGTCGGATGGCGGAATCACTTTGCCAAAGTACTTTTTGACCAATTCTTCATTCTCTTGAAGTGCTGAATCTGTATCTTTAAAGATAATGCCCTGTTCTTCCAGATCCTCTTGCATACTGTGATAGACAACTTCTGATTCATATTGTGCAGAAACACCGGCAAGATAATTCTGCTCAGCTTCTGGAATCCCCAGTTTATCAAATGTTTCTTTGATTTCCTTAGGCACTTCATCCCAAGTTTGCCCTTGACGTTCTGACGGTTTAACATAATAGACAATCTCGTCAAAGTCAAGTTCGGAGAGGTCGCCGCCCCACTGCGGCATTGGTTTTTTATAGAAAGTTTCCAGAGCCTTCAAACGATAATCGAGCATCCATTGAGGTTCTTCTTTCATATTAGAAATTTCCTCAACAACTTCACGCGTTAAGCCTTTTCCTGAACGAAATACTGAAACGTCCTTATCACTAAAACCATGCTCGTAACCTTCCATTTCAGGCACTTCTTTTGCCATGAAAAATTACCTCCTTAAAAGTGTTATACCTTCATCCGCTAACTATTCTTTAACACCTTTTTCCATTGCCTTCCAAGGCAAAGTGGCACATTTAATGCGGGCTGGGAACTGCGATACACCCTGTAATGCAGCAGCATCACCCATTTCGTCTGTATCGACTTCCTCGCCCAGCATCATATTTGAAAAAGCTTTCGACATATTCAAGGCATCTTCAAGCTTTTGGCCTTTAACAGCCTCAGTCATCATCGAGCAAGAGGCCATGCTGATGGAACACCCCTCACCGGTGAACTTAGCATCCTGAACCACACCATCTACTAGCTGCAACTGAAGCTGGATCCGATCGCCGCATGTCGGATTATTCATATCCACTGTCAGCGCGTCATTTTCAAACGTACCATTATTTTTGGGGTTCTT
The DNA here is from genome assembly GCF_055381965.1 of Lentibacillus kimchii. NCBI lineage: Bacteria > Bacillati > Bacillota > Bacilli > Caryophanales > Bacillaceae > Lentibacillus > Lentibacillus kimchii. The sequence goes on along the minus strand of NZ_AP043934.1, from coordinate 1,080,333 downwards.
GTAATGGTCCATAATTACTTGTCTGTATAATGTATTAAGGTCGCTAAATGACATCGCCAAAAAACTCCTTCGTATGCAAAAGTCCCTCGACCAGGCGGTCAACCTCTTCTTCTGTATTATACAGATAAAAACTGGCTCGCGCTGTTGCCGGCGAATTCAGCCACTTCATCAGAGGCTGTGCACAGTGATGCCCTGCACGAACGGCAATGCCTTCCGCATCCAGCACCGTCGCCAGATCATGCGGGTGAACATTTAAATTGAAAGTAACAAGCGCCGTTCGTTCTTCCGGACCATATATGCTAATATCATCAATTGTTCGCAATTTTTTTAGTGCGTAATTAACTAAATTCTGTTCATGTTCCATGATAGCATTCATACCGACATTATTCAAAAAGTCAATTGCCGCTCCCAGTCCAATAGCACCTGCAATCACGGGAGTTCCGCCTTCGAACTTCCACGGGAGTTCCTTCCAGGTTGAATCATAGAAATCAACAACGTCAATCATTTCGCCGCCAAATTCGACCGGTTCCATGTTCTCCAGCAATGCCTGTTTGCCATACAAAACGCCAATCCCCGTTGGACCCAGCATCTTGTGACCGGAAAACGTATAGAAGTCACAATCCAAATCCTGAACGTCAACATTCATATGCGGTGCTCCCTGGGCACCATCAACAACTATAATCGCACCATTCTGGTGAGCGATATGTGCCATTTCCTTAACTGGATTGATCGTGCCAAGGACATTTGAAACATGTGAAATCGCCACAATTTTCGTGTGCTCTGTAACCGTCTCACGCACATCTTCCAAAGTGAGCGTTCCATCGCTCTGCATGGGTATATACTTCAATGCTGCTCCAGTTGCTTTAGCAGCCTGCTGCCAGGGAATAAGGTTACTGTGATGTTCCATTTCAGTGATGACGATCTCATCACCTGCCTGCAGATTAGGCCATGCATAGCTATAGGCTATCGTGTTAAGCGACGTCGTCGTTCCCCGGGTGAAGATAACCTCAGCTGTACTCGATGCATTAATGAACTGGCGCACCTTCTCCCGGGCACCTTCATATTGATCAGTCGCCCTCATACTGAGCGTATGCACACCACGATGCACATTGGCGTTATTCTCCCGATAATAGGCATCTACAGCATCAATGACCTGACGCGGCTTTTGCGACGTTGCCGATGAATCAAGATATACGAGCGGATAGCCATTTACGTCTTGGTGCAAAATCGGGAATTCATCCCGTACAGCTTTCACATCCATTAATAGACTTTCCTTTCTATAACTTGCCTCAACTGTGTTTTGACTGATTCAATAGGCAACTGGTTCACAACGGGAGCGAGAAAGCCATGAATGACCAAACGTTCAGCTTCCTGACGACGAATACCCCGGCTCATCAGATAATACATCTGCAGTGGATCGACCCGTCCGACTGAAGCAGCGTGACCGGCTTCAACATCGTCCTCATCAATCAGGAGAATTGGGTTTGCATCACCGCGTGCTTTCTCACTTAACATCAGGACGCGAGACTCCTGTCCTGCTACTGTTTTCGAGGCTCCGTCTTCGATTTTTCCAACACCATTAAAAACTGACCTGGCTTTATCGCGCATGACACCATGCTGCAGGATATTAGCTTCCGTGAATTTACCATGGTGCGTAATTTGCGATGTGAAGTTCTGCGACTGCTTATCACGGCCAACTGAAACCGTCCTGGCATTGGACACAGCGTTGTTGCCAAAGAGATTCGTTACATTTTCAGATACGGTATTTCCATCATTCATCTGGCCTAATGCCCATTCAATTCGTGCATCACGGTAAACACTGCCACGCCGGTTGATATAAACGGTTGTTCCGGCAGCAAAATTATCAACACCGCCAAAAGATATTTGCGCGTTATCATTAGCAATAACTTCCGTCACGATGTTTGCTGTTGTTTCCTGTTCAGTGTTCTCGGAAAAATAATTTTCAACATATGTCACTGAGCTGCTCTCTTCTGCAACAATTAAGACATGGTTGAAAAGAGCGGCTTCGGGATCTTCCTGCCAGAAAATTACTTGCAGCGGTTCTTCAATCTGAACATTTTTCGGAACATAGACGAATGCTCCGCCATTCATAAGCGCTGCATGAAGTGCTGTCAGCTTATGCTCGTCAACTGAAACGGCATCCTTCATATAATAGCGTTCAACAAGATCCGGATGTTCACGAGCTGCTGTGAAAATGTCGGTGAAAATGACGCCTTTATCCTTGAGTTCCTTGTTTATAGCTGCATAGGCTACAGTATTATTCCGCTGAATCAGTAAATTTTCCTGAGTGTTTTCATGATCAAGAAAATCCTGAATTGATGCCGGCAGCTTATCGAGCGAAGCAATTGTTTCCGATTTTGGAACGTTATGCTTGAAGCTGCTGAAATTCCATTTAGTAATATCCGTTTTCTCAGGTTCTGGCATCTCCAGTGATTCAGCCTGATCTAAAGCTTGAAGGCGTAAATCCCGCATCCAGTCTGGTTCATTATTTTCTTGTGAAAACTGACTGATATAATCTTTATCGTAGGACAGTTTTGTTTCGACAGTCATATTTACCCCTCCTAGCTTTTTAGACTTCTTGCCCAGAATTCTTGTCTTCAAGACCTGCTTCTTGCTTAAGCCATTCATAGCCTTCATCTTCAAGACGCTTAGCCAGATCAGGTCCACCGGATTTAACAACACGGCCATCAAGCATAACGTGAACCTGGTCCGGTGTGATGTAATTAAGCAGGCGCTGATAGTGTGTAATAATCAGGCAGCCGAATGAGTTGCTGCGCATCTCATTAACACCTTTGGCAACAACCTTCAAAGCATCGATATCCAGACCGGAGTCAATCTCGTCCAAAATGGCAATTTCCGGTTTCAGCAGCATGAGCTGAAGAATCTCGTTGCGTTTTTTCTCACCACCGGAGAATCCTTCGTTCAAATAACGCTGTGCCATGTTTTTATCAATGTCAAGTTCATCCAGTACCCTATCCATTTCTTTAATGAAATTCATCAGTGAAATTTCATTACCTTCTTCACGCTGAGCGTTAATGGATGAGCGCAGGAAGTCAGATGTTGTCACACCACTGATTTCACTCGGATACTGCATGCCCAGAAACAGACCAGCGTGAGCCCGTTCATCCACTTCCATATCCAGGACCTCTTTACCATCGAGAAGAACGCTGCCTTCTGTGATATCGTAATGCGGGTGCCCCATGATAGCCGAAGCAAGGGTTGATTTGCCTGTTCCGTTCGGCCCCATGATTGCGTGGAATTCGCCGCCTTTTATTGTAAGGTTAACACCTTTCAATATTTCATTTCCTTCAATTTCCACGTGAAGATTTTTTATCTCAAGAGTTGAGCCAGCCATTTCATTACCTCCATTTTCAATTATAGTGCCTTTATTTAGATATGGATAATTCTCATCCATTCTCAGTCTATACTTATTATTATTTTAAACCATTTTAAAAGTATTATCAACTGTCATCGTTTGCAGCAATGACTTTCAGTGACATCTTCCCTTTATTACGGGCTGCATTCATTATAATACATTTTAGTGTGTATATTAAATAAAACAATATAAAAACAGTGCCCGGAGTGGTTTCCGGACATTAATTCTTAGTCTGGCTCTTTTGAATGATACCGATCTCATTCATTTATGATACGTTTATCATGGTCTATCCCATTAAAGCCATCATTAATGCTTTCTGTGCATGCAGCCGGTTCTCCGCCTGCTGGAAAACGACGGACTGTTTCCCGTCAATCACGTCTGCCGTTACTTCTTCACCCCGATGCGCGGGGAGACAATGCATAAAAATTGCATCGTGTTTTGCTTCCGATAGCAATGCTGCATTAACCTGATAGGCTTCCAGCATTTGCTGCCTGTCTGTCTGTTCATATTCCTGTCCCATGCTGGTCCACACATCCGTATAAACAACATCAGCTCCCCGGATAGCGCTTACCGGTTCTGAGGTAATGGCCATCTTGCTTCCTGAATTTCCAGCGATGACTGAGGCTTTTTGTATAACACCTTCATCGGGCCGGCAGTGATCTGGTGTACCGATTGTTATATCCATCCCGGTCATCGCAGCACCGATCATTAATGAGTGAGCTACATTGTTACTGTCGCCTAAATAAGTCAGTCGGACACCCTTCAGAGCTCCCTTCATTTCCCTGATCGTCTGCAAATCAGCAAGCACCTGACAAGGATGATACATATCTGTCAGCCCGTTAATAACTGGAATAGTGGCATGAGCCGCGAATGTGTCAATCATGTCCTGTGAAAAAGTGCGAATCAGCATTCCATCCAGATAACCTGATAAAGCAGTTGCCGTATCAGCCATCGTTTCGCCTCTTCCCAGCTGCAGCTGATCCGCTTCCAGATAAATACCAGTGCCTCCAAGCTGGGACATACCTGTTTCAAAGGAAACACGCGTCCTTGTTGATGGTTTCATAAATAACATGCCAAGCACGCGTCCTTCTAATGGTTTACTATGAATACCTGCCTGCCAGTTATGTTTCATTTGCCCAGCCAATTCCAACAAATAAAACAGATCTTGTTTCTGATAATCCATAAGTCTTATAAAATCATGATTCAGCAGTTTTTCATCCGTTTTCACAGCCTTTTCCAGTTTCATGCAACCACCACCTTCCGCTTATTCAAATCAGATATTTTTAATAATCAATCAATAGGTTATGTATTATTATGCATTACATTTAATATAAATGCAATAATTATCAGAAATTTTTTGAGATCATTAAAAAAGCGCGAACGATGAAAGTCGTCCGCGCTCCAATCACATTTATGAACTTATATAATACAACAATCCACGGTATGAAACCTCTCAGCTTCATAGAGTCATGAATTAATCGTGCGTGCTTTGCACAAACAATTCCGGCTTGTATGTCATTAAAAAACTATAAATATTAGCTATGGATTTAAAAGCGTACACTTTATCCTTAATCGCACCATCTTCTTTAATCAAAAGGCATGGGACGCTTTCAACTTTATGCTCTTCCATGAATTGGGGATTGAGCGACGCATTCATTTCATAGAAAATACTCTGTTTATGAACAGACTCAATTTTATCAAGCATTGTCCTTGCTAGAGCACATGTACCGCAAAGCGGTGTATAAATAAACATTAAGTAGCGATCCTGTTGAATGGTGTCATCGGTTACCTGCAGCAAACAATCACCCTAAATCAAAAAAATCGGATTAACCGCTATTTGCTTCCCAGCCAGTTCGATCGCCAGCATATTTTCCGGTGTCGCGGCTACTTCGCGATATTCACTGCTTACATGAATATGCCGTGCGTGCGGAAGCTCACGCGCCAGCTGGCTGCGCAATCTGATGCCTGGGCTGTCTTCATCGGCTAAAATATACACATCCCGGTGGTCCAAGTCATACTGGTTAAGAAGCTCATCAAACTTTTCAACACCGAGTGTGCCATTCGTACAAACGACTTCTGCATCTTCCGCGATTATCTTTTTAACCTGTTTCTTATCGGATAATCCTTCTACAATAATAACTTTTTCTTGTTGATCTGTCATCCCTCTGACACTCCTCAAGCAAGATCGTGCTATTATTATATGATCAATGACGCATAAACATCCATAAGAGCTGATACGAGTATAAAAAGCCGCCATTCCTTCTTTAGGAGCAGCCGGCTTTTCACATTAATTAATCTTGACTAACAGCTTTTTCATATTGCTCAGCGGATAGCAGCTCGTCAACATCTCCTGGATTATCAGGTTCCAGAACAACCATCCATGCTTTATCATAAGGTGATTCATTAACTAATTCCGGACTGTCTTCCAATTCCTCATTAACTTCAACAACTTTTCCGCTGACAGGAGCATAAAGTTCTGAAACAGTTTTAACAGATTCAACACTGCCAAAAGGTTCATCCGTTTTTAGTTCGTCACCTGCCTCAGGCATCTCGACAAATACAACGTCACCTAGCTCATCCTGGGCAAAGTCAGTAATACCAATTCTTATTTGGCCGTCTTCCTTCTTGATCCATTCGTGTTCTTCTGTATAATACAATTCATTCGGTAAGTTCATCTGAATCCCTCCATCTGTAATCGGTCTTAATGTTACTATACTAGGCTGCAAACCATTTTTCTACCATTTTAGTTCAAAGCCATGCTGCCGTAAAGGTCTCCTCATTAAATCCAACCGTCACGTTGTCACCGTCAGTTACAATCGGCCGCTTGATCAGCATTCCGTCAGACGCCAGCAGTTCTGCCATATCATCTGCCGTCATATCATCGATTTTATCTTTAAGGTTCTGTTCGCGGTATTTTTTCCCGCTTGTATTAAAAAACTTTTTGGCAGGCAAATCACTTTTGTCCATATAATCAAGCAGTTCCTGTTTAGTCGGCGGATCATCCACAAGGTGAACGCTCGTATAATCGATGCTATGTGCATCAAGCCATTTCTTAGCTTTTTGGCACGTACCGCATTTAGGGTACCAGTAAAATGTTAACGCCATGCCTCTCTATCCCCTTTCCGTATAGCAATAAGTTTATTATAGCAAAAATGGGACAAGGGGGCGACCTGAAACGCCTTCTGAAAACAGACATCATTTTGTGCCGCCAAATAAAACCCCGGGTCTGGGTATCCAGAGCCGGGGTTTTAAACCGCTTATTTTTTATTAAACAACATATTTTTTAGTATCCAGAATTTTGGCAGCTATTTCCCGCTTTTTGGCAATGACATCGATTGGTGTATGACGGGTCAGTTTGCGCAGGGAGGACAGCATCATTTTCAGCGTATCCCCTTCTTCAATGGCGATAAGTGATTCCCTGGCTGCCGCTTCAATACGATTAAATGCTTCCTGAACATAAACTTGTGTATACAGCAGCTTTTGCTGATGCTTACTCTCGCCATCCTGATTAATAGCTTTTTCAGTACGCAAAATCACCGTTTCCATGTTATACACATCATTCACCATATCGGCCAGATTCACAAGAATTTCCTGTTCATTTTCAAGATTATTCTCGTATTTTTGTGCAGCAAGGCCAGCACCAAGCAGGATCATCTTCTTGCTGTTTTTGAGTAAATACTTCTCCTGCTCCAATGTATTATCGCCAACTTCTTCAGGCATCATCGTCATCAGCTCTTCCTGCAGGCTTTGAGCTTGTTGAAGGAGCGGCAGTTCTCCTTTCATGGCTTTCTTCATCAGTGTGCCCGGAACCAACAGACGATTAATCTCATTTGTGCCTTCAAAAATCCGATTAATTCGTGAATCACGGTACATCCGCGCTACTTCATAGTCCTCCATGAACCCGTATCCGCCATGCAGCTGGAGGGCTTCATCCACAACATAATCCATGCATTCGGTAGCGGAAAATTTATTCATGGAACACTCAATCTGGTATTCAGCGATGGCCCTCGCTACTTCTTTGCCGTCTTTCAGCTGTTCGTCGGTTAAGGAACCCATTCGCTGCTCAAACAAACCAACTGTGCGGTAAACAGCACTTTCATTCGCATACGTTTCGGCTGCCATCGTCGCCAGCTTTTCCTGTGTCAGTGAGAAACTGGCGATCGCTGTATCAAACTGCTTACGCTCATTAACGTAATCTGCGGCTAGTTCGATGCCGCGTTTAGAGCCGCCAACGCCTCCCATAGCAAGTTTGTAACGTCCAACGTTCAGGATATTAAAGGCAATTTTGTGACCTTTTCCTTTTTCACCAAGCATATTTTCAACCGGCACTTCAACATCCTCCAGGACTAATGTACGTGTTGACGAACTTTTAATCCCTAATTTATTTTCCTCAGGGCCCGTCGAAACACCCGGAAATTTGCGTTCAACAATAAAGGCAGAAAATTGATCACCATCAGCCTGAGCGTAAACAACAAATACATCGGCGAACGCTGAATTGGTAATCCATTGCTTCTCGCCATTTAAAATGTAATGGGTACCCGCTTCATTCAACATGGCCGTTGTCTTACCGCTCATAGCATCTGATCCGGCACTAGGTTCAGTCAGTGCGTAGGCAGCAATCATCTCACCGGTGGCAAGCTTCGGCAAATACGTTTGCTTTTGTTTTTCATTGCCAAAAAAGACGATTGGCAATGTACCAATGCCGACATGACCGCCATGGGTGATCGAAAATCCGCCGACACGAGCAAATTTCTCTGTAATAATAGCTGAACTGGTCTTATCCAGATTCAGCCCGCCATACTCCTCAGGAATATCGGCACCAAGCAGTCCAAGGTCGCCAGCTTTTTTCAATAATTCAACCGAATATTCAAATTCATGATTTTCCAGGTTATCAATCTTTGGTAAAACTTCACCATCAATAAAATCATCCGTTGTCTGAGCGATCATTTTGTGCTCTTCTGTAAAATCCTCAGGCGTTAAGATATCGTCAGCAGTGAGATCCTCCGTTAAAAACCCACCACCTTTAAACTGTTTTTCTTTGGTTTCGCCCATTTAAACTCATCCTTTCCTGTGTGAAATATTAAACCGTTTTTTCATGGGAACAGGTCTGTTTTCAAGCATCACTAAAGAAGCTCAAAAACACCCGCAGCTCCCATACCGCCGCCAATACACATTGTTACGACACCATATTGTACATTGCGCCGCTTCATTTCATTGATAAGACTTAAAGTCAGTTTCGTCCCGGTCATTCCCAGTGGATGTCCCAGAGCAATAGCCCCGCCGTTCACGTTAACAATGTCAGGATCAAGGTCCAGTGCCTGAATGACTCTTACAGACTGCGAGGCAAATGCTTCATTCAGCTCAATCAAACCAATGTCAGACAGGTCCAGACCAGCTATTTTCAATGCTTTAGGAACAGCCTCTACTGGACCGACACCCATGATCTCCGGTTCAACACCTGCCACGGCAAATGAATGAAATTTCGCAAGTGGCTCAAGTCCTTCAGAATCAGCTTTTTCGCGGTCCATAACCAAAACCGTGCCGGCACAATCGCTCATTTGCGATGAGTTGCCCGCTGTTACCGATCCCGTTCTCGAAAATGCCGGCTTTAATTTGCCAAGCGTCTCTTTGCTGGTTTCCGCACGCACCCCTTCATCCTTCTTAATTGTGAATGATTGCTCTTTCACCTTATTATCGCTGCCAATGACACGTTCGGTCACATCGACCGGAACAATCTCATCCTGAAACTTCCCTTCTTCTTGTGCCTTGGCAGCACGTTGATGACTGCGAACAGCAAATTCATCCTGTTCATCGCGCGAAATACCAAAGCGATTAGCCACCTCTTCGGCCGTATGCCCCATTTGCATATAATAGCCGGGTGCGTTCTGCACAAGTTCCGTATTAGGCTTAAGCACATGACCGCCCATTGGGATCAGGCTCATCGATTCTGCTCCGCCTGCAATGACTGTGTCACTGGCACCAATCATAATTTGTTCAGCTGCATAAGCAATGCTCTGCAGGCCTGATGAACAATAACGATTAATGGTAATACCAGGGACGGATTTATCCAGGCCGGCCAGTCCGGCGATGTTTCGTGCCATATTCATGCCCTGCTCGGCTTCCGGCATCGCACAGCCGATGATCACATCATCAATAGTGCCGTTATAATTATCAGCACGTCTCAGCGTTTCCTTTATCGTTAAGGCTGCCAGATCATCTGGTCTTGTATTAGCCAATGATCCTTTGTTGGCTTTTCCGACAGGGGTTCTTGAACCCGCAACAATGACTGCTTCTTTCACGTTTTTTCCCCCTCTTCAAATTAGTTTCGCAGTGGTTTGCCTTTTGTCAGCATGTGCTGCATGCGCTGCTGTGTCAGCGGCTCAGCGATCAGACTTAAGAACGCTTCACGCTCCAGATCAAGCATGGTCTCTTCATCAATCTCTGTCCCCTCTTTTATCCGGCCACCGGACAGGACATAGGCAAGCTTCTCGGCGACTTTCAGATCATGATCAGAAGCATAGCCGCTGAACTTCAATGACTTGGCCCCAAGCAGCATAGCGCCATAGCCTGCATCACCAGCAACCGGAATTTTCTCCCGTTTTGGCGGTTGATAACCGGCTTTGGCAAGCGCCAGGACCTTTTGTTTTGCATCATGCAGCAAGTGGTCAGCATTAACACTGACGGCATCGTTATTGTTCAGGAACCCGTTTTCGCGTGCTTCCTCCGCAGATGCTGACACGTTTGCTGTGGCCACTTTTTCAAACACATCAGCAGCCACCTTTGTAAGGTCAAAATCGACCCCTTTCGGCAAATGCCGCAATTCCTTTAAGTAGAGCTCCTTGGTGCCGCCGCCTCCCGGTATAAGTCCGACACCAGGTTCGACTAATCCCATATAAGTTTCCATCGAAGCCTGAATGGATGCTGCTGGCAAAGCCACTTCAGCGCCGCCGCCGACTGCCGTATTAAACGGTGCCGTAACAATGGGCTTCTCAGCATATTTAATGTTTAATCCCATGTTCTGAAACTGCCGGATAACCATATCCAGTTCAACAAAGTCCTCATCCTGTGCAGCCATCAGCATCATCCCAAGATGGGCACCGGCAGAGAAATGGTTACCCTGATTACCTATTACAAGTCCTTCGTAGTTTTGATTAACCTCATCAATTGCTTCATTAACCATTTTGATGCCATCCGGGCCAATGGCATTTCCCTGCGAATGAAATTCCAGCCCTAAGACACCATCACCCAAATCTATTAAACTGGCACCGCCGTTCGCTTTAACAACGCCTTTTTTATCTTTCAGGAGCTTGAGATCAATATTTTTCGGGTTAAAGTGTTCCTGCTTGTAGTCACCGTTATTGTAGAAATAGACATCACCGTTTTCCCTGCGATAAAAGGTCTCTTTTCCGGATTCCAGCATGTTCAGCACCCAGTCCGGAACGCTGGACCCTTCTTCCTGCATCCGTTCAACCGATTCACGTACACCGATGGCATCCCACGTCTCAAACGGACCGACTTCCCAGCCAAATCCCCATTTCATCGCCTGATCAATATTCACGATGTCATCCGCAATCGTGCCTGTCAGTTCAGCCGAATAAATGAACACTGGTTTTAATACGGACCAGACCAGATCACCTGCCCGGTCATCTTTTGCATTTATAAGCGTTTTCAATTTTTTAGCTAAATCTTTTTCCTGTTTGGCCGTTTCGGTTGCATTCGTTTTCAATTTTTGACGATCCTGATAGTCAAATGTATTCGTATTTAATTCATAAATGGTGCTACCGTTCTTTCCTTTTTGTTTTAAATAGAAACCTTGACCGCTTTTGGCGCCTATCCAGCCTTTTTCCTGCATTTTTCTCATAAAATCAGGCACTTGAAAGACGTCTCTTTCCGCACCTTCAACTTCCTTATGAACATTGTCAGCTACATGAATGAACGTATCCAGACCAACAACATCCAGTGTCCGGAATGTAGCACTTTTCGCCCGTCCGATAAGTGTTCCTGTCACTGAGTCGACTTCACCAACACTGTAACCGCCACGCAGCATTTCCTGAACCGTAACGAGCAATCCGTACGTGCCGATCCGGTTAGCGATAAAGTTAGGGGTATCTTTTGCTTCAACCACCCCTTTTCCGAGCACATCTTCGCCGAATGTTTTCATAAATGCCAGGACGTCTGGATCAGTAGCCTCTGTCGGTATAATCTCAAGCAATTTCATATAGCGAGGCGGATTGAAAAAATGCGTTCCCAAAAAGTGTTTCCGAAAGTCTTCGGAACGGCCTTCAGCCATCGCCTCTATAGAAATGCCGGATGTATTGGAGCTGACGATCGCCCCTTCCTGGCGGTACTTATCAATAGTGGCATAAACCTTCTGCTTAACGTCCAGATCTTCAACAACCACCTCAATGATCCAATCCACATCGGCTAATGCTTCGATATCATCTTCCAAATTCCCAACCTGGATCAAGTCAAGGCTCTTCTTCGTTGCTATGGGTGATGGATTCTGCTTCAGCAAGGCCTTTTTGCTGTCGCGGGCACTGCGATTCCTTACAGTCTCGTCTTCCAGCGTCAGACCTTGTTTCGCTTCACGTTCAGTCAATTCACGCGGAACAATATCGAGCATCATTGTCGGAATACCTGTGTTCGCCAAGTGAGCTGCAATACTTGAGCCCATGACACCGGAACCTATAACGGCACCACGCTTGATTGATCGCTTCATGGTATAGCCTCCCTCTTCTGTTTGAATGAATACTCATTCATTTTAGCTGAAAATAATAAGATAGAACCCTATCTCCTTATTAAACAGTGTACGTTATATTCTGATAGTTCGCAATAAAATTGGGTGATTTTTTAATAAATTAGTAAAATACTTTCATGACTCAGCAAACTGCGTTAAAATAATAGCGGTTATTTGTACTAAAGGCTGAAAATGCTTGATTCAGGATACAGCCATAATTATGTCTCGCTTATCGATTTATTACAGAAAGGATTTACATACTATGACGAAACAGGTTCTTCGCGACTATGCTCTGGTGATCATTGGCGCTACACTGGTGGGCATTGCTTATAATCTATTTCTCCTGCCCTCACGACTGGCGGCAGGCGGTATATCAGGGGTCAGTACCATTATTTACGAGGTCTATAATATAAGCCCCGCAACGTCCCAATTTTTAATTAATATTCCTATATTTATTCTTGGATGGATTACGCTGGGGAAAGATTTCAGCTGGAAAGCCCTGCTCGGTACATTTTGGGTGCCATTGATCATCTATTTAACTGCCGATTTTCCTTATACTGTAACCAATCCGGTATTGGGAACACTTTACGGTGCTATCATTCTCGGCACTGGTCTGGGCACTGTATTTAAAGGCGGCGGATCAACCGGCGGAACAGCCTCAATTGCCCAGGTTGTCAAAAAATTTACAGGGATATCAAGCGGCTATTCCCAATTGATTGTGGACGGCATGGTTGTGGTTTCCTCAATCATCGTATTCAACCTTGAATTGACCCTGTTTGCACTCATATGCATCTATCTTACAGGCAAAACGATTGATGTTGTTCAGCTGCGCACGTCTGCGACAAAACTGATGATGATCATCACGGAAGACGAAGCCAGCATCCAGCGTATTATCCACGAACAAATTGACCGCGGGCTGACGAAGGTGCGTTCCATCGGGGGCTACACCAATCAGAACCAGACAATGATTCTTTGTGTGGCAGATCAGCAGGAAGCCGTGAAAATCAAAGGGCTTCTGCAGGATAAAGAGCCAACAGCCTTTGTCGTGTTTCTAAATGCATCCGAAGTATTAGGACGCGGATTCTCGCTCAACAAGTATTACGGCCAGAAATTTTAAAAGCACTTATTCAAAACCGGCATCTCGCCGGTTTTTTGTTTGAAGCACAGTCCTGAGACACTCACTCACCTTTGGCCTGATCTGTTGGTCACCTTTCGTCATTTTTTATGAGCCATCAATAGGGAATTTAACGGCCATGGCAGATAGTGATGCCTTCATTTATCTTGGCTGTGGTATGGAATCCTTTGCCGACACCACCACGACTATAATCCACACATGTGGCTGGATCCCAAACGAATGATAGCTATGTCAGTGATAATTCTCACCATCACCACTTTATTTGCAAGAATTGCGGAAAAACAAAAGAAGTGACTATATGCCCGATGGACGGTATCCAAAAAAGCTTAGAGTGTTATGTCATTGAAGGACACATATTTGAAATTTATGGTTTATGCCCATTATGTCAGACATCATAAATAAGAAGCTCATCCACTAAGGGATGAGCTTCTTATTTATCAAGCGAATCGGTTGTCGTCATTATTGTACACTGCGTACATGGCCTTTGAAGTGGTTTTCCCAATATGAATTATTCATATTAGCAACACCTACACCACCGCTGCTTTGTGCCCCAAGGAATTTATTATTGCCCAAGTAAATGCCGACATGGCCATTTGTTTTATACGTATCAAAAAACACGAGGTCTCCCCGCTGAGCATTGCTGAGAGATACTTTTGATCCAACACTCTGCAAAGCTGCCGTGCTGGATGGAAGCGATACACCAGCTTGGCCGTATGCCCACGATACGAATCCAGAGCAATCAAAACCGCTAGGTCCCTTTCCAGCTGTTACATATGGTGTGCCTGTTTGTGAATACCCAGCTTGGATGGCGGAACTGACCGTGCTGCCGCTCGTCTGATTTGCCGTGTGTGACGTACCTGCATCAGAAGAAGACGCCTTTGATGATGAAGCTGATGCAGCGGATTGATTTGAATTGTCGGTACCGCCGGATACGTCTGAGCTATTGGAATGATCCGTCAGTTCTTTTTCAACAGCAGCAAGGCTTTCATCTTTATTTTCCAGATCGTTTTTCATGCTGTTTAAATGTTCTTTCTTCTTCTTCAGTTTTTCTTTGTCGTTTTCATTTTGCTCTTTTTGAGCCTCAATGGTTTCACTCATACCTTTGATTTCAACTTTCATATCTTTAAGATCTGAAAGTTCTTCTTTTTTAGCATCTTTGTTCTCCTGTAATTCTGCCTTATCTGTCTCCTGCCGCTCCATCATTTCTTTATCAGAGTCAGCAATCTTGGAAACGGCAGACAAGCGGTTAATCATATCTTGAAAATTTTTCGAGCCAAAAATAACTTGCAGATAGCTTATGTCCCCGCCGTTTTCCTGAAGTGAAACCAGTCGATCACTCAAAACCTTTTTCCGTTTCGCTATCTTGTCTTTAAGTGCCGATACATCATCATTAATCCTATCTATATCATCTTCTGTTTCGGATATTTTCGCTTTCGTTTCCTTCATTTTTTGTTTATTTTTATCCTGCGCTTCGCTGGTCGATTTAATTCTATCAGTTAATTTGTCCAGCTTCTGCATAACGTTTGCGATGTCTGATTCGGTATCTGACAGGTTATCCTGCACCTGAGCCTGTTCGTTTTTTACGTCCTGTAATTGTTCTGCATGTACATCGGCCGTCCAAGAGACACTGCCAACTAATAGAGCACCAGCCGTAATAGCTGTTCCAATAAATTTTTTCATCTTTCGTTCTTCACTCCCCGTATGTAATACGTAAATGCTTTATGTATGTGTTGCAGTAACGACTCTCTATGCTGTCTATATGATATAAGCAGTTTAAGTTAAATCCCACTATAACAGATGAAGATAACACACATATTATAGAGAGATTACAATTGTATTTCAAAACGCATTATCTGCCCATATTAAAAGTCTATTGGCCATAGACTAATATAATCTGGCCATTTTGTACGGGGAATGAATAGGAATGGAACAAAACATAAGTTATTTACAAAAATAGTTGCAAATTAACAAGGAACTTGAAATAATACCTTTATAAGGAGCAAACCCAACATGAAAGTGTTTAAACATTTTAAACTTGTAGGTAACCGCATTGTTAAAACAGGCTTATCCATCTTTATAACGGCATGGATTTGTGTGCTATTGGACTGGCCGCCAGTTTTCGCTGTTATTACAGCCATTGTAACGCTTGAGCCCACAGTCACGAATTCAATTCAAAAAGGACTGATTCGTTTTCCGGCTTCTGCTATTGGATCGGCCTATGCCGTCCTCTTTATATCGTTGTTCGGCAATTCGCCTATCACTTATACACTGGCAGCTGTATTTACAATAGCGACATGTGTCCGGCTGAAACTGCACACCGGACTTTTCGTTGCCACCTTAACATCCGTTGCTATGGTTGAAGTGATTCATACGAACATCCTTGTGGCCTTTTTTATCCGGCTGGGGACGACAACAGTTGGTCTGATTGTCTCGACCGTCGTCAACTTATTTGTGCTTCCGCCGGATTATACAAAAGCGATTACAAAAAAACTGCGTGCCATCGAACATACAACAGCCGTTACAATTGAAAAGTCATTTGCAGGCATTTTCCGTCAGGATAATCAGGATGATACTATTGAACAGGAACTTTACGATCAGCTGGCGGACACAATTCAGCAAACAGAAACACTGGCGCGGTTTCAAAGAGAAGAAACCAGATACCATCCGCTTGTCGGAAAAGAAAAAACGGAATTCCAGCGCCTGCAATATCAACTTATTCGCCTGCAGCAAATTCATTATCATATTGGCAACTTGAATTACTCTGTTTTTAAAAATACAAAATTCACGGCAAGCGAACAGCGAATCATTCTAGATGCTGCTTACAGCCTTGCCCGCTCGCTCAAGCAACGGATCACTTATGATGAAGCGGTTCATAAAGGGTATTTGAATCAATTGACAGATATTTTTTGGGCGGACAGTGAAGATATGGCAAAAAGCAAACAGACGCCAAACCGTTTTCCGCCTGATGTGATTATGCTATACGAACTGGTGTCCATCTATAATCTGGTCGAACGCTATTATAATAACCTGTCATAACACACTGATTTTATACAGAAACGGAATCAGAATTATGCTTATACATAAGAGCTTTTCATGTGACTCAGAGCATTTCACGAGCAATCAGTTCGTACGATTTTGCCCGTGCTTCATAACTGTGCGTAATCGTAACAATCATCCATTCATCAACCTGATAGATTGACTGCAGTTCGTTCAGCTGCTGCTTGACTTCTTGTGGATTGCCTATGATCGTCTTGTCCGCCATAGTCTGAATTGTGTCTTTTTCGTCATCCGTATACGTATAAGATTTAGCCTCATGAACCTCAGGAATTTTTCCGTCTCCCTCGCCTTTATCACCTTTGATACGCCACAATTGGTTGCTCAATGCCAGATCATGTGCTTCTTCAGTTGTATCTGCACATACAACGGCAACAGTCACAATAGTTTCCGGTGTCTGCTCAGGATGCTGCTCCCTGAACTTATCTTTATACGTTTTGGTGATAGCAGGACCATCCTGAGCACCCATGAACTGACCAAATACATAAGGAAGCCCCTTTTCGGCAGCAGCAATGGCACTTTTATCACTTGTACCAAGCATCCACGGTTTTGGCTCAACGGATGGAACAGGTGTTGGCTTAACCCTGGCATACATTGCATCCTTATCGAAACTGCTATGCAAGAAATTCTGCAGTTCATCAATTTTCTCTGGAACATCCCGGACGTTTTGCAGAAAGTTTCCTGACAGCGCCTGCGATGCTTCAGCAGATCCTCCAGGAGCACGCCCGATCCCTAAGTCGATTCTGCCGGGGTATAAGGTTGCCAGCAAATTATACGTTTCAGCCACACGAAACGGCTTATAATGCGGCAGCAGGACAGCACCTGCACCAATCCGAATCTGGCTGGTCCGGGCTCCTACCATGCCCAGCATTACATCCGGGTTAGGGCAGGCAAGTCCGGCCATATCATGATGCTCGGCGATCCAATAACGCGTGTAGCCTAGCCTGTCAGCCAGTACGGCAAGGTCTGCTGATGCCTGCAGCGCTTCCTGCGGCGTTTTTCCGGATGCAATTGGTGATTGATCTAATATACTTAGTTTCACAGCCCTATCTTCCTTCCTTTAGGTTACTCATATCTGTTGCGAGGTCGTCAACAAGCTTTTCAGCAGCTCTGCGATAATAATTGCTCATCGCTGTAAATACAGCAATCAACAAAAGCTGCTCCAAATACGCTCTGTCAGGACCTTCGGCTTTATCAAGCGTCTGGCTGACTTCCTGCTGCTGATCCTGTATAGCTTCAGAAAATTTATTAACGTTATCATCAAGCAGCTGCAAATACTGCTCATAAAACTGTTGTAAGTCAAACCCCTCATCGGTCACTTTATAATTAAGCTGGTTCAGAGCTGTCTTCACATCACTGATCGACAAAGCTCCTTTCATCTGATAAATCATGCTGATCAGAAGCAGATGTTCTTTGGTGTATTTTTTGTTTTCCACCGGGAAAAATAACTTCCCCTTGGCGTAATTATTAATCATGGTTTTTGTGAGAACTTTATCGTCCGGATAGCGGGTTGTATTGTCAAATTGACGTTCAAATAACTGAATGACTTGATCCATATACAAATTCAGGTCTGGTATATCATCCGGACGCAAATAATGGTTTAAATGAAGACTTTCAGCTAATTCTTTCATATTTTCCATCGCAAAGACCTCTACTTGTTTATTGTTTCCAAATTAATTATACGTCAGGGTTTGCTCAAAGTAAATCATTGACGCCTTAGCGATAAGCATATATTATGTTTATATCGTTTTGAAAACTATGTATGATTGTGAGGATATTACATAAATGCCCTTTTCTATCCGTGAGCCCGTGAACGCCTTGACTCACTTAGCTGGTGCTATTTTATCAGTCGCGGGACTCATTGCTTTGATTGTTAAAGCGTCCACCACAGCATCGAACTCCACCCTCGCGGTAATGGCCGTGACCATATTCGGTATTAGTCTGATTCTGTTATACAGTGCCTCAGCGACATTTCACATGGTCGTTGCAAAAGATCACATTATTCATTTTCTGCAGCGAATTGACCACTCGATGATTTTCGTGCTGATTGCGGGCACCTATACGCCCCTCTGTCTGATCAGCCTGAACGGCACCATAGGATGGGTGCTGTTTGCCATCATCACAGGCTTGGCTGCAGCAGGGATTATCTTTAAACTGGTCTGGTTCCACGCACCGCGGTTACTATCAACCGCACTGTATGTTGCAATGGGCTGGCTGATTGTTTTCTTCAGTTCCACGCTTTGGCCAATTCTCGGCGACGGCGGCATGCTAATGCTCATCATTGGAGGTATCTTTTATACAATTGGGGCCTTTATTTATTGGCTAAAGCCCTCTTTTTTATCTTTTAAATATATGGGTTTTCATGAAATATTCCATATATTCATCTTGCTTGGCAGCCTATTCCACTTTATTTGTGTTTACGGCTATGTCCTTTAATGCTCCCTTATACTGCTGGCAAACTGGAAAGCAGGAAGCGTATTTGTCTGCCACATAAAAACACTTCCTGCTAAAGGCAAAGGGGTATAACGCTGACATCACACCGTGCAGCGAAAGGGACTAACCTAAAAAGGAACAGGGATGTAAATAAACTGGATTTCAATCAGAATTCGCCTCCCCCCCCCTTTCCACCAATTCACTCGGAATCTTCCATGCTTGCCATTTATAGCTCGAACCACAATATAGTTTGTCGTCGTCTCTTCAAAAGCCGTGCTTAATACATCATTACTTTCTTTATTCATCCCTATTAAATTGCCATTATCATCATGAAGCGATAGGCCATGGCTGCCACTGTTGCCAGAATGATGTTCTACATCAAAGTAAATCCTTTCACCTTGCTCGCCATGGATAGGAATCAAATGCTCACCATTAAAATAGTCGTATTCAACCTCTACAAATGTATCTCCTGTCGTAACATCCCACCCCACTTTTGTTGTAAGATAAGAAGACGTCTTCGTTATCAACAAAACGTGTCAGTATTGCTGTGATCGACTTTAAACGCACCCTCACCTAAAAAAGCACCTCCTAAATTGGAATAGGAGGTGCTTTTTTATCGTTCATATGTCCGCGAAGTTATTCCGGATCAATACTTTGAAATAACATGTTACCAATAATGTTACCAGAAAAATAAAAGCCCCGCAAAAGCGGGGTGTTCTCCACATATGTAGTGGAGACGGCGGGAATCGAACCCGCGTCCAGAGATATCGCCACTCGGACATCTACACGCATAGCTGACATATTATCATTCGCTGACTGTTCAGCCTGTCAACGGGCTTCCCAGCAGCTAGTCTGATTGGGTTCTGCCGCTGTCCTCAGACGGGGGACAGCGGAATAGCCCGCTTCATTTGAGACCCTTCAATCTGCCACGCGGGCGACAGCAGGAAGGATCGCTCCAGTCAGTGCTTAGGCAGCTGCTAGAGCTGGTTCTTGATTATCTTCGTCGTTTAAATTTAACGAGTAACGTTTTACGAGCCGTAACCTCGACGCGCAGTCCGAGCTCAATCTATCCCTGTCGAATCCGTAACGTCCCCATGTAAAAAGGATGACAAATACGATCAGTAAGAATGAACTCTATTCAATTGTTTTTATCACGACAAAATTTATTATAACAAACATCTGTTAAAAGTCAAGAAACCAGCCGCAATACTCAGCGCATGTTCTCTTTCACAGCACGTTCAGCATCACGCTTCATCTGCCTGCGCTTCATGTCTTCTCGTTTGTCATGTTTCTTTTTCCCTTTACCAAGACCTATCAGAGCCTTAGCCACACCATTTTTGATATAAACCTTTAACGGTACAAGCGCATAGCCTTTTTGCTGGATTAAACCGGACAGCTTAACAATTTCACTGCGGTGCAGCAGCAGTTTTCGCGAACGTGTCGGATCATGATTAAACTGATTCCCCTGTTCATACGGTGCAATATGCATATTAATTAATTGCACTTCACCGTGACGGTCAATCCGGGCATGCGAGTCCTTCAGATTAATCCGGCCGGCACGGATTGATTTAATCTCGGTGCCCTGCAGTACAAGACCGGCTTCATATGTTTCTTCTACCGAAAACTCATGCCGCGCTTTTTTATTTTGCGCAAGCGTCTTCCCATTTCCTTTTGGCATACATACGTCCTCCTACTGCTTCAGTCCAGCTTATTCTAACAGAAATGCATCTCAATGCCAACTGACTATGCTGCTCATCACGTTGCTATAAGCGATCTCTTCTGGATTTAGACCGGAACAACATCAGTTATCGGTCAGACCAGTATAAATAACGTCGAGATTATAATTTAAATACTTAATGTAAGTATCGGCCTCTTCACCCTGTGCACCGATTTCACCCGAGTAAATGGGTTTATCATAGATCGGCACACCGGATTCATTGGACACTGTTTTCATTGGTCTTTTATCGTGATTTGATTCGACAAACAAGGCAGGCGGCGCATTTTTTTCAATGAAGGCTACAAGGTCTTTTATTTGCTCCGGTGTGCCATTTTCCTGTGTGTCGATTTCATACAGATAGCCTTCTTTGAAACCGTAATGATCCGCTAAATATTGATAAGATCGCTCACTTGTAACAAGAATACGATCTTCCTCTGGGATGTTCCCTAATTTTTGATCATAATCCTGTTCGACCTCTTTCAAACGATCCATAAACTCATCACCCTGTTGTTTGTACGCATCTTCCCGGTCGGGATCAGCTTCAATCAAAGCATCGCGGATATTGGCAGCCATTTTTAGACCATTGTCCGGATCAATAAAATCGTGCGGGTTTTGTTCTGTTTTATGATCACCGCCGCCAATATATAGCGGTTCAATACCTTTTGAAGCGGAGAAAACATGAGATTCATCCTGCCCAACGGCGTCGATCATTTTGAAAAACCAGCCATCTTCGCCGCCTTCCAGATTCAATCCATTATACAGAAGCACATCAGCATCTGCTGCCTGTTTATTGTCTTCAGGAACTGGTTCATAGTCGTGTGGCTCCGTTCCGGTTGGCACAAGATTATGAACCTCGACATAATCACCGCCAATTTGCTCTGCCATATCCTTTAGAACGGTGAATGACGTGACCACCTGCAGCTTATTATCAGCACTCTTTTCTGAATCACTGTCTTCTCGGTCCCCGCAGGCAGTCAGCAATAATATACTGAATATAACTGATGCTAACACTAACGTTTTTTTCATGCTTGATCGTATACTCCTTTAGGCCATTATATAATGGCTATATGCTTCCAATGTGTACACTTCCAATGGCTATACGGTTCACACTTGTCCAAGGCTTTGCTGGGCAGACGACATATGCCAAAATAAAAAACCGGCAGCAGAGCTCCGGATTCATTTGAAAATGCATATCCCAGATGGACAGCCATCGGGCTGGAATACACTCACTTATTCCAATAACCATGCGATTTATTTTAACAGATATCGCTTACTAAGCCAATTCAAATCTCTGACTGCCAGCCATCTCTCTAAAAAATAAAAGCCTCCTTTGTCTGCCAGCAGGCAAAGGAGGCTTTTATTTTAGCGGGACAGCCCATCATGAAGGATATCAAGATTATAATTCAGATACTTAACGTAGGTATCAACTTCTTCACCCTGTTCACCGATTTCATCAGAGTAGATAGGTTTATCATAGATAGGTGCGCCGGACTCATCAGATACCGTTTCCATTGGTCTTTCATCCACATTTGACTCCACAAATAAGGCAGGTGGATCGTTCTTTTCAATAAAGGATACGAGGTCTTTGATCTGCTCCGGTGTACCGTTTTCCTCTGTATCAATTTCGTAAACAAAACCTTCCTTCATGTTGTAATGATCTGCTAAATACTGATAGGCCCGCTCACTTGTCACGAGGATACGATCTTCAGCAGGAATGTCGCCTAGTTTTTCACCGTAATCCTGTTCAATTTTTTGAAGCCGGTCGATATAATCATCGCCTTGTTTCTGATACACATCCTCTCGGTCAGGGTCAACTGCAATCAGCGCATCACGTACATTTTCTGCCATCTTAATGCCATTATCCGGATCAATAAAATCGTGCGGATTTTGTTCTTTATCATGTTCACCGCCTCCGATATACATTGGCTCAACACCTTCTGAGGCAGCAAACACATTCGATTCGTCCTGTCCAACGGCGTCGATCATTTTAAAAAACCAGCCGTCTTCTCCACCCTCAAGATTCATACCATTATACAGCAAAAGATCAGCATCTGTTGCGTTTTTAATATCCTCAGGAAGCGGCTCATATTCGTGCGGGTCTGTTCCCGTTGGCACGAGATTGTGAACGTCAACATGATCGCCTCCAATTTGTTCAACCATATCCTTAAGAATGGTGAATGAGGCAATCACCTGCAGCTTATCATCATCACCCTTTTCTGCCCCGCTTTCTGATGCTTTTTCTCCTCCACAGGCAGCCAGCAGCAACATACTCAGGAGGACGACGGCTGCCAATATAAATTTCTTCATTATAAAAATCACTCCTCATTAATCACTGTCAAAATACGTTTAATTAGTTGCCAAGACTTGCACGTCGTCTATTGGCGCGCAGCTTACGCCAGACAATACCCTGTTTAGGGGCAAACAAAAATGCCAGAAGAAATAGGCCAGCTGTAGCCATAGCGATAATAGGTCCCGAAGGCAGATCAGTCATATTGCTGATATATAGCCCGATGACCGATGAAAGTGCACCAAAAAATGCTGCCAGACCAATCATCTTTGATAATTTGTTGGTTAACAGATAGGCTGTTGACGCCGGTGTAATAAGCATCGCCACAACAAGAATGACACCGACAGTCCTGAGTGAGGCAACGGTTACAAGCGTCAAAAGCACCATAATACCGTAATGAATCAGACGTGTTTTCAATCCATATGCTGCAGCCATCGTCTCATCAAAACTGGATATAAGCAGTTCTTTATAGAAAAGAAACACTGACACCAGTACGATAATACCGATGACAATTGTCAGCCACATATCGGACGGTCTTACGGCGAG
The DNA here is from genome assembly GCF_055381965.1 of Lentibacillus kimchii. NCBI lineage: Bacteria > Bacillati > Bacillota > Bacilli > Caryophanales > Bacillaceae > Lentibacillus > Lentibacillus kimchii. The sequence goes on along the minus strand of NZ_AP043934.1, from coordinate 1,057,027 downwards.
TACGTTACCAAACAAGATCTGTTCAAGATTAGTAGCACTTTTGGCAACTGTGATCAGGACGATCCCCAGTGCAAGAGCCGTTGAGAAGACAATACCGATGGAGGCATCACTTTTAACACGACTGTTCTGATCAATAACACCAATACCCAGCGCCGCTAAAATGCCGACAACAACAGCACCATAAAAATAGTTAATGCCCATCATATACGAGATAGCAACACCAGGAAGAACCGCGTGGGAAATCGCATCACCCATCAAAGCCATACCGCGCAGGACGATAAAACTTCCAACAATGCCACATATAATGCCAACGATGACAGATGTGATAAAGGCCCGGCGCAAAAACTCGTAGTCTAATAGATCCTGGATAAAATCCATTACATGCCACCTCCCATACTTCCAGCCATAGTAAATGGCATTCCATAAGCCTTTTCCATATTTTTCGCCTGGAACACCGTCTGAACAGGACCGGCACCGTACAGTTCTTTATTGATAAGAATCAGTTCGTCAAAATACTCCTTCACTTTGGACAAGTCATGGTGCACAACAAAGATAGTCTTACCCTGCTGCTGCAAGTCTCTCAGCATGTTGATAATGACTTCTTCGCTTCCAGCATCAATCCCCACAAAAGGTTCATCAAGAAAGAAATAATCGGCATTCTGCGCTAACGCACGTGCAAGAAACACCCGTTGCTGCTGTCCGCCTGACAATTCGCCAATTTGCGAGTTAGCAAATTCTTCCATGCCGACCTTTTCCAGACACGTTATAGCCCAATCTTTATCGGACTTCTTCGGTCTGTGAAATAAGCCAAGTTTTGGGTATGTGCCCAGTAATACAGTATCTTTCACAATAATTGGGAAATCCCAGTCGATATTGGAGCGCTGCGGAACATAGGCAATCTGCTTGCGCATCTCCTTCAGAGGCCGGTCACCGATTGAAACACTCCCTCGATCATGCGGTATCAATCCAAGAATGGCCTTCATCAGTGTTGACTTGCCAGCCCCGTTCGGTCCAAGGATGCCAATTAGATTGCCCGTTTTAAATGAGAAACTGACATTCTTAAGAACTTCCTTGCCGGAATAGGACACATGTAAATTCTGAATCGTTATCCCCTCATTCATTCGTTCACCCTCCTAAAAAATGTGTTTATTTAAAAAAATTTCACATCTGATATAAAGTTTCCTTCGTGCAACTTTTAGTCATTATAATATATTTCCCTGTGGAAGTAAACACTTTTAACATAAACTCGCAGCTACCGTTAGTTCATGCTGAACAATGTCTTTTGGTAGACCATAATGGCTAAAAAGAAAAACTAGATCAGAAATACAGCAGCGAAAACAAAATGGCTGCATACAAGAGCCTTCTGTGATTTTGAAAGCATTCCCCCATCAGGCATTGTTTAAACGAGCTTGTATTTTTACCCGTAAGTAAATATGCTAAGATAAAACGTGTAACATTCAGCCAATAAAGGTGTTATCAGCCAGTTACATGAGCTAACAAGCTTGCAAACAGAGGAGGATTGAGGAAAATGTTGTTAACGAATGCTAAAATCTATGGACGAAAAGGCAAATGGGATATCGCTGTCCAGGAAGACCGCATACAAGCAATTACAGAATCTGATGACAATACCCAGGCAAGTGACAGCCATACGCTTGATCTTGAGGGAAAAATGGTGCTCCCTCCTTATGTCGAACCACATATCCATCTTGACTATGTCCTGACAGCTGGAACACCAAGATGGAACAAAACCGGCTCCGTTTTTGAAGGGATTGAAATTTGGTCTGAAAGAAAGCAGCTGGTGCAGGAAACAAAGGATGACATTAAAAAACGAGCCAGACAAGCAGTCAGAATGCAAATGAAACACGGCGTCCAGTATGTCCGTACACATGCTGATGTGAGTGATCCCAATTTAACAGGATTAAAAGCCCTGCTTGAACTAAGAGAAGAAGTCAAACCCTATATGGCTATCCAAGTTGTCGCTCTTCCACAAGAAGGTCTCTACACAAAACCTGACGGTGAATCACTGCTTATCCAGGCACTCGAAATGGGGGCAGATGTCGTCGGTGGCATCCCGCATTATGAGCTGACACGCGAAGATGGTGTCCATTCCATTCATAAAATTCTCGACCTGGCGCAGGAATACGATAAACTTGTTGACATTCACTGTGATGAAATTGACGATGACCAGTCCAGGTATGTGGAAGTGCTGGCTGGTGAAGCCCTGAAACGAAATATGGGATCCCGCGTCACAGCAAGTCATACAGCAGCCATGGCTACTTACAGCAACGCATACACCTATAAACTTTTCCAGACACTGAAAAAAACTGGTATGAGTTTTATTGCATTGCCGAAAGCCAATCTGCATTTACAGGGACGGTTTGACAGCTTTCCTGTCGAGCGCGGCGTCACACGTGTCAGAGACATGCTTGAAGAAAACATTAATGTTTCTTTCGGACTTGACTCCATTAAAGACCCCTGGTACCCGCTGGGCGACGGCGATATGATGAGTGTGGTCGACACTGGACTGCATGCCTGTCATATGACCGATTATGATAATATCGTCACAGCACTTAATTTAGTAACGGTTAACGGCGCGAAAACACTCGGCATCGAGAAGGATTATGGTGTAGAAGAAGGTCATCAGGCCAATTTAATCGTTATTGATACAGACTCCGAATATGAAGCAATCCGGACACAGGCACCAGTGCTTTACTCCATCCGCAATGGCGAGATTATCGTTGAAACAAAACCAGCTGAAACACATATGCCCTTTTAAATGAACTATGAAGAATCATAACCATAAAAAACGGAGAAGTCACTGCTTATTCGCAGTTTTCTCCGTTTTTGGCAGTAAAAGGCAACACACAGAATTGCTGTTCTCTCTAACCAGTGCCTGCCATGCGTCCGAACGGTCCATTCTCCTCAACAAGATTCTGCACATCATAAACAGATACCGGAAACATGGGTGCCCCAATATAGCCCGGGGTGATCTCATAAGGCTGAAAATACAAAACAAGCGCTTTATCCGCTATATAGAACATCTGATTAGGAGCTATTCCTGGAAAACCATGCAACAGCGGTATATCTCGTTTGTCAATTTGCCTTTGCACATTTTGAGAAAGAACCGTGGTGTAATGGCTGCCCGGCTTAAACAGGTCCTGAAGGCTGAAGCTTTTACCAGTATGTGTATCAAACGTCAATGATGCCATCAGACTAAGTCCATTAGCATGCTGATAAGCGATGGCATAATTAGTCAGTGTCAGACTTAGAACATGCCGTTGATTCGTTTTAATTTCAAAGGTTCCGATCATTTCTGTAAAAGCATCCGTATTTTGCTGATTGTATTGCTGCTGTCTTAAAACATGTGCCATATCAAAGATTGCTTGATTAATAGACTGCTGCGCCTGACTGTTGGGCAAACCAAAAACCTGCGGATAATAAATTGTTGTCCCCTGCTCTTGCATAACCATGGTTTGTATAGCAACCGGCAGTGCCGACTGAAGCATTTTCCATCATCCTTTACATACGTATTTATATCAGTCTATGCAACGGATGGGATAATGTCCCTGGGCAAAGTCCTCCTCTTTCATTCTCTTGATGTCTTTAAGCAGGCAGATCACGACTGACGTTTTCTTTCTCTGACAAATAGCTTACTTTTATCATGCACATTCACCTTTTGCAGAAGATTGCGCAACGGCTGCAGAGCTGGCAAATAAACGCCAACGGATATAAACACAACAGCCATTCCATATAGAAAACCAGCTAAAACGTCAGAGGGAAAATGAGCACCCAAATAGATACGCGTGATTAACAAAAAGACAATCCATGCCAATGTTAGTAATCCGGCAGCAAGTTTCTTCCAGGTTTGTCTTACAGTAAGAACAATCACCAGACCGATTAGTCCGTAAAAAATCGTAGCAGCCAAACTGTGCCCACTGGGAAAACTCTCGGCAGTCTTGTCAACCAGCTGTAAAAATTGCGGCCGGTCCCGATCAAATATGACTTTCAGAATCTTTCCGATAATGGCTGCACACACAAGTATTGTGCCGCCTAACCATAATCCTTCTGCATAATGGCGTTTATAAAACAGGACGATAACCATAACAACAGTCAGCGCGATAATCAGTCTGATATTGCCAAGCTGGGTTATCTGCGTGATAAAAGCCGTTTTACCTTCAGAGACAATTCCCTGAATCCGCTCAATCCAGGACATATCAAAAGATGTTAACCAGCTCGTATCAAAATAAACGCCCCATGCCACAACGCCAAATAGTAACAAGCAACTAATACCTATTAGGATGAGAGGTATAGCTTCCAATTTTCGTGAATGCATCGTTGTAACCCTCTTTCGTTAATAGACTGGCGTAACATTATCCGTATCGCCCAAATACGCAAAACACGCATAAGCTATGTATAACATAGAAAAGCGTGTTTGTCCCGCATCCTTTTCAAACAGAAAAAGTGCTGACCTATAAGCTGATCAGCACACATCCGAAAAATGCGATTCGCTATCCGAGCCTGTTTACTTTTTAACTTTTTTTGCCTTGATTTTTTTCCTGGGTTTCTTATCAGGCTGTTTCGTTTCGACAAGTTCAAAATCAATAACACGTTCATCCGTATCAACTTTGGCGACACGCACATCAACTTCCTCGCCGATTTTGTACATATTTCCGGTGCGCTCACCGATCATCGCATGATTGCGGTCATCATAGTGATAATAGTCATCGGTCAGATAGCTGACATGCACCAGTCCTTCAATTGTATTTTCCAGCTCAACAAATAAACCAAAACTCGTGATAGAACTGATAACCCCTGTATATTCCTCGCCAATTTTATCCTGCATAAATTCGGTCTTTTTCAGATCGTCTGTTTCCCGTTCAGCATCAACCGCCGTCCGTTCTTTTTCTGACGAATGCTTAGCAATTTCCGGCATCCGATCCTGCCAATGCGAGATGGTTTTCTGGCCCATCTGCTTATTAATCAAATAGGTTCGGATCAGCCGATGAACTGTCAAGTCCGGATAACGGCGAATTGGCGATGTGAAATGTGTGTAAAAATCGGCGGCCAGTCCAAAATGACCGATGCTTTGCGGGTCATATTTTGCCTGCTGCATTGAGCGCAGCATTAATTTGGAAATAATCATTTCCTCCGGTTTGCCTTTAACTTCCTCAATCACTTTCTGCAAAGCTGCCGGATGAATCTCATTAGCCGTTCCCTTAACCGTATAGCCAAGACCCGCTATAAAATCGAAAAAATGCTGCAGTTTGCTTTCATCCGGTTCCTCATGAATGCGGTGCAAAAACGGAACACCCATCCAATGGAAATGTTCAGCAATGGTTTCGTTCGCCGCCAGCATGAATTCCTCAATCAGCCGCTCAGCAATCGAGCGTTCGCGCAACACGACATCCTCCGGTTTGCCGGTATCATCGACAAGCACTTCAGCCTCTTTAAAATCAAAGTCAATAGCACCGCGGTTCATACGTTTTGTGCGCAGTATACCGGCCAATTTTTCCATCGCTTCAAACATCGGAACAAGCGGCTTATAGCGTTCACGCAATTCCGCATCCTGTTCAGCCAGAATACTGTTAACATCGTGATAGGTCATACGTTCACTTGACCGAATCACGCTCGGAAAGATTTCCTGGTTCACCACTTGGCCTTTCGCGTTGATCTCCATTTCGCACCCGAGTGTCAGCCTGTCCACATTCGGATTCAACGAGCAAATGCCATTTGAGAGGCGGTGCGGGATCATGGGAATCACCCGGTCAACCAGATAGACACTGGTCCCGCGTTCAAAAGCCTCCTGATCTATCGGCGAATTTTCATCAACATAATAACTTACATCAGCGATATAAACGCCTAATTTATAATGGCCGTTCGGCAATTGCTTAACCGAAACAGCATCATCCAAGTCTTTTGCATCCGCCCCGTCGATCGTAACGATCTGTTCATCTCTTAGGTCACGGCGCCCCTCTAAATCAGCAGGTTTAATATCTTCCGGGGTATGAGCCGCCTGATCAAGCACTTCGTCAGGAAAATCGACTTGGATGCCATGCTTATGGATAATTGATATGATATCGATCCCCGGATCATTTTTATGACCGAGTATGTGGATAATTTCCCCTTCAGCACTCATTTGGCCTTCCGGAAATTTCGTGATATGGACAATAACCTTATGGCCGCTCACGGCACCGCCTGTCCTATCTTTTGGAATAAAAATATCATTTGGAATACGTTTGTCATCAGCAATCACAAAACCAAACGACTGATTGTCTTCAAATGTTCCAACAATTTGATGTGTCGCTCGTTCCAGAATGCGGATAACGGTTCCTTCAGGTCTGTTGCCAGCGTCTCTGTTCCATTTTTCAATCCGAACCATAACCAAATCATTATTCATAGCAGAAGCCAGATCTGAATGATGAATATAAATATCTGAATGGGCGTCATCGTCCGGTATTAAAAACGCAAATCCTTTGGCGTGCATTTGGAGGCGGCCGCGGATAAGATTCATTTTTTCCGGAAGCCCGAAACGATTTTTACGGGTTCGAACAAGCTCACCCGCCTCTTCCAGACTATTCAGAGCCTTAACCAGCTCCTTAAAATCCACCGAACTCTGTAAATTTAAAGCTTCTTCCAGTTCATGCACAGCAAGCGGTTTATCATTGTGGTTATTAAAATAGTCACGCAAACGCTCCTGCATTGTCTCACTCATTGTCTCACCTTCTTTCTATAACGTATTATTCACGTCTTAGACATTTTATAATCATGTTTGCCAATCAAGTGTCTCTAAAAATTGATAAATATCTTCAAATAACTGTTCTTTTTCCTGGCCCATCGTGATGACATGACTGGACGCTTCATACCATTTGATGTCTTTCTGCTCAGATTTAAGATTGTTATAAATATAAGATGCACTGTCTGTGTTGATCATTTCATCCTGTCCCGCCTGTGCGACAAACGCTGGAACATCGATCAAACCGACCTGGCTGCTCACTTCTTTTACCAAGTCCGCCAGATCCGAAAACATATCACGCGAATCATCGATAAGTTCCTGTACTTCCTGTTCAATGATATCGGTATCCTTGCCTTCCAGCTCTTTAAATTGCTTGGCCTTAAAACGAAAGCCTTGTGTCAATTCTTCCTCATTATCAAAAAACATGGGTGCACACATTGAAACAATTCCTTTAACCTGTTCCGAATACGCCAGCTTTAAGCCAAGCACACCGCCGAGTGACAGCCCGGCAACGGCTATTTCATTGTATCCTAATTCCTTCAGATGATTAAAGGCATTTACAACATCTTCCCACCATTCATCCGCATTCGCTTTCACCAGTTCTTCAGGCGCTTTCCCATGACCCCTGTAAATGGGGGCATGACTCGTATAGCCTTTCTTTTCCAAAAAGCGCCCGAGCATCCGCACATCTGCAGAATGTCCGGTGAAACCATGCAATAGCAATACTGCGCGGGGGCCGGCTTCAAACGTAAATGGTTCTGGCAGTTTAATTTTCATAGCTTATGTCATCTCCTTCTGCGGTTTCGGTCTTATATAATACACCCTTAGTATCACACATTTACAATAATTAAACCCTCATCACACACTGCGATAAGGGTTTCCGGTTAAAGCTGTGTTTTATCCGAAGAAAATCAGCTTCCTTTTATCATTGAAGGATATAGCCGCTCAAAAAGGCCAGCAGGAAAAACAGAACACCGGCAACAATCGTTGTCCGGTGCAGAAAGTAATCCGCTCCCCGCGCCTTTTGTTTACCGAAAAGCTGCTCAGCTCCTCCGGATATGGCACCGGAAAGTCCTGCACTTTTGCCTGATTGCAATAAAATTAAAACGATCATAACAATAGCATCGATCAATAGCAGTATATGAACTAAAGCCTCCATCCTCAATATGCACCCCTAACATTAATACGTCAATACCTATTATTAGTCTAGCACAACTGACTGAATCATCGCAAGTTTATCTTATGTTAAATATGCCATTTAACTGCCCCGCTTTGCAAGGACGAATGGTTGATTCGCGGGTGCCTGACCGTGTAAAATACTAGCTGGACTATATTATATCGAAGGGTAGGTCACATACAATGATTGAAGGAATTGCGGCATCAAATGGCGTAGCAATAGCAAAAGCATATGAACTTGTGACGCCAGATCTGACCTATGAAAAACGGTCAATCAATGACCCCAGCGAGGAAATTAAACGGCTGGAAAATGCACTGGCTACAGCTAAAGACGAACTGGAAAAAATCCGTGAACACACCCGGCAGACAATGGGTGAGGAACACGCGGAAATTTTCTCGGCTCATTTACTCATCCTGGATGATCCCGAGATGATAACCCCGATTAAAGATAAAATCACAAATGAACAAGTCGACGCCGAAACGGCACTGGATGAGACAACCAATAGCTTTGTCGAGATATTTAAAAATATGGATAACGCATATATGCGTGAGCGGGCAGCTGATATTCAGGACGTCACCAAGCGCGTCATGGCTCATTTGCTGGAAGTAACATTCCCGGATCCCGCATTAATTGATGAGGAAGTTATTGTGATTGCCAGCGATTTAACACCATCAGATACTGCCCAGCTGAACCGAAAATTTGTCCAGGGCTTTGCTACAGACGTCGGCGGGCGTACATCTCATTCGGCGATTATGTCCCGATCACTTGAAATCCCGGCTGTCGTGGGCACAAAAGAAGTGACTGGCGCCGTTAAACAAGGAGATATCGTTATTGTTGATGGCATGGCCGGCAACGTCATTGTGAATCCGACTGATGAGGAAATAGACACCTATAAAAAGAAACAGGCGGATTTTGAACGTCAACAAGAAGAATGGGCTAAGCTAAAAAATGAAAGCACGCTGACAGCTGACAATCAACAAGTCGACCTGGCTGCCAACATCGGAACACCTGAGGAAGCTGACAATGTTCTGGAGCATGGCGGTGAAGGCGTTGGTTTATACCGCACAGAATTTTTATACATGGGTAAAAACCAATTGCCGACAGAAGAAGAACAGTATGAAGCTTATAAAGATGTGCTGGAAAAAATGGGCGATAAGCCGGTTGTTGTCCGTACACTGGATATCGGCGGCGATAAAGAATTGAGTTATTTGGATTTGCCTGAGGAAATGAATCCATTTCTAGGTTTCCGGGCCATTCGTTTCTGCCTGGAGAATCAGTCTATTTTCCGGACACAGCTCAGAGCCCTTCTGCGCGCCAGTTCTTATGGTCATTTAAGAATCATGTTTCCTATGATTGCTACATTGGAAGAATTCCGTGATGCTAAAGCGATCCTTCTTGAGGAGGAGCAAAATCTGAAAGATGAAGGCCAAACAGTGGCTGACGATATTGAAGTCGGCATTATGGTCGAAATACCATCAACAGCTGTTATCGCTAAGCAATTTGCTAAAGAAGTTGACTTTTTCAGTATCGGAACGAATGATATGATTCAATATACAATGGCTGCTGATCGCATGAACGAACGTGTCTCGTATTTATATCAGCCTTATCATCCGGCTATTTTAAATCTGCTCAGCAATGTGATTGACGCAGCCCACGCAGAAGGCAAATGGGTTGGCATGTGCGGTGAAATGGCTGGTGACGCAACGGCCATCCCAGCGCTGCTTGGTCTGGGTCTTGATGAATTCAGCATGAGCCCGACATCCATCTTGCCAGCGCGGACACAGATCCGCGGCTTGTCCAAAGAAACAATGACCTCTTATAAGGACAACCTGTTATCAATGGGGACGGCTGAAGAAGTTATCGAATTTATTAAGGATAAAACGGAATAATAGCTGAACGAAGCTGGGACAAGAATCCGAACCACTGGAATAAACGTTTCCGGAACAAACCTTCCGCGGGCAGATTGTCGTTTTGTCCCAGCTTCGTTTTTATAAGCAGGCCCATCTGCGCTTATCAGCAACAAACCTCCCTGCTGTTTTCTGCTTTATTCCTCTGTTATAAACGTCATTTTATCAGCTATGGGCGTTCTTCCCTTAAAAAGCGGTATCTTCGCAGGGTAACCTATTTGCATCACAGCCACGATTTTATCCGTCTTATAATCGAGCCCAATATCAGTATAAAATGCCTGATCATACATATACGGCGGATTCGTCCAGAGCATACCGACCCCATATTCCCAGGCGGCAAGCTGAGCATTCTGAATAAATGTACAGACACTGGCATATGCCTCGTCATACCGCGCAGGATCCGTTTCCCGCGGAAAATAAATCACCGCATGATGTGGGATTTTCAGCAAAAACCGCCTCATCGAGTCCGTCATTTTTTGTGCAGCTGGATCAGCATCAGCCGATTTCAGCATGCCGAGATGCTGATAGCTTGCAATAATCGCTTCCACCAGCTTTCTGGTGCCCTTTTTTTCATATAGTTTGATGCGCCACGGTTCTTTCATATAATGTGTGGGTGCGTAAGATCCATATGTGAAAATAGCCTGTAATATATTCCGCTGGACGTCTTCATTTTTAAAATTGGGAATGGATCTGCGCGATTGAATAGCTGTCAACGTATTGATTGGGATCACCTCGCTTGGTCTCCCTTTATTATGCCATTTATCTAAAACGTTCTCCAGTCATAATAGCCATAAACTGATGATAAAATTGCCAATAGTCAATATCCAAAGCTATTCGGTAGTGTTTTTCCTCTTTGGCTTCTTTTTCTATAACATCGACGTATGGCCTAATGTCAGCTATACTTTGCCCCCTGTCAACGCCCTGATCATTTTCGACAATTTTAACCGGCAAGTAGCGAAACGTGAACATAGTTTTATAGACAGTCGCCATGACAGTCGCCACATCATGCTGCGGTGCTCCAAGTATCCATGGATCGCGCTGTTTATAAAAATCATAGTAATAATCCAGCAGTGGTTTGATGATTTCTGCCTGACCCGCACGATCAATATCGTCAACCATTTGCGGTGTAACAATCGCCTGTCTTGTCGCATCCAACGGAACAATCGTCACATTTTCCGCTTGGTTTAAAACAAGCCTGGCAGCAATGGGATCACCATGAAAATTCGCTTCCGAAACAGCTGTAACATTCCCTGGCACCCAAAAAGCCCCGCCCATAAAATAAAACGCTTGAATTTTTTTCATTTCCTCAGGATATAAGATGAACATCGCAGCCAGCGAGGTTAGCCGCCCAATATTAACAATAATTAAATGTTCATCCTGATAACGCCTGATTAATTCCACAACATCAAAAAAGTTTTCAGTCACGGCCTCCTCTCCCGCGTGAGGCGGTTTAATCGGCCCCAGTCCATATTCCCCATGAATTTCGGAAAGTGAAGCAGGTTTTTCACCTGTCATCGGTATGTTTGCACCCAATATAACGTCAACAGATTGATCCATATTATATCGTTGCTGCATGTAACTGGCATTGGCCATTGCTTTGTCTCTTGATACATTTCCATAATTAGCAACGACTCCGACAACGTCAATCATGTCATCAAAATGGCTATAGATTAAGGCCACTGTGTCGTCTATACCAAAATCTCCAAAAACTATCATTTTCTGCGCCACAAAATCCTCCTTCATGAATTCAGCATACCTGCAATCAGGCTATTCGCTCATGATTTTGTCCTGTGCAGAATAATGATTATAAAAAAGTCCTTTCACCTCTTACCAAGAAATGAAAGGACTTTTTTACGTTAATGTTATATAAAACCTATTCAGGCTCAGCTTTTCTTTCTGCCAAAATACAGCAGTCCAACCAATAAGCCCAGCAGGCACATGATAGCGGAGATGATAAGAAATAGAATCGGGCCGAATTCAAAAATCAATGGTACCGACAGCGATGTCACGAGTCCTCCGCCAAGAAGCGGTTCAAAAATCAGCTGTTTGTAGCCAAAGCTTTCAAATGCCGGCGAATCATTTTCCGGATCAACAACACGCATCAGGAGCAGCCCTGTTGCCGTAACCCCCATGGACTGACCGAAATCACCTATAGCACGTTCAAACCAATAGGATGGAATAATACGCGGCGCTAGCACGAGCACACCGAATAGATTCCAACTAATCCCTAAAGCTGCTATCAGCAGGAATGGAATAATATGCTCACCAATCACATCAAGTGAAATCGTACCAATAGCCGTCACAACCAGTATATCCAGAGCAAATCCCTGAATGCGGGTAATCATAGGTCTGTCTAATATATTATTCTGGTCAACTTTACTGAAAACGATCTGAACGATAATGCCGCCTATCATGGCTAAAGGAAACAGCGGAATATACGTCATAAATTCTGAACCCGTCGCTGCACCCCAGGTAACACTTTCGAACCAGATCAGAAATTGCAGTATCAGATAGCCAACTAAAATGGCCAGACCAACAAGCGCAAAATGGAGCGAAAGTGGTTCGATCGATTCTGTTCTGACGGTCATGTTAGCTGCCGGGTCTCTGTTCTGAAATTCCATAATACCGCGTTTACGCAAATCCGAGAAACCTTCGACATTTTTAACCACATTTGTCTTATTCCTTCTGACAGCCCAATTAATCAGAATAATACCAAAAACAACACCGGAAAGAAGACCAACGGTTGCTAAACCAATAGACAGGTCATAGGCTTCATCAAAACCAAATTCCTCGAATGTACCGCTCATGCCAGCTGCTGTCCCATGACCGCCTTCAAAGGCTATTTCAATTAAAGCCCCGGTCATCGGCGGAAGCCCGAATACAGGCCCCAGTACAAGCACGGCCAGCAGAATACCCAGTACATACTGACCCCAGCCCATCGTCCAGCCAAAAGAAAGCTGTGCCCCGGCCAAACGCCAAATTTTCTTAAAGCCTGGTATCGTAGTGCCGAGAAACAGCGACGCAAATACAACATTAATCATAAGGCCGGGCAGATTGGACCAGACATCAATGACTTGTTCAGGTATGAGTCCGTTCGTCAAAAAAGAATCGCCGTCAACAAACATACCCAAAAACCGGCCTAATACTTGCGGACCAAATATTAATGCCAGGAATCCGCCGATAATCGAAGAAGGTAAAAATAAGTTCTGCGTCCATTTAACCTTAACGCGTACCCATTTACCAATAAGTAAAAAGACGCCAAGATATAACAGCGTAAAACCAATTTGTTCTGGTGACATTCTCAAAAACCCCTTTATGCAAATCATGCTGTGAAACAAACAAGTTTATACTATCGCACATTTCGACATTATATCATGTTTCGACATGATATGAAATCGGTTAACCATTTTAATATTTTTCTATAACAAAAAAGACTGTATAAAAAAAGAGACGGACATTATCCGCCTCTTTTGGATCAGCGATTATTTTTGTAGGTTATAAAAAGCATCCAAGCCGGCAAACTCACCCAAGCCTGACAGCTCATCTTCAATCCGCAGCAGCTGATTATATTTGGCTACACGGTCTGTCCGCGACGGAGCACCGGTTTTAATTTGTCCAGCGTTCGTGGCAACCGCGATATCAGCAATTGTAGCATCCTCCGTTTCGCCGGAGCGATGGGAAACAATCGCTGTATAACCAGCACGCTTCGCCATTTCAATTGCATCAAATGTCTCTGTAAGCGTTCCAATCTGATTGACTTTAACAAGTATGGAGTTGCCAACGCCTTGTTCAATCCCATAGGAAAGCTTGGCTGTATTCGTCACAAACAAATCATCACCGACGAGCTGAACTTTATCACCCAGGCGTTCTGTCAAACGTCTATGGCCTTCCCAGTCATCCTGGTCCAGACCGTCTTCGATTGACATAATCGGGAACTTCTCAACCAGGTCAACGAACCAGTCAATCATTTCGTCAGCTGTGCGGCTGACATCTTCACTTTTAAGATGATATTTCCCGTCCTCATAGATTTCTGAGGAAGCGACGTCCATCGCCAGTTTAACCTCGTCACCTGGTTTATAGCCGGCTGCTTCAATAGCCTCGACAATCGTACCCAGGGCTTCTTCATTTGATCCAAGATTCGGTGCAAAACCGCCTTCATCACCGACACCGGTGTTATATCCTTTGGAAGAAAGAACCTTCTTCAGGGCATGAAAGATCTCTGCCCCTGTCCGCAGTGCCTCTTTAAACGTCGGTGCTGCAACAGGCATAATCATAAATTCCTGAATATCAACGTTGTTATCAGCGTGTTCACCGCCGTTTAGTATGTTCATCATTGGGGTTGGCAAGGTTTTTGCATTAAATCCGCCGAGATAATTATACAGCGGCAATTCAAGATAACTGGATGCCGCATGGGCAACTGCGATCGAGACACCAAGGATGGCATTCGCACCTAGACTGCCTTTATTATCGGTGTCATCAAGCTCGCGCATCATCTGATCAATAATATTCTGACGCGTGACATCAACGCCAATCAACTCAGGGGCAATGACATCATTCACATTTTCAACTGCCTTCTCGACACCCTTGCCAAGGTAGCGATTTTTATCACCATCACGCAGCTCCACCGCTTCATAGACACCTGTGGAAGCGCCGCTCGGCACTAATGCAGCTCCAAACGCACCAGACTCCGTAAAGACTTCCACTTCTACTGTTGGATTGCCGCGGGAATCAAGAACCTCACGGGCATAGATATCTGTAATGTAGGGCATCGAACCACTCCTTTAGTTTTTATAGCAAACGTGTCCATCCACGTCCGCTGCTTTCATTGATAATCGGTGCTGCGAAAACTGTTACCTGTTTACGCCTGCCTCAACAAGCTGACAGAAAGATGCCGGATCCAGACTGGCACCACCAACAAGCGCGCCGTCGATATCTGACTGGCTCAAAAGCTCGTCAATATTAGCCGTTTTAACACTGCCCCCATATTGAATCACAACCTGTTCAGCAACATTTTCTGACGTCTCGTCTTTAACAATATCGCGGATGTGGGTGCAAACCTCATTGGCTTCCTGACTTGATGCAGTCTTGCCTGTTCCGATGGCCCAAATTGGCTCATAGGCAATAATGGTGGTGGCCACCTGATCGTCACTTAAACCCTGCAGTCCTGTCCTGATCTGCTGTTCAATATGTTTCGTCGTCTGATCAGCTTCACGCTGTTCAAGGGTTTCCCCGACACACACAATAGGTGTTAGGTCATGATCGAAAGCGGCATGCACTTTTTTATTGACCGTTTCATCTGTTTCCGCAAAGTGTTCACGCCGTTCCGAATGGCCGATTACAACATGTGTAATGCCAAGATCTTGCAGCATAGCCGGGCTGACTTCCCCCGTGAACGCACCACTATCTTCAAAATGCATGTTTTGAGCACCAATCTTCAGATGGCTGCCCTTCGCTTTTTCGACCAGTGCTGGCAAAAATGGAAATGGCGCGCACACTACAGCTTCTACGTCATCGGCATCCGGAAGCTGACCTGTCACACCATCAGCAAATTGTTCAGCTTCTGACAAGACTTTATTCATTTTCCAATTTCCGGCAATTACTTGATTGCGCATTGTATCACCTCTTAATCATGATTGATCGTCAAGCGCCTGAACACCAGGAAGAACTTGACCTTCCATAAATTCCAGGGATGCTCCGCCACCTGTGGATACGTGATCCATATCGCCGGCAAACCCGAATGATTCCACAGCGGCTGCTGAATCGCCGCCGCCGATAATCGTATAACCTTCAGTGTGAGCAAGGCTTTCAGCGACAGCCCGGGTACCGCCCGCAAATGGCGCATACTCAAACACGCCCATTGGGCCATTCCAAATAACCAGCTTCGATTCTTTGACTATAGCCTCATATGTTTCACGGGTTTTCGGACCGATGTCCAGTGCTTCCCAATTATCTGGAATGGCTGTGATATCAACAATCTTTGTGTCAGCAGACTCCGACAAGTCATCAGCGACAACGACATCCTGCGGCATGACAAAGCGGACATTCTTATCCTCTGCTTTTTGCATGAATTGTCTGGCAAGATCCAGCTTATCTTCTTCCAGCAATGAATTACCGATTTCGAAGCCTTGTGCTTTAACAAATGTATAAGCAAGTCCACCGCCAATAATCAGGTTATCAACTTTATCAAGCAAATTATCAATCACATTAATTTTATCTTTAACTTTGGCCCCGCCAATGATCGCTGTGAAAGGCCTCTCAGGATTGGCCAATGCTTTACCAAGCACTTCAATTTCCTTTTCCATAAGAAACCCAGCCGCAGCAGGCAACTTTTCGGCGACCCCTGTTGTGGACGCATGAGCCCTGTGAGCCGCACCAAAGGCATCGTTAACATACAAATCGGCCATATTGACAAACGCCTGTACAAGCGATGCGTCATTTTCCTCTTCGCCCGGTTCAAATCGAACGTTTTCCAGCAAAATGACATCGCCAGGACCGGCTTGACTCACAGCTTCATCCACTTCATTCCCGTAAACGTCATCCGTTTTAATCACATTTCTGCCAAGCAATTCACTCAAGCGTTCAGCAACAGGGTCAAGTCTCAGGTCATCAGAAGCCTCACCTTTTGGCCGGCCGAGATGACTGGCCAGAATAACAGTGGCGCCATGTTCTATTAGATGAGTGATCGTCGGCAATGCAGCTTTGATGCGTGTATCATCCGTCACTTCGCCGTCTTGCATAGGCACATTAAAATCCACACGGCAAAATACTTTCTTGCCTTCCACATCCAAATCATGCAGCGTTTTTTTATTCATATGATACAACCTCCTTCCACATATGTATTTGACTTGCGATTCACATGAGTCAGTTTCTCCTGTATTCGCCGTTCAACTGGTTTTCAAAGAGTTAACTGAAAAAAGGAGGAGGACGAGCCTCCTCCTTTCTCTATTATAAACCTTGTTTGCTCATATAAACAGCTAAATCAATACATCTTGCTGAATAAGCCATTTCGTTGTCATACCACGAAATAACTTTCACCATATTATTTTCCATCGTCATGGTCAACTGGGAATCAAAGTATGATGAATACGTCGTTCCTACAATGTCACTGGAAACAAGCGGTGCTTCCGTGTAACCGACGATACCTTTCAGTTCACCCTCAGAAGCTTCTTTGAAAGCTTTGTTGACTTGTTCTTCGGTGACATCCTGATCAAGTTCTGCCACAAAGTCCGTCAATGAACCGTCAGATGTTGGAACACGAACAGCCATGCCATCCAGCTTGCCATCCAGCTCAGGGATAACTTTGCCGACAACTTTCGCTGCGCCGGTGGAAGTCGGAATGGAGTTTTGCGCTGCAGCACGTGCACGACGATAGTCTTTATGCGGCAGATCAAGAATCTGCTGATCATTCGTATAGGAGTGAACCGTCGTCATCAGACCGCGCTGGATGCCGAAATTATCATTCAGCACTTTAGCAAGCGGTGCAATGCAGTTTGTCGTACATGAAGCGTTCGAGACAATATCATGTTTAGCAGGATCGTAATCCGATTCGTTAACACCCAGGACCATCGTCAGGTCTTCCTGCTTGGCTGGTGCAGAAATCAGAACTTTTTTCGCGCCTGCATCAATGTGCTTCTGAGCATCATCACGCTGCGTGAAACGGCCGGTTGATTCAATAACAATCTCGACACCGAGAGAACCCCAGCCCAAGTCAGCTGGATCTTTTTCCGAGAGCACTTTAATTTCTTTGCCGCCAACAACAATGTTGTTTCCGTTAACAGTCACTTCTTCATCCAAAGTACCATGGACGGAATCATACTGCAGCAAGTGTGCGAGCATATTAGCATCAGTCAGATCATTAATCGCAACAACGTCAACAGCATCATTTTTCAATGCCTGACGGAAAACGTTGCGTCCAATACGGCCAAATCCGTTAATACCAAGTTTTAGTGCCATGTGCAATTCCTCCTAAATTGATGCTTAAATCTAATTTATTTTAAAGAGAGGAATCCTCCCTTAAAATCGCTTCCGCTGCTGCTTCATCCGTTATTAAAAGATCACTGCCGCCCTGTTTAAAAAACGATTGGATCGCCTGCGCTTTAGACGCTCCGCCAGCTACAGCGACAACACTCTGTCTGCTGGCTGTTAAATCCTCAAGGTGAAGACCAATTGTACGCACCTTGTGAACAACTTCTCCAGCGGCATCGAAATAATAACCGAATGCTTCACTGACAGCCTTTTCCTGTTTTAATTTGCCAATGACCTCAGGTGACGTTTTACGCCGCTCGGCCATGGTGAGAGCATCACCAATCCCGTGCAGAACAACAGATGCATGCTGGATAAGCTGTAAGACATCCATGACAGCTGGTTCGTGAATCATTGTCTGATAGGACGATTCACTGAGCGGATCAGGCACATAGAGCTGTCTGTAGCTTCCTTTAGCCTGTCTGGCCATACGGGCAGCAATTTTATTTGCCTGGTTTTCCTCTTGTTCGCCGAGACCTCCCCGTGCTGGAACAAACAGACATTCAGCTGTATTTTCTGAAGGTCTCATCATTTCTGCGACCGCGGTCATGGTCGTGCCGCCTGTAACAGCTATTGTCTTTTCAGATAACATATGTTCTTCTAAGAACGTCACACATGCTTTGCCCATTTCTTCTTTTACCCATTCATGCTCATCACTATTGCCGGGAACAATTATAACGCTGTTCAGTTGTAATCTTTCCTTCAACCGGCTTTCTAAAACATTTAAACCCATTAAGTCATGCATAAACGAAGCCAGTTGCTCAATAACTAATTTCCCCTCTTTTGTCAGTTGCATACCTTTTGGAGACGCATCGATCAACCCTTGCCCGGCCAATGTATCAATCTCACCGCGGACGTGCCGCTCGGTCAGATTTGTATTAGCTGCCAGAGCCCGCCTCCCGATCGGCTGCAGAAGTTCTACATTTTCCATAAGTATGTAGCGCTGCTGCATTATTTCCAGCAAATCAGGGGATAATTTTTTGAGCGAATCAATCAGTTCACGCATCCAAGAGTTCCTCCGGTGGTCATTTTTTGTCCCAGTCATTTATAGTGTGTCCCGCGTGGGTCAAAAAAATATGAACAATTTATTTTTCCCTTTAAATATAACATATGTTTACTTTTAAATAAATCATTTTGCTTCAAATGCTGACAGCGCCCTTTCCAGTGCTTCATAACTGATTTGGCTGCCATTAAAAGCGGCGCCGTTAATGATGACGACGGGAATCTGCAGCTGATAGCGTTCCAGCCAGTCATCATTCGTTTCAATATCCCACTTTTCAACCTCAAACGAATAATCTGAACGCAATAAATTCAGTATAGAAAGCGCCTCATCACATAATGGACAGTTGTCTTTTAGATAAATCGTAATGGTTGGCATGATCCCCCTCCGTTACTTTCGTTTAGCTGATGATACCATTCCCAAATGCTTGCGGTACTTCATCACAGTCCGCCGTGCTGCTGTAATCCCAAATTCCTGCTGCAGGCGGTCTGCAATAGCCTGGTCTGACAAAGGCTGCAGCTTATCTTCCTGTTTAATTAATTCAGCAATAAGCTGTTTAATGACTGATGAAGCGGTTTGCTCTCCATTTTGCTGCTTAACGCCCGATTGCAGAAAGAATTTAAGCGGCATAACACCTCGTCTGGTCTGTATATATTTATTAGATACGGCACGGCTGACAGTCGATGGATGCATATTTAACGCCGCAGCAAGATCCTTCAATGTTAAAGGCTGCAGCATAAAATTACCATGTTCAAAATACAAACGCTGTTTTTCGACGATCTTTTCAATGATCTGCTCCACTGTATTGCCGCGGAATGCGACCGCTTGCTGCAGCCAATTGACTTGTTTATATTTTTCCTTCAGATAATCCTGTGCTGCTTTATCATCAACTTGAAGATGCTGGTAAGATTCATCAATATTAATCGTCGGGGCATGCCATTTATAAAACGATATGGTCCATTCCCCGTTTTCCTTATAAATATAAGCTTCCGGAATAATGTAAGCTGTATCCGCTGCCGCTAAAAGATGACCCGGCTTAGGATGGCACGACTGAATTTGGTTTAACAGATCGGCAGCTGTATCTTCCAGCATATTAAAACAGTCAGCGATGGCAGCTGTGTCTTCCTCTGCCACCCAGTCCAGATGATCAGACAGCAATTCTTCTAAAAGCGCTTTCTTATCTGGCAATTGCAGCTGAATGCACTCCTGGAGACTCCGCGCTCCAATCCCCGCAGGTTCAAGCTTTTGAATTAGCTTTAGTGCTTGTTTCGTCATATCAATTGTTATTTGACATGCATGAGCCCAGGCTTCCAGCGTCATATCCAGGTAACCATCTTCATTCAGCGAGTCAATTCCGAAGATAACCGCCTCGCGTAAATTATCCGGAATCTGGACGGCATACAGCTGGCTTTTCAGCTGTTCGTACATCGTCCATTCAGCCTGGTTCATGTCGCCTATTGATGTATCGTTCATATCAGCCGTTTTAAAGATGCTGATATCATCATCCACATTGACAGTTTCAATCAGCGGGTTCTCTTTAGCCAATTCCTGAATGTATTCCACAATTTCTATGCCTGTATACTGCAGCAGGTGAAGCGATTGAATCAATGATTGATTCATTTTCATCTGTAACGTCTGTTCCTGCACCAGTTTCGGCTCCATGATAAATCCCCCATGTTTTTCCCGTCATTTTCTATTTTGCCATAAAATTTGCGAAAAGGCACGCATCAGGCTGAATGGCATAAACATGTCATTTAATTGAATTGTATGCTTTAACGTGATATGAATCACACCTCAAAATGCCCCCGGGGTATATAATGAAATTAAATCAAACAAAGCAGGTGATCTGTCGTGCTAATGGATTTTCGGGAAGTCTTATTAGTACTCCATATTCTGCTTGCCATTATCTGGGCCGGAGGTGTGCTGTTTATAGGCTGGGGTGTTTTTCCTGCCTTCAGAAAAATGGCTTTTGTCCAGCAGCGAACCTTTCTGCAGGCACTCATGCAATGGTCACATAAGTTTTTAACAGCTGCAGGCGGTGGTGTCGTTATAACCGGTGTATTGCTTGGCACAGTTTTTGGACCTATCAGCCAATGGCAAGATATGATCACGACACGATATGGCCTAATCTGGATAACGGCACTCGTTATCGGTATTGTGACATTATTATGGGGGACTGTGGTTGGCTTCAGACAATCCGCAAGACTTTTTTCAAAGGTTACATTATGGAAACAGGCGGATGCCGGCAACACAAAACCTCTAACAAAAGCTTTAGCCGCCGTTGTCCTGCTGGAATCAGCAGAGGGGGTCGGTTTTGCAGCGCTGGTTGTTCTTATGGTTTTATTCTAAACGAGGAGCTGAGCTGGTATGGCACAGTCTGCTGTCGTGTATCGCCGGGAAACCTATTTCTACCGGGATTCGTGGATTCAATTATTCCGGCCGATGACGCTAACGGGAACCATTACGCCGGTTTTAACAGGAACCGGTATGGCGGCCGCTCAAGGGAAAGTTCAATTCACTGTCTTTCTGGCAATGCTTGTCGCCTCATTACTTGTGCAATCTGCTGCCAACCTGTTCAATGATTATTACGACTTTCTGCACGGACAGGACGGACAAAAATGGACTGATGATTCAGCCGAGGCGCACGGCCCGGCTCATCAAACCGTATTCTATCTAGCTTTAACACTTTTAAGCGCTGCTGCTGTGATCGGGTTGTGGCTCGCCGTCAAGAGTACATTCTGGATCATTCCTGCAGGCGTCCTGAGCATCCTATTCGGTTATCTCTATTCAGCCGGACCACGCCCATTATCCTCGATCGGCCTCGGCGAAACAGTCGCGTTCGTTTTTCTTGGCCCTGTCATCATGATATTAAGCTATGTTGTCCAGGGCTGCGGACTAGATGCTGATATCTTTTTTGCGTCGCTTCCATTTGCATTCATGATTGCGTCAATGATTTTAACGAATAATATCCGCGATATCGCCAAAGACTATGAATTCCGCAGCACGATTGCTGCCATAATCGGCTATAAACATGCCGTTCATGTGCTGACTGCTCTTTTACTGCTGGTATATTTAACAGTGACCGGACTGATTCTTAGCGGCACCATACCTTTATCAGCCATGATTGTGCTGTTCGCCCTTCCCTTTGCCATACGCTTGCGCTGGCTTCTGCGGCAGAAATCTGCGCGAGCCGCTGAGCTTAGCAGCATGAAATGGGCAGCATGGCATCACTGGGCTTTCGGCCTATTGCTGACAATTGGGGTATGGATCACTTAATACGAGTGAATCGTCAAGTCGCGCACCGGAAAGGTGGCTTTCACAGACACCCGATTCCAAACCGTCAGAAAATACCGTCTTATTATAAAATCTTTAATAGGGCTTGTTTATTTCGCAGCCACATATTATAATGTGACATGTGCTTTGAGGAAATGATCATGCATAGGCGCTCGTAGCTCAGCTGGATAGAGCACTGGTTTCCGGTACCAGGAGTCGGAGGTTCAAGTCCTCCCGGGCGCATCTTAATTAAGACAGTCATGGCAAGGGGTTTGGTATTCCGGACTCCTTGCTATTTTTATGTTCTTCTAACTTATTTCTAACATTGGCTTTTCAAGTGGTTAGATCAGGCTGTCCGATTAACGGATATTTTGGGATGTGAGGTTACAGTTTTATACGAATCAATTTCATAATTGCTCTTATTAAAAACGCAAAGACCTGCAGAATTTCTAATGTGTATTTTTTTAAAATTCCTCTAAGCAGCCTGCTGCTGCTTTAACGCGGCATCAATGCGGTCTGCGGCTAATTTCGATGCATTATACATCAACGTAACGATATCAAAATGGATCTGAGCGCGTTTCCCTGAACGATGGCGAACATTGTTGAGCTGAAAGAATTCCTTTAAATAGGCATTGACACGTTCAACGGCTGATCGGCGCTTGTAGATGGTGTTCCAAGCTTTAGAGCCCCGTGCCGGGGCTGTGTATCGCCTGAGGTCTTTAGTGATTTTCATCTTGAATACTTTCTGGCATATGTCTTCATGGGCTAAAGGGCAGTCTTTGCATTCCTTTGGGTTTGTGTACTTCAGGGTTTCATGTTTGGCATCGTAACTTTCATAACGGTACGAATGTTCACGGAAACATGTTGGGGCAAAATATTTATCAAACCCTATGGGTTCCGATTCATTGCGTTTATTATAGGCAATGATAGATTGCTGGCCCATTCGATAGACCTGCGTGTAAATCGGTTCAAAATCATAACCCGCATCCATCGTCTGATAACGCAAGTTTGAAAGAGGCAAGCGTTCATTCATCCCCTTCAATAAAGGAATTGCGGCTTTTCCATCATTTAGATTTCCTGATGAGAAAAGGGCCTGTAAAATGTATTGACTTGATGTGCCGACAGCCAGATGTCCTTTATAGCCAAACCAGAATGTATTTTTGCCTTCGCTGTTTTTCTTGATCCCCCATTGGGGATCCCGGGGAACACCGTCTCGAAGTTCTGTTAAAGATGCATCCAGTTGAGCTTCGATTTTCCTGTCATAAAGAGGCAGATTCGCTTCTTTCTCAGCTTGTTCCTGGAGCCATTGGTCACGCTCTTCCCTGGATTTACGGCCGCGTTTTTTCGGTTCCGGCTTTGCCTTTTCTTCTTTAGGCGGGGCCTGATCACGTGCTTCGAAATGAGTCGCATCGATGGCGACTGTATCATCAGCGATAAAGCCTTCGGCAATGGCTTGAAGAACAACTTTTTCCTGGGCCTTTTCCAATGCATCTGACTCGCTCAGCTTGGTTAAAAGGCGGGAATAGGAAGCTTCCGAAGGAATCTTGTCTGAAACCAGAAATCCACAATTCAATTTGAAGGCAATATCATCATCTAAGCGTTTTTTCAGGTCTTTTATGGTTGGGATGCGTTCAACATACCGAATGAAAACGGAAATAATCATCGCTGCAACATTCAGCTCTTCAGGCGCGCCCAAACGGGATTTTTTAGCCATGTCGTGATAAATGGCATCCAAATCAACGGCGGAAATGATCGCCTCATACTTTTGGGTAGGTTCCATGTCATAAAGTTCTTGGATGCTAAATAAGCTTGGTTGTCGTATAATAGTCATAGGAAGTATTCCTCCAATCTCTATGGATGTTTTAGTTCAACTACCATTATACAAGATTTGGGGAGGTACTTCCTTTTTTACGTTTTTAAGTCCTTGCGCCGCAAGGGCTATGAATTATGAAATTCGCTCATACGAGAAATAATAAAATCTCTAGACATAAAAATAAGACCCACAGAAATGGGTCTTTTAAAATCCTCATAAATTTATCTGACAATTATTCTAAATTTAATAAGTCTTCAATAAGTTCTAATATCTCATAATCGCCAAGATTGCTATATAATTGTATAGATCCATCTACAGTCACTCTGAAAGTAATTGTTTTATCAGGTAAGTCATAATTCACAATCACAGCCGACAGTTGACCGGAACGCAACATATTCGCATAATATTCAGTGTTATGCACTCTGGTACCTTTCATTGTCACACCGCTCACTGTCTCAATTTCGACGTCAAATTTGGCATTTCTGACGTCCGCGGATTCTTCAATAATTTGTAACACATCAAACTGATGAGGTTCAAAACTTAACTCATACTGGTCTTCAAATATCTCTTTTATTCTATGGGAGTCGGCTTTTTTACAAAGAGTTATTAAGTTTCCAACACCATTTCTAAAATCATTTCTAACCTTCACATAAGCTAAATGAAGTTCTTGTTTAATAACCTCGTCAACGACTTCTCCTTTGACTCTAACCCTTTGACTATATACTTCGTCAGTAATTATCCGAAAATTTTGATATCCTGTAGGAGAAATTTCATTTTTCATTATCCAGGTTTCTAGAACTTCATTATAACCATTAACAAGCTTTTCAGTTTCATGGTGCTTTGTATCAATATCATTATTTCCTCCTGTTTCATTTTCTTCATCATATGCATCGTTTTGTTTGTCGTACACGTTGATGCTTACAATCATCTTTTCACCTCAATAACAAAGAATCAAGAACAATTTCCTCTAGTATATCATAATTGGATTCAGTAACGGTTATTTTATCCTTAAATATTCTAAGTTTATAATTATTTTGAGTATCCTTATTTCTTTGTTTTTTCATCATCATGGATATCGGGAAAACACATTCAAAGTAATCAATATGTTCTGGGCCTAATCGTTGAATCATCAGTCCATAAAAAGGATTGTTCATTGAGGTGAACTCAATGTTCATATTGTAGCTTTTATTATAAACTTGTAGTCCCTTCTCCAAATCAGTAAATAAGTGGCGTAATTCCTTTAATCTCTCCTCAGAGTTTTTCAAGGTAACATTTAAGGGATCAAATAACAATTCAACACTTATCTGATCTGTTTCTTCAAACTCAATATTATATAACACTGTACACGCAAAATTTCCAAAGCTATAATGTTTTTTATTTCTTAGATTAAATTTACGTTGAAATCCATTAAATCTTTGATTCAAAATGTATTGAAAGACCCCAAAAAAGTCATCACTTTGACTTATTCTAAATGAAACAGTTGTCTCCCATTTAGTATCTTTTCTTTTTGATAAGAATTTCATTATAGTGAAATAATATTTGGGAGATTTTGTATAAAGTATTTGATGTAATCCGGCAATGCTAAGAATCCAAGGGAGAATTTGGAAAAATAGTTTCAATATTGTTCCAGCTTGTTGAATTATTTCCATATAATACCTCCCTCTTGAATACACTTAGTATATACTAACGTTCAATCATTTGTATACAAAATACCATTGGGTTTACTATTATCCCCTGGTCAAAAAATTAATTACTGAAACTAAAATTAACACATCCACTCCTTAAATTAAAGTGGATGAAATTATGTTTGTATTCATTACACAAACTCGCGTATTACATAGTTCAAATCTTAAAACATATATATAAGTCAACTAATAATTTTCTATTTTTAAGAACCGATCAGTGCTTTTACCGTATGTCAAGTATTCACAATGTCAGGTTCGGATAATTCGTCGATTATTGTAGTTCCTGGTTCAACAACTCCAAATCGAATACTCCTGATTCAATATCCTCTTTCATGGACAGAAAGTAGTCCTTCAGATGACCATTCGGAAGAAAAGGCACAGCATTCCAACCATACAAGCCCCCAAGTGACTTTGGACACTTAAGGTAACAAGCGTTACACTAAAGTTGAAAGGGGATCTTGTTATGGAACGCCAACATTATTCCAATGAATTTAAAGTCCAGGTTATTCAAGAAGCCGAGGAAGTCGGCAATAAAGCAGCTGTGGCCAGACGATACGAGATCACACCTAACATGCTTCACCGTTGGCAAAAGCAATACCATGATGGAGGCTTTGCCGGCGTTGATGCTGACGCAGCCAGTAACCAGGAAGTTGGTGAATTAACCAAAGAAAACGATCATCTCAAACAGCTGCTTGGTGATAAGGATCTAGAAATTGCGATCCTGCGGGATCTTGTAAAAAAGAAAAACCCTCACTTGCTGAAAAAATTGAAGTAGCCCAGCAATGGATTGGGCGTGGCTATCCCGTCGCGAAGGTATTACGAATTGCCGGTGTGGCCCGTTCCAGTTACTATTATCAAACACGCTATGCCGTGAAAGAAAAACAAGTAAGTGAGGGACGTCCGGCGCCAGGCTATTCTTATAATGACCATCATGTACGTATTTCTGATGAGCAAATCCAGGAGTGGCTGATGGAGCTGATCAGCGGATCAGGCTACAACTATGGCTATCATAAACTCACAGCGGCCTTGCGGCGGGAATACGGATTGGTGGTTAATAAAAAGAAAATCTATCGGCTGTGTCAGGAACTGGGCATTTTACGCCGCCAGCATCGTAAACAAATCCATTATCCCAGGCGAATTGCTAGAAATCGCATCATCACAGGATCCAATCAGCTTTGGGAAACGGATATCAAATATGGTTATGTCGATGGTGAAGACCGTTTCTTTTTTATCCTTGAGTTTCTTGATGTCTATGATCGTTCGATTATTGCCTATCATATGGGGCGGAGCTGTCGAGCGACAGACGCCGTAAGAACCTTGAAAAACGCGCTTTGGCAAAGGGATCTGTTGGAAGCAGATACGCAGCCCATTATTCGCAGTGACAACGGCCCACAATATGTCGCAAAGGCATTTGAGGCAGCTTGCGAAACCCTGGGCTGTGAACATGAACGGATTCCGCCCAAAACGCCCAATAAAAATGCTCATATTGAATCCTTTCACCGCGTCCTGGAGGACGATTGCCTCTCGCGAGAGCTCTTTGAGAGCTATAAAACGGCGTATGAAAGGGTTTCTGAGTTCTTTTATAATTATAATAACGTCCGTCTTCATGGGAGCCTCGGTTATCGTCCTCCGGCTGAATTTTTTCGTAAGCATATGCAGGCAGGCGTAACGACGAAAACGGTGACCCTATAACATTTTTTCTTGATTTTTCGTCCTGTGTTAACAGCAGCCGGAACGAGCATGAGATCAAGGGCGATCGGTAGATCGGGCGTCAGCCTTTACCCTTGATCCCAGGCGCAGTGAAGGTTACATTGTCAGCGGACGAAAAACAGATGAATTCAAAGCAAATATGAGTAAACAAGAGAATTTCGCCTTACATGTCTAAAATATAGGGGCTAATCCGCTCTTAATTGAAAATGAATAATCTCCTGCCCAAAGAAACACCTTTGAACAGGAGGTGATTTCAATGAATTATCAAGAAAAGCATGACAGAATAGCGGCAATGTGTAGAGAAATATTAGATACTGAAGAACCATTTTATTGAAATTATAATTTGTCACATAGAGACAAAGATATTGCAATTGACTTTCTTCTAAGAGCAGTTTTAGGTTATGCAGAAAGCAATGGATCCGATTTAAATTATATTCAAACGAAATTCTATGGTGCATATAACTTCATTACAAATAAAAGTTTAACCCCTCCTTAAAACAATTTTTTATAATCGTAACAGGATTTCCCCCGAAACGTGTCGAATAACTATATGAAGTAATAAAGTTTTGAAAGATATATTAGTTGTTTAAATTTGGGGGATTTATAATGCAAATGGAAAAAGCTGAAGAAATTCGAAAGGAATGGGGAAATAAACCTTGCGAACACCCCACCATCACTAAAGAATATTACTTAGGGGCGCAAACTGGCGACTATGTATGTACGCAATGTGGGCAAACACGCTCTAACGAATCAGATTTTAAAAAACAATGAATTAAAGAGGGCCGTTAAGCCCTCTTTTTATTAAAGTAATACGCTAATAGGTGATAATGTAATAAATAAGACTATATTAGTAATTATAATATAAATCAAACTTGCTTGCCATATTGTCCAGTAATATAGCCAAGTTGTCCTTTATACTTAACTTCATAATAACCTGTGTCGCTTCCAGTACCACGCACAGAGCCATTAAGCGGTAGTGTATCGCCTTTAGAAACCGTGCCCAGATTACTGCTGTTGTTGCGATTAGGCTTGTCCATAACAATAGCAGCATTGTTGACACCAACAATTTTAAGTTGACCAGCTTTGCCACTATCTCCGCCGGAATTATCTGATTGATTGCTACTTCCATTCGAGATCGTGGCGCCAGTATCAGGAGCCACATATATATTTCCCTTGCCAAAGTTATCTGTATTTATAGTTACAACATTTTTCTGCGGATGCCCTAATACATCATATTGTAGACCGCCAAACTTGGAAGGCCTTAAGAACCCTTTTTCATTTCCTTTAGTAGACGCGGCATCTACTGGATAACTGCGCCATGAGTTAGACGATGCAGGTAATGTGACGATTTCTTGTCCGCCAGAACCAGATGAGACCGTCTGTGCTTCTTCTTCTCTGTCTGGAGCAGATTCCACTTTCTTGTCATCAACCATTTGCAGAAATTCATCCCACTCACCATTTTCGCGTATTTTTCCGGGACAGTTTTCACCCGACCAATGATGATGCTGTTTGATGTGAGACTTAGGTATATTTTCATCATTCATAATTTGCTTGACCAATTCAGCAGCATTTGCCAGTGCCTTATTAAAATTGCCGTCCGAATTGACGCAAATTTCCACAGCGATAGAATTTAAATTCCCATCACCTTTACCATCGCCTGCATGGTACAATTGAAAATCATGTTCAAATGATTGGATCGCCTCATGGTCGTCTCAATTAGCGGCGCGGCTGTTACCACCAGATTGCAAATCAGCATGCATTTGTGCGTCTGCACCCTCATTTGTATTAGCAGTTGTGTGGATTGTAATGTAGGTACGTCCATTATTTCTGCCAAATTTGTTAGGCGTGTCACTGACTAATTGTTGTTTGATTTCAACCATTATTTATCATCCTTTCTTTATTAAAAAGACTCCCAAACTGGATGTCTTACGCAGACTTATGTTCTTGTTTCATGGCTTCCATATAATTGGTTGCATGTTTAGCTTCGGGCGTGTAATCGTTGTTTTTGTAGTGATTCCACACTTCACTGACGATCATTGCGACAAAGGATGCACCGTTTACAATCTCCTGATTATCAAAAGGGAGAAGATCATATCCTAACAACATCGCTCCTGTATTAATGCCGACAATAATAAAGACAGCGAACCTTACCCAGCCATTATTGATTTTATCGAGCGCTTTTCTAAGTGATTTTTTAAGCATTTTTTGCCTCCTAGCCCAATATAAGTTTTAATATGGTGAGACCAATGGCAATTAGTCCGATCATAGATGATATAGCTATGCCCCATGCCCATCTATTTGTAACTTTAATGCCGTGTACGTCTTTTCCCTGAGCTTCAAAACGTTCGTCAATCTCGTTTCTTGGCACATAGTCCTGCTTGTCTATTTTTTTATCGATTCTTGTAAGCATATCTGTGTGGTTTTTGAATTCGTTTTCGAGTGCTGCCAACCTTTCGCCATAATCATTTCGATCTACCATACTTCCCTCCTTATAAAGAAAAGCACCCCTGTAACGGAGTGCTTCGACATAAAAAATACGCCCAGCGTTTGAGCGTATTAGTTATTTAAAATTATTAATCAGCAATCCTGACTTCAATTTTTCCATCATTTAGTCTAAAATTAAACGATCTGAACGATGGGCTTTGATGTTGATTTCCAACCCATTTTATAGCTAGTGGAGATTCAAGACTACCTTCATTTTCTAATTGATTTATTATAGATGTTTTATATTGCCTCAAATCTTCCCATAAAGTTTTGAGTTGTTCTTCACTTAATTTATCCTCTACATCAATTAATTCATATTTTAAATTGTCATTCATTGAATCCCTCCTTTATCCATATAATACGACAAGAAGGAATTTTTAACCATAAAAAATACGCCTTCGTGGGCGTTTTGATTTACTGCGTATATCCGTTCTTATGCATTGTTTTCCTTGTCTAGCTCATATTGAATTTGCTTTTTAACATCTTCATTCTTAATATCCTCAACCTCGATCATGTTAAATTTAACCATTCTCAAAAAATCATTAATCATTTTATAGCATCCCTTTCGATTTATAATATAATAAATTGACCTTGTCCTCTAGTGACGGTTCATCATCTTCTTCTGTATCATCCTCTACCTTTTCATCTGACCACCTCCCATCTTTGTATTTTCGTCCGATTAAGTCATCATCCATTTCATCAATTTCGACATGATAACCGTCATCAATAAAATCTTTTGTTTGTTTTACGCCTTCGCAAACATTTTCGTCACTTAAAACAGCTAAAAACATTTTATCACTCCTTTATTCAAACTCGATTACTTGCCAATGAAAAGTCATTGTGGAAGATGTATTCTTAGGTCTTGATAATTTTATAGAAATGCTATCTTTGATATATCCAGATGCTTCTCTATATTCACCTGATGACGTACTGTCTGATTCGTGGCTTAAAATTAAAAAAGACTTAGAAGTGTTAATGTTTGATATATTCTCAATTACTGATCCTTTTTTACTAAAAGATATAGTACCTCTTTGAACGCTCTTAATACCTTTAGTGTCTATATTAAGAGGGAATTTGCCATATATATAATCAACGTTGCTCTTTATAGTTCAAATATCACTCTTTAATCGTGAAATATCATCAGTATTATCTTTGATTTGTTCTTGTGTTTTTTTTGTTGGAAACTCGATTTCTTTTTTTGCCATTATTATACCTCCTCATAAACAAAAGCCAGCCTAAATGGCTGACTGATTATGTTCTATATAGGTTCTTCTTCAAGATTTAATTCTTTTCTTGCTAAATCGTTAATCCAAGCAAATGTTGCTAATCCAATGATATTAATGTTAAGCAAAGTATCCTCTGAATTTAACTCCTTAATCTCATCTCGTACATAGTCCAGATTATAATCCCTGTAATTTAAATCATTAAAACGATAATTCAAATTATGAGCACATTTGTTTCTTAACTTATTGAGCTTAACAAGATTTTGATATAACTTTTCTGGAATCAAATCCATGTTAAATATTAGCTCCAACTTATTTAAATAATTCCACCTCAATATTTTTGAAGATGTCTTAGTTTTATTCTTAATAATCAAATCAACCCAATACTCTGTATAAAGATGAATAGTAACGACTGCTGCGATTGGATCTTCAATCGAATTTAATTTCGTCGCAAAACCTTCTGCCAACTCATGAGACATACCCAATTTTATCACATCCCTTTTTGACAAGATTATCAGTTAAGGGATTCATAAACAAATGTCAGCCCATCTTTATTACTATTGACTTTCCATCCACCTTGATATTTAATGCCATCAATCTCAAACCTATTATGTTGCATATCGTCCGCCTTATGCGCATCAAAATCCTGCTTGCTTGCCTGTTCAATGTTTTCTACTTTCGGCAGACCAACATCATCTTTAGACACACCGCCGCGAACTTCAGAAATGTTTTTACCGTCCAGTTTACTGCTATCACTAGCTTGTTCATTTTTACCTAATTGCTCCTGGTTTTTGACCTTACCTAAACCAATTTGTTCAGCGTTTGTGCCGTGAGGATTATCCTTATCACCCGCGTGACTACCCTCCGCGACCGTTCCTTTTTCGGTTCCAAAATCCTTGTTGAATGCATCGTTTTTATTAAAGGATGGTTCCGCTCCTATATCAGACGGAGACACAGGATCAGATCCATCACTCGCGTGTGTGCTCGCATGTGACTCAGGCGTATATTCGCTGGGTTTCCCCGGTAAGTTCTCCCAAGTCATGTCAGGTATTTCTTTTATTTGCTGGTCCGTATATTGATTCGCATTTGATTCAGCCGGGCCAGCTTTAGATTGTGCACCGCTAGGCGTTTCCGCATCGATATCACTTGGCTTAATTTCATCATCGCCACCGCTGGAATGACTGGAAGCATGATGTTCTGGTGGGAAAACAGAAGGTTTTTCTTGAATTTCAGGCCAACTCAGCTTTAATTGTTCAAGGTATTCGCGCAATTCTTTTAGTGCTTCGTACGTGGTATGTTGAAACCGATTGTGCCATTGAGCGGGTGGCTTATCTCCTTCTTGCCAACCTTGATTACGTTTGCTTTCTGGTGGTTCGGTTCCCGGCGCATTCCACTCCGGCAACCGCTTTTCGAATTTAGCCATCATGTCACCCCTTTAAACAGGTAATTTTTCTTCATTTTCGGGCTTATAAACGGCACCGTAGTAGCCGCCTGTTGTCATATCTAGATCGGAAAAACCTTTATCTTTGTCCTGGACTAACTCTGTTCCACCATATTCAAATGTTCCTTGTAATTCAATTTGTTTAACAAGTACGCCTGCAGCTACTGTACGCTGCACAATTTGCACAAACTGACCACTGGACATCCCTACCTCATTTAATCGTTCAATCGGAATCTCAATAACTTTGATAGCAGCAGGTTCTGGGTTGTATTCATCCATCCATTTGTCAGTTATATTAACCTCTTGTTTTGGTACATCTAGCGACATAGCCAGAACATCAATAATCGTATTCGTATCAGCCGTGGAGAAATCACGTGCTACTTTTGATTTCAGCATAATGCGATAAATATCATCATTAGCTCCGCCGCGATATTGGTCAATATCGCGTCCTATGTCATTTAGAACTTCACCCTCGGCATTATCAATGGAACGCCATGATTCGATTTGCTCAAATGTTTCCCGTAATTCTTCAAACGGCTTGATCATAATGCCAATAATTTTAGCAATATTGGAGTCCTGAGCCTTTTTGTAAGCATCTGTGAGCCGATGAATAGTTTTATCTTTTAAACTCATGATATATCGACCTTTTCATAATCTGTTATAGCAACCTCTGTTGGGCTTATTTCTATGGTATTCATTTCTTCCGTGTTGTTAATGTCTTTACCAATTTTTAGCCTCGGTACATTTTCAATACCCGGAACGCTCTGGAATATAATATTGACAAGCGGCATGAAGTAAACATCTTCACCTGTTTGCAGACCCACATACTCGTTGCCATCATAATCCGTACCGCCTATATGTCTCACAATTTCTGTTATAATCCTTTTTTTGCCGTCGTCCGGGAACTCATTATTTGTTTTGAGCACCATTTCAACATGTATATTTACTTTTTTGGCACGCGTTAGACCTACTGGGACAATGTTTCCTGCGTCGTCTTCTATATCCACCATCGTTTCACCATAGGCTTGTACACCCGCTGCGCGTCGTTTAAAAATAGCTCTCGCGACATCTTCATCATCACCACCTAACACATACGTTTCAAAACTTCGCCCTGGCCGTCCGTTTTGTTTATCAAGTGATAGGTTTTCGATAACTGTAGCGGTAAGTACGCCCTCGACACCTAATACTTCGGAACGGATGCCGTTCATGGTTGGAGAACCACTTGCGGAGAGTGACAATTCGTAGCGATTTTTTAGTTCATCGTCTGTTTCAGCTATCCGTCCGCCCGAAATAGGCTCTTTATTTGTCACGCCATCAACGCCGACAATAGGTGTATCAATTGTGTCTACCTCACCAGGCTGTGCATTGCCGTGAGCGCCTGTGCCCGATCCTCGTCTGACCTTTGAAGGAATGCGCCTACTTGAACGTTAGATTCAGGATTTTTGAATTTGCGAATATGAGGTTCGCGAATTGTTTGGCATCCTGCTAGTTTCTTTGCATGGTCAAAGACCATATCCATTTCTTCAAGGCGCATATTATGATCAGCCAAAGTTTGCAAAATGTTGTAAGCCATTCGGCTCAGATCATCATACGTGATCGTTCTGATTGTGCTTTTCTTTTGTGATCCGTCGTTGCCGCGGCGGGTCACATATGGATTTTCGTTCATTAAATAACCTCCTTAGCGAATTCGGTGTCACATCTTTTACTTGCATTTTTTTGCAACATATCCATTAAAAAAATATTCAACTGGTACTTCAAAGTATTCCGCAATAGTATGCAATTCATCAGCTGTAAAATTTTGCGAACCTACTTCTTTACGATGATAAGGATAAAGACTATTCAAGCTCAATATTTGAGCCATTTCTCGCTGGGAAAGATTGTGTTCATTTCTGAGAGATCTAATTCTCTCAAGGTTTACTTTTTTCATTTTTTCACCTCTTTTATCTTGCGTTTTTTGCAAGATTTGACCCCAGTATAAATTGCATTAAATGCAATGTAAATAATTTAATGCATTTAATGCAATAAAATTTTTGCTAAATCTGCAATAATGGTATATTAAAAAGGAGGTAAATAGGTTGGAGGTTGTGACCATGGAAAATAACACATTAGGTAAACGCATGAAATGGCTTAGAGAAAAGAAAGATTTAAAACAAAACAAAGTTGCTGAAACACTAGGAATTACTGCTTATCAATTGTCCAGATATGAAAGCGGAAAGTCTAAGCCTGATCCAAAATTAATAGCTTCAATCGCCAATTACTATGACGTAACAACCGATTATCTTCTAGGTCACAACAGCCAGGAAACAGCCGTAGATCCTGAAGAAGATGAAAAAACGGCCATCATCAACAAAATAGCCAAGGACTTCCCTAACGCTGACCTGATGTTTCACGATATGGCTAATATGGATGCGGACCAGCTGCAGGAAGTGTACGAGTTCATTAAGTTTAAGATGAGTCAGAAGGATAAATGAATATGTTATTTATATAATGGAGGATTATTGACTATGCCTACAATGGATGATGGAGGAGCTAACGCAATTCGGGGCTTTAATTATCAAAAAGCATCTATCATCTTAGTTATGATTAAAAACTTTCAAAAACAAGATTTTGCTATTATTCCTGAAGCTGATGAAGATTTTGATGTAAAATGCGAAAATAATGATTTTTATATACAAGTAAAAGGTACCAATAAAATTTCTCCGAAAAAACTTATGAAATCAAGTAATAGTAAAAATTCAGGGGATTCAATTTTAGAAAAGAATATGGAGCCAGGTTCAAACTCAGATATTAGAAAAATATTTATATGTAATTACACTGAATCTTTAAATAATCAATTAATTGAAGAATACGGTGATCACATTGTAACTCCGGTATATAGCCTTTCTGATCAACAAAAGAAAGTTTTTATCAATAAATTAAATCTTACCCCTGATCAAACTACTCGTCTAAACAATCTATATATTTTTATTACCCCTTTTATTAACAATTCAACTGATGCGACAACATATTTAAAGGGAGAAATGGTTAATGAAGATTTAATTACTAGTAATGAACGAGCTCAATTAATTCTTGGAGAATTATCAAC
This sequence comes from Lentibacillus kimchii, assembly GCF_055381965.1. Classification (NCBI taxonomy): domain Bacteria; kingdom Bacillati; phylum Bacillota; class Bacilli; order Caryophanales; family Bacillaceae; genus Lentibacillus; species Lentibacillus kimchii. The sequence continues at coordinate 1,021,474 of NZ_AP043934.1, read as the reverse complement.
GTTAGTAGATCAAAAAAGTGAGATAACGATAACTAATGAAGAGGATTATAATAAGAAAAAAATAAGTGGTGAAAGTCTTAAAGAGTTTTTAATCACTGTTGAAAACATGGATAATTTTAATAGTATACTTGAATCTTTGGATTTTAACTTCCTTAAAAAGCAAAAAATTAGAATGGAAAAAAATAAAATTCCGTTGCTATTCCAAGATTTAAAAAGTAATATTAAAGAAGAAATAACTTTAGACTCTGTTATTAATCTTACGGATCAAGGTGCTCTTGACTTAATTATAAATACAATAAAAAGCAAAATTTCTGATATTAATGAACACCAATTATGGGCTATAGCTATAGATTGCTTTAAGGATTTAGGAGAATAAATATATGTGGATTGAGTCATTTTCCATACTGGATTATAAAAACGAGGAAGCTAATCACTATAAATTTTCAGAAGGTATCAATTTAATATCCAGTGAAAATAATAGTCTGGGGAAATCTAGTGTCTTAAAATCACTTTATTTTAACTTAGGATTCGATATTAAACATTTTCCCAGCAATTGGGACTCAAGAAATATGGTTTTTCAGTTAAAATGTGTAATCAACGATGAGGAGTATGTTATAACTCGTAAAAATAATATTTTTAAAATAGATAACGACGATACCCCCTTAAATGTAAAGGAATATTCAAACTGGCTTCAAGACAAACTAAATATAAATATGCAATTACCTAACGTAAGGACAAACGAATTATATGAAGCGTATTCTTCAGCGATTATTTTACCTTTTTATATTGACCAAGATGATTCATGGAATGGTGCTCTATACAAAAATGTAACTGACACTGTAAAGCAATACTCTTCTATGCCTTCAGAAATTTTTAAATATTTATTTAATATTTCTGATATCGAAATACAAGATTTAAACAACCTCATAAAAAGTTATCAAAAAGAAAAAAACGATACCCAAACAAAAATAAATAGTCTGAATCTTGTTATTGAAGACTATCAAACTGAGGTTTCATCTGTTCCATCAATCGACAAAAATGCTCTAGAACAAGAAATAAATTCATATTTGAAGATTTTGAATGATCATAATGAAAAAGCAACTAAATACAAAATGAATTTAATAAATAAACAAGAACTTTTGGATCAACAAAAACAAGACTTATCTGAAATAGAAAAATTACTCCAAATGAACAAAAAAAGATATGATTCGATACAATCAATATGCACTTATTGTAATTCATATTTAACTCAAGAACAGTCTTTAACAAGATTAAATTTATCAAATAATAAATTTGAAATGGGGGCGTCAATAATTTTGTGTAAATGACCCTATCCCTTTTGAATTTAGTTAGCCAGTGTTTTAGTCGTTTAAACTTGTTCCTCCAGCGATTCAAACATCTGCAGTAATTCAGGCTTTGCTTTTTTGAAGCCTCTGTGGCACCGCATACCGAACTTATGGTTATAATCTAAAAACTGGGTCACCAGGAAACGTTCCAGGGCATCTTCATTTGGAAATTGTTCTTTGCGTTTGACGTAGCGTTTGATTTCCTTGTTAAATCCTTCGATGAGGTTTGTTGTATAGATGCTGGATCGGATGGATGCCGGAAAATCATAAAACGTTAATAAGCGATCCTGTTTCATCACGGCATCGACAGCACGTGGATACGTCTTATGCCATTTGTTTTGAAATTGTTCCAGGGCATTTAAAGCATCCTGGCGGCTTTCAGCCTCATAGACAGCCCTGAAATCATCCAGAATGACGGCACGATCTTTCACACGTACTTTGTTAGCGATGTTGCGGGAAACATGAACGCAGCACACCTGATGTTTAGCCTTGGGATAGACACGATGCAGCGCATCCGTCATGCCGTTCAAGCCGTCCGAAATGAAAAGAAGGACGTGTTCAACACCGCGATCATATAAGCGCTGAACGAGCTCCTCCCACACCTCGGCGGATTCCGTTGGGGCGATGGTGAAGTCGAGCACTTCTTTGCCGCCATCTTCCGCAATGCCAATGGCGATATAGACCGATTCCTTTTCAACGCTTTGACGCCGGATTGGAATTTGCGTGGCATCCAGATAAATGCAGACATAACGCTGTTCCAGCGTTCGCTCATGAAAAGCCTTAACATCTTCTGACACAAGCTGTGTCAGGTTGGATACAGTTTGTTTGGAATAGTGCTGACCATACATTTTTTCGATCAAATCGGCGATTTCATCCGTTGTGATGCCCTTTTCGTACAGGTGGATGATAAACTGTTCCAGTGTGTCGTTGGAACGTTTATAGGGTGCCAGGGTTTGTTGCTGAAAGGCACCGTTGCGATCTCTGGGAATATGCAGCTCAAGGTTGCCGTATTCTGTCTTAAACGTACGGCCATAAAATCCGTTACGGGAATTACCAGAGTTAACGCCAGCCTGCTCATAAGGCTCATAGTCCAGAAAAGCTGTTAATTCGTGTTTTAAAAGCTGATTGATCGCTGTTTCCAAGTGATGGCGAAAAACTTCTTCAATATCCTGTTTTTGGGCTAGTGATTCAAGCAAATCTGTAGTAAGATGGCTCATAGGGAAGACCTCCTGTGGGTGTGTTTTGGCTAACTCTATTCTACAGGAAAGGGTCTTCCTTTTTCTATGACCATTATTGAGTCATTGCGATTTACACAAACTATTTTACGCTCTCTTTGAAATGCAGTATTTACGTGATGAAGTATTAAGTAATATATCAAAGTATGAAAAAGATATAGAAGAACTAGAGCTGGATAAAACTAGATTAGATAAAGATATTGAAAAGATTAATTCTTATATAAAAAGATCCAAAGAGTTATTAACTATAGACGAGTATATTGATTCAAAGGCAAAATCAATTGCACTTAATGAAATGAATGACCGTGTTAATAGCGAATTATTACATAAATCAAATTTAGATAATGAAATTAAAACACTCAAAAAGAGAGTTGAGGAATTAAATAAAGATAAAAAGTCATTAAGAAAAGAATTATCCTCTTCCTATAAATCAAAAATCAACCAAATGGAAATTATTTTGTCTAATACCAACCTGAATGAACTTGAATTTCTTTCCTTCAAAAAATTCAATGGGAGTGGTATTGACAAAAATAAAAAGTTTTTAGCTTATTATCTAACCTATTTTTCCTTAATTGAAAAATATGGCATATATAATTTACCGCTATGTATGGATTCTTTTATAAAAGATGAAGCAACAACTCAATCATTAACCCAAATGTTTAGTGCTATAGAAAAAAGTCTTTTTACAAGCAATAATCAAGTGTTTTTTTCACTTGTAAATGAAAATTTTAAATATCTTCAGCACGAAGAAGAGTATAATATTATTGATATTGGTGATAAAGTTTTAAGTGAAGATAAATATAACGAAGTTTCCCAAGAAATTGAAAAAAATCAAAAGTTATAATAAACAACTTAAAACTTTAGACCAAGATTTTCTTGCAGTTTACTAAACAATTAAAATGACTTAATTAACAAAACTTTTAAAAATACGGTGTACATAAGTACACCGTTTTTTTAAACCTAAATCGAACACTAGTTCTAAATGGAGATGATACCATTACGCATCTTGAAGACTTCATCACGACCTTATACAGAGATATGCGGATAACCACACCGCAGCAGATGAGCATTAAACGTATCGCAAATAGTTTGGGAATTAACATACACTATGGCTGTGTCAATTTTATAATCGATAATGACATAGTCATCAGGGAAACAACAAAACAGCGTGAGTGGCAGTTATTTGGCCATGAGTTGGGTCATTATTTAAGACATGCCGGTAACCAGTATGTTATGTGCTATCTTTTCCGGGATCTGCAGGAGTACCAGGCGGACCATTTTGCTTATCACTTCTGTGTTCCAACATTTATGCTGGATAACGTACAGCCATTAACAGTCCATGATGTTGTTAATCTGTTTTGTGTAGAATACCAATTTGCACGACAGAGATTGGATATGTATCAGCAAAGGGAGGAATACATATGAGAGGACACATTGCTAAAAAAGGCCAAAAATATTATGTTGTTATTGATCTGGGACAGGATCACAAAAATAAGCGCAAGCAAAAGTGGTTCTCCGGATATGAACGAAAGAAAGATGCAGAAAAGGACTTACCGAAAATCATCAACAAATTGGAACAGGGATACACAGATCCAGCGAATATGACCATGCTGGAATACTTTGAACAATGGCTCCAAAAGAAAAAGAATGCGGTATCTGAGGGCACGTATGAACATTATGAGTCTTATTATATGCGCAAGCACATCATTCCAGTTGGGCCACTTGAAGATAAACAAATTAAAAAGTCACCATATCGAATCATTTATGGACGAAGTTTCCGAAAAAGAATTATCACAACGCAGTAAACATCATATTTACCGGATCCTTTCCAGCTCAATTGCAAAAGGAAAGAAATATGGCATTGATGAAAACATTATGGAAGATATTGAACCCCCTAAATTAGACAGGCAGGAAAAAGAGTATTGGATACAAGCAGAAGTCCAGACATTTATGGCCCATTTGAATAGTAAAAATCATGCATTGCCAATTATCCTTGCTCTGGCAACCGGCATGCGTCGCGGGGAAGTGCTTGGCCTAACATGGTCGAAAGTCGATTTTGGAAATAAAACATTGTCGGTTACACATCAATTGAAAAAACATGAAAACAGCAAATGGTATTTATCGTCCCAATTAAAGACATCGACGAGCTACCGCACCATTAAGCTGGACGATGACACAATTGATATTCTAAAAAGTCACAAGCGTAAACAAGAGAAACAGAAGTTGCAAGCTGGATCTGATTACGATGATAAAGACCTGGTTTGCGCTGTTTCAGATGGCGGGTATATGCTGCCAACTTATCTGCGGACCGTGTTCAATCGCACAATCAAGAAAAGTGGTGTAGCAAAAATTAGCTTTCATGGGTTAAGACACACCCACGCCACTCTTCTATTACAGTCTGGTGTCCATCCAAAAGTAGTACAGGAACGACTGGGCCATCTGTCCATTCAAACGACCTTAGATACTTATTCGCATATTATACCAGGCATCCAAGATGTCGCTGCAGAAAGCATTCAAAAATCGCTTTATCAACAGCCGAAAAGCAATGATGAAAATGTTTCTTCGATGTACGAAAATAACCGTCCAACGTCTAACAGAATTTCTAACGAAACATCTAACACTAACTGAAATCAATGGAAATTTATTAGAACCAAAGGTCTTTATTCAAAACAATTTCGGATTAGCCCCTATATTTTAGACATGTAAGGCGAAATTCTCTTGTTTACTCATATTTGCTTTGAATTCATCTGTTTTTCGTCCGCTGACAATGTAACCTTCACTGCGCCTGGGATCAAGGGTAAAGGCTGACGCCCGATCTACCGATCGCCCTTGATCTCATGCTCGTTCCGGCTGCTGTTAACACAGGACGAAAAATCAAGAAAAAATGTTATAGGGTCACCGTTTTCGTCGTTACGCCTGCCTGCATATGCTTACGAAAAAATTCAGCCGGAGGACGATAACCGAGGCTCCCATGAAGACGGACGTTATTATAATTATAAAAGAACTCAGAAACCCTTTCATACGCCGTTTTATAGCTCTCAAAGAGCTCTCGCGAGAGGCAATCGTCCTCCAGGACGCGGTGAAAGGATTCAATATGAGCATTTTTATTGGGCGTTTTGGGCGGAATCCGTTCATGTTCACAGCCCAGGGTTTCGCAAGCTGCCTCAAATGCCTTTGCGACATATTGTGGGCCGTTGTCACTGCGAATAATGGGCTGCGTATCTGCTTCCAACAGATCCCTTTGCCAAAGCGCGTTTTTCAAGGTTCTTACGGCGTCTGTCGCTCGACAGCTCCGCCCCATATGATAGGCAATAATCGAACGATCATAGACATCAAGAAACTCAAGGATAAAAAAGAAACGGTCTTCACCATCGACATAACCATATTTGATATCCGTTTCCCAAAGCTGATTGGATCCTGTGATGATGCGATTTCTAGCAATTCGCCTGGGATAATGGATTTGTTTACGATGCTGGCGGCGTAAAATGCCCAGTTCCTGACACAGCCGATAGATTTTCTTTTTATTAACCACCAATCCGTATTCCCGCCGCAAGGCCGCTGTGAGTTTATGATAGCCATAGTTGTAGCCTGATCCGCTGATCAGCTCCATCAGCCACTCCTGGATTTGCTCATCAGAAATACGTACATGATGGTCATTATAAGAATAGCCTGGCGCCGGACGTCCCTCACTTACTTGTTTTTCTTTCACGGCATAGCGTGTTTGATAATAGTAACTGGAACGGGCCACACCGGCAATTCGTAATACCTTCGCGACGGGATAGCCACGCCCAATCCATTGCTGGGCTACTTCAATTTTTTCAGCAAGTGAGGGTTTTTCTTTTTTACAAGATCCCGCAGGATCGCAATTTCAAGATCCTTATCACCAAGCAGCTGTTTGAGATGATCGTTTTCTTTGGTTAATTCACCAACTTCCTGATTACTGGCTGCGTCAGCATCAACGCCGGCAAAGCCTCCATCATGGTATTGTTTTTGCCAACGGTGAAGCATGTTAGGTGTGATCTCGTATCGTCTGGCCACAGCTGCTTTATTGCCGACTTCCTCGGCTTCTTGAATAACCTGGACTTTAAATTCATTGGAATAATGTTGGCGTTCCATAACAAGATCCCCTTTCAACTTTAGTGTAACGCTTGTTACCTTAAGTGTCCAAAGTCACTTGGGGGCTTGTATGATTTGACACCCGCTAAAATACGTTAAAATGCTACTTATTGGTTTCCGGTACCAGGAGTCGGAGGTTCAAGTCCTCCCGGGCGCATCCATCTTTAAGTCAGAGATACTGTGAGTGTCTCTGACTTTTTTCTATTCTGCAGAAACCTGAAGATTATCACCCTTCTTGTATAAACATTTTAATAATATTTTTGCTTAATGGGTTTTATTGGGTACCTTTTAAGGGTATTATGAAATAAGATGCATTTGACTTATCCTGAGTTTATCTTTATAGACTTTTAAAATGTCAATTTTAGTGTGACCTTTTCGTTTGACCTTTTTTGACCTATTAGTTATGATAAAGATATCCACTGCATGGATGGGTTTTGAAAATGAACAAGGAGGCTAATGAAATGAATTTAATACCAACAGTTATTGAACAGACAAATAGCGGGGAACGCGCCTATGATATTTATTCGCGCCTGTTAAAAGATCGTATCATTATGCTTGGAAGCGAGATTAATGACGACGTTGCCAACTCTATTGTGGCGCAGCTGCTGTTTTTGGAGGCAGAAGACCCGGACAAGGATATTTCCCTGTACATTAACTCACCAGGCGGCTCAATCACCGCAGGCATGGCCATTTACGATACCATGCAGTTCATCAAATCAGATGTTTCAACCATTTGCACAGGTATGGCAGCATCCATGGGTTCTTTCTTGCTGACAGCCGGCGAAAAAGGCAAACGATTTGCACTGCCTAACAGTGAAGTTATGATTCACCAGCCATTAGGCGGCACACAAGGCCAGGCAACGGATATTGACATTCATGCACGCCGTATCATTCAAATACGTGAGAAAATGAACAAAATCCTGTCTGAACGGACAGGTCAGCCTTTGGAAGTCATTCAGCGTGATACAGACCGGGATAACTTCAAGTCTGCCCAGGAATCTGTTGAATACGGTCTGATTGACAAAGTTCTCGAAAGAAATACCGAGCGTGAATAAGAGCTGACATCTGATCGAAAAAAGCTGCACCGACTATGGTGCAGCTTTTTTATGATCAGATGATTGTGATCTTGAGAATAAGTGATTTGCGGATAAACATCCTACGTATCTGAAACGAATTCTGTCAATTCATTAAGAGCTTCCTTTTCGTCATCGCCCTCCGCTATCAACCTAACCATTTCACCCGACGTTATCGCCAGGCTCATCAATCCCATGATGCTTTTGGCATTAACCCGCCTTTTGTCTTTTTCAAGAAACAAATGCGCCGTAAACCGGTTTGCTTCCTGAACAAATTGCGAGGCCGCCCGTGACTGCAGCCCTGTTTCAAGTTCAACTTTCACGGATTTCTCCACTCTGTGTCACCCTCCTAATGAAATCGTTTGCAATACGTTATAAAAAAAAGACAGCACGTTAACTGTATGACTGCCATATTGTTAATTTGCTGTTTAGTGATCATAGTGTATCACATATTTAGACAATAATGAACTATCAATTATTCATTGACTTGGCGTCATCTTCCCGGAGTCTTTCAGCAAATTCGTCAATTTTCTTCAATCGATGGTTAACACCAGATTTAGAAATTTTACCACTTGTTACAAGTTCACCTAGTTCTTTCAGTGAAATTTCCTGATGCTGGACCCGTAATTGAGCTATTTCCTGTAATTTTTCCGGAAGAGCTTCCAAGCCGACTGTGTCCGCAATAAAATTAATATTTTCAATCTGACGAAAAGCAGCCCCAATCGTTTTGTTTAAATTTGCTGTTTCACAATTAACCAAACGATTGACTGAATTACGCATGTCCCGGACAATCCGCACATCTTCAAATTTGAACAGAGCATTATGGGCCCCAATTATGTTAAGAAAATCCGTTATTTTTTCGGCTTCTTTCAAATATGTTATATAGCCGCTTTTGCGTTCCAATTTCCGTGCCTTTAAGTCAAAGTCGTTTAGCATCTGACACAACGAATCATTATGCTCCTCGTAGACATTGGAAATTTCCAGATGATACGACGATGTTTCTGGATTGTTAATCGAACCGCCCGCTAGAAAGGCCCCCCGTAAATAGGAGCGTTTGGAGCAATCCTTTTCCCAGTAGACATCCGGTATTGTTTTATGAAACGTATACGAATCACTAACGATCCCTAAATCCGCCAGCAGGTTTTGAGCACTGTTCTTCAATCGGACAATATAAATGTGATTTTTTTTCAATTTCATTTTCTTGCGTACAAGCAATTCTGCTGAAATGTCATATAACGACTTCATCAATGTGAACATGCGCCGTGCAATAGCCGCATTTTCTGTTTGGACATCCAATGTGTGAACATTTCCGGCCATGGATATAACACCATTCATCCGGATTAGAGCAGCCAGTTCAGCATATTGGCCGCAAGCATCCAACTCGATGCCTGTCAGTTCTTTCTTGATCTCTGCTGCAAATGACATTCTCCTCACCTCCCGGCTCAGCCATTCACATCACCCTATTCATTCATCACGGATCATTGAATAAAGTAATTTGGCTATTTTATGTGTATCATGACGTAAGGCAGTCTTAGACGGATCAATGATATCATTTTCGATAACCTGAAGCCCCATCGCAAGCAGTCGGTCTATATCATAAATAACCGGGGTCGCATTTTCCTCGGCATAAATCTCACGTACCTGTTGTCGAATAGGTTCGTTATGAACAACAACCGAATCAATGCAATCATCACCAATGTGGCGATGAATGGCCTGCACATGATCTGCGGCGGTATAGCCGTCAGTCTCGCCCTCCTGTGTCATAACATTACAGACATAGACAACCCTTGCGCTCGTCTGACCAAGCGCTTTATCAATTTGCGGTATAATCAAATTCGGCATAATACTTGTGTATAGGCTCCCGGGAGATACGACAACCAAATCTGCATCCCTAATGGCCTGTACGGCATCAGGCAATGGATGAACCGGCTGCGGGCTTAGATAAACCTGCTCAATTTGTTTATGAGCGAGCGGTATCTGCGACTCTCCGGATACAACTGATCCATCGGTCATGCGTGCGTGGAGCGACATGTTGTCATTTGATATAGGAAGAATTCGCCCCTTAACATTGAGTACACGTGATATCTCCTGAATGCCCATTAAAAAATTCCCTGTCACTGACGTCATAGCTGCCAGCAGCAAGTTGCCCATTGAATGACCAGTCAGATCCTTGCCAGCTTGAAACCGATGCTGGAACAAATCTAAGAGCATTGGCTCGGCATCAGATAATGCAGCAATAACATTTCGTATATCACCAGGAGCCGGCATGCCCATTTCATCACGCAGACGGCCTGTACTGCCACCATCATCAGCAACTGTTACGAGAGCTGTCAGATCGACGGGTAAATCTTTCAGTCCACGCAAAAGGACCGGCATCCCCGTTCCGCCGCCAATAACAACGACGCTCAGATTTTTTTCGCTTTTCATGTTAATAACCCTTTCATTTATCGATATCGCGATGGCTGACATGCGTCATGTATTGTTCTGAAAGCTGTTCAGCAAAGTATTCTGCAATGGCTACAGAACGATGGCGTCCACCTGTACAACCGATACCGATGACAAGCTGTGATTTTCCTTCTTTTTTATACTGAGGCAGCATGAACTGCAGTAAATCCAGTACTTTTGTATCAAATTTCTGGGTATCAGACCACTTAAAAACATAGGAAGCAACATCAGAATGAAGCCCTGTCAGCGGCTTGATTTGCGGTACATAATGCGGATTGGGCAAAAAACGCACATCGAACAATAAATCCGCATCAATCGGGATGCCATATTTATACCCAAATGAGACCATTTGTACCGAGAAGATATCCTTTTGATCGCCTGTATAAGCTTTTAAAATCTGATTTCTTAATTCTCTGGGGGTCAGGTTACTGGTATCAATGATACGCTGTGCCCTCCCCCTTAATTCATCGAGCATTTTCCGTTCCTGTTGAATACCGTTCAATGGCAGACCTTCTGCAGCCAAAGGATGGCTGCGCCGAGTCTCTTTATAGCGATTGACTAAAGCATTATCTTGTGCATTCAAGAAAAGAATTCGATCATCCAGCCATTCTTCTTCACCTAATCTGTCCAGCACCTCAAACAGCGAATCAAAAAATTCACGAGAACGCAAGTCCATGACCAGTGCCACATTTTGAATATTATTACGCGAGTCCTTCATCAGATCCAAAAATTTCGGCAGCAATGCTGGCGGCAGATTATCCACACAGTAATAACCCATATCTTCAAAACTCTGGACAGCAACCGTTTTCCCCGCTCCAGACATGCCGGTTATCACAACTAATTTTGTTTGCGGTTTATTATTTGCCATACACAATTCTCCTCTTCAGGGAATGAACAAACAACAGCCCTGCACCCTTTGATTTCACAAACAGAAACGTGCTGCCTCTCGAAATGTCTGATACAAAAAGCTATTAGCTATATTATACACTGAAACCGCTCCGGCCAACAACCTTCTGGAATGCGGGCAGACACATACCCGCCTCACTGAATTAAAAAAAGCAGGTGACATCATATCACCTGCAAGTCATTTATCATTATAAGGGGGTCAATAATGTTATTGTATCAAATTGATGTTTCGTGCGGGTTACAGTAACATTAAAATATCATGACGCATCTGACTTTCACTTGAAACAGATGCAGAGCTTACGATTGTGCCGCTTTCAGCTCTTCTTTTAAATCTTCAATATATTTCTGTGCTTCCTCAGCAGCAATGCTTCCATCACCAGTTGCTGTCACGATTTGCCGCAATGATTTCTCACGGATGTCACCTGCTGCAAATATACCTGGAATGGCCGTCTGCATTTCTTCATTTGTTTGAATATAACCTTCTTCGCCTGTAATGCCAAGTGATAAAAACGGCTCATTAATAGGCAGCAAGCCTATATAAATGAAAACACCATCTATCGGATAGTCATATTCTTCGCCCGTCTTATTGTCATGCAGAAGAACTGAACTGACCTTGCCATCTGGTCCATTAATTGTTTTAGCCTCTGTATTCCAGATGAAGTCAATCTTGTCATTGTCAAACGCACGGTCCTGCAGAATTTTCTGCGCACGCAGTTCATCACGCCGATGAACAATGGTTACTTTGTCAGCAAAACGTGTCAAGTACATGCCTTCCTCAACGGCAGAGTCACCGCCGCCAACAACGACGAGATTCTTCCCTTTAAAGAACGCACCATCACAGACAGCACAATAGGAAACACCTTTTCCGCCCAATTCTTCTTCCCCTGGTACTCCAAGTTTTTTGTACTCGGCACCAGAAGCAATAATCAGAGTGCGTGTGTTGTACTGTTTTTTTCCGGCGAAGATCGTTTTATACATGCCATGATCCTCGACACTTTTAATATCACCGTAAGCATACTCAGCACCGAACTTTTTAGCATGTTCATACAATTCATTAGATAAATCCGGGCCTGAAATATAGGAGTAGCCAGGATAATTCTCAACATCTTCTGTATTAGCTACTTGGCCACCTGGAATGCCGCGTTCGAGCATCAGTGTATCAAGATCAGCCCGGGATGCATAGACCGCCGCGGTCATGCCAGCAGGGCCTGCACCAGCAATTATTACATCATACATACGTTCTTCGGACATCATATCAGCCCTTTCTCTCACATTTATCCGTTTACCGTCTTCATCATATTAGATAGCGATGATTTCGTCCATTCTTATGCTTATCAGCCAATTTTCATAACAGGGAAGCCATTTTTCAACGATTCCAGGGCGCGGTTTTGTCTGCAAGTGCCGGATGTTTTTGACAGCCCTCTTCCCATAATGACGCAGCTTTCGATGTCTGCCCAATCTGATATGCCGCCAGACTGTACCATTTATAGTAGGCCTGATGAGACTGCACTTGCGGCTTGTTCAGTGTTTGAAAGCGCCCGAAGGCCCATTTATAAACACCCGTCCTTGCAAAGGTAACAGCTATTCGTAATTTTTGCTGTTCATGAATAGGATATACATTCAACAGTGGTGTTATATAGTTGTTATATTCCGCCATCTGCCCTATCTGGTGATAAAATAACGCCAGGTTCGTGTAACTGTTAATTGAATCAGGGTGTTCCAGCAAGAACGCGTGTTCAAGTCTGATCGCCTCTTCTGTGTGACCGTAAAAGAACAAAACGTAAGCATAATCATGTTCAATCATCTCGTGTTCCGGAAACAGTGAAAGCATTTCTTCAAGCAGCGGCAGTGCTTCTTCCCACATCTCGTTTTCCATATGCTGAAAAACAGCTTCCTGATATACAAGCAGTTCTTCCTCTTCCTCGAACTCCCATTCATCACTCTCTGCTTCATCACTATTCACTAAATCCAGCAGATGTTCAGCATCATCGCGGAAATCTCCCTCTGGGGACGCACTAAGATAGTGTTTTGCATATTTTTTTGCGTCATTCAGCAGTCCTAAATGGGCATAATTATTAGCCAGCAAATAATAACAGTCCGTATATGTCTCATTGGTTGTCTGCAGGACCTCGTGCAGCAATTGATTGGCTGCTTGATAGGCACCGGTTTCAGTATAAACAACGGACAACTGGCACTGGTATAGTGGCGTGTCAGGTGAAAATTCAATAGCCTTCCGCAGCCATTTAATGGCCGTGTCGAATTTCTGTTTCTCGAAGGCTTCGACACCTTTTGTGAAATAAAACTTGCCGTTCGGAATAAAGGGGACAATATTCTCCTTATATTCTGTGTTTGATTCACTTGAAGACGCCATAATCTGGGCTCCCCCTTATTGTCGAATTTCTCCGAATAAAGTGTATCACAATTGAAAGAGAAATAACATATGGTTGCCTATTTTAAACGAATTTTAGATGGCAGCTTCTGAACTATGAAAAAAAACTGGGACAAATGTCCTTTTATCAACGTCTAGCTGCTCCGCAAAATGTACCTTAGCGTTGATAATTCAGGTTTTGTCCCAGCCCCTCTAATTAATTAGTTGGATGAACGGCTTCATAAAGAAGTTGATCCAGCTGTTCGATATAGGATTGTTTTTGATTGTCGCTCCATTCCAGAACACGGGCCATATAATTAATAACAGGATCTTTATGCTCTCTGACAAAGTCAATATCAAAAAACAGGGCACCCGTACGGCGTATGAAAAAATCAACGGGTTTATAGACCATTTCCTGATCAATCGCATAAAGCAGCTCCGCAAATACGATCGGCTCAATCCCTTCTTCAGCTGCACGCGAATATTCACGCTGATACAGATTGAAGATTTCATCAATGTTCCCGCCATACTTTTGGATCAGAAAACGCGCTGTTTCGTCTTTAATTCCCAAATCAGCTGCTTCAGTAAGTTTTTGCTCCCTTAACGCTTGAAAGCCTGTTGAACCATTGACATCCCCACCGGAAATAGGTAAATGCACCGTTTTGCATTCCGAATATAAAATATCATAGTCATCTTTGAACTGTTCAGCAATCGTGTCGACCACATTTTCGGCCATTTTGCGGTAACCTGTCAACTTTCCGCCGGCGATGGATACCAGCCCGGAATCTGAGATAAATATTTCATCTTTACGGGAAATTTCATCAGGATCATCCTGGCCTTCCTCAGCAATCAGCGGCCTTAAGCCGGCATAACTCGAGTCAACATCAGCAACCGTCATGCCAAGCGATGGAAACATATAATTGATGGCATCCAATAAATAGTCCCGGTCCGCTTCGGTCATCTGTGGATGAGCAATATCACCATTATGACTGGTATCCGTTGTTCCAACATAGGTTTTCTTATTCCGCGGGATGGCAAAAACCATCCGGCCATCAGGGGCATCAAAGTAAACCGCCTGCTGCAGTGGAAAACGGTCATTTTGAAATACAAGGTGAACCCCTTTTGTCAGCTGCAGCGTTTTGCCCTGTTTGGAACCGTCCATTTCACGAAGATTATCGACCCATGGACCGGCTGCATTGATAATTTTCTTCGCATAAACATGGTGCTTTTGACCTGTGATGCGGTCTTCGATAAGAGCTCCAACCACTTGGCCCTCGTCATAGAGCAGATCCACCACTTTAGCGTAATTAATCGCATGAGCACCTTCTTCAACGGCTTTCTTCGCCACTTCGATCGTCAACCGGGCATCATCTGTTTTATACTCGACGTAATAACCGGCGCCTTTCAGACCTTTCTGTTTGACAAGCGGTTCCTTTTTCAGGGCCTGTGATCGGCTCAGCATCTTCCGTCGTTCGCCCTTTTTGACTTTTGCCAGAAAGTCATAAACGCGCAGACCAATATTCGCCGTTAACGGACCAAACGTCCCGCCTTTGTAAAACGGCAGCATCATCCACTCAGGTGTTGTCACGTGTGGCCCATTTTCATAGACGATCGCCCGCTCCTGACCAACTTCTGCCACCATTTTTATTTCAAATTGCTGTAGATAACGCAAGCCGCCGTGCACTAATTTTGTCGAGCGGCTGGATGTCCCGGCAGCAAAATCCTGCATCTCGACAACAGCTGTATTCATGCCGCGCGTAACGGCATCGAGTGCAATACCTGAACCAGTGATCCCGCCGCCGATAACAAGCACATCCAGCTGCTTCTGCTCCACGTCCTGAATGATAGTTTCCCGCTTACGACTTGAAAATACTGACATGACTTTTATCGCTCCTTATATTAAGAAATGTTTAGTTCATATCCTGTTGGACATATTCCCTAAAAAAAGAAACCGCAAAATAGACGAATGAACCATTCATCAGTTTTCGCGGTTTCTCCTTGGCTCCGGTAAACTTATTAACTTAACTATATTCTACCACACTTCTGACCCCTTTGTATAACGATTCACTTGAATTCTTTCATAACAGCCTCTGCTGCGTCGTCAGCTTCTTTTTCCATCCCGCATTCAACAGCCGCAACATAAGCACCCTCCAGCAAGGGAACGTCCAGAAGTCTCACCTTCTCAGCTGTTGCCATTTCAATCGCCATTTCTGCATTCATTTTAGCACTGCCTATATCATAGAACACTAAAACACCCTGACCCTGATCGGCGCGGCTAATAGCTGTCTGGATCTTGTCAATGCTTGTTCCAATATCATTTTCATCCGTTCCGCCAGCCAGCTCAATCGGAACTTCTTTCATGACCTGGCGAATCATATCATTTATCCCATCAACAACTTTTGGACTGTGCGAAATAAGGACGATACCGACATAGGCCATATTAAGTTCCTCCTTCAATCACTTCTGACAAGGCCTCGAAAATATACAGTGAGGATGCAGATCCCGGATCAATATGACCGATTGACCCGTCCTTAAAATAAGCGGCTCTTCCTTTTGTGGCCATCATGCTTTTCGTTTGCTCCATAGCACTTTTTGCCTCTTCTGCTATCCTGTCTGCCCTGAAGTCTGATTCACAATTAAACAGATCTGCCATTTTCGACCACACATCCACAAGTGTCTTGTCACCTTCTGCTGCTTTTCCCCGCTGTTTAATACCATTTACGGCGTCCTCAATGGCACCCGTAAATGTATCATAATCAACCGGGTCAATTCCTTTTATGGCTGCGGATAATTTCAGGAATGCTGTCCCGAACAACGGACCGGATGCACCGCCTACTTTTGACATCAGTGTTTTAGCTGTATCCTGCAGTACATCAGCACCGCTCGTATACGTCTCTCCTCTGATTTTTTCCGCCGTTTCCTGAAAACCGCGTGACATATTGATACCGTGGTCACCGTCACCGATCGCCTGATCCAAAGCTGTCAGATAATCTTTATTGGCCTGGATTTTTTCATTTGCTTTTACGATCCAATCAACTATATTCTGTACAGTTAGAGCCATCGCTATCACCCCTTTTCAACCGTTAAACGCCAGTGTATTGGCTGGTTCATCGAGCAGCTGTTTCAATTCATCATCCAATTGCAACAGCGTTAAAGAGCAGCCGGTCATTTCCAGCGACGTCATGTATTCACCGACTAGTGTTTTGTACACATTAATCTCATTGTTCGCTAGTATAGCCTGTACTTTATTATTCATAATATACAGTTCCATCTCCGGAGTAGATCCTAAACCATTGACTATAACAGCTGTATCACTCCCGGAAAAATCATAATCAGCCAAGAGCTTATCAGTCAGTTCTTGTGCTATATCATCAGCAGGAGCAATTTCTTTTCGTTCGATGCCTGGTTCACCGTGAATGCCGATACCGATTTCCATCTCATTTTCAGCTAAAGTGAAACTCGGCGTTCCAGCAGCAGGGACTGTACATGGGGTCAGCGCCATTCCCACCGACCGGACGTTTTCGGCTGCCTTATCGGCTGCGGCTTTAACCTCCTCTAGTGAACCGCCTTGCTCAGCTTTTGCCCCAGCCATCTTATGAACCAGTATGGTACCGGCAATACCTCTGCGCGATGCGACATCATCAACAGCAACATCATCATTTACAACCACTTTGGCCACTTTAATGTTCTCAGCCTCAGCCAGTTCAGCTGCCATATCAAAATTCAGCACATCGCCTGTGTAATTTTTGACGACCATAAATACGCCTGCACCACCATCAACAGCTTTAATTGCTTCAAATATCTGGTCAGGCGTCGGGGATGTGAAAACCTCACCCGCCACTGCAGCATCCAGCATTCCTTTACCTACATAACCGGCATGAGCTGGTTCATGGCCGCTTCCTCCGCCGCTCACAATACCAACTTTATTAGACTCCGGGGCCGTTCTTCGTTTAATAACAGTGGTCCCGGGCAATTGTTCCAGGTCATCTGGGTACGCAGCAGCCAAACCTTCCGCCATCTCTTGCACAACGGCATTCGGATCATTTATGATTTTTTTCATTTTTCGCCCTCCTTATAGTAAAAAGAGAGGCCAATCTTATTCTTAAATAGTGACCTCTCCTGAACCATTATTCTTTATTCGAACGTTCTTGCTGCCTTTACGGCTTTCTTCCATCCAGCATAAAGATTATCGCGTTTTTCCTCTGGCATATTTCTGGTAAAGGTGCGCTCTTTCTTCCACTGTCCTGCAATTTCATTTTTATTCTGCCAGTAGCCAACAGCCAGTCCTGCCAGATAAGCAGCTCCTAAAGCAGTTGTTTCCTGCACAACCGGCCGTTCAACCGGTACATCCATCATATCACTCTGGAATTGCATTAAAAAGTCATTCTGTACGGCACCGCCATCAACGCGCATCGCTTTGAGGTCTATTCCGGAATCCTGAATCATGGCATCGAGCACATCTTTGGATTGGTAGGCAAGCGACTCCAAAGTGGCTCTGACCATATGCTCGCGTGTTGTTCCGCGCGTGATGCCGAAAAAGGCGCCGCGGACATCACTGTCCCAATAAGGTGTTCCCATTCCGACAAATGCCGGCACCATGTACACACCATCTGTGGAATCAATCTGTGTCGCATATGCCTCACTTTGCGGCGAATTCTCGATAATATTCAGCCCATCACGAAGCCATTGAATAGCTGAACCGGAAACAAAGATACTGCCCTCCAGCGCATACTCAACTTTGCCGTCAATGCCCCAAGCCAGTGTGGTCAGTAATCCATTATCCGATTGAATGCCTTCTTCACCCGTGTTCATCAGCATGAAATTGCCGGTTCCATAGGTGTTTTTGGCCATACCCTTTTCAAAACAAGCCTGGCCAAACAAGGAAGCCTGCTGATCACCGGCGATGCCGGCAATCGGAATTTCATGACCAAAGAAATGGTAATCAACTGTTTGCGTATAAATCTCGGAAGACTCCTTCACTTCGGGCAGCATGCTTTTCGGAACGCCGAATATAGCCAGTAATTCATCATCCCATTGCAAATCATAAATGTTGAACATCAGCGTTCTGGAAGCATTTGAGTAGTCCGTTATATGTGCTTTTCCGCCTGACAATTTGTACACAATCCAAGTATCCATGGTGCCGAACAACAGCTCATCATTATCAGCTTTCTCCCGGGCACCTTCTACATTATCAAGTATCCATTTAACTTTTGTTCCTGAGAAATAAGGGTCGATCAACAGGCCCGTTTTCTGATGAATGGTATCCTCATAACCCTGATCCTTGAGTTCCCTGCAAATGCCGTCTGTTTGCCGCGACTGCCAGACAACCGCTCGATATATAGGTTTGCCAGTATTTTTGTCCCAGATGACGGTTGTTTCACGCTGGTTGGTTATACCAATACCGGCAATTTGAGAAGGATCGGTATCCGCTTTTCGCAACACTTCCGAAATACAAGCGAGCATCGATGTCCAAATTTCATTGGCATCATGCTCAACCCAGCCAGGTTTTTGGAAAAATTGTTCAAACTCTTGCTGCGCTGACTCAACAATCTCACCATCATGATTAAACAAAATCGCCCGGGAACTTGTTGTTCCCTGATCCAAAGATAAAATATACGTTTCACGCATGACCTTCTCCCCCTTAAAATTAATGGATGTGCATTACTTTCTTCTAGACTTCGCTCGTTGCTGTTTTCGCTTTTCTTAATTCCGACACAGCTGCTCCAATAAAAATAATGGCGACTAACACAGTTAAAATCCAAAACATGATGGAAGATTCACCTAAAAACAATACCTTATAAAACAAAGCGCCATAGATACTTCCTAAAATCGGACCGACAACTGGGATCCAGGCATAACGCCAATCGGATGCTCCTTTATTCGGAATCGGAAGCAATGCATGGGCAATTCTGGGCCCAAGGTCACGAGCCGGGTTAATCGCATAACCTGTCGCACCCCCCAGAGACATTCCTATGGCAACAATCAATAGCCCCACAACTAATGGATTAAGTCCTTCAGAGTAATTATTGGCACCAATGAACATCAGTCCCAGCATAAGAACAAATGTACCAATCATTTCACTGACTAAATTTGAAGGAAGACTGCGGATAGCCGGCGTTGTTGAAAACACATCCCGTTTAGCTATCTTATCCTTCGTTTCCCGCCAATGCGGCAAATAGTTAAAGAATACAATCACGGCACCAATAAAAGCGCCGATTAACTGAGCGCCGATATACATTGGCACTTTTTCCCAGGGAAATTGGCCGGCTGCAGCAAATCCGATGGTAACGGCAGGATTGATATGAGCATCTGTCACCAGTCCAGCCGCATATACACCCATTGTAACACCCAGTCCCCAGCCTATGGTAATCAGGACCCAGCCTGTCCCCTCAGCCTTTGAATTTTTCAGAAGAACACCGCCAACAACGCCGCCTCCTAAAATCACCAGGATCATCGTACCAAGTAACTCCGCTAAAAACTCAGACATCCTAACACCCCCAGTTATTGTCCAGCCATTATTCGACACAAAAAAATCCGCAAAACAATCATGTACTTTTCTTAAAGTACACTTGCAACGCGGATCTCCAAATCTCCATCACAAATTAACTTGTTAACTATTATTATAATGACTTATGCAAACGCTGTCAATAACCATTCTTAGTGGGAACGCCATAATTCTGTGTTGGACGTCGACACAGCAATTGCGCCGGCATTCAGTGCTGAAGAAACTTCATTTTGATCCCGGATAAGCCCTCCAGCGATCACTGGTACGCCGGTTTTCTCATTAATATGCTGAATAATATCAGGGATGAGACCAGGCAGCAATTCGACACAATCCGGTTTAAAACGGTCAATTAATTCTAGATTATGGTCTAATGCCATACTATCCAGCAAAAACATACGCTGAATGGCCAGCAGCTCATGCTTTTTAGCAAGCTTAATAATATTACCCCGGGTTGAAATTATTCCGTCCGGCTTAATCTCACGGATTAAAAACTCCATCCCATACTCATCAGCTTTTAAGCCCTGAATTAAATCAAAATGAAGTAATACCTGTTTGCCCTCTCGTTTTGAATAGTTAATTAAACTTTTTAATTGCGCAAGACGCGTTTCCAGAAAAAAGATCGTATTCGCTTCAGACCCCAAAGCCTTTTCAAAATCCTTCATTTGCCGGACAGCTGGAACAATGCCTGTGGGAATGTCCATATGATACCTCCTATAACAGCCTCCTCATATTCAAGCGATCCATCACCCTGGAAAGGACATATTATCGCTTACTCCAGCGAATTTTTCTCAATAATATCCTGCTTCATTTTCCATAATTCATAGCTCAAATCAACATAATACGTTTGCGGATTAAGCAATCTTAAAGTTTCTTCCCATATAAACGCAAGCTGTTGCTCATGATAGCTGTGTATATCTTCGAGCGACGGCAGCTGATAAACTTGTTTCCCGTCCACAAAGATTGGCTGCAGAAGATCAACAGCATCATAGTCATCCACATATTTAAACTTTTGCGGGAATATCGGATCAAACATCTTCAGCGGTTTATCATTGACCACTTCATGATCCAGCGCAACATAGTCGCCTTCCGACTTTTGTGTCTTGCGATTGATGATTCTGTAAACCTTTTTCGAGCCGGGAGTTGATATCTTTGCCAAATCATCAGACAGCTTAATCACCGGCACAAGTGCATTGTCCTTCTCTCTGGCAACAAGTTTGTACACACCGCCAAGTGATGGACTCCTGGCACCGGTAATCAATTTTGTTCCAATACCCCAGGCTGTAATTTTGGCTCCCTGTAATTTCAGATGCATAATAACTTCTTCATCAAGATCATTGGAAGCCATAATCTGAACATCTTCCATGCCTGCTTCATCAAGCATTCGCCGGCCTTCAATTGACAAACGGGCCAAATCCCCGCTATCAAGACGGACAGCCTTTAACTTCTTGCCATATTCTTCCAGTTGCTTTCCGATCTTTATAGCATTAGGAATCCCGGATTGCAGCGTATCATATGTATCAACCAGCAGGACCGTCTGATCAGGCAGAGCCCTGGCAAAGTTCATGAAGGCTTCTTCTTCTGTATCGTGGTCCTGAATCCAGGAATGCGCATTGGTCCCCTGTGTCGGAATGCCAAACAGCTTACCAGCACGCATATTTGATGTTGCGTGAAAGCCCGCAATATAGGCAGCACGGGCGCCCCAGATAGAAGCATCAGCTTCCTGTGCCCTTCGTGTTCCAAATTCAATCAGCGTATCATCATCAACAACCTGTTTGATGCGGCTTGCCTTCGTGGCAATCAGACTCTGATAGTTCATCATATTAAGAATAGCTGTCTCGATCAATTGCGCTTCAAAAATGCGTGCCTGCACCCGGATAAGGGGTTCATCCGGAAAAACAATTTCACCTTCATGCATAGCGTAAATGGTGCCGGTGAAAGAAAGCTGTCTTAATTCATCCAGAAAACCTTCTTCATAATTTTCTTCCTGCTGTCTCAGAAAATCAATATCTTCTTCAGTAAACGTCAGGTTATTAATATAATGAACAACCCGCTCCAGCCCGGCAAACACAGTATAGCCGTTATGGAATGGATTGTTTCGAATATACGCATCAAAAATCGCTTCGCGGTTATGCGAGTTATTTTTCCAGTGCGCATACATCATATTAATCTGATACTTATCCGTGTGCAACGTTAAATTTTCGTATTCCATCAGTTTCCCCCATTAAACGACTTTACGACTATTGTATACGAAAAGCACCTTAATTTAAATAAATTGTCCTCCGAACCAGGAATGGCTTTTTATTATCTGTCAGCCTCATGTCATTATTCATCATCTTCCTGCCGCTCTGTCAATTCTTCTTTCGTGTAAATGATCTGCATAGGATTCCCCCCCGCGAAAACACCCGGAGGTACATCTTTATTGACCAGCGTGGCTGCGGATATTATCGCCCCATTGCCAATCGTTACGCCGGGCAGAACCGTCGTATTGGCGCCGACCATCACCTCATCACCGATGACAACAGGGCCAATCCGGTACTCTTTAATTAAGTATTCATGAGCCAGTATCGTTGTATTATAACCAATAACACAATTGGAACCAACTTTTATCTGTTCCGGAAACATCGTATCGGGCATGACCATCAGGGCAAATGCTGTCGTCTTCCCCACCTTCATACGCAAAAAGGTGCGATACAGCCAGTTTTTCACACTTAAAAGAGGCATATACCGGCCCAATTGGATAATACAAACATTCTTCACGACTTTCCAGAATGAAACCGTTTGATAAATATGCCACAGTGAATTGTCTTTGTTCACACGATACCGTTTTGTTTGACGCATCAGCGACACTCCTGGTCTTCTGTTCTATTAAAGCTGCTTGAACAACAAATTAATCAATCGCTATTAAGCCGTGCATGCGACCGTCATCAAAGTGGAAGATTAGACTGACTATAGGTTGACTTGCGGCCTTTTCGATGAGCCACACGTTTCCAGATTGCTGCAACTGTTATTGTTAATACAACAGCGGTGACCAGACGGATCAGCAGCAGTGGCCATACCGGAATCCCCAGCGGAATGAATATAACAGTGTCTTCCACAACAGCATGACAGGCAACAAGAAAAATCAGTGCCAAATACATATCATGTTTGGAGACACCATCTTCTTCGACAGCCTGAATCATTAAGCCCGCCCCATAAGCCAGGCCTAATGTCAGACCAGCAACCAGCGTCATCGTTGTATTTTGTCCCATGCCAAGCACCCTGGTAAAAGGGGCCAATTTGTCAGAAATGAGCGTAAGCCAGCCTTTTTCCCGGAAAAACTGCATCACGACCATTAAAACCAGTACAATCAGCGCTAACTGAAGTATGGCCGTGAAGGCTGTCTGCAGTCCGTGGAGCAAAACATCAGCCGATCCATCGGGTGCTGCATCAGATGATGAGATAAGTCCGTACTGGGCTGGCTCACTTCCACCCGTCCAGAGAAGATTAATCATGATCGCTGCGACCAAAGAAAGCGAAAGACGAATGCCCAAAATCAGCCACCAGCTCACACCTGCCTTAGAGGCAACTGTTGATTCAATAAATAAATTATGGGAAAACGACATCATAACCGCCAGAATAAATACTTCTTTAATCGAGAAATCGAACGAGACGATCGCGCCAATGCCGGCATACAGATTCAGGGCATTTCCCAGCACAAGCGGCACGGCGGCTTCACCGGACAGTCCAAGCAGTCGCATGAGAGGACTAATCTGCTCCACGACCCAGTCCAGTACAGGGGTGTACTGCAAAATAGTTACAATCAGTGTGATTGGAAAAATAACTTTGCCCAACGTCCATGTCAGGTGCAGTCCCCGCTGCAGCCCCCGGCTAAAAATACCCGTCAATGATCTGCCTCCCCTCATTCTACGACTTCTTCTTTTTCACCTTTTCCCCATTGTAATGTCTATCAGCCATACCAGATTTACGGCGATACCACATGATAGCAAGCAGGCCTAAGATGATAATAACCGAGATAAGCTGTGCCATTCGAATATTGGTATCGGGAACATATAAGCTGTCTGTCCGCATCCCTTCAATCACAAAACGGCCAGCCGAATAGGCAATCAAATAACTCACAAAGATTTCACCGCGCAGTGGATTCTTGCGGCGCAATACGAGCAGAAGGATGAGAACCAAAATATCCCAGAATGACTCATATAAAAAGGTTGGATGATACATAACACCATCAATGCACATTTGGTTCATAATGAAATCGGGTAAATATGTATGGAAATTATTAAACGTTTCCTCACTGATCGGGCCGCCATGAGCTTCCTGATTCATAAAATTGCCCCAGCGTCCGATAGCCTGTCCCAAAATCAGACTGGGTGCTGTGATATCTGCCAGCTGCCAGAAAGAGACCTTTTTCACACGCGCAAAGATAATCGCCGTCAGAACCGCACCAATTAACGCGCCATGAATGGCAATGCCGCCTTCCCAGACTGCAAAAACATTCCACCATGGACCACCTGCATAACGATCCCATTCAAAAATCACGTAATACATCCGTGCAAAGATAATCGCAACAGGCAAAGCAAACAGCAGTAAATCGACCATTAAATCTTTTGGCATGCCCAGCCGGTCAGATTCCTTCGTTGCCAAATAAAGCCCCAAAAAGGCGCCAAATGCAATTATCACACCGTACCACTGAATTGTCAGCGGCCCTAACTCGAAAAATACCGGATCTAATGCCGGTGCATTGCACTGCACATTAACCACTCCTACTCCATATCATGCCCCTGGTCTATCATATCTGTTAATCGCTCAGAAAATTTCTCAGCCGCATTAACACCCATACGTTTTAGTCGGAAGTTCATAGCAGCAACTTCAACAATTACGGCAAGGTTACGCCCCGGTCGGACCGGGATCGTTGCTTTCGGCACATTAACATCCATAATTTTCGTTGTATCTTCATCAAGCCCAAGGCGATCATACTGTTTTGTTTCATCCCACAATTCCAGATCGATAATCATCGATATACGTTTATAGCTTCTGACAGATCCTGCGCCGAACAACGTCATAACGTCAATGATGCCAAGTCCGCGGATCTCCAGTAAATGCTCAATCAAAGGCGGCGAGTTACCAATCAGCGCTTCATAATCTTCCTGCCGGATTTCAACGCTGTCATCTGCCACGAGTCGATGCCCCCGTTTGACCAGCTCAAGTGCTGACTCACTTTTACCGACCCCACTCTGGCCAGTCAAAAGCACACCCACACCATAGATATCTACTAACACGCCGTGAATAGCAGTGAACGGGGCAAATTTAGCTTCCAGATAATTGGTCAGACGGCTGATAACCCGCGTCGTTTTGCGTGGTGAGTGTAATATCGGGACCCCTGATTTATTCGCCGTCTCCAGAATAACCTCTGGAATAGCCATATCTCTCGAGATAACGATGACAGGGGTGATATCGGTACAAAGCTGTTCCATGCGATCCTTCTGTGCGTCTGCCGGCAGATCAAGAAAATAGGACATCTCCGTTTTGCCAATTAATTGCAGACGTTCCCGCGGATAATAGTTAAAAAAACCAGTCATCTCAATCCCCGGCCGATGGATATCGCTGGACATAATTTCCCGATGGACGCCATCTTCTCCGGCGACTAAAGTCAAATTAAAATTTTCCAGCAGATCTTGTGTGCGGACTTTCGCCATCTTGTAAGCCTCCATTTATCCCGTAAATACTGATTTATATTGTAGCATATTTTTTTCCCAGCGAATATACCAGCCGGCTTAACATTCAAAAAATCGCAGGTGGCTCACCTGCGATAAGAGCGGTTACGTCATGGGATCCCTGATAAGCTTATTCAGCAGAAGATTCAGGACAGAAATGATCACCGCAGCTATAACAGCAATACCAAACCCTTCAATGATGAATGATTCATCCATAATGGCCTGTGCCACCATCAGGCTGACAGCATTAATCACAAATAAAAATAAACCAAGGGTCACCACTGTCACCGGAAGCGTCAAAACCACTAAAATCGGTCGTACAATCAGATTGAGAATACCAATGATAATACTGGCCAATACAGCTGTACCAAAACCTTCAAGGTGAAATGAACTGAACAGCTGAGCTGTCACAATAAGGGCAACAGCATTCAAAATAATCGATAGGACTGCTCGCAGCAGCATTCATGCACCTCCCGCTCTTCAGCATGATAACAACACTAATAATATAAGCATCAAGGAAGACGCCACTTGCGAAAGCAATCACAGCAAACTGATGCGGCCACTTTCGCATGTCACGCTCTCCTGTTAAAATCCATTAGTCCGAAAAATGCCAGATATAAAATTGTTCCTGACCCAAGTGCCGTTTAGCTTTTTCGCCTAATTCTGCAGACGTGTCTGAACCGCCGTGAAATTGACCAAGAATTCCCTTAGCCTGTGACTGATGGGCAAAAATCGCTTCTTTCTTCTGCTCCAGCACAGGCAGCACATCATTTGAAATATCCGGCTTGCCAAGTTCCTGCTGGTTAATCGCTTGTGCCCAGACGGTCGGCCGTTTATCAGGATCCATCAAACGAACCGCTTCAATGGCCGCAGCACCCATGGCATTATGATCAGGATGGACAGCATAGCCCGGATAATGTGTCATAACCAGACTCGGCTGTATCTCCTCGAGGTAGCCTTTCAGGTGATCAGCGACGTTGCGTTTATCTTCAAATTCCACCATTTTATCACGGTAGCCAAGCATATGAAGGTCAACATCTAACTTCTCACACGCATTAACGAGTTCCTCCCGGCGGATTTCCGGGAGTGTTTCCCGATTGGCAAATATAGGTGATCCCATATTCCGTCCCATTTCTCCCAAGGTGCCGCACAAATAAGTAACTGGCACACCCTGATTTCGGAATTGCGCGATCGTGCCTGCCGCACCAAATGATTCATCGTCTGGATGCGGATATATAACTACAACATGCGTTTCCATTTTCATCACCCAATCCTTAATAGTATATGCAGATCAAATCAGTTTATTGCCCCAGCGGTGTCTCACTAACATGCAATGCTACCATCAGCTTGCCATCCTGATCGTGCCCCGCAAGAAGCAGCTCATTATCATTATGGATGGTCCAGTCTGTCAGTCCTTCAGCATAAACCCAGCCAAGCTGTGTCTTGAGTCCGGCCCGGTAGCCTGCTCCATCTCTTACCAGTTTAGCTTGAGAAAAGTTAATTGCCGCATTGCGTATATAAGCACCGACATTATGAGCCTGGCCATCAAAATGACTCGCATAAGCTCCATTCGTTGTTTCCAGATGGATGTAGACATCTTTATTGATCAAATCATTCAATTGCTGCTGTACCTGTTCCTGTTCAATCGGCTTCATTACAAGTCCTCCTAACATATTTCCAAGGTATCAGAACGGCATAAAACCCGAGTACGTGGCTTCGCATACGGACGATTCCAAATCTGTACCCGCGCATGGGACTATCGTAACATCTCCAAGGGGCAATGCGCTCTTTTGCGGATTGCCCTGCCATTAAATAAGCCTATCGCTTCAGATCGCGGGAGCAGCGGAGCCAAAACACCTTAGGTTAACTCGATTTCTTCACGCCGCTTCATATCCCGCTCCATCCGTTCGCGATCACGTTCCAGGACGGGTTTTAAGTAATAGCCTGTATAGGATTGCTCCTGTTGTTCCGCCACTTCTTCCGGCGAACCCGTTGCAATGACGTAGCCTCCGCCATCGCCGCCTTCAGGTCCCAAATCAATGATATGATCAGCCGTTTTAATAACATCCAGATCGTGTTCAATAATTAAAACAGAGTCGCCATTGTCAACAAGCCGCTGCAGCACATCCAAGAGACGTCTGACATCATCAGTATGCAAACCCGTTGTTGGTTCATCTAAGATATAAAACGATTTACCATTGGAACGGCGATGCAGTTCACTGGCGAGTTTAACCCGTTGCGCCTCGCCGCCTGACAATGTTGTAGCCTGCTGGCCCAGTTTAATATAACCAAGCCCCACATCAGAAATCGTCTGCAGTTTTCGCTTAATTTTCGGGAGGTTCCCAAAGAATTCCAGACCCTCTTCAATGGTCATGTCCAACACGTCAGCAATATTTTTCCCTTTATAGGCCACTTCGAGCGTTTCCCGGTTATAACGCTTGCCATGGCACACTTCACAGGCAACAAACACATCCGGTAAAAAGTGCATCTCGATTTTAATAATTCCATCCCCATGACATGCCTCACAGCGGCCGCCCTTCACATTAAAACTAAAGCGCCCTTTTTTATAACCGCGGATTTTAGCTTCGTTCGTTTCTGCAAACACGTCACGAATATCATCGAACACCCCGATATAAGTAGCCGGATTTGATCTTGGTGTTCGGCCGATGGGTGATTGATCGATATTGATCACTTTTTCAACTTGCTTTGTTCCATTTATACGCTGGTGTTTTCCCGGTTTAAACTTGGCACGATACAGCTGTCTGGACAAGGATTTATATAAAACGTCATTAACCAGCGTACTCTTCCCAGACCCTGAAACACCTGTCACAGCTGTCATGATACCGATTGGGAAAGAAACATCCACGTTTTTCAGATTGTTTTCCTCAGCTCCGACGACTTTGAGCTGCTTTTGCTTAGACGGTTTGCGTCGTTTAGCCGGAAGCGGTACATATTTCTCACCAGCTAGATATTGACCGGTCAGCGATTCTTTATTTTGCATCACGTTTTCCGGTGTATCGCTTGCTACAATATAACCGCCATGTTCACCTGCTCCCGGTCCAATATCAATTAAATGATCAGCCGCCAGCATCGTATCTTCATCATGCTCAACAACAACCAGCGTGTTATCGAGATCACGCATTTGCTTCAGGGTATTGAGCAGACGGTTATTATCACGCTGATGCAGTCCAATCGATGGCTCGTCCAGTACATACAGGACACCGGTAAGAGCTGAACCAATCTGGGTAGCCAGCCGTATCCGTTGTGCTTCGCCGCCAGATAGTGTTCCCGCTCGGCGTGACAGGGTCAGATAATCAAGTCCGACATTATTCATAAATTCAAGCCGATCAGCTATTTCCTTTAGGATCATCTGGGCAATCGTTTCTTCCTTCTCCGTCAGCTCAAGGCTCATAAAGAACTGTTTAGCTTCAGTTATCGCGTAATCCGTAACCTCACCAATATGCTTGCCGTTTACTAAAACGGCAAGCGCTTCTTCTTTAAGACGATGCCCATGGCAGGTCGGGCAATCATTCTGCGACATGTATTTACCCAGCAGTTCCCTGGTGAATTCAGATGATGTTTCCTCATAACGCCGGGCAATATTAGCCACAACACCTTCAAAATAAATCGCATTATCACGAATCGTGCCAAAGTCATTCTGAAACCGGAATTGAATTTTTTCCTTGCCGCTTCCATACAAAATTTTGTTCATTTGTTTTTTGGGGATGTCTTTAACCGGTATCGTCATGTCAATGTTGTAATGATCACAAACACTCTTCAAAAGCTGTGGATAATACTGAGAACTGATGGGCTCCCAGGCTGCAATGGCATGATCGTTTAGACTCTGATTCCAATCCGGTATAACAAGTTCCAGGTCAACTTCAAATTTGGTCCCCAGTCCATCACAGGTTGGACAGGCACCATATGGACTGTTGAAGGAAAAAAGCCGGGGTTCCAGTTCGCCGATTGAATAGCCACAAATTGGGCAGGCATGGTTTTCGCTGAACACCAGCTCCTGATCATCGATGACATCGACAATGATATTCCCGTCACCGAGTCCGAGTGCCGTTTCGATCGAATCACTTATACGGCCGGCTGCGCCATCTTTGACAACGATGCGATCAACAACGACTTCAATGGAATGATCTTTATTTTTTTCCAGCTGAATATCATCTGTCACTTCCCGCATTTCCTGATCGACCCGGATCCGAACATATCCTTCGCGTTTCAGCTTTTCGATTGTTTTGGTATGTTCGCCTTTACGTCCGGAAACAACGGGCGCCAGAATTTGCATCTTGGTTCGTTCAGGGTACTCCAGCAAACGATCAACCATTTGCTGAACGGTCTGGGACGTGATCTCAACACCGTGTATGGGACAAGTTGGACGGCCGATCCGCGCAAATAACAGACGCAGATAATCATAAATCTCCGTCACTGTCCCGACAGTTGAACGGGGGTTGTTGCTGGTTGTTTTCTGATTGATCGAAATAGCCGGCGACAAGCCTTCAATTGCATCAACATCGGGCTTGTCCATTTGCCCTAAAAACTGGCGGGCATAAGCAGACAGCGACTCGACATAGCGGCGCTGTCCTTCCGCATATACTGTATCAAAAGCAAGTGATGATTTGCCTGAACCGGATAAACCGGTAAACACGACAAATTGACCTTTGGGAATCGACACATTAATATTTTTTAAATTATGAGCACGAGCGCCTTGAACGGTAATCGATTTACTAGACATGAACAGGTCATCCCTCCACTTTGCTTGGTCATGAATTATTCAGAAACGGCTGCTGGAACCATCTCTCAGCAGCGATTAGGCACCTTCTGCTTTCAATTCAAGCATAATATCGCGCAGTTCAGCGGCTTTTTCAAAATCAAGCGCTTTAGCCGCTTCTTTCATTTCTTTATCCATGTTCTCAATCACTTTCTCTTTTTCATCTTTCGTCATCTCTTTAACATTTGGTTTGCTTCTGCCTTCTTCTTTTTCATCATCTTCAGCTTCTGTCGTTGCCTGAATGACATCACGCACTTCTTTTTGAATCGTTGTTGGCGTAATGTTATGCCGTTCGTTATAAGCCATTTGTTTTTCACGGCGACGGTTTGTTTCCTCAATCGCAGTCTGCATCGAATTCGTCACCTTATCACCATACATGACGACTTCACCATGCTCATTTCTGGCAGCACGCCCCATGGTCTGAATAAGGGAACGTTCAGATCTGAGAAAACCTTCTTTATCGGCATCGAGAATAGCCACAAGGGATACTTCCGGAATATCCAGTCCTTCACGGAGCAGGTTAATCCCTACGAGCACATCATACTTGCCCATGCGTAAATTCCTTATGGTTTCAAGACGCTCCAAGGTTTTTACCTCTGAATGCAAATAGGCAACTTTAATGCCGATTTCCTTCAAATAGTCCGTTAAATCCTCAGACATCCTTTTTGTCAAAGTTGTCACGAGCACGCGTTCATTGCGCTGCGACCGGTCTTTAATTTCCGCAATCAAATCATCCACCTGCCCGTCAATCGGCCGGACATGAATCTCGGGATCAAGTAATCCCGTAGGCCGGATAATCTGTTCGGTTACATCCGGCGCATGCTCTTTTTCGTATGGACCGGGTGTTGCCGAAACATAAATCAGCTGATTGGTGACTTTTTCAAATTCCCCAAACTTGAGGGGGCGGTTGTCGAGTGCGGACGGCAGACGAAAACCGTGATCAACCAATACTTGTTTACGTGCTCTGTCGCCATTGTACATACCTCTGATTTGCGGCAGGGTGGCGTGTGACTCATCAACAACACACAAAAAGTCATCCGGAAAGAAATCCAGCAGTGTATAGGGTGTTGCGCCGGGTTCACGGAATGTCAGATGAGCCGAATAGTTTTCGATACCAGAACAAAAGCCCATTTCCTGCATCATTTCGATATCATAATTCGTACGCTGCTCCAGGCGCTGGGCTTCCAGCAGTTTATCCTGTTCACGCAATGCCGCGAGTTGTTCTTTCAATTCTTTTTTAATATTTTCAATCGCTACTTTCAGCTTTTCATCACGGGTCACAAAGTGGGAAGCCGGATAAATGGCGACATGTTCACGATCGCCGACGATTTCACCGGTTAACGCGTCCACTTCCCGGATCCGATCAATTTCATCACCAAAAAATTCAATCCGAATACAGTGTTCATCACGCGAGGCCGGGATCACTTCAACTGAATCCCCGCGCACACGGAATGTTCCGCGCTGAAAATCAATATCGTTACGGGCATACTGAATATCCACAAAGTCCCGTAAAAGCTGGTCACGATCTTTTTCCATTCCCATTCTCAGTGACAAAACCTGGCTTTTATATTCGTCCGGTGACCCGAGACCATAGATACATGAGACACTTGAAACAATCAGAACATCACGTCGTTCAATCAATGCTGATGTTGCTGAATGCCGCAGTTTATCAATCTCATCATTAATACTGGCGTCCTTTTCAATAAATGTATCAGTCGATGGGACATATGCTTCCGGCTGATAGTAATCATAATAGCTCACAAAGTACTCAACGGCGTTATTCGGAAAAAATTCTTTAAACTCGCTATACAGCTGACCCGCGAGTGTCTTGTTATGAGCAATAACCAATGTTGGCCGATTAATCTCTGCTATGGCATTGGATACTGTAAAAGTTTTGCCTGTGCCAGTAGCACCAAGGAGTGTCTGATGCCTCTGGCCGGACTTCACTTTTTCAACAATCTCGTTAATCGCTTCAGGCTGGTCTCCGCGCGGCTCATAATTCGCTTCTAACTGAAATTGATTTTCCAAACCGAAAGACCTCCGTTCCTTCATTGCATCTATTCTAACATAATTAAACTCACATTTTAATGGTCATGCGAACAAATATTCGTTTCATTACTGAACCTAAGCCAATTCCATTTTACCCGAAACATTGGGTATAAATCATCCACAAAGGCTTCAAAGTGCTGAGCAGCTATATGCCGGAAACAAAAATAAGCAGCAAGGTATGTTTTGAACCTTGCTGCTTAGCTGGTCTTTATCAGGCCGATTTATTGTTGTGATAGGGTTTATCAACCGTGATAATCCCTAATTCATGATGGTCTTCTTCATACAGGGCACTTTGCACAAATCGCACTTCACCGTTATCATCAACCACGGTCAGCTTGAAGAATGCGCCACTATCCTGCAGTGCATAATAAAATGCCTCAATAGTGTCAATGGATTTGCCATTCACCTTCGTAATCACCTCGCCGACCGTAACACCTAATCGATCGGCTGGTGTGCCAGGAATGACCGCCAGTACCTGAATACCGCGTTCATGGCGTTGAAAATATGGCGTCTTTACCTGATCTGTCACGCGATGCCTGTAATGAATGAGTTCCCGGCCAATTATCCCTGCTGCAACCGCCACCAGTGACAGCCAGCCAGCATAAATACCACCGAGGGCCAGAAGAAGCACAAACAAACTCAGCATGTACGTCCATTTCGCTGCATTGGCCGCGGCCTTCTCCGGTAATTCGCTTCTGACAACGTGATCACATCCGAGTAAAAACGGTATTAATACGAGGCTGTATGTTTCATTGTTTATTGAAAAATACGGCCAGAAGGAAGCCATTTCGGGTATAGACCCAGTTGGAATCAGAACGAAAAACGGAATCAGTGCCATTTTTTTAAGATGATGCACACCCATCCAATTGCCGCGCCGGCTTAACTCCAGAGCCGGAAATGTATGACGCCGTGTCTGCCGGCGCAGCAAAAAGGCTTCAGCTGCCAGAAGAATGCCTGATAATAAAGCAAGCCCTTCCAGATCAACTGCCTCAAATAATTCTGGATTAATCAGTGACTGATTCTGCAGTACCAGCGGCATAACTAAAACAAGCAGAAACGTGATTCCAATCGTATAAACTGGTGACAGCATCGTTAGACGTAACGACAGACTAAGGACAATAGTGACAATGGCCAGCAGCAAAATGGTTTCAAGCGAAAAAACCATCCCCGCGCCAATCGTGACGGCAGATATGATAAGTCCGAAAATAACAGACACTGGCCATGTTCTTCGCCACTCTGAAAATAGATCAAATACCTTAAAACCAAATGATAGCCGTTCTTGTTTGATTCGTTTATAACCGGTCAGGATAACGAGAATCACAGCCCAGTATAATACGGGGTTTAAAAAGAAGCGTCCCACTCCTTTTAACAGTTCTATAAACCAGCTCTCTGTCACGATGATCACCCTTCTGTCTGCCTCTATTAATTAGCTCAGTCCATATATTCGCTGTTAGGCCAGCCGATTCCTGCCGGTTGTGAAAATGGATCCGCAGTGTACCCGCGGATCATTTCTGTTTATACAAAACATGCAATGCTTTGGCCAGTTGCTTATCATCTTTGCCGTCGCGAATCTGATCAACAATAGCTGATTCAACTGAGCCGGCTGTCTGTTCATCAACTTTGCCAGTTGCATCAAGGTCATGATCAGCCTGGAAATTCTCAACCGCTGTTTCGGTTTCACGGCTGAAATAACCATCCGTGCGACCTGGATCATAGTCCAAACCTGACAGCATCTCCTGCACGTTTCCTATATTGTCACCTGTCTGGTCATACGCAAGCATTTTGTCTTCAACCTGGACAGGATTCGTAAAGTAATAATCAGGCTGCTCTTCTTTCACAGTCGGTTCCACGCCTTTTTCATGAATCCATTTTCCTTCAGGAGAGAGCCATTTGTTTAACGTTAATTTAACTCTGCTGCCATCGTCTCCAACAGGAACAGCTCTCTGGACCGTTCCCTTGCCAAAACTTGTTGTACCAACAACATCATAGCCGGCTTCCTTCATAGCCACAGCCAAAATTTCAGAAGCTGATGCACTTCCTTCGTTAATCAGGACACTGATTGGATATGGCTTTTTCTCATCCAATGAGGAATAGAATTTCTCAGTCTCACCATTCCGATTTTCAATCTGGTAGTCAGGCATATCTTTCGGTATAAAGTTTCCCAGCACATCCTCCACAGCAGTTAAAACGCCACCAGGATTGCCACGAACATCGATAACCAGCCCCTCAATGTTGTTATCCTCGAGTGATGCTAACTTCTTTTTGAACTCATCACCTGTCTTTTGGGCAAATGAGCTGATTTCAAGTGTACCTGTTTTTTTGCCGTTAACCTTTTGCATGTTAGAATGAACGGTCTCCACAGGGATATCATCACGTACGACATCTACATCAAATGGTTCAGAAACACCGGAACGCTGGATTTCAACACTAACTTCGCTTCCTTTTTCACCACGAATTTTCTGAACGGCCTCATGCAAACTTGAATCCGAAACACTCTCACCATCCACGCTTAAAATCTGATCATTGGGTCTGAGTCCTGCGTCTTCAGCAGGGGAATCTTTAATCGGTGAAACAATGGTCACTTTTCCGTTCTTCATGCTGACTTTCGCGCCAATGCCTTCAAATGATGATTCAATTGTTTGGCTAAATTGTTCCATTGATTCCGAATCCATATAAGAACTGTATGGGTCATCCAAAGATGTCACCATGCCCTTAATAGCACCTTCAATTAACTGATCATTCGTAACATCTTCCAGATAATTGTCTTTGATTAAATTGTAGGCTTCCGTTACTTTTTGCATGTTGTCTGGTGATGTGGGGCTATTTTCAACACTTAAATCGGCATCAGTTGAATCAGCCGTGTCTTCCTGTTTTGGCGTATCGTCAGACTGCCCCAGTTCAACACCTAAAAATCCACCCGCAACCCCCAGCACCAATGCGCCAGTTAAAATAAGAATCATATGCAGCTTGCGAAGTCTCATATAGTCACCCCAATGTATCATATTCAACCGAAAGCTTGACCATTCCAGCCGTTTAAACGATCCGTCGTCCGTTCTATTTAAAAAGGCATCACACCTTTATGTGCGATGCCTTCAATAATAGAGTTTATACACGCAAAATGCAATATGCTCAACTCACTAATCAGTTAACATAATTTAATGGGTTGACCGCATTACTTTTAGCTCCATTCCATCCGCCTTTATGAACTTCAAAATGCAGATGTGGCCCCGTTGACGAACCTGTATTTCCGCTTGCGCCCACTGTCCGTCCACGACTGATTGACTGACCAGAGGATACGGATACGCTGCTCATATGAGCATACAGTGTTGTATAAGACTGGCCGTTAATGGAATGCGATATCAGGACGGCATTGCCGTAGCCTCGCATCGTACCATCACCCTCAGCGTGTGTGGAGATAACCACACCTGCAGCTGCTGCCTTAACCGGCGTTCCAAGCGTTACACCATAATCGATTCCAGGATGAAATTCAGCCCCCCGATTGCCATATCCAGACGTTATCCGAGCAGATACCGGACTGCTGAACTTACCATTACTGGACTGACTGGCTGAATCGCCACTGGCGTCACTATCTGAATGGCTGGAATCAGAACTTGAATGGCCGCTTGAACTGGTATTACTGTGTGACTTTGTTGCCGCTTGTCTGGCTCTTTGCTTTGCTTGTTCTTTATTTCGCTTAGCTTGTTCAATAGCCTTTTGGTTGGCTTCCTTTTGTTTACGCAGTATATCCTTTTTGTCGTTCAGGCTTATTTGGTGTTCTTCCAATTGTTCTTGTTTGTCTTCAAGCTCATCAAGCTGGCTTTCCTTTTCATCTACTTGATCATCTAATTGTGACTTCAAGGATTTAAGTTCTTGTTTTTGGTTCTTTAGAGAAGCCTTTTTATCTTCTGCTTCCTGTTTCTTTTGTTCGGCTTCCTGTTTCTTTTGTTTCACTTCGGACTGTTTATCTTCAACTTCCTGCTTTTCCTGTTTATGTGTCTCCATGATGTCTTTATCCTGATCCATTATGGTATTGACAGCTGAAGCTCTGCTGATAAAATCGCTGAAACTTTTTGATCCAAGCAGAACCTCTATGTAGTTCATACTGCCGCCATTTGACTGGATTGAACGGAGGCGGTCTTTCAACAGCTTCTCCCGTTTTTTAATACGATCCTTCAGCTCTTTAATGTCATCTTTCAATTGAGCAACCTGTTTATTTAAATCATTAACCTGGCCGCTAAGTTTGTCAACTTGTGCATTTGTAGCGGCAATTTTTTCTTCTTTAGCATCAATTTTATCTCGTGTATCAGACAAGTCCTGGTTAATTCCGTCAATTTTGCTGTTGACTTCAGTCTGTTTTTCCTGATTTTCATTAAGCTTTTCTTTTGTATTCTGTTTTTCGTTTGTCAGTTCTGATTTTTTCTGTTCAATTGCCTCCTGATCGCTTTTCTTAGTTTCGATTTTTTGATCGAAATCAGATGCTGACTGAGCTGATACTGTCTGCATTCCCAGCGAACCTGTACTGAAGACCATTAAAGCGATCATTGGATAGGTGATATATTTGCGCATCTCAGTTTCTCCTCTCAAGCATTGTCTAGTGTCATGTCTTTTTTCGTTTCTAATTAAACTATTAAACTTTCAGGAATTTACGGATGCTCATGCCGCTTCCCCATACACCGATTACCATTCCAATCAGCAGAATGATTATGGATAACTGCCAGGCAAATGGATCAAATGGCAGTATATCGACAAACGAATACGTAATTTGATCACTGATCGTGTTTTCCAGATAAGAATAACCAGTTAAAACAACCGCAATCGGTATAATCGAACCTAATAGTCCGTGCAGAGCTCCTTCAATGAAAAAGGGCCAGCGAATGAAGCCGTTTGTAGCACCGACAAGCTTCATGATGCCAATTTCGTTGCTTCGAGCCATAATCGTTAGTTTAATAGTATTTGATATGAGGAATACAGCAGTAAATACTAATGCAGCAATCAGAACCAAACCAATATTCCGGGCATAATCATTAAATGTGAAAAGCTCGTGAATGAAATCCTGGCCATAGTTAACTTTCTTAATATGGTCAAGTTTATTAATATCTTTGGCTAATGATTCTGTCTGCTCTGGTTTGTTCGGTTTCACAACATAAGCATGGCTTAATGGGTTATCCTGTTTAAACATTTCCCAAGTGTCGCTGTCTTTGCCCATGTCATCAAAAAGTTTCTCAAGCGAGTCTTTTTTGGAAAGAAAACCGACACTTTTAGCACCATTCATTTGTTTAATATCTGAACCGATGTCTTCTATATCAGTTTCATCCGCAGAAACATCGATTAATGCTTTAATTTCAACATCTTTTTCAAGACCATCGGCCATATGGTTCAGATTCAGCATCAATGCAAGGAAGACACCAACCAGAAGCAGGGTTGTCGTAACGGCTGCTACTGATGCGAATGTCATCCAGCCATTCCGGAAGAGATTCTTGCCGCCTTCCCGGAAATGCCGTCTTAGTGTTTTAAGCTTCATAGCCGTATTCACCTCGTTGCTCGTCTCGAACGATCAGTCCGTCATCGATGGCGATAACGCGTTTTCTAACCGTATTGACAATTTCTTTGTTGTGGGTGGCCATGATAATCGTTGTGCCCCGATCACTTATCTCTTCAAAAATTCGCATGATCCCTCGCGATGTTGCCGGGTCCAGGTTACCTGTCGGCTCATCCGCTATAACAATCTTAGGTTTGTTCACAATAGCACGTGCAATTGATACCCGCTGCTGCTCGCCTCCTGACAATTCGGCAGGAAGAAATCTGGCTTTATTCTTCAATCCAACCAGATTAAGCACTTCCATAACAAGGTTGCGAATCTGGCGCGGTGTCTCTTCTATCACCTCAAGTGCAAATGCGATATTTTCATAGACTGTCAGTTTAGGCAGCAGTTTGAAATCCTGAAAGATAACGCCAATATCTCGGCGCAGTAGCGGAATATCTCTTCTTCTTATAGTGCTTAAGTCTGTATCATTTATAACGACCGTTCCTGCTGATGGCTTCACTTCACGATAAATCAATTTAATAAAGGTTGATTTGCCGGCACCGCTTGGACCGACAATATAAATGAACTCGCCTTTATCAATCGCGGTACTGATGCCATTCAGCGCCGTAACACCATTTCCATATGTTTTATAGACATCTTGCATATGTATCATGTGCATATCACCTTTAATCGAAAATGTTGCCATTCTAGCTGTAAAGTCGCCGGGAACCAGCTTCTTCAGCTCGTTTCATAAAAAACAGTTTCGCAATATGACATCCGTTTCAATCAAATAACAGATTTTCCAATTTATGTAACTTGTTTAAAATATAACAATGTTTGTAACACAAACCCAAACTATGTATGTAATTTTCATTTATTATAACATCTTTCAACACAAATTTTAGGCTTAATCAGATTACGTTTTCATTTCATTTTGCGTCAAAGTGACCTGTTTTTGTAACATTTTAGCGTAACGGGACATATTCTGCTGTTTACGCATGTATCTTAGCCGATGAGTGAAGGGACTGGAAGCAGATAATTGACATTATTAATTCCAAATACAAAAAACGTGACCCATTTGATGAAATGGATCACGTTTTGTATTATCAGCTTAGTTTTTTTGAGCCAGCCAATCAGCAAGGGTCTGAGCATCTTCGTCACTCACATCCTGTGGAGGCATTTGGCCTTTACCTTCATGGATGATTTTCTTAATGTCATCTGCGGAATGATCTGAGCCAACAGATGTTAAATCCGGACCAACATTGCCGGAAAGATCAGCGCCATGGCAATTTGCACAGTTGCTGTCGAAAATCTTCTCGGCAGCATTTGCATCGACTTTACCGCCGCCATTACTGCCGGTACTTTCCTCATTACCGCCATCACCGCCGCCGCCACAGGCACCAAGTACCAGTGCTGCGCCAAACAGCATTGTCATTAACCATTTTTTCATATGTCATCCCCCTAAAAAATATTGTGATAAAGTTATCAAATATAGTATAACCTTAATCACAAAAATTAATACCGTGCAATCCGCTATTCTCAGGAGTATTTATCCTGGAACGCACGCACCTGAAGGGGTTAGTAAAATCTGTCAAATTTATGACCTTTTTCAGCTCACTCTATCCCGTAAAAATGCATCGATAAATGGATCCAGGGCACCATCAATAACACCCTGTGCATTACCTGCTTCTGTATTTGTACGATGATCTTTCACCATCGTATAAGGGTGAAAGACATATGAACGGATTTGGCTGCCCCAACCGATTTCCCGCTGTATACCGCGCAGTTCATCGATTTCCTGCTGCTGCCGTTCCAATTCTTGCTGGTACAGCTTAGAGCGAAGCATTTTCATAGCACGTTCACGGTTTTGGATCTGCGACCGTTCTGATTGGCATGTCACAATCGTTTTGGTGGGCAGATGGGTAATTCTGACCGCCGAATCCGTTGTGTTGACATGCTGACCGCCGGCTCCACTCGCACGATACGTATCAATGTGAATATCCTGACTTTTGATTTCAACATCGACATCATCATCAATTTCAGGCATGACCTCACAAGATGCAAACGATGTATGACGCCTGCCGGAAGAGTCAAATGGTGAAATGCGAACAAGCCGGTGAATCCCTTTTTCAGCTTTTAAATAACCGTATGCATTACGTCCCTTTATCCACAATGTCACACTTTTGACACCAGCTTCATCTCCGGGCAGATAATACAATGTCTCAACTGTAAAACCCTTCTTCTCAGCCCAGCGCTGATACATACGAAGAAGAATGCTGACCCAGTCCTGTGATTCTGTACCGCCTGCTCCGGGATGCAATTCAAGAATCGCATTATTTTGGTCATATGGTTCACTTAGAAGGATCTGCAATTCAAATTCATTCATTTCGTTTCTTAAAGCAACTATGTCATTTTCCAGATCAGCAAATAATGCCTGATCTTCCTCTTCTTTAACCAGCTCATAGGATACATCAAGACTCTCAATTTTTTCTTCAAGTGAGTCAAATCCTTCTACGTAGCGTTTCAGATTGTTATTTTCTTCAATGTGTTTTTGTGCCTCGTTCTGATCATTCCAGAACTCAGGGTCGGCCATGGCCAGTTCCAGTTCTTTCATGCGTTCACGTTTGACGTCTAAGTCAAAGTGACCCCCTAAAGTCATTAATTCGCTTATGCATGTGCTGCAGTTCGTGTCCAATATCTGTTAAGTCCAATATAGTCACCTCATTTTAAATGTTGTATTATCGTCGTGCGCGTACAGGATGAGCAGCGCATCTAGGCGCCATGGCAGTTTTTATATTTTTTACCGCTGCCGCAAGGGCAAGGATCATTCCGCCCGACCGTTTCAGTCTTCACATACGGTTTCCGGGGTTTTTTCGTTTCACTCTGATCCTGTCCGCCTGATACAGCCTGTGTATTTTGAGCCACTTGTTCCCGCTGCAGATTATCCCGGATCTCAGCTTTCATAACATATCTGGCCACCTCGTCCTCGATGTTGGCAACCATTTCCTCAAACATCTCGAAGCCTTCTGCCTG
Source organism: Lentibacillus kimchii (assembly GCF_055381965.1). NCBI lineage: Bacteria > Bacillati > Bacillota > Bacilli > Caryophanales > Bacillaceae > Lentibacillus > Lentibacillus kimchii. Next base: position 980,386 of record NZ_AP043934.1, on the reverse strand, counting down.
ATATTCCTGTAATGGATCGTTCTGCCCATAAGCACGCAAATGGATTCCCTGACGCAATTGCTCCATCTGGTCGATGTGATCCATCCACTTCGTATCCACAGTGCGCAAAACAATGACTTTTTCAAACTCGCGCATTTGCTCAGATGTTAGTTCCTGCTCTTTTTCATCATACCGGCCATTCACTTTTTCCATAATCAGTTCAGTGATTTCGTCCGGGTCTTTTCCTTTAAGGTCATCCACTGATAGGTCTTCCGAGTGCAGCAAGTTTCGATGTGCATATTCGACAATAGAATCCAGGTTCCAGTTTTCGTCAATTTCATCCTGCGTATTCGTACTGACAACGCGTTCCAGAGCAGATTGAATCATGTCTTTAACAATGCCGCGCAAATTGTCACCTGCTTCAATGACATCATAGCGCTGTTTATAAATAATATCACGCTGCTGTCTCAGAATATCATCATAGGAAAGCACTGTTTTGCGGGCGTCGAAGTTATTGCCTTCTACGCGTCTTTGAGCGGATTCCACAGCCCTTGAAACCATCTTGCTTTGAATAGGCTGTGTATCATCCATACCCATCTTTTCCATCATGGAACTCAAATTTTCCGACCCAAAACGCCGCATCAGTTCATCTTCCATTGACAAATAAAACTGTGTTACACCAGGATCACCCTGGCGGCCTGAACGTCCGCGCAGCTGATTGTCGATCCGGCGGGACTCATGCCGTTCAGTGCCAATAACAACCAGACCGCCTAATTCTACCACACCTTCGCCAAGCTTGATGTCCGTTCCGCGCCCAGCCATGTTTGTGGCAATTGTTACAGCGCCTTTTTGTCCCGCATTTTCAATAATCTCTGCTTCCCGGTAGTGATTCTTAGCGTTCAGCACGTTGTGGGGAACCCCGGCCTTGTTCAGCAGCTTAGAGATTAATTCGGATGTTTCAACAGCTACCGTGCCGACCAGTACAGGCTGTCCAATCTCATGACGGCGCTGAATTTCATCGGCAACGGCCTGGAATTTTCCGTTCATCGTCTTATAAATCATGTCTGCCTTATCATCACGAATAATAGGCTCGTTCGTCGGGATGGCAATAACATCCATATTATAAATGTTGCGGAATTCCTCTTCTTCCGTTTTGGCAGTACCGGTCATACCGGCTAATTTATCGTACATCCGGAAAAAGTTCTGGAATGTCAGCGAAGCAAGTGTCATGCTTTCATTTTGAATCTGCAGACCTTCCTTAGCCTCGATAGCCTGATGAAGCCCATCACTGTAGCGGCGTCCTTTCATAAGCCGGCCGGTAAATTGGTCTACAATGATGATCTCACCTTCCTGGACAACATAATCAGTATCACGCTGCATGGCTACATGGGCTTTTAAAGCCTGATTAATATGGTGGGTCAATGTCACATGATCCAAATCAAATAAATTATCAATATTAAAATAACGCTCCGCCTTATTGATGCCTTCTTCTGTCATCTGAACACCTTTTGTCTGCTCATCAAACGTATAATCCGTTTCCTGGCTAAGTACTCGGACAAAAGCATTTGCCTGCTGATACATTGATGCCGACTTCTGTGCTGAACCGGATATGATCAGCGGCGTCCGTGCCTCATCAATCAGAATGGAGTCAACCTCGTCAACGATCGCATAATGCAGTGAGCGCTGGACCATCTGTTCTTTGTACAGCACCATATTATCGCGCAAGTAATCAAACCCAAATTCATTATTCGTTCCGTAGGTGATATCACAGGCATAGGCTTCCCGCTTCTCTTCTTTGGACATACCATTGCCATTCATGCCTACTGTCAGACCAAGAAAATTGTATAACACACCCATGTCTTTGGCATCACGATCAGCCAGATAATCATTGACCGTGATAATATGAACGCCTTTTCCGGTTAAGGCATTCAAATACGCAGGCATTGTTGAAGCAAGGGTCTTACCTTCCCCTGTCTTCATTTCGGCAATATTTCCCTCATGCAAGGCAATGGCACCTATCAACTGAACAGGAAAGGGCCGCATGCCCAAAACACGTTTTGAACTTTCACGAACAAGGGCGAATGCTTCGGGAAGCAAGTCATCAAGTGATTCACCGTCTGCATAACGCTGTTTAAATTCGTCGGTTTTACTGCTGAAATCATCATCCGTCAGTTGTTCCATTTCAGACTCCAGCGTTTCGATCTGGTCAACCTTCCGCTGTAGCTTATTTAACTGCCGTTTAGTGCCGTCGCCAAAGATTTTTGTTAGTAATCCTGCCATATCAAACGCTCCTCATCTGATTTCAAAACTTAAGAGCTGTCTCATCCTACAGTAAATATTAATGTCTTTACCGTATGTTCAAACGTTTCAATCATTCGTTGTCACATTATAAAATAGTACTTTGCCCAAGTGTACAGCGGCAAAGTTCAATCAATTAGTTATCATTGACATCGTTCAATAAGGTACCATCAATATAATAACGTATCTCGAATGGTATGACAACTGATTGAAGCTTGCCTGAGCGTCTGTGACAGCCGGCGAGCCCTGCTGTTTGAGACAAAAGAAAAAGCAGCCCAGGGGGTGGGCTGCTTTTTCTCTGAGCGAGAGGCACATGGTGCGAGGTGGACATAAGGGTGGAGGAGGGCTTATGTCAACAAGTATTGGTCAGTCTGCCGCCTTTCCAGCTCTGACAAGCGACGGTTCGTTACAGCAACGATTTCTAATAACTGTGTTATAACTTCTTCGTGCTGTCTCACTTGTTTAACTAATTCGTCATGCGTCATCTTCTTCACATAAGCACTCCCTTTTTCGATTGGCTAAGTCTTTTATACCATAGAAACAAAAAGAAAAGCCAGTTGCCATTTTTCGATTTTGCCATTCAGTCGACACGTTTTTACCATAAAAACTACAATAATCGACAATTAAACGCATGAAACAGGACAATTTATTCCTTTCTAAGCTACCAAAAGTAGAATTTGGTAAACTGTACGACAGTTTTCGACAAATCCACCCTAAATCCAGTCTAGGCAGTGATATCAAGGACTTTTTCCACGCACTAAATTTTAAGTTGGAACACTAAAAAGACGATCCTTTAAATTCAAGGATCGTCTTCAAAATATGTTTTCGTAAGGCCGCGCTATAAAACACGCATCTGTCTGAGTACTTGATTCAAGGGTCAGGCGGTAGGCTCAATCAACCCGAACTTGCCATCCTTCCGGCGATATACAACGTTCGTATCACCAGAAACAGCATTGGTGAAAACATAGAATCCATGTCCGAGCATATCCATTTGCAGGACAGCCTCTTCGGAATCCATCGGTTTTAAATCAAATTGTTTTTTACGAACAATCTCAATATCATCGGATTCCTGTTCCTTCTCAGCCTCAGCTTCTTTTTCAAGTTCTGCAAAAATATGTTTTGCGGCACCTTCCTGTCTAAATTTACGGTTCACTTTTGTTTTGTACTTGCGGATTTGACGTTCCAATTTTTCCACAACCAGATCAATAGCTGCATATAAATCAGAATGCCTTTCCTCAGCTCTCAGCACTAAATTGGTCATGGGAATAGTCACTTCAATTTCTTGTTCATCACTATAAACACTTAAATTCACATTGACATCGGATGATGGTGGTGTATCAAAATATTTGTCGAGTTTTCCGATTTTTCTTTCCACATAGTCACGGATCGCATCGGTCACCTCAATATTTTTACCACGGATATTGTACTTCATACAACATGTCCTCCTTTCATCCTTGTGGATTTATTATACTACATTACCACGTATTTTTCATCTTTAAACACGCATATTTTTAGAAAAAATAGAATAAAATGCAAAAAACTTTTCAGAAGATACTCTGCATAAAAACAACGCTGGTTCTCCAGCGCTGTCAGTTGGTTAGTTGCGACTGTCCATATACATGCCATCGGCCGTTTTCACCTGGGCATAGGGATTAATATAGGAACGATTTGATTTTTTTTGTTGTTTCACCTGTTTCATTACCTGTTTCAATTCTGCAAACTGCTCATTCATTTTTCGCTCAACGCGATGATTGATCTCGATAACCTGCTGGCCCATGTCGGACTCGTCATCGGCAAAAGGGGGCTCAATCTGATGCAGCAGCTTGTCCCTTTTTTCCAGCAAGTCCTGAACATTTGCCATAACGTCGTCACGATTTTCAGCATAGATATCCCCATCAAGCAACTTTTCCATTTGCTGTGTTAAGGCCAGCAGTTCCTGTACCTTTTCCATTATACACGTTCTCCTTGAGCATAGCGGGTCTGTCGTGATTGCTTAATAACCTGTTTCCACGTGTCACGAAAATCTTTGACATAAGCTAATGCCTCTTCCAGGTAAGCCGGATCATTCTGGATATTTCCTTCTTTGAGCTGATGCAGAATGTACTCGTACAGCGGCATAAATTGCTGTGATAACGTTACATTGGGATCCAGTGTGACCATCAGTTCTCTGATAATATTCTGCGCCTTTTGAATACTGGTGTTCTTAGCTTCGATGTTGTTTTGTTCCATATGCTTCTCGGCCTGCTTAATAAATTTGATACAGCCGTTATATAGCATAAGTGTAAGTTCCCCGCTCGATGCTGTGTTGACAGCATTATTCTGATACGTCTGATAAGGCTTTTGTTTCGGCACTCTGAAACACTCCTTTTAAGCGACTGACATTTGAGTTATATTTGGTGAAAACGATGACTACATCATCGCATTTCCGCCTCCACCACCAAACTTCTGCGACAGCATGGAGGACTGCTGATTCATCCGCTGAATCGCTTGCTCCATTTGCGTGAATTGACTCCGATAGCGTTTTTCTACCCGTGTCATGCGATCTTCAAAATCATCTATCTGCTGATTGAGATCTTTCATCCGTTTGCCAATGCTGTAGTTGTCAGGGGTATCCGTCGCTTTACCTGCACGGTGTTCGATTTGACCTATGGTCGAATCAAGTGCACCTTGAAGACGGTCAATCACACCGTTCCCATCCTCTCCTCCCGACGAATTGGAAAACACTTTGGATACACTGTCAGGGTCCTTAGCCAAGGCTTCTTTAAGCTCTTGTCCGTCAACCTCCAGCTTCCCGCCATCCATATAGTTCTTGGTGGTTGAAATGCCAATTTCCGTAATCGTATTGTAAGCACCGCCGGTATCTTCATTGGCATACCAGCTGCCGCGCATCGACGTCAGACCCTGGGAAATAACCGATTCGCCATGGAGTATTCCGCTTTTTGCCTTATCCTCCCACAGCTCGATCTCGTGCTCTGACATTTCCTTTTTCTGTTCATCGGTTAATGGGGGGTAGTCCCGGAACTTTTCTTCCTTCTGTGCCCCGTCCAGCTTTTCAACAACGTCATTATATTTGTCGACAAAATCCATGATCGTATCAAATGATTTTTCCACATCATTGACCACGGTAACATTCGCGCCATTACCAGTCGTTGTATCATGAAAATTAAATGTGACGCCACCGAGATCATACGAATTTTCATGTGAATTCATCGTATTATCATTATACTGGAACTCGGCATCCTTCCCGCCTTTTTCTGCCCCATCTAAATGGAGGGCTTTGAGAAACTCATTGCTGCTGGTATTGCCGTCAATAAATTTAATTTCATTGCCCTTATCATCCGGGTTATACTTTCCAGTCCGGTCTGCTTCCATAATTACTTTTTTGGAATTATCGTCAAAAAAAGCACGGACATGGTTGTCATCGTTGGTTATCTTCGTCAGGACGTCATCGAGTGTGTCACCATCACCAATTTTGTAGACATACGACGGATTTTTATCAGTTTCACCACCAGCTTCATTACCAGTTCTTTCACCTTTTTCGTTGAATGTTGTAAATTCGACCTCCTTAATGTCATTGTTTTCACCACGCAGCACAGTATCCCCGGAAATATCTTTTATACCATTGACTCCGCTTTCAAGTTCTTGTCCGTCCTCTGAACTTTCGTCTATGGCTTTAGTGCTCATCCTGGTCGCCTTTGTAGCCAATTCTTCCACTTTAATATTATAGGCGCCTTGCTGGGCACTTGTTGATCCTGTTGCTGTGACGGCGCTCTCCTGTGATGAACTAATTGACTTTGCATTGTAAGTGTCGTTCGATTTCATATTATGCATCTTACCATCAAGTTCCGTTAACGTTTTGTTCACGTCACGAAAGGCATCCCGTTTCCAATCCATCGTCGTCTGATTCTGGTTCATTTTTTTTAGTGGCATACGTTCAGCCTTCATCAGTTTATCAACCATACCATCAATATCCATGCCCGATACCAGACCGCTAATCTGCATTATTCACAACTCCTTTCAACATACATTTACCAAAAGCTTAAATTTTTTCATCTACTAAAAGACCCATGAATTCCGCCATAGCGGCATGCTTGTCAAGCATTTTCTCCGGGGGTATTTCCCTGATAACGTCGTCTGTATCCTGGTCAACAACTTTGACAAAGTATTCGTCCAGCTTGTCATGTAACTCAAATTCCAGATTTGTCCGAACTGGTTTCATTGAATCATTTATTAATCGTTAATATTAATATCGGCCAGAACCTTACATTATTAAAGGTTTTTGCTATTTATTTATCTTCCTGCTGCAATACATCTAAAATATCCGCAGGTAAATTGGCAGCCTCGCTATTCTGTTTTTGAATGTCCAGATAAACTTCTTTTCGATTTATACTGACGGATTCAGGTGCGGAAATCCCCAGCTTGACCTGATCACCCTCGAGACCGAGAACCTTAATTTCAATCGTGTCGTTAATTTGAATCGATTCATTTTGTTTTCGTGTTAAAACAAGCATGGCTATTCCCCTTTCACCGTTGTGGAGTTAGAAGCCATGATAGCTGCTTGAGACGGATAAGCATCTGTCGTTAATATGTATTGCTCACCCTTATTGTTTTGTGAATTGATGATAATAGGTGCTTTCAAATTAAGTGTGCTGGCCTCAAGCGGCTCTTTAACCGTTACAATTGTCAGAACGATCACGTCAGATGCATGGCTGATATCCAGACTTATCGCTGAACGATCGTCTAAATCGATGACATAGTCCTGATAAAACTGATAGGGACTTACCACGATAAAGGCAATGTCAGGCGTTTTAACTGATTGCAGAACTTGAAAAACCGGATTCCCCGGCATTTCGAGCAGCGCAAATTGCTTTTCGTCGATAAATCCCGGCAGACCTGAGGGAAAATGCAGCATCTTATCCTGATCCACGTCAATTTCGCCAAGGTATTTCGTCTGCAGGTTCACAATACTCACCTTCTCTTAAGAAAAATCTGAATCAATATGAGCAAAATCAATTTGTAAATCCGGCTGCTGTCGCATGCTTGTTGTCACATCCCCTGGCTTATAGGTATAGTCAGGCTCCTGCGGCTGATTATTAATAACGGGTTTGTTCACATTAACATTGATTTGAAGCTCAGATGGCTCATAGTTCGTTTTTACAGCAAACCGTGAAGGGATGAACGTCATACCAAGCGGCTGATACGGTTCATAGGCATTTGCCGCCGCCTGGGAGACAAGTGGGTCCCCACCCTTTTCAATTTTCATCATTTCCGTTCCCTGCCTCGCTCGGCGTGCAATTCCTTCCATAACACCCTGCTGACCATCTTCCGCATGTTTTTTGACACGTTCGGAAATCGGCATCAGCCCCATATCGGCCCATGCTTCTGTTTGATCAATCGTCAATTTTGATGGTCTTGTGTTCATCGAAATATCAGCGCGGGGCTGCTGAATGGACATCTCAGCTTCCGGCTGGCGGATTTCCTGCCGCGCAGACGTTTGCTGCACCTGTATTTGAGCCATTTGTGATGTCATGCGAATTTGTGGCAAATGCATAGCGTTTCATCCTTTTTGTCACCTTATCAGAATATCTGAAAGTGAATCTGGTATCGTAACAAACAGACCGGATTCAGTCATTAACGCAAGAAATCAAGCAGGGTCGGCTGAATAACGCGTCCGCCCGCTGATAAGGCTGCCCGGTGAACACTTTCCTGACTTTTCAGGTTCGTAATCACTTCTTCAAAGTCGACATCTTCATTGTCAGACATGGTTTTCTTAGCTGTTGTTTCCTGTTCATTCAGACGATTTTCCACCAGATCAAGCCGGTTCATGCGTGCCCCCAGGTCTGCCCGTTCGTTAATCACATTATTAATTTGGCCATCCAGATTATCGATGCTTTCTTCAATTGCTTCCTGATCATTGTTATTCAAATCTTTAATAAAACCTTTTACATCATCGAACAAATCTTCATTAAAGATTTTAGACCCATCAACGTTTGCCTTGAGCTTGGTGCCATTGGCAACCTCTATGTTCACATCCGATTTATCCGGGTAGTCACTATCAGTCGGTTTTTCACCCGTGTTTGTCCCGTTAAATATATAGTTGCCATTCACTTTTGTATTGGCAATGTCAGTGAGGTGTTCTTTTAGTTGTTCCACTTCCTCTTTGACATTTTCCCGTTCGTCTGCACCGTATGTATCATTGCTTGCCTGCACCGCCAGTTCCCGCATTTTTTGCAGTGCCTTTGTCGTTTTATCGAGTGCGGCATCAGAATTATCCATCCATGTATGGACTTCGCCTATATTCCGCTGAAATTGTTTAACTTCCGTAACCTGTGAGCGATAATCGATGCCCTTGCTGGCAATGGCCGGATCATCAGAGGGGCGATTAATTTTCTTGCCAGTCGACAGCTGATTCAAATACTTATCCATGCTGGCATAACTGTTGGACAAATTTTTAAGCATGTTGCTGGAAAGCATACTTTGAGTAATTCGCATAATATCAGCCTACCTTCCTACTAATCCCATATTATTAATAACCCGGTCGAGCATTTCATCAACGGCTGTCATGCTTCTGGCGGCAGCATTATAGGCGTGCTGAAATTCGACCATGTTCGCCATTTCTTCATCCAGCGATACCGAACCGACAGACTGTCTCTGTGTTTCTACCTGCGAACGGAGGGTTTCAGTATTATCCGCCTTGTTATTAGCTTCCTGCGCCGTAACCCCCATTTCACCAATCATTGATTGATAGAAACCGTTAATGGAATCATCATCCAGATCTTTTTGTGAGGTGTCAAATATATCCGCCAGGTCCTGGGCATTATCCCCATCCCCAGCATTATTACTTTCTGCGGCTGCTATCTTATCGGGACTGTTCACAATACTTTCATTAATCGTAATGCTGCCTGCAGTTATTTTTTTGTCGGATTCATCTTTGAAGAATTTATCAGTTCCCTGTTGCCCCTTCAAATTCACACCGTCTTTGTGGACTTCATTAAAGGCACTAGCAAATGTATTGGCCAGGTCGTCCAAATCCCCCAGCATATCATCCTCAACATACTTGGATGACTCGACTAATCCTTTCAAGGAACCTGTTGGCGCATTAGGACTCGCCTTTTGCACAGGAATAATAATGTCACCTTCTGAATTCGTAAATTCTTTGATGCTAATATCACCATCTTCACCCGGGGTTTCGCTGATTTCATTAAAGCCTTGGTCATCATTTGTTTTGCCCTTAACCAGTACTGTTTCATCATTATTGACAAGATTGATTTTCGCCAGCCCGTCAGCCATCTTCGGGGCTCCTTCACTGCTTCCCTCGTATTCCACCTGAATATCCACTATTCCAGATAAATCATCGATTAAGTTGTCACGTTTATCATACAGATCATTAGGGAGCTGACCATTAGCTTCGGCTTTTTTAACCTGATCATTAATCGTATCAATCTGACTTGCGATAGAGTTAACCTCATTCACCTTATCACCAATTTGCGTGTTCAAATCTTCTTTAATCGTGTTTAGCGAATCGGACAGAAAATTAAATGTTTCCGCCACGGCTTGCCCTCTTTGTGCTGCAACCGACCGGGCGCCGGAATCGTCCGGGTTAGTGGACACATCCTCCAGTGATTTCCAGAAATCATCCATCACGGCGGATAAACCCGTATCCGACGGTTCATTCATCACATTCTCCACCCGCTCAAGAGCATCAGACTTCGCGCCCCAATAACCCGATGAGCTGTTTTCCGTTCTGTATTGATTGTCCAGAAATTGGTTGCGGACGCGCTGTATAGACCCGGTTTCCACGCCCGTTCCTCGTTGGCCGGCAATCTCCGGACCATTGCGCGAAGACGGCGGAAATGACGTGGACGTTTCAAAATTTACCCTCTGACGCGTGTAGCCGTCTGTATTTGCATTTGAGATATTATGACTGGTTGTATAAAGGGCTGATTGCTGCGCAAACAAAGCTTGTTTAGCCATTTCCAATCCATCAAAAGTACTCATTCGTTTACCCCCTTCATTAGTTGACGCCTAAATTCTCGAATCAAAGACAGACCGCTCAGACGTACGGGATGGCTGCTGTCTGCCATAGTTCATCTGGCGCAACGATGGACTGATTGTATCAAGTGACAATTCTACAAATTGCATCGATTGACGGAGCAAATCCTGATTCAGCTCCTCCTGTTGTTTCAATGATGTTATCGTCTGGGTCAATTTAGTAGCGGTATTTTCAAGTTCCTGGGCCATATGCTCATCCGTTAAAGCATTTAAAATCGCTGTAATCGTCGGCTCCTGCCAATTGAAGCCTTCAGCTTCGAGCCATGCATCCACAGCCTTTTGACGATTTATTTCAGCCTGCTCCAGTGCCTGGACATATTTATGTTCGCTTATAAGCAATTTCTGCAGTTCATTCACAGAATCGGCTTTAATAATTTCTGTCTTTTGCCTTGCTGTCTCAAGAAGGCCTTCATGCAGTTTTACCAGTTTTTCCAATGCCTGTATTATGGGCTGAACAGACATGCTTACATCCTCCTTTTAACTGCATGCGGAATATTTTCACCCGCCTTTTTAGCTATCTATTTAAGATCAGGGGACATTCAGGACTTCCCGGACCAAAAGTCGATCATTTTGCGGGCGGTCTTCGCATGGTCAATCTGATAATCTCCGTTGTCGACAGCTGCTTTAATTTTTTGAACGTATGCTTCACGGCTGTCAAAAGTTTTATCATTTTCCAGCATTTCTTGCGCCTGACTGGATATACGCAGCTGATCTTCTTTCTGCGCTTCTTTCATATCTCTGGTTGGTTTTTGCATTTGTTGTTTATATGGATTGAAGTTTGTATGATCGGGGCCATATATTCTCACAAGACTCACCTCTTATCATCAGCTTACAGTACAGGCTAAATTTATATCGGCTTTTCACGTATTAGATTAAAGTCTGAGCATTTATTTTTTAGTCTGACTGGATGTATAAAAAACCCTGTTCGGGCTATTCTTCCCGTCCAGACCCTGTCCTTTCTGGCTTTCATGCCGTTGCAGATCGCTTTTTAACGCCTCCGAACAGTCACTGCATAATTTTCCATTGACAATACCGGCTCCACAGCGTTCACATGGATAAGCCAATTTAGGAAAATCTGATGGACGCAAACGCCCTTCCTTAACAAACTTTGTAATCAGTGCTTCTTCGACGCCTGTTGCTTCTTCGATTTCCTGCATGGTCGCTTCCCGGTTTTCCCGTTTACGCAAAAACTGATAAACGGTCTGAAACGCATTCTCTTCTTCCTGGTAACATGACTGGCACACATCACGCTGTGTTCGCACAAACACAGTTCCACAACGTGTACAATTCGCTAATTCAGCCACTGACTCTCTCTCCTTTTTTTCTGCCATTCTACCATATTCTGACGTCATCCTCGAATAAGTGTATACGCATATACAGCTGGACAGCCTTGTTTTTTCAGAACAGAAGCGGCATTTCTTAAAGTTGTTCCAGTTGTATAGATATCATCGGCAAGAATGACCGGATTTTCAATACGTTCTGTTAAATTAAATGGATTATCTGCTTCAAGACGTTCCTGACGTGTTTTTTTAGCCTGCTTATCACGATGCGTTCGTGTTAGTATATCACGTGTTGCAAGCGGCACAAACGAGGCCAGCATTTCTGCCTGATTAAATCCCCGCTCCTGCAGCCGCTCGTCACTCAATGGTATCGGAACAACGGACGTTTCCTTGGGAAGGAACGAAAAAGTTTCGCCAAATTCCTGCCGGTAATATTTGCGAAACGCCCGGCCAAGACAATAATCCCCACGGTATTTCCAGCGTGCCATCATCGCTTTCATGGCTTCATTATACGTGAAAACGGAATGATTCCATACGAGAGGGTCCTCTGCGTTCACTCCTTTGTCCCATTCCCGGCAATCCGGACAGGGATCCGTTTTGCTCAGCCGGCTGCATTTACTGCAGCGTTCGCCCTGCAAAAAGGCCAGAGTCTCTTCACAGGATGGGCAGAGCTCTGATGGTTCAGATAGAAAAATTAATGTTTCCCAGCTGACAGACGGGATAATAGCGGCATCACACCAGAGACAATGCATGTTAGAGGAATCCTCCTCTTTTGTTCATTTTTTGAATAGCTTTTACAGCCTCAATCATGGCATCAGTCTTCCCGTCATGGAAAAAGACAACTTCTCCTGTCGGATCATGCGGACTTCTCCCGGCTCTTCCGGCAATCTGTACCAGAGCTTGTTCGCCGAAAACCGCACTGCCGGCATCCAATATAGCTACATCAATAGATGGGAAGGTGACACCACGCTCCAGAATTGTGGTGGTAACAAGTATATCCAATCGCTTATCCCGGAACTGCTGAACGTTTTCTTCGCGATTCGCATCAGATGCATGGACAGCTTTGATCGTAGACTGCACCAGGTTAGCAGCAAGCCGATTCGTCAGAACCTCAGCCAGTTTAATAGAGTTAACAAATATAAGAACCTGCCGTTCCCGGTTTTTCCGATTCATCAGCCATTTGATAAAGGACTCAGGCAGACGTGCCTCCGCCAAATCCTTCTTCAATCTGGGGATCATACGCAAAATCGGGACCGGAAGCGGGTGATTATGAAAACGTTTGGGGACAAATACATGCGGGAGTTTTCCCAAGGACATCCGGACCTGATCATCCGCAGCAGGCGTTGCCGTTAAATAAATCAGCGTGCCCTTCTCTCTTCTGGCGCGGTGAGCCGCAAAAGCAAGTGTTGGATCGTGTGTATAAGGAAAGGCATCAACTTCATCAATAATCATCACATCAAAAGCATGTTTGTAACGCAGCAGCTGATGTGTTGTGGCAACCATCATCTGGGCGGATCCTTCTTTTTCCGGACTGCCGCCGTACAGGCCTTGACAAGTAACACCCGAAAAGGCACTGCGCAGGCGCGGCAGCAATTCGCGCACCACATCTGCCCTTGGTGTCGCAATACATATCCGTTTGCCTTGTTTCAACGACTCGGTAATCCCCGGGTAAAGCATCTCTGTCTTTCCGGCACCGCAGACTGCCCAGGTCAACAGTTCTTGCTCATGGTTTCTGATCGCCTGGACGATACGCTGGGCCGCATCCTCTTGTACCGCCGTTAATGCCCCGTCCCATGTGCAGGGATTAGAATAGAGCGGCCACTCGTAATCCGGCCCTGTCCACTCATAAAGAGGCGACCTGTCTATCACCCTGCCCATTTCAATGCACTTCCGGCAATAAACCTGCGCTGGCAGAGACCTCTGTGCAGGGATATGCCCGAATAGTGAACGTTTCCGGTTGCCGCAGCGCTGGCATTCATAATGCAGCCATGTTTTTCGGATTGACGGTTTGACTGTGAAAAAATGGTCAGTAAGAAGACGTTCGAATAAAGAGGGTTCCAGGGGGATTTCACTTCGCAGCAAAAATTTTCCGGCGTAACGCTGACTAAGTTCCTCAATGTCCATAACATCACGCTCCTGTATATAAGTAGCAGTGGATGGGGAAACCGGCGGGGGTCGCCGGCTCCCCGTTTGACCGCTTAGCGTTACTTCTTATACCAGCAGACGCCAAGTGCGCCTTCACCGAGGTGTGTCCCAATAACAGGACCGAAGTAACTGATCATGGTATCCGTGCCAGGATAATCCGCTTCAAAGGAAGTTTTCAGTTCAGCCGCACCTGTCTCGTTGTTGGCATGAATAAACACAACTCGGAGCTCATCTCCTTGCGCGGCATCATCCCGCAGCATTTGCATAATCCGGTTTAACGCTTTTTTGCGTGTGCGGATTTTTTCAAATGGAACGATCTGTTTGTCGACAAAATGTAAAATGGGCTTTACCTGCAGCATACTGCCCAGGATTGCCTGCGCGCCATTCAAACGTCCGCCGCGCTGCAAATGACTTAAGTCATCAACCATGAAATAGGCCCGTATCGACTGATCGACGGCATTCAGACGTTCTATGATAGCTTCAGGCGCCTTCTCTTCCTGAACCATTTCGGCTGCTTCCAAAACAAAAAAACCCTGCCCCATACAACTCAATTCGGAATCGTAGGGATACACGTCAATGCCATCCACACTTTCACCAGCAGTGGCAACAGCCTGATATGTTCCGCTTATGCCGCTGGATAAATGAATTGAGATCACCGCATCGTAATCATGGGAAAGCGCCTCTAACTTAGCCGTCAGCATCCCCAGAGAGGGCTGTGATGTTGTGGGCAGCTCATTGACTTCGTTAACTTTTTGGTAGAATTCCTCAGTGGTTATATCTATTCCTTCACGGTAAGACGTGCTGCCAAATACAACACTGAGCGGCACAACATGAATATTATATTGGTCAATGAGTTCTGCAGGGATATACGCTGTGCTATCAGTCATAACAGCAGTAGTCATTACAAACCTTCTCCTCACGTAAATGATTCCTGTTCATTTTATCTTGTCCAGGAGATAATTGCACGTTAAATATGCTCTCATAAAACATATCAGTTAGTTTCTCCGGATGGGCCATTTTTCACGATTCGGACACATTAACCCAGCCTTTGCGGATAGCGGTAACAACCGCCTGGGTACGATCACTGACATTCATTTTTTGTAAAATGCTGCTCACATGATTTTTGACCGTTTTTTCACTGATATATAAACCTTCAGCAACAGCACGGTTGCTCTTGCCATCAGTCAGAAGCTGCAGCACTTCACATTCCCGGCGCGTGAGTAAATGAAGAGGCTTATACTCATAAATACCGTTTTCATCTCTGAGTGACGGATCACTGGAGGCACCGGAGGCCAGACGGCGGTATTCTTCAATCAGGTTATGTGTAATTTTTGGGTGCAGATAGGATCCGCCCTCCCTGACAATTTTAATCGCTTCAATCAAGGCATCTGAGTCCATTTCTTTCAGCAAATAACCCTGTGCACCTGTCTTCAGGGCTCTTGTTACGTAATTCTCATCGTCATGAATGGAGAGGATAATAATAGACGTATCAGGGAACTGACGCGCAAGATCAGCTGTCGCTTGGACGCCATTCATTTTCGGCATATTAATATCCATTAAAACGACGTCAGGTTTATACGTTCTGACCACGTCACTGGCGCCGTCACCATCATCCCCTTCAGCTACAACTTCAAATGACGGTTCAAAATCAAGAATACGTCTGACACCTTCGCGGAATAGTTTATGGTCATCTATTAAAACAATTTTGGTTGTATTCTCAGTCATCTATGTTCCTCCCATATTTTCAAGGCATTACGAATGTCTCTTTACACCCCTTGCTTAAACCAAGTCTGTTATTCAGGAGCTGATTGATCATAAGATTTGGGATACGGCACTTTAATGAGAACGGTCGTTCCCTTTCCGATCTCTGAATTGATGGTTAAAGAACCATCCAGCATTTCCACACGTTCGCGCATACCCATTAACCCAAACGATTTATCCCGTTTAACAGACTGGTCAAATCCTTTTCCATCATCCTTGATAACCATGACAATTCGATTGTCGCTCATCTCCAGTTTCACTAGTATGGAAGATGCCTCAGCATGGCTGATCGCATTCTGAAGGGCTTCCTGCATTAACCGAAAAAACGCAATTTCATATTTATGGTGGATCCGTTCTTCTTGTCCAACCAGGTTAAATCTAATATCAAGGTTATAATACTCAGCTGTCGTAGCCACAAATTTTTGAATGGTTGGCACGAGACCTAAATCATCTAAAGCCATTGGCCGGAGATCATAAATGATGCGCCGAACTTCCTGCAAAGAGGAACGAATCATTTTTCGAACACTTTTCATTTCGGAAACGGCCTCTTCTACAGTCCCCTGCCGGAATGTCCGGTCGACAAGCTCTGAACGAAGCAGAATATTAGCAAGCATCTGGGCAGGTCCGTCATGGATTTCACGGGATATTTTTCGCCGTTCATCTTCCTGTGACTCAATGATCTTCAGACCAAATTCCTGCTTTTCTTTCGCATCTTCAATCATCTCGTTAACCTGTTGAAAGTCATCCGTCAGGTACGTGAAAATAACGGAGATTTTGCTGGCCAGGTCTTCCGAGCGTTTCAGCGTTTTATCGAGTGATTTCAGACGCCGCTCAAGCTCGTCCCGCTTTTCACGCAGCACTTTTTCTTCCTGACGCTCGACAGCAAGCTGCGTTTGCAATTTATGTGTCTGTTCATAAGCACTGCGTATCTCCTCTTCCGAGTGCTGATTAAACTGTTTGCTCACTTCAGCTAATCGCTGCCTGGCGTACTGAACTTTCGTTTCCAGTTCATCGCCATTGGTTATATGCGTTTTTACACTTTCTCGTATTTCCTCAAGTTCTTTCTGCAGCTTCTCATATTCGGCCAGGGCTTCTTCACTAATATCAAAAATTTCATCTTTACTGTTTTGCGTGACGTTTATCATGTCTTCAATAATATTATCCAGAGTCTTTTCTTCCGGTTTCCGTGCCATACCATTCACACCAGTCTATGTTATAATTAATCGGACTTAACCCGGGGATGAGACAATTATTGACAAGTCCTGCACATCCGCAAAAAGAGCTGCAATGGAACCAGATATCTCGTCCCCCGAGTTATATCAGTCTGCAATTTTAGTCCTGGCCTGTTTCTAGTATAATACGCCATAGGAGGTAAAACGCAAGATGCTATCTAACTATTATACTGTCAAAAAAGAAGATACTGCAGAAATTGTAATCCAAAAGTCCCAGTTCATCGGTTATGTCAAACGTGTGGAAACAGAAGACGATGCACAGGCTTTTGTGCAGCAAATTAAGAAGAAACATCATGACGCCACCCATAATTGCTCAGCTTACATGATCGGTGAGCACAATCAGATCCAAAAGGCTAACGATAACGGCGAGCCTAGCGGAACAGCTGGAATCCCGATCCTTGAGGTTCTGAAAAAAAAGGATTTAAAAGATACAGCGGTGGTTGTGACCCGGTATTTCGGTGGGATTAAGCTCGGAGCGGGCGGTTTAATTCGTGCTTACAGCAGCACCACATCGGAGGCCATTCAAACAGCGGGAGTTGTCGAACGCCGGCTTATGAAAGGCTTTTCGATTACCGTCAATTATGCCTTGCTGGGCAAAGTTGAAAATGCCCTGCGCAACTCGGATTATATCTTAGAAAATATTCATTACCTCGACACAGTTGCGTTCATTGTGTACGTGCCTGACGGTGAGGAAGACATCTTTCGGGAATGGATCGTTGAGATCACCCATGATCGGGCCGCGTTTGCAGAGAAAGGAACAGCCTATGTTGAAATCGATGTCTAGACTGATGCCCGTTCCCTGAAACCCCATGCTAAAAGAGAAGGCACTGTCTTAAATCCTCGACAGTGCCTCTTCGTCACCGATAATGGTAACGTGTTGATGTTTCTGCAAGATCGATGATGGAATAGCTTCCGTTAACTCACCATGAACAAGCTTGCTGACAGCATCAGCTTTTTTCTCACCCGATGCCAGGAGTACAATCTGGCTGCTTTCCATAATCGTACCAATGCCCATTGTAAGCGCCTGATGCGGAACATCATCTTTTGATGGGAAAAAACGTGCATTTGCTTCCCGGGTTGTATCATCCAATTCGACAACGTGTGTCCGGCTGTCAAATGGTGTTCCCGGTTCATTAAACCCAATATGGCCATTTAGTCCTAAACCCAAAATCTGTAAATCAATATAACCCGCATCACGAATCTGTTTGTCATAGTCCCGGCATTCTTTAGCCAAGTCAGCTGCATTGCCATTGGGCAAAAATGCTTGGTTCTGCGGCAAGTCAATATGATTAAACAGTTTATCATTCATGTAATAACGGTAACTATTCGGATCATCTCCGCGCAGGCCGGCATATTCGTCAAGGTTAAATGTTGTAAGATCTTTAAACGACACTTGCCCATTCTGATACGCTTCAATCAGTTTTTGATAAAGGCCCTCCGGTGTTGAGCCAGTTGCAAGCCCCACAACAGAATTACGAGCAGTCTGCACCTGCTGCAAAACCAGTTCGCAAGCTTTTGCACTCAATTCATCATAATTGTTCGCACGGATAATTTCCATTCCGTCATCCCTCCTAGTCCGCAATGTCACCACGGCATATCGTATAGTGAATTTGCAAATTGTCATCGACTAATAACAAGTCGGCATCTTTACCCGGCTCGATACTGCCTTTTCGGTCAAATACATTAAGCTGTTTGGCAGGATTTTCTGAGGCCATCGTTACAATGCTCGAAATAGACGTTTCCGGCAATTGCAGCATTTGTCTGGCCCCTTCGATCATTTTCAAAATACTGCCTGCCAGCGAACCGTTTTCCAGCTCAGCCCGATCTTCTGTTACCTGGACAGGCTGGCCTCCCAATTCATAACCTCCTGGCTGCAAGCATTTAGCCCGCATGGCATCTGTGATAAGAATTAACCGGTCACTGCCGACATTATAATAAATCAGCTCCAGCATTTCCGGTGATACATGAATGCCATCAGCAATCAGCTCCGCCCTTAATGTTTCCAGTTGAAAGGCAGCTCCGACAGCGCCAATATCACGGTGGTGAATGCCGTTCATGGCATTGCACAGATGCGTCATCTGCCGAAGTCCATGTGACACGGCTTGTTTAATAGCGTCAAAACCGGCCGCTGTATGCCCAGCCGACACATTTACACCGGAATTGGCCAAATACGAGATAAATTCGCCGGTGGTATCATGCTCGGGAGCCATCGTGATTGTTTTAATCCGGTTGCCGGAAAGCGTCTGCCATTCATCGAATTGGTTGATGGACGGCTCCATAATATAAGCTTCCGGCTGCGCGCCTTTTTTGCTTGTATCAATAAAAGGGCCTTCCAAATGGACACCAAGCATTTCCGCGCGGCCTTGCTTAGATGTGTAATGGGAAACATTTTCCAGAGCTTGGCTGGTCTGCTCCGGTGACTGTGTAATCGTCGTCGCCAAAAAACTGGTTGTCCCCTCCCTGGGAAGCACGCCAGCCATCGTATCCAATGCCTGCTCTGTGGCATCCATCACATCGGCTCCGGCAGCACCATGAATATGACCGTCAATAAAACCCGGAATCAGATTCAGTCCTCCAGCATCAATGACAGCTGCATCAGGTGGCGGCTGTTCTTCCGTATGTACGGCTTTGATGAGGGAATCTTCAATCAATAAACATCCCTTTTGAGGTTCATCGTTTTCAGTGAAAATAACTGCATTTTTAATGTAAGTCGTTTGACTCAATCTGCTCATCCCTTTTCGTTTTCTCATATTAACGTAGCATACCATTAAATGCTATGTCTATTTTAACTATCACAGCACTGCCAGTGCATTTGAAATTTTGTGTTAATGGTCCGGGTGCCAGGTTGTTTTTCCTGATAATTCGCTGACAAGCTTTTGGATCATTTCCTCTGCCGATTGAATCCGGTGATTTTCCGTTTCCTGAATCATTTTTTGCATTAAGTTTTTATACTGCTCTTGATCTGCCATTCTCATACCGCCTTTTTGTCAATCCAGTATTTAATTGCTAGTTGCTTTTATTATCATTTTTAATAGTCTATGCAGTCATCTTTCAATATGAGCCTGCATATTAGCTGAATATATAATACGGAAGCTGCGTATCACGATGCTGCACTAAGACTGCTGGTCACGCCATTTATAAAACGCGAGGCACTCTTCCAAACGCTCTTTGGGCACACCGGAGTCCCTGGCGTCCCGAAAAATCTGGAGCCATTCGCTATCCAGCGGTTGAGAGTCAATGTTTGCGTCTTTCCGGATGAGTATATCAACTGATACATCCAGCACCATACTAATCTTTTCCACGAAAAGGATAGATGGATTAGTCTGCAGATTACGTTCTATTGCGCTTAAATAGGACTTAGCCACACTTGCCTCCTCAGCCAGTTCAGAAAGTGACATCCCTCTTGCTTGACGCATCTGTCTTATCTTCGCACCGATCACAGTCCACACCTTCTTTCCAAAGAAATTTTACCATAAAAAATCGAATAATTCTATATTTAGAATAACTTAAAGGGACGAACGTTTATATGCATGTTTATTCATACTCAATAGCAGAGGCCGTAACATGCTTTTTGCCTGTCAAGCATGCTATAATAATATAAAATCATACAAAAGATTGAGGGGGTTGTATGAAAAAACTTACCGTATTATTGCCGTTACTGCTCGTGTGCGTACTTTCTGCTTGTTCAAACGATGAAACCACACCACAGGAACGCTTTGATCAATACATCGACCACTGGAATAATGATGAATTCTCTGCCATGTATGACATGCACAGCGCTGATTCAGCTGAAAATTATCCGTCTGAAAAAGTCACCGGCCGGTACAAAAACATCTATGACGATCTCAACATAAGTGACCTAGAGGTTACATATGACAAACCCTCCGATGATCAGCTGGATACGGCGATGGATAAAGGCAAGGCAACGTTCCCTTTCCATGTCAAGATGACGTCAATTGCCGGTCCGATCACGTTTGATTATAATGCCACACTCACTCAAGAACAGGATGATCAGGCGGAAGATGATGACGCAAACTGGTTTGTCAACTGGGATCCCGGATTTATCTTTCCGGAAATTCAGAATGGCGGCAAGATCCATTTAGAGACAACAGAACCAAAACGGGGTGAAATCCTCGACCGCAATCGCATGCCGCTGGCCATTAATGACAAAGTTCATGAAGCAGGTATCGTTCCAGAGGATTTGCAGAAAAAACCAGAACAAGCTGCAGACAAAATCGCCGGCGAAACGGACATGTCAGCAGAAGCGATTGAAGACAAACTAAATCAGGACTGGGTCGAACCGAACATGTTCGTTCCCTTGAAAAAATTCCCAAAAACGCAGGAATCCAAAGTTAATCAATTAACCAAACTGGCGGGTGTTACAACACGTGAAGTCACAGGCCGTGTCTATCCGCTCGGAAAGGCCGCTTCACACTTAACCGGCTACATCAGTCAGGCAACAGCAGACGATTTAGAAGATCTGGACAGTGATAAATACAGTACCGGTGATATGGTCGGAAAGCGCGGCTTGGAGTCCTTATTTGAAGACCAGCTGAAAGGCAAAAGCGGCGCCGCTATCACAGCTGTCGATGACAATGGCGGAGAGACTGTTATTGCCAAAAAAGACGTGGAGAATGGTAAGAACATCGAGACAACAATTGACGCCGATGTACAAGAGACCATCTACAATGCCTATGACGCTGATGACAGCGGCACCGCAGCAGCCATTCAGCCTAAAACAGGTGAAACGCTGGCACTTGTGAGCAGTCCGGGCTTTGTCCCAGATGATTTTCTGTATGGGATCTCCCAGTCAAACTATGATTCTTTAAAAAATGATCCGCAAAAACCGCTGCTCAATCGTTTTTCATCCACATATGCACCCGGTTCATCCATTAAGCCCATAACGGCTGCTATCGGACTGGATAATGGCAGTATTAAACCCGGTGAAGGCATGACAATTAATGGCCGTAACTGGAGCAATGGTGAAGGCTGGGGAGACTATAAGGTGCACACGATCGGTGAACCGGATGGCCCCATTGATGTCAGCGATGCCCTCATCCGTTCAAATAACATTTATTTTGCGAAAAAAGGCGTGAAAATGGGCAGTGATGCACTTGTCAAAGGCTTGAAGCAATTTAGCTTCGGAAAAGAACTGCCGTTTGACTACCCAATTGAAGCATCCTCTGTTTCTTCCAATGGAAACATTGATGATGAAGTCCAGCTGGCAAATACAAGCTATGGACAAGGCGAAATCGAAGTCAGTTCGCTGCATCTCGCTTTGATGTACACATCATTTTTAAATGATGGCAACATGCTGGAGCCATCGATTAAGAAAGATGCCAAAAGCGGCCAAGTATGGCAAAAACAAGTCATCACTGGTGACGAAGCCAATTTGATTACAGATGCCCTGCACGATGTGGTCAATTCACCTGCAGGCACGGGCAAGGCAGCACAAAACAACAATTTTTCAATTGCCGGTAAAACGGGAACAGCTGAATTAAAACTTGCTGATGACAAAAATGGCAAGGAAAATGGCTGGTTTGTTGGCTATCCGGAAGATGACCAGGATATTTTAATTGCCATGATGGTTGAAGATGTCCAGGATAAAGGCGGCAGTGGCTATACCACTAAAAAAGTGGAAGATATTTTGCAGGAAGTTAAATAACATGACTATTAAAAGACGTGTACCCAGTTGAGCGGGTACACGTCTTTTATGCTATATGACAGTATGAATCAGATTCGCTATTTTAATTTGGACGGATGCTTATTCGCTATATGCAGCAGGAACCAGGCCACAGCCATAATGGCAACCAGTGACACAAACGGACCAAAGATTGTTCCATCAGGGAAGCCTACACCAGCCGTGACGGCTAAAGCGACAAATACACCCATCAGTGCCTCACCAGCAATATAGCCGGACGCAAGCAGAATACCGCGTTCATTCTTCTCTTCGTATTCCTCATTACTTTTCGAGCGGCGTTTTACGATGCCATTAATTAAGCCGCCAAGCATAATCGGCGCGGTCGTGTGAATTGGCAAATAAAGTCCAACAGCAAATGGCAATGACCCAATGCCGAATAATTCAACAGCTGCAGAAGCTGCCGCCCCGATAAAGATCAGATTCCAAGGCAAATCACCGTTCATAATGCCGTCAACGATCATGGACATGAGAACAGCCTGTGGCGCCGGCAGCTCCTCGGATCCAAAGCCATAAGCGTTATTCAGCAGCACCAGAATACCGCCAATCACGATACTGGCAATGAAAACACCATATAACTGGGCGATTTGCTGCCACTTAGGTGTTCCGCCGACAATATAGCCTGTTTTTAAATCCTGTGACGTATCTCCCGCTATGGCGGCAGCAACACAGACAACGGAACCAATGATAATCGCCATGACCGCACCTTTGTCACCCGTGTGGCCTACTGCCGACAGCACCAGAGAAATGAAAATCAAAGCACCAATCGTCATTCCGGAGACAGGATTGGACGAACTGCCGACAACCCCAACGATCCGGGAAGATACGGTTACAAAGAAGAAACCAAATACAAATAATAAAAGTGCCCCAAGCAGCCCAATATCGATGGTTGGATAAAACATTAAGATGCCTATAAAAACGATCGTCAGGATAACAATCAGTGTGATTGGAATATCCCGGTCAGTACGCAAATCCGTTGTATCGCCTGCTGATGAAAAACCTCTAATTGAACCCATGAATGAGGAGAAAATAGTCGGCAATGCTTTAATCAATCCCATAATGCCGCCAAATGCAACCGCACCGGCACCGATATAACGAAGGTAATTATCCCATATATCGTGGAAGCCCATCTCAGAAATTGGTATTTCACCTGGATAAATCGGTGTCGACGCAACATCCCCGATAAAACTGATTAAAGGAATGATTCCGATCCACCCGAGAACACCACCGGCAAACATCGTGCCTGCAATTTTGGGACCGATAATATAGCCAACACCAAGCATAGCAGGCATGGTATCCATACCGATCGCGGCATTTTTAAATTTATAGATTTCCCATTCAATCGATGACGGGAAAGCTTTTACCGCATCCGTCAGCATTTTGAAAATCGCACCTATGCCAAGACCACCCAAAACAAGCGTGGCACCTTTACCGCCTTCTTCACCAGCTTCAAGCACTTCAGCACAAGCTGTACCTTCCGGGTAAGGCAACGTCCCATGTTCCTTGACAATCAACGCACGCCGCAGAGGAATCATGAGCACAACACCCAGAATACCGCCGGCCAAGGCAATAATCGCAATCGTTATCAGGCTCGGCTGCAATTCCCAGATAAAGAGTGCAGGCAGTGTGAAAATAATCCCTGCAGCCAGCGATTCTCCCGTCGATGTAATCGTCTGGACAATATTATTTTCCAGAATCGATGTTCGTTTCATAATAATTCTAAGCACAGCCATAGAAATAACCGCAGCCGGAATCGAAGCCGAAACCGTCATACCCACGACCAGTCCTAAGTAAGCATTCGCTGCACCAAATACAATCGCCATCACGCCGCCAACGACCATCGCAACCCAAGTGAATTCAGGCGGGTTTTTGGATGCTGGGACGTAAGGCTTGAATTCATTCTGTTCATCCTGTTGTTTGGACATATCTAACACCTTCCTTAGCAATTTAATTTAATGAAGTCTCATTCACTCTTCTATTCATAAGCCTTAGAATGTTTAAATTATTTAGAATAAAGAAACAATTTGGCCAAAATAGAAATCCCTTACTACGCAACATTAGCAGTAGCAAGGAATTAGGAACTTCATTGTTATGCTTGGCACAGAACAGCCAAGTTGTAGAGCATTATCAAATTTTATCACAAATCATCGTTATATGACATATGAATTTGTGTATTTTAAAGATTATTTTCTGGAAGGCATTTCTCAGGAAGAGCATTAGACATATCGCAATTCACGAACGTGTTTGCTGAAGCGTCTCTGCACATGTTCTTATGGCGTCATCTGTTATACCGCTCATATAGTCTTCCTCGGATTGCTGCCGCCGTTCACCAGCTTTTTGCAGCATACGGGAACCCTCTTTCATATGGGCTTTATAGCGTGCCTGCACGTCACGGATTTTCCCGGCCAGTTTTTCATCCGTTCCCGGAATAACGAGCTTTTCATATAAATCAATAGTTACGTCTGTTTCCTCTTGCGGGAAAAATTCATGCGGGTCAGTGCTGTCAAACATACAAAAATCCAGCTCACGCACCAGAACCATATCAACACTTTCCGGATCAAAACTGCAATAATACAATTCGACATCCAGTCCGCGCGTCTCGCAAGCCTTTGCCACTTTTTTCATCAATACCGACTTACCTGTTCCGGCACGCCCTTTTACATAATAAACATGCGTGATGTCCTCGATCAGCTGCGGCACAACATTAACTGAACCATCAGCCGTATTCGTACCGAAAAGCCGGTTATAGATATGTGGTGTACGATCCTTTTCAGGAACATCTTTAAGTAATGCGTTAATAAATTGTTCCGCATAGTTATCGGCCCTATCGAAATCCATTCGCTGAACGTATATGGTCTCCAGTTCGTCATCATGAATCGCTAAACCTTTTCTAAAGCTGTCAAAAGCCTTTTGCACAAATTGGTCGCTATCAGACGTATCCTGTGTTTTGACAGGAAAGGTCTTTTCCAAATCAATCGTTTCCGTGCCTCCTCCAGCAATTCGGCTGTCAATAAACGCGATCGAGTTGTTGCGATCTATTATCCCATCGAGGTAATCACGCGCAAGTGAGCTTTCCAGGATTTCCAGGCCATTGCTTTGAGAGGATTCAGCAAGTTGTTTCATGACGGCCGTTTTTAGCTTGACCGACGGATGCTTAAGCAAGACAACACGGTCAATGTTATGCAGATTGCTGTCAAGATAATTGACTGGCCCCTTCGCCGTGTTGCCCGTTACATAGTAATGCAAGCGAGACATAGGAACACTTCCTTTTTTAATAATGGGTATGAAAGCGCCTATATAATTTATGTAAGTGACATGTATTTGGTGAAACCCTGACAACTATCACAAATCTGCTTGAGATTAATCCGGTTTTAAAGTGAACAGCTATTGCTTTCCACTCTGGTCTTTATCCACACTAATCTCTGCTAAAATCATTTTTTCGTCATTTCCGCCTTCTGCTATTATCCCGCCTTTCGGATCAACAACAAGTGACATGCCGCCATAGACATTGTCGGGATCTGAGCCTGTCCGATTACAGGCGATGACATAGCACTGATTGTCCACTGCACAGCTCTGTACTGTTGTTTTCCACTCATTGATCCGGTCTTCAGTCCATTGTGCAACGACATATATAACTTTCGCACCATTTTCCGCTGTCTCACTCAGCCGCTTCGGAAAGCGGATGTCAGCGCCAATAAATCCGGCAGACAAAATGCCATCCAGTTCAAATTCATTTCCAGCTTCCCCCGCCAGGAGATACGGCTGCTCGCTCTCCGACAAATGCTCTTTGCTGTATTTATGAATGCGTTCGCCATTGCGATCAATAATCAGCATCGTATTTTTCATTCCGCTGTTGATCTCTTCCGCAATCGAACCACCGAGAATCGCTATATTCATCTGCTTTGCCAGATCACTCAGGAACTCAGTCGTTGCGTTGGCATCTCTGTCAGCCATCGTGTTCATCTGTTCCAAATCAAAACCCGTATCCCACAGTTCTGGAAGCACAATGATATCCACGCCCATATAGGCGGCATTGGTCACCCATTTGGAAACGTGTGCGAAATTCACTTTCGGATCACCGTATGTAATATCCATCTGAATCAAAGCTATTTTTTTCGTCATGATTGCCGCTGCCTCCTTAAAACTTAAGACGTCCTCTAATATAATCGGAATCCAAACGACATAGAGGGGCATCACTTTTTTTCTGGTAATGCCCCTAAAAACGATGTCACAGTTGATTATAAATAAGAAAACGGTGTAACGCTACTTAAAGCGTATCACATACCGCGTGCCTCTAAAACATGTATACATGCATAGCACGCATGAAAAAGGGGCTGGAACAAAACGAAAGCGAATAACTCAAACTTACTTCGAACAATGGCTCGGTTCAGCGGAGGAAAAGACGGAGACGCCCGCGGAAAGTGACGTCTATTTCCGGAGCGCTTCAGTCACGCAAGTCGTTCGCACTTTTGTCCCAGCCTCCCTTTTCGCTAACGCAGAGATTGGCGTTCTTGCTCGGTAAACACCCGGGATCTGGTTAAAAATCGTTTTCCTTCTGGTCCTTCTAATGAGAACATTCCGCCGCGGCCGTCAATAGCATCAATAATCAGTTGCGTATGTTCCCAGTAGGCATACTGATCTTTTGCTATATAAAATGGCGTATCTCCAACTTTCCCGAGCAGCACATCCACATCACCAACGCGAAATTCACCTCTTGGAAAGCACATTGGTGAACTTCCGTCACAGCAGCCGCCTGACTGATGAAACATTAGGGGACCATGTATATTTACCAGCTTATCAATCAGTTCTAACGCAGCCTCAGTCGCCGTTACGCGTTCAACCATTTACCGCACCCTTTCTTAAGGCCTTCATGCTGATACTTAGCGTGAAATAGCGTTAAAATAATCCGTCGGGCGTTTCATCATAACTGACTAACAGATTTTTTGTTTGCTGATAATGATCCAGAGCCATCAAGTGATTCTCACGTCCAATACCGGATTTTTTATAGCCGCCAAACGCAGCATGTGCCGGATACTTATGATAGCAATTCGTCCACACACGACCGGCTTCAATTCCCCGGCCAAAACGATAGGCCGTATTGATATTCCGGGTCCACACACCAGCACCTAGCCCATAAAGTGTATCATTAGCAATTTCCATCGCTTCATCATCATCCTTAAAGGTTGTCACAGCTAGGACAGGGCCAAAAATTTCCTCCTGGAAAACACGCATATTATTATCACCTTTGAAAATCGTAGGCTCCACATAATAGCCCTCCGACATATCACCATCCATCTGATGGATTTCACCGCCTGTAAGTACTTCTGCTCCTTCCTGCTTGCCAATATCAAGGTAGGACTTGATTTTTTCCATTTGTTCTTGAGAAACCTGGGCTCCCATCATTGTTTCCGTGTCTAAAGGATGACCAGCCTTAATATCTTTGACTCGCTGGACAGCCTTTTTCATAAACGCGTCATAAATTGATTCATGAACAATTGCCCTGGACGGACAGGTGCATACTTCACCCTGATTCAAGGCAAACATAACAAGTCCTTCAACTGCCTTATCCAGATAATCGTCATCTTTATCCATGACATCTGAGAAGAAAATATTCGGTGATTTACCGCCGAGTTCGAGTGTTACCGGAATAATATTTTCTGAGGCATACTGCATAATCTGACGACCTGTTGTTGTCTCACCTGTAAAGGCTATTTTGGAGACGCCACTATTCGTTGCAAGGGGCTTACCTGCTTCCACCCCAAATCCGTTAACCACATTAAGAACGCCGGCTGGCAAGAGATCCTGAATCAGTTCTATCAGCACGTGGATAGAAGCTGGTGTCTGTTCGGCTGGTTTTAAAACCACACAGTTTCCTGCAGCTAAAGCCGGCGCCACTTTCCAAGTCGCCATTAAGATGGGAAAGTTCCACGGTACAATTTGCCCAACAACGCCTAAAGGCTCGTGGAAATGATACGCAACTGTGTCATCATCCAGTTGACTGATACCACCTTCCTGAGCCCTGATAGCTCCGGCAAAATAACGGTAATGATCCGCTGCGAGCGGCAAATCTGCTGCCAGAAGTTCTCTTACTGCCTTGCCATTATCCCACGTCTCAGCTACAGCCAGTGTTTCCAGATTGTCTTCAATTCTGTCAGCAATACGATTTAAAATGTTAGCTCGTTCAGCAACAGACGTTTTTCCCCAGCTGTCTTTCGCGGCATCAGCTGCTGCAACGGCTGCTGCAACATCTTCCTTGGTTGACCTTGCTACCTCACAAAAAACGTTCCCTGTTACAGGACTCACGTTTTCAAAATACTGGCCGTTTTGCGGCGGACGGTAGTCACCTCCAATAAAATTATCGTAACGCTCCTGAAAATGCACCAATGCCCCGTTCGTATTGGGATCTGCATAACGCATTAAAATAGCCTCCTCATTTGTAATCGGTTTCAATTATTTAAAAAAACTGAATATTTATATTACTATCATGCATGATCGGCTGCATTCTGTCAATAAGGTACTTGCTTTTATAACAGAAAGTCGGGCAAGTCGATAAAAAAGCCACCTCACATTATCAGGGTGGCTTAACTTAGAAAAGACGCGTGCTATTCGCCAACTTCAGGCAGGACGTGCGTTTCCATTTGCATGGATGATTGACAAAGCGGGCAGTTGGGATCCTCATTAAAGCTGAACGAAGCCCTCATCCAACCTGAACAGTTTTCATTTTTACAAGCCCATATATTCGTATCCACTTCTGGAACAGGCTCTTTGGAGCGTCGAGAAAATGCCATCGAAGCATCCCCTTTCATCATAATTAGACCAATTATACTCCCTTTGCGGTTCAAAGTAAAATTTATCTATAAGAACGCTTAGTACAGTCTATGCTTTAAATGGTCAAATAGAAGGGTATCTGGCTTAGTCTCCCAGCACATATTTTTCGATCGCCCTGCTGACGCCATGCTGCTCATTCGTATCCGTCACATCAGCGGCGACGTTCTTAATCGCCTCCTGTGCGTTGCCCATCGCAACACCGATGCCTGCTTCCTGAATCATTTTCATGTCGTTCAAGCTGTCACCGATTGCCAAAACATTGTCAAGCGTTATATTCAGCCGCTCACACACTGATTCGAGAGCACTGGCTTTATGCACCCCTTTAGGATTAATCTCGATATTTGTCGGAAGGGAATTCGCTAATTCAAGATCATCATAGTATGACAATTCCTCAATAAATGTATCCAATGCAGCTGGATCCTCAGAGTCACAGCCGAATTTAAGCCAGTCATGACTGGAAAAGTTATCCGGATACATACCGCGCCATACCCCATCGGTTGAGATCATCCATGTGTTTAAATTCAGATTCTCCGCCCGTTCCCACATCTCTTGCACACGCTCTGGACGAAGCAGATGGCGTTCAATGAGTTCGTTATCAACAGTCCAGATTTCCCCGCCGTTGCACGTAATTAAATAGGAAGTCAGATTAAGTGATTCAGCGTATGAAAAGCATGTATCAAACGAGCGCCCCGTGCTTAAGACAACCTGAACATCTTTCGCCAGTGCCCTGGTAATTGTATCATGGTTAACAGCTGAAATCGTTTCGTCCGAATTCAGCAGTGTTCCGTCCATATCAAGTGCAATCAGTTTTATAGCCATTTAACCGCTCCTTTTCTGTGTAACACCTTTATCGCAAAAATACATTGTGATATATGGGATCACAAGCAGCCTGATAATACAAAGAATAATACCTTAATATTGCCCACATCCACGATCAAACCACCTGGAAACGGGCCAATGATCGAAGTCCTTGATTCAAAGCTAAAATGAACCCGGCAAATGCGAGTGAATTACCGAGCTCATTATGCATATAATTCGTATACAAAGGTCACAAAAACGAGGCGCCTGTCACATTAATCGCTGCAGCCAGACAAATTCAGGCATGCTAACCCTTCCTTTTAAACTAACCCTATTAATTATATTATATTTCGTCATACGGGGCAATCCTTCCTGAATGTCTCTGCAGGGATTCAGCAGTTATCATACTCTTTTCCGGGAACGATTTAACATAACTAGTTGAATATTAAATAGGTTTCCCCTATAATTTAATGGTAACGTTTTCATTGTTTAATAGACTAAAGATGGAGGTATTTTATGGTCACGGCGGCATGGAACTGGTTATGGGATAAACATGATCAAGCTAAGGACTTACTTACTTTTTTCGTCAAACCAAATAAATCGGGGGAAAAATCTGACAGATCCACTTCTAACACTGCGCAGACAACTAACGGCGGCAACCATAAGCGGCCCTATACGAAAGCTCAATTAATCGGGCTGTTTGCAGGACCTATTTTATTTATTCTGACGTTAGTCTTTTTCCAGCCAGAAGGATTATCAGATGCGGGTCAGGCTATTCTGGCCAGTACCATATGGATTGCTGTCTGGTGGATGACGGAGGCAATTCCAATTCCAGTCACCTCACTGCTCCCGATTATTCTGTTTCCACTGACTGGCGGACTGGATATCGAAGCAACCACCTCATCTTATGGTGATGATACAGTTTTTCTCTTTATGGGCGGCTTTATGATCGCTCTGGCTATGGAAAAATGGAATCTGCACAAACGAATTGCTTTGACGATCATTTCCGTCATCGGAACCAATACTGAAAGAATCGTGCTTGGTTTTATGGTTGCGACTGGATTCTTATCAATGTGGATTTCGAATACGGCCACCGCAATGATGATGGTCCCAATCGGCCTTGCTATTATATATCAAGTATCTGATCAAACGAAAAGCGAAGGTGCTGGCGATGGCTCAGAGGAAACCGCCAGTTTCGGCAAAGCACTGATGCTGGCCATTGCCTATTCTGCTTCCGTTGGCGGTATTTCGACTTTGATTGGCACACCGCCCAACACTGCTTTAGCTGGTGCCGTCAGCAAAATATATGATGTTGATATTTCGTTTGCCGGCTGGATGTTATTTGCGGTTCCGGTCGCCTGGGTGTTTATTTTCATAATCTGGTTTTACCTGGTCAAAGTCGCTTTTCCTCAGAAAATGAACGAGCTTCCCGGCGGCCGAGCTATTATACTGGAACAAAAACGGGATCTCGGCAAAGCATCCTTTGAGGAAAAAGGTGTCCTGATTGTCTTTTCATTAGCTGCACTTGCCTGGATTACCCGTTCCTTTCTCTTGTCAGAATTTGTGAACGGAAATATCAATGATGCTATTATTGCGATGACGGCCGCGATCATATTATTCTTGATACCGGCCAAGAACAAAGAAGGTGACCATCTGCTGGACTGGGATACAGCCGTCAAGCTCCCGTGGGGCATCCTGCTGCTGTTTGGAGGCGGTCTATCAATTGCCAGCGGGTTTACAGAATCAGGCTTATCTGAATGGATTGGACAGCAGCTGACAGTTCTGCAAGGCGTAGAAATATTCATCGTCCTTCTGGTTGTTTCCGGTATGGTGATCTTCTTAACAGAAATTACATCGAATACCGCAACAGCTAATATGATGTATCCAATTATGGCCTCACTTGCTGCAGCACTTGGTGTTCATCCGTATGCCGTTATGGTGGCAGCAGGTGTCGCCGCATCCAGTGCTTTTATGCTGCCGGTTGCGACACCACCGAACGCGGTTGTTTTCGGCTCCGGTTATTTACGGATTCCCGACATGGCCAAAACGGGTATTGCTTTGAACATTATTGGCATTTTACTGGTCTCTGTTGCGATTTACTTCTGGCTGCCAATCGCCTGGGATATTAATCTGACTGAGATACCAGACTTTATGAAGAACACATAACGACATAAAAGCAGGAAACCAGTCAATGGGTTTCCTGCTTTTTTAGCGCTTTAGACCTTCATTCGTTTGTGTCTGACTGCCGCTTTTGCTGCCGGTGCTGTATCAATTGAACCAGTAAAACGTAGACAGCCGGAATAGCAGCAAGGACGAGGACAAGCGGTTTCCATCCCCCACTGTTCCATAAAGGGCCAAGCACTGTACTGCCGAGACCGACACCGATATAATAAGCCACGAGATACAAGCTGGAGGCACTCCCTTTATGATGGGTTACAGACTCACTGACGGTTGAAGCGGTAAGTGAATGAGCCGTAAAAAAGCCAAGGCACGCAACACACAATCCAACGACAATCATCCATAAAGCAGGTCCCATGGTTATAAGCAGACCAACTGCCATCACAAGCACACCTGTTATACGAATATATTTCAAACTAAACTGACCTGCCAGCCAGCCGGCAAGCGGTGAACCAATCACACCCAAACCATAGGCAAAATACGTATAGGAGATCGTATCCAACGACATCGAAAACGGCGGAGCCTCTAAATGGAACGGCAAATACGTCCAGATGCCGGTAAACGACAGCTGCAGCACAACACCAAGTCCAAAAATCAGCAGTAACGCGGGATTCTTCAAGTGATGCGCAAACCCTTTCAGATCATTTGAGAACGGCAATTGACTCGGCGTAAAAAAACGGGAACGCGGCAGCATAAACATAACGGCAGCTAAAATAACCACCCCAGTAATGGCCAGCCCATAAAAAGCTGTTTCCCAGGAGAAGTGATCGGTTATATAGCCAGTGAGCACCCGCCCGGCCATGCCTCCAAGCGCATTGCTTGATATATAAAGCGCGGTTGCCACATGCACACTGCGTTTATCAATTTCTTCACTCAAATAAGCCAGAGCGGCTGCCGGAAGTCCCGCCAAAGCAAAGCCCTGCACCAGCCGAAGCAGCAAAAGAGGCAGAAATGAGTTAAACAGCGGCATTAGGAAAAACGGCACCGCTGCGCCCAACAGGGATAGTTTAATGAAAGCGGTTCGACCGTTGCGGTCAGATAAAAAACCGAGCACAATCAAGCCGATAATAAGCCCGGCAATCGTTAGTGATAACGCCAGTCCGGATGCCGATACCGATACATCAAATTCCTTCACAAATAGAGGGAACAGCGGCTGTACTGCATACATGCCGGCAAACACGAAGAACGATGCCAGTGCCAGACTGAACGTTATGCGCCAAAAATAGAGGTCTTTAATCGTATAAGCTTGTTTTTCCATTATTCCCATCTCCAAATAAAAGTGGATTCTCGGTGTCTCAGGCATTTGCGTAACCGAGCTATAAGGCCTGATGGCACATGCAAATGTATAAAATTTATCAGGAAAATACTTACAATCCAATATAGCATATCTGACTGCTCTATTTAAAAAAAGAACATTTCATCGATTGCGGGGACTAAAAAAAGCGAGCACCTCTTATAGGGATGCTCGTCTGCTTATCAAATGGGATTCAGGCTCCTGCTACCGTATGGAAGCCGGCATCAACATGCAGCACTTCACCGGTAACGCCGCGAGCCAGTTCACTCAGCAAGAAAAGATTCACATCGCCGACTTGATCCTGATCAACCTGGCGGCGGAGTGGTGCTTTCTCTTCAACAGCGGATACCTTATCGTTAAAACCAGCAATACCTTTAGCTGATAAGGTGCGGAGAGGCCCCGCTGAAACAGCATTCACGCGAATATCATCTTTGCCGACGTCTTCGGCAAGATAGCGCACACTTGCTTCCAGAGCAGCTTTGGCAGCTCCCATGACATTATAATTCGGGACAACCCGCTCTGCGCCGATATAAGTCTGGGTTACGATCGACCCGCCTTCTGTCATGTACTTGCGTGCTTCCCGGGTAACAGCCACAAGGGAATACGCGCTAATATTCTGTGCCAGCAGGTAACCATCCCGGGAAGTATCCGCATACTCACCCTGCAGCTCTTCCGCATTGGCAAAAGCAATCGAGTGAACAAGACCATGAATAATGCCGGCCTCCTCGCCAATCTTTTGAAAGGCTTGCTCAATACTTTGATCATCCTCAGCATCACAAGGGACAACCATGCGCGGCTCAATGCCATGTTTGTCGAGCAGCTTATTCAGCTTTTGCTTTGAACGCTCCTGGCGATATGTGAAGATCAGATTAGCTCCTGCATTGTGAAGGGACTGGGTGATTCCCCAAGCAATGCTGCGGTTATTCGCAACCCCCATCACAACAATGTTTTTGCCGCTTAGTAATGACGTCATATATGTACCTCCGATATAAAGGTTATGTTTATATAACTCTAATGTAGCACAGTCAGATCCAGGTGTTAAATCAGAGACAGAAAGCAATTTGTTAACTGAATAATTCTACTTCTAATGACTGGGTTTACATCACAGTTAATTTGGACGATGAAATATGTGTAAGCTGATTAAAACCAAGGAGGAATACGTATGCTGGACATGCATTCACTTAATAAACAATATATAGGAGGCAAGTGGCGGGACGGCAACAGTCGTAATATTTTGGTTGATAAAAATCCTTATAGTGGCAAAACTCTGACCGAATTCAGAATGGCGGACACAAATGATGTCGATGAAGCCTACAAATCAGCACAGGAAGCTATGGAAAAATGGAATCAGATTAATCCGTATAAACAGCGTGATATTCTCGAAAAAGCTATAAGTTATATTGAAGAACACGAAGACACCATTACAGACTTCATTATCGATGAACTTGGTGGGACACGCGTCAAAGCCGCTTTTGAAATTGGTCTTGTCAAAGACATCATTAAGGAGGCATCCACATTTCCGCTGAAAAAGGAGGGGAAAATCCTGCCTTCAGTTGAAAATGGTAAAGAAAATCGCTTGTATCGTATGCCAGCCGGAGTTGTCGGTGTTATCAGTCCGTTCAATTTTCCTTTTTTCTTATCCATTAAGTCAGTAGCACCCGCGATCGGAGCCGGCAATGGTGTTGTCTTAAAAGCACATGAAGAAACCCCAATTATGGGCGGTACACTTATTGCCAGCATTTTTGAACAAGCTGGCATTCCAGATGGCCTTTTTAATGTTGTTGCCACAGATATCAGCGAAATTGGCGATCATTTTGTAGAACATCCCATTCCACGCATTATGTCATTTACTGGCTCAACGAAGGTAGGCAGTCATATTGGACAGCTGGCCATAAAAAATTTCAAAAAACCAATCCTGGAACTAGGAGGCAATAGCGCCTTTATCGTACTGGATGACGCAGACATTGATTATGCCGTTAACGCTGCAGCATTCAGCCGTTTTACACATCAGGGGCAAATTTGCATGTCCGCTAATCGAATTCTTGTAGATCAAGCTATTTATGATGAATTTATTTCCCGCTTTAAAAAGAAGGTATCTGCGCTCAAGACTGGCGATCCTCGCGATCCAGACACTGTGATCGGTCCAGTTGTGAATGAAAATGCAGCCAATCATCTTAGAGACACCATCGCTAAAGGAATTGAGCAAGGTGCTAATCCTGTATTGCACGGGGACATATCTGGAAATCTGGTTGAGCCAACTATTTTGACAGATGTCACACCCGATATGGCTGTAGCTCAAGAGGAATTGTTCGGTCCTGTCGTCAGTGTCATGCCTTTTTCAGGTGATGAAGAAGCGATCGAGATTGCTAATAACTCCAAATTTGGCTTAAGTGGTGCCGTGCACACCGCTCATAGTGAACGTGGCACAGAACTTGCGAAAAGGATACATACTGGCATGATTCACGTTAACGATATTACGATAAATGATGAGCCAATCGTGGCTTTTGGCGGAGAAAAACATTCCGGTTTAGGAAGACTGAACGGCCAATGGAGCCTGGAGGAATTTACAACACTTAAATGGATTTCGGTTAATTATCAGAAACGTCAATTTCCCTATTAACAGTTTCATTGATAGAACCGATAAGTTTGACATATTTGCTGATAAACAATGAGATAAAAGGAGAATCAACATGTACGATACTACGACAGATGCACAATCTGAACAAACGATATTAGATGCCTTTATCAAAGCAGGGCCTCTTTTAAATCAACTGACGCAGGATGACATCACAGTGGGTATTTATGATACAGAGAAGTTGATTATTAACTATCCAGGCAATACATTTTCTTTAAACGTTAACCCTGGTGACCCGCTTGCAGATGGAGATGTTATCACACATGCTATCAAAGAAAACAAACCAAAAACTGAAATCGTTCCGAAAGAATTATTCGGATTCCCGCTTATCGCCCGGGCTGTCCCCGTCCACGATGAACAAGGCACCATCGTAGGCGGAATCGGTATTGGAACCAGTCTGGAAGAAGCTAATAAACTTCACGAAGTAGCTGAAAACTTGTCAGCCTCTGTTGAAGAATCTGCAGCATCTGTTGAGGAGATTACCAGTTCGATTTCAGAACTTGCCGACCAGGTAACCGGCATCTCATCTCAAATGACACAAGTTAATGACAGCACCAATAAAATCGGTGATATTTCAAAAGTCGTAAAGGGAATATCTGAACAAACCAATTTGCTTGGTCTAAATGCATCAATCGAAGCAGCACGTGCCGGTGAATACGGAAATGGTTTTAACGTTGTTGCTGAAGAAATCCGAAAGCTGGCAAGCAATTCAAAAGAAAATGTTACGGAAATCGATAAAGGAACCCAAGAAATTCAGAATTTGATCAAAGAACTGGATAATGCATTTTCAAATGTGCACGAAATGTCTGATAGTCAGGCTGCAGCTATCCAAGAGATCTCTTCTACAATTCAGGAGATCAGCTCAAACGCCCAGGACCTGGCAAAAATGGCGGAAAAACAACTGCAAACAGACAGAAACAGTCAATAAACCTGCCTAAAAACCCCGAAACCTTATGACAAACAAAAGGTTTCGGGGTTTGATCTGGTTATTGGTTCAAACACAGTAAACGGAAGCATTATGTCTTTATAACGTAATCCATTTATTCTTAACCGCTAATAGTGCCGCATTGGTACGGTCTGTCACGTTCAGTTTCTTAAAAATGGATATAAGATGATTCTTAACTGTTTTCGAGGATATATAAAGGTTCTCAGCTATTTCAAAGTTTTTCCTTCCTTGAACAATCTGTTCCATAATGTCCCATTCGCGAGCACTTAATATACCATTCGGGCGCTTAATTTCTGTTTCGGTCATGGCAATATAATCTTTTAGCAGATATACCGATAAAAGCGGGTGTATATATTGCTCTTCCGCTAATACAGTCTGTATGGCTCCTACTAATTCATTAGGACCCATACCGTTACAGAAATAGCCATTCAGTCCCTTTTTGAACAATGCTTTGAGTGCTGCATTATCGACCTCCGAGATCCATGCCGCTATTTTCACCGTCTGATACCTGCACTGATCCATCAGCTGATATGCAGTCGTATCTGTATCCGTGTCCAGAATCAGCAAATCAAACAAATTAATGTCATTTTTCAGTATGTCCAATTGAGCTGAACCGTAACTGGATACCCTGCAGTCCGGGATTTCGGCTTCAATGACACGTTGAACCCCGTCGCGAAATATACCGGGGTCTTTCATGATGGCAATTCTGATCATTTTCTCCTGCCCCTTCATCTATCATGATTGGCTGATATTTAATGAGACTATGGAAGTTCATACGGGGTACAAACTTCCATAGTCCGATATAACCTACGGGTATTAAAGTTTAAACTTACGAACGAGATCGTTTAAACTGTCCGATAGCTTAGCGAGGTCATCCGCACTGTTAGCCACTTCTTCCATAGCACTGCTTGTCTGCTGCGATGATGCGGATGTTTCTTCAACACCTGCAGCGGATTCTTCCGATACAGCAGCGATTTCCTGAATTGAGCTGTTCATATTCTGACTTTCAGCTGCCACTTCTGACAAATTATCCGTAACGGTCTGAATGCGCGTTACCACATCATTGACAGCTGAACTGATTCCCTCAAATTTCTCACCTGTCGACTGTATTTGGCCGGTTCCTTTTTCGACTTCTTGATAGCCTGATTGCAATGCATCGGTCACCGTACTGGATTCACTCTGAATATTCGTTACGATGCCGGTAATATCTGTAACAGATTCGGAGACTTGTTCAGCCAGTTTCCTTACCTCGTCCGCTACTACCGCAAATCCTTTACCATGTTCACCTGCACGGGCTGCCTCAATGGCCGCGTTCAGAGCAAGCAGGTTGGTTTGATCAGCGATATCCTTAATGACCGATACCAGTTTGGAAATTTCCTGTGATTGTGCGTCAAGGCCTTCTACCTTTTGGACAGCATCCTTAACAATCTGATCAATTCTTTCCATCTGTTCTTTTGACGTGTTCATGAGCTGTGTACCTTCTTCAGTCATCTTCAGCACATTATTGGCATAATCTTTAATCTCAGTCCCATGATCACTGGCTTCCTGCACTTTTGTCGTAAAGGTGGACATCGTGGAGGATAAATCACTGGAACTGTTGGCCTGCGTTTCAGAACCGGAAGCCAATTCCTGCATTGTTGTTGCGATTTGTTCTGATCCGGCTTTTACATCATTAGCTGATTTAGTTAAACCATTGCTCTGAGTACTGACCTTCTCTGAGACATCACTGATCTGACTGAGCATATCACGCATACTGTCATTTAATTTGTTAGTCGTGTTCACCAGCTGACCGATCTCATCTTTCGAATTTGTCTGAAGCGGTTCTTCCGTCAGATCACCATTGGCAATCAGCTCCATACGATTCACTAACCCTTTTATTGGCCGGGAAATAATTCTGGCTGTCACGATGGTAATAATGAGGCCTAAAACGATCAGTATGACAAAACCAGTAAAAACTGTCACTTCCATAGCATAGCCACTGGACGTAGCATTTTCACCCATTGTTTGAATAGCATCCTCACGTTTACTGGCCAGGTCCTGAAAACCGCTTATCAGTTCATCTCCGAGCGGCTGCACATCTCTGTCCATGATGAGCTTAGCTTTTTCGACATTTCCATTCTCATATTCCTCAACGACTTGATCTGTCATTTTTCCCCATTCGACTTTTTTATCAAGTAACTTGTTAAGTTCTTCGGAATTGCTTAAATCCTTAGCTTTATTTTCCATAGCAATGGTTTCTTCAGTGCCAGCCTGGAATTCGTCTAAGTAACTCGGATCATCATATAACAAAAATCCGCGCAGTAAACTGGTTCTTTCTGACATATTCGTCGCTAATTTTTCATCAAGAACTAAAAGCTGTTCTTGATCCATGATGCTGTTTATGTCCTTATTGTTACTATGTAACGTGTGAATGCTCAACCCCGTTACGGCTCCCGCTAATACCAGTAAAATCATGAACCCCAGAAATATTTTCGTTCGAACTTGCTTAATATTAAACAAATTTTTCATCTATAAAACCTCACTTTTCCAGTTTAGTGGCTTCTATAACGCCTTCTCCAGAGCTTCTTTGATTCGTTCGGCACTGAACGGCTTCACGATAAAATCAGACGCGCCTGATTTGATAGCATCCAGGACCATGCCTTGCTGTCCCATTGCTGAACACATGACAACTTTTGCACCTGAATCAATTTTTTTAATTTCCTTCACAGCTTCTACACCATCCATTTCAGGCATGGTGATATCCATTGTTATTAAATCCGGCTTTAATTCCTGATATTTCTCAATGGCATCTTTACCATTTTCTGCTTCACCAATCACTTCATGCCCCAATTTGGTCAAATGATCCTTGAGCTGCATCCTCATAAACGCTGCATCGTCTGTTACAAGTATTTTGGCCATTCCAGTTAACCTCCCGTATTAGTTAATTATCGATCATTTCGTTAACTTCATTAACTTCTGTAAAATCTAAGATATATTCCAGATTGAGTAAAATTAATAGATTATCTTCTAAATTAGCCACGCCTTCAATAAAAGACGTGCTGATGCCATTGGTCATCTCAGGCGCATCCTCAAGTGCATTGGTATCCAGTGTCATCACATCTGTTGCTGCGTCAACAATCAGACCTACTTGCATATCATTCATGGTTACAATTAAAATCCGGGTTTCTTCCGCATGCTCTGTCACCCCGAGCCTAAGCCGCTGTTTCAGATCCAAAGCAGGTGTTATCTCCCCGCGAAGATTAATAATTCCTTTAATAAAATCGGATGTCTGCGGCACTTCAGTTATGGGCTGCATTTTTTCAATGCCAAGCACATTTTGAACTGGGATGCCATACCGCTGCGATCCTATCAGAAAAGCAACCACTTTAATTGATTCGTCCATGTAAAAACCTCCTTTGTTATGTTACCAGGGCATTGGGATCAAGAATCAGAGACACTTGCCCATCACCCAGGATAGTCGCACCTGAAATCGCAAATATATCTTTTAAATAGTTGCCGAGCGATTTCAATACAACTTCCTGTTTGCCGATAAATGAGTCGACCATCAAACCTGTAAGCTTATCACCCTTTTTCACGACGACGACCGATTGATACCGAGTTTCCGCTTTTTCTTCCCTTTCTGGAATGTCCAATACGTCCATGAGTGATACAAGAGGGATGATTTTTCCGCGGAAATCCATCACATTCTGCTTGTGAGCAGACATAATATCTTTCTCTTCAAGCAGTACAGTCTCAATGACAGACGATAACGGGATGCCATATGTCACTTGCTGCACATTGATCAAGAGACTGGACAGAATCGAAAGGGTCAGCGGCAGCTGAATGGAAAATTTGCTCCCCTTTCCTTCCTCTGACTCAATCGAAATATGACCGCCCAATGAAGCAATTTTCATCTTGACCGCATCAAGTCCGACACCCCGGCCTGAAATATCCGACACTTCCTCTGATGTACTGAAGCCAGAAGCTAGAATCAACTGATAAATATCTTCATCCTTGAAATTTGCTGCTTGCGCTGATGAAATTACACCGTTTTCAATGGCTTTCCTGGCGACTTTTTCCCGGTTAATGCCTGATCCGTCATCCTCTATCTCAATGAAAACGTGATTGCCGCTATGGTAAGCCTGCAGCGTCAGTTCACCTGTTTCCGGCTTCCCAAGCTCTTTCCGCTCGGACGGCGACTCAATGCCATGGTCAACTGAATTACGAATTAAATGAACTAAAGGATCGCCAATTTCATCAATAACCGTCCGGTCAAGCTCTGTTTCAGCTCCGATGATTTCCAGGTTAATCTTTTTGTCCAGATCTTTTGCCAGACCTCTAACCATGCGAGGGAAGCGGTTGAAAACCTGCTCAACAGGCACCATCCGCATTGACAGAATTAAATCCTGCATATCCTGCGATACCCGGGTGATCCGTTCAACGGTATCCGTCAGTTCCTGATCATGCTTCTTGGCAGCGATATCCTCCAGACGTCCGCGGTCCAAAACAAGTTCCTCAAATAGATTCATAAGGTGATCGATACGTTCACTGCT
Organism: Lentibacillus kimchii; assembly: GCF_055381965.1. Classification (NCBI taxonomy): domain Bacteria; kingdom Bacillati; phylum Bacillota; class Bacilli; order Caryophanales; family Bacillaceae; genus Lentibacillus; species Lentibacillus kimchii. The sequence continues at coordinate 938,730 of NZ_AP043934.1, read as the reverse complement.
CACCCGAATTGTCTTGGATGAGGCTTGTTTGCCAGTGCCAGTATCTTTTGATTTTGACTCATTCGATTTAGCCTCTTTGGAATGATCCTCAGACGATGATTCGCTCTCACCAGCCGGACCCTGCTGATTGGCTGTGTCACGGACAGCTAAACTGCTAACGTCTACACGCTCAATTTCAGAAACAGTAAGTATCTGAGCCTCAATGTCAGACGGCTCTGCCTGGGACAACAGGACGATGGAGAAGCTCTCGTCAAATTCTTCTGCCTCCAGATTTTCAACCGGGGGGTCTGATTTAATAACCTCTCCAGCATCCTCCAGCACTTCAAACACCATATAAACCCGGGCTGCTTTAAGCAAACAATCATCAACCAGTTTGACCGTTATGCTGTAAGTCTGATAACCCTGCTCTTCAGCCTGTTTAACAACGGTGGTTTGATAATCATCCAGGTTTGCTGTTGAGCTGGGCTGGCTTTCATCAGCATTTTGACTGGGTGCTGTCTGCCCCTCTCCTTGCTCAAGTTTTTCCATCTGGCTAATGAGCTCACTGACGTCTTTTTTGCCATTTTCACCATCACTGATTGCCTGGACCATTTCCTCCAGTGCCTCAACGGCTTCAAAGATGACGTCCATCACATCTTCGGTAACGGCTAATGACTGATTCCGGATTTGATCAAAAACGTTTTCCATTTTATGTGTTAATGACTGGATATCCTTAAATTCCATCGATCCTGCCATACCTTTAAGTGTATGAGCTGAGCGAAAAATTTCCTGAACAACTTCAAGATCTTCCGGATTTTTTTCCAGTTCCAATAAATGATTGTTAATGGACTGCAGATGTTCATCACTTTCATCAAGAAACATATCAAGATAGTCCGTTGTATCCACATGAATCCCCTCCGTATTTATTTCTCTCAGTTGACATTGTCTCCATCTAATATCATTCCTTCTCTGTTTTCTTTATAGCTTCGGCGTCTTCGGGAATGTCATGGTTCGGTAAGATAAGCACTTCTACCCGTCTGTTTTTTGACATATTTTCTTCGTTCGTATTGGGTACTAGCGGCTGATATTCACCACGCCCCTTGGAACTGAAACGTTCCGGATCAAGATCTTCATTCTCCAATATTAAACGCATAAAGTTTATCGCGCGCATCGCACTTAATTCCCAGTTGGATTTGTATTTTTTAGTGTTGATCGGACGGTTATCGGTATGGCCGCTTACAACAATCTGATGCGGAGGGTCGGTATACAAAAAATGGGATACTTCTTTAGCTATATCCTGGCCTTTAGCGTTAACTTCGGCGCTTCCTGAGGCAAACGTCACCTCATTGGAAATAGTTACAAGCAGTCCTTCACTGGATAATTCGGTACCCAGTACATCCTGTAAATTATTGTCTTCAATATAACCATTGATTTTCTTTTGCACCTTTTCCAGGCGTTCAGCCTCTTTCATACCAGCGCTTTTTTTGTCCTTTTCATCCGCCGAGTCTGAAGAAGCAGGCAATGGCTCTTGTTCGCCGCTTCCTCCCTCCATAACGCCGGTGCCCCCTTTAAATTCAGATTCAAACACATCCATAAGACTTTGATACTTTTGCGCGTCCACTTCACTCATGGCAAAAAGCACAATAAATAATGCCACTAATAATGTCAGTAAGTCTGAATAGGGAAGCAGCCACGATTCATTAATATGATTGCTTTTACGTTGTTTTTTCCGCCGCATCGTCGTCCTCCTTATCCAGCATATCTATCTCTTCTGCCGATAGGTAAGAACTTAACTTATCTTTGATGATATGAGATGATTCGCCATTAGTTATGGATAAAATACCCTCGATCATGATTTCCTTCAGACGAACCTCATCCTCGGACTTTTCTTTTAGCTTATTAGCAAATGGATGCCATAACACATACCCGGAAAAAATCCCTAATAAGGTCGCCACAAAAGCTGCCGAGATGGCCGATCCCAGTGCTTCAATGTCATTCAGATCACTCAGTGCTGCAATCAGCCCTATCACAGCCCCTAGCACACCCAGGGTAGGCGCATATGTACCTGCTTGTGAAAAGATGGCAGCACCCTTCTGATGCCTTTGTTCCATGGCTTCTATTTTTTCCAGCAGCACTTCCCGGATAAAGTCCGGTGTCTGACCGTCTACAACAAATTGCAAACCAGAATGCAAAAAAGGATCTTTCACCTCGTCCAGCTGGCCTTCCAGCCATAATAAACCCTCTTTGCGGGTCGTATCCGCCCAGCTCGTGATCATCGTAACAAACTGTGCAGCATTGTTGCCTTTGCGCTCCGTAAAAATGATTTTCAAAAGGACCGGCACTTTCTTAAGCGTTCTCAGTGGAAAGGCGATTAAAACGGATGCCGCTGTTCCCAGAAAAATAATCAGTAATGCCGCCGGGTTAACAACGGCCATGGGACTTACCCCTTTTAAAAACATGCCTACGCCAATCGCAATAATGCCGAATAATATACCAAGTATTGATGTCTTATCCATCCTGTACCCTCCATAATGCTGAGTAACTATATCTGCCGCTTCTCTTCCGGGTATAAAAGCAGTCTTGTAAAGTACGCATTTCACGGTAATAAAAATAGCTATTCCTAAACCGGTGAATAGCCAAAACGTTTAATACATAATGTAGTAAAGATTTGGCAGCCAGGCGATCATATCGCATAATACAGCACGTTAGACCCTGGGCTTTGCGTCCTGCTCTTTCGAACAGTTTGCCTTTTCTGCTTCATAATGCGCTAAATAGAACAAAACAATTCCGTCCGAATTGCATGCACCTCTATAGTCTTATATCGACTTAATCGAACAAGTCTTGATACTTTCAGACAAAAAAATTAAAAAGATTTTTGCGAGGCATTAACAGCTGGTGATCATTGACCCGTCTCTCAGGACTGAATGCACGCAAAAATACTGTTCCAGCCATAGTGTCGTATCTGCTTGTTTTGGGAATTGATAAATTCTAGAATGGTATTAAAAGGATGTGTTAAATTGACACAGCAAAACAAAGCCAATAACCTGATCAGCGAAAAATCTCCTTACCTCCAGCAGCATGCCTATAATCCAGTCAATTGGTATCCTTGGGGTGATCAGGCATTCAATAAGGCGAAACAGGAAGACAAACCTATATTCCTCTCGATCGGCTACTCGACATGTCATTGGTGTCATGTGTTCGCCCGTGAATCGTTTGAGGATGAAGTCATTGCCGCTTACTTAAATGAACATTTTGTATCAATTAAAGTTGACCGCGAGGAGCGTCCGGACATTGATGCCATCTACATGAAAGTGTGCCAGATGATGACCGGTCAGGGCGGCTGGCCACTTTCCATTTTTATGACACCTGAGCAAGTGCCTTTTTACGCCGGCACCTATTTTCCCAGAGACAGTAAATATGGCCTGCCTGGATTCAGCGATGTCATCACCCAGCTCAACCATGTTTATCAGGAAGACCCTGAGCAAATTGCCAACGTCACGAAGAGTGTCACAGACGCGCTTCCTAAAACTATTTCAGCCAAAAGCGAAAACCGGCTGACACAAGAAACAGCTGACAAAGCGTACAAAGCACTCAAAAAACAATTTGATCTGACAAACGGCGGATTTGGTGATTCGCCCAAATTTCCGACACCGCACACCATCATGTTTTTGCTCCGATACTATTATTTTAAAGGTGAAACTGAGGCTCTTGAGATGGCCGAAAAAACACTGCAGCAAATGGCAGCCGGCGGGATCTATGACCATATCGGTTTTGGCTTCGCCCGCTATTCCACTGATGAAAGCTGGCTCGTCCCGCATTTTGAAAAAATGCTCTATGATAATGCGCTGCTCCTAATGGCCTATACTGAATGCTACCAAGTTACAGCTAACCCATTGTATAAGACGATAAGCGAGCAAATTATAACGTTTGTTATGAGAGAAATGCATAATGGCGAGGGAGGCTTTTATTCAGCAATTGATGCCGATTCAGAAGGTATTGAAGGTCAATACTACGTCTGGGATTATAATGAGATTCTGGAAGTTCTGGGTAAAGAGCGCGGCGTGATGTTTGCTGATGCTTATGGTATAACACGGGAAGGTAATTTCGCAGGCAGCAACATACCAAATTTGCTCCATACGGATTTGGATCAGATGGCAGCCAGCCGAAACATGACGACAGCGGCGTTAAAGCAGGAGCTGGATGCAGCACGAGAACAGCTGCTTACAAAACGTCATGAACGCGTCTATCCTCATATTGATGATAAGGTTCTCACATCCTGGAATGCGATGATGACAGCGGCGCTTGCCAAGGCAGGAAAAGTGTTTCAGGAACAGCATTACACCAATGCCGCTGAAGAAACAGCTGCATTTATTGAGCAAAACCTGGTCGAGAACAATCGTGTTATGGCCCGCTATCGCGATGGTGACGTCAAGTATGCCGGCTATCTGGATGATTATGCTTTTTTGATCCGGGCTTATGCCGAACTCTATGAAGCAACCTTTTCACAGCATTATTTGCAAATGGCATGCCGTCTGACAGATAACATGATTGATTTGTTCTGGGATACAGATGAGGGCGGTTTTTTCTTAACCGGTCATGACAGTGAGCGATTACTGTCGCGGGAAAAGCACATTTATGATGACGCACTTCCTTCAGGTAATGGTGTTGCCGCCATGATGCTTGCAACGATGGGCTTTCTCACTGGTAATACGGCGTACCTTGATAAACTGGACAGCATGTACTACACCTTTTACGATGCGCTCAAGCGCGTTCCGGATGGCGGCATCCACTTTGTGCAAAGTTTGCTGCTGCTGGACAATCCGACAAAAGAAGCAGTCGTTCTAGGTGACATTCAGGACGCCTTCATCGCCAATTTGCAGCAAACCTTTTTGCCTGACGTAACGCTTCTGGCGAGTGCGGATCCACAACAGCTTGCACAAGCAGCCCCGTTCGTCGCTGACTATCAGCAAATTGAGCAACAGTTGACGGTTTACGTCTGCGAAAACTTTGCTTGTCACGAACCGACAACTGATCCGGAAAAAGCATGGCAGTCTATTTATAAAAGGAGTTGGGACAGAATTTAAGCGACCAACTCCCAAGATGAACGAAGCTGCGGCTCAGCGGAGGAAAAGACGGCGACTTCTAAGGGAGCAGAGGCATAGGTGAGACCCCGGAGTGCGCAAGCACGAGGAGGCTCACCAGCCGCCCGCGGAAAGTGACGTCTATTTCCGGAGCGGGCAATGACTCTTGCCTTTTGTCCTAACCCCTTTTCTTAGTTAGTCCCGAAATAAAGGTGGCTGTGCAGCGCACATCCCGGATTAAACGCTTCACCGCATGCGGGACAGCTATAACCGCTTGCCAAATAATCATTAATGGATAATGTTACATGACATTGGCCGCATAAAACCGCCTTGTGATGAAACTTATTCCGAGGCCACACGACACCCTCCTCACCACAGCCAAAGCGGGCATGACATTTAAAACACGGAAAATACTCTCCGCAGCAATAAAATTTAATAGCTATGCGATCATTCGCGCTTCGATAATGCTCGCAGCGCGTTTCGTGATCAATAGCGCCTTTTATGTCCATGTTATCATCACCTTAAATGTAAGTACTCAGGATTAATCATACAAAATGGAGACCCTCCTGTAGAAGGTCCCCATTTCAGATAAGTTAGTCACGTGGTTTTTCTTTCAATTCTTCACCGTTTTTCCCTTCATACCGGCGTCCCCAGCCTGTCAGGGCCGCAATCAGCATGATAACAACCAGGAACCAGCCCTGGAAAACGAATGGAAATACCGACGTTGGATCCACAAGCGGCAGCCATTCATATTTTCCCTGCATCGTCTGCAGTGTCGAGTAGCCTAATAACAGCGGCGCACCCCATGGGAAAATATATCCTAATGCTGATGTCACCGCATCAAGCATGTTTGACATCCGATAGCGGTGCAGGTTGTATTTCGTACCAATTTCCTGAACAAAGGGAGCCGCGGCAATTTCCGCTGCTGTATTAATTGTAATGGCACTGTTTAACAGGGCAACAATCGCCCACATCGACACCTCAGCTTTGCGCACAGAGTTTTTAATCCATTTGACAAGGGTGTTGGTAATAGCCTGCATGGTTCCGCCCAAACGCATTAAGTGCGCAGCACCAACAATAAGCAGGATTAGAATCGCCATATTAAAGTAACCGGTGATGCCTTCTACCAGTGCTCCTTCAACAACGGTATCTGAATCCGGGTTAAAGGTTAAAATATCTGAAGCCTCACCTAAATTCAGGAATATAACCATCGGAATTGCAGTGATAATTCCCCAAGTTAAGGATGTAATCAAATGGTGTCCAGCTAAAGCAAGAGTAAGAACCAGCGCAAATGGAATCAGCATCAATAAACCGCTCGGATCAACAGACTCAATCACTGAATTAGCTGTTGCCTGATCAACCTCTGGACTGCCGCCGCCTCCGAAAATAGCAAAAAGTATAACCGTCGGTACAGCAGCCAGGATTGAGTATTTGAAACGGCTGCGCACAACGCCCGGCACATCAGCGTTTTGCGTTGTTGCTGAAACGATGGTCGTGTCCGAGACGGGTGCCAGGTTATCACCGAATACGGCACCGGCAAGGATCGAAGCAAATAAAAATGTCGGATCAGCGCCAACAGCAATGCCGGCTGGATACATTAATGTACAAAATGCAACAGCCGTCCCATAACCGGTACCGACAGCGGTAGAAAAGACTGCCGCCAGCAAAAACGTCAGTGCGACAAACATGCCGCCTTCAACACCTGTTGCGGAACCAATCCAGACAAGTCCTTCGACAAGACCGCCAACTTGCAGCACCTGTGCAAACATGCCGGCATAAAACCAGGCCACCATGGCAATTACACCAACAGGCTGGCTTAGTCCATCAAATAATCCCTGCGCATAATCCTCCCATTTACTTTTACACAGCAAGAGGCCCATTGTAAGACCTATGATAGCACCCAGGACGAGCGCTACTTCAGATGATAAATCGAGCACACTGATCGTAATCGCCCAGACGACAAAAAATAAGAGCGGGATAACTGCACCGAACGAACCAAGGCGAAAATCAAGCTTTTGAATTGTTTGGTCTCCAGTTGCTCTGTCAAGTTGTTCATCGTCAGTCATTGTTTGCCTCCTAATTCAATCGCAGTCTTATAGATTATCTATTTTTAAATTCTATCATAATTCACAGAGTATAGAAAACGCTTTCCTATTTTTTATCTCATTAATTCATGGTGATCCTTTTTTTGCAGCCCAACAACTTAATTTATCACTTTAATACACTACCATAGATTGCGTTCAAAAACGAATCTTTATACTTCAGGGTATTCAGCTGCAGCAAAAACCACCGTCATAAAAGAACCCTGCATAGCAGGAGTCCTATTATGAAGCTATTTTTTTAACTTGGAGAGCGCCTCAGCCAGCGCATCATTCTTGAAGTCATCATCCTGGTTATTCAAATACTTATTAACATCTTTTTTGGAAACTTTATCGCCTTTTTCCCGTTCTTTTCGTTTATTAAATTCCGATAGTTTCTCATGGTAGCCGCACTGACAAGTGAACGTCTTTCCATCACCTTCACCGCGCAGGACCATTCGCTTATGACAATTGGGGCATCTGGCATTTGTCCGTTTGAAAATGTTCTTTTTATAGCCGCAGGAGCGGTCCTGACAAACGAGCATTTTACCTTTTTTGTTATCAATTTCCATCATAAGTTTGCCGCAATTCGGGCATTTGCTTCCGGTCATGTTATCGTGTTTAAACGTTTCTTCACTTGTCTTAATTTCCTGCACGATTTGTTTCGTGTAGTCTTTAATCTCATTAATAAAGGCTTGTTTGGTTAACTTTCCTTCTGCAATCCGGGTGAGTTTCGTTTCCCATTCAGCTGTCAGTGCCGGGGAACGGAGATCTTCAGGAACCAGGTCCAGCAGCTGCCGCCCTTTCGATGTGGTATAAATCGATTTGCCGCGGAGTTCCAGCAGAGAACTATTAAACAATTTTTCTATAATATCAGCGCGTGTGGCGACCGTTCCGATTCCACCACTTTGACTGATGGTTTTAGCCAAATGTTTTTCGTCCTGATTCATATAGCGAGCAGGACTCTCCATCGCTTGCAGGAGACCGCCTTCAGTAAAACGCTCCGGCGGTTTGGTTTCGCCAGTTGTCATCGTAATACGGAGATTGTCCAGTGTCGCCCCCTGCTGGACATCCGGCAATTGCTCACCGGTATCACTGCGATCATTGTACACAGCTTTCCAGCCCGGCTTTTGAACATGTTTTCCCTTTGCGACAAAGCGCTCTTTGTTCACGTGTGCTTCTATCGTTACCTGTTCATATTCATATGGATCAGACAGCACTGCTAAAAAGCGTTTAACCACCAAGTCATAAATTTTTCGTTCCTGCTGATTCATATTAGCCAAGACAGGCGGCTCCTCCGTCGGAATAATCGCATGGTGGTCGGACACCTTCGTATTATCAACAACCGACTTTGGAAGTGAAAATTGTTTATTTAAAAGCGGGCCGGCCACATGCTTATAATCACCGGCATTAACAGCTTTCACACGATCTTTCAAGGTTGGCACAATGTCTGACGATAAATGACGGGAGTCTGTCCGCGGGTATGTCAGCACTTTATGCTGTTCGTACAGCTTCTGCATGAGTGACAGCGTCTGTTTGCCGGAAAACCCGAACATCCGGTTGGCATCCTGCTGAAGCTCTGTCAGATCATATAGCTGTGGAGCATGTTTTTTCTTCTGCGCTTTATCAACATTGATGATCTTAGCCGACTGTTTGTTTAAAGCGTTAAGCAGCGTTTCTGCCTTGTCTTTGGAGAAAAGCCGGCTGTTGTTGTTTTGATCCTGCCAAGTCAGGGTCAGGCCGGTTTTCGTTTTGGCTTCAAGGCCATAAAACGGTTTGGGCTGAAAGGCATTAATTGCGTTTTCTCGTGTCCGCACCATGGCAAGTGTTGGTGTCTGCACCCTGCCTGTTGACAGCTGTGCATTGAATCTGGTTGTAAGTGCGCGGCTCGCATTCAGCCCCACATACCAATCCGCTTCTGAACGTGCGGCAGCAGCTGCATATAGATTGTCGTACTGCTTGCCTGGTTTCAAATGATTAAAACCATCACGGATGGCTTTATCCGTAACCGACGAGATCCAGAGCCGTTTAACTGGCTTACTCACACGTGCCTTATCGATGATCCAGCGGGCAACTAACTCACCTTCACGTCCGGCATCCGTTGCAATGACAATCTCACCGGCATCTTTGCGATTCAGCTGTGTCTTAACCGCATTAAACTGTTTACCTGACTGTTTAATCACGACCAGTTTCAGCTGTTCGGGCAGCATGGGCAAATCCTCAAGCCGCCACGTCTTCCATTTATCCTCATACATCTCCGGATCTGCAAGTGTCACAAGATGCCCAAGCGCCCATGTCACAATATATTTTGATCCTTCCAGAAAACCATCGCCTTTTTTCCGGCAGTTCAGGACACGTGCAATGTCACGGCCAACGGAAGGTTTCTCAGCTAATACAACAGTTTTGCTCATTTTTAAAACCTCTCTCTTTCAAAAACACTCTGCCGTTACTTTAACACAAATAAGGCTCCCCGTGCGTCTTTCACATCTTCATTTCCAATGCAATATACTGGGGTAGACCAATGCAGAAAGGAAAATGATACCGATGCTTTACTATACCGGCTTAATTCTCTTAGTTATCGGCGTCAGTATCGATGGGTTCGGTGTCGGCATGTCTTATGGCATACAGCGCGTCCGTGTGCCGATCACAGCATTGGGCATTATCATGTTTTGTTCCGGCTTAATCGTGTACGCAGCCATGACAATTGGAAATATGCTTAAAGCATTTATCACGCCTGGTCTGACTGATGTACTAGGCGGCATTATCCTTTTGGTTATCGGTTTGTATTGTTTATATAATGTCCTTCGCTCCAGACGAGAGGCATCCTTTAATTTTTCCACTGAGGAAGCATGGCACGATTTTAAAACGGTCATGAAAGAACCCAAACAGGCTGATTTAGACGACTCCGGGAGTATTTCAATGACTGAAGCGGTCTTTCTGGGATTTGCGTTGGCCATTGATGCATTCGGGGCTGGACTCGGTGCGGCTATGATCGGTTATTCGCCGCTTTTAACCGCCTTTTCCATTGCCTTAATGAGTGGTTTGTTTGTTTGGTGCGGCGTGCGGCTGGGCATGTTTTTATCGACTAAAAAGTGGCTGCAGCAGCTGACCTTGCTCCCCCCTTTTCTGCTCATGCTCCTGGGACTTCTGAATATATTTTACTGACCCCTTTCACTTGGCATTCTGCCCATTGTGTTCATGCAGGGATTCTGCATTGATAACCTAAAAAATATCTGCCCGAAAAAGGCAGATATTTTTTAGGTTATTCATGAGGCTTGTCTGTAACTTTCAACAACGGATGTTACAACAAATCCGACTGCAGCGGCAAACAAGCTGGCAGCGCCCCAGCCGCCGAAGCCAAGTCCGGCCATCTCAATTTTGCCAAACGTCGAAGCGGCCAGCATAATAAGTCCGGCAGCAAATATGACAGTTGGCGGCAAGTAGATGCCAAAGCTGTTTCCGGGAGATGCAGACGATGTAGCCGTAATAATCACATTAACAAGCATGATAACAACCAGTAACGATAGACCTATAATTAGACCTGTATTAAACATCCAATCACCTCACCATATCTCAGTTTAACTACATACCAGTTTATCGATACACTGGACCAAAGTCAATTCAGGATACAGAATGCGGTCGTTTGTCTGTCTAGCTTTCTGATTGCGCGTTAAGGTCATCTTCTTGCGGTATCCGTTTTCCCCAGAATTTATTAAGCAGAAAAGCGAGCACCACCAGAACGACAGCACCAAGTACGAGCGACAAAACGGCTGAACCCGTGACCCCCGCTGTAAAAAAGGCAATTATCCCACTGATGCCAGCTGTCATAGCATAAGGAATCTGGGTGTTGACATGGTCGATATGATCACTTGACGATCCAGCCGACGACAATATCGTTGTATCGGAGATTGGTGAACAATGGTCACCGAAAATCCCTCCGCTTAAAACGGCTGCAATCGTCAGAGCCATTGACATATCCATTGTAGCCGCGATCGGCATCGCAATCGGAATCATAATCGCAAACGTTCCATATGACGTTCCCGTTGTGAAGGCGATAATGGCTCCGAAAATGAATAAAAGCACCGGAATGACTGCTGGTGAGGTTGTTTGTTCCGCAAAATCAACTAAGTAATCCGCCGTTCCCAGTTTCGAAGTGATCGACCCGATTGACCAGGCAAGGACTAAAATAATATAGACAACCATCATACTCCGAAAACCACTCACATAGAGGGACATGGCTTCCTTAAAGGAAAACAGCTTTTGCTGCATCCCCATCGCCAGACCAACAATGCCTGCGACAAACGCTGCCAGCAAAATTGACAGTCCGCCATTTGCCTCTCCTACGGCCGTAATCAGATCATGTTCCGGAAAACCGCCGGTCCAGAGAAACATTGGTGGAATAATGACCAGCAGAACAACAATCGGCACAATCATATTCCGTTTTTTAGGTGTATGGCCTTCAACCATTTCCACATCACCCATTTGATCATCCGTTGGCGGTTCGGCACCGTCACGGATTAATTTGCCTGTTGTCCGTGCGCGGTGTTCAACCTTGGCCATTGGTCCGAAATCCCATTTCTTCCAAATCAGAATCCCAACAAGCAAGAGCGCTAAAATGGAATAGAAGTTAAACGGTATTGTTGATAAGTACATTAAATATTCCGATCCGGACACGCCAAGTTCAACAAACTGAGCACCAATCAGCCCCATAATAAATACAACCCATGTTGACACAGGGCCTAAAAGACACATCGGAGCAGATGTTGAATCCACAATATAAGCCAGTTTTTCCCGGGATACATGCTTTTTATCCGTTACTGGGCGCATCACACTGCCAACGGTTAAGGCGTTGAAATAATCCTCAAAAAAGATAATAATACCAAATAATGCGGAAGATCCTTGAGCACCTCTGGCCGTTTTGACTTTATTTGAAATAGCGTAGGCAATGGCATGCGCACCTCCTGTCCGCTGTAAAATAACGATCAGGACGCCAAAAAATCCACAGTAAGCGAGCACCGTCGCATTTCCTTCATCTGCGAGGTTAGGCAAAATAATATCGCTGAAACTGGCATACAGTCCCATAAATGGGTTCCAGCCATGGAGCATCGTCGCGCCGAGCCATACACCAGCAAATAAAGCAGGTATGACATTTCGCGTGACGAGTGCCAGCGCAATTGCGATGACCGGAGGAAGCAGTGATAATATGCCAAACGTCATCAGCTTTTCCCCTCTCCCTAAATAGTTTAACAATTCTTACTTCTATTGTAGCAAACCTATGCTGCATGTAGAACCAAAATTTCTGTTCAATTATAGCCGTTTTCGTCAAATTATACAAACCATTGAACTAAAAAGGCAGAACCAGCCGAAGCTGGTTCTGCCTGTGTGTCTGCAGACCTTTATTTATCTTTTTCTGACACACTTTGTTCGGCGATATTGATCATGCGTTTGACCATTTCGCCTCCCACAGATCCGTTTTCACGTGCAGTTGTATCCGCTCCGGGCTCGACATCCAATTCCTGCGCAATTTCCTGTTTCATGTTTTCCAAAGCATTTTCTGCTCCAGGTGCCAGTAAATTATTTTTGTCGCCAGCCACAACTGATCACTCCTCGTGGGGTGTTGAACAGATCAATTAGCATCTGTTCAATACGTAGTGTGTGACGTCTTCAGCATTTTTAGACCTGTCAAAAAATGCATGCCTGTGCTAATATGGTCCATACAGTACGGAAATGATAAGGAGATTCCCATGTATAACGTTTTATTTCTCGATATTGATGGTACCATTTTAAAACCTGACCAAACCTATTCCGAGACAACCAAAAAAGCCATTGCAGCTGTAAAAGCACAAGGCGTGGACGTCTTTTTAGCGACGGGCAGACCGCTTCATGAAATTCATGATCTGGCAGAAGCACTGGATATCCACTCATTTATTGCTTATAATGGCGCTTTTGCCCTGCATCAGGGAAATGTTATTGTTAATGAACCCATACCGCAGGAGCAAATTAAACAATTCACCAATACCGCAGCCAAAAATGGTCAGGAACTGATTTTGTATGCACGTGACACAAATTACATGACTGACCCGAAAAGTCCCTTTATCAAGCAATTTGCTGATTTATTCGATATGAAAAGCAATGCGCTATACACGTCCGATGCAGCCGATAAAATTTTAGGCGCTACAGTTCTTAATGCAGCACCTGAGGATGTTCCAATGTATGAGATTGACGCCAACTTCCGTCTTTCACCAGTTCATGTAAACGGTGCGGAAAACAGCTATGACATTTTGCGAAAAAATGTCAATAAAGGCTATGCCGTCGAGCAAACGCTGAAGCACCTGAACATCTCCCGCGACCAGGCGATTGCTTTCGGGGACGGAATGAATGATAAGGAAATGCTAACAGCTGTTGGTACAGGCGTTGCCATGGCTAACGCACACGAAGACCTTTTCCCATATGCAGAACAGCAAACAACCTCAGTCACCGACGACGGCATAGCACATGGTTTACAACAGCTGGGATTGCTTTAGACCATGCCGCTTTTTACACTGAATTTGTGTCATTATGACTTCTCACTGTCGAATAAAATCCCATTACTGTATCGCGCTTTCTCGGTAATCATTAGAATATCACGGCTGAGCTTTGTCAATTTCTCATAAGTCTGCTTATCACCCTCACATATGATCTGGGCAAAAATACTGGCTTCATAAACCATATTATTCGGATGGTCATCAGCACTCAGTTGTGTTTCCCCGCCATCAGGCCTTATAATCCGAGGGTGATACATATCGCCAGGATTATCAAAAACCAGCGTCCCTTTTTCACCATGAATTTCACATGTGTTGGATGACTGTGCTATTTTGGAGCAAAGAATCGTCCCTGTAAAACCCGGATATTCCAAAATCAAGACACCACTGCCATCAACATCGCTTGAAAGCTTCACTGGATAATAAGCAGAACTTACAGGTGCTCCAAACAGACCAAGCGCAAGTGCCAATGGATAAACGCCCAGATCAACCAGAGCTCCACCGGAAAATACGGGTGAAAACACATTGGGCACATCACCAGCTAAGTGTTTATCATACCGTGAAGAATACTGCACAAATGGCAGGATCATGCTGCGAATCGGTCCTATCTGCTGTAGTTCTTCCCAAATCGTCCTAAAATTTGGCGCATGCACATTCCGCATCGCTTCAAGCAGGAAAACACCTTGCTCATCAGCGATACGATGAGCTTCTTCCCACTCATGAATGTTTGAAAAAATTGGCTTTTCACAAATAACATGCTTCTGCTGCTTTAAAAATGCAACACTTTGCTCAAAATGCAATGCATTAGGTGACGCGATATACACAACATCAAGCACGTCACTTGCAGCCATTTCCTGTATATCCGTAAACACATGCTTAACGTCATGTTTCTGAGCGAAAGCATCCGCCTTGTTAGTCGTCCGTGAATAAACAGCCGAATGGGTCAATTCCTGCGAATAGCCGCTTGCCTCAATAAATGCATCGGTGATCCAGCCAGTCCCAACAGTTCCAAAGTTCATATGTCAAGTCCTCCCTCGTAACCTTTAAAAATACTGCCTGACAAATAATACGTCAGGCAGTAATTCAGCAGGTCAATGAAGTATAACTTATACAGCTGTTTTCAGCCAGTTATGCCCCTATTGACTCTTAGTTTGTTTTTCAAGATCTGTAATCCGATTCTCCAGTTTCTCATTCTGCTTCAGCTGTCCGATCATACGCTTAATCAGCTGAAGCTCTGCCTGAGCGGTCATAACATGATCTTGTGCATGAATCATAAAGAAATTTGGCGCAGCTGTTTCATCCTGATTCTGCAACAGTTCTGTTTGATATTTATGACCTTCAAGAAACTCATCATTCGCTTCTTTCATCAGTTTTTCAGCTTCGTCAAATTTAAATTCTTCTGCTTCATCAAGTGCCTCATAGGCTGCTCCGCGGGCATTACCGCCGTGTAAAATAAGCTGTGTCATGATTTCTTCGTAATTCAACGTCACCACTCCTTATGCAATCGAGGTCTATTTATGCTTCTTCTGTTTCCTTCTCTTCCTGCACCAGCTGTTTATCATACTGTTTAAAGAATGGCCAGTAAATAAGGGCAGCAATGGCCGCATTCATAAGCTGAACAAAGCCGGCCAGCCATGAACCGCCTGTTGCGATAAATCCACCAAAGAAAATCGGAACAGTAAATGGCGGCTGTATAATGACTGGCGGCAAAATACCTGTTGCGAACAAGATATAGTTAATCGTTACAATGATAACCGGTCCTATAACGAACGGTATAATTAGAATTGGATTTAATACAATTGGCACTCCGAAAATGAGCGGTTCATTAATATTAAACAGAGACGGGATAATAGCCGTTTTGCCAACTTGTTTCAATTGTACAGACGAAGCAAACAATAAGAAAACAGCAAGACCTATCGTGGCTCCTGATCCCCCGAGATGAGTAAACATATGGAAAAATGGTTCAGTAACAATCCCATCGGCTGCAGCAGTATTCCCGGCACTGACAGCATCTGCGTTATCTGCCAGCTGTGTTGTCCAAAACGGATACGCAACAGATGATACAACGTTCATACCATGTATCCCGATTGACCAGAGAATGAGCATTAACAGAATCATACCAAGTGCTGCCCAATAAGAATTAGATGCTGATACCAGCGGGCTGAATAAATCAAGTACTGCTTGTGGAATCGTTACGCCGAAATTTGACCAGACAATCCATTCCAGAGCCCAAGCAGCCGGTAAAATGATCAAAAAAGGTATAAGAGCTCGGAAAGTCCTCATAACATATGGGGGTACTCCAGCCGGCATTTCAAACGCAAATCCTTTATTCAGCAGGAATCGCATCGCTTCCGTTGTTAAAATACCCAGGATAATAGCAACAAACAACCCTTGACCGCCAAGGTAATCCAATACATCGCCGAATGGCACTTGTTCAATATCGGTTACTGGAAATGCCATCATGATAAACGCCAGCATTGATAATATACCTGACAACGCCGCATCCATATCATGCCTCTGAGCCAGGCTGTAACCAACACCAAATGCAACTGTTACCGCCATTATGCCAAAGGTCAAATTGTACGGAAACAGAATCTGATCCTGAATCGGGTCAACTGCATTTTCCCACGCATTAATAATGCCCCAATTGAGTGAGGTCGGCGGGTTAGCAATAATAAGAAATATAGCCCCCGTTATAATAACGGGCAGAGCAAATATGACAAAAGCGTCCCGAATTGATTGTAAATATTTGTTTTGGGCAATTTTACCTAAAGGACCCATCAGTTTATCTTCCATCAATTGAACCAAATTCATATAAATGTTCCCCCTTTGCTTAGTGTTCTATCATATCGTTGATCTCAGTTCTTATTAAAGAATCAATAAATTTATTGATTCTTTAATTTTAGTACCTGATCAAGTACTTTCTCACCATCCATCAAGGCAAATGCACGCTGATCAACAAGTTCAACAGGCACACCATTGGCATCGCCAACTTTTGTCACTTCCTTTTTCAAATGACGGACTTGTGGTTCAAGCAGTGCCACGTCATATTGACTGGCCTTTTCCTGGAATTCACCAGTGCCTCCAGCATAGGCTTCTACATTCATACCACGTTTTTCCGCAGCTTCTTGTACTTTTTTAGCGAGCTGACTCGAAGTTGCACCCCAGCTGCATAGTATAATAACTTTCATTTGTTCTGCCATAATGAATCTACTCCTTTACTCGTTTATTTTTTGAAAATACGTCTTTGGCCATTTTGTCAATTTTTTTATAATGTCCCATTAACCAATAGGCAAACCACGAAGCCGCATAAATTACAACAGAAAAGCCAATGCCATACCCGAGAATCAAATTGGCCGATGGTTTACCAGTAATAACGGCGAAAAGCCCATATCCTGTCCAAACTAGGGCAAACACTGATGCATAAATGATAAAAAATCGCTTCAGATTGTTCATATCACACCTCCTATCTCATCCCAGGAATTAACTATTCACGAAACTTCATGCATTGCTTATACGACTTATCGCCTTTCATATATAATATAGCAAAAATCATGCCAACATCATTCATATACTGGCTTAACGCTCCCGGACAGCATCATAGCCTGCTTGTTTAAATTATCCAAGTAAAAATTCAACTGTGAACAAAACACAATAAAAAATGTGTGCAAAAAAATTGCACACATTTACCGGGAAAGTTTTACAAGTTCTCGTTTTATATAATCTGTCAATACGACAGAGAACGCTTGTTCAGTCTGATCAAAGAGTGGCTGCCAAATTTGCTGTTCATCAGCAGATATAACGGTCTCTCTGGAGACAGGAAATGAAGACAGCAGCTGATCATGGTTTTGCTGTACAATTGCTGATACCATTCGATCAAGCAAACTTCCAATATGCATCCACATGCCTAGTTCATGACTACTGTCCCAATCATAGTACCGGCGAATTCTCGGGATATGTTTCTGCAGAAGTTCCGCTATAGCCCGTGGATTAATGTAGGTGACTATTTCTTGCAGCCCCTGAATAACCAATCCATATATTTCGTCTTTTGCCACTTCCCCCTTAATTTCCGGCATCGCTGATTTTCGTGTTATTTCCAGCAATTTATGCATGCGTGAAATACCTTCAGTTTGAAGAAGTTCCCACGCTGGAATATACGGAACACCTTCAATTGAAACAGGAACCGTTCCAATGATCGCCACAACATCATAATAAGTTTTTAAACCATTCAAAACAGACGTATCCTTCGTCTCTGGATCAATTCTCACCGACCGGATCAAAACATCTTCATCCGCCGCTGATAGCTGATTTTCCAGCCAGGACTCCAATAGCTGAGCTGCCCCTTCACCCGTGAAACAGACAGTCACAATGAGCCGTTTTTTCTGAGGAGTTGTTTGGTGTTCCTTCTCCATAAATGTCAGCATCGCGCTTTTTGCTTTCTCATATATCATGTCTAATGATTGTTCCGTTGTCAGTGATTGACGACCTGCTTCCAGAATCATGGGGAGATTAACGCTTGACAACGTTTTAATTGGGACTTGCAAGTCATTTTGGATTGTATCACCCATTGTAATTAAAGAACCAATATCCACTAGCAAAAGTACGCCTGTAATATCAGACATTCTATTAATGACCTGCTTCACTCGATCATACGTTTCTTCAGCTGATTGATTAAGAGGCATATCAATAGGGTGAACGACATTGTTGCCAAGTAAATAATTCGTTACTTCTGCCATCGAGGAAGCTGTAGATTCTCCATGTGTAACAAGAACAACTGCAACCATCTGTTCAATTGGACGATCATTTCCAAGCTGATGATCCGTTGACAAAAAGTGAGCTAATAGTTCAATCTCCTCATTTGGTAAATCGATACCAATTTTCAGATTTAGTTGATCAGCAATATAATTGGCTGCTTGACGATAAGATGCGTTTGGATGGCGAACAGCCGGTATGGACTCGGTTTGTTCGTTATCATGTAAGTGATTTCGGTAATGCTGCAAATGCAAACCAATAATGTACAACTGACCCTGGCTAATCGTAAACGGTAATATCTTGCGCAAACGGTCAGCTGCACTAAACAGGCTGTTCAGCAAGTCATAATCGATCATATTCTGCCAGCTGTCTTGTGACAAAGCAGGCTGCCTATATCTTTCTGTCAGTTCATGAATATACGACATCACTACTTCCTGCAACTGATGCTCATCTTTATTTTGTGTATCATCCAGTCTCTGATAGATATTTGGAAATGGATCTGCCAGCTCTTGTGATAATTGTTCTTGTTTATCATTAAAAGACTGATTCTGTAATTGGAAATCTGACTGAACAGGGTTATTTCCTGGAAAGTCCTCAAGTTTAACAAAAACCTGATCATCCTCACTGTTTAAATAGCGAAGATAAGCACGTGCACAGGCAATTTGCATATCGCTTTTAAGCTGACCGATATTCCCCGGACAGTCATATGATAAAAAAGCTTCGCGGCAGTCGTCTTCAAGCGAAAGATCAACACTCATTTTCGCAGCTTCTTCTGTCAAGAAATAGTCAATGAGAGCCTGGCGCTCAGAATCTTTTCGTTTCCGCAGTGGGGGAACATCTAATTTAACAGAAAAACGTCGTAATAATGTCGATAATAAATAGTTCTCCGAGTCCTCGGTAGTTGCTCCTATCAAGGCTACATTTGCATGCCGTTCGCGAGTAGCCTCTCCTAATCGATGGTAAATGCCTTTATCTATCAAATAAAAAAGCATTTCCTGACCAGATGGAGGCAGGCGGTGAATTTCATCCAAAAATAAAATACCCCCATCTGCCTGTTCTGCCAGTCCTGTTTTGTCCTCATCAGCACCAGTAAACGCACCTTTTTTAATACCAAATATTTGGCCAACAAGGAGTTCTGGATTTTGTGCATAGTCAGCACAATTAAAAGCAATAAATGGAGTATCAGCTGAATCGCCAGCATTCTCAATCGCCATATAAGACAATTTCTCCGCAAGATACGATTTGCCAGTTCCTGTTTCACCTGTTAACAGAATCGGGAGCGATCGGACTGGATATAAAAATGCTGCCATTCCTGTTTCAAATAAAGGCTTAAGACTATCCTTTGATCCGATCACCTCCTGCTTCACAGAATCTGCAGGTACTTGCTGACGTGTCATATATTTAACTGGTTTACCAGGCAGTTTTTCTACACGATCAGCTTTAACAAGATCATTTAAATAACGGCTAGCAGTCGAACGATTAATTTGCAAATCATCGCCAATTTCCTCTGCGGTTGCTCCAATACTTCCAGCTTTCTGAACTTGTTGATAGATATCGAGAATTCGGCTCATCTGTATGTGCAACCCCATTCGTCAAAAATTTCACTTCACTTAATCACAAAAACATACTGTTATTGATACGACCAGTCATATCATGATGAATGGCCAAATGTCTCAGTCCGGTCAGGATAACCGACAATGACATTGTTAGCCATATCCGTGAACAAGCCTGTCTCCACAACACCTGTCAGCTGATTGATTTGTTTTTCTAAAGCTCGTGGCTCTCGAATAGTGCCGAAATGACAATCAACGATATAATTGCCATTATCTGAGACAAATAACTCACCAGCATCATTTCGGCGGGCAACCGGCTCCACACCAGTCTCAGTGATCCTTTCAGCGGTCGTCTCCCACCCAAATGGGACAACCTCAATTGGCAGCGGAAAAGCTCCTAATTGGGACACCGTTTTGGATTCATCAATAATCACGATCAGGCTGTTTGCGGAGGCGGCAATAATTTTTTCGCGCACGAGGGCACCGCCTCCTCCTTTGACCAGCTGCCACTGGGGGTCAACCTCATCCGCTCCGTCAATGGCCAAATCGAGTCTTTTAACGTGCGCAAAATCCGTCAGCGGCACACCAAATGCCTCAGCCCATCCCTTTGTCTGCTGAGACGATGGCACACCCTTGACATCCAGGCCATTTGCTGCACGCTCACCGAGTTGTTTGAGCATCCAGTACACTGTTGAACCTGAACCTAACCCAACTGTCATACCATTCTGAATCAAATCCACCGATGATTCCCCTGCATTTTTTTTGGCATGATCCTGATCTTTCATACTAACAATCGCTCCTTTAGTTGGTCATCAACTGGTATATGTTCTATGTCTATTTCATCATGTTGAACGACCTTTGTCACGTGATTGTTATCTTTCGCACGCTGTAACGTTCTGCAGCACAATACGGTCTTTCAAATGACGAATCCCAGCGAAAATTCACAAAGTAACTGAAATGGTTTTGTAAGACTATATACATCACAAAAAGGCAATACTATGGTCAGAATTTGTATCGAGTCTGAAACATCTTAAGAAGAATTAAAACAGGAGGGATACAAATGAAAGGCATTATTCTCGCGGGCGGTAGTGGCACAAGACTTGCTCCAAGTACGATCAGCGTCAATAAACATTTACTGCCAGTTTATGATAAACCAATGATTTATTATCCATTGTCTGTGCTGATGCTTGGCGGCATAAAAGACATTATGATTATAAGCAGCCCGAACAATATCCCCCGCTTTCAGGAGCTGCTCGGGGACGGGTCAGCCTTTGGCATCAAATTGCAGTATAAGGAACAGACAAACCCCAACGGCATTCCGGATGCGTTTATATTGGCTGAAGATTTTATTGGTTATGACGATGTCACATTAATTTTAGGTGATAACTTATTCTACGGACAGGGTTTCACCACCCTTTTCCGAAGAGCTCTCAAACAGCACCAGCATGCCACTATCTTTGGCTATCGTGTGAAAGACCCAGAACGGTTCGGTGTGGTTGATTTTGATGATAAGCAAAAAGTAACGTCACTCGAAGAAAAACCAAGAGAACCGAACTCCGATTTTGCGGTTACAGGCTTATATATTTATGACTGCCGTGCTGTCCAGATCGCTAAAGGTCTGTCCCGTTCGGATCGCGGTGAAACAGAAATCACGGATCTCAACCGGGAATATCTGAAAAACAATCAGCTTGATGCACAGCTGTTAGGACGTGGATTGGCCTGGATGGATGCTGGCACACATGACGCTCTGTTTGAAGCAACTGAATTTATCAAGGTCACACAGCGCCAGGGTTTTAAAATTGCCTGTCTGGAAGAAATCGCTTATTACATGGGTTATATAAGCCGGCAAACCCTGCATCAAAAAGGCACCCGTATGAAAAAGACCGATTATGGACAATACTTAATGGAAATCGCCAATCGCAAACATACAAAACAATATTGGAATACCCTTGATAAAAATCCAATGCTGGAGCTGGTACAAAATGAGTAAAACCCTGCTGGTGACAGGCGGAGCGGGATTTATAGCTTCCAATTTCATTCACTATCTCAGACAACACTACCCTGACTACCATATTGTTAATGTCGATAACATGACTTACGCCGGATCTGTAACGAATTTAAAGGCTATCGACGCAGAGAACAACTATGACTTTATCGAGGGAGATATCGCCGACGAACAACTCATGAATGCTATTTTTTCGGATTATGATATCAATGGCGTCATCCATTTTGCTGCTGAGTCCCATGTTGATCGTTCCATTAGCGATGTAAAAACATTTATTGAATCCAATGTGCTTGGCACGGCCGTTTTGCTGCAGGCGGCCCGGGAAGCTTGGACAAAGGCGGGAGAAGTGGACAAACGCCGGTTCCACCACGTCTCTACCGATGAAGTATACGGAGCGCTTGACCTGGATGAGCAAGTGACCTTTAATGAACAAACACCGCTTGATCCGCGCAACCCTTACAGTGCCTCGAAAGCCGGGGCCGATATGCTGGTGAGAAGCTTTGGCTTGACGTATGGTATGGATGTGGTTATTTCCAGTTCCTCCAATAATTACGGACCTGGGCAGCATGCGGAAAAATTGATCCCCACTGTGATTACAAAAGCCCTGGCCTCGAAACCGGTGCCTATTTATGGTGATGGTCAGAATGTGCGTGACTGGCTGTATGTCATGGATCATTGCGAGGCACTTGACTTAGTTTTTCATAGCGGTAAGACTTTAGAGAAATACAATGTCGGCGGCGGCAATGAACAAACGAATCTTGCATTAGCCAAGATGATTTGTGAACTGGTTGATGCATTCAAGCCTGGGATACATAGCTGCCAGGATCTGATCACGTTTACTGGAGACCGGGCGGGACATGACCGCCGCTATGCCATCGATGACCGTAAAATCAAGCACGCATTGGGCTGGCAGCCGTCGACATCGTTTAAGACAGGGCTTTATAACACAGTGAAATGGTATGTTGATCAGTGGGAACACGTGACACGCTAATATCGATTGTCGTGCCGGTATATGGCTGCCGCACCTGTCTGGAAGAGCTCTGCAGGCGGATTATCAAAACGGTTGAAGCCATCCCGGCCGAAATGGAGATCATTTTAGTGAATGACGCCAGCCCCGATCATGCCTGGGAAACGATTCAAGAACTGCATACACAGGACAGCCGGATTAAAGGCATCGACTTCGCCCGCAATTTCGGTCAGCACCATGCTATCACAGCCGGACTTGATTATGCAGAGGGGGATTGGGTGGTAGTCATAGACTGTGACCTGCAGGACCGGCCGGAAGAAATTCAGACATTATATAACAAAGCTCTGGAAGGTTATGAAGTCGTCTTCGGGAAGCGAGTCCACCGGCAGGATAAATGGCTTAAACGCAAACTGTCGCAAGTCTTTTACAAGATCTATGACTACTTCAGCGGCAAATCGACGGACCATACGATCGCTAATTTCAGCATCAGTCAAAAGAAGGTTATCCGGGCTTTCCAGCAATTGCGCGAACAAAACCGATTCTTTCCGATATTCATTCAATGGATGGGCTATAAAACCCAGTCTGTAGCCGTGGAACACAATGCCAGAAAAGAAGGCAAAACTTCCTATAATCTGGGAAAGCTGGTCACTCTGGCAACAGATGCCATCGTATCACAGTCCAATAAACCGCTTAGACTCTCGATTCAATTCGGCTTTTTATTAGCACTCGCCTCGCTGATCTATGGCTTGTATTTAATCGCTGGCTACTTTTTTCTCAACCAGCCTGTGCAGGGCTGGACAAGTGTGATGGTATCCATTTATTTCATTGGCGGCATGACCTTTTTTAATTTTGGTATCCTGGGCTTGTATATTGGAAAAATCTTTAATGAAACCAAGGGCAGGCCCCTTTATTTGATCCGGAAAACAACAGATGACACTGACCATACGAGGTGATTATATCACATATTTACGCGAAACACCTTGGGACAAACGCAATTTCGGCGTGAATACATATGAAGTAACAGACATAGGCAAAGAAGCTCTTGAGGAGACAGATGCCTATGAGGGGCATTTTACGATTAAGGTGGATCCACTGGAAAATCCTGAGCCCCTGTTAAGACACGGCTTCTACTATGTTGATACATTAATTGAACCAGTTTGCCAGCGCGACAACCTGCAAGTGTTTGAAGATAATCATGTCCGGATTACGAAAGATTATAATCCCAGCGCGATCCTGGCGATTGCTGAGGAGGCCTTTACACTGGGACGTTTTCACCGTGATTTCCATATACCAGATGCTTTAGCTGATAAGCGCTATAAAAACTGGGTAGATGATTTGCAGCAAAGCGGCAAACTATTCGCCTTGACATACGATAGTGACACAGTTGGTTTCTATGGATTTTCAGACAATAAAGTGCTGCTTCTTGGCGTTCGCAAAGACTATCGCGGACAGGGCTTCGCAAAACGTTTCACCAGTTTGAGCTGCCGTGAACACTTCAAGGCCGGTTATGAGGAACTGCAAACATCGGTTTCAGCGGTGAACGCACCCTCTCTGAATCTGTTTTACACACTCGGCTTCCGGCTCAGGGGTGCAGTGGATGTCTATCACAAATTGAATGGCGCGTTTGCATGATGGGCTATGTCTATATTTTCGGAACGATTGTATTTACCGTCTATGGTCAGCTCGTATTGAAGTGGCAAATGGATCAGGCAGGCGCGCTTCCGGCGGGTCTGTGGGATAAATTGCTGTTTCTGCTGCAGCAATTTCTGAATCCATGGATCGTATCCGGTTTTGCGGCTGCTCTTCTGGCGGCATTATGCTGGATGGCCGCTATGACGAAATTCAATATCAGCTACGCCTATCCTTTTATGAGTTTTTCGTTTGTGCTGGTTTTTCTGCTCTCGGCCTTTCTGTTCGGTGATCCAATAACCGTGCAAAAGGTACTCGGACTGGCACTTATTATCGCTGGTCTTGTTGTCACGAGCCAATCTTTGTGAGGTGCTAACATGCTGGATTTTAACAAACCGTGCCATATTGGAAAGGAAGAAGATGCTGTACGGGAGGCTATAATGAATCAGAAACTATCCGGTAATGGGCCGTTCAGTGACGAATGCACGAATTGGCTGGAAACCTATTTGAATTGTCACAGAGCCATTCTCACACCATCCTGCACAGCTGCACTGGAGATGACCGCTCTTCTCACAGAGGCTGGACCCGGTGATGACATTGTAATGCCTTCCTATACGTTCGTGACAACTGCGAATGCTTTTGTGTTGCGAGGCGCGTCCATCCGTTTCGCAGACGTTGATCCAGCGACGATGAATCTCTCGCCAGAAGCTGTTGAACAGGCCATCACCCCTGAAACAAAGGTAATTGTTGTCGTCCATTACGCCGGCATCAGCTCTGATATGGATGCCATAATGGAAATAGCCCGGCATTACCGACTCTGGGTGGTTGAGGATGCTGCTCAGGCCTTGACGAGTACATATAAAGGCAAAGCTCTCGGTACAATTGGTCATATGGGCACATTCAGCTTTCATGAAACGAAAAATATCACCTGCGGGGAAGGCGGTGCCCTGATTGTCAACGATTCAAGCCTTGCCGAGCGGGCGGAGATCCTCCAGGAAAAAGGAACCGATCGAAAACAATTTGCCAGAGGTATGGTGGACAAATATACGTGGCGTGATGTCGGCTCCTCATTTTTATTAAGTGAATTGAATGCCGCCTATTTATCTGTCCAGCTGGAGCATGCCGGCGCCATCATGACTGACAGAATGCGCACATGGCAGGCTTATAACCAGGCTCTCAAGACTATACCGGACCTGACACTGCCCGCTGTTCCAGAAGCATGTGAGCATAATGCGCACATGTTCTACATTAAAACGGAGCGCCGTTCGGAACTTCAGACGCATTTAAAAAATCAGGGCATTACAGCAGCCACCCACTATGTACCGTTGCACACGTCTCCTGCCGGGAGGCGATTTGGCGAATTTGCGGGCACAGACAATTATACCACAGCTGAAAGTGATAAATTGCTCCGTTTGCCCCTGTATCATGGAATGAACGAAAAGGATGTTGACCATGTCATCAGTCATGTTAAAGGTTTTTTCACGGTATAAACACATTCTGATAGCCTGTATTGTGATAGTTCTATATCTCTCCCCTTACTACATTCTGGGTGAGGATACACACATACGTGTGCATGATAATCTGGATTCCAATATTGTCTGGTACAAATTACTGGCTGAAAGCGGTCAGTTTTTCTCCTTGTCGGAACTGCCAGCTATTATTGACGGCCTGCCCCGGAGCGCACTTCCTTCCCCATTCGATATGATGGTCTGGTTTTATGTGTTGTTTAAACCCATGACCGCCTACATCATTGGGCAGACGATCATGCGCTTTGCTGCTTTTGGGGGAATGTATCTGCTGCTGCAGCGCTTTATCGGCTCAAAATGGATTGTAACCGGAGTTGCTTTGGCGTTTGCGCTTTTGCCGTTCTGGCCGTCAGGAATGCTGTCCATCGCAGGTCTTCCGCTTGCACTGCATGCGTTTCTGGCCATCCGGCGCCATAGATGGCAAACACCCTGGTATCATTGGCTCGTCCTGACGATCATTCCGTTTTTATCCAGTTTTATTTTGACATTTGTCTTTTTCCTTGGCTTAATGGGGGTTTTATGGCTTATAGACTGGATTCGTTTCCACAAGAGCAACTGGGCCTTGTTCACAGGCATTGCCGGCATGACAAGTATCTATTTAATCAAAAATTACATGCTGATTTATGCCATGTTTATCAATGCGGACTTCACGTCGCAGCGGGAAGCGCTTAACTTGGGCCATAAAGATCTGCCGGGGACTATGGAGCTTTTTCTTGAAAATTTCCTGACCGGACATACACATGATATGGCTGTTCATACAGAGATTATATTGCCCGTCATCGGCGCTGCTTTAATCGTGGCTCTTTACCGGCGGATTAATCCGAAATGGCTGATAGCGCTCGTCCTGGCGAATGCCCTTTTGTCCTTATGGTATGCGTTCTGGTATTGGGGCGGGATGCGTGTGATCAAAGACAGTTTCTCACTCGCTAATGAATTCAACTTCAGCCGGATTCATTTTCTGCATCCCGTGATCTTCTATATCTGCTTCGCTCTGGCACTCTGGCTGTTATGGAAGCATCTGCGGTTCGGTAAGGTGATTGTCATCGCCATCATGACCGTCCAGCTGTTCAATGTCTTTTCGTTAGATGAAGAACTGAAATACGGGGATATTGGCACGCCAACATTTGCAGAATTTTATTCGGCGGATTTGTTTGACTCAATTGCCAGTTATATTGGAAAAGATCAGGCAGACTACCGTGTTGTGAGCATTGGCCTGCATCCAACAATCGCCCAATACAATGGCTTTTACACACTCGACACATACAACAACAGCTACCCGCTTAACTATAAACGACAATTCCGGCGAATCATTGCACCAGAGCTTGCCAAGGATTCATCGCTGGAGCAATATTTCGACGATTGGGGCGGCCGATTGTATATGTATACAGCCGAGTTGGGAAAACACTACCTTTTCACCAAAAAGAGCGATGCCGAACTTGACCATTTAGACATTAACACAGACGCACTCGCACGGCTGGGTGGTGATTATGTGCTGTCAGCAGTGCCGATTAAAAACCACAACCAGAATAAGCTGGCATTTGAACAGGCATTTGAAAACAGCCAGTCACCCTTTAAAATTTATTTATATCGTGTGGAAGCAGCACCCCAATAGGCGTTATTTCAATCATAGCGCCTATTCTTAAAACGCATTACTGTTTATAGTTCCATAGAATCATCCATTGATCGCCCATTTCGGCCGCAAACGCATTCTGAACGACCGTTACATTCCCGTATTTTCCGGCATAGTGCATCCTTACAGGCACTTGATAGACAACCTCGATCGTTTCGGCATCGTCATCCGGCTTCCAGTTTTCCTGTTTGACAGCTTCACCAGTGCTGAAGGAGAATGTATCCACCTCAAAGTGACTTGCGAATACACCGGCACGATCCTGCAAATACCGCGCTTTTGCATACCGCGCTTTCATATACGGATGAAACATCGCCCACGATTTTTCGAAATTGCCATTTTGCTCATATGTGTAAAATGCCGCCACTGCTTCAATCGCCTGGTCCTCAGGTGACGGCCGGAAAACAGACAGCAGCACAAAGCTCAAGATCCCCGTTATGATAACGCCTGCAAGCAGCACGATGACTTTTTGCATAGTGACCCCTCCAGCATGATGCCTGTATTAGTCTATTCGCACCACCTTTCAATCAGTACCCAGCACTTCTCTGTAACACGTACAAAATAGCACGCATTAACGTATCCCTGAGTTCTCAAAGCACGCAGCTTTCGTTATAATAGAAGCCATGCCGCGATAATCACGTTGGAAATGGAGGATTGACTATGAAACAAACAACGAAAGATCTGCTTTTAATTATAATCGGCTCATTCATCTTTGCGATCAGTGTTAATTTCTTTATCATTCCTAACCATTTATCAGAAGGCGGCGTCATCGGGGTTTCCATTGTAGCCCATTATTTATTCAACTGGCCTTCTGGTGTCGTTAACTTTGTACTGAATGCTATTCTCGTCGTCATCGGCTACAGATTCTTTGATAAACGTTTCACCGCATATACGGTTACAGCTATTATTCTTTCATCGATTTTTCTGGATTTAACAGCATCGTGGGGATATAAAATTAATGATGATACGCTGCTGGCGGCCTTGTTCGCCGGTTTGGGCATTGGTCTGGGGCTTGGTCTGATTTTCCGTACGGGCGGAACATCAAGCGGCTCATCCATCCTCGCTCGAATGGGCAATCGGCTGTTTGGCTGGACAATTGGTCAAGGCATGCTGTTTATTGATATTGCAGTCATTGCAGGCTCGGCATTTATCATTGGACAGGAACGCGCCATGTATACACTTGTCGCAGTCTATATTGAAGCAAAAATTATTGATATGGTTGTTGAAGGTGCCAACGAACGGACAGCTGCCATTATTATTTCCAGTTATCCGGACCATGTGCTGGACGCTGTCACACAGAAAATGTCACGCGGTATTACCGTTCTGGAGGGAAAAGGAGGCTACACAAATGCACAGCAGGATGTCTTGTATCTGGTTATCAATAAGCAGGAAATCGTACCATTCAGAAGAATCATTACAGACATTGATCCAGATGCTTACGTCACCGTTCATCCCGTCCAGGAAATTTTCCGGACAGGTTATAAAGGCCGCTAGACTATGAACGATTGATATCTCAAATACTCAGAGATTTAAAAAGTCCTTCCACAATAAGTGAAAGGACTTTTTTGCTAGCTGCCATATTCAATTGGCGCTCCAGGTCCGAGTGGAATACCAAGCAGCATCCAGATAACCAGAATAATGGTCCACCCGATAAGGAAATATAGTGAGTATGGCAGCATAACCGAAATCATAGTTCCAATACCCATTTTCTTATCATATTTTTGCGCAAAAGCAATAATAACAGCAAAGTAAGTCATCAGCGGTGTAATAATATTCGTGGCAGAGTCGGCGACACGATAGGCCATTTGTGTAATTTCCGGTGAATAACCGAGCTGCATCATAATCGGCACAAATATCGGAGCCATCATAGCCCATTTAGCTGATGCACTGCCAATGAACAAGTTAATAAAGGCCGCTATTAAAACAAACAGAAGGATGAGCGGTATACCTGTCAGATTAATACTGTCGAGAACTTTCGCCCCGTAAACACCCAGAACAGTTCCCATGTTGGATTCCTTAAAGAAAGCAACAAATTGACCGGCTGTAAACGCCAGAACAATAAACATAGCCATTGAAGCCATCGTATCAGTCAATTGCCCAGCAACATCTTTATCATTGCGGATAACCTTCGTGACAATGCCATACACGAGACCTGGTATAAAAAACAGAATCGCAATAATCGGCACTAGTGAATCCATAAATGGCGACTGGACAATCCGGTCCATTGCACTGCCTTCTGTACCGCGTAACGGAGCATTTTCCGGCAGAACAAGCAATGCCGCCATAATAAGTCCAATGACTAAAGAAATCGCTGCCCAGATAAGGCCTTTCTTTTCAATGGGTTTAAGATTTTGCAGATTCTCATCATCATCTGCTTCCGCTGTGTCCGCGTCCTCACCTTTATAGGAACCTAAACGCGGAACAACAATTCGCTCGGTCACCCAGGTCCCGATGCCTGTCAGCACAAACACAGAAGCTGCAATAAAGAACCAATTCATAAGGATATTCATTGTTTCAGCATAACCGGGGTCAATAGCTGAGGCAGCATCAATCGTCAATTCTCCTAGTAACACGTCTGTACCAGAAACTACAAGATTCGCACTGAATCCGGCCGATACACCCGCAAATGCAGCAGCAAGACCGGCCAGCGGATGCCGCCCCAATCCAGCAAAAATCAAAGCACCCAGCGGCGGCAGAACAACATACCCAGCATCTGATGCAACACTTGACATAACACCGGCAAAAACCAGCCCGACTGTTATGAAACGTGTCGGAACAGCCAATACAAATCCGCGCAATATAGCACTGATCAGGCCGGTCCGTTCAGCCACACCAATCCCAAGCATCGTTACTAGCACAACGCCAAGCGGCGCAAACTCAACGAAGTTTTCGGTTATATGACCAAAAATGTATTTAAGGCCCTCAGCGTTCAGCAAGTTTTTAATCTCAACCATTTTGCCTGCTTCACCAGGGTGCTCAACACTGATCCCCAGAGGCTGTAAAGCAGCGGACAAAATAAGCACCAATCCAGCTAAAATAGCGAATAGAGTAATTGGATGCGGCAACTTGTTACCGATGCGTTCAATCCCATCTAAAAATCGTTGAAAGACCCCTTTCCGCCTTTTCCATCTCACACATCTCTCCCTGTTGTCCTGTAAATTTACTCAGATAAACGACTATTCTTTTACACAGTGCTTTAAATTATAAAGCATTGTATGATTCCTTTAAATCACTATACTAGGATGGATCAAAACTGTCAGGATTCTTGCCCGTTCGGTCATTTTGATTCAAACTGTCGATCTTTTGCATGTCCTCATTTGCAAGTGCAAAATCAAAAATAGATGCATTTTCTTTTATCCGTTCATCATGTGTGGATTTCGGAATCGTGACAACATGATTTTGCACATCCCAGCGCAGAATGATTTGGGCGGGGGTCTTGCCATATTTTTCAGCCAGATCATTAATGCTGGGATCATCCAGCAGCCGGCCCTTTTTCAGCGGCGACCAGGCTTCAAGCTGGATATTTTCCTGCTCACAAAACACACGCAAAGATTCCTGCGTTAGATGGGGATGATATTCAACTTGATCAATCACTGGTTTGACGCGAGTATTCGCCATCAGACGCTGTAAATGATGCACATGAAAATTACTTACACCAATTGCTCGGACACGTCCTTCTTCATAAAGCTTTTCCATCGCTTGCCATGTTTCCAAATATGTATCGCTTACAGGCCAATGAATCAGGTACAGATCGAGATAATCCAGCCCCAGTTTAGCCAGACTGTTTTCAAATGCCTCTAACGTATTATGATACCCCTGCTCATCGTTCCAGACTTTTGATGTGACAAAAATAGACTCTCTTGAAATACCAGATTCCTTAATACCTCGCCCGACACCTGCCTCATTGTCATAATAAGAGGCTGTATCGATACTGCGATAGCCGTTTTTTAGAGCAGCTTTTACTGAGTCAGCCGCAGTCTGTTCGTCAACTTTATAAACTCCTAGTCCAAACCCAGGCATTGTCACGCCATTATTTAAGGTAACTGTATCCTGCAGATGATCGATCATAAGCTCCTCCTTATTTAGTATTACTCAAACCATCATTATACAGGACATAGTGCTGACAATACAAAAAACTGTATTTTTCGCAGACATAAAATCAGCAAACCTGCTCTTTTGCATAGAGGGATGCAAGTTTGCTGATCGCTGCGCCGCTTCACTTATTTATAAATTCTTGGGACCCGCTCCGTCAAACTTGCCAATACATCGTCAACATTGCCATTTATCCAATTTGCTGTCTCACGCGCTGAAATCACATCGTTTCCCTGACGGCCAATAATAACAACCTCATCCCCTGGTTTGACATTTGATATGTGGGTGACGTTAATCATGGTCTGATCCAGTGAGATGGCCCCTGTCGGAGAAGCCCGCTGACCATGGATCAGCATCTCCCCCTCTCTGGCCAATCCTCTTGGGTAGCCATCACCCAAACCTATGGGTACAACAGCTATTGTTTCATAGTCTGAGGTGACATAAGCATCGCCGTAACCAACCGGTGTATCCGGCGAAAGGTCACGCACATGTAAAACGCGGGACCGCAGTGTTAGAACCGGCCGCAGAGAAACCATTTGTCGCTGGCGGCGTTCAGGCGGATAACCGAATAGCGCAATACCAGGTCTGACCATATCCAAATGCATATCCTGTCGTTCTATTGCAATGGTAGAAGCACCGGCATGACGGATGGGAAAATGACAACCTTTCTGAGAAAAGTATGATATCGTTTTCATAAACCTGGAAAACTGCTGTTTTGTTGTGAGCCAGTCTCCTTCATCAGCATTAGAAAAATGCGTATAAACTCCTTCCCAATTTAAACGCGGCAAATCATAACATGCACGGCAAAATACGGCTGCCTGACCCGGATTAATACCGAAGCGATGAAGACCCGTATCAATTTTTAAATGGACAGTGACATTTTTCGCCTGTCTGACAGCTTCCCGGCTCAGGGTGTCAGCCATATTTTCCGATGAAACCGGAACAATTAAATCATGAAGGACGGCCTCAGATGCCTGATTCGGCATAATAGAACTGAGCAAATGAATGGGAACACGAATGCCCTCTTCCCGCAGTCGCGTCCCCTCTTCAACCGTCGATACTCCCAAACGATCCGCACCTGCCTCAACGGCTGCACGTCCGATTTCAGCCACACCATGACCATAGGCGTTTGTCTTAATGACCGCCATGAACAGACGGCTATGTGCCATGTTTTTCAACGTCTGTACATTGTCCTGAAATGCCGTCAGATCAACTTCTGCCACAGTCGAACCGGATAATGCTTCGGGTGTCAGAACACATCCCTCCTCATGAAGCCATCATGATGTGACCGGTTCTAAATGTATTAAATGCTTTTTAATCATGTTGATAAAGTAAGCGAAATGCCTGTAAGATTTGTTTGGTTACAGAACCCGGCTGGCCATCATAAATCATGTTATCGCCAACTTGTAAAATCGGAATAATATCCAGTTTCGTCGCAGAAATGAATACTTCATCAGCCTCCAGCAAATCACTAACAGTAAATGCTTCTTCATGGACCTTAATCGATAACGTTTCACATAATTCGATGATTTTTCGCCGTGTGATGCCGTTTAAAATGTATTGATCAGCGGGATGGGTGTAAAGATGACCTTTTTTAACGATAAACACATTGGATGCACTAGCTTCCGTCACCGTGTCGCCGCGATGCAGAATAGCTTCCACAGCATGATTTTCAACAGCCTTCTGTTTAGCCAGCACATTTGGTAAGAGATTAAGCGTTTTGATATCACAGCGCAGCCAGCGTATATCGTCCATTAATATAGCTGTCCCGCCCTGATCTTCAAGTGCTGTGGGTCGTTTCTCCTCTCGTGTATAGGCAACTATGACAGGCGGCACAAGAGAACTCGGAAATTCATGATCCCTTGAAGCAATGCCTCTCGATACTTGCAAGTAAATGATTCCTTCTTGAAGCGCATTGGCCTTAACCAGCTGTTCCAGATCAGATCTCAGATCATTCATGTCTTTCGGCAATGACAGCCGCAGTTCGCGGGCACTTCTCTGGAGACGCTCCATGTGTTCTGCCATCATAAGCGGCTCTCCGTCATAGACGCCGATCACTTCATACACCCCATCGCCGAATTGATAACCACGGTCTTCAATATCAATAACAGGAGCCCGCTCCATAAGTTTTCCATTATACAACATTTGCATAGCAAAACCTCCCCATCACTTACACATTATCATTGTCAAACGGGTTATTAAGGGACGTCATAGTCATCGGGTCGACGTTGCACCCGCTGACGACAACTACTGCATGAGAGCCGAGCTGAACCCGGTTATCTAAAATAGCACCAATACCTGAGGCGGCTGCTCCTTCCACAACCATACGCTCCTGCTCCAGCATAAACACCATGCCGCGAGCAATCGAATCGTCATCAAGCAACAGAATGTCATCAACATATTGCTTCACCATGGCCATGGTGTAATGGTTGTCGCGTCCAATACCGCCCAACAGACTGTCAGCCAGTGTATTCTGTTCTGTCACCGTCACGGGTTCTCCCTGCTTAATGCTTTCATACATAGCAGGGCCTCTAATGGTGGAAATTCCGGTAATCCGAATATTCGGATCAGCTGTCTTCAGCGCAACACCCAAGCCTGCGTGCAGACCGCCTCCGGATAGGCCGCCGATAACCGTATCCACTTCCGGCATTTCTTCCAGAATTTCAAGACCTATGGTGCCCTGCCCAGCAATTACCAATCCATCGTCAAACGGATGGATTAATGTGAGTCCGTGCTCTTTCGCAAGCTGATACCCCCTATTCTCAGCATCGTCCTGCGAATTACCACTCATTTCGATTTGTGCACCAAAACGTTTCAACGTTTCTATTTTCGTTTGTGGCACCCAGCGGGAAATGCAGATTACAGCATTGATATGAAGTTTTTTAGCCATATAGGCGACACTTAAACCAAAATTACCTGTCGAAAAGGTTACGACACCTCGTTTTTGTTCCTGTGATGGTAGATTCAGCATTTTATTAGCTGCGCCTCTTATTTTGAAGGAATAGGCGGGATGAAGATTTTCCAGTTTTAGATGGACGGGGCTGCCCGCAGTTTCAGATAGTGGCTTAGAGTAGATTAATGGTGATTTAGTAACCCATGGAGCAATCCGGTTTTTCGCCTTCCAGACATCCCGCTGGGTAACGGAATGTGATGTCAAGTGAAGCCCCCTTTGTTTTGTTGATCATGATTAAAACGTTGCGGCCATATCAGTCACCCTGGTGCTTAAATTCACCTGATTGCAAAAAGTGTTCAACCGTTTGTGTTAAAATACTGACACCGATCGGCAGGATATTTTCATCAATATCAAAATTTGGTGTATGCAGATCACGCGTTTTCCCGTCACCAACGGCACAGCCCAGAAAAAACATGGCCCCTGGAACGGCCCGGGTCATATGGGCAAAATCCTCCCCGCCCATCCCAAACGGCTGGTTCAATACATTAAAACCAGGGTGATTGTCATTCAGTGCTTGCCGAATGAACTGATTCACGTCCGGATAATTGTAGAGCACGGGATCCTCAGGCTCAATTGACAGTTTATAATCGCCACCTAAAGATCCAGCAAGAGCAAAGGCCTTTTCCAGCTCTGCATGCATCCGTTTACGAACATCCGTATCATAGCTGCGGATGGTTCCCTTGACAGATACCTCTGACGGAATGACATTGCTGGCAAAACCACCCTCGATCTGTCCTATGCTGATGACAGCTGAGTCGAGCGGTGACACCCGCCTGCCGGTAATCCCGTACAAGGTCTGCAATACAGGCCCGAGCATCCAGACAGGATCTGCCGCCAAGTGCGGATAAGCTCCGTGACCCCCCGTTGCCAAGACACTCGCTTCAAACACATCGACATTAGCCATGCTATAGCCGTCATGCACTTTAACAGTCTCCACAGGGTCTTCCGGACTCATGTGCAATGCGAGCACAGCATCCACATCTTCGAGCACACCTGCTTCAATCATATAGGGCGCCCCAGTGGAACCTTGTTCATCCGATGCTTCTTCCGCCGGCTGAAACAAAAACTTAACTGTCCCGTTCAGCTGACCGTCCTGAAAAAGATCACTGAGAACAGTGGCAGCACCCAGCCCAATAGCCGAATGAGCATCATGGCCGCAAGCATGCATGACGCCATCATGAACGGAACGATAAACACATGTATTGGTCTCCTGAATAGGAAGCGCATCCATATCTGCCCGTATGGCAATGACAGGCCCTGCGCCGGATGAAATCTGCCCCATAACCGCAGTTGAATAACCGACATTAGTCTCAACCTGCATTCCCGGAATTTGACGCAGTGTATCAGCTATCAATTGGGATGTCTCTGTTTCCTGAAAACTTAGTTCGGGATATTGGTGAAAGTGACGCCGCCAGTCTATCAGGCGGCCAGCTAATGCGCGGGCCTTTGTCTCGACAGCCGAATCTTTCGCCGCCACGTCATCCCTCCTCGACTGCCATTTTCCTGTGTGTTTATGTGTTAATGAAGTGGAACCGGAACGAACCGATTCCACTTATCACAAACTTAGAAGTTATTCACATGTTAATCCATAGCGATTGAAACATATTGTGATTCAACATATTCCTCAATGCCTTCATGACCGCCTTCACGGCCAATTCCGCTTTGCTTCATGCCACCAAATGGCACTTGGGCTGCTGATGGGCCGCCATCATTCCAGCCAACAATACCAAAGTCCAGATTTTCAATCAGCTGCATGCCCCGGGAAACATCATTGGTGAACACATAAGCAGCCAGACCATATGGCGTATCATTGGCCAGTTTTGCCGCTTCAGCATCACTTGTGATCTTTTCGACAGGTGTAACAGGCCCGAATGTCTCTTCCTGCATAACAACCATCGATTGATCCACGTCCTTAACCACGGTTGGCTGATAAAACACACCGTCATTTTCATGAAGCGCGTCGCCGCCCGTTACGACAGTCGCACCCTTGGATGCCGCATCATCCACATGGTGTTTCACCTTATCCAGGCCATCCTGATTAATCAACGGCCCTATATCAACCGACTCATCAGTGCCATTGCCGACTTTAAGTTTCTGGACTTCTTTCGAAAGTTTATCAACATAGTCATCGTAGACACCTTCCTGAACATAGATCCGGTTGGCACAAATGCAAGTCTGGCCGGCATTGCGGAACTTGGACTGAACCGTGCCTTTAACCGCCTGGTCGATATCCGCATCATCAAGGACAACGAGCGGTGCATGGCCGCCAAGCTCCAGCGATAATTTTTTCACTTGATCAGCGCTTTGTTTAATCAGGGTTTTGCCGACTTCAGTTGATCCTGTGAACGTCACTTTGCGGACTTTACTGTTTTCCATGACTGTTTTGGCAAATTTTGACGACGATCCCGTCATTAAATTGACAACGCCTTTCGGAAAGCCTGCCTCTTCACACAGTTCCATCAGCTTCACTGCCGTTAATGGGCTCTCGCTCGACGGCTTCATAATCACGGTGCACCCTGAGGCCAGCGCCGGTCCCATTTTACGTGTCAGCATCGCAGCTGGAAAATTCCATGGTGTAATAGCCGCTACCACGCCGACCGGTTTTTTCCATACTTGCAGGCGCTTGCCTGGTGTGTGTGTCGGAACCGTATCACCGTAAACGCGCTTGCCTTCTTCTGCAAACCACTCAATAAACGAAGCGGCATACTTAACCTCGCCGCGTGACTCATCGATAGGCTTACCCATCTCGGCGGTCATGGTCTGAGCAAGATCTTCCAGGTTATCATGCATGAGCTGAAACAATTTCTTTAAATAACCAGCACGCTCATGAGACGACCGCTCTGACCATGTCTGAAAGGCATCATAAGCTGCATCAATGGCCTGTTCCGTCTCGTTTTCACCACCGTATGGCACCTTGCCGACCGTTTCATTCGTTGCTGGATTCACGACTCCAAGCGTATCAAGATCGCCGCCAGTCCATTCGCCATTAATGTTCATTAAATAACTGTCTGTTTTTATTGCCATGTTCATCACTCCTTTATTAGATTGCGTTGTTTAGTTAACTTTTTCGCCGACAACGGACGCCTCAATGGCCTCCTCCAGAATCTCAAGCCCCTCATCCAGCTGATCATCCGTAATGACAAGCGGCATGAGAAAACGAACAACATTATCATACACACCCGCATTTAAGGCAATCAATCCGCGCTCGCGTGCTTGCTGCAGCACCTTGCCGACCATGTCTTTGTCCGGTTCTTTTGTGCTGCGGTCCTTCACAAATTCAAGGGCACACATAGCGCCAATGCCGCGATAATCACCGATAATATCGAACTTATCATAAAGCTGTTCAAACTTTTTCATAATCCTGTCACCGATAATAACCGCACGATCGTTCAATTTTTCCTTTTCCATAATATCCAGCACTGCCAGACCAGCGCGGCAGCCCATAGGTGTGCCACAGTACGTGCCCCCAAGTTCACCTGGGTTTGCATCATCCATGATCTGCTGCCGCCCGATAATGCCGCTGATCGGCAGTCCGGCTGCCATGGATTTGGAGACAGTTACCAGATCTGGTTCGACGTCAAAATGCTCCATCGCAAAATAGTTGCCCGTTCGGCCGAATCCCGTCTGAATTTCGTCAGCGATAAACAGAATGCCATGCTGCTTACATAAGTCATATACCCCTTTTACGAACTTTTTATTCGGGATAATAAAACCACTTTCACCCTGAACTGGTTCCATTATAAAGGCTGCGACCTGACTCGGGTCAATTTCCGTAATAAAAAAATCCCGTACCCGTTCCAGAAGCAAATCCGTATACGCTTCTTCACTCATCCCGTCCGGACGGCGATAATTGTACGGAAACGGAGCATGATAGACTTCTGGCGCAAACGGACCATATTCATACTTGTAGGGTTTAACCTTGCCAGTCATCGCCATCGTAAGAAGCGTCCGCCCGTGAAAACCGCCTGACAATGATACAACAGCCTGCCGTCCTGTATACTTGCGGGCAATCTTAACAGCATTTTCATTGGCCTCTGCACCACTGTTTAAAAACATTGTCTTTTTAGGAAAGCTGCCCGGGGCAAGATCAGCCAATTTTTCAGCGAGTTCAATATAAGAATCATACATCATGACGTTGAACCCGGTATGGATGTATCGCGGCGCCTGATCCTGCAAAGCATTTACAACCGTGTCATGACTGTGACCGACATTATTGACACCGATCGCGCCAGCAAAGTCGATAAATTGATTCCCGTCAATATCCTGAATCAATGCTCCCTTGGCAGATTCAACAAATGCCGGCGTGCCGTAACTGACACCATGCGGCACGGCACCATGCCTGCGCTCTAGCCATTCTTTTGCCTTAGGACCCGGCAGTGATGTCTTAACACTGGCAAACTGTTTATGCATTGTGATACCTCCCCTTACAAGTGTTCGAAAATAGTTTTTGCATCTTCCCCCATTCACTATATGCGTACGCTTCACACTTTATTCGAGACACTGCATCACCGCGTAACACTATTTCGGACTTTATGTTACAGTAATCTGAATTATACCGGACGTATTATTATTAAATTTTTGCCAAAACATTGACGATTGTTCTGTTTCCGTCTATGTTTGCAGTAAATGTGTTCCCTGCATCCAGGGGGATAGGAGGAATCTAGTGAAGAAAAAAATTATCGCCTATAATCGTGTCGAAAAGCCTGTTCTGGAAAAGTTACAGCAGTCATATGATGCCCGCTTTTTTCAAAACGCCGACACAAAACATGATCCGGCTTTTTTAACTGCTTTGCGTGAAGCAGAGGGCATTATTGGTCTTGATTTGCCGGTTGACGCAGACTTGCTGGCCCATGCCCACAAATTAAAAGTCATCAGCAATGTCTCCGTCGGCTACGACAATTTAGATCTCGACGCTATGAGCAGGCACGGTGTTATGGGGACCAATACACCTGGCGTATTAGACGATACAGTAGCCGATGCCATTTTCGGCATTCTGATTGCTGCGGCCCGGCGGATTCCAGAGCTCGACCAATTCGTCAAAAATGGCAAGTGGCAATCCGCGGCCATCGATAATGACCATTTTGGCCACAATGTTCATCATAAAACACTCGGCATCATTGGCATGGGCCGAATCGGAAAAGCAATTGCCAAACGAGGGTATTTCGGATTTGACATGCCCATTTTATACCACACCCGGAGCCCAAAACCGGATGCTGAAGAAGCATTTGCTGCGGAATACTGTTCACTGGAAACATTGCTCCAGGAATCAGATTTCGTCTGCTTAATGGCACCGCTCACCCCAGAGACGGAGGGGTTGATCGGGAAGCGCGAGTTCCAGCTGATGAAGTCATCTGCCATCTTTATTAATGGCTCCCGCGGCCCGACGGTGATCGAACAGGATCTGGTCGATGCCTTAAAGAACAACGACATAACCGCCGCTGGTCTGGATGTTTTTAGCCAGGAGCCAGTCGAGCCTGACCACCCGCTGCTGAACATGACACAAGTCGTGACGACACCGCATATTGGTTCGTCCACGCACGAGACAGAGGAAAAAATGTCAGAACTGGCCGCAAAAAATTTGGAATCCGGTCTGAATGGTGAAAAACCTGTGAATTTAATTAATCCGGAAGCGTGGAAATTCTAAAATCCTGAACAGTTTAAGCCGTCCTCGGCATACTTGGTGGAGGGCGGCTTTTTTATACGTCTTTATGCCAAGCGGATATTGGGCTTCACCTGCAGTTCACGCGGATAATCCGCAAGAATGTCACACCCATCTTCCGTCACGCGGAATGATTCACTAATTTCGACTCCCATATTGTCCATCCAGATACCAGGGATCAAATGAAATGTCATATTCGGCTCCAGCACTGTACGATCATTCGGGCGGAGACTCGCTGTATGCTCTCCCCAGTCAGGCGGATAATTCAGGCCAACTGAATAACCCATACGCGATTCTTTTTTAATACCGCTCTGTTCGATAACGCCACGCCAGACGCTTTCCAGCTCCTCACACGTCACGCCTGGTCTGACTGCATCCAATGTCGTATTAATGCCTTCAAGCACCACATCCGAAACGTATTGCATCTGCTGTGATGGCTTTCCAATCACTGCTGTCCGGGCAA
The DNA here is from genome assembly GCF_055381965.1 of Lentibacillus kimchii. Classification (NCBI taxonomy): domain Bacteria; kingdom Bacillati; phylum Bacillota; class Bacilli; order Caryophanales; family Bacillaceae; genus Lentibacillus; species Lentibacillus kimchii. The sequence continues at coordinate 897,845 of NZ_AP043934.1, read as the reverse complement.
GCGGTGAATGATAACGTTTATAGCAGCCGGCTAATTCAATAATGGCTGGATCACCATCGTTAAACCGCTCCTCAGTCCATGTCAAATGTGAAGCAGATGTTTTCTCGCCCGTTGGAAGCAGCGGCACGATAGCTGGATAATCACCGCCGAAGTCTTCCGTCCCTGTAATTTGAGCATGTGATATGCCAGCAACAACATCACATTGCCGCACACCTTCATTCATTGTGTCAAATGCCGCTTGCATCGCTTTTTCTGAAATACGGGCCGCCTGTTTTATATAGGTGATTTCCTGTTCTGATTTTATAATCCGAAGCCAGTTGACCAGATTTGTTCCATCTTTAAACCTTGCATTCGGCAACCCCTTCGTTAGCTGTAAATAACTTTTGGCCGTAAAATAATAGGCATCCATTTCCAAAGCAATTGTCTGATTTTCCCACCCTTTTTTCTTTAATAAATCACATACAAAATCCATTGGGTGCTTGCTGTCTGACTGTACATAATCATCAGCATATGGAACTATGCAGTCCTCACTGATCCAGGTTGTGTGCCACGCCGCTTGGGCATCTTGACCGCGGCCGACCCAAATTGGCTGTTCTTCTTCCAAATGAACAATGAGCATTTGCTGGACATAAAATGACCATGCGTCATAACCGCTTAAATAATTCATATTCGCCGGATCCGTTACAAACAGCAAATCCACCTCGGCCTCAGCCATCCGCTGCTTTGTCTTCAGCAAGCGTTCCCGATACTCGGAAATTGAGAATGTTAACATGCCTTATCCCTCCCCGCTAATGTCTCCGGATAAAATCATGAAAACGCTTACCATTTCATACGACATAATTTGTTGAGAATAAGTCCCTATACTACCACCCCTTATGAAAAGACGCACGCTTTTAGAACGCCGGAAGATGACACGGTGATAGACAAACTGTCGATTACTGACAGTTTGTTACCAACAGTCTATTCATTATTTAACTGAATGTTAACTATTTTTAAATAATGAATTATGCCTTGATACATACTTATGTGGATAAATGGCATTAATCAGGTAACTATAATCGTTGAGGGATGATTTAGCATAATATGAGCTCCGGGAAATTTCACAGCTTATTAAGTTGAAAACTGTTCTCATTAGAAGGTATAATATAATGTGGTCAAGCAAATAAAGGAGTTGGTTTTCAATGGCAAATGTCCTCATAATATGTGCCAGTCTGACGGGCAGTACAGAAATCATGGCAGAAGAAATGACTGAACATCTGCAGGGACTGGGTCATGACGTAACATTCAAATCATTTGATCTCGACCCAATAGAGGCCTCACGTCTGCAGGAATTTGACTGTATCATGTTTGGCTCCTATTCATGGGATGATGATATTCCATTTGAAGTGGAAGATTTTTATGATGATATGGAAGACGTTGATCTGACAGGTAAGCGTGTCGGAGCATTCGGCTCATGCGATGCGTATTATGATATCTACGGCCCTGCAATCGATACACTCGCAACAAGAGCTTCTGAACAAAACGCAACCGTTTATAAAGAAAAGTTCAAGTTTGAACTGGAACCGGATGATCAGGACATTGAGTACGGCGAAAAATTTGCGGAAGCCGTCGTAAACCAAGAGACATAAACATACTTAGCAAAAAGCGCGAATCCATCTATAGCTGGATTCGCGCTTTTTATACAAGTGAGCTTGTATTGATAACAAACATTATGTTAAAGATTGCACTGTTTATGGCGCTGTTAAGAACCAACGCAATTAGACAGCCAAAAAGTTAAACCATCTAGCACAGGCGTATGCTCTCATAGACCATGTCCCTGGCAGGTCACGCAAGACTAATAGCCGCCAAACTCTTCAGCTCGGATATTGTCCTCATTCGCGCCTGCTTCAACCAGCATATCATACATCGCATTAACCATTCCTGGCGGCCCGGAGAGATAATAGATCGGTTTACTCACATCGGATACATACCGTTTCAGCATATCCGCATCGATATGCCCGCTCTCACCGTCCCATTCAGAATCAGCCTGTGTCATAACTGGGACGAACGTGAAATTCGGATTTTCTTTCTCGAATTCCCGCAGGTCAGACATAAACGGTGCATCCTCTGGCTTGCTGTTTGAAAACAGCAAAGTCATATCGTGTGATGTCTCTTGTTTTGTTGCCTCACCAATCATACTCCGAATTGGCGTTATGCCAATACCGCCAATCAGGAAAACAGCTGGCGTTGATTCGGTCTTGTGCAGCGTGAAATGGCCATTCGGACCATCAAATTCAACCTCATCGCCCTCAGAGAGTTTGGATAACTCCCGTTTAAAAGCTGAATCACGCATACGAGTAGCGGTCACCAGCTCATTTTCTGAAGGTGCATAAACGAACGAGAAAGGCCGGGTATTTCCTTCTTCATCCGTCTCATCCGGATTTATTAAAGTAAAATCACCCAATTGGCCTGCTTTGAATTCAAATCCTTCAGGCATTTCCCAGTGGAAAGCCATGGTATCTTCAGCTACTTCTTCTTTCCAACGTAATTTAATTCGTTCAGCCATTGTCTTCAGCTCCTTATCGTCAATAATGTTGCACTTATATCATGTATTCCCTTGCAATCCTGCAGTTAAACCTGATTTTTTAGCCTTTTAATACAAGATACTGAACCAGAAAGTAGCCCACCACCATTATCACCGAAGGATTGCTGTAGGCAGTCAGCGATTTCGTTTGCTGCCGCATGAACGACCAGATGATAATAGCTGCCAGGAAAGAACCGCCAGCAGCCGACACTATGTGAGAAGCGCTGACATCAGTTAAAATGGCACCATCCTGATAGACAAAGTCTGATAAAGCGAGAATCACCATATTCAGCATATTACTGCCAAGAATAGCACCTATCGCCAAATTAACATTTTTCAGCCGTAATGCCGAAAAAACTGACACTGCTTCCGGAAGTGACGTAGCCGCCGCAACCAGAAAACTGCCTATGAAACTGGAGCCAAGCCCCGTTACATCAGCAATCTCATCGCCGGTTATCGAAAGCAATGTACCTGACCCTAAAATAATCACAGCTGTCAGGATAAAACCAATTATCGCAAATTTCACCGGAATAGAAGCAGTCTTAGCCGCTGTGTCCTTTGCATCTTTCACCGTCTCAGTGCGGGTTTGCGGCGATGGCATTTGACTGATGATTATCATGCCAGCAATATAGGCCGCTAAAATCAGCCAAGCATCCACCCCGCCTCCCAACAGGGTATAACCTGGTCTGAACAGCAGAGCAGTTAACACAAGCAACATGAGAAATAGACCTAAAAACGCCGTATACTTATGATTCCTGTTAGCAAGGTAAAACAGTTTGTGCCGCCTGTAAAACAGGTCCAGTACAGCCAATATAAATATATTAAACAAATTAGAACCAAGCATATTGCCAATTGCAATATCACTATTAGCAATCACAACTGCTGAGAAACTTGTCGTCAGTTCCGGGAGTGATGTCGCACCTGCAAGCAGAACCGTTCCGACAAGCATCCCGCCCATTCGTGTTTTACTGCTGATAACATCAGCATATTGTGATAGTTTTATGGCAGTTAAAACGGTTATCGCCGCTGCTAAACCAAACCAGACAAATACCACGTCTACAACTCCTTTACAATAGCCAGCTGTCCATTAGTAAATATAAGCTGTTTATTTATAATCGATTATCAGGTAAAAGATGAGGCGTGTCCAGAAGAAACCATGGTTGATTTTAACAAAACCGCTCTATCTTTTCACTAACTATCTTGTTATATTTCATAATCACCGTAAATAAATGGCCCCCGAAACATACAACGCTATTAAAATATGGTAAACTAAAAACACGTTTAAACAAAAAGGAGTGTTGCAATAATGGGCCACTTTCCAATACTGGACGGACACAATGACACACTTCTCAGGCTGCACAAGTCGAACGATACCCCTTCTTTTTTCACAGAAAGCACCTCAGGCCATATCGATCTGCCGCGCGCTAAAAAAGGCGGCCTGGGCGGCGGCTTCTTTGCCGTCTACACACCGGATGCCGTGGATCAGGGCGGGCCGGAGAGCCATTTAACGGAAACTGGCTATGATGTACCGCTGCCTCCGATGATCAGTCACGAACGGGCCTTGACATTTTCGAATGCTTTGGCTGCGAAATTATTTCAGATTGAGGCTGCTTCAGATGGTCAGTTTAAGGTCGTCCGGACAGCTGCTGAATTAAAAGATTGTCTGCAGCAGCAGGACATGATGGCTGCCATTTTTCACATTGAAGGTGCGGAAGCGATTGATACAAACCTGGACGCCCTTCATGTGCTCTATCAAGCCGGATTGCGGTCACTCGGCATCGTCTGGAGCCGGCCCAATCTATTCGGGGAAGGCGTCCCGTTTCGCTATCCATCTTCACCTGACACCGGGTCCGGCCTGACGGACGCCGGCAAAGCCCTCGTCAGAGAATGCAACCAGCTGGGAATTATGATCGACACAACCCACCTGAATGAGAAAGGGTTCTGGGATGTCGCAAATATAACGGACGCGCCAATCGTGGCAACCCATTCCAATGCCCACGCCCTCAGCCCAAGCGCTCGCAATCTGACCGATAAACAGCTTGCAGCCATTGCGGCGTCGGGAGGTGTGGCCGGTATTAATTATGCGGTCAATATGCTGCGGCAGGATGGCGGTCTCGGAACCAATATCTCACTGGATAACATTGTCCGGCATGTGGCTTATATCGCCGAAAATTTCGGTGTTGACCATGTTGCTTTAGGTTCCGATTTCGACGGCACAACTGTCTCAGACTCATTAAGCGATGTGACAGGGCTTCCTCATTTGCTGGAACGCTTGAAGGCACATGGCTTCGATGACGATGAGCTGCAAAAAATCACCCACGGAAATTGGGTACGGGTGCTGGAAAATACGTGGAAGTAATATAGCAGCATAGCCGGCTGTCCTGCCAGGGCTGCCGGCAGTTTCGTGCTGCTGTCTCATACGCGCTGGGACAGCACCTATAATCATAGCCGGGTTTTTACTAAAATAGAATCTCTATGATAGTCACAAGAAAGGGCGACTTTGTTGACTGAACTGTATACAATTTTAATTGATATCCTGCTCCCTGTCTTCATCATTATGGGGATCGGGTTTTTAATGGAGAAAAAATTTAAGCTTGATCTGCAGACGCTGGCGAAGCTGAATATTTATTTTCTTGTTCCCGGATTCATTTTTGTTAAATTATATGATACGAATTTTTCCGGCAAAATCTTTTTGCTGGTTATCCTATTTTTCGCCTTATACATGATCATTCTGTTCCTCATTTCCAAGCTTATTGCGAAATTCAAGGGGTATAGTCAATCGAAAAGCGCGACATTCTCAAACAGTGTGATTCTGTTCAACTCGGGCAATTATGGTGTGCCGGTAAACGACCTTGTGTTTAAAGGCGATTCATTTGCCATGTCCATTCAAGTCATTATTCTGACGATGCAAAATATCCTGACGTTCTCCTATGGCATTTTCGCTATGCAGTCAGCAAGCATCGGCAAATGGCAAGCCATTCTCAGCTATTTTAAAATGCCTGTCCTGTATGCGATGGCAGCCGGTATCCTGCTCAATCTGTTTAACGTGCCCATGCCGTCCTTTTTATGGACGCCGGCGAACTATATTTCTGACGGGATGATCGCAATAGCCCTGGTTCTGCTGGGTGCTCAAGTGGCACAAATTAAACTCACCTCAGCCCTGACGGATGTTTACTACAGTGTGATAGTGCGCTTAGTGCTCGGACCCGCCATCGCCTTCATCATCATCTTGTTGTTGGGAATTGATGGCATCACAGCCCAGGCTCTATTCATAGCCTCTGCCATGCCGACAGCGGTAAACAGCTCGGTGATTGCCCAGGAATATGATAATCACCCGCATCTGGCCGCGCAGATTGTGTTATTTTCCACCATCTGCAGTGCCATCAGCGTAACAGGTGTCATCTATCTGGCGAGAGTTCTGTTTTAAGCCTACAGCTGTTTATGAAGAGAACAGGGACATTATGAATTCAACTAGCTATAAAAAAGAGCGGCACGTAACGGTGCCGCCTTTTTTTATATTTACCAGGTTTCTGTTACAGTTTTTGGATTCAGGAAGTTCAGGAGATAATCCGGGCCGCCTGCTTTGGCGTTCGTTCCGGACATTTTGTAGCCGCCAAATGGCTGGTAGCCAACAATGGAGCCAGTGCATCCGCGGTTGAAGTACAAGTTGCCGACTTCAAATTCATAGCGGGCACGGTTCAAATGCGCACGGTTCTTAGAGATAACCGCGCCTGTCAGCGCATAATCCGTGTTGTTGGCAATGTCCATAAGTTCATCAAAGTCTTTTGCTCTCGTGAAACCAACCACTGGACCGAAGATTTCCTCTTGCATGATACGGCTTTGCGGATCCAGGTCTTTAAAGATGGTTGGATAAACGTGATAGCCTTTGGAGTCGTCTGTTTCGCCGCCAAAAACGAGTTCGCCTTCCTGCTTACCGATTTCAATGTAATCTTTAATTCTATCAAACTGTTTTTGGTTGACGACAGCACCCATACCAACATTTTCTTCACCAGGGTTGCCGACTGTATAGGACTTAGCCTTTTCAGCGGTTTTAGCCAGTACCTCGTCATAGACATCCTGATGCACAATAGCACGTGAGCATGCCGAGCACTTTTGCCCCTGGAAGCCAAATGTTGAATCAACGATCGACTGGGCTGCAAGATCCAGGTCAGCGTCGTTATCGACAACGATCGTATCCTTACCACCCATTTCAGCAACGACACGCTTCAAATGTGCCTGGCCTTCATGGACAACAGCAGCACGTTCATAAATACGCGTACCAGTCGCGCGGGAGCCGGTGAAATTGATGAATTGTGTATCGATATGGTCAACAAGATAGTCACCAATTTCAGCAGGGTCACCCGGAATGAAGTTGACGACACCTTTAGGAAGACCTGCCTCTTCCAGAATTCTGATCAGCTGATACGCAATAACGGGTGTATTTTCCGACGGTTTCATCAGAACCGGATTACCCGCTACAATCGGCGCAACGGTCGTACCAGTTACAATGGCATAAGCAAAATTCCACGGCGGAATAGCAACACCAGGTCCGATTGGCTGATAGAAGAAGGTATTATTTTCATCTGTCCGGTCATTGACTTCGCGGCCTTGTCCCAGACGAACCATCTGACGGCCATAATATTCCATAAAGTCAATGGCTTCCGCTGTATCGCCATCAGCCTGACCCCATGGTTTATTCGCTTCAAAAGACATCAGCGCGGAAAGCTCATGCTTGTGGCGGCGGGATATCGCAGCTGCCTTAAACAGAACTTCAGCACGCTCTTCTGGTGTCCACTTTTTCCATGTTTTGAATGCTTCTTTGGCAGATTCCATTGCCTGTTCAACATGTTCTTTCGTAGCCATAGAAGCTCTGCCGATAACTTGTTCTGTGTTAGCAGGATTAACAGATGTCAGTTTATTATCGGTATAAACTCTCTCTCCGCCAATAACCAGCGGATAATCCTGACCCAGTTGACTTTCAACTTTTCGGAGGGCTGCTTCATAGTCAGCATAATTTTGTTTATCGCTGAAATCTGTCTCTGTTTCGTGTGCGTATGGTAGTACCAAAATAGAACCTCCTAATCATTGCTTTTAGCTGCATGGTCCAGTTTACTACATAAAGACTTGAAAACGCAATCAACCGGTTTTTTCCATAGTAAACGGCGTTCTTGTCAGTTAAGTCCTGTTTCATTAAAGAGCTGCTTCATGTCGGGCAGCCTAGTCTTTTCCCTGCAAAAACGTCACAACATCCTGTCTGTAGGGCATCCCGCCCTGTGCACCTATTTTTTCTACTGATAAAGCGGCGGCTGCGTTCGCTGTGGCGACAGCCCTTTCCAGTGCGGTGCCACTGGCGAGTTCTGCGGCCAGTGCTCCGTTAAATGTATCACCGGCACCTGTTGTATCCTTGACTTGAATAGCATGACTGGGCACTTTTTGCTCCGCCCCATTCACAACAAACGAAACACCTTGCTCACCACGAGTAACGATTGATTTTTCTTTGATAAGTGGAAACTCTGCTTCGTTTTGCAGTGATGCCAGTTCAATTTCATTTGGCGTCATGTAGCGGGCACTGTTCAGAACTTCCTCCGGCAAAGACTGAAATGGGGCAGGATTCAGAACAACCGGAACCCCTGCCTGTTCAGCTGCTTCAGCTGTGAATGCAATGGTATCCATAGGCACTTCCAGCTGCAGGAGAACGATATCACTGTTTTGGATTAAATTGCGATATTCCGCCACTCTGTCTGACGTCACATCCCTGTTCGCTCCAGGTGCGACAATGATACGGTTGTCATTATCCGACAAAATAATGGTGGCCGTTCCCGTGGCTGATTCAGACATCGTGTCAACACCATCTGCAGCAACACCCTCATTTCTTAGGTTTTCCAGCAGATGTTTGCCAAATGGGTCGTCGCCAACTGCCCCGATAAAGGTGACATCTGCCCCCATTCGGGCCGCTGCTACCGCCTGGTTAGCTCCTTTACCGCCGGGGTTTGTGAAAAATTGATCGCCGAGAACCGTTTCACCCTGCATTGGCATGCTCTCGGTGGTGACTGTTAAATCCATATTAATGCTGCCAACAATACAGACATTCGGTTTACTGCTCATTCGTAGCCGCCTTTCGTAACGTTGATTCGCGTTCTGCCAGCTGCACGTTAAACTCTTCTGTCATAACGGTTGAATCAGCCGTCTCAATTTGATTGATCAGCATGTCCGCAGCTTTCGCGCCCATATCATAGATCGGCTGCGTCATCGTCGTCAAAGCAGGGGTTACCGTTTCACTCAGGGCAATCCCGTCAAAACCAACGACTGCCAGATCATCGGGAATTCGTTTGCCTAACGAAGCTGCGGCATGAAGCACGCCAGCACCCATCATATCATTACCAGCAAAAATGCCATCAATGTCCGGATTATTAGAAAGCATCGTCTCAACAGCTTCCTGGGCCTGATTGAAATGGTATGCACCCGACACAATATAACGGCTGTCGAACCAATCTTCCTGCTTCACAGCATCCAGATAGCCGCGCATTCGCTGAGCTGCGTTATCAGCATATTCCAGTCCGGCAACATGAGCAATACGCCGGCAGCCAATCGCCTTCAGATGATCAACCGCCTGTCTGGCACCACTCCGATTATTAACGGTAACCGACGGCATGCTGGGGCTAATAACGCGATCAAGTGCCACAGCAGGCACTTGAAGAGACTGCATGTTATCTGGTGTAAGCGAGCTGGAAACAATAATAAAACCATCAATTGACTTTTGCTGCAGGGCATTCAAATAATTCAGCTGTTTAGCTACATCATTATCGGTGTTGCAAAGCACAAATGAATAGCCATTGAGGTTTGTCTTATCTTCCACAGCGCGCGCAAGTTCCGGAAAAAAGGGATTTGTAATATCGGGAACAAGCAGCGCGATCATGCCAGAGCGCCCTTTAAAGAGACTGCGCGCCACATCATTGGGTCTGTAATCAAGCTGTTCAATGGCTTCTTTCACCCGTCTGCTGGTTTCTGCATCTGCATAGCCATTGCGGTTCATAACTCTGGATACCGTTGCCGTTGAGACATTGGCGTATCTTGCTACATCCCGGATAGTCGCCATAAAAAATTCCTTCCCATTCATTAATCGTTCAATATCTCACATAACGGGGCAATCTGCAAGAACGTTTATGTAACCCGTTACACAAACAGCATAAGTCCTTTCTGACTCGCTGTCAATGCACAGGTGCCATCCTGATATGAATCCTGATTTGACAGGACTCAAAGTGCTTTGATCATGCCGCCATCCACCAGCAGTGATTGACCTGTGATATACGTATTCGCTTGTGAACAAAGAAACACAGCTGTTTTTGCAAACTCCACCGGCTCACCGTAGCGCCCTGCAGGAATCTGTTTCTCTGCCTCCTGCTTCACTTCCGCCAGTGATTCATTCAGTTTTTCTGCCTTAACCGCATCAAGGTGGTCAACCCGGTCTGTCCCAATACGCCCAGGTCCGATTGTGTTAATTAAAATATTATCCGCAGCCAACTCCTGCGATAAACTTTTGGACAGGCCTGTAATCCCCGCTCTGAATGTGTTGGACAGAATTAAATTATCGATTGGCTCTTTAATGGATGATGAAGCGAAGTTAAGAATGTGACCGCCTCCCTGCTGTCGCATATAAGGCAATGTTTCACGAATAGCTCTGACAAAGCTCAGCAAATTAAGCTCAAATGCACCCTGCCAGTCAACATCTTTCATATCATCAAATGTGCCCGCTGGCGGCCCGCCGGCGTTATTAACTAATACATCCATTGGTCCCTGCTCGCGAACCGCTTTTGAAACAAGCTGTTTAATGGCATCGCCATCCGTTATATCACAAACACTATATGTGACGTCCGGGTTGCCAGTTTCCTCGCGTATCGCCGCGGCAGTCTGGCTAAGCTGTGATTCATCCCGGCTTGACAGAAACACCCTGGCACCCTCCATTGCAAATTGGCTAGCCGTTGCTCTTCCCAGCCCTTTACTCGATGCCAGTACGAGCACAGACTTGTCTTTCAGTCCTAAATCCATTTGAATGCCTCCCTCTTTTGTAAACGGTGCGTTTATTCCTCTATCATATACCCGTAAAGCATCTTTATGATAACGTCAGAAAATCCATTTCTGTTAAAAACGTACTTGCGGAAATGAAAGAAGACTGGATTTAAGATTTAATTAAACAACCCCTTGAAACACACTGAAAAAATGGCTATAATATATAGTGTACTTATTCGGGGCATTAGCTCAGTTGGGAGAGCGCATCGCTGGCAGCGATGAGGTCATCGGTTCGAGCCCGATATGCTCCATCCGTAATTAAAGCGTCTGTTCCTTGATGTGACAGGGTTCAGACGCTTTTTTATGGTGTTTTTTATTAACCATCACGCTCGTTTGTTTAGGTGTTAATAGTCTTCAGACTTCTTATTAATTGCCGTTCTCTATTCCTTTAGCCTCCGTTAATTAAGAATGCTAAAACCGCTATTACTTAATTCTTTTCTTTTTCATCGTACTCTTTTTCCTCGTGAAACGCGGTGTCAGTCTGACCAGTAATATGGTCAAATGGTGTATAACTATTGCTAGGCGTTCCTTTTCCCGAAACCATTTTATAAATGCCTATACTAACTACTAAAATGACAAACACTGAGAAAATAATGCCAATCAATATACTGCCCCCTAATATTACCCGTATCAGCACTACCAGGAATCCAATAAAACCATAGAGCGATAAATTAAGTGAACTTATCATTACTAAATTTAGAAACGGCTCCTCCGATAAAAAAGTCCATATTAAAATGGTCTTACATTTCTATCATCCACTCTGATCATTTCTCTTTTTAATAATGCTAACAAGAATATGAAACGCCGCAGACAAACCAAACGCAAAAAATATAACAATAATTGTATTTATTATTATGCTCCAAAAATTATAAACAGGTAAGTAAGAAAATAACAGAAACATAGGGATTATAAAAATCAGGTCCAGTATCCCCATTCTATCAAATACACCTTTTAAATCATCATTCAAAGGCGTACCACCACCTTTTTAATTCAATAAATACCTGATCGGGAAGTATTCCGTTAGTTTACTTTCCATCTGTTTTCCCCGGACCAATGCAGGCTAACCCAAGACTAACCATCAAAGCGACTAAAGAAACCGTCAGTACATTTAAACCGTCTTTAAAAATAGCATTAGTCACTGAGGCTACAATAAAAAACGAAACAAAATATAGCAAAAATCCCAAAATACGCTGTTTCAAATTCTACCCTCCATATTTTATTGTACGGCCCAGCCTTACAAACCAAGAAAGGAGATTTTTGTTTTGCTGGATCGCTGCACCTCGACAGAAGTCACGTTTTCATCCTCCATCTTTTAACTTCCTTAACTGTTTTAAACCATCAAACCGTAAACATGAATACTGCCTTAATTTTAACATATGGATTTTACAAAATGTTAAATAGTCAGATACTGAAACAATCAGCTTAATGAAGAACGCCCAAATGCTCTATCCCTAAATAAAAATGCCTCAATTCTTCAAAAGATTGATTGAGGCATTTTTTGGCCTTGCAGCCACTATTTATTAGTGCTGCTTAGTGTTTCCAGGAAGTTGATGCTATTTAAACCCAAGAGTTTCAGCGCTTTTTTGGCTCCTTTAAGGCCATGACCAGCTTCAAAATGTTTAAAAACAGCAACGCTAAGGATAATAGTGATCATAATCGATCCTATTCGAACAAACGTTTTTCCAAATACGGACATCAATAAAAATAGAGAGCCGATTAATTCAAATAGACCTGCAAACCTCATCGTGCTTCTGGATAAATTAAACCCTTCATTAAATTGTTGAGCAGCCTGGTCGTCATTTTTCACTTTCGGCAGACTGCTGTTTAAAGTTTCTTTTGCCACATAACCATTTGAAATATGCTCTAGCATGATGAATTCACTCCTGATTGCTTTTACTTAATTGCTTTTAGATTTTCTGGATGGTCTCTTGTGACATATCTCAGAACGGCTTGCATATGAAGCCAAAAATACAAGCAATGACAACCTATGATTATAACGTTTGTCTTAATAAACATCACGCGAAAAGCTTTGCGTAACATTTCAGTCACTTCTTCATGCCGTATTTATAACCTTATATAATATCATACAAGACAAACGTAAAAACCCGGATAAAGACCTGTTTATTCAGCATCTTCACCCGGGTTTTTATCATTTTAGGCTGACCGATGATGGCTGCTGGCAAGCTGCTGGATCATCGGCAATGTACTGATATCCATATTGCCGCCGCTGACGATCATGCCGCAATGCTCTGATTGTATGCGACTCCCGTGAGCAAACAATGCAGCCAGAGACGCGGCACCGGCGCCTTCCAGCAATGTTTTATTGCGTTCAAGCATATAGACAACAGCTGATGCAATATCTGTATCATTGACCGTGACGATATCATCAACATATTGATTGATCAATGGCCAGGTAAGGTCGCCTGGCTTTTTAACGGCAATCCCTTCAGCAATCGTAGACACCTGCTCGAGCCGCTTGAGACGATGACCGTAATAGCTTTCATACATGGCTGCTGCACCTGAGGCCTGCACACCAATCACCTTGATATGCGGATTCATATATTTGGCAGTTGCAGCAATTCCGCTGATCAGCCCGCCGCCGCCAATCGGGACAATAAGCGTATCAAGTCGGTCTTCCTGCTGGAGCATTTCGGCTGCAACAGTTCCCTGACCGGCCATGATTTCATAATCATCAAACGGGTGAATATACGCAGCTCCTGTTTGCCATTGTCGCTGCATTGAGGCATCATACGCTTCCTGAAATGATTCGCCGGTAAGCACCACTTCTGCACCGTAAGTCCTGGTGGCCTCAACTTTAGCCGCTGGTGTATGCTCCGGCATAAAAATCGTTGCTTGCGTATTCAGCCGGGTTGCGGCATTTGCTACGCCCTGCGCGTGATTGCCAGCCGATGCAGCAATCACGCCTTTTGCCAGTTTTTCCTCTGGCAGCTGCAGGAGTTTAAAACTTGCTCCTCTAAATTTGAATGCACCTGTCTTCTGCTGGTTTTCCATTTTAAAATACACATGTTTCCCGGCCAGAGCATCTGTTGTCGCTGACCGCAAAATGGGTGTACGGTGTGCAATCGTTGCCAGCTGCTCCCTAGCTTTGTTCATTAGATCCTTGTTTAACCAATCCCCAAGTCAGCTCACTCCTTTATTAACGATTTTTGCCTGCAGCTTTCCTAAACCTGTCTGGCGTCCTCAAACGCCGTGATGACATCTTCATGCTTCAGCGTGATGGCGATATCATCCAGCCCATAAAGCAAATTTTCCTTTTGATAAGCCGGGATATCGAACGTTATTTTCTGCATCTGATCCTGAATAATCTGTTCCTCTAAATCGACTTTCAGCACCAGTTTCCCCTGCTCTGCCTGTTTTATCCACTGCTGCACGTATTCTTCAGGCAGTTCAATAGGCAGAATGCCATTTTTCATGGCATTATTATAGAAAATATCGGCAAAACTTGGTGCGATAATCACTTGGAAGCCATAATCTTCGAGCGACCATGGCGCATGCTCACGGGATGAGCCGCAGCCAAAGTTTTCGCCGGCCAGTAAAATCGTGCCCTCTTTGTAGTCCGGCTGATTCAGGATGAAGTCAGCACGCTCCTGGCCTGTTTCATCAAATCGCCAATTGTAAAACAGAAACTGACCAAAGCCGGTCCGCTCAATCCGTTTCAAAAATTGTTTCGGGATGATCTGATCCGTGTCAACGTTTGCCCGATTTAACGGAACAGCCACACCCTCATGTTCCTGGATCGCTTTCATGGTTAACACCCCACATAAACTGGTCTCTTATCTAGTGTTTTAGACAGACTACACATTCACCGTAAGTTTCCGGACATCAACAAAGTGACCATTAATAGCGGCTGCGGCAGCCATTTCCGGACTGACCAAATGCGTACGGGCCTCATTCCCCTGTCTGCCTTCAAAATTACGGTTGGACGTTGATGCACAGCGCTCACCAGGTGGCACAATATCGTCATTCATGGCCAGGCACATGCTGCAGCCTGCTTCACGCCATTCAAATCCGGCATCTTTAAAGATTCTATCAAGTCCTTCCTTTTCTGCTTGGACTTTGACACCAAAGGAACCTGGCACCACCATGGCACGAACACCCGGATTCACCTCCTGCCCTTGGGCAATTTGGGCAGCTTTGCGTAAGTCGGTAATACGTGAATTCGTGCATGACCCAATAAAGACATGACCAACCTCGATAGACGTCATCGGCTTGTTTTCCTTAAGTCCCATATAGTCAAGAGCACGCGTGACCTCATCCGGATTTTCGGACTGGTCTATCACCGGTGTGCTGCCGCTGACTGGGACACACATGCCGGGATTGGTACCCCACGATACTTGCGGTTCAATCTCATTAGCATGAATGGTTACCGTTTTGTCGTACGCAGCCCCTTCATCGGTTGCTAGATTCAGCCATTCTACTGCTTTTGCCTCGAATGCTTCACCCTGCGGCACATGGGGCTTATCCCGGAGAAAATCGACCGTTTTCTCATCCGGACTGATCAGCCCCGCTCTGGCACCGGCTTCAATCGACATGTTGCAGATCGTCATACGTTCTTCCATTGATAAGTTCCGGATCGCTTCGCCCGTATATTCCATGATATAACCTGAACCAAAACGAACACCGAATTTTGAAATAATCGCCAAAATTAAGTCCTTCGCTGTAACACCTGTTCCAAGGTCACCGTCCACATGAACATTCAAGGTTTTCGGCGGCTTTTGCCATAATGTCTGCGTTGCCAGCACATGCTCAACTTCACTCGTGCCAATGCCAAACGCGAGCGCACCAAACGCGCCGTGCGTTGATGTGTGACTGTCGCCGCAGACAATGGTTTTACCTGGCTGGGTCATACCGAGCTGCGGGCCAATGACATGCACAATCCCCTGATAAGGATGAAACATATCGGCCAACTTCACACCAAAGTCCTGACAATTTTTCTTCAATGTGTCCATTTGCTTTTCCGCAACCTGGTCCGCAATGACATCCCGGTTGTGTGTCGGTACATTATGATCCATCGTCGCAAATGTCAGATCCGGGCGTCGGACGCGGCGATTATTTAAGCGGAGGCCTTCAAACGCCTGTGGTGATGTCACCTCATGCACCAGATGCAGATCAATATACATTAAATCAGGTTTCGCCGTTTCCTGGTGCACCAGATGATTGTTCCAAATCTTTTCTATAATCGTTTCTGGTTTGCCCATCATTCACACCTCCCCATAATCAGACATACATACGGCAAATGCTGTCTGAAACACTCTTAGCTGTTAAATAATCGATAACGGCTGCTGTCATGTGTTCTGTATCCATAAGCTGACCGTTTTCCTGAGGCAGATCTGCTGTGTGATAACCGTGATTAAGCGTCTCCTGGACCGCCTGTTCAACAGCAGACGCTTCTTCTGTCATCTGGAAGGAATGACGCAGCATGAGCGCGACTGATAAAATCATGCCTAACGGATTAACACTGCCCTGGCCGGCAATATCAGGCGCTGAGCCATGCACTGGTTCATAGAGGCCAAAGCCGTCTGAGCGAATGCTTGCAGATGGCAGCATGCCGAGAGAACCGGTAAGAACGGAAGCTTCGTCACTTAAAATATCACCGAACATATTCTCCGTCACAAGTACATCAAATTGATTAGGCTGTGTGATTAATGCCATGGCGGCGGCATCCACGAGCATATGCTCCACTTCAACATCAGGGTAGTCCTTGCTTTTTGCCTCGACTACTTCGCGCCACATCCGACTTGATTCGAGAACATTTGCTTTGTCGACTGATGTGACATGCCCGCGCCGCATGTGTGCACTCTGAAATGCTTTGTCAACAATCCGCTCCATTTCCGCGCGCTGATAACTGAGCGTATCCACAACCGCATCCCCCTGGCCGTTGCGTCCGCGTGGCTCGCCGAAATAAAGGCCGCCTGTCAGCTCACGGATGATAAGCACGTCACTGCCGGCAATGACACTTTCTTTCAGCGGCGAAGCACTCTGTAATGCCGGAAACCATTTGACAGGCCTTAGATTCGCAAACAGGCCCATAGCTTTCCGTATACCCAGCAGTCCTTTTTCGGGGCGTTTAGCCGCAGACACCCCATCCCATTTGGGACCGCCGACAGCACCAAGCAATAGCGCATCAGCCTGTTCGGAAGCCTGGATGGTTGCTTCCGGAAGAGGCGTGTCATAATGATCGACCGCCTCACCACCGATTGCCCGCTCCTCCGTTGTGAATGTGTGGCCAAACTCTGTGCCGACTGCTTGCAGCACGGCTTCAGCCGATTCCATAACTTCTTTCCCGACGCCATCACCTGGAAGCAATGAAATGTGCTTATGCATGCCCTTCTCCTCCTTTATCATGTAACGATCGATCACCGTTATTTATGCGCGGCTGGTTCATCTTTGGCCATTGTTTTCTGGACAATATACCGATTAACGGCGTTTAAAAACGCGTTGACGGACGCTTCTAGCACATCCTGCGCAGCCCCTCGGCCGTTTGTCATTTCACCATTGACGGTGAGCTGGACATGCGATTCAGCCAATGCATCTCTGCCGCGGCCGATGGAACTGAGCTGATAATCTGTTAAGTGCAGTTCTTCCTCAATCAGCGCATCAAGTGTGTTGTACAATGCCTCAACACTTCCCTGTCCAGTGCAGGCTGTCTCCAGTGAGCCGCCATCCGGAGCCGTCAGTGACACTGTAGCGGTCGGGATATTCGCTGTGCCATACTGCACTTGAAACATCGTCAGCTGATACGTATTAACGGCTGACGTATCCGTTTGAATTTCCATCAGGATCGTATACAGATCATCATCAGTCACTTCTTTTTTCTGATCGGTCAGCTGTTTAAATTTGGCGAACGCTTCTTTTGACTTTTCCTCAGACAGATCAACGCCAAGTTCTTGCACCCGGTCCTGGAAAGCATGATGACCGGAATGTTTGCCAAGGAATAATGTGTCCGTTTTGACGCCGACCATTTCCGGTGTCATAATTTCATAGGTTTCTCTATTTTTTAAGACACCATCCTGATGAATGCCTGCCTCATGCTGGAATGCATTGCGGCCAACTACAGCTTTATTTGCCTGCACGTACATGCCGGTTAATTTGGCGATTAAGTCACTGGTCTGCTTCGTCTCATCCAATTTAAGATTGGTTGCATACTGGTAATAATCTGAGCGGACCCGCAGAGCGACAGCCACTTCCTCGAGTGAGGCATTGCCAGCGCGCTCGCCGATGCCGTTAATCGTACCTTCCACTTGCGTAGCGCCATTTTCGACAGCTGCAATCGCGTTAGCAGCAGCGAGCCCCAGATCATTGTGGCAATGGCAGGAAAGCTCCACTCGCCCAATATTCGGGACCGTTTCGCGGATGAAGCGAAACAAATCACCGTATTCAGCGGGAGTCGAATAGCCAACCGTATCCGGCAGGTTGATTACCGTTGCCCCGGCATCAATGACATGTTCGATAATCTGGGCAAGAAACTGCCAGTCAGACCGGGAAGCGTCTTCCGCTGACCATTCCACTTGCGGAAATTTGCTCCGGGCGTAACGGACCATGCTGATGGCGTTTTCCATAACCTGCTCAGGTGTTTGTTTCAACTTATAGGTCATATGGATTGGTGAGGTGGCCAGAAACAAATGAATGCGCGGCTCCTCGGCGTATTTCAGAGCCTCCCAGGCTGTATCGATATCTTCCTGGCGCGTTCTTGCAAGCCCTGTGACGGATGTGTTCTGAATTGTTTGAGCAATAGCTTTAACGGCTTCAAAGTCACCTTTGGAGGAAGCAGGAAACCCTGCTTCCATTCGGTCCACACCCCAGCGTTCCAGTTGTTTGGCCATTTCCAGCTTTTCCTGTTTGGTCAAGTTGACACCGGGGGACTGTTCACCGTCCCGCAGTGTCGTATCAAATACCTTAATGACTGACATGGGCCTTCACATCCTTTTGTTTCGTTTGTTCTTTCGCTTGCAATGGCTGTTTAACAAAAGGCATTAAATCACGCAGCTCCCTTCCGACTTTTTCAACTTCCAGATTCTTTTCTTTTTCATTAATGGCATTATACATCGGGCGGTTGGCTTGATTTTCTGAAATCCAGCCTTTAGCAAATTCACCTGATTGGATTTCAGATAATACATCTTTCATGCGCTCTCTTGTCTCTTCATTAATCACACGATCACCAGAAACAAAGTCACCCCACTGAGCCGTATCGGAAATAGAATAACGCACATTTTCCAGCCCGCCTTCATACATGAGGTCAACGATCATTTTCATCTCATGCAAGCATTCAAAATAGGCAACTTCAGGTTGATAGCCAGCTTCTGTTAATGTCTCAAAACCGGCCTTGACAAGACTCGTCATGCCTCCGCAAAGAACAGCCTGCTCACCAAACAAATCAGATTCTGTCTCTTCCTGGAAACTTGTCTTCAAAATACCAGCTCTTGCTGAGCCGATGCCTTGTGCATAGCCCAGAGCTACGTCACGCGTATCGCCTGAAACATCCTGATGGACAGCGTATAATGACGGAACACCTCCACCGTCTTCATACGTACGGCGTACTATATGACCTGGTCCCTTCGGCGCTACCATAAATACGTTGACATTGTCTGGCGGAACGATTTGCGAAAAATGCACATTAAATCCATGCGCGAATGCAAGTGAATCGCCCTCTTTTAAATGAGGTTTAATACTTTTTTCATAGACCCCCGTTTGAAGCTCATCCGGGAGCAGGAACATCATAACGTTTGTTTCTTGAACAGCTTCAGCTACAGATTTTACTGTAAAACCGTCATCCTCGGCTTTTTTCTGTGATTTACCAGGGCGGACACCGATAATGACGTCATAGCCGCTTTCCCGCAGATTAAGTGCATGCGCATGGCCTTGAGATCCGTAACCAATCACCGCAACTTTCTTCGCCTGCAAGACACCTGTGTCTATATCCTGTTCATATAATACTTTTGCCATTTTTCGCGTCCTCCTTTTTAAATTAAACAAATTGGGAATTGATCTCAGTAATATCTTTGGGCTGCTGGCCTCTCAAAAAGGCTGTCATCCCTGTTTTGGCCAGTTCCTTAATGCCATACGGTCTTAACAGAGCAATCAGGGCTTCAACTTTCTCCGGTTTGCCAGTGATCTGAATGGTCATGCTGTCGCGGCTGACATCAATGACAGACGCGCGGAATGGTGCAATCACTCCCTGAATCTCTGTCCGCTGCTGGCCGCTTCCGCCAACTTTGATCAGCGCCATTTCCCGTGCCACAATTGACTGTTCTGTAATGTCCTTTACTTTTAAGACATCAATTTGTTTATTCAGCTGTTTCGTCAGCTGCTCCACTTTCTGATCATCATTTACCTCCACAACGAAGGTCATTTTTGAAATGCCAGCCCGCTCTGAGTTGCCGACCGAAATACTGTCAATATTGAACTGGCGCTTATGCAGCATGCCGGTAATACGGTTCAAAACCCCTGACTGATCCTGCACATCGGCTGTAATAATGCGCTTCATCGTGTCACCCCTATCATGTCGTGGATCCCTTTTCCCGGTGCAATCATCGGATAGACGGATTCTTCCTGAACGACGCGGCAGTCAATCACCACCGGGCCGTCACAGGCAAATGCTTCCGCCAGCACGGCAGCTGCTTCTGACTCCTGAACAGCCTGCATCCCGCGAATGCCGTAACATTCCGCCAGTTTGACAAAGTCCGGATTTTCCGGAAAAATCGATTCAGAGTAACGTTTGGCATAAAAGCTTTCCTGCCATTGCCGAACCATGCCGAGCGACTGATTGTTAACAATGACCACCTTGACCGGCAGCTGTCTTTCGTTAATCACTGAAAGTTCCTGGGCCGTCATCTGGAAGCCGCCGTCACCTACAACAGCCACAACCAGGTCATCTGGTGCGCCGAGCTGTGCACCCACGGCAGCGGGAAAGCCAAATCCCATCGTGCCAAGTCCGCCTGAGGTTACCCAGCGATTCGGTTTATCAAACGGATAGTATTGGGCCGCCCACATTTGGTGCTGACCGACATCGGTTGTCACGATTGCCTCTCCGTTTGACATTTGATAAATCTGCTCAATCAGCCCCTGCGGCGAAATGAAAGTCTCCTGCCGGTCATACCAGAAAGGGTACTGCTGCCGGTTGGCTTTCAGCGTTTCCAGCCATGATGCCTGCTGCTCCCCGTAGATTTCGGTCTCAAGCAGTGCCTCAAGTGCTTTCCCTGCGTCTGCCACAACTGGAATGGCTGTTTCGACATTTTTGCCGATTTCGGCTGGATCGATATCAATATGAGCAACTTTGGCATTTGGGGCAAAATACTGCAGATTGCCTGTCAGCCGGTCGTCAAAACGCGCCCCGATATTAAGCAGCAAATCACAGTCAACAATGCCCATGTTCGCCGCATAACTGCCATGCATCCCGGCCATGCCGAATGACAAGTCATGTGTTGCGGGAAAACTTCCCAGTCCGTGCAAGGTATTGACGACCGGGATCCGATGCCTTTCGGCTAAAGCCTTTAAGGCATCCGCTGCTTCTGCAAACACAACACCCGCGCCCGCCAGGATAAGCGGTTTTTCCGAGCGCCCGAGTGCCTCAGCCAATTTAAGAATCTGCAGTGGATTTGGCTGCTGATTCGGCTGATAGCCAGGGAGGCAGCAATCAGATGCATCCACATCAGTACTGACAGAAGTAACAGCTGATGCGATATCTTTCGGGATATCTACAACAACAGGTCCCGGCCGCCCGGTTGATGCAATGTGAAAGGCTTCTTTAACGATGCGCGGCAATTCTGCAAGGTCGCGCACTTGATAATTGTATTTGGTAACCGGTGTTGTAATCCCCATCACATCCGATTCCTGAAAAGCATCGGACCCGATGGCGGATGTAGCCACCTGCCCCGTAAAGATAACGAGCGGCAGCGAATCCATCATAGCGTCGGTAATGCCCGTCATCAGATTAGTAGCACCCGGTCCCGACGTCGCCAGAACCACACCCGGCTTGCCGGTAACCCGGGCATAGCCTTCAGCCGCATGCACAGCTCCCTGCTCATGCCGTGTCAGGATATGCTTAAAGGAGGCATCACTGCGGTACAACGCATCATAGATCGGTAACACCGCGCCTCCTGGGTAACCGAAAACTGTCTCGACAGCAGCGGCTTCGAGTGTTTGAATCAGTAAATCGGCACCCGTCATCTTTTCCTCCATCTGTTTCAATTCCTGTTCAGGCTCAGCATTCACGGCAACTCGCCTCCTTTGGTATTGATCAAACAACCAGTACTTCCTCGTGCACCGGCAGTTTGACCTGAATATAAAAAGACCCTTCCCAGCCCCAAATCTGCCACTGGCAGCATAATAGGGGCGAAAAGAGTCTTCTTTCCACGGTACCACCCAGATTTATAGCATTCTCGCAAATGCTACCTTGTCAGCTGACTGCCTTGTCAGCTGCGTTTTTTCAACAGGTGCATGAGTGTGCACCCGGCCATGCCTAATAGGAAATTCTTCCGTTCAGCAAGGCACTCAGAGAAGATGTCGGAACAATATGCATTTCCGGGTTTCCAGCAACCCCGGCTCTCTGGTAATGCATCGGCATGTTCTTTTTTTCCCGTCATCGTGTTTATATTATGAAGTTGTGGTTGTAAGATTTTTTGCTTCTTTTCGAATCATTAGAAAATTAATATTGTCGCTAATCATATAACGTTTTATCCTGCGAGTCAACCGTATTTCAATACTTTTTTGACAGTTTCGATAAATCAGATAACTATGTATGCGTTTACAAGTTCCCTGTGACGGAAAAATAACTGCTCATAAAAATTTTTTAAAAAAATGAGCCCCTTTTGGCTGACATAAAAAAAGGCTGAGACAAAAGTGCGAACCACTTGCGTGACTGAACCGCTCCGAAAAAAGACGTCACTTTCCACGGGCGGCTGATGAGCCTCCGAAGTGCGTTCGCACTCCGGGGTCTCACCTATGCCTTTGCTCCCGCAGGAGTCGCCGTCTTTTCCTCCGCTGAATCGGAGCATTGTTCGACGCTTGAGTTAGTCGCTCTCGTTATGTCCCAGCCTCCGCTTTTTCGTTTAATCTTTTTTAGTTTTGTAGTCTGTTACAGCGCCTTTTGAGGAGCAGGAGACGTTATGGGCATATTTGCCGAGCACCCCTTTCTGATACAGCTGCGGTGCTGTCCATTGCTGTCTGCGCCGTTCAAATTCGGCATCAGATACAGCCGCTGATAATTCTTTTTTATCAGCATCAATCGTCACCTGATCGCCTTCCTGCAAAAAGGCAATCGGTCCGCCAGACTGGGCTTCTGGCGCCATGTGACCGACGACCAGACCATGAGTCCCGCCAGAAAAGCGGCCATCGGTCAGCAAGGCCACTTTTTCACCCAGACCCTTGCCGACGAGCAGACTGGATACAGCCAGCATCTCTGGCATGCCTGGTCCACCTTTAGGACCGGCATAACGAATGACAAGCACATCGCCCTCCAGTATTTTATCTTGTTTGACAGCGTCAATCGCTTCCTGTTCTGTGTCAAACACGCGGACAGGGCCTGTGTGACGGGTCACCTGTATCCCCGATACTTTAGCAACCCCTCCTCTCGGTGCCAGGTTGCCTTTTAAGACGATAAGCGGCCCATCTGTTCGTTTTGGCTGGTCCAGCGGCGCAATGATGGACTGGTCCTCAGACAGAGACGGTGCTTCCGCCAAATTTTCCGCAACAGTCCGGCCAGTAACAGTCAAGCAGTCGCCATGCAGGTAACCAGCCTCATACAGCAGTTTCATAACAGCCTGAACACCGCCCGCTTTGTGCAAGTCCTGCATAACAAACTGCCCGCTTGGCTTCAAATCAGCCAGATGCGGCACCTTGGCCTGCATTCGGTTAAAGTCATCAATTTCGAGATCAACACCGATCGCATGGGCCATCCCCAAGAGATGCAAAATCGCATTCGTCGAACCACCAAGCGCCATCACGACGGTTATGGCATTTTCGAATGCTTCTTTCGTCATGATGTCTTTCGGATAGATACCTTGTTCCAGCAGCGTGTAAACCGTTTTGCCTGCTTCCGCACAATCAGCCGCCTTTTCCTCAGATTCGGCGGGATTTGACGAGCTTCCGGGCAGACTCATACCCATCGCTTCCACAGCGGATGCCATGGTGTTAGCGGTGTACATGCCCCCGCAGGCTCCGGAGCCAGGGCAGGCTTTACATTCAATGTTTTTAAGCTCCTCATCACCAATATCGCCGTTGTTATGCTTGCCGACACCTTCAAAAACAGAAACGATATCGATAGCGTTACCGTTATGTGTTCCAGGTGCAATCGTCCCGCCATACACGAATACAGCCGGCACATCCGCATTCGCAATCGCAATCATACAGCCAGGAATATTCTTGTCACAGGCACCAATCGCCACAAATCCATCAAGGTTTTCCGCACCCACAACCATTTCGATCGAATCCGCGATCAAGTCCCGGCTGGGCAGTGAATAGCGCATACCCTGGGTGCCCATGGAAATACCGTCAGACACCGTGATAGTGTTAAAAATAAGCGGCGTTGCTCCTGCGTCCCGCGCACCTGTCTTGGCGCTGACCGCCAGATCATCAATGTGGATATTGCATGGTGTTACCTCACTCCATGTACTTGCAATGCCGACCATTGGCTTTTGAAAATCCGCATCGTCAACACCAACTGCCCGCAGCATCGCGCGGTTCGGTGCCCGCATTGTGTCATCACTGAATACATGGCTTTTAATACGCAAATCATTGTTGTCCATTCGAAGACCACCTTTCTATTTCGGCATATTATATACTTAATATTTTAATAATTCAATACCTCAATACTGTTTTAATAGATTAGCTGACCGCGAATCGAAGCCCTTCTTATCCGGCTTTATGGTCCTCATCGTCCTGAGGCAAATGGTTGCTCTTTTTGCCCCACCACGTGGCAATCAGCGGACCGGAAATGTTGTGCCAGACACTGAACAGCGCACTTGGAACCGCCGCAATCGGTGAAAAGTGGGCAAGCGCTAATGCTGAGCCCAGGCCGGAATTTTGCATACCAACTTCGATTGATACCGCCTTTTGATCCGCAAAATCAAAGCGGAACAGCTTGCTGATCGTATAACCTATCACAAGTCCCAGTACGTTATGCAGTATGACGACCGAAAGAATTAACAGGCCCGTTGAAAGAATTTCTTCCCGGTTAACCGCTACAACTGCTGAGGCAACAGCAACAATTCCCACAACGGAAACAAGCGGCAGTGCTGCTACACTCTTACTGACTTGTTTGCTGAACAGCAAACGAACAACAATTCCCAGAACAATCGGAATCAGCACAATCTGCACAATCGATGTGACCATATCGGCAGCCGATACGGGAAGCCACTGACTGGCAAGAAGCCATGTCAGCACCGGTGTTAAAATGGGCGCCAGAATCGTTGATACGGCCGTAACCGAGACGGATAAAGCCGTATTGCCTTTGGCGAGAAAGGTCATGACATTCGAAGCAGTACCCCCCGGACAGCAGCCAACCAGAATCACACCAGCAGCTACCTCGGCCGGAAGCTGAAATACAACCGCCAGGCCAAATGCCACCAGAGGCATGATAATATATTGGGCTGCTGCGGCTATGAAAACACTTGCCGGTGCCTTCAGCACGCCTTTAAAATCATCCAGCGTGAGCGTAAGGCCCATCCCAAACATAATAATTCCCAATAGCAGTGTTACGTGCGGGGCTATCCAAGCAAACCCATCTGGAAACAATAAGCTTAAGATACCGAATAAAATGACCCAGATCGCAAATGTGTTTCCTGCAAAGCTGCTGACTTTTTCCAATGTTTTCATGTCCATCCCTCCGAAGTAATGATTTAATAGTCAGATAACTATGGATTCTAACACATCCCATTTTGCTAAGGAAGTCTTATTGTTTAAATATTTATATAATTTAGTAAATACTAATTTTGGGCTTGCGTTTGTGATCAATTTATTCTATGATAGATTTCAACTTTTTACACAAGGGGATGGCGACATGACGAACGAACAGCAATCCATTAGAGTAAACCTCTGCTCATCAGGTAAAGAAAAACCTCAGGCAGATCAGCTGGCGTTTGGGCGATCTTTTACGGATCATATGTTTGTAATGGACTACACGGAGGATGAAGGCTGGCATGAGGCACGCATAGTGCCCTATGCACCGCTGATGATCGATCCGTCAGCTATGGTCTTTCATTACAGCCAGTCCGTATTTGAGGGATTAAAAGCTTACTTGAACGACGATGGCGAGGCTCAATTATTTCGCCCGCAGCGGAATTTTAAGCGGATGAACCACTCCAACGACAGGCTATGCATACCGCCGATCGATGAAACGTTTGCCTTAAAAGCGGTCAAACAGCTTGTCTCGATTGATAAAGACTGGATCCCGCAAGCTGAAGGAACTTCCTTGTATATCCGGCCATTTATCATTTCAACGGAGCCTTTCATCGGTGTAGCACCATCTCGTCATTATCAATTTATGATTATATTATCCCCTGTTGGTGCCTACTATGAAGAAGGAATTAATCCGATTAAAATAGCGGTGGAAAATGACTATGTCCGCACCGTAAAAGGCGGAACCGGCGAAGCTAAGACCGGCGGGAATTATGCTGCCAGCCTGAAAGCCCAGGAGATGGCTGAGGAAGGCATTGCTCAGGTCCTATGGCTTGACGGCGTTGAACGGCGTTATGTCGAAGAAGTCGGCAGTATGAACATTTTCTTTAAGATTAACGGACAGGTCATCACACCTGCGCTAAACGGCAGCATTCTCGATGGTGTCACCCGCAATTCTGTTATCCGGCTCCTGCAGCATTGGAATGTTCCAGTTGAAGAACGGAAAATTTCGATGGATGAAATCTATCAGGCCTATCAGGAAGGAACACTGGAAGAGGCATTTGGCGCTGGGACGGCTGCTGTTATTTCGCCAATTGGCCAACTCGTCTGGCAGGAACACATGGAGATTAACGACGGTCAGACTGGTGCCATAGCCAAAAGCCTTTATGACACATTAACGGCTATCCAGTACGGCAAAATTCCGGATCCATTTAACTGGATCGAAAAAGTTGATGACATCGGCGAAAACACACTAAAAGCAACAAACTAAACATTGAACCAGCAGCACACAGTCAGAGACTTAAAAGAAGATGAGTTCATTTTGATTCATCCTTTTCAAAATGAACTCATTTTTTTGCGTTTGGGCGGCACATGACATAAAACGTTTCAAACGTTCCAGGACTATAAATAGCCCGCTTCAAACTACAAGTGAACGTAACCAAAGCAAATGAAAACACGCTATTCCAAAAATTATCAAACTGATGCTAAACGCTCAAGAGGAAAAGCCCCTGCTCACCTTTCGGCAAACCTGACGTCACGACTGTCATTGGACAGGATCAAGAAAAATTTCTTCTAAGCTACAGCTCCCGCATACTTGTTATGTCGACACCCTTTAACGCCTGGGCTGCCAGCCAGTCCGCTTCCTGATTATGCTGGCGTGACTTAAGATCATACACTGGATCAATCCCCGACCGGTGCAAATCATCTTCAATACGATCGGCCCACTTGTTTAACTCAGTCTCATAACAGGGCCATTCACCCTGCAATTGCTTAATAACCACCTGTGAGTCACCGGCAAAGATCACCGGCTGATGATGCACCTCAAGCAGCAGCAATTCCCGAATGCCCAAATGCAGCGCAGCATATTCTGCTTCGTTATTGGTCTCCAGCTCCTCAACCAGGGCATTCTGGCGCAGGCGCCATGATTTGCCGTTCTGCTCATAGTAGATGACACATCCTAATCCGGACTTTTTCGAATCACGTTCAAAACCGCCATCGAAATAAACTGTCATTCCATGAGGCTCTGTCTGAATAATGTCCAGCTGCTTCTTCAATTGTTTGAACGTCCACCTGCCATCATAGTTATCAAAGAAAGTGAGCTGCGCAGCACGGCCAGTTTTTTCCAGATCTTCAGCCAATAACAGGGCCTTAGCAGCCGGCATTGCTTCCGAGCTGAAAGACGTTTGCGTTCCTTTCGGTGTTGTGTACGTTAATGCAACCCTGACATCCATAGCCGACATCCTTTTAATATAATACTAAAACCAGTATGCCCGTAATGACCTGACGTTACCCTGGCAGCTGTCAGCCGAAAAGCGGCCATCCCTCTTCCACAGCTACTTTCTTAACCGACTTGTCCGGATTAACGACAAAGGGATGTTTAACGAATTCGAGCAAAGGCACATCGCTCTCACTGTCAGCATAAGCCCATGTATCACGCGATTCTTCTTCAGTCAGGTAACCAAATCGTTTCTGGCGGTCCATCCAAGCCTGTACATGATTGACTTTTTCATCGCCATTGACAACTGACCGGACATGACCGGTACACAAGCCGCGCTGATTAAACATTAATTCAGTGCCAATAATATGCACATTAAGTGAGAATGCATCCGTAAAAGCTTTTAGAAATGGCTGAAATGCTCCGGACAGAACAATAATCTGATCGCCCTGGCGTTCATGCTCGTGTATTTTTTCTATCAGTCCCTGATGAACATCGTCCTTGCCGATTTCGACTAAACGCCGGAAAAACTGATCCAGCTCTGCTCGCGTCATGCCTTTAAACGACTTAGCAAAGGCTTCGAAAAAAGACAATTTGAAGGCGTTTTTGCCTTTAGTCAGACCAGCCGTCGAAGCTTTAGCGAGACCTTTTGAGATAACGGTCCACTGTTTCAGGCCAAACGCCTGATTGGCCCCCTCCATAACGACCTTAAATGAATCACCCTGATAAAGCGTTCCATCAAAATCAACTGTTACAACACCCATGACAATCACCTCTGACATCATCTTAATCCAATAGTGGCTGGAAGTAAATGCTCGGGAAGTTTAATGAACCAAAAGAGGCTGCGACATTTCATTGATTGTTTTGTTATGTCACCTCCTCTTTTGGTCTGTCAGTTATGCTTTTTTACCGCGTTTTGACCGGAAGCGCCAGATCAGAAGCGCGGAGACAGCTGCTGCACCGCCAATGACCGGTCCTTTCTTCAATTTGTTATCTTCGGTATAAAGCGCGTCTTTAAGGATAATATTGACATTCTGCGGCCGTTCGGCCAAACGGCGCATAAAGTAGCCAAACCAGTCATCGCCAAACGGAATATAGGTGCAGAAATGATAACCCTCATTGGCGAGTTTTTGCTGCAAGTCATTCCGGAAACCGTAAAGCATCTGAAATTCAAATTGGTCATTAGGGATGCCCTGCTCTTGTATGAATGTCTTCAATTCATTAATGATATGATGATCATGTGTGCCAATTGACGTGAATGTACCTTCTAAAAGCCGCTCTTCAGCCAGCTTTATAAAGTTCCGGTCAATAGCCGCCTGCTCCTGATAAGCTACATCCGCGCTTTCTTTATAAGCGCCTTTAACAATCCGGACACGTATACCTTTCAAATCAGAAAGATCGTCCCCAGCCTGAAGCAGATATGACTGAACAACTGTGCCGACATTGTCATAGTCCTTATGGAGTGTCTTCAGAGCAGCCATGGTAGCCTCGTAATGCACATAGTCCTCCATATCAATGTTGACAAAAATGGCGTATTCTTTCGCCTTAGCCAGAATTTCCCGCACGTTGGCCATACAAAAATCCTGATCGATATCCAGACCGAGCTGTGTCAATTTAACGGAGAGATGACAAGCTACATTCTCCTGATGAATCGTTTCCAAAAGTGTGATGATCTTATCTTTTGCTTGTTCAGCTTCAGCCCTGCTGGCAACAAACTCGCCTAAATTATCAAGTGTGCAGCTGATTCCTTTGGCATTCAGATTTTTAACCGTTTCCATAACACTCGGAATCGTTGTGCCAGCGACAAACTTATCAGCTCCCAGGACAAAGCCCCATTTTTTGGCTTGGGAATTTAACAACTGATTGTTCGACAAGCCGATAAAAAAATCCCGCGTCATATTTGACATGTTCAAAACTCCTTCAATCGTGAATATGGAAGAACCATTCTATTGTAAATGATTTCATGACTCTATTATACTATAAAACACATACAAAAATAAATTGTCGATTGCCGCCAGTTGTCAAATTTGCAAAACATGACGAAGCTCGTATTTTCTGATAAAATGAACGTTATATCAAAGCGGAAAAGGAGACAATCTAACATGGAAAAGACCATTCAGCTCCGTGCAGTCGAAAAAGATGATCTGAGCTTCTTGCACAAACTGCTGAACAATACCGATGTGATGCATTACTGGTTCAGTGAAGCCCATATGTCGATGGAAAAACTGAAAGAAATGCTTGAGAAAAATAACGCGAATGACCGGAACCGTTCCTTTATCCTCACCGATGGGCAGGAACCATTCGGCTTCGTTGGAATAGCCGATATTGATCCAAGACACCGTCACGCGGAATTCTCAATCATGATTGAACCGGCGCACCAGGGCAATGGGTATGCCGGCAAAGCTACGCAATTAGCGATGGATTACGCCTTTTCAATGCTGAATTTGCATAAACTTTATTTAATTGTCGCCAAAGCAAACGACAAAGCCCGTCATGTCTATGAAAAAGCCGGTTTCCACACAGAAGGTGAAATGACTGAGCACTTCTTCGTGAAAGGGACCTATCAGGATGCCCTTATGATGGGCGTTTTTCAACAGGATTACTGGAACAGACAAAATCATTAGATGCAGCAGCGCAGAATGACAGATGCTGAACGTTAAACTGTCTGCAAGAAAGGAGCCCCAATATGACACAAACTGAACAGCTGCCAGAAGCCATCAGACAATTACTTCAGAACAACCGCCACACGACAAAGGACCGTGCGTTCCGCGAGCTGATCCGGAGTGACCTCTATGTGCCGCCCGAACAGGACCTTTTAATCGATGCCATTACAGCATTAAGCATGGGGAAAAACGTCCTGCTGAAAGGCCCGACCGGTTCCGGTAAAACACGTTTTGCAGAGACACTCTCCAGCTTATTCAATCAGCCTATGTTCAACGTGAATTGCTCGGTTGATTTGGATGCGGAAAGTCTGATGGGTTTCAAAACACTCAGCTACGAAGAAAATCAACAAGTGATTGATTTCGTGCCTGGACCAGTGACGAATGCAATGAAACACGGCACATTTCTTTATATTGATGAAATTAATATGGCTAAACCGGAAACCCTCCCGCTGATCAATGGCGTGCTGGACTACCGCCGGACGATCACCAACCCGTTCACCGAGGAAATCATTACGGCCGAAGATGGCTTTGGCGTCGTGGCAGCCATTAATGAAGGCTATGTCGGAACGGTCCCACTTAATGAAGCTTTGAAAAACCGCTTTGTCGTAATCGATATTCCCTATTTACAAGGTGAACAGCTAAAACAGCTGATCCAGAATACGAGCCGGCTGGAAAAAGGACGCACAATCGACTTGTTTGTCCGCCTTTCCAGTGACCTGATTGAAGCCGTTTCCCAGGGCAAACTGGCTGAAGACGCTGCATCAATCCGTGCTTTAGTGGATGCGTGTGACTTAAGTGCATTTATCCCGCCAAAACGAGCGATTCAACGCGCCATTGCCGATAAACTGGAAGAAGACCGGGAAAAAGAATTTGTCATGACGATGGCCGAAACCTTATTCGGCTAAAATGGGCTACATCATATGGATAGGAGAATCACCATGTTCCGCTTTCGTGAAACAAACGTTGATACCCGGCTATTTCGCCAGCTGCAGGATCTGGCTTCTGTGCTTACGGGCTTCCCTGACATAAACTTCTACTATTCCTATGGATCAGCGATTGATCTTGACCAGTCCAGCATGAAGCTCACAGCAAGTGCCAACTGGGGAATCGGAGACGTCAAAACCCATGAAGCTGGCGCGAAAACAGACATCCTTCTCAGAGCAATTGGAACGTTAACTGCATCCAACATCCGCGATCTGCAGTCGTGCCTGCAAGCGAATAACCATTCCGCTCTTCCGAAATTCGGGAATCAATTGATCACATTACTTGAAAATATCCGCCTGGAAGAATTTATTAAACGCGAGCGTCCAGGCACCACTGAATTATTTGCCACTCGCCGGGTGTATTTGAAACGGTTTTTCACCCAGCAATTGGAGGCTAACATCACACGGAGTCTTGCATTGGATGAATTGTTCTGTCTTATCTACCTTTTGATTGAATCTGATACACCAGACCCTGTGTTCACACAGGCTAACAGACAACAGACTGATCAGCTGGAAACACTGAAACCCCTGCTTTTTCAATTGTTTGAAGCGAAAAGGTCGCGTGATACGGTAGAGCTGGCCAATCAAATACGCGACCGCGTAGAACCAAATTATACTGACATGGCCCATACTTATTTTATTTTTCCGGTTGCAGATCTGACCGGCGGCACAGAAGAAACAGCCTTTGATAAGCTTACACGTACGGATCCACTGGCCAATGACAGTCAAGAAGAGGATCCCAGCACGGAAAAAAGCGAAACGTTCGAGCAGGAATTCGCCACGTGGCACAGTGAAAACGAAAATGCCGACCGCAGCCAAAACTTTATGCAGTTTGATCTGGAAGAAGGAACACGCTCAAGCCTGATGGGCGAAGGTGCTCGTGAAACTGAGGAAGGCGACCAGGCTCTTGCTTCAATGCAAGGCTCATCCGGCAGCAGCGACCAGAATGATTACGCCAATATGGAAGCTATGCCTAAACAGCAGGACCAGCAGCAGGAATCATCGTCCGGCAATGTTTATGGCCGGGAAAACCAGAATGCCGTTAAAATCATAAAAGAAGCCAGAGCGTCGACACCATCTGAAACCGAACAATATGCAGCGTTTGCTGAGGATATCGCACCAATCAAACGCAGACTGTCCCGGACGATTGAAAAAATGCTGGAATATAAACGCCAGGCACCACGGCGTCAATTAACCTCAGGCCGTTTATCAAAAAAACTGCTGCCGGTCGTTACAGATGAATTTCCGCGGCTGTTTTATAAGAAAAACGAAGAATCAAAGGAATTGGATGCTGCCTTTACACTCTTGGTCGATTGTTCAGCCTCGATGTTAGACAAAATGGAAGATACGAAAAAAGGCATTGTACTGTTTCATGAAGTGCTTAAAAGTCTGGCTATCCCGCATACCATTATTGGCTTCTGGGAAGAGGCAACCAGTGTTAAAGATAATTATCAGCCTAATTATTTCCATGTCATTCATTCATTTAATGATTCGCTTTATCAGTCGGACAGTGCGCGCATTATGCAGCTGGAAGCCCAGGAAGACAACCGTGATGGCTTCAGTATCCGTGCTGCTGCTGAAGAACTTTCAGCAAGAAGCGAGAAGAACCGCTTTCTCCTTGTCTTCTCAGACGGGGAACCGGCAGCTGCCGACTATACGGAAAACGGGATAATCGATACAAACTTGGCTGTATCCGAAACACGCAAAAAAGATATCGACGTCATCGGCATCTTCCTTGCTGAGGGAGAAATCGGCGAACAGGAAGACAGCCTGATGCAGAATATTTACGGAAAAGAACGTCTTATGATCCCGACTGTGACCGATCTGCCAGATCACTTCGCCCCGCTCTTGAAAAGATTGCTGCTGA
Source organism: Lentibacillus kimchii (assembly GCF_055381965.1). Classification (NCBI taxonomy): domain Bacteria; kingdom Bacillati; phylum Bacillota; class Bacilli; order Caryophanales; family Bacillaceae; genus Lentibacillus; species Lentibacillus kimchii. The sequence continues at coordinate 864,634 of NZ_AP043934.1, read as the reverse complement.
GAACAATATAAAGTCACCCAGTCACGTATAAAATTTTCGAATCTTTCATTCCGGTACGTTCACAATGGTTAGATGATCGCATAAACTTGCGAATAAGAGTTGATACTAACTAACAACACGTATGTGGAATGGAGGGTTCATGATGAAACGCAATAAGCACTTCCGCAAGCATGTTAAAAACATCCAGAAAGAAACAAAGAATACCGTTATTTTAAACGACGTCGCTGGAAGTCCACCTAAAAAAACAAAACAGGAAAACGAAGAGCTGTTGACGCCAGCTGAAAAAGTTGCCACTCATAACATTGACGGCAAAACATGGCAGGATACAGACAAGTAAAGTAGCGCATAAATGTTAACGCTATCATTCATCTATTACGATTTATAACCTGACGGAAAGGGCTGGGACAGCATTTGAGTGATCATTTTACCAGCTGAGTCCCAGCTCCTCTTTCGTTTATATGCCAAATAATCATTGTCTACTGCAGCGCAATTGTAATCACGCCAGCAACCATCGTACAGGCTGCGGCAATCCGGCGTATTCCGAAACCTTCTTTCAGCATAAAACTGCCTAAAATCGTTCCAATCAGAATGCTCATTTCGCGCACTGGCGCAACATGACTCACCGGCGTAAACGTCATAGCAATCAGAACAAGTATATAGGCAAGCTGATTCAAAATGCCAACACCAATGGCCTCTTGTTTATGTTCGCGCCATTCCTGACGGACACGCTGCCAGTCCCGCACGACAAACGGAGTCAGTATAAGCGCTTGAAACACAATACTCCCATAAATCAGTATAAGCGGCTGCATCATCACAACACTGACAGCACCTTTATCGAGAAGCGTATATGAAGCGATCATCACGCCAATGAGAAGCCCATAGGAGACCGGCACCAATGTTGAAGCCTTTTTGATGGCGTCTAAACCGCCTGTTATAACAAATATACTGAATGTGATTAGCAGTATACCGATAATCCCGGCTGCCGAAAGTTTTTCACCATAAATAAAAAAGGCAGCTACGGCTACAATTAAAGGGCCTGTTCCTCGGCAAATCGGATAGATCAGCGACAGATCACCGACTTTATAGCCCTTCTGCAGCAAGAGCGAATAAGCTAAATGAATAAGTGCACTGCCGGCCATGAAGCCCACTTCCAGCCAGCCAATCTGAACACCCTGCAAAACAATAAAGCCAATCACAAAAGGTGCATAAACAAGAAGACTGACAACCATATAAAGCCAGACAAATGTATCGCCGCCTTCCGATCGTTTTGCTAAGTAATTCCAGGTTGCATGCATGAAGGCTGAGACGATAATAAGTGCCAGTGCCAAAATTGACATAAAAGCTCCTCCCCTTTTGCCCAGCAAAACATGAGCTGATAAAAAACAACATATTTTACCATTATATCATAAACTGCTCTTTTTTGGAAAAAATGCCACACAGATCAACACTGCGTGGCATTTATGCTTCTGGCAGGGAGGATTACTGATCTTTGCGCTGATTAGCCGCAGACTGCTGATTTTGCCGTTTAACCTCTGCTGTATTCGTATCACTATAAATATGGGTCCCATGGCCGCCGGTTGTCCGGGCAATCCATTCTTTTGCTTCATTATACGACAGACCGGAACGTTGGCTTTGTTCCTTAACCTTATCGTCTTCATATTGCGCCATAGAAAAAACACCTCCATTACATGATAGGGTTAGTATCTGTAACAGAGGCTGTTTCATAACACCATTATATACCTTGCCTATAGCTTAAGCGTCATTTAACACACTGACAGGGTTAAAGACTTCATAATGCCTGTTCTCACCTGTCGTACCCCACGCTTTAAGGGCGCTGTCAACAGCTTTCATAAACGGTGCCGGGCCGCAACAATAAAAGTCCGCTTTATTTCCGGATTCCAGAATCGACTGCAGCCAGGGAAGATCAACAACGCCTTCTTTATCATAACGCTGGTCTGTTTTGTCCGCATGACTCGGACTGTCATAGCAGACATACGTTGTAATGTTCGAATGCTCAGCTGTGAGTTGCTCAACCTGTTCCTTCATGGCATGGGCAGCACTGTTTTGCGTGGCATGAATATAAGTGACAGGCCGATTCGGTTCCTGTTCAGCAATTGTATTCAGCATCCCGACAACAGGTGTCATGCCGATGCCGCCGCTCAAGAGGACAAGCGGTTTATCCTCGCTTGCGATGGTGAAGTCACCCGCAGGAGCAGAAAACGGCAGTATATCCCCTTCTGCCACGTGATCATGCAGATAACTTGATACGACGCCATCAGGCATGCCATTACGGCCTTTTTCCCGTTTAACGCCTATTTTATAATAATCTTTTCCAGAAGGGCCGCACAAACTGTATTGCCGCATATGTGTGTAAGGTTCACCTTCAATGTCCAGTTTTAACGTCAGATATTGTCCAGCTTTATAATCAGGGATAGAATCGCCATCTTGCGGTTTCAATGTCAGCGTAATGATATCAGGGGTTTCCTGGACTTTTTCTGTCACAATAAAGTTGCGAAATCCTTGCCAGCCACCTTCTTGCTGGAGAGTATCTGCATATTTTTGCTGTTCCAGGTCAATGAACAGATCAGCAATGTATTGATAGGCCTCGCCCCAAGCGTCCATAATCTCATCTGTGGCCGCGTCACCCAGAACATCTTTAACTGCCTGAAGCAATGCCTCGCCAACAACCGCATACTGCTCGGGTTTAACACCAAGCGATACGTGCTTTTCCGCAATGCGCTCCACAAGCTGCTGAATGTTTTCAAGGCTGTCTATATTTTCACCTGCAGCATAGACCGAATAGACCAGTGCTTCCTGCTGAAGGCCGCGTTTTTGATTCGTCTGATTAAATATATGACGAAGCTCAGGGGCTTTAGCAAATAACAGTTCATAGAAATGCGTGCCAATCGCTTTACTGTGTTCCTTCAGAACAGGTGCACTCGATTTTACGATGTTTAGTTTCTCAGTATCCAGACTCAATGTTGGTCCCTCCATCATTGTTTTCATGATCAGGATTGATCCTGTACATATTATGATAAACCCCAATGACGTCACTAAATGTGATCTATGTCACACTTAGACGGGAAGTTTGTGACACTTATGTGAACCATTCAGCTTAACTGTCATTTAAAAAATGGCTTTTGACAAAAAGACTGTGCTACACTAACGTTGTTCCGTATTTGTTTGAACGTGAGGTGGTGCCCATGAAAAAACTGCTGGCTATTCTAGGGTTTATCCTCGTTATGATCACCTGTTCAGCGAGGATATATCGGGATACGTATCATTTTAAACTGAAAGAGGTATTCCTCTCCAGCGGCAAATTGCCAAAGGGGGAAATGCTTTCCGTACTGCAGATCAGTGACCTGCACGACCATGTCTTTGGTCCTGACAACAAGCAGCTCATCCGCACAGTCAAACAGGCTGATCCTGATTTAATTGTGCTGACAGGCGATCTTATCGACCGGAAAACAACCTCATTCAGCAATGTTTTATCACTGATTGATCAGCTGATTGCCATTAACAAACATATCTACTTTGTTCCAGGGAATCATGAATGGGGAAATAATCGAACAAACGCGTTTCTCAGCAGTCTGTACGCGCGGGGCATTACCATTTTAGCCAATCGGAATGTCCAATTGACTAAGAGGGGCCTGACGGTTAATCTGGCCGGTACTGATGATCCGGCAACAGAACGTGATAACCTCGATGACGCATTTTGCGGACTAACCAGCAGCCACTATACCATTTTGCTGGCCCATGCCCCGGAAATCGTCACCATAGCTGACAGTATACCGGCTGATCTGATTTTAAGCGGCCATACGCATGGCGGTCAGGTGCGTTTCCCCTTTATCGGGGCATTGGTCGCACCCGGCCAGGGCGTTTATCCTAAACTGGACAAAGGAACCTATCAGCTTGGTCCAGAACAGTACGTGTACATTGACAGCGGACTGGGCACAACAAGACTGCCAATTCGCTTTCTTAACCAAAGCCAGCTCAGTTTGGTAACTATAACTGGAAAACCTGAAATATCATTCGAACAACCCGATTAAATCGGGGAGTGCCAATCAACCGCCCCGGAAATAGAGCCGCCTTCCGCAGGCGGCCCTAGCACTCGTCTTTAAAATTGATACATTTCGTTATGCCCAACCTTCTCCGGTCATCATGTCTGCACAGGTTTTTTCCACAAACCGAGAATAAGTGCTGCGATAACCGAACCGATCACAAGGGCAAGCAGGAACAAAATTGCGTGATCAGCCAATGGAATGACGAATATGCCGCCATGTGGAGCTGGTATCGAACTATGCCAGAGCTGTGTCAGCCCACCGCCGATAACAGCGCCAATCACGGATGACCCGATGACACGAAGCGGATCAGCTGCCGCAAACGGAATAGCACCTTCTGTAATAAACGACAAGCCCATCACATAGTTCGTCAAGCCTGATTGACGCTCTTCTTCGGTGAACTTCGCTTTAAAGAACGTCGTAGCCAGTGCAATGGCAATTGGCGGAATCATGCCGCCAACCATCACAGCAGCCATCAGACTGCCGTCACCCGTGTCAGTAAAAATACCAATTGAAAATGTGTAAGCCGCTTTATTAAAAGGACCACCCATATCAAGAGCCATCATCCCGCCAAGCAAGGCGCCGAGAATAACGGCATTCCCTGTTCCGAGACCTTCCAGAAAGCTGATCATACCAGTGTTAATAGTTGAGAAAACCGGGTCAATCGCCACATACATCAGCAGGCCAGTCAAAAGTAAGCCAATGACCGGATAAATCAAAACGGACTTCAAACCATCCAGCGACTTAGGCAGATCGCGGAACCAGCGCTTCACTAACAGCATGATATAACCGGCCAGAAAACCGGCGACCAGACCACCCAGGAAGCCGGCATTGCTGTCGACTGCCATAACACCGCCGACAAGACCAGGCATCAGCCCGGGGCGATCCGCAATGCTCATGGCAATGTAGCCGGCAAGGATCGGGATCAGAAAGTCAAATGCATTATTTCCCACTGTATTAAAAAACTTGAATAATTCGCTGTCGTCACTGGCAACCCCTTCAATTAAGAAAGAAATCGCCATCAAAATGCCGCCGCCGACAACAAAAGGCAGCATGTGTGAAACACCATTCATCAAATCTTTATAAATTGAACGCCAAAAAGAAGTGGCTGTCTCGTCCTCAGAAGACGTTTCAGCAGATTCATCTTTATGAAAAATTGGCACGTCCTGGCTGACAGCTTTACTGATCAGTTCCTCTGCGTTATTAATGCCGGCGCTGACCGGACGCTCAAGCACCGGTTTCTGATCAAACCGGTTCATAGCAACATTTTTATCGGCAGCAATGATAACCCCGGATGCCTGATCAATTTCGGACTGAGTCAGCACATTTGCTGCACCGTCTGAACCATTTGTTTCAACACGAATATCAACACCCATTTCGCTGGCTTGCTTTTTCAGAGAATCTTCCGCCATATACGTATGGGCAATGCCGGTCGGGCAAGCGGTTACAGCTACGACGAACGGCCGGTTTTCGGCTTGCGCTGTATCTGCCGCATCAGTATCTGCTTCACCGGATTCCGGCTCTTCCTGTTTGAAAATAGCCTGAACCTCATCAGGTGTTCCTGCATCCATCAGCCGGGCTATAATATCCTGGTCAATCAGTTTGCGTGATAATGCCGCCAATGTCTCTAAATGCGTATCATCCGCACCGTCTGGGACAGCGATCATAAAAAATAAATACGCCGGCTTGCCATCAAGCGATTCATAATCGAGACCGTTTTTGCTTTTCGCAAACAAGACAGCCGGCTCGCTGACGGCATCTGTTTTGGCGTGCGGCATCGCTATCCCATCGCCAAGCCCAGTCGATGTTTGGGCTTCACGTTCGAAAATCGCCTGTCTGAATGTGTCCGTATCGCTCACAATGCCTTTTTCGGCCATGGCATGAATCATTTCATCAATGGCAGCTGTTTTAGTGTCAGCCTCCATGTCCATAATCATAATATCTTTACGCAGCATGTCATAAATAGCCATGTCACTGGTCCCTCCCTGTTAATCGATGCGTTGAATCGTAATGTTTTTGGTCAAATCCTCAATGGCTCCTCTTTCTGCCAGATCATCCGAAAACGCGGTGGCACTTCCGGCTGCTAGACTAAGTAAGAACGCGTCCGTAACATCACCTGTTTCCGCCCATTTGCCTGTGAATCCGGCAATCATCGAGTCACCCGAGCCAACCGAGTTTTTCACCTGGCCGGTCGGTGCCGATCCATGATAGACACCATTGTCTGTCAGCAGCAAGGCGCCGTCACCGCCAAGAGACACAAGCGCATGCCGGGCACCCAGATCCAGCAGTTTTTGTCCGCAGCGACTAATATCCTGCCGATTATGAAGTGTGACGCCAAAGAATTCAGCCAGTTCATGCTGGTTCGGCTTAACAATCAGCGGCTTAAAGCTAAGGGCAGTCTTTAGTGCCTCACCTGTCGTATCGAACACAAGCTGAGCCCCCGTCTGAGCCATGCGCTGGATCAGCTGCTGCCGGAAGCTGTGGCTTAATGACGGCGGTGTACTGCCTGATAAAATCAGCGTATCCTGATCAGATATACCGTCAAGCTGATGCAGCAAGGCATCCGCTTCCTGCGCTGTTATCGTTGGACCAGGAGCGTTAATTTCAGTTTCGGTTTCTGATTTTAATTTAATATTAATTCTGCTGTCATCCTGAATCGGGGTGAAATCGGTGGCCAGCCCTGCTGTCTTTAACTCACCGGTTATAAAGTCACCAGTGAAACCGCCCGTGAAGCCCAAAGCCGTCGTATCATAGCTCAGTTCATGCAGCATCCGTGACACGTTAATTCCTTTGCCGCCTGCAAATGTCATACAGGTGTTTGCTTTATTTAACGCACCAAGTTCTAATGACGGCGTGTGAACAACATAGTCTATGGATGGGTTAAGTGTTATCGTATAGATCATTGCACAGCCTCCATGATGTTTGTTTTCTCTCTGTAATGATTCAAATGCTCATTCAAGCGATCTGTGATGACTGTAATTGCGTCCAGATCACACACTTTGGTAAAACTGATTTTATCCCATTTGCTTTGATCCGCTAACAAAAATGTTATCGCTGCCTGCTTGTGAGCTGTTTGTTTGAGTACTGCTTCTTCAGGATCCGGTGTTGTACAGCCAAATGCTGAATCAATACCATTCATGCCTAAGAAAGCTTTATCAAATCGGTAATAGCTGAGATCGTGTAAACTTTGTGATCCTATCATTGCCTTTGTATCATGCTTAATTCTGCCGCCTGTCAGGAATGTTTCAATTCCCTGATCTGCAAGCATGGAAGCATGCTGAATACCATTGGTCACGACCGTAATGCTCTGATCCGTCACGTATGGCAGTATCGCAAGTGTCGTCGTGCCAGCATCGATATAAATAACATCCCGATGTTCAATCAGACCAGCCGCTTTTTGGCCGATCATATCTTTATTTTGAACGTTTTTGAATGATTTCTCTTTTGTTGTTTGTTCCGTATCGAGCTGGTAGGCTCGTTTGGCACCGCCATGAATTCTGATCAGTTTCCCTTCCGCTTCCAGATGGTCCAGATCACGTCTGATCGTGGATTCAGAACAGCCGATAGCATCCATTAAATACTGTGACTTTAAAATCTGGTGCTGATTCAATTGATCTAAAATTAACTGATGCCGTTCTTCATTTAACATGCCATCAAGCCTCCTAATCATCAGAATACCAGCAAAAACAGTCAAAAACAACCACCAACATCACGATTCCAGCAGAAACCAGCAAAAAAAGCGCGAGGCAAATCGCCCCGCGCTTGTTATACCACCACTGACTGGTTATAAGTTTTCAATATCCGTCACAGTGAAATTCAGTTTTTCGAGTTCCTCCACAACCTGCCTCATCAGACGCTCATCAACATCATCAGGCAAAACAATGCACACGCGGCGCACAAACTGCGAATTATTATTCAGCGAAATCACACTTTGCACATTGCAGTATTTATTAACACCCCGAAGCATACGCTGCAGAGCACCCGAATACTCAATTGTGCCAATCGTGAGCGAATAACTGCCGTTGTGAACGCCCCATGCATTCTCCAGCACTTCGAGGATATTGCCGTTCGTCAAAATACCGAGAAAGTGTTTATCACGATCGACAACCCCTAAAAAGGGAAGCTTTTTAATGGACGAAAACACTTTAACAAAAGAATTGTCCTGATATACAAAACCATCGTTTTGATCCGCTACCAGCTGCTCAATGGAACCAGTAAACTGATTATCGAGCTGTTCACTCAATAAATGAACTTTATAAATGTTGCCGGCATACGTGTGACCGTCTTCATCAAGAACAGGAATACAGCGATAACCTGATTCCAGCAGCCTGTCGAGCACTTGCTGTTTCGCTTCATTAATTGTGGCATAAACGACATTTTCACGCGTGACATAATCCTCTTCAACCAGCATAAAACCCCTCCCATCGATTGACAGACAAAGAACTCAAACACGCCTTTCCATCCCCAGCGAGATAATGACCTCACTTAAGCAACTGCTTAGGTAATCCAATATCTGTTTTATTCTCTGTATTACAAATATTTATACATCAATTTGACTTCTTTGTAAATACCTTATTTATAATCATTAAGAATATACCCGGCATTGATTTAAATTCATAATTATAATGAAATGAAGCCTTACCCGACAAACGAATGCCATCCAGCATTTTTAAATTCACCTGATGATAGATGCAGTTGTCATCTGCCGCTTGAAACAACCCTCCTAACTGCTCTCGACCCGCTAAATGAACGGTCATGTAATAGCTGATGGGCAAGCTCACACAACGGCACAAAGCGATTCCCTGCCATGCAGAACATTTATCACCTCACGAGCGACAAGCATAGCTGTCCGGGACTGCGCTTCATCTGTCAGACCCGCAATATGCGGTGATAACCTGATAGCTTCAATTTGCGCAAGCGGTGAATCACTTGGTACCGGTTCTTGTTCCAGCACATCCAGATAAGCTCCGGCAACTTGTTCTCTTTTCACTGCTTCCATCAGATCCTGTTCCTGCACAATGCCGCCCCTGGCTGAATTTATAATATAAGCGTGCCGTTTCATAAGCGGCAAATTAGCTTTATGAATCATATGCTTCGTTGCACGCGTCAATGGGACATGGACCGAGACAAAATCTGATTCCTGAAGCAATGTGTCAAGTGTTTCCACTGGCCGTACACCAGTTTCTGCCACTATATGATCATAAGGCGTCACAAAAGGATCATAGCCAATAACATCCATACCCAATGCTTTGGCTCTTGTTGCAACACGCTGAGCGATTTCGCCCATTCCAACGAGCCCGAGTGTTCGTTTATTCAATTCAAAACCTGTAAAAAATCGCCGGTCCCAACGGCCTTTTCGCACATCTGCATCTGCCTCGATTAACGGACGGTAAGCATCCAGCATAGCCGCTATCACATACTCGGCAACAGACGTCGCATTTGCATGTTTTGCGGCGATCACCGGTTTATTTCGTACCTCAGCCGCTTTTAAGTCAATATTATCAAGACCAACGCCTAAGCGCCCAATAACTTGTGCATGTTTTGCCGCATCAAGCAGTACCGAATCAACTTGTGTTTCATTACGGACAATCAGCGCATCATAATGAGGCGCCAGTTCAAGCAATTCGTCCCTTCTCCGCCCCAATTCCTGATCATAATCGACACGGCAGCCTTGCCGCTTGAGTTCATTAATCCCATCTTCCCACATTAACTCAGTTACCAGCACCTTCATAGCCTTCACTCCCCATTCGAATTCTGCAGGTCCTTATAGACTATATGAATATACCTCGCACCTTATTAAAAAAACGCGGCTTTCGGTAAAAACCGTAAAGCCACGTTTTAAGATCACTCAGCGGCGTGCAAAACAAAGCACGCAGCCTGGTGATTAATATTTATTCAAATCCCTGTTCCTTGTAAAGCTTCTTAACAACATGCGGAGCAGTCCAGAAAGTCGTCAAGAGTAATAAGGAGACAGGAACAGCTGTGACCACGATAAAGGACTGTAAGGAATCGATACTGTCTTCACCTAATGAAACCAGAACGACTGCGACTAGACCTATCAAGAATGCCCAGAACACTCGCAGCCATCTGGAAGGAGAACCATTACCGGTAATCGCCATTGAAATCGTAAGCGACATCGAGTCCGTTGTTGTAAGAACAAAAACAACCGTAGCAACAAGTAATAGAAATCCAATAATAGTTCCTAGCGGTAGGTTCTGAGCTATAGCCATCATAGCTGCAGGCTGACCGCCATCATTAAATGGACCTGACACAGAACCTGGATTCTTAAGTTCTTCAGAAATACCAGTCCCGCCAATGATAGTAAACCAGAATGTTGTAATAACTGGTGCAACAACTGCAACCGCCGTTACCAGTTCACGGACAGTACGTCCTCTAGAAATACGGCTGACAAACATGGCCATCATAGGTCCATAACCAATGAACCAGGCAAAGAAGAAGACCATCCATCCGCCTAGCCAGGCAAGATCACTACGTTGAGTGGTCATTTCAACAAAATCCTGAACATAGACGCCAAATGATTCTAAGAACGAATCAAAAATGAACATCGTTGGTCCAAGAACTACAATAGCTGCCACAAGAATAATAGATAATATGACATTGTAGCGGCTCATAAGCTGAATACCTTTATGAATGCCGGTAGCAGCAGACACACCAGCTGCAACAACGAGAACCGCAATAATTGCAATCTGTACTGTCAGAGTATTCGGAAGACCGAATAAATCCATCAAAGCGTAGCCCGCTTGAAGTCCGAGAAAGCCAACAGGGCCAATCGTACCAGCTGCAACAGAAATGATAGAAAATATATCTACAATTGCGCCAAATACACTCTTTTTCCGCATGATTTTCTCACCGACAATTGGATATAACAGCGCTCTAGGCTTAAGAGGCTGACCGCGGTGATAATGGGCATACATAAGAACGAATGTTCCAAGCGTTCCAAGAGAAACCCAAGCAAGAAAGCCCCAATCTACAAAGCTTGTTGCAAGTGCTGGAGCAACGGCTTCTGCAGTACCGCTTTCTACATCAAAGTGCGGCGGTGCTGTTAAAAAGTGACTTAACGGTTCCGCAGCGGCCCAAAATACGCCGCCTGCCGCGAGCAATGTACACATAATAATAGAAATCCATCTGAAAGTACTCATTTCAGGCTTATCAACATTACCCAGGCGAATTTTTCCGAATTTGGAATAGCCTAATACCAAAGCAATAATGAACGTTCCTAACAGCAAGACTTGATAAATTGGTCCAAAATATGTCGCCGATAAATCAAAGAAGTAATCGACACCATCCGACACCATATCTTGGTTTATCAAAGCCAGAATGACAAACAGTAGTAATATACCACCACTTATAATAAGGACAGGTTTGTCAATTACACCCTCTGTTTGCTGATTCGAATTCTTCAAAAGTGAGTTCCCCCTAGTTTAAATACCTGCACCATATGCAGCCTGCTAAGCATACCTATGTTTACAGGAACCAGTATTAAATAATATACAATTTTTCACGATACAGGTTCAATGAAAGTGTGTCAAATTTTATGTTATATTTTTATCAAACAGCCTCTTCTTTTTTGGCGTGCCCAGAAACCATTTTATATTCAGCATATACTATGATTTTGAATTTCTACATGATAAAAAACGGGGATGCCGTCTGAAGCATCCCCGTTTTTTATCATTTGTTAAACGATACGATTAATCTTCTCTTGGCACACCATCAAGCCATTCGTCGACTTTGTCAGGATTATCGTTAAGGAAGTTTTCAACCACTTTTTCGACATCCTTGTCTTCTTGATGAACTTTAGGCATCATTTCATTGATCATATCGTACGACTCATCATATTGTTCCAGAACTTTGTAGGCTCTTGGAGCATCATCTTTCAAATCATTACGGGCGACTGTATAAATCTGGTCGCCATCGCCGCCATAGATGCCTTTTGGATCTTCAAGCATTTTCAGATCCAATGAACCGAAAGCCCAATGCGGCTTCCAAAGCGGAACAACAATCGGTTCTTCGTTATCCATAGCTGACTGCAGTTCAGTAAGCATTGCAGCTTCTGAGCTTTCTGTAAGCTCCCATTTGTCCAGACCATATTCCTCAAGTGCCTTCCCGGTATTTTCCATAATACCGGCACCAGGGTCAATTCCAATAATCTTCCAGTCTACTGATTCGCCAAGTTCCTTATTACCTTTCAAATCTTCAACTGAGTTTACATCTTCCATGTAACTTGGAACAGTCAGAGCCAATGGCGCCTGGTCCAGCACCTGATTCACTTTTTCAAGACTGTCACCGTATTCTTCCCAGTAGGATTCGTGGGTTGCCGGCAGCCATGTCGATGTCTGGAAATCAGCGTCACCTTCCGCGACACTTGAGAACATCGGGCCAGCCTCTACCTGTTTAGTATCAACATTATAACCAACTTTCTCAAGCAGCTGGTTTAGCATTTCGGTACTGATTGTCTCACGGGCCCAAGCAACGTAAGGCTCCGTTAATTCTTTTTGACCAATTTCAGGTCCTTCACTTGTTTCTTCAGTGTCTTCGGAATCACTGCCATCCGAAGCATTACTGTCACCTTCCGCTTCGCTGTCGTCCCCGCCGCATGCTGCTAAGAGCATTGACAGCATCAGAACTAATGCGAAAACAGTTAAACGAATATTAAATCGTTTACTAAAAATAAAATAACCCCCTAGTATTTATAATACTGCAAGTCTTTAAATAAATATCCCTCTTGTAATATCTATTTAAAGAAATGCCCAAATCATCCAAAAAGATCTCAACAGCCTTATAATCACGGCCTGACCGTTTTTGAACAACTGTTTATAATCGTAACAAAATACTGACAAAACGTTAAATGAGTATTCTGACGAAAAAGTGATTAAATACGAACATTAATGCGATCCTCTTAATTATTTTAATATATTGCATTGTTTCAAGGAATAAAATGGCTATTTATACATATATGGAGCTTGTTCGTCTTCTTTGAATGATCTAGAAGACTCTATTTAATCCATTATTTTAAATTTTATGTCTTTTAACTCAGCGCATTAATCATGACTCCAGTTCCTCTGGAATCATTAAAAAAGCTTGCGGAAAGTGAAAATAACCGCAAGCTTATTTGTAATACAGCCATTAAATTACGATGCGTCCTTTTGTTCTTTTTCCTCCTTTGATTTCTGTTTAAAACGTTTCGTTTCAAATACGATAATCCCCGACAGTCCAAGCAGACCAATCAGGTTAGGAGCAGCCATCAGACCGTTCAGGATATCCGCCAGTGTCCAGACAGCATCGAGGGAGGCTGTTGCACCAACAAAAATGAACAGAACAAACACAGTACGATAGATCTTGACAGCAGTCGCACTCTTGAACAGGTATTGAAAGCACTTCTCCCCATAGTAGCCCCATCCCAGTATGGTAGATGTGGCGAAAAACAGCAGTCCGATCGTGATTAAATATGGGCCCGCACTGCCTAACAATGTGCCAAAAGCAGAAGACGTCAGTACGCCTGCTTCGATGGATGCGTCCTGCCAATTGCCGCTCATAACAATGGTGATACCAGTAATGGAACAAACAATAAAGGTATCAATTAATACTTGCGTCATGGAGACCAGGGCCTGTCTGCCGGGTAAGTCCGTTTTAGCTGCAGCGGCTGCTATAGGAGCCGATCCCAGCCCTGCTTCATTGGAAAATAACCCGCGGGCAACACCAAAGCGGATAACAGCACCAACCGTTCCGCCTGCGACTGCCTCGCCGCTGAAGGCATACGTAAAAATCGTTCCAATCGCTTCCGGTATTAGATTAATATGCGTTATCATGACAAACAATCCGGCAGCGATATAAAATACAGCCATAATCGGAACAAAGAATGATGTTACCCGGCCGATCCACTTAATACCGCCAAGAATAACCAATCCCGCGAATATGACAAGAATAATCCCCGTCAGCCAAAATGGCACAGAAAATGTGTCGTTCATTAAATCAGCAATCGCCTTTGCCTGTGTCCCATTGCCAATACCAAAGGCTGCAAGGGAGCCGAATATCGCAAACAATACGCCGAGCCATTTCTGTTTTAAGCCGTGTTCCAGATAATACATCGGACCGCCGGCCATATTGCCGTCAGCATCTTTCACACGGTACTTGACAGCCAGTATCGCTTCACCATACTTGGTTGCCATCCCGAAAAAACCAGCTACCCACATCCATAAAATAGCTCCAGGTCCACCCAGAACAACTGCCGTTGCCACCCCGACAATATTGCCAGTGCCCACTGTCGCGGCAGAAGCTGTCATAAGTGCCTGAAAGTGCGAAATATCGCCATCTGATTGTTTGTCCTGATTGCTTTTAGTAAAGGCAAGTTTTAACGCATAAGGCAGCGAACGAATCTGCAAAAAACCAAGCCTGATTGTTAAGTAAACCCCTGTGCCTACCAAAAGTACAAGTAAAGGAACCCCCCATACAAGACCACTCACCTGATCTAAAAATGCTTCAATTTGTGCCATAAGTGCCTCCCTCTTTTTTGTTCTTAGGATCATTTAAATCGTTACGGTCAGACTTGTCTATTTATTACAGTTAAACAGAATTGTCACTAAAATGTCAATCATGTTTTATGATTATTACAAAAATTTACATAGATAAATACTCGCCTCTACAAAAAGCGGCCCCAAACTTTAATGTCTGGGGCCGCTTTTCGTTCATATAACAGCGCCTTTTATCCCTGTTCTTTTGCCTGTTTATCCATTCGGCTGTTTTTCAAAAACATATAGAATGATGCCCCGAATATGATCACGTAACCTAAAACACTGAATAGTGTCGGAATCTGGCCAAACAGCACAATACTCAAAAGCGCTGAATAAACAACCGAGGAATATAAGAAGATTGAGATCTCACTTGCTGGTGCAAATTTATAAGCAAGTGTGATGCCAAACTGACCGACAGTTGCAAAAACACCTGCAAGAATGAGCAGCACCCATTGCTGCCACGTCATCGGTTCATACATAGCAACTGTGAACGGCAGGAGCAAGAGCGTTGTAAACAAAGAAAAGTAGAATACAACCGTGTAATGTTTTTCTTTATCACCCAGGACCCGCAGCATTGTATAGGCACTTGCTGCAAAAAACGCGCCAAAAACACCGCCAATATACGGAAGCAATTCACCCGAAAAATCCGGCTGAATAATGAACAGGGCCCCGCCAAACGCAATGATAACGGCTACAACCTGGAAGCGCCTGGCCGCTTCTTTAAGAAAAATAGCCGACAGAATAATCTGTATGAACGGACTGAGCTTATTCAGCATCTCCGCATCCGACAGCACGAGATGATCGAGCGCATAAAAATTAAGCACCATCCCCACTGCACCAAGGGCTGAACGAGAAAGCAGGTATTTCTGGTTTTCTTTTTTGCCGAATAATCTTTCCTTATTATAGATAACGAAGCCTACAGCTATAATACTGGCGATAATATTGCGAAAGAAGGCTTTCTGTATCGTAGGCACATCACCGGAAAGTTTGACAAAAGCGCCCATAAGCGAAAAACCTAATGCCGACACCAATAATAATAGGATTCCTTTATTGCGATTAGACATAGTTGTTCCTCCAGTTATCATGACAATCAATTTTCACCAAAGGGATATCATAATACAAATTTAAATTGATGAGAAGAAAAATGTTTAACCCCTAGTGGCAGCGGGATTAGCTGCCTGCTTTTTTTCTGAATAAACAATCAGTTCTGCTAATTGGCTAACTTATGCGATTGACTATTACACGACTTGTTTTCATGATATAATAATTTTGAGAAGCACTTTTGATCCAATAGCTTATTTCCCTAAAGAGAGAGCTTACAATGATAAAAAGGAGTGAAATACATGAATCAAAAACAACTTGACCAAATGAAAAATGCTGACGGGTTTATTGCAGCTCTTGATCAGAGTGGCGGCAGTACACCTAAAGCACTTGCTTTATATGGCATTCCCGAGGATCAGTATGACACGAATGAGCAAATGTTCGATCTCGTACATGAGATGCGGACACGGATTATTACATCCCCCGCTTTTGACTCGAACCGTATTATCGGTGCTATTTTATTCGAACATACGATGGACCGTGAAATTGACGGTCTCTACACCGGGGACTATTTAGCCGATGAAAAAGGGGTCGTCCCTTTTTTGAAGATCGACAAAGGACTTGCTGAAGAAGAAAATGGCGTGCAGCTGATGAAGCCTATCGATGACCTTGACGACAAATTGAAGCGGGCAAACGAGCGCCATATTTTTGGCACAAAAGAGCGTTCTGTCATTAAAGAAGCCAATGAAAAAGGCATCAAAGACGTTGTCGATCAGCAATTTGAAATTGGCCAAAAAGTCGTCGATGCCGGCTTGGTTCCGATTATCGAGCCAGAGGTGGATATTAACAGCCCGGAAAAAGAAAAATGCGAAGAACTGCTGAAAGCGGAGATTCAAAAGCATCTAGACAGCCTCAATCAGGACGATCTTGTTATGATTAAACTGACTATTCCAACGGTCTCCAATATGTACAAGGAACTGATTGAACATCCAAATGTCGTACGTGTCGTTGCCCTTTCCGGCGGCTATGAAACGAACGATGCAAATGAAAAACTAAAAGAAAATAACAACCTGATTGCAAGCTTTTCCCGAGCTCTGACACAAGATCTAAATGTCAGCCAGACAGACGAAGCATTTAATGAAACACTTGGAAAAGCTGTTGACTCGATCTATCAGGCATCCATTACATGAGGAAAAATCCTGCATACACCCTGGGCAAAATAGCCAGGGTGTTTTTTTATCTTTCCGCAGCGCATTAAGGGGCAGAAAAATTTAAATCATTGAAGGCTAAACGATTTAACCTGATACCATTAAGTGTTACGATATAATCGTAAAACATAATACTTATAAAAAAGTAATGGAAAACAGGCAGCTGAGTGGTTTATTAATTTATAATTCGCTGCCGGATCAACTACTTAGGAGGAATTCATCATGGGCAGATTAGACGGAAAAGTTGCGATTATTACAGGTGCAGCACAAGGTATGGGCGAGTCCCACGCCCGCAGATTTGTCAGTGAAGGTGCAAAAGTTGTTCTCGCTGATATTCTTGAAGAAAAAGGACAAGCCCTTGCTGATGAACTTGGAAACAATGCTAAGTTCATCAAGCTCGATGTCACGAATCAAGAAAGCTGGGAAAACGTCGTCGCTGAGACTGAAAGAGCATTTGGACTAATTAACATCTTGGTTAATAATGTAGGTATTACAACTACCAAATCGATTGAAGAGATGACGCTGGATGACTATCACAAAGTCGTCAGTCTTAACCAGATTTCCGTCTTTCTAGGTATGAAAACTGCTGTATCATCAATGAAAAAAGCCGAAAATGCATCAATTATTAACATTTCCTCAATGAATGGTCTTGTAGGCGGTGCAATTGGCTATACCGATACTAAATTTGCTGTCCGCGGCATGACCAAATCGGCTGCTCTTGAATTTGCTGATCAGGGCATCCGTGTTAATTCCGTACATCCTGGGGCAATTGAAACACCAATGATTGCTCAGGCTGATACAAAAGAAGCTGTTGCCGAATTTGCTAAAAGCATTCCAAACAAGCGCATTGCTAAACCTGAGGAAGTATCAAATCTTGTGTTGTTCCTCGCTTCAGACGAGTCAAGCTACAGCACTGGCTCCGAATTTGTCATGGATGGCGGTTTAACAGCACAATAATAAGTTAAAACCTAAACAGTTTTCAATATCACTATGCATGGCTGCCACGGTTCCTGCCCACAGCCATGCATTATTTTTGTCGGTATTTAAACAAAATAAAATCCAATGCCCATGATAATATAGGCACCCAATAAGACGGCACCATCAAACCAGTTCGAATCACCGTCCGTTGAGAGCATATTGATTAACAGAACAGCCGTTACCATACCGACCAGCTCAGGCATAGTGAACGTAAGCGGCATCCTTGGGCTGAACAGAAGCGACAGCAAAACAAGAACCGGCAGCACAAACATAGCCACTTGCAATGTGGAGCCGACCGCAATCTCCATAACAGCTTCCATTTTATTTTTATAGGCCATATAGACAGCTGAAACGTGTTCAGCCGCATTGCCAATAATTCCAACGATCATGACACCAATAAATAGCTCAGACAGCCCAAACTTAGCACCAACCACTTCGAACGTATCCACCAAATGATCGGACACATAAGCAACAGCTATCGTCGCAGTAGCCAATATGATCATCGCCTTAACTTTACCCCATTCAGGCGTTTCTTCTTCTTTCTTACTCTCCTCCGCATTATCTTTACCCTGATAGACACCGCGATGGGTAACAAATTTAAACAACATCGCAGCCATATATAACAGAATTAAAATAATAGAAATACCAGCACTCATAACCATTGTATCCTGCTTGTTCATCGTCTCAGTAAACACGACTGGCATTACAAAAGCCACAATGACAGCAAAAATAAGCAGTCCAGCATTATGCCTTGCCTGCTGAACAGCAAACGATTGACGTTTATATTTCAGACCACCCACAAAAAAAGACAGTCCAGCCACAAGCAATAAATTTCCCAGGATAGACCCTGTAAACGAAGCCAGAACAATATTGATCAGCCCAGCCTTAAGGGAGAAAAACGAAATAATTAATTCGACTGCATTGCCAAACGTTGCATTGAGCAGTCCGCCAATTCTGGGACCCATAACGATCGCCAGACTATCCGTTCCTCTGCCAATCACACTGGCCAGCGCAATAATTGTTAAGCAGTAAATAATAAACATCATGACAGCTGGCCATTGAAAAATAACACCAGCAACGGATACCGGAACACCGATAATACTGAGAATTGTAAGTGCTCTGTTCATTAAACAAACCTGCTTTCTTAACCGGGTAAGCTTAGACTAACCATCTAACGGTGACATTATAATTATGTCCAGGGATCTCCACATACATGATTAGCTGGCCAGTACTGGATATTTGCTTTCACGATTAAAATTATTTAAGCTAATAGGAGCAAGTTAAATTTTTTCTCAAAATAAGGAGAAATGGATATGAGCTCTAACATTAAACTTGGAATCGTTGGCTTCGGCAATCTGGGTAAAGGTGCCGCCAAAGCGATCAAAGCAACATCTGATTTGGACCTTGTAGCTGTTTTTACAAGGCGGGAACCTGAATCACTGAATATTAATGAACCTGGTGTACAAGCTGTACATATTGATCACGCTGAGGATTACCAGTCGGCTATTGATGTAATGCTGCTCTGCGGCGGTTCAGCTACAGATTTGCCAGAACAGACGCCGCATTTCGCTAGTATGTTCAATACGGTTAACAGTTATGATACCCATGCTAAGATCCCTGAATTCTATCAAACGGTCAATGACGCAGCAGCCAATCATCAAACAACCGCTATTATCTCAGTTGGCTGGGATCCGGGCTTATTTTCGATTAATCGTGTCATGGCTGATGCCATTTTACCGGAGGGCAAAAGTTATTCATTCTGGGGAGAGGGCCTCAGCCAAGGGCACTCCGATGCTGTAAGACGCGTCAACGGTGTTAAGAATGGTGTTCAGTACACTATCCCATCCGAAGAAGCGATTGAGCAAGTACGCAGCGGTGCTAATCCCGAATTATCAAAGTCTGATAAACATAGGCGTGTTTGCTATGTGGTTGCAGAAGAAAATGCCGACAAAGCCGCAATTGAACAAGAAATCAAGACAATGCCGAATTATTTTGCTGATTATCATACAGACGTTCATTTTATTTCAGATGAAGAATTGGAACGTGATCATGCCAAAGCTCCACATGGCGGGTTCATTATTAAAAGCGGTCAGACAGGCAGCACTAATCAGCAGTTGTACGAGTTTTCGCTTGCATTAGACAGTAACCCTGAATTCACTGCCAGTGTTCTGGTCGCCTATGCACGTGCAGCCTTCAGACTAAGTCAGGAAAAACAATTTGGGGCCAAAACCGTATATGATGTCGCACCAAGTTATATATCGCCCCTATCTGGAGAGGCCTTAAGAAGAGATTATTTATAAATAATAAGATGACACTATAGACAACAACTCCCTGTTACTCAGGGAGTTGTTTTATTATGAGTCCTGCATTGCGGTTGGTATGATTGCGGATGTCAGCTAAAAACAATTTAATTTAACGCATAAAAAAACAGGGTAATCATACCCTGTTTTTTATACACAATTGTTTATCTGCTATATCGATACCTGAGGTGGGGCTCGAACCCACACGCCCGTAGGCACAGCATTTTGAGTGCTGCGTGTCTGCCAATTCCACCACTCAGGCATAATCACTAAGTAGAGGCGGTAACCGGATTCGAACCGGTGATAAAGGTTTTGCAGACCTCTGCCTTACCACTTGGCTATACCGCCAAAGGAAGCAAAAGAGCGGAAGACGGGATTCGAACCCGCGACCCCCACCTTGGCAAGGTGGTGTTCTACCACTGAACTACTTCCGCATGTACTGGCTGGGCTAGCTGGATTCGAACCAGCGAATCACGGGATCAAAACCCGATGCCTTACCGCTTGGCTATAGCCCAATATTGAATAATGATGGGGCGACCGGTGGGGATCGAACCCACGAATGCCGGAGCCACAATCCGGTGCGTTAACCACTTCGCCACGACCGCCATAAATGGAATTATGGCAGGGGTAGCAGGAATCGAACCCGCATCAAAGGTTTTGGAGACCTTCGTTTTGCCATTAAACTATACCCCTGTATTCAAATGGTGGAGGGGGAGGGACTCGAACCCCCGAACCCTGAAGGAGCGGATTTACAGTCCGCCGCGTTTGGCCAGCTTCGCTACCCCTCCATTTTAAAGGTGGCTCGAGACGGAATCGAACCGCCGACACACGGATTTTCAGTCCGTTGCTCTACCTACTGAGCTATCGAGCCAATACTATGTACAATTGAACTTGAAATGGCGGTCCGGACGGGACTCGAACCCGCGACCTCCTGCGTGACAGGCAGGCGTTCTAACCAACTGAACTACCGGACCAGGATGTAAAGCAATTGTCACTGTTATCATTGGTAATAAGCATGAATCATTAATTAAATTGGTTGCGGGGGCAAGATTTGAACTTGCGACCTTCGGGTTATGAGCCCGACGAGCTTCCAGACTGCTCCACCCCGCGATATGAAAATTAAATAACCACATCACATTATATCACTAATAATATCAGTATACCATACCTTACTTAAAATGTTTGCTTACGATGCAATACATATATTTTAAGTGATGGAGGATGCAGGGCTCGAACCTGCGGCTTCTTGCTTGTAAGGCAAGTGCTCTCCCAGCTGAGCTAATCCTCCGGCACATTATATTGCACTCATTTGTATACTCGCAATAACTTATAAAAAGAAATGGTGACCCGTACGGGATTCGAACCCGTGTTACCGCCGTGAAAGGGCGGTGTCTTAACCTCTTGACCAACGGGCCAAATATCAAGAAAATAAATGGCGGAGAGCGAGGGATTCGAACCCTCGAGACCGTGAAAACGGTCTACACGATTTCCAATCGTGCTCCTTCGGCCAACTCGGACAGCTCTCCATGGCTCCACAGGCAGGATTCGAACCTGCGGCTACTCGGTTAACAGCCGAGGGCTCTACCGCTGAGCTACTGTGGAATAATCCAAAAGTTAGCACTCAGTTGCAGTTGAATGAAACTGCCTGGCAGCGTCCTACTCTTGCAAGGGTCAAACCCCAACTACCATCGGCGCTGGAGAGCTTAACTGCTGTGTTCGGCATGGAAACAGGTGTGTCCTCTCCGCTATCGCCACCAGACCTTATGCTGTTCTTTTATTCTAATGAAGCACAGAAACCATTATAAGCATTTTTAATTCAAAATGCAAGAGGTTTTTTAAACCTTTGCACCCTGAAAACTAAATAAGAGAACCATCAAGCTGCAACCTGTTAGTTAAGTCCTCGATCGATTAGTATCCGTCAGCTTCACGTGTCGCCACGCTTCCACCCCGGACCTATCAACCTCATCGTCTTTGAGGGATCTTACTCACTGGACGTGATGGGAAGTTTCATCTTGAGGGGGGCTTCATGCTTAGATGCTTTCAGCACTTATCCTGACCACACGTAGCTACCCAGCCGTGCTCCTGGCGGAACAACTGGTGCACCAGCGGTGTGTCCATCCCGGTCCTCTCGTACTAAGGACAGCTCCTCTCAGACTTCCAGCGCCCGCGACGGATAGAGACCGAACTGTCTCACGACGTTCTGAACCCAGCTCGCGTACCGCTTTAATGGGCGAACAGCCCAACCCTTGGGACCGACTACAGCCCCAGGATGCGATGAGCCGACATCGAGGTGCCAAACCTCCCCGTCGATGTGAACTCTTGGGGGAGATAAGCCTGTTATCCCCGGGGTAGCTTTTATCCGTTGAG
The DNA here is from genome assembly GCF_055381965.1 of Lentibacillus kimchii. Taxonomy (NCBI): domain Bacteria; kingdom Bacillati; phylum Bacillota; class Bacilli; order Caryophanales; family Bacillaceae; genus Lentibacillus; species Lentibacillus kimchii. The sequence continues at coordinate 842,150 of NZ_AP043934.1, read as the reverse complement.
CGATGGCCCTTCCATGCGGAACCACCGGATCACTAAGCCCGACTTTCGTCCCTGCTCGACATGTAGGTCTCGCAGTCAAGCTCCCTTGTGCCTTTGCACGCTTACGAATGATTTCCAGCCATTCTGAGGGAACCTTTGGGCGCCTCCGTTACCTTTTAGGAGGCGACCGCCCCAGTCAAACTGCCTGCCTGACACTGTCTCCGGACCGGATCACGGTCCAGGGTTAGAATGTTCGTACAGCCAGGGTGGTATCCCACGGGTGCCTCCACGTAAGCTCGCGCTCACGTTTCCACGGCTCCCACCTATCCTGTACAAGCTGTACCAACATTCAATGTCAAGGTGCAGTAAAGCTCCACGGGGTCTTTTCGTCCTGTCGCGGGTAATGCGCATTTTCACGCATCGTATAATTTCACCGGGTCTCTCGTTGAGACAGTGCCCAAGTCGTTGCACCTTTCGTGCGGGTCGGAACTTACCCGACAAGGAATTTCGCTACCTTAGGACCGTTATAGTTACGGCCGCCGTTCACTGGGGCTTCGGTTCGCCGCTTCGCGCCAGAGGCGCTAACGCTTCCCCTTAACCTTCCAGCACCGGGCAGATGTCAGCCCCTATACGTCGCCTTGCGGCTTCGCAGAGACCTGTGTTTTTGGTAAACAGTCGCTTGGGCTTCTTCACTGCGGCTCAGGACTCGGCCCTGAGCACCCCTTCTCCCAAAGTTACGGGGTCATTTTGCCGAGTTCCTTAACGAGAGTTCTCCCGCTCACCTTAGGATACTCTCCCTGCCTACCTGTGTCGGTTTGCGGTACGGGCACCTGTGAACTCACTAGAGGTTTTTCTTGGCAGTGTGAAGTCAGGAACTTCGGTACTCAATTTCCCTCCCCGTCACAGCCTGGAACCATTGGCCGGATTTGCCTGACCAATTTCCTCACTGCTTGGACGCACATTTCCGACAGTGCGCATTCCTTATCCTTCTGCGTTTCCCCATCATTCAAATGCTCACGAGGTGGTACAGGAATGTCGGCCTGTTACCCATCGCCTACGCCTTTCGGCCTCGGCTTAGGTCCCGACTAACCCTGAGCGGACGAGCCTTCCTCAGGAAACCTTAGGCATTCGGTGAAAGAGATTCTCACTCTTTTTTCGTTACTCATACCGGCATTCTCACTTCCAAACGCTCCACCAGTCCTCACGGTCTGACTTCACAGCATTTGGAACGCTCTCCTACCATTGTTCCGAAGAACAATCCGCAGCTTCGGTGATACGTTTAGCCCCGGTACATTTTCGGCGCAGAGTCACTCGACCAGTGAGCTATTACGCACTCTTTAAATGGTGGCTGCTTCTAAGCCAACATACTGGTTGTCTGAGCAACGCCACATCCTTTTCCACTTAACGTATACTTAGGGACCTTAGCTGGCGGTCTGGGCTGTTTCCCTCTCGACCATGAACCTTATCACCCACAGTCTGACTCCCAAGGCTATGTAGCCGGCATTCGGAGTTTGACTGAATTCGGTAACCCGGTGAGGGCCCCTCGTTCAATCAGTGCTCTACCTCCGGTACACGCTCCTTGAGGCTAGCCCGAAAGCTATTTCGGAGAGAACCAGCTATATCCGTGTTCGATTGGCATTTCACCCCTACCCACGCCTCATCCCCGCATTTTTCAGCATACGTGGGTTCGGGCCTCCAGTCAGTGTTACCTGACCTTCACCCTGGGCATGGGTAGATCACACGGTTTCGGGTCTGCGACCGTATACTCAAATCGCCCTGTTCAGACTCGCTTTCGCTCAGGCTCCGTGTCTTCCACTTAACCTTGCATACGATCGCAACTCGCCGGTCCATTCTGCAAAAGGTACGCCGTCACCCATTAACGGGCTCCGACTACTTGTAGGCACACGGTTTCAGGTTCTCTTTCACTCCCCTTCCGGGGTGCTTTTCACCTTTCCCTCACGGTACTGGTTCACTATCGGTCACCAGGTCGTATTTAGCCTTGGGAGATGGTCCTCCCGTATTCCGACGGAATGTCACGTGTTCCGCCGTACTCAGGATCCACGCCGGAGGAAATCGCTTTTCGGCTACAGGGCTCTTACCTTCTTTGGCTGATCATTCCAAATCAATTCGCCTAAACCATTTCTTGATAACTCCGATGGCGTGTCCTTACAACCCCGGAAAGCAAGCTTTCCGGTTTGGGCTGTTTCCGTTTCGCTCGCCGCTACTCAGGAAATCGCGTTTGCTTTCTTTTCCTCCGGGTACTGAGATGTTTCAGTTCCCCGGGTATGCCACCTGCGCCCTATGGATTCAGACACAGGCACTGTCCCATTACGGACAGTGGGTTGCCCCATTCGGAAATCCTCGGATCACAGTCTGCTTACGACTCCCCGAGGCATATCGGTGTTAGTCCCGTCCTTCTTCGGCTCCTGGTGCCAAGGCATTCACCGTGCGCCCTTGATCACTTAACTTAATAAAACATTCGTTTAAACGAACGTCTGGATGTCGTCTTGAATGGTTTGCTCTTATTTAGTTTTCAAGGTGCAAATGTGCATCTCTGCACAAGGCTTCTATCTGCAAGCATCACAGTATGTGATAACTTAGACAGATGAGGGTTTGCTCCCTCAAAACTGAACCAAACAACCAGAGTAGCTGAAAACAGATATCGGTCCGGCCGATACTGCCGCGCTAAGCGACAAGCACCGGCTTCCGTATAATATCTTCCTTAGAAAGGAGGTGATCCAGCCGCACCTTCCGATACGGCTACCTTGTTACGACTTCACCCCAATCGTTGGCCCCACCTTCGGCGGCTGGCTCCAAAAAGGTTGCCTCACCGACTTCGGGTGTTGCCAACTCTCGTGGTGTGACGGGCGGTGTGTACAAGGCCCGGGAACGTATTCACCGCGGCATTCTGATCCGCGATTACTAGCGATTCCGGCTTCATACAGGCGAGTTGCAGCCTGCAATCCGAACTGGGAATGGTTTTATGGGATTTGCTTCACCTCACGGCTTCGCGTCCCTTTGTACCATCCATTGTAGCACGTGTGTAGCCCAGGTCATAAGGGGCATGATGATTTGACGTCATCCCCGCCTTCCTCCGGTTTGTCACCGGCAGTCACCTTAGAGTGCCCAACTTAATGCTGGCAACTAAGCTTAAGGGTTGCGCTCGTTACGGGACTTAACCCAACATCTCACGACACGAGCTGACGACAACCATGCACCACCTGTCACTCTGTCCCCGAAGGGAACACGGTATCTCTACCGCCATCAGAGGATGTCAAGACCTGGTAAGGTTCTCCGCGTTGCTTCGAATTAAACCACATGCTCCACCGCTTGTGCGGGCCCCCGTCAATTCTTTTGAGTTTCAGCCTTGCGGCCGTAATCCCCAGGCGGAGTGCTTAATGCGTTAACTTCAGCACTAAGGGGCGGAAACCCCCTAACACCTAGCACTCAACGTTTACGGCGTGGACTACCAGGGTATCTAATCCTGTTCGCTATCCACGCTTTCGCGCCTCAGCGTCAGTTACAGCCCAGAGAGTCGCCTTCGCCACTGGTGTTCCTCCACATCTCTACGCATTTCACCGCTACACGTGGAATTCCACTCTCCTCTTCTGTACTCAAGTCCTCCAGTTTCCAATGACCTGCCGCGGTTAAGCCGCGGGCTTTCACATCAGACTTAAAAGACCGCCTGCGCGCCCTTTACGCCCAATAATTCCGGACAACGCTTGCCCCCTACGTATTACCGCGGCTGCTGGCACGTAGTTAGCCGGGGCTTTCTGGTCAGGTACCGTCAAAATACTGCCCTGTTTGAACAGTATCTGTTCTTCCCTGACAACAGAGTTTTACGATCCAAGGACCTTCTTCACTCACGCGGCGTTGCACCGTCAGACTTTCGTCCATTGCGGATGATTCCCTACTGCTGCCTCCCGTAGGAGTCTGGACCGTGTCTCAGTTCCAGTGTGGCCGATCACCCTCTCAGGTCGGCTACGCATCGTGGCCTTGGTAGGCTTTGATCCCACCAACTAACTAATGCGCCGCGGGCCCATCTGTAAGTGGCAGCCTGAGGCCGCCTTTCAATCCCTCACCATGCGGTGAGAGGTGTTATCCGGTTTTAGCTCGCGTTTCCACGAGTTATCCCGGTCTTACAGGCAGGTTGCCCACGTGATACTCACCCGTCCGCCGCTCGTTCCACAAGCATCACCCCCGAAGGGGATCTGCTTGCTTCCCGCGCTCGACTTGCATGTATTAGGCACGCCGCCAGCGTTCGTCCTGAGCCAAGATCAAACTCTCCAATAAATAAGAGAGATGCAAACGACTGACACCGATCAATCGTTTTATCTCAGCGTTCATAATGTCTCAAAAAGCTTCATCCAATCATATGAACACATATGACCGGGAGCCTCTTACCTGACATCTGTTTCAGGCTGGTTGTTTTGTTCAGTTTTCAAGGAGCAAATCGGATGCCGCCTCTCAAAAGCGACTTAATTAATATAACATCCTTTAACTCTAACGTCAATAGATGATTTTAATTATTTCTTGTGCTTTTTCTTTCCTGAAAGCGACAATGTATAATTTAACATGATTGCCTTATTTAATCAAGAGACAATTTTAATTTTTTGTCGCGGCTGAATAATCAATTTCAGAAATAGCTTTGCGACGTTTGCTAATGTATCACGCATAAAATTGAGAGTCAACAAGTGATTAATAAAATTATATTTGTCCTTCTAAGTATCCCTCGAATCCTTGCACAGCAACCAGGCCTGAAAACCGACGGACCACTTGTTTCATTTAAATATACCGCATACAGCCCTGCCAGTGATACCATTTTAAATAATGATAACTCACCGGTCTTCCAGCTGTCTCTCCCATAAACACTGCCTTTTCCCCACCGGTCTATATTTCACAATATGCTTTTGATTGATAACAGCATCCTATATGCTTCACTTATGACTAATGTATGAAATCCTTTTCCCTAAACTGAAAATCCTGTAAAATATGCTATACTGGATACAGAAAAGACAAGGAGGGCTACCATACCATGGCCGATAAGCTGGTCTATAGCAGTAAAATAAATAAGATCCGCACATTCGCGCTGAGCCTAATTTTCGTTGGGTTTGTTATTATGTACGGTGGTTTATTTGCCAGAAATATTGATTGGCTGATGCTGACATTATTCATACTCGGAATGATATCAATCCTTTTAAGCTGCGCCGTTTACCTTTGGATTGGCTTGCTGTCGACAAGAGCTGTTCCAATTGTATGCCCAAACTGCGAAAAACCGACAAAAATGCTCGGAAAAGTTGATGGCTGCATGCATTGTAAACAGCCGCTGACGCTGGACAAAGATCTTGAAGGCCTTGAATTTGATGAGCGTTATAACAAGAAACGTTACCGTGCTCAAGTAAAAAACGACATAAAAAATGAATAAATAAGCGATGCCGGCTGCTATATTCACAGCCGGCATCGCTTATGCTTATTGATGCTGCAGACGTTTCGACGAATCATCAGACTGCTATGCCTGATCGCCAGCGTCAATAAACCATCAAAACAGCCGTTGTTCTACTGCTTCTGTACTGCTGCTTCCTGGCATGCCTGACACATGCCGTAAATTTCCATCCGATGATGGCTGACTTTAAACCCTGTCACCTGCTCAGCCAATGATTCAACTTCATCCAGTACTGGATAGTGAAAATCTTCAATCTTACCGCATTCTTCACAGATAATGTGGTAATGTTCACTTGATTTATAATCAAAGCGGCTTGATGAGTCACCATAGGTCAACTCCCGAACAAGGACGATTTGGCGTAAAACACGTAAATTATTATAAACTGTTGCAACACTCATATTAGGAAATTTTCCTTCAAGTGCTTTATAAATATCGTCGGCTGTCGGGTGGATCTCAGAGTCAACCAGATATTCAAGAACCGCATGACGTTGTGGTGTTATACGTACGCCGGAATCCTTTAGTGTATCAATAGCCTTCTGCAATTCCTGATTTTCTGACACCGTCATGCACCCCACTTTCAATACTTGATTAATTTTAGTCAAGTTATCATATTATAATTCCTACAATTAAGTGTAATTGCTGATGCTGGCCTCTGTCAATACACGTATATTGCCGGCTGGACTAAATTATTAATCAAATTGCAAAAAAGTTAAATGTCAGCTTTGAGCGGACGTTCTTCCCCGCCAAGCTGCTTATTAACATACCGGGCAGCCACAAATAAGAAATCTGACAGCCGGTTCAAATAGGACGTAACAAGCGGATTAACAGCTTCATACTCATTGAGCCCTGCAACTGTCCGTTCCGCGCGTCGTGCCACCGTCCGCGCCATATGCAATGCACTGGATGCTGCCAGGCCTGATGGCAGGATGAAATTATGAAGCATTTCCAAATCCTGATCCCACGCATCCATCTGCGTTTCAAGCTCATCAATATGACCTTGTCGCAATTCCCAGGCAACTTCCTTATCACCTGGCGTAGCAAGTTCTGCCCCAACATGAAATAAAATGGTCTGCACACGGTGCATCTGTTCCAAAAACACAGCTTTCTCCGGCCAGTCCTGACCATCAAGATAGCTTAGTGCAAGTCCAATAACGGAATTAAGTTCATCACACGTCCCGTACGCCTCCACCCGTAAGTCGGTTTTCGGCACCCGTTTACCAGAGATCAGCGACGTTTCACCTTTATCTCCCTTGCGTGTATAAATGCGCATACTCAATACCCCCTGCTCAAATCAATCTGGTTCTCAAAACGAGACCCGCCATCTAAATAAATGGTGAGATTTTGTTCAAAAATAGCGAGACCTCGCGACAAATAATTGCCCGAAACACCGGATATATGCGGCGTTATTGTGATATTAGGCTCATCCCAAAACGGATGATCCGCCGGAAGCGGTTCTTCATTAAAGACATCAAGCACCGCATGCGCAATCGTTTCATTATGCACTGCCTGTAATATGGTGCTGTCCTGAACGACATCACCGCGCCCCATATTTAAAAACACAGCATGATCAGGTAATTGCTGAAAGTGCTCTTCAACAAAAAAATCCTGAGTCTCCGGTGTGCTCGGAAGCACCGAAACGACCGCATCCGCCTCAGGCAGCACGCGGTTTAGCTCATCCCAGGTGAGGCAACTGTCAAAGTTATCCAGCTTCCGGCCGCTCCGTGAAACACCGTACACCGTCATCCGAAAAGCTTTAGCCAGCCGGGCCACTTCCTGTCCAATGGCACCCGTCCCGGCAATGAGAAGCGTATCTCCATTCAATTCGTGCATTTTTAACGACGGATCCCATACCTTCTCTTCTTCATTTTTCATAAGCTGCTTCTCCTGACGATATACCTGCAGCAGCATCGATAGAGCATATTCGGCCATTGGATATTTATGAATGCCCCGCACATTGGTGACAAGGATCCCCTGCTCACGAATCGCCGCAAAAGGCATTTCTTCCATCCCTGCGGACAATACCATAATCCACTTCAGAGAAGCTGCCTGGCTGACCAAATCGGCAGTAAGATCATTCCCATATGTCACGAGAATTGTCGCTTGATCTATGTGTTGTCTCGCTTCATCCATCTGGCGGCAAAATGTAAATGTCATGTCTGGAAAGTGTTCACGCAATTTTAACTGATGTTTTTCGGATATATTGGCGGAAAAAAGAATGTTCATGCCCGTCTCTCCTTTTATTGAATTGTTAACGATTTCAATAAAACGTTTAATGAAGCTGTCCATTTTTTTATTTATCAGCTCCTGCAGCACGTCAAATACAAAAACAGCCCACCCGCAGATGGACTGTCGTTAAATCTTAACTGGCATTTTGCAAATAATCAAGAGCTTCCTCAACGTGACCATCCACATTCACGTTGCGGAATTCCTTTTGCAAATTGCCTTCTTTATCGATGATAAATGTTGAACGTTCGATGCCATTATTCCAGACGCCATAATCTTCAGCTGCTTTGTGATCCTCATCAGCCAGCAGCATAAAAGGCAGATCATGTTTATTCATGAATTCTTTATGACTGTCCACTGGGTCAGGACTCACACCCAGAATAACCGCGTCAAGATCGCTGAATTTCGCCTTATTATCACGGAAATCACACGCTTCATTTGTACAGCCTGGTGTCATATCTTTAGGATAGAAATAAAGAACGACGTACTGGCCTCTATAGTCGGACAGACTCACCTGCTCACCGTTCTGATTCTTCAACGTGAAATCTGGTGCTTGTTTGCCTGCTTCTGCACGCATTAAAATCCCTCCGTAACTAAAATTGGCATGTCCATAAAAAATCAATGGACCACACTATTTTCTAGTGCCACTATAGCACAGTTTACTTGCTTTCTCCATTGTTCTGATTGGTCTGGACAAGATTCAGGACAAAGGCGGCCGGCAGAATATAACCAATCAATGCTTGAATAACGGCAATAAACCGCCCAAAGCCAATCGGTGTAATATCACCATAACCAATCGTCATGAGGGTGACGCCGCTGAAATAAAACGAACGCATTAAAGAGTCTGTAATGCTTGTATCCTGAAGTTTAGCGTTATCCACCAGCAGCACATGATTCATGGACAACACAAAATAAACCAGGCCAAAGCCGAGAAGCACGATTAGATAAATGACTAAAAGGGTATAAAAAATCTCCGCAGAAAACCGTGTGTCTTTCCCGCGCTTCCGGATGTTGCCTCCGCGAATAAAGCTGACGAGGCTCATCACCATGATCACTGTAATACTAATGATAACTGCCCATGCAATGGCATTCATACTATCCCCCATTCTAATCTTAATCTATGCTTATCCACCTGCTGAATAGTCATTGATTTTCGAGTGCTTTCTAATCCGTTATACTGGAAAAGGTCATAGCCGCATGGATGGCTAACAACCACAGGAGGTATACAAATGGATTTCTCAACGTCACAAGCATTACATAAAGAAGCCCAGGAACGCATTGTCGGGGGAATTAACTCACCATCCCGCGCCTATAAAGGTGTTGGGGGCGGCTCCCCTGTTTATATGGAACAAGGAAAAGGCGCTTATTTCTGGGATGTTGACGGCAACCAGTATATCGATTATCTGGGCGCATATGGACCGATCATTACCGGTCATGCTCACCCGCATATTGCTGAGGCAATCACTACTGCCGCTTATAACGGTGTTCTGTATGGCACCCCAACCAAAATGGAAAATAAACTGGCGGCAATGCTTCAGGCAGCTATTCCGTCACTGGAAAGACTGCGCTTTGTTAACTCCGGTACAGAAGCCGTAATGACAACGGTTCGTGTAGCACGCGCTTATACAGGCCGGGATAAAATTATTAAATTTTCCGGGAGCTACCACGGTCACTTCGATTCCGTTCTGGTTGAAGCTGGTTCGGGACCTGCAACACTGGGAACGCCTGACTCAGCCGGGATCCCGCAAACAGTCGCCGCCGATGTCATCACGGTCCCTTATAATGATCTGGAAACGTTCCAGCAGGCAATGGATCAATTCGGCGAGCAGATTGCCGCTGTCCTGGTGGAGCCAATCGTCGGAAACTTTGGCATCGTGAAGCCCTTCGACGGATTTCTGCAAGGGGTTAAAGATGCCACGCACAATGCCGGATCCCTGCTTATTTTTGATGAGGTAATCAGCGCATTCCGTTTCACATATGGCAGCTCACAGCAAATTTATGGCGTTGAGCCTGATATGACCGCCATGGGTAAAATCATTGGCGGCGGATTGCCAATCGGTGCTTATGGCGGCCGCCAGGCGATTATGGAACAGGTCGCACCACTCGGACCTGCTTATCAAGCGGGTACGATGTCCGGAAACCCTGCATCAATTTCAGCTGGAATTGCCTGCCTGGAAATTCTGCAAGGAACTGGTATATATGACAAGCTGGATTTCCTAGGCGCACGCCTGGAATCCGGCCTGCAGCAAAAAGCATCTGAAGCAGGCATTCCCATCACCATTAACAGAATGTGCGGTGCTCTGACCGTTTTCTTCGGCACTGATGACGTGACGAACTACGATCAGGCTGATGCAAGTGACGGCGACGCTTTTTCCCGGTTCTTCTGGCTGATGCTTGAGCAGGGCATTAATTTAGCCCCGTCCAAATTTGAAGCATGGTTCTTAACAACAGAGCATACAGAAGCTGATATTGATGCGACAATTGAAGCTGCCGGCAAAGCCTTTGCAGCTATGGCCTAAGGTTTTTCTTTTGTCTGTGTATAAAAAACACCTCCGCACGAGTTGCGGAGGTGTTTTTTATCAGGATTCGGAATCCGTATGATCATCGAGATTCTGCACGTGATACAAATCGTAATAGTGACCCTGTTTGGCCATTAATTCATTATGTGAGCCGACTTCTTTAATTTCACCCTCTTCGATCAGAACAATCCGGTTAGCGTGGGTGATCGTCGACAAGCGATGCGCTACAATAAATGTCGTCCGGTCTGAGGCAAGCCGTTCCATAGCTTCCTGTATAATATGCTCACTTTCCAGATCAAGCGCTGATGTCGCTTCATCAAAAACGAGGATCGACGGATTTTTCAAGAAAACACGTGCGATGGCCACACGCTGTTTCTGCCCACCGGACAGTTTCACACCGCGTTCACCGACAGTTGTTTCATAACCATTTTCCAATCCCATAATAAACTCATGTGCATTGGCCGCTTTAGCAGCTGCTGTGACTTCTTCATCAGTTGCATCGGGGTTGCCCATGCGAATATTCATAGCAATTGTTTCACTGAACAGGATATTATCCTGTAAGACCATACCGATATTATCGCGCAATGAACGGGCTTTTATATCACGAATATCCGTGCCGTCGACTTTTATCGAACCGCTTGTAACATCATAGAAACGCGGGATCAGGCTGACAAGTGTTGATTTACCGCCACCGCTCATGCCTACAAGCGCAATCGTTTCACCGCTTTCGACATTGAGCGAAACATTCCGCATGACATCGCCTTCCTCATCTTCATAACGGAACGACACGTTTTCAATATCAATGCGGCCATCAATTGAATCAATTTGTTTAGCATCCGGTTTATCAACAATATCATACGGTTCGTTCATTAATTCAAAAACACGGTCGATCGAGGCAATTGATTGCGTTAAAACGGTGGATGAACTGATCAGCCTGCGCAACGGACCATAGACCCGTTCCATCAAACCTGTAAAGGCAGCCATAGTTCCAATTGTGACATCACCTGCAATCACCGAATAGCCCGCAAAGGCGATAACCAAAAGCGGAGCAAGATCCGTAATCGTATTCATCACCGCAAACGTTTTGGCATTCCAGTCGGTGTGGTTCAGAGCCTTTTGCAGGAAGTTGGCATTGCGCTTGTCAAACTGATTCTGTTCATAATCTTCCAGAGCAAAACTGCGTGTCACTGAAATCCCCTGGACACGCTCATGCAAGTGTCCCTGCACTTCCGCAAGTGCCTGCGAGCGTTCGCGCGTCAAGTGTCGCAGACGTCCATAAAAGTAGCGAACACAGAAGCCAAATATCGGGAACAAAATAACGGCGACAATTGTCAATTCGACATCCATGTTCAGCATAATAACAATAGCGATCAGAATGGTGACCATGTCCAGCCAAATATTCATGAGCCCAGTCACAACAAAATTCTTGGTTTGTTCGACATCATGTATTACCCGGGAAATAATTTCCCCGGTTTTTGTCTGAGAATAGAAACCCAGGCTTAATTTTTGGAGATGGTCGAACAATTTATTTCTCAGATCATACAGGACAGAGTTGCCTACCCACTGCGCCAGATATTGCCGGAAATATTCAACCGGTGGACGCAAAATCAGGAAAATGACAAAGGCACCGCCCATCAGCCAGAATAATTGTTCCAGTTTCGCTGATTCTCCCAGACCATCTGCATTAATAATATCGTCGATAACATAGCGCACAATTAATGGTGTCAAAAGCGGAATACCGAATTTGGCGATTCCGATAATGACGGTTATCATAATCTTCCACTTATAAGGCTTTACAAACTGTAAATATTGCTTAATCCTGCCCATAATTGCTATTCCCTCACTTTAATAAAAAGAAAAGCCTTGCTACAAACGTAACAAGGTGCTTGTAAGACACGCTTCCAAGTATAAACCGATGCCCGGTGGTAAGCAATAATTTGAACTAGGTATCGGCATAGTGCTGATACCACTGCTCAATGAACTCATGTGAAAAAGGACCCTGACGCTGTTTGATCCACGTCAGCAAGTAATCCTTATGACGATGCAAAACACGATCAAGGGAATCAGAGTAATTCATCTCACGTTTATGCGCTTCATACTCGTCCTCATCCAGCAACTCCCAGGTCATATCAGGATAAACCTGCACATCCAGGTCGTAGTCGGTGTATGTTAAAACGCCATCTTCAAACAGAAACGGTGAACTGATATTACAATAGTAGTGAATGCCGTTTGTTTGCAGCATGCCAATAATATTGAACCAGTAATTTTTATGGAAATAACAGATTGCCGGCTCACTAGTTGTCCATATGCTGCCATCACTTTCCCTGACACGCGTTTTATCATTGGCCCCAATAATAACCGTGCTGGTCGCAGACAGTACGAGCGTCTTTTCCCACACCCTGTGCAGCTGGCCATTATGTTTATAACTATGTATCGAAATTTCTGAGCCCGCTCCTGGAACAGTCATGCTACCTCTCCTTTACTTGTCACTTCTTTATATCTTCCCATAATAGCCGTCCAGTGAAACATCAGAAAAGAGCTCCCTGGGGAAGGAAGCTCTTTTCTGGTTCATTTGGAACTGATGGCATTACTTTTTATTTTGCTCTGATTTTTTGTTCCGTTCCTTCACAGATTGTACATCGGTTTCAGCTGCATATTCTGTCTCATACTGGCCTTGTTTTGCCTGTTGGTTTTGTTTCTTAACATCTTCTACGTTAGTGCCAGTTTTTGTTTGGTTGGGCTGTTTATTTTTAGCCACCTAAATCACCTCCGCAGTCCATACTTTTTCCGTTCTGCCAGCATTTATCCATTGAAATTTAATGTTAAATTTTTACGGGCCATAGCGAAAAAAGCACGCCTCTTGTCACGAGGTGATATACGGCATCATCTTCTGATGGGACACTGGAAATGGATAATCATCCAATTCCTCAAGGCTTACAAATCGCTGGCGCCCATCTGCGGACTGTGACGCAGTTGTTTCGGCTGCTATAATCGCCAGCTGCCAGATAATATGTGAAAAGACGTGTTTAAGCTGCCCTTGTACGGCTCCGAGCGTTACAGGGACGCCATATTCCAGCTCGAACCAGGCAGCCATATGGTCCTTTCCTATCTCATCGACAGGCACCATAGGGAACTGCCACATATTGGCCAACAGCCCGTTATCAGGTCTTTTTTCGATTAGATACTTACCGTCTGCATTGCGGATGAGCAGAACCGTGTAATGAACCTCTTTCTGCTTTTTGGCTTTTGATTTAACAGGTAGCTGCTGCTCATTTCCCGCCTGAAAACCGCGGCAATATGCCTGAACCGGACAGAATAGACACATCGGTTCTTTCGGTGTGCAAATAAGCGCGCCAAGCTCCATGATGCCCTGGTTGAATGATGATGGGTCATCACTGGCTATCATGGCCCGAACGATGTGTTCAAACTGTTTTTTAACGTTTGGCTGCGCGATATCATCATCGGCATTCAGGACACGGGCCAAAACACGCATAACATTTCCATCAACTGCGGGCTGCGGCTGGTCATAGGCAATTGACAGAATGGCCCCCTTCGTATAGGGACCAACCCCCTTAAGAGAACCAAGAGCTTTCGGATCATCCGGCACGTTGCCATCATACGAGTTGACCACTTCGCGAACGGCACTTTGCAAATTGCGTGCGCGGGAATAATAACCAAGCCCTTCCCACATTTTTAAAACATCCTGCTGATCAGCGTGCGCTAAGTCATAGACAGTCGGATATTTTGCGATAAAGTGTTCAAAATAAGGTATGACTGTATCAACCTGCGTTTGCTGCAGCATGATTTCGGATACCCATATTTTATACGGATCCTGGGTCTGACGCCAAGGCAGGTCGCGTTTATTTGTCTGATACCAATCAATCAGATCTTTCTGAAATCCATTAACGTCAAAATTCTGTAAGATTTGATTATTCATTTGCTGACATCCTTTTGTTACAATGGTGATGATCCAAGGTATATTTTATACTCTGACCCTTATGTAGGAGGAACCAGGTCTATGGACACAGGCACTCACATCGTTATGGGAGTTGCACTCGGCGGACTGGCAACATTGGACCCCGCCGTACAGAATGATCCTGAATTATTCGGCGCTGTCTTTGCTGGGACCGTCATAGGGTCACATGCTCCTGATTTTGATACCGTTTTAAAATTGCGCAACAATGCTGTTTATATTCGCCACCACCGTGGCATTACCCATTCCATGCCAGCCGTTCTGCTGTGGGGAATTCTGCTGGCAGGCATTATCTATGCGATTCTGCCGAGTGTCAGTTTTGGCCATTTATGGCTGTGGACAGCCCTGGCAGTGGTGATTCACGTGCTGGTTGATATTCCGAATGCTTACGGAACACAAGCTCTCAGACCCTTTTCTCACAAATGGGTAGCGCATGGCGTTATTAACACGTTCGATCCGTATATTTTCCTGCTCCTTGCTGGCGGGATTGTAGCCTGGCTGATTGGTGCAAACCCCGGTTATACCTTTTTGATTCTTTACGCTGTGATTGCCCTTTATTATATCAAACGCTATATTGATAAACGGGAAATCATTCGTAAAATTAAAGACCATTACCCGGAGACCAGGCAAATTGTTACGTCCCCGACCATAAAACAAAATCGCTGGCGTGTTGCTATTACAACGAACGATTACTTTTATGTCGGCAAGGTAAAAGACGGGCATATCGACATCATCGATCAATTCAGAAAAGTTCCTCTGCCGGATAACGAGCTCTTCCGTATCGCCCGGCAGGATAAAAACATCGATGCTTTTCTGTCTTTTTCACCGGTTTATCGCTGGGAACAAAACGATTATGACGACGTCACGGAGATACGGCTGATTGACTTACGGTACCGCTCCAACGATCGTTATCCTTTTGTCGCTGTTGCTTTGATTGACGAGAACAAGCAGATTTTAAATTCTTACACGGGCTGGATTTATTCTGAGCAAAAACTGCAGAATAAACTGGAATTCCGTAACTCCCCCATATGAAAATGGCGGAAATAAGCACAAATCTATAAGCCATCAAAAAAAGGCTGGGACAAGCCGCGCAAGCGTTCTTTTAACTGTTCGCACTTTTGTCCCAGTCTTTTTTTGAACATTCATCCTTGCGATATGTCAACTTTTTCACCAAGCAGCGAAATGGGCAGAGCCTCTTCCTTCTCCTGTACTTCATTTAATAAATTAACACGGTGCCCCCAGGCGAACACACCATTAATGTAATTAATTTTAAATTTATAGCCTGGATCGCCTTTCAGTTCATGCACGTCTTCCGGGTGAAAATCATCCGGGTTCAGCATATAAGCTATTGCCAGCTGCATTTTCCGCTCGTTAATAGCCACTTCACTGATGTTGCCAAACTGCTCTGCTGTTTGTGCCTTTTCCTTAAGCTTGCCAACTTCCTCCCGCAATTGCTCGACTGTATAATCACTATAGCGCATAGTCATCGTTTAAGACTCCCTTCTTCATCAGTTTACATGCCAGCAGCACGTCAGGCCAATCAAAACCATCAGACCTTATTCCGCACGGCTATCATCCAAAAACTGCTGAATCAGATCAAGTGTGAAGCCTTTGCGATACAGGGCTTCTTTCACTTTTTGCTCAAGTTCGGCACCACTGTATTTCTGCTGGTGTTTCCGGTGCAGTTTCTCGCCTTGTTTTATCAGGGCTTCCCACTCAGCGTCATCATCACGCTCATTTTGAAGTTCATTTGTGATCGCCTGAATAACATCGCTGGTGAAGCCCTTCTGCATGAGCGTTCCCTGGATCTGCTGTATTTTTTGCTGAAATGATTTTGCGTGGCTGGCGCTGCGTTTTTTTAACGCTAATTTAAGGGCCGTGTCGTATTGGCCGGCGAACGTATATGCTGACACAGCTTCAGAGGCAAGTGCTGCATCGACGCCTTTTTGCCGCAGTTCCTGTTCGACCAGCTTCGGCCCTTTGTTCGTTGTATTCTGCCGCGTGCGAACAAATGACTCAGCAAACTGTCTGTCATCGACCAGCCCCTCCGTGATAAGCTTGTCCATAATCTGGTCAAGCTGCTCCTCGTCCACATCTTTTTGATCCAGATAGGTCCGAATTTCTTGTTTTGTCCGCATTCGGTAGCTTAAAAAATTGATTGCAAGGGTATAGTGCTTATGGAATGTGTCCTGCCGAATAAGTGCTTGAATCGTTGCGTCATCCAATTCCATTTGTTTGTGCAGACGATACGCAACCAGGACAGCCTCATCAAC
Source organism: Lentibacillus kimchii (assembly GCF_055381965.1). Taxonomy (NCBI): domain Bacteria; kingdom Bacillati; phylum Bacillota; class Bacilli; order Caryophanales; family Bacillaceae; genus Lentibacillus; species Lentibacillus kimchii. Next base: position 825,740 of record NZ_AP043934.1, on the reverse strand, counting down.
ACTGAATCCATATGATTCACCCTGACCGTCATCCAGAAAAATATTATAGCGTCCGCGATCTTTTTTCTGTGTGGTAATCCGGGAGATTGCTGTCACTGTAACGCCTCCTTCCCCCAGATGCTATTATAGCATGAATATGGGCTGTCTTTTTAGCATTTTGGACTAACGATAACATGTGCAGCATAAACTAAAAACGATAGGAGTGCAGCCAATGAATATTATGATTACGGGTGGAACCGGTCTGGTCGGCCGGCATCTTACAGAAGCATTGACCGCTCAGAATCACCATATCTACATCATGACACGCGCACCTGAAGACAACACAAATACCGCTGCTGTAACTTACATCGGTTATGACCACTCTGTTAGGCAGCTGCCGGTCATTGAAGCGGTGGTTAATCTGGCGGGCGATTCACTGTTCGGTTATTGGACGGACAGGAAGAAGAGAGGTATCCGCCATAGCCGGATTGATGTCACACAGCAGGTTATTCGGATGATGGAGCAGATGGATCCTAAACCAAACGTGTTCATCAGCGGCTCGGCGGTTGGTTTTTATGGAACATCTGAGGACTTTATTTTTACAGAAAAGACGACAGAATCCGGCGCTGATTTTCTTGCCAATGTTACAGCAGCGTGGGAACAAACCGCTAAGCAGGCTGAGGCACTGGGCATCCGTACAGTCTATGCACGTTTCGGTGTTATTTTAGCTGAGAGCGGGGCATTGCCGTTGATGAAACTGCCGATGAAGCTATTTGCCGGGGGACGAATTGGAAGCGGCGAGCAGTGGCTGTCGTGGGTGCATATCGATGATGTTATCGGCCTTCTGGCATTCTGTCTTTTCCATGAGGAGATGAGCGGCCCGGTCAATATCACGGCCCCACATCCGAAGCGGAACAAAGACTTCACCAAGGTGCTCGCAAAGGTCTTGCACCGGCCGCAGTGGCTGCCGGTTCCAGCTCCGATTGTCAGGTTCGTGATTGGTGAGATGAGCCTGCTTGTAGCCAAAGGGCAGTATGTTCTGCCTCACAAGGCGCGGGCAGCTCAGTATACGTTCATCTATCCGTATTTGCAGGAGGCTCTGCAGGCAACGGAAGGATCGTAGCTTAAGCGAATCCGAAGGCCTGCGTCAATCAACATTAAAAAACCCGCCATTTTGATTAGCGGGAAATTAGTCATTATTCCGTTTTTCACCTGATGGCGGGAATCGGCCCGCTTGTTTAGCCGACTCCCGAAGTAAAAATTCAACATGACTGTTAACACTGCGAAATTCATCCTTAGCCCAAAACTGCAGAGCCTTATATAATTCGGGATCGATCCGTAATGGAAAATGCTTTTTTTGCGCCATGCTAACCCTCTCTTACTGGTAAAGTGTTCCTGTATTGACGACGGGCTGCGATCCATTTTCCGAGACAATCGAAACGAGCAGATTATTGACCATAGCGGCACGGCGCTCCTCATCCAGCTCAACGACTCCCTCTTTTTCCAGACGGGCGATCGCATCTTCCACCATCCAGACGGCTCCTTCAACAATTTGCTGGCGAGCAGCTATAATCGCACTTGCCTGCTGTTTCTGGAGCATAGCCTGTGCTACTTCCGTGGAATAAGCTAAATGTGTCAGCCGCGTTTCCATGACTTCGACACCAGCCAGCGTTAAACGCTCCTGCAAATCCTTCGCCAGTTGAGCTGATACTTCCTCAGCATTGCCTCGCAATGTCATATCGTCATCCGTAAATGTATCATAAGGGTATTGTGTAGCGACAGCACGGATCGCTGTTTCACTCTGAATGGCCACATATTTCTCATACCGGTCAACCTCAAAAACAGCCTTTGCTGCATCAACTACGCGAAAAACAATGACGGCCGCAATGTCAATCGGATTGCCATTAACATCATTGACTTTCAGCAGACTGCTGTTAAAATTCCGCACCCGCAGTGATATCATGTGCCGGGTTGAAAACGGGATTGTGATGACCATACCTTCGTGGCGAATGCTCCCCATATACTGTCCCAAAAAAATCACAACTGCCGCCTGATTTGGCTGAACAATCGTAATACCGCTTCCCAGAACAATTGCAATGATAAGTGCAATCGCCCCGATTATCCAATGCGCATCCAGGGCACTCATCACCATAACAGCGAGTAAAACCACGATGGCCAGCATTCCGACATAACCATTCATCATCCAGGCTTCTTTTTCACGAATCACATAGACACACCCTTCATCTGTTTCATATTTATATTAATATGATATCACATTAATATAAAATAGCAAAAAATCAGTTAGCTTTTAAATAGTCTGTCGGCATTTTTTCCTGAAAAATCATCACGCTTTCACCATTTGTCCTGATCGTGATATTCCCAAACATAGCTGTCGGATACATGGCTGTATCAACATCCTGTAAATTCGTCATCACGCGGTCGACCGGATGACCATATTTATTCTCCTCACCATATGTCAGAATGGCCATATCGGGACTGACTTCCTGTAAAAATTTCCGTGATGTACTCGTACGGGAACCATGGTGGGCCACTTTGATAATGTCTGAATCAAGATTATAGTTGTTCATCAGGCGTTTTTCCTGATCCTTGCCAACATCCCCCATCAGCAGAAAATCCGTATCTTTAAATGAAAGCTTCAGGACAATAGAAGCTGCATTATTCCTCTGGGGTCCTTCATAGGCATTCAGCACCCGTATTTTCAGATATGGATCCAGTTTTATCAGCTCATTTTTTTCCGCTATAGTGAGCGGTATTTGCTGTTTTAAAATCTGACTGGCATATTTGGCATAGGTTTTTGTCGAATGAATTTTTCCTATATCCATAATCTTTTTTATTTCAAATGTTTTTATAACAGCTGCCATTCCTCCGATATGATCGATATCCGGATGTGTCGCAATCACCAGATCCAATTGACTGACCTGATGCTTTTTTAGAAAGGCGGTTACGTTTTTGCCTGATTTCGGAGGGCCTGCATCGATTAAAATATTTTTTCCCTCTGGCGTTTGGATCAGCATGCTGTCCCCCTGACCAACATCGATGAAATGAACATCCATTTCGTTTGCCTCTTCGGCGTCAGCGCTGGGAACATTTATGGAAGCAGAAACTAAGACTATCAGTATTAATAAACCTATGCAGCGCTGCATACAACCATCCTCTTCACGTGTGAGTGTATCGCGATTATTATGTGATTATAGGGGGTGCTGTATACAAGCCAGACAGCACCAGCAGGGAGTTTGGACATAAAAAAAGACCGCTGAACTATGTCAGCGGCCTTTTAGCAATCTGCATTACTTACTTTGTTCAACAACAATCTGACCGTCATTAATGTGCACATTCACAGCTTCGATCGACTCATCTTCCAGAAGAATATCAGTCAGCTGATCTTCAACTTCGTCCTGGATGACACGGCGCAGTGGACGTGCGCCTAAGCGTTTGTCATAGCCAAGCTGGACAAGTTTTTCTTTTGCAGCATGTGTCACTGAGATCGAGATGTTGTTTTCTTCGATGGTTTCTTCCAGATCACCAAGCATCAAATCAACAATTTGCAGCAAGCTGTCTTCATGAAGTTCATTGAATTGGACAATACTGTCGAAACGGTTCAGGAACTCAGGTTTGAAATAGGCACTCAGGTTCTCAAGTGTTGAGACAGAATCATGTTCGTCATTGTTGAAACCAACATTGATTTGTTTTTCACCCGTTCCAGCATTACTTGTCATGATGATAACTGTTTCTTTAAAGCTGACAGTGCGGCCTTGTGAATCGGTCAGCTGTCCGTCCTCCATAATTTGCAGGAACATGTTCTGCACATCGGGATGTGCTTTTTCGATCTCGTCGAGCAAAAGAATGCTGTATGGATTGTGACGGACTTTCTCTGTCAGCTGGCCGGCTTCGTCATGGCCGACATATCCTGGTGGTGACCCGATGATTTTCGATACGGCATGTTTTTCCATATACTCACTCATATCAAGCCGGATCAGACTATCACGGGTGCCAAACAGTTCTTCTGCCAGAGCTTTGGTCAGTTCCGTTTTACCGACACCAGTCGGACCGACAAACAGGAACGATCCAATCGGACGATATTTGGATTTCAGACCTGCACGGCTGCGGCGGACAGCTTTGGCAACTTTTTGTACAGCTTCGTCCTGACCGATCACCTTACTGTTAAGCTGTTCAGCCAGATTGCGCATCTTTTGCTGTTCCTCTGCCTGCAGTTTAGTAACTGGAATACCTGTTTTTTCTTCTACAATCAGTTCAATATCTGAAACGGCAACATCGACAACCTGATCTTCATTTTTGGCTTTTTCCAGCTGTTTTTCCAGCTGTGTTTCCTGATAGCGCAGCTGAGCCGCTGTTTCATAGTCTTCTTTTTCAGCGGCTGCCTCTTTTTCGCTTGTTACTTCATCTAAGCGGCTTTTAATGGAATCGGAGTCTTTCTCCGCGTTATCAAGATTCAAGCGTGAGCCGACCTCATCCATTAAGTCAATCGCTTTGTCCGGCAGGAAGCGATCCTGAATATAGCGTTTTGACAATGTAACGAACGCACGGACGGCTTCATCAGGATACCGGACTTCGTGAAATTTCTCATAGCGGTCCTTCAGACCCTCAAGAATCTGCACCGCATCTTCCTCCGAAGGCTCTTTCACCATAACGGGCTGAAAGCGGCGTTCAAGTGCTGCATCTTTTTCAATCTGCCGATATTCTTTCAGCGTTGTCGTACCGATTAGTTGCAGTTCACCGTTTGCAAGGGCTGGTTTCAGAATGTTGCCAGCATCCATTTGGGAACCTTCAGCAGATCCGGCACCAACCAGCTGATGAATTTCGTCAACAAACATGATAACTTCAGGACGCTGTTCTAATTCCTGAACAAGCTGTTTCATCCGTTCTTCAAATTGACCGCGCATACTTGTATTAGCAACAAGAGAGGCCACATCTAATAGATAAATCTCTTTATCCATCAGTTTAGCAGGTACTTTACCTTCCGTAATCTGCCGGGCCAGTCCTTCAGCAATCGCTGTCTTGCCAACACCAGCTTCGCCAATCAGAATCGGATTGTTTTTGTTCCGGCGATTAAGGGTTTCAACAACGCGTTTCACTTCATTATCACGTCCGATTACCGGATCAAGTTTGCCGGCACGTGCCTGATCGGTAATGTTTTTACCAAGTTCATCGAGTAAGCCATTGCCCTGGCCGGATCCCTGCTGCGTTTTTGTTCCAGTGAAGCTCTGGCCTTGCTCGCCATTGCCCTGGAAGAAATTATTAGCAAAGTCCCCTTGCTGGCCTTGAGCAAAATCGTCACTCATCATACTTTTTTGTACATCCCGGAAACATTGATTGCATAGCTGCACATTCATACGTTCATTGTTGACTTGCATTTGTACATTGATTGTTGCTGGACGAACACCACAATTTTGACATTGCATGTGTGATTCCTCCCTAATTAATCATAATCTATTCTTAAATTTAACTTTGACTTTGACTATCTTTGACCTTACGATTCTTATTATAACTTGACCTTCTTTGACTTTCAAGAGAAACACCTAATTTTTTCGAGAAAAATGGTGTGAAGCAGATTGATTGCCGTGATTCTATTGAGCTATTCTGCGCTTTTCCCTTGATCCATGAGTACTATTACCGATTATAGTAAGGTTTAAACATCAAAACTAAAATCGTTTTAATTAGATGAGCAGATTTCACTATTAAACGCCATTTGACGTTTCTCGACATTTTCCGTCTGCAGAGTATTCCATTTTCATACAATATATATTACAATTATTGTAAGAAAATCGTTTATACGGATTATGATTGTTTAAGGAAGGGATAAACGTTGAGCAATCTGCAGCACAATGACGAAGCCAAAAAGAATGCTGAATTTGTATCGAGCCATTTAAAAATCGGTATGTGGCAAAAGGATTATACGTGGGATGCATTTGAATATGTGTCAGAAGGCATCAGTGATATACTGGCGCATCCCGTGCAGGAACTCTATGATAATCCCGATTTATGGAAAGACCTGATTCACCCTGCAGACAAGGATAGCGTGCTCCAAACATACGACTCACTGCAAACGGGTGACTCACTGGATCACCATTACCGCATTCTGCGTGGTGACGGTTCGGTACGATGGGTCTTTGATCAAACCATTAAAGCGTTGAATGATGACGGAAGAACTATCTCCCTGTTCGGCACACTGACAGATATAACCCCGGAAGTCGACATGCGGCGTAAGCTGAAGCATCTGTCAAGCTATGACGCTCTGACATCGCTGCCGAATCGGCAAAGTTTATACGATAAACTCGATACATTTTGCAGCCGTCATACAGCCGAGCCGTTTGCCCTGCTTCATATTGATCTGGACAGACTTCAGCTTATCAACGATTCCCTTGGGTACATAACAGGCGATAAACTGCTGCAGGAAACGACGAGAAGACTCTTGTCTGTGCTGCCGGCTGAAGCCTATTTGGCACACGTCAGCAACAATGATTTTATTGTCCTCATGGCGTATGCTTCCAAAACAGACGCAACACAGGCAGCGTCTCGCATCATTAAGACGCTTAAGGAACCATTCCAGATTGAAGAAGACGATCTCAGATTGCATGTCACCGCCAGTATTGGCATCAGTTTTTACCCGTCAGATGGGGAAAAAAAGCTGTTACTGCTGCGGAATGCCCACAATGCCTTGAGCTATGCTAAAGAGCTGGGCAAAAATAATTATCAGCTGTATGAAGCATCGCAGGAATTCTCCTCTTCCGAGAAGCTTATTCTGGAAGAAGAGATGCGCCAGGCGATTGCAAACGAGGATTTTAAGCTTTATTACCAGCCACTGGTAGATGCGTCTACAGGGGCTATCAACGGAGCGGAAGCGCTGCTGCGATGGTACCATGCTGAGCGGGGTTTCGTATCGCCGGGTGAATTTGTGCCATTGGCCGAAGAAAATCATCTTATCCATGAAATCGGCAGCTGGGTGATCCAGACAGTATGCCAGCAACTACGAGCCTGGATGGATCAGGGATTACCCATGTTCCCCGTTGCGATCAACGTATCGCCTATTCAATTCATGAACGAAGAGCTGGTTGCCTTCATCGAAGAACAATTAAACACTTACAACATTCCAGCCAAGTACCTGAAACTGGAAATTACGGAAGGCTCTCTGCTTAGAAACGAAAAAACGGTGCTTGATAAATTGCAAAGACTGAGCAATCTGGGTATCAAGATCGCCATTGATGACTTTGGCACAGGGTTTTCATCGCTGATGCATCTGAAGAAGTTTTCACCTGATATCATTAAAATTGATAAAGGTTTCGTTCAGAGTATTGGAAATGAACAAACCATTGATGCCGCGATTACGTCAACCGTTCTTCATTTGGCCCAAGAACTTAATATGACAGTGATTGCCGAGGGCGTTGAAGAACACGTCCAGCTGGATTTTCTGCGCGACCATCATTGCGAGATCATTCAAGGGTTTTTGTTTTCCAAACCCGTTCCCGTCGAAACATTCGAGCAAATGCTCGCAGATGGCTATTTGAAACCTGCCCCTCCCCAAGCCTGATGCTTGCGTAATAGCTATAGAAACAACAAGGGGCTGGGACAAACGACAAACGAAAGCGAATAACTCAAGCGTCGAACAATGCTCCGGTTCAGCGGAGGAAAAGACGGAGACTCCTGCGGGAGCAAAGGATAGGTGAGACCCCGGAGCGCGCCAGCGTGAGGAGGCTCACCAGCCGCCCGCGGAGAAGATGTCTTTTTCCGGAGCGGTTCAGTTACGCAACTGGTTCGCACGTTTGTCCCAGACCCTTGTTCTCTGCCGTTCAGTTTCACCGCCATTAATAGCCGTAAATCGGCTCTGGCAAGTGGTCTTTGATTACCAGCTGATCAAGACTCTTGAACTGATAACCTTGTTCTTTCAATTCCGTTATCGTTTTGTCCAGAGCTTTGGCATTGTCTGATGACACCGTATGAAGCAGTATAATCGCTCCCGGATGGATCTGCTCCATAATATTATCATACGCATGCTTCCACCCTTTTTGTTTATCCGTTTTCCAGTCAACGAATGCGAGCGACCAAAAAATTTGCGTGTAGCCGAGTTCTTGTGCCCAGCCGAGTGTCTCTTCATTGAACATGCCTCGCGGCGGACGCATATAAGTAATGCTCTTCTGATCTGTTATGTCGGCCACTTCTTCTTCCAGATCCGCCAGTTCTTTCTGCATATTTTCCTTGCTGACGACAGTGAAATCCGGATGATGATAGGAATGGTTACCGATAATGTGACCTTCATCAGCCATACGTTTCACCAGTTCCGGTTTATCCTGGACATAATGACCGGTTACAAAGAAAGCAGCTGGCACCTGATGTTTGCCTAATACATCAAGAATGTCATCAGTATAGCCTTCTTCATAGCCATTATCAAACGTTAAATAGACTGTTTTTTCACCAGAATGATCCGCATAATAAGCACCATAGTCATCGAGCATTTGCTGATACTTGCCGACGTCCGGAATGTTATGATCATCACTCTTTTTAAAGCCCCATCCGTAGCCATCGGCCGCATAAGCTGGCATTGAACAAGCAAGGAAAACCAGGACAGCTGTTACAGCCACCACACCATATTTCTGCATTACTAGGCCACCTTTTCCCCTTAGGATCTCCGCAGCCGGCCTTTTTATGCAGCAGCCGAATCAAACGCGTCTTAAAGAACGATCGCGGCCACCCAGCCAAAGACGATCAAAGGAATATTAAAGTGGATAAACGTCGGCACACATGTATCCCAGATGTGATGGTGCTTACCGTCCGCATTCAGTCCGGAAGTCGGACCAAGCGTACTGTCTGATGCTGGCGAACCCGCATCGCCGAGGGCACCAGCCGTTCCAATCAAGGACGCGGTAGCAAGCGTTGAAAAGCCTGATGCAAGACAGATCGGGACAAACAATGCTGCGATGATCGGGATCGTGGCAAATGAAGAGCCAATACCAATCGTCACAACGAGGCCAACGAGCAAGAGCACCAGCGCAATGAGCGCCTGATTGTCACCGAGAAAACCAGAGGCAGCCTCGACAAGGGCATCAACAGCACCCGTTTTCTGCAGCACTTTCCCAAAACCGGAGGAAACGAGCATGATAAAAGCAATCTGACCCATCATGGCAACACCATCAGCCATCACTTGCTCCCCTTTTCTAAACGGAACAACAACAAGTGCGAACATGAGAACAAGACCGGTCAGCGCACCCGCAATCAAATTCTGCGTGATGATCTGCACAATCAGTGCCCCTGTAATGGCAATCAGGGTCAGACCATGTTTCCGGTTAAATGTCACCTTTTCAGCTGGCGGTGCTGTGAAATTCGCTTCACTTCCACCTGCTCCTGGAACAGCAACACGGTCTTTCCGGTAGGTGACTAAAATGGCAATCAGAAGTCCGACAATCATGCCAAAGCCCGGAATCAGCATGGCTAATGCTGTCTCCCCAATTGTAATCGACACCCCGTTTTCTGCCATCCCGTCCTGAATCGTTTGATGGAAAAGCAGGCCAAAACCGGCCGGGATCATCACATACGGCGCCTTAAGGCCGAATGTCAGGGCCGCTGCCACACCGCGCCGATCCACTTTCATATCATCGAATAATTTTAATAATGGCGGTATAAGAATGGGTACAAATGCGATATGCACGGGTACCAGATTCTGTGAAAGTGACGCCACACCGGCTATAGCAAGCACCATCATCGTTTTTTTACCGGTCAGAGCCTTAATTAAATAGTTAACTAGAATCGTTGTAATGCCCGTGTAGCTGATCGCGACAGCAAAGGCTCCAAGCAAAATATAACTTAACGCTGTCTCTGCCTGACCGCCCATGCCGTTTACCATCATTTCAATGGAATCAACGACTGACAGCCCCGACATAAGACCAGCTGACAGTGCCGCAGCGATAATTGATAGGATCACATTAACTCTGAGCAGACAGAGAACTGTTAATACGAGAACCGATATAATAACAACCCACGCCATATTCGTTTCCCCTCTCTAACTAACTTCCGTTCCTAACTACTTTATCATGATAAAGCATTAAACAAATGAAGTCAATACGTGTGTTACTTGTTTATGAGCTGGGAAGTCCTGTGAAGCGTGATTGTTTTGCTTTGACATGCAAAAGGGCTGGGATTTCTCCCAGCCTCCATTCATTCTATTTAAGCTGAAAAGAAAACGAGACATGGTCCTGTACTGGCAGCCATGCGCCAATACCTTGCTTTGTAACATTCTGCACAACCAGTTTCTTTTTATTTCCTTTTAGCTGAAAATAAACTTCACCGAATGTCACTTGTCCCCGCTCGTTCACAGCTGGGGCATACGTTTTCAGTTTGGCATGTTTTTTCACCGGGACATTGTACGCGTTTGCCTTTTTGGTATTTTGTCCTACGACTGTTGTATACGCAAGCGGTAAATCCATTTTATCTTTTGCCTGCAGCAGGATCATTTTTTTGACATCTTCCGAATTGGCAATTTTAGTCGTTAAAGCGCCTTTAACTTCCTGCTTCTCCTGCTGCTCGTATTGCATCTCCTTGTCAGAGTCACCGCCTATATTGTTCAGCTCATTCGTATTGATGGATTGATATTCCCAATTGGTATTGGTTTCTTCAGACTCGTAATGCAGCGGCCATCTGCCGATATAAACCATCCCCCGATAGCCAAACGAAATCGGAGACGGATCAATCGATGTTTCGTTCAGCATTTTAATCAATTCCGGGTTCTCAATGGGTATATCCAGATCCTCCATCAACGCTTGCGTCAGGTCACTCGGCTCAACGACTTCCTGCTCCTCCGTCGCGTTCGGATAGGTATTTTCCTGGGAAATATCGAAAACGTGATCCGGCACCTCTGCAGCATCCTCACTATCGTCCTCGTTTTCTGCTGCCAGCGTACTGATCGGAAGCATTAAAACAAACATGATCAGAAAAAACACCGTGTAAACCTTTTTCGTCATGGTCCCCATTCCTTTCATTAGCTAATAACAAGATACGCCATTGTTAGCTATAGTTTTGGCGGACACATGAATATTATGCACTTAAAGGCTTAAATCGATCGTTTCCAATGATTCCTCAATGGTGATGCTATCTTCCACCGAGCGGGCCATCGAACAATTTTTCCGCGCAAGGTCCAGATTTTTTCGCAGTTTATCGACATTGAGATGCTGCCCCTTCACGACAAAATGCAGGCTGATTTTTTCGATCCGGTCCGCGACGTCAGGATTGCGCTCGACGTCTGCTGTCACCTGCAGATCTTCAAACGCGATACGCTGTTTTGATAAGATTTTGCGGAAAACCGAAGCGCTGCATCCGGCAATGGAAGCTACCATTAATTGAAACGGGCGGAAGCCATATGTTTCATCACCCGATATATCCAGCTGACCATAGTCCAGGTTAATGCGCATGCCTTCTTCTTTCATATTAAATTGCATAACTTTCATCTCCTTACATTTTTCTCATTATAGGTTTACCCATTATCTTAAATGATAACGCAAGCTGGGTGAAATATTTGGATCAGACCCTATTAAAGATCGGTATATAAAAAGGCTGCCAGAAGAGTGGCAGCCGAGGCTAGTCAGAAGCGTATTTTTCCCGCAGTACAGCGTTAATAACGCCACCGATCATAATAATAATACCGGTCAGATAAAACCATATCATCAGAACAATAACAGTACCGAGACTGCCGTATGTTGCCGCATAATTACCAATTGAATTGACATAAAAGGAAAATACCAGTGAGGAAAGCTGCCATCCAAGCGTCGCAAACAAGGCACCCCAAACGACGTTTTTAAAATGGATCCGCATGCTGGGTGCCAGAGTGTATAAGACCAGCATCACAATGAACAAAATAATGGATGATATCAACCAGCGCATCGTGTCCCACACAGCAATAAAGCCGTCTGAAAGGCCAATAAATGCGAAGATGTATTCCCCGATCATTTTGCCGAAAACCGGCAGCAGGAAAGCCACACAAATAACCAGAATCATGGCAATCGTCAATCCGATTGCAATCAGCCGCCTGAGAATAAATGAACGGTCTTCCTCTAGCTCGTAGGCTCGATTAAATCCCTTCATTATAGCATTTATCCCATTAGACGCCGCCCAGAGTGTGCCAATAACACTCAATGACAATAAAGAGCCGCTTTGATTGGACACCAGCTGATTGACATTGTCACGAATCAGTTTAAACGTTTCGGTAGGTGCATACCTCTCGATAAAATTGATAATGACCTCTGTGTCCAATGGTAAATAGCCGACTAATGATACCAAAAACAACAAAAAGGGAAATAAAGACAACAATAAAAAGTAGGCAATCTGTGCACCTGTGCCTAAAATATCATCGCCTGTGATACGCTGAAATAATGTTTGCGCAAAATTCACCGTTTTATGCCACATGGTATCATCCTCGCATGAATCGTTTACTGATGATTAATCGTCTCTTCCTCATCTTCCGAGCTGGTAAACTGATTTAGCGTGTCCTCCACTTGTTCCAGTGCATTAATGGCCCCATCAGTATTCCGGGACAGCGCCGCGTTAAAGCGTTCAAATGCAGATTTAGCAGTTCTTACAGCTTCTGATGGGCGTTTAACATAGAAGGAAGAACCATTTTTAACGTCTCCCATTTTTAGTTTTGCATAATCGCGTGATTCCCGACTCAGCAAGGAAAGCAGGCCACCTGCAATGGCACCGATTATCAACCCTGCACATAGTTTTTGTTTACCCATAACCAATCGCTCCTTTTGCTAATTATATGTTATGATGCTTCCTTATAGCACTAAGTAATTCACGACAGCCCTCTGACACTAGCGTATAAGTGTAGTCAAAACCGCCTGTGAGATAGGGATCCGGAATATCGTGTTCAGCCGCATCGGCATCGTAATCCATCAGCCGGGCCACCATGGTTTCTTCCGTATCTGCTCCCAGTCGCTCTATTCCGCTGATCGTTTGCTGATCCATTGCCACGACATAGTCAAAATCCTGCAAGTCCTGTTTCTGCAGCTGGCGGGCATGAAGACCATCAGAGGAAATACCGTGCTGGCGCAGTACGTCCTGCGTCCCTTCATGAGGAGGCATTCCAGCATGCCAGTGACCCAGACCGGCCGAATCCATTTTAATTTTATCAGAAAGCGCCTCTTTTTTCAGCAAATCCCGGAAAATTGCTTCTGCCATGGGCGAGCGGCAAATATTCCCGAGACATACAAATAATACACGTATCATCTTGTCAGCTCCTGCTCCTTTTCTGCTATGTCTCACCTATTATAAGGTGAAAACATCTTAATAGCCACTAGCCCGTAAAAAGCTGGCTGATCGTCCAGGCTAAACGAGCGGCGCAATGCACGTCTCATCATCGTTTTTGACTGAATTGACATAGCTCGCAACATCATAAGCCTGCAAGTCTTCCGGTTCAAGCGTGCTCAAAAAGCGATGCACATCTTCTGGCTTCTGCTCACCTGCTTCCAGCCATGCATTCATTTGCTCCTTTGACAAAATGATGGGCATCCGGTGATGAATCGGCTGCATAAATGCATTCGCCTCTCTTGTCAGGATGGTGCATGTGAAATGTTTCTGACCATTCTGCTCCCATTTATCCCATAGGCCGGCAAAGGCAAATAAGCGGCGGTCCTGAAGCTGTATGCGTTTCGGCTGTTTTTCCTGACTGTCACGGTTCCACTCATAAAAACTGTCCGCCGGAATCAGACAGCGTTTCCGGCTCAGAAGATGTTTGAAACTTGGCTTTTCGTGAGCCGTTTCACTGCGGGCATTAATCATTTTATAACCGATTTTTTCATCCTTTGCCCATGACGGAATCAGCCCCCAGCGCAAGTAGCCAGCCCGCTTCTTCTGGCCGTCGTGAATAATCGCCAGCACATTTTGACCGGGTGCCACGTTATAACGGGGCTGATTAAGATCAATCGGCTGATCAAGCCCGAATGTCTGCGCGATTTGCTTTTCATCAGCCAGCAATGTATAGCGTCCGCACATAACTCGGGCACCTCCTTCTGCTAAAAAATGCATTTTACGGAAGCCTGTTAAGACGATGCCAGCTGCCTATGACTTGAAATGCTTCCGGATAACACATTTATTATACCCTTGAAAAAGGTTTATGAAAAGACACAACTATTCTGCAGAACGGTTTGAGCCTCTTGTTTTTTTCTGCCATTGGGCGTACGATGAATCATTGAATTCATATATAGAAAGGCGTCAGAAGATGAATAAACGTGTCTACTTTTTAATGATTGTTTCATTTGTTGTGGGTATGGTCGAGTTAATTATCGGTGGGATTCTGGATCTGATGGCTGAAGATTTAGGCGTCAGTCTTAGTAAAGTCAGCCTTTTAATCACCATCTTTGCTCTGATTTTTGCAGTCGGCTCGCCGGTATTACTGATTATGACAGCTAAAATCGAACGTAAGCGGCTCATGCTTTTGTCACTGTGTGTATTTCTCGCGGGCAATCTGGTTACCGTGTTCAGCTGGACATACAGTGTCGTTTTCATCGGCAGAGTAATTTCAGCTTTAAGCGGTGCGCTTTTGATTATATTGTGCCTGACCATCGCTCCGTCAATTGTTCAGCCACATTACCGCGGACGGGCAATTGGAATTGTGTCCATGGGGGTCAGTGCCTCAATCGTCCTTGGTCTGCCGATCGGCCTGATTCTGGGTAATGCATTTGGCTGGCGCGCTCCGTTTGTCCTGATCACCCTGCTGACTGTCCTGTCCATGGCCGGTGTCTTTTTCCTGATGGGGCGTGTTGAGCCTAAGCCGTCCCATCCGATCGGCGAACAGCTGGCAACGTTAAAGGACCGGAAGATATTTTTTGGGCAGGCAATTACGTTCCTCTTTATGACGGGGCACATGACGCTTTATGCGTTTTTAACGCCGTTTGCCGAATCGACGCTGGGGATTGATGGCTCCTGGATCAGCATCATTTATCTCTTTTTCGGTGCAGCAGCCGTATCTGGCGGAGGAGTCGGCGGAACGCTTTCAGATAAAATTGGGCCAAAACGGACCATTATAATGACGACAGTTTCAATGATTGTTATTCTGTTTGTAATTCCCTTTACCACCTTTTCACTGCCGGTTTTTTTGGTGATGCTGCTGATTTGGGGTGTTGTCAGCTGGATGCTGGCACCTGCTACACAGAGCAATCTGATGATCCTGTCACCCGAAACATCAGACATCCAGCAAAGTCTGAATAACTCAGCTCTTCACCTCGGGATTGCGTTTGGCTCATTTATCGGCGGACTGGTTATTGATTATGCTTCGGTTGAGCACAATCCCACAATTGGTGCTGTGTTTGTCATTCTTTCCGTTGGGGCGGCATTCCTGTCCATGTACGGTCAAACACACTCAGCCCGGAAAGAAGCTGACACAAAAGCTCACTCATAAATTCCAATCTGGGAGGCGTGCCAGCCTCGCCGGAAAACGTGCGGGTACGACGAGCACAAGAAGGCTCATCAGCCGCCCGCGGAAAAGCAGCGTCTATTTCTGCGGGGGGTTGATGAGCTCTTCTGATTTTAATCTGATTGTTCAAATGTCGTTTGATAAAAGTCTTTTGTCCCGGCTTCTTCAGGTGTGATTACTTACCAATAAATTCTTGTGTCCAGTAATTGCCATCTTTGACATAGCCAACTCCGATATGTGTGAAATCAGAATTCAGGATGTTTTCCCGGTGGCCCTTACTGTCCATCCAGCCATCAACAACTTCTTTTGGCGTTTTCTGGCCTCTGGCAATATTTTCCCCAGCCGTCTGATACGAAATACCGAATTGTTTTATCATATCAAATGGTGATCCATAATTTGGGCTGTCATGTGAAAAATAGTTATTCGATGCCATATCACTGGATTTTTTGTGTGCCACGTTGCTTAAGCTCGTATCAATTTTCAGCGGCTCGAGTCCTCTTGAAGTGCGCTCCTCATTTGTCAATTCAGCCACTTGCTGTTCATATGAACTCACCTGTTGTGAGCCTTGATTCTGCTGAGACTGCTGCTCACTCGACTGTCCCGATTGCTGCTTGTTTGGCTGTTGCTCAGGAATGTCCTGCTGCTGGTCATCTGTACCCGGCTGATCGGACTGATCCTGACCGCCTGTATTTGGCTGACCGGACTGATCTTGCTGTTGATCACCAGTACCCGGCTGATCAGATTGATCCTGGTGCCACTGATCATTCGTGTCCGCTTGACCGGGATGATCCTGCTGCTGACCGTCTGCTTCCTGCTGACCTGATTGATTCTGATGCTGGTCATCCGCATTTGGCTGTTCTGACTGGTGCTGATCATCCGTATTTGGCTGTTCGGACGGATTCTGATGCTGTGCACCCGTATTTGGCTGCTCTGGCTGATTCGACTGCTGGTCGTCTATATCAGGTTTGTCAGCATTCCCCTGGTGCTGATCCCCCGTATTCTGGCCGGAGTCGTGAGCCGAATGATCAGCGTCATTATGACCATCAGGGTTATCCTGCTCCTGATGACCATCCTGATCAGTTTCACCTTGTTGACTGCTTGCATCATCATCCTCCTGACCCCAATCCCACTGAATCTGTGGAAAATAATTACCTAAGGGGTTCATCTGAGTCGCAAAAGAATTTGTCCAGTCATTTCCATTCATAGCGAAAGATACAGGATTCTGGTATAATTGATTGGTTAAATGATCAGAACTGGGCGATGCATCTGCTGTCGTCAGCGCTCCGCCAAAGACTAGTGCTGCGGTTAGTGAACCGGTGATTAACTTGTTAAACATGTCAGCTTTCCTCTCCCTTGTTTAATTTGTACATTCAGCATATCATGGTTTTTTTGTTACATTCTGTCATAATTCGACGTAATCCGATTCCATGAATTTACTATTTTGAAAAATGGGAGCGCGACAGGCGATGTATCATTCCATTCAGAAAACTTGTAAGAAATATTTTGCTTATCTGGCAACATTTACATAAACATCTGTGTTGACACCATCTCAGGCAGGATAACTTATTACAATTTACCTTTAAATGTAAATGAAATGTTACTTGATTTCTGCTAAACTATGATTTGAAATAGAGGGAGAATAGCATGTTCACGCGACGATGCATAGCCAATTGCTGACAGCTATTCAGCATCCCTGAATTCATAATAGAATATGAACCAACAGAAAATGGCATGTGGCTTGTTGGTGGAACACGAATTGCTTTTCAATCGATTATATACTTCATTGGAGGAACCTAAGATGTTTTCAACTTCAGAGATCGGAATTGATCTGGGAACAGCTAACATCCTGATCTATTCCAAATCAAAAGGCGTTGTATTGAACGAGCCATCTGTCGTGGCGATTGATCTAAATACGAAAAATGTCGTAGCTGTCGGTGCAGAGGCTAAAGAAATGGTCGGCAAGACACCGCAGAATATTGTCCCAATCCGACCGTTGAAAGATGGTGTCATCGCGGATTATGATGTGACAGCGCAAATGCTGAAAGCGTTCTTGAAAAAAGTAAGTAAAAAAATGGGCACATCCATGCGCAAGCCAACGGTTGTCGTGTGCACCCCATCCGGAAGCACTTCTGTAGAGCGCCGTGCTGTCCATAACGCTATCACCAGCTATGGCGCTAAAAATGTTCATTTAATTGAAGAGCCGGTAGCAGCTGCCATTGGTGCCGATTTGCCGGTTGACGAACCGATTGCCAATGTGAGTGTCGACATCGGCGGCGGAACAACTGAAGTCGGCATCATTTCCTTCGGCGGCGTCGTTTCCTGCCAGTCCATCCGCACTGGCGGTGATAAAATGGATGAGGAGATTTCCAATTTCATCCGTAAAAAATATAATATTCTTATCGGCGAACGCACTGCTGAAAATATCAAAATGGAAATCGGCCATGCCGATGAAGAGCACATTGAGGAATCCATGGATGTCCGGGGACGTGATATGGTCTCAGGTTTGCCCAAAACGGTCACCGTCTCATCCAAAGAAGTCCATGTCGCTTTAAAAGAATCACTTGAGCAGATACTGGAAACAATCCGTTCGACCTTAGAGAACTGCCCGCCTGAACTAAGCGGTGATATTGTTGACCATGGTATCGTGCTGACGGGCGGCGGTGCCATCTTAAATGGGCTGCGAGACTGGCTGTCAGAGGAAATTTCCGTACCTGTCCACGTTGCTCCCAGCCCACTGGAATCTGTTGCCATCGGAACAGGCCGTTCTTTGAAAATGATTACGAAACTGCAAAAAGCTGCTAAATAAACGTGACTGAATCATTTTTCCGAGGAACTGGGGCAACACTTACGTCTAAGGGAGCAAATGATAGGTGAACCCCGGAGCATAGCAGCTTGATGAGGGTCACCAGCCGCCCGCGGGAAGCATCGTCTATTTCCGGAGCGGCCTGATTGCTCTAACTTCCAGCAGGTACTTTACAAATTTTTCTGAATACGATATACTAATGTTAATCATGCAGAAGCGAGCCACGCTGGTAACGCATGGTACATGAGTCGGATACAACCTTAAAATCAAGCATAACTGCCAAATCTGTTTTCCGTTCAATGCCAGTTCTGAAACAGCAGATACAAGCCAGTTCAAACGAATGGACACCTGACTGTCCTTGTTTTGAAGTGGCTTATTTTTATGCTGGAAAGGCGTGATGAAGTGGCTGGAGCACTTGAAGGCATCAAAATTCTCGACCTGTCACGTGTGCTTGCTGGGCCTTACTGCACCATGATTCTCGGTGATCTGGGTGCTGAGGTGACTAAAGTCGAAGCACCGGGAGGCAGTGATGAAACACGCAAATGGGGACCGCCCTTTCAAAATGGCGTCAGTGCTTACTATCTCTCTGCCAATCGCAACAAAAAGAGCATCACCCTTGATCTGAAATCAGATGAAGGGCAGCAAGCGATTCTGGACCTTGTCAGAGACAGTGATGTTATCGTTAATAATTTTAAAACGGGCACGATGCAGCGTCTCGGTCTCGACTATGAAACCCTGGCTGCCATCAATCCGGGTATCATTGCCTGTTCGATTACAGGTTTTGGGGAAACAGGACCCTATCAGAATAGGGCCGGCTATGACTTTATTATCCAGGCAATGAGCGGCTTGATGAGCATTACTGGTGATCAGGAATCCGGACCTCAGAAAGTTGGTGTCGCTATAACGGATATTTTAACCGGTTTATATGCATGCATCGGGATCGAGGGAGCGCTTATTGAACGCATGAATTCAGGCAAAGGTCAAAAACTCGATCTTTCGCTGTATGATACCGCTGTGAGCGCGCTTGTGAATATCGGCAGCAATTATTTAATGGCTGGAAAAATCCCAGAGGCATTGGGCAATCAGCACGCTAATATTGTGCCCTACCAGACATTTGCCACGATGGATGGGCAAATGGTCATTGCGGTTGGCAATGATCAGCAATTCGAACGTCTGTGCACCCTTATGAACAAGCCTGAATACGCGGCAGACGCCCGTTTCCAGACCAATCCGGATCGTGTCAGCAACCGTGCTGCGCTAATCCCGCTGCTGCAGGCAATATTCCAAACGCGCTCAACCGCTTACTGGCAGGAGGCATGTGAGGCAAATAATATCCCGTGCGGCCCCATTCAAACGGTGGACGAGGTGGCCAGTGACCCGCAGCTGAATGCGCGGGAAATGTTTGTAACAGAACATCATCCAACAGCCGGCGATATCCGGATGGTTGGCAGTCCGCTGAAACTATCACGGACACCGGTCCAGATCAGGTATCACCCGCCCGATGCGGGTGAGCACACATCTGAGATTTTAAAACGATCAGGGTTTCCGGAATGACCTTTGACTGTCTAAAATCGGACAGCCATCATGACAATTTAACGATCACTTTTGACTGAGGAGATGAACATATGGATTTTAACGTTTCCGAAGAACAGGAAATGCTGCAGCGTACCGTCAGAAATTTTGTCGATAATGAGATCCTCCCACATATGGCTGAATGGGACCGGCAGGGACAATTCGATCCGGCTATGATGCAGCGGCTTGCCAGTCTCGGTCTGATGGGTGTCTGCATCCCTGAACAATACGGCGGGAGCGGCATGGACTATAATTCCCTGGCGATCGTCTGTGAAGAACTGGAACGGGGCGATACAGCATTTCGGACGGCTGTCTCGGTGCACACTGGCCTGAACAGCATGACACTCCTGCAATGGGGGACTGAACAGCAAAAGATGGCCTATCTCGTCCCCCAGGCAAAAGGTGACAAAATCGGGGCATACGGCCTCACAGAACCCGGTGCTGGTTCCGATGTTACCGCTATCCAGACGACAGCAACGAAAGAAGGCGATTATTACATTCTGAATGGCTCCAAGTCCTGGATCTCCCTCTGTGATACGGCCGATCATTTTTTGGTAATCGCTTATACCGACAAAGCCAAACTCCATAAAGGGATGTCCGCCTTTATCGTTGAACGCAGCCGGGATGGATTTGCCTCCAAAGCAACCGAAGGCAAATTAGGTATTCGCTCCGGCAATACCGGCGAAATTTTTCTCGATCAGGTCAAGGTTCCAAAAGCCAATCTGCTCGGTGACGAGGGTGAAGGATTTAAAATTGCCATGTCAGCGCTCGATAATGGCCGGTTCACTGTTGCCGCAGGTGCTGTCGGCCAAATTCGCGCCTGCCTGGAGGCCAGCACCAGCTATGCCAGTGAGCGTGAAACCTTTGGCAAGCCAATTGCCGATCATCAGCTCATCCAGCAAATGATTGCGAATATGAAAGCCGGTCTGGAAATGAGCCGTTTACTTGTTTTCCGCGCCGGTGAATTGAAAAATGCCGGCAAACGCAATACAGAAGAAACATCGATGGCCAAATGGCAGGCGTGTAACTTCGCAGCCAGGGCGGCTGATGATGCCATACAAGTTCACGGTGCCTACGGTTACTCGGATGCGTATCCGGTTGAACGGTATTGGCGCAATTCCAAAGCACCTGTGATCTACGAAGGCACACGTGAAATCCATACGATTATGCAAGCGGAATATGCCCTCGGCTACCGCCAGGATAAACCGCTGAATAAGATGCTGCCAGCCTGGGACGGAAATCCGGCCAACATCTGATTGTGGTTTGCATCGTGCTTGTATGGGCTCTTTAAACCTGCTTTTCCCTGTAATGCTCATACTGCCGGTACAGATCGTGCAATGCTGAGACGAGAGCATTGCCAGCCTTGCCCAAATAATGCGTTTTCAGCAGATCGGCAGGTGAGCTGATTCCGTCCTGCAGACTATGCCCTTTTAATAACTGATGAACAAACTGCCGCCCGTGTTCGGTCGCCAGCGTACAACTGGCCATTACAATAACACCATAACGTTTGTCAATTTCCGCCGTAATCGTTAATGTTTCATAAACGCTTTTTGCAGCCATGCCTGAGGGCAATCTGGCATGGCCTGCAATAAATACCGTATTCATCAATAGATTCGCCTCCTGTTAGAAATCCGGCCTGCGATAACCGAGTTTTCGGGAAATCGTCTCCGCCGTCTCCCGCGTCTTCTGCTGCAGCTTTGTTAAGTTATCCCCTGTAAAATAACGGGACAAGCCACTTACCGCTAAAGCCGCTATGACATCATCACTATAATCACAGATCGGATACGTTATCCCTGTCGTATCGGCATCCTGCTCCCCAATACTAGAGGCATAACCTGTTTCATAGATCTCAGCCAGCTCCTGCAGCAAGTGCTCGTAACTGGCCACCCTGTGCTCACCTTCCGCATAAGCCTTGTCCAAAATCACTTCCTGCTGATAGCGGGACATGTGTGCAAGCAGCATTTTCGGACCTGATCCCAAATATAAAGGTGACCTTTTACCGATACGCGTATTCAGCTGCAACGCCCGGAAACTATCAACCTTCTCAATATAAGCAGCCTCATCCTGGCTGTGAATAACCAAATGGACAACTTCATTCACTTCTGCTGCCAGCTGCTGCATATAGGGTAAAGCAGCCGTTCGGACTTCCAGCTGGTCGGTAACAATCTGACCGAGCTCCAATAGTTTAAGGCCGAGCTGATACGTGCTGTCGTGTTCCGTTACCTTAACTTTGGACAGAAAGCCACCTGCCTCCAGAGCAGATAATAACCGGTAAGCAGTCGGCTTGGGGATGCCTGCTTGCTGAGCAATTTCCTTAAGCGTTAATGACGGTGTATCACCTGTGAAATAATTTAGCAAACCGAGTGCTTTAAGAACGCTCTGATTCATGTCAAAACTCCTTGTGACCGCCTTATACTAAAAAAGGCTGCCGCCTGAGAAGCACAGCAGCCTTTGGTCGCTATTCACATCGTGGCATGTGCCCTTGCCTGGCTGATAGATTCGTGTATATGCACATCCCGTTTGGCCATCTCGTCAATATACACAGAGCCCGGGACAATCTGTTCAGGCGGGTAAACTCCCCGTTTGTTAATGTCGCCTGATCCAATCATTTGCGCGACTGCTGAAATGGTATTAGCAGTAGCCCGGGCCATTGCCGTCACTTGGGTCTCTCGGTCCTTATACGTCGTCATCTCAAACACATGGGTTTCCGGATGGTTGCCCTTCTTACCGCCGACCTCGACTCGCAGCAGCACCACATCGTCCTTTTCACCCAGTTCGACAATCGGGTCAAGCACTTCGAGCAGCACATCCCTGGGACTGACTTCCTGACCATTTATATCCACCGAATAATCCATACGCGTCAAATTCAAATCCACAAGCAGCTGAAACTTTTCTGCATGACCTGGATAGCGAATCGTTTTATATTCCAGCGTTTGCAGCTGCGGATACGAAATCGATAATGTTGATGTGCCCCCCGATGTGTGGAAGGCTTCCAGCGGTCCGAATTTCTCAAAATGCACCCGTTCCACTTCACTTAAAGAGGCAATTTCCTGCTTCAGACCGTTACGAACGATTAAAGCCGGATCTGTATAGTGATCAAACACCCCTTCCATGGAAAACACGTGATTGTACTCAAGGGGCGGCTCGGGATTCACCGGGATGCCGCCGACATACAATTTGATTTCGCCCGGTTCATCCAGCTTGCCTGCCCCGTGGCCGGATAAAATATTAATCATGCCGGGGGCAACACCTAAATCCGGAATGAGCGTGACACCAGCAGCCCGGGCCTCTTCATCATAGGTCAGCACTTTATCGGTGACATGTCCGATATGGCCGCCCAAGTCAACTGAGCTGACCCCTTCTTTAATCGCTGTTTTGGCAACCGTTTCATTAAAGGCGTAAAATAAAGCATTGATAATAACGTCGAACTGCCGCATATAGCTGGCCAGTTCCTGTTCGTCCTGAGCGTTAACCTGATAAGCGGTCAGTTTCGGTGAATTCAGCTGTGCGGCCGCTTCACGGGCTCGCTCAAGGTCGATATCCGCCAGACCAACAGCTGTCACCTCGTCACTGGATGCAAGATCCCGCGCCGCTTCTTTTCCCATCAATCCTGAACCGAGTACACCAATTTTCATATCATCCACTCCTTATCTGCGTATGTTTCGTTTAAATCTGGCAGGTTCGTTCTGACCAGGCCATATCCCAGAGCGTTACTCCGTATCAATCTGCGCGCGCTGCAGCTTTCCGCTGAAATCTATATAAACCGCTTTCCATTCTGTAAATACATCCAAAGCCTGCACACCGGAATCCCGATGGCCATTGCCTGTTCCCTTTGTACCGCCAAATGGCAAATGAATTTCTGCACCTGTCGTACCTGCGTTTACATAGACGATGCCTGTATCGAGATCGCGCTGGGCCTGAAAAACACGGTTGGCATCTGTCGTGAAAATGGAGCTGGACAAGCCATACGGCACGCCATTGTTAACGTTAATCGCTTCGTCAAAACTGGCTACAGGGATCAAGGAAACAACCGGCCCGAAGATTTCTTCCTGTGAGATACGCATGTCAGCTGTGCAATCCGTGAAAAGTGTCGGAGCGAAATAAAGGCCTTCCGCATATTTGCCTTCATCCAGCGCATAACCGCCGGCCAGCAATTTAGCACCCTCGTCCTTGCCGATTTGCATATAGCGGGTGATTTTGTCCATACCAGCCTGGTTAATGATCGGGCCGACCTGATTTGCTTCTTCAAGACCATCACCAATTGACAGCTTGTCGATTTCCTGCAGCAGCCGCTCCTCCAGCTTCTCTTTGACATCTTCATGCACAATCACCCGGCTGGCTGCCGTGCAGCGCTGCCCGCTGGTGCCATATGCACTCCAGACAATGCTCTCCGCGGCCAGATCCAAGTCAGCGTCGTCCATAACCGTTATGGCATTTTTGCCGCCCATTTCGAGCGATACTTTTTTCAATTGCTTGCCACACTCGCTGGCAATCTGACGCCCCGTGTCCCCTGAGCCGGTAAAGGAAATCACCTGAAGATCAGCGTGATGCACCAGCGCATCGCCAACAGCGGAACCTCTGCCATATACGACATTCAGAACACCTTTAGGCAAACCAGCTTCTTCAAGAATTGAGGCGAGTTCAGCAGCCATAATCGGCGTTTCGGTCGCCGGTTTCCAGATGACCGCGTTACCGGAAACAATCGCCGGGAAAGACTTCCAGGTCGCAATCGCGATGGGAAAATTCCACGGTGTAATAATCCCAACGACACCTACAGGAAAACGCTCACTCATGGAAAATTTATTCGGCAGTTCCGCCGGGGTCGTATGCCCGAACAAACGGCGTCCCTCGCCCGCCATATAAAAAGCCATATCGATGCCTTCCTGCACTTCGCCGCGTGCTTCCTCCAGCACCTTGCCGTTCTCCAATGTCAAGAGACGGGCCAGCCGTTCTTTCCTGTCTTTCATCATTTGACCGGCTGTGAAAAGGACTTCCGCCCGCTGCGGGGCCGGTGTCAGCGCCCACTTCTTCTGGGCCTTTTTGGCAGCAGCTGCTGCTTTGTCAATGGCCGTATGGTCTGAGAGCGGCACTCGGACGACTGTTTCCCCATTGGCTGGATTCGTCACAGCCGCCGTATCGCTTGTCTCCAGCCATTCTCCGCCAATAAAATTGGTCAGTTTTTCGGATGTAAGCAAACTTTGTGTCATATAAATACCTCCTGTTTTGATCAGTTTTAGTTAGTTGCTGGCACGATCATGCAGGTTTGTAATCGTGGATGACACCGAAATGTGTTCCTGATCCGTCGCAATGTCGATAACGGCTGGCTTATTTGCCTGCAGCGCCGTTTCAAGTGCCTTCGCAAATTCCTCGGGCGTACCGGCCGTATAGCCGTCAGCCCCAACACTCTGTGCTATTTTTGCAAACGACACATCACCCAGTCCGGTACCAATCACTTTTTCAGGATAATGCATTTCCTGATGCATGCGAATCGTCCCATACATCCGGTTATTGAACACCAATGTAATCACCGGGATGTGATAGCGAACGGCGGTTTCCAGTTCCTGCATCGTCATCATAAAGCCGCCATCCCCTGTCAATGCGATAACGGGTTTGGCCGGCAAAGCCATCTTGGCCCCGAGTGCGGCTGGCATACCATAACCCATCGCGCCGGATGTTGGGCCGACGTATGTCTGTTTTTCCGTAAAGACGTAATGCTTATGGAACCAGCCTGCAAAATTGCCGGCATCCGTGGTCAGGAGTGTTTCTTCTGGTAACATACGGTCCATCACTTTAACTATATGTTTGTTGATTGGATCATTATGCGAAATGTCCAGACGGCTCGACGCTGCAAAAGCCTGCCGGCGCTCATCTGCCCAATTTTGCCAATCACCCGGCACGTCGATAGCCGTCAGGGCAGCTAATGCTTCGCTGGCGTCTGTCACAACGCCGAGATCCGGCGGGTAAACCTGACCGATTGGCTCATGGCTGATATCCATATGGATGAGTGTCTTATCCGGTGTGATAATCTGATAATCCTGCGTCGTGACTTCGGACAGACGTGTTCCGATGGCGAGAATTGTATCCGCCTCCGCGACCGTCTGCAGGATATTCGGATGGGTTCCCAGCCCGAGATGGCCGGCATATAGCGGGTGATCATTCGGAAACACGTCATGGCGGCGGAAAGCAGCGATGACCGGTATATGATGCGTTTCGGCAAATGTCACAAGACTATCTTCGGCTTGCGCCTGTTTCACACCCCCGCCAGCGATAATCAGCGGTCTGGCAGCTTTCGTGAGCAGATTTTCGGCCTGGCTGATCTCCGCGTCAGCTGGTGCTGGTCGCGGATTTGCCGCAACCGGACCAAATGTCATGTCCGCTTGTGCTGGGAGAACATCCTCGGGCAGAGACACAACCACAGGACCAGGACGGCCTGTTCGGGCCACACGGAATGCGCGCTGCACCAATTCCGGCATACGTGCTGGATCCGTCACTTCCACCGTCCATTTTGCAATCGGCTGCAAGTACTGCTCCAGATCGATTTCCTGAAAGCCCTCCCGTCCGCGGAATCCGCTGTGCACCTGGCCGAGAAACACGACCATCGGGGTGGAATCCTGATAAGCTGTATGAACACCAATCGATAAGTTGGACGCCCCCACACCGCGTGTTGCCATGACAACCCCCGGTGTTAAGGAAGCTTTGGCATACCCCTCAGCCATAAAGGCCGCACCGCTTTCATGCCGATTCGAAATGAGGTCAATCGACGTTTCATCGAGCAATGCATCCAATAATGGCAAATAACTTTCACCAGGGACACCGTATACACGACGGATCCCTTCCCGTTTCAGGCATGTCACAATCGCCTGTGCAGCTGTCATGCGTTCCGTCTGACAGACGCCTTTTTTCCCCATTTAGCGTGTCACCTCCTGCAGATCCAGTTCACGCAAACGTTCCACAGCCTCACGCAAACGAGCGGCCGGTACCGTTAAGGCCAGGCGGAAATAGCCCTCGCCCCGCTCACCAAAGGCATTCCCTGGTGTCACGATCACACCTGCCTCCTGCAATAATTTGTCAGCGAAGGTCATAGACGTCAAACCAGCCGGCACTTCTGCCCAGACAAATATCGTCCCATTCGGTTTCGAAACGCTAATACCGAGTTCTTTCAGCCCTTGATACACAACTGAAAGCCGCTCTTGATAGATTTGATTATGCCTGGCCACGGCTTTTAGATCACTTGTGAGAGCTGTGGCTGCCGCCTTTTGCACTGGGAGAAACTGACTGGTATCCAAATTGCTTTTTAGTGCTGACAGTGCTTGAATCACTTCCGGGTTGCCGACAGCATAGCCAATCCGCCAGCCAGCCATATTGAAGCTTTTCGATAATGAGCCGAATTCCACTGCCTGCTCTTTGGCACCTGGAACCTGCATCACACTTGGTGCTTCATAATCAGCGAATGTCAGCAAATCATAGGCAGCATCATGGACAAGCAGCAGCCGATTTTCCCGAGCAAAGGAAATCGCTTTCAAAAATGTGTCGGAATCAGCAACGGCAGCGGTCGGATTATTGGGGTAATTTAACAGCAGTAATGTGGCCTGTTTTAATACGTCGGAGTCTATCGCAGCATAATCCGGCTGATAATGATGGGTGCTGTCCAGCGGCAGCGCAGCACTCTTCCCGCCCGCCAAATGGACAGCTGACCTGTAAACCGGATAGCCGGGATCGGGAATGAGCGCGACATCTCCGGGGTTCAGCGCAGCCTGCAGCACATGTGCGATGCCTTCTTTAGAACCGATCACCGCAAGCACTTCTGTATCCGGATCAAGCTGCACACCGTAATGCTTGTCGTAAAACTGAGCAACCGCTTCACGAAATTCCTGGGAACCGTTATAGGCGGAATAACCGTGGTTCGCCGGATTCCGCGCTTCCTCAGTCAGACGGTCAATCACAAAATCAGGCGGCGGAAGATCCGGGGCACCAATTCCTAAATCGATCACATCGACACCATCTGCTTCAAGCAACTGTTTCTGTTCCTGGAATCGCGAAAATAGATAAGGCGGCAAATTCATTACGTTATCCGAGACAAAAGCCATGTTATCCTCCCCGTTTCATTATGTGAAATGCCATTTCAGATATCTGCAGGAAGTATAAAGGCACGGCATTAAATTTTCAATTGTTTTAAAAGTCTAATATTGTCGTCATACGATTAATTGTCAACAACTTCTGCAGCCATTACGAAAACCTAAAAAAAGAACCAGCACCTCATGTACTGATTCCTTTTCGAAGCTGGGACAAACGTATTTTTATGACGTTAACCCCGAACAGCTGGCATAAATCTTAAGTTTTGTTCCAATCCCATTTTAACGCTGTCAGAACAATCACCGCTGTGGGACATGGAATTCAGGCATGTCACCTTCACCAATGCCGTTTTCACCTGCAGGATCACCGGAAAGAAAGTCATCCTCTTCGTCAGCGTTTCGGTCATGCTGACTGCTGCCTTCAGCCTCCGATGACATAGACGGTTCCGTCGGTTCTGTTGGTCCGGATGGCGTATCGCCGGTTTCTCTCGATGATGACACCGTTCCAGGACCCTCTTCGGATGTTAGTTGATTCTCCTCAGGTTCTGCCGACTTCTCTTCTGCCGGCGCTTGGGCGTCCTGATCAGAGAGTTCTGCCTCTTTTTTATCTGAACTGGCGGAACGACCTCCCACCTTGTCATCTGGTGACGATTCGTTCTTTTCCGCTTGCTTTTGATTTTCCTTCGTTTTCTCAGCTGCTGTTTCCGTATTTTTCGGATCAGTTCTATTCTTCGCTTCCGGTAAGGCGTCCTCTGCCTTCTTGTCCGGGTCCGCCATCTCCGAATTTGCAGCCTTTTGCGTCTCTGTCTCAGACGATGATAATGAATTGAATGCTGCCCATACCATGCCTGAACCCGCCAGTATTAGAATAAGCGCACCGGCAACGGATAGCCATATTTTAAAATGCTTATGTAAATACGAACGCATTGTCCATTCCTCCTGCCAGAATTATCACGTAAAAAGCGCTTCTTTTCAAGCAGGCAGACGCCACTTTTTGGCAGGGAAAACTAAAAAAACCGCCTCAGATCTCTCACACGCTTGAAAAGGTTTAAATTTTTAATAAAAGGGAACTTTACAGAAAAAGGAGGTCGTTTGTATGGCACGAAAAATCATGATTGTGGGCGGTGTTGCCGGCGGCGCCAATGTGGCTGCCCAACTGCGCCATGATGACAGTGAAGCAGAAATCACCCTGTTTGATAAGGGCGAGCATATTGCCTTCTCCACATGCGGTATGCCCTATTACATAGGGGATGTTGTCGAAGAGCGGGATCATCTGCTCGTCAGTCCTGACAAAATTGCACAAAAATACAATAGCCATGTTTATACGCAGACAGAAGTCACGGCGATTGACCGGACGAACAAGCTATTGACCTATCGGGATGCATCAGGCACACAGCAGACGGCTTATGACAAACTTGTCCTCACACCCGGCGCGTCAGCTGTCAAACCTGATTTTGCAGGCATGAATGAGGAACGCGTATTCACACTCCATACCATTTCCGATATGGATGCGATCAAAGACTACGTTGACACATACAAGCCACAGAGCTGTGCTATTGTCGGCGCTGGTTTTGTCGGAATGGAAATGGTGGAAAATATTCAGGCACTTGGTCTCGACTGCACACTCATTAATCATTCCAGGCACGTGATGAAGCTGGTTGAAAGTGATATGGCATCCGATATTGAAGACCACATCCAGGAAAAAGGTGTTCGGCTGCTGCTGAATGAAGGCCTGGCATCATTCTCTGACGATGGCACCACGTTAAACTTAGAGAGCGGCAAGCCTATCCAGGCAGACATGACGATTCTAGCGGTCGGCATCAAACCGAACACGGAACTGGCTGAGGCCAGTGGTCTAACTACCGGCGAGACCGGCGGCATACACGTCAATAGCTATATGCAAACAAATGACCCTGATATATATGCGCTGGGTGATGCCGTGGAGACACCGGACGTCGTAACCGGGAAGCCGCGTCATGTTGCCCTGGCCGGACCAGCACACCGCCAGGCGGCGATTGCAGCCAGTCATATAAATGGCAGACGTGAGCCTTACAAAGGCATTCAAGGAACCGCCATTTTCAAAGTCTTTGATTTAAGTGTCGGTACCACTGGGCTGAATAAAGCCGCACTTGATGACCTCGGCATAAACTATCAGGAAGTCACCCACGAATCACGGGCACACGCTGCCTATTATCCTGGAGCAGAAAAAGTCCGCCTTAAACTGCTGTTCGATGCTAAAGACGGCCGGTTATACGGAGCTCAAGCTGTCGGAAAAGAAGGTGTTGATAAACGATTGGCCGTGCTTGCAACAGCTCTGAAAGCAAACCTGCCTGTCCATGAGCTGCCTGACTTGGAACTTGGTTATGCACCGCCTTATTCCTCACCGAAAGACCCGGTCAATGTGATCGGCTACAAAGCCGCCAGCAAACTGCCGGAATGATAAGGCTGCTAAACAGCTATACACATAAAGCGAAGCTGAGACAAAAATGAACAATCAGAATGAACGCTTGCGTGAACAAACCGCTTCGGAAATAAACGTCGCTTTTTTCGGGCGGCTGTTCCCGCAGGATTCTCCGCTTTTACTCCGCCGATTTTAAGCGTCATGCGTCCTCTGAATGTGATAACCTTGTTTTGTCCCAGCTTCGTTTGTTAAAAACCTTCTTCAAACCGGTAAATCAAGCGGAATTTATCTTCATTTAAAAGATCCTTTACATGGACTTTCACATCATGGCCAAAATAGACCTCATCATCAGACATCGCCACGATCATGGCTTTCACATTACGATCGATATCTAAATACATATCACCGACAACCGGCCGGTCGAAGTGATCCTGCTCAGCTGTCAGGCCTGCTGTTTCGTCATCCCCGAGCTGTTCATCTGATACGAGGGACTTATCATAGTAAGCAATATCCTCAGCATCCTCGGCTTTTCCAGGCACCATGACAACGTACTCACTATGTTTGACACCATTATCGCGTGTCGTGACAACGTTCCCATTTTCCACACTTTCAACCTTTTCAATTTCGTTAAGTGAATAATAATCCAGAAAATCAGGCGCTGGCTTCACAATTAAAATAAGCTCACCTGGGTCTGGCCGTTTATTTTTATCAATGGTATAGCGTCTGCCGTAAAAAATGAATGTATCATTATGTTTCGGCCGGCATGGTTCAATATTACTCGCGCTTGTGATTTCCTGTTGCATATCCTTGAAACGATAGAGGTGAATAGAATGTTTAAACATTGGCTTGACGGAATAAACTTTATGAAGTTCATTTTTATAAAAAACAAACTGCCCTTTTCTCACCTGAAATAGCTTCATTCGGATGCCTCCTTGATTTTAGCAATTCTATGTTTATTATTTTCCATCATACCACATATATTAAACATAAAATCATACAAAACACAAATTTATTTAGAGACGGCACTTGCAAGACAGCAGCTAGCTGCCCTGCTCCTCAGCCAAAAGCGACAAGTCTTCCCAGCGCTGCATTTTGGCTTCCAATTCAGCCTCTCTTTCCTGCTGCTCCTGATAAAGATTCTGGACTTTTTCAGCATCGCTCCCAGCGCTGGCTATTTGCTGCTCAATCGATTCAAGTGCAGCCTCCAGCTCCGTTATGTCATCTTCAATTGTCTGCCATTCCTGCTTTTCCTGATACGACATCTTCTTTTTCTGCGCAGTCGCCGGCTGCTGCGGTTTCCGGGCTGCTTTCGCGGCTGGTTCAGGCGTCTCCTGTTTCGCCCGCTCCAGCAAGTCATGATAATTGCCGTAAAAATGCTCAATTGGCTCTTCCATTTTGAAAATCAGCATGTGGTCAACGACACGATCAAGGAAATACCTGTCGTGCGATATGGTGATCACAACTCCCGGAAATTGTTCTAAATAATCCTCCAGAACACCTAGTGTTTCTGTATCCAGATCGTTGGTCGGCTCATCCAATAACAACACATTGGGTTCAGCCATGAGCACCTTCAATAAATACAGTCGGCGCTTTTCGCCGCCGGATAATTTCCGGATATAATCCCATTGCTGCGGACGCGGGAACAGAAAGCGTTCGAGCATTTGCTCCGCTGTAATCTCTTCACCTTTTTTAGTGTGAATGATTTCGGCTGTTTCCCGGATATAGTCGATCAGCCGTTTGCTCCCGTCAAGTTCTTCCCCATCCTGCGTGTAATAGCCAATTTTGACAGTTGGTCCAATGTCAATCGTGCCTTCATCGGGGGTGATGCGTCCGGCTATAATATTCAAGAGGGTCGTCTTGCCTGAGCCATTGGGTCCAACAATCCCGAGACGGTCACCAGGAACAACCAGATAATCAAAGGCGTTAATCAGCGGCTTGTTTTCATAAGCTTTGCTGATGCCTTCCAGTTCAATCACCTTTTTACCCAGCCGGGTCGAACCCGCTTCAAAGGATACCTGGTCTTTCGTCGTATGAAAGGTCTGCTTTTTCATTTCCTCGACACGTTCCACACGGGCTTTTTGCTTCGTTCCTCTTGCTTGTGGTGCCCGCTGCAGCCAGGCGAGTTCTTTCTTCAGGATATTCTGATGTTTTTCTTCATAGCTGCGTTCCAGGGCCTCCCGCTCCGCTTTTTTCTCAAGGAACAGTTCATAATTGCCTTCATAGGTATACAGCTGGCCTTCATCCAGCTCAAATATCTGATTCGTTACCCGGTTCAGGAAGTAGCGGTCGTGTGTCACGAGCAGCAGGGCGCCTTCATAGGATGCCAAATAATGCTCGAGCCATTCGACTGTCTCATTATCCAGATGGTTGGTCGGCTCATCAAGCAGCAGCAGATCAGCAGGCTGGATTAGGGCCTTGGCGATTGCCACCCGTTTTTTCTGCCCGCCGGAAAGCTCTGATACGTGCTTATGATAAGCCGTAATGCCCAATTTCGTGAGCACCGTCTTGGCCGTTGCGTTGGCTTCCCACGCATCATAGTCATCCATCTGCTGCTGTTTATTGAGCAGCCGCTCCTGAACTTTTTCATTCTCCGGATCATTCTGCAAGTCAAGCAAAACTTGTTCATACTCGCGCATAACCTGCATGATCGCAGCATCCCCGTAATAAATTTGCTCAATCACCGTCAAGTCCGATTCCAGTTCAGGATCCTGGGCCAAGTATTCAATGCGGTAGTCCTTGGCATGCTGGATGTTTCCCTGTTCGGCCGTATCAATGCCCGCCAGCACCTGCAAAAATGTTGATTTACCAGTCCCATTAACACCAATCAGCCCGATCCGGTCGTTCGGCTTGATGATGCAGGAGATGCTGTTCAGCAATGTTTTAGCACCATACGTTTTATATAAATTCTCAACCGTCAGCATATTAATCCCTTTCTATTGTTGACTCATTGTCATGATTTTTGCGTCTTTTAATCAGCTGGCTGATCAGCGTCACAAGCAAAAATAACAGCCAGGACGTGGCCACATAGAACACTAATTTGCCGGTCTGGTCCATATCCTGAAAAAAGAAAGCCATCCCGATCCAAATAATGCCTAACGCGAAAGCCTGATAAGCTAAAACTTTAATAGGTTTGATAGCGATTGCCCCCTGAAATCATTTATCACATCTATTTTATCTTATTGACAGCCACTTTACCACCAGGAACATTCAACGAAACCTCCGCCCGGCAGCACCAGGCCGTACTGACTCAGCTGCTAAGTTCCTTAATAACATTGGCTGTTTCAATTGCCGCGGCAGCTGCTTCGGATCCTTTATTGCCAGATTTTGTTCCGGCCCGTTCAATTGCCTGTTGGGTCGTATCGGTCGTCAGAACGCCAAATATGACCGGCTTCTCTGAATGCTGGCCCGCATTGGCTATACCTCCAGCGGCTTCACGACAGACATAATCGAAATGCGGCGTTGATCCGCGAATAACCGCTCCAAGTGTCACGACAGCATCATAATCGACCTTCATGGCCATTTTTTGTGCTGCCACGGGTATCTCGAATGCGCCCGGAACCCAAGCAATATCGATGTTGTCTTCTTTAACACCATGCTGTTTCAGCGTATTAACCGCGCCTTCCAGCAGCTTATTCGTAATAAAATCATTAAACCTTGCCACCACAATGCCAATTCTCAAATTTGAGCCGACAAGACTACCTCTGAACGTTTTCCCCAAATTGCTCATCTCCCTTGTGTAAATTATGAGTGCTGCGAAGAACTGATAAGATGTCCCATTTTCTGTACTTTTGTGTGCATGTAGTGTTCATTTTCTGCCGTTAAACCTGTCTCAATCGGAATACGCGTGTTAATTTGGATACCATGCGACTCGAGTGCTTCTACTTTTTCAGGATTATTGGTCATAAGATTTACCTTTTCAGCCCCCAGATCCTTCAAAATCTGCGCACTGATCCTATAGTCGCGCTCATCTGGTGCAAATCCCAGATGTTCATTGGCCTCTACTGTATCCAGCCCGCGATCCTGCAGCTGATAAGCCCGGAGTTTATTAATGAGACCAATTCCGCGCCCTTCCTGACGCATATACACAACAATACCGGCTCCTGCTTCGCTAATGTCACGCAATGCTTTTTGCAGCTGCGGTCCGCAATCACAGCGGAGTGAGCCAAATACATCGCCCGTCAGACACTCGGAATGCACCCGAACAAGCACCGGCTCTGCCCGATTAATGTCACCTTTCACAAGCGCAATATGTTCTTTATGATCATGATCATTCGTATAGCCATATATTTTAAATAAGCCAAATTCGGTCGGCAATGTGGCCTCCGGCTCTCTGATAACATGACTTTCCTGTTGTTTGCGGTAAGACACCAGGTCGGCTATCGAGATAAGTTTCAAATGAAATTTATCAGCCATTTTATATAAATCCGGCACCCTTGCCATAGTGCCGTCGTCTTTAATAATTTCACAAATGACGCCTGAAGGAAAGGCACCGCTTAGTTTAGCCAACTCGACACTGGCCTCTGTATGCCCTTCACGCGTCAGAACACCCCCATCATTAGCAATGAGCGGAAAAACATGACCCGGCCGTTTAAAAGCTGACGCTTGAACGTCTGAATCAAGCAGCGCCTGTATCGTTTTAGAGCGTTCGACAGCACTGATACCCGTCACGGTATCGCTATGATCAATACTGACGGTAAATGCTGTTTTGAATGGATCGCTGCTCTCGTACGTCATAAGCGGTAATTGCATGTTCGCAGCTAAATCTGCTTGAATGGAAGTACACACAAGCCCTCTTCCATGTGTAATCATAAAATTAATCATATCAGGCGTTGCTTTCTCCGACAGAGCTACAAGATCCCCTTCATTTTCTCTGTCCTCATCATCGACTACAATGACCGGTTTGCCTGCTTGCAAATCGCTGATTGCTTCCTGAATGGTATGAAACACAATCTCACTTCCTTCATGTTAATGTTGCTCACTGAGCATATTTTTCATATATTTCGCCAGTATGTCACATTCAATTGTCACGGGGTCTCCTTTTTGTTTATCGCCCAGAACTGTCGCTGACACCGTGTGCGGTATCAATGAAAGCGTCATGGTTCTGCCGCTTATGCCGAATACCGTAAGGCTGACGCCGTCTACAGCGACTGAGCCCTTTTCGATCAAATAGACAGCTAGTTCATCCGGCACGTCTACAGCGACGTTGACTGCATTTTCTCGTGTCTCTTTCCGGGTAATCGTTCCTGATCCGTCAGCATGACCAGAAACAAAATGACCGCCAAACCGCCCATTAGCCGGCATCGAGCGTTCCAGATTTACAGATGAGCCTTCTGTCAACAGCTTGAGCGATGCAGTTTTCAGTGTTTCCGGCATGATATCTACCTGAAAATATGTTTCTGAAAAGGCCGTCACAGTTAAGCAGATACCGTTAACCGCTATGCTGTCGCCCATTTGCATATCATCCAGAATCTGTGATGCTTCAATCGTTATCAGCATGGCTTGTTCAGAAACCAGCTGTCTATCTTTAATCGTTCCCTTTTCTTCAATAATGCCTGTGAACATGCGTATCATCCTTTCGGGGTTCCGCGATGATTTTGATATCCTCGCCGATCATGTCTGCCTTGAGAATGGACAGCGACAGCGTTTCTGCCATGCTGTCAAAACCGCCCCCTGCGATGACTGACGGAGCATCTTTTCCGCCAATCAGTTTCGGCGCGATATATTGCACATACTGATTAATGTGTCCGCTTTCCAGAAAAGAGCCGTTCACTGCCGCACCGCCTTCAACAAGCAGTGACATGACCTTTTGTTCCCCTAGATATTGCAAAACCGTTCTGATATCCAGTGTGTCGAGTGGAATGATATGCACATGGCGCTTTTCCTTAAACGAATCAAGCTGTTCATCTGTGATCGTCCGCTCTGTGAAAATCCATGTCTCAGCCTGCGCGTCATTGATAACTCGAGCATCCATCGGTGTGCGCAGACTGTGATCAAGAATAATCCGCAGCGGATTCCTGCCGCCATCCGGAAGACGCGTAGTCAGGCTCGGATCATCCGCAATCACCGTGTTTACGCCTGTCAGAATTGCATCATGACGGTGACGATATTGATGAACATCACGTCTTGCCGGCTCACCTGTAACCCATTTGCTGTCGCCTGTATGGGCGGCTGTTTTTCCGTCAAGGCTGGCTGCTGCCTTTATCGTGACAAAGGGCATTTTCATCCGAATATAATGGTTAAAATATTTGTTAACAGCTTTTGCTTCTGCCGCCATAACCCCCAAATCTACCGTGATGCCAGCTGCTTCGAGTTTGGCCACCCCGCTTCCAGCCACTTTAGCATTCGGATCTTTCACAGCAATAACGGCCCGGCTTATGCCTTTTTCAATCATCAGATCAGCACATGGCGGTGTCGCACCGTGATGGCTGCATGGCTCCAATGTGACATACATTGTGGCGCCTTCTGCCTCACTTCCGGCCATGGCAAGTGCATGGACCTCAGCATGTGACTTGCCTGCCTTGAGATGCGCGCCGAAACCTAAAATAGTGCCATGCTTGACGACAACCGCACCCACTGGCGGGTTGGGATTCGTTTGCCCTGACACGGATCTGGCCACATTAAGGGCTAACTGCATATAAACGTCATCATTCACAATAGACCTCCTCGCCTGAATGTCGGGGCATGCTGCAGTATCACTGATTGGTCTTTCCGCACTTAAAAAACCTCTGAATTCACTTCAGAGGTTTGCGGATCGAATTATTACCGCATCATTCAGACACCAAACTAGACACCTGTACAAGGCAAACCAAAAAGGCAGCTGCCTATACGTGTCCACTGGCCTGATAAAATACGGCACAACTCCTTCTCCCATCCAGACTTTCACTGTCGGTCCCGGTCTTTCACCAGGTCCACCGCTTGGTATTAAACCGCACGGGTCGCGGACTTGGAAGCTATACTTCATCACCGCCGATTGGGAATTTCACCCGACCCCGAAGGAATATTCTATATTCATTTAATTTTTCATAGTATAGCACTTTCTGATACATCATGCAAAACGTACTTTTGCATAGCGTTATCATTTGAGCGGGCACGTAAACCAGAATGAATTAGATGGACCCTCTGATTGCAGGCCTATCTCACCGCCATGGTTTTCGATAATGTCGGCTGCGATCGCAAGTCCCAGACCGCTTCCGCCCGTTTCCCGGGTTCTGGGATCATCAGGCCGGTAAAATCGTTTAAAAAGACGGGCTGCTTCGTCATCAGAAATAGCTCTGCTGGGACCGCTGACCGAAACACAGTAGACCGATTCCTGTAAAACACCCTGCACTGTGATCGGACCATCACCTGTATAATACTGAAAAGCATTCTCCAGCAAATTGCTGATAACCTGCTGCATCCCGGCCACATGCACGGACAGTCGACATGAATCCGCACTGACCGTCAGCGGGATATTTTCCTGTTCCTGCCGCCATTCGAACATAGCCGTGCTTTGTCTGATTAATTCAGCCATATCAATGGCCGTATGTGTGACATATGCGGCCGAAGCGGCATCATCCCACTCTTTAAGCTGCTCCAGCTGCTCCAGCATTGCTGTTAAACGCTTCGACTCCTGGTGCAGGGATTCGAACAGCTCCTGACTGCCTGCGATATCACCGCGTTCCAGTGACTGAAGATAGCCATTTAAGTTGGTGAGCGGTGTGCGCAACTCGTGCGACAAATCGGACACAAACGTCTGTCTGTGCACGTCCCGGGCCTGCAATTGTGTGACGAGCCCGTTAAACTGATCAATAAGTTCACCCACCTCACCCTTAGAAGCGTTTGTCACTGGATCTGGATAAACGCCTGTTTTCAGCTGTTCAGCCGAAGCAATCAACTGTCTGACCGGTTTAATCATCTTCCGCGTCAGGTAAAAATGGAGCAGACTTCCACCGACAATGGTAAGACCTAAAAAAATCAATAAATAGTGAAACAGCGTTGCATTGAACTGACTTTGCTGCGGATCATTAAGCGTCCCCATAGCATCGACTAAAAAACAGGCCGTGTTATAAACAGCAAGACCGCTGAGGACAATGGCCGAGGCAACGATAATAAAATTTAAAAACGATAAACGCCACAAAAAACTGTCTGGAATCAACGACCCTATCCATTTACGCACTGACAAATTTATACCCCATTCCCCGGATTGTCTGAATGCGCCTTGGATTCGAGGGCGTTACTTCAACTTTTTCCCGCAGCTTTTTAATATGCGCGTCAATCGTCCTGTCCAGCACACTATTGTCAGCATTAGGATACAACTCGTTAACCAATTGTTCGCGGTCCAGCACCATGTCCGGATGCTGCATGAAATAATAAAGCAGCGTGAATTCATGTTTTGTTAGATGAAGCTCTTCATCATAGAGCAGCACCACACCCTGGCGCGGTTTCAGGCAAAGACCATCATAAACCAATTTCTGACACATTTGACCTGTACGCCGCAGAACCGCCTCAACATGTGCCATCAGCTCATCCGGATCGAATGGCTTGGTAACGTAATCATCAGCCCCCATCTTTAAACCGGCAATCTTATCATCGGTCCGGGCTTTAGCCGTCAGCATGATAATCGATACATCCTGAGACCCGCGTTCACGTACCCAATCACAAAATGCTTCGCCGCTCAGTTTCGGAAGCATCAAATCCAGAATGACCAGGCAAGGCCGGTATGTCAGAAACACATCCTGCGCCTCTTCACCATCAGAAG
Organism: Lentibacillus kimchii; assembly: GCF_055381965.1. NCBI lineage: Bacteria > Bacillati > Bacillota > Bacilli > Caryophanales > Bacillaceae > Lentibacillus > Lentibacillus kimchii. Next base: position 786,743 of record NZ_AP043934.1, on the reverse strand, counting down.
CTTCCAGGACATCATAGAGATGCTTCTCCAGATGCAGACGGACGAGGCTGCGTATCATATGATCATCTTCCACGATTAAAACTGTTTGCTGCACGCGTAACACCTCTGCTTTATTTTACGCCTTGGGAACAACGCTAGGACATCTTTTCAAACTCCTGCACCATGCGTTCATAGTTCATAGGACCGAATACTCTGAACGAAATGCGTCCATTTGAGTCAATCATAAACGATGACGGGATGGGCTGGATTCCATAACGGTTGGCAACTTCTGTATTACGGTCCAATAAAACAGGGAATGTCATCCCATATTCTTCAATAAAGTCGTCAATATCGCTTTCATTGCTTTCGGTTGATGTCAGGTTAATCGCCAAAAGTTTAATATCCTTGTTTTTGTAAAACTTCTCCAGATCCGGCACCTCAGCCCGGCATGGCGGGCACCAGGAAGCCCAGAAATTTATCATGACACGTTCACCACGGTAATCAGATAACCGTACTGTCTCGCCTTCCATCGTTTTTAGTTCAAAATCCGGCGCCAGGTTACCGGTGTTAAGCCCCACTTCATCCGGATCAGCCTTTTCATCTGATTCATCAGTATTCTCATCCGCTCCGCCTGACTCCTCAGCCGAATCCTCCTGGACCGTAAAATCATCTTCTCCCGTCTGTGCGGTATCCTCTGTATCATAGACCAGATCATAAACTGCCCAAGCAAACATACCTGCTATGACAACAATGATGATTGTCTTTTTCATTTAAAGCCCTCCCTCTAATGACATGCAATTGCCGCGTGCGATCAGTTATGTTCCGTAACACCTTTATCCGGTTTTTCCCGATTGGTTATGTATAAACTTATAATGCTCAGCACAAATACGAGGACCATGAACCATCGTGATAACGTATAGCCATATAAGGCTGTATATGGCAGCTGAAATGTCAAAATGAATTGCCCTAAGCTCCAGAGGCCCAAAACAAACCCTGAGGTCACCACAGGCACTTGCCGTTCGCGCAAAAACAGAAAAACAACCAGCAGGATCAGAAATAATCCCAGATGCCACGAAGCCAGCATGTTGTCATGGGCGGCGATTTCAATAAACTCATAGACAAACCCCGACCCGAGAAATATTGGAACAAGCGCTGAGAGTATCGAATTGAGATCCTTTTTGTGACGTTTTACAGTGTAACCGATGTTGACCAACAGCAGTAAAACCGCTATATAAAAGGCATTCGCATCACTTGGATAAGCCAGCACAGCAAGTGGGTCGGTAACAAACACAGCGATGTTGAGCACGATTTTACCAGCCCAGATGTACAGAATAAAATTAACAATTAGTGATACGCTTTCTTCCAGTTGCTGTTTTTTCTCACTTCGGCCTGCCTGACTGGTCACATAAAACAAGACCAGTCCAGCCGCAATACTCATAGCCATATAAGTCAGCTGTACCAGAACCCAAGTCGATAACATGGTATGTCCTCCATTCACGTTACATTCATTATAGACCATTTCTGTGAAAATTTGATGAAAATCAATGCAAACAAAAAATAGTCGCCAGTTCTGACGTCAGAAAGTTGTGTCTGTTACAATAATCGTAATGCTATAAGACGAAAGGGGTGTCAGCCTTGCAGCTGCCAAAAGGTCCCAATCAGTGTATCACCGATGTCCCTGGCGTAAAAACGGGCCATGTTACGTTATATGAACCTATTAATCATGAGGATACCATTTGCACGGGGGTTACGGCTATCCTGCCGCATACCGGCAATCTGTTCCAGCACAAGGTGCGTGCTGCGAGCCACATCATTAATGGGTACGGAAAAACGGCTGGACTCGTACAGGTGAATGAGCTCGGGCTGCTGGAATCGCCCATCATGCTCACCAATACGTTCAGTGTTGGTGCGATCATGCAGGGAACGCTGCAGTACATGCTGGAGCAAAATCCGGAAATCGGCGATACCGCAAGTTCTTTGAATCTCGTTGTCGGCGAGTGCAATGACAGCTACTTGAATTCGATGAGACTGCAGGCGGTTAAACCGGATCACGCAGTGGAAGCTATTGAGCAAGCTGCGGATGGACCGATTGAAGAAGGGGCTGTCGGTGCGGGAAAAGGCATGGTCTCTTTTGACTGTAAAGGCGGTATTGGCACAGCCTCACGCGTTGTGGATGATTATACTGTCGGCGGACTGGTGCTTAGCAATTTCGGCAAATCGGAAGACGCACGCTTTGCTGACTTCAGCCCAGACCGAAAAGCTGCACAGGATGGTTCGATTATGATCGTCATAGCCACCGATGCCCCACTTGATCACCGGCAGCTGGAGCGGCTCGCTAAGCGCAGTGCCGCGGGGCTCGGGCGAACTGGCAGTTATTTTGCGCACGGCAGCGGCGACATCGCCATTGCATTTTCCACCGCCAATCAAACAGCGCCGTATCAACAAACAGCTGAGGAAACAATCACCGCAGTCCGTGACACACACCCCATTATGAACAAACTCTTCCAAGCAGTCGCCGACACAACCGAAGACGCAATCATCAGCTCACTCAAACACGCAGAAACAACAACAGGCCGTAAAGGACGCGTCGTCGAAGCGGGTGCCAGGTACATACACAATTGGTAATATTGCGAATTGTATGTGTACCTGGCACCTACACGATTATTTCTATTCTTTCACGGTAATCATGCCGTTATTTGTTGTCAATTTAACATGGTGGTCGGCGTCGCCGTAAACGGTTTTTCGGTTTTCGCGGCCAAATAAGCTGACGATGCCATTATCCGTGTGAGCATCCAGCAGCGCATTGGACGGCCGTTTATCTGTTTGAACGATAATGCGTCCATTGTTCGTCGTCAAATCAATATCGCGATCAAGGTCAGATGTGGTAAGGCGAATCTCACCATTATCCGTTCGCCCGGTCACATTTCCACTAATATCTTTCATCAGCAACTGCCCATTATCCATTCCGACATTAATTTGATCAGTGGTCAAATGGTTGAGATCAACCTGACCATTGTCGGTCTGGATAGTTACATCGCGGGCTTCGAGCTGATTCGCGACGATTTTGCCATTATTAGACTTGACGTGAAGTGAGTCATATGATTTTTCAGGAAGGGAGACCGTCAGTTCATTTTTATTAAAAAAGTCAAAGCCAAAACTAAACAATTTAAATGGATTACTTTCCAGACGGACTGACAATTCACCGTTATTCTTACCAACTGACAAACGGTCGCCATCACCCTTGACAGGACCGGACCACTCAACGGTTGCCTGTTTGGCATCCTCGGACCGGACAGTATTTATTTTACCATTAACGGCTTGAATATTAATAGAATGAACGCTGTCCGCGTCGACTCTTTTTGTTTCCATACCCGATTCATTCCCAATCCCCGATTGAACAGTCAGCAAACTGCCAGCTCCGCCAAACAGAATCAGAAGAGCTGCTGCAAAAATGAGTATTTTAAAACGTTTATGCATGGCTAACCCCTCCTTTAACGGCGTTGACATTAAAGTGCAGATACTTGATAATTCCTTGAATGAAAAGACGTGTCAGATAATACATGCCGATGCCGATAAGAATGCCGACGCCTGATAACAGCAGGGAAAAAAACACGTCAAACCAGATAAACGTTGCCGGAAACAAGAGCGCATTCACAAGAACAAGAAGAGGTGTGGCCGTAAAGGAGACCCCAACAACCCAACCGGCAAATCCAATGCCTGCGAGCGCTAAAACCGGACCGAGTACGATAACCAAATTGAAAAAACCGAGACCAATCACCGCCCAGACTGCCCTAAGGACATTGGAAACTGAGTTATCTGAATCAACCGTCTCCAATTGATAAGCCGCTCGCATTTCCTTCCCGATTTGACGGGGCGACCCCAATCCAGCTGCGATGTCGAATTCAGATTTCCCCTCTTTGGCTCCTGCAGAAAAATGTTCGTCAAAATCCTGGTTAATATCCCGTTTCTCCTCGGCAGGGAGGCCGTTCAGATAATGGTTTAATTCTTTCATAAATGTTTGCTTATTCACCGCTTATCCCCTCCTCTATAATTTGGTTAACACCCTTTGAAAATGCGTTCCATTCCCTGATCATGGTATGCATGTAATCCCTCCCCTCATCTGTTAATCTGTAATACTTGCGTGATGGACCTTCAACAGACTCCTGTGAATAGGTGCTCAAATAGCCATCCTTTTTAAGCTTTCGTAACAAGGGATATACCGCCCCTTCTGAAATTTCAATCTGCCCGGATATCATTCGGACAAGTTCATAACCATAACGATCCTTCTTATCCAGAAGTGCCAGCACACATATGCCAAGAACCCCTTTTTTAAATTGTATATTCATGAAAGTTTCCCTTCCGATCTCATTCAGATTATATAGTATTATATATTGTATAGTACCAGATTATGAATCATAGTTCAAAGAGGTACCAGGTACATGAACAATTTATAATATTAGGAATTGTTCATGTACCTGGCACCCCGGTTGAACAGCCATTGGAGAGCTAATCCTTGCAGGGCGATGCCGAGGACTGTGACAGCTGTTAATGTCCAAATTGAGAGTGTTTGATCAAAATCAAAGATGCGGTGGCCAAAAAAGAATAAATAGCTAAAAACAGCGAACAAGGCTTCCCCATAATGCTGAACGCCATTTTCCAGAAACAGAATCAGACCTGCCTCACTTAACAGCAGCACGAGAATGCCCATAAGAATTAGTGATTTGGATGGTAATGTCATTCTTTCTAGAAGAGGGCTGAGATAATATTTCGTGATCGTCTTCAACCGGAATAAATGAACAAGCCTGACAATCCGCGCGATTTGGAAAAACTGATCAAAGGGAATAATAGCAATAACCAGAAATGGATTTTCCTTAATAAACACCCATTTTGAAGGCGACTTGATCAAGCGGGCCATAAAATCAATAAAAAAGATGCCCCACACAATCCAGCTGAGGGTTGAATTATAGGTGCTGTCGGTCCAGATCGTGATAATGGTCAGCATCACAAGGATAATCATGACAGATTCATAGAAAATGCTTGCCACTTTTTGCATGTGCATCCCTCTTTCAGCCACTTTAAAACCTGCAAAAACTAAAAAGCCAGGGTTCTAAACCCTGGCTGAGGCACAGTAATGAATCAGCGGTGTTTATTCCGCCAGTACATCCTGATACGCCGGTGTATCTTCAATAATCTGTTTGGCAAAGGGGCATGTTGCTTTGAGCTTCATGCCGTTTTCCCGGGCATGCGCAACAACCTTCTCGACCAGCTGGCCGCCAATGCCTGACCCACGCATGTCATCTGATACATACGTGTGATCAATATCCCAGGCACCGCCAGCCTCTTTGAACGTGACTTCTGCCTTTGGATGCTGCTGGTCACCAATATAAAATGTGTGATCACCTTGTTTGATATCCGCCATACTATCACTCCTTTATACATGGTATTCCCGGCAGCCGCGGTTATTAATCGTTTTTCTCGTTTAATTCAGCCAGGGCGAGGTTACAATAATCGCCACTGCAAGAATAATCATTAAATAATTGACCGATACCATAAACATCTTGTCCGCCCATTTCCGGTTCTCGGTTGTAAACATGCCACTGAACGCCAGAGCTAAATAAGCCATATTCAGCACTGTCGCTATCACAACAAATGCCGTGCCAAGAGGGAACAGTAAGAAAGGAAGCGGCACAAGACAGGCAATATACACGACCATCTGACGCTTCGTTATGTCCATGCCGTAGACGACCGGCAGCATCGCCACGTTAGCGGCTTTATAGTCATCATACTTGCGAATGGCAATGGCAAACGTATGCGGCATCTGCCAAATAAAAATAATCAGTGCCAGAACATATGGCATAACATGGGTCGCGGGTACAAGCGCAGCCCAGCCAATCAATGGTGTCACCGCACCGGAAATACTGCCGATAACCGTGTTCAGGGTATACCTACGCTTCGTTAGCATGGTATAGAATATAACATACGTAACCCAGCCAATCAGGGCATAAATAACAGCTTCAAACCTCGTGAATGCAAGCATTAAAAAACCCAGAACACTGGCAGAGCTTCCAATCCACATAACCGTCCGCATTGATATATTGCCAGTCACCGTCGGACGTTTTTTCGTCCTGTCCATCACCTTATCAATATCCGCCTCATACCAATTATTCAGCACGAGCGCTCCAGCCATCACGAGCGTACTGCCAATAAGCGTCAGTAAAAACAAACCAGCATTAGCTGTAAACGACGCCTCCGTGAAATAAACTGCCAGCCAGAACCCTGTGAAAACCGGCACAGCGTTAGCGATCAGGACCGGCAGTTTAAAAAGGGATTTCAGATCGGCCATTAAGGATACCTCATTTTCATTATCTGCTGCTATATCAGTCTGATTGATAGTTGATGACGTTATGATTTGTCTGCTCATCTGATCCACCCTCTCATGTGCACACTGCTTTATACAGAGTGATATCACTATACGTTAAGCCGAACTCGTTTAAATCGCCATTCTTAAGGAAACTTATGATAGCATTATCGGCTATATATATCCTAATTTATAATAACACATCCGGGGTGATAACCAAATCTTGTTCCATATGACATCTTTGTGACGCTTTAGGCATTTGAACAATCCGGCATCAGACTGGCTGCATATCTTATAGAAACTGAAACCGATTGAAAGGGAGGGAGGAGAAAATGATCCGATACAACAACAGGGCTCGTCCAGGACGCTGTGTCTTTCCTGGCTACCGCTTTTGCGGCCCGAACTGCAGCGGTCCGGGTCCACCGGTTAATATGACTGATGCTGCATGCCAGGCGCATGATGCATGTCTGGAAAGCGGTGGCTCACCATGTATCTGTGATCAGCTGTTTATTCAGCATCTCCAGAGACTGATGAATCCATACACAAAAGAGGGCAGGCAAGCTGGCACAATGTATTATGCCATGCGAATCGCAGCCCGTTTTCGATGCTGATCACTCAGCCAGCAGACGTTTTGAGTTACCTCACCAATAGCAATAAACCGGCTGAGTGAGAGCAATTTTTTGATCAGCCGCGTTTATACCAGTAATTATTGGCGGCCGCTACTGTCTCAAAATGAATCGCAATAACTTGCGATGACGCAATGAGATTCTCAGCATCCTCCGAATACTTGGGGCGCAGTTTTTTCCTGATCTTTTCAGACGGCTGTGTATATTGGATCCCTTTCTGGGCCAAAGTGATCGCCAATTCAAATCCTTCCTGCGGTGTCTTCGTCTGTAAACTGTTAATCCACTTCTCCATGAAACACAACTCCCTTTATAGTGTATCTTCTACACTATATGCCCATCACCGCACGACGTTCCTGTTTTCGTCTTGTCACAAAGCATCGTCTCAGACTGACGCGTCGGATACTTTCTTTTCCAGGCGGCACACGGCTTCCACGTGATGTGTCTGCGGAAACATATCGACGGGCTGCACTTCTTTGGCAGCATAACCGCCATCTTCGAGAATGCCTAAATCGCGGGCAAGTGTCGACGGATTGCAGGATACATAAACGATTCTGTCAGGTGCCATGCCAATCATTGCCTGTAATAATGCTTCATCACAGCCCTTTCTCGGCGGATCAACGACGATCACATTCGGACGCATGCCCTGGGCGGTCCACCAGGGCATCACTTTTTCTGCTTCACCCGTATAGAAGGAAGCGTTCGTCATCTGATTCAGCCGGGCATTTTTCTTGGCATCATCAACAGCATCCGGCACCACTTCCACGCCGTAAACCTGTTTAGCTTCCTTGGCCATGAACAGCGACAGTGTACCTATTCCGCAATAAGCATCGACCACGGTATCGTTTGCGCCGAGATTGGCGTATTCCAGTGCTTTATCGTACAGCTTCGTCGTCTGCGGCGGGTTTACCTGGTAGAACGACCGGGCGGAGATCGCAAACGTCAGGTCACCAATCTGATCCTGAATGTAATCGTCGCCCCAGATGGTCTGCGACTTTTTACCCCAGATTGCATTCGTCTCCTGATCATTAATATTGTGCACAATCGATGTAATATGCGGATAAGTCTTAAGCAATTCGTCCACAAGTTCATCCCCGTTCGGCAAGTCCGGCGTTCTTGTGATAAGAACAATCATCGTATCATTGGTTTTAGCAGCGGTGCGAACAACAATATGCCGCAATACGCCGGTATCCTGCGCTTCATCATAAGCGGAAATGCCGAGGCGGCTGGCGATGCGGCGTACGCCTTCCACCATGCGATCATTGACTTCATCCTGGATAACGCACGTCTCCATGCCGTCAATGATGCGATGGCTCCGTTTTTGATAGAAACCGGTCTTCAGTTCCCCATCATCTGTTTCGCCGACAGGCATCTGCACTTTGTTGCGGTAGCGCCACGGATCGTCCATACGAATAATCGAATGCACCGGTACATGGTCCAGGTGGGCGACTTTCCGCAATGTGTTTTTAACCTGCTCCTGTTTCATATCGAGCTGTTTATTATAGCTCATATGCTGCAGCTGGCAGCCGCCGCATTGATAAAACACATTGCACGGCGGCTCAACACGTTCCGGGCTGGATGCAGTCAACTTCAGCAATTTGCCGAAACCGAAGTTTTTATTAACTTTAACGACCTTCACATCCCCCTCTTCTCCCGGGAGTGCATATGGAACAAACAGAGGATAGCCGCTGATTTTCCCGACACCGTTGCCTTCATGCGTCAGATCCTCGAATTGAAGCGTGATGGTCTGGTTCTTTTTCACAGGTGCTGCTTGTTTTGCCATAAATATCTTCCTTTTCGTTCGTGAATGTGCTTTCCATCTTATCATACCCGCGATGCAAAAGGAATTTTCCCGAATAAAATACAGAAGAAATCGTTTGATATGCAAATAATAAAAAACGAGGCTGGCACTTATTTGATTCTCCAGTTTTTCTATGTACTCTCCCTTTTCAATATCCCATTTGATCTAGTCCGACCGCTATAATAATCATAATCACATCAATAATAGCTAAAATCCCAGAGATTTTTCCAACTGTATCCCCAAACCATATGGTGAAAATAGCTGTTAAAATGGCTAAAAAACCTGCAATAATCAAGAGTACACCAATCCTGGTCCCTAATCTTTCTCGATTAACTGGTTCCCATATTTGCGTGACATCTGCGAGAAATGAAAATACCATTTTTGTCCGAACAATATAACCCGCCCAGATTAAAAATGCACCGATAACAATACCTATAAATAGGCTCATATTAGATTTCACTCCAATTTTTAGTTCTTCTAGAAATCGTTGAACTGAACTGCCTGTTTTATTTCTGCTTTACAAGTATCATCGCATTTAACGCACCCTTTAATTCAAAAGGGGGATGCCTCTAAAATCATATATATCTTCCCTGACATCTAGTGCGAATGTTCAGCATAATGGCCCGATTCCAATATAATTCTTATTCCAAAATTGCGCCTGATTCCGGAATATTTATTAGTTTTCATTTTCTTTCTTATAAATCTTTTTTAGCGTTGCATTGATGTTATTTAAACTTATTAATATAAAGCCAAGCATTACGAATGTTATAATTTCGCCTGTAAAGAAAGATACAACACCTAAAATTAAAGCGTATAAAGCATACAACCAGTTATTCATATACAAACCCTCTCTTTTCTGAAAATCTGACCCGATTCCAGCACAATCCTTACGCCAGAATTGCACCCGATAGTTCAACAATGGGTAATACATGAACTCAAGGTCTCAAGCCATATGCGAGGTTGAAAATGATATATAGAAAAAATAATATGATACCGCTAAGCAGTACGGCTATTGTAAATTGAGTCCAGCGATTTTTTTCCAATGGTTTTATTTTTCGAATAATAGCGTATAGAACAAGTATGCCAATTGGAATGATAAAAGCAAAACTAAACCAGAATGCCCAATTTGAATTAACGTCCCACCCCTCTGGTATGACAGGACCATCATACATATTGTATTTCTCGTGAATACGGTGGCGACCGGTGATAAATACAATAGTAATAAGCGTATAATATAGGGCCACTGCCATTTTCACCCACTTATTATATAAAGCAGATTCCTTAATTAATAAAGATATCACAAGCAATAAAATGATAATAACGACAAGAAAAATGGTTAACCCTCCTATCCTCTCACACAAACATTTTTCCACAATCTGATCCGATGAGGCAGTCATAAACCGATTCGATCCCAATAATTCTATTTAATAAGCCCGTAGAATCGCCCAATTGTTTTATAATACGCTCCTATCGCGATATAAAAACAACGTAAGTGCATTTAACAGAATGGTAAAAATGGCAAGTACCGTTGAAGCAACAGCTACACCGCGCATTGTATCCGCCAAAGCAGCAAAGTCTTCAATGTTCACCAAGTAAAGGTTATAAAAAATTTGGAAACATATTGCGATAACGCAAGCGCTGAAACTGATGATAATGGAAAGAGCAATCCATTTCTTATTCTTCTGCTTTTTATTTGCAGCAATATTAATCATAGGAATTATCCAAGCTACTAATCCCAGTATCAAACTGCCGATGTTAAGCCAACCAGCATCAATCATATGTCATCCCGCCTTTTTTACAAAATTAGGTCATTTAGGTGTATCAACTATCTATCTGCCCTTATATACAGAACGGGCGCCATAAACATCAAGTTTTATACCGGAATGGCGCCCTTTAATTTAATAAGAATCCCTGTATGGAAACAAAAAACATAAACAACGAAACAATAATACTCATATAACCCCAAAATGCTTTTTTATCATTTTGAAGTTCAACTACTCCAGTAATCAAAGTCGATATACCTAATCCCAGCATCAGGTAAGGCATAAGCTCAAAATCTTGAGTTATCAGCATATAGCTAGCTAACACTGCAACAACTATTGAAAAAATTACTCGCAGTATCTTAAAAATAGTCTTCCCTCCCTCAATTTTGCCATCTTCAGAAAGACGCACTTATGAAGTTACCAATTATTGTACTGTTTGATTACCTGGCTCTGGCACTATTTCTTATTAGGGAAAAGTTCATTCCTTGAATAAACTTCACTCAAAAATTTTTTGACTTAATGTTAACATAATTATTTCACAAATTTAATTAGTAATGTAAGGATCTATAAAAACAATAGATCGAATCATTCAATAACACATAAAGAAGTCTACCCTTTTTAAGATAGACTTCTTTATAGGTTAAGCTATCTGCAAACCCTATTTCACAGTGGTAAATTACGTTTCCTGAAAATAAGCACTGCAATAACACATGTCGCAATACCAATTGAACCAAGCGTAGCGGATGATACCAAGACATCCGCCTCACCACTTGCAATGTTACCTGGCTCGTATAAAGAGAAAGGAGTGAAATCGCGAATCCAATCAATATCAGTCACAATTTTACCCATCATGTTCATGCCATAAAACAGGAATGTTAAGCCTCCCGCCAATGCAAAGGCATTCTTTTCATCATTAAACAGAGACGAAATAAGAAATGAATAACCTCCCACTGCAAAAAATAACAGAAATCCTACAACGTTAATTTGAAAAAATTCCCCGAATGCAATGGTGCTTTCAGTATCTATTAAAAATTCGGCAGCAAGAAATCCTCCACCAAATGTTAATACATGAATAACAATTAGACCGCTAATAAGTACTGTGATTTGTGTAACAGCAATTTGAACTCGAGAAACACGGGTTGACAACAAATAAGCCATAGAACCACGATCAACAAGGCCTGCAATTAATTGGACTGCAATCATGACACTGAATACACCAAGAATAAGCAAATAAAACAAACCATAATATTCAGCTGAAACAAACTGCCCATAACTGCTAAAAGATTCTAAACCCATTGCCCGCAAGAATGCATCAGGGAATATATCAATCAATTTATCAATTTCCTCCATATTCTTATCGAGCATAGGAAAGAGAGAAGTCATAAGTGTGACGTATAATGCTGAACCAAGACCAAAGCCGAGAACAGTCTTTAGGTTGGTTTTCATCATTTGCGTATAAAGTGAGAAATTCATAATCACAACTCCTCCCTATTATAATAATCCATAAAAATTTGTTCCAAACTTTGATCGTCAGCACTGATGTTTTTCACATGATAACCAGACAAAGTATCAATAAAAGCATCATAATTACCTTGAAGTTTAATGCTTACGGTGAAATCATCGATTTTTTCAGGCTTCAGTTCAGACTCCAAAATGGCTTCAACATCTTTTTTTTCAGTTAGTGTCACATTAAAGGCTTTCCGTTGCATGGTTTGAAGTTCATGAATGTTTCTCGTAGCAGCAATCTTACCATCCCGAATGATTGCAGCTCTATCACAAGTACGTTCAATTTCAGCAAAACTATGGGAAGACATAAGGAACGTTTTTCCTCTTTCTTTCTCCTCAAGCACCAAAGAAATGAAGAGTTTTTGCATAAGAGGATCCAGCCCTGATGTTGGTTCGTCCAGTATATAAATATCTGGATCATGCATAAAAGTTGCTACGATGCCTACTTTTTGCTTCATCCCTTTCGACATTTTCCGAATTGGCGTTTTTGGGTTGAATTGTAGTTTGTCAATAAGCTCTGTCCGCCGTTGTTTGTTATGAACACCTTGCATGCCAGCAATCATATTAAGGAAATCATGACCGGTCATGCCATCCAAAAAAGCAATTTCACCAGGAAGATAACCAACGTGACTTCGTGCTTCAGCTTGTTTCTCCCATGTGTCCAATCCCTTAATCGTTGCATAACCTTTCTGTGGCTTCATATACCCCATTAGATGACGTATCGTTGTTGATTTACCACTGCCATTAGGACCAAGAAATCCGAACACCTCGCCTTTTTCTACATTAAAAGACACGTCAGATATACCTTTTCCATTTGAAAACTGTTGCGTTAGATTTTCAATTTGAATCATCTTTTCTCGTCCTCCTTAATAAGAATGCGGACGGCGTTTAATTCATCAGCCCCGTTAGATAGAAAAAAGATACTTCTTCCGATTGAACGTGTTTATAGCCATACCGTTAAGCTTCTGGATCTTTTTGAAAGGTTCTAGTAATGCAATTTTCCGTCAAAAATATAAAGGATAGTTTATGTTGCCATAACACTGTATACAGCAAATGCTGAATGCATTCATAAATGAATATATTCGAATCAAATCATGATATGAATAGCAGGTCAAGATGGAATGAAAGGGTACTGTTTGAAACAAATAAAGAGCGACGTGTGACTGCTAAATTAAAATGAACAATAAGTTTCGCAATAAAAAAATAACACACCAATTATATGTGAATTGATGTGTCTTTTACTTCTATCATGTTAATTTTCGCCTCAGTAAGTGCACGGCTTCATTGGTTCAAAAACGCGTCCGGCACTAAAAGTTCAATATGCTGCGGCAAGTTTTCAAATTCCCCTGGCAGCAGCCCGCCGTATTCACCATCGATATTCAGCTGCATTTTTTCATCGGTGGCAACACTGATATGTTTCGCCTGCGTGTAAATGATGCGCTCATCATCAAGATGAGCCCCTCGCACAGCTTGTGTCGCTATTCGGACAAATTCGGCCAGATTCATTTTCTTCAAAATCAGCAGGTCAAAATAACCGTCATCCATCCGGGCGTCAGGGGCCAATTTTTCAAATCCGCCAACTGAATTTGTATTGGCAACAAGAAACAGCATAATATCTTCATTAATAATGGTGCCGTCGTATTCAATTCTGCTGCGTATCGGCCGTAATGACGGGAGCAATTCAATTCCTTTGACATAATAAGCCAGCTGGCCGAGAACCGTTTTTAATTTACTCGGCGCATCATAGGTCAGCTCTGTCAGTTTGCCGCCGCCTGCAATATTCATAAAGTAGTGCTCGTTCACACGTCCAATATCGAGCGGTTTTGACTGACCCGACACTAAGATATCCACAGCTTTATGAATCGCACGAGGGATATTCAGAGCTCTTGCAAAATCATTCGTCGTACCGGTCGGGATAATGCCGAGTTTCGGACGGTGCGGCTGCTCGGCTATGCCTTTAATCACTTCATTAATGGTTCCGTCACCACCCGCAGCAACAACCAGATCAAAATAACCGGCAACTGCCTGTTCAGCCGCAACCGTTGCGTCACCCTCACCTGTTGTGGCATGAGCTGACGTTTCATAGCCGGCTATTTCCAGACGGTTCATCACAGCTGGCAGTTCACGTTTGAAATTTTCCCGTCCGGATGTCGGGTTATAAATAATACGTGCTTTTCGCATATCCGCTCCCCCTCCCGCGCACGACTAAGCAGTTTAGCGGCATCGTATCAAAATGCGCCCTTGAGTCGAAGGTCAAACAAGGGACTGCTGCCATATATGACAGCAGCCCGATTGAACACGTTCTCTTTCAACGCGGCGGCGTTACCGCTTATCCATTTCCTGCTGCAAAATCTTGTTGACCATTGGCGGATTAGCCTGGCCTTTCGTTGCTTTCATAACCTGACCGACTAAGAACTTAATAGCTTTGTCCTTGCCGTTCTTATAGTCAATGATCGATTGTTCATTCTCATCGAGCACTTTCGTAATAATGTCTGTCAGCTGGCCTTCGTCAGAAATCTGAGCCAGTCCCTGATCCTGAACGATTTTTCCTGGGTCGCCACCGTTCTCCACCAGTTCGGCGAACACTTTTTTGGCTATTTTGGACGATATCGTGCCGTCTTCTATCAATTTGATCATTTTAGCCAACGTCTCAGGCGTCAGAGCCAGTTCGTCCAATTCTTTATCGTTCTTGTTCATGTAGGCAGACACTTCATCCATCATCCAGTTAGACGTCTGTTTAATATCAGCGCCGTGGCTGACGGTTTCTTCAAAAAAGTCAGCCATCTCTTTCGAAGCGGTCAAAACACTGGCATCATATTCGGGCAGCTCCAGTTCCTGAATATAACGCTGTCTGCGCGCATCCGGGAGCTCTGGAATCTTATCTTTAATCCGTTGTTTCCACGCTTCATCAACGTGAAGAGGCGGAATGTCCGCATCAGGATAGTAGCGATAATCCTCGGCTTCTTCTTTCACACGCATAAGAACCGTTTTTTTCGTTTTCTCGTCAAAACGGCGTGTTTCTGACTGGATCTCACCGCCCGACAGCAGCTCCTGCTCCTGGCGTTTCGCTTCATATTCCAGACCTTTTTGGACGAAGGAGAAGGAGTTGAGATTTTTCAGCTCGGTTTTAACACCAAATGCTTCCTGGCCGACCGGACGAACGGACAGGTTCGCATCACATCTGAGTGAGCCTTCCTCCATTTTACAGTCCGAGACACCCGTGTACTGAATAATATTTTTCAGTTTCTCCAAGTAAGCATAGGCCTCTTCCGGCGACCGGATATCCGGTTCGGAAACAATTTCGACCAGCGGTGTTCCTGCGCGGTTAAAGTCCACCAGCGAATAACCGTCATCCTGGTGAACCAGCTTGCCGGCATCCTCTTCCATATGCAGGCGGGTGATGCCGATTTGTTTCTTTTCACCATTGACTTCAATCTCTATTGAACCGTTTGATCCAATCGGCTGTTCAAACTGAGACAGCTGATAGACTTTGGGATTGTCCGGATAGAAATAGCTCTTCCGGTCAAATTTCATGTCAGTGGCAATGTCGCAATTCAAGGCCATAGCCGCTTCCATCGCATAGTTAACGGATTCCTCATTCAATACCGGCAAGACGCCTGGATAAGCGAGATCACCCGGATTCACATTCGTATTGGGTTCATCCCCAAATGCATTGGGGCTTGGGCTGAAAATTTTCGATGCTGTTTTTAATTCAACGTGGACTTCAAGCCCTATAACTGATTCAAAGTTCATGATTGAGCACCTCCTAATTGAGGGCGTTTTGTATGGTGTTCAGTTGCTTGTTCATATGCGTGCGCCGTGCGATAAACTGTGCTTTCCGCAAACGGTTTTCCGATGATTTGCAGGCCGATTGGCAGCCCTTGTCCGGAAAAACCGCATGGAAGCGATAGCCCAGGCAGTCCGGCCAGATTCACGGGAACAGTCAGCATATCGTTCATATACAGAGCCATGGGATCATCAGTGCTTTCGCCAGCTTTAAATGCAGGCGCAGGGGCTGTTGGGCCGATAACGACATCGTAGTCACGCAGAATGTTGTCAAAGTCCTGTTTAACCAGTGTACGGACCTTTTGTGCTTTTTTATAATAGACCTCATAATTGCCGGAACTGAGCGCGAATGTTCCAAGCATAATCCGGCGTTTTACTTCATCGCCAAAGCCTTCAGCCCGGGAATACGTAAACATATCATCCATGTTATCTGCTTTATCCGAACGCTTACCAAAGCGGACACCGTCAAAGCGGCCCATGCTGGCAAATGCTTCACCTGAGGAGATCATCTGGTAAGCTGCAACAGCATACTCGGAATGCGGCAGGGACACTTCTTCCCATTCAGCACCGAGCGATTCATAAACTTTCAGCGCATTCATAACAGCGTCTTTAACTTCCTGTGCAACACCCTCACCGAGATACTCTTTAGGAACGGCAATCTTCATGCCTTCCATATTGCCATCCAGGGCGTCAGTATAGGCTGGAACCTCGGCAGCTGCACTGGTGGAATCCATTTTGTCCTGGCCAGCAATCACTTCAAGCACGCGGGCGTTGTCTTCAACTGAGCGTGTAACCGGGCCGATCTGGTCCAGCGATGAGGCAAATGCAATCAGACCAAAGCGTGATACACGCCCGTACGTCGGTTTCATGCCGACAACACCGCAGAAAGAAGCAGGCTGACGGACAGATCCGCCTGTATCGGAGCCAAGTGAAAAGACAATTTCACCGGCGGCAACAGCTGCTGCTGAACCGCCACTGGATCCGCCTGACACATAATCAGTGTTCCACGGATTGCGTGTCACCTGAAAGCTCGAATTTTCCGTTGTTGAGCCCATCGCAAACTCGTCCATGTTTAATTTGCCTGCTGTTACCGACTTGTCGGCTTGTAATTTTTCGATAACGGCAGCATTGTACAGCGGATTGTCAAAGTCTTTCAGAAATTGACTGGCACTTGTTGTCCGCAAATTTTTCGTCACAATATTATCCTTAATGCCGTTGGGAATACCAAACAAACGGGCACTGGCATCCGGCGCATCATCAAGCTGCTTCGCCTGACTGCGGGCATGCTCCTCATCCAGGGTCAGAAACGCCTGAACCTGGTCATCGACTTCACTGATCCGGTCAAATGAGGTATTAACCAGATCTTCAGCCGATATTTCCTTTTTATGTAGCATCTCTTCCAGTTGCTTGATGCTGTGATCAAATAAGGCCATCAGTTATTCCCTCCTTAATCCAAAATCGATGGGACGCGGAAATACCCATCCTGCCTGTCCGGCGCGTTTTTCAATAGATCCTCACGTGAGGTCCAATTTGTTGGCTCATCATCGCGCATGACATTCTGCAAATCGGTCATGAAAATGGTTGGCTCAACACCTTCCGTATCAACATCCTGAAGCTTATCGGCATAGTGAATGACCGAACTGAGATCGTCAGTAAACCTGTCAGCTTCTTCGTCGGTTATGGCAATTTTTGCTGTTTCAGCGATATGCTTGATCTGCTCTTTCGTTATATCTGCCACTGGTAAAACACCTCCGTCATTAAATAGCATGTACCATCAGTATACCATTAGATAAGCTAAAACACACTAATAGATCATAGCAAATCCCCGTGTTTCAAAGCAAGCAAAATCATGTCACACAGCCCTTCTCATCTACTAACAAACATAATCCTAAAGTTCACATGATATGTCAGGAATAACGGGATGGTTCAAATATGAAGACTATAACAGATAAGCGCCGAACACTTGAAACGATGTCCGAACAAATTGCACACCGCGGCCGAGATGACAAAGGTTTCTGGACATCCGATCATGTGGCTCTGGCCCACCGGCGGCTGACATTCAGAAACGCTATGAGGAAGCACTTCAGGCAATGCCTAAGTCTCAGCTCCAGGGACTTGAACAACGCCGTCAGGAGATGCAATTTCTCAATTTGACGCACTTCCTGCCGATGTTGATGGACCGATCCAATCGTCTAAGTGTCAGGGCCGGTCTGGAAGTCCGCACACCTTTTTGTGATCACCGGCTGGTTCAATATCTCTGGTGATTCAGGTGAACGAATGGCTGCGAGTGAACAGGACTGGGACAAACGTATTTTGTCCCAGTCCTGTTTATGTATCAAAAACATGCACTTGCTTTTCGCTGTCTCCAGCATCCCGTGATATCACACTTTCCATTTTCTCGTCAGACTTGATGTTAATGTTCAGATCATAGTAGTCCTCAAACATCTCATCCGCGAGTTTTGATACATATTGGGTGAAACCAACAACTTCTTCCTTTCCGTGAAACTCAATTGGAATTTCCAGTGTCAGCTCTTGCAGGTCATCACCGATATAGAAGCCGTCTCCAATAACGCCAACGTAATTTGGAAAGTATTCCTCAATTCGGCTGCCGAAGTTTTTAACGAGCTGCTGTGTGTCGTAGTTTTTTTCTTCCCCTCTATCCGAAGGGAACAGCACATTCTCTTCATTAAGGTTCTCCCAGTCACTAATGCTTGCTTCGCCGCTTTTCACTGATGTTTTGGCAACGAAATTTCCCGGTACGGGCGCGTTCTCGTCTTCTTCCCGGTACAGGGCTATCATAATCGGAATATCGCTTAACGCGTCAATGTTCCGGACGCGCTTCAGCACGGTTTTGGCTATTTCCTTTCCCTTATCCAGCATTTTTGACTTGGATATCTCCACCTTGCCAGGATTGCCTTCCACTTCAAAACGGTAAACAGATTTTAAAGCAATACCAATCGATACACCGGACAGTTCCACCTTGTCATCATCATGCCGCTTCAAGAAATCCTGCTCCAGAATATGGGACACATATTTGGGATTTTGTTCATGATCATCTATTGTGGCGTTTTCTTCATCCAATGGCGGATTTAATGCCTGTTTCCGCTTAGCTAGCCGCTTTTCCATCTCTTTTTTCTTGATTTTGTTGTCTTTCACCTGTTTTTCCAGCTGGTTTTTCAATTCACTGAGTTCATCGTCCGTCGGATAACTTTCAAGCCACCTGTACAGCATATCCGAGTCCAAATACTGGCCTTCTTCAAACAGGTACTCATCAGGATCGAAATAGTCTTTGGAAAGTCTTCTTAAACCTGTTTCGGCCTCATCGATGTCCAGACGGTTCCCCATTTGCCCCGTAATAACGCCTCGGGAGGCACTGGGACGGTATGGCAGGAGAGTCCGGTAATCTTCATCTGACAGTTTGTTCGAAACAATCGACGTCTCCTGTTCTGACTTATCCTCGTCTTTGACAACCTCGTCTTCGTTATTAATTGATGGCGCACAGCTTGTGAGAAGCAGAATAGCAACGGCCAGTGACATCGTTAGTTTTTTTAACACATACCCCACTCCTTAATCGTTCGAAACATCTTTCAGCTGCTGTTCGTTCCAAATCGCTACGCCCAGCTGCTCCGCACGATTCAGCTTCGAGCCAGCGTCCTCTCCAGCTACGAGAATATCAGTCTTTGTGCTGACACTTCCCGTGACCGACCCGCCGAACCGCTCAACCAGCGCCTTGGCCTCAGACCGCGTTAAGGTATTCATTTTGCCTGTCAGGACAACAGTCTTGCCTGCTAACGCTGTATCGTCAGCAGCGGCTTCCAGCGCCGGGCCTTTGTACGTCATAGTCAGACCAAGCTCTCGCAAGTCATTCAGCAGCTGCGTCACCTCGTCAGCGGCAAAGTAATTCACAATGGCATCGGCGATCACCTCACCCATGTCCTCGATTGACACAATAGCTTCGCGGGAAGCCTGCTGCAGGTTAGCCATTGTCTGGAAATGAGCGGCAAGGGTCCGTGCTGCTTTGGAGCCGACAAACCGGATGCCGAGTCCGACCAGCAGCTGTTCCAGCGAATTTGTTTTAGAGGCTTCAATCGCCTTGAGCAGATTATCAGACGATTTCTCGCCCATCCGCTCCAGTTCCAGCAGCGCATCCTGCTGTAGCCGGTAAATATCCGCGATTGAATGGACCAGATTCTCCTGGAACAGCTGAATGACCACTTTTTCGCCCAAACCGTCTATATCCATCGCTGACCGTGAGGCAAAATGGATCAGCGCTTCCTTCAGCTGTGCCGGGCAATTCGGATTCATGCAGCGCAGGGCAACTTCTTCCTCAAGGTGAACAAGTTCACTGCCGCACTCGGGACATTCTTCAGGCATGACAAATGGCTTCTCCTCACCTGTCCGTTTTTCCTCCACCGCCCGGATAACTTCCGGAATAATGTCACCAGCTTTCTTGACGATAACTGCATCGCCGAGACGGATATCCCGTTCCCGGATAAGATCTTCATTGTGCAAGGAAGCCCGTCTGACCGTTGTTCCAGCCACCCGGACGGCATCCAGGACAGCTGTCGGTGTGACAGCGCCGGTCCGACCTACACTTAATTCGATATCGCGCAAGACAGTCAGCACCTCTTCGGCCGGGAATTTGTAGGCAATCGCCCAGCGCGGACTTCTGGCGGTATAACCAAGTTCCTCCTGCTGAGCGGTGTTGTCCACCTTCACCACGACACCATCGATATCGTAATCGAGTTCCGGACGTGCTTGTTCCCAGTGTTTGACAAATTGAATCACGTCATCAATCGTTTGGCACTGACGCCACTCCGGATTCACTTTAAATCCCAGATCCTGCAGGCGTGTCAGACGTTCGCTGTGAGATGTGAACGTCTCAGCTTCCCAATCACCAACACCATACAGGAAGACGTCCAAATGACGGCTGGCAGCGATTTTCGGATCGAGCTGACGCAGGGAGCCAGCAGCTGCGTTGCGCGGATTGGCAAAAGGGTCCCTGGCCAGCTTCTCGCGCTGCTCATTTAAACGCAGAAATGATCGATGCGGCATAAACGCTTCGCCGCGCACCTCAATCGTCTGATCCGCCTGAACCGACAACGGGATGCTGCGGATCGTTCGCAGGTTGCTTGTAATATCCTCACCGGTCGTGCCGTCGCCGCGGGTGGCACCGCGGACCAGACGGCCATTTTCATAAAGAAGTGAGACGGCGAGTCCATCAATTTTCAGTTCACAGACGAACGAAATCGGCGCATCAGTCCCCTCATCAGCGCGCCGGGCAAAATCACGCAATTCCGCTTCGCTGAAAGCATTTCCGAGACTGAGCATTGGTATATTATGGGCGACCTTCTGAAACGCATCGAGCGGCTCACCGCCGACACGCTGGGACGGTGAATCAACGGTCACCAGTTCCGGAAACGCCTCTTCCAGCTCGATCAGCTCCCGCATTTTCCGGTCGTATTCGGCATCCGGCACACTCGGATCATCGAGCACATAATAGGCATGATTATAATGATTCAGCACGTCCCGCAATGTTTGTATCTGCTGTTTTGCCTGCTGCTGTTCCATGTCAAGCACCTCCTATTGTTTCGTAATCGGTGCGAATTTGGCCAGAAGCCGTTTAACGCCCATTGGTGCGGGAAAGGCAATGTCAAGTTCCATTGCATCATCTTCGCCCTGCACTTTAACGACCGTTCCGACGCCCCATTTTTTATGTTCCGCTTTATCACCGGGATTCCACGTCTGTGCTTCAGCACCGGTCGACTGTTGGATTTTGCCGGCCTGGCGCTTAGGTGCCGCCGGCGTCTCAGATGCCTTTTCCTTCGATCCATACAGCGTCCCGCGCATCTGCTCGATCCCTTCAACCAGATCTTCCGGAATTTCAGTAATAAACCGGCTCACCGGATTCATATTCGTCCGGCCGAAAATCGTGCGCATTTTGGCATGGGTTAAGTAAAGTTTCTGTTCCGCCCTTGTAATGCCCACATAAGCCAGACGCCGCTCTTCTTCCATGCCTTCATCATCAAACAGTGACCGGCTGTGCGGAAAGACATTTTCCTCCATCCCGAGCAAAAAGACCACAGGAAACTCCAGTCCTTTCGCGGCATGCAGTGTCATCAGCGTCACTTTCGGCTCATTGGCCGTTTCGTCTTCCTCAGTTCTGTCAATATCGGCTACCAATGCCAGATCGGTGAGAAAAGCAATTAACGTTTTATCCTCAGCTTCCTCTTCAAAGTCCTTTGTGACAGTTTTAAATTCTTCCAGATTTTCCAGACGGCTCTGCGATTCCAGAGACTGCTCTTTTTTCAGCATATCTTCATAGCCAGTCCGTTCAATAACCGCCTCAACCATATCCGTAGCGGTCAGAAATTCCTGCTGCTGGGTCAGCGTCTGAATCAGACTGCCAAATTCCGACAGCGCATTCGCAGCCTTTTTCGTCACGCCAATGAAATCAACCTCTTTAACCGCCCTGTAAAACGAGATATCCTGATCCGCAGCGTAGGCGCGCAGCCGGTCAACCGTTGTCTGGCCAACACCGCGTTTCGGAACGTTCACCACGCGTTCGAAGCTGATATCATCATCCGGGTTGGTAATCAGACGCAAATAAGCGATCAGGTCCTTGATCTCTTTCCGGTCATAGAACTTCGTGCCGCCAATCATCTGATACGTAATATCCGATTTCAGAAACGTATCCTCCACCGCACGTGACTGAGCATTCGTCCGATAAAGGATCGCTACATCATCCAGGGAAAATCCCTCTTCACGGGTCAGTTTTTGAATTTCCTGGGTCACATACAACGCTTCTTCCTGCTCCGTCGCTCCCTGGTAGTAATTCACTTTGTTCCCGTCCTGATTGTCCGTCCACAAATTTTTCGGTTTGCGGCCGGTATTATGGGCGATGACATGGTTCGCGGCCTCAAGAATAGACTTCGTCGACCGGTAATTCTGTTCCAGATAAATCACCCGTGCCGATGGGTAGTCCTGTTCAAACGACATGATATTCGTAATATCAGCACCACGCCAGCCATAAATCGACTGGTCAGAGTCGCCGACAACACAAAGATTCTGAAACCGGCTTGCCAGCTGCTGAACCAGATAGTACTGGGCATGATTGGTGTCCTGGTACTCGTCCACATGGATATACTGGAAACGCCGCTGGTAGTACTCCAGCACCTCAGGCACGCGTTCGAACAAGTGAATCGTCTGCATAATCAGATCATCAAAATCAAGTGCCTGGTTTTTCCGCAGCGTTTTCTGATAGCGTTCATAGATCTGCGACACTTGCCGCTGGAAAAAGTCCGCAGCATTCTTGCTGTATTCCTCCGGTGTGATCAGCTCATTTTTCGCCGAGCTGATTTGTCCCAGCATGCTTTTGGGATTGAATTTTTTCGGGTCAATATTCAAGTCTTTCAAGATCTGTTTGACGACTGACAGCTGATCACCGCTGTCGAGGATTGTGAAATTCTGGCTGTAGCCGATTCTGTCACTATCCCGGCGCAAAATCCGGACACACATGGCGTGAAAAGTCGACACCCAGATCTGTTTGCCCTCAGCGCCAACGAGTTTATTCACACGATCCTTCATTTCACGAGACGCTTTATTCGTAAATGTTATAGCGAGCACACTTCTGGGCGAAACATCCTTTTCCGCAAGCAAGTAAGCAATGCGGTGTGTCAGCACACGCGTTTTGCCGCTCCCTGCTCCCGCCATAATCAAAAGCGGGCCATCTGTATGTTTAACCGCTTCCTGCTGCTGTTCATTTAAGCCATTCACTAATTCATGCATTGTCTGACGCACGCTTGTCACCACCTCTGGCTATGTTCTCCGTATTAACTGCCTCAACTGTCTGCAGTGCTTCCCCGATATCCAAGTAAATCAGATTGCCGACAACAATCGTATCGGCATGTTTCGTCATCTCCCGAGCCTGGGCCTTTGACGCAATTCCGCCGCCATAGACAAGCTGGGTATGACAGAGCTGTTCTCTGACCTCTTGAACGAGCTCTTCATCCCCATACATGCCGCTGTATTCCAGGTAAAAAATCGGCAGATGAAACATATGCTCCGCCATATACGCATAGGCCACAACATCATCATGATCCGGCAGATCACAGTTGGTATATTGAAAGGCCTTGGCATCTTCATTTAAAATACAATAGCCTTCGACTGCCATGTCATTCCAATTTATCAAGTCTTTATAGGCTTTAATAGCCTGGTGCTGTATATCCATCATCCATTTCTTATCACGGCTGTTCATGACCATCGGTATCAAGTAAGCATCAAAACCGGGTGTGATAGCCTCCATGCTGCTGATCTCCAAACCGCAGGGAACAGAATAGCGGCGGATGCGCATGAGCAAGTCAAGCACGCCGTCCAGTGTGACATGGTCAGTTCCGCCAACAATCACAGCATCGGTGCCTGATTCACAAACAGCCTCGAGATCATCATCCGTTATAAATTTGGCTGGGTCCAGTTTAAAGACATGCCTGGCATCTTGCAGAAACGCATTCACTATATAGCCCCCTGATCGATTAATGACTGTGTTCTGTTTGCTGGCCTATATTCCGTATTCAAAACAGATTTTCAATAAGCCGTATGATGTAACATAGCTTAACAGAAACACGTACTAATCTTCATTGATAAAGTATATCAAAAAACGCGCTGTAAATTTAGGGTTTCGGAACATGATTTTTTGAAAGTTAGCCTGTGTGGTAAAAAGGCAGCCTTTAAGGCTCCCTGCAGAGAGGAATGAAACCGGATGGAATGGCAGGAAACCGGCGGCTCAGGCCGATTTCCTGTCTATCAGCGGTGACATACACAGCAGACGCATACGAGCTGCATTATGCATCCGTATCCGGCATGCGTTCAAGCACCGTGTTATAACCGTCGCTTCCATAATTCAGACAACGCCGCACACGCGATATCGTAGCGGTTGAGGCGCCTGTCTCTGTTTCAATCACATTGTAAGTATCGCCTGCGGTCAGCATTTTGGCAACATGCATCCGCTGAGCAAGTGCGTGAACTTCGGACATCGTTGCAATATCATCAAAAAATTGATAGCATTCTTCCCGATCATTTAACGAAAGGATCGCATCAAACAGCTGATCCAGCTGTTCTCCGCGCAGTTTATCGATCTGCATGCAGCATTCACCTGCTTTCTACTCGTTTGACACGGTTACTGATTGCGCCATCCCCGGATCAGCCGGCACGACATTAATCCATGTTTTGCCCGGAACAAATGGCACCGGATCACCGTTTTTGACAGGGATGATTCGTCCGTCACGGTTTTCCCACTGGACTTTGCGGATGTGCCCTTTTTGGACAAGATAGGCGTCGCCGCCCGAGGTGATATCAATCTCCCGCCGGCCAGCATCGTCAATAATCTCATGCGGTGTTTCGATGATGAAAAGATTGTCTGCGGTCACTGGCTCATCAGCGTCTTTTTCAATTGATTGGTTACCGTTGCTGTAACGGTTGTAGACCGCATTGCCTTCATCATACGAATATGTAACCACATTCTTCATCCCGCCTGAATAATCAATGGTCACACTGGCTGCTTCATCACCTGATGCAGCGGCCGCTTCATCCTCATCTGCAAATGGCAGCGGCTGATAGGATTGCGTCACATTATACCCTTTTTGTTCGGCCATATCATTCACGCTGGCAAACTGCAAATAGGAATTATGCGGGGCAGACCGGTCTGATGAGCGTTTGAACAAGTTGCCATCATTATCATGCAAGGCACCATCCAAATGCTCAATGCCCTCATCAGCAATCATATCATTCACGAAGTTCGCAGCGCCATGATAAACATACAGCGCATCATACCCGTCGGCCAGATCAAAGTAATACTCCCGGGCACTGCGGACGGGTCCGACCACATCCGGCTGCTGACTTTGGTAGATGGCCAAAAAGCGGGTGATGCTCCCCTCAGCCAGCATCTCAAAGACAATATCGGCCTTGCTGAGACCGGTCTGCGGACGCGCTTTTGGATGGTTGTTCACCATAACACCAACAGCCCGCTGTTCGGTGTTTCCCTCTGCCGGCAAACCAGTAAGCGGAGAAACATCCGGGTTCTCATTCTTTTCCGTAACGGCTTGTCCATGTGACGCATTGTCCTGACTTGCTTGCTCCTCTTCACCGGAACAAGCAGCCAGAGACAGAATCAGTAAAGCAAGCAAACTCAATGCCGTCTTTCGCATTCATGCACCTCCCTGGAACACTTTCATTTCTCCGTTTCCATTATACGTCAGCGCATCGTTGCTGGGAAGAGGGCTTCACGTTTTTTAACATCAACGACGCCCTGCTGGGTGACGCGCGTATAGGGCAAATGCGTTGCCGATAAAAACAGAATCGCATACACCGGGTCATCGAACGGATAGCCAAAATCCTGCAGCCATTGTTTTAATTGTTTTTCTTTTGCAATCAAATCTTCCATATTGCCAGCATACATACTGCCGCCCAGTGCAAGCGGCAATTCGAATAAAATCTCACCGTCATGAACTAGAACAATGCCTCCACCCAGCGCTTTTAGACGCTGCCAGGCAAGCAGCAGATCCTGTTTGCTTTTGCCGATAAACACCAGATCACCCGTCGTAGAATACGAGCTTGCCAGACCGCCGAGCCGATCCGTGAAGCCTTTTATGGCTGTATTAACCCGCCACTTTCCTTTGCGGTCAACCAGCATAAGAAAAGCATCATCCAACGTCTCGGGTATTACATCCACTGTAACATCTGCCTTAATCGCGTAAGGCTTTATAATCACATCACTCACCATGTCCAGTCCAATGGGAACCGAAAACTGCAGATCCTCCAATCGTAAATCCCAGTCAAAATCGATCGGCTGAATACCATGGTGTTCCCAATCAATGCGGGAAGGCTCAGGCAGTTTCTGGTGATCTTTTACAAGCCATTCCCCTTTTGCCAGGACACTTACCGGCGTGGGATCTTCCTTCTTCGCCAGAATATTAATGTGCGCCAGACGGCCCGGGGCGATGCAGCCCAAGTCTTCCAGCAGACCATAATGATCAGCCGCATTATGCGAAGCCATTCGATAAGCGTCTGCGAGCGGTACGCCTTTTTGTATAGCTATCCTGATACACAGATTCATAATACCATTTTCATAGAAAGAAGGCGTCGATCCGTCCGTCGTCATGGTGACATGATCAAACACCGCCAGCCCTTCAGCAAGCATTTCTTCCAATAATGCGGGCAGATTAGGGCGGATCGAGGAGTAGCGCAATCCCGTCTGGTAGCCTGACTGCAGACGCTGAATAGCTTCTTTTCCGGTCGTTGCTTCATGGTCAGCTGCCACACCGAGCAGTTTCAGCTTCGTCAGCGTCTTTTCGGACGCGCCAGGCAGGTGGCCTTCCACCGGTTTACCGCGCCGGTTGGATTCCTGTATCCAGTAAAGCAGGCGGTCATCACCATCGAGCAAACGCGGCCATGCCGTTAACTCACCGCCCTGGATGACGGATGGGTGATCGAGCCATCTGAGCACTCTATTCGTGCTGAAAAAGTCCTCGCCCTGTTTCAAAAGCGTCTGCGGGTCAAAACGCGCCCACCAGTACATCGATACGGGCAGCTGATCAAATGCCTCAATGATAGAAAACGCTTTCTTTTGGTCTAATAAAAAATGCCAGACTAAGTTGTCATTAATAAATGTCGTCGTTCCCGTTTCTGCACCGTGGCTCGCAAGTTCTTCCGGATTATACAGCTGAAACGGATGCGCATGCGGTTCAATATAGCCCGGTACCAGATACATGCCTTCACAATCAACGATTTCAGCTGATCCGCTTTTTTCCGGAAGCTGATCACCAACATAAACAATCCGGTCATGCAAAATCCAGATATTGGCCTTAAGCCATTGCTTCGTATACGTATTCAAATAGGTGCCATTCTTTAAAACGATGGTCGGTTCCGCTGTGCCATCAATCACCGCGACATGCTGCCGCAGCTCGCGGTTCCGCCAGTATTGATTATCGATCATAACAAAAACGCTCCAATAGTTATTTCTTTAAGTTTAACATAAATGCGCTTTCATACGTTATGATTTCAGCAAATCAGCCTGACTTTTTTGTGACAGCTAAACAGCACCAGGCGTGCTGAAACCTCTCCAGCAAAGGGCCTGCTGCTAGTTGCTGGCAAGCCCAATCCGCCGGAAAATCGCATCCACATTTTTCAAGTGATACGTATAATCAAAGCAGGCATTAAGATCTGTCTCTGTTAATTTAGCCATGATCCTGCTGTCCGCCTCCAGCAGCTGTTTGAAGTGCGTGCCTGTCTCCCACGCCTGCATCGCTTTAGGCTGAACGAGATCATAAGCCTCTTCACGGCTCATACCCCCATCAACCAGTGCCAAGAGCACACGCTGAGAGAAGATCACGCCCTGTGTCTGGTTAATATTCGCTTTCATCCGTTCAGGAAACACGGTCAATTTCGCGACAATGCCGGCGAAACGATTCAGCATATAATCAAGGGCTGTCGTCGCATCTGGCAACATAATTCTTTCCGCTGAGGAGTGCGAGATATCCCGCTCATGCCAGAGCGAAACGTCTTCATAAGCTGTCGTCATATACCCCCTGAGAACCCGGGCGATTCCCGCCATATTTTCCGAGCCAATAGGATTGCGTTTATGCGGCATGGCTGAAGAACCCTTCTGCCCTTTCGCAAAAAACTCTTCCACTTCATGTGTTTCGGTCTTCTGCAGACCGCGGATCTCAGTGCCAAATTTTTCAATGGACGTCGCGATCAAGGAAAGGGTCGCTATGTAATACGCATGCCGGTCACGCTGCAGTGTCTGCGTTGATATAGGGGCAGGCGTGAGCCCGAGGTTATCACACACGTATTGCTCAACGAATGGATCTGTGTTCGCATATGTCCCGACAGCACCAGACATTTTGCCAAATTCAACATCGCGGGCAGCCTGTTCAAAACGTTCCAGGTTGCGCTTCATCTCCTCATACCAGAGGGCCATTTTCAGTCCGAACGTTGTCGGCTCGGCATGAACGCCATGAGTCCGCCCCATCATGACTGTGTGCTGATGCTCGATGGCTTTTTGTTTCAAAACGTCAATAAAATGGTGCAAGTCCTGACGAATGATCTGATTAGCCTGCTTCAGCAAATAGGATTGCGCGGTATCAACTACATCCGTCGAGGTAAGTCCGTAATGCACCCATTTGCGCTCGTCACCAAGGGATTCGGAAACCGCACGGGTGAAAGCGACCACATCATGCCGCGTTTCTTCCTCAATTTCCTGAATCCGCTCAACTTTGAATGACGCGTTGCGGCGGATGTTTTCCGCATCCTGGGCCGGTATAACGCCCAGCTCAGCCCATGCTTCACATGCCAGAATCTCCACTTCCAGCCAAGCTGCGTATTTATTCTCATCGCGCCAAATCGCGCCCATTTCCTCACGTGTATAGCGTTCTATCATCGTTTGCCTCCTCGCCCATGTCCGGTTTTTAGCCTGATTGTTCTACGATTGGTTATAATCATTCCCTGATTGTGCAGCTTGTGGTTTTTCGTCGTTTTTATGACGGTTATTAAACAAGCGGCCTTTACGCACTTGTTTCACCCAGAAACCGCCATGAATCTGCTTCGGTTCATAGGATATGATAAAGGCTTTCGGGTCAATTGTTTTCACCGTTTCATACAAACGCAGTTCGTATTTGCGCGGTGTGAGAATTTGCATTGCCAGCCGGTCGCCGTCCATGCCATAAGCCTGCCAGCTTGTCACACCGTAGCCTTTCTCGCGGACTTTTCGCGTCAATTCAATATCAGAATCAGACGCAATGACGTTAACCGTAATATAGCCGAGCGCCAGTTTTTCCTCAATTTTGGTGCCGACAATCACACCAATACCGAAACCAATCGCGTAGGCCGCAACATTCTGGATTTGATCTAAATTATCCAGAACAAGACCCAGACCGATCACATACATCACAACTTCAAACATACTGACAAACGCTGCCATGTAGCGCCGGCTTTTCAGCGTCAGAATCATCCGCATCGTCGACAGGGATACATACACAATATTAACGACCAGTATAATGGCCACCATCACCAGAGCATTATCCAGCAAGAGATTGCCTCCTTCCAGCTGCAGCACTATGTTCTCTGCGGTCACGACCAGTGCCGTCCCTTAATCCTCTCTCCTTGTATTATTGTACCTGTGATTGACAGGAAAATAAAATCAAAATGGTGTTACAGCCACAAGAATGATTTGCGGCAATTTTCTGATGGTTATGTAAGGATTGCAGGTTCAGCATAAATGCATCTATTACCCGCCAGACCCGATTTTATGATAAAATTATGTGACATATGATTAACCGCAGCATCTGGGGGGGGGAATGTGACATGTCAAATTTGAAAAAAGCAACATTTGCCGGCGGCTGTTTTTGGTGCATGGTGAAGCCATTCGATCAGTGGGATGGCATTCATGGCGTCGTTTCCGGCTATACTGGCGGCCACACCGACAATCCGGCTTACGAGGACGTTAAAACCGGCACAACCGGACACCGGGAAGCCGTGGAAATCACCTACGATCCAACGGTCATTTCCTACGAAACGATTTTAACGATTTACTGGCAGCAGATTGACCCGACTGATGACGGCGGGCAGTTCCATGACCGCGGCGACTCCTACCGCACAGCCGTCTTTTATCACAATGATGAACAGAAAGCACTTGCTGAACAAGCAAAACAGACGATCGCCGAGAGTGGCAAGTTCCGCGATCCGATCGTTACATCTATTCTGCCAGCCCAGACATTTTATCCGGCTGAAGACGAGCATCAGAATTTCTATCAGAAACATAAAGCGTATTACGAACAGGACCGAGAGGCCTCAGGAAGGGATGCATTTATCCAGGCTGCATGGGGAGAGAACCTTTAACTCTCCTCTTCTTTGCCTGGTCATTCCAGGCTTATTGCATGACAGGCAAATCGCCTCTTTAGGTGCTTTGACATATTGACATCGCGTAATATAATAAAATTAAACGTATTTTGAAAGCGGTTACCTTACAGGACAGCTGCAGCATATCGCAAATATATGTTTAATATTCTGATTTTTGTGGAATAGACCGTTAAACATACCAGGTAAGCGTTATTCATATATATGTTAAGGGAAAGGAGTTTTGCAATTGTCCAATACAGATAGACTCAATACGCTTTTAGAAGAAGATCGTACGTTTGAACCACCTGAATCATTTAAAGCACAAGCAAACTTCAACGACCCGAGCGTTTATGAAAGGGCTGCCAATGACCCGGAAGGCTACTGGGCAGAACAGGCAGAATACTTAAGCTGGTTTAAGCCTTATTCAGAAGTGCTTAACTGGAATCCGCCACATGCTGAATGGTTTGTGGATGGCAAATTAAATGCAGCCTATAACTGTGTAGACCGTCACCGCGAAGGCCCGAACAAAAATAAGGCTGCGATTATCTGGGAAGGCGAGCAAGGCAACAGCCAAATCTTTACTTATGACATGCTCGGCCGCGAAGTCGATAAAGCAGCTCATATGCTGAAGCAGCTCGGGGTTAACAAAGGAGACCGCGTCGCCATCTATTTGCCAATGATCCCTGAGCTTCCGATTTCCATGCTTGCCTGTGCGAAAATAGGCGCGATCCACTCGGTTGTTTTCGCCGCTTATTCAGCCAAAGCATTGAATGACCGAATCACAGACACGGAAGCCAAACTTCTGATCACCTCAGATGGCAGCCGCCGCAGCGGTAAGATATTGCCATTGAAAGATAACGCGGATAAGGCTGTTAAAGATACAACAGTGGAAACGACGCTGGTGATCAACAATATCGGTCCAGACGCGAATACAGCGTGGAACAAGGCTCTCGATGTTGACTGGGGAACACTAAAACAAAAAATGCCGACAACACCGCTCGAGCATGAAGAAATGGATGCAGAAGATCCTCTGTTCATTCTTTATACGTCAGGAACCACTGGCAAACCAAAGGGAATCGTTCATACGACAGGCGGTTATTTAACCGGGGTCAACCACTCTGTCCGGAGCATCTTTGACTTAAAAGATGAAGATGTGTTCTGGTGCACAGCAGACATCGGCTGGGTTACCGGCCACTCCTATTCGGTTTACGGCCCCCTTTCTGCTGGCGGAACCAGTGTCATGTATGAAGGCGGCCCTGCTTATCCTGAACGTGATCGTTTCTGGGACATTGTCGAGAAATATGGCGTCACCATTTTCTATACAGCCCCAACCTCGATCCGCACATTCATGAAATGGGGACATGAATACGTTGAAAAACATGACTTAAGCTCGTTAAGATTACTTGGAACAGTTGGGGAGCCGATTAATCCAGAGGCTTGGATGTGGTACCACAAATATGTCGGCGGCGAAAAGTGCCCGATTGTCGATACGTGGTGGCAAACCGAAAACGGGTCTGCCATGATCGCACCACTTCCCGGCATCACAACAACAAAACCAGGATCTGCAACCAAACCAGCGCCAGGCATTATTGCCGATATCTTTGACGGAGAAGGCAATCCCGTCGAACCCGGCAATGGCGGCTATCTCGTCATTAAGCAGCCATGGCCGTCCATGCTGCGAACCGTCTGGGGAGACGATCAGCGCTTCAAAGACTCCTATTTCGGTGATTATGATGGCATTTATACATCAGGCGATGTTGCCCATAAAGATAAAGATGGCTATATCTGGATCTTAGGCCGTGATGATGATGTCATTAATGTCAGCGGTCACCGTCTGGGGGCAAGTGAACTGGAAAGCGCCATTGTCAGCCACGATGCAGTCGCCGAAGCTGCCGTCATTGGCCGGTCCGATGACATTAAAGGGGAAGCAATCACCGCATTTGTCACCCTGAAAGAACGCGCTCAAAGCAGCGACGAACTGCATGATGAGATTGTTGCGCAAATCGTTGATCAAATTGGCAAAATCGCCCGGCCGGATGAAGTGATTTTCACAGCAAGTCTGCCGAAAACAAGCAGCGCGAAAATCATGCGCCGCCTGCTCCGGGATATTGCAGAAGGCAAAGCTGTCGGAGACACGTCCACGCTGGAAGATCCAAGCGTTGTCGAGGACCTCAAAGAGAAATACGCTGAAGCTGAAGAACAATAGAGCCTATGAGTGCTGCGGGAGAACGCGCGATTCTCCCGCAGTTTTTTTAATAATATCTCTCCCTTAAAAGAGAACAAGTGACAGATAAAGGCCGATCAGCGTTATAAATAAAATCGGTATCGTTAACATAATCCCGGTCTTGAAATAGGTTTTCCAGGATATTTTAACGCCTTTTCGCGCTAGCACATGGAGCCATACGAGCGTCGCCAGCGAACCGATTGGTGTGATTTTAGGACCTAAATCCGACCCGACCACATTCGCGTAAATAAGAGCTTCTTTTAATACACCAGATGTGTTTGTCTCAGCAATGGCTAAAGCATCCACCATGACAGTCGGCATATTATTCATAATCGACGACAGGAATGCCGCCAAAAACCCCATCACGATCGTCGAAACAAATAAGCCCTGTTCAGCCACCGACTCCAGAACACCGGCCAGCATAGACGTGAGCCCGGCATGTCCTAAGCCATAGACCACAACATACATCCCGATGGAGAAAAACACGATATCCCATGGCGCGCCTTTGATAACCGCTTTCGTATCCACGGCTCGACTGGTGCCAGCCATAAAAATAAAAAAGAGTGCAACGACACCCGCCACAATCGAGACGGGAAGGGTGATAAACTCACTTAAAAAGTAGCCAATAAGCAGCACAGCAAGTATATACCACGACACGTGAAACAGCTTCTGATCTTTAATAACGTCTTTTGGATCACTTAATTGCGACACGTCGAATGATTTGGGAATGTTTTTGCGAAAATAAATATATAAGACCGTTATCGTTGCCAGCAGGGAAAATAGATTCGGAATCATCATTCTTAGCGCATATTCCACAAAGCCAAGTCCAAAAAAGTCTGCTGATACGATATTCACCAGATTACTGACAACAAACGGGAGGGATGTGGTATCAGCTATAAAGCCACTTGCCATAATAAAAGGGAAAATCATTTTCTCTTTAAAATTCAAATGACGCACCATCGCCAGCACAATTGGCGTCAGAATCAGCGCTGCCCCGTCATTCGCGAATAAGGCAGCAACAATAGCCCCTAATAAACTGATATAAATAAACATCTTAATCCCGCTGCCTTTGGCAAATTGGGCCATATGTAAAGCGGCCCACTCAAACAACCCGATTTCATCCAAAATCAGCGAGATGAGAATGACCGCTACAAATGCCAAAGTCGCGTTCCAGACAATATCGGTGACAGCTATGACATCAGCTGGCCCTACCACGCCGGTTACTAAAGCAATTACAGCACCGCCGATTGCCGTCCAGCCGATATTCAATCCTTTGGGCTGCCAAATGACGAACACTAATGTGACAATAAAAATGCTAATGGCAAGGATGAGAGTTGTTGACAACGTAAAGCCTCCGTTCAGCAGCAAAAATGATTGCCATGGCTGCCAGTTGAATTAATTCAATGAGCCATTCAGACAGACACACAATCTATCGCTTTTGACTATACTAAATGTCTATCATACCATATACCAGTCTATCTAGTAGTGATCCTGACATCATTTTGAATAAAATTTCAGCTAAAAAAAAGCTGGGTTGAGTATACTTACCGACTCATTGTCCCAGCCTCTCCCTATTTAAAGCTTCGCTCGTTCCGTTTTCGCCTATAACCCCATGTTTTTCGCAATAATGTCTTTCATGATTTCATTCGTACCTGCGTAAATGGACGTCACTGCGACATCCCGGTAGCGCCTGGCAATTTCATATTCTTCCATATAACCGTATCCACCATGCAATTGCATGCATTCAACCGCCACGCGTTTTGCCAGATCTGTCGTCCACCACTTGGCCATAGACACTTCAGACACAATCTGCTTGCCCGCCACATGCTCCTCAATCAACTTATCAACAAATGCGCGGCCGATTTCAACCTCTGTTTTCATTTCGGCAAGTTTGAATTGTGTATTTTGAAATTGACTGATTGGCTTGCCAAATGCTTCCCGCTGTGTTACATAATCAACAGTGAGGTCCACCATTTTGGACGCTGAAGGTATACTGGCAATCGATACCATTAACCGTTCCTGCTGCAGTTTTTCCATTAAATAATAAAAGCCTTTATTTTCTTCACCTATTAGATTGCTTGCCGGGACTCTGACATCTTCAAAAATAAGTTCGCTCGTGTCACTGGCATGCTGGCCGATTTTATTAAGTTTTTTTCCGCGCTTAAACCCCGCCATACCCTCCTCAACAACGAGCAGACTGATTCCCCGGTGGGCCGGTTCAGCCTGGGGATCTGTTTTGCATACGACAACAACTAAATCAGCAGAACTGCCGTTTGTAATAAAGGTTTTTTCGCCATTAACGATATAATCATCGCCATCCCTGATGGCAGTCGTTGTCACAGAAGCTAAATCAGAACCTGTTCCCGGCTCGGTCATGCCAATGGCGGAAATAAGCTCACCAGTCGTTGCTTTGGGCAGCCAGCGCTGTTTTTGTTCATCTGTACCGTATGTTTCAACATAGGGCATAACAATATCATTGTGAAGACCAATCCCTGTCAGACCCGTTCCAACACGCTCAAACTCCTCCGAAAGCACAACTGAATAACCGAAGTCAGCATTCAGACCTCCATAGGCTTCATCAACTTGTGGACAGAGAAAGCCCTGCTCCCCTGCTTTTTCCCAGAATGACCGTGGAACTTGTTTATCCTGTTCCCACTGATCATAATATGGCGCCGCTTCCTGTTCGAGAAATTTACGCAGTGATTCGCGAAATATCTCATGTTCATTCGTTAAAAAGGTCCGTGACATCGCTCTCGCTCCTTTCTTTAAGATTAGCGGTGGTTAAATTCAGGTTTTCGTTTTTCAATAAAGGCCTGAATCCCTTCTTGACTGTCCTGGGTTGCAAATAATGCCTTGAATGCCGCTTTTTCTTGCTGCAGTCCCTCATGAAGCGACACCTGCTCAGTATTATTAATCAGCTGTTTGATGCGGCTTAATGATTGCAATGAGTTACCGGCTACTTTATGAGCGAGCTGGTTGGCTGCTTCTTTTCCTTCTGACTTCTTGACGACCTGGTTAACAATGCCGATATTATATGCCTCGTCTGCGGAAATATGGCTGCCCGTAAACATCAATTCCTTGGCTTTTGCTATGCCAATCTCTTTTGGCAAACGCTGGGTTCCGCCGCCACCAGGCAGTAATCCCAGATTCACTTCCGGAAGCCCAATCTGAACATGATCTTCCGCAATCCGGAGGTCACATGTCAAGGCAAGTTCTAATCCGCCGCCTAATGTAAACCCATTCAGCAAAACAATGGTAGGCTTTGGAATCGCCGCAATTCTATTTAAAACACCATGCGTGTCTTTTGCCTCCTGGTTCACGTCTTCGTCCAGAAACTCTTTGATATCGGCTCCGGCCATGAACGCACGATCGCCAGCGCCGGTTAAAATAATCGTGATAACCTCATCATCTGTCTCCAGTTGCCCGAACACATCATCCAGCCCCGTGAGAACCTGATTGCTTAAGACGTTCATCGGCGGATTATCAATAACCACTGTCGCAACACCATCGTGTTTCGTGACTGATACATGTTTACTCATTAACCTCATTCTCCTTTATTAAATCATTTAAAATCATATCCGTATGCTCCCCTAATGCAGGCGCCTCTGACTTAAGGCTGCCGGGTGTGTGTGACAGTTTAATAGGAATACCGACTTGCGTTTGTTCACCCAGCGCTGAATGGTCGAGAGAGGGAAACATATCCCGTTCCTGCAGTTGAGGATTTCTAAGAACGTCATCAAATGTCTCAACCGGAGCAACACACGCTTCGACTTCATAAAAATCCACCATCCATTCAGCCAATGGTTTCTGCGCTATGATGGATTGAATGGTTTGTTTCATCAGCGCCTGCTCCTCTGCAGGTGCCTTTAATTGAGCAATCAGATCTTCGCGGCCGATTGTTGTACAGAATGCCTGCCAAAACTTCGGTTCCAAAGCACCGACAGACAACCAGCGCCGGTCTTGTGTTTCATACACATCGTAGCAGGCAAGGCCGCCGCTCAGGTCATGCTCACCACGCTCGGGCTGTTTTTCATCAGCCAGATACTCGGACAGCAACACCGGCAGCATGGACACAACCCCATCGGTCATGGCTATATCCACGAACTGGCCTTTACCAGAATTCCGGCGTTCAAATAAAGCGAGCAAAATCCCGATGACAGCTGGAAACGCACCACCCGCAATATCAGCAATCTGTGTGGCCGGAACCACCGGCTTCCCTCCTTTTTCACCCATCATCTGAAGCAAGCCTGCATAACTAATGTAGTCATGTCCTGGACGATTGGCATAAGGCCCTGTCTGACCATAGCCGGTAATTGAACAAAAGATGAGCTGCTCGTTAAATGCTTTCAACGTTTCATAGTCGATCCCCAGACGCTCCATTACACCAGGGCGAAACGATTCGACGACGACATCAGCGGTTTTGACGAGCTGGATGAAGTGACGTTTTCCTTCATCTGATTTCAAATCCAGGCAGATACTTTTTTTATTGCGGTTAAGCATATGGAATAAAGCACTATTGTCATCCCGTTTTGGTTCGCCGTGACGTGCATAATCGCCTGTATTGGGATCTTCAACCTTAATCACCTCAGCACCAAAATCAGCAAGCATCATGGTGCCGTGAGGTCCCGGCAGCAAACGGGTCAAATCAAGTACTCGAATCGATGTCAGCGGCATCTGCTGGCCCACCTTTCTCTGAAAATGAAAGTCATCTTTTAAAACACGTGAACGCTACAGCCGCTCAATAATGGTTGCGTTGGCCATGCCGTGCCCTTCGCACATCGTTTGCAGGCCGTATCGTCCGCCTGTTCGCTCCAGTTCATGAAGCAGCGTAATCATAAGGCGGCCGCCGCTTGCCCCCAGTGGATGGCCCAGTGCAATGGCTCCGCCGTTTGGATTTAACTTCGCCGGATCTGCGCCCGTTTCCTGAAGCCATGCCAATGGTACAGATGCAAAGGCTTCATTCACTTCAAACGTATCAATATCATCGATCGTAAGGCCGGCCTTGCCGAGTACGTTTTGCGTCGCTGGGATGGGACCTGTAAGCATCAAGGTTGGATCAGCCCCGACAACAGAGCGGGCAAGAACCTTAAATTTTGGTTTGAGACCCAGTGCCTCTGCCTTATCTCTTGACATCAGCAAAATGGCATTCGCCCCATCACTGATTTGGCTTGCATTGCCCGCCGTTATTGCCCCATCTTCAGCGAACGCGGGCTTAAGTGAGCTTAATTTCGCCATAGTTGTATCCTCACGCGGCCCTTCATCATGCTCTACCGTTGCCGTCGTTCCATCCGGAAGTGTTACCTCAAGCGGCATGATTTCCTTTTGGAAACGTCCTTCATCTCGTGCACGAATGGCTTTTTTATGACTGTCTAAGGAGAGAGCATCCATGTCTTGCCGGTTAAGCTGCCACTTGTTTGCTATCCGATCGGCTGACAATCCTTGATGAATCATCTCATAGCGACTTGATAACTCCGGGCTAAAGTCAACATCCTGACGACTCGAGCCGATTGGAACCCGTGACATGCTCTCAATCCCGCCGGCCACAACAACATCCATATCCCCGCTGATAATAGCCTGTGCTGCAAAATGAACCGCCTGCTGACTTGAACCGCATTGACGATCAATCGTTGTGCCGGGCACTTCGACTGGATAGTCTGCCGTTAACGCCGCCACTCTGGCAATATCAAGTGACTGTTCCCCTACTTGTGACACACACCCAAAGATCACATCTTCAATGATGTTTTTCTCGATCCCTGATCGTTTTACGATTTCTTCCAAAGGTTTGGCTGCAAGGACATCAGCTCGAACACCACTTAACTGACCATTTCGCTTTCCAACCGGTGTCCGCACCGCTTCTACAATCACTGCTTCACGCATCGTTTCCCCTCCCGCTAACCAAGATATTATTGAACATTCTAACAACTAAACTTCAAACTTTACTGATTCGGGATTCTTATTCCGGCTGCATTCGAATTGCCCCATCCAATCGAATCACTTCGCCATTCATCATCGGATTTTCCATTAAACTTTTGGCGAGCATGGCATACTCTGTCGCATAACCCAGACGCTGTGGAAATGGCGTCATTTTTCCAAGTGCGTCACGTGCTTTTTCAGGCAGTGCGGCAAACAACGGTGTATCCAATAACCCAGGCGCAATCGTCAGGACACGAATGCCGAGTTTCGATAAATCCCTTGCAATCGGCAATGTCATCCCAACAATACCGCCTTTTGAGGCACTATAGGCAACCTGACCAATCTGCCCTTCATAAGCTGCAACCGATGCGGTATTAATTATAACGCCGCGTTCCCCTTCATCATTCGGGTCATTGGCATTCATCTTTTCCGCAGCAAGCCGAATCACATTAAATGTACCCATTAAATTCACTTCAAGAATCTTTGAGAAATTCTCAAGCTTGTGCGGTCCCTTACTGTCACTGAACGTTTTTTCTGCGTTGCCGATCCCAGCACAATTGACCACTGTGTTAATCGATCCGTGGGCACGTACGGCCTGATCAAGGGCATGCTGGACGCTTGCTTCATCGGCTACATTCGTTTCAGCAAATATGACATGTTCATTTAATTCAGCTGCGATTTCTTCCCCTCTATCCACCTGTAAATCCAGAATGGCCGCCTTGCCTCCATTTTTAACAATATTGCGAACAGTAGCTTCACCCAGTCCGGACGCTCCACCTGTTACGACTGCTGATACATGTTCTAAATTCATTGATTCGTTCTCCCTTCCATCGTTTGGCCTGATAATTTTATCTCGCGAATGGTGTGAATCACTTACCCCTTCACTTTTTCCCGCAATTCAACTTTGCGTAATTTTCCTGACGTGTTACGCGGGAGCGCTTCTTCGATCAGCACCTTTTTGGGAATTTTATAAGGTGCTAAATCGTTTCGGCAAAAATCATTAACCGCCTGAAATAATCATATCCTTGCTTCGGTCAACAACAGTCATATAGCCTTCCCAAGTGTAGGAACGATCGTCGTAAACAACAGCTTGCTTATCAGGAATACGCGCAGCATTCGAACTTGACTTTAAGTGTCCATCTGAATCTGTTTCTGACACGCACACTATGTCACATCAACTAACACTTTAAAGGTGAATGACAATACTTCAGCATTATGCTGATTGGTTATACGGGTCTGCATCGTCAGCACGCCTCTTGTATGATCCGATAATAATTGTTTATCTATCACGGTATACACACCCATTAAACGATCATTTGCCATCACAGGTTTCACCCACTTGATATGGTCAGCACTAAGACCGCCCAAGCATTCCTTTCCCAGGACATCCATTCGAATGAATTCGGCCCAGACAACATTCATCGTATAAAATCCCGATGCAATTAAAGCGCCAAACGGGCCCGCTTTCGCACGCTCTTCATCCAAGTGAAGATATTGCGGGTCATACTTTTTCGCGTAATCGACCATATCTTCTTTTCTCACAGTGATTTGGTTTGTCGTAAACTGATCATTCAGATTAAACGCAGCAAACTTCAGATTATCACCTCCCTCAAATTCAGAAGACACACTTCAGCCTTGAAAGACACTAACGATGCCGTGAAAACCCTTTCAAAAAATTCGATTGCATGAGCCTGCCCTTCCTTAATCCTTAACTAAGATGAGCTTTAGATAACTGGAAATGGATCTCGCCAGCGTCGCTTGACTCCAGGTTCCTTCCGGCGAATACCACTCAATGACATAGTTCATCGCGCCCACAATAATATTGCGAACAATTGTGATATCCACATCATGAAAGCTGCCCTCTTCAATCCCGATTGCAATCAGTGAATCAATCTTTGAGCTGTACGTGTCGCGCAAGTCAATGATGTCTTTCAATTGACCGCCTTCAAAAAATTGCTCAGGTCTAAGGCCCATCCCAAAACCTGTTCGCTCTGTAATTAAATAGTCCGTATGCTGCGCCATCGTCTCCTCGAGTTTTTCCGCCGTTGTTAAGTGCTTTTGCATGATGTCGTCGATATTCCGAATACTCTGCTCTAACAGGGATTTCTGGCTTTGGAATAATAAATCTTGCTTGTTTTTAAAATAATAATAAACAGAGCCCTTTGTCATCAGAAGA
The DNA here is from genome assembly GCF_055381965.1 of Lentibacillus kimchii. Taxonomy (NCBI): domain Bacteria; kingdom Bacillati; phylum Bacillota; class Bacilli; order Caryophanales; family Bacillaceae; genus Lentibacillus; species Lentibacillus kimchii. Next base: position 745,722 of record NZ_AP043934.1, on the reverse strand, counting down.
TTAGACGCGATATCCTCCATTGTTGTCGCATGATAGCCCTTTTCTGCTATCATCTGTAAAGCCGACTGTACAATGTCATCTTTTTTCTTTTGTGTTTTTTGTTCTCGTAACGATAGCATAATGTCACTTCCTGCTTCATTGTTATGCCTGCATTGCACCTTTTATTCTATAAAGTCATTTTTTAAATGCTGATTTAAATTAATCTATCTAGGCTTATTTTCCAGGCTGTTTCTAATAATGACTGAATTAAGTTAGCAATTTTCTAAATTATATGTTAAATTAACCTTACAGCGCAAACAGAAATTTCAGAAGGAGGTTACATTTTGCAAGCCAGCGACCTTATCGCACCGCAAACATATAATTTAACAAGCGAAATAGAACAGTATACGACTGATGCGAATCGGATAGCCATCAAATGGCGCAGTGAACAAGGAGCGTCAGAAAACCTAACCTATGTCGATTTATTTAAACGCGCGAACCAGTTAGCAAATGCCTTACAAGAACAAGAGCTCGGGAAAGGCGATCGTGTACTGATCATGCTGCCCCGTATGACCGAAGCTTATGTGACGTATTTAGGCTGCTTGAAAGCCGGATTGGTTGTGGTTCCTTCATCTGAAATGTTACGTGCAAAAGATTTAAGTTACCGGATTAATCATGGCGAAGTAAAAGCGGCTATCGTCCATGCGCCTCTGATCGGTGAAATTGACAGCATACAAGAAGATACACCGACACTCGCTGTCAAAATCATTGTCGATGGTGAGGCCCAGGGCTGGCTTCCGGAACGTTCATTGACTGATAAAGCAAGTGAGGCATTCACAACCGTTTCAACCCATCGTGATGATATGGCACTTCTGGAATACACGTCAGGAACCACAGGTCAGCCTAAAGGCGTGGTCCATACGCATGCCTGGGCTTATGCCCATCTGCGAACGACCGCGAAAAGCTGGCTGAATATTGAAGAAGGCGATACCGTTTGGGCAACAGCGGGGCCGGGCTGGGCAAAATGGGTCTGGAGTCCGTTCATGGCAACACTTGGCTCAGGCGCGACCGGATTTGTGTATTCAGGAAAATTTGAACCGGCAAGCTATTTGTCTATGATTCAGGAATACGGGATTAATGTGCTATGCTGCACACCAACGGAATACCGGCTAATGGCGAAAATCGATCACCTTGATCACTATCATCTGTCCACATTGAAAAACGCCGTGTCTGCTGGTGAACCTCTCAATCGTGAAGTGATTGACACGTTCTGCCAGTATTTTGACATTGATGTCCGGGACGGATACGGCCAGACAGAAAGTACATTATTAATTTGCAACCAAAGGGATATGCCCCTTCAGCCCGGATCAATGGGTAAACCCACACCAGGTAATTTTGTTGATATTTTAACAGAAGACGGTGAGGTGGCACCTGTTGGCGAGGTCGGTGATATTGGCGTGCACAAGGACACACAGGCCTTGTTCAAAGAATATTTCAAGGAACCGGAAAGGACAAACGCAGCCTATCGGGGCGATTACTTTTTGACAGGCGATCGTGCCAAAAAAGATCAGGATGGCTTATTCTGGTTTGAAGGACGCAGCGACGATATCATTGTCAGTTCCGGTTATACGATTGGCCCGTTTGAAGTAGAGGATGCCCTTGTCAAACATCCTTCAGTGAAAGAGTCTGCGGTCGTGGCAAGCCCTGACCCGAATCGCGGTCATGTCGTTAAGGCGTTTATTATTTTAAAAGATCCGGAAGAAGCAAAAGATGCTTCGCTGGTTAAGCAATTGCAGGACCATGTGAAGTCATTGACCGCGCCTTATAAATATCCGCGTAAAATTGAATTTATCGACGACTTGCCTAAAACAACATCTGGCAAGATCCGCCGTATTGAACTCCGGGAAAAGGAAGACCGGATGGCCGCAAAATAAACCTCTTTTCGGAGATACACATTTTGTGGGACTGGGACAAAAGTGCGAACCACTTGCGTGACTGAAACGCTCCGGAAAAAGACGACGCTTTCCGCGGGCGGCTGGTGAGCCTCCGAAGTGCGTTCGCACTCCGGGGTCTCACCTATCCTTTGCTCCCGCAGGAGTCTCCGTCTTTTCCTCCGCTGAGCCACAGCTTTGTTCGACGCTTGAGTTAGTCGCTTTCGTTATGCCCCAGCCTTTTTTGCTTAGAAAAGATTCATGTATATTTTTTTAGCGAACACCAAACAATAGCACTATGCTAAAATAGTAGGAGGCCATGAAGCTGAAATGGAACACCAACCAGAATTAACGGCATCGGAAATCTCTAACCTTTGGACATCTTATCAAAACGACTCCATGGAAATTTGTGGAATTAAATACTTTTTAGCGAACATTGAAGACACCGACATTCGCTCAGTTTTAGAATACGCCCTTGCGATCTCTGAGCAGCATGTGCAGCGTGTCACCGCTATTTTTCAATCGGAAAATTATCCGGTCCCGGTGGGATTCACGGAACATGATGTCAATCTCAACGCCCCGCGTCTGTTTTCGGATCGTTTATACTTAGATTATATCCTGAACATGGGAAAATTCGGCCTCAGCTCATACAGCTTAGCCTTATCCCTGTCCTCACGTGATGATATCATTGAATATTATTCAAATTGTCTATCTGAAACAACAAAGCTGCATAATTGGGCTAAAGACATATCCAAACAAAAAGGGGTCTATGTGCGCGCACCGCAAATTCCCACCCCTGAACAAGTGGATTTTGTGAAAGATCAACGTTTTTTATCCGGAGGCTTATTTGGGGAACCACGACCGCTTTTGGGTGTTGAAATTGGCAGCCTTGTTTACAATGCCAAACGGAATTCACTTGGCCAAGCACTCATCACCGGATTTAGTCAAGTTGCAAAAGACAGCAGCGTTCGGCAGTACTTTGAAAGAGGCCGGGAGATTTCAGGAAAGCATGTCGAGATATTTAATTCATTACTTCATAAAAATGACCTTTCCGGTGTCAACGCTTTAACGGACGAGGTCACGGATTCAACTGTGGCGCCTTTTTCAGATAAGCTTATGATGTATCACGTTTCAGCATTGATTGCTTCAGGGATTGGCCAATACGGCATATCCATGTCTACCAGCCCGCGGCGCGATTTAGGTGTCGACTATGCCCGTTTAATGGCCGAAATTGCTAAGTACGCTAATGACGGGGCAAAAATGATGATCCAGAACGGCTGGATGGAACAACCGCCCGAGGCAGCTGATCGGCAAAAGTTAGCTAAACGGAAATAGCGGTGTTTGCCGCGAAATGGCCCTTCCAGCAAAAACACTTAAAAGTCTATGGCTGAACCATGTCAGATACAATAAGAATCAAACCTATAAAAAAACCATCACTCAAGGTCATAACAAGTGCTAAGGCAGCAATTAGTTTATTTTCCGTTTTCTTAAACAGACCTATAAGCGCTAACAGAAAAGCTAATATCATAAGCGTGACAATGAAAAAAAGTGCGGCATCTATGTCCCAATTAAAAACGCTGTAAAGAACAGCCATGTAAAGAGGTATTGGCAGAATACTTAATACCAAGGCGGAATAACTTAGCCATCTGACTTTTTTCATCTGACCATTCATTGAAAACACCCCTTTTTTCCTATTTAACAGGGCGGTTTTATCAGCTTCCATATGTATAGTACCATATGAGCACGGCTGTTATTGCTTCATTACTTTTTTAACAAGCAATACCAAACTGTAGCCTAAAAAACCCATAAGTACGTACACAAGTATATAGATGAGTCCACTGCTATTCAGCCACATAAACATAATGACCATATAGGCAGCCAGCGAGATCCCCAACGATAAAAGAATATTCGCTTTAAGCAACGCACATACTAAACCTTGTACAAAGAACAGAATTGGGTAATAAAGTATCAGGGATTCAATTATAAGGTTCATTGAATTCAGTGAACCTGCATCATACACTATATTTGAGAACGATAGAATGACGAGCGTGAACATTATAAGAACTGGCACAATGATATGAATCCCAACGACAATACGGCGTTTATGCATTTTAACCGGACTCCAATTCTGATTAAACTGGGGCTTCCCATAACCACTGCGATCACTCTTTTTCACCAGGTGCACTGCGAAAGGCTGCGACATACCACAAAACGTTGGTAATGAATGTTATAACACCAAAAATAAGCACTACCAAAAAACCAGTCAAACTGCCTGCAGATAATCCCCTTAAAAGGTCACTTACCATTATACAAGACACGATGACCAATCCTGCTCCACAGAAAACGGCCATCACATATTTCACCGTATAGACACCCGCCAGATATAAACTTAATAGCACGCTATAGCACACAAGCAGGATGGCAATAATGGCCGACATATCAAAGGAACTAAATGCATTCACAACGGAGGCGGGGATGGTAAACGGAAAAAGGAAAATTGAAATTGTTAAAAAACAGAACAGAAAAGCTGAAATTAATGTCATTAACGCAATGCACCATCTCATTCCCCAACCCCCTTATATCAGATTCGATAATTTTCATAGGTTAATTCTGTCCATTTCTAAATTTCCGTCTTATCAATCAAAAGAATAATATGTAAATTTTAACACAAAACAGATAAATACAAAAAGAATATTTTTCCACATACGCTGTCATAACGGTAACAGGTGACGGCATTTGCACAAGCAGAATCATGGCAATCAGCACAAATGTTACCATTCACCCATTAATGGAGGGTGATTTTATAATTTTAAAGATTACTAATATTATTGATATATTATGAAGTTTACTCTATGTAAGCGAATTCTCTCTACTGATATGATAGTAATTTTTTAATATTTTTGCAGTTAACATAGTGACATTTTCCTCCGACAGCTGTTGACATTTTATTCATATATTGTATTCTACAGTATATAGACATTTTGTTAAGTTTATTTTTTACAAACTAAATGTTCAGTACAAAATAAACATTAACGTCTATAATCTCTTTTGTATCGCAGTGGTTCGCATCAATTCGTCTCTTCCCCCCCTTAAAGGAGGTGAGCAAAATTGTCCGAAATAAAGGTTGACAACCAGTATTACGAAATAGATGGTATCTTATTTGATAAAGACGGAACACTATTGGATTTTGCGAGCTTATGGCTTCACTGGGCCATCAGCTGGATTGATCATTTGCAAGCCGCGAATCCAGATTCTGACGTGAGCAGAGCCGATTTAGCAGAAACAATTGGGGTAGATGTGGACCACAATAGCTGGGATCCCACCGGCCCTTTGGCTATTGGCAGTAATGATGACCTGAAGGCTTTATTAGGATCATGTTTATATAAGAACGGGATGCCTTGGAATGAAGCCATCTCCCTGGTTATCCAGAGCCGTGAATCCACCGACAATTCCCTGGACTGGGAACACTATTTACAGCCTATAAAGGGATTGAGAGCCTTCTTAGAACAATTGCATCAAGCATCGATTCCGCTTGGTATCATTACTTCTGATGATACACAAAGAGCACACCACCATTTAGAAACTCTCAACATAGCTGATTATTTCACAAGTGTTATTGGGCAGGATGCGGTTAAACGAGAAAAGCCATTCCCCGATAGCGCCAGAAAAGCCTGCCAGCAATTGAACATCGATCCCGGAAAAACATTAATGATCGGCGACTCCAATGGGGATATGATAACTGGCAAAAACGCCCATATGCTGGCGACAATAGGAATCGTTCCCGAGCAAATCGGGACAAGCCGCCATTTAAAACAGGCGGATCAGGTAATCACTAATTATGAAAATAGTAATCTTTTAACCTAAAGAGGAGGAAATTTTATGAAGAAGTTTTTAATTGTTATGGCCGTTGCCTTACTCGCTCTAATAGCCACAGCATGCGGAAGTGATGATGCTGACAGCGCTGGAGACGGTGATGGTGATGATGTGAGCGGGACGACACTTAAAGTCTATACACACAATAACGCGGATACAATGGATCCCCTTGCTGAGGATATTGAAGAAAACACGGGAGTCGAATTGGATGTACTCCGCCTTTCCAGTGAAGAAGGCTGGAGTCGTATAGAGTCTGAGGCACCAAACTTTGGCGCCGATATGCAAATCGGCATGCTGGAAGGAATCGGACGGAAAGCAGCTGATAAAGACTACCTTATGCCTTACGAATCAGAGAACTGGGAAGATGTTCCAGACAAATTTAAAGATCCGGACGGCAATTGGTACGGCACCGGTTTCTGGTACACCATGGTAGGCATGAACAAAGAGATTTTCGAGGAAAAAGATTTGGACAAGCCCGAATCATGGGAGGACCTCCTCGAACCCCAGTATAAAGGCGAGATCATCATGCCTGACCCAGGTACGTCCGGTACCGCTTATCTGTTTGTAGCAGCCATCCTGCAAATTATGGGTGAAGAAGACGGTTGGGACTATCTCAAAGAATTGGATAAAAACGTCGCCCAGTATGAAAAATCCGGCACCGCTCCCGGTGAAAAAGTCGCACAAGGCGAATATGCTGTTGCCATTACTTGGGACAAAGGTGTCACAGATTTCGCAGATGAAGGTTATCCTATCGAAGGCATGATTCCATCTGAAGGCGTTGGCTACAGCCTGGACGTCAACTGGATTTTCAAAGATACAGAGCATCCTGAAGCAGCCAAAAAAGTGATGGACTACATGGGAACGAAAAATTTCGCTGAGAAAAACGCAGAATACCGCTCTGTTGTCACTAAACCTGGTGTAGAAGGTACCGAGGATAGTGAAGAGCTGGAAAAACAATTTATCGATTATGATGCTAAATGGGCCGCTGAGAACAAGGACGCCATCATGAAAAAATGGCGTGAAACATTCTCTGATTAAACCAAAAGGGACTGGGGCAGCACTTACGTTTGTCCCAGCCTCTCCAACATGATTAAAAAGGGGTGTTAACTGTGGAGATGACAAAGCGAAAATCCAATCCCTTTACCAGAGCTTGGAAAAATCTTTGGGCAGAACCAGGATTTGCGATTTTAACCATCATCCTGGCACTAGCCATTTTACTGCTTATTGTTGTGCCAGTTGTAGCTGTCTTATTAAAAAGTTTTGGAATTGGTTCCGAAACGCTGACATTTTCGCATTACAAAGATTTTTTCTCTTCGTCTACCTACTTAGGGGCACTGCGTAATAGTATATTGTCATCGATTGTAACAACCACTGTCGTTATCTTTTTAAGTATTGTCTTAGCACTGTATGTAACACGCTCCCGGAGTTTACTATCCCGGTTTTATGGCGGAGTAGCCCTATTGCCGCTTGTAACACCGCCCTTTATTTTTTCCTTGTCCCTTATTATTTTACTGGGCCGCAATGGATTAATTACCAATCTATTATCCGATTGGTTTGGATGGGATTTCAGCATCTATGGCTTTTGGGGTGTCGTTTTAGCACAGATCATTGGCTATTTCCCTATGGGCTATATGCTTGTAGAAAGTACACTGAGCAGCATGAACCCAAGCCTTGAACATGCTTCCAGAGATCTCGGGTCCAGTCAGTGGCGGACATTACGTAAAGTGACGCTTCCGCTTGCTAAATCAGGGATTATCAAAGCTGCTATGCTCGTCTTTGTTATGGCCATGGCTGACTTTTCGAATCCACTGATCATCGGGGGAAGCAATGCGTTTCTCTCATCGGAAATGTATCTTGCCGTCGTCGGTCAGCATAATATGGAACTCGCTGCTGTTATGGGCGTTTTTCTCATTATTCCGAGTTTGATTATATTTATCTTTCAAACCTACTTTTTAAAAGACACCAATCTCGAAACCATAAGCGGCGGATCAGGAGAATCCAACGCACCGCTCTCCAAATCTGTAAAAGGTTTCATGACCACGATCAGTACATTGTTCGTCCTCGTTATCCTGGGGATGTTTGTGATGGTCGTACTGGGAGCATTTGTTAAAATTATCGGTATCGATAACTCCTTCACGCTCGATCATTTCAAGGATCAGAGCGATTGGGAACCATTGTACACGAGTATTATTGTGTCGTTCATTTCAGCTATTCTCGCGGCTGTCATCGGGATGCTGCAAGGTTACTTATTTGCCCGAAAACCAATCCCCGGCAAAAGCGTGCTGGAATTTTTGACACTATTCGGCTTGGCTGTCCCGGGAACCGTAATGGGGATCGGTTACGTCTTGATCTTTAATGGCCCGCCATTCTTCTTAACCGGTACAGTGACGTTACTCGTCTTAAACATGACCTTCCGGAAAATCGGAGTCGGAATGGAAAACAGCATCAGTAAAATGCATCAGATTGACTCTGGCATGGAAGAGGCATCCAGTGATCTGGGAGCTGGACCCTATCGCACCTTCCTGCGTGTTGTTGCACCGCTCCTGACACCATCGTTTGTCGCCGGTTTCGTTTATACCTTTATGACGGCCATGGTGTCTATTAGTTCCGTCGTCTTTCTCATTTCACCTGGAACCAATCTGGTTGCCGTACAGATCCTTAACCTGGCCGAACAGGCCAAAGTCGGTATGGCTTCAGCGATATCGTTTGTCCTGATTGTCATTGTCCTTTTCTGTATGGGCATATTAAAGTTTCTGGAAAAACGCTTTGGCGTCAAGATTTAATGGGAATCACTCAAAATTCCTATCCGATCGTCACGGATCCAGGATATAGCATGTTAAATGACTACCAAAGGAGGCTCAACAATGGCAGAAGAATTCTTGAATTTGGAGCATCTATTTAAATATTTTGGCAATGTAACGGCCGTCGACGATATTTCCGTCCAAATCGGTAAAGGCGAACTCGTATCATTTATCGGTCCCAGTGGTTGCGGTAAAACCACCCTCCTCCGTACCATCGGAGGATTTCACAGGCAAGATGCTGGTGACATTGTTCTCGATGGTCAAAATGTCGACCATTTACCACCTGAACGGCGCTCGACGGGGATGGTGTTTCAGAACTATGCACTATTCCCTCATATGACAGTCTATCGTAACGTTGAATACGGACTGAAAATACAAAAACTGAGCAAATCAGAGCGTGAGGAACGTATTCAACAGGCCCTATCCCAAGTGCAGCTGGAAAATTACGATAATCGCAAACCGAGCGAATTAAGCGGCGGTCAGCAGCAGCGCGTAGCAATCGCACGCTGCTTGGTCCTGCAGCCAAAAGTACTGCTGCTTGATGAACCGTTGTCCAATTTGGATGCGAAACTGCGTATGACCATGCGCGAGGAGATCCGCCGTTTAAAAGACGAATTAAATCTGACCGTGATTTTTGTAACCCACGACCAGGAAGAGGCATTAAGTATTTCGGACCGTATCATTGTTCTAAACGAAGGTGTTATTCAACAGCTGGGTAATCCAGATGAAATCTATAATCACCCCGTCAACCCTTTTGTTGCTAATTTCGTGGGTCAATCCAATATACTGGAAGGAATCACTGAAGAAGAGGGACCAAAGACATTATTTAAAAACGACGCGCTAGAATTTGAAATAACAGACAACAATTCACAGCAACGTGATAATAAGCGTAAAATCATGATTCGTCCCGAACGCATTATTATTAATGAAGACAGTGCTATACAGGGGAATGTTTCCAAAGTCGTCTATAATGGAAACGTCATCCGTTACTTTGTTGACCTGAACGGAACAGAAATACTGGTCGATCAATTTAATATTGATTCCTCTCGTCATTACCACAAAGGTGATCACATTGGTCTCGAAATGCCTAAAGACCCGCACTTTTTATAAAAAAGTGCGGTCCTATTGCTTAGGGAGCAAGCCGTCATAGCAATAATTGCCGCGCTCCCAGCGGCAATTTAAAAATGCCAATGCCAGAGATGCCTTATCCCCAACATTGGCATGTTTACTTAACCCGTCTCGTTCTGCGATTTTCCTTTACTTTTAGATAAATAATCCTGCAATCGTTGCCGATAAGATACTGACCAGCGTTGCGCCGTATAACAATTTCAGACCGAAGCTTGCAACCTCATTGCCCTTTTTCTCATGCAATCCTTTTACAGCGCCTGTGATAATACCAATCGAAGAAAAGTTTGCGAAAGAAACAAGGAAAACAGAAACGATTCCTGTTGCACGCACAGACATTGGATTTTGACTGCTGAGATCTGTCATGGCAACAAATTCGTTGGTCACCATTTTGGTAGCCATAAGACTCCCAGCATGGACTAGGTCTCCCCAGGGAACGCCCATAATAAAGGCAATTGGTGAGAAGACATAACCCAGAAGCTGCTGAAAGGATATGCCGATAATACCTTTGAAGATCCCGTTGACGATGGCGATCAGAGCAACAAATCCGATAAGCATGGCGCCAACCGTAATGGCAACCTTAAACCCATCCATGATATATTCTCCAAGCATTTCAAAAAAGGATTGCTTCTCACCCTCCTCCTCTTCTGCTTGCAGCTCATACTCCTCCTCATTTACAGTATAAGGATTGAGAATCGACGCGATAATGAAACCGCCAAATAAATTTAAAATAAGAGCTGTGACCACATATTTCGGATCAAGCAATTCCATATACGAGCCGACAATCGACATCGACACGGTCGACATAGCAGAAGCACACAACGTATACAGCCTGTATTTAGGCAGATACTCAAGCTGATTTTTCACCGAAATAAAGACCTCTGACTGGCCCAGAATCGCACTGGCAACACCATTGTAAGATTCCAGTCTTCCCATGCCATTCACCTTGCTTAATATCAGGCCAATATATTTAATAATAAAGGGTAAGATCTTCGTATACTGGAGAATCCCGATAATGGATGAAATGACCACAATGGGCAGCAGCACTGTCAAAAAGAAGGGCGCCTTGCCTTCGTTTGCCATTCCCCCAAATACAAAATCAACACCCTGGCCCGCATAGTTCATCAGGTTATCAAAGACAAATGAAATCGCCTTAATAATGGCTTCGCCCACCGGTGTATTCAGAAAGATAAAACTCAGTATAACCTGCAAACCAATCATGACAGCAATGGGTCTGTAGCGAATCTTTTTGCGATTATTACTTCCCAGATAAGCCAGCGCAAAAACAACAAGCACGCCTAAAAGGGCGATTAAAATCCTCATCCTTGGCTCCTCCCTTTTCTGTAAAAAATACTCAGATGTTAAGGTTTAGCAATGCTATAATCACTAATATTTCATATCCTCAGCATGCACCGGGAGCAGCTAACTAATGGAGCGCTCGCTCTTGGGTGGGTAAGTTTATTAGAAGTCTTTTACTTTTTTAAACTCAATCTACCGAATAGTAGAATAGTACGTTTATGAATATTTGTCAAAGTTTGTTTAAATAGGCGTGAAGGATGACGGTGAACATTGTAAAGATGTCCTCAATCCCTAATCCAACACCTGCCGCTGACAATTGATCTGTGATAAATGCCTCTTAAAGTCCCATAAAATGGTACTTATTCTTTATCGATAACTGACTCGTGGCAGGTGCGCTGATCTTAAATATGATCTGTCAGCCGATTAATTCAACCATAATCGCCGTTGCTCTACCCCCTACCGAATACCGCCACGGCCGCTTATCTCCTTTCGTTTATGTATCGCTGACCGTGGTCTTTTATCATGAAACATTTTTACGTCTGCATGTCTTCATGGCGCTTTATGGCTTTTGCAATATTGTCGTCGATAATCTGATAATATTCATCCATTGAAGCGACATCGCCATCGACATCTTTAAAGGTAAGATGTCTGGGCTGAAGTTGTGTCGGCGATTCGACACCGGCAGCTGCTGCAACCCGGAATATGCCTTTACGCATCGTTACCAGATAATTGGCGACTCGATTTTTTTTCTCGTCAACGACCAGAGCCTTTTGTAAATCAGGATCGGTGGTCGCCACCCCGACTGGACAAATATTAGCATGACATTTCAGCGTTTGAATACAGCCCACTGTGACCATAAAGCCGCGCGCAATGTTGATCAGATCGGCCCCCATCGCTAGCGCCATCGCCGATTTATCTGGTGTCTCCAGTTTCCCAGAGGCAATGATTTTAACTTGATCGCGTACACCATAATGACGCAGTGTGGCATCGACAATTGGCAATGCCGATTTGATGGGCAAGCCAACACTTTCCATTAGTTCCTGATAAGACGCACCTGTACCGCCTTCACCGCCGTCTATGGTAATATGGTCAGGACTTTTACCTGTTTCTTTCATTTTTTTAGCCAGCGGCACCAGGCTGTCATTTCGCCCGATTACCACTTTAATGCCGCACGGTTTTCCGGTATGGTCGCGAATTTTCTCAACAAAATCAAGGAGGGTCGACACATCATCAAACTGGTGAAAACGATTCGGACTTTCAATGGATTGATAAGGCTCTACCTTGCGAATATCAGCAATTTCGGGCGTGACTTTCTCCGCATCTACGTGACCGCCGCGCTGTTTTGCTCCTTGCGCTAATTTGAGCTCAAACGCTTTGATTTCTTCCATATCCCCTTTTTTCTTTAACTCCTCCCAGCTGAAATTCCCGTCCTTATCACGGAAACCAAATAAACCCGAGCCAATTTGCTGAATAATATCTGTTCCACCTTTTAAATGGTGCGATGACAGCCCGCCTTCACCCGTATTCATCCAGGTTCCCTTCGCCATTGCCAGACCTTTCGACAGTGCGGTGATAGCACGCTCACCAAGGGAGCCATAGCTCATTGCAGACTGGCCGACCAAGCTTTTGACAACAAATGGATGAGCAGCATCAGGTCCGATGACGATCGCATCATCATCTTTTAACAAATAAGCGCTTGTTTGATTATCTTCCAATTTTTCTTCACGCTGCCCAAACAACGAATCCTTCAATAAAATATATTTTTTCGTTCGTACTTGAGTTTCATGATTAACTTGCATTTCGTCTGCTTGTTTGGGAAACATGGTATTGGCCAAATAATAGCCCGCCGCATCATAGTCCCGCTCGGCACCGAATCCAAGCACTTCACGCTGGTATTTAGCACTTTTGACGATATTCTGGTATTGGTTCCGGGAAAAAGGCTTGCCCTCGGTATCGCTGTCAAACCAATATTGACGCATCTCCGGGCCAATGTTTTCGAGAAAATACCGAACTCTTCCCAAGACGGGATAATTGCGTAAGATAGGATGCTCACCCTGGCTGTGATCTTTGCGATACATTAATAAAAAAGCAATCCCGGCAGCGATGATCGTTAAAACGATAATCGCAAACCCGATTACTGTTAAATAGTTGGCCAAGTTCATCTGCGATTCCTCCATTTGTCTGTATTCTGTGTCTTATTATTCATAATGACAGCTGAATTTATACACATGGCGAAATCGACTGCCTGGCTGCGGCATATCTTAGTTCGTGTGAGATTTAGTTTTAATGGGAACATCTGTTTCAACGTCAGCGTCATTGAATTTTTCAATTAGCGTCAGATTGTTTATCGCCTGTGATGTTTCTTTTGTTATCGTAATGACATGCGTCCGTGGCGTTGCCATCTCCTCACAATTATCAGTTGGACCTATTAAATCATTTAACATTACTGTCATTGTACTATGGTCACTGTCCAATTTGATGTTTTTTATCATTGTCGGACAGTTTCCCGACCCTTCACCAGATTCGTACAATCCAATGAACAAAGCGTCTTTCTTAGTAAAGTCTATACGCGGCGGCTTATTTTCAAGTTCATATAAATCCCACGCATCTTCATAGTCCGATTGATTGGTGACTTCTTTTACGACATACTCATAGAGCGGTGTTTCCTTCCTTTTAAACGCCATTTCATTAAATTTCGCAGGCAAAGCTTTCTCGCTTGCCGCTAACGTAATCGTCTGCTCACTATCAGCAGAAAGATCCCTGCCGATTTGCTCCTTAACAGCAGACGAAGCGGAATTGGTTTGATCATTGGAATGTTGCTCTTCAGACGTCCCCGAAGCACAACCTGCCAGCATCAATAATGTACTCAAGAATAAAACGTTTACATAATTCATAGTCATCCCTCACATTTTTTGATCAACAAGCCATATTTTACATGACTCTGCCCCTTCAGGAAAACCGGCAGTCCGCAAATGAGACAGGGTGGCATATACTGCGTGCCGTTTTATGATTATGTTACTATAAAGATAGTGATAAAACAGTCATAACGCATTGAATGGAGAGAGGTGAAGCGAATGATCGAGTTAGATGACTTCAAACCAACTGACTTTCAGCAGCTCATCGAATGGATTGATTCAGAGGATTTTTTAGTTCAATGGGGAGGCCTTGGTTTTTCTTACCCGCTGGACAACGAGCAGCTGAAAACATATATCGAGAACACAAATCATAAAAGTGCTCGCGATTTCATATTTGCGGTGCGGCTTAAAGAGACCGGCGATACGGTTGGCCACATTTCCTTAAGACATATTGATCAAGAAAACAAGTCGGCACGAATAGCCAAGGTTCTAGTAGGAAATCAGCATTCAAGGGGGCAGGGAATTGGCCAGCAAATGATCCATGATGTCTTACGCATCGCGTTTGATCATTTCCAGTTACACCGCGTCAGTCTAGGTGTATTTGACTTTAACACCCCGGCTATAGCCTGCTATGAAAAGGCTGGATTCACAAAAGAAGGTTTGCTTAGGGATTGCAGAAAAAGAGGAAGCGATTATTGGAGTCTGTGGGAAATGAGTATTTTAGAAAATGAATGGCGAGACAATAAGAGCCATTTGTATGAAGATTACCTCTAAATAGTTGAGCTGAAGAGGTTCAAAAGGAGTTGTTGCACTGTTAAAATTGACCGCCGCAGTCTTGTTAATCCTCTGTTACGATTTCAACTTGCTGTTATAAAGTCCGCTGACAGTGCCACGATTACACCCATGATAACGAAGGATAGTGAGAATACCCCTGATCCCAGTGTGTCGATAAGTATCATTCCAGAGATCAAAAAGACCAAGCTCATACATATCAAAGTCAGTCCCGTTTTACGCTTTTTAATTTTACGAGGTGAGTTGGTGAAGAAAACCAGCCCCAAGCCTGCTAAAAAACCGACACCATAGATAATTCCATTAAAACCACTGTCCCATACAGAAAGATCCTCACGGTTCAGGAAATGAATAACACCTAAACCAATTATTAATAACCAGCCAGTTATTTTAAGGATTAGTCTTACTTTCATATTTAAAATACCTTTCCTTGGGCGTTCTGGCTCTTCAAAAAACCTTCTTTTAGACAACTATGGCTGCCGTTGATTATCTTTCATTCCTTGCAAATTCTAATAAACATCCATCTGCTGCTATATCAGCTTTATTCATCCGTTGCCGTTTTCTTGAGTTTTTTGTTTCGAATAATCCCCCAAATGAACAAGGTGAAAAGAAACATAAATAACAACGTAAATATAATACCCAGTCGTATTTCATTATAAGCATAGCTTTGATACGCCTTTAAAGACCAAGTCATCGATGTAAACAATATTCCTGCAAGAATTAATGGGTGAACTCTTGCTTTAGAAAACTCATCACCTGCTTTCTTCTGTCGAACGTTTTTATACTGCTATTAATTGCCGTTTTTCTTCTCAAGATCACTAATTCTTTTCTCAAGGTCTGAAATGTCCTCTTTTAACGCATCAACTGGCGCATTAACTCTGTCGACCACCCCTCTGAGGATTGCTATAACAGCTAAAATCAACACAATCAAGCCTGCTGCAAAAATCAAAATTATTTCCATAATATCTTTTGTCCTTTCCGCTGCTCTCGATCGATTCCGTGCTGTGCTTCGATCGACTTTCCGATGCTCCCGATCGATTCTGTGTGCGCCTCGATCGACTTTCTGGTGCTCTCGATCGATTCCGTGCTGTGCTCGATCGATTTTCCGGTGCTCTCGATCAATTCCGTGCTGTGCTCGATCGACTTTCCGATGCTCTCGATCGATTCTGTGCTATGCTCGATCGACTTTCCGCTGCTCTCGATCGATTCTGTGCTGTGCCTCGATCGACTTTCCGCTGTTCTCGATCGATTCTGTGCTGTGCTCGATCGACTTTCCGGTGCTCTCGATCGATTCTGTGCTGTGCTCGATCGACTTTCCGCTGCTCTCGATCGATTTCGTGCTGTGCTCGATCGATTTTCCGATGCTCTCGATCGATTCTGTGCTATGCTCGATCGATTTTCCGGTGCTCTCGATCGATTCTGTGTGTGCCTCGATCGACTTTCCGCTGCTCTCGATCGATTCTGTGCTGTGCTCGATCGATTTTCTGATGCTCTCGATCGATTCTGTGCTGTGCTCGATCGATTTTCCGCTGCTCTCGATCGATCGACTGCCCGTCTCGATCGAATTGATACAATCAATTAAACGTTAACATGTTCCCATAATTGTGTAAATATTTCCATTAGCTGACAACCCCTAATCCAGCGCGCCGTCATCACCATTTCAGAATCTGGTTCAATACACACAAAAGCGGCCCCACCCAGAGTGGCGCCGCTTTTTCAATCAGCTCAGAAATATAAAATATAAGACAAATATGACGAATAGTCCATACATCACGGGATGAACTTCTTTGATGCGGCCTTTCAGAATCATTGTAATCGGGTAGAAGATAAAGCCGATGGCAATCCCGGTGGCGATGCTGTACGCCAGCGGCATGGTTACCACTGTCAGAAAGGCCGGCACCGCGATTTCAAATTGATCCCAATCAATATCTTTTAACGAGGCCGACATCATGACGCCAACAATAATCAGAGCCGGCGCGGTCACTTCTGAGGTGATCACGCTCAATAATGGCGAAAAGAATAAGGCCAGCAGGAAACAGGCCGCGGTCACGACGGAAGTAAAACCGGTCCGGCCGCCTGCGCCAACACCAGCGGTCGATTCAATATAGGATGTTGTCGTGGATGTGCCAATGACAGCGCCAGCAACGGTTGCGGTCGAATCTGCAAACAGCGCTTTGCCGGCACGCGGCAGCTTATTATTTTTCATCAGGCCTGCCTGGGTGGCGACAGCGACAAGTGTGCCTGCAGTGTCAAAAAAGTCCACAAATAAAAACGTTAGAATCACGACAAGCATATCCATCGAAAAGATGTCGCCAAAGTGGCTGATGGCCTGGCCGAACGTCGGTGCGACACTGGGTACTTCGCCGACGACACCGCTGATACCAGACGGCGCATCAATCAAGCCGGTCACCATACCGGCAATCGCCGTGATAATCATGCCGTAAAAAATACCGCCTTTAATGTTCAGACTCAGTAAGATAACGGAAATGACCACCCCGAAAATAGCCAGCATAACAGGCGGTGCTGTCAAATTGCCCAGCGATACGAGTGTATCGTCATCACCGACAATAATACCTGCGTTCTGAAACCCGATAAAGGCAATGTAAAGACCGATGCCAGCACCCACAGCCATTTTCAGATTGGGCGGAATGGCGTTAATAACTTTTTCGCGCAGGCCTGTTAAGGTTAAGACGATAAATATAAGTCCGGATGCCAAAACACCGGCAAGAGCGGTTTCCCAGGGGATGCCGAATCCTAAAATCACCGTGTAAGCGAAAAAGGCGTTCAAGCCCATCCCCGGTGCGAGCGCAATCGGGTATTTGCCGAGAACCCCCATGATGAGCGTTCCCAGTGCCGCCGCAACAGCAGTAGCCGTGAAGACCGCCCCCTGATCAATGCGTGTGACACCTTCAGGCAAATCTTCCACGCCAACCAATGCAAGCGTCGAAGGGTTAACAAACAGAATATAAGCCATCGCTAAAAAGGTCGTCAGTCCACCCATAATTTCGTTCCGGTAAGTCGTGCCATGTTCGCTAAACTGAAAATAACGCCGCAATGTTTCTCCTCCTCACTTTTCCTTTTAAAATAAAAGCACTCCTGCGGGGGCAAGAGTGCTCACAAAACCGAGCAAGAAAAAGCAATCAGAAGAGACTCAGTCCTCAACATCATGACTTTTCTCTTGCGTAGTCAGACCATTTACGGTGGTCTGGTAGAGACTCTGGGCCGTATCCCCGAAATTATACGCAAACTATTTAATTATAGGTTCATATTACATGAAGCAGCTGAACACGTCAACAGAAAACGAACATTCTATTCATTTATATAGTAAATGTTCGTTATTCCCATTCAATCGTTGCAGGCGGCTTACTGGAAATGTCATACACAACACGGTTAATTTCGTCGACTTCATTCACTATGCGCGTCGATATTGTCTCTAAAACATCCCACGGAATACGTGCCCAGTCAGAGGTCATGCCATCGACGGAGGTTACCGCGCGGATGCCGATTGTATAATCATACGTGCGCGCATCACCTGTTACGCCGACACTGCGGATATCCGGCAGAACCGTGAAATACTGCCAGATAGTTTTATCCAGACCGGCAGAAGCAATTTCGTCACGCAAAATAGCATCCGATTCCCGAACAATCGCCAGCTTGTCCTCCGTCACTTCACCAAGGACGCGAATTCCCAGGCCGGGACCTGGAAACGGCTGCCGCCACACAATCGTCTCCGGAAGCCCAAGCTGCAGACCAACTTCGCGGACTTCGTCTTTAAATAGGGTATCCAGCGGTTCAATCAGTTCGAACTGGATGTCTTCCGGCAGACCGCCGACATTATGATGCGACTTGACCACCTGACCGTTTTCGCCGCCGCTTTCGATTACATCGGGGTAAACGGTTCCCTGCGCCAGAAATTCAATATCTTTCAGTTTGTCTGCTTCATCATCGAACACATAAATGAATTCATTGCCGATGATTTTCCGTTTCTGCTCCGGGTCTGTTACACCTTTCAGCTTGTTTAAAAACCGGTCAGCCGCATCGATGGCGATGAAATGCGTATCGAAATCCTCCGCAAATGTCTTTTTAACATCACTGGCCTCATTTTTTCTGAGAAGGCCGTGATCAACAAAGATGCAGGTCAGCTGCTTGCCAATCGCTTTATCAACCAGTGCGGCCGTAACGGAGGAATCAACGCCGCCGCTGAGCGCGCACAGTACTTGCTTGTCCCCTACCTGGTCGCGGATGCGTGCCACTTTCTGATCGATGAAGGCCTGAACGGTCCAGTCACCTCCGCAGCCACATACATCATAAATAAAATGCTGCAGTAAATCCTCACCATACGCTGTTTCGCTGACCTCGGGATGAAACATAACGCCATACAAACTGCGATCAGGAGCGCTCATTGCTGCAACGGGGGTCTGAGCGCTTGAAGCATTTGTCTGAAAGCCCTCTGGCACATTGGCGACATCGGCACTCTGGCTCATCCAGACCGTCTGCGTTTTAGGTGCATCCTGAAACAGAACCCCGTCACCCTGAAGCTCAATCACGGCTTCACCCTTGTCCTGGCGGGCCGTTTGCGTCACCGTGCTCCCGACATGACGCGCCATCTGCCGCATACCGTCATCAATGCCCAAAACCGGAATGCCCAGATCAAAAATAGCCGGGTCGAAATTCTCAGCTTCATTAGCCGGGCCTCCTGAGAGGATAATGCCTTTAGGCCTCATCCGGCTGATCGCCTCAGCGCTTGTCGCTTGCGGATGCAATTCACTGTAGACATGCTGTTTACGAATTTGTTTCGTCAACAGCTGGTTATATGGGTTGCCAAAATTTAATACTAATAGCATATCGTTCGATTCCATTTTGCCTCGCTCCTATCAATCCTGCATTTTTGGTTCGTGACTAAGCCCGCCTTCTGGGTTCGCAGAAACAGCCAAAGGTCACATCCTGTTTCTTTCAAAAATAACCCGGACCCCTGCCACTGGACAGCACATAGCTGTTAGAAGGCAGAAATCCGGGTTCGTGCTAATAACCCATTGACATTCCGCCTTCATAGTCAGGGCATTTACGGTGCCCCGGTAGAAACTTTCGACCCTTATTGTCGAGGATATATGAACGGCGTTATCTAGTGATCAGGCAGTTTTTATATGGTCTTATTTTACTAAGGGATGAACAAGGCGTCAAGCTAAAATGCGCTTCATTAATTGCCGCCATAACTCACGCAGGCGGACCTCATCCTGAGACGTCAGTTCATTTTTATAAAGCCATTGTTCATAAGCCGTGGTAAGTCGCCCCATGTCGGTTGTCTGGTAAAGCGTATCAACCTGCTGTGAGAATTCACTTAATGTCTCATCCGGTCTCCGGGTCACACCTTTATGGGCAAGCAGGTCCAGCAAACAGAGATACGCTTCCTGAAAGATCTGATCATCCGGCCGACGCTGCCATTTCCGGAGTAAGTAAGCCATCCGCCAGCGAAAGCGTGTCTTATAGATAACCAGGGCCAGAACTGCGATCACAGCAGCACCTGCAAGCACATAACCCCAGGGAAATGACCCGTTGCTGCGGGTTTCCTGCGCCTGAGCTGCTTCGTCTGCCTCATCAGACTGTTCAGCTGTATCCGGTTCGTCCGTCTCTGGCTCCTCTGTGTCCTGCTCGGTCTCATTGCCGCTTTCCGCGTTCGAATCCTGTTCCTGGTATTCAGTTAAATTGGAAAAACCTTGCGTCGGCTCAAATGACACCCAGCCAGAACCTGGAAAATAGACTTCCACCCACGAGTGGGCATTCGCATTCGTCACTTTGTAAACATCAGCGTCATCATCAGTTTCGCCATAGTCGACAACCTCACCGCTCGTAAAACCTTTCGCCCAGCGTGCGGGAATGCCCAGTGACCGCA
The DNA here is from genome assembly GCF_055381965.1 of Lentibacillus kimchii. Taxonomy (NCBI): domain Bacteria; kingdom Bacillati; phylum Bacillota; class Bacilli; order Caryophanales; family Bacillaceae; genus Lentibacillus; species Lentibacillus kimchii. The sequence goes on along the minus strand of NZ_AP043934.1, from coordinate 725,180 downwards.
GCATCACAACCATCGAGGTGGAATAGTTGTCACAATAGCCTTCCTTGGAGTCAAACAGAAACTGGTCCACATAATCCTGGTCCGCATCAGGCACCGGCACATTGCTCGTCTGGTAACGAAACCCACTCTGGCCAAAATACGTCTCAATCGATTGCGCTTTGTCATAGCGATTAGTCGCGTCTTCAGTAATCTCCTTTGCCAGTTCGCCGACCCGCTCCGGAAGACTGTCCGGCAGCTGGGTATAGCGTTCCTTCAGACCACCTGGATCGTCGCCGGGACTGACTGACCGCAGCACGTCAGGTCTGAACGACGGCACATCATACTGGACGGTATACTGCTTAAGGCGGGAGATGCTGCCATTTTGGACAGGCCGGATCTCGCCAAATTGACGATCCACCTGCATATCAACGTCAAGGTCGGCCGCAACGCCGTTGGCTGCAAAGCCTGTGATCCCGTACGGGTAAACGAGCTTTCCCATCGGACGGCCATTTTGAAACGTCACTTGAGCCTTATGTTCTTCGACGGGGACATCATCGGAAAAAGTGTCCATATCAATAGCATCGCTGGATTGTAAGTTATACTGCGTATTCTGCGATTTTTTCCACCCTTTTCCGGTGTAGACATCTTTTGTCTCGACACGCCAGTAATGCTCATCTTGTGCTTTTGCCTTAAAAACCACTGTCTTATCTTGCACAAACGAGCCGCCCAGCTGGGTGTCATCCTCGCCATAGCCGGATTTTTGCGAGCCTGCATCATCACTGTTCTCCAATCCGCTGGCATTCTCCGCAGCACTGTTAAGAAATGGGACTGGATCAGGCCATTGCGGGTCAAACTTGGGAGCAGCGAAGCCAGTGAGAACTGACACCATAATCAGCACAGCGAGTGGAATAACCCATGAAGGCGCCTTTTTCAGCCAGGCAAAACGGACAGACTCCCGCATCTCTTCCTGGGACAAATGACCGACGCCAAGAGCAATAAATGACACGATCAATGTGCGGACAATCGCGGCATCCGCATCATACGGTGTGAATGTATCCAGGAGTGACAGGTAGACAACGGTCATGACAACAAACAGGAACACGCGCTGCATCACAATAAACCAGTAATACAATAGATAACTGAGCATCCAGATTAAGAGCAAAAACAATAGACTGCGGAATAAAGGTGTGAGTGCGCCCCAATGCTGGGCCATAAGTGCATTCAGATTAAGGCTGATTTCTGACACAGCCTGATTCAGCCACGCGCTGCTGAAAAGCGACGGTTCCAGAAACAGGCTATCAAGAATCAGCACGAGCCCCATGCCTTTCAGCGGCATTGACAGCCACCAGCGCAGCCGTAGCATAGCGATAGCAAAACAAAATATCGCGTACACAAGAAACACGGTCATGTTCCGGACGTCACTGACAAGCTCGACCGGGTAAAGCCATTCCAAAAATAATATAAAAGCACAGCCATATAACAGGGTCGTATACAAAAATGATTGTTTGCCCGTCATACCGCTCTCACCTCAATCAAATCCTGCGACAGCTCCGTTTCTGTCAGAACATTGACGCGAATACCTGCAGCGCGGAGCTGATGGACTCTATCCTGCTCCGCTTGAGAAATCCACGCAGCGGCCTGAATAAAGAGAAGCGTCATCTGTTTCACCTGCCGCTGTCTTAAACGGCTGATCACATCTGGAAGATCAGGCTCTATATATGTGGTCACAACAAAGAGATTGGCCATTGGGGCCGCTTGCTGCATGCGTCTCTGCAGCAAAACCGAAAACGACTCCGATCCGCCCGGCTGCAAATGCGTTAAGTGTCGTCTAATGGCCTGCTGCTGACCCGTACTCAGCCTGAGCGGAAAATACATCGTCCGTTTCCCGGCCACAAACAACCCCGCCTCTGACGTCTGCTGCCGAACCGCCTGCAGAAGTCCCAGTGTCAGCTCAATCGCCATTTCAAAAGCCTGTGTATTATTACCAGAAGCAGCACTCGCATCCAGTGCCACCACCGTATCCGAGCTGTTTTCCTGCTCAAATTCTTTGGTGATGATTTGATTGCGCCGTGCGGTCTGTTTCCAATCAATCCAGGACAGACTGTCACCGGGCACGTATTCCCGGACACCTGCCGCGATAGTCGTATGGGTTAAATGAGCCTTATGGGATTTAGACGAACCGTGCTCGGCACTGTTAAAGGCGCCTGACAGCATGACCGGTTGTTTATTCGGCGCTGCGGCAAGTTCATCCGCAACCGGGAAGCAGTGCTCCTTTGTGATCATGCCAAATACATCACTCGTCCGAATCCTGACTGCTGGCAGGACGTGCTCACCGCGCGGGATATCCGTGATGCTGTAGCTCAGCCTGATCACCCGCCGGAAACCCGGAAACAGCATGCGTTTCATCTGGCGCTGTCTGTGACGACTGCTCGGATCGGCCAGACTGTGATAGCGTTCTGCCGCATTATCCGCCTGCTGCAGTGTATCAGGAAATTGTTCCTCACACAGACAGTAATAGACAGGAAATGGCAGCGACCGTTTAATGGTCAGAGTCACTTGAATCCGATCACCCGTCCGGACCGTATGCCGGGAAAGGCACCGGCTAACGTGCCAATCACTTATCGGGTAAAGCAGCACCCCGAGCTGGTAGAGCAGAACCGGCAGCACGGCAAAAAACAGAAACCAGCTGACAAACCCGCCCTGAAACATCGCAAACGAAAACAGCGCTCCCACGAGCAGCACCGCGACACTTATTTTGCCAATCAGCCGGAGTGTTCTGCTCATGACTGAAAGCCCTTCTGGATGGGAATGTCGCTGTGTGCCACAATCGCGTCAACGACCTGTTCAGGCGTCCAGCCATCATAAGCCGCTTCCGCATTTAAAATCAGGCGGTGGGCGAGCACAAAGGGTGCCAAATATTTCACATCATCCGGCAGTACATAATCACGTCCATAAATATAAGCATAAGCCTTGGCAGCTTTCATTAAAGCGATCGAACCGCGCGGACTGACGCCAAGATAAACGAATTGGTCGTCACGCGTATTGTTCACGAGATTAATAATGTATTGTTTGATCGTCCGGTCAATATAAACCTCATTCACCTCTTCCTGCAGATGAACGAGATCAGCTTGTGTGAGTACAGGGGACAGGCTGTCAATCGGATGGTGCTCAGCAGTTAAATCAAGCATCTGCATTTCCTCATCAGCTGACGGGTATCCCATTGTCATCTTCAGCAAAAACCGGTCGAGCTGAGCCTCAGGCAGCGAATAGGTTCCCTCGTACTCGATTGGGTTTTGTGTCGCCATGACAAAAAACGGCCTCTTTAATGGGAGGGTTTGCCCATCGACAGTGACACGATTCTCTGCCATGCCTTCAAGTAAAGCGGACTGGGTCTTGGGTGAGGTCCGGTTGATCTCATCCGCCAGCACAATATTGCCGAGAATCGGACCGGAACGAAACTCGAATTCCAGCGTTTTTGGATTGTAAATCGACACACCTGTGACGTCTGAGGGCAGTAAATCAGGAGTAAACTGAATTCGCCGCAGATCACAGTCGAGTGATGCCGCCAGGGCGCGGACAAGCATCGTCTTCCCCACACCCGGCACATCTTCCAGCAGAACATGACCTTGAGCCAAAAGGGCAACAAGACTCAGCACCGCTTCTTTCTCCTTGCCAACGATGACATGATTAATATTGGCAATAACTCTCGCAATCTCGTTCTGATAACGCTCAGTCTTCTCTATCATCCAGCAAACGCCTCCCCCTCGATCCTTTATAAGTTCGCTATACTAAAAATCTTTAATCTAATATCGGCTTTTAAAGCAAGTATGGACGCATCAAACAGCGTTTATACGCCGAGTCGCTCCTTCTCTCATCTATCATGCGGCTGAAAGCTTAGTCAGCCTGCGTCATATACGGGTTTCCGCGCATGCCTGCCCACACGTCTGTCTTTTCCATATCACCGGCAAGCTTCAGCAGCAGATCCTCCTGCCCTTTTCCAGTCATGAATTGAACCCCTAATGGCAGTCCGCTCGCTGTTGTATGCACAGGAACAGACATAGCGGGCTGTCCGGTCAGGTTGGCCAGCTGTGAAAAAGGTGTGTAGGTGAGACTCGGCAAAAACACGTCATAGATAAGATCCTGCTGCTCGTGTTTATCCAGCTGGTGCATCTGCTCCCGGAGCACAGCCTGGCGCTCCTGACTGTAGGTTAATTCGCCCACTTCCGGCGCCGGAAAGGCTGAGGCCGGTGTCAGATACAGATCATACGTCTCGTGGAAAGCAGCCATCCGGGCAGCCGCCTGATCCCAGGCACCGAGACTGATCGAGTAGTCCGCAGCGGAGACCGATTGCCCGGCTGTGTTTAACAGCCACGTTTCAAGCTCCAGATCATTTTCCGTCAGAGGTCTGCCTATAGTCTTCGCCAGATTTTCCCCGAGAGCAGCGATCTCACCGCTGTTCATCATATAATAGTGACGCATTAAATCGACGCCATCGATGTCAGGTGCTTGTTCCTCCACGTGATGGCCCTGTTCCGCCAGCCACTTAACCGTTTTCCGGACAGCTTCCCGGGCCTCGCCGGAAACAGGTGTGCCAACCGGGGATTCGGTTGTGAAGGCAATCCGCAATGGCTTTGTAAACGGTTCGGTGACTTTTTTCAGGTAATTCCCAGCAAATAATGGTGTCTGAAACGCCGCTTCCGGCTGCACAACTTGCAGGTTGTCCAGTATCGCGGCACTGTCACGAACGCTTTTGCTCAGGGCAAAGTCAATCGCGGCACCCTGCCACTGCCGGCCAGCACCGGGCCCCACCGGTGTGCGTCCGCGTGTCGGCTTCAGCCCGAACAGACCCGTGAACGATGCGGGTATCCGGATCGATCCGCCGCCATCACTGGCTCCTGCTGCCGGGACAACGCCGCTTGCGATGGCTGCCGCTGAACCGCCGCTGGAGCCGCCAGGTGAGTGATTGGTGTTCCACGGATTGCGCGCCGGCCCGTACAAAGCAGGCTCTGTAATATTTTTTAGACCAAATTCGGGTGCATTGCTGTGCCCCATTAATAAAAAACCCGCTTCCCGAAATGTGCTGACGATCGTGGCATCCTGCTGGCTGATGGTAGCTTGCATGAGCCGGGAGGACGCGTTGAGCTCTTCACCGGCAATCGACTGCGTCAGATTTTTTAATAATAGCGGAACACCTGAGAACAGCCGGTCCATTGCCACTGTGTCTGCTTCCGCCATAACCCGGTCTTTGCGCTGCTGCACAACGGCATTGAGGCTTGGATTAACCGCTTCAAGCCGCCGGAAAGCCAGCTGCAGAAACTCAGACGGCTGCATCTCATGACGCTGAATTAACTCAGCGATTGCCGTCGCATCCAGTGTCGTATATGTTTTGACGTCCATCCTGATCTCCCCCTTATGTCGTTAACGCTTATTGTAACATGTCAGCGGAGTTCTGCTGGCGTTTATGAAACTTTTAATAGAATAAATTCATTTATTCTGGTTAAACTAAACATGTTAAATTCTGGGCATTCAAGGACACTTGACGTACGGCCGACCATCCAGCGAACGCTTCGTAAAAGGAGACGATATCATGACAGAACGACAGCCATTCGTGCTTGACCAAAGCCAGACAGCTGCGACTCGGATTCGAGGACATTCCATACCAGACCTGTACAGCTGGTCTGATCGGTAAACATATGACAACGTATTATGGCAAAAACCGCACAAAACTTGAAGCGCTGTTATGGAGTGTCGCCCTGCCCGGATTTGGACAGCTTATGAATCACAGCTATTTAAAAGGGTTTGTATTTATCTTCCTGGAACTGCTTATTAATGTCATGGGGAACTTCAACGAGGTAATTATGTTAAGCTTTCATGGCAGCATACAGGAAGCCATTCAGCAGACAAATTACGCATGGCTGATGTTTTACCCATGTATTTATTTTTTCGCCATGTGGGATGCCTATAAACAGGCTGAAGGCGGCAGCCGCCCCTATGCTTTTATCCCTTTTGTGTTTGCCGCTTACTTTGTGACAGTTGGTTTGATTTTTTCACCTCATTTTGAGCTATTTGGCTATTTAATTGGTCCGATGTGGCTGCCCATGCTGGGCGGACTGCCTCTTGGATTAATCATCGGCGGCATCATTCGCTGGCTGCTGTTAAAGCGGATGGCTAAAAACTGGAAAGACAAACGTTAAACCCCGGCGCAGTCTCGACAGCGGCGGGGTTAATTAGCATGATATAGATGAGCTGATTTGGCTTATGAAACAGCCTCTCCTGTTAAGGTGTTATCCCTTGATCAAGCAACGTCACGTCAACATCAACATCAACCGTTATGTCCGGAAATTTATCACGCCATTCCGATTCCGTCAGCGCACCACTTCGTTTTTGCGCTTTATAAATGCGCCCATAGCCGATAGGATCCACATTCAGTTCCTGCAATTTCGTTACAAGCTGTGTATACTGCTGTTTCATTGTCTTCTCAATCTCTGTTTCCAGTGCGCTAATCGCGTCTCGCTTCTGCAGATTAATGCTCTCGGTTAATTCCAATAAGTTTACCCCAAATTTTAATTGGGTCTGAAAATGGAGATTTTGTTTGTCGACGAGCTTTGTTTTACTTGTCCCTTTCTCAATATTAAATACTGTATAAAGGTGATCACGATCGCCTTTTGGTTCCTTTTGTAAATGCTGCTTGAGCGGCTGGAGCGGCAATTGAACCTCTTGATGCAGGCCATGGATCGTTTCATGGGCAACTTTGATGTAAAAAGCCTGGTCGATCGGAATTTTCCCCGCCAGCTGATCACCCCGAAACAGCCCCAGTGCAGTGAGTTTTACTTTTTTATCTTGATAGGACATAATCGGCATCACTGGATCCCTGCCCGATTCATAATAATGATGATCAAAGCTGTGAAGTGTTACTTTAGGGAGAACGTTCATATCATTGTTCACTTCAATATTCTTGGACAGCACCCTATTGACATTGATATTTGGCCGCTTATCGATCTTGGTTATCAAACCCTCGGCGGTCGTATCACTGATAGCCAATAATCGCCTGCTGGACGCTACTGGATCACGGACTGCCGCTTCCATATAACTAATCAGACCTTTTTTAGCGGCTTTCTTGCCGAATAGCTCTAATTCAATCGATCCCGACTGCAGCTCAAATCCGAGCTTATAATTCATCCGTTTTTGGCCCTCCGCCAGTGTTTTTCCTTTGCCCGTGACAAGTCTGGATGAACCCTGACCTTTGGATCCGAATTTGTAATACACAGATGTGGTGCTTAGCTGGTCACGCTGGGTGATATCAACGCCATAGACACTCATAATACCGTTTTCTTCAAGGATCTGTGGTTGAGCACAGCCACCCAGGAGTATACTCATCAAAACAAGAATGCCCAACAGACAGCGTTTCATATTTCTCCCTCCTTCACTTCCGGTTTTGCCGCCATTTTTTAAATTTAACAATGGGCAGCAGGACAAGTGGATAAACAAAAATGATCCAAAAGGCCATATCATTCGCGAAATTGGTTAACATCATAACCTGACCATGACTGTCGATGAAGCCGCTTAAGACAGCCATAATTAACGCGAGACTATACAACGTCACGCGCTTCGGGACATTATAAAGTCGCTTCATGCCTTGCGTCGTAGCCCACATATACAACAGTATCGTCGGCAGGGCGATCATCATCCATTCGGCCACAATAATAAAGTCAAAGCGAGCAATAAACGGCAATTCAACATTTTGAAGCATCGCTAAGACAGTCCATTCGATGGTTTCCAATTGAATGGGACTAAAGTAACCGATAGCTACGGCAACACTGAACAATAATATGCCCGCCGACCAGGTTATTCCTAACCAAAGAGGGCGCCAAACATGTTTTTTATTCTGGATAAACGGATACAGCACGAAAAGGATTTCAAATCCGGCAAGCGTGAATGCAGATTCTCTAGACCCTTTTAACAGATCAATCATCGACGCCTGCAGAACAGGCTGATAATGAGAGGCATCGATTAAAGAAATGGGTTTATACATTAACAGCCACAGCCAATGAGACAGCAGAAAGAAGAGAAACACAACCCCGATAACCGAGCGCAAGCCGCCGGCAACACAATAGACAACTAATGATAAAAGCAAAAAACTGATAAGCCAAGCGTTGAGATGTGGAAAGATAAACAACTGGATAAGGTCAATATAGGTGACGAGTACGACAAACAGAGTCAAAGCAAAATGCAGAATATAAACCGTACCCAGCAGCTTGCCGATCCACTGGCCAAAGATATCCGCCTGGATTCCAAAAATATCAGCATTATCATAGCTTTTCAGGATAAGAAGCATCACCCACAAAATTATTAAAATAGCCGCATACGCAATCAGAACAGAGATCCAGCTGTCCTGTCGCGCGTGCGTGAAAATGTATTTGGGTCCGCCTATAACGCCAACACCAATCTGAATGCCGCCCATTATAAAAAACAGATAAAATGCGCGAAAACGCAGTGCCTGGTTGACCTTCATATTAATATCCATTCGTCACCCTACTTCTTAATGTCTCGTTGCCGTCTGGCTTCTTCCCGGTTATAGCGATGCGATTTTCTGGGCTGAAATGACAGAAAGCGTCTGTTTTGGAATTGCAATGGCAAACGGAACAACGCTTTATTCAGATCTTTTAAGTAAAACGGAAAAACCGGTGACAGGTACGGTCTGCCCAGGGACTTGAGTTTAACCAGATGAATGACGAGAAAACATGCCCCGTACATAATGCCGATCAGACCAAACAGCCCAGCCAGAATCATCATAGGAAAGCTCACAACACGAATGCTTGTTCCCATCATATAATTTGGTACCGTATAGGAAGACAAGGCACTCAAGGCAACGATAATAATTAAAATGCTACTCGTCAGTCCCGCCTCTTCAATCGCTTGTCCGATAATGACACCTCCCACAATGCCAATCGTCTCGCCGATCTTTGTCGGCAGGCGTGCTCCGGCTTCGCGCAGGAGCTCAATTAAAAATTCTAAAAACAAGGCCTCAATCAGCGGCGGAAATGGAACAACCGCCCGGGATTTGCCAATAGTAATGAGTTCATTGGTCGGAATGATTTCAAAGTGATACGTCACCGCTGCAATATACAGCGGTGTAATAAAAACCGCAAACAGCAGCGCCAAAAACCGTAACAGGCGCAAAAATGACCCAACATTCCAACGCATATACATATCTTCAGTCGATTCAAAAAAACTAAAGAATGTAGACGGCGCAATCATCCCGGATGGACTGTTTTCCGTTAACATGCCAACCCGTCCCTGCTTAATGTCATGCGTGAAGCGATTGGTCAATTCCGTCGCATAGTATTGCGGGAATACAGACGAGGATGAATCGTTAATATACTGCATCAAAATCGTCGTATCCCCCACATCGTCAACATCCAAATCCTGGAGTCTCTGGCGCATCGTATTAACGTCCGTTTGATTAGCAACGGATTTAACATAGACGAGACGCACTTCACGCGGGTAAGTATGCCCGATCATAAATTTTTCCATCACCAGATCGGTCGAACGAATACTCCATCGCACCACATTCATGTTCGTTATCAACGATTCAGTAAAGGAAATCTGGGGACCGAGAACCACCGATTCATTTTCAGCTTTGTTAAGCGCCCGGTGCTCTTTATTCAGCAACAGGTAAGAAAGAGCCTCTGTTTCACCTTCAACATAAATAAAAACTTCCCCGACCAGCAAACCTTTTAGAATTTCATCCAGCGTTTCCTTTGTCATTTGAGTAGCAATCGGAATGTCATTTTTCAGCGACGATGTGCTCCACTCGTCCTGACTGTTGAGCACAGGGTCAAGTAAGTCCTGCTTCACTTGGCTCTCTTTCGCCATATACTGGATGAAAAAGACAGCCACTCTTGTCCCTTGATCCTGCTCATAGATCGCAAATGTTAAATCCTGATTATTCTCGAATTTGCTTTGCATCATTTCTTTTAAGGCATCAAGTTTTTGGGGAAATAACTGATCTTTCTTGCTCTTCCCCTGATTCTTCCGTTTCATAGGGACCTCCAAATTACATGCTGCTGTTAGTATGTGACACGTGAGGAAAATTATAAGCGGTTTGGAAAACGTGTCACAGCATATAGTTATTGATTGAGGCCTGCCGATAACTTAGCCGCACACACTAAAAAAATGGCGCACCCTGCCGTAAAGAAGCAGGACGCGCCATGTGTGTTTCTGTATGATTTTTTTGCCGGATGCCGTTCGTGTGGCTGGCCTCGGGGACGATGTCTAAAAGAAGCTGTTCCGCTTTCGTTTGCGGTGAAAAAGAATACCCGCAGCACCAATCACAACAGCTGTCAGCGGGATAACCATCATAAGCGAATCATTCCTGTGTAAAAGACTTTTTCCCTCAGCATTATGATCGGCTTTTTCCGTTTTCGCCTCTGTCTGGTCTTCAGCTTTCGCCAGCGGTACAGAGGCTATCACGCCTTCGTCCGGCTGACTGATTTCCAGCTCGCCATCCTCTGTAACATCCTGCCGCACTTTCTTGTCCAGATCATGTGTATAGGTTAGCTTTTCGTCCGTCTGATAATCATCGCTTCCTGCCGTATAGGCTGTCCCCTTATCAATCGTCGACTCTTCAAAATGGTCAAAACCGTCATCCAGAAGTTTGGTGGTATCAGCATAAGCCTCGTCTTTGCGGGAGACATCCAGCGTGATGACAATCAGTTTTAAACCATCGCGCTCGGCAGCAGTTGCCAGCGTATGACCGGATTCATCAACAAAACCCGTTTTGCCGCCGACCACACCATCGTAGGGATCTTCGCGCATCAATTTATGATGTGTGTAAAGGGTTGTATCCCATGTCTCCCCATGCCAGTCGAGCTCTTTGGTTCCAAAGATCTCCCGAAACGTGTCATGACGCATAGCATATCGTGTGATAGCTGCCAGGTCCTTCGCAGTTGTCACATGATCTTTATTAAAGAGACCATTCGGATTTTCAAAATGTGTGTCATGAACACCGACTTGTTCCCGCAGATAGTCGTTTATAGTCGATGCAAACTGGCTGACACTGCCGTCAATATGCTCAGCAATTGCCACAGCGGCATCATTGCCGGAATTGATCAATAAACCCTGGAGCAGTTTCTTTAAGGAAATGTCCTCATCCTCCTCGAGGTAGACGCTGGATCCTTCTGTACCAGCCGCATTCTCACTCACTGTGACACGTTCATCAAGATTCGCATTCTCGATCGCATAGACAGCGGTTGCCATTTTTGTCAGACTGGCCGGATACATCGACTTTTCAGCCTGTTTTTGATAGAGAATATCACCGGTCTCGCTATCTATCATAACGGCTGCTTCACTCGACAAAGAAAGATCAGCATCGGCTGCCTCAGCCTTCACTGCCATCAGGCTGAACGGCGTCAGAGCAACAGCCAAAGCTAATAAGGCGATGAATCGTTTCATCATACGAACACCTGCTTACGTTCAATAGATTCGCCTATTTATGATACACGATTTTTGTCAGTTTTTCAGTTTTGTTAAACAATTGTTAAACATTCTTAATCAGGCAGTCATTCATTTAGCGGCGGATACTAGAAGCCAGGCTAGTTTGCCTGTTCATTAAAAAATGGCGTATCAAATTTAGCTGCTATTTGATACACCATTTATAAGCACTATTTTCCCATATTCTATTTTTTGTGCCGGATGCCGATCACACGGCCGGCTTCCTGCGGTTTTTCTGCTGGTGTATGTTCCTCAGCGAGTTCTTCCAGCTTCGTGAAAACCGTCTCCGGGAATGGTGCGGGGCGCCCGGTTGTCTGGTCCATTCCCATGAGCATCTGCTCACCAGTGGCTGCCCGTTTGTCATTGTCACCGAACAGCTCAAAAAACACATGCGCCCGCTTCGCATCATAATCCAGGATTTGCAGCCGAACGTCAAACGGCTCATCCTGCTTCATCTCGTCCAGATAACAAATGTGTGCTTCCAGCGTGTACACCGTGTACTGCTCTTGGTCGCGAAAATCTTCCGTCAAGCCGATCAAGGTCATAAACGCATCGACCCCCTGGCTGAACGCCCGGCTATATTCGGCATCATTCATATGGCCATTATAGTCGATCCAGGCAGCGGGCACCGTGTCCTGAAGCAGCTTTTTCGCCTCACGCATAGCATATCACCTCTATTTCTTCTGCAGCGGCTTAGATGCCGCCGGACAGATTAGCACTTGGCCAGTATTTTTGCAGCAGCTGCTGCAGTTCAATCAAAAATTGGTCACGCCGTTCTTCAAGTCTGTCCATTTCGACATTACCCGTCTGAGCTTCACTGCCTGTGACAACTTTTTCAGCGAGTTCATTGGTTAATTCCGGTGCCTCCAGGTATGTCCATGGCAGTTTCAAAGCCGGACCGAACTGTTCCAGCATATGGCGCATGCCTTCTTTGCCGCCGCCCATATGCAGTGTCATAAACGGCCCCATCAAGGCCCAGCGCAGGCCCGGCCCATAGACGATAGACGCATCGATTTCCTCCGTTGTCGCTGCCCCATCATTAACGATGTGCAGTGACTCACGCCAAATGGCTTCCATCAAACGGTCGGCAATATGACCTTGGATTTCCTGATGAACAACGAGCGGTTTCATGCCCATACCTTCATAAAACGCCTGTGCCTGTTCAACAAATGTATTATCTGTTTTCTCGCCGCCAACCAGTTCCACAAGCGGCATAAGATAGACCGGATTGAACGGATGGGCCACAATCACACGCTCCGGATGCTGCACACAGTCAGCCTGCAGTGTGCTCGGAAGAATCCCGGATGTGCTTGAGGCGATGACCGCTTCCTTTGGTGCATAGTGATCAATGGATGCAATGACGCTCCGTTTAATTTCTTCGCGTTCTGGCACGTTTTCCTGAACAAAATCGGCTTCAGCCAATGCTTTTTCCAAATTCGGTTCAAATACCAGGTTGTCCTGTGAGGCATTGTCAGCCAGACCCATCTGTTCGATCGAGCTCCAGGCACGTTTTACGGAATCCCGTGTCAGAGCTTCGGCTTCCGGAGCTGGGTCTGAGGCTACAACGTGGTAGCCATTAGCCAAAAACCGGGTGATCCAGCCATTGCCGATAACACCTGTCCCGACAACGGTAATTTGTTTGATTGATGATGATTCTGTCATGTTAGGCTTCCTTTCCATATGGATTAAGCAGATTTAGTTCCTGACGTGCTTCGGCTGGTGTCATGATATCTGAGCCAAGACTCTGGATGATCCCGGCTGCTTTATCGACGAGCTGTTCATTCGTTGCCAGCTGGCCTTTTTTCAGATACAGGTTATCTTCCAGTCCGACGCGTACGTTACCGCCCTGCATGACGGATTCGGCAACCATCGGCATTTGCATTTTACCAATGCCAAACGATGCCCAGCGGCTGTTCTCCGGTACACGGCTCTTCATATATGATAACGTCTCGGCATCAGCGGCAGCTCCCCATGGGATCCCTAAGCAGAATTGAAACAGTGGATCGCCGTCCAGCAGGCCTTCCTGATACAGCTGGTTGGCAAACCGCACGTGGCCTGTGTCAAAACATTCAAGCTCAGGCTTCACGCCGCTGTCCTGCACCATTTTGGCATGCCGGCGCAGCCAGTCAGTCGGACCAAGATACAGCATATTGCCGAAATTCGTGCTGCCGCAGTCGATCGTGCACATCTCCGGCAGAAGTTCTTTAACCGGTTCGTGCCGCTCTTCCGGTGTCTGGATATCCGTCCCTTCGCCGCCCCGGGTCGGATCGGCGTCACTCGGAACCCAGTCACCACCGCCGCCGGATGTAAGATTAATAATAATATCCGTATCCGCTTCACGAATGCGTTCCACTGTTTCCCGGAACAAATTGACATCGTGGCTGAGCTTACCTGTCTCCGGATCACGCACATGGATGTGGGCGATCGTCGCACCGGCTTTGGCTGCTTTAATCGCCGAATCGGCTATCTCTTTTGGAGTTACCGGCACATCCGGATTTTTAGCTGTCGTCTCACCCGCACCTGTCAGGGCACATGACATCATAACCTTATTACTCATTAAAATCGCCTCCTGGTTGTTGTTTAGGTACATGCTTGAAGATTTCGCCGCTTTCAAAGAAGTCAGTTACGCGGCGTATCCAGTCATAGTATTCTGTCCACTCTTTAATTTCAGCCAGCAAATCATTAATCGCCTGTTCGTCTTCATTCGTCAGCTCCGGCTGTGCTTGAAGGTCATCCAGTTTGCGCCGCAAACGCTGTTCAAAGTGACGACTGCGGCTTATGGCCTTTTGCCAGGTGGCCGTAAAAATGGAAATGAACGTCTGATAGTAATCATCTTCCACCTGGTAAAGATCTTTCCGAACACCTTTTAGAAACACACGCTCCGCAATGTTCATATCAATCATTTCCCGGACAACCTGGCTCATCCGGGTTTTGCTCATCCCGGTTTCCGCCGATAACTCATCAAGCGTCATCGGGTCGCCGTTCATATAAATAATCCCCAGAACACGGCCAACACTCGTTGGCGCACCAAATGCGTTCATATTGTCTGTGATCTTCTCAACAAATTGCGTCCGGATATCATCAATTTTCTCCTGATTAACACTCATACCATTCTCTCCTTTTTCCATCTTTTAACAATACCGTACCACAAGATCTTGAACCCATGTAAATGTTATACAAGAAAGAGTTAACACGATCTATAAAGGAGAGTCTGTTTCGTCTGCAATCGGAAGCAGAATACGTGATCCTGTCTGCCCGCCCTCGTGAATATATTCAATATCAGAATAACCATCCTGATGTGTTTTCGTTGTTGTTCCATTGTTCAGATTGACATCATAATGCGGTGCATTGGACGCAGCCAGATCGATCCGCAGTCGATGACCAGCCTCTAGACGGTACAGCGTTGTCCCGACATCCAGTTCCAGACGTACGATTTGATCCGGCTCCACCTTTTCCCGGTGAAATGTTTCGGTGATATTCCAGGCACGGCCTTCTTCGTCCACGTCGGAAAGCCTGATGACTATATCGAACAGGGCTGAAGGCGAGGTACCCCAAACAAGCGCCTTGACCGTTCCCATCAGTAGCAGGGATTCCTCGGCAGGATCACTCGTATACACAAGCACATCTGAACGATTCTGGACGCCGGAAATGTCAAACATTCCGGAATCACTTCCGGCGATCAGGGCATTGCCGCCAAAAGTAGGAACAGGATGAGCAGGGTCCAGAACCATCGCCGTTTTGGTTTCCGTCTCCGTCAGCTGGCCGGCCAGTTTTCCGCTATCACCGGTCGCCGCATTTCCGTCGCTCTGCAGGAAGAATGCTTGCTTGGACGCATCTGGCTCCTGTGAGAAAGCCTTCCACTCTGCGTCGCCCATCGCATACAAATGCACAGGTTCCTGAACAGGCATTGGTTTGCCTTTAAGCCAATAGTCAAACCAGATGATGTGCAGTTGGGTCGGATCTTGAATCCTGTCAACACCGATATGCTTCTCTGCATTCTGAAACAGAACCTCACCGGCGCGTCCGGTCATTTCCTCATGCGTCCAAGGCCCAATCCACAGCATACTCGGGCCATGATAGGCACGATAAGCCTCAAGCGTCGGTTTGAGCAGCGCATCGAACCAGCCGCCCATAAACAAGGCTGGAATATCGATTGAATGCAATTTATCCTGAATGTTGGCACGTTCCATTACTTTAGCCGGAAAATTCCCTTTCATCACATCAAAGAAGAACGAATCAGGATCAAGATCTTGCATAGGCCCCCACGCTTCTGCCGGTGCCTGATGGAGGAACGTCGCCAGATTCTCATGATAATACCGCAACTTTTGCTCATCCAGTATGCCTTTGCGCCGCAGCTGATCTTCCACAATCGACCCCAGCACCCAGGTTTCGAATTTCCCTGTTGCATGGGCAGCATTATCTTCTGCGTAAAGGTCAGCCCACGGATCAGCCATCGTCATCACAGGCGCTATCGCTTTAAGAGAAGGCGGTTTTTCCGCGGCGGCAGCGAGCTGCGTATAGCCATGATAGGACATGCCGAACAGGCCAACGTTTCCATCTGCATAAGGAAGGCGTGCTGCCCATTCGACAGCTTCACAGCCATCCTTTCCTTCGTCGGTGAACGGTGAAAACGTGCCATCTGAAGCAAATCGCCCGCGCACATCCTGGAGAATCACTGCATAGCCTGCTTCCACCATTCGCGGGACCTCCAGGTATTCATCATAATAACGCGGTGTTTCCTTATCATAAGGAAGGCGCAGCATCAGTACCGGATACACACCATCATCATCGGGACGATACACATCTGAGCGCAGCACAATTCCGTCCGAAAGCTTGCAGGGAACATTTTTCTCAATGATCATATCACGCTTTTGCATGCATCATACCTCCAAGTCATAGTTGAACCTAAAAGCAGAATCGCGACGCGTTTTAAGATTTAGCTGGCTGTAACAAGCGTTCTGTCCAGCCCAGAATCAAGTCTGCGATAATGGCCATCAGTGCTGTCGGAATGGCACCTGCCAGAATAATAGCTGTTCCGTCAGTCGCATTTGTACCTGTAATGACAATAGCGCCAAGGCCACCAGCTCCTATAAAAGCACCAATTGCCACAATGCCAATACCAATAACCAGCGCTGTCCGAACACCAGCCATAATGACACTGACGGCCAGTGGCAATTCAACCATGCGCAATAGTTGAAATTTGGTCATGCCAGAAGCGAACCCTGCTTCAACAACTGTTTTATCAACATTTTTCATTCCCACATAGGTGTTTTGTGTGATAGGCAGAATCGAATACAAGATTAACGTGACGATGGCTGTATTAGTCCCTAATCCCATAACCAGCATAATAATAGCCATAGCGCCAAGCGCAGGTATCGTTTGGATAATACTTCCGGCAGTCAGCACCCAGTTGCTTAGCCTGCCATATTTAGCAATGAGAATTCCCAGAGGGATCGATATAATGGATGCAAACAGCACGCCATATGCCGACATCAGAAAATGTCTATAAAATTGTGTCCAAATATAATCGCCATTGGCACTGACATAATTGATCAATTCCTGCAACGTATCCATGTATCAGTTCCCTCCTTCAAAGTAATCATTTTTTTCCAGAAATCGCTTCGCAGTTTTATGTGGGCTCATATGCTGAACATCCATTTTGTAGTTCAATTCCTGCATTTCTTCTGTTGAAATCTGATTATGAAGCCGCTTCGTTATCTCACCGATTTCAGGATGCTCTTCCAGAGTCTCATTATTGATAACCGATGATGCATCATAAGGCGGGAAGAAATGCTTATCATCCTTAAGCACTTTCAAATTATATTTTTGTATCCGGCCATCAGTGGAATAAGCCAGTACAGCATCCATATCTCCACTGGCTGCCGCCTGATAAACCAGACCGAGATTCATCGGATAAATATCACCGAAGTCAAAATACGTCTCTTTGAAAGCATCATAACCGTCGCCTTCCCGGTTAACCCAGGCATTATTGACACCAAAATCCAAATCATCAGCGTAGGGCTTCAAATCCGAGATGGTTTCAATGTCATTTTTATCCGCAAATTCTTGTGTGACAGCGATCGAATAGCTATTCTCAAATCCATATATTTCAGCCCACGTTTGATTGAACCGATCTTGAAACTCGCGCTTCACTGTTTTCAATGCTTTGTCGGGATCTTTAATAGGATTCATATCAAGAGCGCCTGATATATCAGTACCGGTATATCGTGTGCTCGAAATATCAATATCACTGCGCACCATGCCCTGATGCTGAACAATGGATGAACCCAGTTTCGTAACGAGATCCGTATCAGCATCGGTTTCCCGTTCAATCATAATGGACAGCATTTCTGCCATAAGCTCGGATTCCGATTGTGTCAGTGAGCCAATTTTAATAGTTTCCTTTGATGTCCCGGACAGTCCTGGCAAGGAGCAGCCGGCAAGCATAACCATCACAAGGGATATGATAATTGCCTTTTTTATGACTGTTTTCACGCGTCTTCACCTCCCATTATGCTGCTTCTTTCATCCCATTAGGCGTCAGCCTGCTTTCCAAAAGTGCAAGTGAACGATCCGCAATGACAGCAAGAATGGTTGCCGGAATCGTTCCAGCCAGAATCAGTGACGGCTGATACAGATTCAGGCCATCAAAAATAAAGTCACCAAGACCGCCACCGCCAATGAATGCCGCCAGTGCTGCCCAGCCAATTAAGTAAACGGTTGACAGTCGGATACCAGCCATAATCACAGGCATCGCAAGCGGCAATTCCATTTTCGTAATCGATTGGCCATTGCTCATGCCCATGCCTTTACCTGCTTCGATAACGCCCGGATCAACATCGCGAACACCAATATACGTATTGCGCAAAATCGGCAGAAGCGAATAAACAAATAACGCGATAATAGCCGGCACTTTGCCAATGCCTACAATGGGTATGAAAAAAGCCAGAATCGCCAGACTTGGTATCGTCTGCAGAATACCAACAAATGAAATGAACTTATCCGCAAATCTGGGAACCCTTGAAAGAGCAATACCCACGGGAATGGCGACAATCACACCAAGCAGCATGGCGAACAGGGAAATGTAAAAATGTTCCCACGTTTTGTACAGCAGTTCCGTTCCATGTTCTGAGAAAAATGCCATCATAGTCGTCACCTCCTATTCTGATGTTGCTGCAGTATCTTCCAGTTCCGAACCATCGCCCCAGATCGAGTCATACACAATAGTGGCAAGTGTCGCCCGGGTCACGATGCCGGTTAGCTGATCATCCTGATTAATGACCGGCACATAGGACACACCACGATGCAGGATCTTATGAACCGTGTCACGCAACAGACTGTCCTCAGAGACATAGAAGACATCTGGTTCCATCACTTCTTCGATGAAATGGGCTTCTTTGTAATAATAATTAACCGCCTCAACATCTAAAAAGCCCTGCAGCTTATTAGTGGCATCAACGACGATGAGTGAATCAACGCGTTTATTGCGCATGATCGAAATCGCGTCTTTCAGCGTCGTGCATGTTTGAGCTGTTACCGGATAGCCACCCATTATCTGACCCACAGTAGTCACTTCCGGACGTGCCTGGATCAGTCGGTCTTTACCAAGAAACTCTTCCACAAATTCACTGGCAGGATTGCGAAGAATTTCATTTGGTGTATCCGCCTGCACGACTTCACCATCTTTCATAATCACGATGCGATCACCCAGTTTCAGTGCCTCATCCATGTCGTGCGTGACAAAAACGATCGTCTTATTTAGTTCTTTTTGCAGCTTCTTAAATTCTTCTTGCAATGAATCCCTTGTAAGCGGGTCCAGCGCACCAAATGGCTCGTCCATCAAAATCAAAGGCGGATCTGCCGCCAGAGCTCGCAATACACCAATACGCTGCTGCTGACCACCACTCAATTCGTGCGGGTATTTATCCAAATATTCTTCAGGCATGCCGACAAGCTTCAGCAATTCACGAGCACGCTCATCCTTCTGTTCTTTGGACCATTTCAGAAGCGTCCCGACAAGCACAATATTATCTTTAATCGTCATATGCGGCATCAGACCAATTTGCTGAATCACATAGCCAATCGAACGCCGCAGCTCCACCGCATCCTGTTTCTTAATATCTTCACCGTAAACTGAAATCGTGCCCTCTGAAATATCTATCAGCCGGTTAACCATTTTCATGGTTGTTGTTTTACCACAGCCGCTCGGTCCGATAAAGCACACAAATTCACCTTTATCAATATTTAAATTCAAATCGTTGACAGCTGGCTCGCTGCCACTGTAACGCTTAGTTACATGCTCAAACTCTAGCATTCTATTGCACCTCCGTTATGACTTACGACGAAATTACTTGTTTAGTATAAAAAATCCACAGCAATAAGGAAACAAGCAAATAAGGTTATGCAGTATTAAAAACTTATACAATTTTTATTGTATAAGATTTATTATGTTTATATCGCAAAATTTCGCCTGATTCCTGCCGATTTCGCATGTAACTGAATATTCAAATAAAACAATGCCGCCATGACAGTGTTCACTGGCGAACTAACAATACAGCATGATGCGAAAAAATTATCATGCTGCTTGAAATGTAGGAAATGTTTGAGCGATAAGAGGGATGTGCTGTTGGAAGGGGGCGATCGGGTGTTGTGCTCGATCGAATTTCTATGCTCCTCGATCGATCCAGAGCGTTGCTCGATCGATTTGCTGTGCTGCTCGATCGATCCAGAGCGTTGCTCGCGCGCCTTTGTGCTGTGCTCGCGCGCCCTTGTGCTGTGCTCGCGCCCCTTTGTGCTGTGCTCGCGCGCTGTCGTGCTGTGCTCGCGCGCCCCCGTGCTGTGCTCGTGCGCCCCCGTGCTGTGCTCGCGCGCCCCCGTGCTGTGCTCGCGCCCTCGTGCTGTGCTCGCGCGCCTTCGTGCTGTGCTCGCGCGCCTTCGTGCTGTGCTCGCGCGCCTTCGTGCTGTGCTCGCGCGCCTTCGTGCTGTGCTCGCGCGCCCCCGTGCTGTGCTCGCGCGCTCTCGTGCTGTGCTCGCGCGCCCCCGTGCTGTGCTCGCGCGCCTTTGTGCTGTGCTCGCGCGCCCCCGTGCTGTGCTCGCGCGCCCCCGTGCTGTGCTCGCGCGCCCTCGTGCTGTGCTCGCGCGCCTTCGTGCTGTGCTCGCGCGCCCTCGTGCTGTGCTCGCGCGCCTTCGTGCTGTGCTCGCGCGCCCCCGTGCTGTGCTCGCGCGCCCCCGTGCTGTGCTCGCGCGCTTTCGTGCTGTGCTCGCGCGCCCCCGTGCTGTGCTCGTGCGCCCCCGTGCTGTGCTCGCGCGCCCTCGTGCTGTGCTCGCGCGCCTTCGTGCTGTGCTCGCGCGCCCTCGTGCTGTGCTCGCGCGCCTTCGTGCTGTGCTCGCGCGCCTTCGTGCTGTGCTCGCGCGCCCCCGTGCTGTGCTCGCGCGCCTTCGTGCTGTGCTCGCGCGCCTTCGTACTGTGCTCGCGCGCCTACTCCTGCACACCTTACTAAATCCTTCCCTTCCATCCAACTTAAATATTGGGAACAGCTGCATAAACCTGTTAATATAGAGTAAACTACTAGGAATTAAGCTGCGGCTCATTTCCCGCTTGATAAGGAGTGTATCCGAATATGGACGTTGTACAAAATATGGCGGAGCTAATCGGCAAGACGCCGATTGTCAAATTGAATCGTCTGGTACCTGAGGGATCTGCGGATGTCTACATTAAACTTGAATCCATGAATCCTAGCATGAGTGTCAAAGATCGTGCTGCTTACAGCATGATTAAAACGGCAGATGATCAGGGTCTTTTGGAGCCCGGCGCGACGATTATTGAGCCGACCAGCGGCAATACGGGCATCGGCCTTGCTATGAATGCCGCTGCTAAAGGCTATAAGGCGATTATGGTTATGCCGGATAACAGCACATTAGAGCGGCGGAATCTTTTAAAGGCTTATGGTGCTGAGGTTGTGCTCACCCCGAGTGCGGAGAAAATGCCTGGTGCGATTAACAAGGCGCTCGAACTGCAGAAGGACATACCAGGCAGCTTTATCCCCCAGCAATTCGAAAATGAAGCCAATCCGGACATTCACCGCTCAACGACAGCTCTGGAAATTGTTGAGCAGATGGATGGCGATCTCGATGCTTTCGTCTGCACAGCCGGTACGGGAGGCACCGTCACTGGAACAGGCGAGGTTTTAAAGGAAAAAATACCTGGTTTAACGATTACCGTTGCTGAACCTAAGGGATCCCCCGTCTTATCGGGCGGTGAGCCTGGTCCGCATAAGTTAGTTGGCACGAGTCCCGGATTCGTTCCGCAAATTTTGAACACCAGCGTTTACGACGAAATTATGCAAATTGAGGATGAGGATGCCATCGATATGTTCCGCCGGCTTCCACAGCGTGAAGGCATCTTTATCGGGCCTTCCGGTGCTGCGGCCGTCTATGCTGCTCTCGACACAGCAAAACGTTTAGGCCCCGGCAAGCGTGTTTTATGCATCGCACCCGACACCGGTGAACGCTATCTAAGCATGGATTTAATCTAAGACATAACATGCCCTGTCCAAAGCAACACACGGCTTCTTCCCCTATGTCGAACGTTTCGCATCGGCCTAATAATGAAAAGTGCGCTCCTTCGCATGGGAACGCACTTTTTTATTAATGACCGCATTTGATAATAAATAATAGTTTGGGAACACTTTTGCTAATTTATATCTTCTTCACCAGATGAATTAACGGAGATTATCACATGGATCACCTGTGATTTATATATGGCGCGATTATTGACACTTACGTAACACATAACAAACAATATCCAGAAGAATTCAAAGTTAATTTAAATAAATTGTAAACGCCGTTCCTTTGTCTTCCTCGCTTTCAACAGTGACGTTACCACCATGTTTAGCAATAATTCCCGCAGCAATAGAAAGACCTAGACCTGTACCTCCTGATTGGCTGTTACGCGATTTATCGACACGATAAAAACGTCCAAAAATCTGATCCAAGTCCTCTTTGGGTATGCCAATACCCTCATCAATTACAGTGATTGTTATTCTGTTATCTACTTCTTTAAGATTAATTTGAACAGGCTGATCGCTGTATTTAATAGCGTTATCTACAAAAATGTACAGCACTTGTTTAAGTTTCTGTGGATCCCAATCCACATAAATTTCGTCCCTATCAGAAAGAAATTGAACATTTCGGTTATAAGTGATTGACAACGTTCGTTGAATCGCTTGACAAAAGCTGACGAGTTCAATGGACTCGGGATAAATGGATTCATCCCCACGCTCGGTCGCTGCCAAGTTTAGCATTTTTTCCGTCAGCATTTTCATTCGTTGAGTTTCTGAACTAATTGCCTCAATGGCCTCTTCCCGAATGGATTCATCGTCTTTCCCCCATCGTTTTATTAATTTAGTATAACTTTCAATGACAGTTAAGGGCGTCTTAAGTTCGTGTGAAGCATCTGAAATAAATTGTTTTTCTTTGTCGAAGTTTTCCTCAAGACGATTGATCATATTATTAAACGTTATAGCCATATCATATAATTCATCCTCAGAAAGTCGCGTTGTCTGGATTTTCCTAAATTGACCGCTCGATGCTATCGTTCGCATCGTTTTTGTCATCGAAGAGATAGGATCGAGAAGAATGTTTGCTAATAGTTTGCCTCCCAGAATAGAAAGAAGGACAGCTACAATCGAAGCGACTATTATAATGAATAATAGGAGAGATAAGTTTTCATAAAGAGGATCAAGGGTTCGAGCCAATTCTAAGGTGCCAAGAAAATGATCATTAGCATCGTAAACAGGATACCAGGCTACTAAGTACTTCTCTCCTTGAAGGGTTACCCGTTCATAATCGTCATCTTTCTTAACAACTGGTGAGAGACTTTTTAATTCCTCCTCATTCTCGATTTCATTAACAACATGTCCCTCTGTGTTAATAAATCGGACGATACCATCATCAATAACATGCGCCCTTAACAGTCTGCTATGGCCAGGGGTGGTAAGAAGATCCAAATTGTTATTTTCAGTTATTAGTTCCGCTTGGTCCTGCCAATAATCAGCCTTCTCTTGGATCGCCGCCTGTTTGTAAAAGAAATAAATGGATACATTCATTATCAATAAAATCAAACATAAAAAAACAGAAGAAATCAAATAAATTTTGGTCCGAATTTTCATGATGGATCCGCTCTCATACTATAGCCTACGCCACGGATAGTCTGAATGTAGGATTGTTGAAAACCCTTATCTATTTTCCTTCTCAGGTAGCGAATGTAAACATCAACAACATTCGTTTCACCAACGTAATCATACCCCCATACGTTAACGATGATTTGTTCTCTTTCCAACACTTGATTCTCATTTTTCATTAAATAGGTTAACAAATCAAATTCTTTAGGGGTTAGATCGATTGATTGGTCTTCTCTTTGTACCATCCTGGTATTTAAATTCACTGTAAGATCACCGACCATTATTGTATGTGATTCAAATGGGCTGGATTGCTGTTGACTTTGATATGATCTTAGACAAGCACGGATCCTTGCCAGAAGCTCCTCAATTTCAAATGGTTTTGTTACGTAGTCATTGGCACCAAGATCAAGACCGCTTACTTTGTCCGGAGTCGTATCTTTAGCCGTTAAAATTATGACTGGAACAGTGTTATTCTCGGCCCGTAACCGTCTGAGCACTTCCATACCACTCATCTCCGGGAGCATAATATCCAGCAAAATGAGATCCCATGATGTTGAAGAAAGTTTTCTGAGTGCTTTTTGACCGGTTGATACAGACTCTGTTACATATCCCTCATGCTGAAGTTCAAGACTTATAACGCGCGCAATTCGGGCTTCATCTTCGACAATCAATATGTTTTCTTCCGACATGTGTAATCATCCACCCTCAAATCAAGTAGCTAACATTTTACAAGCATGGAATTGCAACTTTTAATTATTGTTTTCAAAACCACATTATTTATTTATCAAGTCCTGCCTGCTTCACCGTTGGCAAAACCCAATACCATAATTATGCGGATACAGAAATGAAAAAATCTCTTCATAATGAATACATTCCTCATTATGAAGAGATTTTTTTCACGGATGATTAACTCGTCAATTTAAATAGAACATATCTTTTACTGGTTTAATTCGTCCTTAATTCTGCGGTGAACTTCCTCTTCAACATCATGAAGACTGTAAAAGGAAAATTCCTCTTGTAGTGGTTTTGGCTGAAACCAACGAATGTTTCCTTTATCATAAAGACCTTGATATTTCTTTCCTTCAAGAACTAGATCAAATTTCCAATGTTGATAAACGGTATTTGCAAGTATCGGTCTTATTTGGAAATCATTAATTCGACGATGAACCTCTTCTTCAACATCATGAAGACTGTAAAAAGAAAGTTCCTCAGATAGTGGCTTTGGCTGAAACCAACGAATGTTTCCTTTATTATAAAGACCTTGATATTTCTTTCCTTCAAGAACTAGATCAAATTTCAAATATTGATAAACGGTATTTGCAAGCATCGGTTTTATTTGGAAATCATTAAACAATGTGATCAATCTCCTTTAATTATGTGTCAGCTTTAAAATTATTTTCTGTCTGACCAACTTTCAATTTCTATTTTATTGACCACAATTTAAAAAACGATGAGTAGAAGATTAAAATCTTTTAATGAGGAACAAAAAATGCTGTTTGATATACTGCGAAGATTTTTTACCATTTCGTTCGATGCGCACTTTTGCCACCCTGCGTATACGGATTTTTAGCACCAATTATGATAGAATGGGTCTGTACTGCGTTAAAAGGAGGAAACACCATGAAACTTGTTTTAATCAGGCACGGACAGAGTGACTGGAATCTGGAAAACCGGTTCACCGGCTGGACCGATGTGGACCTAACTGAAAAAGGCGCCGACGATGCCAAGCAGGCAGGCCGGATTCTCAAACAGAACGGCTACACGTTTGATATGGCCTATACTTCTTACTTAAAACGGGCCATCAAAACGCTCTATTATGTCCTGGATGAAATGGACGAGCTGTGGCTTCCCGTCCATAAATCATGGAAATTAAATGAACGGCATTACGGCGCGCTGCAGGGATTGGACAAGGCCAAAACAGCTGAGGAGCACGGCGAAGAGCAGGTTCATCAGTGGCGCCGGAGCTTCGACGTTGCCCCGCCGCTTTTGGAAACAAGCGACGAGCGTTTTCCGGCCAATGACCGCAAATACAGCGAGCTCTCCAAGGATGAGCTGCCAGCCGGCGAAAGCCTGAAAGGAACGATCGAACGCGTCATTCCTTATTGGCATGAAACGATTGTCCCCGAACTTGAGAATGACCAGAAAATCGTGATTGCAGCGCACGGCAACAGCTTAAGAGCGCTCGTTAAATACCTGGACAACATCAGTGATCAGGACATCACCGATGTGAATATCCCGACAGGCGTCCCGCTCGTTTATGAACTGGATAACGACCTGAACCCAGTGACCAGTTATTATCTGCGGGATGAGGAATCATCTAATTAAACAGCGCTCCACTAAAACACGCGCACGCCCGATAAGCCGGACGTGCGCGTGTTTTTAATTTTCCAGCCGCGGCAATCACTCATTCCACGCGCCGCCGGTAAACCAGCCACATGCCCAGCACACTGATCAGCAGCCAGACGGTTCCCACTAAAAAGACACCAAAGCCTGTTTCGGCAAACAGACCTGTGACAAACGCACCGGCGACAACACCCAACGAGAAAAAGCCATAGAATAGACCATAAGCCTTTCCGCGTTCGGCTGTGCCAGCATTGCTTGCCACCAGTGCGGTCATTGGCGGGAATATCATTGCAAATCCGACGCCGTAAAAAGCCATGACACCAAACATGAGCCCTTTAACAGTCACGATTTCCAGTAAAGCCAGTGCGAGACCGAGAATGACAATGCCTGTCATCATCGTCGGCGCATAGGGCAGGCGATCATACAGACGGTTAGTGGGCAGAATGAAAATCAGCGTTGCGATAATCGCGAACGTACTCAGCAATATGCCGCTCAAACTGCTGTCAAAGCCCAGTTCCGTTACGCGAAGCGGCAAAGCGTAGGCAAGAATCCCCTGGGAAAACATAAGTGAAAAAGCACCGGCATAGCTCAGCAGCAGACCGCGGCGTTTAAATAGCGCAGCAAAACTGCCTATATGAAGACCGCCATCAACGTTTTCAGAAGGTGTCTTTTGTTTTTCAGGCAGCACAAAATACGCCAGAAATGCTGTCACAATCATTAAGAATCCGATCGTCACAAACACCATATCAGCTCCAAAATTCGAGCTGATAATGCCGCCATAGGCTGGTCCGATAATCGACGCCAGGCCAACGCCGGCTCCGGACAGCGCCATCACTTTTCCCTTTTGCCTCTCTGCATTGTGATTGGCCAAATAAGTGAATGCTGCGGGCACCAGCAAGCCGCCCGACAAGCCATGGAAAAAGCGCACCACCAGAAGAGCACCCGGAGAGTTCACTAACACATAAAGCGTCAGAATCACTCCGGTCACCAGTAAACCAGCGCTAAGAATTCGTTTGATCCCTTTTCGATCAATCACATAGCCGGCCACCATGTTCCCGGCAATATTCGTAAATGAATACATTCCCACAATGATCCCGATCATCAGCGACGACGCGCCAAGCCCCTGCGCATACGGACTCATAATCGGGAGCTGTGAAAAGGTATCGACAAACGCTACCAAAATTAAAAAATAAATAAAATAAATCAAAGTCATCTTCCTTATCATGGGCATTTCAATTAGATATCATTTTACACGGAAGCGTTTGTCCATATCAATGAACAAATTTATGAATTTTTGAATTGGAAACAAGTGCGTACAAGACGGACTGCGGTCCTGGCAGTTTAATCAAACATTTCGGGAGTCCACCCCTTCAGTGCTTTCTCGATAGATGCCTGTCGTTTGCGAGCTGGTTCAGGATCAGCGAGCGCATCTGTTCTGAGTGCTTGAATGGTCTGCTGAATCGCGGCCCTCACTTTTTTGTAATCAATCTTTTCCCATTCCTGCAAATAGGGAATGTACTTCCGGCTATTGGTTTCTTTCACTTTTTCGAGAAGTAATAAGATCATGCCGCGATTGCGGTCCTTTAAGTAATGCATATCCGGATTCATCCTTCCTGCAGCTAGCCAGTCATCCCATTCCTGCAGAAGTTCATCAGCCATCTGATCACGTTCGATTTCCCAGCCTCTGTCTGAGTAAATGATCATCGGGAGTTTCCCGCTGTACTCAATTTCTAAAAAATCATGATTGACCATCCAGTCAATTTTGTGTAAAACATCATCCTGTCTCGCTTCTTTAAAATAGCCGTAGACCGGACATAATTCAAGTTGCAGCTGCAGCACTTTTTTCTCACGAGAGCCCTTCAGAATTTTGGCCAGCAGCGTTCGCCCGCCTGCACCTATAACTTCATCGGCCGCCCGCAAGATGGCCCGAATAGCATTTTCCGGCGGTTTTTTTGTTTGCCGTGTCATATGGATAGTCCTTTCTCCAGAATGCTCCTTGATTCAGTTAGAGTCGTTTAGCTTATCCCACTCGGTTTTCCTATATTTAATGAACTTGAGCGTTCCATTAATAAAAGCTGGATTATATCCCCGATACATCTGCTCCTGGAACCATTCGGTCATTCGTTTATAGTCCGGTTGACTCGAGTCGTTATAAACCCGCAAAAACTCATAATAGCCAGGAAGACCGCCTACATCTTCCGGCGGCGCCGTCTCAGCGCCATCAATGAGTGTCGGGTAGCCATAATAATAGTCGTATCTGGTTTTCTCCAGTGTTATAAGAAACCGCCAGTTATCACCAAAGTCATAGGTATAGTGGAGTTGTCCATATTTCTCTAAATACGTATCAATCTTAATCCCTGCCGGCTTCCGCACCACCTTTTCCAACTCTTGCATTCGCACCCTCTGAATGTCCTCATACTCTGGTGGAACGTCGAGCATTTTCGCCCTGATGGCTTTCCGGTTCTTCTTAAAGTCCTGATGCTCCTGATACATGTCTTCATCATTCGTCACGATCATATTGTCACCGGAGAGATCGAATGCAAAAAGATGGTCATCGTGAAATTCCATCACCATCTGGATAATATCATGCAATCTATTGAAAGTCGCGTCAGCAGGCATGATCACGCGCCGCCAGATAAGTGGATCTGAACCAGTCAGGTCAATTTTGATTTGATACGCTTTCATCTGACCATCTCCTTAGATAGTTTGCGCGTCACTTCTATGATCATTAAAAGACACATTCATACCTTTTGCCAGTAAACATAGAACCTCAAATCAGAGGTTACTATCTCATATATATCCAATAGCAGAATAGGTTAAACGTTTAATATTTTTTGCGCTATTGGTCGATAATGTCTATCATTGTCTAACCATAACATTCTCCATCACAGCAGCCCGGCCATTTTCAGACCATGCCAGAGACCATCTTCATTCACATCACGCGTCACCTGCTTGGCCGCCTGTTTGACAATATCTGAAGCATTACCCATTGCGATACTGTTTTGCACGGCCTGGAGCATCGGGATGTCGTTCAGGCCATCACCAAAGGCATAGATATCAGCGCTCGGCACATCCAGCTCTTGAATCAATTTTTGAATGCCCGCCGCCTTGGATCCGCCAGCAGGCATGACATCCATAGAATACGGGTGCCAGCGGACAAACTCGAGCTGATCAAACGTTTGTCTATAAGTGGCTTCATCATCCTCAGTACAGAATAAAAGTGTCTGATACACATCGCCCTCACGGTAGAAATCAGGTTGATACTTGAGCGGCTGATCAATTTTCAAGGAGTCAATCGCCTCGTTGATCCGCGGATGATGCCGTGTGTTCGCATACCAATCCGTATCGCTGAGATGAACCAATGGATGCTCGCGCTTCGTCGCATACGCTTCCAGCTCAGCAAGATCATCGGACTTGAGCGGATTTTTATAAATAACGTCGTTGTTATGCACGACATACTGCCCGTTAATGCCGACATAGGTATGAATGTGCAATTTAGTTAAAATAGCTTCAAACGCAAACGGCGCACGGCCGGTTGCAATCGCTACGAAATGCCCAGCCGCTTGCAGTTCTTCGATGGCCTGGATGGTTGCTGCCGGCAGTTCTTTATTATCATTAAGCAATGTCCCATCAATATCGAAAAAAATCAATTTCTGTTCCATATCTGCTGCCTCGTTTCGTTGGTAATTGTCTCCTGCTATTCTAGCATACAATCACCCGAATAAGAATCAGCCCTGCAAAGGAGATTATCAGAATACTTGTTTTTGTGACTGCCTGTCCTTTTTCGAACAGATTCACCCCGTTCACGTCGCCTATTACCGGCATTTTTTGCTGTCACCCACAGGAATTTTCCCCAAATGGCGTATTAAGAAATTTACCAAAAGTTAATAACATAGTATAATAGCTATAAGGTTCTGTTTTTTTGAAAGGATGTTTAGGTGATGAGACATCGTCATAAACAAAAGCGATTGACTAAAAAACGCCTGTTTCTCATATTGCTGATCCCGCTTGTGGTGATTGCTTCGGGAACGATTGTGTATGGCATGCATTTAATGAACAAAGCAGAAGGTACGGTGGACGATTCTCACCAGGCTATCGATCGTGACCATCAATCCAGCCTGCGTGATATTGACGTTAATCCAGTGGACAATAATGTATCGATCCTGCTCATCGGAGTGGATAACAGTGACGAACGCGATTTTGAAAACGTCCGGTCTGATGCGCTAATGCTGGCGACCTTTAACAAGGAGCAGCAGAATATCAAGCTCCTTACCATACCGCGTGATACCTATACATACGTGCCGGCAACCGGCTACAACACGAAAATTAATCATGCCCATGCCAATGGCGGCCCGAGTGCAGCGGTAGAAGCAGTGGAGAATTTTATGAATGTACCAGTTGACTACTATATGGAGGTGGACTTTGATGCCTTCATCGACACAGTCAATACACTCGGGGGAATCGAGTATGAGGTGCCCTATGAAATTAATGAGCTTGATGCCGATGACGAGTCAAACGCCATCCATCTTGAACCCGGCGAACAAAAACTGAATGGCGAGGAGACGCTCGCTCTGGCACGAACACGTAAATATGACAATGATTTCAAGCGCAGCGAACGTCAGCGCGCTATTCTCAGAACCATTATGGACAAAACGACGTCCTTCTCGTCAATTACGAACATCAGCAATCTCATCGAATCTGTTGGGGACAACATGACAACAAATATGTACTTTTCTGATATGAAAGCATTTGCCCGTTACGGCTTGAATCAAGACGTGAGCATGGAGTCACTCACGCTTGACGGAGAAGGCGGCTATATGGATGATGGCTACTGGTATTATCAGGTTAACGAAGCAAGCCGGGCTGCGGTGGCCAAAGAGTTGCGTGATCATCTGGATGTGTCCATGCCGGATGGCGATGTGACGCAGAACGACAAGCCGGTGAAGACGCCGGACAATGCGCAGGAGGAAGGCCAGCAACCACAAGAATCCCGTCATGACCCAGCCTGACTGAAGGCTGCTATGGCGAATGAATCGAGCCTTGGGAAAATTTACGCGCATTCATGATGGCGGACACTGTGCTGCTAGTGTTATCATGGAAACAACTTAAAACTAGCCGCTGCCTGTAAATGCGGGATGCCGTCTCATTGGCATTTCCGCACATTGACAGACACCATTCTGCAGCGGACTGCCATCAGGATGTTATGCAGGAAACAGCTCAGCAAAAAATGGAGGTTTATAGCATGGGTATCGGAAGTATTGGTATTCCCGGACTGGTTCTGATTGTTGTACTAGCTTTAATTATTTTTGGACCCAAAAAGCTGCCGCAAATTGGCAAGGCTGCAGGTGAGACGCTGCATGAATTCAAAAGTTCAGCCAACGATCTCGTGAACGACGACACTGACAGCAGCACCAAGCAGGATACAGAAGAAAACATGGCCGACAACCAGACATCCGACAAACACGAAGAGCGGTAAGAAGAAGCTGATTCACGTCTGCTGCCGCTCACAGTCTTTATCTCTATGAACCATTGACAGTTTTAACCCCTGGATCCACCCCAGGGGTTTCTTAAAACATGACCCCTCTTTCTCTCATTCAATCATCAAGCGTGTCCTTAGCATAAGACCAGATACAGAAGTAGCCACCCGCCCGTAATGGCGGATGGCTATAGCTTTGCCAGTTTCTGCTGAACGTCCTGGTCTCGTGCGCACTTGCAGGTAGCCCGCGCCGGAATTATCACGTTTCCGTTAAATAATCCTTATGGGCCCAGCCTGTCTGGCTGTTATATTTGATTTTATAGTAGTCATTTCTTTGGATCAGGTCGCCCTTATCATTAAGAAGGCCTTTAACAGTATCGCCATTCTGCAGACTGCCGATTGGCTTCTTGTTCCGGTTCGGCTCCGGCCGCACATTCAGAGTCGTTAAAATACCAACAACTTCCAGCTTATTCGAATCCGCTTCCGGTTGTTCCGGGTCTGTTTTCCCAGGTTCTGGCTCTTCTAAATAATCGCTGGATACCCAGCCGGTCTGGCCGTTCGCTTTCACCTTATACCAGCCGCCATTCTCGCCGATAACATTGACCTGCGTTTCGTTTGCCAGGATTGCCGCGATATCGCCCCAAGGGTACGTGCGCATGTTCAAATCAGAGGTCGTCACGTAGGTTTCCCCTTTTTCCGATTCATTGAGCGCGTATTGAGCCTCACCGACTGGCTTCGAACTTGCATCTGGATGATTCTGATATTCCGGTACGTCAAACGTTAACGACATGTTGTCCAGCAATCCGGCCTCTTGATACATTTTCATCATTTCACGCGCCTGAATCACAGCCCATTGCACGTGTGTCGCATATTGGTGACTGCCCGGCTGATCAGGATTCCAGCGCATTTTATACAGTGTATTCTGGCCGCCGCTAATATAGCCGTTATTAATAAACTGAGCACCGCCGACAATCGCCTTTTCCGGTGAAAACCAGCCTTCCTGATAAGCACGTTTGGCGCCGCACTTCTTAGGGCAGTTATCATAGGCGCCGATGCCAAACATATTATAGACTGTTTTAATAGCGGTTAAGCTGTCTTTGTTTCCAGCCGTGACATATTGCGGATGCCCGCTTTCATCGAGACCGGCCTGCAAACCGCCAGCGAGCGATGATTGGCCGTTTCCTGTCTCATGGAGCGCATGGGCAATTAAATAAATCGCATTGATATCATATTGCTCACCTGCTTTAATAAAAGCATCCGCCGTCCCTTGGAGACTTCCTGTATCAGCCAGGATCTGCTGATTAATATGACTGGCTTTTAAATCTGGATCATGCGACAGCTGTAAAAACTGGAAGAACGCCGGTGACTCTTTCGAAAAATTATTCGGATTGGCGTAATAGGCCGTTAAAGCTCGGCTGGCCGTAAACTGTCCGGCACCATCCAGTTTTGGTGATCGCTGATGATCCATCGCCTCAGAAAAGCTGCTGTTATACGACGTGACCGTATATGAATTCTCACCCTGCTGCGGCGGATCCGGTTCAGGCTTGTCCGCTTCTGGCGGATCAGGCTCCTCCTCTGGTGGATTTGGCTCTGAATCCGAATCTGGCGTTTCAAGCATACCTTTGTTCACCATTGACCTATGTAAAAAAGTCGCAAATTGCCCTCGGGTTACAGCTTCATACGATCTAAAATCACCTTTTAAGCTGGTTATATCGTTCTGGGCTAAGATTTTGACATTTTTTCTATGAGAGGATGAGACGGTCGATAGATTTATAGCTGGATCTGTGCCGTCATCTTCAAAGTTAAATGCCCGTACGATGGTTGTGGCCATCTGTTCCCGAGTCATCTCGTTATAAGGGTTAAAATAATCCTGCTCACCTTTGAAAATAGCAGGCGTTACGGCCGCGATTTCGAAAGCGTAGCGATGGTCAGCATCAATATCTTCGTAGAAACTGAAGTCCTGTGAGGCCATCGTGCGCCTTCCAGACCACAAAGCATCATAGAATAACTTCGCCGCCTGCTGCCTTGACAGATGCTTATTCGGACGAAATGTCTCGTTAGGGTAGCCATTAATAATCCCCTCTTGCGTCAGCTCCATAATCGCCTCAAAATGCGCATTACTCGCGTTCATGTCAGTGTAAGGATTACTGAAAGCAAGCGTCACCCTCGGCATGACCAGAAGCAGCATGACAGCCATCAGCACAATGACGCCTGTTTTCGTTTTATCCAAATTCTGCAAACATTTTCACCTCCTCCGTATTCCCTACTCACTATCATCGTCTATTTATCTCTCAAAATGAAGGGTCTTTTTTCTCAAATTGGAATACTTTTCTATAAAATACAAGTAAATGCTTGTGCAAAATATTATAATCGGGAATAAATATAACATGAGACAAGTTGTTGAAGTTTATTAAAGAGGAGATTGATAGTTTTGCAGTTATCGATTGGACAACTGCTCAAAAACAGAGGGATTCAAATGGGTGACGGCCATTCAGAAGTGCTTCAGGCCCGTTGGCAGGCATCACAGGATCTTAAAGGAGACCTGAAACATATTTAAATGGCCATTACCGCGGTATGTACTATGGCATTCCAATGGCATTCAAAAATAATTTATATATAAAAGATGATGTCACCACGATGGCTTCAGAGATCCATCAAGATTTTATCTCTAACTATGATGCAACAGTCACAAAAAAATTAAAAGATCCCAGCGCTTCAGTATAGTGATATCGGCAATATAGTACGTTTTATGGGACCTGGAAATTTAACCGGTCTCCCTGCATTATCGCTCCCTTGTGGATTTAAGGGGGAGCTTCCAGCAGGAATGCAAATTATGGGGCCAGCCTTTCATGAAGGAACCGTGCTGAATACAGCCTATGCATTGGAAAAGTCAAATCCTTTGAAAAATAAGAAACCATACGCTGCCAGCAAGTCATCCCAGTAACATATTGACTATTGGAAGCCTGTACGGCTGAGACAAATGTATTTTTATTAACTAAAAACCGAACAATTGGAATACATGGTTAGAGTAATACCCGCTCCGGAAATATATTCTGATTTCCGCGGGCAGCTGGTGAGCCTCCGAAGCGCTGGCGCACTCCGGGGTCTCACCTATCCTTTGCTCCCACAGCAATCTACATATATTTTCTCCACTGAATCCCGCGTTCAGTTCGTTTATACAGCTGGTCACTTAAGTTATGTCTCAGCCCCAACAAAAACAGGCGCTTATAGCGGATTCGTTAACACCTCTTTCATCCAGGACACATTTTCAGTCATCTTCATTATGAAAAAAAGCCTGAATATTAATTTTGGACTCCTTCAGCATGTCCAGAACATGATCTGAATTCTGGCTGACGTAAGCAAAGTATAAAACATCAATCATAAATAGCTGCGACATGAGTGATGTTGTAGCAGCACTCCGCAGCATCACTTCCTCACCGCCATGATGGATAAGCGGGAAATTAGCAAGCTGCGCGAGTGTGCTCTCCTCATGCTGCGAAATGCCAATGGTGTCGAACCCTCTTTTATTAGCAATCTCAGTTAATTTAATCACTTCATTCGTTTCACCTGAATTTGATACAGCAACAAATAGCTGAGGCTCCTCTGCATTAATAATCAGCGAGCTCATAAGATGATGATCGAGCATATGAATAACAGACTTGCCAATCCGGGAAAATTTCTGTGCGAAATCTTCAGCAACAATATGAGAGGCGCCAAGACCGTACACATAAACACCCGCAGACTGTCTGATTAAAGAAGATGCTGACTCAATCACCTCCCGGTCCAGATGATTCGTAGTTTGCGTAATTGATTGATTGAACCGCAGAGCCAGCTTTTCCGCAATCACCCCTACATCTTCATTTGGCGTAATATCGGTATACAAATCACTGTCTACTTCTGATGCGTCAGCATATAACTGGATCTTTAATTGTGAAAAACCGGTCAGCCCAATGGAGCGGCAAAAACGAATGACCGTCGCGGCGCTGACACCGGCTTTTTGAGCAAGTTCATTGGTATTGCACGTCACTGTCTCAACAGCATGTTCAAGTATATAAGCCCCAATCTTTTTCTCCGCTTTGGGCAGTTTCAGTAATTTTGCTTGAATGTGCAATATGATGTTTTCATTCATCTGCATTCCCTGCCTGTTTTTAGTCTTCTGTCACTTCTTCCTGAATATCTTTTGGCACACCAAAGAAATACGTCGCCACAAAGCCGCCAAGATAACCAGCACAGAGTCCTATAATATAGCTTAACCATTTCCCATTAGCAATCAGTGGAATAAGAGACAAGCCGCTTGGTCCAATGGCTGTGGCACCAATCGTTCCAATACTGGCAACAACGGCGCCGCCGATACCACCGCCAATACATGCTGTAATAAATGGCCGGCCCAGCGGCAGTGTAACCCCATAAATAAGTGGTTCACCAATGCCTAAAATACCCACGGGCAAGGCCCCTTTAACGAGACGGGTAATACGCTTGTTCTTGTGGCATTTAACCCATATAGCAAATGCTGCACCTACCTGACCGGCTCCAGCCATAGCAAGAATCGGCAAAAGTGGTGTGAAACCAGACGAATTAATCATTTCAATATGAATAGGTGTTAATATTTGGTGCAGGCCAAACATAACCATCGGCAGGAAGAATAGCCCTAAAACAAATCCGGCAAACGCACCGCCTATATCAAGCACCCATGTTATTGCACCGACCAGACTGCTCGAGACAAGACCTGCAGCAGGCATGACGATAAAGATCGTAAATAATCCAACAAGCAGCAGTGTAATGGTTGGTGTCACGATAATATCCAGTGAATTCGGAATGATCTTGCGCACACGTTTTTCAACCATTGAGAGAATCCAGACAGCAAAGATAACCCCAATAATACCACCCTGTCCGGATGCTAATGCATCACCGTTGAAAATATTAATCAGCGGTTCTTCCGGATCCATTCCGCTCAACATAGTCACAGCACCAATAACACCGCCAAGACCAGGCGTTGCCCCGAATTGACGGGCAGCATTGATACCGACAAAAATAGGCAGATAGGCATACAAACCACTTTGGATAACGGTTAAAGTCGTGATAATACCTTGCCAGCTGTCACTGATATCGCCGGCTTCCTGCAGGTTTGCCAGCACAGAAGCTATACCGCCAACGATACCAGCCCCGACAAATGCCGGAATCAGTGGAATGAAGATGTTTGCAATCGTTTTCAAAAGACGTTTAAACCGGCTGTCTTTATCACGTTTCGCTTTCGACTCAGCCTTCATTTCCTTAGCTTTTGATTCAACTTTTTCCCGGTCTGATTCATCAGTTTCTCCACCAATGTCATTAGCTGCAGCGTTGTCATCGGAGATTTCCTCGCCGAGCTCAACACCTGCCTGCTCCGCCATGATCCCTGCTACTTTACCGGCGATTCCGGGGCCAACAACTACCTGAAGCTCATTTTCTTCCACGACCCCCATCACACCATCGATCGCCTCAAGCTGTTCCTTATCAACCTGGCTGTCATCGCGAAGTGTGATCCGGACTCGGGTCATGCAGTTTGTCAAGCTGCTGACATTTGCTATACCGCCGATTTGCGCATAAATGTCTTTCGCTAATCGCTGTTCTTTTGATTCAGCCATAAGGTTTCACTCCCCCTCAGTTTTGACACGAATACATCTATTCCTCTGTAATACGCCTTACAAACCCATCATTTGCTTTAAGCTGTTGTTTGGCTTCATCTTTGGACAAATGAGTTAAAATCATGACAATGGCCAGCTTCACGTTTTCATCAGCTTCATTGAGGTAATCTTTCGCCGTTTCAGCGTCACATCCTGTTGCCTCCATGATAATCGATTTGGATCGTGCGATTAATTTTGCATTCGTTGGCTTAATGTCGACCATTAAGTTTTTATAAACCTTTCCAATTCCGATCATCGAAGCAGTCGATATCATATTAAGAACCAGCTTTTGCGCTGTACCCGACTTTAATCGTGTGGAGCCTGTCAGCACTTCCGGACCTGAAGAAACCTCAATATTAATGCTCGCATACTGACTGATGTCCGCTTCTTTGTTGCAGGCCAGACTAGCTGTGGCCGCCCCCATTTTGTCAGCGTATTCAAGGGCACCCATTACATAAGGTGTGCGGCCGCTGGCAGCGATACCGAGAACCGTATCTTTTTCCGTTACGGGGATTTGCTGTAAATCCTGCTTCCCTTGTTCGCGTGAATCCTCCGCTCCTTCAACAGACTCCGTCATAGCGCGTTCACCCCCGGCAATCACAGCCTGCACCATGGACGGATCAGCATTGAAAGTCGGAACACATTCTGCAGCATCCAGCACGCCTAAGCGCCCGCTCGTCCCAGCTCCGGCATAAATCAAGTGGCCTCCTTGATCAAATGACTGTTTAACCGCTTCGATGGTTTCTTCAATTTGCGGCAGCACCTCTTTAACACTTGAGGGAACACTTTGATCTTCATAGTTCATAATTTTCAAGATTTCATAAGTTGAAAGACTGTCTAAGTTCATGGTTTTCGCATTACGCTGTTCTGTTGCCAGTTTACTCAAATCCATCATAAAGCCTCCTCATACTGGTGATTGCATGGTAAATAACGTCCCGCTTTGTATATAATCTATTAAAGCTAAATCGTTTTCCAGGATATGACCAATCACATTCACTTTCCTGTCTTGCGGAAGCTCACGCCGTGTTATTTGCAATTCACCTTTATAGCGCTGATATAAATGATTATCAATTGTAATACTTCCCAGGCAGCGCAACACAGTGTTTTCAGGCGGAATAGTATCATAGGCATTCTTGCTTCTCGATCCATCACTGCGCACAACATCCCGCGACACATCCAAACGATTCGAGTGGTCACCGTCCAGATAAGCACGAGCCTCAGGCCAATGAGCTGCAGTATGCAATAGCAAACGGCCACGATGCATATAAGCGTTAAATTGCTCATATACCCACTGGGATATACCGGGATCACCTATATAGACATCATCAACGTCATACCTCTGCTGGAGCGCCAAGAATGAAGCAAACGGATTCTGCTGGCGGTGGCACTCTAATGTAGGAAGTGTCTCAAATAATGGCAAACGCAAATCGCGATCACCCGGTGCAAAAGCAGCCACCCGAAACTTTTTCGCCTTCAGCCAAGCATTTCGCGCAGAAAACCAGCTTTCATCTAAACCAGTCTCAGGCTTCGGATAATAATTATGCCAGGCAATCATATGATTAAAATCTGCCCCGTACTCGACAAGCTGCGCATAATCGTTTTCCGTCAGTGTACTGGCATTCAGTCCAATAATCATGTGATGTGACAGACCTGCTGCTGTCTGCATTCCGATGCCATCATCCAAACGCAAACCGCTGAATCCGCTTGCTATGATAGCTTCTGGATCATGTAAAGAAAAGCCGATTTGTCTCAGAGCATCACCAGAAATATCAGCCACCAATTTAAGCCTGCGCTTCTGCACAATCGCCAGCAGCGGCTGAAGACGATCCCAGTAAGAAGTACCATTGTCTTCCGGAATATGCAACGACGTGAACACACCCTCAAAACCAGCATCAGCCATGTCATTCACATAAGCTTCTTTTGCCTCAGTCCAATTCTCATTAAGAAAAACAGAAAACCCCAGCAACCAGCATCCCCCCCTTTTTCAAGGATTAATTTACGATTTTTGAAAGCGTTTTCTACATCCTTGACTTCATAGTACTACTTATGAAATAAAATTTAAATATATGAGACAAAATTTATTTAAAATGAAATATAATTTCATACAGTGAATAAAAAAACGCGTGAAACATGACGAATCTTGAGGTATATAGCTACAGAAGCGTCCCGTAATTAAACTGGGGACTGATAGGAAGGAAGCCAAGAGTGGTGTTATGGACATGTATTTAAATAATAACCATTAAGAATCTAAAAATAATGCTGAATCAAACATAAGCACAAATAATAATACAAAGACTAATATTGCTTAACCAAATATCAGAGCGTGGTAAATCATAAAACAACTTAAACAGCACCAGACGATTGTCGATCGAATCTGGGCAGTGCTCGATCGAAATTCTGTTCTCCTCGATCAAAATTGCGTGATGCCCGATCGAATCTGTACGGTGATCGATCGATTTTCTGTGCGCCTCGATCAACTTTCCGCACGCCTCGATCGGTCCTGTGCAATCCACGATCGATATTGTGCTGCTCTCGATAGGTCCCGCGTCCGATCCAGATCAAGGCCGCTCCCGCGTAATCAGCCTTGCATGGCAACAGCACGAACGGGTGAACCATCGCCGCCTGATAACTTCAGTGGCAATACCGATATAAGCGGGTCAGGAAAGTCGATCGCTCCGAGATTGGTCAGATTTTCAATGATCACACCATCCCGTCCTAATATTTCCTCATGGGCTGAAAAATCCTCACCGCCTGTTTTGTCGGGATTGAGTGCATCAATGCCAATCGTGCGGACACCCTGATCCATCAGCGCACGCGCGACAGCCGCGCTTATATACGGATGGCGCTCATATGTGTCAGTGCCGGCATACTGCGCCCATCCGGTATAAAACAGGGCGATATCACCAGGCCTGGCCTGCTCGATAAATGCTTCGGTATCAGCAAGTGTAATGGGTTCCTGCTCACCTTTATTTGGTACCGGAATGATCAAGCCTCTTCCCATAAATGCATTTAAATCAAGCTGATCAATGCGGGATCCATTTTCAAAAAAGTGCAAAGGCGCATCAACATGGGTTCCTGTATGGGAAGCAATATTGATATGATGCACACTGCACCCGTCATTTTCCAAAGTCGCGGCCGGATAAATATCTGGCTTCGGGTCTCCTGGATAAACAGGCGTTTCATTATTTAAGCCAATCGTTAAATCAATTATTTGTTTCGGTTGCATATAGATGATCGCTCCTTTATATAGGATGACATTCGCGACGCTATTTATGTCCGGTTCACACGTGGAATGCATTTCTAAGAAACAACCCCTTCACTTATGGTCCCTGCAACATCTTACCTGTACCAGAAAGCAAGGTCATCCGATTATTTTCATAGCCCGCCTGATAAGTCATATGGTAATGATGATAGGCTGTGGAACCATCATCGGCTATTTCTTTAGCTGTTATATTAAATGCAATTTCCACAGTATCACCATTGGATGTGGTGGTCATATTGTCGATTGTGACAGACATCGTTTCCAGATAACCGTTATAAAATTCTTCGAAAGATAATTCTGACTGCCAGCTGTTTCCCAGTAATGAATAGGCTGCTTCGTAATCCTCAGCGTTGACCCGTTCATAGAAATAACTGACCACATCCTCTGCTCGTTTTTTATCATTAGCCTCATGATCTTTTTCCTCAACTGCACCATTATCCCTATGAGACGGCAGCGATGTCATCGGACTCTTTGACCACCCTTTAATTAAATCAATGACCTGCACAATAGGGATACTAAAGCCAATGGATCCTTCATCCGTACTGGCTGAATTAATGCCCAGAACTTTTCCTGTCTCACTGTTAATCAGTGGCCCACCGCTATTCCCGGGCGCAATCGGAGCAGATATTTGATAGGCTTCATTGTAGACATAAGATTCCAATTCAAAATTACGGTCATTTCCGCTGATGATCCCTGTCGTGGCTGTATCCTTCAGACCAAAAGGGCTTCCAAACGTCAAAATCTCTGTTCCAACATCTGCCTTTTCCGTTGCCATATCCAGCGGTTTCTGATCGTCCAGACCTTTGACTCTCACAACAGCGACATCTTCATCATTACTGATACCGATGACCTGACCAGAATAAACCTGCCCATCTGATGTCCTAATCGTTGCCTCTTCCGCACCAGCAACAACATGGGCATTAGTGACCACATCACCCTGATCATTATAAAGAAAACCAGATCCCTGACGATCCTGCGAGGTATTTGTCTGTTCAATCTCCACTACTTTCTTTTGCGTTTCCTGAATAACATCTTTTTGATCCTTGTTTTTTTCCGTTTCATCGTCAGCATGCGGCTTATTCATATCATCTGCTGCGACTGTTTGCTCTGCGGACTCTTCTTCTTCATTTCCAAGGGAAAAACCGAGAACTCCCGCACCGCATACAACAGCCAGAATAGCACCCCACATTATCCATTGTCTGCTCAAAACACGTTCACTCCCCACATACGATTTCCAATCCTATCCACCTGTATATTTAGTTAATTGAACCATGCCAAATAATGTAAGATTTATACGCATTATATCATA
This sequence comes from Lentibacillus kimchii, assembly GCF_055381965.1. NCBI lineage: Bacteria > Bacillati > Bacillota > Bacilli > Caryophanales > Bacillaceae > Lentibacillus > Lentibacillus kimchii. Next base: position 683,473 of record NZ_AP043934.1, on the reverse strand, counting down.
TTGATGTCTGTCAGAATTATAAGAAGTAATCACCTTTTTCTTATTGGCCGAAGTTTATGGAATAGGCAGGGAAAAAGTGGACGAAGTTTAGGTCATAGTCAACGAGCATCACTAAGACAAAAAAATGGTACAATGGTATTAAACGCTGAAAGTGACATCCTATTCCTGTCGAGGTGATAACGTTGGGTAAGTGGTTTTCCAGACTATACGATCCGTTCATGGCACCATTAGAGAAAAAATCTTTCAAAGGCATACGGCAAGATCTCATCTCAAAGGCGCGGGGAAACGTATTGGAGGTTGGCTCGGGGACAGGCATTAATTTTCCCTATTACGTTAATGCCGAGCAGGTAACAGCTGTGGAACCCAATCCCGATATGCTAAAAAAATCATTACGGCGACTTAAAAACCGTGATCAACCAATTCACACACATGTGGGAGAAGCGGAAGATCTGCCGTTTCCGGATAACACCTTTGATACAGTGATCGGAACACTTGTCTTTTGCACGATACCTGAACCGGATAAGGCGTTTGCCGAAATTCGCCGCGCGTTAAAACCGGACGGGAAGTTGCTATTGTTTGAGCATGTCCGTCTCGAGCAAAAAACCCTTGGAAAACTGCAGGATATCCTGACACCATTATGGAAACACGTCTGTGACGGCTGTTGTTTGAACCGCAACACGCTGAACATGGCAAAAAAAGCTGATTTCCATGTTGAAAACGTCCAGTCAATGTACAAAGGCCTCTTCCTCACAATCGAACTGACCCATCCAAACACTTAATTGTCAGAATCGTGTATGTACCTGGCACCCCGGCACCCCGCTATCGCAGAAACATGTTGGATGGTTCGGTCAATATGCCTGGTTCTTGGGTGACAATTGTCAGTGGGGTGTCAGCGCTGTTTATAAAGGAGTCAGATGGAAAACGTGTATAGCTATTCGGTGTATTCAGGAAAATAAAATCATTCAAATCGTACAATTGCTGCGAAACGGTTTGCTGTTGTGTGGCATAATGGTTACCGGACGACAGCGACATGATCTGACTGTTCGGTTGATATTGGATGTCATACGATGGAAACGTGAAATACGAGCCATTCGGACCAGGCAGAAACGAAGCCTGTTCAATGCGGTTATAAACCTGATTCTGATACGTGTCAGCGCCATGAAGGCCTGGATCATTGGCAGCGGACAAACCATTATAAGCCATAATCGCAAAATACCAATCCTCAAGCACAGCCTTATCGTGCTGGTTCACATCCGGAATACTGTCAAGCTGCCATTTATTTAACAGGACGCGTGCACCCATTTTTATATTATAGGCAATATCCTGTTTCAGCTTGTCCTTATCAAGCTCCATCGAAAGTTTAGCCGGGTTGACCTGCATAATGCCAATACCACCACCCGGCGACATGTGGGGTTCACCATCATGGTCAAACTGACGGTAATCAGACTCTTGCGCTGCGATTGCTTTTAAAATCTCCGGCGGAATACCCTGCTCACGTGCCTCTTCCGTTACTTTTTCCTTCACCTTGCTCACGGGGGGATTAGCCGTGTCTGCAGCTGCTGCACTCATAGGCACAAAACCGCTTATCCCGATACAAACGGCTGCCGTCATTAGACATCTCGTCACAGCAAAACCTCCTCTAATCGTCAATAGTCATTAACACACATTCCCGGTTCCACAGAATTTTAATCCAGACTGGTACTCACAATTGTCAGAATCGTGTATGTACCTGGCACCCATTGGAGTTGTCAAAATACTGTTGACATTTATGATGTTATTGATATAGTCATATCGTAATCATATTTAAATAGAGAAATGAAGCAAAGGGGGGGCTTTATATGGCAGAAACGGCTATGGCATTAGATGGTGTCAGCAAAACTATCCGGAATAAAACCATTATCAGCGATCTGACATTCGCCATCGACAAAGGGGAAGTATTCGGCTTCATTGGGCCAAACGGTGCCGGCAAAACAACGACGATCCGCATGATGGTTGGTCTTATGAAGATAAGCGACGGTGATATCCGCATTCTGGGCAAGAGCATTAAAAGTGATTTTAAAGAAGCTATCCAGGGGATTGGCGCCATTGTGGAGAATCCGGAACTTTATCCGTTCATGAGCGGCTGGAAAAATTTAAAACATTTTGCCCGCATGATTCCCGGCATTACAGATGAGCGCATCCTGGAAGTGGTACGGCTGCTGGGCATGGAAAAGCCTATCAACGAAAAAGTCGGCCGGTACTCACTCGGCATGCGGCAGCGTCTCGGAATTGCCCAGGCCCTGTTGCACGAGCCATCTGTTCTGATTTTGGATGAGCCGACAAATGGGCTCGATCCGGCTGGTATGCGGGAAATCAGGCAGTATATTCGGCGGCTTGCGGTTGAGGAAAATGTCGCCGTGATTATTTCCAGCCATCTTCTATCAGAAATTGAGCTTATCTGTGACCGAATCGGCATTATCAAAAACGGTGAGCTCGTCACCACCCAATCTGTGCATGACAACTCAGACCAGCAGCTAAGTAAAATACAGCTGGAAGCAGCACCTGCCGAACGAGCCATTCAGCTGCTCAAATCCCAGCATGATATCGATGCCTCGGATCAAGACGGATCGGTAGCCTTTAAGTGCGAAAAAGAAACCATCCCAGCCCTTGTCAAAACACTGACTGAACAGGATATAGCCATCTATCAGATCAAGACGGCCAACGAAACACTTGAGGACACATTCTTTGATGTGATTGGGGCGAATACAATTGAGTAAGCTAATGAAGCTCATCTACAATGAAGAAATGAAAATCATTATCCGCAAGTCGACATGGGCTATGTTTGCCATTCTTGCCGTCATTATTATCGGCAGCGGGCTGATCGAAGTATTTCTCGGTGACCATCAAACGGCACCCGATGACAATTGGCAGCAGGCGCTGCAGGATGAAAACCAGCAAATCACGAAAGAAAATGAAGAATATAAAAAAGAAGTGGAAAACGATAACCGGCCATCGACCATTCCGCCGAGTATGGATAAGGTGGACAAAAACAACTATTACTTGGATAACGACATTCAGCCGAAAGAATATGGTGCCTGGCAATTTGTTCTCCAGAATAAATCCCTTTCATCACTGGTCAGCCTTTTCACCATTATTATGGCAGGCGGCATTGTCGCCCAGGAATTTAAATGGGGGACGATTAAACTGCTGCTGATCCGCCCGGTTTCACGGTCACAAATCTTGCTGTCCAAGTTTGCAGCGGTTATTCTCTTTGCCTTGGTGACTGCCTTGTTTGTGATTGTCTTTTCTTGGATCACCGGTGCAATTATGTTTGGCATCGAAGGTTTTCTGCCTGAAGTTGTGCTGCAAAATAATATTTTAGATACCAGTGAAGGTTTCCGGCAGACATTTATTGTCGGCGACGTATTCGCTGATTATGGGTATAAGCTCATCAATCTGGTCATGATGGGAACATTCGCGTTTATGATTTCCGCCGTATTCCGAAATAATACGCTGGCAATCGGAGCCGCTATTTTTCTTATGTTTACAGGAAATACGATTGTTACAGCTTTCAATGACTACGACTGGGCTAAATATATCCTGTTTGCCAACACCGATCTTGAGCAGTACACCGTTAGCGGATCGCCCGTTATTGAGGGTATGACGCTCGGTTTCTCGATTACCATGCTGATCGTTTACTTTGCTATTTTCATAGCTTTATCGTGGCTCGTCTTTAGCAAACGGGATGTTGCCAGCTGACAGATAGCGACTCAGCAGAACAAACGCGTGTCATAGCAAACAAAACAACCAGATTAAAATGAACAATCAACCGCTCCGGAAATAAAGGTAGCTTTTTCGCGGGCGGCTGGTGAGCCCCCTCGTGCTTGTTGCGCCCACAAGCTTTTCCGGGAAGCTTTGCGCTGTGCTTATCGCACGCCAGGGTCTCACCTATACCTCTTTTCCCGCAGGAGATTAGCCGTTTTCCCGTACAGAAAAGCGCGGAAAACCTGCTGCAATAGCAATCAAGCCAGCAATTCCTAATAAAATCGGATAAATGCAGTACGGCATAATGGCGACAGGCGATATCGACGCCACGCCGGCAATTGCCAATAATTGCGCACCATATGGTAAAATGCCCTGGAAAGCACTGCCGAAAATATCCAGAACACTGGCTGTGCGGCGCGGATCAATGCCAAAGCGCTCCGAAATTTGCTTGGCCAGGGAACCGACACTGATAATCGCAATGGTATTGTTAGCCGTTGACAGGTCAAACACCCCAACAATCCCGGCAATACCAACTTCAGCCCCTTTTCTTGAGTTAATGCGCTTGCTGATTGTCCGCAACAGAAAATCAATCCCGCCATTCACACGGATAAGTTCAACCAATCCGCCCAGTAAAATGGCTAACAGCGCCAGTTCCTGCATGCCTGCCATGCCATCGCCAAGCTTCGTCAAAAAAGCCATGACATTAAAGGAACTTTCATAAAAACCAACAGCTCCCGCTAACGCAATGCCGCCGATCAGGACATAAATGACATTAACACCTATAACAGCAAAAATAAGGACAGCAAGATACGGCAGCACTTTAATCAACTCAAATGGATGCTCACCGCTAATGGAGCCGCCGGCGTTCCATGTCAGAACACCAAACACAACCGCCGTTATAACAGCAGTAGGCAGCGCGATGAAAATATTCACCTTAAATTTATCGCTCATCTTCACAGCCTGCGTTTTGACAGCAGCAATCGTTGTATCCGAAATAATCGACAAATTATCCCCGAACATGGCACCGCTGATGATCGCACCCAAAATCAGTGGCATGCTCATGCCTGTCTCATCAGCCAAACCGACACCAATGGGGCCAAGTGCCACAACCGTGCCCACCGATGTTCCCATAGAAATGGAAATGAAGCAGCCAATCACAAACAAGCCCACAACCAAGAGACTTTCCGGCAGAATTGTCAGACCGAGATTCACCGTCGAATCAACAGCCCCAACGCCTTTAGCCACTTCAGAAAAAGCACCTGCCAGCAGGTAAATAATGACCATAAGCATAATATTCGGATGCCCTGCTCCTTTAGTCAGATAATCCAGCTTGTCGTTAAAAGGCATTTTCCGGTTCATCAATAAAGCTGCCAGAATAGCGATAAAGACCGCTACCAAAATAGGCAGTTTATAAAAGTCACCACTGATAATACCGGAACCGATAAACAGGACGAGAAAAATGACAAACGGGATTAACGCCGATGCACGCCCTTTATTCAAATCTGATGTATCCATGTCTACTCCTCCATTCATGATAGTTTCGCGCGTCTGCGTCCAGGACAGTTAAGCAAGGCAGACTGAACACTCGGCCTGCAAACAAATGGCTGTGCCGGCGTTTTAAGGGAATAAAAAAGCCCTCCGTTTTGGAAGGCGTTAGTCCGGACACCTTATCTGTCAAAACGCTCAAAACGCGAATTGCTGGATTTAGCACCTTGCATATTTGCAGGTTGCCGGGCTTCACAGGGCCAGTTCCCTCAGCCGCTCTGGATAAGTCATATGAAATTGGTTGATAATTCGAAAGTATAATAGAAGAAGCTGCATGTGTCAATAGCCGTACCTGTAAAAAGTGAATCGAATGGTGATACTTATGGCCGTAAGCCGCTTAAACTGCTTGATCATGCCCCTTCTGTTTATTATCAAATACAGGGTCCAGGACCGCCAGCAGTAATGAAAGAATCAGCTTGGTTCCACCCGAAAGTGTGATACTGTCTATAAACGCATCCACCGCCACAATAACTAACCAGTTCGACGCAAACGAAAAAAGCAATTGAACAAAAAATGCGAATCCCCTGCCTGTCATATTTTTAACAGACAGTTCAGCCATCGCCTCAAACGGCAGATCAACCACCGTTCCCAGGATAAAAAAGCTGGCCACAAACAACAGAAGGGACCAAATCGACTGGTACTGAACGCCCAGCAGCTCAAATGCACCCGCAAAACCAAAGAAGAACATCGCTAACACAAAACCGAGAACCAGGCTCATAAACAGCGTGGCGCCAATAACAGTAACGATTTTATCTTTTAATGTCATATCGCGAAACGAATGGTCCTGTTCATCAGACAAAAAGGGACCCTCCCAGCACGTTAATTAAAGAATAGTTCGATTGTAACATTTACCCATTAAAGGATCATATTGTGACGAATACCTACTTTCAAGCACCCTGCTTTATTTTTTCACGCCAACAATTTATGATGAACAGTGTACGGGATAAATTTGCGTTAGGAGACACACTAATATGCCTAAAAATATTCTAATGGTCGTAACCAATCATGAAAAGATTACAGAAGAGATCAAATCGGGTATATGGCTATCCGAATTTGCAGAAGCCTACAATGAATTTAAAGAGCAGGGCTACACGGTTATGGTTGCAAGTCCACAGGGCGGCAAATCGCCAGTGGATCAAAGCAGTATCGATGATCAGACACCACAGGCCATTCTCGATGCACAGCCCTATCTTGAGGAGACCGTCAAGCTGGATGAGCTGGATCCCCGGAACTTTGATGCGATATTCCTCCCTGGCGGCCATGGTGCCATGTATGATCTTCCGGAAAACCAAACGCTGCAGACATTTTTACGTGATTTCTATGAAGCTGATAAACCAGTAGGCGCTGTCTGTCATGGTCCAGCCGGATTGGTTGGTGTCACACTTTCGAACGGCGAACCGCTTATAGCCGGCAAGAAAGTCAACGCCTTCACAAATCTGGAAGAGCGCGATACAACACTTGATAACTATGTGCCTTTCTTACTGGAAAGCAAAATCCGTGATCTCGGAGCTATTTACGTCGCCGCTCCTAACTGGACATCACATGTTGAAAAAGACGGCAACCTGGTTACCGGACAAAATCCGCAATCAACGCTCGCCGTGACACAATCATTCATCAAACTGCTTGGCTAATAATGAATAGGGGATCAGCTGCGGCTGGTCTCCTTTTTTAATAGATGAAATAGAGTCTCCGGTCATGACTCGCCCATCATTAGCTAGTGCAACAGCCACTCCCCATTCAGAAAAAGCTATTCCACAACGACATCGACCACATCCGGAAGTGATACAACGCTGTCCGCTTGATCAAATCTTAAAACACCGGCAAACGTATCAATCATAAGCAGTCTCCCCCGGATTTTTTGAAAATCATGCAAGTCGTGATCATAGTACTCGGCTTCAATCATCAGATCATCGTTTATAGCCAGCTGCAGCTTTGTATCGATTTCCATCTGCTTCTGTTCATCAAGAATTGGTTTTTCTTTATATTCCTGCTCCTGCCATAGCTGTCTGAGCATTTCCTCATGTTCCGGCATCATCATAGCCGTCCATTTTTTAGTGCCGCGATCATTAATGTCAGCCATACAATCACTTCTTTCAAGAACATTTGTTCGTATTATATCATAAAAATAGCGATTGTCCAATGGTTACTTATATGGCAAATAAACTGAGACAACGAATGATGCCCGATCGAAATTGCAACACCAGCATTAAACTAAATGGTTCACAAAACACATTTTTATGGTATACTTTATACAGAATCTTCGTACATTAAAACCGGCAGTAAATCAGCGGTCAACAATAGACTGAACCCCTTTCGTCCCACGTCGAGCTGCCAACCCAGGGTGAGGTTTATTTGTTGGCCATGATGTACGATAAATTAGCGGTGTTTCTTCTATTATTGAAATGATTAAATTTGGTAAGACGAGCTATGAAAGGTGTGAGACCGTTTGAATTACATAAAATATTTAGAATCTGAGGATGGCACAAAATTATATACGAAGGTGAATGATGTCGCTGTCCCTAAAGCCAATTTGATTATATCGCATGGTATTGCTGAACATTTAGATCGCTATGATCAAGTTGCGGATTTTTTTCAAACGAATCATATAAATGTCATTCGATATGATCAACGGGGGCATGGACGCTCGGGAGGCAAATCCACCTATTATAGTCGCGTAGATGAAATTACAGAGGACCTTGACGCAATTGTGACATATACTCGGGCCAACTACAGCGGGAAAATTTTTTTACTCGGTCATAGTATGGGCGGGTATACGGTATCTCTTTACGGAACGAAATATCCTAACAAAATTGATGGCTATATTACCTCGGGGGCTGCAACTAGAATGAATAATAGTCCTTTCGGGGAAATCGATACCTCATTGTCAGATGACTATTATGTAGAGAACGCTCTAGCTGATGGCGTTTGTTCTGATCAAGAGGTAGCAGAAAAATATGAATATGATGACCTGGTAAGCAAAAAAATAGCGATGGGTCTTATCTATCGTTTAGCAGAAGGAATCGAATTTTTAAAACAAAATCCAGAATCATTTGTTGATCCTATCCTCATTATGCATGGCCGTCATGATGGTTTAGTTTCAACAGAAGATTCTTTTCAGTTTTATCGTGAAATTGCATCTAAGGATAAATCATTAAGAATATACGACGGACTTGAACATGAAATACTAAATGAATCATCCTATAATCATACAATATTCAATGATATGCTGAATTGGATTAATACCTATTTAGAATAAAACGGGCATTCAAACAAAGCAGCAATTGATAAAGCAAATTCTGCGTGAGTCTCCCCCACGCAGAATTTTTCGCAAAAGCATTCACCTGAAGTAACTTAGATATCTCCTGCTTAGTACGCACGCCATCCGCCGTCTACTGGCAGGGTGACGCCATTTCGAAGCGTTTTCTCCTAAGTCCCGGTAAACCGTGATAAAAGCATAATTGCGGGACGGCCAAATAGCCTATCTGATCATGTCAACCAGCCCTGCTGCGACGTCCATCGGGTCATTTTCGCCATGCGGATTAACGTCTGTCGCGACACTTCCCGGGTCGAGGAGTTCTACTTGCAGCCCATTAGCTTTTTCTTCTTCTGCAACTGTCTGAATCAGACCCTCGGCAGCTGCTTTGCCTGCCGAATAAGCACCGAATCCTTTCATATAAAAGTGCGCAAGACCTGATGTTACCGCAATAATAGCGCCACGCTCACGCTTGCGCAAAGCCGGCAGCATGTACTTGGTCACGAGGAATTGACTCGTCGCATTTTTATCGATTACCTGCTGCCATTGATCGAGTGTCAAGTCGTCAATCGGTCCTCTGGCAGGGACGCCGCCGACATTATTGACCAGAATATCAAGCCGCCCATCCGTTTGTTCCAGCAGTTCATCCCGAAGCTTTTGCACGCTCGCTTCGCTGGTCATATCACCCGGAATCACAAGCGTCTGCTGTTTGCCGATTTCCTCGCTGGCCTTCTGCAGCACGTCCTCCCGTCTGCCTGTCAGAACAACTGTCATGCCTTCATTCACGAGCGAGGCAGCAATCGCTTTACCCAAACCTGTGCCAGAACCTGTCACAAGCGCCACACGATTATCGTTTGCCATGAGTTCATCTCCTTAACGTTTTTTATCTATTTTTAAGCAGATCGTTGTTGTTTGGAAAGAACTATCCATTCGCGTCAGCCACTGCTTTTCAGTGAGGCTAATGACGTTTCGGAAAAAGGCCTCTAGTCCCCGCTGCCAGACAGTGATTAAATTAGAGCGTTTTAATATACCAAGCGTCCATTGCACCATGCTCCGAACCATCCAGCGGTTCATCCAGTTCCTGAAAACCAAACTTGTGATAGAGACTAGCGGCAACCTGGAGTTTCGTGGATGTTTCCAGATAACAATACGTATAATGCTGGCGGGCGAAGTCGAGTACTGTCGTCATTAATTGCTTGGACAGTCCTCTGCCTTGAAATTCAGGCGCAATATATAATTTCTGCAACTCGCCGACGTCGGATTCCTGTGCATAGGGAGCGATCCCCGCACCACCCGCGACTTCGTTCTTATCCGTCACGGCCACCCAATATTTGGCCGCGGTATACTCTTGGTAAAATTGCGCCAAATGACCCAGCTGAGGATCAAAGTAAGCTGTTCCGGGAATATCTAAGCCGGCATCCTCCAAACAGCGTCTAATAATACGTTCCAATGCCTGATTGTCCTTCGTTTCAATTTCGCGAATCTCCATCGTTTTTCCTCCCTCGTCTAAAGCCAGAACAAAGTCGAACGGCAATAATATGCAGCAATATCATGCCAAATTATGTAAGTTCTGCCGTAACAATGGCCGTACTCAGTAATGTTACCTTATAGCGTACCAATAGTCACTATTAGCTTTCCCGCCATGTCAGCTGTTAAACTAAAATGTGGAAAGTGCGGCCCGTCCAAATCAAACAACGGGGCCGTTGTGAAGCATGTTTTCAGGAATCATGCTTAATTGAATCACAATGCGCGCATACTGGAAAGGTGTGCCTTGTAACTTGCTCAGGCTGCATGATATTGTAACATTAGCTGAACGATTCCAGAGGAGGATCAATTATGACGCAGCCATTTTATAAAGATACACTCACCAGCACCGATTGGGTCAGCGATCATAAAGATGACCGCAACGTCCAGCTTGTTGAGGTTGACGTTGATAACACAGCCTATGAAACGGGACATATCCCGGGAGCGATTGCCTGGAACTGGACAACACAGCTCAATGATCAAACCCGCCGTGATATTTTAAACGGTGAGCAAATGGCTGAATTGCTCGGAAATTCAGGAATCACACCTGATACAATGATTATATTGTATGGTGATAACTATAACTGGTTTGCTGCTTACGCTTACTGGCAACTGAAAATGTTTGGCCATGAGCCTGTCAAAATCATGGATGGCGGCCATGTTAAATGGGAGCAGGAAAACCGCACCTATACAACCGACATTCCCGATGTCACGCCTGTCACCTATGAACCGACAACACTCGATCAATCGACACGCGCTGTACAGCCCGAAGTAGCCGAAGCGGTGAAACGCTCAGCCGCGCTCGTCGACGTCCGCAGCCCGCAGGAATACAGCGGTGACGTCATTGCACCGCCCGGCATGACCGAAACAGCTCAGCGCGGCGGCCATATCCCAGGCGCTGCCAACATTCCGTGGAGCCAGGCGGTTAATGCGGACGGAACATTCAAATCACCGGAAGAATTGAAAAAGCTGTATGCCGATCATGGCATTACACCGGATAAAGAAGTGATTACGTATTGCCGCATCGGCGAACGTGCCGCGCACACATGGTTCGCCCTGCATGAACTGCTCGGCTTTCAGAATGTCCGGAACTATGACGGATCCTGGACTGAATGGGGCAGCATGATCGGCGTCCCGATTGAAAAAGGAAACAGTGACCTTTAAGAGCACCTGATACGTAAAACAGCAGCCTTTTTAAAACTGGCAGCACAGAAGTTGTGCTGCCAGTTTTTATCGTTTTCTGTGCGGTGCTCGATCGACTTTCCAGTGCTCCCGATCGATTCTGTGCGGTGCTCGATCGACTTTCCGGTGCTCCCGATCGATTCTGTGCTGTGCTCGATCGATTTTCCGGTGCTCCCGATCGATTCTGTGCTGTGCTCGATCGATTTTCCAGTGTTCTCGATCGATTCTGTGCGGTGCTCGATCGATTTTCCAGTGCTCCCGATCAATTCTGTGCTGTGCTCGCGCGCCCCTGTGCGATGCTCGCGCGCTTTTGCGCGATGCTCGCGCGCCCCTGTGCTGTGCTCGCGCGCCCCTGTGCGATGCTCGCGCGCTTTTGCGCGATGCTCGCGCGCCCCTGTGCTGTGCTCGCGCGCCCTCGTCCTGTGCTCGCGCGGGCGCGTCCTGTGCTCGCGCGGGCGCGTCCTGTGCTCGCGCGCCTACTAATCCAAAGTATTCTTTTCAACTTTGCCGTCTTTCATGACCATTTGAATCGCGTCATTGGCGGCAAGAGAATCAATATCGTTAAGCGGGTTGCCGTTTACGACGAGCACATCTGCCAGTTTGCCGGATTCCAATGTACCAACCTGATCGTCCCATTCGAGGCATTCGGCAGCTGTTTTGGTTGATGCAACGATGGCTTCCATAGGTGACATGCCGATATCAGTCATGAGACTCAATTCACGCAGGTTTGTTCCGTGGTCCATGACGCCTGCGTCGGTTCCCATAGCAATTTTGACGCCTGCTTTATAGGCTTTTTCGATACTTGCTTTATGGGCTTCGATGACATCGCGTGCTTTTTGCACTGCTGTATCCGGCATGCCTTTTTCATCTGCCGTTTCGAGAACAGCGACCGGTGCCAGCAAGGTTGGTACGAGGAATGTATCGTTTGCAAGCATCAGTTCAATGGCTTCATCATCGAGAAAAATGCCGTGCTCAATGGAATGGATGCCTGCTTTGACTGCATTTTTAATGCCTTCTGACCCTTGGGCATGGGCCATGACTTTAGTTCCTCTGCGGAAACGGCCTTCTTCAACGATCACTTTTAATTCCTCAAGCGAAAATTGGGTGAATTCCGGATGATCGGTAGCGCTCATAACGCCGCCTGTTGCGTGAACTTTGATGACTTCTGCACCAGCGCGCAGCATCTCCCGTGTTTTCTTGCGGACTTCTTCTACCCCGTCGCAAATACCATTTGGCATGCCGCGATGGCCGGATGGCAGGATATCATTGGCATCCCCCGAAACCGTATAACCGTCACCATGACCGCCTGTTGTGGTTAGGGCGTTGATGCTTAATTCCATTCGTGGTCCGGAGATCAGCCCATCGTTCACAGCTTTTTTAACGCCGCGGTCGGTGCCCAGCGCATCACGCACCGAGGTGATTCCCGTATTCAGCGTCGTTTTCAAATACTGCTCCGCTTGATAATACATATAGGAGAATGGGGTTTCCAATTTTTCAGCTACTGGTTTATATTGCATCATCATATGCACATGGGAATCAATCAAACCTGGCATGATCGTTCCGCCCCCGGCATCCACGATTGTTTCATCACCAGTTGGTGTATAAGCCGCTTCCGGGCCTGCGAAAACAATCTGGTTATCCTCAACGACGACCGCACCATCAGGCTGAGCGTCGCCTCCGTTACCATCAATTAATTGGCCGTTTTTAATATATGTTCGCGTCATGGTGAATCCTTCCTTTCGCCATTAAATGTTTAAATCGTTTCGTGTCTTTGCTGATTCCTCAAAGCAGCGTTGCCGCATCCCCCCTTTTAAGAGTCGCCGCTCCGTATCGGATCATGCATACACCAATCAGCCTATCATATTTTCCATGCCTTTTACGTCACAAAAATCCGACTTTTCATATTATACTGTCTACAATGTGTTCACAAGCACGCCGGCTATCAGGACAGATACAACGGTTACGGTTGTAAACCCACCGATTAACATCGGTGATAACAATTCATTGAAAATAACATGCTCTTCCTGTTTAGTTCGTGCCACACTTCGGCTTGCCTCTTCACATAACAGGTAATCGCCGGGAAAGCCGAATAATGCCGTTAATGCAACAGGCATGCCTTTTAACGGATCCCAGTTCACCAGTTTGGAAACGATATAGCCGCCAAGTGACAAACCGGCTGTACCGAGAAGCAAAAGTGTGATGATCGCCGGCAGATTGGCCAGAACTTCCTGCGGTGTTACATCCGCCATGGTGCCAATAACGGCAAAAATAACGCCGATCATGGTAATGGTAAACGAATTGGCTTTCTCCAGGGACTTCTCTTCCAAAATCCCGAGCCGCAGTCCTATAATGCCAATCGCCAGGCACCACAGCGTGTAATGAATACCGGTGATATTGCCCAGCGCAACCCCGATGGCTGCCGCAACAAATACAAGGAACAATTTCAGCGTCATACTTGATCTGACAGGGCCCTCCGGCTTCGCTTCACTGGTTTGCGTCTCGTCTGCTGCCGCGGCTTGATCCGTTGCTGTGAACATGCCCTTATCTATCGCTCTCTGCACTTTTCTGGCGTACCTGCGGATGAAATTCAGCGCCAGCGGCATTCCCAGAACACCCTGGAAAGCAACCACCAGAGCAGGAATGACCACCAGACTCGCGCGCCCGACTTCTTTCAAGCTGTCTGTGGTGATCAAAAGAGCGATAAGGCCGCCATTAAGCGGGCCTACCCCAGCAACGGCGGTATGATAGTCAAATACCAGCGTGACAATTGTCAATATAAGGACGGCTGATACAACCATGCCCCCTAAAGCAACAAACACGGCTTTATACTGCTGTTTCAACAGCGAAAAGGGAATCATCGTCCCCATATGAACAATCGCAGGACCAATCAGGATCGATCCCAGCGCTGGAAACTGGGCCTTATCCAAAATGTCATCCGGAAAAACACCGGTCCACGATAAAACGAGAAATCCTACCATAGCCGTAAGCAGCATAGGGATTCTCGCCCGGGTTTTAATCGACAGCCACTCACCGAATGCGATGATGGCAAATACAAGCACCGTAGCTATCAACGGTTCGCTTAACATGAGAATCCCTCCGTTTAATCTTGTTGTTGTTTGTCACTTTTTAGCGAATTTTGTAAAAATAATCACGTGATAGTCGCTAATATAGCACCGTTCTTTTGTCTTGTCCATAGATTTTTTTCTGTTAATTTTTTATTTTCACTAATCTATTCGAAACCCTGACATAGCAAACTTGACGCATGACAATAACGTAAGCGGATACATGAATTCGATAAATTTTTAGGCAGAAAACGGCTTGAGTGATGGTTCTATTGACAACTGTATGTCATCATAATATAGTTGCCTTTGTTAATTATTAATAAAGGCAACTATATAGGAGGAGGAGCATGCAAGGGTTTTTTCAGCAATTTTTACGCTTGTACAGACCGCTTACCAATAAACTGAATGAGCTGCTGGCTGAATTCGGGCTGTCTTATTCGCTATGGCAGGTTATCTTTTATATTAAAAATATGGGCCCCTCACAGCTGTCATCGATTTCAGCTTATTTTTATATCGAACGGCCTTCTGTGACGAGAGTTGTGCAGCAGCTCGAGGAAAAAGGGCTTGTCGAACATGTCCCCGGGCAGGACAAGCGGCAAAAGAGTATTCAGCTTACAGAGCATGGTGTGGCGATTTACCATGCCTGCCGGGAAAAAATATCGGAACTGGAACACAGTATGCTGGCGGACATTCCAGACGAAACGCTGCAGACAGCTTTCGATCTGTTTCCTGAAATACGCCAGAATCTTATAGAGAAAGAGGAATAAATGTGACACCGACGAAACTATGGAACAAAGATTTTATTATCGTTTCGCTATCTAACTTATTTTTATATTTTATATTCTATTTATTAATTTCAACCATCTCTGTTTTTGCAATTAATCAGTTCGATGCCAGTACCAGTCAGGCTGGTTTTGCAGCTGGTGCCTTTGTGATTGGCATGCTCATAGCTCGCGTTTTTGCGGGACGGTATGTTGATTCATTCGGACCGAAAAAAATGCTGTATCTCGGATTCATTTTTACTGTTATAACAACATTCTTTTATTTTGCAGCCGGTAATTTAACGATGCTTTATATCGTCCGCATACTGCATGGCGGTTCGTTAGGCATCGCGATAACAGCAACAGGCGCGATTGTTGCGCGTATTGTGCCACCCGAAAAACACGGGGAAGGCATCGGCTATTATGCTTTAAGTATTCCCTTGGGCGCGGCAATAGGACCGCTTTTAGGCATGTTTATCACGCAGCACGCCCCATTTGATGTGAACTTTATTCTGTGCGCTGGTTTAGTTATCATCAGTTTCCTGTTTTCCCTTTTTCTAAAGGTTCCTAATGTGGCATTGACGGACGAGCAATTAGACGAAAAGGAAGGATTTAAACTCAGCAATTTCTTTGAATCCAAAGCATTGCCGATCGCGATTATTGCGCTGTTTGTCGGAACAGGCTATTCGAGTATTATATCCTTCCTGAATTCGTACGCGATCAACCTTGACCTCGTTGACATGGCCAGTTTCTTCTTTATTTTCTACGCAGCCGCAACGGTGGTTTCCCGGCCATTTGTCGGACGCTGGTTTGATTTGAAAGGCGAAAACGTCGTGATGTATCCAGCCTTTATAGCATTCGCAATTGGTTTGGCTGTCCTGAGTCAGGCCGATATTGCCGGCTGGTTCATTCTCCTGGCGGGCATCTTCGTCGGTCTTGGCTACGGCTCATTCATTTCCAGCGGACAGGCAATTGCTGTTAAAAACGCGCAAAAACACCGGGCAGGACTCGCAACGTCAACATTCTATATTTTCCTTGACGGCGGCGCGGGCGTCGGACCAAGCGTGCTCGGACTATTCATCCCCATGCTCGGTTTCCCCGGCCTGTACCTAACAATGGCCGGCCTCGTCATCATCAGCGGCATCCTGTATTACATGCTCCACGGCCGGAAAAAAAGCGCTGTGCAGCATACCGGCTATCAAGAAGCATCGTAATAATAATAAGAAGTACCAGGTACATACACAATTCTGAATAGTGTATGTACCTGGCACCAATGTATACCCGGCATTTTTCCGTCCAAACTATACGTAATACGACGAAAAAGATAGGATGAGTTAGATGCCATTATTAGAAAAGTTAACGCAAGCTCAAAGCACGTCTGGCTATGAGAATGAAGTACGTCAAATCATGAAACAAGAACTAGAGGGAGTAGCCAGCGAGATTTTGTACGATCGCACAGGAAGCATTTATGGGAAAAAAGCCGGAAACGCCGAAGGACCGCGCGTCATGCTCGCAGCACACATGGACGAAGTCGGTTTTATGGTGACAGGCATCACGAAAGACGGCTTCCTCCGCTTCACCCCGCTCGGCGGCTGGTGGGATCAAGTATTGCTTGCCCAGCGCGTCACCGTCATGACCAAACATAAAAAATTCACCGGTGTTATCGGTTCAAAACCGCCCCATTTACTAAGACCGGAAGAAAAGAAAAAAGTTTTCCCTATACGTGAGATGTATATTGATGTGGGCGGGCACAGCAAGGAAGACATTCAAAACTGGGGCATCTGCGTTGGCGACCCGATCGTTCCCATTTGCCCGTATGAAACCATGCCTGACGATGATACGATTCTCGCCAAAGCTCTCGATAACCGGATCGGCTGCTACATGGCAATTGAAACGGCGAAGCAATTAAAAGGAGCAGAACACCCCAACACCGTGTTTGCCGGCGCAAACGTTCAGGAAGAAGTCGGCCTGCGAGGCGCGGAAACATCACCATACGCGGTTGATCCAGACGTCGCCATCGTGCTCGACGTCGGTGTTTCCGAGGATACCCCAGGCACAAAAAGCGGTGATGTTGACCAGCCAGCTTTGCAAGAGGGGCCTCTTGTGTCATTTTTTGACGCCTCAATGATTCCCAATACACGGCTGCGTGATCTGGTCATCGACACCGCCGAAACGCATAACATTCCTTACCAGATTGAAGTCACAACTGGCGGCGGAACCGATGCCGGAAAGATTCACATGTATCAGGAAGGCGTGCCAACCATCGTCATAGGCGCACCCATCCGCTACATGCACAGCCACGTCTCACTCGCAAGCCAACAAGATATCGATAACAGCGTCAAACTGCTCACCGAACTAACCAAACGCCTCGACACCGACACATTCAAGTCCCTTATCAATTATTGATTAGGTGCCAGGTACATACACAATTCTGAATAGTGTATGTACCTTGGCACCAAGAAGAGCAAAAAGCCCTGCAGAGACTTATTTCCCTGCAGGGCTTTTAAACACAATATTATCTTTCTAAAGTGGCAACAATCTCATCCTCAATTAAACTGTTTTGATGCTCAACTATTGCAGGAACTAAGAACAAATCAACAATCAGCCAAACCCCGACAACAATCAAGGCGACAATACCAATTATCAGAATGGCTGTGAGCCAGCCGCCAACTGTCAGACACAGCTGAGCAATGGCTGATCCTTTTTTACCCAAATAAAAGCGGTGTATTCCTAAAGATCCCAGGAAAATCAATAAAACATAAGATAATAGCATGCTTTTTCCTTTTCGCTGCAACTCTGAATTCACAAGCATTCTTTCTTCATTTGTCAACTGCATTCTAATCACCTCCTATCCTCTATTGAATCAATTCGGGATATGCGACAAAAATCCTGCTGGTTGGCACACAAACAATTCTGAATAGTGTATGTACCTGGCACCAAAAAGGACACCCAGAAGTGATTGGCGCCCGTGCAGGGCTTTTCGGAAACAGGGCAGCTGCTGCACTCTATCTCGATCGATGTTGTCTGCTTCTCGTTCGGGTTTGTGTGTTGTTCTGGTTTGCTTCGTCCGGGTTCGCACTTTGGCCCCATTCGGGTGAGTGGTACAGCACAGCACTGAGGCCGACGCCGATGATAAACCATTGCAACAGGCCGATTGATGGCATATTGGAAAAGAACGAGATTTCCACACTCTGATAGACGAGCAGCCCAAGAAAAAAGCATGCTGTCCAGCGCACAACGGTTAAATTCAAGCGTTTCAGCAGCACTTTCCAGATTCCAAAAAGCAATAGTATAAAGAATGCAAGGCCAACCAGACCATTTTCCAGAAAGATTTGCAGATACTGATTATGAGCATGAACATACTGCGTACCATCCATAAAATCATTAGGATCGATACCCAGACCGTGTCCGAAAAATGGCTTTTCCAGCCCGTATTGAATCCCTTGCTCCCAAATATCCTGCCGTCCTGATAGTAATCGTTTGCCGAATGCATCGATCGACCACGCATTCAATTTCTCAAATAAACTCACATGGGAAGTCATACCAAATACTAATAGAAAAATAGCGTTAAAACCCATGACAGCGTAAAATAGTTTGGAAAACAATGGCTTAAACAAACTTAATACGATCCTGGCCGCAAGCATTACTAGAATTAACAGCATAGCAGCTCTGGCTGATGAAACATAAATAAGAATCAGGGCACTTGCTATGCTGATTCCAAGAAAAATCCGCCAGGCTGGCCGCACACGGTTGAAACGAACCAGCGGAAAAAACAGTAAGATAGACAGCAGGACACCCGTGATATTCGGATTGCGGATAAGACCTTGGAACCCTGTCAGTGGTGTTCCGGCGAATAGCCAATGAATTAAGAAAATCAGCGTCAGCCCTGCACTAATACAGGCAAAACGATTGAGCTGCGCGTCATTCCAAGCAATGTGGGCTGCTCCAAGCGCGAATGACAACACCAGCAAAATATGTATGAGCATAGTACCATCCTGATCGATGGGATTTGATATAAACAGCAATGCATTAAATACAGTAAATAGCAGCATACCCAAATAAAACAGCTTAAAAGATCGCAAAAAGACCATTTTTCGCGCAAATAAATAGCCAAGGATAAACAGCATCAAAAAATGAGTCAAACTCACCGTAACTATAGCCACGTCGCGAATCGGCAATTTGGTTAACATAAATGCATTAAACAATAATAACAAAAAAAATAGTGACGCCCGCCCAGCATAAGAGCCGGACGCAGTACCATTAGCATTCCATCTCTGCATAATAAGACCCCTTACTCCGTTTCTAACTGTTCTTGCCTAAGTTATTATATCAGTATCCGTACATGGGTACCAGGTACATAAACAATTCAGAAAACAACCCTGTGGATTACACCAGATAAACTGCGAACCAAGCAAGTTGATCAGGGACGTTCGCTGATTGATCCCAATTCAATGCATGACGATCAAACTATGAATATCGCGTTGGTGCTTTTTTTAAAAAACAGTGTCAATCTGTCAAATCCATATCCGCAACAAGCCTGAATGAGATCATTCCAAAAGCCAATTAAAAGATCCTGCGCAGGACTTTCCTCCACGCAAGGCCTTCCAATCAGCCAAATTGACAGAATTGTTTTTGTACCTGGCACCTATAGAACCATTGTCCGATAGATGAAGAGGACAAATTGGGATCGGGTTATGTTTTCTTCGGGGTTGAATGGATCGGCTATGGTCACATTGTTGTAGTACATTGTGTTGACTGGGCCTGGGTTCCAGAGCTTATCCTGATCTTCGAATGAATGCATCGATTCTGGCTCATCGTAATACGAATCAAATGCATCGTTCATAACCTGCGCCATTTGGGCACGCGTGAAGTACTCATTGGGGCGCAGTTTGCCGCCACCGCCGAGCAATCCCTGGTATTCGGCTTTACGCAATTGCTCCCTGTACAACTTAACTGCATCTGCATCTGACGCTTTTATATCATAATCGTCCGGGGCATCAAGGTCCAATATCTGATCAAGAATAACCGCGACGTGTTCCCTTTTTAACGGTTCATTAGAGCCAAAACGGCCATTATCATAACCTTTAATATAACCGTTCATCGAAGCATAGGCCAGTGCTGCCGCCCGCTTATCATCAATTGGATCAGAGAACACCATATTCTCGTTTCCCAGCTGAAGATATGCTGAAGCCACATAACCATCGGCTTGAACACCCTTTACCTTGTAGTAAGTAAAATCATTAGCAGGATTTGATGACTCGATCGGGTCACTGGTATCAATGGTTAACGGCGTATAAGGCCATAATCTCGTCGTCTCTCCCGTTATCGAGCCTGAATGTATATTGACATAACCATCTTTTCCGTCAATATAGACGACATCCCCCGCGTTATATTGCTGCTTCGAGGTGGTCTTGTGCGATGTTTTATAATGCTTGCCGGCAGGAAACTTCATCGTCTCATCCTCGTGCTCATACCGGATATCAAATTTCGGAAATTCAAAATACGTTTCATTCTTGCCATACAAAAGTGAGGCCTGTTCAATGCGCTGATAGATTTCCTGCTGATAGGTATCATCCGAATTGATGGCCGGATCATTCGTCTTGGCTAAACCATTATAGGCCATAATGGCAAAATACCAATCTTCCAGCACAGATTTCTCGTGCTGATTGATGTCCGGAAGATAACGTAGATTCCATTTATTCAAAAGCACCTGTGCTCCAATGTTAATATTATATTTCCAATCGGTTTTCAGCCGCTCGCGATCCACTTGCATATCGATGTTGTCAGGCGTTACTTGCATGATGCCAATGCCGCCATCCGGCGACGTATGCGGTGTTCCGTCGTCGTCAAACTGTCTGTAATTCGATTCATGGGCGGCAATCGCCTTTAAAATTTCTGGTGGAATATCCAGATCGTGCGCCACGTCCACTGCTTTTTCCTTCACCTCATCAACTGGCGGATTAACCGTTTCCGCAGCCGATGCATTGGCAGTCATCAAACAAAACAAAGCTGTGCAAACAACCGCCGCCATCATTAAACGTCTCACTGCCGACCCCCCTATTCACACATTTCTGAAGCTAATTATAACGCATATTTTCATAGATTAATAGAGGTGGTGCCAGGTGCATACACAATTCTGAATTGTGTATGTACCTGGCACCGCGCAGGAGGCACCCGCAGTAAGGCCTGTCAGGCATATCGTTCAGCCGTGGCGCTTTTTGTCAGCAGGCCGCCGCCTTCTTTCAAATATGTTTCCATGCCTTCTGCTGCGCGGTAAGCGAAGGCGCCGATGGTTTCGGTTGGGTTATAGTTGCTGAAATGCGGAAAGGATGATGAGCCGACAACGAATAAATTTTCCATATCCCACATTTGCGAGTACGTATTGACTGCGGATGTGGCTTTATCCGCGCCCATGATCACCCCGCCGCCATTATGAGAATTGGTATAAGCATTGTTGAATTCCACATCATCCGGCAGATCATCTGAGTCCACAATATCAGCACCCATTTTCTTCATAATCTCCGTAGCGCGCTTAATCGCGTATTGCCCCAGTTTGCGCTCCTGATCATGATATTCGTAGGTGACCCGCAGCAAAGGATTGCCGAGAAAATCTGTATATGTCGGATCCAGATCCATATAGTTCGTATCCCAGGGCATCGCACCGCACTGGGCATCGACATATAAATTGCGATTCGTATAATGGAGCATCTTATCCTTGAATTCCTTGCCCCACGTCGGCGTCCCATCAGGCACATTGTTATTTTCAATCGGCCGATTGCCCATCACACGAATATGCGGCTCAAAACCATGCAGAAAATCCAAATCACTGTGATCAATATTATCGCCGCTAAAATCATCCAATGTAGACGCGAGTGCGCCCGCTCCAGCAAAGTTATTGAATTTCTTATCATCAAAATACCCTCTCGCACCAAGGTAATTGATATTATTAAAATGACCGGTGAAATTTTTGCCTATAATGCCTTTGCCGGTTTTCGGATCATACGGTTCGCCAATATCCGACAAAAGCAACAAACGGGTATTGGTGAAGACAAATCCCGCCAGAACCACGATGTCCGCGGGCTGCTCGAATGTCTCGCCGGTTTTGTTATTAACATACTGAATGCCGGTCGCCTTCTTGCCGTTATGCAGCACTTTGGTAGCGGTGGACTGGTTGCGCAGCTCATAATTGCCGGTTTTTTTCGCTGTCGCCAGAACCGTAATAATCGGATCCGCCTTCGCGCCAAAATCACACCCAAACGTCTCGCAAAACGCACAGTACATGCACGCATTAATTTGTTCGCCATCCGGGTTGGTATAGGCCTCCGTTACGTTGGCAGATGGAATTTGATAGGGATGATAGCCCAGCTCCTTGGCCGCCTGTTTGAACAGCTTGGTAGATGGCGTATCTTTCATGGGCGGATTGGGAAATTTGTCAGAACGCTCCGGCCCGATCGGATTCTCCTCGCCAGAGATGCCAGCCGTCTTTTCATATTTATCATAATAAGGCTCCATGTCATCATAAGTAACGCCCCAATCCTGCAAATTCATGCCCTCGGGAATCTTATCTTTCCCGTAGCGATCAACAGTTTTGCTGTAAATTTCAAAGTCATAGGGCAGATAACGAAAATTGTGGCCATTCCAATGGACACCCGCCCCGCCTGTATTCGTCCCGAGAAACGCATTTTCGTTGCTGCGGACCGGCAACGCCTGTTTATCGCCATCGTTGCGCGACGTGATCGTTTCCTTCGATAAATCCTGCATCATTTCATAGCGCATGGAAAAACGAAGCTCATCCTTGCTTCCGACGTAATCATCATGATTTTTATCTTTCCCTCGCTCCAGACCGACCACCTGATAGCCTTTTTTGCTTAATTCAGCCGCCGTAATACCGCCAGCCCAGCCTGATCCGACAATCACCGCGTCCACTTTATCCAATTTCGTTGCCATTTGCGATCCCTCCATATAATGTCCCTGTCCGATTAATGATTTTGATAGGTCGTTAAACTGACAGGTTTCATATTGACAAATTCATCTTTTTCAATAATATTTTTATACGACGTTTGGGCACCGGGAAACTCTTTCATTTTCCAGCCTTCCATGTCCCGGTTGCCGCCATATAAAGGATCACTGAACGCGCCTTCCAGGGTCATCGTTCGCAATAACACGAAAAAATTTTGCGCCGCAACACCGCTCATCTGGATGTCACCGCTCTGCATATCCTGCAAAATCTTCGTCTGCTGATCCTCATTTGCTTCATCAAATGTCGTATCAAAACGCTGCTGACTTTCCTGATCCATTTTGCGCAGACCGTCAATCATAATCTCACCCCGCGTCATGCGGGACTGGTGACGCTGCAGATCCGTTTCAGTCTTATTAAATACATAAGGCGGATTCGTCGGCTGCGACTCTTCCTTTTTGCCTTTCATACTCTCCACCTGCTTAAATTCCGCAAATGGCCCCTGCCGGTAGTCACTGGCATTTTTGCCCCACTGGCCGGCTAATTGTTTATCAATATAATAGGGAACATGCAGCTCAACAGCGCCCGGCCCGTTATCATCCTTAGGCAAAATCCGCTCAGAAGCCGCTGCCAGCACATGAAAATCAGCTAGACGCATGAAAAATTGCCGCGCTTTGGGATAATCCGTCTGCGACTGCTTGTTATCAGTTGCCTTTTCATCCGTTTCCGAGGTGAATTGATCGGTCAAAAAACCCCCAAGCAAAGACCCGCCAACAACACCGCCCGCGGCTATACCTGTATTCTTCAAAAACTTCCGGCGCGTCGGATCATGACCTTCTGATTTCGCCGCATCCGGGTTCTTGTCAGATGACTGACGTTTATCATCGTCCGAATACTTATCTGTCAACGTTCATAACCCCCTTCAAAAAAACTGCTTAAAATCTATAACTAAACCTATTTTTCCCAGCGTTTCCACGAATATGTATATAGCAGGGTGCCGGGTGCGGGGTACATACACAATTCAGAATTGTTTATGTACCTGGCACCCCGCACAACACACAAAAAAGACCCTGCATGAGATTGCTCTCACACAAGGCCTTTCCATCGGGACGTTCGACAAAAACCGGGAAGTGACAGGCACCGTAATTATGGTATAATTTACCTATCTGTTTTGAAGGAGGTTTCATTTAATGGCATTATTCAGGAGAACGTTTGAAAAGGTGGTCGTTGTGCTTATCGGTCTGCTGCTTGCTGCCGGTTTTATGGCGGTACAGGCAAGTCCTGCTGAGGCGCAGGGACAGCCGGCTTACACGATTACACCGGACAGTAAAACGTATGAAGGCAACATGATGAATTATTCCACGTATAATGACAATACCAAGCATTATTACCTGCTGCGTTCTTATCTTGAGCAGCTGGAAGAAACAGACGGCGGCACACTTATTCTGAGTCAAGGCACTTATACCATCTCGAACACGCTTTATGTCCCGTCCAATGTCACGATTAAATTGCAGGATGGCGCCAAAATTGTCAAAGGCAATCAATCAGGCACCAGCCAATTTTCCGCATCCTCGTCCATTTTCCAGTTCATTCGCCCTTCCCTGGCCAAACAGGATGGCGTTTATGGCGGCTATAACGGCGAGAAAAATATTAAGATCAGCGGCAGCGGAGACGCGACGATCGACCTGAACGGTGTCTATGGCAGTCTTGCTATCATTGCCGGTCATAATCAGAACGTCACCATCGAAAATATTCATTTTAAACATATGCACGCGAACCACTTTATCGAAATGGATGCCACGAAAAATGCGGTGATCCGCCATAATACGTTCACCGATGCTAAACCATCGCCTAAGCGAAATAAAGAAGCGATCAACCTGGACACGCCTGACCAGAAAACAAATGGCTGGAGTCAGGATTGGAGCACCTATGATAAAACAGCCAATAAAAATGTGACGATCGAAA
Organism: Lentibacillus kimchii; assembly: GCF_055381965.1. Classification (NCBI taxonomy): domain Bacteria; kingdom Bacillati; phylum Bacillota; class Bacilli; order Caryophanales; family Bacillaceae; genus Lentibacillus; species Lentibacillus kimchii. The sequence goes on along the minus strand of NZ_AP043934.1, from coordinate 658,480 downwards.
ATAATGTATTCCGCGATCTGGAAAGAGCCATTGGGACGCATAAATATTCCGGCGGCAGCTTTCACGATCGGATAATTATTCGCGGAAACACCATTGACACGATGCAAAAGGACGCCATTCGTGTGATGAACTGGCGCGATTCGGTGATTGCGGGTAACCTGATCAAAAACGTTGCTCCCAGTTCCGACCATAATAACCGGGGAGTTCTGGTCAGCGGTGCTCACAATCCACATTTCCGGAACAACACATTTGTCAGCATGCCCCGCGCTATGCAATTCATGGTATGGCAAAATCATGGTGCCGGCTCAGAATATGATACAACATACAATGAGTTAAGCAGCCAAAATATCAAGGATTTGAAAACGAATACCATCGTCAACGGAGACGAGAATTTCATTCGCAACAATAAAAAACTCGGGGAATTCGGCAAAGATTATACCGATAATATCGACATCCAGACATCTCGATTCATCGATATGGACCAAAGTCAATCAGGCTATGATCAAGTCGTCAGTCTGATGGATCAAGGCATTATTAGCGGTTATGATGATAATACCTTCAGACCCTATCAATCTATCAGCAGGCAGCATGTCGCACTGATGCTGGCCAACGCGCTGAACCTGTCAGCACCAGCCGATACAAAGGCTGTTGTAAGTCAATTTGAGGATATTGATTCTGATCACTTGTATGCCGGGCAAATAGCGGCGATGGCCAAGGCTGACATATTCAGCGGTGCCAACGGCTTTTTCAAACCCAATGAAAATATCACACGCAGTCAAATGGCCACCGTTCTTGTAGGAGCAATGGGACTCGAAGCAACCGGCGAACCTGTCGAATTAACAGACATCGCTGACATTGGCGCGTCCCACCGGCAGAGTGTACGGATACTAGCGCAAAATAAAATAACCATCGGCAAAACAAATGCCAATGGCGATCACTATTACGACGGCACCGGCAAACTAACCCGCACCCAATTTGCCATCCTGCTGAAGAAAGCCATGTAAAAGGTGCCAGGTACATACACAATTCAGAATAGTGTATGTACCTGGCACCCACTCAAATCATGTACCTGGCGCCGTATACAGCGGCCATCTGTGGGCGCGATAGGCAAATTTGTGGCTGTCTTCGTTAAATCCGGAGAGTTTGATTTCGTAGAGCACATCGGCGTCGTCTTTGTCATTGGTTTCGACAATGCGGCTCTCACGCGCATCACCGTCCGGATTGGGTGCGATATAGCCGGATGTAATTAGGCGATTGCCTGTATCAGGCATATATTGCACATTGCCGACAATCGATGAATAAAAATCCTCGCCACGGCCTTCACCATAGGACCAGATTTCGTCAACGGTCTGTTCCTTTTCATTGATCCGATACTGCACCATACGGCTGTAATCGTCACTAATCGTCTCATCACCACGCGTCACGACATGATTATTATCAAAAAGAATAATATCTTCCGTGTCCGGATCGTCATCCATGTCCGGCAATTTTTTAACCGCATGCTGAGCAGTCGGGAATTTCACATCATCATCCACTGGTTCAAGCAACTTGTCCTCAAGATTATCGGACCAGCCCTCGTCAGCACCCAAAATCCACTGAACATCAGCATCCGGATAACTCAGGTTCATCACCGCGTCCTGATGCCGGCTGGATACGAGAATCGAGTTGTCCGCCTCATCAAACCAGACTGCATTCTGATGGAACCAATCGTTGTCATCGGCATATTCCCCGTCATAGTCTTCATAGACCTTTTCCGGAAAAATATCCTTAAGATCGATTTGCTGCACCGTTTTTCCTGTATTGCGGTCGATTTCAATCATAGTATCTTCCACATATTTGGAATCGGGATCATGCACAGTCGCGAGGAGATTACCGCTTGGCAGATCAATCACATCATGATGGATAAGGTTATCGTCATCATAATTGTCGATGCTGATCCGATAAGCATTGTAACGTTTTCCGAGCGGATCTATTTCCAGCATATCTTTGTATTGATCCTCGTCATTACCACGAACATTGATCAGAAAATGACCATTCGATAAGCGGCTCAAAATCAGCCGTGTATCCAGACTGCTGTACCAGCGAACATTCGCATCCTCATCCACTGCATACAAATAATTCTTGGCCGTTGTAATAAACGTCAGCCCATCCGCCATTTGCTCCGGATTCGAGGTCTTCAGATCTGTCTGCGGCATGTCATCTGGCAGTGGGTCTGTCTTAATCGACACCTCGGTTGACTTCTTGTTGCCATCCTTATCATAGGCCTTAATGAGGACCTGATTTGTTTCATCCGGATAAAGACCCAAAACTGGAATTTCATGCTCTGTTTTATACGCTGACCATGTCTTAGTAATGGGAACTTCACCATCTCCAGTTCCCGTAATCACTTCAATTTGCATCGGCTTGTCCGTCTCAAACTGAAGCAGTGCCGAAAGGGGTGCGGCATCATATGGATCAAGCTTCACATATGGGTCTTCCAGCGAATAATCACCCGAAGCAAGATCCTCAGCCAATCTTTTATCGGCATCCTTCTGTGCCTGCATCCGATCGTCATCATATTCCGTCAGCTGCGCTGCATCCGGATCCGACGCAGGATCAAACACCTTTTTCTGTTCATCATCGTTCCCCTCAGGCGGCCCACTCTTCCCTTCGTCCTGCTCCGAACAAGCCGCGAGCAGCCCGACAAGAAGAATAATGAGACCCAAAATCGAAACCAGCCTTCTCCTCTCCATCTCCGTCCCTCCAAATACTATATTTCCTGTTTATTATAACAGACATAACTCAGTACAGGGGACAGAAGGAGGCTGGAAGGAAGGCGGTGCCAGGTACATACACTATTCTGAATTGTGTATGTACCTGGCACCCTTAAAATAACCGCCGGAGTGTTTTTTCGGGGTCTGGGAATTCGATTTTTTTGTTGAGGAAGAAGTCTTTGATTAGAAATTCGCCGTAGCTGACCGCTTGGTCGTAGGTGATTTTTCCCGGAAGCGGGGCCATATCTTCTGTCACCACATCAATAATAGCGGGTTTGGCTGAGAGAAATGCTTGTTGCATGGTCGTGTCCAAATCCGCCTGCTTATCAACACGGTGCCCTTCTCCGCCGCAATTTTCGGCAAATCCAGCAAAGTCAATGGCTCCTAAATCCGTTTCATAATCGACGTTTCCGGTTTCTTGCTGTTCATATTTAATCATACCAATTTTGCTGTTGTTCAGGATGATTACTTTGATCGGCAAATCATACTTGACAGCTGTTACAAAATCCTGCATCACCTGAGCAAAACCGCCATCCCCGCAGATAGCAACGACCTGTTTGTCCGGATAAGCAAGCTGGGAAGCGATGGCACCCGGCAGTCCAATGCCGATCGTGGCGAGCCCGCCGGACAGCAGAAAGTGCTGCCTGGTAAGATAGAGAAAACGGGATGTCCAGACCGTTACGTTGCCCACATCACACGATACGACAGCATCATCTTGCATATTGTTCTCCACGGCACCGATGACTTGCGGTCCATAAAGGCTGCCTTCCCTTTTATTTTTCTCATCATCCACATGAGCATGCCACCGCTTCATCTTTTCCTGATAGGTTTCAAGAAAATCGGTGTTTTCTTTTTCTGAAATCCGCTCCGTCAGCATGGGCAGAATCTCTTTCGTATCCCCGCAAAGCCCCTCAGTAACGGGGTAAATGCCGCCTACCCGGTCCTGCATAATCTCAATCTGAATCGAGCGGACGTCATCCGGCAGATAACCCCGATACGGAAAACTAGTCCCGATGAACAGCAGCAAATCCGTATCCATCACTGCTTCAAAGGCCGGCTTGGTGCCAATTTGCCCGTGCTGTCCGAGGTTTAGAGGATGGCGATCCGGAATCGTCCCTTTTCCAAGCAAACTTAATACAATCGGTGCGTTGATTTTTTCCGCAAATTCAAGCAAGGCTTCCCTGGCTCCGTAGGCACCTTTTCCAGCAAGAATAACTGGCTTCTCTGCCGCCTCAATTAGTTGAACGGCGCGCTGCAGGTTATTCTGATGAGGAACGGGCGTGGACGCTGCCAGGGTTCTATTCGTTAGTTTTTTCTTATCCTGTTTTTGTTTCGCCGCGAACAAGTCATCAGGCACAATTAAAACCGAGACACTCCGGTGCGTATAGGCCATGCGAATCGCCGTATTCAGCATATCCGGGAGATGTGTGGCGGTCTCCGCGCGCCTGTTATAAACAGCCACGCCATCAAACATTCTTTCCAGATTAATTTCCTGATGCGTATCGGTGCCAACATCATCAGATGGCACCTGTCCAACAATCGCCAGCACCGGAACCCGGTCTTTTTTAGCGTCATACAAGCCATTCAGCAAATGAATACCACCCGGCCCTGCGATCGATGAACAAACACCCAACTTTCCGGTCAACTTAGCATAAGAGGATGCCGCGAGGGCGCCAACCTCTTCATGGCGAATTTGCACAAAATTAATAGCATCTTCCTTCTTGCGCAAATCATCCATGAATTCATTTATGGAATTTCCGGGCATGCCATAAATACGATTAACATCCCAATCAATCAGCAAATCAGCCATCACTTCACCAGTCCGATTATCAAACATGTCTATCGCCCCTTCTTTCGCGCGTTATCTATCTGCTTTTACTATAACCCATATAGCAGAAAATATGAGGTAAATCACAATTAGGTGCCAGGTACATAAACAATTCTGGCAATTGCCAATCGTGTATGTACCTGGCACCTATCGTTTACAGCGTGATATCTGGTTTCATTTCTTCTAGTGTTGCGGGGCCGATGTAGCTGACATTGTCTAGTTCTTTTAGTGTGTCGAATGAGCCGTGTTCCTGCCGGTAGTCTATTATATTTTGAGAGATTGCTGTGCCGACGCCGGTGATTAATTGAAGATCTTCCCTATCAGCATTATTGACGTTAATCGGATAAGGATCTGGATCTGGACTGGGCTCGGGCTCTGGATCCGGCTTAGGATCGGGCTCTGGATTTGGCTCAGGGTCCGGATCTGGCTCGGGCTCTGGTTCAGGTTCCGGTGCCGAACCATATTCTGACGCATCCACTTTATAAGCAAATTTATTGGAATCTACTGTGATGTCACCTGACTGCATCGTTGAATACAGGCTGGTGCCAGCATCATTCAAGCGATCCACGACTGCGTCATCAGGATGACCATAATTATTTTCCCCATACGACAATATGCCCACATCCGGCTCAACTTCATCGATGAAAGCTTGCGAAGTTGACGTACTGGATCCATGATGGCCAACTTTCAATATGTCAGATGACACATCGTAATTTTCCATCATTTTCTGTTCGTTTTTCGTCGTTGCATCACCCGTTAATAAATAATCAACATCACCTTGTGTCAGTTTTAGCACAATGGATGAATCATTATTATCACTGCTTGTGTTTTTGCTGTTCAGCACTTTAATATCCAAACGTTTATCCAGATCGAGCATTTCGCCGGACGCCGCTGTATCCATGGGAATATTTTTCTTATCAATCACGTCCGTGTATTCTTCATAAGTTTGCGTCGTATGCGATTTCCCGCTATCCAGCACACGATCAACGTTAAACTGTTTAAGGACATCGATAAGACCGCCAATATGGTCGGCATCGGGATGTGTTGCCACAAGAAGATCGATCGATTCAATGCCTTCCTGATGCAGGTAGTCAACCACGTCATCTCCCGCGGATTTAGGACCGCCATCAACTAAAATAGTTTCATCGTTTGGCGTCTCGATCAGAATGCCATCACCTTGCCCCACATCAATAAAATGGGCGGACATTTCTTTGTATTGATCAGACGTCACCTGCAAAGTCTTATACAGGAACGTGGCAAACTGACCGCGTGTCACTTTTTCAGCCGGCCGAAAGTCATCTGTCTGATTGGAAATGCCATGCTGTAACAATCGTTTCACATTCTTTTTGTGTGATGGACTCACGTTGGAAACATTGGCATCAACAGTGTTTCCGCTGTCCTTAATATCATAAGCGTGAACCAGCACCGTTGCCATCTGTTCCCGTGTTAATGGCTGACTGCCATTAAAATAACCATTTTTCCCTTTGAATATGTCAGCATCATATGTAGCAGCAATCGGGTCAGCATAATAATCTGAAGCTGATGTATCCTTAAAATGATTTAATAGACGCGACGGATGAGATGGTTCCGAGAGATCTTTAGCTTTGAAAAATAACGCCGCCGTCTGCTGTCTGCTGATGTCTTCATATGGATGGTACTCATTTGAAGCATAGCCGTGAATGATGTCATCTTCCGTTAATGTCGCTATCCCCATATAGTGAGAATTCTGCTGAGACACATCTTTAAAATCAGATGCGGCATCTGCCGGCGATGTAAAAACCGCAAGCAACATACCGACCAGAATAACAACAAAACCATACCTTCTCACTTAAATTCCTCCCCAATACTAAATTACGTGCAACATGATAGTACTTATGAAGGGAAGGAAACAAGAAAGAAATAGCGGTCGGTGCCGGCGGTGGGTGCCCGGCGGTGGGTGCCCGGCGGTGGGTGCCAGGTACATACACAATTTGGAATTGCCGGAATTGTTTATGTACCTGGCACCCCGAATCTGTCGCCTATACGCCAAAGCCACGTTATAATGGCAGGTGACTGAGATGTCAGCCTGTCATTAGATGCAGGGATTATGACTGCCGGATGATGAATGATTGAGTTTACGATATATTCAAGGAGGGATAAAACGATGATCGATGAGACAGATAGGAAGCATTTGCGCCGATGCGTTGATTTAGCGACGACAGCTTTGGAAAATGGAGATGAGCCATTCGGTTCCATCCTTGTTTCAGCTGAGGGCGATGTGCTTGCTGAAAAACTTAACCAGATTTCCGATGGTGACAAGACCCAGCACCCTGAATTTGCATTGGCACGCTGGGCAGGAGAAAATATGGCACCTGAAGAAAAAAGTAAAGCGACGGTCTATACTTCAGGGGAACATTGCCCCATGTGTGCCGCAGCTCATGGATTGGCAGGGCTGGGCCGGATCGTTTATGCAAGCTCATCCGAGCAGCTGGCTGAATGGTTCGACGAAATGGGCATAGCCGGAACACCACGCGCTATCGGCCGCCCTATTCAGGAAGTGATCCGCGACACAACAGTGGACGGCCCTGTTTCGGACCTTGCCGAAGAAGTGCACCAGCTCCAGCGACAATGTCATATGTAAAATTCAGGGGTGCCAGGTACATACACTATTCTAAATATACAGAATAGTGTATGTACCTGGCACCATTTATCCCAGCTCTTTCTGAAATACAATAAACTTGCTGGGTGCGTCCAGCTCTTTCATCAGCTCTGGGAATGAATCGTCGATGATATGGGTGTCAGCCTGCTGGTAGCCCATACGCGAGTACCAATTTTTTAAGCTTACTTTGCCGGGGTATGATCCTTCCCGTGGCATAAGCATCTCAAGCTGCATTTTGGGCAGCTGTTCGGATTGGCACCGCTGTTCTGCAAAACGGACTAATGCCCGGCCAGCTCCTGTGCCCTGAAATGCTTCATCTACTGCAAGCATTCCTAATCCTTCCGTCTCTGAATCAAGCTGCCGGACACGGACACAGCCAATTGTCTGCCCATTCGAACGAGCGACAGCGAGCTCCCCGTCACTGGTGAGCTTTGTCACATCCTCCACCGTCGTGCGCACAACCCAAGGCTTCATAACGCCTTTCTCAGCTCGTGCAAACGCGCGGTTCACGAGGTCTGTTATGTGTTCCATTTCGGCCGCATCCGTATGCGCCTCACGCGGCAGCATGTGTATATCGAAGGATTCCATAAGATTCAACACCACCCTTTCCAGCTTTCTTTAACAAGTATTTTAGCCATGTTACTTCTCGAAAAAACATCAACAGCACCATATGCAGCGATTCTAACCGTACAAAACACTGCCTTAGCTGGGTTTGTTTGAATATAAGGTAATTGTACTGAAAATCAAAAATGATATCAAAAAATAGGTACCAGGTACAGACACTATTCTGAATAGTGTCTGTACCTGGTACGCTACTTCTCCTCTTTCCGGCTCAGGCACCATTTAGCATAGGATAAACCGTCTGGATTATTCATTTTATTTAATAGGCCGGGCAGCATTTCGAGATGGATGTAGGGTTGGGGACTTAGCTGATTGCCAAAATAACTGGGATAGGTGGAATACGGATACATTTCAAGTTTTTGTGCCATCGGATATGTTGTTTCAATGGGATTCAGATGGATATAAGCCGAGGTATGCAGAAGTGCTTGAATACTTGTCACGTCTTTGGAATAATACCGGTTTTCATAAATTTGGCCAGTATAGTCATACCGATCCCGGTAATAATCGCTATACCGTTTGTTGATATGCCTCATAATGACACTTATATTCACATGCGGAGAATGAAGCAGCAGATGAACGTGATTCGTCATGACACAGTAAGCATGAATCTCAAAAAGATGCTTATAATAAACATCTGTCAAAATGCGGTGATACTCCTGTATATCCGTCGAGTCTGTAAATATTCCCTGCCGATTATTACCGCGCATTACAACATGATAAAACCCACCGGGATACCAATCACGCTTGCGTCTGCCCATCGCTTGTCCCTCCTTTCTTTCAATTGGTGCCAGGTACATACACAATTGGCAATTATCCGAATCATATGTGTACCTGGTACCCACATCATAGCCTAGATGTGAACTGCTGTAAAAAGCGTAAAAATTGATTTTGAGCGCAATAAGCCTTAAATCGCCCCGCCAATTTTCTCTTTCCAAACCTTCAACCGGACAAATCACACCCACTTTGTATGCAAATTATAATTTTCGGGGTGTCTTTGGGGTGGTGCCAGGTACATACACTATTCGCAGTTATCCGAATAGTGTATGTACCTGGCACCTGCAAAAAAGTGCACCGCCGTCAGTACGGGGTGCACTTTTTCGTCTATTCCGCTTCTGGTGATTGCGGTGTTTTCAGCAGGGCTGGGTCAAGGATGGTGTAACCTTGATCGCGCAGGCCTTTTACGATATCTTCCAATGCTTTATTCGTCCAGTCGCGGTCATGCATTAAGAGAATCGCACCGTCACGCAGCAAGCCTTCCGGGTCTGGATGAAGCATGATATCAGTCAGTTTAGCCGCATCTTCATAACCGGGTTTAAAATCATAGCCATATGACCAGTTCATCACCAGTGCATCGCGTTTTTCCGCCAATTGATCCGACACGTCGGTGTTAACACCATGCGGCGCACGGAAGAATTTAACAGGATTGCCCGTTATGTCTTCAATCTGATCATAAACCGGCGTCAATTCATCCCGCTGCTCCTGTCCTGACAGGTCGGAAAGATTAGGATGGGTATCTGTGTGGTTGCCCAGCGGAAAACCCATGTCATGAATTTTCTCCAGCTTTTCCTTGCCGCCATCCTGATCAACATACATCTTATTTATGTAAAAAATAGCACCAGCATCCATCTCTTTCAGCTTTTCCGCCATTTCCACCGCATGATCTTCTGGTGCATCATCAATCGTCAGCAGCACCACTTTCGAATCTGCATCATCAATGGGCTCAATGTAATAGTTATCCGTCATTCTATATTCCGGCTTTTTCTGTTTAAACGCGGCATCATTTTGCTTGTCCTTTTTATCTTCTGATTCATCCTCCTCTGCTGCCTCTTTCTCATCCTGATCCGCATCATCTTCTGCAACTTGCTCGTCCTCTGTTGTTTCGCCAGACGTCGTCGCTTCTGCCTGCTCAGAATCATCCGACTGGGATTCATCAGAAGTCGATGACGCAGAACAAGCGGACAAAGCAAGCATAACAGCCAACATTCCTATGGTGATTGCCCTCATGTGTCTAACCCCCTATTTAAATTCACCCCTTTATTATAAAGGAAATCTATGGCGTGTGCCAGGTACATACACAGTTCAGATAATTGTCAATCGTTTATGTACCTGGCACCCCATGATATAATAATAGAAAAAGTAAAACACTAGTAATACTGGAGGGGACTGACGTGACAAACTGGAAGCGAAGCAAACTCAGAAGGGCCGCAGCATCCACGATGGCAGCCATGCTCATGTTAGGTTCTATGCCGGCAATGGCTCAGACAGCGGGCGCATCGGATTCTATTCCGGCACCTCCCTCACTGGACGCGGGGGCGCAAGAAACACCGGACACGTCCCAGGTTACGAATGGCGCGTATATTCTAACCTTTAAAAATGGCATATCTAAACAACAGATGAAAGAGACGATTCACACGTATAACGGTACAAAAATCGATGGAAACTATAAATCTCATATAGTGTCTATAAAACTGGCAAACAAGCAATATGACAAGATAAAGCAGGATCCGGTCGTTGATACCATTGAGAAGAACCAATCTGTTAAAATACAATCTCAGGATTCCATGACGCAATACAGCCACAAAAAGACAAAGGTTCCCCAAGCCTGGCAGCATGACCTGACCGGTGAAAATGAAAAAATTGCAGTCCTGGACACAGGTATTTCTGACGAACATCGTGATCTGGATGTCGAAAAGGGCACTTCCACCGTGAATTATACGGATTCGTCTGCTGATGACAATGGCCACGGCACACATGTCTCGGGCATTATTGCGGCAAATAATAATGATATGGGCGTCACAGGTGTTGCAAGTGATGCAGACCTTTACCCAGTTAAGGTTCTGAACGCTGACGGCGAAGGCAATCTAATGGATGTAATTGAAGGGATCGACTGGGCCATTAAGCATCAGATGGACATGATTAATATTAGCTCAGGTACATACACCGCATCCCATGCATTAAAAACAAAGCTCGACGAAGTAGCATCTAAAGGGATCCTGATTGTTGCATCAGCGGGGAACAGCGGTGATTCCCCCATTGGGTATCCCGCCAAATATAATCATGTGATCGCTGTAGGCGCGACAGACAAGCATAATCAGCTTGCCTCCTTTTCCTCCAGAGGTCCGAATTTAGATGTTGTCGCTCCCGGCAAAAACATTGTCAGCACCTATTTGGATAATGACTATGCAAAAGGCAGCGGCACATCTCAAGCGGCACCCTATATTACGGGAATGCTCGCATTATTACAGGAACAGCACCCTGATATGTCTGCCGAAGATCTCACAGATACACTTTATGCCAGTTCACACGACCTTGGTGCGAAAGGCCAAGACACGACATATGGACGTGGACTGGTCCAATATCCGGATTTTGCTGAAGCAGGAGAAGGACAAGCCGGCAACGACGAGGATGACAATGCGGATCAACAGCCGAATAAAGAAAAATCGACACAACATGATTCAACCAATCAGAATGGGGAAACAGCTCCCAAAGATAATGGCGAAAACAGCACACCTTCTGATGGTTTCCCTGACGTTACAGAGGGAGAAACAGGCGGTCATTATAAGGCAATTATGACTATGTCCAAAAAAGATGCGATTAAGGGCAAACCCGACGGACGCTTTTATCCCTGGGAAGATGTTAAACGGGGACAAATGACCAACATAATTCAAAATTTACGTCACTTTCCTGTGCCAACTCTAAAACAAGTTTTAACAGCTTATGACGACATTAATAAGCATAATGACTATGCCAAATCCATTGCAACACTGACTCACGCTAATGTATTAAAAGGAGACAATGGCCATTTCGGGGAGTACGACAATCTCACAAGAGAACAAATGGCAACAATCCTGAATAAAGCATTCTCCCTTAATGATATTAATGAAAAGAAAAACAATGACGACGCTGATGTCTATCTAAATAACGTCGACCCCTCTCATAAAGAATCTGTGCAAATACTGGCTAATCTGGGCATAACAACGGAATTAGACGACTTCCGTCCATATGAAAACGTCACAAGAGCACAAGTTGCCACCTTTTTGGACAAAGTGCCAGGTACATAAACAATTCAGAATTGTTTATGTACCTGGCACCCGCACCGCACCGGGGCAGCCGCACCGCTATATAGATTCAGCTGGCAGCGGTTTGCTGTAATAGTAGCCTTGGTATTCTTCGCATGCTTTACCGGAGAGAAGCTGAAGCTGGCTTTCGTTTTCGATTCCTTCAGCGATAACGTTGAATTCCAGGCGGTGTGCCATATGAATGATCGCATCCACAATCGCTTTTTCCTTGCTGCCCTGTTCCATGTTATCGACGAAGGACTTGTCGATCTTCAGCGTATTGAGCGGATAATCCTTCAGATAGCTCAGAGAGGAATACCCCGTCCCAAAATCATCAAGCGATATTTTAACGCCCATTTCCCGTATCTCGTTCATAACGGGAACGGACTTCTCGGGATCTTGCACGATGCTTTCCGTCATTTCCAGTTCCAAAAATTCTGCGGGAAGTCCTGTTTCAGCAAGAACGTCTTTCACCATCTGTACAAAGTCCGGCTGCTGGAATTGAATGGCGGATATATTCACCGACATTCGGGACACTGCTTTGCCCTGATTCAGCCACGAGACCATCTGCCGGCACGCTTCTTCCAGCACCCACTGGCCAAGCGGCACAATCAGGCCCGTTTCTTCAGCGAGCGGAATAAAATCGCCGGGCGAGACCATACCGCGCTCTGGATGCTGCCACCGGATAAGCGCTTCATAGCCTTTGACGTCACCCTCCGCGACACTGACCTGGGGCTGATAATAAAGCAGAAAGTGTTCCTCTTCCAGCCCTTTTCTGAGCTCAGATTCAAGGATTAGTTTTTTCGATATCTCCTCGTTCATGTCCGGCGTGAAAAAACGGAATTCAACCTGACTGTTGTTCTTGGACTGATACATCGCGGTATCCGCATACCGGATCAATTCTTCCGCCGTCTTTCCGTTCTGAGGGTACATGCTAATGCCGATAGAAGCCGATACAAACAATTCATACCCTTCCACCAGAAATGGACGCTTCAATGTTTGAATCAGCGAATTAGCCGTTTGCACCGCTTGATACTGGTTCGCATTTGGAAGTACCGCTACGAATTCATCACCGCTCTGGCGGGCAATGAATTCCCCTTCCTGAAGCTCCTCACTCACCCGTTCAGATGTCGAAATAAGCAGGCCATCCCCGACTTGGTGACCAAACACATCATTCACATTTTTGAAACGATCCAGATCGATGAAAAGAACCGCCACCTGAAATACAGCTTTTTGATCGAGCATATACTGCAAGTGTTCATTCAGCATACGCCGATTCGGCAGTCTTGTGAGCTCATCACGATACACCAGTTCCTGGATTCGCTCATTCTTTTTGACCCGATCAGAAACATCGCGGACAATGCCGGTGTAATAGCCCTGATCGCCACGCCCCTGCCTGGAAAGCGAGAGTTCAATTGGGAATGTACGGCCATCTTTGTGCTGCCCTTCAAGCTCCACCAGTTGTCCCGTCATGTTTTTTTCTCCGCTCCACTGCTGTCCCAATGCGGGAATGATCTTCAGCGCGTCTCCGCCGACAGCCTCTTCTTCGTCATAACCAAAAATGCGTTCCGCTGCTCGATTCCATGATGTGATGGTCCCATCCTGTTTCGCCGTCACGATCGCATCCGTGGCGGAATGGATAATCGACTGATACAGATCTTCGAGATATTCCGACTTATCTTCACTTGATTCAACTTTCCGGGTAAAAACAGCGAGGATGATACTGGTCGTCGAGATCATCATCACAACCATCGTTATCAGGACAGACAGCATCTCTGGTCCGATGAATGAAGAAGATGCCGGACGGATACCGTCTCCGTTTAGCTTAAAATAGGTTCCCGCCATGGCCGTATAATGAAGCCCGGAAATCGCGATTCCCATTATGATAGAACTTCCAGTGAATCCTGCCTCCCTTTTCAAAGGGTGCTCAATGGAAGGAACAAATGAAAGGAGCCGGAGTGCGGCAAACGAAGCAGCCAAGGCTATCAGACCCGACAGCGTGACATAGGTCCCGTCATAAATCAAATCTGCGCCTAGCTTCATGGAGGCCATACCAATATAGTGCATGGACACAATGCCGGCACCAATCAATACTGACCCAATCAGATGATTAATAAGTTTCACGTGAGAAAACTGCAGTATCAAAAAGGCCAGAATGCTTGCTACCATCGCGCAGACCACGCTGAGTGCAAAAAGCAGCGGATCATACGTAACAGCTATCCCCATGTCATAGGCCAGCATTCCGACAAAATGCATCGACCATATCCCGCCGCCTAGGCAAAAGCCGCCAAAAATCGCCCAAATGAGTTTGTTTTTCGTCGTTGAACCGTTAAGCCGGCCCGCTACATGAAAGGCTGCATACGAAGCGAACACGGCAATAAAAAGAGATAATAGCACAAGAAACGGCTTATATGTTCCCTGCATCATTTCCACCGATATCACATTTCCTTCCTATATCCCAGTACAAAAACCAAAAACGAAAGCAAAAGCTGCCGATAATGGCTGCTCATAAAATGACTACTTTTAATATCGGTAGAAATAAACAGACGTTTAACAGATATTATGACAAAATTTTCAAAGTGCCAGACACACAAATGATTCACGGTATTATGAATTGTTTGTGTCTGGCACCCGCAACACTTATGCCCCTCACACCCGCTCGGGCACCCGCTCTGCGCCGGGAGGAAGGGGCTGGCTGTAATAATAGCCTTGGTATTCGTCACATGCCTTGTCATAAAGAAGCTGAAGCTGGTTTTCATGTTCAATTCCTTCGGCGATGACGTTAAAGTTCAGGTTGTGCGCCATATGAATAATGGCTTCCACAATCGCTTTTTCCTGGGAGTCTTGTGTCATATTAACCACAAAGGACCGGTCGATCTTCAAGCTGTTGAGCGGAAAATTCCTCAGACAGCTCAAAGAGGTATATCCCGTTCCAAAGTCATCAAGTGATAGTCTGACACCCATTTCCCGCATTTCTTCCATAATGAAAACAGCCTGCTCGGGATCTTGCATAATACTTTCCGTCAATTCCAGTTCCAGATAGTCGGCAGGAAGCCCTGACTCAGCAAGAACATCTGTCACCATCTGCATAAAGTTCGGATGATAGAATTGAACAGCAGATATGTTCACAGATACTCTGGACACTGTTCCCCCTTCCTTCCACCAGGACATCATCTGCCAGCACGCTTCTTCCAGCACCCATCGCCCCAGCGGCACAATCTGCCTTGTTTCTTCAGCAATCGGAATGAAATCGCCGGGATATATCAGACCATGCTCCGGATGTTCCCACCGGATAAGTGCTTCATATCCTTTGATTTCTCCATCCGCAACACTGATCTGCGGTTGGTAATAGAGCTGAAATTCCCTCGCTTCCAGCCCTTTCCTGATATCAGACTCGCGGAACCCTTTTACCGACATCTCCTCATTCATATCCCGCGTGAAAAAGCAGCATTGATTCTCGCTGCTATTTTTCGCGTGATACATCGCGGTATCCGCATACTGGATTAATTGTTCTGTCGTTTTACCATCTTCAGGGTACAGACTAACGCCGATAGACGCCGAAACAAACAATTCATACCCTTCCACAACAAACGGGCGATTCATGACGTCAATCAGCGACTGGACCGTATGCTGCACTTGATCCTCAGACACATTCTGAAGCACCGCCACGAACTCATCACCGCTCTGACGGGCAATGAATTCGCCTTCCTGAAGCTGCTCACTCATCCGTGCCGATGCTGCAATCAGAAGTCCATCCCCGACATGATGGCCAAATACATCATTCACACTTTTGAAATGGTTCAGATCCATGAAAAGGACCGCAATACGCGATACTGATGCTTGATCCAGTATGTACTGCAGATGCTCGATCAGCACACGCCGGTTCGGGAGTTTCGTAAGCTCATCCTGATACACGAGTTCCTGGATCCTTTGATTCTGCTCCACCCGTTCGGTAATATCGCGGATAATGCACGTGTAATAAGTCATCTCACCGCGTCCCTGCCTGGAAAGCGATAGTTCAACCGGAAAGGTATGGCCATCTTTATGCCGCGCTTTTAGTTCCACCACGCTTCCAAGCACAAATTCTCTTTTTTTCCGCTCGTAGTTTTCCGGGAAAAAATTCATGAAATCGGTGCCGAGAATCTCGTGTTCCGCATAGCCATAAATTTGCTCCGCCGCTTTATTCCATGAAATGATCGTGCCTTTTTCTTCTTCTGCTGTCACGATCGCATCCGTAGCGAAGTGGATGATCGACTGATACAGATCTTCGAGGTAGCCTGACTTATATTCACTTGATTCCACTCGTCTGGTTAAAAAGGCGATAACGACCGCGGCCGTTAATATCATGGTCACCACAATACTTATCAGGACAGACAGCGTCCCCGGTCCTATGAATGAAGAGGCTGACGGACCCAAATCCCCCTCGTTTGTCTGATAATAGGTCCCCGCCATGCCACTATAATGCATTCCGAAAATCGCCAAACCCATCACGATGGCACTGCCAAGGAATATTTCTTCCCTTTTTAAACGCCGCTTAATAGAAGGGAGAATCGAAAGCAGCCGGAACGCGGCAAACGAAGCAGCCAAGGCTATCAGAACGGACAGCGTCACAACATCGGTCCCATCATAAACCAGGTCTGCCTCTATCTGCATAGAGTTCATACCCAAATAATGCACGGACAAAATGCCGGCAGCCATGATAGCGGATTCAATTAAACGAACAAACCATTGAGGCTGACAAAAATGCAGTAATAAAAAGGTCAGAATACTTGCCGTCACCGCACAGATAACACTGAGGGCAAAAAGCATTGGATCATAGGTAACCGTTATCCCCAGGTCATAAGCCAGTATCCCGATAAAATGCATGGTCCATATCCCGTTACCGAGACAAAAACCGCCCATGATTGCCCAAAAGGTTTTGCTTTTCGCAGTCGAACCATTGAACCGGAACGCAATATGGAAAGCTGCATACGACGCGAACACGGCAATAAAAAGAGATAACAGCACAAACCACGTTTGATAGGTTCCTTGCATCAGTTCCATCGCTATCACATGCCCTTCCGATATCACAGTACAAACGCCCGATAAAAAGCAAAGGCTGCCGATAATACCAGCAGCCTTGTCAAAGTCTTTATGAATCGTCTTCTGCGTTTAAACCACTCGTCAAAACTGGCGGAGAGGCCGAAGTAAAAACATAGTCAGTAAGATCGCAAAGACTGGCTGTCATCCGTCTCTGCGATCTCACAGGACTTGACAATGAAGATGGCATATCGACATCCAAATCAGGGGACTGATTGTCACTGATACTCTCTCGATGGCATGTCCTGATGAATCCCCGTTTATATATGGAATCTGCTAATCACATCAGCTATCTGCATTCGAAATATCTGGTAAAATATCTCAACAAGTTTGTTTATTATATCGCCTTTCCACACGTAAATCAAGATAATAGGCACATAGAATCAGGAATAAAGAATCAGGGTGCCAGGTACATAAACAATTCAGAATTGTTTATGTACCTGGCACCACCGCGTTAAGCATAATGGCGAAATGCTCGCGGCTGATAGTTTCGTTTGGTCTGAACGTCTGATCTTCGTAGCCTTTCGCTATATCGTTTGCGACAAGCTTACTGATCACATCGTGCGCCCAGTGATCGCTGGCAATATCAGCAAATTCCACATCAGCTGACCCCTTCAGGTCATAAGCACTAACCATAATTGCCGCCATTTGCCCACGTGTCAATTTCCCATACGGATCGGCGGTACCATTGTCTTTTCCTGTTAGGATACCCAAATCAGCTGCTGTTTTCATAGAAGCATAGGTTGCAGAATCCTGATCGATATCCTTGAAACCAGGATTAGGAGCATCATAATTTTCCGGATCGATCGCCATTTCCTTCAGAATCATGTGCACAGCTTGCAAACGGGTGATATTATGTTTCGGCTTAAATTCGCCGTTCGGATAGCCGCGAATGATGTCCTGTTCGACTAATTGCGCAATCGGTTCCTGATAGTGTTTAACGTCAGAGAATTGCGTGCTTTTTGCCTTTATAGTGTAATCGGACGCTGACCAGTGCTGATTATCGTCATAGACGGAAAGATGATAGGTCCCTTTTTCAGCCTGGAACGAAAAGCTTTCATCTTCTCCGTTTTCTCCGTCGTCATAAAATCTTCGTTTCCCGTCCGGATCATCGAGCGCAACCACCAGATCAAGTGTATCGGTCGGTATTGTCACATCGATTGTCACCAGACCGTCATCTTCCACTTCAAAACGATACCAGTCCACATCCATCGGGTAATTGATGGCGTTTTGTTCCTTCTGAAAAGCCGTGATCGGCTCTGCTTCACCTTTTTGACTCGGTGCGTTATCACGCCAATCAGGCAGTTCATCGCGTTCTAACGTCCTGTCGGCATCCATACGCCCGTAGCCGCGTTCATCATTCCATTCGACATTATCAACAGCAAACGCCCCGTCTTCCAGCGCCCAGGCCATCTCATTATTGGTCCAGTCAGGATGTTCTGCTTTGACAAGTCCTGCCAGACCACTGACGAGCGGTGCAGAAAAAGATGTCCCGTCGACTTCATGGTAGCCTCCTTCAGGATCGGCGGCTTTGATAGCTTTTCCGGGCGCAGCCATATCAATCGTATTGCCGTAACTTGAAAAAGAGGTGAGCGTGTCATCTTTCCCGGTTGCGGACACGTTGAGGACACCAGGGTAGGAAGCAGGGAAGGACGGAAGACTGCTCGCTTCGTTGCCTGCCGCTGCGACCAGCGTAATCCCGGCATCATAGGCATCAGCAATAGCGTCCTTTTCCAATTCACTATATAAACCAGCACCGTAGCTCATATTCATAATGTCAGCATCATGTTCGATCGCATAATAGATGCCATCGACAATGTGATCGGTGGTCACCGTGCCAGTTGGGCCAGTCACTTTAACCGGAAGAATGCCAGCATTTAAATCCATCCCTGTCATCGCCTCTTCGCTGCTGGCCGCAGCAATAAGACTGGAAACAGCTGTCCCGTGACCAAGGTCGTCCGATGTATCCTTATTATCACCTATAAAATTATAGCCATCGAGAATCCGGCCTTTCAGGGCAGGATGATCAGCATTCACACCGCTGTCCAGAACGGCGATGACCGTATCGGCAGACCCCTTTGTTTTCTGATGTGCGCCGTCCAAATTGATTTTTCCAGTATACCATGGTTCATCGCTTTCGTCGCTTACAGACGGACCGTGCAGCTGCCGCTCGTAGTTCGGCTCCGCCTGTTCAACCTGCCCGTCGTCAGCGATAGCGCGCACTGTCTTGTCAAAATCGCTATCTTCCGGTACGCGGGCAACAATGTAGCGGTCACTTTGCATCCCGGAATCGCGGGAGGCTTGTTCGAGTCCCCATTTTTCTGCGGAAACATCCGCTCCTGCTTTAAGTTTTATCACAACCTCACGATTATGTATCGACTCCAAATCCATACTCTGAAGCTGCTTCACAGGCCTGGAAGATTTATGATGCTGGAACATCGGCATATCTTCATACGCGCCAATAGCCTGTTTGGCCCTCTCATCCTGCAAATCCTTGGCTTCGGCACTCAAGCCAGCCGATCCGAATGCCATAACGGCGGCCGAACATACAAGTGTCGCTGCCAATATCCTTTTCAGGTGCAGCATACCCTTACCTCCTTAAATGCTCGTAAACTCGTTTCATAATAGCCGTATCGACCATCTATGAAGCTATATAATACGAGCGGGAAGACAGCGAATCTCCCCGCTCATGTTTTATATACGGTCTCTAGTCAATGTCCTCGACTTCATCGGGTACATCGCCCGGAGCTCCCGGTACTTCATCCGGCAGCTGATCTTCCATGATGTCGTTAAATTCTTCTTCGGTGATCGTTTCGTCCTGATCCGGTTTCTCGATGGTGACATCGCCGTTTATATTCTGCTTCGTTTGCTCGGAAGACAGATTCAATCCAGCGGTTTCACCTTCATTGGTAATAGCCAAATCCAGATCCATCGCGTTGCCTTGCATAAAGTTGTCACGGTTGATGGCGGTATATTGTTCAAATGTCTTGATATCAACGGTGTCGTCGATTTCCGATTTGATATCTTCAATATTAGCCTGCATGTCATTCATTTGTTCCTGGGCTTTCTGGATGTCTTCTTCGGTCAATCCCAGTTCATCAGCATAGTCTTCTTCTTCGATAACATTCAGAAATTCAGGCAAGAAGCCCGTCAGCAGTGTGTCAGCAAAAGGCTGCAGATTTTCATTGTTCAAATTGAATTTCACAACCTGGTTCTCATTGACATAGTCAGGAAAGTCATAAGAACCTGCTTCAACCTGATTGTAATAATCCTTTGCGAAGTAGTCGATGAACATATTTTGAATGTCCTGGCCCAGTTTCATATTGATATCTGAGCCTGCTGGCATTTGGCCTTCTGCGGCTTCCAAATCATATTCAATGTATTTACCTGCAATTTCTTCAGGTAATTCCTTGCCTTCTGGCTGCGGCTGCTTCATCCACATTTTATCTTCTGTCATAACCATAGGAAGCGAAACCGTTTGTTCTACGCCTTCACCCGCCTGCATAGTGACGTCGACGGTCATATCCATTGCCATCGGATCCTGCTGAAACGACCCTGAGAAGTCGACTTGAATATCATCCAGAAGCTGGGCTATAGCCTCATCTCCCGCTTCCGTCTGTGCAGATTCCGGAAGATCGACGCCGATATTGGCATGGCCTTCCATGTCATAAGCGTCCAGATCCTGTTCATTGGCATAAGCCTTTTTCAGAAGTCCTTCAATGTCGTCGCCGTTATTTTCTTGTGCATCAGTCGCATGGTCAAGAAAATTCAGCATTTGTACGCGCTTAACATTTTCGTAAGGCCGGAAATCCTCCAGCTGGTTCGTGATGCCGAGGTCGCCCAGTACTTGCACGTTAGCCTTATGGGAACCGCTCACATTGCCGAGGTTTATATCCGCTTGATTGTCTTCACTGGTTAAATCCAAGCCTTTGACAAGGATGGTTGCCATTTGTTCGCGTGTCAGCTTTTCAAAGGGTTTAAAATGATCATCATCGCCGGTCATAATCCCCTCTTTGGCGACAGCAGCTATTTTATCAGCATTGCCATCATCAGCCTGGACGTCGTCAAAATACTTTGTGACACTACTACTCTCTGGAACATCCAAGTCCAGAGCTTCGGTCAATATAACAGCAGCCTGCTTCCGCGTCAGGTCGTCAAACTTCCTGAATGTACCATCTTCATAGCCATTGATGACACCTTCGTCGACATAATGATAGATAACATCGGCTGCGGGATCATCCTTGTCCACATCTTTAAACGACGTATCACCAGATGCACCTACAGTCGCCGCCGGAAATGCAAGACTAGCAGTCACCGCCAAAGCGGCCATAAAACTACCTTGTTTTTTCATTCTGTTCCTCCTCAACTAGATTTTATTTCCAACTATTCCAACAATTTACACTGTAACATAAAGTGCCAGGTACATAAACAATTCGTAATTGTTTATGTACCTGGCACCACCGCATAAGCCTCTTACTTTCAATTACTTTGTTTCTTGTTTACTATCAGATTTCTTTTCTTGTTCGACATCATTTGATTCGTCCGAATCACCAGCATCAGCCTTTTGATCTGATTCATCTTCACTGCCGGATTTTGATTCATCTCCTTGACGATGTTCATCTTCCTCGTCAGATTCAGATTCCTCTTCTGGTGCGGACTCATTTTGATTATCGGCATCTTCATCAGTTTTTGATTCATCCTCTGATTCAGATCCATCTTCATTATCAGATTCGGGCTTATTATCAGGTTTAGGTTTATCATCCGTTTCGGGCTTTACATTAGCCATTTTACTTACTGCCTGCTTGACAATACTGTCCAATCTCTGTTCATATGCGTTATTATTTGAAGAACTGCTTGATTGGTTCGACTTATGCTTTTCAATTAATTGATCTGCATAATCCCGGAGTTTCTTTTTGGCTTTTTGTTTTTCCTGCTGCACATTAGTATTAATATCTTTTTCTGCAGAGTCAATGACAGGGCCCAGATTTTCCTTCAGACGTGCCGTTTGTCTATCCAGTTCTTTATTAACAGTATTATCTATTTCGGTAATGGCATCATCACTTTTGCCCTGAAACCATTCCTTTAGCATACCTGAAATGTCAGGGCTGGCAGCTACAGAAACACCACTTGCTATCATGATCAAAAAAAGGGCTGCAATCATAACTAATTTCCTGGTTCTCAAAGTAACACCACCTTCTAAAAAATAAGGGGACTTTGCAAAGCCCCCTTATAACCTTTCATATTAGTTATTCATATTAGTTACAACATCATCTAAAGAGCCTTTGGCGTCTTCAACCTTTTGATGAGCTGCAGTCTGAATAGCTTTTTTGCTTTGAAATACCAGATCCTCTGACACAGACTTTGTTTGATCTTTAACATCTGATACAGCTTTATCTATAGCTTTTTTCAATTCGGTCTCTGTATCTTTAGATTCATTTTCCAGCTTACCGGTAAGATCATTTTTTGCTTCAGAGATAGCTTTATCTAACTGTTTTACTGCTTTGTCCGTCTCAGCATCAAGTTCGTTATTTACTTCCTCAATTGCATCTTCCTTGTTACCATCGATGCTATTAGTCAAATCTTTTTCAGCCTTTTCTTGAGCTTTACTCTTAATGTCATCTAAAGCAGCCTTCCCTTTAGCAAATAATTCATCGAATTGTTTGCTCATTGAATTTTCAATGCTGGACTTCTCCTGCTCTAATTTAGCAATGCGATCTGCTTTTTCATCGCTAATATCCTTTTTTGCTAAATGCTTTTCTGCAGCTTTTGCTACGTCAATCCTATCACCAGCATCGGATTTTAGATCATTGTGATTTTCAAGAGCATCTTTTGCTTTCCCCTTACCATAGTTAATAACATCTGTTTTCCCTTCTTCTACTTGTTCAGTAAATTGACTATCATACCAATCCTGAAACTGAGCCCCAATGTCAGTGCTTGCGTATGTAACAGCACCACCGCCTGCTACAAGAACCAAACCAGTTGCTCCAGCTACCACTTTCTTTTTCCCTGTGTCTAAGAATCTCATAATTCCTACATTCCTCCTAAAATAAATTTATATATATTAAAAACCCGATTAGGTTTCTAATCACAATTAATCAAGCAATTTCTGCAGAACTTTTTCTGTTCTGTCGTCAATTTCCTCCTGCTTGTTTTTCTTGTATGTTTCAAAGTTTTGCTTCTGCAGCGCTTTTGCTTCATCTTCCAAATCAGATAGGCGGTCGTTATAGTATGTTTCTATATCATGCTGAGATTGTTTCAGATATGTTTTCTGCTTATCATTCAAAAGGTTAACGGAATCTGTGATCTTGGATGATGTGTTTTTTTGTAATTGATTTTTTGTTTCAGATAGTTCTTCAACATTATGGGAGCGAGTCTCTTCCTGGATGTGTTGATTTTGATTGTGTAATATATCTGCAGTATCTGGTTGATGTGCTGATACGTCTCCGGATACGAAACTAAGCGTTCCTACTAACGTAATGGCCGCACTGGCTATTAATTTATTTTTAATTTTCATCCCTGCGAGACCTCCTATATTTCCTTTTTGAATTAAAGCACAATTGTGACTATACAGGCATATCACGTATAAGTCGAAACAATTTCACGTACAATTCAAGACAAAAATATGGTTTTTTGGGCAACTTTTAACGGATTTTGTAAATTCTAGTTCTTATGGGCGATTGTCAAAAATGAAAAATATGTCGATAATAGGAGTGATTACACGAAAAAATCATAGGGGTGATCTAATTTGTCTTTGGAATCAAAACGAATTGACATAAGAATTCCCGTTAGATTAATTAAAAAAGTGGAGAAGTATCAAGAAGAAAAAGATATTGCTACTCGAACTGGAGCCTTTTTAGAACTAATTCGTATTGGCTTAAAACACTCGGAAGAATAACATCGGCTTAAGTGCCAGGTACACAAACAATTCTGAATCATTTGTGTACCTGGCACCACCCAAAAAATAAAGTCCCGCAGAGAATTCTCTCCACAGGACTTCTGATGCATTCACCCATCTTAACTGCTTTAAGGCAACTGGGATGGGAGACTGCCCGCGTATATGTATATGATTACATTTCGTCTGGACGGCGGATGAACTTGGGTAAATCTTTGACGCCAATCAGGTGAAGATAGGTGAACAACTGACCTTTATTGTGAACCTCATAATCAATGGCATGGGAAAACCAATATGTACCGGGTGCACGCATATCACCATATAAAACGTACCCTTTCATCTGCCAGGTGAAAATCGATGAAATCTCTTCCTGCGTCTGATCAGTGTAATGCTGTACGATAGTGCGCAGTTCATCTATGGTTTGATAATCCCCCACATTGGGCGGCTCATCGAATTCGCCTTTTTTAATGCCTGTCATAAACTTATGAGTTGTGGTTACGAGATGTATCGTCAGTTCCCCAAGAGACATGGCGCCTTCCCATGGCCTGTAATGCAAGTGCGCATCATCGACCAGTGCCAGCAAATCATCCAGTACCATCCGATGCTGCAGCCAGCCATTAACAGCACCATCCATTGCGTTACTCATTTAAATCCCTCATTTTAAAAAATTATTATACAATTAGTATAACCCCTATCAGCAGGATTTCACATCTATTACGTTTGCTAGAGTTGTTAGAGTGCCAGGTACATAAACAATTCGGAATTGTTTATGTACCTGGCACCACCGCACCACAAAAAAAGCTCTGCAGAGAACTTATCTCCGCAGAGCTTTTAGTTTTATTAAGAACGTTCGTTCGATAAACGGGAAGGACAGGCACCCAAGCGTTTTACTCATTGCTATCTTCGTTCTTTTTGCTTTCTTTTAGGTGCTTATCAAAATCATAAGTTTTTTTCTGTTGTTTCGCCATTATCATCAGTGTAAGAAACGTCAACGGTGTCAGGCGCACCCTCCACTTCAACTAATGCTGGGGAAAGATCGAAGTCTCCATCAGCATCGACAGTTGCTGTAAAGTCTTGGTCTTCTTCGTCTTTTTTAGAGTGGAATATGAATTCAATTTCTTCACCTTTATCAACGTTAGAAACTGTGCCAGTTACTTCATACATATAGTTTCCATATTCTAGTGCATGCTTATTTGGAGCTACTGCCTCGGCAGAAACATTACTGAATGAAACCTCATCAACTTCTTCCTCGTTATCTTCGTCAGGTTCGTTTTCTGAAACATTCACCGTAATAGCCGTTGCTGTCTTGTTGCCATCTTCGTCTGCAGCGGTGTACGTTACAATGTAGCTTCCCGCTTCTGATGTATCAATGCTATCTACTTTATTGCCATCTGAATCCGTGATTTGTGTGTCTACCTTAACGGAACCATCTCGATTATCTTCCGCTGTTGCTTTTGGAATGCTGAAATCAGCATCATGGTCCACATTGACTGTGCTATCACTGTCAACGCTGATATTTGGCGCTTCTTTATCAACACCTGGCGCATATCCTTCAATCATTTTTTGCATTTCATACATGAACGTTGCAAACTGGTCACGGTAAAGTGCGCCTCTAGCATCGAAACCGTCCGTTTGATTCGTGATGCCCAGGTTAGCTAAGATTTGAACGTTACCAACGTGTGACGCATCAATGCCATCTGTATTTAAATCAACATCGTCACCGTTGTCATATTTATCCAAGTCATATGCTTCAACAAGGACAGTTGCCATTTGTTCACGGGAAATCGTGCCATACTCATCGAAATGGCCGTTTTCACCTTGGAAAATGCCTGCTTCCGTTACAGCCGCGATAGCCTCAGCATGATCATTGGTTGCATCAACATCATCGTATTGTTCAAGTACTTTATTGACATTGTCAGGGGTATCCAGGTCAAGTGCTTGTACGAACATCTCTGCTACGCCGCCGCGCTTCATTTTTACATAAGGCGCGAAAGTTCCATCATTATAGCCATGGATAATCCCTTGTCAGGCCAGCGCCATAATGCTTTCGTAGTGTGTATTGCTTTGATCAATATCAACAAAGTCCACTTGATTGTCTGCCGATACGGCTGCAGGTGCTACTGCAGCAACTGTTGCCGATACTGCCATTGTCGAAATGGCTGCGTTACGAAACGTTTTCTTATTCATCGTAAAACGAATCCTTTCTTTGCTGTATATCTTTCACCGGATCTGAGTATAGAAATAAATCCGAGAAAAACTCGTAAACTACTCCAATAGAACATAGTAACTATGAACTATGCATTATTGTAGAATTAGCAGCATGTAAAAAACAACAGTCCTGCAAGTATATTCCCTCGGTAACTGAGACCAGACTGTCCAACTTTTACCTCAATTACTATGAATCCAGCATGAAAGCAGTCTGCATGATTTCAAGCCGTCCTTTAGTTACCGGACGTCGCTGGGGATGGACCACCACTTGTATTTAAAGGTGCCTGGTTATTATAACCCTTGACAGCCCCTTGAATATTCCAAAGATAGCCTTCAAAGTTACTTATAATCTGCTCCTCGACATACAATCGCAGCGACTCAGGCTCTACTTTTACAAATGAAACACCAATAGATTCTCCTGACCTAACCATTTTCTTGACTTCCGTTAGCTTTGAACCTGTTTGTACGTTCTTATCGATTAAATGCTGCGTTATCCGCTCACGCATGCCACCCGTCTTTCGCTCTCCCACGTACATAGGTATCCATTTCTTATCTGCCGCGGACCATTTATGTATAGCGTAGATATTGGCATTACGGCCAAGGTTCGACAGGAGATCGTCATTTTTCTGCTTCATCACATCTATATATTCCTGCCATGTCGATTCATCATTATCATGCCGTACCTCATCCGGATAAACAAATTTCTCGATATTTCCGCTTTCTTCAAGCAATTTTTCTCCGCAGTGCTTAGCGAACTCATTTAAATCTTTATAAGCCATTATTGGAATGGGTGCCATATTGATAACATCCTCTTCTTTATAATTATTTGTTATAATTACTTTAACATATAATTCCATAAGGCAGCTTCATTTTCCACGATTAACTGGAAAGTTTTGTTTTAGGTTTCTCAACTGCTGAATAATGTTCACTAGCAGGAAATTAATCGACTATATCTTAATTGTTTATGTACCTGGTACCACACCGCACCACAAAAAAAGCTCTGCAGAGAACTTATCTCCGCAGAGCTTTTTTAACAAGAACTTTCGTTCGATAAATATCGGGAAGGACAGACACCTCACCTTTTTCGTTTACTTTGCGGTATTTTCCTCAAATTCGTTACCAGATACGTCATATTGATTGTCTTGAGGGAAATTCGACTCTTCTGTAGAATTGTTAATGGCTTCTCGATGATCACCACTGCCATCGAACAATTCAATTCCAACTTCACTGAATGTAATATCATTGTTCTTAATAGTTACGTTCTCACTAGTATCGGCACCAATACCTTTTCTGGAATCAGTGATTTCATTTCCGATAACTTCACCGCTGCTATTCTTATTGAAATAAATAGCCATTTGACCAGTGTTATTTATCACGTTATTTTCAAGATTAGCTTCAGTTACACCGTGTGCAACATCAATTGCATTAGCTTCCGCAACATCTAAATTTAGATCCTTAACGGTAACATTATCTGAAGTAATTTTTACTTCTTGATCAATACTATGACCATTACCATCTAATGTTACCTGACTATTCAAGTCTAATGGTGAGTTTAAATCAATGTTTCCACCCAAAGTGATGGTATCAGCTGCATCATCACTAGTGTGATCTATTGCATACTCTAGTTCATTTGCACTATCAACTGTGTTTTTAACACTAAATGCTACTGTTTGAGTAGAATCTTCACCCGTATTAAATTTGACATTGACTATCGTTTCGCCAGCACCTTTGCCTGCTATCCTGTTAGTGTCATTATCATTCACAAAATGGTTTAATATATTATCGTTAGATACGTCAACAGATTCAATATCATCTTCATCTAATGTTGCTTTTACATCATTGCCGTCACTGTCTTCAGTCATCATGACGTCGCCATTCTGGTCAGTCATCGTAACGCCTTGATCATTAAGAAGGTCGACTAAGTCTTGTTTTTGGCCTTCCAGTTTAAAGGAGTTACTGTCAAAGGAAAC
This sequence comes from Lentibacillus kimchii, assembly GCF_055381965.1. Classification (NCBI taxonomy): domain Bacteria; kingdom Bacillati; phylum Bacillota; class Bacilli; order Caryophanales; family Bacillaceae; genus Lentibacillus; species Lentibacillus kimchii. Next base: position 630,433 of record NZ_AP043934.1, on the reverse strand, counting down.
ATGATTTAACTCTGGTGTAGAGTCAACTACTTTAAAGTCTACACTGCCGTAGTCAAAGCCATTTTTAGAAGCTGAAAGTGTATAGTTGCCTACTTCCAGGTTACCTGAATTAACCTTGCTTTGAACATTATAGGTTTTAACAGTTTCACCATTAGAAGTATCGATTTCTTCTCCGTCTTCATTAGTAACTTTGAAATCAACACCATTTTCAGGATCTTTATCAGTATGATTACCGTCAGCGTCTACACCATAAACACTGAATTCTAGTGAATCATCATCGGCATTTTTATCATATTCAAGATTATCACCAGTATTGGCAATCTCGTAATCATCTGTGTCTCCAGCTTCCGTGACATTAACAGTAATCGTCTGCTTATCAAGTTCACCTACTTTAACGTCTACCGTTGCTTCACCTTTTTCTTCAGGCGTAATCTCTATGGTTGCTTCGCCATCTTCGTTAGTGGAAATGCCATCATTAAGAGAAACACTGTCACTATCTGTTTCAGCTGTTACGTCTTCTTCATCAACAGCATTACCATATTGGTCTTTGACCGTTACAGTAACGTTTTGCGTATCAGCAGTGTTTGAAGTATTAATTGATGAATCAGATAGTTCAAAATCACTTACCTCAGCCGGTTCTTGAACATTCACATTAATGACTTTTTCAAAGTTAGTGCCTGGAGCTGTGACTTTGACTTGAGCATTACCATTGTCATAAACGCCCTTAATTTCACCGCTGTTTTCATCTACGAGCATCGTCTCTGGGTTCAGAGATTCAAACTTGAAATTGCCATCGGTAATAGCCTTACCGAATTGATCATTAACGTGAGGAACAATATAGTTACCTACTGTATCAGCGTTATTATTAACGGTTTGTTTGGCATCTTCAGTTTTAAGATCTTCGTCAACGTCTCCATTGTCATTGATTGTGAAGAACTGATAACTGTCGGCCATTGAATCTTCAACTGTAACAACTTGCTTGTCCGACTCAATAGCATTATCGCCAGAACCAACGTGTGCTCTTACTATGAACGAATCGCCATCTTTCATATCACTGGTATCAACTGAACCGTCTTTTTCAACGTCACCAGAATCAGATGTGTATGTGACATCAAAGTCTTCAGTAACATTTTGATCATCAGCTAATACTTCGGATTTCAGATTAACAGAGTCTTCACCTTGAGCAACTGTCTCAGTTGTTACATTAATATCAGTTGGTGTTGCTTTTTCGTAAGTGAAATCAATAGTTTGATCCTCATCCTGACCAGTATAGGTCAATTCATAGTCAGTATCTTCAGAAAGAGCTGAGGTTAGGGCAAGATTAATATTGCCATCTTCAGTTGACATACTGTCGATTTTCACATCGTCATATTGATTGTCAGTATTTTCAATTTCAAAATCGTCTTTGCTGACATCATCCGGTAGTTGATTGAAAGTAACATCTACTGTTTTAGAAGTAACCGCACTCACATCTTCAACAGCTGGTGCTTCAATTTCGAATTTACCGCTTTCGGATTTCAGTGAGCCATGGTTGCCATTTTCCATGCCCATGATCGTGTAGCTATAGTTACCTGCATCAAGTTGATCTGATGTGAAACTGAAGCTATTGTCATCTTTATTAATGTCAATATCCTCGTTGTTGATGACTTTTTTGCCGTCTCCATCTGTTACGATGAGATGAGCTGAATCGGCGATACCAGTTGCTGAGCCACTGATGGAGAATGTATTATCATCATTCACAGTTGTCTCAACATTTTCAACGCCTGGAGCGTTTTCTGATACAACTTCTTCCGTTTTTGCGATCATTGTTGCGAACTGATCACGGCGCTCTTGTTCATAAGCACGGTAGTTATCCAGTTCTATGGTGATGCCCAGGTTAGCCAATGTCTGCACGTTATCTACGTGAGAATTACTGATATGCTCTCGATTGAGATCAGCATTCATGCCTTGATTGTCATATTTGTTTAAATCATAGGCTTCAACTAAAGCAGTTGCCATTTGCTCACGCGTGATGTTCTCGAACTCGCCAAAGTGACCATGGTCACCTTTGAAAATATTAGCGTCAGTGACAGCTGCGATTACCGGAGCATAATCACTATTGCCGTCAACGTCGTCGTATTGCGCCAGGACTTCATCCATATTGTCAGGCGTATCGAGATCTAGTGCATTCGTCAGCATAGCGGCAATTTGACCGCGTACGATATTGTTGTAAGGTTTGAAAGTGCCATCTGGATGACCTTGAATAATTCCTTGTTCTGCCATCTTAATTATATTATCATAATGTGTATGTTCTGGGGTTACATCGGAAAAACTAACATCTTCTGCCGATACGGCCGCAGGTGCTACAGCTGCGACAGTTGCTGATGCAGCCATAGTCGAAATCGCTACGTTACGAAATGTTTTCGTTTTCTTACTCATAGTCAAATGTCCTCTCCCTTTGCTAAATATTTTTTCATCAGGACAAGGCTTAAAAGCAAGTCCCTGAAAAAATGAACAAACGATTGTTTAATCGTTCTATTAGAATATTTTAGTGACAATGACAAATAAAATCAACAGTTCCTGCAACTAGTTTAACTGGTAACTAGAGTCAGTTTACACAAGTTTTTCCTCATTTTCCAGAGTGCCCACACACAGTGCCAGGTACATAAACAATTCTGAAAATATCGAATTGTTTATGTACCTGGCACCCATAAAATGATAATTGTCGTTTTCCTGTTCGTTATACGTCCTCATGTTCCATCAAATCCTTAATAAGGCTTGGTGTAATCTCAGCTCCTGAATTAACAATCTTAAGAATTCGTTTTTGCTTCTCAAGAGGCAGGTTAAGGTTTTCCAAATGAAGGTTTTGCATAACACGTTTAAATTCCTTGGATTCCAATGTTAAATGCTTCAAAACACTCGCCCCTTTCATCTATTCCCTTCACTGCATTAAACAGATAAAACGTCAGTCATGAGCGATTCCCCGAATCACGGTGATCCGCAAGAGGTCTATACGCCCCCATCTTAATCCCATTGTTTAATTGTTCCAGATAAATCTTGCTTTTATCGAGTGCTTCGTTAAGCTGTTTAATCGTATCGTCCTCCGGCAGCTCACGCTTAATAAATTCGCTTTCCGTCAAAAACGCTTGACTGATGGCTCTATCCGCGAAAAGATCCGCTAACAGATCACTCACACCAGATCGCCAATCTCTAAATTCGTCAAAAGGCTGACCTCTCAGGTTATTGGAAAGTTTTATTTTGTCAAGCTGTCCTACCTTCTGATTAATTTCCTGGATAGCTGTATCAGGTTCCTTTAATAAACTATACTCGACCATTGTCCACCCTCCCTATTATGACCATTGTATCATTCCTCAATTGGTTTTGATGGTATCGAAAAAACAAAACAGCCTGTGTATGCTGATACAAAATCAGGAAGGGAGAATCATTATGGATGGATTTAACCACAAAGCGCAGGAGCGGGGGTCTGCTGCAAGGCAGCCAAACCATGCCATCAGTTTAAAGAAGACTCTGGAAGCGATTGATATAAGCACAGACGTGGAAGTCAGGTCATTTTATAGCGACCAGGACATAAAGGAAATGAGACAAGAATTAGCCAAATATGATCTTAAATGAGCCGTTTACCACCAAAATAAGCGTGGAATCTACCATTTAATTGGTGGATTCCACGCTTATTAAACGCACTCACCGGGGGGTTGTTTATGGCAGAATTAAAGTACATAATTTGGCAGCCTAAAACTACACAACTGCCATTATAAAAAAGAGCCTTGCCAGTCATCCCAAATTCTATTAACCTCTTACATGAATACAGCAATAAACATGGGGAGGTATGAAAGGAATGCTAGCAATGGCTCAAGTAGACTATATCAATTTTTTGCGCGAAGAGGAAGGGTTATCAATCAATTCGTTGGCAAAACGCCTTGGCATTAATTGGCGGACTGCCAAAAAATATGCTGATCGGGATGATTGGAGCCCTGACATCCGGCATCGCATGAAGCGTTACCCCATTCTGGGCCCGTACTTAGATATCATCGATGCATGGTTGACGGAGGACCTGTCCCGGAAGCGTAAACAGCGTCATACCAATATACGAATTTATCAGCGTCTTCGGGATGAATGTGATTATACCGGAGGTGTTCGAACCGTTACCGGTTACGTGTCGGAACGAAAAAAGGCTCTGATGCAAGATCAAAAGACCTATAGCGACCTGATACATCCAGGCGGTGAAGCACAGGTTGATTTTGGGACAGCCGACGTGATCTATGACGGGACATGGCTTCAGGTCAAATATTTGGCGATGTCTTTTCCATACAGTAATGCCGCTTATCTGGCGGTATTGCCCAGGGAGAATACCACCTGCTTTCTGGAGGGACTTAAACAGCTTTTTGATCAGGCAGGCGGTGTGCCGCGCAAGTTATGGTTTGATAACTTATCTGCCGCTGTTGCGAAGATAAAGGGGCACGGAGAACGTGATTTAACGGATATGTTCCGCCGTTTTAAGCTTCATTACCGATTTGAAGCTGTATTCTGTAATCCTCGTGCTGGTTATGAAAAAGGCCATGTGGAAAATAAAGTTGGCACAAGCAGAAGAAACTGGTTTGTGCCTGTTCCGGTCATGACATCGTGGGAACAGATTAACAACGTCATGCATCAAAAAGCCCTGAGGGCTATGGATCAGGAACATTATAAACATAAACAACTCGTTCAATCATTGTAGGAAGAAGAACAGGTCAAGCTTCTACAGCTTCCCCGGGATCCGTTTGAAGTCGTTCATTTGGAAACAGCGACACTCGACAAATATGGAAATGTCCATGTGGACCGGGAACGCCTTCCAGTACCAAAAGGGATGGCTCAGCAGTCTGTCACTTTAAAAATCTATTGGGATAGCCTGGAGGTAATGGATGAAACATATACAACATTAGCTGTTCTTCCACGTCCGAATAGTCTTAAACAACAGAAAATCAATTGGACTCAGGAACTCGAGCAGATCCAGAACAAACCCAGAGCTGTTCCCTATACAATGGTTTATTCAGCCCTTCCGGAGGTGCTTCAGCGATACCTGTCCATTGACGATCTCGTGTACCGAAAAAGACGCTTAAAGTGTCTCATCCAATGGCTTGGTAAGGATTATCAAATTGATCAGATTGCCGAAGCGATTACGCATATCGCCCCACACCTTTGGGATGAAGAAGGCGTGGTTTATCAGGAATTGTATCGTACGATACATCCCGAAAAACCTAGCCCATTTGACCGTCTTGAAGAATCCTATACACCTTCAGGTGTCAGGAATTATGAGCCTGTTCTCGAGGCGTACGATGTACTTACAGGGGAGGTGTGGTCATAATGTCAATGGATGAACGCATCCAGGCTTACTGCAAGAAATTAAAACTGGGCCATGTGGGAGCCATTTATGATCAAATTGAGGCTGATACCCATGAGGAATTCCTTCTGCGCTGCTTAGAGAAAGAGGCAAAATCACAGGAAAACAATAAAGTGCAGCGCTTAATTAAAAAGGCTGGATTCAGCCAGTTCAAAAGCATGGAGGACTATGACGAAGCCTGGGCTCCCGAGTTTCCATCAACGGTTACACTAAGTTCATTAAAGGATTTAACTTTCATGAAAGACCGGGAAAATATTATGATGGTTGGATCTGTCGGAACGGGTAAAACACATCTGTCCACCGCGTTGGGAGTCGAAGCATGCCGGAACGGCCAGGAAGTAAGATTTTACCGGGTTAACAGTCTCGTATCCAAACTGTTGGAGAAGCATCAAAATGGTCATTTGAATCGATTTATGCAGGGTTTTCGAAAGGCAGATCTGGTCATTTTGGATGAACTGGGTTTTGTGCCCTTTCATAAAGACGGGGCTGAACTCCTGTTCAGCCTAATTGCCGAGTGTTATGAGCAAACAAGCGTGATTGTAACGTCCAATCTTGAGTTTGGACAATGGAATACAATATTCGGCGACAAACGTCTGACGGCAGCTATTATGGATCGACTGGTGCATCATGCCCACATAATCACCTTTACAGGTGATAGCTATCGATTGTCAAACGCTTTAGCCAAGAGTTTTGAATAATTATTAGCATCATATGGGATAACTGGCAAGGTTATGTAAAAAGTATTGCCATTTTATGTACTTTTAACTTGCCAAACACAGGGGTGTGACTGCTAAACTAAAATAGACAGTTTTTGCTCGATAAAAATGAACACTTTCTAAAACTCATGGGTTGAGTCAGCGTCATCGAAAATACAATCGTATGATTGGATCCCAAGTATCTCATCCTCAATAATGATCCGGATTTCCGTTCTAAAGAGATTAAGGATTTTTTAGCTTCTTCGGGGATTCAACCAAAAACGACATTCTACCGTTCTCCTTGGCAAAATCCTATAGCCGAAAGTGTAAACGGGACACTTCGCAGGGAATCATTTAATTATCTTAATCCATTAAGTGAAGCTCATTTGCAAAAGGAACTGCCCGAATATGTTCATAACTACTATAATTCCCATCGGACGAACCAAGGAATCAACTTTAATACGCCAATACCAACGCCAACGTATTTACCTGTGAACGTAAATCAGGCAAAACTAAAAGTTATTCCTGTCCTAAATGACTTATACCATACTTATAAAAGAATCGCTTAATCTTTAAATCCTATAACAGCACTTCAAGCCTTTAGATCTTTCCTATGAAGGCTTGCTTATCATGCTTTATTTTCCTTTTAATCTGCATTGTCCCTATCTTTCCGTGCATCTCCCACATACAGTGCCAGGTACATAAACAATTCTGAATTGTTTATGTACCTGGCACCCCCCAAAACCAAACCCGCTACAGCTCTGCCAGCGCAACCCATGCCGGATAGTCCATATCATGCATAATACACGACCGTTTAATTTTTCCGACAAACCAGACATCAATCAAGAATGGCACATCGTCAACGTCTTTAGCGACTAAACTCGCTAATTCGTCTTGTGCAAAAATACCGGGATAATCTGTTTGAGCACAGATAGACTCGTAGTGCCAGCCTTCAGACGCACATTCGGCCATGGTGTCGGGTAAAAACAGACCGCAGCCACTATCGCATGAAAAAACGTCGTCAACCATTATTTCCGCCATATCATCGGCAAAAAGCGCCTGAAAATGGTCACGTACCTCCTCAGCTTCAGCCCGTGTCTCATAGGTTAATTCGATCGTATTGTCCTGAAGCAGCCAGAATTCCGGGACGGCAAAGCTCAGATCCAGCCATTCGATTAAGACATGCTCCGCGCGCCCCGTTCGTGTCCTGATTTCCTCTTTCAGGTGCCGGACACCTGTCTCATGCATATCCCGCAGCTGCACCGGGCTTTGCCGCCTGAAAATCACGGCCACCTGGTAATACACGTCCCGCTCCGGCCGCCACTGAATAATAGTCTTTTCAAGCTGGTTAAGTTTGTGCAAGTACTTCCTGATCTCAGCATGAAAAACGCCATCATCGCCATCTGATAGATAAAAATCCATATGTTCGCTGATCAAAGCATCGATGTCACTGATCATCTGATTGACTTCATCGATATATTTGTCCGCCAGAATTAAACGGTCTTCCCAATCTTCCATCCAGTGTATGTACTCGCGCCGCACATACTCATACACATCAATATAAGGGTGATGCCGGTCCGTATGCGCATCATCACCGCATGCCTCATAGCAATCATCCCCGCAGAAGATAGCCCCATCCTCATTGACACGGTACTTAAAGGAAACCTCACGTCCGCACTGAACACATGTCATGTGTGCACCTCCTGTATTATTTCCGGATAAATCCATGGAGAACGCGCCTGCCGTCTGCCAAATACTCGACACCAACGTTATATTTATAGTTCTTCGTACCTTTGAACGTTCCTTCATATTTCAGGCTGCCATCGATATTATACAGGCATCCTTCAATATAATTCCGCGTGCCATAAAAGAAATAGTGACTTTTCTTCTGCGTCCCTGTGAATTTAACATGGCCATTTTCATAGAATTCGGTTCCATAGCCGCAAAATTTAATGTCACTTATTTCCCCGCGATAGCGTATCCGGCCGCTGGGAAAGTACATCTCACCCCAGCCATTGGGCTTCCCCTGGCTAAATTCACCCTTGTACCATATAACGCCTGTTTCCCAGTAGGCGATTCCCTGGCCTGCAGGATTGCCGTCTTCTCCTTCGCCACTGTATTTCAAGCTGCCATCAGCATAATATAATTTCATCTTACTTCTCTCCCTTCACCGGCATAATACAAAGGGCATTTGGGTTTTTCGACGCTTTAAGGGCGGGAGAGCTTATAAAAAAAGCACCTGCGATGAAGAATGATTCGATCACAAGTGCTTGTCAGCTAGTCCAACCTATTCCCGCTATCAGTTAAACACAGAAAAAGAGAACCAGTTATAAGGGACTGCTTCTCCCGCATTTAATCAATATTATAATCACTATCATTCCCGCCATATCCATCCCATGTCACGAGTATTGCTATTAGACCTATGGATGCAAGTTTATCATCAATTCAGATTAAGGGGAAATTCGTCCGCTTTGTTAACTATTAATCAGCATATTAAGTTTTTCTCGCCCTCCCATCTTAAAAGACAGGATTCAAACAAAAAGTTACTTCTAGACCTAGTAAAATTGTATGTATATAGTCTATTAGTATAAAAGGCTGTTTTAACCTTGAGAGCGTAAAATAGTTTGTGTAAATCGCAATGACTCAATAATGGTCATAGAAAAAGGAAGACCCTTTCCTGTAGAATAGAGTTAGCCAAAACACACCCACAGGAGGTCTTCCCTATGAGCCATCTTACTACAGATTTGCTTGAATCACTAGCCCAAAAACAGGATATTGAAGAAGTTTTTCGCCATCACTTGGAAACAGCGATCAATCAGCTTTTAAAACACGAATTAACAGCTTTTCTGGACTATGAGCCTTATGAGCAGGCTGGCGTTAACTCTGGTAATTCCCGTAACGGATTTTATGGCCGTACGTTTAAGACAGAATACGGCAACCTTGAGCTGCATATTCCCAGAGATCGCAACGGTGCCTTTCAGCAACAAACCCTGGCACCCTATAAACGTTCCAACGACACACTGGAACAGTTTATCATCCACCTGTACGAAAAGGGCATCACAACGGATGAAATCGCCGATTTGATCGAAAAAATGTATGGTCAGCACTATTCCAAACAAACTGTATCCAACCTGACACAGCTTGTGTCAGAAGATGTTAAGGCTTTTCATGAGCGAACGCTGGAACAGCGTTATGTCTGCATTTATCTGGATGCCACGCAAATTCCAATCCGGCGTCAAAGCGTTGAAAAGGAATCGGTCTATATCGCCATTGGCATTGCGGAAGATGGCGGCAAAGAAGTGCTCGACTTCACCATCGCCCCAACGGAATCCGCCGAGGTGTGGGAGGAGCTCGTTCAGCGCTTATATGATCGCGGTGTTGAACACGTCCTTCTTTTCATTTCGGACGGCTTGAACGGCATGACGGATGCGCTGCATCGTGTCTATCCCAAGGCTAAACATCAGGTGTGCTGCGTTCATGTTTCCCGCAACATCGCTAACAAAGTACGTGTGAAAGATCGTGCCGTCATTCTGGATGATTTCAGGGCTGTCTATGAGGCTGAAAGCCGCCAGGATGCTTTAAATGCCCTGGAACAATTTCAAAACAAATGGCATAAGACGTATCCACGTGCTGTCGATGCCGTGATGAAACAGGATCGCTTATTAACGTTTTATGATTTTCCGGCATCCATCCGATCCAGCATCTATACAACAAACCTCATCGAAGGATTTAACAAGGAAATCAAACGCTACGTCAAACGCAAAGAACAATTTCCAAATGAAGATGCCCTGGAACGTTTCCTGGTGACCCAGTTTTTAGATTATAACCATAAGTTCGGTATGCGGTGCCACAGAGGCTTCAAAAAAGCAAAGCCTGAATTACTGCAGATGTTTGAATCGCTGGAGGAACAAGTTTTAAACGACTAAAACACTGGCTAACTAAATTCAAAAGGGATAGGGTCATTTACACAAAATTATTGACGCCCCCGTCCTATATATAACATCGGTAAATTTTTGTATTAGTTAACCGATATTACTTAACTAATGTTAATTCATACTTTAAACGACGTTTCAAATACTTTCTGAATGAGTTCTGTATACTCTTTATATTCATCAGTATCTTTAACTTGGTGCAGCACTTCTGCGATAGATTTGTAATACCAATGCTGCTGTTCTTTACCAGCATTGAATTTGTCCCATAGTCTATCTTTATCAACTTCATAATCTCTCGATATAGCTTTCATGTTTGACAACTTATCAGCAAGTGTCGCAACTTCGACATCCTGTGAATTGTTTCTCTTTAAAAATTTTATAGTATCTTGTTTTCTATCCATCCACTTTTTTGATTTATCTTCACTTTGATATTGAACAAGATTTGCAATATTTGGATTGAACGTCTCTTTAAGCGTTTCATAGGTCACATATGCATCCTCTGCCGTGTCATGCAATATGGCAGCAGATACGACATCACTATCTATTCTTCCGTCTTTATTTGTCATATTGGCTGCAATTGTTCCAGCTTCAAGACAATGCAATATATACGGGATGTCAGTACCTTTTCTCTTTTGATTTCCGTGACACACTGTAGCAAATTGGATTGCTTTATTGATCAATCAATCAACTCCTTTTGTATATCTTTTTTTATTTACTATATTTATAATACCACTTCTGATGTGCCAAAAAAGACACATTGAGGTGGTGTTTATTTTTACTCCTCATCTATTGAGTGCCAGGTACATAAACAATTCAGATATCAATGCCACTAATCTTGTACATTTCCTCATTCACCCATGGAAAATTAATACTTAAACATTTCCAAGTGTAAGTGCCGTATTCACTATCCTCTAACAAATAGAAAAGATCCATGTCTATTAAAAATACGCCATCCTCAGGGTCAGGAATATCATAGTAGTATTTATATTCGTATGTTTCTTTATTCCAACCCCCATCCACAAAGCTCATCCATTCTAAAATTGTATCTTCGCTGAGATTATGATTAAATTGAATTGTCACCTCATATTGTTGACCGTAACGATTATTTTCGATAAACTCTCGCACTTCCTTATACTGTTTAGCGAACGCTTCACTGATTTCATAACCTTCAATTAATATTTGACTCATGTAAATTCCTCCAAATATTTGAATTTAGCTATTAACTAGTCATTTTTCTATTGGTTGTCTACGATAATTATAGCCCTAGATATTCCTCGAAGAATTCCTTAATAAGCGCTATATACTCTCGATATTCCTTTGTGTCTTGAACTTGTTGGAGTGTTTTAGCAGTTAAACTATGGTACCAATACATTTCCCTCATTAATCTAATTAGATTTTTATACTCATTCGTTTCTTTTATATCTGGTGGAAGCTCTCTAACTGAATAAATTTCCCAAGATCGTTTGTCCTTTTTCACACCTAATTCATCATAGAATTTTTCTTTTTCTACCTTGTATTTTCGCACCATTTCTCGCATTTTCGATAAGTCATTAGCAAGGGTCGCAATCTCAATATCTTTTGACTTGTTTGCTTTTAGAAAATTGATTTTGGCTAGTTTTCTTTCACTCCATGATGTCATTGTATCTTCAGTCAAAGCTAGAACTAATTTTGCGATGTTCTTGTTGAACTGTTGCTTCAAAACTTGATAAGATACCTCATCTTCAGGTATTCTCAATGCCTCTCTTTCTCCCAGGGTATCTTGGATAATCGTAGCTACGACCAAATCACTATCCGTTTTATTTATCATATTCGCTGCAATTGTCCCTGCTTCAAGACGACGCAGTACATACGATGCTTCAATTCCCTCATATGCTCGGTTAAATTGATTGACATTATAAATCATTATGAATTCGATTGCTTTATTGATCACTAACAACATCTCCCTTTTAAATCTTTTCATTTGCTTATTTTTATAATAACAATCGATATGTGTCATTAATGCCCCATTAAAAGACGCATAAAAAAAGCACTGGTTCCATGAAACCAGTGCTTTTTGCATCTTTTTAACAAAGATACTATTATTCATTTCAATTTATTTATAACGTTATACTTTAGACTTGATACTTTCTGCAATTTGTCTAATTTCCGAAGCATACATATCATCATATGATTCGAATCCTCGGTTTCTATAAGAACTTCCATTAGGACTATAATGATGTAGTTGTTCGAAATAAGGTTTATATCCGAGTTCTTTTTCAATTGCTTCTCTGACACTTGTTCTATTTAATTTAGAACTAACAGTTATAATTACTTTTGGCTTGATTCCTAATAAGTCAAACTCCTCTTTTAAGCCCTTAGCTTGTATATAAATCTTATCCTTAGAGAGAGAGTCAGCAATTATATCAGCTCCTGAGTTTGAATCTGGTATCCCTGCTGGAAGAAGTTTACCATCATCTTCTACGAATTTAATGAAGTCAGTCATGTACGCACCGTGTAATATATCCGATTTCATAAATTCTGGTGCATATCTGCGAGCAGCAGCTTTGTACATATTGTAAAACATGAACCTTTCATCATTTTCTACCAAGTTCATTAATTCCTCATATCTTTTATTATTGTACGCTTCGTCCTTATATTCATTTAAGATTTTTAGTAATGGATTTGGATTACTTTTAGTTTCTTTTGGACAAGAGAAATTTAATGCAAGAACCACAACATCTCCATGTAGTAACTTGTCTAATCCTTTTTCTTTATATTCTTCTTCGGAATTAGCAATCAATAGTTCTTTTCTCTTTTTGTAATCCATATCTACATTATCCTTGCTGCCATCTAAAATATCTTCATCCCACAATGCCCAAGTTGAGACGTGTCCATATTTTGATTTTAACGCTTCATAGTTCTCATAATCGATATAGTTTTTTCTCATTTTAATAACCACCTTTTAATATGATTTATTTTGTGAATCTTGACCTAGATATACTTGGTTTTTGATAGAATTATTCATTTATCATTTACCTCTCTTACTTTTTATAAATAGAATAATATTTTTGCTCTATATTAAAATTAACAAAAACAATGTGCGAGAGCGTAAAATAGTTTGTGTAAATCGCAATGACTCAATAATGGTCATAGAAAAAGGAAGACCCTTTCCTGTAGAATAGAGTTAGCCAAAACACACCCACAGGAGGTCTTCCCTATGAGCCATCTTACTACAGATTTGCTTGAATCACTAGCCCAAAAACAGGATATTGAAGAAGTTTTTCGCCATCACTTGGAAACAGCGATCAATCAGCTTTTAAAACACGAATTAACAGCTTTTCTGGACTATGAGCCTTATGAGCAGGCTGGCGTTAACTCTGGTAATTCCCGTAACGGATTTTATGGCCGTACGTTTAAGACAGAATACGGCAACCTTGAGCTGCATATTCCCAGAGATCGCAACGGTGCCTTTCAGCAACAAACCCTGGCACCCTATAAACGTTCCAACGACACACTGGAACAGTTTATCATCCACCTGTACGAAAAGGGCATCACAACGGATGAAATCGCCGATTTGATCGAAAAAATGTATGGTCAGCACTATTCCAAACAAACTGTATCCAACCTGACACAGCTTGTGTCAGAAGATGTTAAGGCTTTTCATGAGCGAACGCTGGAACAGCGTTATGTCTGCATTTATCTGGATGCCACGCAAATTCCAATCCGGCGTCAAAGCGTTGAAAAGGAATCGGTCTATATCGCCATTGGCATTGCGGAAGATGGCGGCAAAGAAGTGCTCGACTTCACCATCGCCCCAACGGAATCCGCCGAGGTGTGGGAGGAGCTCGTTCAGCGCTTATATGATCGCGGTGTTGAACACGTCCTTCTTTTCATTTCGGACGGCTTGAACGGCATGACGGATGCGCTGCATCGTGTCTATCCCAAGGCTAAACATCAGGTGTGCTGCGTTCATGTTTCCCGCAACATCGCTAACAAAGTACGTGTGAAAGATCGTGCCGTCATTCTGGATGATTTCAGGGCTGTCTATGAGGCTGAAAGCCGCCAGGATGCTTTAAATGCCCTGGAACAATTTCAAAACAAATGGCATAAGACGTATCCACGTGCTGTCGATGCCGTGATGAAACAGGATCGCTTATTAACGTTTTATGATTTTCCGGCATCCATCCGATCCAGCATCTATACAACAAACCTCATCGAAGGATTTAACAAGGAAATCAAACGCTACGTCAAACGCAAAGAACAATTTCCAAATGAAGATGCCCTGGAACGTTTCCTGGTGACCCAGTTTTTAGATTATAACCATAAGTTCGGTATGCGGTGCCACAGAGGCTTCAAAAAAGCAAAGCCTGAATTACTGCAGATGTTTGAATCGCTGGAGGAACAAGTTTAAACGACTAAAACACTGGCTAACTAAATTCAAAAGGGATAGGGTCATTTACACAAAATTATTGACGCCCCCCAATGTGCATAAAAGTACACATTGTTAGAATTTAAAATGAATCTTTAAAACATTCAACCTAAATTAATGTGTTACTGCTAAACTAAAATGGACAGTTTTTGCTTGATGGAATTGAACACTTTTTAACCCAAAATAATCCTAACTTCAGTTAAACTAAGTATAAAATAATTGAAGTTATGGGGGAACGAGAATGTGTACTAATTAGAAATGATTGTTGAACTGCATCAATTAAAAAGACAAGGTTTCGCAATTGCAGCTATTGCTAGATAATGCAACTTATCGAGAACGACAGTTTATGAGTATTTAGAAAAAAATAAAAAATTTTGTAGTTGGATGGATGTGTTGAAGACAAGAAAATGAAAATTAGATCCTTACCTGGAACATATCCTGGGGTGGTTAAAAGAACATCCGGACTTATCCGCTTCATAAAAAGTCGTTTCATCGGGTAATTTCAACAAAAGCGGCTGAGTCGGTCCAGCCTCAAGACAAAGATCTTCTACAGACTGTTTAAGCTGATCCCACTTCCTCTAATAAAGATTATACAATTCATTATTATACCCCATAATCCTTGTCCGTTTCCGTTTAGCATTCATGTCCTTAAAGACATCAGGATCCTCGTGGACTGGCTTCTGCAGCAGATGTATCACTCATCGCTGTCTCAAAAACCGCTGAAACGACACAATTAAAATCCCGCCTTTGTGTATTATTACCGCCATTTTTTAGCTGACACCATGTACATTCCATAGATCACCATCAAAGTTGTTTATAATCTGTTCTTCGACATACAATCGCAGGGATTCGGGCTCAACTTTTAGAAAGGAAACGCCAATAGATTCACCTAAACGGACCATGTCTTTAACTTTCGTTAGTTTTGAATCTGTTTTAGTGCTTGCTCAAGTAACGAAGAAGCCACTAGTGAAAATGATACAGAATCAAAGAAGGAAACTAGTAATGAAAAAAATGATGATGCTGTAAAAATCTCAATATTCCTAACTGATCCTTATGATTTCTCTAATAATGAATTTATTAATTTCTTACACAAGCATTATCAATCTTATCGAAAATTAACTAACTGAGCGAATTTCATAATTCATAGCCCTTGCGGCGCAAGGACTTAAAAACGTAAAAAAGGAAGTACCTCCCCAAATCTTGTATAATGGTAGTTGAACTAAAACATCCATAGAGATTGGAGGAATACTTCCTATGACTATTATACGACAACCAAGCTTATTTAGCATCCAAGAACTTTATGACATGGAACCTACCCAAAAGTATGAGGCGATCATTTCCGCCGTTGATTTGGATGCCATTTATCACGACATGGCTAAAAAATCCCGTTTGGGCGCGCCTGAAGAGCTGAATGTTGCAGCGATGATTATTTCCGTTTTCATTCGGTATGTTGAACGCATCCCAACCATAAAAGACCTGAAAAAACGCTTAGATGATGATATTGCCTTCAAATTGAATTGTGGATTTCTGGTTTCAGACAAGATTCCTTCGGAAGCTTCCTATTCCCGCCTTTTAACCAAGCTGAGCGAGTCAGATGCATTGGAAAAGGCCCAGGAAAAAGTTGTTCTTCAAGCCATTGCCGAAGGCTTTATCGCTGATGATACAGTCGCCATCGATGCGACTCATTTCGAAGCACGTGATCAGGCCCCGCCTAAAGAAGAAAAGGCAAAGCCGGAACCGAAAAAACGCGGCCGTAAATCCAGGGAAGAGCGTGACCAATGGCTCCAGGAACAAGCTGAGAAAGAAGCGAATCTGCCTCTTTATGACAGGAAAATCGAAGCTCAACTGGATGCATCTTTAACAGAACTTCGAGACGGTGTTCCCCGGGATCCCCAATGGGGGATCAAGAAAAACAGCGAAGGCAAAAATACATTCTGGTTTGGCTATAAAGGACATCTGGCTGTCGGCACATCAAGTCAATACATTTTACAGGCCCTTTTCTCATCAGGAAATCTAAATGATGGAAAAGCCGCAATTCCTTTATTGAAGGGGATGAATGAACGCTTGCCTCTTTCAAACTTGCGTTATCAGACGATGGATGCGGGTTATGATTTTGAACCGATTTACACGCAGGTCTATCGAATGGGCCAGCAATCTATCATTGCCTATAATAAACGCAATGAATCGGAACCCATAGGGTTTGATAAATATTTTGCCCCAACATGTTTCCGTGAACATTCGTACCGTTATGAAAGTTACGATGCCAAACATGAAACCCTGAAGTACACAAACCCAAAGGAATGCAAAGACTGCCCTTTAGCCCATGAAGACATATGCCAGAAAGTATTCAAGATGAAAATCACTAAAGACCTCAGGCGATACACAGCCCCGGCACGGGGCTCTAAAGCTTGGAACACCATCTACAAGCGCCGATCAGCCGTTGAACGTGTCAATGCCTATTTAAAGGAATTCTTTCAGCTCAACAATGTTCGCCATCGTTCAGGGAAACGCGCTCAGATCCATTTTGATATCGTTACGTTGATGTATAATGCATCGAAATTAGCCGCAGACCGCATTGATGCCGCGTTAAAGCAGCAGCAGGCTGCTTAGAGGAATTTTAAAAAAATACACATTAGAAATTCTGCAGGTCTTTGCGTTTTTAATAAGAGCAATTATGAAATTGATTCAACTAATTCAATTTTATTTTTCAAGATTCCTAGATTGTAAAATTAAGCGAGACACAAAAAAGAATATGTCATGATATACTCAATCTAAATCTATCAGTAATGAACAGAATATCGATATCTATTCCGCTAACCCTGGCACAAACAAATACGATAAACGCACTGATCGAAAACGGTGCGAATATAGATATTCGTGATAACAACTTGGCTAATGTGCTTTTGTATGCAGGAGCAAATGGACTGCTTGACATCGTAAAACGTGCAGTTGCGGCCGGCGCAGATACATCGATTACTAATCGCTTTGGATGCACAGCGCTTATACCTGCATCAGAACGCGGGCATGTGGATGTAGTGAATTGTTATGGTCGCTGCCTTTAAACCTAAAGAATTTTCATCTGCATCTAAATTTAGATTATACAAGAATGAAATGACATTTTTGCGAGGACCGATATTGTGCCGCATTCATGTATCATTACTTGCAAAATAGGCTATGATATCTTCGGGTAAAACGTCTAATAAGCCATCTTCTTCGATGGAAGACTGCTCGAATAAGCGGTTGGATTGCAAACGAATAATCTTCTCAACCATTGTCCTTATATCGCGCCCATTACCTTCCATGTTCGCACTCAAACCATCGATATATTTTTTCAGTGTTTGGCTACCCATATCTGTTAGAGCAAATCCCTTGGACTTAAACAGTTGCCGAGCAATTAAAAATAACTCGTTAGCATTATAATCCGGAAAGTGAAACGTATTGGTAAAACGTGATGATATCCCGGGATTGACTTTTAGCAACTCATTCATATGCTGCTGATAACCTGCTAAGATAACAACGATATCCCCCTGATGATCTTCGATGAGTTTTATGAGCGTATTAATCGCTTCTTTTCCAAAATGATCATCGGCAAGCGCATAGGCTTCATCGATAAATAGTACACCGCCAAGCGCATCCATAAATACGTCTTCCGTTTTTAATGCGGTTTGACCGAGGTGGCCGGCCACTAAATCAGATCGAGACACTTCGACCAGATGTCCTTTTTTAAGAATGTTAATACTCTTAAAAAGATCAGCCAGCACTCTGGCAATTGATGTTTTCCCCGTACCGGGATTACCTGTAAAAATGAAGTTCAACGCTTGATCACTTTTATAATCAGGATTTAATTGTTTCCTTTTTTGATTAATGATCTCTTGTTTATATAGTGTTCTGACCATATCTTTTATGTGATCCAGTCCGACGATGTTGTTTAACTGTTTTTCTAGATCAAAGGGCTTTTCTTTTTCAAAGCCAAAGTCCTCTAAATGCAGGGTGTCCATTTCTTTCTCGGATACATCGGTATTGGCCAGTCTGGCTGCTTGTTTTTTAATGGCATATTCCACAGTTTGCCGTGCCAATCTCCCGTTGCCGCCATCTGTTTTACCTTTGATTTGATGTTGTTCAAAAAAGCTAAGCAGTTGTTCCCTGGCCTCAGTATCAATCAAATATCCCTGCGACAAGGCATGATTAAGTGCAATCTGCACAAGCTCATCGTTGGTATAGTCACTAAAATAAAATGTTTGTGTAATTCTGGATTGTAGACCTGGATTTACTTTGAGCAATTCATCCATTTCGTTTGGATAACCGGCAAAAATAACAACCAGATTATCCTTATAGTCTTCCATAGCCTTTACAAGCGTGGCAATCGCTTCCCGGCCAAAATCATTTTCATCACCGTTAGCGAGGGAATATGCCTCATCTATGAATAAGACCCCGCCCATAGCGCTATTAATCTTTTGCTTGGTTTTTACAGCGGTGTGTCCAACATACTGACCAACCAAATCCGAACGATCCACTTCGATCAAACGATCCTCGCTCAAAAAGTCAATGGCTTTTAAGTAATCTGCAATCAATCGGGCTACCATCGTCTTGCCTGTGCCCGGATTGCCCTTGAACAGAAAATGCAGGGGAAGTTTTTCCGACTGATCCCCTTTGGCTTCACGTTTCTTACGATTGACAACATAATCTTGTAAATCTTTTAAAGACGTTTTCACCTCTTGCAAGCCTATTAATTGCTCGATTCTTTCTTGGATAGCTTGCAGATTTTCTCCCGTTTGTTTAACGGCAAGTAATATATGTGTTTCTTCTTCATCTTTTAACATTACCTGGTGATTGTCATATCGGAGCTCAAACGTGCGATCTTCCACCTGATTAACGGCAGAGATAAAGAATTGATTTAATGCTTGGTATATTTGGTTGACAGCAGCTTTTAAGCTTGCTGCACCCCCTTCGTCAAAATAATGATTTATCATGCCTGTAAATTGATCGGGGTCATACTGGATCGTGATTCCAAGATTTGTCTTGATTGTCTCGATACAGTCATCCATCATGGATCGGAATAAGCTTTGCACATCCTTATCTTCCAAAGCAGGTAATGTTAACGTATAAGTGAGTTTGGACCGACTGGATTCTGTAAAGATGTCCAATGCCTTTTCCAACTTGTTATACGTATAAAAAAACAGATATTGCTCCGTTGCCTCTATTGAATCAAAACTGTCAGCAGCCAGCATTTGATTTACTTTTACCAACACACCGTTCTGATAGATATACCTGCCGTCCAGATAAATACGTCCTTCGCTTACAATACTATTTAAATGAGCTATTAAATCAATCGGACACTGATCAACATTTTTAAAAAGCGTAACCTTACTTTTGCCCATAAACGCGTTATAAATATCGACAAAAAACATTTCCACGATATTCTCATCCGCATTATATTGTGCTAAATCAATCACCTGCAGCGCATTACTATCAATTAAATCGTATTGATAAAGAGTATCAAAAAAAACAGAAAGCGTTGTTTGCACGCCTCGACTTTTAGGGCTTGAAATAAGAGCTGCTTCTTTATATTGATAGATAAATTCAGATGTTAATAGAGACTTTTGTAATAGCTGTGAAAGAGAATCGATCAAATCTTCCTGACCGTAAATCATTTTGTAGACATCTTGTTCAACCCCGCGGAGAATTTGTTTATTTTTGTAAAAAGGACTTTTGGTTGTTGTGCTTTTGGATTTTATGTCTGAGTACAGACTTTGTATCTCCGGATCATTTGGTTTTCGTATATAAAGCTTTTTACATAATTTCTCTGCTTGTTCATAGGCTCCTAATTCACACAATCGGGATACAATGACTTTCTGTGCCTCGATATCATGTTTAATCACTTTTTCTTTTGTCAAAGAGGTTAGATCGTTCACCATTTCATCCTGTTTCGTCTGATCCTCTGGTATCACTGAGTGCTGCTTGAGCCCTTGAGCACCTTGATTTTGATAGGCTTGTAGGAAACTCATTGTATCACCCTTTTTACTAAAAAATCACTGCTGTCTATCACCTTAATGAGTTAATATATTTACGGTTCAGTTCATATTTTGGCACGCGTCCATACTTCCAAGTAAAATAACCTGCCGCTGCCATAAAGACAATCATGATAAAGTTGAAACTAACCAATGCATTGAAAAATAAAGGCACAATAAGAATAAACAGTGCTAATATTTTATATCTATTTTTAAAAGAAAGAGCATCATTCGCTTGCGATATCCGATGGTTCACAGCATCTTTGAACGAATTATTCTGTACATATTTGGATGCTTCAGAAAAGTCATCTTTCCCTTTTAATGTACTGTCTCTATCAGTGAAATAATAATCTGATCTACCCCTGCCAAAATTAACTTTTTGTGCCTGGGACAGACCTCTATTGTAATACAAGGTGCCTAAGTCTCCTCGCGCACTATCGCTTAGACCATGGTTTTTTTCAACTTTCTTTAAAATATTAATAGCCTTATTAATTTTGCCTCTTTCTTGGGCAATTGAGGCAGATTCTTCCATATAAGTCGGGTTATCTGGTTTAATATGTAAGGCCTTTTCCAGAAATTCTTCCGCTAAATTCAATTTTTCAGACTTTTTCAGATCCTGTCGGTTATATTGACAAAGAAATGCTATATAATAAAAGAAATCCTCATTTGGCAACAAATTAATAGCCCGCTTAATTTCATACAAGGCATCGCCGTATTCCTTCCAAAAGAAATGAGCTTTGGCGAGTGCCTCCCATGCATAGGGATGATTACCATTTACTTCGGTTGCTTTAGTCGCTACTACAATCGCATCGGCATAATTATCTTGATTGATCAGTGCAGTTGCTTCTTGTATTAATTCATCAGCCGGGTCCATAGACGTGCTCTCATCATGTGGGTCCACTTCGTTTGGGATGGTATCATCACCTTGCTGTTCATAAGCCTCTCTTAGTTGATGATCATACTCCTCCCGTTTTACGGGATCGAGCAATATCTCCCGTGCCTCTTGTAATGCTTCCATTTTTTCAGAAGCTTCACGCTGCTTTTGAGGATCAGGAGCGTTAACACGTTTTCGCCATTTTTTTAAGCCAGAATTAATGGCTTCGTCGATGGCTTCGTCGCTCGCATCGCCATTCAGACCTAATAGGTCATAATAGTCCTCCATTTCACTCTACCTCCATGGCTAACATTGTTTCTTGTCTCTCCTCGTATTCTTCCTGGGTCAGATTGGACTGTCTTTCAATCACAAATTCACCCAGATCCACTTGATTCGATAAATCTTTCGCACCAACGTGAACAATGCCATTTTTATCATAGGCAATGTTGATTTCTAACGGAGAACCCATCGGCAGGTTATCAGGTAAAGCAACCTCAGAAGTCCCAATGATAGTGACATAGTCCGGATCCTCATCTTCTCCTTCGGTAACCTGCACCATAACTGATTCCTGATTGTCTTGAACAGTGACAAAACTCTTCGATCTTTCACAAGGAATTTCTGTATTTCTTTCTAATATAATAGAATTCTCATCGGGATTTTGCCCATCACCGGTAATAATACCCAAGCTATGTGAGTTTACATCACGAACAACAATATGATGACGGCTGTCCTGATCAGAAGGTTCGATTGAGGATGCCTGTACAGCAGCGCCAAGTGCCACAACTTCATCAGGGTTCAAATCTTTTGAAGGTTCAATACCTGTGAGCCGTTCAATCATATCCGAAATGGCAGGTGTTCGTGTGGACCCCCCGACCAATAAAACCTTTGTGATATCGTTCCAAGTTAAATTAGATTCCCCGATTGTTTCTTCCATGATTTGGCTCGTCCTAGCAAGATATGATTCTATTAAATCGTTGAATAATGTTTTAGTGATTTCTTTGCGGATTGTTTGTCCCTGTGAGGATACAGCAACGAGTGACTTATCTCTTTTAGTAAGTGACTTTTTACATTTTTCCGTGCTGTCTCTTAAATCCTGCATGGCCATATCATCATCATACAAGTCCAAACCAGTTTCTTCTTCAAATGCATCTGCTACATAATTAAAAATGGCATTATCAAAGTCGAAGCCGCCTAAATTGGCATCGCCGTCGGTCGCCAATACTTTAACCTCGTTGTCTTGTATATTAACAATACTGATATCAAATGTGCCCCCACCGAGGTCATAAATGGCTACATTCTGATCTGTTGTCTTCTCTTCTAAGTTGTAATAAGCCAGGGCAGCAGCTGTTGGTTCATTGATAATCTTGAGAACATTGACACCAATCATTTCTGCAGCTTCTTTTGTAGCATTACGCTTGGCATCATCAAAATATGCTGGCACGGTGATCACCACATCAGTTATGGTTTCACCCAATTCCTGTTCTGCATCCTGTACAATTCTTTTAAGAATAAATGCTGATGCTTCGACGGCTCCAATGAGCTGATCGGTACCGGGAAGTGGAAATTCAAAACTGTTATTGCCCATTTGTCTTTTGACAAACTGAATGGTATCTTCCGATTGAAACGCTGCGGCTTCTTTTGCCGTCATGCCAATAATTGCTTTTTGATCTTCTATTAAAATAACAGAGGGTGTTGTTCTTTCACCATCACTGTTTTTAACGATCTCGGGTGAGCCATGCTCATTGATATATGACACAGCCGAATTCGTTGTACCTAAATCAATGCCTACTTTCATATAAACCCTGCCTTTCTTTCCTGCAATTTCCATCACTTCAGACATATTATAACATAAACTATCATTTTTTATAGGCCCTTCATGAGTTATCACACTTTGCAAAACCTCCTAAGTCAATCTCATACATATGTCTATGAGTTTAGATCCTGTCATGTCATCCAGCCAGCTTGACGTACATGTTAAAAGTAATTTAATTAAATATTACAAATTAATTCGGCGTGCTGGGCGTATTTACAACCATAAATTGTTAAGATAGTATGAATTCAGATCTCATTTTCGAGCTGAATTTTCTATTACATATTGATAAAAGGGGTGGTTGGAAATATGAAGAACAAATTTCTCACCGGGATCAATAAAGAATTCTTAAAACGAAACTTGCTGCCACTTGCTTTAATCACAGCTATTTTTACAACCGTTATGAATACCTATGCTGATAAAGGCCTAACGTATCTATTTAATTTGAATAATGAATCGATTTATACTTACAACTACTCACTGGGCTTCTTTGGCATATTCTTTGTAATTCCTTCCGCATTATTAGGTACATTGATCGTAAAAGGATTGCTTAAATTACAAAACAAATTTTCTTCATCAGAAACGTCAGATCAGCTATGGTTCCTATCTGTTCCGTTTTTTGAAAAACTGTTTAAGATTCTGGGCAAAGGTGCCCATTTTGCAGGAAAAGCACTGCTTGCAGTCTGGAGGGTTGTCTTCACTTTAATAGGGACGTTCGTTAAGGCGATCAGTCCCAGTTCTACCCGAGGCGGCGGAAAACATACTGGTGGGCTAAGCGGAGGACCTCGCCACTCGGGTGATAACCGAAAAGAAGTTAAAAAACAAGCGGAGTTCCAAGCCAGACAAAAACAAAAAGAGGCGGATGTTGCTTGGAAACATGCAGATAAACAGGCTCGCTATAATGTGAACACCCATCATTTTGATAAACGATACCATAGAGCAGACGCAAAACAGAAAGAAGCAAATGAAGCTTCTAAAAAAGCGCGGAATTTATAATCGCTTTTCTTAAACATTCAACATTTTCTCACCAAATAGAACAACGACAGGTTTTCAGCATTAAACGTTTCAACCGAATCATGCTTAACAGACATTCAACGATTAAACCACGCTTGGTTTGGTACCAAGCGTGGCATTATTATACTAAAATTAAACAAGAAGGATCACTTCCTGTGAAAAGATCCAACCGCTTCAAGGGTTGGATCGCTGTATTTTAATCACACTTCGGAAAAGTCAATGGTCTCCAAAAATACTTCATGTAATATACTCGTGTCTGTGACAGCTTTGATCATTGCTGTTATATATCTTTCTTTATCCATCTTTTCATATTGCCAAATGATGCCTTTTTCTAAGGCATACAGATAAATAAAAGTGCGGATTGTTCGGCCATTCCCTTCTCGAAAAGGATGAAGCATATTCAGTTCTGATTTAAAATAAGCCAAACGTTCAGCTGCTTTCTTCAACGAGTCCCAGGGTGGTTCTTCATCTAGCTGACGAAACAGATTCGTTGCATAGTCGTTCACATACTCAAATTGGCAAAAGAGCGTATCCATTTTCTTTAATTGAACATTTCGAAATTGACCCGCAAAAGGATAAACATCTTGAAAGAAATGAAAATGAAGCTTCTGGAATCCATTCATTGTAAGAGGGATACTTGCATATCCTTCTTGCTCCAATTCTGATGCACGAAGAGAGAAAGCCAACGATTCCCCTTCCTCTAATTCTTCATGTGATTGAGCATCCAGCAAGTTATTTTCTAAAAGATAATCGTCATTATCCTATTCATTATACTTTGCCATGTTCCATTAAATCCTTAATAAGGTCAGGAGTAATTTCAGTTCTTGAATTAACAATATTTATAACACTTTTTTGCTTTTCAAGGGTTAGGTTAAGGTTTTCTAAATTCAGATTTTGCAAAACTCTTTTAAATTCCTTGGATTACAATGTTAATTCTTTCAAAACACCAGCCCCTTTTTCGACGCTTCAAAAAAAAACACCTGTGATAGCGCATAAAACGATCACAAGTGCTTAACTCTTCCTTGTTTAAAAAGCAGACCATATTATAATATAATATGGAACGCCATCTTGATAACGATTATTTTTAAACAGGTGATGACTTTGTTCAATATTGTCGCTGAATTCACTATGATATTCCGTTCGCATCAGACAGCCCTTTCGACCGCCTATAACCTGCTTAATACCAATTTTCAGGAATACAGCGTTTTGTCGCATGATATTTATCAGGATTTACACAATATACATGTCAAATGCACATTGGATATTAACCATAAACCAGAAGATCCATACCGGGACTTGCGGGATGAACTACACTTCAGATTCACACCTGATATGAGTTTTGCCTCGCTTTATATCCATGCGACAGATATGACGCAATCGCCGGCATTATCGTTTGTCCGTTTGATCGATCGCTCATAAGGAGACGGGGCAGGTATGACTCCTGTTTCTGGCTTGTTCATAGCTTCTGCATAAGTTCCGTTAAAAACTGATACACGTCTTTTCGTCTGTGAATGTTCAGGTGCTTATACACGGTGCTGACATAATCCCGGACGGACTTCTCAGCCAGTCCAAGCTCAGCTGTGATCTCCTTATTGGTTTTCTGATGATATAACAGCTGCAGGATCGTTAAATCACGATTTGTTACCTCAATACCTTTTGCCTG
This sequence comes from Lentibacillus kimchii, assembly GCF_055381965.1. NCBI lineage: Bacteria > Bacillati > Bacillota > Bacilli > Caryophanales > Bacillaceae > Lentibacillus > Lentibacillus kimchii. The sequence continues at coordinate 604,652 of NZ_AP043934.1, read as the reverse complement.
TAACAGCTGTTGCATCCGCTCCTTCTCATCATACGGCTTCTCATGCACACTGCTTATGAGAGCTTTGGCTATCTCACCAGCGATCACATACCGCCCATCATAAAACTGCCGGATGATTGCAGGCAATCGCTCAGGTTCTGTATCTTTCAGGACAAGACCAGTCACGCCCAGCTCAACTGCCCGGACAATCCATCCTATATCCGCAGAAGGCAGGAGATACAGAAATTTATTTGCTGGAAAGCGCCGGTGTAAACGATCTTGTAATGGAACGTTATCTGCTTCAGTATCCAGCAAAATAATATCCGGCTCTGCCTCTGCTGCATTGATATCTGTCACCGTCTCAGCATATCCTGCTGCATGCATGTCGGATTCCTGGTTTAATAAGTTTATCATCTGCTCGGAATATACGTGATTAGTAGCCGCTAGTAGAATGGTTATCACTATGTATCTCTCCCGATTAGTTTGTTTATAAAGCTATTAGCTGCACTGCGACACTATACCCTTATACATTTTATACAAACTTAAAAAATAATAATTATTATTAAATAATTGATTGGGTTATTTTATCATTCTGCTATATTAGACTCAAAGGAAAGACATAGTCATTGAGGTGATTGAACATCCATTTGATTGTAATCTTTTCAATGGCCAAAGTGCTGCATCATCAAATCCAGCTGTTATGCTTAATATCGGCAGATCTTATTAACCATTCAAGTTATTAAAAACATAATAACAATGGTGACGGCGGCGATAGGAAAGATAGAACCGCTTTAAGCTTATACGCTGTGAAAATTCTTGTTATGTCATTGTTACTGCCCCCGCTACTTGACTAATGACCTTTAAATGATAATATTTAAAATAATAGAATCATAGATATATTTCGTGGTATCAGTAACATATAGAAACGCAGGTTTTTCCGTTCATCCGATGAAAGGAGATATCAAATGGATTTTTTTGCAGACGTTTTTCACTCGATATATGATTATATCACCAGCGAAACTTTATGGATGACAGTAGGCAAAACAATACTAAAAATGGTCGCTATCATACTCGTTGCATTTGTTTTAAAACACCTGGGAAACAAAGTCATTAATACTGTCTTTAGAGACAAGAAAAAGTCGCGGATAAAGCTGACAACAAACAGACGGGAACAGACATTAAAAAATTTATCCAAAAACATTCTGTCTTATCTCATCATGTTTTTAGCCACCATGATGATCCTGGATGCATTTAATATACCCATTAAAACAATGCTTGCGGGAGCTGGGATTGCCGGCCTTGCTATCGGTTTTGGGGCTCAGAGTCTGGTCAGTGATATTATTGCAGGTTTCTTTATCATCTTTGAGGATCAATTCTCAGTTGGCGATTATATTGAAACGGGCGAAATCGAAGGAGATGTCGAAATCATCGGGCTGCGCACCACGAAATTAAGAAGCTACTACGGTCAGACATATGTTATTCCCAATGGTAAAATCGATATTGTAACCAACTATTCTGCAAGCAATGGCTTTGCAATGGTTGAAGTCAATGTGCCATATGAAACAGATATCATGAACATTGAAAAAATCATTAGCAACGTATTAACAACCTTGCCGTACAAATACGAGATATTTGTCGGAGAACCCGAAATCAATGGTCTGCAGGCACTTGAGTTATCTAATTATGTCATGCGTATTCGTGCGGAAACCCTCCCCGTCATGCAGTGGGCAGGTGGAAGGCTCATTCGAAAAGAAGTCAAAGAAAACTTGTTCGAGCAAGGTATCGATATCCCGTCACCAAGAATCGTCTTCTCTTCAAAAGATGATCATAAAAAGTCCGATTACCGTGAAGTGCAGCAACAGGGCTGACACTTACACTTAGTGATCACTTCCTATCGTTCGACAAAAACCGGGAAGTGACAGTAGTCCGTACCCCTTATACTGGACACATAAATGATTCGACATTTACGCTGCGAGTATGAGGGGAGGTTTTAGAATGTCTGAATCACAAAAGAAACAGCGCTACAGTAAGCAAACAAAATTAGAAGCGATTCGGCGTGTCCTGGAAAATAATGAAGCTGTCCAGTCTGTCGTGGATGATCTTAATATTCGCCATCGGGATAACATCTATGAATGGATTAAGAAATATCAAAGAAATGGTGAAGCCGCCTTTGACCGGTCTTTAGGACGTCCCAAAAAGGGCGAGACTTCTTCCACCACAGAGGAAAAGGTCGATCGCCTCCAAATAGAAGTTGATGCCTTAAAAAAGTATTTAGAACTATCACGCCAAAAGGAGGAGAAACAAAATTTCAAGTAATCGATCAGCTTCGAAGCGAAGCTTATCCTATCAATGCTTTATGTGAGGCATTGGGCGTTTCCCGAAGTGGTTATTATGCCTATCTTAAACGTTCCAACAAAGATGCCAATGAAGAAGAACTTATTTCTTATATTTATCATCAATACAAAGGTGTTCTGGGCGTACGGGGTATCGAATCAAGGATTCGCCAGGATTATTGTTGGGACATGAATCATAAAAAGGTATACCGAATCATGAAAAGGCTTGGCTTAAAGGCGGTTATCCGACAGAAAAGCCATAAGAGGAAATACCAGCAATCATCTGCAGGAAGAGTTTACGACAATCTATTGAAACGGGATTTTGATGCAGATAAACCATTTAGGAAATGGGTGACAGATGTCACGGAGTTTAAGGCAGGCAATCAAACGATTTACCTTTCGGTCATCATGGATCTGTTTAATAACGAGATTGTTGCCTATCAGGCAAGTCGGGATCACGACATTAATCTGGTCGAAAATACGATCAAGAAGGCGGTTAAAAAGAAAGGAACGCATACTGATACCATCTTACACAGTGATCGGGGTATGCAGTACCGTTCCAATAGATATCATCAATTAATGAAAGCATATAACCTGACACCAAGCATGTCAAGAAAAGGCACATGCCTTGATAACGCATGTGCAGAGGGGTTTTTCTCGCATTTTAAATCCGAAGCTTTTATTCTATTTCCGTGCCAATCCGTTCAAGGCGCTTATAGAACCATTTCCAAGTACATTGCTTATTATAATAAGCAGCGCTGTCAAAAAGGTTTGAACAGGCTGTCTCCGAGTCAATATTTTCAATGGATGGCAGCCTGAATCACAAGCAAACAATCGAATAAACATGATCATTTATGATCAATGTGTCGAATATTTTCTTGTCCGAAAAATGGGGTATTGACCACAGGCACTTAGCCACCTTACCCAGGAAAAGTAACAGTCACTGTTGTCCATTCGCCGTACCTGCTGTCGATGTCTATCGTTCCGTTATACATAGCCACCAGGTCCATCACGATCGCTAGTCCCAAACCGTTCCCGCCATGTTTTCTGCTTCTGGATTTATCCACTCGGTAAAAGCGGCGGAATACAAATGGTATTTCTGCTTCAGGGATGCCCGTCCCAAAATCCGTCACGTCAATGGTTAATTGCTCCGCTGTCTGTCTTGCTCTGACGTCAATCACCTTGTCATCTTCTGAATAGGTGATAGCGTTATCCAATAGGATGATCATCATCCGTTCAAAATGGTTTTGGCTCATTTTCAGGGTAACGCCGGTATCAAAATCCAGATGGGGTCTGATCTCAAATTCTCTGTGAATCAATTGATAATTCTCGATTAACATCTCCAGCTTCTGCTTTACCTGGCTGCTTTCCATATGGCTGACGTCTGACGAATCGTTCTGTCCTTTTGTCAGGGTCAATAATTCTGAAACGAGATGGGTGAGCCGGTCGGTTTCATTCACGCTAAGTTGAATCGATCTTTCCAAAACTTCAGGATTGTCCTTCCCCCAGCGCTGAATCAAGGACAGATGCCCATGGATAATGGTCAGTGGTGTCTTCAGCTCATGAGAGGCATCTTCAACAAATTGCTGCTGCTGCTGAAAAGATGTTTCCAGATTATCCATTAGCTCATTGAACATCATACCCAGCTCAGCCATTTCGTCCTGCTTTTGTTTGATCGGCATTCTTTCCTTCAGTCCGTTTTCCTTCACTTTTTTCATCGTGCTGATCATCGAATTAATGGGTTTGAGGAGTTGCGACGAGATGAACCTGCCGCCGATAAAACTCAACACAACCGCTGCAAGTCCGGCTATTATCACCACCATGCCGATTTGTTCGAAGAGACTCTCATAGTCTTCTATATCCCTTGTTATTTCAACAGTCCCGCTGAATTCGCCGGTTTCAACAGGTGTCTTGTAAATGAGTAATGGGTCATCCTCCTGGTTTGCTTTCACCAGGTTTTTCTCTGTCACATGTTTGGGAGGGCGTAATTCATCAGCATCATCGGCAATTGTCACGACCGTTTTATCATTGTCATTGATAAGCCGTATCGTCTGATCGTCTTCGTTAAGGACCTCCAGATAACTTGCACTCTCAGAGATCGCTTGTTCAGAAGGCATTTCGTCAATATAGGCGGTTACTTCTTTCATTGTTTTTTGAACGGTTTTCGTTTCTTGATTCGCTGCCCAGTTTTGAATGACGACATATTGTGACAGACTGTAAGCTAAAAATAAAAATAATATTAAAAACGTCGCCCATAATGTCAATTTCCACTTGATACGCATGCTTCCCCGGAAAATGTTTCTGATATGTTTCATTTGCGCATCACATACCCTGCTCCACGCAGCGTTTGAATATAACTGTCTTTGTCGGAGGCGTCCAATTTAATTCGGAGATGTCTGACATAGACATCCACAACATTTGTTTCAGCTTCTGCTTCGTATCCCCAGATATTTTCAAGCAGAACCTCTCTTGTCAATACACGGTCGATGTTTTTCATGAACATATATAAGAGTTCATATTCTGTTGTCGTCAGCTCAATGATCTGATCGCCTTTTGTCAATAATCGCGTTTCCACATCCAGTGCCAGATCTTTAAAGGTGAGCCGGCTGGATGATGCGAGGTTTTTTTCTTCACGTCTGACAATGACTCTGATCCTTGCCAGCAATTCCTCGATCGCAAAAGGCTTTGTGATATAATCATCAGCACCATTATCAAGACCCTGCACTCGGTCCATGACACTATCTTTTGCCGTAATCATGATGATGGGAATGTCTTTTTCTTTTTTTAACCGCCGGCAAACTTCCATGCCATTCAGGTTTGGCAGCATCAAATCAAGAAGGATCACATCCCAGTCATCCGCCACTGCCAGCTCAAGCCCTTTCCTGCCGTCAAAAGCAGCCAAAACCTCATACCCTTCATATTGCAGTTCCAGTACAATGAATTCGGATAAAGCTTCTTCATCCTCAATAACCAGAATATTCATGGAAAGCCTCCCGGTCCGTTTAATGCCATTATAAAGTAAAAAAATACTTTCTTCACATAAATGGGCCCTGCATGCCATATGCGCAGGACCCATTGAACAAATCATTCGAGATGGTTAGTCATCATCTTCTTCGTCGTCATCGCTGTCATCATCTTTCTCCATTTTTAAAACGTCACCTGTTTTGGCATCGACGTCGACGTCATGTTCAGTGCCCTGATCATCTCTAATCTCCAGGGAATACACAACCGTCCCGTCTTCTTTATCCAGTTCATTATCAATGACGTCACCTTTGACTTCTTTTAAGGCAATGGACTGACTCTTTTCTGCCGTTATAGCCGCTTCTTTTTTCAGCTGTTTTTGTTCTTCCTTATCAGAGAGCTCGTCGTCTCCATCGTCCTCGTCCTCGTCGCGACCTTCGTCGTCATCTGCATGCTTTTGCAGCACGTCACCGTTTTGGGCATTGATGTCAAGGTCCCACATCTTGCCATCTTCGCCTTTGACATCGACTTCATAAACCGTTTCACCGTCTTCATCGTCCAGATCTGTTTCAATGGCTTTACCCGGCACTTCTTCCAGAGCGGTGTTGATCGCTTCTTCTTCTGTAATGGCTGCCTCCTTAGCATCATCCTGACTGCCAGATGAAGCAAATGCAGACGTCCCTGCAATACTGCCTCCAATTAGTGTCGCTGCGATGCCTGTTGTTAAAATTCCTTTTTTCATTGGTAAGCCTCCTCGTTTTTGATGATACATGCTCATCATAAACGGGCCACATGAAAGAAGAGTGAACTGAATCTAAAAAAATTTTAATGTGCGAATTGTTTATGTACCTGGCACCTATATTTGATTTGCCCAACAAAAAAGAAAAGACCCTCTCAGGTCCTTTTTCGATTAACAATTGAATGTCTGTTTGACCTCCGCATTTAACTGTTTCTTCGCTAGCAGCTTTTCATCACTCTCGGATGCCACTTTGCCAATTACCTTCATATGATTTCTTTGTTCTGAGTTTCAATCATTTTATAGTATCATATTTGATTGAATTGACTTTGAACAAATTGATTAAACGTAGGTGGTATTTCGCCTGCTTTGATAGCAGGTGTACAATAGGTTTTATAAATCGATTTGTATCGTTTATCCGGTTTGTCACCTTGTTCATGATTCTTAAGGAAACCCAGTAACAAAAGATGTTCAAATCCACAAACATCAACATGTTCTAATTCAATTAATTCTTTGACAGCTTTAATAATTGACCCATCACGCGCTGATATAAAAGGTATATTGTAATAAGCTGCGTACGCCAAAGAAAAGACATCACCTTTATCTCTTTTGTCTAAGCGTACATATTTAAATAAGTCAAAATTGGCTATGGTATTAAACAGGGTAGTATACTGCGCATCCCGTCCATATAATTCTCCTTCTGATACGATGGTAATGGAATGCCCTTTATGTTGTTCAACATACTTTCTTCTTTGCTCATCGAGTTCGTCCATAACAGTTTCGTGAATTAAAATGTTCTCAAAATGATTCAATATGGCATGGATATATAGTGATTTCATATTTTCAAAGTTATACGTTTCATCTTGTTTATCGACACCGACTAGTAACACGCTTGCATCAAAGAGAATAGGCTGATTTTTCAGTTGGTTAATTACCATATGACTTTAACTGTCATCCTCTAACTGGGAATTTAAATATTTTTTTAAGTCCATTAAATATTCATCATCCTCGTCATCACTATCCTCAGTTATGTCAGTGTCTACATCTAAACGTTCTTTATCCAGCGAAAGTTGGTCGGCATCCCATTTTAGTTTATCTAATGAAACATAGCCCTGGTCAAATGCTTTAGGCATCTTTTCGTACATAATTTCATCGATATACGGATTCTCATTTGCTATCAGCTGATTAACTTCACGTTTATAAACCCGTTGGGATTCTTTAAACGCACCTTTTATAAAATCATAATTGGATATGAGCAGCTGAAATTTATCTTCGGTAATATGCTCTTCCTCAAAAAGACGATACAGAACAGCTTTTAATGGTAAACCGTATTTAATTGTCAGTCGGTGAGATAATAATGTTAAATCAGTTATATTGGTATCACTAATCCGATTTTTATTAATACGGGACAGCCAATCATCAACCATAACATTAAGCGCCTCATCGGGTAATAAAAATTCTGCTGCAAAACGAGATGCCTTCTGTTCTGATTTTTCATTTAGTTGGGATAAAGAACAAACATGAGGTGTCTTCTTGAGCCCTTCCAAATCGACAAGATAATGGTAATATTCGTGGGCTGTAGCAAATATTTGATTCAATAGGGGTTGGCTGGAATTTAAAATAATAAATGCAATGTCCCTTGATTTGGGGAGCACTATTATCATGCCGTCCAAATCCGGATTATGAAAGGACTGCTTTTCAAAATAAATATTCTTCTCCTGTAGGTTAATATAATCAAATATATTGGTTCCAATCGGAGCTATGCCATAGTCTGCTCGTTTTTCGCGTGCCAGTTTTTTTATTGAATTTATTTCAGTTTTAGTTAATTTTTTCGGGTCAAAATCATAACGGGATTGTGAATACGCATCCAGTAAATTATTCAAATCGTGCGCTTCCATCATTAATTTAGTGACCTCCTCTGCGGTCTATCGCAATATAATGCTCTCTAATTTTAATACGCTCCATAACTTCGACCAGATTGTCTTTATCAGAAGATTTAAGTTGGCCCATTAGCAACAATACTGGGTCTTCCTGTTCTTCCTTAAAGAAGGTATTTAAGTCCTGGTTTATCTTTTGGCAAACCTGGTTTAACGTTTCTAACGTTGGGTCTTGCTTCCCATTTTCCAATAAAGAAATCGTCGAGCGTCCTACATTCAATTCAGACGCAATATCAGTCTGCGACTTATCATCTCGATACGCTTTGAGTTTTTCAGCAAATAACTCGCGGTTAAAATGCAATGTTGCCATGTGTGATTCCTCCCTTTGCTCCTGAGTTAATTATACTAACACATAGTATGAATTAAAAGGGAAAATGTTATTCATTTTAACAACAATTATATAAAAATGGACCGTTCGGTTAGCAAGACTCATTCCCGGACTTCGGGCGCCTTGCAGTTGGCAGGCAACAGAAAAACCCGCCTTATATAAATGCATTGTTGTGGCGGGCAACGCAATAACCTGATACGCATTTCCGGACTATGGGCGCCGGATGGTTGGCGGGCAGAGGTCTGCACGTAAGACTGTTTTCAAAGGCGGTTGGGGACTGTCCCCGATATCTCCCCGCGCTTTGCGGCCTGATTCTTCTTTTCCTCCTAGATCTGTGATGTTACATCTCCCTGGCCATCCTTCTCCTTGTATAATCCCTCCAAATAAAAATAGACCCTACCATCCGCGCTGGACAGTAAGGCCTTCTAAAAAATCATGATTCGGGATTATAATATATATTTGTCTCCCCAGTTAACACGTCATGCCCCATCAAGCAGGGGGGGGATTGTCCCCGATATTCATTTAACCTTTCATGTCAATGTTTCCTCCTAAATGTGGTTGAGCTGCACGTTCGATGGCAGCCATATTATTTGTACTCATCAACTTTTGAACAGCTTCTCCCTGTCGCTCGGCATTTCCCATTGCCATCTTCGTAACTGAAATAGAAGCCTGTTGCTGCACTTGGCTTTGACTCAACGCCGTTGACATTGATGCAATATCCATCAGAACACCACCTTTCTCTAACGGACAACTGGGTTTCAATCATATATCTTATTTTAATTTTAATCTACTAATTTCCATTATATCACAGATGAAGGACGAAATAAGTTAAACTTAAAATTCATCTCATCCATCTCTGATCTATACCCTCTTATATTTTAAAACAACGATTAAATTTCACGAAATTGAATAAAATAACTTGCAGCCTTTAGAAATGAGTAAGTAAAAAGCTGTTTGGGCATTTGTGACTGCTAAACTAAAATGGACAGTTTTTGCTCGATAAAAATGAACACTTTCTAAAACTCATCGGTGGAGTCAGCGTCATCGAAGATACAATCGTATGACTGGCTCCCAAGTATCTCATTCTCGATAATGACCCGGATTTCCGTTCTAAAGAGATTAAGGATTTTTTAGCTTCTTAATTATCTTATTCCATTCTATTAAAAATTTTTATACTTGAATCAATTTCATAATTGCTCTTATTAAAAACGCAAAGACCTGCAGAATTTCTAATGTGTATTTTTTTAAAATTCCTCTAAGCAGCCTGCTGCTGCTTTAACGCGGCATCAATGCGGTCTGCGGCTAATTTCGATGCATTATACATCAACGTAACGATATCAAAATGGATCTGAGCGCGTTTCCCTGAACGATGGCGAACATTGTTGAGCTGAAAGAATTCCTTTAAATAGGCATTGACACGTTCAACGGCTGATCGGCGCTTGTAGATGGTGTTCCAAGCTTTAGAGCCCCGTGCCGGGGCTGTGTATCGCCTAAGGTCTTTAGTGATTTTCATCTTGAAGACTTTCTGGCATATGTCTTCATGGGCTAAAGGGCAGTCTTTGCATTCCTTTGGGTTTGTGTATTTCAGGGTTTCATGTTTGGCATCGTAACTTTCATAACGGTACGAATGTTCACGGAAACATGTTGGGGCAAAATATTTATCAAACCCTATGGGTTCCGATTCATTGCGTTTATTATAGGCAATGATAGATTGCTGGCCCATTCGATAGACCTGCGTGTAAATCGGTTCAAAATCATAACCCGCATCCATCGTCTGATAACGCAAGTTTGAAAGAGGCAAGCATTCATTCATCCCCTTCAATAAAGGAATTGCGGCTTTTCCATCATTTAGATTTCCTGATGAGAAAAGGGCCTGTAAAATGTATTGACTTGATGTGCCGACAGCCAGATGTCCTTTATAGCCAAACCAGAATGTATTTTTGCCTTCGCTGTTTTTCTTGATCCCCCATTGGGGATCCCGGGGAACACCGTCTCGAAGTTCTGTTAAAGATGCATCCAGTTGAGCTTCGATTTTCCTGTCATAAAGAGGCAGATTCGCTTCTTTCTCAGCTTGTTCCTGGAGCCATTGGTCACGCTCTTCCCTGGATTTACGGCCGCGTTTTTTCGGTTCCGGCTTTGCCTTTTCTTCTTTAGGCGGGGCCTGATCACGTGCTTCGAAATGAGTCGCATCGATGGCGACTGTATCATCAGCGATAAAGCCTTCGGCAATGGCTTGAAGAACAACTTTTTCCTGGGCCTTTTCCAATGCATCTGATTCGCTCAGCTTGGTTAAAAGGCGGGAATAGGAAGCTTCCGAAGGAATCTTGTCTGAAACCAGAAATCCACAATTCAATTTGAAGGCAATATCATCATCTAAGCGTTTTTTCAGGTCTTTTATGGTTGGGATGCGTTCAACATACCGAATGAAAACGGAAATAATCATCGCTGCAACATTCAGCTCTTCAGGCGCGCCCAACCGGGATTTTTTAGCCATGTCGTGATAAATGGCATCCAAATCAACGGCGGAAATGATCGCCTCATACTTTTGGGTAGGTTCCATGTCATAAAGTTCTTGGATGCTAAATAAGCTCGGTTGTCGTATAATGGTCATAGGAAGTATTCCTCCAATCTTTGTGGCTGTTTTAGTTCAACTACCATTATACAAGATTTGGGGAGGTACTTCCTTTTTTACGTTTTTAAGTCCTTGCGCCGCAAGGGCTATGAATTATGAAATTCGCTCACTTTTTTAATTAAACTAATGTGCTCTAAACGCTGCCATAATGCGATTCTTCATCCAAATGTTTCCCCAGACCAAATTATACCGTAATTTTAAAGTAGTGGGGGACTGTCCCCTATTTAATCTGAAACTTCCACGTCAGCTATGTCATTAAAATCAACATCCTGAGGAACTTCTTCTTGCAATATCAGTTCGCGTATCAATTCAAGTTTAATAGACACATCTAAGCTGATAATTTCTTCGCCATCAGTGTCCATCATAGAGTAAGGCACATTCCGAACAGTCATTTTCTTGTCAGAAGATACATGCCAAACCATGTCTCTGGTTAGATTATCCGTTTGACCGCTCATTACGGGAGCCTCCATGGATAATGTACTCATTTTATCTTCCCCCTTTACTCTATGATCTATACATATGACTTATAAGATAAATTTAACGAGAGTTTAATCTTAATTCAGTTTTTTCTTTAGTTCCTTCAGCGCTTCAAGGTTTTTCTCGGCAAGAGAAGTTTCCATTGCTTCAGCCTGACTTCTATTCTCTGATATGACAGTTATGATTTTAATGACTCGATTACCGCTTTCTCTTTTCATAAAACTAATCGGTATTGTATAAGCATCAGGATTACTCTTATCTTTTGTACTTTTATTTCAGCAACTTGGTCACTTTTAAACGAAATGATGTCATCTATTTTTATTGATTCTTGGTCACTAAACTGCACTTGAAACCTTGACATGCTGACTACACGTCCCTCATCGTACCCTATGATTCTAATATATCCGACTCAGGATATAAATGTCAAGATTTGTGCAGCTTATAGACTTTTCGAAGCCTATGATGGCAGTCATGGCATACCAGCTTACAATTCCAAATATCTTTTACATGAAAAGGTACATCCTACTTAAAGAATGTACCCTCATTGGTTCAGCAACACCTCTACCTGCCGCTCATACCCGTAGGCTTTGAAGAAATTAATCAGGGCCACCTCAAATATATCCCGCTGCGACATATTCTTCTCTCTGGAAAAGTCCGTGACCATCTGATCCAGTGAGTGAATCATCTGGACGGTTTTTGTCTTCCCAACGCCTGGAATGGTGTAGCGCGGAATTTCACCGCCTTGGCCATACGGCTGCAATAGTGGGGGACTGTCCCCAATACATTCTTGTCAACAACAACCGTTCGACATATTCCGGGAAGTGACAGGCACCTCAACGATGTCTCGTCCTAATGTTTCCCCAGACCAAACAAAACCGTAAATACACGGTGTTCCATTTAATTCCCTTTAAGGATAATGAACCTTGAAAAGGGGGATATGCGTGGATAATGAGGTAACTCAAATTTGTACTGGCAGAGTAATTCGCAAGTATCGCAAACAACAGCTGAAATCCATTGAAGAATTTGCTTGGAACACTGGTATGAATGATAAATACTTAGGTGCTGTTGAACGTGGAATTTACAGCATATCATCCAATTACTTACTCAAACTGCATGCTGAATTTGGCTGTCCTCTTTACTTCTTTGAGGAAATTCATGAATGTGTTCATAACAAATAAATAATTGTTTTGATACTTCTCGACAGAATCACCCGCCATTTTTCCTTCAAAAGTTAAAACCCGTATATATCTTCCCTTTATCAACCCCACAAAGGAGCTAGACCACATGGAAAACAACAAAATAACGTTCGAGGAAATCTTCGAGCAGAACAAGCGGCGGATTCATTACCAGCTTCACAAAATGAACATCCGCGATCCGCATCAGGAATTCTTTCAGGAAGGCCTCATTGCGATGTGGAATGCCTACGAGAAATATCAGCCGGACAAAGGCCCCATGGCAACCTACTTCAACTACATGATCCGGAACCGCCTCATTGACCTCATGCGCAAGGAAAATCGCCACACAGATCTGAAAGACCGAGCCGCCCATGAGTTCAGCACACAACTGACTGATGGCAATCACCGTGTTAGTGAAGGTGAAAACGCTCAGCCTCTGACAAACGCGTCCAGCCCTGAACCGAACGATCCCACTCTCTGGAACGATCTCAAATCCCAACTGACAGACAAGCAATGGAAATGGGTGCAGTATCATATTATCGACGGCATGAGCATGCCGGAAATCGCCGAGCAGGAAGGCGTCTCCGTTGAATCCGTGAAAAGCTGGGCCAAACAAGTCAGGAAAAAGCTGCGCAGTCACAGCGACATACTGGACAAACTCAACCCATAGAGTGCCGCTCTCTCCAAAGTGCGAGGTACATAAACAATTCGTTTATGTGCCTGGCACCCACTCCAAATAACCACGACAAGGAGCATTCATATGAATTATATTAAAGAACTGAACGCCTTTGATGACACGCTCGTATTCAATCCCCTGTCCGGGTCGGCCATCGCCGTCTGGCACGCTTTGATGCATTTCAACAATAAATCGGGCTGGCAAACGACGTTCACCGTTCCTGCCAGTATGCTTGAAGTCCATTCCGGCATCAAAGGCACCACTTTCAAGCGCGCTCGCACAGAACTCAGTGAAAAAGGCCACATCCACGTGACACCCGGCAGCGGCAACCAAGCTCCGACATATCGTATGCTGTCCCAAATCAAATCATTCACCGAACCTGTCGCCGCTACTGCCGCCACGCAACCGAATCCATCCGACCAGTCTGACGCTCACCCAGCAGAAGACCCTGCCGCAGAGCAGGAAAACCAGCAAGCTAACCAGAATCGCCCGGCACCCGACGATACAGCGGACTACACCGCGGCCCACACAACGACCGCCACAGTTCAGACGAGCACTACGAACCACGCGACGGACAAAGCACCGGTCCGAAGCCATGACCGCCATCCAGTCCACATCCCGGGCCACAATCTGGACCGCAACACTGACGACAATCCGGTCCACAGTGCGGCCCCATTAATTAAACAAGACTTAAACCAAACCCAGACAAAACAAAACCCAACAACCACAACAACCATGGCCGCCGGTTTCTACCAGCAGCATTTTGATACAGCCAGCCCATATATTCTTGACGACATCCAGCACTGGATCAGCCATATGAGCGATCCACTCGTTCTGGATGCCATGAAACGTGCCTTGGAGCAAAATAAACCAACCTGGCGTTACGTCAAAGGCATTCTAAAGTCATGGCAAACTAAAGGCATCCAAACCGTTGAAGCAGCTGCAGCTGATGACCAGCAGTTCCGCAGTAAGCACAGCCAAAAACCCATAAGCCGTCATTCTGAAAAGGCTGAAGTCATCCCGGCATGGTTCCAAGAACGAAAACAGACACACGACCAAGCTCAAAATACAACCACCCAGAACAATACAACCCTCAACCAGGCCGAATGGGAAGAATGCGAACGACTTCTGACGAAGTATGGGAAGAAAAAGCAACATACAGTGCCAGGTACATAAACAATTCAGAATTGTTTATGTACCTGGCACCCAGTTCTATTACATTACCGCTCAATATTTCCGATAAACTAATTAGCAGTCTGAAAAACTGCTAATCTAGACATAATGGAGTTGTTATCATGACACTAAACGATGCAACATACAGAGAGATTTTAGATTTTATTCTAAACGGAAAACCTTATCGGGAAATTGCTGAGACAGTTGGGGTATCCAAAAATACAGTGACAGATCTCATTAAGCGATTAAAGGATACTGGATCTATTTTCCCCTCTGCTGCCAAAACGTCTATATACGATCCGGTCATAAAAGAGATACAAGAACATATCGACCATCTTTTAAGGTTGAGGAAAAGTACATACAACATACGCCACCAAATTAAGTTAAGCAACAAAGAAATTTATCTTTTGCTGCTTGCAAAGGGTTACAATATTTCCAGGACCAAAGTAACAGAACTCATTAGACTAGGGAAGAATAAGATGAAGGAAAGCCACTTAAACATTGTTCATTTGCCTGGTGAGGCGGTGCAGTTCGATTGGGGAACAATCCGAGTTCAAATCGGTGAGGAAGAATCAGGCACAAACGTTTCCCTCGAGATTACTGCCGCTGCCTAATAAAGAATACATATTTTACTATCACAATTCGGAAAAGTTAGTAGTAGCAAAATGGTACAATTCAAAAATGAGGAGTTATATTCACTTTTCAAAGCTTTTGGCCAAAGCGTCAATTATAACTTTTTTGTCGCTGTTTTCAATAACAATCACGCTACTCGTTTTCCATAAGCTCAACTAAAACTAAATATCTTCAATCTTAATTTGATCTATAATTTTACTAATATAGTCTATTTCATATGGATTTTTATGTATTATTCTTTCCATTTTTAATCATGAAGCTTACAGTCATTTCTTTTATGTCAGCACACCAAAAAAAAGATTCCATACAATTTTTAATGTATGGAATCTAATGTGGCAACCGATTAGTTTAGAAAAATCGACTCTTACCTAACATAACTCTTTATTCTGTTTATTCAACGTCACGACCTGTATCTGTTGATTCTACAGTGCGCGTATTGCCTTCACTGTCTTCAAACTCCATTTCAACCTTATCAGGAGTTACGCCTTCTGATACAACTTGTGTTGTATTCCAGTAACCATCTTCAGTATCTTCACCTATATAAAATGGACTTGAAACACCTGATTTTTCGAGATTAAGCGTTTTTTCTGTTGCTTCTTGTTCGCCAATGTTGTCTCCGTCATTATACAAAGTGAACTTTAATGATTGTAGTTCATTTATTTTCAGTTCTTCAAATTCAGTTTCAATAGACCAATAGGAACTGCCATTTTTATCATTTGTTCTGATTTCTAATACTTTAACCATAGAATCAGAACTTTGCGGAACAGTAACTTCGATAGAGTCAGTAGTTGCTGTTTTTCCATTTGCTTTCTGTTCCGAAACAAGGAATTCTACATCTACTGTTGATTCGTTTTCAGGAGGTATTACTTCGCCATTTGATGTGATTACATCTTCATCAGTCGAACTTGCAACAGTAGCAGTATAACCATCACTTAGTTCAGGTAGAGTTAATACTTCTGCATCTTGCTTAACTGTAACATTATCACTAGTGAATTTAGCTACTTCATCTTCAAATGCTTGTTGACTAACTAACTTCTGGGCTTTATTAAGCTTTTTCTGAAGCAGTTGAGCATCTTCTTCGGTATCATAATTCGTTGCATCTAAACGGGATTGAAGATCATTAATTGCTGCTTGATCTACATCAGCTGATAAATCTTCATCTTCATCAACTAAGCCTGTAACACCTTTTGCAATAGATGCCATTTCTTTATTAGCTTCCTGTTTCTCATCTAGTAATTCTTGTGCTGCATTAAGCTTTTTCTGAAGTAATTGAGCATCTTCTTCGGTATCATAATTCGTTGCATCTAAACGGGCTTGAAGATCATTAATTGCTGCTTGATCTACATCAGCTGATAAATCTTCATCTTCATCAACTAAGCCTGTAACACCTTTTGCAATAGATATCATTTCTTTATTAGCTTCTTCTTTTTCTTCTTCAAGTGTTTCAATCTTATCTTCGGCATCAGTTAATTTCCAAACGTTATTAAAATCTGCTTCTTTTACATTATCAAAGTCAGTTGCCTTATTAAGTGCCGTACGAGCCTTTTCTACTTGACCTTTATGATCTAAAGTAATGTTTTCAGCAATTGGCAAATTAGTGAGCGCTGATCGAGCATCCATAGATGCTGCTTCTGCATTTTCCATTTGATCTTTTAGTTCATCGATTTTGTTTTGAGCAAGTTCAAAGTGATCGTAGTTAACAATAACATTTTCTGCTTTAACGTCTGAGTCTTTAACTACTTCCACTTTGTCTTCTGCATTAGCTACTTTAGCTGCATCATCATCAAGATCTTCTAATGAGAAATCCGCTGGATCACCAATGTCACTAATTGCATTAGTTGCTTCATCCACCGCATCTAACTGCTCTTCTAGTTGATCAAGCGCATATGTTTCGAAAACGACATTTTCGTCTAATTCATGTGCATCAGCAACGAAGTCTTTTGCTTCAGCAACATCATTTCGAACATCATCAATGTTTTCAGACGTTACCGTTTCAGGAAGATTATCAATTGCATCTTGTGCTGTGTTTACAGCATTATCAACTTTATCTTGATGATCTGAAATGTAATCAGCAATCTTATCTTCTAGTTGATCAAGCGCATACGTTTCAAATACGACGTTCTCATCTAGATCTTTTGCTGTTGCAATTAAGTCTTTCGCTTTTGACACATCGTCTTGTGCCTCAGTGAGGTTATCTCCTGTGATTTCTACATCTTTATAGTCTTCACCAAGTTGATCAATAGCATCTTGTGCCTTGTTTACCGCTTCATCAATTTCCTCTTGATTTGCTTTTGTAAAGTCATCGATATTTTCTTGGGCTTCGTCAATAAGACCTTGTAAGGTATCTTTGGCATCGCCATCTTCAACAGCGTCTACAAAGTTTTGAGATTTTGTAACCGTTGCCTTCGCAACGTCAAGGTTATCCTTATTTAAGTCTTCAGTAGAATCTTGTAAGCTATCTACAGATCCAGCAGCAATAAGAACGTCATTAGCTGCATCCAAGCGACTTTGTAATTCTTCTTTTTCCTCGCCACTATTCAACTTTTGAATGGTATTTGCAGCCGGAACATAAGAATTCATTACGTCATTACGCTCATCGCTGTCAGTAACAAGTCCTTCCACTTTTTCTGCGGAGTCAACATTTGCTTCGAAATCTTCTACTGCCTCTGTAGCTTCAGCAACTAGATCAGTAGCTGGAGATAACTCAGCAGGAACTATAACGGTAGCTTCCTGAGTAGCATCACCTTGTGTAACACCGTAAGTGACTTTAGTTACCCCTTCAGTAGATGTTTCAACTTTAGGTACAGTAATTTCTACTTGGCCATCCACTACTTTAAATGCGTCAGCATCTAATTCTAGTGCTTCGTCATCTTTTGTAACAGATAAATCCTCAGGTACTTCTTCAACATCTTTGTTGAATGTTACGGTAACTGTGCCATTATTAGCTCCTACAGAGTCAACTACTGGAACTGCTGGGGTTGGTGGAACTGGTGGAGCTGCTTCAGCAACGTTCACGGTTACTTCTACGTCATCAGCCTTATTACCAGCCTCATCTTCGGCACTGTAAGTTATTGTGTAAGTTCCTGCTTTTGTTGTATCGATTTCATCCAGCTCGTCACCAGCAGCATTGGTGATGACTGATGTTACGTCAACGTTTTCGTCCCGGTTATCGGTACCTGTTGCATCAGGAAGATTGAAGTCTCCACCATTTTCAACCTCAACAGTTTTATTACCATCAACGCTTAGTTCAGGTGCTTCTGTATCAGCATCATAGCTTACAGTAGCAGTGAACTGATTGCCTTGATAAGTAAATGTGATTTCGTTTTCACCGTCAGTAAGTGCTTCATCAAGATCAATTTCAGTTGTTTCATCATTATCGAATGTTACTTCAACAGTATAAGCATTAATTGCGCTTACAGAGTCGACATAAATTTGACTGTCAATTGGATTAGCATCTTCAACCCAATCTCCTAATGTACCGTCAGGATTTTGGCTTTTTTGGTAGTTGATTGAGTCCAACAGATACGTTTCGTCATTAATTTGGACCGTTTGAATATCATACTTCAAATTACCATCGTTATTAAAATAAGTATCATAACCATCAGCATCCTGATGATTTTTAATATAGTTCAATTGATCGGGATTCTCTGTTACGATATTTCCGTCAATTTCAAAACTCACTTCATCCATTTCTGCATCTGCCGCTGCAGCAGAAACTGGCGCTACTGCAGCCATTGAAGTAGCAGCTACAGCTGCTACTGATGCGGTGGAAAACACTTTAAATGGTTTATTCATATAGTATAACTCCTCCAATTATTCTAAATGATTTAGTTCAGAAGCATCATTGTTGTTAACATAGCCTTGGATTGTTTCCAGTGCTTTTTCTGCTTCTGTTGGTGCCTAGACTTCGTCAGATCCAGATCCGTTGTCGCTATTCTCACCTTATTCATTCTATATGAATGGTTTTTAATGAGCCTACACTGTACGTGCGACTTTCATCGCATACAGAAGTTCCTGATAATTTCATCATCAACCATAATGATTTCAGGCTTCTCTTACAGGGAACCATTATCTTCAAAATAGGTGGAATAATTATCATCATTCGGTGCTGATCTTAATTAACTAAAGATCTATAATCTTGACTATCTCGTGAATCAAAGCTCACCTGATCCAAATCTGCATCACTCGCATCTGCAACAGATGGCGATATTAATGCAGTGCTCGCCACAGTAACAATCGCTGCAGTCAATCAATTCCGCATATATAAATATCCTCCTCATATTTTTCTACAAACATACTTATGATTTACTTCCTAGTCTTATGTATCAACCATTAATAGAAAAAACGTAAGTTCAAATTTAATCATATTAAATTTAGTAAATATTCCTACGTTATTTAAATTCATTCTTACTATTATAAACGAAGATTACAATTTTTATTCTTTGTCTAGTACTCTCTTTTTCAAAATTTATATTAAGAATGCATAATGGAGCTGATTCCAACTCCGCCCTTTTCTTGATAGGCCAAATTGCTGATCTACGGTCTTAGCAATTTGGTTTAAGGATTTTGAGTCCTTCAATATCTTTGGATTATCAGTATTATTTGAAGTCGCTGGGACAAGCCTTCCATTTATACGTGTATAGCCCAACGGCAGTTGATTGAAGAATTCTTATCGTCAGAGGCTTGGAGGTGAGGTAGAGGATGACTGATATCCTGAATAAAATCAGTCGAGGCTGCCAGCATGGCCATTAAAAAAATTCTGCATGAGATACTTCCCATACAGAGTCTTCAAACATTATCATCTTAATAAGTTACAGATTAATACAACAAAAAAGTCCCGCAGAGATTTCTCTCCGCAGAACTTCATTCCTGTCAAGAACAATCGTTCGATATATTCCGAGAGTAACAGGCAACTCACCTAATTTCGACAAAGTATTGTATAATCCTGCCATCTTCTAGTATTCTAGTTTTAAATTATGGGTTGGAGGATGTTGCATATGATTTTCATTAAAAATGTTCTTAATCTTTTCAAAAACTGGTCATACTATTTGTGGCAGTTTATAAAACTTGGATTCAAGAGTAAACATGAGATTAAAATGGAAAACATGGCTTTAAGAAGTCAATTGTCTCTTTATATTCATCACTACGAAAAGAAGCAACTTCCAACACCAAGACCTGATCAAGCATTTAGACAACTATGGGTTCTTATTTCAAAAACCTCCAGTATTTGGAGGTCAGTTCTTAAAGTTGTGACACCCAAGACAGTCATTGGATGGCATCGTTCAGCATTTAAAATTTATTGGAAAAGAAAATCCCAGAAACCAGGACGACCCAGATTATCAAATGAATGGATTTACGAAATCAAAAAGATGTCTAAAGACAATTCTTTGTATTCTCCCGAAAAAATACATGAACAATTTTCCTTAAAAGGTTACACTGATGTGCCAGCACCTAATACGATTGCCAAATACCTG
The DNA here is from genome assembly GCF_055381965.1 of Lentibacillus kimchii. Taxonomy (NCBI): domain Bacteria; kingdom Bacillati; phylum Bacillota; class Bacilli; order Caryophanales; family Bacillaceae; genus Lentibacillus; species Lentibacillus kimchii. Next base: position 584,138 of record NZ_AP043934.1, on the reverse strand, counting down.
CCAGAGACTCGTAAAAATCCGACAAAAAAGCAACTAGAAACCTGGAAGACATTTATGTCTAATCACATGGACGATACTTGGGCTATGGACTTTTTAACCGTTCCCACGATAAAGTTCGAGATCTTATATGTATTTGTTATCATTCACCATAAGACACGCAAAATCATTCATTTCGGCGTTACCAAGAATCCCAACACAGCTTGGGTCAAGCAGCACCTCAGAGATGCAACGCCGTATAGTAAGGCTCCAAAATATCTCATGCATGATAACGATCCGGTTTTCCGTTCGAAAGAAATTAAGGATTTTCTATATTTTTCGGGGATTCAACCAAAAGCAACATCTTTTCGTTCTCCGTGGCAAAATCCTTATGCTGAAAGAGTGAACGGCATATTGCGCAGAGAATTATTCGATCACCTTATTCCGTTAAATGAAAACCACCTGCACAACAAACTGTATGAGTATGTTCACAACTATTATAATTCGCATCGTACACACCAGGGAATCAACAGCAATACACCAATACCAACACCTACGCATTTACCTGTGAACATCAATCAAGCAAAACTAAAAGCGACTCCTGTCCTAAATGGTTTATACCATACTTATGAAAGAGTTGCCTAGTTTCTTATTTTCAATTCTATATTTAGCCCCTCAAAGCCTTTAAAAACATCCTGTGTAAAGGCTCTTTTGGTATGTCTTATTTTAATTCTAACCTCGATAATTCTATCTTTTCTAAATTTTTCAATTTTAATTAGACCTATAATTCTACTAATATAGTTTATTTCATATGGATTTTTATGTATTATTACTGCCGATTTTAATTTTTGAAGCTTACAGCTAATACGAGACCTAAAACGGTTACATATAAAAAACCGGAACGAAACATATTCAACTGACAGACTAATGTTACCATCGATTTTGATGAGTTCCTGGCATTTATAGAACAAATTAAGGATAAACCCAGAAATCTTATACGCAAATTTGTTGCACGATATAAAAATAAATTGGAAGACTTTACACCTGACCAATTTATGAATGACATATTAAAAATCTAGTTCTATAAATATGCACCTTGAAAATCTAAAAAAATTTGTAAATCTCACAGCGGATACTTATAGTCTTTTTTATTTATTGAATATTTAGTTATCTTATCTTTTTATAAAAATACCCTCTCCAAAGCTAGAGAGGGCATTTTTACCAACTTTAGATAGACGATTTAGCATTGAATGGCTAAATTCTATCCACTTATCTCTTATTCACCTGTTGTTTCAGCATTTTCTTCTGCATCAGCAATTCTTTCAACATCTAATTTGTCTACCCCAATAACCTCTTTATCAGCATTGAACCAAGTGTATACTTTAGTCCAAGTTTTGTTATCAGTAAATGCAATATTGTCACCATCAGCATTTTCATAACCTACAGGGTAGTAACCAAAGATACCTGCTCCATCACTTGGATTCTCATACGTAAGATCATGCTGTCCGATTTCAAGTAATTTTCCTCCATCGGTAGAAACATACTTAGCAGTATCGGGAGCATCAACACGAACTCCATGATAAAGATGTTTTTCATTTGCACCTAAATCAGTATTAGGGTTTTGATCTTCTCCGCTAAAATCAGCTGATTCAGAATTATAAGAGAGGGTAGCCTTACCTTTTTCACTATTATAATTATATTCTACACCAGAAACTTGAGTTGCCCCTTGTTTAACGCGTGATTTAGGAGAACTAGCCATTTCACTGAAATCAACATTCAAAGTAATAATGTCATCTACTGAAATTTCATCATTGTCTACAGTGACAGTATCCATTACCAATGTCGCTTCACCTTCTCCTTGATAATCAACACCATCATCGGCAATAACATCATCATTATCAGATGTGAAAGTAGCAGCGGTTACTGAAGAATCATTACCATCAGCATCTTTTGAATTAACGATTTCATTTAAATCATCAAGGAAATCCAAGTTTTCAGCATCAATAGTGCTGTTTGTGAAATCAACTGATGCTTTTTCCTCAGTATCTACTATGTTGAACGAATCACTAAATACTTCGATAGAGCCAACTTTAGCTGTTACAGTATAAGTTTCGCCAGCTTTAAATACATCATTGCTTCCACTTTCTTCAGTTGCATTAGCATCTACTGGATTATTTGTAGAAACAACTTTACCATCTTCATCTTTCACTTCATATTCAACATTAGAAGGTTCTTGACCGGTTTTCACGCCATCAGCATCAACTGGGTATACAGAAAGATTCATTTTATCTTCTGTATCATCGTTTTTATCGCCATTTTTATCAAGTTCATTTTCGAAACCTTCTACAGTATAATCATCAACAGCACCAGCTTCTGTAACATTTACATTAACGGTTGTTTTAACATCATCATTAACTTTTACTTCTACTGTTGCATTACCTGATTTCTCATTTTTTGGAGCAATTGATAGCTTTCCATCAGCAAATGATGCATCGACTACATCCTTTCCTGATAGAACTTCGATGTTAATTTCTTCGTCTCCTGTTAATGTATATCCATTACCATATTGATCTTTTACATCAACATCTAATTTAGTTGGGTCCGTAATTTGATTTGAAATAGATACTTCTGTGTCTTCAACTTCAAGTGTTGCTGCTTTTGCATCAGCTACAACTTCTGCTTCAATTGTTTTGGTTACATCACCGCTTGTTACTTTAACTGGTACTTTACCTTCTTTAAGGGGTTTGATTTCACCCGAATTACGATCAACTAGTGCTACTGTTTTATCTAAAGATTCATACTTAACGGTATCAGGATAATTTGTCTCTCCAAATTGGTCCTTACCAGCTATATGAACAAACTGTGAACTTTCAGTGTTCATTTGTACAGTCGTGTTTTGTTCATAGTTTTTACTTTCAAACAGACTTGCATCTTCAGGGCTTTTATCAGCAATAGTCCAATCAGTTATTTCAGCAAGTGTGGAATCTTCTGCTTTTACAGAGATTCTTTCGGATTTAACTAACTCTTTACTATCTTTATCATTTGCTACAACATAGACAAATGCAGTATCATCAGCGCCCAAATTAATGACAGAGTCCGAATCGTTTTTGAATTCAGCAGTTGTTTCAAATGAAACGTTAGCTGAAGAAGTAATATCTAAACCATTTTCATCAAGAACTTTATAATCTAAGGCCTTAGATAAATTAACTTCACCTGAATTGTGTTGTACAGTTTGTGTCGTCTCAGTTTCAATTGTGGTTGCTTCACCAATTTCAAATTCAAGGTCTGATGATACTGTTTCTCCATCTACGTCAACTGAGAATGTATACGTATCGCCTGATTTGAGGTCGTTATAGAATTCAACTTTAAGATTAGTTGATTCACCAGCAGCAAAAGTTTGCGCTTCTGGTTCAACCACTTCAACGGATTTAACATACTGTTTTTCACCGTCTTGGTTGGTAACTGTTAAATTATCTTTTGAAACCTCTTTAAGCTCAGTGTTCATTGTTACTGAAGCTTCTTTAGGGTTAATCGCACTTACAGAGTCAACTGAAGCTTCAGTATTTACTGGATCAGCTGCTTCAACCCAATCGCTCATTCCACCATCAGGGTTCTGGCTTTTTGCATAGTTTAAAGCTGCCGGATCATAAGTTTTGTCATTCACTTGAACTGTTTCGATTGGATTTTTTAAATCTCCATCGTTATTAAAATAAGTGTCATGACCTTCAACATCTGGATTATTTTTAAGATAGTTTAAACTATCGGCGCTCTCTGTTACAGTCTGTCCATTAATTTCAAAATTAACTTCATCTATTTGTGCATCTGCAGCTGCAGAAACCGGTGATACAGCAACGAATGATGTTGCAGCTACAGCGGCTACTGATGCAGTAGACATAACCTTGAAAGGTCTTTTCATATTATAATACCTCCAACTTAATTTTACATGATCTCTTAGTTAAATCCTTGTAAACCTAGAGTCACAGAGTGATCTAGGTTTACAGGGTTAATAAACTTTAAGCACTTATTTCTTTAAAGATACAGTGCCTTTATTTAATTCTTCAACTGAAGGATTAAGGTTTGATTCAATAAAGATTCCATTCGGTCCAATATCTTTATTAAAGTTGATTTCGGATGTTTCATCTCCGGTTTTAACAACAACTACTGACTCCTTAGTAGCATCAGCGAAAACACCTTGTAAATCATCAAGTGTGAATTGAACCGAAGATCCGAATCCTGTTGCATCTTCTTGAACTGTTGCATTTAAGTCATCTAAACTTACCATGTCTTCACCTACAGTGATATCCATTGAGTCTGTTGCGTCACCTTTTGATACGGTTGCAGTGTATTTACCATCTTCGATAGCACTATCAAATGTGAATGCACCTTCAAAAGAACCATTTTCTGCTACAGATGCGGATACATCTTTATCTACATCATTACCTGTAAGGTTAAGATTTAGGTCTTCACCTTGTTCAACATTCTTAGTTGAACCAGTAACTGTGATTTCATTATCATCAGCATTAACGTTTGAGTCATCAAAGCTAACAGAAGCTTCTTTGTCACCAGCGTCTGGATCACCGTCGAATGATGCAACTTCGAATGTCCAGTCATCGCCGTCTGGTTTAACGGTCAATTCAACGTTGTCATTGTCAGCCAGCATTTTTTCAAATGCGTCTTTATCAAGGCTGTTGCCATTCATGTTAGTGAATGATCCATTTTCATAACTGATAGCATTCTTATCATCCAGGCTGATTGTCTGGTTATCAGTGTCATAGCTTGCAACGGTTCCAGTGTACTCGCCACTGATCTCGTCTGAATCAGCAAAGTGAATGTCAGCTTCCTGATCAGGCAGACCATGGGAAGAAGCTTCAACTTGTGCGTTTGTTTCAGAAGTGCCATCTGCACTTTCTACATCAATGGAAGCAAAACCGTCAGTTGCTTTAACCGTAACTGTTTGTGTTTTGCCTTGCTTAACGGTTACAGGACTTTGATCATCTTTGAAAGTACCAGATACTTCAAGATCATTTGCGCCGGCTGTTACTTCGAAGTTAACCGGAGCATCGCCATCTTCAGCATAGTAGTCGAATCCGTTCTGATCTTGTGACTGATAGCCGAACGTTACAGTTTTATCAGCTGTTGTCCAGTCAACGTTTTCGCCATTGACTGTGGCAGTGAGCTCTGAATTAGCTACATCAGCATCGACAAAGTAAGTCTTTTCAGCTGTGCGCTGCAGGTCAGCACTGTCCAGTTCACCGTCATCATTGCCATTATCAAGGAAGATTGTTGGCATTGCGAAACCATCTTTCTCGCCTGTCAGATGGAATGTGATTTGACCGTCCTCATCTGCTTCATACATTTGAGGTGTTCCTTCTTCAGCTTTAACAAGGTTGTCTGCATCTGCAGGGTCCGTGATATTAACATCTTTATCACTGCTGAGAGCGCCGTCTTCAAATACAACGCCTACGTCGGTGCCTTCTGGAACACGATCGCCATCTTCATCTGTCACGGTAACTTGATAGTCGCGGCCGCCCATGCCTTTATCAGTGTCAGCTGCAGCGCGCTGCTCACCTTGTGCATCAATGTTGATGCCAAGTGAATGTGTCAGTTCAAATGTTACAGCTGAACCTGCTGCCTGACGCTCAGTGGCATCAATTTCATTTTCGTTGGCTCCGTCAGCGAATACAACTGGTGTTACAGTCGCATTATTGCCGGACAGTGTGAAGGTTGCTTCACCGTCTTCATCAAGTTCAATCTCAACGGCTTCGCTGCCGCCGGTTGTAACCTGAGAAGGATAGCCTTTGTTATTGCCTTCTGAATCAATCACGTCAACGGAACGAACTAATTCATCAGGATCAACATTCGTGTTTTCTTCAAATGCAATGTTGATGGTTTCGCCTGGCATGCCAGTAACTTCATAGGCTTTCTTAGCGCCGTTAGCTAGCGTGTCATTGTCTTTAACTTCATCAATGCTGAGTGATTCGCCCCAGTATACTGAAGCTGTGTCAAACACATCACTTTTTTGAGTTGCATAAGCTACAACACTGTCATTGCTATTTCCTTCATCGTAATAACGCGTGTAGGAATACTCAGCAACGCCTTCTTCATTTGTGTTTGCTTCAACTTCGATTGTTTCGTTATCGTCATTATCGTTTGTGATATTGAATGTGACAGGAATGCCTGCAGCTGACTCGTCCTCATCAACGTCAACTTGTGCTTTCAGTGTCACTTCTTCACCGATTGTACCCTGCAGGGATTTCGTCGTAACCTCTACGTTATCCGGGGTAACAGCAGAAACACCTGTGAATTTACCGAGTTTGTCACCGTCTCCAGTAACCGTGTACTCTTTGTTAGCTTCCTGTGCTGATGTTGTTAATTTAACAACGGAATCGTCTGTCTGCTTAACAACAGCATCGTTTATATCAAGGCCATCGATAGCGAAATCAATATCGGCAACGTTGTTCACATCTTCGCCGAAGTCAACTTCAACGGTTGTGTTGTTAACAGCACTAACGGATGCTGCTGCACCAGGAACGCCTTCTTCTACAACATCCAGCGTTTTCTTCATCATGGTTGCGAACTGATCACGACGGATATCGAGATAAGCATCATAATTGTCGAGTGCAACCGTGATGCCCAGGTTAGCTAGTGTCTGAACATTGTCTTCATGGTCTTTACTGATATGGTTCTTGTTCAGATCAACGCTTTCGCCTTTGTCATACTTGTTCAGGTCGAAGCCTTCAACAAGCGCTGTTGCCATTTGTTCACGTGTGATGTTGTCATACTCGCCGAAGTCGCCGTTATTGCCAATGAAAATACCAGCTTCTGTGACAGCTGCGATAGGTTCAGCATAGTCACTGCTTGCATCAACATCATCATATTGATTGAGCACGTCGCTGACATTGCCAGGAACATCAAGATCAAGTGCATTTGTCAGCATAGCGGCTACCTGACCGCGCGTGATGCTGTTATATGGACGGAAAGTACCGTCATCATGCCCTTTGATAACACCTTGCTCAGTGAGCTGCATAATGTTTTGAAAATGCTCATGATCCTGTGAAACATCAGAAAAACTTTCTGCAGACACTGCAGGTGCTACGGCTGCGACTGTCGCAGATGCTGCCATTGTCGAAATGGCCGCGTTACGGAACGTTTTCTTATTCATAGTAAAACGTGATCCTCCCTTTGCTGGAATATTTGTCTTTTTCATATGTTGTGTACACAAACAGAAATTCTATGAAAAAGCTGATAAACCTATTTAATAGAATACAAGTCTATTATAGGGACAATGGAACATCCTGTCAACACTCCCAAAAAGTGTCAACGGTGTAAAAAAGTCCCGCCATTGTTAGGCTTTTCCCCATATGACCTGTTGGGCATTATATGGGTTTTTTTGCTAGATTGCAAGGATTTTACATCCTTTTTCATAACTTTTAAATACATCTGAAATCAATCCTGTTCAAGCCCACTTGTCAGTATATGCCCCAAGTCGCAGTCTATGATGCGATTTTAATTGAGATCCCTGACTGATTTCTGACATCGGGCGAGTGGCAGTGGTCGATTGGTGCGCGGCTGTGTTATAATCAGAGCGGACAGTGCGAGGCGTCTCCGGCCGGATTTGGCTGAAGGCTTCCGCTGGAGACTATTCGAATCGGAGCGATCAGCATGAACCGAATTCCTACATTATTATGGCGCGAATTGCGACCGAAGCAATGGACGAAGAATCTTTTAGTTTTCGCCGCATTATTATTCTCGTTTCCGCTGTCAGATGGACAGCCTGTGTGGCTGGCCGTTTTTGGCTTTCTGGCTTTCAGCTTGACGGCGAGCAGCATTTACATACTGAATGATTTCCAGGACCGGGAAGCTGACCAGCATCATCCGGACAAGCAATATCGTCCGATCGCCTCCGGGGCTCTTCCGCCGGGTCTCGCGCTCGCAGCCGGTGCTGGTCTGCTGCTCTTGTCGCTGGCTGCAGCTGTCTGGCTGCGCCCGCTGTTCGCGCTGATCCTTTTAATCTATTTTCTCATTAATGTGTGGTACAGTTTTTATCTGAAGCATGTGGTGATTATCGATATGTTCGTCATCGCGTCCGGCTTCGTGCTGCGGGCGATTGGCGGGGCGGTCATTATCGGGGTGCCCTTCACGCCGTGGTTCCTGCTGTGTGCGATGCTTCTGTCGCTGTTTTTGGCGATTGGCAAGCGGCGGCATGAGTTAGTGCTCGCGCGTACCACGAGCGGTGAGTATCGCAGGGTGCTTGATGATTATTCGCTGCCGTTCCTCGATCAGCTGACGAGTATTGTGACCTCGGCGACGATTGTCTCCTATGCGGTGTTCAGCTTCACGGCAGCGGCGACGGTCCATTTAATGTGGACGATTCCGTTTGTGATTTACGGTATGTTCCGCTACCTTTACCTCGTGCAGGTGAAACAGCAAGGCGGGGCGCCAGAACGGGTGCTGCTGGAAGACAGGCACATTCTGATCACCGTCGTGCTGTATGTGCTGAGTGTTGTGTGTATTTTAACGCTTGTTGATTAACAGTTAGGAAGTGAGTAACGTGGCAAAACCAACGAAACGCGAAATGTCAGGGTGGGGTCACTACCCGCGCTTGACCGGCTTCGTGCATCAGCCGGAGACCATCGGTGAGATGCAGCGTATTCTGCGAGAAGCTGGCGGCGAGCCGCAGATTGCCTATGGTCTGGGCCGCAGCTACGGCGATGCGGCACTGAATGAGGATGCCGGCATGATCCGGACTGATCAGCTGACGCACCTGCTGGCGTTCGATGAGGCGACCGGCATGCTGACGTGTGAAGCAGGTGTTACGCTTTCCGATATCATGGATGTCTTTCTGCCGCGCGGCTATTTTCCGGCGGTCACTCCGGGGACAGCGTATGTCACCGTCGGCGGCGCTATCGCTAATGATGTGCACGGCAAGAATCATCACCGCGACGGCAGTTTTGCCGAATGTGTCGAAAGTTTTGACCTGCTGCTGGCAAGCGGTGACATCATTACGTGCAGCCGGGAGCAGAATCCTGAGGCTTTTTGGGCAACGATTGGCGGGATTGGCCTGACCGGGCTGATTGTCCGGGCGACGCTGAAGCTGATGCCTGTGGAAAGTTCAGGGATTCGCGTCACCTATGAGAAGGCGGCTAATCTGGGTGAAGCGCTCGATAAGTTCGCCGCCCAGGATCAGGATTATCGATATTCGGTTGCCTGGATTGACTGCTTGAGTGAGGGTGATTCCCTCGGCCGCTCGGTGCTGATGCGCGGTGAGCATGCTGCGGCGGATGAGTGGCAGCCGGCGAACAAGAGCCCGCTCGCGATGCCGGACAAGCCGTCCCTGAAAATGCCGGTCTATGCGCCGGGGTTTGTCCTTAACCGCTGGAGCATCAAAGCTTTTAACAATCTGTATTACCGCTCGTATAAAAATGAGACGAAGCTGGTTGATCTGGCGTCGTTCTTCCATCCGCTCGATGCCATTCAGGACTGGAATAAATTTTACGGGAAAAATGGCTTCGTGCAGTATCAGGCCGTGTTTCCGAAGAATCATGATCCAGAGGAAGGTGTGCGCCGTGTGCTGGAAAAACTGAGCCATGACAAGCGGGCATCGTTCCTGGCCGTGCTGAAAAGCTCTGGTCCGGCAAGTGGCGGGCTGCTGTCGTTTCCGGTGGAAGGCTATACGCTGGCGCTGGACTTGCCGATAAAGGATAACAGCCTTTTCCCCTTTTTACGCGAGCTGGATGCGATTGTGCTCGCACATGGCGGGCGTGTCTACCTAGCGAAGGATGCCGTGCTGGATGCTGATACGTTCCGGGCGATGTATCCCAGCTGGCAGCGTTTTATGGATGTGAAGCGGCAGCTCGATCCCGAGGGGTTGTTTTCCTCGTCGATGGCACGGCGGATCGCTCTGGATGATCATTATGATACAGCGAGGTGGTTATGATGCGCGTATTGATACTCGGCGCCAGCTCCACGATTGCACAGGCAACCGCAAAACGGCTGGCCGCCCGGAAAATCGATTTAGTTTTAGCAGGCCGGCGGACCGAGCAGCTGGAAACGATGAAACAGGACCTGGAAATCCGCTATCAGGCAGCTGTGTCGGTTAAGTATTTTGACGCGCTGGACTTTGACCGGCATGAAGCCTTTTTCAATGAAGCGGTCAAGGAAAGCGGCGGCCTGAGCGCTGTGCTGCTGATGTATGGCGCGATGGGCGACCAGCAGGAGGCGGAACATTCCTTCGCGGTCGCACGTCAGATGATTGATGTGAACTATACATCGGCGGTGTCGCTGTTAAATATCGCGGCGAATTATTTTGAAGGTCAGCAGAAGCGGCGGAAGCGCGGCGGCTTTATCGGGGCGGTGTCCTCGGTGGCTGGTGACCGCGGCCGCAAGAGCAATTATATCTATGGCTCGACGAAAGCTGGCCTAAGTGCTTATATGCAAGGCCTGCGCAACCGGCTGCACAAGTCCGGCGTGCAGGTGCTGACGATCAAACCGGGCACCGTGGATACGAAGATGATCGAGCAAACGGCTGATGACTCGCCGCTGATTGCCAGTGCGGATAAGGTAGCGCGTGATATTGACCGGGCACTCGGGAAGCGGGGCCGGAATGTCGTGTATACGCCGTGGTTCTGGCTCGTGATCATGCTCGTGGTGAAGCTGCTGCCGGAGTCGCTGTTTAAACGGACGGATCTGTAATGAAACGAACAGGCTATGGCCGCCTGTTTCCCAAGGTCATAACCGGCGTGATGCTCGGCGTGATTGTCGTTGCTGTGCTGCTGTTGTTCGGGGATCTGCAGCGGGTCGGTGATGTGCTCGTGACGATGCCCTGGCAGATGCTGGGGCTCGCGTTTTTACTGACGCTTGCGAGTTATGGCCTGCGTTTGTGGAAATGGCAGGCATTTTCCCGCTGGGCGTCTTTTCCGGTGAGCCGGCGTGATAACACGGCGATTTTTTTCATCGGGCTGATGATGTCGATCACCCCGGGGAAAGCCGGTGAGCTGATTAAGTCGTATTTGCTGAAGCAGCGTGCGGGCGTCGCGTACACGGCATCGGCGCCGGTGGTGATTTACGACCGGCTGAGTGATCTGCTGGCGATGCTGCTGCTGATTGGCAGCGGCCTGTTGATTTATCCGATCGGAGCGCCGCTCATCCTGCTGGTTGCAGTGGCGATTGTGGCGTTCTTTCTCCTGCTCGGGCGCCGGCAGCTGACGGGATGGCTGATACAGCTGGTCACCAGGCCGCGGCGTTTACGGCGGTTCCGCCTGGGGCTGCACCGATTTTACCGGCAGATGCGCTTCTTCATGCAGTTTCGCCTGCTGAGCTTTTCGTTTCTGTTGAGCGCTGCTGCCTGGCTGCTGGAATGCGTCAGTCTGTATGTCGTGATTCAGGCGGTCGGGGTGGATATCTCCCTCGCCGCCAGCATTCTGATTTTCAGTCTCGGGACACTTGCCGGCGCGCTATCGATGATTCCCGGCGGTCTCGGTGTCGCGGAAGGCAGCATTGCCGGCCTGCTCGTCTATTTCGGCGCGGGCGGCAGCATGGCGGTGACGATTTCGCTGGTCATCCGGTTTGTCACGCTCTGGTTCGGGGTGATTCTTGGGGTGCTGGTGTTTCTGCTGACGCGGCGACGGTTTTCTGGCTGAGTGTGAATGGTGGCTTCACAAAAATCGAGCAATTGAAATAGCCGGTTCTGACCGGCATCCTCATGAAGATGTTTTAAGGAGTGGTTCGCGTGCCCTACTTTCTCGCCCCCCTCATCGGCTGGCTGGCGGCCGGCTGTTTGAAATTCGCATTGAACGTCATAACATATGGCCGGGAAGCCGTTAAACATGGCGGCAATGGCGGCTTTCCCAGCACGCATACGGCGACGGTCTCCTCGGTCGCCTTTTTGATCGGATTCGGAGAAGGATGGCTGTCACCGGCATTCGGTGCGGCGATTGGTCTGCTGATGATCGTGATGATCGACGCCACGGGGCTGCGCGTCGAGGTCGGCAAGCAAGCGGCAGCTATTAACCGGCTGAATGGTGTGCAGGCTGGTGAACGCGGCGGCCATGACGCGAGCTTTGACCAGCCGTTGCAGGAGTGCAGTGGTCGCGTTGAGGGGAACAGCCAGCGCGAAATCGCTGAACAGCCGCTGCGTGAGCGCTCCGGCCACACGCGTGCTGAACTTGCCGGCGGCCTGGCTGTCGGACTGGCAGTCAGTGCGGTGCTGTACGGTCTATTTTCCTGGTGGGGGTGGTCCTGATGAAGCCGAAGAAGCGTTTGTTAGCCGCTGATGGGCTCTGGCTGTGGCTGTTTTTCCTCGTGTACAGTGCGGCCCTGCTTGTGCGCGCGGCGCTTGATCCGGACGGTTTTTTGAGCTCGGATTCGGCGCATTATCTGCAGCTGGCGCAATCCATTTTAAACGGTGACGGGCTGTCGACAGCGAATTATGTTGACGGCATGAGCACCTATTTCGCCACCTGGCCGGTCGGTTATCCGGTGCTGATTGCGCTGACAGCGTTTATCAGCGGGCTGGGTGTGTTCTGGGCGGCGAAAGTCGTCAATATCATCTGTCTCGGCCTGTGTTTTCTGCTGCTGCAGCGGCTGTTTCGCGGGCGGTCCGCCGTTTTGGCGCTCGTGTTCAGCATCAGCACAATAAGCAGTCTGTTTGTCCGGACATGGTCGGAGGTGCCGTTTCTGTTCGGGCTCTTGTGGCTCGTATTCGGGCTCACGCGTTTTATCCAGACGGAAAAGCGCGGCTACATCGCGCATTTATTTTTCGCGTCTTTATGGTTATTTTTTATGCGTTATATCGGCCTGATCGGCGCCGGCATCGTCGGACTTGTCGGATTTTATTATTTGGTCCGGCGGCGGTGGAAGCCGATGCTGTTATGCTGGGTGAGCGGCAGCGCGGTGCTGGCAATCGGCGGCTTCTATTTGCTCGTGAACTGGGCTAAGACAGGCTTGTTTACGGGCATGGAGCGAATCCCCCGGCGCGATACGGCGGCGGAATTTGTTACGATGCTGCGCGACGGCGTTTTATCAGAGCTGGATTTGTTTTCTGTGGAAATGAACGGGAGCCTGCTGGCGAGCGTCGTGCTGGTGGTGCTCGCTCTAGTGCTGTTTGTCCGGCCGCGCTACATCCTGAGACTGTTCCGGCTGCCCCGGGAGCAATGGCTTGTGCCGGGCTTATGCCTGTTCGTTGGCGCTGTTTATTTCACCGGAATTGTCGCCATGCGCTGGTCGGCATTTTTTGATCCGTTTAATTTCCGGCTGCTGGGACCGGCCACATTTATGCTGGCGCTTGCCCTCGTCAGCTGGATAGCTGGCGTGGATAAGCGGGCGTGGCCGTCATGGCGGCGGGCGCTCACACTCGTCTTTGGTGTCGTATTTCTCGTGACGGTCGCTTATCCGGTGTATTCGGCGGCCGAGTCCGATGAGGCGACGTACCGTGAAACAGCGGCATCGGTGAGTGAGACCTACCAGGCGATTCCTGAGGGCAGCATCATCGCGTTTGAAAACATTCACGCGCGGTATCTGCGCCCAGATATTCAATTTATCAAGGTGCACTTCCGGCCGTATTTTGCGGAGCCGGAATCGCTCACAGAATTCCGTGAGCGGGTGACGCCAAATGACGCGGCGGGCGTCTATTTCCAGCATGAGTCGCTTCAAGGCTACGATTATGATGCGAGTTTTGAGATCATGATGCAAGATAATGATAAGACGTTTATTCCGATGCGGCAGTAAGGGACTGGATGTCTCTGCTGCCGTTTTTTTGGTTGGGTGTGCGGGGTGCGCGGGTGTGATGGCGGCGTCGTGGCGGTGGTTGCGGCGGATTCAGCGGCTTCGGCAGCTTCGGCGTGGATTGGGCTCTGTTCCGTCAGTTTTAGGTTTCGGATATAAAAAAACCACTGCTTTTCGGAAGCAATGGACTAGACAGCGTCACCGGCGCGGAAGACGCTGCTGATCGTTTTCAAGATGATTTTTAAGTCGAGTCTCAGACTGAAGCGTTCGACGTAATCGAGGTCGTGGCGGATCTTTTCCCCGTGATTCAGGCTGCGGCCGTTCACCTGTGCCAAGCCGGAGATGCCCGGTTTAACGGCGAGGCGCTTGCGCTGATTGGCATTATAGCAGCGGGTGATCTCGATAATTTCCGGGCGGGGGCCGATCAGGCTCATGTCCCCTTTCAAGACATTCAGAAACTGCGGCAGTTCGTCCAGGCTGTATTTGCGAATGAAGCGGCCGGTTTTCGTGATGTTCGGGTTATCCAGTGCGGATGACTTGAACACAAAATCGTCCGGGACGCCATTTTTCCACGTATAAGGATTGGCGGCTGCGGCAGATGGGGCACTCGGCTTGTTTGTCATCGAACGGAATTTATAAATGTGAAAGACCGTATCCCCCCGGCCGCTCCGCTTTTGCCTGAACATGACTGGGCGGCCGTCCTCAAGCATGATGCAGGCGGCAACCGCGAGCAGGACGGGCGAGAGCACCAGCAGGCAGATGAGGCTGACCGCGATATCGATCAGCCGTTTACAGGCTAACTGAAAAGGCGTCCCGGATCGTCCGGATTGCTTCCTCATCGGCTGCTGTGAGGTGCTCATGCCGCTTCACGCCTCCCTTACCGTCAGCGATGCCGACAATCTGGCCGGGGCGCGTAATACTGTCGACGATCACCGACCCTGCTTCGCCGATGAAACCGCCGGCAACAAGCGTTATCCCCGAAATTTCTGTTTTGCCGAAGACATCGCGGAAAAATTCGGTTATGTAGTTGTCCGCGGCCATAAGCTGATACGGCAGGCCGAGGCGCACATCGAGCCTGGTGACGGTCAGACCCCGGGCGGTGAGCTGTTGAATCAGCTGACCGCTGAAATTATTGATGCCGCCGTCAACGAGAAATGTCTCCGGCCCGATATAAGGCAGGAGCCGCGCTTCCTCCTGAAACTGGCCAATAATAAAGGCGATCACCGCCGCAGCCGGCTGCCCGTCATCCGGCAGTTCGCTAAACGAGCGGACCGGTGCCGAATAAGCCGGCACAAACGTATTCAGGCCGTCGATCACGTTCTGTTCTTTTGTCCGGGACCGGCCGAGCATATAAACACGGGCCTGCCGCTCGCTCAGTCTCAGTGTGATTTTACTGGCGAGATTGCCTGTCCCAATAATCACGATGCGTCTGTTCTCGACATCATCGCCGAATTGCTGGCGGATGAGCATATCACACGCCTCGACGGCCATATCGTTGGGCTTGAGCGCCTCAAGCCTTGAATGCTGCAGCATTTGTTTGGCCGTCTGGAAGAGGCTGATTTCTTTTTTCTGCTCGATATCGACATAAATGGTATCGACCTGGCCGTCAAAGACATCGAGCGTCTCCCGCAGCAGATCCTCCCGGTCGATCAGGAAGCCGGCGATGGCTGTATCTTTCGTATACCGGCGCGGGAG
The DNA here is from genome assembly GCF_055381965.1 of Lentibacillus kimchii. Taxonomy (NCBI): domain Bacteria; kingdom Bacillati; phylum Bacillota; class Bacilli; order Caryophanales; family Bacillaceae; genus Lentibacillus; species Lentibacillus kimchii. The sequence goes on along the minus strand of NZ_AP043934.1, from coordinate 568,745 downwards.
GACTAAAAAGTCATTGCCGGCGCGCGCGGTGCTGTTAATTGTCACAGCGGTATGCTGACTGCCGCTGATCGCATTCAATTCGTCGTGCAGTTGTTCTGTAACTCCCATAAGGTTCATCCTTACCATATAGTATCGCCTCATGTGTGAGGTGGTTGTTTAGCGTTTTTGCGGTGCGGTTGGTGGTGCGGGTGCCGGTGCTGTGCGGCTCGCCCGTGCGGTGCGCGCGGGTGCCCGTGCTGTGCGGCTCGCTCGTGTGGTGCGTCATTGTCATGCGCCTCACCCGCTCGTGCGGGTGCGCGTCATTGTCATGCGCCTCGCCCGCTCGTGCGGGTGCCGATTTTGCGTGCGGGCCATTTTGTCGCAGCACAGACGCTTTCATCAATTTTGCACCATTGCGCACCGTTTTCCTCTGATTTGATCTAATCTCAAGGCTGGTGCGATTTTCGCGCAGGATGCACACCTTTTCCCGCCGGATTAGCGGCCCGCCAGCTGCTGATACACCGCCTCCATCTGGCTGACATTAGCCTGCCAGTCATAATGCGTCCGGACGAAGGTCCTTCCCTTCTCGCCCATTTGCCGGCGCAGGTCCTGTTCAGTCGCGAGCGTCTGCAGTTTTTCTGCTGCTGCTTCAATATCATCGCCATCGACCGTGAAGCCTGTTTCGCCGTCCTGCACCACTTCAGGCAGGCCTTCCGCATCACTTGTGAGAACCGGCACACCGCAGGCGGAGGCTTCCAGTACGGCAACACCGAAACTTTCCTGTCTGGAGAGCGCCTCATAAATATCCAGCTGATGCAGCTGTTCTGGCACGTCCTCGTTCGGCACCGCTCCGCAAAACGTCGTGATGTCGGCAAGGCCGAGTGACAGCGCCTGCTGTTTGAGCTCATCTTTTTGCGGGCCGTCTCCGACGATGCGGACACGGATCCTGGCGGCAAGCTCATTTTGCGACGCGAAGTGCAGATTTTCCAGCAATTGGCATATCGAGCGGAGCAGCCGGTCGATGCCATAGATCGGTTCGAGCTTTTTGACCGTACCGATGGTAATCAAGCTATTATCCTGTTTAGGTGCCTCGGCTGGCTGAAAGCGGTCCAGATCAATCCCAAACGGAATCACATCAATAGGCCGTTTCGACTGCAGAAACGTTTCCGTTCGCGCCTTCATCGCGTGACTGGTCGACGTGACGTGTGTGGCCGCCTGCAGATTTTTGGTTAAAAGCCTCTGCTGGCGCTCCCCGCGCTCAGGAAACGCGAACACATCACTCCCCCAAACAGAAAGAAGCGTTGGATTAAAGCGCACGAGCCTTGCCAAAGTGCCATAACCGCTCGCATAATGCGCATGCAGCACATCAGGGTCCATCTGCCGGAGTTGTTTCCGGGCCTCGAAAACATTCAAATAATAGCCGGCCGGTGCCTTCACACGCAGCTGGATCACGTGCACCCGCTGATCAATCGCATCCCTGGCCGGTGCATGCATCGTGATAAGCGAGACATCGTGGCCTCTTGCTGCCATGGCGTTCACCCAGCGGACCGTATGTATGACCGATGCCGGCGCCATATAGCATAATCGCATGTTTGACCTTCCCATCCCTTTTTCAATACTTGCATGTCAATTTTAGTCCCTATTATTATAACATGAAGCAGCGCAAAATGGCAGGCGTTTTTTCTTTTAAGTTAGTGAGATTTGCAGAATTTCATGAAGAGGGAGATGCGGGTTGGGGGCGGGGGGAATCGATCGGGGTGCACCGGAAATCGATCGGGGTGCATCGGAAATCGATCGAGCACCTCCCAAATTCGATCGGGGTGAACAGAAAATCGATCGAGCACAGCACAAAGTCGATCGGGCTGTACCGGATTTCGATCGAGCACCTCTCAAATTCGATCGGGGTGCACAAGAATTCGATCGAGCACAGCACAAAGTCGATCGGGGTGCATCGGAAGTCGATCGAGCACCTCCCAAATTCGATCGAGCCGCATCGGATTTCGATCGAGCACAGCTCAAAGTCGATCGAGCCGCATCGGAAATCGATCGAGCACAGCACTCAAAGTCGATCGGGGTGCACAAGAATTCGATCGAGCACAGCACAAAGTCGATCGGGGTGCATCGGATTTCGATCGAGCACCTTCCAAATTCGATCGGGGTGCATAGAAAATCGATCGAGCACCTCCCAAAGTCGATCGAGTTGCATCGGAAATCGATCGAGCACCTCCCAAATTCGATCGGGGTGAACAGAAAATCGATCGAGCACAGCTCAAAGTCGATCGGGGTGCACAGGAAATCGATCGAGCACCTCCCAAAGTCGATCGAGCCGCACTGAATTTCGATCGAGCACCACTCAAAATCGATCGAGCACCTCCCAATTCCGCGCGAGCACAGCACAAAGTCAGATGCCTTTTCCCCTTCCTTAGAGTGTCAGTTCTTTTCCATAGAGGTTGGTGAACTGGTCGGTCACTTCTTTTAAGTGCTGATAATCCATAGATGGTAAATTTTTGGTATCAATTGCTTCTAATACGTAGTTGCTGAAGTGCCAGATTTCGTCCTGGATCGATGCGCGGCTGACGACTGCGACTTTATACAGGGCGTCCATCATGGTGCAGACCACCGATATGTCGTCTTTTCCGTAATGTTTAATTTGATAAAAACATTTATAGAGGTAGTCGCGGAATTTTTTCTGGGCCATGATTAAGCGCAGTTCCCCGTTCGCGTCTGAATAATAGGCGACCGGTTTATAATTGCCGGCAATTTCGGTCAGGAGACTGCTCAAGCGATGGATGCAATTAATCGCTGTGCTGGGATCATTCTTGCTTGGTGACAGCGCTTTGACCGCGATTTCCACTAATTTTTCAATTGAGAAGGCGATGTCCTGCTGGTCGGTGCGCTCATCACCGATGGCCAGGAATTTATCGTGCTTTTCAATCTGGACATTGTCCTGATCCAGTGACCAGTAATAAAATACCGGCAGACCTTTCGGAACATAATCGCCGACCTGAAATGTGGCTTCGAGCACGATATTGTTGGTGGAAGCCCAGCTGATCAAATATTTGTAATCAACGAGCTGCACATAGCCCGAGCGGCGCGCTTCGATGGTTTTGCGTTCGTTTTGCCGAATCGTATTCGTCTGCGTCTGATCCCAGTTCGGATGTTCACCGTATGAATGTTCCTCGAAAGTACGGGCGATCAGGGCGGATGTTTTATTGCGGAGCACCCCGATCAGGAAATTCACCTGGGCCCAGCGCGCGGAAAAATGGATAAACAGCACAAAGAAGCCGAGCGCGATGATGGTGATCAGCACGATGATGATTGGGCTGAGCAATTCTTTTTGCTTCGTATCGTTTAGCAGCCACAGATTGATCAGAACAAATATAAACCCGAACGTGAACACGCCCAGGACGTGCTGGGTGATTTTGCTTTGCATAAAATTCTGCAGCACGCGGGGTGAGAACTGCGATGAATAGGTTGTCAGCATCACCATGATGGTGGAAAAACTGATCGTCGTCATCGTGAGCATCGCGGTGATTAGCGCGGAATAGAGCTGCTTCGCGATGCTCGGTCCAGTCAGAAAAATATTCGGGATGCTATCGGAAATTTTTGGGACAAGCAAGACATCCAGAGCCGTGACGACAGCCGCTGCCACCAGGGAACACAGCCCGTAGACAGCGGGCAAAAACCAAAATTGCGCCCGGACGGACGGCCAAAATTTCGACTGATTCATGTTGAGTGAGCCTCCTGTCCTGTTCTGAAGAGTTGGTTTTTAGGTTATGCGAAAATACACGCGCCATTCTGCTACGGATTTCGGGTGAGTGCAGCTCGGAAAATCGATCGGGGTGCTCTCAAAATCGATCGAGATCCTCTCAAAATCGATCGGGCTCCTCTCAATTTCGATCGAGCTCCTTCCAAATTCGATCGAGCTCCTCCCAAAATCGATCGGGACGCTCTCAAAATCGATCGAGCACCGCCCAAAATCGATCGAGCTCCTCCCAATTTCGATCGAGCTCCTCCCAATTTCGATCGAGCTCCTCTTAATTTCGATCGAGCTCCTCTCAATTTCGATCGAGCTCCTCTCAATTTCGATCGGGCTCCTTCCAAATTCGATCGTGCACCGCTCAATTTCGATCGAGCTCCTTCCAAAATCGATCGAGCTCCTCCCAAATTCGATCGAGCACCGCCCAATTTCGATCGAGCTCCTTCCAAATTCGATCGTGCACCGCTCAATTTCGATCGAGCTCCTCCCAAATTCGATCGAGCACCGCCCAATTTCGATCGAGCTCCTCCCAAAATCGATCGGGACGCTCTCAAATTCGATCGGGCTCCTCTCAAATTCGATCGAGCTCCTTCCAATTTCGATCGAGCTCCTTCCAATTTCGATCGTGCACCGCCCAATTTCGATCGAGCTCCCCCCCTATTTCGAGCTGCCAGCGAGAGCGATTCAACAAAATTCGGATGAATCAAGTAGGAGTGAACCTCTTTGCCTTATGGTCAATTGTGTATCCCTCCCCTTCCAGTACCCTGCGAGCGATTTTCCCACACATGACTCTGCCTATATTTCTTAACAGAATGTAATTGATACGATCTCTAAGCTGATATATGTTTCCTTTCACAGTTGGTCTTGGTGGTGGAAATTTCTTTAGAAATAAGATGAATTTTTCCCATATAAAAGACTTTTTCTTGTTTTAACCTCTGCAAATTCAAGATGAAACTTCGCGAACGGCGGAAGTACGTTTCAAAGGAAATCTTTAACCTTCTACATTAAATTCGTTTCAGTTAAATTTTCATAACATTTAAAAAATGACGACCATTACATTAATAAAACATCTTTTTAAACATATTAATGGGTAAGGCGTTATATAGCGTTATTAATCAGGGTCAGGGGATTAATTCACTTAAATACAGACCGTACAAACTAATTTTAATAATTGGGAGGAATATATGATGGCCAAAAGATTTAATGGAAGAGTCGCTCTAGTTACAGGTGGAAGTCGTGGAATTGGTAAGGGGGTGGCACAAAAGTTTGCTGAAGAAGGAGCTGAGGTTGCAATTATTGATATTAACGAGGAAGGATTGAATGAGACGAAAAAGGAATTCTTGAGTGAGGGTCATGAAATATATACTAAACGAGTAAATGTGATAAATGCAGAAGAAGCAGAAGCGGCAGTCGAGGATGTCGTTTCTGCATATGGTTCACTTGATATCCTAGTAAACAATGCAGGTGTCATTCGGGATAACCTATTGTTTAAGATGACGGATAATGACTGGGACCAGGTCATGGATGTCCATTTAAAAGGATCATTTAATACTGCAAGAGCAGCGCAAAAATATATGGTCAAGCAAAATTACGGTCGGATTATTAATACATCGTCTACCACAGCTCTTGGCAACCGTGGGCAATCAAATTATTCTGCTGCTAAAGCTGGTTTACAGGGCCTCACGAAGACACTGGCAATTGAACTTGGGAAGTTTGGAATTACCACAAATGCAGTTGCTCCAGGATTTATTGAAACGGAAATGACAAAAGAAACAGCCCAGAGAATGGGGGTCCCTTATGACGATTTTGTAAAGTTTAGTGTAAGTAATATACCAGTAGAAAGAAGTGGTGAACCAGAGGATATCGCCAATGCAGTTACGTTTTTTGCCGATGAAGAATCATCCTTCGTTAATGGTCAAGTTATTTATGTGGCTGGAGGACCAAAGGATTAAATAGATTGAAAGGAGATAGTCACATGTATAAGGAATTGATTGGAAAACAATCAAATAAAATAAGGAACACTGTTGAAAGACAATCGGTTAAAAGATTTGCAGAATCAATTGGAGATCCGCATCCTATTTTTACAGATGAAACGGTTGGCAGACAATCTCGGTACGGAAACAATATTGCACCACCAACTTTTCCACGGGTGTTTGATTATGGGGAAATTGAGGGGCTAAATCTTCCTGAAAAAGGTTTAATTCATGGTGAGCAGACCTATCATTACAATCGACCGCTACTCGTTGGAGAAGATATATATTGTTATGCAAAAGTAGAAAATTTTTATGAGAAAAAAGGCAAAGATGGACGGATGTTTTTTTTAGAAGTGGTTCATTACGGTGAAGATAGTGAGGAAAATATTATCTTTAAGGAAAAAATGACTATCATTTTAACTGAAGCTGTAAGGAAGGCGAAAACAATATGAATAACTTAATAGAATTGCAAGTTGGTGATTCATTAGATGATGTGACACTTGATCCAGTTTCAAGAATGGACTTGATTAAATATTCAGGTGCATCTGGGGATTTTAATCCAATTCATACTATTGATGAAGAAGCTACAAAAGCGGGTTTGCCAGGAATTATTGCCCATGGAATGTGGACAATGGGGAATTTAGCAAAATTATTTACACCTTATTTTGAAGAAGGATTTATTCAGGATTATCAGATTCGATTTTCAGGGATGGTATTCTTAAATGATGTTTTAACTCTAAAAGCAAAGGTCGAAAAAAGTGCAGAAGAATGTCTGGATTTTAAAATTAAAGCTGTCAATCAGCGAGATCAAGAGGTTATTAAAGGAAAGCTGCGGTTTTCTATACAATGATAATGGCTCACTTTATGATTAATTATTTTAATAAAAGGCGTGATTAGCTTATGGATAGAGACGCTGTTATCGTTTCCGCTGTTAGGTCGCCTATTGCAAGACACGGAGGAGCGCTAGCTACAGTTCCTGCTCGTGTTTTTGGTATTTAAATTGACGTTGAATATATATCTAAAAATAGTGTTTTTCTTTTTCAATTTTGAAAGCAATTACAAAAGAGATGTTTCTTAATTTAACAAATGGGGAGTTGAAGTAGAATGGATTTTACTTTATCAGATGAACAAAGAATGGTGCAAAAAACAGTAAGGGACTTTGTGAATAAAGAATTAGTACCACTTGAACAAGAGGTACTAAAAAATGAAAGAGAAGGAAAGCCTGGTCTGCCAAAGGAGAAAATAAAAGCGTTGCAAAACAAGGCTAAAGATATTGGATTTTGGGGGATTAACACACCTGAGGAATATGGTGGAGCTAATTTAGGACCCATGATGGCCGCGCTCGTGACGATGGAGTTAGGACGTACTTTCGTGCCTTTTAACTTTGGCGGTTCGGCTGACAATATTTTATATGAGGGTACTGATGAACAAAAGGAAAAATATTTATTACCTGAGCGAATTTCATAATTCATAGCCCTTGCGGCGCAAGGACTTAAAAACGTAAAAAAGGAAGTACCTCCCCAAATCTTGTATAATGGTAGTTGAACTAAAACATCCATAGAGATTGGAGGAATACTTCCTATGACTATTATACGACAACCAAGCTTATTTAGCATCCAAGAACTTTATGACATGGAACCTACCCAAAAGTATGAGGCGATCATTTCCGCCGTTGATTTGGATGCCATTTATCACGACATGGCTAAAAAATCCCGTTTGGGCGCGCCTGAAGAGCTGAATGTTGCAGCGATGATTATTTCCGTTTTCATTCGGTATGTTGAACGCATCCCAACCATAAAAGACCTGAAAAAACGCTTAGATGATGATATTGCCTTCAAATTGAATTGTGGATTTCTGGTTTCAGACAAGATTCCTTCGGAAGCTTCCTATTCCCGCCTTTTAACCAAGCTGAGCGAGTCAGATGCATTGGAAAAGGCCCAGGAAAAAGTTGTTCTTCAAGCCATTGCCGAAGGCTTTATCGCTGATGATACAGTCGCCATCGATGCGACTCATTTCGAAGCACGTGATCAGGCCCCGCCTAAAGAAGAAAAGGCAAAGCCGGAACCGAAAAAACGCGGCCGTAAATCCAGGGAAGAGCGTGACCAATGGCTCCAGGAACAAGCTGAGAAAGAAGCGAATCTGCCTCTTTATGACAGGAAAATCGAAGCTCAACTGGATGCATCTTTAACAGAACTTCGAGACGGTGTTCCCCGGGATCCCCAATGGGGGATCAAGAAAAACAGCGAAGGCAAAAATACATTCTGGTTTGGCTATAAAGGACATCTGGCTGTCGGCACATCAAGTCAATACATTTTACAGGCCCTTTTCTCATCAGGAAATCTAAATGATGGAAAAGCCGCAATTCCTTTATTGAAGGGGATGAATGAACGCTTGCCTCTTTCAAACTTGCGTTATCAGACGATGGATGCGGGTTATGATTTTGAACCGATTTACACGCAGGTCTATCGAATGGGCCAGCAATCTATCATTGCCTATAATAAACGCAATGAATCGGAACCCATAGGGTTTGATAAATATTTTGCCCCAACATGTTTCCGTGAACATTCGTACCGTTATGAAAGTTACGATGCCAAACATGAAACCCTGAAGTACACAAACCCAAAGGAATGCAAAGACTGCCCTTTAGCCCATGAAGACATATGCCAGAAAGTATTCAAGATGAAAATCACTAAAGACCTCAGGCGATACACAGCCCCGGCACGGGGCTCTAAAGCTTGGAACACCATCTACAAGCGCCGATCAGCCGTTGAACGTGTCAATGCCTATTTAAAGGAATTCTTTCAGCTCAACAATGTTCGCCATCGTTCAGGGAAACGCGCTCAGATCCATTTTGATATCGTTACGTTGATGTATAATGCATCGAAATTAGCCGCAGACCGCATTGATGCCGCGTTAAAGCAGCAGCAGGCTGCTTAGAGGAATTTTAAAAAAATACACATTAGAAATTCTGCAGGTCTTTGCGTTTTTAATAAGAGCAATTATGAAATTGATTCACCTGTCATTAATGGTGAAAAAACATCTTGTTTTGCAATCACAGAACCAGGAGCAGGTTCTGACGCAAGGAATATAACAATGCCTGCGATAAAAGACGGTGATGATTGGCTATTAAATGGGGAAAAAGTTTTCATTACAGGTGGGAACGAAGCAGACTTTGCTATGGTGTTTGCGGTAACTGATAAAGAAAAGGGCACTGACGGTGGCGTTACTTGTTTTCTGGTAGACCGTGATATGGGTTGGTACTCCGAGTATATTCACACAATGGGCGAATGGGGACCTGCAACACTGGTCTTTGAAAATGTACGTGTTCCTGAAGAAAATATCTTAGGCGAAGTAGGCCATGGTTTTAAACTTGGTATGCAGTGGATTGGTCAGGGGCGATATATGATTCCAGCTAATGCAGTTGGAGCTGCAGAAAGATTACTTCAAATGGCCATTGATTATTCTCATACTCGAAAAACGTTTGGTAAACCGATTAGCCAGAGGCAAGCGATTCAGTGGATGATTGCTGATTCTGCTGTGGATATTGAAGCAGCAAAGTGGATTGTCCTGCGTGCAGCCTGGATGGAGGAGAATGGAATAGATGCCCGTCATCAGTCTTCCATGGCGAAATTAAAGGGAGCTGTTATGGCTAATGAAGTAGTTGATCGCGTATTACAAATCCACGGTGGTATGGGTTACACAAAAGATTTACCAATTGAGCGATGGTATCGTGAATTAAGGCTGCTTAGGATTTTTGAAGGAACGGATGAAATACAGCGCCGTACGATTGCCAGAAATTTATTAAAAGGATATGAAACCGTAGGAGAGCTGTTATAAAACGATTGAAGTGTCGCTTTTATCGTTATAACTGAAGAGAGTGGCCATTTATCAAAAAGACCTAACGAGATATCTGTAACTTAGATATAAATGGAGGGATAAAATGCTTCTTTCAAAATTATTAGAGGAAAATATAAATTCCTATGGTGAGTATCCATTGCTTTATTATGGGAACAAGTCTTATACAAACGCTGAGAGTGAGCTTATGGCAAAAAAGGTTTCCTGTTTGATTGATAAGCTTGGTATAGAAGTTGGAGATAGAGTGCTTGTTTGTATGCCAAATAGTCCTGAAGTTATATTTTCGTATCAAGGTATTTTACGTTCGGGTGCCATAGTGGTCCCTGTTATGCACCTCCTCCAAGCAGATGAAATTAATTATATATTGGAGAACTCTCAAGCAAAGGCCATTGTTACGTCTTCTTTTCTATTAGATAAAGTTATCGAAGCAACAAAAGGTTTACAGATTAAACCTAAAATAATTTGTGTAGACCTGCCAAACGACGAGACATCCTCAGATCAAACTATAGACATGATGGATTGGCAAAATTCTCTTTCTAAGATTAATACCTCAGAGGAACATTCCCCAAACCTAAAAGAAGATGATGTAGCAGTCATTTTTTATACGTCAGGAACGACAGGAAAGCCAAAAGGTGTCATGTTGACCCATAAAAATTTACATGCAAATGCTTCTAACGGGGTGTTACTCAGGGAGCATGAAGAAAGAGGCACCACTTTAGGGATTCTTCCTTTGGCTCACATTTTTGGTTTTGGCGTCATGAATGATTTATTTATAAAAGGAGAATCTGTCGTTATTATTCCTAAATTTGAAACGGAAGAAGTGTTTAAAGCGATAGAAAAATATAACGTTAAATCCTTTGCACTGGTTCCGGCAATGATTCATGCAATGGTAACAAATCCAAAAGCCGATAAATACGACTTAACATCACTTGAGACTGTCACTTCAGGATCTGCAGCATTGCCAGCCAGTTTACGAGAGACGTTTTTTGAGAAATTTCAAGCGGAAGTATGGGATGCTTATGGTCTATCGGAAGCATCTCCTGGAGTGGCAACCCAAAGACATGAGTTGCCAATAAAAGAAGGGTCTGCTGGGGTACCTATGCCTGGTGTGACCATTAAAATTGCAGATGAAGATGGGACAGAATTACCTACGGGAGAAGTCGGAGAATTATTAGTGCGAGGTGATAATGTTACCCCGGGGTATTTTAAAAATGAAGCGGCTACAAAACAAGCGCTTCGAAATGGTTGGCTGTATACAGGTGATATGGCAGTGGTCGACGAGGAAGGATATCTCTATATTGTTGATCGTAAAAAGGACTTAATCATACGCGGGGGCTTCAATATATATCCACATGATCTGGAAGAATTGCTATCAAAACATGAAGCTGTTTCGGAAGTTGCAGTAATTGGTGTCCCATCTGTGAGTATGGGTGAGGATGTGCTTGCTTGTGTCGTAAAAAAAGAAGACTATAACATCACTGAAAAAGCGTTGATTGAATACTGCCAGCTTCACTTGGCAAAATATAAAACACCTCGTCAAATCGTTTTTGTTAAAGATTTACCCAGAAATGGTGTAGGTAAAATATTAAAAATGCGATTAAAAGATATGTATCAAGAATTCCAGTTTTGATCATAAAGATGATTAAAGGGTGATTATGACAGGTTAATTAGTTGTAAATCCCCCACCAAATATAGCTTATGAGTTTCAATATTACTTTTTGAAAAAGGATTTGGATGAAATATGGTGCAGAAAATAGAAAAGATTACATTATCAACAAACTTTCCAATCGGACCTGTTAATGTGTATTTGTTGTATGGAAAAAAGATCACTTTAATAGATGCAGGCGTAAAAACCAAACAGGCGTGGAAGGAATTAAATGAGGGTCTCCATAAAATGGGGCTAACCATTTTTGAAATAGAACAAATCGTTATAACACATCACCATGATGATCATATAGGGTTACTTGAGTGGATCCTGGAAATAATTTCTGTACCTGTTTATGCACATAAAAATACACAAACCTACCTCCAGGATGAAGACTATATGTATTGGAGCCACATTTTCTTTAAAAATCTTCTTTATGAGTTTGGTCTTTCAAACAAGGCGGCAAGGGAATGGTCCTTTTTAAAAAGTAAGCGGGAATTGTTAACGAATCTAAGGGTAACTAAGGAATTAAAAGAAGGAGATGTGATTCCCAATCTACCGGAATGGAGAATCATTGAAACTCAAGGGCATTCACAAGATCACATTTCCTTATATTGTGCTAAAGATAGAATTCTTATTTGTGGTGATCACGTTATTGATGACATTCATGTCGGCCTTTTTCTTGATGCACCTTTTCCTGGTGAGAAACGCGCAAAGCCGCTCCTTCAATATATTAATAACTTAAAAAAATGTCTGAGTTTTCCCGTAGAGATAACTTATTCAGGGCATGGCACTGACATTTACGATTTAGAAAGTATTGTTAATGCTCAATTAAGAAGAACAGAAAAACGAGCAACACGTCTGAAAAACACTCTATCAAAAGGAGAAAAAACAGGCCTGGATATTATTAAAGACATGTATCCTGATCGGTATGAAAATTTAATTGTCACATTTGTCCTGGAAATTACAAGTCTTCTAGATCTTTTAATAGAACGTAACGAAGTGATTGCGAAAAAAAGAAACGGAATATATCTATATCGTCTTATTGAATAAAAATTATTACATTATAAATAGGTGAATCTGACAGTGTAAAAATGAGTTTCAATCCAGTATCACAGGCGTCTATTTCTGATGCGGTACGCAAACGAAATAACCAATTGCGATTCGGCAAGGATCTCCAACTGGAAATCCATCAGCAAATTAAGATGTGGCATTCTGGACTGTCAACACCATCTCCCCTCTCATATGGATGTCTCGTCGGGGCTCAATCCTTTCAACCGTCATTTACAGCCCACCCAAATTCACTGCGAGCGAGTGGCTAACTCTTACTCGGCGGGCATCCCATTCAATTTCGAGCTGCCAGCGAGAGCGGTTCGACAAAATTCGGGTCGTGACAGGCACCCCGCACGGACGGGCACCCCGCACGGAAATTAGCATTCGCTCTGTCTCCCCCCCTTCTCTTCATCAGTGTACAAGTTTGATGCCTGTGCCGATGATGAGCAGCAGGGTGATGCCGCCGGTTGCTAGTGAGAGCAGGGCTAGGGTGAATGGCAAGAGTGAGACGAGCCATAATGCTGCGGTTGCTGCGGCTGTGTATAGTATGATTTTGCCGATGAAGCGGTGGCTGCTGACGTTTAGTTTGAGTTGCCAGCGGGCGCAGATGATGAGCAGCAGCATGTTGATGATGGCGCTTATGGCGGTGCCGAGTGCGATTGCTTCTGCGCCCAGTTGCTCCCGAAATAGGATGATGACAAGTATGTTGATGCCGATGACGGACAGGACATTCAGGGCGACGGGCAGTACGGTTTTTTCTGCGGCGTAGAAAAACCGTGTGATATAGGTGTTCAGGGCGAGTCCGAGTACGGCGATGGCATAGATTTGCAGCAGCGGGTATGTCGCGCTGGTTGAATCGGTGCTGAAGGCGCCGTATTGCAGGATGAATGTCATGATGTCTTTGGCATAAATGACCAGAAAAGCGCTTGCTGGCAGCAGGAGCAGTGTCAGGAGCCGGAAGCCTTTTTGATAGGCGTTGGTGATTTTTGTCTGATCGCCTTCCCCTGCTGCTTTGGTTAGCATAGGATAAATCATAGTTGTGACGCTTGTCATGAGCACGGCTTGGGGCATCTGCGTCATTTTCGATGCGTAGTTGAGCGCGGCGATTGCCCCGTTGTCGAGTGGTGCGGCGAACATGCGCTGGATCAGCTGGTAAAATTGCATGGTCGCACCGCCAAGCATGAGCGGGAGCGCCAGTTTCAGGAATCGCTTATTCTGCGGCATGCGCACCAGTTTCGGCTTGAGCGGCATTAAATTGCGTTTGCGGATAAAATACACGAGAAATCCGAACATTGCTGCGGCGCCGAGTGCTGCTCCGAGTGAATACGAATAGGCTGAGAGCCATGGTGTGAGCCCTGCGCCGATGATGAGATAGAGCGCGTTGAACAAAAAGGTCGACGTCGTGCTGAGCCGGTAATGGCCATAGACGTTGTGCAGCCCGCTTAGTGCTATTCCGACGACGAGGAAAAATGTTGCTGGTGCGGTCAGTCGGAACAGTTTTTCAGTCAGCGCAAGTGCGTCACCGGACATGCCGCCGAAAAACAGCTCCATCCAGAATGATGGCAGGAGCATGAAGGCGATCGTGAGCGTGCCGACCACCAGGGCCAGCATCGTGAAGACGGTCCGGGCGAAATCGTGTTTGACCTGGCTCTGCTGTTTGCCGTAGACCGAGATAAATGCTGTCGTCACCGCGCCGCCGAGCACGATGTGAAAGAAATTCGGAATGGTAAACGCCGTGATGATGCTGTCCGCTTGATAGGTTGTGCCGTATTGATAGCCGATAAACAGCTCCCGCAGAAAGGCAAACACCCGCGAGAGAATATTGATGAGTGTGATCGTGCCGAGCAGTTTGAGAAAGCGTGATGGAGCGCCCAATCAGGATCCCTGCTTTCTCATCCGGCTAGCGCCGGTGATGTTTTCCTGAATAAGGGTCATGCCCCTCGGCTCCTGATATTTCATCGCTTCAGAACGCTCTCTGAAGCGGGTCCTGGTCGTCTCCCAGTCCGCTGCCATCCGGCTGCACCCATCGGCGAAAAAGTGCTGGTTAATGTGGACATTTTCGATATGAATACTTGCCTCGGCACAGTCAATCCGGTCCATCATCGCGTGCACTTTTTGATGATAAGCAACCGCCATAACCGGCTTAGCTGCGGCCAGCGCCAGAATAAGGGAATGCAGCCGTGTTCCGATAATCAGATCCTGCTTTTCAATCAGGGCAAGCAGTTCCCGATGCGTCAGAAAATCCTCCTGCGTCTCCGTGCGATCCTGATACTGCATCAAGGCCTGAATGTCACGCACGGCACCCAGATCCTGCGGGTATTTCGTGGCGAAAAAGGTGATCACCGCCTGGTCCTGCTCGGCCAGCAGGTGATCGAGATTCGCCGCCATGCCTTCAATGTAGTGATTATATTTCTGTGTATCCTCCTCCGGCCAGTAACTGCTGTGAAAATACGGCAGCGCGGTCACACCGATCGCAAGCCGGCTGTCCGCCGGGTACTCCTGCGCTGGGGCAGGCACGTAAAACGCAGGATCCGCGATCACCTGAACCGGCTGTTTAACCCCGATGGAGGCAAGGAGGTTTTTCGATGGCGCGTCCCGGACGGTTACGAGATCAGCATGGCCCGCGAGCGATTTGACGAGCCATTTGCCGGCACGCGTGTTGATCGGTCCGGCCCCCGCACCATAAATCACTGCCGGAACATGCGCGCGCCTCGCCAGCCAGCCGTACATCGCAAAAATGACCGTACTATTTATGTAAAGATCCATTAAAATCCCGCCGCCGCCAATGATAAGCATGTCCAGCCCGCGGATGACCGGCATTGTCTGACGGATCGTCGCCATAAGCGAACCCGGCGCCGTTTTCGTCCTTTCATATAGAGGATGCGTCATCACACCTAATTTGTGGCGCGTCTCCTCCGGTGTTTTCGTGAACACACATATGTCCTCGCGCTCAACCGGATACGTCTGTTCCAGCTGGATGATAATGCCTTCCAGAATCGCCTCATCACCCTGATTCTGATTGCCATAATTTCCTGTAATTCCAATTCGCATATGATTTCTGCCTTTCTTACACATTCATTTAAATTTGACTATGGTGCATGATCCCGCATTCCCGATGGCGATATTTTTCGATCGGGAGCTTGCGGGATTGCGATCGAGAGGCTCCCGAAATCGATCGGGGTGCTCTCGATATCGATCGAGGTGCTCTCGAATTCGATCGGGATGCTCCCGAAATCGATCGAGAGGCTCCCGAATTCGATCGAGATGCTCCCGAAATCGATCGAGAGGCTCTCAAATTCGATCGAGCAGCTCTCGAAATCGATCGAACATCGCCCTTTTTCGATCGAGAGCATCGGAAGCGATCAGGCGGTGGTTCGTTTGAGAGTGTTCGTTTTCGGCGTGGCCGAAAACGTTCAATTAATGTCTAACAACTGGACAACATCATTCGACAAAATTCGGGTGGTGACAGGCACCCCGCGGGGAAACTCGCACCCTGCGGGAAACAGGCACCCCGCGGGAAAGCTTCCCCGCGGCGGGCACCCCACGGGAGCAGGCACCCCGCACAAGCGCATCCTTGTGCGGGGTCGGCACTCTTTACCTTATATTAACACGGCTGTTTATGCTATACTACTAGTAAGTTATTTTTGAAGGAGTTTCGTTGTTATGTCTACGAATCTATTGGAAAGAAAACCGAAAAATATGAAAGAGTTGAAACCGTATCTGGCGCGTGTTGAAAAGATAAATGAGTTGGAACCAAAATTTCAGGCTCTGTCGGATGAGGAGCTGCAGGCGAAAACGGCGGAATTCCGCAGTCGGCTTGATGAGGGTGAGTCGATTGATGATTTGACGGCGGAGGCTTTTGCGACGGTTCGCGAGGCGGCGGTGCGCGTGCTGGGCATGCGGCATTTTGATGTGCAGCTTCTTGGTGGTCTGGTGCTGAAGAAAGGCAATGTTGGCGAGATGGCGACTGGTGAGGGGAAGACGCTTGTTGCGTCGCTGCCGGCCTATCTTTATGCGCTGGAAGGTAAAGGCACGCACATTATCACGGTGAATGATTATCTCGCTCAGCGGGATAAGGAGCTGATCGGTCAGATTCATGAGTTTCTCGGTCTGAGTGTCGGTTTGAATGTGTCCGGCTTGAGCAGTTCGCAGAAAAAGAATGCGTATTTGTGTGATATTACATATGGGGTCGGCAATGAATTTGGCTTCGATTATCTGCGCGATAATATGGTGCAGTCGCTTGATCAAAAAGTGCAGCGCCCGTATCATTTTGCCATTATTGATGAGGTCGACAGTGTGCTGATTGATGAGGCGCGCACGCCGCTGATTATTGCTGGCAAGGATCAGGCGGCTGGGCGGCTCTATCAGGTGTGTTCGCGCGTGATTGCTGGCTTTACGCAGGATGAGGAGTTCACGTTTGATCCGGAAACGAAGGTCGCTAATTTTACCGATGATGGCATCAGCAAGTGTGAGCGGATTTTTGGGATTCCGAATTTATTCGATCTGGAGCACAGCACGCTTTTCCATGCCCTGCTGCAGGCATTGCGGGCGCGGATGCTGTTTGAGCGTGATGTGGATTACATCGTTGATGACAGTCAGATCAAGCTGGTTGATATGAATACGGGCCGTGTGATGGAAGGCCGCAGCTTGAGTGACGGGCTGCATCAGGCGATTGAAGCGAAGGAAGGGCTCGCCAATTCGGATGAGAATAAAACGTATGCCTCGATCACCGTGCAGGACTATTACCGGATGTATCCGACTTTGTCCGGGATGACGGGGACGGCGAAAACTGAGGAGAAGGAGCTGTTCCAGGTTTACGGGATGGATGTTATTCAGATCCCGACGAATAAACCGAATCAGCGGACGGACCTGCCGGATCAAGTGTTCATGACCCAGCAGGCGAAAAATGACTTTTTGCTGGAGGAGATCCGCTCGCGCTATGAAAAGGGTCAGCCGATGCTGATCGGGACGACATCGATTCTGCAGTCAGAGGAAATGGCGCGCATTCTCGATGAGGGCGGTGTCCCCTATCATCTGCTGAATGCTAAAAGTGTTGAGCAGGAGGCCCACTTGATTGCGATGGCCGGCCAGGTCGGCCGTGTGACGATCGCTACCAATATGGCCGGGCGCGGTACGGACATCATTCTGGGTGAAGGTGCTGCCGAACGTGGCGGGCTGCATGTGCTCGGCACGGAGCGTAATGAAAGCAAGCGGATTGACAACCAGCTGCGCGGGCGTTCCGGGCGTCAGGGTGATCCGGGATCAACGCAATATGTGCTCTCACTCGAGGATTATTTGCTGACGCGTTTTGCACCGGATGAACTGGAGCGGATGCGACCGAAGCTAAAATCAGATGAGAATGGTCTTGTCACCTCGTCCAACGTGCATAAACTTGTGGAAACAGCCCAAAGGATCAGTGAAGGGATGCAGTATCAGGTGCGCGAATACAACCTGAAGCTGGAATGGGTCCTGAACCAGCAGCGGCAAATTGTTTATGAGCTGCGGAATAATATTCTGGAGACAGATGATATCCTGACGTTTGTTGACAAACAAACCGCGAATGTGCCGTGGGAAATGATTGATACGTATCTGCAGGTTGATGCAGCGCCAGAAGAAATTGATTTGAAACCGCTTGAAGACAATCTGAACCGTATCCTTTTGAGTGACGTGACGCTGGCGGGACAGCAGGTAGAGACTGAAGACGACGTCAAGGAACTGGTTGAGCCGGCCTGGGAGGAACACAAGGAACGTTTCTTTTCATTTGCCGAAAACGAGCAGGTCCTGGCTTCCGTTAGGGGTCTGGCGGTTGTCGTGGTTGACAACGTCTGGAAATCACACCTGGACACGATGCAGCAGCTGAAGGAAGGCATTGGCATGCGGCAGTATCAGCAGGAAGATCCGATTCAGTTGTTTGAAAAAGAAGGCTACTCACTGTTTGAGTCCTCCTTCAGTCAATTAACGTTTGAATTGGCATCGCGTACAGCAGGCCTGATGGAGCGGAAAATCGCTGATCAAAACAAGCAAGAGTCAAAAGAAAGGACGATTTGATGTTTAATTTTGCCAAAGGAACGAAAAAAAAGCAGGAGCAAGCGGCGAAAGCTGACGACTATTTACAGCCGGATCAGGAGGAAACCTCTGACGCTGATCAGCCAGCTGTGGAAACGGAGCTGTCGATCCCGGATGACTGGGGTCTGACCGAGGAAGACCGCTACGTCTATGCGTTTCATAACAGCCAGAGCCCCAAACTGCATCAAAATCAGATTTCCATTTACGGGATGGAAGTGAAGCAAACGAAAAAAGGTATGGAAGTCGCTGGCCTGATCCGCAACACAGTCACGAAAGCTATTCAGTTCGGCGAAACGCGTGTGCTGCTTCTGGGCTCGGATCAAAAACCGGTTGCCCGCAAGACGTTTGATCTCAGCCAGCTCGGCTCGATTCCGGCAAACGGCGCGCGGCCATGGACATTCGTCTTTGAGCCGGACATGATCGTCGGTGATACAGCGCAATTAGCCGGCAGCTGGTCGCTTGCATTTGAGCTGAAAAAATCGCACCAGCTGGATTTGGAGAACTCATGGGAAGAGTCGATCAATGAGCAGACGCGCGCATCGCTCGAAACCATTGTGAAGCAGGCACCGAAGCTGAAACCGGGGGAAATGAATTTCATGGGCGTCCAGGCCAGACAGCAGGACAACGGCGATATCGCAGCCACAATCCTGATCCGCAACGGCGCGGAGAAAAATATCCATCTGGAGCAGGTGCCGCTCGGGCTGAAAGACGCCAGCGGTGAGGAAGTCGCACGCGGCAGCTTTCAAATGACAGATTTCACCATACGGGCGAATACGAGCAAACCATGGACATTCATTTTTCCAGCGCGTATGATTATTCGGGAGGAAATCGATCTCAGTGAATGGTCCGCCTACCCGATTCAGCAGGATCAGAAGGCTTAATGGCGCCTGCGGATAGGGGCCGGGCGCGGAACTTAATGATGCGCGCGGCCCCGGCCGCATCAGACAGCAGCTATGACGACACTATCCCCAACTTGTGGGTGTTACAGCTGTATTTGACTTGAAATTGCATGATCTTTCCTGCATAATAGGAAGCTAGTAATCTAACAAGAGGTGCTCGATACTATGAGCAAGATTAAACGAAATGACCCGTGCCCATGTGGAAGTGGTAAAAAGTACAAAAACTGCTGCGGCTTTGAAAATGCAGCCAATACAAGCGTTGAGCGTACGAACAGTGAACTGCAGAAGCTTCACCAGCAATTCGCCGCGGCCATTATGGACGGCTACGCACAGACACTTGCAAATTTGAAGGCACGTTACCACCGTGACGATATGGACAACGACGCGGAGACAGCCGAAATCTATCAAACCGGGCTTACACTGTGGATTCTATTTCACATCCCATTTGGCACCGAAATCCGCACCATTTTCTCGGACTTTTTCAACAAGTCCATACGCGGTGTCAGCCGGCGCACACGCGAATTGTTCGCCAGCTGGGGCGAGCAGCTGCCATCAGCCTATGAGGTGGTGCAGGTAGATGCGAACAGCCATCAGCTCACGCTGGACGATTGCCGCACGCGCGAACGTTTCCGCATCCCCTATCATCCGGAAGAAGATTTTTCCGAAGGCAGTCTGCTAATCGGAACACTGGTGCCATATGCTGATCAGTACGGTTTCTTTTATACAATTATAAAACTGTACCGTCACGAGCCGGAGCACATCACGCAATTATTAAATACTTATGACCGGCAGGATGGCGGCTTGCAGGAGCACTTCCCTGACTTTCTCGCTGACGCCCTGAATCAGGGAAAAGAAACAGATGACTGGAGCAATGCCGTTCACGAAAACGTGGCACAATTGTTTGCCGATCACATGATTGAAAAAAACGTTCAGGATGACGTCTTATTTAAAGGCGTGGCCTTCTGGCAGCGCTACGCCCAAGAAGCTAAACCATCCTTACGAAAACCCGAACCCTACGCAGCAGCCCTGGAATATCTCGTGCAGAAAGACTGGCTGCAGGATACCACGATCACCCAGGACCAGCTTGCCCGCGAGTATAACTGCACACCCGGCAGCATCTCCGCCAACTACCGCAAGCTGGCTGCAGAATCGGACGAGTCTTGACATAAGGTTAACCCTTGCCGTAATGGCAAGGGTTTTTTATTGGGATGCTCTGGCTTGGGTGGTGCTCGGGTGGATTGGGGCGGTGCTCGATCGTTATGCTGTGCGACTCGCGCGGCTTGGGGCGGTGCTCGCGCTCTATTCGGTGCGGCTCGCGCGGCTTGGGGTGGTGCTCGATCGATTTTCAGTGCGGATCGATCGCCTTTGGGTGGTGCTCGATCGATATGCTGTGCAGATCGATCGACTTTGGATGGTGCTCGATCGATATTCAGTGCGGCTCGATCGATTTTGGGCGTGTTTTTTTCTTAAAGGGAAAATTTTCGGCGTGGCCGAAAATTAACATCCTCAAACGAACGACTGCTCGATTGATTCCCCAGTGCTCCCGATCGGTTTTTGGCGGTGCTCGATCGAATTTGGGCAGAGGTCGATCGACTTTGAGTCGTGCTCGATCGATGTTCAGTACAGCTCGATCGCCTCCGACCCCCTACTTTCTATTAGACACATTATGCCATTTCCTCGTTTGAGGGTAGTAGTCTAAACCGCTGTTCTTCAGAATTCTCGAGGCCACATGGCGTGAGTTTAAACCTAAGAAATTCATACATTCCTGATTCGTGATGGTTTCCTTGATCAGCAACAAGTAATCATTAAGGGCTGTGATGTGCTCATGTTTTGAATAACAATTGCATTTCTCGCAGAGCCAGCCGCTATGAACACGTTTCATACCGCACTGCCCACAGTCTGGACAGCGGACGCCTGACCTTATATCTTTTTGTTGGAGATTATGTTGCTTGAACAGATTAATATCAAAGGTACCGCACTGGCTAAGAATCGCTTTGCCTATTTGTGGTCCAGATAACTTTTTTGCTCCTTCATCACTCATTTGGCGGTCGTACGATACGATCCGTTCATGAATTTCAGCAGCATGGGCAACATAGCTACTGACTTCTTCCTGGCTCCCCTCCACTTTGACGATTGTCGCCGGATCAGCAATAGCTACAAAACCTTTTATTGGTATTTTGCTGAAATAAAGCTGATTGAGCCAATGCTCTAGATTACGTATTTGATTTTTAACTTGGGTGATGGGATATTCAAAGCCTGACTCAATCTGATTATCGGAGCGAGTAAGCTGCCTGAGGATGGTATTAAATGTAATGAGACCTTGATAATGTTTGCTATCAACAATAAAAATCGTGTGATCAGCAATAATAAGTGAATCAATCTGAAAGTTTTTGCCGTTCGTACGCAGATAGACATCATGAAGGATCGTAAACTTCGGGGCAAGGTAATCAAGAAAATAATCGACTCTTAACTCGCCGGAATAGCCTCGCTGCTGCCGTTTGGCGTCTTCCTGTATTTTAATCAGTTCTGGAAAATTAGGTGAGAGTCGCGGAAGAAGAGCATCGAGCTTTCTTAGAGGGAGGGGTTTGCTGCGACGTTTTAATATCATGGCATCGCTCCTTTTAGAGATTTTTGTAAGAGGGCAAGTCTATCATAGCACACCGCCCTATAAAATAATAGCTGCTGATTACGTATTAAAGCGGAAAGTTAATCGAACGTTTTCGGCTGAGCCGAAAACGAACATCCTCAAATAGATCGGTGCTCGATCGACTTTGGGTGCTGCTCGATCGATTTTCAGTGCGCCTCGATCGACTTTGGGTGCTGCTCGATCGACTTTGGACGGCGCTCGATCGATATTCTGTGCGCCTCGATCGACTTTGGGCGGTGCTCGATCGATATGCGGTGCGCCTCGATCGACTTTGGGTGCTGCTCGATCGATATTCAGTGCGCCTCGATCGACTTTGGGTGATGCTCGATCTATTTTCAGTGCGCCTCGATCGACTTTGGGTGCTGCTCGATCGATATTCGGTGCAGCCCGATCGACTTTGGGTGCTGCTCGATCGATTTTCAGTGCGCCTCGATCGATTCCCAGCGCTCCCCGATCGCCCCACCACTCGTGCGCAAGCGGCTGCTCATTGCTGTGATTGTGTCAGTCTGGACTCGACCGTTTGAAAGATGCGTTGGCAATTGGACGCGTCCTGGTACTTTATAATACCTGAAATATCAACATCATAGTTTGCTAGCTGATGCTGAAGTCTGTCTTCGATTAAGTTGACCAGTTCTTCTTCGGATTCGGCGATTTTGCCGATAAAGGTTTCCTCGACTGGTCTGAGTATGCCTTTTCTGAAGAATCGTTTGACGTCGAAATGATAGTAGATAACCGGTTTGTTCATGAGCGAAAAGTCAAAGCTGACGCTGCTGAAGTCTGTTATGAGCAGGGCGTGATTGATCAATAGTTCCTGAACATAGTAAGTGTCATACGGTATGAATGTTACGCGGTCGTTGTCAACACGCATTTCGCGCTGAAAGTAGTCTTGTGCGCGGTAATGCGGGTAAAAATGCAGTTGAACATCGTAAGCTTCGAGGAGCTCTAGTAGCCGCGTATTATTAATTAGGTTTGTGTAAGCTGCATAATATTTACTTTCCAGGAATTGCTGGTCTGTATTAATCCAGTCCCGCCATGTTGGCATCAGCAAAATATCCTTTGGACGGGTGTTCTGGTTCTGGATAAGGTTATCAAATCTGGCGAGTCCTGTAACAGCCACTTCATCTTCCTGATAACCCAGTTCATCCATAACAATGTCATACTTTTCGGGTTCACTGCTGACGATGACTAGATTAAAAGGCAGCTCATAGTATTTTTTGTGATACTCGACATTCTTGCGTCCGAGAACGCCATGCTGCAGAAAGACGCGGTACGTATTTTCATAATGGAAAAAGCCGCTTGCTGGTTTGTATGGCAGGATATTTTCCAGATCATGTGTGCCTAACAGGACTTTCGCTTTGAAGGCAATCGCAAAATGTTTTTCGGATCCGAAACACAAGACATTTGGGTTATCTTTCATTTTTTCATATTCGGGTGATTCCTCATCGATAACATAGTAGGCGTCGATATCGGTATGGTTTTGCAGCCAGTGAAACAGCACAATCCCGTTGTCCTGTGCCGTATTGTACCGTTCGCCCAAGAGCCATACATTGCTGTCCTTCACCGATGTATCGGCGGGAATCTGGATGGTTCGCGGGATGGTAAAGGATTCAATTTTAAGATTGCCAAACGGTGTCGTGGTTATAAGGAAATGGTGCTGATTGGACGCGTCATCTTCCTGTTGCTTATACGTATAATAGTTATCTTTTTTGTAGTCAGCGTATTTATATTTAATTTTTTCTTTGCGAATCATGTCTCCCTGCTGATTGATGATCACCACAAAAATATCAAAAATGGTTTTCTCTTTCGATTTGAGGTTTATCAGATCCAGTTCATTTAGGTCGGCTTCAAAAACGTCCTGTATGGGCATATAGACAGCATCAAATGAATGTCTGTCTTCAATATATAAATAAGGCGCGCAGTCCATAAATTTATCGAGTGCCCCGTCCCCTTCTCCAAGCTGCCCTTTCAGAATAAAATCGTCAATCTTCCATAATTGTTTGTTTAATTTTGGCTTTTGAACGTTCAGGCCGAGTGTCGCATCTTTGCGTTTATAAAAGGCGTAGGTCATGTATTGCGCATTTACAGCGTGTTCGAACGTCAGATCCCCTTTCAGCACAGAACGCTTGATCTGCAGCTGATATTTGAGGGGTTCATCACCTTCTTGTAAGACAAAAAACCGCTTTTTGGCAAAATGGTCGTTCACATCCATCAGCGGAATATGTGCCAAGTACCCTTGAGTCTCTGGATGTAAGCTGTAGATGTAGTCCCGATCATGAACGGGGTCATTCATGATTAACTGCAGATTGGCGTCAGCTTGCTGTTCGATTGCCTCAGGCGTTATATGAAGGCTGATAGATGCCGACTGATGTTCGATCCCGATGGACGCTGCCTTTAGCCGGTTTGGCGCAACATGTAAATGGAAATAGCCCTTCTTACTCAGGGGGGTCATCCGATGATGGCAGGTATTGAAAAAGGCCATTTCCTGCTCCTGAATACCAGCCGGCGTTAACGTATTGCCTGTTTTTATAAACAGCTGCCAATTGCCTTTTGATAACAGCGACAAATCATGTACCTGGACGCATCCCTCATCCACGGTCGCCTGCAGCAACATGTCTTTTTGGCCCCGAAGGAAACACAGTTCCATAGGTGTGTCATGCCAATCCGTCATTTGAAATGAGAGCGTGTTATAACCTGTCTGGACATCACGAATAGTGATTGGTTCACGATTGAAATCATATTCCGGCAGCAGACGCCGGATCGTCAGATGTTGCTGAACCTTCGTGACCAGACATTTGCCACCGGTTATAACGGCCTCTTTCATAGCACTGTTGCTTAAGGAAGTCGTCAGCCACATCACTTGATGATTAATATAGACATGCAACACGGCGCTCGACTCGATCACGTTTAGATTATCAGCGGAAACGGTAATGGTTAAATGCTTCCCTTGCCGTTCACAAGGCAGAAAATAGGCGTGATCGTCAGTTGTTAACGCTGCCGCAACATGGTTTATATCACCCCAAAAATGACTTAGCTGAAAATAATAGGTTAATGCATCAGAGTCGCCTGACCAATCATACAAAGTTACTTTTTTCACCAAACGCTGTTTCCATTTTTTTAAGATCTTATGCCACTTCAATAATCCTCGCTCCTAGCTCATACATGTTGTCATTTTCGTGTACCTTTTTGGTCAAACCTCATAATAGCTGCTGCCTTTTGTTTAATACCGTCCCTATTCTAGCAGACCATTTTTATATCCAGCCATGCATGTAAAACAATTTACATACTTTTTACACCTCCAAGCTGGGAGGCGTTTGATTCGAGTCCGTGCGGGAATCGGTCTAGTCACCTGTCACATGTTTGGCATGCACCCAGATGTGCTCACCTTCTAGTGTTCCCCGGTACCAGACATTGTTGCCGATTTTATCCGTCTGGTCGACCGGAAAGGCCGTGTCTTCATACGGGCCTAAATCAGCGATCAGCTGGTTTCTCCGGCCGCCCCAGGGAAGGCTGTAAGCTGCACCTGCGCCTGTCAGATAGCATGTTTTCGGGTCAGAATCAATGGCTATATGCACATGACTCGCCATATCCGAGGCTTTCATCCAGCCAATGACCCCTGTCTGGGCACTGGGCTCCGTACTCAGCAGGTAAAACAGCTCATCATAATAAACGGCTTCTCGTTTAATGTAGTAGACATGATTTTTATACTGATCCGAGGACATCCCCTGATCCAGCTCATCCAGCGACGGAAAAATCGAGGAAATGCCGCCTTTAATATGGCCCAGCTTGCTGACAGGTTCTTCCTTGTAATACGTTTTATACGTTTGTTTGGCTTTGACAGCCGGTTCCTCCGCCAGATCCTGCTGCGGCTGCGCACCGTTCAAGACATCTGTTTTATATTGAACGCGTTCCTGTTTGGTCATCTTTTTCCAGTCGGCCAGAAACTGTTCGTATTGCGGTATGATCTCTTCCACATCCCCGTAAGTACGGACACGGCCGTATTCCAGCCAGAGAATCTTATCGCAGAACTGCCGCATCTGACCGATCGAATGGCTGACGAAAATCATCGTCTTGCCCTGGGTTTTGAATTCTTTCATTTTGTTCAGGCTTTTTTCAGCAAACGCTTTATCCCCGACCGACAGTGCCTCATCAATAATCAGCACGTCCGGATCAATATTGATAGAAATGGCAAACCCGAGCCGGGATTTCATGCCGCTGGAATACGATTTAACCGGCTGATCGATGAATTGGTCCAGTTCGGCAAATTCGATAATGCCGGGCTCCAGTTCTTTAATCTCATCCTTGCTGAACCCGAGCATGAGGCATTTCAATTCAATATTATCGCGGCCGGTCAGATCGCCTTTGAGACCGGAATTGACTGCGATCAGCGACACCTCGCCGTTGACGCTGACAGAGCCATCTGTCTCGGGAACAACGCCGGCGATCACATTGGCAAGCGTTGATTTGCCGGAGCCGTTAATGCCGACAAAACCGACCACATCACCCTGCTCGGCCTGGAAGCTTATATCCCTTAGTGCGTAAAAGGAATCGCCGTAACTCCGGGGTGTGGCAAAGTCCAGCAGCCGCTCCTTCGAGCCGTTGTATAACTTATACATTTTTGATAGATTGCGAACATCAATTGCCCTGTCCATAGGTATCACTT
Source organism: Lentibacillus kimchii (assembly GCF_055381965.1). Classification (NCBI taxonomy): domain Bacteria; kingdom Bacillati; phylum Bacillota; class Bacilli; order Caryophanales; family Bacillaceae; genus Lentibacillus; species Lentibacillus kimchii. Next base: position 542,208 of record NZ_AP043934.1, on the reverse strand, counting down.
GCCTTTATAAAGAGACTGTAACAAACGTTCTTCAGAATAATTGATTGACCACGCGTTCACTGGCCCGGCCGTCTTCCAGATAGCAAAACTTATCGTAAAAGGCCTGTGTTGTGGCCGATGGTTCGAAACCATGCTGATCAATTGATTTGATTTCCTGAAGCAGCGCCTCGGTCGTTTTAACCAGCGGACCAGGTGCTTTCGCCTCCAGATCAAAATAAAAACCGCGCAGATTGTCCCGGTAGTCTTCAATGTCATAAACATAGAAAAACATCGGCCGGCGCAAATTCGCATAATCAAAGAACACCGAGGAATAATCGGTGATCAGCATGTCGGACACGAGGTACAGCTCCCTGATGTCTTCATGAGCGGAAACATCAAATACAAAATGATCGTAGCCGGTAAGGTCAAGATTCTCCGCCACGAGATAATGCAGACGCAGCAGAACAATCGTATCCTCCCCGAGTTCCTCATGCAGACGGTCCAGATCCAGCTGCAGATCAAATTTATACTGACCCCGTCCGTAAAACTGATTATCCCGCCATGTCGGCGCGTACAGAATCACGCGTTTGTCCTCGGGGATATTGATTTTATGTTTTAAGTCGCTGATCGTCCCCGCGTTGTTGGCGTTGATTAAAAAGTCATTCCGCGGGTACCCGGATTCGATCATCGTCCGGTCAAACTGAAACGCCCGCCGGAAAATTTCCGTCGAATAGGCATTAGGTGAGACGAGATAATCCCATTTAGCCGTCGCCTTCAGAAAGTTTCGTTTATATTTTTCAGCATTGGTGCCCGGCATATGCACCTCGTCCATATCGGTGGCCAGCCGTTTCAGCGGCGTGCCGTGCCACGTTTGCAGATACGTCGTATGCTTCGGTTTGGGAATCCATAACGGCAGGCGGCTGTTGGAAACCCAGAAGCCTGCCCGCGCCATCAGGAACAGCCATTTAATCGAGAAACGGCGCACGTGCCTGACATGTTTATCTTCAAACAAGGGCATATGCCGCCTGTCGACACTCCAGTACATCTCATAATCAGGCTTGTGCGTCAGCATATACTCATAAATCGCCCGGGGGCTGTCGCTGTATTGCTTGCCGATAAAGCTCTCAAACATGATCGTCTTTTTCTTGGCCGGAAGCTTTCCTAAAAGCGAAAACGCCAGCTTATACCAATTCTTTAACACGTTACTGCGCCGCACTCTAACCCAGGCTGACTTGAGCTGGCGCACCATTTCTTTCCTGCGGTAAAATCTAGTAATCTGCAAGGATGCGTAATAGGATCTCTTGGTAGGTTTCAGCAGTATTTTCTTCTTTTCAGCATTAACCGACTGGATAACGCGGGTCGGCTGAATGCCGGCACTTTTATCCAGGCGAACGCGGGTGCTCCGGATTGTTTCACGCCAGCTGTTGGTGTTCAGGGTCATTTCCAGATAATATTTTAAGTATACTTTCCTGTCATTGTTCAGCATGTGCGAAAAATTGAATGAGCCGGTGAAACCACAGTACAGAAGCTCGTTATTCCCTTCTGCTTTTTGCTGGATGTCACCGCGCTGCATACGTTCAACGGGCACCACTGTTTCCTGGTCATCGCGATTATTCGTTACCACTAACCGCAGATCTTCAACGTCTGAGTCACTTGTTTTAAATAAAGGCGGGTAATTGAAGTAGCCGGAAAAGCTCAGCTGATCCTTCTTTAGGCTCACCTCATCCAGTTCAGCATATAAAAAGTAATGATTAAACCGGAATGAAAGCTTGCCATTTTTCGTGGGGTACGGATAAAACATTTTCGCCTGGTCCGGCAGATCGACAACCAGAAAGCGGTACTGGCTGCTCGTGTTTTTCGCCCGGATGCGGCGCTCATCATCCTCCGTCTGGCCATTTAAATACACGTCCCAGATGTCGCGCTTCATGAATGTTTGCGCATGCGCATCAAAAGGCAGATAGACATTGAATACGGTAACATCTTCCCGCTGTTCAGCCGTCACGGACGACAGCACCAGCCATTCCTCTGTATCACGTTCAACTAATGTGAAGAAGCAGTTGTCCCATGCTTCGAAAAACGTATTTTTAACAGCCAATTGAAGTTCGTAAGTCGTTTCCTGAAGGTTTATATCGATCACTTGGTTATTTTTCAGTGCGGACATGGTTGTGATGTGACTCCCCTCAATTGATTCCCAGTATAGTCTATATTATATCGGGGCGTGAATTGATTTTCAAACGTAATATGATTATACTTGGAATAAGTATGCTGGGCAAATGACAGCACAGAAAGGGAAGACGCCATGAAACCAACCGTGTTTTTTCTTATAAACTCTATCGACCTGCAGCGGGGCGGCCTGACCAAGGCGTCCTTAAAACAAGCGTCATTCTTCGCGGAGATGGGTTATGATACCCATATGCTGACCTTCAATTTCAATCCCGATTATCCGCGAATACGCCGGAAGCTGCATAAACTGAGAAAGGTTCATAGCAACGTCAGGATACGCAATATGTATGAAGAATTAGCGGGACACAAACAGCCCGAATACGCCCGTTCTCCTGCCAAAAAGGCTTCCCTTAAACAACTGACCAAAGGAACAGCGGCTGTTAAACGGCCTGGGTATAATGCGTACCGCTTGTATGCTAACGGGCTGTATACGTCTTATATCGCCCTCAGGAAAAATCAGTCCCTCAACTTTATCGATTATTTTAATGCGAACCGCTACCGGACCAAGCGGGAAACGTTCGACAGCTGGGGTCATCTGGCCAAAACGGCCTACATGGATTACAAACATAATGAGCCGCGCCAGACGATCTATTATGACCGGAAACAGCGCGCCTATTTAACGCAGTGGCATAAGCCTGCGGATGAGACGACAAACCGGCATGTGCTTTTTCACAAGGATGGTTCGGTTAAAAAAGAGCTGACACAGAAGGAACGCGTGCTTGAACTGGACTGGCTGCATGACGTGATTGACCGCCTCGGCGGCAAGCAGTCCATCGTTATATCCGATACGCGAAGCACGGACGATCTGCTGGTTAAGCTGCATCACCCAAGGGCCGCCAAAATTTGGCGGCTGCACAGCAGTCATTTGGAGAAGCCCTATACCACGGATGCGTCTATCGTGCCAAAAGTCCAGTACGGCATGGAGCATCTCGAGGCGTTTGATGCGATTGCCCTGTTGACAGAAGAACAAAAGCAGGACATCAGCAACCGGTTCGGCAGTCACTTAAATCTGACCGTTGTGCCGCATTATCACGAGACGAACACATCATTCCGGCAATCGCTGCGTGCTGCCGCACAGAAGACGGATCCACGGCGATGTGTCATCGTCAGCCGTCTGTCATCGTTGAAACGGCTCAGTCATGCGATCCGGGCCTTCCGGAAAGTTGTGAATGAATTTCCTGATGTCTGCCTGGACATTTGGGGAACCGGAAAACAGGAGCCCAAATTGCAAACATTGATTGACGAGCTTGATCTGGGGCAGAACGTGTTTTTGCGAGGCTATACCTATAACCCGGATGCGATTTATCAGCGCGGGCTGTTTTCAGTGACGAATTCAAAATCTGAAGGCTTTGCCCTGTCAATTCTGGAAAGCATGTATAACAAAACACCGGTCATCAGCTACAATATTAAATACGGGCCTGAGGATATGATTGTGGACGGCGAGAACGGCTATCTGATTAAGCCATCGATTGAGCAGCTTGCTGACCGGATGATCCGGCTGTTCCGCGAACCTAAACGTGCCATCGATATGGGCGAAAATGCGCGGAAGTCTATTGATGAGCATTTCAATAAAGCTGTCTACAAACAGAAATGGCAAGAGACCATCAATACCGCGCTGGCCAACAAACGTCAATCATAAGGCTGGATGCGATCGGCACGGAAGGATTGCAGCTTCTTCCAAAAGTACTGAGCTCGGACGAACGAAGGAGGTATAGTCTATGACACCTGCTGTCTATTCGGTTCAGCTTGATAAACGCGGCGTGATGACATTAAACGGCATGGCTGATGCGCCTGTAACCCAGAGCGATGCAGCCGCTCTGCTGCTCAAAAAACGCAAGTCGTCTGAAACGCACATATTCCCATTAGACTGGACGGATGAAGATAACTGGACGGCCACCGTTTGCTCACAGGATATGGCGTTAGCAAATGGCACGTGGGATGTTTATATCGTCTGGAATGAAACTGAGCGGCAACGGCTAAAAACAGAAGATGGGCTCGTTATCGATGAAAACCGGACAGCCCTGCTGAATCAGGGGCAGCATACATATGAGGTCCAGTGCTATATCACGACAAAAGGCTCGCTCTCTTTAAAAATCGCCACTCCTTCCATGACCGTCACGCAGCTGAACGGCGAGGTGATCGGCGACAGCACTATCAGGCTGACAGGCTATATGCGTGAGGACGCCTCCCGCACAGCTGACTTAAACGAAGCAGCTCTGGTTGTGAAGCAGGAACACGGTGAGGACGCACTGCAGACGTTTCCCCTGCACCGTTTTGCAGAGGATCAGGACAGGTTTTATGCCGATATCAGCTATCAGACGATGGCGCGTGATCCCGAAACAGATAAGTGGGATGTTTATATGCGCACCGGCGGCTATTTGTTCCGTGTTAAGCTGGATGATCCAGGCGAACTGGAGCGGCACACGTGTCTGGAATGGCGCGATGCGGAGCTCACCTTGCTTTATATCTATTCAACTGTCTATGACAATCTATCGATCAAGCGGACAGGGCTCAAAATTAAACGCGATGTCACATCTTATACGCTCAGTGACGACCAGTTGCAGCTGCAGGGCTATGCTTATTTCGAACGGCTCCCTTTTGACATACCTGATAAGCTGAAGCGCTCCATTATCATTCGCCAGCGGCAGACCGGTGAAGAGCTCGTCTATCCACTGGAAAACCGAGCTCTTGCCGACACCGCTGATGCCTATTATCAGTATGCTGGATTCACGGTGACGGTTCCACTGGAGACGATCCAGGCAATGCAGTCCGATATCTCACATGTCTATGATATTTCAATTCGCCTTGTCTATGGTGATCATGTCCAGGAACGGGGGCTTGGGCTTGAATTCTATGATTACCAGGTCGATAAACCGCTCGCTGCCAGTACATCCTGGCAGCGCACTAAGGGTGTCCGGAGCTTTCTCACACTGACACCGGCGGGCAATTTAAAACTGGATATGTATAGCTACGCGCGCCGAAAACTCAAGTATGTGCAAAAGCTGCAGACAGCGAACCGTCCTGCCGCAGATGACCGTCCTATTTGGCTGATTGGTGAACGGCCTGATACAGCACAGGATACCGGGTATCACTTTTTTAAATACTGCCGCGAACAGTTTCCGGATCTGCCGATTTATTACGTTATTGCCAAAGATTCACCCGACCGGGATCATGTGCGCCAGCTGGGTCATGTGATTACATACGGATCGATGGATCATTTCAGGAAAACCGCCGCCGCCAGTACATTTATCGGGTCACATGACTTAGAGTACATCCTGCCGACCCGGGCTGTGGACTGGCCCAGTTATCAGCATGGCACGCGCGTGTTTTTGCAGCACGGGGTTCTTGGCCGGAAAAAAGTCGATTACGCGAAAAGCGATTACCAGTATCCGTTCCATGTGTTCTGCGTGAGCTCCGAATCGGAACAGAATATGGTGATCAACCAAATGGGTTATCAGCCCGAAGAAGTAGCCATCACTGGCCTGTCACGGTTTGACCAGCTTATGGAGCAGCCGGACACAGAACGCTCCATCCTGCTGATGCCGACGTGGCGGGACTGGATTAAGGAAAATAACTTTCTGGAATCCGAGTATTTTCACCGCTATCAGGCACTGCTGACGGACAGCCGGCTGCACGCAATGCTTGAGAAATATGATGAGCATATGGACTTTTACCTGCATTACCGCATGCAGGCGTATGTTTCCTATTTCAGGGAGCTTGCATCAGACCGCATGACCATCATTGCCTTTGATGAGGCGGATGTGCAGAGCCTGCTGCTTAAAAATCGTCTGTTAATCACCGACTACTCTTCGGTATCATTTGATTTCAATTATATGGGAAAACCCGTGCTCTTTTATCAGTTTGATTTTGAGCGCTTTTTCAGGAAGGGCTTGCTGCGGCCAGCGGCGGAAACGTTTCTGGGTGAGATTTGCTATGATCAGGAGACGCTTATCACGGCGATTGAACAGCATATCCAAAACGGCTTTGAGGAGTCACCAGACGCAGGCAAACAGAAAGAAAACCTGTTTGACCATATTGACCAGCACAATAATGAACGTATATTAAACGCCATCATGGATGCGAAGAAAACGCAAAATAACGGAGCAGACACAACCGGACCGCATCCAGCGAGGTGATGCGATCCGGTTGTGTTTTGGCACAGCGCCTGGCCACTATCTGACCCTGGAGCTATTAACGTACAGAACGGGGTTATCGGGCATGGATCTGCTCAAGCTCTGTTGCGGGCTTAACCATTGCCCTGCCGCAGTTTCCGGGTGTGACTCACCAGCTCACGAACGCAGTTATAAGGCGACGTGACCAATGCTTTTAGCAGATGTGTGGCCGTGATCCGCATATAGCCACTCCGCTTGCCGGCAACAGCCATAACAGCATGGTGTCTGAACGTTACATAGCGCCGTTCAGCCCGGCTGAGCTGCGGGAAATAGGTTTGTTTAAAGGCGAATAGTTCCCGTTCCTTAGCTAGTTTGTTAGCGCCGACGGAAATCCGCTCACCGTCATGAATGTACTGGATGACGTTTGCTTCCGGCAAATAGCCAATGGTCAAGCCTTGCTCAATCGCCTTCAGCATCAGCATAAATTCCTGGCCCATCGCGACATTATCAAACCCGCCAATTGTATGGAGTGCCTCCTTTTTAAACATATAGGAAGCAGTCGGGGTCAGATGATGCAGCAAATGGTTCTTTAACAGCTCGTCATTCGCTAAGTTTGTCACATAGGGATGATGGCGAAAGTCGACAAGCGTGTCAGCTGTATCATGAATACGAACGTCCGTAAAGGAAAGGTCCAGCCCGTTTTCTTCCATATAATGGACCTGGCGTGTGATTTTCTCCGGTAAATAAATATCGTCATCATCGAGAAACGTTATGTAATCGCCACTTGCCCGGGCAACACCTTCATTGCGGGCCAGCGCACCCCCGAGATTTGTCTCATTGCGATTATAGGTGACGCGGGAGTCGTTCTCGTACGCCAGCATTTTCGCCTCGGTTTCCGCTCGCACATAAGAATCAGGGGCATTATCATCCACGACAACAATTTCGATAGCTTGATAGGATTGCTTAAGAACCGATTCAATGGCCCGTTCCAGATAGTCACTTCGTTTATAAGTCGGAATAATGACACTTACACAGGGTGTCATAGTTTATCAGCGCCTTACTAAAATTATTCTTAGATTATAGCCACAAGCGGGGCCGTCAGTTATGACATGACCCACGCTCTGCGCCCAGATGCTGTGAATCACGCCACCATTCCGGTCAGGAGCCTTTTGCGGCAAGCTCCGTCCGCTCAGTATGGACAATCGTCATCAGGGCTTCTTTTAATTGCGTATCGTCTTTGTCCGAAAACTGCTCGATGAGACGTGTGATCAGACGGGGATCCACTTCGAGTGTCCGGCCGACATAAATTTTCTCGTAAACTTCCCCGGGATGCACTTCATCATCACTCAGCGGTTCTTCAAACATCTTTTCACCTGGGCGAATGCCGCTGTATTCAATCCCGATTTCCGTCTCCGTGTAGCCGGAGAGTTTAATCAGGTTGCGGGCAAGGTCGACAATCCTGACAGGTTCGCCCATATCGAGGACGAAAATCTCCCCGCCCCTGGCAAGTGTTCCGGCCTGAATCACCAGACGGGAGGCTTCCGGAATCGTCATAAAATAGCGCACCATATCCGGGTCCGTCACGGTAACCGGGCCGCCCCGGGCAATTTGATCTTTAAACAGCGGAATGACACTGCCGCTGCTGCCGAGCACATTGCCAAAGCGCACCGCAGCAAATGTTGTCTGACTGGTTTGATTCAAATGCTGAATGATTATCTCCGTGATGCGTTTCGTCGCCCCCATCACGTTCGTCGGGCGGACCGCTTTATCCGTCGAAATCAGGACAAACGTGTTGACGTTAAAGGCATCCGCTGCTTCCGCCATATTTTTTGTACCGATCACGTTATTTTTCACGGCTTCGTGCGGGTTGTATTCCATAAGCGGGACATGTTTATGCGCAGCAGCATGATAGATAATCGCTGGTGCGTATTGCTGGACAATTTCATACATACGGTCTTTATCCCGTACATCACCAATCAGCGTGACAAACTCCGTGGCAGTACTGTCGTATGTGTCCTTTAATTCCATATGGATCTGATAAATGCTGAATTCATCGTGCCCGACAAGCAGCAGCCGGCCGGGCTGGAATGGCATCAGCTGGCGGCACAGTTCCGAACCAATCGAGCCGCCGGCACCTGTAACCAGAACCGTACGTCCGCTGACGTATTGCGAAATGGCATCGATGTCCAATTCTACAGGGGCCCGTCCCAAGAGTTCCTTTTCATCAACATTTTTAAGACTGCTGACCTCGACACGGCCGGTCAGGAGATCCTCAAGCTTCGGAATCAGCTGCACTTTTGCATCGGCCTGGCTGCATATATTCACGATCGTATTCAGTTCGCCATTAGCAAGCGACGGTATGGCGATTACGATAAGATCAATCTGCTGCTGGTCGACAATTGCGGGAACATCCTGGATGCGGCCAAGCACCGGGATGCCGTACATTTCCATACGCTGTTTCGTCATGTCATCATCGACAAAAGCAATCGGCCGTATCTCTTTGTGTTCATTCCGGTTATGCAGCTGACGGGCAACCATGGTGCCAGCAGCGCCAGCCCCGACAATCAGGGTGCGATTCTGGCCTTGATACCCGTCGATATAGCGGTCGTGAAACACGCGCCAAACAAAACGTGATCCGCCAATCAGTGTGACATGCAGGAGCCATGTGACAAGAAGCGCGCGTGAATAAAGGGTGAAATCAGCCGCAATCATTTGCACGAGACCAGCAACGATAATGGACAGTGTCACCGATTTAACAATCGCCAGCAGTTCACCGACACTCGCATATGCCCACACTTTATGGTACAGCTTGTACACCGCGGCAAATAAATGATGCGAAATTAATAGAGCTACAGCACTGATGACAATGGCGTCAAGCTGGAAAACATCTTTAGACCGGTAGGTGACCCAGGCAGCAATGAAAAGTGCGGTGCTGACAATGACTGAATCGAGAAACATTAACAACAGCAGGCGTGTTCGATAGGTCACATATATCCCCCCTTCCCTTTTCATGTGCAGGTCAGACGAAAACGCTCGTTCGCTGAATTCCAGTATAACAGATTTCGCCATAGCGCAACAGTTTTCTATCAGGGGGAAGCTGGATGCTGGTCAGACTGCCATAAAGCTTTTTCATCTTGATCAGCAATCTTGCATGTGGTGTACTTATACGTTAGTTCAGTCCCATGAAATTGATACTTGTAAGTGTCAGGCTGAAAAGATTATATCCCCCGTTACCTTACACGACAGGCGGACGCTTTCCGCGGGCACGGCTTGAGCCTCCTCGCTCGCAAAAAACCGCTCGCTGTGGGGTCTCAAGACTCGTGCTGTTCCCGCAGGAGTCGCCGCCTGTCGTTCCAGGTAACGCGGCTTGTCTTCAGTTTACTTTGCTGGTCTAGTTCAGTATTGCCTTTTTTCGTCCAATCGCACCTTGATAATGCCATATTTATTTCCTTCTTGACATACCACCGCAGGTCTTTCCAGCAAGGCTTTCGTTTATTCTGCTGTTTCAGCGACAGCTGTGGCAAGCATGATTTGCCTGAAACGTCTCAGTCAGCCGGCTGCAGCAGCTCGGGAAAAGAAACCAGCCGGTCTGCAACCCGCTTTAGCAGCGCTTGGTCATGACTGATGGCGAGCACGCCGAACCCCCATTCGTTGCGCATGTGTAAAACGGCCTCCCAGATCTGTGCCTGTGTGACTGCGTCAAGCATCGTGGTCATCTCATCCGCGATCAGATAATCGGCTGCCGAACCAAGGGCGCGCGCCAGGCAAAACCGCTGCAGTTCACCGCCGGACAGCTCACGCGGGTACCGCTCCAGCCACGCCCGGGAAATGCCCAGCGTCTCCAGGAAATTATGACCAGCCCCGCCCCCTTCAGCGAGGATTTTTTTCATTTTCCAGCGGGGGTTAACAGCGTGCTCGGGATGCTGCAAAACCAGCTGAACCGGGTGCACCCCGCTTGCAGGCAGCGCATGCCCATCCAGCAAAATATGGCCCGCATCCGGCTTCGCAAACCCAGCCAATAGTTTTGCGAGCGTCGTTTTGCCTGTGCCGCTCTGGCCAGACAGCCCGACAATTTCACCCGGTGCGATCGTTATGGATAGATTATGGAACAGCGGCTGATCCCGCTTATACCCGTAACGAAGTCCCCGCGCCTCAAGCATGAAAACACCTGACCATCCCGCCATGCTGCGTTTTCGATGGAGGTGATGTTTGCCAGCAGATTTCTGAGGCAAGCGGGCATCTCGGGGCAAACGCACAACCCGCCGGTTTTTCATCAGGAAGCGGCTGTGAGCCTGCGATGGGCGTAAAAGTTTGCTGTGGCAACGCGTTCCATAACGCCCGTGTATAAGGATGGCGCACGTTTTCCCCGTTTCCCTGAAAGTCCTGCACGTTGGCGATTTCCACCGTTTCGCCGGCATAAAACACTGCGATTTTGTCAGCAACCGAGAGAGCTGTCATGATATCGTGGGTGACAAACATGACCCCTTTGCCGACATCCGCGAGCTTGCGAATGTTCGCGGTAACATCCGTCAGCGCCGCCTCATCCAGCCCCGGGGTCGGCTCATCCGCAATCATCAGCGACGCATCACTCGCCAGCGCTGCCGCTATCAGCACACGGCGTGCCATGCCGCCGGATAGTTCAAACGGGTAGCATTTCCCGGCATCACGGGACAGGCCCATCGTCTGAAAAATCGCTTCCTGCTCAGCCTGTTTATGTTTTCCCTTGAGCATGTGCTGCACCTGTTTGCCCACTTTCATCAAGGGGTCAAGTGCGCTGATCGACTGGGGAATCAGCGTGATATCCCGGCCGCGCAGCCGCTCCTGCTGCCCGTCTGTAAGCGGCTCGCCAGCAAACGACAGGCGGCCGCTGACTTCTGCATTCACCGGCAGCAGGCCTAAAATGGCATCCGCCAGCAAGCTTTTCCCAGAACCGCTGGCACCCACGACTGCAACGACCTCACCTTCATGGATGGCAAGCTCGACATCACTGATAACCTGGCTCGTCATCTCCTGCCAGCCTTTATGATACTGATGAAACGTCAGGGACATGTTTTGCACTTCAAACAGCGGTTCTCCTTCATGTTCCGCGAAGGGTCGTCTCGTCTTATCTGCAGCAGGCAGCACCATGTATCAGTCCTCCTTCAACCATTCTGACTGTGAAACGGATCGGCCAGCTTCCGGACGTGGCGCCCCAGCATGTCAAAGGTGCCAACCATTAACAGCAGCATGAGCCCAGGGAAAAACGCCAGCCACCACATGCCCGTTGATAAATAACGCATGGATTCTGACAGAATTACGCCGATAGCCGGCACATCAGCAGGCAAACCGAATCCTAAAAACGTGATCGCTGCTTCGTGCAAAATCACATGCGGAAATAATAAGACAAAACCGATCAGGAGCTGCGAGGTTAAATGTGGCAAGAGATGCTGCCGGGCAATCCAGAAACGTGATCGGCCGAGCCTGCGGGAAATCGCAACATAGTCGGTGTTCAGCACCGGCAGCACCTCGGCTCGCAACAGGCGAGTGAGCGCCGGCCAGTGCGTCAGCGCAAGACCCACAATCACGCCTTTAAAACCGCCGCCCAGCGCAAAGGAAATTAAAATCAGAATCACGATATGCGGCAGACTGAGAAACAAATCAATCAGCCAGGTAACGACCGTATCAAACACCTGATGGACCGAGGCCAGCAAACTCAGCAGCAGCGCTATGATGACGCTGACCAGAGATGCCAGGACGCCCACACCAAAACTCAGGGTGAGACCCTTAAAGGTACGAGCTAGCATATCCCGTCCCATCCAATCCGTGCCAAATAAATGTCCGAGCGATGGCTGCCCGTTTCTAGCAGCTAAATTGACCGCCAATTTGTCCGGACTGATCAGCCAGCCAGCAGCAAGCATGCCGGTGAGCAGCAGAGCAGCCAGGACAATCATGAGGACTGCCTTTTTCCGAATTGACCATTTTTTCCGTTTGCCAGCAGAGACACCCACGGCTGTTTGTTCATTCATGTTGCTTCGTCCTTTCTGATCCGCGGATCAACCAGCCGGTACAGCCCATCCGCCAGCGTGTTGCCCACAAACACAAAAATGGTGCTGAACAACACGATCCCCAAGAGCAGCGGCACATCGCTCGATAGGCCGGCCTGGACGACAGCCTGCCCGAGTCCGGGATAGGCAAAAACCTGTTCTGCCAGCACCGCGCCGCCAAACAATTCACTGAATGAGGCGAAATGCAGCGATATCGCAGGAAGCGAAACGTTGCGCAAGCCGTGACGCCACAACAGGGAAAAACCCCGCTCCCCTTTCGCCCGCGCATAGCGGATGAATTCGCTATGCAGAACTTCGGTCAGTTTTTGCCGTGTATGCAGAGCGACGTTGGCCATACCGGTTATGCTTAATGTTAGAGCCGGCAGAACCAAATGCTTCAGCTGTTCGGCCAGGGTGACGTCCGCGGCCACTTCTCCGGCCGGTGAAGACAGCCCTACCGGGAACCAGCCCAGGGACGCGGAAAACAGCATAAGCAATAACAGGCCCAGCCAAAACGGCGGTGTCGAGGCCATGGTGAAACAAAAGCCTTTAATCAGGCGGTCGAGCACCGTCCCTTCACGCATACCCGCGATAAGACCGGCCAGAAAACCGATGATGCCGGATAAGAGCCAGGCAGCCCCCATCAGAACGAGGGAAGCACTGAATCGTTCCACAATCACCTCGGCAACCGGCTGCCGAAACACCAGTGATGTGCCAAGATTCCCGTGCAGAACAGCTTTTCCCCAGCTGATAAATTGCTGATACCCGGACGCATTCAGGCCCCAGTACGCAGCTATGTTTTCCTGCTGCTCCGAACTCAGGCGTGCCATATCCCCGCCGACGTAGGAACGGACCGGGTCAATCGGCGAATAACTGACAAGCATGAAGGCCAGGATGCTGACAGCGATAAGCAGGGTCGTGAGTTTTAGCGTTTTTTTCGCGATCAGCCGCAACACAGGTCGGAACCGCAATGTGTCAGCCTTCCTCCGCATCTTGCCAGTGCCAGTTTTCAATGGCGTCCGTTATAGGCCAGCCGTGCCCGTGCGGCTGGATGCGCTGCTCGCCAATCTTTAAATCATCCTTTATAAAATACGTATGCTCAATGTTCACAAGCCATACCCACGGGGCATCCCCCTTTGCCGTGAAACCTGTCTCGCCGTCCCACTGAGCCTTTTTCCAGAATGCATTGGCCGCTTCCTGCGATGTGGCCCGCATCGCCTGTTCCATATAGCGGTCAACGTCCGGATTGCTGTAATAATTGGCGTTATTCAGACTTTCAGCTTTTGTATGGCTGCTATAGGTGTGATACATCTCCAGCGGTGTTTGATTGCCATAGCCCATCATGACCGGATTCGCTGGCATGAGCCTTTCCAGTTCATCCCAGCTTTTACCTTCTGTGCTGATAGACAGCCCTAATGGTTCCATCTGACTCGCAAACGCCAGCGCTAAGGATTGCCGGATGTGATCATCAGACGGATAATACAATGTGAACGACGCCTCCACACCGTCTTTTTCACGGACGCCTGCATCATTTTCCTGCCAGCCGGCCTCAGCAAGAAGACGTTTGGCATCAGCCAGCCGGTTATCCTCAATGACCGTATCCGGATTCCACCAGGGCAAGTCATCAGCTATGGTATAAGCCGGTGTGCCGTAACCTTCCAGAACACCGTCCACCAAACCTTCGCGGTCGACTGCGATATTCATCGCTTTTCGGATAGCTCTGTCCGATGTTACAGCATTTCCGAGCGGATACCCTTCTTCTGTCTCACCGCCGGCTTCGGGATAAGGCAGCATGACACCCCGGTTATCCACACTCTGCAGATCAACGAGCCGCATGCCTTCAACCGTCTCATCCGCTAGCGATGGCGGAACAGCCGCTACATCTGCTTCACCCGCCTGCGCTGCAGCAAAGGCCGCGTCCTCTTCCAAAAACAAGAAGGTCAGCTTTTCAAAATTGGGCGGGTCTCCGTAGTAATGCGGATTGGCCTCGACAATTAATTGCTGGCCTTTACGCCATTCAACGAGCTGAAAGGGGCCTGAACCGATGGGATGCTCATTATACGCCTCATCATACGCGTGCTCCGGAACAATCCCGATCCTTGCTAATTGATCGATAAACGTGGAATCCGGCTCTTTTAAGGTGAACGTCATCGTGTGGGCGTCCGCCTTTTCAATCGATTTGACATTGCTCAAATCAATCACCGAGCCGCTCGTCTGGGCGGTTTTATATGTAAACACAACATCCCTGGCGGTCAAGTCTTCCCCATCGGAAAACTGCACGTCTTCCCGTATGGCAATTGTCCATTCCAAACCATCGTCACTGACGTGATAATCGGTTGCGAGGTCCTTCTGGATAGCAAGGTCCTCATCATACGTTAAGAGCGTACTCTGAAACAAAGGCGAGCCGTACTGGCCCCAGCCGGTGGTTGGATCAAAGCCCTCATCAGGCTCACCGCCGATTGCCAGCACCAAATCTTTGCCCTTGGAGGCATCCGCCGTTTCCGCTGAACCAGCATCCTCCTCGGCTGATGCGCAAGCACCCAGAGCAGCTGTTAGCAGCGCCATCATGATGACCATCATCGATCGTTTCAGACGCATCGGGCATTCCTCCAGTTGTTCTGTCGTCATCACATAACTATGCGTGTCTTAATGGTTTCATGCACCAGGCATTGCTGGGCCTTCTATCCATTGCTATTTATATGAAATTTTATTATAATCAAAAAATACACAATACTTAAATGGGGTTATTTATCACATGCGTCCGATAATCATAAGGAGGAATCATCATGCCATTCGAAACACTCATAACATCTGAACAAATCAAAGAAATGGAACAGAACGGATTGTGGCGGATGGAAACGGTCTTGGACCACCTCAACCAGTGTGTTGATGCCTGTCCTGACTCTGAAGCAGTTTTTGACGGCTATACCAGACTGACCTATCATGAACTAGCTGAGGAAGTGCAGTACTGTGCCGCTGGTCTTGCGGAACTGGGTGTCGAGAAGGATACGGTTATCTCGCTGCAGCTGCCGAACTGGGTGGAATTTATTATTTTCCATTATGCGGCCACTTTTTTAGGAGCCGTTACCAATCCGCTTGTCCCAATCTACCGGGAACAGGAAATCCGTTATATGGCGGACCTTGCTGAAACGGAAGTCTATATAGCACCCAAACAATTCCGGAATTTTGATTATGAAGAAATGATTCACCAGCTGAAACCTGACCTGCCCGCATTAAAATCGGTCATTATCGTAGGCGAACCGGACTATGATACGTCACTTAGCTATGATACGTGGATGAAGGATAACCGCCAGTCCGGCCAGAATGCGGAGGAAGTGGACGCTGATCCGAACGACGTTTCTGAAATTATTTTCACGTCAGGAACAACAGGGGAGCCAAAAGGGGTGCTGCATACCCACAACACGCTAACCTGCGCAACACAAGGCATGATTGATCATCTAGGTCTGACGGACAGCGATGTCGTTCATATGGCTTCAACTTTTGCCCATCAGACAGGGTTTCTGTACGGATCACGCATGCCGGTGCAGTGCGGTGCTAAAGGCGTTTATCAGGACGTGTGGAATGCAGAAGAATTCGTTGAGATGATTGAACAGGAACAGATCACCGTCACATTTGGCGCAACACCGTTTCTGCACGATTTACTGAACGCCAGCAATCTGGAGGACCGGGATATCTCATCACTGCGCATTTTCGTTTGTGCAGGAGCGCCGATTCCCAAGCCTCTGCTGGAAGAGGCCCTGGAAAAATTGCCAAACTGTAAGGTGCTGGGCGCCTGGGGCCAAACAGAAGATGCGATCGTGACCGTGAGCAGCCTCGATGATCCGGCTGATGTGATTATCTCATCCGACGGCATTCCCATTAGCGAGGGAACAGAAATACGCGTTACCGACGATCAGGGCACAGAGCTCCCCTATGGGACTGAGGGGAACCTCGAGGTGCGCGGTTCATTCGTGTTTGCCGGCTATGCCAAACGTCTGGCGAAAACCCAGGAGGAATTCAATCAGGACTGGTTTATCACCGGGGATCTGGCCATAATGGATGAAAGCGGGCATATGAGCATTTCCGGCCGGTCTAAAGATCTGATTATCCGGGGCGGTGAAAATATTCCGGTAGCCTACGTGGAAGACGTGCTGTATAAGCATCCATCGATTGCAAGTGCCTCAGTCGTAGCCGTGCCTGATCCGCGCATGCAGGAACGTGCGTGTGCCTGCGTCATACCGAACGACGAAACATCGCTGACCATGGACGAATTACAAACATTCTTACATGAGCAAGGTCTTGCCAAACAATACTGGCCGGAATACTTGCAGGTGTATGAGGATTTGCCGCGCACGCCAAGCGGAAAAATCCAGAAGTTTAAACTGCGTGAAGAAGTCAAACAGAACGTGACCTGATTACGGACTCACAGCAGGAGCTCTTCCCCACTGCCGCAGCAAACGGGAAGAGCTCCTGCTTGTCATTTTATTGAGCATCTGCTGAATCACTGAATAAACGCTTCGATCGTTTAATAAATCTGAGCGAGGCAAGCGCAACGATTAACAAAAAGATTTCGGCTATTAGGCCGTTTAACTGAAAGGCTTGCGTCAGCATAATCGAGATAAAATTGACAGCCGTATGAATCAGGATCGCATAGAACAGAAAACGGATCCTGCTTCTGCTGACACTGTAGAGCACCATTAATGATAAGGCCAGCTGCAGCGCAAAGGTCAGGAGCCGCTCCACACCAACCAGGAAAAACATATAGGCCGGCGCCTGGGTCAGCTGATCCTGCATAACCTGTAACTGCAGTGATGCGTCGCCCATACTCTGCAGCATGTCCGCAAACTGCCCCGTATTAATCATGACAGCGACGATAATGGACTGAACACTTGCTATGGCACCCACGAGAATCGCCTCAATTCCGCCGTGCCCAATACCGTAAGCGATACCGTCCTTCCAGTCCCGAAATGGTGTTAAGATCAAGCGAAATCCGACATACCGTCCGACTTCTTCAAACACACCAGCGGCCAGTGCGCCGTACAGTGCGTACAGATACGGATTTGTCAGCCATTCACTGGTGACATCATTTCCCTGCAAAACATAGCCATTCAATATGGACTCCAATAATTGCGAGAAAACGATGAATATAGCCACACCGACCAGGACTGGCTTCCAGTCAATGCGATAGGACCGTTTCATATAAATCCAGCCAGCAATCGGTATGATCAGCGATAGCAAAAGCGACATAACCATAAACACAATCGACCATGAACTTACCAAATAAATACCCTCCATCCTTGCCACTTTGAAAAAAAAGGCAGCTTGTCTTATGATATCATACATTCAATCGTTTGAATCAGGTGCCAGGTACATACACAATTCTGAATAATCTGAGTTGTGTATGTACCTGGCACCCAGCAAAACAGGATGTTATAATGAGAGACATCTAAAAAATGATAGTGGTATTCACTCATATAATTGCAAGGATATGGCTTGCGCGTTTCTACCAGTTTACCGTAAATAAACTGACTATGAGCAGCAATGGGATAATCATAGATGTTTTAAGTCTATTCTTTTTCGGCGCGTAACCCGAAGACCTTTTGCTCACTCATAGGATGATTGAGTGTGCACTGGTTCTTCGGTTTTTTTATAGGATGCGGCAATGAAGGCTATAAACCCTTTGCTGAGCGGTCCAACCATTGGAGGGATAATGTTGAATAGAAATGAATTAAAACAATTGATAGACGTAAGTGCAGGTCGTGAACCCGCGGATCTGGTTTTGAAAAACGGCAAAATTGTGGATGTCTATCAAGGCGCTATTCTCACAGGTGATGTGGCGATCGTCGCAGGAAAAATTGCCGGTGTTGGCGAAACGTACGACGGTAAGGAAACGGTCGACTTACAAGGAAACTATATAGCGCCTGGCTTCATCGATCCGCATATTCATGTCGAATCCTCCTATGTAACACCGGAAGAATTTGGCCGGCTGCTTGTCCCCCACGGAACAACAACCGTGATGGCCGATCCTCACGAGATCGTGAATGCAGCGGGACTTACCGGGCTTGATTATATGATCGAAGCAGCGAGCCACACCGCTTTAGATATCCACTATATGCTGCCTTCCTGCGTGCCGGCTACCAATATGGAGAATTCTGGATCGGTGTTGAATGCCTCCGATATGGCCGAAGCTTTGCAAGAAGGAAAAGCCCAAGGTCTCGCCGAGTTCATGAATTTCCCAGGTGTCATTCAAGCCGAGACAGACACGCTGGATAAACTGTTAGCTGCGAAAAATCTGCATAAACGCATCGATGGCCACAGTCCGATGGTGAGCGGCAAAGACCTTAACGCCTACATTGCCGCTGGGGTGGAGAACGACCATGAGTGCTCCACCGCTGAGGAATTGCAATCGCGGATTTCAAAGGGAATGTATGTCTTTTTAAGGGAAGGTTCTGTAACACAGAATCTGCGCACCCTTCTAAAAGGCGTCACACCGCACAATGCGCGTCGCTGCGCTTTATGCGGCGATGATGTGCAAGCCAAAACCATCCTGGAAAAGGGTCATTTGGACAACGCCATCCGCATCTGTATAGAGGAAGGTGTTGATCCGATCCAGGCGATCCAAATGGCGACGATTAATGCTGCCGAAAGCTGTGGATTTAACGACCGGGGAGCCGTCGCCCCGGGGCTGAAAGCTGATTTAGTTATCTTCAGTGATCTTGCTAATCCCGTGGTGGAACAAACCTATATTGACGGCAAACGTGCTGCCGATCAGGGAAAGTACGTCATGCCAGTTAGCCGGGCAGACATATCGCCTATCGAGTCCAGTATGCATATCAACGATTTTTCAGAAGACAAACTCGCTCTGCCGCTGGCTACAGCTCAAGCGCGGGCAATTGAAGTTAATCAGACAGAGGCTTTGACCAATGAGGCCATCGTTGACGTTGACCAGGACGAGAAGGGCGCGTTTGTTTATAATCCTGAAAAACCGGTTGCGAAAATTGCTGTTGTTGAAAGGCATCACCATACCGGGAACGTGTTTGTGGGACTATTGAAGGATTATGGCATTAGCCGGGGTGCTATCGGAATCTCGATCGCCCATGACTCGCATAACGTGATTGTAACCGGAACGAACGACGCGGATATGGCAGTGGCTGTTGAAAACTTACAACACCAAGACGGCGGTGTGGTCCTGGTTGATAATGGAAAGGTTATCGGCAGCATGGCACTTCCAGCAGGCGGTTTGATGAGCCATCTTTCGGGAGAAGAAGTCGCCTCCCAGCAAACCACCATTAATCAAACAGCACGCGACGTCCTTGGAATCGCGGAAGACGTTGATCCCATCATGACACTGGGCTTCATGTCACTAGCCGTCATCCCCACCCTCAAAATCACAGACCTGGGCCTCGTCGACGTAACAAAATTTACATTCGTGCCCGTATCTGTATAAGGTAGGTGCCAGGTACATACACAATTGGGAACTATCTGAATTATGTATGTACCTGGTACCCGGGCAGCATGCGTGACTAAACCGCTCTGGAAATAGACGTCGCTTTCCGCGGGCGGCTGGTGAGCCTCCTCGCGCGCCGGCGCGCTCCGGGGTCTCACCTATCCTTTGCTCCCGCAGGAGTCTCCGTCTTTTCCTCCGCTGTTTAAGGTGAGCTGCCAGGCACCCCGAACCAACCCTTTACCCGAGTTCATCCAGCGCTGCCAGTACTTCTTTCATGTTATCTTGTGTTCCAATTGTTATGCGGAGGTAGTCTTTTATCTGCGGCTTGTTGAAGTGTCTGACCATAATTCCCCGCTGTTTCAGCTGCTCGTACAGTGCTCCGGCCTCATAAGCCGGATGCCGGACAAAAACAAAATTGGTCTGCGACGGCAGGACGGAAAACCCGCGCGACTTGAGCTCTCCGGCAAACCACTCCCGCGTCGCGATGATCTGCCGGGTTGTCTCAGCGAAATAATCCCTATCCTCGAGCGCAGCCGCCGCTCCCGCAATAGCCAGACGATCAACGGTATAAGAATTAAAGGAATCCTTCAGCCGCAGCAAGCCTTCGATAAGCTCAGGCTGGCCCAGCGCAAAACCCACGCGCAAACCAGCAAGCGAACGTGATTTAGACATCGTCTGGACGATAAGCAGATTAGCGTACGTATTAATCAGCGGGACAGCTGAAGCCTCCGCAAAATCAATATAAGCCTCGTCTATAATAACGACCTGATCCGGATTATGTTGCAAGATCGCTTCAATACGCTCCAGCGGCAAATACACACTCGTCGGCGCATTCGGATTGGGGAAAATCACGCCGCCTTCTGCCTGAAAAAAGGCTTCCGCCGGCAAACGGAAATCAGTCGTGAGCGGCACTTCCTGATAGGGTATATTAAATAACTGCGCATAAACCGGATAAAAGCTGTAGGACACCTCCGGAAACAGAATCGGCCGCCCAGGGTCAAAAAACGCCATAAACGAAAAGGCAAGCACCTCATCTGATCCATTGCCCACAAAAACATTTTCCTTGTGAAGCTGCTGATCGGCCGCGATTGTCTCGCGCAGATAATCAAGGCTGGGCGGCGGGTAGCGCTGCAGCTGTTGCTGCGCTGCCGCCTGTATCGCCTCCACCACATGAGGCGATGGCGGATAGGGATTTTCGTTCGTGTTTAATTTTAAAATATCCGACTGGCTGGGCTGCTCACCCGGAACATAGGGCTCGGTGCGCTTGAGCGCCTCACTCCAGAATTTAGACACGTTCGTCACCTTCCTTTTCCAGCTGCCGGCGGTAGAGTTCACGTTTAATATCAGCGACGGAGATACCGAGCACTTCCATTAAAACAAGCGTGTGGTAAGTCAGATCAGCGATTTCCCACGTCGTTTCCGCCGTATCCTGATTTTTCGCGCCAATAATCACTTCACTTGTCTCTTCGCCGACCTTTTTCAGGATTTTATCGATCCCTTCCTGGAAAAGATAGTTCGTGTATGTTCCCTCTGCGGGCTTTTCATGCCGGTTATGAATGCGCTGGACCAGCTGTGTCACAACGTCCGGCTCCGGCGTCTCTTCTGCATAAAGCGACTGATGAAAGCACGTCATCTCGCCGGTGTGACAGGCCGGGCCGAGCGGTTCCACCTGAACAAGCAGCGCGTCCTGATCACAGTCATACGCGATGTGTTTTACCGTCTGCGTATTGCCGGATGTTTCGCCTTTATGCCACAAGGTCTGTCGCGTTCGACTGAAGAGCCATGTTTCCCCCGTTTCCAGCGTTTTATCGAGCGCTGTCCGGTTCATATAAGCAAGGGTCAGCACACGCCCGTCCCGCGCGTCCTGAATAATCGCTGGAAGCAGGCCGTTCTCGTCAAATTGCAATGTATCCGGCATCATCCCCGCGTCCTGATGACCGTCTATTTCCGCTTTTAAGTCACGAATCGTCAGCACGCCATAATGAAACACCGAAGCACCAAGCGCAGCATCTGCCCTGTTCGGCTTAAGCGCGTCCAGGATATGCGCAACACTTCCGGCGCCGCCGCTCGCAATAATTGGAATTTGCACACGACGGGCAACCGCCTCGATCAGCTCAAGATCATAGCCATTTTGTTCTCCGTCCGTATGAATCGCATTCAGAACCAATTCGCCCGCTCCGAGCTGTTCGCCTCTCACGGCCCAGTCCACAGCATCAAGCCCGGTATCGGTCTGGCCGCCGTTTTGATACACGTGCCAGCTGCCATCACGGGAAGCTGCAGCATCAATCGAGAGCACCACCCGTTCCGGTCCAAATTGGTCAGCTGCCGCGGCGATCAAATCGGGATCGCTGACAGCAGCAGTGTTGATCGATAATTTAGCAGCCCCGGCATCGCGCAGCTGCTGCATCTGTCCGAGTGTCTTGATGCCGCCGCCTGCTGTCAAAGGAGCCTTAACACCCGCGGCGAGCTGCCGGACGACATCAAGGTAGCCGGACCACCCATCCGGATCAGCAGCAATGTTATAACAAACCAGCTCATCCGCGCCGTCCTGATCATACTGTTTGGCTAATGTCACCGGGTCAGCGACATCTTTTATATTTTGAAACTTTTGCCCCTTCACAACGCGCCCGTCCGCAACATCGAGGCAGGGAATAATCCGTTTAGCCGTCATGTTTAACACACCTCCAAAAGTTGTTTCAGTGTCGTGGTGCCATCGTATAAAGCTTTTCCGACAATGGCGCCGTACATATTCATGTCACGCAATCGTCTCACGTCTTCTTCGCTCGTAATGCCACCTGAGGCAATCACGTTAATCGCTGACGCATGCTGAATGGCCTCAAGCTCCGCTATATTCGGTCCCTGCAGCATCCCATCTTTGGAAATATCTGTATAAATCACGGTCTTAACACCGCTTGCCGCCAATTCCTGGATAAAGTCAAGCGCCCGCACACGACTTGTCGCCGTCCAGCCGTCTGTTGCAATCAATCCATCCTTAGCATCGACCGAGACAGCAATGCGATCACCATAGACGTGCAAAGCCTTAGCCAGAAATTGGCGATCTGCAAGAGCAGCCGTCCCGAGAATCACGCGATCCACCCCGGCGTTTAGATAAGCTTCCAGCTGCTCGAATGACCGGATGCCGCCGCCGACCTGCAGCGGGATCGAGACCTTCGCGGCAATTTGCGCGATCAGCTCCTTATTTACGGCTTGGCCAGCTTTGGCGCCGTCCAGATCCACAATGTGCAGATACGGCGCCTGAGCGCTCTCCCATTTTTCTGCCATCGCTGCCGGTGAGTCACTGTAAACATGCTCCCGGGCATAATCACCCTGAATCAGACGGACACACTTGCCATCCCGGATATCAATCGCTGGCAATAGAATCATAGACTCACCCCTTTTTATCTGCTACAGCATGCCTTTCGTGCTGGGAATACCTGTCATACGCCCACTGATGCGGCTTGCTTCATCAAGCGCCCGGCCGAATCCTTTGAAAATGGCTTCAATCATATGGTGGGTGTTCTCACCATAGGCAAGATTAATGTGCAGTGTCACCCCAGCATGGCGGGCAAAGGCGAGGAAAAATTCCTTCACTAGTTCGGTATCAAACTGCCCCGCTTTATCCTTTAATCCCTCCACATGATACACGAGATAACTCCGGCCACTGATATCCAGCGACACGGTTGCAAGCGCCTCATCCATCGGTGTTGTCACCGTCGCATACCGGGTGATGCCGGCTTTATCGCCCAGAGCCTCACGAAAAGCCTGCCCCAGCAAAATTGCGCTATCTTCGACCGTATGATGCTGATCCACCTCTAAGTCACCAGCACAGGTGAGCGACAGATCAAATAAACCATGTTTCGCCGCCAGCGTCAGCATATGATCCAAAAACCCGACACCGGACTGGATTGACGCGTTGCCTTCACCGTCCAGATGCCAGTCCAGACGAATCGCTGTTTCGGACGTTTCACGACTGAGAACGCTTTGCCGCATGATTAGCCTCCTTTCTTATCTGCACTGAATTCGCATGTGCTGTCAGCTGCTCCGACCGGGCCAATCGGTCAATCTGGTCAGCCGCCTGTTCGAGCGCGCTGGCACTGTATTCGATAATGCTGGTTCTTTTTATAAAATCATACACGCCGAGCGGTGAGGCAAATTTGGCTGTTCCTGATGTCGGAAGTGTATGATTGGGCCCGGCAAAATAATCACCCAGCGGTTCCGGTGAATAATGACCGAGAAAAATAGCTCCCGCGTTCTGCACGCGATCGACATACGCCCCGGCATCAGCCAGCATCAGCTGCAAATGCTCCGGCGCCAGATCATTTACGATGTCAAAAGCCTCATCGAGACGGTTCACAACAACAATCGCCCCGTGTTGATCAAACGCTTGATCAATAATGGCTTTGCGCTCCAATTGGTCTATCTGTTTTTCAATTTCTGCTTGAATGGCCTTCGCTTCCGAGGAAGAGTTTGTGATACAAATCGCTGCTGCATCCGTATCATGTTCTGCCTGTGACAAAAGGTCAGCCGCTGCAAACGACGGTGGTGCTGTGTCATCCGCCACGATACAAATCTCACTGGGACCGGCGATCATATCAATCGCCACATCACCGTACACCCACTTCTTGGCACGCGCCACATAGGCATTTCCAGGGCCGGTAATCTTAGAGACGCGGTCAATGCTTTCTGTTCCATAAGCAAGCGCCGCGATTGCCTGCGCTCCTCCCAGCTTATAAATGGCTGTCACCCCCGCCAGATCAGCTGCTGCAAGGACTTCATCGGAAATCCGGCCATCCGGACCGGGTGGTGTGGTCATGATGATCTGCTTCACGCCGGCAATCCGGGCAGGAATCGCATTCATCAAGACGGTCGACGGATACGCAGCTGTTCCCCCTGGGATATACAAGCCGACTTTTTCAATCGGCGTTACTTTCTGGCCGAGCTGTTTCGCATTCGTCTGTTCCAGAAACCAGGAGGCCTCTTGCTGGGCCTCATGAAACGCTGTGATATTATCACGGGCTTCTGCAAGAGCATCCATAAAAGCATCCGTCACATTTTCCCGTGCCGCATTTATTTCAGGACGCGAAACAGCAAGATCCGCCAGCTGCACACCGTCAAACTGCGCCGTCAGGTCAAATAGCGCCCTGTCGCCATCCTGTTGCACCTGACGGATGATTGCCTGCACCGCTTCATCCAGCTGCTGGTGCCCGCCGGATGGTTGCCGGCGCCCCTGCCGTTCAGCAAATTGCTCCTGTGTCATGATTTCCATGATGATCACTCCATTCCTGTTTTGAGCTGATTAATGAACGTATGGATGTCGCGTGACTTCGTGGTAAAGCTCGCTTTGTTCACAATCAGCCGCGTACTGATGTCGCCCAGTTTATCGAGTACCAGCAAACCATTCTCCTGCAATGTGGTGCCTGTTTCCATAATATCGACAATCACATCAGCGAGACCGATTAACGGCGCCAGCTCGACCGAACCGTTCAGCTTAATCACCTCAGCAGGTATACCGCGCCTGTCAAAGTAAGTCCGCGCAACGACCGGGTATTTCGACGCCACCATGATTTTTTGTGCTGGATCAGATGGCAGATGCTGCTTGCCTGCCAGGATAAATTGACACTGGCCAAGCGCTAGATCAAGAAGATCATAAACATCGGCCGCGCGCTCCATAATATTGTCTTTGCCAGTGACTCCGGCATCAGCCGCTCCCTTTTCCACATACGCGGGCACATCGAGCGGTTTTACCAATATCAGCCGGAGCTGACGCTGGTCGTCGCTGAAAATAAGCTTCCGGCTTTGCGGATGAAAATCCGGGAAACGATAACCCGCCTGCTCCAGCAGTTCAAGGACACTGTCTGCCGTCCGCCCTTTTGCCAGGGCAAGTGTAATGACCGCCATTCACGCACCTCCTATCGCTTCATGCAGCAGCGATTGCAATTCCTGTCCGTCGGTAAACGCCTGTTCTGTCTGTTGGTCATCAAACCAGTTGCCGTCGGGTGAGAAACAAGCCGTGCAGCTGCTGTCTTCGGCGGTGTGTCCGGAATCCCCCCGCGGATAGGTCACCACGGCATAACCAGCTTCACGCAAATCATTAGCCGTTCTTAAAGCATTGATCTGTTCCTGAGGTTCATAAAACAGCGTTATATCAACAGATGGCGCTGTGCTGACAAGGCGGTTTTCCTGTCGCAGCGCATCTGCTAGATAGCTGGTCTCATAGGCAAAGCCAATCGCCGGAAGCACCGCTCCAAACTGATCAGCCAGCCGGTCATAACGGCCGCCCATCACCACCGGTTTGCCGTAATCCGCTACAACTCCCTGAAAAATCACGCCCGAATAATAGTCCATGTTGTTGATCAGCCCGAGGTCAAATACAACCGCATCCGCCGCGTCATAGGCCTGCAACAGCTTGTTCAGCGCATGCAAATCAGCCAGTTCCGCCTTCATATCAGGCGTTAGGGCAAGCTCCTCGGCACGTTTAAGCACATCCTCCGGGTCGCCGTATAATAATGGAATGGTCTGCAGAATAGCTGCCAGATCATCCGGAACATTGACGTCCGCGAGAAACCGTTTAATATCAGCGAGATTTTTCGATTGCACCAGCATCTGCAGCTGCTCCCGTTCAGCAGGAGCTAAATCGAGCTGACGCATCACAGCTTTAAAGAACCCAGCATGCCCCATTTCAATTTTAAAACGTTCAAATCCGAGATCCTGCAGGCCATGAGCTGCCAGCGTGATCACCTCGGCATCTGTCTCCGGCCGGTCGCTGCCAAAACGCTCCACGCCTGCCTGCAGACGTTCTTCCAGCTCAGAGGCCTCCGGGTACTGCCGGAAAATATGCGACACATAAAATAAACGCGCTTCCCGTGTCGTCGACGAAGCCATCATACGGGTGATGGGGATGGTCACATCAGGCCGCATCACCATCACTTTGCCTGACTGATCAATCGCTTTAATCATATTTTCCCGCTTGACGGTTCCACTGACCAAATCATATAAATCGTACTGTTCAAATGTGGACGTCCGCACCTGACGAAACCCATATGTCTGAAAGCGATGTTTCAGCGTCTTGATTAACGCCTGGCCGGATTGAAATTCAGCCGATCCCGTATCCTGTGAACGATCAAACAAATACGACTCCACACCAGCACCCCCCCTTTAGTTGTATCCAATTCGACTTTATTACTTTATCACTTTATTTAATTAAAGTTTTGTAAAGTATATATGATGAAAAACGCTATGTCAATAGGGTGCGGGTGGGGTGCCAGGTACATACACAATTCTGAATTGTGTATGTACCTGGCATGTATGAAGTGGAACAGCAGATAAGAACGTAAAATCCGCATGAAATCAGATGTGAAACCTTGATTTCATGCGGATTGTTTAATTCAGGACTGAGCCTTTTTAATTATCATGGTGTAATGGCGGTGAAACTAACCATCCTTTGTCTTTGGTCAGTTTTAAATACTTTTCGCCCAGTGTTGCCTTTTGGGTATGAAACTGGCCAAACATCCTGGCAATATCTTCCCGGGTGGACGTGCCCATCATTTCACTGCACGAAACAAGACCTGCTGCAATTTGCCCAGCGACAGATGCGGCAATCTCCTGGTCCATAAAGCGTGCGCCTGCTGGTATATCTTCCACGTGCGCCTTGGGCCGTTCCGGTGGCGTCGGCGGCAGACCCACGCCATTCTTTTTGAGAAGTTCTTCCATTTCTTTAACTTCCTGCTGACCTTGCTGAATGGTATCCTCAAGTAATTTAGTCAGGTCCTCGTCACCTGCATGGTTGACCAGCGTCTGATACTCGGCAATCAGCCCTTTTCCGCCCATTACCGCTGTCCAGACACCAAACACCTCACCATAATGCATCGGCTCATCTGCGGGATTTCCATCTAAAATACCCATTGGCATCCTCCTAATCCATTTCATTGTATAGGTGACACTTTTTAAAGCACACGCCTATTGTGCCTCTGGCGTGGACATCTATTCAGGTGCCAGGTACATACACAATTCATAATGGTTAAATGATTAATCAGCAGTATGATGTTCAAACTCACGTTAAAAAACACAGAAATTAATCCTGTGTTTTTAGTTGCTATTTATTTTGTGAAATCAGGAATTAAAAGGTCCATTAAGGATGTTTTTCATTGAATCCACAATTTGAAAACTGCACATATTTTCACAGAAAGTATTATTGGTCGGCAGCATGAACGTTAAATTTACTCCGTTTAATGAGATAAATTCCAGATACTGCTTGTAAAACAGCCGGTATCAGCGTAAAAAATGATGCCACGGCGGCACAAATTAAAAAGATACCCGATAAATGCTTTTGGGATCTTAACAAGGCTAGACTTATTCCATTCAACACGACTGAAAACCCGATAAGAATTAATGGATAGTGCGCATATTGGTTAAGATAAGACAATATATCAGCAGCCAACGGAGCTGTATCAACATTATCTCGTTGTGCCTTTGGATCTTTAGACAATATGTCAGTCACTACTGTATTTGCCGTTTTATTTTGCTCCAACGGTCCTATCGAGCTTAAAAATATAAACGCAGCTATTAAAAGAACTATGGAACAAACAGATAAAATAACAATAATGGTATGTACAGAAGTCTTCATTGACTTTATCACCCTTTTAGCGCGCTCAGTCTGTTTCAACAACTTGAATAGTTTTAATGAGATTCTTAAACAAACGTTTGATTAACTTTGGCGATCCAGTCTAAAGAGGTGGGGACTATTAAAAGCAAGAGGCTGGGACAAAAGACAAGAATCATAAGCCTGCTTCGGAAAAAGACGCCGCTTTCCGCTCGCGGCTGGTGAGCCTCCTCGTGCTCGTCGCGTTACAAGGCGTGCGTTACCAGTTGCACTCGTGTGATGACCTCCTTTTACTGCTGGCAGATCGAGCACTTTTTCGAGCGCACCCGTTCACTGCCACGCCTGCCGCACAAAAATGCCAGGGTGGGTGTGGCGCCTCCCTGGCATTTGCTGTCTTAATCGTCTGTATCGGAAAGCTGTTCGTTCCAGTAGTAGCTGTCGGGGTATTCGCGGTCACCGAAGATGGCAGTTCCGACGCGAATCATGGTTGCCCCTTCTTCAATCGCTGCCTCCAGATCACCGGACATGCCCATTGAGAGGACGCCCATATCAACGCCCGGATAATCCTGGGCTTTGACCTGTTCCTGAAGTGACTTCAGCAGGCGAAAACTTTCGCGCGTCTCCTCGGAATTGGCCGACAGCTTGCCGATCGTCATCAGCCCTTTAATATGGAGTGTACTGAATTCAGACAGCTGTTCAATTAACGTGAGCACATGCTCCGGCGCGGCACCGAATTTGCTTTCTTCATAAGACGTGTTTACCTGTACAAGAATATCCAGTGTGCGATTATCTTTAAGAAGCCGATTGTGCAGCTTTTGAGCCAGTTTCAGACGGTCAACGGACTGAATACATGTGACATATGGCAGGACATTATTGATTTTATTCGTCTGCAGATGCCCAATAAAATGCCACTGGGCTCGATTATCTTCAATAAGAGGATATTTTTCCTGCAGCTCCTGGGCTTTATTTTCGCCAAGCAGTGTCTCACCGGCATCAAGCGCAGGCTTAATAGTTTCAGCACTGACGGTTTTCGTTGCCAATAAAAGCGTGATGTCGTCAGGATTTCTGTTCGCAGACCGGCAAGATGCATCAATTCTTTTTTTAATCTGATTCAGCTGTTCTTGAACTTTATTGGCGTTCATAACATTTCCTCTTCTTTAACACGAATTTTTGAAAAGGGGGTATCTGGATTCGAACCAGAATATAAGGTCTTGCACAACCTTGGCCTATCCATTTGGCTATACCCCCATAACATTAATTTTTAATTTTTTAGTAACTTTACAAAAACATGTAAACACAGTATAATAGCTAGCAATGAATCTTGTCAAGGACCTCACATGCACTCCCTTGTACCTCATAACGTGCACTGAGACCACCATCTTCTGCGTTAGTACTGCGAATCATGCGCCGCCTTCCGCACCGGCTTAATGAAACGATCGTGTTCCGGAAGATATGTATAAAGAAAAATGCTGAAAAACAGCCACGCTCCTCCGGCCAGTAATCCGCCCAGAACATCAGATAAGTAATGAACGCCCAGATAGACGCGGCTAAAGCCAATCAATCCGATTAAACCAACAGCGCTCATCCAGACCCATCCAGACGGCTTCGACATGCTTTTCATAGCACGGAACAGCAAAAAGGCTAGAAAACCAAAAAAAGCGATTGAATTCATGGCATGTCCACTCGGAAAACTGTCTGAACTCACCTGAACAAGATGCGTTATCTCCGGACGCGGCCGTTCAAAGACAGCTTTCAGCAACCAGTTGCAGAGCCGCACACCCAAAAGATTCAAAACGAACAAAAGCGTCAGCCAATAACGTTTCTGAACGAGCAGCACACATGCGAGAATCACCAGCATCGGATAGCTGACATAAGCCGAGCCCATATAAGTTATAACAACGAAAATAGCTTCTCCTGATGAACCAAGAAAATTGTATAAATAAGACTGCATCTGCTCATCGAAAGCCAGCAGCCAAGGCTGTTTATACGATAAACCAATCACAAGAAATAGTACAGCTGCCACAACCATACAGAATCCTAAAAAAATCCGCTTCTGGAAAACCGGCATGATGCGCATTCCCCTTTCAACGTTGTTTCATCCATCTGAAATACCATCTGCCAGCATACCATATCGCGCATAAAAGGGGCATCGATCGACTGCACCACAATTTCGATCGAGACTCACACAAAATCGATCGGCGACACTACAATTTCGATCGAGACTCACACTACAAGCAGCCAGGAATAGGACGTTATTGTAAAAGTGCCATCCTTCCACAAAAACATCCTTTCGATAGATACCTGGTCCGGCAAACGGCTGGCCGTACCATGTTTGCGGACAATCACCATAGGGGGTTGAAGTACCACAGTGAATATTTTGCCGGTTGGCGCCGCCAATACTTCAGATTTTTTCTCGCTAATCGTCTCTCAGCATCCCGTAGGTTCTCCGACGGCTTCCGCACGCATCATTCTGGCCATTAAGTCAACGTCTTTATCCTGGTATTTAATGAAAGCTATAAATTCACCTCCATAACATTTAATGAAGGTGTTTGCGCAAATAGATATGACTCCTTGGCCTATTCCTTCTGTCCTTCTGCTTGATCACGCAAGTTCTGTTTAAGCTCTTCAAATTCTTCCTCACTTAATTTATCTAAGGGATCCGGCCGGTACCAATGCAAAACTCCATTGAAAATCATGCCTCTGAATATTTCGCCTCCAATATTTAGTTTAAAATAATGGGAAACATGTGCTGGGCCTTTCATAACAGATTCAATTTCCACATCATCTGCATGCTGCAGTTTTTTGTCGCCCTCCAGCAATTGGTGAAGCTCCTTTTCAAGCCAATCCACCTGATCTTGATCAACATCCTGAATGGGGTGCGGATGCATCCATTGAATCTCGTTGTCCGTGTAATGGCCCCTATATTCTTTGCCATCCAGTAATATACTGAATTGCTGCCGTTCATGCGGCCGACCTTTAAAAATGGTCTTAACATCAAAATCTTTATTGTCTTTAACCAATATGAACACCTCACAATGTTGTTGTATGCTCAGCATTTATTGTGCACGGGATCTTACCTTCCATTCAAAACTGGCTTTACAAATGTTATTTTAAAATTATTAAAAATACGTTATAGTGGTAATAATTGCCTATACAAATGCTTTGGGGGTTATGAAGTGCTTTTAGCTCATATTCGAAACAGTGACTTTGCGGAGCAATCTGTGCAATCTCCCCAAGATCGCCACTCCCCTAATAAATGCGTCCGTTGATCACACTAAAATATGGTTCCGATCCTCATATTCTGAAGAAGATCGAAACCATTTTGCCAGGTACAGTCAGTCTTAGCCCTGTTTGCTCGTTTAATACCTTTACACGTTTCCCTCGTCGACCATGAATGATTTCATATCACTGTTTTTAACGTCTCCGTCAGATACAGGCAGAAATATACTTACCTGTTCTGTGGGTTCCGTATCAGCGTTGAAAACGGAATGCACAACGCCTTCAGGAACAATGAACGTATCACCATCCTGATAAGTCAGCCATTCGCCATTCTGCAGGCGTTTCACCTTGCCTTTAATAATATGAATAACTTCCGCTACATCATGATAATGCGGCAGGACGGCTCCACCTGTCTCGAGGTATTCCCGCATGACAGTACTGACATTAACGCCTAAGGCATCCGCGTCTTTGGAGCTCAGGATATTACGATGGTAGACATTGCGGTGTTCCTTGAATAAATGCCATGTTAATTGTTCTCCCACATTCACTGTCGTCCTTGTCAGTCATGAGGATCACTCCTTTTCTGAAGTTTTTACAATCGTTGTTCCGGTTTCACCCTGGATAGCATCCTTAGCCTTTTCCAGCGATGTAATAATTGATCTTCGTCCTTCTTTAGCGCTGACAAATTGTATAGCGGCCTGAACTTTAGGAAGCATGCTGCCCGGGGCAAACTGGTCTTCTTGAATTAGTTGTTCTGCCTCTGCACCAGTCAATTCGTCCAGATCCTGCTGGTCAGGTTCTCCATAATTGATCGCGATTTTTTCGACTGCGGTCAGAATGAATAAAAAGTCTGCATCGAGTTCATCAGCCAGGCACCTGCTGGCGGAATCCTTATCAATCACCGCATCAACGCCTGTCAGGGTATGACTCTCTTCTTCGACGACGGGGATGCCGCCACCGCCGGCTGCGATCACAATACGGCCCGTGTTGACCAGGTCGTTAATAATATCTTTTTCAACCACTTTTATCGGCGAAGGGGACGGAATGACCCGGCGATACCCTCGGCCGGCATCTTCTATATACGTGTCACCTGTTTCTTCCATTAACCTTTTCGCTTCATCTTTTGAATAAAATGATCCGATTGGCTTGGTTGGATTCTCAAATGCCTGATCATCCTTATCAACCGCCACTTGGCTCACAATGGTTGCCACCGATTTATCAATTCCGCGATTCAGCAGTTCTTCACGGATGGCATTCTGCAGGTGATAGCCTATATAGCCCTGACTCATGGCGCCGCATTCAGCAAAGGGCATGCTCGGCACCCCTGAATATTCCTGAGAGCCGTTTTCAAAGGCTAAATTAATAGCGCCAACTTGCGGGCCATTGCCATGGGAAATAATAACGTCGTGCCCTTCTTCAATTAAATCCACAATTGGTTTAGCGGATTCCTGTACTAATTGCATTTGCTCCTCGGGGGTATCGCCAAGAGCGTTTCCCCCAAGAGCAATGAGTATTTTACTCATGAACGCCATCCTTTCCATAAACGTTGTAGAAACGCTGCAGTCCTTTTTCAAAGCATGCCTTAGGCGCATGCTAATTGCTAGCGCTGCTCCCCCCCTTAAATGTTTCCGCTTGTGACTAAGAACAGACCCAGACAAAACGCGGAGAAAGCAATGGTTAAAGTGCATAGACCTCATGTACTTATAGAAGAAAGGATCTATTAACATCATCATATATGTGAATACTCTGATAAATATGAAATAAAAAAAGGGCCGCCATGATGGCAGCCCAGGATTGCCTTACCTATTATGCAGGCAATGCGTTATCGCTTACCTGCCTTCTCTTTTCGTACCAGTTTCGCCACAGCTTCGACATGATAGGTTTGCGGGAACATATCGACAGGCTGAATCGCTTCAACTGCATAGCCGTGCTTCGTTAAATACTTTAAGTCGCGCGCCTGCGTTTCAGGATTACAGGATACATATACCACCCGCTTGGGCTTCAGTTTGGCGATGCTGGACAGGAATGCTTCGTCACTCCCGCTCCGGGGCGGATCCATCAGCACAACATCAGCCTTTTCACCGCGCGAAGCCATTTGCACCATGAATTCGCCGGCGTCGCCCTGATAGAACCGGGCATTTTTCACACCATTGCGTTTGGAATTGCGAATAGCGTCACGCACCGCATCTTGATTTAATTCCACACCCATCACGCTGCCAGCTTTCTGACTGGCAATCAGACTGATGGTGCCAATGCCGGAGTACGCATCCACCACCGTTTCCTTGCCCGTCAGATTGGCCATTTCAATCGCCTTCGTATACAATTTTTCCGTCTGGGCCGGATTAATCTGATAGAACGACTTCGCGGATATTTCGAACGTCATGCCGCCAAGCGTATCGGTAATCGTCCCCTTGCCGAAAAGCACTTTTTCCTGATCACCCAAAACCGCGCTGGTGTTCCGCTTATTGATATTCAGCAGGAGCGTCGTGATTTCAGGATGGGCTTTGCGCAAGGCTGTTATAAAGTTATTCTTGCCTTTGAAGATAGGTGAGGCCGCTACCAGAACGACCATGATCTCACCGCTCGTCTGGCCGACCTTTATCAGCACATGCCTTAAAAAGCCCTGACCGGTATCTTCGTTGTACGGCTGCATTTTAAACGACTTCATCATGCCTTTAATGGTCTGCACGATTTCGTCTGCCTTCGGATCATGAATCAGGCACCGATCCATAGGGATGATCTGATGCGTATTCTGCGCATACAGCCCGCCAATCACCTGCCGATCTTTATTCCGGCCAATAGCCATTTGACTTTTGTTCCGGTAGTCATACGGATGGTCCATCGTCAAAATAGGTTCCGGCTTGCCGAACGGTTTCATGAGCGCATCGACCGTATTTTGCTTAAACTGCCCTTGCGCCTGGTTGCTCATATGCTGCAGCTGACATCCCCCGCATTGCTCATAATACGGACAGGGCGGCTCGACACGGTCTTCAGACTGATGGAGCACCCGCTTCAGCTCCGCATCACCAAACCTTCCCTTTTTGGAGACACGAACCTCAGCTGTCTCACCAGGCAGCAGGTGCGCGACCTCCAGCTGCTTGCCTTCCCATTCGACAAGTCCTTTCCCTTCATTGGTCAGACGCGAGCACGTTACTTTCGCCGTTGTGGCTTTCGGGCCGCCCTGGCGTGCATTTGGGGAGCTGTTTTTTGGATTGCCGCCTTTGGGTTTTCCTTTTGCCGGGCCCTGCTTTTTATTTGGTTTGCCAGATTGATGGTTTGATTGAGCGGGCTTTTTATCGTTACGGTTTTTTTGCTTGGACATAAGCATCTTCCTATCTCTGTTTCTTCTTGAACAACCTATTATAGACTACTTGGAGCGAACCGTAAAATGGAGATATGCAGTATGTAATAACTCTATATTTGGCACTTAATCGTTGCGTCATTTTTACAGATCCCGCGAATCACAAAAAAGGGACAAAGCCACTACGGCCTTGTCCCTCATTTAAGTATCATTTTCGTTAGTCCACTTTTTCTGTCTCCAGCGTCACGTCAATATTGCCTCTGGTTGCTTTGGAATACGGGCACGCCTGGTGCGCATCTTTGACCAGCTGCTGTGCTTCTTCTTCAGAATCAGCGCCTTTCATTTTGACATGAATAGTCGCTGCAATTTTAAAGCCGTCATCACTCGGATCTTTGCAAAAGCTTACGTCTGCAGTCGTTTCAGATTCAATCTTTTTCTTTTGCTGTGACGCGACAAGATTTAAGGCACCATCAAAGCAGGCAGAGTAGGCTGCTGCAAATAATTGCTCAGGATTAGAGCCCTTATCTTCCTTATTAGTGGCCGGATTGACTAAATCCAGATCGATCAGACCATCACTTGACTTAACGTGACCATCCCGGCCGTTTTGGGCTGTAGCGCTTGACGTAAAAATAACTTCACTCATAATAACGTCTCCTCCCTGACATGGGTTGTTTAATCTTCCTATACATTAATCTTCCCTATCACCGTGCAAGATAAACCGGAAACTTAGACTGTTCACCAGCAATTATAAAAGTTCACCGTCTGTGATCAGCTGTCCTGGCCGTATCTGCTTAAAACATGTATCCTATCATGATTTTTTCGCACCGCCATTATCATAACAGTCTATCAACCTATATATACTTATACTAAAGGGGGCTTTTTTAAATGGCGATCAACATGGCTGGCAAGGCTGGTTTAGTAACCGCAGCGGGGTCTGGTATTGGGCGAGAGAGCGCCCTGGCTTTTGCAAACGCAGGCGCTAAAGTCATGGTTTCCGATTTAAGTAAAGATACCGGTCAGGAAACTGTCAGATTAATTAAGGAAAATGGCGGAGAAGCAGTTTTCTTCAAATGTGATGTGACCGATGAAGATCAGGTGAAAGCACTGGTTGATGAGACTGTTTCAGCATTTGGTACCTTGGATTTCGCTCATAACAACGCTGGATTCAGTTTCTCGCAGAATAAAATTGGTGATACCGATTCAGATAACTGGGAGAAAACGGTTAAGGTTACCTTATATGGCGCCTTTTATGGCATGAAACATGAAGTGAACGCGATGGTGAAGACGGGCGGTGGCGCTATTGTTAATACGGCATCGAGCGCCGGAGTCGAGGGCGTTATGAATATGACACCCTATTCCGCAGCGAAATTTGGTGTGGTCGGCCTGACAAAATCTGTCGCCCTGGAATATGGTAGGCAAGGTGTTCGCGTGAATGCCTTTGCACCGGGATCAACGCTGACACCTGCCTTGAAAGGCTGGGCTGATAGTGCGCCGGAGCAATATGAAGCGATCCTGGAATCGATCCCTTCAGGTGACATGGCAGATCCTCAAGATCAAGCGAACGCCGCACTGTTCTTATGTTCGGATATAGCACCACAAGTTAATGGCGTCGTATTGCCAGTTGACGGAGGCTTTACAGCCGGTAAAATCTAATCATACGAAATGCTTCAAGGCTGCCGGTAAATCTCGACAGCCTTTTAATTTTATGACACTTTTAGGTCCTGGTTCCAGCGTCCTTACTCATGCTGCTTAGCGTATGACCAGATCAACGCGCTAAAATCACCTTAATACGTGCGCGGTTATAACGCTGGATCAGAATAAATGGGACATTTGCGAGAAGAGCGTAGCCGATCATCACCCAGCCGGCCCAGACAGGATTCCAGAGGAAAAAGACAGGCGCAGGCACAATCAGCAGCCAGTGTGTCAGCTCGGCACGCTTGGTTTCCGCAGCAAACCGCGTCAGTGCATCCCTGGTTGTGCCATGCAAGTACCGTTTATTATAACTTTGTTTCACAATGGAAGACCCTTCAATCAGCAAGTCCTTCCACCTTTTGACTGAAACTAATTGATTCCAGAGCGCCCCATCCCTTTCCCATGACGCAATGCGAAACCAGCGCCCATCCTTCTCAAAAAAAGAAACGGGCATCTTCAGGCAGAGATACGATATGGCATAGTGACAAATGCCCCAGGCTATAATATCCGAAACCACTATCCAGAGAGCAGTCGCGACTGTCATATCAGATGCCGCTCCTTTCTCACAGTTTGATTCTGCGTCCTTTCCACGTGACAGTCCGTAAAACATGCGTACGATAAAATGAATAAACAAACAGAACAGTGAAAAATAAAAACAAAGCGGGAAAGAACAAACATATCCACCAGTTAAAATCGCCCGCACGCCTTGCTAAACATAAGACATGAGCTGCGTACAACAGGTAACATACAGCGCTTATGCCGGCCCATACCGGGGCTCCAGCGGCCAAAGCAACGATAGGAAAAGCAGTGGCCAAAAAGGCGCCGCTCATCCACAGGCTAATCAGCACCATGACGATCCAATGCGTTGATTGCGAAGCGACAGCAAGATTTTTGGTCCATCCTTCGACGAGCTGTTTCATACCCTCCGGATACATGCGAAAGGCAATCATCCCTTTACCGGCATAATTGCGCACCGGCAGCTGATGATACCTAAAGACATCACTCAAAGCATAGTCATCCATAATCGATTCGGCCGCAGCTTCGTGCCCGCCTGTTAATTGATAGCTGGTCTTATCACATAAAATACAGGGACCAAACGAACCGGCCGTTTTAAATCTGTCCTGCCAGAATGTAAAGACATTAACCCCTGTCAGAACGATAATATTAAAAACAGCCGATAGATTCTCATACAGCTTAGTGATATGATGATAGGGCTGGATCGATAACAGCCCCTGCTCATTCTGTTTCTGATATGCCGTCACTATATGAAGCAGACTATGCTGACCGAGCAATTGAACATCCGCATCCAAAAACATCAGCCAGTCTCCCTGGGCGCAGTCTGCACCATAAGCACAAGCAGCCGATTTCCCTGGAGCCATGTGACTGACGCCTTTATTTTGAATGACTTTTGCCCCATAGGCTTCAGCAACAGCTGCCGTATCATCATCTGATGCATCATCAATAACCAGTATTTCGTAAGCCTGGAGTGATTGGTTTGTCAGGGATTGGAGCAAATCAGGCAATCGCTTGGCTTCATTTCGCGCCGGAACAATAATTGACAGATAAGGCAGCTGCCCCGTTTGGCTGCCAGGCTGAGGTGTCCGGAACGACCACAACATCAGTGTCCCGCCCGTCAAACCTGCCAGCACAAACAAAAGTGCCGTTAAAAACAACATGTTCATCAAACCCGCCCCCTCTTCAAACCATTAAAACAGCCATTTCCTGAATCGCTTAATCAAACCTAAGTTTTGCGTCGGCGCTCCGGGGTATTTTTGTGACAGATGCTTATAATGATAGGCCCGGTAATAGGTCTGTTCAAAGCTGCACTCAGCGAATCCCGCTTTACCGTGAGAGACACCGAACCCGCTCCTGCCGATGCCTCCAAATGGAACATGCGGATTAGCGGCGTGATGAATCACTTGATTAACCGATACGGTCGACTTCATTTCCTGCTGGGCTAATTGAATTGTCCGGTCATCTGTGCTGAATACATACGCCACAAGCCCGTCTTTCTGGAGTTCCGTTCCTTTTACCAGCGATTCTAAATCTGTATAAGGTATAACAGGTAAAATTGGGCCAAAAATCTCCTCACTTCTCACAGCGGCATCACGCGGCAAGTCCGTTAAAATCGTTGGTGTCAGCAGTAACTGATCACGATCGACTTCTCCGCCATAATAGATCGTTCCTTCCGTTAAGCAGTCACGTAACCGGTCCAAATGACGCGTATGAATAAGGCGGCCATAGTCGGGACTGGACCCAGCCTGATGTCCGTAAAAATCAATTATCACTTTTTTCAGCAGCGCAAGCGTTTGATCATACAGTGATTCAGGAACAAATAGTGTATCCGGGGCAATACATGTCTGCCCCGCGTTCAGGAATTTCCCCCAGACAATCTCCTGAATCGCTTGCTCCGAGAAACCTGTCTCATCCATCACACACGGGTTCTTCCCGCCCAGTTCCAACACAACAGGGGTCAACTGCTCAGCCGCCTGGCGATACACCTTTTGGCCAGTCGTCTGACCGCCGGTGAAAAAAATTAAATCAAACTGGAGCGCGATTAATGCCTGAGCCATACTAGCATCACCGGTCACAGCCAGCACCTGACTGGGGGAAAAATAATCAGCAATGGCCTCTGTCAAGGCAGCACTTGTCTGCGGCGCCAGTTCTGACGGCTTAATCACACACGCATTGCCCGCAGCTAAGGCACTGACAACAGGCATTAAGGCCAGCTGCAATGGGTAATTCCATGGACTTAAAACTAACACTGTGCCATAGGGCTGTCTAACTGATTCAATTTTTTCAATAAACCCTAGTTTGACATGGTAAGAACGATCGGGCTTTAACCATCGTTTTAAATGGGCCAGCACATAATCGATTTCATTTAATACAACGGCCAGCTCTGATGTATAGGCTTCAACCGCTGACTTATGCAGATCAGCCTGCAAGCTTTGCAGAAAGACATCTTCTTGTTCTATAAGCATTTGCTTCAGCCGTTTAAGAAGCTGCTCACGTTTGGCCAGACTGAGGTGGCGGTCTTCGGCCAAGCGGTCATCCAGCAATGCCTGCACACGGCTGATGTCAGGACGCGTCATGATTCTGGTCCCGTTTCACAATCATATCCTTCACTTGCTGACCGCTTAACGTCACCATAGGCATCCCGCCACCGGGATTAACCGTTCCGCCAACAAAATACAAGTTATCATAACGCTCACTTTGCTTAGGATGTTTAAAACCACTATTTTGCTTGCGGTCTGACAGAGTCCCATAAATCGAACCCCGATCTGAAAGATACACCCGTTCAATGTCCTCAGGTGTCCACATGTCCTGTGTCACAATGTTTTGCCGCAAATCCGTCAAACCCATCTTTTCCAGCTTGATCAGCACGCGGTTGGCAAAGGCTGCATAGTCCTGTTCTGAGAATGGTTTAGTCTGTTTATATGGGATATGCGGCAGAATCTTTAAGTTTTCATAGCCTTCGGGGGCCTGAGCCGGATCCGTTTTAGTCACATTCACTAGATAAATAACAGGATCATCCGGCAATTCATGGCGATGAAAGATACTATTCATCTGTTTTTTCATATTTTTTGAAAAGAAAAAGTTATGATGATGCAACTGCGGATAGCGTTTGCTCACACCTAAATGCAGGACAAGACCTGAACTGGATGGTTCAAATGTCTTCTTCAGCTTTTTCGCAGGCTTCTTTTCCTGCAGTAATTGTTCGTAAGCCGGGATCACTTCCATATTCGAGACATAATAATCCGCTGTCAGGCGTGTCCCGTCTTCTAACAAGGCTCCGGTTATCGTGCCTTTTTTCTTTTCCAGCTGGCAAACTCGCTGACCTGTATGACACTCAACACCAAGTTCTTCCGCCAGATTCACAAGGCCTTCTGCCAAATGATGCATACCGCCCAGCACATACCAGACGCCCTGGGCATGCTGCATATAAATCAGCATGTTCAGAATAGCCGGCGCATCATAGGGCGATGAGCCCACATACTTCACAAAATAGCTGAGCATATCACGAAATTGCGGATTGCTGATGCGTTTATCAATCCCCTGAAACATAGTCGACGTCAAATCAAAATTCTTAATCGAACGCAGCACACCATGAAATTGCAGCACATCTTTGGTACGATCAAACCCCTGCTTAAAATAACCCTGTTCCGTTGTTTCATAGAGTTTTTTCGAGTAATTTAACAGTTTTTGATACTGTCTGATATCACGCTTCTTAAGCGATGGATTATGCTCTTTCATTTTCTGTAAATGCTGATAGAGATCAATCACATGACCATCAGGGAAAAACGACCGCCATTGATGCTCCAAACGGACAAGCGGCACGTAATCGCTCATCCTTCTGCCGCTCTCTGTAAACAGCCGCTCAAAGATGTGTGGCATCGTCAGGATGGACGGGCCTAAATCAAATCCAAATCCATCCTGCTCCAACCGGTTTAACTTCCCGCCAAGGTGACTGTTTTTTTCATATAACGCGACTTTATAACCCTGCTGGGCCAACGATATAGCCGCTGATAAACCGCCAAGTCCGCCGCCGATTACTACTACGTTTTTGTCCGATCTCATGGTTAAAACACCTTTCGTTTTAAGAACAATTATTCATACCCGCTGTCATCTGCGCTATTTGTTGCGTATCCACATAATTTCGCCGTGATAAACAGTTGTGACCATTTTCCCTGACCACATCTAATATCCCGCGATACATTTGAGCCGACAGGTAGACAGGAAACTGGCTATCGGCATCAAACTGATTAATCTGCTGCAAAAAACGGTCATATAACTGTTCGGCACGCGCCGCGAGACGTTCCCACAATTGAACAAACGCTTGATTAATCAGACCTGTTTCCAACTGATACGGCGTATACGCAAAACGCTGCATTTCCCGCTGCGGCAAATAAATACGATCCTTTTCATAAAAATCTTCCCCAACGTCACGTAAAATATTGGTCAGCTGCATCGCAACACCCAGATCGATCGCCGGCTGCCTCACCCCATCACCCGATCCTGAAGCAAGGACAGGCAGCAGCATTAAGCCAACCGAACCCGCAACATAATAACTGTAATGCTCCAGTTCAGGTAATGTTTGCGGCGGTGTAAAACCAATATCCATCGCCTGGCCGGTCAACTGATCATAGAAGGGCTGGACCTGCATATCATAATGGTCAAAAACATACCTGAGAGCACGCCAAAGCGGATGATCAATCTCCTCATGAGCAGCGAATAAATCCAGCTCATACCTCAAACGCTGCAAAGCCAAACGCCTGTCATGCTCGGTGTCATTATCATCCACACAGTCATCCGCTTTACGGCAAAAAGCATAAATCGCATAGACTGCATTTGCCTTAGCCTCGGGCAGTTCAAGAAAAGCATTATAAAAACTTTTCGACTGCCGTTTAATCACCGCTTCACAGTATAAAAAGTCCGATTCCACTTGTTTCGTATTCATCGCCAATCCCCCTAGGATCCATAATCAAACATAAGACCTTGATCGTCATACAGTAATTCCTGTACAGCAATCCGCGCTGACAATAAGACAATCGGAACCCCAGCTCCCGGGTGGGTGCTGCTGCCTGTAAAATACAGATTCTCGCAATGCGTCGCTTTACTTTGCGGACGCAGATGATTACTCTGCGACAGCGTCGGCTGCAGGCCAAAAGCAGCACCATTGTACGCATTGAATTTGGATTCAAAATCCTTTGGCGTCATATAAGTCTCCGTCACAATCTCCTCGTCGACATTTTCAAAGCCCTTAATGGTCTTTAACGACTCCAGAATATAACGGCGGTAATCCTGAATGGTCTCCTCATCCCACGCATACTTAGCGGTCGATAAGTCTGACACAGGCATTAAAATATAGAGACCATCTTTTCCTTCCGGGGCCATCGAAGCATCTGCCTTCGATCCGATATAAACATA
Source organism: Lentibacillus kimchii (assembly GCF_055381965.1). NCBI lineage: Bacteria > Bacillati > Bacillota > Bacilli > Caryophanales > Bacillaceae > Lentibacillus > Lentibacillus kimchii. Next base: position 499,685 of record NZ_AP043934.1, on the reverse strand, counting down.
GAATGAAGCAGATTCCAGCTTGTTCCCCTCGAAAATATCATGTAAATTTTTATCCAGATCGTCGTTAAAAACAAAATGGTGCACCTGATCCACCTCATCGTATTTCCGGTCCATACCGAGATACAGCAAAAAACAGGAGCAGGAATACTTCATGCGGTCGATTTTTTTATCCGTATATTTTCCTTTAGCCTTGCTGTCCTGAACAAGATGCTTCATCGCAAAAGGAAAATCAGCGTTACACATCACAAAGTCGGCGCTTTCCTTGCGGCCATCGACATAAATGCCATCTGCTCTGCCATTCTCAATCGAAATTTCCTCAACTTGCGCGTTGTAATGAATCTCACCGCCGAGTTCACGAAACAGTCGTTCCATCGCCGTGGCCATCGTGTGCATACCGCCCTTAATAAACCAAACCCCGTAGAGAAATTCGATCATCGGAATCATCGAATAGAGCGAGGGACCGTTATACGGCGACACCCCTATGTAGAGGGTTTGAAAACTAATCATCTGCTTCAGCCGTTCATCCTGAATATAGCGACTGAGAAAGTGATCCGCGTTGTCCAGCGTTTTCAGCTTCATGGCTTGCTTCAGCATAAACGGATTAAAAAAATCTCTCGAACGGCGAAATGGCCGCTGTATAAAATAGTTTTTGGCAACCGTGAAGCGTTTATAGATTTCCTGCAAGTATGCAAGAAAGCCTTCCGCGTCTTCTTCACTGATAGATTCAATCGTTGCCATCAAATCTGTTAAATCAGATGAAATAGCCATAGACGGCGTACCATCCTGAAAATGAACCCTGTACATTGGATCGAGTTTTTCCATCGGAATATAGTCATCCGGGTCACGACCGCACAATTTAAAAATTTTCCTGTACAACTCAGGCATCATCACAATCGTCGGCCCCAAATCAAATTGATAGCCATCCTGTTCGATCCGATGCATTTTCCCGCCAGGCATGCTTTCTTTTTCATAGACGTCGACCTGATAACCCGCGTGCTGCAGGCGAATAGCACTGGCCAGGCCAGCCACACCCGCTCCAATAACATTAACTTGTTTACGCATTTATAGAACCCCTCTGTCAGCATATGGTGTCTCTTGCTTTACTTAACATTATACAGTATAATTATAAATTGTATAGTGTTTGACCTTAATTTTTGCTGAAAAGTTGTTTTATCTATGTCATTTGTATAATGTTATGGTAATATAGTTGTACATACTTAAAAGGGTGACAATCAATTATGGAGGATTTTCAGGACCAGTCTTATTATATTAAGGATATCGCAGACATCACTGGCCTTTCTGAACAGCTTATACGTAAATGGGAAAATCGCTATGCCATTATCCACCCGAAAAGATTAGACAATGGCTACCGGGTATACACCGAAGCGGATCTGCGGGTTTTACAATATGTTAAAGCTCTGCGGGATCAAGGCAAATCAATGAAGGATGCCCTAAAAATCATGGCTGTCGATCACAAAACAGCTAGGCAGCAGGATGAAACGCCTCAAGCCGAAAAAAGCCCCTGCGTCAGCAAATTAATTAGACGCGGAGCGATTTATGACGAAGAAGGCTTAATGACATTACTGACACGCGCCAATCATCAATACGGTCTTGATTTATTTTTGCAAAACACTGTACAGCCTTTTTTAAAAGAAGTTGGCGAATTATGGCAAAAAGGCATCTGGGACGAGAGCCAGGAGACCGTTTCCAGTCTGGTGGTGAAAGATTTCTTAACACAGATCAGCCGCAACTTTGCTAACAGTTCTCAGAGCCCTCATGTCCTTGGATTTTGCCTGCCGAATGAAACGCATGAAATCCCTTTGCAAATGTTATTATTGCAGCTTGAAATACGAGGGTGGCGGACAACACGGATTGGCGCATCACCAAAATTCTCAGCCATCGAGCAGCTGATCAGGCACATCCAGCCAAAGATCGTGTTACTGTCAGCCGCAACAACGATACCATTTAAAAGCGATCAGCATCTCTTCGAAAACTTAGATCACATAGCAAGGAGATACCCGCATATATCATTCTATATAGGCGGTCATGGCGTCTGGGATTATACAGAAATCGTCAAACCCCGCTATATGCAGGTAGCTTATTCTATAGACGATATCCGATAAACAACAGAAGCATCCGATCATACTCACCTGATGACCCGGTCTCCCTGCCAAAGCAGCTCTGACGTTTCGTAAACTTCGCCCTGAAAAATGTAAATACACTGGCTAAGCAGCTTCTATTTGCAAACGTTCTTTAATCTTTTCATAAACATCGTCTGATCCGATACCAGTCAGAAGTGGCACGCCATCAATAACTTCTGATTGGATATGTTTCGGAACAATCGTTGTGGCAATTAGCGCATCATACTGGTCCCAATTTTGATTGACATCACTCACTTTTCCCTGGTGAAGCTCAACGTCATCTGCAAAGTCTTTTCCACTGAGCCAGTCTTTTAGTTTTTCCATAACAACAGTTGATGTTGCGACACCAGTACCACAAATAATAAGCATCTTTTTCATAATCACCCTCCCCTATTTTTTTATTTTATTCACATACAGTAAACCGCCAAAAGCAAACAGTCCAATGAGGCCAATGCCGTACCAGTTCAAGAGTTTCCCTAACCCTGCAAAAATACCTGTCGTCCAGACAGCACCATCTACCAGGGACGAAATACGTGTATAGCCTTCCATATCAAAATCAGCCGCCATAGCCATATCAGTCAATAATGGCGTGATCCAAGTTGCGATATATAAACCCACGCCTATATAGATCGTCGCTGCCAGAAGTGTTCTGATGATGTTCCCTCTGAAAACCGGTACCATCAGACAGATGAGAAATGGCAGTGTTGCCAAATCGCCAAATGGGAGAACTGTATTGCCAGGCAGGACGACAGCTAATAGCAGTGTGATCGGAACCATAAGCAGTGAAGCTGATAAAACAGCCGGGTGCCCGACAGTCAGGGCGCTATCCATACCAATGTATAAATCACGGCCCGGAAAACGCCGCTTAATCATATCGCTTGCGGCTTGGGAAATCGGATTGAGTCCTTCCATTAACAGCGAAACCATTTTCGGCATCAGCACTAATACCGCTCCTGTTTTGACGGCCAGCTGCATCGTATCCGTTACGTTATAGCCAGCCAGCAGCCCGATAATCAAACCAAGTACTGTGCCGAGCACCATCGAGTCGCCTAAAAATCCGAAACGTTTCTGGATCGCTTCCGGACTGGCTTCAAGCTTATTTAAACCTGGGATTCTGTCAAACACAGCATCAAGAGGCTTTGCCAGGAAATACGAAGGAGCTGAGGCCGCATGGGGGAACGTGATCTGCTTATAGCCAAAATAATTTTCAATCTCCGGAGCCAGCAAATCGGCCAGCAGGAAAATAACCAGCACATGCACCGCAATCGTAAACAAACCTAGAGCAAAATCATTCGTCATGGCGTAAACAAGTGAGCCGGTGAACGCCACATGCCAATAGTTCCATACATCAATATTCAGCGTTTTCGTCAAACCAAACAGCAGCAGGATAAAATTAATCCCAAGAGCTATCGGAATAGCAAGACTTCCCAACGCTGTTCCATAGGAAATCGCTGAGGTAGCCGGCCAGCCTATATCAATGGTGTGCAAATCAAAATTAAAACGATTAACCATCGCTTCAGCTGCCGGTCCCAAACTGGACGTCAATAAATCAATGACCAGATTCAAGCCAACAAATCCGATGCCGACTGTCATCCCTGCGTAGAACGCATTTTTCAGTTTGGTTCCTAATAAAAGAGCAAATAAAAATATAATAATGGGTAGCATGACACTGGCTCCCAGATCAACAAACCACTGTAAGGCTTGCAAAGACACCCCCCTTTTCAGCGAAGCCGCTCCCTTTCAAATACTGATCAGGCAAAATATTGATGATAAAGCGACCTCGCCTCTGTTGCATCGTTTGTTCCATGCACGAGCACGCGTCCATCTTTGAACATAATCATCCGGTTCTGATCGGTACGAAACTGCAATAAAAACGAATTTTGGTTAACGTCACCGAGATTGGACAGATGCTTAGCGATGTCTTCCAGATTGCGTGTTTCTTTCGATGCCGGCCGAATTTGAACAGTGTCCCGGCCGCAAAGCACTTCCGTCTTCGTCTGGCTTTGACTCAGAAATGGATAGATGGGTTCTGTGCTACATGAGGGACAATCAACGAATTTAAGTTTATCGACATTGACCGATGAATGATCATTGGACCAAATATCAAATGAAATAAGTTCACGGCGCAAGTCAGACCAATTCTCTGTCAAAATCTTAAGAGCTTCAGCCGTTTGATAAGCAACAACCATTTGGACGACTGGACTGATCACACCCCCTGTGTCACAAGTCAATCCGCCTACTGGCATGCCCTGCAGCAAGCAATTTAAACAAGGCGAGCTCTGCGGCAGAATGGTATAACTAATCCCGTAACTGGCTACAATGGATCCATAAATCCAGGGAACGCTATATTTCTGCGCAGCATCATTGATAATCATGCGGATTTCAAAATTATCTGTTGCATCCATAATCAGGTCAGTATCTGGTGCGAATTGCTCCATCTCAGTCGGCGTTACATCCGCGATATGCGCTTCGATCGTTACGTCACGATTAATCGCCTGCAACCGTCTCTGAGCTGAAATGGCTTTAGGCATCTGCTGTTCGGCATCCTGTTCCGTGTACAGCTGCTGGCGCTGCAGATTGCTCCATTCAACATAATCACGGTCCACAATGGTAATCTTGCCAACGCCGGAACGGACTAATATTTCCGAATTGCCCGTTCCGAGTGCGCCGGCGCCTATCACAAGAACGTGTTTATTCTGCAGCATTTGCTGGCCATCTTCGCCAATTCCCCGAAATAGAATCTGCCGAGAATAACGTTCATTCATCAGACACTCATCCCCTCTGCCGGACTGCTGGCAGCAGCGTAGCGTTTTTTCGGGATGCGTCCAGCTTCATAGCCCAATTGGCCTGCTTGGACAGCAAGTTTCATCGCCTCAGCCATTTTCACGGGTTTTGACGCTTTCGCTACAGCAGAATTTAACAGAACGCCATCTGCCCCAAGTTCCATCGCTGTGACGACATCTTTAGGAGAACCGATTCCCGCATCTACAATGACCGGCACCGTTAAAAGTTCCGTTATCAAACTCAGATTAAGTTCATTCAGAATCCCTTGCCCGGATCCAATCGGCGAAGCACCAGGCATAACAGCATGAGCTCCTATTTCTTCAAGCCGCTGTGCCAGCACAACATCGTCAGACGTGTACGGCAGGACCGTGTAGCCTTCTTGAACCAGTTCCTCTGTTGCCTTTAACGTTTCCGTCGGATCAGGGAGCAATGTCTTGTCATCACCGATTACTTCCACTTTAATCATGTCACACAACCCTGAGGCGTTAGCCAGTTTAGCCGTGCGGACGGCTTCTTCAGCCGTCTTAGCACCTGCTGTATTGGGCAGCAAGCTATACTTCTCTACATCTAGTTTCTCCAGAAAATTCGGCTGTGACGGTTCGAATATATTCATCCGCCTGACCGAAAAAGTCAGGATATCCGCTTCTGATACATCAACAGCCTGTTTTTGTGTGTCAAAGTCGGGATATTTACCCGTCCCGAGAAATAACCGGGAATTAAATGTTTTATTACCTATCGTTAACATTTAGCCACCTCCTACAAATTGGACCAGTTCAATTTTGTCACCACTGCGAACTTCTTGCTTTTCATGCCTATCCTTATTCAAAATATCACCATTGTACTCCACAATAACGACGGTACTGCTAATATGAAAATACTGTTTCACATCCGAGACTGTCTTCACTGTCTCAGGCATATCAGTCATGTTGCCATTAATATTAAGCTGCATGTTATCACCCCCCTTTAAATGATTAAGCAAGCTTAAGGGTATCAGCCAGCTGTTAAAGCCTTTTTATAGCGCTGGACAGCATCGACGGGATTATCCGCCAGCAAAATACCGGACAGAACAGCAACGCCCGAAGCACCCGTGTCAAGAACATCGTGTACATTTTCCGGTGCTATCCCGCCAATTGCTATAACTGGAACTGACGCGCTCCGGACTGCATGCCGCAGATTTTCAAGTCCTCGTGGTTCCATACCCGGTTTTGACCCGCTCGCAAAAACATGACCATACAGTACATAATCAGCACCGTTAGCCTCGGCTTTCACAGCTTCCTGAACCGAATGAACGGAACACCCGATACGCCAATGTATATTAAGATGTCGGGCATTGGCAGCGTCCATACTCTCGTAAGTCAGCTGCACACCCCCTGTCATTTTCTCGTAAGCAGTGTCTGCATCTGTATTAACGATCACTTTGCTGCGCGGAATACCGGCTTCAGCAAGGTCATCAATCGCCTGCTTCAACTGTTCAGATGTCCATGTTTTTTCGCGTAAATGAAGCCAGTCAATATAGGTGTGAATGTCCCTGATAATCGACGTCAATTCTTCTAGTGATTGTTTGCCTGTGGAAATAACATGAAGCTCTGACATAAATGCCCCCTCTCACACACCAGCCGAACGCAAAAAACCACTTCCCAGCATGGAAAGTGGTTTCGTTTATATCGCAAATCATTAAGAGACTTGCAATGTTCACCTTGCCACTTCCCTACGCCGGCGTTAACCGTCTCAAGTTCAAAGGGTCTCAGAGTCAGTACTCTGATCTCAGCTTTTTAAAAAGCTCCCCTAGTGGGATTATTAAGATATTTTGATTTATTATTAGACTACCATAAAAATTTAGATATGAGCGAATTTCATAATTCATAGCCCTTGCGGCGCAAGGACTTAAAAACGTAAAAAAGGAAGTACCTCCCCAAATCTTGTATAATGGTAGTTGAACTAAAACATCCATAGAGATTGGAGGAATACTTCCTATGACTATTATACGACAACCAAGCTTATTTAGCATCCAAGAACTTTATGACATGGAACCTACCCAAAAGTATGAGGCGATCATTTCCGCCGTTGATTTGGATGCCATTTATCACGACATGGCTAAAAAATCCCGTTTGGGCGCGCCTGAAGAGCTGAATGTTGCAGCGATGATTATTTCCGTTTTCATTCGGTATGTTGAACGCATCCCAACCATAAAAGACCTGAAAAAACGCTTAGATGATGATATTGCCTTCAAATTGAATTGTGGATTTCTGGTTTCAGACAAGATTCCTTCGGAAGCTTCCTATTCCCGCCTTTTAACCAAGCTGAGCGAGTCAGATGCATTGGAAAAGGCCCAGGAAAAAGTTGTTCTTCAAGCCATTGCCGAAGGCTTTATCGCTGATGATACAGTCGCCATCGATGCGACTCATTTCGAAGCACGTGATCAGGCCCCGCCTAAAGAAGAAAAGGCAAAGCCGGAACCGAAAAAACGCGGCCGTAAATCCAGGGAAGAGCGTGACCAATGGCTCCAGGAACAAGCTGAGAAAGAAGCGAATCTGCCTCTTTATGACAGGAAAATCGAAGCTCAACTGGATGCATCTTTAACAGAACTTCGAGACGGTGTTCCCCGGGATCCCCAATGGGGGATCAAGAAAAACAGCGAAGGCAAAAATACATTCTGGTTTGGCTATAAAGGACATCTGGCTGTCGGCACATCAAGTCAATACATTTTACAGGCCCTTTTCTCATCAGGAAATCTAAATGATGGAAAAGCCGCAATTCCTTTATTGAAGGGGATGAATGAACGCTTGCCTCTTTCAAACTTGCGTTATCAGACGATGGATGCGGGTTATGATTTTGAACCGATTTACACGCAGGTCTATCGAATGGGCCAGCAATCTATCATTGCCTATAATAAACGCAATGAATCGGAACCCATAGGGTTTGATAAATATTTTGCCCCAACATGTTTCCGTGAACATTCGTACCGTTATGAAAGTTACGATGCCAAACATGAAACCCTGAAGTACACAAACCCAAAGGAATGCAAAGACTGCCCTTTAGCCCATGAAGACATATGCCAGAAAGTATTCAAGATGAAAATCACTAAAGACCTCAGGCGATACACAGCCCCGGCACGGGGCTCTAAAGCTTGGAACACCATCTACAAGCGCCGATCAGCCGTTGAACGTGTCAATGCCTATTTAAAGGAATTCTTTCAGCTCAACAATGTTCGCCATCGTTCAGGGAAACGCGCTCAGATCCATTTTGATATCGTTACGTTGATGTATAATGCATCGAAATTAGCCGCAGACCGCATTGATGCCGCGTTAAAGCAGCAGCAGGCTGCTTAGAGGAATTTTAAAAAAATACACATTAGAAATTCTGCAGGTCTTTGCGTTTTTAATAAGAGCAATTATGAAATTGATTCATGTAAATTTGTTGTAAATTATTAAATTAATATATTTCAAGTCATCACTGTTATGCGTGAATTCAAGTGATCATGAGCCAAGATTATACAGAAATTGTAAGCTCAGATATTACATGTAGTTTACTTAGTTGACGTTAGCCATTAAATAATGGAAAATCAGATTACGTTCGCCTGATCACGTGATCGCCTTGCCAGAGCAGCTCAGACGCTTCATAAACCTGTCCTTGGTACGTTAAACGCACAGGCACATGGTTAAACGGCTTTTCCCGCTGGCTCGGCCACAGACGCGAGGACAATAAGTAGTCAACGTGGTAATTAGTCGTTTCCCGCTCCAATTCCGCTAATGCTGCAGCAGGCTGATCCCGGATCAAGGCATTAATAGCCTGGCGTCGCTCATTGGACAGCAGCTGTTTAAAATAGCCAGCCGCATGATAGAGCGCGTTGGCTAGTTCAGGCAATGCCTCACTCGCTGTAGACTGATACGTCGCATCAATCCGTTGCAGCAGCGTATAGGCTTCATTCAAGCGTTGGGTGTCCGGGCGCAATAATTGTCTCACGTCGCGGTAAGCCGTCTGATCACACGCTAACACAAAATACTTATTCGCAGCCCAGACCGACTGGGCAGCTTTCAAAACCAATTTTTTATCGTCAATTTGATCGAGCTTCATCGCTATCACCCCTGATTCAGTCGTTATTACTCACATTTCAAAAGGAGTTATTTAAATGAAAATTTATCAAATGCGCCGTCAGCAGCAGCTCCCCATTTCTCTGGAAGAAGCTTGGACACTCTTTTCAGATCCTGGCAAATTACCTGATATAACGCCGTCATGGATGCAATTTACAGTGACGAGCCAGCCGAAAGGAAACATCTATCCAGGTATGATTACCACCTATCATTTGCGGCCACTTTTAGGTATCAGGTTAACCTGGGTCACGGAAATCACGCAGGTCCAGGATCAGGTCTATTTTGTGGATGAACAGCGCTTCGGTCCTTACCGCTTCTGGCATCACGAACATCACTTTAAAGCCATTGAAGGCGGGGTTGAAATCATCGATATCGTGAACTATGCCATGCCCGTGGGCGTCATCGGTCAAGCTGTTCATCAGGTTAATGTCGGAAGGAAACTGCATGACGTGTTTGATTACCGCTACCAAACGCTGAAACAAAAATTTGGCGTGATGCGGCATGTCTGATTAATCGAATATGCTGATATCAAACAACTCCCGCCGTGCTGAGCAGAGCGGATTGTTCTATATCCCATTAGCGTCTTCCCAGCTTTAATGCTCCGACAATCAGTGGAAGCTGCAGCGGTAAACGCAGCCATAACAGCCAGGGATTCGCTTGTTCTCCCGGGCGGACGGCAATTCTTTTTACAGCCATGTACACATTCGCAGGAAAAACGGCCACCATAAACAATGCTAAGAGTTTCCCAGTGATCTGCTGTCCTTTTTTCACCCAGAGCAAAACAGAAAATATGATTTCAAACACACCTGAGATGAGCACGATAGCCCTGCGAAAAGGCAGTGCTTTCGGAACAATTTTACGGAAACCCCGTTCATGGACAAAATGCAGGACACCGGCTGCGGCTAAAAGAAGCGAATACAGCGTTCGAAAAACACGTTTCATACGGGTTCCACCTTTCATAATTTTTCTTATCCTTTGTTCGCATTATCCACGATTTACCGCTGTAGATCAATTCATTACCATCCAAAGCAGCCGATCTTGTGTTAACATTTGCCTTAAACAGCCAAGCATACGCTCAAACAGCTTTAATGGAGGTCTCTCTATGCGCTTATGGCATGAAAAACTTTTACCTGAACTGCCCCGCCAGCAATTGCTCGGTCAGCACCGAGAGTGCTGCGCATTGCGAGGAAATGGCTGGGGAAAAAATCACAGCACCGTTAATTACGTGTTCCGCCATTCGCCATATAAATTGTACCAGTATCATATGAAGGTCATGAATGAAATGAAACGAAGAGGCTATCATATTGATTCATTATGGGAGGACCCGCTCTACCGCGGAAAAAAATGCTCACCCTTTGAGGATGAGCAATTAACGAAAACAGGCACTCAAGAAGGCGAGACAATTTATCCAGAACACGATCAGGACTATTTGCAAGCGTGCATTGATAATCTTCGGGAAAAAGGAATCTATGTATGAATTGATCAGAACCAATAAATATAGTGTTTAAATTATGGATCAACACCAACATCTATGTCCGCTGCGGAAAAACACGTCGCTTTCCTAATTACAGGAAAAAGTCCAGCCATATTTTAACGGCCGTTGCCAGAATAAGAACAGCAAGGATGCCCTGCAATACCTTTGTATTGATCCGCTTGCCGGCATAAGCTCCCAATGGCGATGCAAGTAAGCTGGCAATCATCACTATGACAGCAGGAATGAGGACAACCTGCCCTGTCATGATCTTACCGGCAGTCGAGCCTATGGACGAGATAAAGGTAATCGCAAGCGAAGATGCAATCGTCATCCGGACAGGGAGTTTCAAGACGCGCAGCATGATGGGCACCAGAATAAATGATCCGCCAGCTCCCACAATACCAGCGCCAATTCCGACAAGGAGCGCTAAGGCAGACGCAAGCCACCGCTTAAAATTTTCCGGATTAAAACTGGTTTTATTATCAGCTGAGCCTTTATTCGGAATAAACATCATAATGGCAGCGAGCAATGCCAGTACACCATATATAAAATTAACGCCGCCTTCAGACATGAAAGAGGATAGATAACCGCCAGCAAGACTGCCGATTATAATACTGGTGCCCATATAGCCAATGATGGTTTTATTTAAAAAGCCGCCTTTCCGATAGGCCCAGACACCCCCGATGGTAGCAAACAACACCTGCACAGCCGTAATGCCCGAGACTTCATACGAGCTGAAATCAGCTACACCTAATGCAGCAGGTATATATAACAGCATCGGGAAATTAATAATAGCTCCGCCGATACCGACCATCCCGGAAATAAAAGACCCGACAAAGCCGATCAAAAAAATGGTGAGAATAACAACTAAACTATACGTCATTTATATGCCTCCGTCACATAAGAGAGTCCCTTATTATAGGGACCCCATCAATAGTCACTTATACCGTATGGGGTATATAAATTATTTGAAGATAAGGGTCCATTTTGCTGAACCCTTTACAGGAAAGATGATACATATCACTGTATACCCCCTAAGGTATTTTGTCAACGCTCATTAACCACCTTTTTGTTGAGATGCGTTCATTTTTCCCCTATTTATACCTGCATAATTCAGACGTTAATAACAATAATAAGAAAGAGGAAAATAGCGTTTTGATGTTTAAAATGATAGCAAACTCATGAATATAATAAGTGGCTATACCATACGAAAGGAGAGATATCGTGACCTGGCTGGAGATTATTTCGTGGATTTCGATTACACTAAGCGCCCTGCAGGCCTTGATTATAACGATTGATGTCATCCGGTATCCGCAAAAGATGATGCCCATTATGAATATCGTCTGGCCGCTGACAGGCCTCTATTTTCCCATTGCGGGCATTTGGGCTTATTACGGGCTTGGGAGAGCCAAGGGAGAAATGAACCATGAGGAAATGGAGCACCATGACCACGGTGAGCATAATCATGGAAGTGACCACCATGATATGCATCATCATGGACACGGCGACAAACCGTTCTGGCAAAGTGTCTTTGTTTCCACGACGCACTGCAGCAGCGGCTGTTCGCTCGGTGACATGATTGGCGCCCCTCTTGTGTTTTATACGGGGTTTTTGATCGCAGGCTCGGAGCTGCTGACCGATTATGTGGTCGAGTTTATCCTCGCCTTTATTTTTGGCATTGCCTTTCAATACTATGGCATGGGTTTTCAAAAACACGATCAACCCGGACAAGCTATTAAAGACGCGATCAAAGCCGATACATGGTCCCTCATTTGCTTTGAAATCGGTATGTTCGGATGGATGGCGCTCGCCTATTATGGATTCTTTGTTAACATGCCAGAACCCAACACCGCTGTATTCTGGTTCATGATGCAGCTGGCCATGATGCTCGGTTTTTTAACAAGTTATCCGGCGAACTGGCTGCTCGTGAAAAAAGGTATCAAACATGCCATGTAAGGCGTGTTAGGTGTAATTTCACACCACAAAATTCGTAAACCATAGACCAAACGACAATCGAGTATAATAGGGTTAATAACATGGCCAATTCCAACAATGAGCAAAAACTATCCGGATCATCTAACCCGGGTAGTTTTTATAATCATTTATTTAGTTGGTAATTCTTCGATGCTATCAATGTCCATGTATTCCGGAACAACAAATCCTTGTTTTGCTCCCTCTAGATTAGGACCTAAGTCTACAATTTCATCTTTATATTCCTCGAAATAATTAGCCGAACCTGAAGGGAGCCAAGCCATTAACATGCCATCAATACCACCATCAGCAAGAGATTGCCATGCAACTCCCATATCAACCATATTCAATTCAACGTCGTAACCTAATTCTTCAAGAGCGATCTTAACAACATTTATTGAAGCGGCTGCTGACGACCAATTAACATAGGCCAACTCCACAGTCTCATCTTCTACTGGTTCGATACCCTCTTCCCAGTCGTCAACTTTATCGCGATTGTTTTTAACCCACTCGTTAGCTACATCACTCGCTTCGACATCATCATCTTTCGTTTTTGATAAAATTTTATTCATATCTTCTGGTGCCCATTTAAAGTTGTCCAAGAATTCATAAGCAGAAGTTTTTTCTTCCTCAAGACCTTCTCTCACAAATGTATGGATTTTTTCGGATTCACCTAAAAAGCCTTCGGGATCATCCAAGAACTTCAAGTCATATTTTTCAAATGCCCAGTGTGGCTGCCAAAGTGTCACAACGATCGATTCTTTATTTTCAATGGCTTCATCTAAAGTTGCCAACATAGGTCCTTCAGAACTTGGTGTTAAATCAAGTTCCAAGTCATAACCCTCAACGGCTTTTTTAGCTATATCCATTGTTCCTGACCCGGGATCAATGCCTACGATTTTTTCAAGGTCAGCTGCGTCGTTGTTTGCTTCATTTGTATCATTACCTTCTGCTTCACCAGATTCTTTTTGACATCCAGCTAGCATCAATATCGCACTAATACTTATTAGAATAAACCATCTTTTTGAAAATAATTTCATTGTCTTTCTATCATCCTTTCTATAGATAGTATGGTGAATCGTCCTATCCTTTGTTTCATTGTCTTTTCAAAGTAATACGCTTAACATCTGAAAAAGACTTGATTCCAGACATATATTTATGCTAAGGACCGTTGAACTTTTTTCAATGATATACTGTCATCTGCTAAATCTTCTGGGTCTATAGGTCTTTGTTGCTTAATCATTCTTCTAACAGGCAAAGCATTTTTTGCCTGGTTAGAAATGAAAGCTGCCTGAATAATATTTTGATCATCTAAATAAAAATAAGTGAACGCGTTTGCTTCCATCGATCCGCGCTGAATAATTTGAGACCATGTCTTGGCATGTCCAAAATATTGAAAACGACTTCCATATTGATCTGACCAAAAGTACGGTGTATACGTATAAGGTGACGACTGCGGAGAAATCATGTTCTTCGTCACTGTCTTAGCATGATTGACGGCATGGTCCCAATGTTCAACATGGATGGGACCTGAATGGTATGGCCACGACGTACAATCCCCCGCCGCATAAATATCAGGGATGGATGTTTCACCAAATTCGTTAACAATATAACCGTTTTCCATTTCCAATTGCGGGTGAGTCAGCTCCATATTGGGCGTTACGCCTACACTCAACATGACCGCTTGGCATGGAATTCGTCTTCCACCAGCTGTCATGGCTTCCTGAACTTCTGAATCCCCGTTAAACTGAACAACAGAGTCTTCTGTCATGACTTCGACACCATTACGTCGATGTAGATTCAAAAAGTATTCTGATACCTGCCTGCCCACAATATTTTCCATCGGATAAGCGGATCTTTCTACAATGGTCACTTCTATTCCTAATTGTTTCAAAGAAGAAGCCATTTCAGCTCCAATAAAACCCGCACCTATAATAACGGCTTCTTTCACATGTTGCATATGCTGCTTAATAGCTAGGGCATCTGCCATCCTGCGTAAATAAAAAATGCCTTTAAGATAATCGCCTTCTATGGATAATGTCCGTAACTTTGATCCTGTCGCGATCATAAGCTTATCCCACTCATAATCAAAACCATCTTTTGTCGTGATGGTTTTACGAACCGGATTTATGTTTGTTATTTCTTCACCAAGCTTTAAGTCTATATCCCGGTCTTCATAGAAGTCAGGATGACGTAGTAAAACACCTGAATCATCAGTTTCCCCTGTCATCCATTGCTTGGACAAAGGGGGGCGATCGTAAGGCACCTGATTGTCGCGATCCACCAAAACAATCGAGCCTTGATGGCCCTCTTTTCGCAAATTTTCGGCGGCATGAACACCTGCAATGCCCGCTCCTAGAATCATGATGGTATCGGAGTCAGACACTTACTCACCTCCTTCATAGTTAATCCATACAGATCCATCAACCTCGAGAGTTTGATAAACCTGCAACGGATCTTCAGCCGGACCTTCCAGCACAGAACCATCACCAACATCAAAGCAGGCAAAATGAAGCGGACACGTTAAACAAGTCCCATCCAATTCACCATCGACTAACTCAGAATGTTCGTGCGTACATATGCCATCAAACGCATATACTGTGCCCTCACCCCGGCCGACAACAATTGTCTTCGTATTTGTTTCACATTCGATCAGGTCACCCTCTTCAAGCTCTGAACTTGAGCAAGCATAAATATAACTCTTGTCAGAAACGAAGTCTGATCCCTCGTTATGTGTCATTGCGATCACCTTCAAGTCTCATTTTATATGTCATGTATTCATATCTGCCATAGAGTGATAGTCTATATTTTAAAACCAACTGACAGGAGAAGGATGTAAATTACGATAAACATGCTTTGTCTCCTGGTATTCCTCAAGTCCTTTTTTGCCAAGCTCACGGCCAATTCCTGACTGTTTATAACCGCCCCATGGTGCTTGCGGGAAGTACAGGTTCACATCGTTGATCCAAACAGTTCCCATGCGCATTTTTGCAACACAGCGTTCAGCTTTGGCAATATCGTTTGTGAAAACACCACCGGCTAGACCATAAATCGAATCGTTGGCAAGGCGGACCGATTCTTCCTCAGTCGAGAATTTCTCCACTGTAATAACTGGGCCAAAGCCTTCGTTCTGCACAACGCTCATATCAGTCGTACAATCCGTCAGTACTGTTGGCAAATAGAAAAACCCATCCTGCAGCTGCGAGTCATCAGGTTTTTGGCCGCCAACTGCAATCGTGGCACCTTCATTTTTACCGTTTTCAACATAACTGATCACCTTAGCTAAATGTTCCTTAGAAATTAGCGGCCCCATTTGGGTTGATTCCTCAAAGGCATTGCCAAGCTTAATATTCCTAACCCGGTCAACGAGTGCATTAACAAACTCATCATGAATATTTTCTTCTACTATCAGGCGGGTTCCTGCTGAGCAGATTTGTCCAGCATGGAAAAATACCGCATTCATCGCCTGATCAACTGCTGTTTCAAAATCAGAATCTGCGAAAATAATATTTGGATTTTTGCCGCCCAGTTCCAATGCTAAATTTTTAACATTGGAACTCGCAGCCTGCATAATTCGTTTACCCGTTTCAATGCCGCCCGTGAACGAAATAAGATCAACGTTATCATTAACAGAAAGCTCATCACCAACGGAATATCCAGGACCAAGAACCAAATTGACAACACCCACCGGGATTCCAGATTCCTCCATAAGTTCAAATACTTTAATCGAAGTAAGTGGTGTCATTTCGCTTGGTTTCATGACAAGTGTATTGCCAGCCGCCAGTGCTGGTGCCAATTTCCATGAGGCCTGAAGCAACGGATAGTTCCACGGTGTTATTTGTCCGCAAACCCCAACAGGTTCGTGAATGACTCTGCTTGTTGAATCGGGAATAGGTGAATCGATAACGTCGCCGCCATCCTTATCTGCTATCTCAGCAAAGTAACGAAAAACACTAGCAATATCATCCATGTCCTCACGGCTTTCTATTACTGTTTTACCCGTGTCAAGTGATTCAATTTCTGCTAATTCCTCATGATCACGTTCAATCAATTCCGCAATTTTATGGACCTTTTTTCCACGATCACGAGCCGTCCAATGGGGCCATTCACCATGGTCAAAGGCCCCTTGAGCGGCTTCGATAGCCAATTTTGCATCTCCCCTGCTGCCTTCTGATACAGTTGCAATGGGTTCTTGATTGTAAGGATTGATAATGGCTCGTGTTTCACTAGAATTAGCTTCAACCCACTTACCATTAATGAACATCTTTTTCATATGTCACCTCATGAATCATCAAAAGCTTATTTATAAACAACAACATTGTTCTCCTCGATGGTTACTTCAAAGTTGCGCAGTTTCTGTTCAGGATCGGCCAGCATGCAGCCGCCATTTTTGACATCATATTCAAGCCCATGCCACGGGCAGCGAAGAATTTCGCCTTCTTTGATATACTCATAATTGCCATGAACCGTGGTACGTTTATTATCACCGCGCAGGGCACCTTCCGATAGTGGTGCACCTTGGTGCAGACAACGATTGGCGAATGCATAAAATTCACCGTCCTTTGTGCGACACACAACGATCGGAATGATACCTAATGAATCACTTTTCATATCGCCGGGGTCTATATCTTCTTTTTCACAGACAACTTTCCTCATGTTGTAACACTCCCTTGCATTTGCGGTAATTTAGGATAAGCAGCCCTTGCATTTTCAGAGTAAATCTTTTCTTCCAATTCCTTATCCAGCTTAGGAAGTGCCTGAAATGGTGAATCATAATCCCAATGCGGATAATCCGTTGAAAAGCAGATCATGTTTTCAGATCCCATTTGGTCCACATATTGCATAAATTCTTTATGGCTCATTTCCTCAACAGGTTGCGTTGTAAAGCGGATGTGATCCCGCATGATATCACTTGGCATCCGATTCACCCAAGGTACCTCTTGACGAAGTTCCTTGTACTGCTGATCCATCTTTTTCATTAAATGCGGGACGTGCGTGAATCCTCCCTCAATCATGATAAGATGCAGATTAGGGAATTTCTCGAACACACCGTTGAACACCATGTTTGAAACCTCAATCATATGTGATGTTGGCACCATCGTATGCCACTCGATAAAATAACGCGGCCATCCTCCGAAATGCGTTGGCGGCTCATTATGATGCATCCCAATTGACAAATTATGACGCTCAGCTGCTTCATAAATCGGGTGATAATACGGGTCTCCCCATGATGTTTTATCGATTGGCAGCAATATTTGCACCATCTTTGGATGAGAACCGACTCGTTCAATTTCGCGAACGGCTTGTTGTGGATCTTGAGCTGCTATATGTACAGAACCATATAGACGATCATCTTTTTCCAGCCAATTATCAATTTGCCAGTCATTATAAGCGCTTGCTAAAGCAGTCGCCATTTCATACCAACCGTGCATGGACGATGGAGATGGATCCAGAGCTCCGGTTAAGATACCGTATTCGTGCCCATTTTCATTAAGCAGTTGTTGCTGCATAAAACCTAAATCACTTCCTGCGGCTCCCCCATCAGGCGTTACAGCATCTGCACGATCAACGCCAGCCACTGTTGGCTGAGTATAAGGCATATGTTTTTCCTGCATCCAGTGATTATTCTCTATATAGCCCCTCCACGGCTCATCTAAATAAGGGAGGAGATCCGAATAGCTAACGCGCTCATGAATATCTGTGTCAATAATACGACGCTGAGTGGACATTTAAACAACTCCTTTGTAATGAAAACTAGTAAATATTCATCAGAATTAACAGTTTATCATTTATAGACTGTTTGTAGTTTATAATAGGGTGTTAACTTCTGACAAATCCAATATCTTTAATTGAGTGAACTCAGTGAGCTTCAGTGCGCTTCAGTGAAACTCAGTGAGCTGTTTTCGCCAAAATCGTCTGAATAATAAAATCAACTATTAATACTATTCTGAATAAAAGGGTAAAGGTTTAACAAAAGTAGTAAGGATGGAAAACCACTTCTGAAACATCATCCACGATGGCAACATCAATCGTTTTTAAGATGCTGAGATCACGTTTAAAATGAAATGATTTTTCCTTTGCCAGCGGACTGAATACTGCAAAACCAAGCCCGCTATACGATCACTTCATTACTGAACCTCTGCCTGCAAAGGCACTTAATGCATTGAGCAAAACAATGAAAATAGGATAAATGAGTAAAAGAACCAACACAATCATTCCATCCCCAGGACCACCCTGATCGGCAGGATTGATTATAGGAGGGAATAGAGAAATATATATAAAGACCAATAAAACAAAATAGGGTAACCATAGAAGAACTGACCAAAATGATGACTTCCGATGTTTCAGCCACTTTTTGGTTAACACTATTATAAGAGCGGAAATCAGAACCACGAGAGTCAATGCAGTTATACCAATCACTACACCCGTTACAGTTAACTCCCATTCCATAAGCCTTTGAATTCGTAACGCATTCAAAAACAACTCAATTGGTATAAAAATAACCAATGCGTATAGAACACTGATACCATTTATCTTCCAAAAGGTATTCATTGACTCCCTCTCTTCCACCTAATTTAAACAGACGTTACACAGGAATGTTGCCACCCATTAACAATTATCTTAACACTTTTTCAAGTACCAGGTACACAAACAATTCTGAATTGTTTATGTACCTGGTACTTCACCCACACCATTATGACAAATTCCTCATATCTTATGAGTAACGATATATGAAGAGAGGGAGAATGATGAATTCTAAACTTACAAAATTTGTGGACGCACTGCCAATACCGCAAACCTTGAAGCCAACTCGACCTCGACATGGGAAGCAAGGGGACTTCTACAGAGTACAGATGGAAGAATTCACACAGAAGATGCATAAGGATTTGCAGCCAACCAAACTGTGGGGGTATGATGGACAATTCCCTGGACCACTTTTTGACGTTAACCATGGAGAGCCGATCCAGGTGGAATGGGTGAACAATTTACCAAGCAAACACTTTTTGCCTGTAGATAAAACGGTGCATAACTTGACAGAATTACCAGAAGTCCGGACGGTTACACATTTGCATGGAAGTGAAACAAAATCAGCAAGTGATGGCTATCCCGATGCTTGGTTCACAAAAAATTACCAGGAAGTTGGACCGCATTTCAAGCAAAAAATCTATGAATACCCAAATAAACAGCGAGCAACCACATTATGGTACCACGACCATGCAATGGGGATCACCAGACTGAATGTTTATGCAGGACTTGTTGGAATGTATATCATACGAGACAGACACGAAAAACGATTAAACCTTCCATCCGGCCCATATGAAATTCCACTCGCTATCACCGACCGTTCATTTAATGACGATGGTTCCCTCTATTATCCGCCGCAGCCTGATGATCCAGCAGATAATATACCCAACCCGTCTATCCGGCCATTCTTCCTTGGAGAAACAAACGTGGTTAATGGCAAAGTTTGGCCGTATTTGGATGTAGAGCCGCGAAAATATCGTTTCAGGTTATTAAATGCGGCAAACACACGAGCGTATCAGCTCTATCTTGATTCCGGACAGGATTTTTACCAAATTGGCTCAGATGGCGGCCTTTTGCGAAGAACACTTAAAATGACTAAATTGGCCATGGAGTCTGCTGAACGAATCGATGTGATTATTGACTTTTCTAATTTGGAAGGGCAAACCATTACACTGAAAAATGATCTTGGAGCAAACCCCGATCCCGAGGACGAGACCGATGATGTTATGCAATTCCGAGTTCGCTCACCGCTGAAAGACGACGATACGAAAGCCATCCCTCAGCATTTATCTTCCATTCCATCACTCAAACAAAACAATATTACAAAACAAAGATTTTTAAAGCTGGTTGGTTCAACTGATGAGCTCGGCCGGCCATTGCTTTTGCTGGATAACAAGCTGTGGATGGACCCTGTCACCGAAACCCCTGCCCTGGGTTCAACGGAAATCTGGTCATTCATCAATGTAACAGCGTTTACACACCCCATTCATATTCATCTCATTCAATTTCAAGTAGTAAACCGGCAGCCATTTGATCTTGATTTATATAATCAGGACGGAAGCATTGTGTTCACTGGCCCAGCCACTCCTCCAGAACCCAATGAACGTGTATGGAAAGATACAGTTGCTGCCCATTCAGGAGAAATAACACGGGTGATAGCTGAATTCGGCCCATTTACCGACGATTACGTGTGGCACTGCCATATTTTGGAGCATGAAGACCATGATATGATGCGACCTATGAGAGTTATTGACCCAAAAAAGAACGATAACTAATTCTGCAAGTGCCAGGTACATAAACAATTCAGAATTGTTTATGTACCTGGCACTTATTTATGAACTATCTACTGCTTTTACAGCACGTAAACCACCAGTTTGTTATAATCGGGATTAATGTATTAGATTTTGATAGAGGAAGCACCTCGTCTCTTGTCTTCAGCTTAGATGCTTACCTTCACTATAATAACCAGCGATCTATGCTATAATTTGGAACTAAACAGAAGGAGACGCTATCTGATGGATAATCAATTATGGTACCGGCTTGATCATGCAGCGAAAATGTATTCATCAATTGTTTCGTCACGTGCAACAACGTTATTCAGAGTTTCCGCGACCCTTACGTCACAGATAGATGCCACACATTTGCAATCCGCTCTTGAGGCGACATTGAGGCGCTTTCCTTTCTATAAAGTTCAATTAAAACAAGGGGTTTTCTGGTACTACCTTGAAGCAACCAGCCAAATTCCACTTGTTGAGGAAGAAAATTATTACCCATGTATGAGTTTAGGGATAAAAAGAAGCGGGTCCTTTCTTTTTCGGGTATTATATTATAATAAGCGAATTTCTGTAGAACTATCACATAGCCTAACGGACGGTACAGGTGGACTTAAATTCCTTCAAGAAATGATTATTCAATATCTCCATTTGAAAGAATCAATCGCTGTGAATAATCCAGAACCAGACCAAAAGCAGCTCCAATCAGAGATAGAGAATTCATTTCTAAAGTATTATGAGAAGGAAATTCCAATTTTAAAATCACGTATTGGAAAATCGTTTAAATTGCCAATTGCTCTCGACAAAAAGGGGCGATACTATATAACAACAGGTATTATTGATGTAACAGAACTAAAGCAAAAAGCCCACTATTATGAAACGACGGTTACGATTTTATTAACAGCTATCTATATCGAGAGCTTGCTGAAAATACAGGATGACGTTGCTCGTCGCCATTATCCGATTGTTATTAATGTTCCGGTAGACATGCGTTCTTTCTTTAAAAGTGAGACAATGAGAAACTTCTTTGTAAGTATCTCACCTTCCATTGACAGCAGGCTCGGCAACTATGAGTTCACAGAGATTATCGACGAATTGAAAATTGAATTCCGCCGTTTACTGAGTCCTAAAAGGTTAAAACAATCTATTAAACGCAGTGTTATTGGTGAGAAATCCTTTTGGCTGCGAATAGTGCCATCACCGCTGAAAGATATTATAACCCCCTCCATTTATTCGCTTTTTGGTGAAAGCCAGTATACAAGTGGTTTATCAAATATGGGTGTTGTTCAGATGCCGAGTGAAATTGAACAGTTTATTGAACGATTCGAATGTTACCCTCCGCCAAGCATTGGAAATAAGGTTAAGGCGTTCATGATCAGTTATCAGAAACACCTTTATTTCTCATTTGGAAACTTATCAAAAGACCGCATGCTGGAGCGTGAGTTTTTCCGTAATATTCGAAAAAAAGGAATCGATGTAGCAATTGAAACGAATGATGAGGAGAATTAATATGGCTTATTGCCCAAAATGCGGGATTCAAGTTGAAAGAGACAATCGGCCCTGCCCATTATGTGACTTTCCCATTCCCAAAGTGGATGATACGCAGGCAGATATACCTAATAAATTTCCTAAAGCCGAAAATCCATATCCTGTTCATTTGCGAAGGATATTGAATCGTATTTTTATATTTATCTCCTTATTAATATTCGTCGCGATCAGTCTTATGTTTTATGTGAACTACGAACTGGACGAGGCATTTACCTGGTCTAGATACAGTAATTTAAGTGTACTGGCAGGCTGGGTTTTTTTGTACTTTTCATTTGGTTATGTTCATAGCTATTATAAAATAATTATTGGAATGGCTCTCATTTCGTTAGTCTTGTTAGGTGGCTTGGACATTTTCGATGGCAGCCTTGATTGGTTTATCCCACTCGCATTTCCAATCGTTGTTGGTACGGCTGTTATTGGCTTATGCTACTGCACGCTGATCCGATTTTTATCTGTCAGACGGTTTAATGTTATTGGATTTTTCTTTATTGCAATTGTGATCCTATCCATGTGGATTAACTTTTTTGTCAGCAGTCATGAGGGAGAAGTGAATCTGCTGCAGTGGTTAATCGGTACTGGGTTGCAACTATTACCAATAACATTAGTGATGCTTTACGTGAAATATGGACTACCTGAACGAATCAAACAGAAGGCCGCTCGAAAATTTCATTTGTGATTGTTCTATATTTAAAGGAAAAACAAACAAATGACGAAACAGGACTGCTATTAAAAACCTGGATTGTAAAGTAAAACGTGTGGGGTTACGAATAACCAGATTTCAATCCGCATTCGTTGTAAAATGATCAACTGGATCTAACCCCAGTACTTGGCGTAATTGTTGACTGACTTCTTCTAAATCTGTCTTTTCCGGGATAAAATAGGAGCCATTATTCACCGTCTTTTCCGTTCCTTTTATTTCAATTGTTTTCATAGAGAGATCATTCTTAGCCGCAAGTTGTTTCTCAAGGGCGAAAATTTCTTTGGCTGCTAGATCCGTTTTTACACTTTTCCCTAATATATCAGTGATGTCGCTTACTTTAAAAATAGTTCCTGCTGATATAGCCTGATCGATTGTTGCTTTTAGAAATTGCCGCTGCCGCGTGTCTCTGCCGTATGATGCATTGACTGACCGCTTTCGCATACGAACAAAAGCAAGTGACTCCTCTCCATTCAAATGCGTATCCCCTTGTTCGAAGTAAATCCGTTCGTCATTTTGATAAATGTTTTTCTCCCAAAATCCTTCTTTTATATCAATGTCAACACCACCAAGTGCATCAACAATATCACGAAATCCATCAAAACCGACCGTAACAAAATGATCTATTGGGATATTTAGCAAGTTTTCAACCGTTTCCATTTGCAGCTTCTCCGCGCCATATCCTGTAATAGACCCATAGGTATAAGCTGCATTTATTTTATGCGTACCTGTATATTCTTTTGCATTTTCTATAGTGACTCTTGTGTCCCGCGGAATAGTTACCATATTCATGTCATGTGTTTCAGGATCAATCGTCATTACAATTTGTGTGTCTGCTCGCCCATGCTTCCCATCAGAAGAATAGTCTTCCACACCCATCAGCAAAATAGAAATGGGGTCTTTGTCTATCGTAACGGATTTGTTTCTGAAATCTGATTTATCATTTTCACGGTTCAAGTCGACTTGCGATTGATCAAAGGCATTCATAGCTTGAACACCTGCAAATAGGCTAAATCCGACCAAAATTAATAATAGCATTAGCACTACATAGAGCAATCGTCGCGGCCACTTTTTCTTTCTTTTATTTATTCTTGAGTCATCCAACAAAAAAACCTCACTTTTAATTATGTAATATTAAGCCAATACGTCTTTATCTCTATCTTCTTCCATTTGATTGATACGTTTCTGGGTTAAACTGCTTTTATTATAGTATTGGCTCTTCACTTGGTTATATTGTTTTGTGATGTGATTGAATTCTTGTTCTTGTTCCTTCATCGTTTTATAGTTTTGGTTAATTTTTTTAATTTGCTTATCCAGATTCGACGCCTTTAACGCTTTACTTTGTAATTGTTCATACAGATGGTTGTTTAATTTAAGCACATCCAGGTATTGATGGTAATATGACTCAAATACATTTTGGCGTTTCTCCATCAATTGAACAACGGCAGTCGCTTTCTTTTTCTCTTTGGTGTCGTCAATATCCTGTACAGCCGTTTTGATCTGTGAAGAAACCTTGTTTGCCTTATTAAAGCTATCTTTTGCTTCCTGTAAATAGTGCTTCTGTTTTTCGTTGAGTTGTTGGGCATCTTTCATGTCCTCTTTTATCTGCTGTTTCTGATCGATTTCAAGGGAAATGATTTCATTATAAAGTGCCTTTTCATTTTGAGCTGCTTTTGTTGATGCTTGTTGTTTTTCAGCAAAGTTTTTTTCAATAGCAGCGGATTCTTCTAATTTTTGATAAATGAGCGAATTTCATAATTCATAGCCCTTGCGGCGCAAGGACTTAAAAACGTAAAAAAGGAAGTACCTCCCCAAATCTTGTATAATGGTAGTTGAACTAAAACATCCATAGAGATTGGAGGAATACTTCCTATGACTATTATACGACAACCAAGCTTATTTAGCATCCAAGAACTTTATGACATGGAACCTACCCAAAAGTATGAGGCGATCATTTCCGCCGTTGATTTGGATGCCATTTATCACGACATGGCTAAAAAATCCCGTTTGGGCGCGCCTGAAGAGCTGAATGTTGCAGCGATGATTATTTCCGTTTTCATTCGGTATGTTGAACGCATCCCAACCATAAAAGACCTGAAAAAACGCTTAGATGATGATATTGCCTTCAAATTGAATTGTGGATTTCTGGTTTCAGACAAGATTCCTTCGGAAGCTTCCTATTCCCGCCTTTTAACCAAGCTGAGCGAGTCAGATGCATTGGAAAAGGCCCAGGAAAAAGTTGTTCTTCAAGCCATTGCCGAAGGCTTTATCGCTGATGATACAGTCGCCATCGATGCGACTCATTTCGAAGCACG
Organism: Lentibacillus kimchii; assembly: GCF_055381965.1. Taxonomy (NCBI): domain Bacteria; kingdom Bacillati; phylum Bacillota; class Bacilli; order Caryophanales; family Bacillaceae; genus Lentibacillus; species Lentibacillus kimchii. Next base: position 474,367 of record NZ_AP043934.1, on the reverse strand, counting down.
TGATCAGGCCCCGCCTAAAGAAGAAAAGGCAAAGCCGGAACCGAAAAAACGCGGCCGTAAATCCAGGGAAGAGCGTGACCAATGGCTCCAGGAACAAGCTGAGAAAGAAGCGAATCTGCCTCTTTATGACAGGAAAATCGAAGCTCAACTGGATGCATCTTTAACAGAACTTCGAGACGGTGTTCCCCGGGATCCCCAATGGGGGATCAAGAAAAACAGCGAAGGCAAAAATACATTCTGGTTTGGCTATAAAGGACATCTGGCTGTCGGCACATCAAGTCAATACATTTTACAGGCCCTTTTCTCATCAGGAAATCTAAATGATGGAAAAGCCGCAATTCCTTTATTGAAGGGGATGAATGAACGCTTGCCTCTTTCAAACTTGCGTTATCAGACGATGGATGCGGGTTATGATTTTGAACCGATTTACACGCAGGTCTATCGAATGGGCCAGCAATCTATCATTGCCTATAATAAACGCAATGAATCGGAACCCATAGGGTTTGATAAATATTTTGCCCCAACATGTTTCCGTGAACATTCGTACCGTTATGAAAGTTACGATGCCAAACATGAAACCCTGAAGTACACAAACCCAAAGGAATGCAAAGACTGCCCTTTAGCCCATGAAGACATATGCCAGAAAGTATTCAAGATGAAAATCACTAAAGACCTCAGGCGATACACAGCCCCGGCACGGGGCTCTAAAGCTTGGAACACCATCTACAAGCGCCGATCAGCCGTTGAACGTGTCAATGCCTATTTAAAGGAATTCTTTCAGCTCAACAATGTTCGCCATCGTTCAGGGAAACGCGCTCAGATCCATTTTGATATCGTTACGTTGATGTATAATGCATCGAAATTAGCCGCAGACCGCATTGATGCCGCGTTAAAGCAGCAGCAGGCTGCTTAGAGGAATTTTAAAAAAATACACATTAGAAATTCTGCAGGTCTTTGCGTTTTTAATAAGAGCAATTATGAAATTGATTCAAATACTTTCTGCTCGCTTTTCAGCTTTATGACAACTAGCAACAAGGAACACCAGCATAACTGAGGAACATATCACCATAACCCGCTTAATCACTATCATTCTCTCCTTCTCATGGGCAATCAGTTAATGGGATGGCAGCGTCCTGCGCATCTAAATGTTAATGCAGCCTTTTCGTTTGTTATGTTTTTGGTTTTATAGCCTTCACGCTGCAAATAGTTTAATAGTTTTGGTAAATGTTTAATCGTCGCTGGTTTATCATGCAGGAGCACGACTGGTGTCTCATTAGCCTTCTCAAGCCTTTCTATTTCCTGAATTGTTCTCTCCACAAAACGTTTATCCTTTAGTTTCCAGTCCTTGCTATCCACATTCCAGTCCCATATGTTAAAGCCATTCTGATGCAGTGAATCCCGCATTCCTTCCGTCAAATAGGGAATACTGCCATAAGGAAGACGAACAAAGTTAGACGTTACGCCAGTTACCTTTTGTAAAATGCGCTGACTTTTAGTCATTTCGTTTAATGGTGCTGCTGTCGAGCTATATACTTGCTGAACGCTATGTGTCATTCCGTGCAAGCCCACGCCAAATCCTTCATCCACCATTCGGTTCACAACTTCAGGATGTTTTTTTATGTTTGGTCCTAACATAAAAAAGGTCGCTTTGACTTGATATTGATTTAGTACGTTCAGCAATTGGCTGGTCTCAGGTGATGGCCCGTCATCGAATGTTAAATAAATCGCCTTCTCCTGTTGATCCTTTTCATGTTGTTTTTCTTCTTTTTTGGCCTGTGCCTTTTTCCGTTCTTGTTCTCTCTTGTATTTTATGGATTGATGAAGCTCAGAATTGGAGAAGTCCTGTTTCTCACCAGACGATACTGATAATTGTTCTGCTGGTAATGATGAGATGGACTTTTGATCAGAAGCCTCTTTTTTATTTATGCCCATAAACCCGACAAGCAAGAGTAATAGGGTGATAAAAAGAAGTGATACCATTGTTTTGCCTCTCCGGTTTAAATGTCTGCGTTTGTTCAATTGATATCTCGCCACCTAACTTTATTATCTTGCTATCATAAGGGGTGACAACTTTTTTATATCATTCGAGTACCACTTATGATTGTTTTTTGTGAAAATCCAATAATAGCATCCGCCTCTAGTTAAAAGGTGGAGGATAAACGATTATTTAATGTACGCGTTTCCGACCAGCTCTTTCTCTATTTTCTCCGTTGGAATAATAAACTCAGCAGTTCCCATATAGCCAGGAGCCACTTCATAGTCATTAAACGTGATGACTAATTTTTGATCGTTATTTATATAAAAGCTTTGCTTCTTATCAATATGATCAAATACACCATCCGGTGGCAGATCTTTCACGCCTGCATCACGTACCCAATATATTTTATTCGGGTCTTCTTCCATTCGTTCCCGCATTTGATTCTTAATGACGGCACTAATCGTGTCTATATAGTCATCATTTTTGAACAGAATTGGCAGTGTCAGCATAATTTCCTTTTGTTTATCAATCGTGTCGTATTTCGTTACTTCATAAGAAGATGCTTGTGTTTTCTCAATGGACCTCTTGATTGACAGAATTTTATCGTTATCTGTCACTACTTCATAATTAGATTGTAGTTGTAAGTGACCGCCATCTTTTTCGTCAAGCTGATCTCTTTTTTCCAGGAATGATTCATATAGCTGTTGACTTTCATCTATATACTTCTGATTCAGACTATTTTCAAGGTCTTTATTATCAAAGTTTCTTACCTTGGGAATCTTTAAATCTGCGCTATAATGACGTTCATTCACATGAATCTCTTGTATCGTTAATACTTGTATGATAGATCCAACAACAGGTATTTTCGATAAACTTCCGGCAAACGCAGGGCTTGTATTAATGCTCACCATAAACATGAGAATCGCTGCGGCTAATCCAATGATCCATTTCGGATTCGGACGGCGTGGTTTTTTTATTTTACGGTTGATCGTATTGTGAACCACCTCATCCAGCTCCTTGGGAATGGGTGTGTCCATATAATCCTTTCTTAATCGTTTCAACTTCCAATTCATAAGTTATCCTCCAACATAGTCTTAGTCAGTGAAATCATCCATTTGTATATGTAATAGATCCAAAGCTTTATATAAACGCGTTTTGATCGTGTTTTTATTTTCATTAAGAATGTCTGCTACGTCATCTATTTTCAGATCTTCAAAAAATTTCAATACAATAACACTTCTAAACTTTATTGGCAATTCATCTAACCGTTTCCTTAGATCTATATCTGAATAGACGTCATATTTACCAGGGAAAAGATTCTCTATAGTTTCGTCATCAATCAATGTTACACGCTTGTTCTTCCGCAAAAAATCCAATGCTGAGTTGACAACTATTTTATAGAACCAGCTATTTACCGACTGATTTTCTTTTAAGGAGTTTTTTTTGCGGATTGCTTTCTCAATTGAGTCTTGAACGATATCCAGAGCATCATCAACATTTTTTACATAACTAAATGCTAATCGATAGAACTTTTCCTTGTTGTCTATAATAAATGTTATAACTGTATCCGCTGACTTGTTTTTCTTCATGAAGAAAGAGCTCCTTACACACACCTATGCGTATCTTCTAAGTGTTGTATAACGTTACACTATCTAGACGCATGGGAGAGAGAAAAAGTTTTATTTTTTATGGTCAAAGTTTATACTTTATTTAACTTACCTTGAGGAAGTGTTGATTTGGTGACATGCTATTAGCACGCTCCCATGATTGAATTTTTCATGTATCATGGATAAGCTTGGCCATTCAATTAATCAAATCACCAAAAATGTGCACCTCCACGTCACGCAAGAAATAAAAAAGAAGCCTCTCACAAGTTTGCAGAACTCATGAAAGACTTCATGTGATCAATCCCTGACCACTCCAGTTATTTTGTCAGACTGAATGCTGGCATGACGGGGGCGTAGGGCGTCGTTTACATCATGCCGCCCAAACTTGATAAAGTTATTCAGGGTTTTATAAACACCTGGTTTTTTATCTTATTTTCCGCCATAAATTTCGTAAGCAATATCATCATCAGTTATTTTTTCATTACCCTATGGATTTTTGTATTATGATGACTTCTGGCTCGTCTAGTTAATTTTAAGTTTATATCTAATTGATAATACATATGATCATTTGTAACCGTCAAGTAGTTTTGAACACTTTTTGCTCATTAATTTTTGGTGTATTCATGTAGAAGGTTAATAGAATTTGGGGTGACTGGCAAGGCTCTTTTTTATAATCGACTTCTACGGGAACGTCCTTCATCATTAACTTTTGTGACATTTTCAATCTTGCTCAACTGTTGTTACAAGCTCATCAATACTATGACAGTCTATTAATGTTTTCTATTACAATTGTTCAACCCCCAATCCCGACATCCACTGTGGTCCTTAATCTCCTGATATGTTCCCTGGCATTTGCCAAATTGATATCAATGAGGACCTTTTTGCCTGTTATTCAATTGGGCTTTCAAGGACGTTTCATTTTAATATCTATCCTTAGACGCTGAGAACTTTAAGCATCTTTTATAACGCTAAGGAGACGATTCCAATTTAGGATCCGCCTCCTCATTTCACAGTATCACTCTTTCAGTTATTCTTTTAATTCTGTATAAACAACGAGACGATCAACATGGCCGCCCTTTGACCTGTCGAAGGCACCCGTGCATGTAACTAGGTTCAACATTCTCCTTGAGGTATAACCGAAAATATCTTTCACCGGTGCATCATCCATTGGAAAAACCTGCTTATCGACGACTTCAAATACCAATTTATCCCCTTCGTCATTGAGGATTTCCACTTCGTCACCTTCTTGCATATCTTCCAGGTCAAAGAATACACCAGGACCTGTTTTATCATCGACATGACCGGCAATAACAGCGCTTCCCCGTTCACCTGGTTTTATTCCACGATCATACCAGCCAGTAATCCGGAAATTATCGGGAACGGCCATTTCGCCGTTTTCCATCATACCAACTTCTTCAACAGCCGAATCAACACCAATACTATCAATTTGAATGGTCTCCGGGACAACCCCGTACTCAGGATCTGTTATGACCGGTGATGACTCTGTTTCTATATAGTCATTATCCTGAGGTTCGGCTGAATCATTTACTTCCCGGGCTGCCTCACCCTGACCATTTACCCGATCATTATTAGATTGATCGGAGGAGTCCGTGCCTTGCGTCTGTCCGCAGCTGACTAATACCATCAGCAGCAATATACTTATGACCTTCCACATCACACACGCCTCCTCCCAGGTAGAACATTATTTATCATGGTTTGATGTGGTATATTTCCGTATTGCTACAAGTGCCGCCAATGCAAATACACTTGCACCCAGAATCCATGCCCACATCATATTACTGTTTTGTTCAGCCATCGTACCCATTCCGGTATTAGGCATTTCAGACGGCATATCACTTGCAAACTTATCAGGATTCTGTGCTACGATTCCCGATGACAATAGCTTAGCTGCTCCATACATATGTCCGTATGCATCGCGTGTCTGGTTGAATGCTTCATCGTAGGAACCATTAGCATAGCTATCAAATGCCCCGATCAGCTGATTGACGTGTGTTTGAAGTCCTTCAGCCATGGCAGATGCTTCTACATTGCCGCCGGTCGCCTTTTCAATGAACGCTGAAAAGTCCTCCTTATACATTTGAAGGTTATCCAATGCCTCTTGTTTAGCTTCTTCATCTTCTTCAGCAGTTGCGTTTACATAATCGACAAAATAACCGATATGCTCTGACCACATGTCGTTAAACGCCTGACCGGCTTCATCACCGTACACAGAAGCAATGGCTGCACTCAAATCCTCCGTGTTGCCGCTTAATGCATTGGTTGATGCTTCAAAATCCGGCGCACCTTCAATCCCATTTTGCATGGCAATGGCTGCGATGCCGGCATGCTCTGATAAAAGTTTACCTAAATTTGACCGTAGATCTCCTGCAGGTGTCACGGCCATGGTGTTATTAAACTGATCCGGCATTTGATCAACGACAGCTGATGACAATCCCTTTGCTACCATATGCATATGTCCGATTGCTTCACGTTCATGATTATACGCTTGCTCATAATCCTCGGCCACATAGCTGTCGAAAGCTCCAATTAATTGATCCACATGCATTTGCAGACTGTCCGCCAGTGATCCTGCTTCAAGGCGTTCATCTGTAGCCTTTTCAAGAAATTGGGAAAAGTCCTCACGGTATTGTGATAACTCATCCAATGCTGCCTGCTTTGCTTCTTCATCCCCTTCTGCGGTTGCATTCACATAATCAACGAAATAACCGATATGTGCACTCCACATGTCGTTAAAAGATTGACCTGCTTCCTCACCGTAAACTGATGCGATGGCATCCGATAAATCCTCAGTATTTGATTCCAAAGCGTCTACCGATTCTTGAAAACCCTCTGATCCATCTGCTCCGTTACGCATCACTTCAATGGCCAGGAATGCATGTTCACTCAACAAATGGCCCAAGTCGGCTCTCAAATCCAGTGCTGCGTTATCAACAGAAGGACTATTGTCAGATGTTTCTGCGCTCACCGGCATTCCAGCTGCCGAGAATATAAGCGCCGCACTTAATGGGGCTGCAACCAAAGTTCTTTTCCAATTCATCATGAATCCTCTCCCTTAAAAGATGTTGTTATTCTGTTTTGTGTTAAGCTAACGGGGTAAATTCATAATTGGATCACTATTTTTTTGAAAAAGTGAAGAAAAATCCGGAATGCACTGTCATGGGCGCATTCCGGATTTTTCTTTTTTCTATAGTGATGAACTCAGAAGTATATCTCCCTGGGGTGTTTGACTGTTTGCATCGGGTTCTTTAGTAATGGCTATCGTGTCAAAGTTTGTTTCTCCCTCATAATCCATAACGTAGGAGACACCGCCGTCACCGTCTTCATTTGGTACAAAGGTGCCGGCACGGTATGGCTGTTTATCCTTAAGAACCCACACTTGATAGGTTTCCTCATCTTCGAGCTCCTCTAATCCGCTCGCCTGGACAACCAGACTCGTCTGATTATTTTGGCCTATCATCATGGCAGTTGCCTGCGCTTTAACACCTTTAGATGGCTGCAAAGTCTTCACTGTTTCGAGCGTATCCCGTGAAACATCTTCTCCTGGTTCAGGGGCCTGTTCGGTCGCCTGCTCATCATTATTCGTTAGATAAATTACTGCCGCTCCGTTCCCAACTAAAGAAAGCGTCAATACTGCCGCGATTAATGGTCGATACCATCCTCTCCGCTTTTTAAATGGCTCATTCTGACCTTCCGAAACAGGAACTATATTATCCTTTTCATGCCCATCATCCGCGGTTTGCTTAATGACATTTGATAATACACGTCTTTTCATGCCGCTTGGAGGGTCAACAGGTTCACTGCTGTATGGGAGATCCTCGGTCAATTGCTCAAGTTCCACCAATTCTTTCCGACAATCGTCACATTCCAGTAAATGTGCTTCGAATGCTGCTTTCTGTTCTCCAGTCAACTGGTTATTAAAATAGTCAAGCAGACGATCACAATGGTTAGCCGTCATCCTGAACCCCCCTTTCATTCTTTGATGCCAGTATTTCTTTTAAATGCTTTAAAGCCAGCCGCACTCTTCCTTTAACGGTCCCTAGCGGTATATTAAATGTTTTAGATATGCTGGCCTGCGACATACTTTTAAAGTAAAATAGCTCAATCATTTTCTGCTGCTCTTTCGTTAATTGCTTGATTGCTTTCCGGACCTGTTCACCACACTCCTGCCATTCCACGGTTTCTTCGGGAGTCGGTTCTTGTGCTTGAAGAGAATCCCGTTCTTCCAGTTCATAGGCCGGATCTTTCTTTTTACGCAATAAATCAATACACGCATTCCTTGTTACCGTTAATAACCAGGAAGAGAACTTGCCTTTTTCTTTATCAAAACTTTGCTGCCTTGACCAAATCTTGGTGAATACATCCTGAACAGCTTCTTCTGCAAGAAATTTGTTATTGGTCATGCGATATGCAAAAGAAAATAGCAATTTTTCATATCGATCGTATAACTGTTCCAACGCGTCTTCTTCTTTATTCTGGATACGATAGAACAGTTCTGCATCTTGTTCTCCCATAACATTCTCCTTCTTCAACTCAATGACATATTTATTACGATACCATAATGGTTCTTGGAAGGAAAAAGGTATATACAGTAAACGGTTAAAAAAACATTTTGGATCACTATCTCAACTTTCGCAAACTAAAAACACGCTTTAAATGAGCTGCGGCACCCAGCACCATCTATTGGAATCTGGGTTATGTTCCTTGACAACATATCACAAGTGAATTTCATAATTCGGCTGAATTCCTTTTTGGCACAAGTCTTATAGCAAACGTTTCGGATGACAGTACTTGTTTCAACGTTCCTTGTTTCCAAGTCCTTACACCCTAGCTATCCATACTGAACTTAGATGTCCCCTGGAAGCTGGAATGCCAACACTAAGCTGAACAGATTTTTAAAGGGGCATCGACTTATATACAGTGGTGTTAAATAATTTAATGACCCATGAATCCTAATATTGTTGAACCAATTCACATAATCAAACAATTCTAGGTCAAGGGCTTGTTGGGTAGGGAAAATGGTTCCATTAACGAACTCCGTTTTAATAGTTTTAAACATGGCTTCAGCGACAACGCTATTGTGTGGACCGGCACTGTGACCAATAGTCTCACTATATAAGTCTACCAGAACGCAGATATAATGCCATTTCTGTTCAGCACATGCCGCGTTAGTTCTTCTTCCTGATTATCACGTGCTGGGACGAAGTATATGTGATCCGCCATAACGTTCACAAAAATGAACCCATTTATCAAAGGAGGAGACGTCAACTCGATTTCATTTCTGGGCTTCCTGAGATATGCAACTGGACAATTTGAGCTTTGAATTCTTTAGAAAAAGTTCTTCTTTCTCTTTTGGTCATTCTCCGACTTATATTGAATTAAGTCTATATGACCTTAATGAACTTGTCCAACTAAGTGTAACTTGTCCAATTGAAATCCAGTGCGCTGTTAGCTTGGCTGGACTTCAATTGAAAGGTAAATTATTGGAATTAAATGGATAGTATCGGAAGGTTAAGTCACTCGTGCCCCTCGTTCTTTATCTTAGGGATTTGTCTCGATGCAAATGCAATCCGATAAATTTTCCTCTCTTCATTTCTCATAAAATAAACAGGGAATTCCATTTCTCTCATAGGATATAAAAATTGATCATCCCCACTTGGCTTAAGCCTATTATCCGGCAATCCAGCACCTGCCAAACGGAGACTGCCATTACTCACATAAAATTCAAGGCTCATACCATCATCAGATATGAAGGTTCCTTCAAATTCTTTTAAACTTTCAAGTGTTAAATCTACATTTTCAGTGTTTAAGTATGATGTTTCAATAGACTTGCCCAAGTAACTGGTAAATGCACCAAAAAGCAGTTTTGTAGACGGTGCGCCTGCTAAGTTTGCAAGGGATATTCCTGTTAGATGGCATTCAGGCAAAATATTCATCTGAGCTGTTACGCCTTTCATATCTCCGCCATGATGAATGAGCTTGTATCCAAAGAAATCTGGAATGATCATTAAACCGTATCCATAATAGGTACCCTGTTCGCATTGGATGTGAGGTGTTGTCATTGACCTTACACTTTCAGTGGACAGAATACGCTCATCGCCAATCATTCCGTCATTCTGAATCACTTCCGTGAATTTGAGCATATCATTTACTGTTGACTTTAAAAATCCAGCTGCACGCATGGCTGGCGCATCCCAGGGGTTATTGGACCGGACTATTATCTCGTCACCGTCCTGGTTCCCCACGTCATATAAGACGGCTGCATCTTTATAACCTGGCAAGTCTTCAAGTTGAAAACCACTGTTATGCATACCGGCGGGCTGTAAAATGTTTTCCTGCACATATTGCTCATACGGTTTACCGCTAACCCGTTCGATAATCAAACCTAAAAGACCAAATGCATCATTTGAATAACTGAATTCAGCTCCCGGTGGTCCCAGCAGTGTAAAATCTGATTTTGCAATGGTATCCATTAATTCTGCATAAGTATCAATTGCCTGTATGGCATCAATTGATTCCTTTTGTTCTGCCGTGAATACTGGATCCTTCTCCATACTTTTTTTCACGGCCCCCATTAAAGTAGGCATTGGCGGAAGGCCTGATGAGTGTGTTAAGAAATGATGAATGGTCATTTGTTTTGTGTACGCGTCATTTGGTGTTCTGAATTCCGGTAAGTATTTAGTGACACATTCATTGACAGAAAGTTTTCTTTTCTCTTGTAACTGAAGAATAGCAATGGCCGTAAAAGCTTTCGTTATGGAACCTATTCCAAAGATGGTATCTGGCGATAACGCTAATCCAGCCTCCATATCGCGAAATCCAAAATGTTTTTCGTAAAACAATTCACCCTCTTTGGCTAATCCAAGCGAAAAACCAGGCACCTTGTATTTTTTTAAAAGTTCATCGCAGTATTGTTCGAAGTCATGGTTCAATGTATCCTGTTTCATCAAGCAAACCCTTCCCTTTATTTATTATTTATCACACTATTATACTATCATACATAACGCACGGCAATTCTCAATAATTGAACAATATAATTAATTTTTTCTCCAACTCTTTCACTCATATGTTAAAATTTTATAAATGATGTGAATGGAAAATAACACTGCAGCCTAAGTATAAAATGACTATTCGCGGAAGGAGGAACTACTATGATCAAGCGCATTACCATTATTAGTATCATTGCTGTTATCGCTCTTGGGGCAGCTCTCTTTTTCACCCGTTCATTGGGGGATAATACAAATGATAAACAAGCAAACCAACAACCAAAGAATTCATCATCGGCTCATGAAAAAGAAGAGGTTCAAGAGCCGGAAGCAGCTTTGGACAATATATTCGAATTAGCCAAACAAGGAAAAATTCCGGAAAGCAATATCACTGTCGGTGAAACGACTGTCGATAACGTTAAAGAGGTTTGGGGAGAACCGGATGAGACGACTAATACGGATGTTGGTCTTTTTTTGAACTATCCGTCACATGATATCGATGTCGGTATTACAAACGATGTTGTAACTGATATGCGTTCGTCGCAGGAAACAGTCACATCATTCGACCTGGACACGATTAAAACATATAAACAACCCGATAATACGCGTTACTATCAAGACGAAAATGTTAACCAAATTATTCTTGTTTATGACCTTTCCGATGATTATGTTTTGAAGTGGGTGTTTCCGAAGCCTGCGAACGATTCAGACAATCCTGATGTGGATCATATTTCATTATCGAAGGAAATAAACGAGGATGGTGTGAACGGCGAGAAAAGTGAGGATGCTGAAGAGAGTGATGACAGTTCCGGCGATGTGGGTGACAATGATATGAGTCTTGATGAAAAAATCGGACAAATGATCTTCAGCGGGGTCAATGGAACGGAAGTGACCTCCAAAACAAAAAATATCATCAAGAAATATCATGTTGGCGGTATTATTTTATACGACAAAAACATCCAAAGTGTCGCCCAAACTGTCAACTTTTTAAATGATATGAAGGCTGTGAATGCTGATAACCCTCACCCGTTATTGCTGGGAGTCGATGAAGAAGGCGGGAGTGTGACGCGAATGCCCGATAGGGTGAAAAGCCTGCCGACAAGCCGTTCGATCGGGGAACTGAACGACCCGGATGTGTCCTTCAATGTGGGCACGATTCTTGGCAAGCAACTACAAGCACTTGGCTTTAATTTAGACTTCGCGCCTATCCTCGATGTTAACAGTAATCCGAATAATCCTGTCATCGGTGACCGTTCGTTTGGAAACAATGCGAATATTGTCTCCAGGCTGGGCATTCAGACGATGAAGGGAATCCAGAGCGAAGGAATCATTTCAGTCATGAAACACTTTCCTGGGCACGGTGATACCGCAACGGATTCTCATCTGAAACTCCCGAAAGTTAATAAAAACTATAAGGAACTGTCCAAACTTGAACTGAAACCATTTAAGAAAGCCATTTCGAATGGTGCTGATACTGGCATGATCGCCCATATATTATTGCCAGCAATAGACGAAACTTATCCGGCATCCATGTCGGAAAAGGTGATCACAGGTATTTTGCGAGAAGACTATAATTTTGATGGTGTCGCTATCACAGACGACCTAACAATGGATGCAATTACGAATCAATATAATGTTGCGGATGCAGCAGTCCAGTCAGTCAAGGCGGGAGGCGATTTATTGCTCGTTGGACACAATCCCGATTTAATTGCCACCGTTTTCAATGAATTAAAAGCAGCTGTTAAGAATGGCGAAATCAGTGAAGACAGAATTGACGAAAGTGTCGAACGCATCACGCACTTAAAAGCAAAATACCACCTGTCGAATGAACAGACCCAGGTACCTGATTTTCAATCGATCAATGAGAGAGTAGAAACTATTTCACAGAAGACATCCTGATCAGCGTAAAGGGAACATGCCGGATTTGTTATATAAGAAGGCATTTAAACCTTGGTGAAGGCCTTGAACACTATCAAATGCTTATTCAGAAAACGGACGTTTAAATTGAATAATTGTGTGCTGGGATACCATTTAATTGAATAGGAAAAGGTATGACTTTCAAGCTAATAGCGTGTATTTTATTTTTAAAAGATGACACATTATAACTATCCAAAGGCTTGTGAAGGTTCTGGTCAGGAATCCTGAATACCTTTCAATATATGTCTTGTGAACCTTGAAACTTATGTTTCAGGGTTCCTTTTTTCTGTCTTAAAAAAGATATATGAATACTTTCTTATAGAGCATCAAAAAATATCTATAAACGATTCAGGAGGCTTTTAAGATAAAATGGAACATCAACCAAAATTAACGGCATCGGAAATCTCGAATCTTTGGACATCTTATCAAAATGATTCTATGGCCATTTGTGGGATTAAATACTTTCTAGCCAACATTGAAGATCCCGACATTCGCTCTGTTTTAGAATATGCTCTGGCCATTTCTGAGCAGCATGTTCAACGTGTCAAGGCTATTTTTCAATCGGAAAATTATCCGATTCCGGTGGGATTTACGGAACATGATGTTAATCTCAATGCCCCGCGCCTTTTTTCGGATATTTTGTATTTGAATTATATCCTTAATATGGGGAAATTTGGCCTTAGCTCATACAGTTTAGCTTTATCGCTGTCCTCACGCGATGACATCATGGCATATTATGAAGATTGTTTGTCCGAAACGGTGAAGTTACACAATTGGGCTAAAAGCGTGGCCAAGCAAAAGGGGATATATGTTCGCGCACCTCATATTCCGGTCCCTGAACAAGTCGATTTTGTTCAGAATCAAAGCTTTTTATCTGGAGGTTTGTTCGGTGACCCCCGGCCACTATTAGGTGTTGAAATCGGCAGTCTTGTTTACAATAGCGAACGAAATACACTTGGCCAGGCTCTTATTACCGGATTTAGTCAGGTTGCAAAGCATAGTGACGTTCGTCAATATCTTGAAAGAGGACGTGAAATCTCCGGAAAACATTTTGAAATATTTAATTCACTCCTTCATAAAAATTATCTTTCTGGCGCATCCCCTCTAACATCCGAAGTCACGGACTCCACCGTTTCTCCTTTTTCGGATAAGCTTATGATGTTTCATGTTTCAGCATTAGTTGCTTCCGGGATTGGCCAATACGGTATATCTATGTCGACCAGTCCACGTCGGGATTTAGGCGTCAACTATGCGCGTTTGATGGCCGAAATTGCCAAGTTTTCTAATGATGGGGCGAAAATACTGATTGATCATGGTTGGATGGAACAACCACCCGAGGCTGCGGATCGTCAAGAATTAGCTAAAAAGAAGTAGTCGATGTAGGCATGGAAAAATTGTTTTGGTCTATCGCGCTACCCGTTAAGAATAAGAAAGGACGTTTCCGCAGAAGTCAATAACTTTTACGAAAACGTCCTTGTATATAATTATTGTGAGGTTCTCACTTTTGCACAAGAGTAATCCCCTGTCATGACAAGGGATGGGGGCATAATTTACATCATGCCGCCCATTCTCCATCAAGATTTTCTAGCATTGACTTATATTCGTCCACCTTCAATAACTGGTGTTATTTTTTCAATAACAGAACAACCGTTTGTTTATGTTTGTTGCAATCTAATAAGAATGTGGTCAATTAAGTGGTCAAATTATATTACGTTATTCTAAAACACATACTACAGATTATTAATCAATTAATAGATTAATATCGGAACGAATAGCTTTCACTAAGTTTTCTCTATAATGCGCAAACGTAAAAATGTTTAATTCCAAAAGTGCTTTATAATCATCGACACCAGATATATAACATGGAAACAATATATTCTTAAGTATTGTCAAGGTCTTCTTTAGTTATATTCATAAATGCTGCTGGCATTTCATTCTCGAATACGGAATCGGAAACATCTATAGCAATTGTTTTCAACATTGTATAACCTCTCTTATAGTAGGTTAAAATTAAGACAATCATTTAAGCTTTTACTCGTTGAGGGCTATTGAATAACGTTAAACCAACCCTAATGTTGTCATTACCCGTTATTTTTCTCCTCTAAAAATAACGGATATGTTGAATACTCATTAAATACTTTAATTAACTTTTCTATAAAATTAGGATTTTTATTATAAAATGATGATAGTTCATATCGTTTACCACCTTTAGCTTCTTCTTTAACCGTTTCTTCCTTGCCATCTTTAATTATTTCGCAGTCAGAAACATATTCTAATCCTAAATCTCGCATTACCTCGTTGTTAATCGATTCAATCCAATGAGTAGTTATAAATGAATCAATTTCATAATTGCTCTTATTAAAAACGCAAAGACCTGCAGAATTTCTAATGTGTATTTTTTTAAAATTCCTCTAAGCAGCCTGCTGCTGCTTTAACGCGGCATCAATGCGGTCTGCGGCTAATTTCGATGCATTATACATCAACGTAACGATATCAAAATGGATCTGAGCGCGTTTCCCTGAACGATGGCGAACATTGTTGAGCTGAAAGAATTCCTTTAAATAGGCATTGACACGTTCAACGGCTGATCGGCGCTTGTAGATGGTGTTCCAAGCTTTAGAGCCCCGTGCCGGGGCTGTGTATCGCCTGAGGTCTTTAGTGATTTTCATCTTGAATACTTTCTGGCATATGTCTTCATGGGCTAAAGGGCAGTCTTTGCATTCCTTTGGGTTTGTGTACTTCAGGGTTTCATGTTTGGCATCGTAACTTTCATAACGGTACGAATGTTCACGGAAACATGTTGGGGCAAAATATTTATCAAACCCTATGGGTTCCGATTCATTGCGTTTATTATAGGCAATGATAGATTGCTGGCCCATTCGATAGACCTGCGTGTAAATCGGTTCAAAATCATAACCCGCATCCATCGTCTGATAACGCAAGTTTGAAAGAGGCAAGCGTTCATTCATCCCCTTCAATAAAGGAATTGCGGCTTTTCCATCATTTAGATTTCCTGATGAGAAAAGGGCCTGTAAAATGTATTGACTTGATGTGCCGACAGCCAGATGTCCTTTATAGCCAAACCAGAATGTATTTTTGCCTTCGCTGTTTTTCTTGATCCCCCATTGGGGATCCCGGGGAACACCGTCTCGAAGTTCTGTTAAAGATGCATCCAGTTGAGCTTCGATTTTCCTGTCATAAAGAGGCAGATTCGCTTCTTTCTCAGCTTGTTCCTGGAGCCATTGGTCACGCTCTTCCCTGGATTTACGGCCGCGTTTTTTCGGTTCCGGCTTTGCCTTTTCTTCTTTAGGCGGGGCCTGATCACGTGCTTCGAAATGAGTCGCATCGATGGCGACTGTATCATCAGCGATAAAGCCTTCGGCAATGGCTTGAAGAACAACTTTTTCCTGGGCCTTTTCCAATGCATCTGACTCGCTCAGCTTGGTTAAAAGGCGGGAATAGGAAGCTTCCGAAGGAATCTTGTCTGAAACCAGAAATCCACAATTCAATTTGAAGGCAATATCATCATCTAAGCGTTTTTTCAGGTCTTTTATGGTTGGGATGCGTTCAACATACCGAATGAAAACGGAAATAATCATCGCTGCAACATTCAGCTCTTCAGGCGCGCCCAAACGGGATTTTTTAGCCATGTCGTGATAAATGGCATCCAAATCAACGGCGGAAATGATCGCCTCATACTTTTGGGTAGGTTCCATGTCATAAAGTTCTTGGATGCTAAATAAGCTTGGTTGTCGTATAATAGTCATAGGAAGTATTCCTCCAATCTCTATGGATGTTTTAGTTCAACTACCATTATACAAGATTTGGGGAGGTACTTCCTTTTTTACGTTTTTAAGTCCTTGCGCCGCAAGGGCTATGAATTATGAAATTCGCTCAAATAATAAAATATTAAAACTGTCACTAGCAAAATGTTTATTTATGAGATTTTCAAACTTAATCATATTTCTATTCCATATTAGTTTTCCGTAATATATATATGTACAAGGATATTCAACATCACTAACATCAACCACTAATTCATATGATGGTAATGTGTTGTTTTCTGAATACATTGCTGTATAGATACTTTCTAACACATTATTTCGATCATAAATATACAAACTAATTCTAGTATCTTTATCACTCTGATGATTTCTTAGAACCCTTAATATATCTTCCTCCCATTTTCTATTAAAAGCTAAGGTAGTCGATATATTTTGTGATATTTCATTATACTTTGCCTTTTGTTGTGTATTATAGAAATCAATGAATACATCGGAATTTCCACCATCAAATCCAACTATCTCTTTAATGATTTGTTTGTCTGTTAATCTTATATCACCTTCAATAAAACCAAATCTATTAACTTTAATTACTCTCCAAAAATTTAAACTGTTTGCCAATCCTTCTGGAGTCTCACCCTCAACGAAGTAGTCAAGTTCTTTGTCCTTAATTTCTGTTATAGCATTCATGATCTCCGTAATAATCTCCTGCTCAAGGTAATGTCTCTCAACCTCTTCAGTTCTTTCTTCGTGCTGACTTATATATTCATTAACAACATCCCTACAATGAGATTCATTTTTACAATCTAAATCATCAATAATATCCCAATAACGTTCCAAGCTTTCTTCTAATAATGTAAAGTAAAGGCAATAAGGGTTGGGATATTTACCGTCAACCATTGCCTCTTTTTCTAAGAATACAAAATTAATAATTCCTATTTCTTGAACTTTTTCAGACAAAATAGCTAGAAGTACTTTCATTGTATTATCAGTTTTGCAGTAAAGTCCTAAGTGCATCGCTGAAAACTTCCTCAAGAGGGGGGGGGTTATCGGTTCAACTTTGGTTTTGCTATCGGGAATAAAATGATCGTCAATACTAATGTCGTACCCTTCTACATAATAATTAGTTCTTGAAATCATTTTTGAAAATGGCGTTAATAGTTCTTCCCAATTTGTAGAAATAATTATTATTCTTATCTCACTATCCTTTACCTTATGTTTTTGTTTCAGTAATGCTGTATATTTAATCACCTCATGAATTGCTTGTCTTGATGCTTGTACAGACCTTTTAAGTTCAATTATTACGAAATTACTTTGAGAATCGGTCGCTAAAATATCAATATATCCTCTAGACCCATCGTTATTAGGTAAATAATACTCTTTGTCAATTAACTGTAGCCCTTCTTCGATAAAATTTAAATTATCAGCTAGGTAGTCTCTAATTACTTCTTCGCCCCTTGTCATCAAAACCCTCCGATTAAAAAAATAACTTAAGTAATCCCCGTTTATTACACAGGAAAATTACACCACGAGCATCAATTTATATGAAAACGGTTAACCGTCGATTTATCTTAAATTCAAGCCTTCAACATAATGGCCTGGTTCAGGCACAGCGCTTCTTTAACACTGTGCTCGTTTATTTTAATCGTACTTATTTATTCTAATTACACACATCGTATAATTAGGCGTTCATTTAATCTCGAAAATACATCATAAATAATTATTATAATAAGCAGACGGAAAGGTAAGAGCAATGTCCGTGTTAAATTATAAATAACCAAAATAAATATCATAAACTAAAAGGTGCTTTAAACACATCAGCTTATCGCCGAGGTCACGTGTAAAGCTTTTGATTTGCAGACTCGAAGGTATTTTTAAGATTTATTTTACGTTTAAAGTTTCCTCTGGAAGTTATGATTGTTAATGTATGAATCCCCGGTTGGATACTTTCTTTATTATGCATCCAAAGATGAAGATGTCCTCGTTCGCTCGTATATGGTTCAAGCGTAAATATTGGTTGGAGATAATGTAAAGGATCATGAGAACTGCCAAATAAGATTTCACTGCCATTATCTGGGGTTACTTTGTATGTAGGATTTGTGTATGAATAAGAATTAAAGTACATGGCCCCATCCATTCTAAGTTCCAAAACGGAAAGTGGAAGCGAGCTATTATTAGTTATTATAATTTCTACTAAAGTAATGCTTGTCATATTAGGCTCGTGTTTTTTATTTTTCGATGAATTTGATGCTAACAACCCATCATACGATTTCAATATCCAATTTCTATCTTCCTGAAGTTGATGAATTTTTATTTTAGCATTGCTTCTCCAAAGGCTCGTCATAGCAACAATTATTGAAATAATCAACGAGATAATACTAAGAACAGCTGCTATAATTTCATATGGCATTTAACCCCACCCCCCTAAATTGGTATAAACATACTCTTTAATAATCCACTTATTAACTTTTCTATAAGTAACTTCTTGAATTTTTCCAGTCAAATGTCTAGGAGCTGAATAGCTTGAGTCATCTATCAGCAACTGTAAGAAGAATAATTTATTCTCTTCGCTATTTAATAAGTTATCTAATTCATACCACCCTGAATAATAGATGTTTAAATCATATGTTGGAAAAAATTCAATTCCATACTGTCATTAAACTTAAAACACTTTAGATCAGTGCGATAGTTCCACAACTCGGACAAAAGTTAAGTCAATGGTGGCGGGTTGCTGAATTCGCGCTGATGAATAGTGACTCTTTTCCTGTGTGGTAAATTGGGTTGGCATTAATTGTAAATTGTTTGTCACACACTGGTACAAAAGATGGCGAAGGTGGTAAAAAACGCTTAGCGTAATCAATGTATAAAATCACACTATCAAGAACGAACATCTTGTCTTACGTCTATTGTTGAACCTAAATACTAGTGGTCGAAATTGAAATAAGTTTGGAATTATTGATATTATAGGGTATTACACAAGGCATGTGTAAAATGGCTTATATATAGCTTAACTCGAATCGAGATAACCTTGATACTTTTTGGTATGAAGATGTGTTGTTGCTATTCATGGAATAAAGATAAGTTATAAACTTGTACACTAATCCCCACTAGAATACTTCATTTTCTGTGTAGTGGTTATACTTAATCTTACGTTTAATCAGATAATTTTCAATGAATTTAACATAGTCTTTATTGATAGTTTCTATCTTGTTTAATAAGTCTGAATGTCTTAAATTGCTCTGAAGTAGATAATTCATTGAAACAACACCATCTCGAAAAGTAAATATTCTTTTGCTAAAGAGATAGTTCAACATTTTGCGTATTCGCTGACCATTATCAGTAACTATCTTTCTTCTCTCCAATAATCTATATACTTTAATGTAAAGTATTGTAAACATCCTAGGGTTGAATAGAATGAATCTCCAATCATGTACAATTTGAAGCAAATCTCCTGCATCCATTTTTACTATTTTGTTTGAAAAGACTATATGAGTGAGAACTTTACTTGCATCTTCTCCACTTATAGACAAGTAATTCTTCACAAGGTTATTGTATGCATTTAAGTTTATACCTTCTGAGTCTTCTAAATCGTTCAACTCTTGAATTAAGTTCACCATATCCCCATTTTCAATAATAGATTTTGTTTTCTTCTCTACTTGTTTCTCTATAGAGAATGATGTTCTTTCGCCATAATCAGTTACAAATATTTCATGACCATTTTCAAAATCACCTGCACTAAGTAGTTCCGTTTTATTAGTATTTAATATGAGAGAATCATCCCATAATAAAGAATTAAGTTCATCTATTAAAATGTTTTTTTCCCTGGAACTTGAATCCTTCAAGAAGATAATATACATATCATCTACAAACCTAATTAAATGAAGATCTTCTCTCTTGAGAATTTGGGATAAACTATCATCAAAACTATTCAAATAAAATTGTGACAGTATCGAAGAAGCTATCGAATAATGTAATTGAGGTAACGTGTTAAAGGAGCAAAAATCAAAAAACTCCTTCAAATCATTAACAAGCTTTTCTTCCTGTACAATATTTCTGAGTTTACTAATTAATTCTGAGACTTTTATAGAATTAAAGAAGTCTTTTAAGTCAATTTTTACTGCTTCATGACCAAAGTTTTGCTGTTTAGATTTTTGAAAGTTATTATAGTTTTTGTTAAAAGAAGCATTCTTTTTGATATCATCTTTTTTACTACCAAGGTCTAATATTCCTGAATAAAAAACGTCCATATTTTCCCGAGAAAAATCCAATAAGCTACTTGACTTTAAATAATCTCTAGCAACTTTGAATACCAAAAATGTATAATAGCAATAACACATTGGATTAATTAAATACATTTCCCTTGGTGTAAAAGTATAATGGACCCAAGATTTTAGACACGAAAAAAGGAGATGTTAAGGTAGGTATATGAAACGCAAAAGATATACACCAGAATTCAAATCACAAATCGTGTTGGAAATCTTGAAGGAAGAAAAACCAATGAGCCAAATTGCTTCGGAAAACGGAATCCATGTGAACCAACTTCATAAGTGGAAAACACAATTCCTGCAAGAAATGCCGAAGCTCTTTAACAAGCAGAATGAGGACCAGGAAAAAATGAAAGCCGACTATGAAGAAAAGCTTGAAAATCTCTATGCAGAAGTCGGAAAGTTAACCACGCAATTGTCGTGGATCAAAAAAAAATCTGGCATATACCACGACTAGACGGGAACGGATGGAGATGGTGGACTGGGTAGATCCGGAACTGCCTATCTCCCAGCAGGCTAAACTACTCGGAATCAATCGTTCAAGCCTTTACTATAAGCCTGTTCAACCGTCACCGGAAGAGGTTGCCATGAAACATTGGATTGATGAGATTTATACCAAATATCCGTATTTTGGTTCACGCAGGATTGCTGAAATACTAAAGAAAAAAGGAGTGAATATCAACCGTAAAAGAGTGCGGCGTCACATGCGTGAAATGGGTATACAAGCCATTTATCCGGGTCCTAATTTGAGTAAACGCAATCTACAGCACCGTATTTATCCATATCTGCTGAAAGGAGTGAATATTACTCGGCCCAACCAGGTTTGGAGCATTGATATTACATACATTCGCTTGCATAATAGCTGGATGTATCTAACGGCCATTATCGACTGGTATTCCCGTTACATTATCAGTTGGGAACTGGATCAGACGTTGGCAATTGACTTTGTCCTGGATGCCGTACAACACGCATTCACGCACGGTACACCTGAAATATTTAACAGTGATCAAGGCAGTCATTTTACCAGCCCAAAATACATTAATCTTTTAAAAGAGCATCCATCCGTACAAATTAGTATGGACTCAAGGGGGCGGGCATTGGATAATATCATGATTGAACGCTTTTGGAGAAGCCTTAAGTACGAAGAAGTCTATTTAAAGGACTATGGGTCACCAAGAGCGGCAAGAAGCAATATAAGGGATTATATGAACCTTTATAATCATGAACGGCCTCATCAATCATTAGATTATCAAACACCGGCATCTATTTATTTCGGGTAGCCCGTACCGTTATCCTTTCCATCTTGGGCAATTATCTTTCCTGTGCCAGAACCTGTCAAGGGAAAATACGCCCTTGACAGAACCTGACACAAGAAAGAGCTAGTTAGTAAGATGGGAAAGGGAAAACAATGATAACTCACCCCCCACCTTATTTTTATAAAATATGTGTCTTGACAATGGGGTCCACCTTACTATACCGCTTATATATTTTCTTGAAGGGCTTATTCCATTCTTTTTGAAATATATCCCCATAATAATGGTGTAAATTACTCCTGCCATCAAGGAGCCAATAATTGTTTTTATAATCAATCTTATCCCCCCTGTAACGGAACAATGTGGCCCTATTCAGAAGGACGCACTATTCGATTAGCGTTAGCAATAGGTAAGCCTTTGAAGTTATCTCCAGCTTTTCCCCTGCTCCACATGGAGCATGCAGGTTTCCCCGCACTCCACGCTCCATCTAACGATATGTAATAAATGATAAGTTCCTCGTTAACTTCAAACAAGAGGAAAACTATCGCCCAAACAGAAAACTCTTGCCTGGAAGCTCGCACTGTGGAAAATCCCACGTTCCTACCCGATCGGTGCGATAAACGCTTGGAAAACCATCGTTCCATTCGCTAGACTTGGGGCTGTTCCTCCACTTCCATTACAGAAGATTCACAGGTCGTACCCCTACCTTCACAAGGATAAATACCCTTCAGCATATGCCTTATAGTACCGTTTCGGATGACAGTCCTTGTTTCAACGTCCCTTGCTTCCCAAGTCCCTTACAACGTAGCTATCCATACTGGACGTAGGTGCTTCCTTTAAGCCTGTGAGCTGGATACCGCCTTTGTTCAGTATAGCGTATTTCAGAGGGCGCATTTTTACTCTACACCACTCACGTCATCGTTGGATGACACATAAGTTTCCCTATGTTTTAACTCTAGACCCGTACATTCGGAAGTTTGTCAGTTCCTTTCCCAAAGAACATTCTCACCATATCCAGTTTCTCAGCCGTGCGGCCTATCCGTTGGCATACCTTTCTCTAAAAAAAGAGTGGCTCCAGCCTTCGTTCAGCCGAATCACCTGTGCTTCATACCCCAAAGCCTGTCAGCCTTGACGCATGCAGGATTTGTTGACGGGATGGTTTCAGGAAACATGGTTCCATCATTCCCATCCTTCGTTGTAACGTTAGAATTTAATAAAATTCCCCGCATGTTCACGCCTCAAAGCGTTTATAGCGGAACTTGTCGCGCGCGCCCGTTAATGGAATTATCCACTTCTACTATTAGCTGGTATTGCAGAATATCGTCAATATTCTTCTTAAAGAAGAGTTCAATATCACTTCGCTAATTTATCTACCTGGACCTAGCTGACAGTCATAACAAAACCCCAAGTAACAGCTGCTACTCAGGGTTAAATAATACATTTTATTTCTCACCACTTAATTCCACTAATATTTTTGCTTGTGATTTATCGTTTGTCAATGCTTCGAATCCATTTTCAACAATATCATCCAATTGAATTTGGTCTGTAATAATTCCCTGTGGTTTTAATTGTCCTGTTCCCATTAAATCTACAGTTTGTTGGAATGTAGTAGGTGTATATGCGATTGTTGATGTAACTTTTACACCTGTATTTGTAAGCTGTATTGGATTCCATTCAATCTCCCTAGCAAATATAGAAACAATAACCATTGTTCCACGTGCCCTTGTTGCATCAATTGCTTGTTTAAATGTTGGTGCTACTCCGGCAACTTCAAAGGAAACATCTACTCCATCTGGAACAATTTCCTTGATTGCTGTAACAGCATCTTGTTCGCTAGAGTTAACGACATGGGTTGCTCCTAATTCTTTTGCTTTTTCAATTCTAGTTTCCGACAAATCTAAAGCAATAATCTTGCTGGCACCAGCAGCTTTAGCTGCAATAATTGTCACTAAACCAATTGGACCTGCACCAAATACAGCTACCGTATCACCAAACTGCAGTTTCCCTTCTTTTACAGCTTGTACGGCAACCGCAGTTGGTTCTACTAAAGCTCCATCCTGTAGTGTTAAAGATTCTGGAAGTAGATAAACGTTATCTTCTGGTACATTTGCATATTTAGTAAAACCACCGTCACCGTGAAGGCCGATAAAGCTGAAACCATAATAAGGATCAAGGTCTTCCGACTTATTTCCATAAGTGATTGTTGGATTAATTACTACTCTATCGCCAACTTTATATTTTGTCACCTTTGGACCTACTTCTTCAATAACACCCGCAAATTCATGCCCCATGGTTAGCGGAGCGATTTCTCCAGTTAACGGATCCTCTTTTTCATTTGGTACAAACACCGGTCCCTCTTCATACTCATGTAAATCACTGCCACAAATACCTGCCCAAGCTACCCTTACTTTAACATCGGTATCTTTCGTTTGTTTTAGTTCTATTTCCTCTACCCGTAAGTCTTTTTTTCCATACCAGACTGCAGCTTTCATTGGATATTACCTCCTGCTTAATTAGTAGAAAATAGTTATAAGAATACTATATTGAAGGAATAATCAATATTAATTCCTATGATTTTATTATACTATTGATTTTTCCAACCTTCTATTAAATAGACTTTAATTTCTAACCAAATACACATATCTCATTAACAGTTTTGCGATTGTTTATTTTAATTCGGTTGCATGGTTTATTCTCGGGTCTTTGTTCATATAATTTTACCATTCCTCGATATTTACCTTTTTACTTATCCAGTTTATTCAGTGAACTTTTATTTAACCGTACAAATATTCATAAGAAGAATTCCCCCCTCATCTGAATCTCTTTTTATTTTCATCGTATATGGATTATTTTATTCAATAAAATGACCCTTATATATGATGCTCACGCTAATCCTTATTCAAGAATGGCGCCCGTTTGAGGAAGATCATGGCAGATGGGCATGAGCGCTTTATCTATTATCAAATAAAAAATAAAGAGAGGCTGCATGATTAACAGCCCCCCCTATACGATCGACGAATTATTTTTCTAAAAGCTTTAGAGATTCGCGATTGAATGCAGGAAGATCATCAGGTGTTCTGCTTGTTACAAGGTTTCCATCTACGATTACTTCTTCATCTTTTACAGTTGCTCCTGCATTTTCCAAGTCTTTTCTTACGGAAACAAAGCTTGTTAGCTCTCTACCTTTTAGTTGGTCTGTATTAACGAGAAACTGTGGACCATGGCAAATTGAAAATATGGGTTTATTATCTTGGAAAAATGTTTTCGCAAACTCACTATTCTTCGGATTAATACGTAGTAAGTCAGGAGAAAACCCGCCAGGTACGAGTAATGCATCATAATCGTTTGCATTTACTTCATCTATACCTCTATCTGCTTGTATTTCGTCCCCATTTTTGCCATTGATGGTTTTTTTTGCTTCATTACTGATAATATCTACCGTATGCCCAGCTTCTTTGTAAGCTTTCACAGGATCAGTTAATTCAATTTCTTCTACCATGTCTGTTACAAGGACTGCAATGTGTCGACTCATATAGCACTTCCTCCCTTTATCATTCTCGAATATATTCTAGCAGACTGCCCATAACTTTATTAAGCAGTATGCTCATGAACCGTATTATACACGAACCAAATAACGATGCTCTAACTGACAGGCACTTGTTCCCTTCTACCTTATCGTGTTACATAAACGTGCACTACAATGGCATTTGGGAGCTGGTCTTTATTCCCCAACTGCGCCCGATTAAAGAATAACCATTATTTATTTCAAATAGGCGCAGATTAATTGAACTTCCCAGAATTGTCTCCGTCCATTAGGCTTTTCATGTCTGGAACGTCTTTATAAATTTTTGATATCTTATCTAAAGTTTCCAACTTCACATTATCTCCACCGTTCCCGGTCATTGCAGTGTTAACAAAGCCATAAATAATTTTTAACAATGATCTAGCATTTTTGCAGGCAAGGTTATCAACTTTATTTAAAATATTTTCAAATTCCTTTGTATCAGTTACATCTGTCAATCTAACACCCCTCAATATATGCGAATAATTTTTAATAAGATCTATTTAATTAAATGGTCCTTTAAACCAATAGAAGGCGCAGCAGGTTTTGTTCCGGAATGGCGCCCGTTTGCGGTAGTTTAGTTAGCCTTCTAGTAAACCTATATATGGAATTTCTTTACCATTTAATTTTACAATGTAAATTGGACCATTCTTTTCCTCAGATTTATATATTTCGGTTCCAGCAGGTAATTTTGAAGCAGTAAAGTTATCAAATCCTCCATTATCGTCGGTTTGATTTTTAATTTCGCCGACTTTTTCGCCCGTATTGAGCTCTTCTTCATTTACCCATTCGATATCCTCTGCATTTGTATAGACCGTACCATCCATTAAAAATATATCTACATCTTTATCATCTGATAAAATATCCTCTGGTGTTGGGTTACCAATAACTATAATGGACCCAAGATTTCAGACAGTAAGAAAGGTTGTGTTAAGGTAGGTTTATGAAACGAAAACGATATTCATCAGATTTTAAAGCACAAGTTGTCTTGGAAATCTTAAAAGAAGAGAAAACATTGAATGAAATTTCTTCTGAACAGGGGGTCCATGTCAATCAATTGCGCCAGTGGCGAAAACAGTTTCTAGATCAAATGCCACAGATGTTTCAGAAACAGAACAAAAATCATGAAAAAGAAAAAGCTGCCTACGAAGAAAAGATGGAAAATCTATATGCAGAAGTAGGCCGATTAACCACGGAATTGTCGTGGATCAAAAAAAAATCTGGCATCTACTACGACTAGACAAACGCGCATAGAGATGATGGAATGGCAGGATTCGAACCTGTCCATTACCAAACAAGCCGAATTATTAAGCTTGAATCGAACCAGTCTGTACGATCAGCCGGTATTACCATCGCCTGAAGATGTAGCTGTGAAACACCGAATTGATGAAATATATACGAGGTTCCCCTTCTATGGTTCTCGTAGGATAACGGCCCATCTTCAACTGGAAGGAGTGAATATTAACCGAAAACGCGTTCAACGTCATATGCGTGAGATGGGCATTCAAGCCATCTATCCCGGACCTAACCTAAGCAAGCGAAATCTACAACATCGAATCTATCCTTATTTACTGAAAGGAGTGAAGGTAAGGCACCCCAATCAGGTATGGGGAATCGATATAACGTATATTCGATTACAGAAAAGTTGGATGTATTTAACCGCCATCATCGATTGGTATTCACGCTTTATCATTAGTTGGGCGCTGGATCAAACACTTGAAATGGACTTTGTGTTACAAGCCGTGGATCAAGCATTTTCACAAGCAAAGCCGGTTATTTTCAACAGCGATCAGGGCAGTCATTTTACAAGTTCCCAATACATCCAGAGGCTGAAAGATCAAACGGTTCAAATAAGTATGGATGGAAAAGGCCGAGCTTTAGATAACATCATCACTGAGCGTTTTTGGCGTAACCTCAAGTATGAGGAAGTCTATCTCAAAGCCTATGAGACACCGAGAGAAGCCCGCTTTAACATTCGAGAGTATATCAACTTTTACAACCATGAACGCCCACATCAATCCTTATCCTATGAAACACCAGCTACGATGTACTATGAATAGGTCATTCTTCCTTTCCATCTTTGAGTATTGTCTTTCCCATGGAAGGTTAGGCTGAATAAGATGGACAAGGAACAAGAATGACCCACCTTAAATTTTTAATAATATTGTCTTGACAATGGGGTCCACTTTAAACTTATTTATATTTAACACTTTAAATCCAAAATCCAAAAAGCTATTGGCTGCTTCTGTGCAATAACTGCTCCCCCAATATTTCACTCCAAACCAATATCCTATTCCCGCTTTATTTCCTTCACTGTCTACTCTGAAGGTTAAAGCTCCCGTAAGTTCATCAGTTGATTTTCAGATCACAGCGAACGTATAGTTACCTATATCTTTAGCCTTTTTTGGTGCTTACTTATCCATGTATCTGCAAGTCCATTTGGATAGAGGGGGTGGTATTGCCACAGTAGTTTCTGCCACTTCTTTGTCAGCAGCTAACTCCTCTACACTTCCTGCATCATTTAGATTATAAGGACGTATTAACAATCTTTCAGTTTCAAGTGTCGGTATGATAGTACTATTACATGAATTATCCGGTATGCATATCACGATAAACACTGAAAAAACAACACTATCTTACTAAATTATTTTAGCATACCATCATACAAATCAGTTAATTCTTCTTCAATTCTATTATTATCAATTCTTTCAAATAAAGGCTTTACATCATTTAAGACTATACCTGATACTAGCAACTCTTCCCAACCTGAGCTGTTTAAATTTAGCATTTCTTGGACTTTCTTACTTGAAAATGGAAGGAAAGGGCTGAGAAGCTTAGAAAGATTAGCAATAATGTAGACACAAGAAGCCATCGTATCATTACACGAGGGAATGTCCTCCTTTATTTGAATCCAAGGCTGTTCTTCATCAAAATATTTGTTTGCGTACCGAATAAAATCAAATATCTCTTCAAGAGCTTTTTTAAACTTACCATCAGAAATGAGATGCCCTATTCTCTCGTAAAGTGATTGAACCATTTTTCGAATCTCAACATCAAGTTCTCCTTTAGGTGTAATTCCCTCATATGATTTATTAATAAATTTTAAGGCTCTATTTACAAAATTTCCGTATGCCCCGAGTAGTTCACTATTGTGGCTGTATATAAATTCTCTAAAAGAAAAATTAGCATCTCTACTTTCAGGCGCATTCACTGTTAAGAAATACCGAATAGAATCTGGATGATACTTGCTTAATAAATCTTCTGCCCAAACAGCCCAATTTTTACTAGTTGAGAGTTTTCTTTGTTCAAGAGTTAAGTATTCATTGGATATGATATAGTCAGGAAGAGATTTATTATTTATACCGGACAATATGGAGGGCCATATAATCGTGTGGAAAGGTATGTTATCTTTCCCGTGTACATAATACGATACAGTATCTTCATTCCAGAATTGATTAATATCTTTATTGTTAAGTTTAGCCCATTCTTTACTGGCAGAATAATAACCAGAGACAGCCTCTATCCAAACATAAATCTTTTTATTTTCATAGCCATTTACAGGCACACTAACACCGTTGGGTAAATCTCTAGAAACAGCTCGATCATGCAATCCTTCCTCCAAATATCTTTCAGTTAATTGGATAGCATTATCTCTCCATCTATTTTGATCTTTTGCTGATTTGACAAATTGTTCGAGTTCCTTCTGAAAAGTACTTAATTTAAGGTAGAAGTGTTCAGTCTTTTTAGAAACTGGACTTCCATGACACACTTTACACCTCTGATTAAATAAATCAGAAGGATCTAATATTTTTGAGCAATTGTCACATTGATCTCCCCTTGCGTCGTGGTTACAATACGGACATTCACCTTCTACAAACCTATCAGGCAAGAATTGCTCACAAAAATCACAATAGCATTGTTCAACTTCTTTCAAGTAAAGCTGTTCTTCTTCTAACAATCTCAGGAATACTTCTTTCACTACCTCATGGTGCTCTTCTCCATCAGTCCTACTGTACATATCATACGAAAATCCTAAGTTTTCAAAACTTCTCTTGAACTCACGATGATATTTATCTGAAAGTTCTTGCGTAGAAAGTCCTTCTTTTTTAGCTTGTATAGCAATTGGTGTTCCATTACAATCACTACCAGATACAAATAATACCTCTTCCCCTTTTGAACGAAAATACCTAGCCAGTATGTCCCCCGGTAAAAGACTCGAGATATGCCCTAAGTGCAAGGAACCGTTAGCGTATGGCCAAGCTCCACCTATAAAAACATTCATCTTTATAATCCTCCTTATAAAAAAAGACCTCTCAACCTCAGACATAAGTTCATTTTGTCAAAAGGACGAGAGATCTCGTGTTACCACCTTAATTCACTAATAATTCACACTATTAGCCTCTAGAAGTACATGGTACAATTTCATTTATACTTCGTCATTTGTAACAAGTGACTAATCTCGTCAAAGTCTAATTC
This sequence comes from Lentibacillus kimchii, assembly GCF_055381965.1. Classification (NCBI taxonomy): domain Bacteria; kingdom Bacillati; phylum Bacillota; class Bacilli; order Caryophanales; family Bacillaceae; genus Lentibacillus; species Lentibacillus kimchii. The sequence continues at coordinate 444,523 of NZ_AP043934.1, read as the reverse complement.
AAAAAATGAATATCGACTATGCAGCTCTGAGGTCATATTCAATTAACGATTTTTCACTTCTTCTCAGCATATAGAAGTTCTCTGTAGAAAAATAACATCAATTTACTTTCCTCTTCATTGCTTTTATTTATTTATTATACCGCGTGATTATATCATGCAATAGAAGTTTTCTGAATGATTAAAACAAATAATCAGTTTGAAAAAGAAAAATCTTTTTCCAGCGAGAGGACTTCAATACCATTATCTGTTAGAATTTTTTCACCAAAGTTGGGATTTGTTAGAAACACTAAGTACACAAAACCTTGAGTTGTGAAAGCTGTTACATATATTCTATTAATAGGGAATTTTTCAAGTTGTTCCAGAGTTTTGTTTAAGGATTTAATTGTTTCATAAAGCTCATTTCCTTTAATATTCCCTAAGTAATTTGTTTGCAAGATAGGATTCTTATCATAGATCTCACTAAGTTTACTTTGATAATCATTCATAAATGGATAATCTTTGTAAGCAGTGTACATAGGATTAAACCCTGTTTTGTATAAATCAAGAATATTGTTTATTCTCTGTAAATAATCTGTATAATTTTCAGCTTTGAAAGCAGGGAACGTTATTGAAGAATGGAAGTCACCTAGTTCACTGTTAAAATCAAACTTCTCAAACGATCTTATATTGAATATACTTCTAAATGATAACTCATTCTCGCCAAGTTGTTCAAGCAATAGTTTGCTAGTATAATAATTAATTTCATTTATAGTTTCATTAGAGGATTTTTGAGTATTGTTGGCATACCTCAATACTGTCAGCCCACTATTGACTTTTTCTTTCCAATCATCAATTTTATTGGCCCGATCAATTTGTTTAGTAATATCATAGTCAAGAACTTCCTTTGGTCTTTCATTATTTTCAGAAATATATTCGATGAAGTCAAAATAATTTCCATTATTATCTTTATAATCTTCATTTCTCAATATCTTATGAAATTGACTTTTCAAAACATGCACATTAGAGAAATCTGCAATATTGTGTGATAAGACCCACACTACATTGAATTCTTTACCATTAAAAATAATAACAGGCTGATGTAAGATAGAATTAAGATGGTTGTTAGATAAGTTTTCATGTATAGTGTCTTTAATTTCTTTCAACGAATCTGTCTCGTTTATATCGTATACTGGTATTCTTACCTGGTCTAAATCGCAAAATTCTTTAAAGTAAAGTCCTTCGCCTTCAAAGTCCAGAGTACATCTCAACAATAAATTATTACTAATAATTTTCCTTATAGCTTCTACAATCTCTCCAATTTCTCTAGACTTTTTCACTTTCATCTCTACTTCTATATTACTGTCGAATTTATGGTGAATATAAGCTTTCTGATAATAGTAAGTCCCATGCTTATCAGTTTGTTTTGATGTATTTATCAAGGAATTATTTACTTCAATAGTTCGTTCGATATCAGATATTGTGTCTTCAATGAGTCCATTGGTAAATTCAGCTTTACCTATATTTTTATTACTGTCCCCAAAGTAACTGCCTATCTCTTTGACCGTTGGGTAATTGTACATAAAGTCATCATCCAAAACACATGAAAACTCCTCTTCTATAGAGATAATCGCTTGAATATTATCTAATGAATCTCCACCTAAGTCAAAGAAATTCTCAAATTTACTTATATTTGATGAATTTAAAATATTGCTAAAGATTGTTCGTATTTTCTCTTCATTTTCAGATAACACTTCGTTCTTGTCATTCTCATTTTCACCATTACCTCTAGTAGATTGTAATAGCTTTTGAATATCAATTTTGCCATTAACATTAAAAGGAAATTCTTCTACTTCTTGCAAGATGTTCGGTACCATGTAAGATGGCATTATATTTTGCAATTTCTCCTTAAGGTATGTCTTTTTAAGCGTTTCATGAAAATGGGGAATATAAAAACAATATAATTTTTTATTTTCATAAATCACCTTACTGAATTTAATTTCTCTAATATTTTTCTCTATTAAGCTTTCAATCTCTCCTAGCTCTATTCTAATCCCATTAATTTGCACTTGATTATCTATTCTACCCTTAAAATAAATGTTTCCATCGTAATCTCTATAGCCTAAGTCACCAGTTTTATAATACCTTTCATCATTCTTATACTCTATAAAATTAGCTTTTGTTAAATCCTCCTTGCCTGCATAACCTTGGGCCACACCTTCTCCTGAAATATACAGTTCACCTATTTCACCGAAATCACATTTACTGAAATCATCCCTTAGTAAATGAACCTTAACATCATCCAACTCTTTCCCGATGGGTACAGAGTTAATATCCTCGTTTTTATTACTGATTTTATAGTGAGTTGTATAAATAGTATTTTCTGTAGGTCCATACAAGTTAAATGTCTCAACATTGGGTAACATATCCAACACTTTTGATACTAAACTTACTTTGAACTCCTCTCCGGCTACCATCAGATATTTTAAATTATCATTCATTATGTCTAATTCTTTATTAGTGGAAGTATTCAAAATAACTTCTAATATAGAGGGGGATACTGCCATATGTGTTACTCCATATTCACCGATATAAGGAACAATCTTTTTAAAATCACTTGTAGACTCAAATGATGAAATAACTAAAGATCCTTGTCCCTTTATCCAACCAAAAATTTCAGCTACGGACACATCAAATGTGTATGGCGTAGTTAGTAGGTAACGGTCTTTCGTATTTACTGGATAATACTTTTGCATATTTCTTAAAATATGAGACAAATTGTCTTGGGAAACACAGACTCCTTTTGGATTACCTGTACTACCCGAAGTATAGATTATATACGCCAAGTTAGAGTCTACTATTGTAAAACTCTCTTTTCTTTGAATTGTTATAGAGTTTACATTTATATAATTAATTTTGCTTAATTGACAATCAATATTTGTGTTAGTTAAAACAATATCCGACTTAGAATCCTCAATAAGAAAATTAATTCTATCTTGAGGAAATTTAATCGAAATCGGAAGGTAAGCAGCACCAGCCTTATATAGAGCTAGAATAGTAAGGATTAATGTATTACTAGGCTTCATAAATAATGGTACAACCTGCTCCCTTTTAATACCTAATTCATTTTGAAAATGGTCTGCCAAATAATTTGTGTATTTTTCAACCTGCTCATAACTGTAACTATTTGAATCATCTATCAAAGCAGTTTGCTTTGGTTTTTTTTTCGCTATGTCTCTAAATTCTTGAATGATATTATACATATTGTTCTTTTCCTCCCAACGACAAAAACTCTTGGTATTTTTCATCGAATAATTTGTTTAATGACTCGATTTTAAAGTGACCACTAGTTAGTTCTACAGATTCATGTAAATTTGTCAATTGACCATTAATAAAAGCTCTATAAGCCTCTATATTTATATCGTTACTTTTATATCCCAAATAATCTTTTCCACTTACATCTCCATCTGTCACTAAAAAATTCACTAGTTCTTCGATTAAGAAAGCATGTTTATCTGTAATAGCTTCAAATAATTTAATTAATCTTAAGAACGCTAATTCTTCGATAGATTTTATTAGTTTAATATCTCCTTCAATTAAATAAGGAACTGTCGTAAAAGCAGATAGAATTAACCTATACTTTACATTTACTGAGTTCAAAAATTCCTCAGTATGCTCTATGCTTGGAATGGAAACTGATTTGTTATCCCAAAATTGTCTACCTTTTAAAGCTGATGCAACCTCACTTGTAGTTACAATCAACTTATTTTCATATGGAACCTCAGTATCTAACGGCAAGCCCAAAAACTCACTCATTTTGCAGTATTCCCTGATAAGTTTATTCTTTTTAGACCTCTTAAATCCATCTTTAACGACAAACATCATATCTAGATCTGAATTGCTATTTGTTAATCTCTTGTGACTTTGTGAACCATATACTAATGCAACTAACAATTCATCGTCTTCAAAAAAATCATTTAAATAACTCTTGAATCAATTTCATAATTGCTCTTATTAAAAACGCAAAGACCTGCAGAATTTCTAATGTGTATTTTTTTAAAATTCCTCTAAGCAGCCTGCTGCTGCTTTAACGCGGCATCAATGCGGTCTGCGGCTAATTTCGATGCATTATACATCAACGTAACGATATCAAAATGGATCTGAGCGCGTTTCCCTGAACGATGGCGAACATTGTTGAGCTGAAAGAATTCCTTTAAATAGGCATTGACACGTTCAACGGCTGATCGGCGCTTGTAGATGGTGTTCCAAGCTTTAGAGCCCCGTGCCGGGGCTGTGTATCGCCTGAGGTCTTTAGTGATTTTCATCTTGAATACTTTCTGGCATATGTCTTCATGGGCTAAAGGGCAGTCTTTGCATTCCTTTGGGTTTGTGTACTTCAGGGTTTCATGTTTGGCATCGTAACTTTCATAACGGTACGAATGTTCACGGAAACATGTTGGGGCAAAATATTTATCAAACCCTATGGGTTCCGATTCATTGCGTTTATTATAGGCAATGATAGATTGCTGGCCCATTCGATAGACCTGCGTGTAAATCGGTTCAAAATCATAACCCGCATCCATCGTCTGATAACGCAAGTTTGAAAGAGGCAAGCGTTCATTCATCCCCTTCAATAAAGGAATTGCGGCTTTTCCATCATTTAGATTTCCTGATGAGAAAAGGGCCTGTAAAATGTATTGACTTGATGTGCCGACAGCCAGATGTCCTTTATAGCCAAACCAGAATGTATTTTTGCCTTCGCTGTTTTTCTTGATCCCCCATTGGGGATCCCGGGGAACACCGTCTCGAAGTTCTGTTAAAGATGCATCCAGTTGAGCTTCGATTTTCCTGTCATAAAGAGGCAGATTCGCTTCTTTCTCAGCTTGTTCCTGGAGCCATTGGTCACGCTCTTCCCTGGATTTACGGCCGCGTTTTTTCGGTTCCGGCTTTGCCTTTTCTTCTTTAGGCGGGGCCTGATCACGTGCTTCGAAATGAGTCGCATCGATGGCGACTGTATCATCAGCGATAAAGCCTTCGGCAATGGCTTGAAGAACAACTTTTTCCTGGGCCTTTTCCAATGCATCTGACTCGCTCAGCTTGGTTAAAAGGCGGGAATAGGAAGCTTCCGAAGGAATCTTGTCTGAAACCAGAAATCCACAATTCAATTTGAAGGCAATATCATCATCTAAGCGTTTTTTCAGGTCTTTTATGGTTGGGATGCGTTCAACATACCGAATGAAAACGGAAATAATCATCGCTGCAACATTCAGCTCTTCAGGCGCGCCCAAACGGGATTTTTTAGCCATGTCGTGATAAATGGCATCCAAATCAACGGCGGAAATGATCGCCTCATACTTTTGGGTAGGTTCCATGTCATAAAGTTCTTGGATGCTAAATAAGCTTGGTTGTCGTATAATAGTCATAGGAAGTATTCCTCCAATCTCTATGGATGTTTTAGTTCAACTACCATTATACAAGATTTGGGGAGGTACTTCCTTTTTTACGTTTTTAAGTCCTTGCGCCGCAAGGGCTATGAATTATGAAATTCGCTCTCTTAATATAATTAATGTTATATTTTGTATCTTCGACTCTACTTTGCATAATTTTTTAACCTCTCTACAAATTTTCAACGAATAGCTTGGAGTACTCCTCTTCAGCAATCTTTTTTACATTAGACATTAATCTATTAATATTACTTTCTTCTGTTAAAGGGTTCCCTATAAATAACCTAAGCATCTGCCACTTTACACTTTTATCACTTGATAACTTTTGACTTGGGTCGTGCAAGGTAAATGTATGTAAGTACTGATCTCCTTCTTGCCAAAGTCTTTGATGAATGCTTTTCTGCAATGTATTAAAAGCATCAATATTCTCTATTTCTTCTTCAGGCTTATAAACAAAGACAACGCTGTTTACAGTTACTTCATTTATCCGTACAAAACAATTTTCAGAATCAATTTTTTCAGCGAAATAACTAGCCAAATCATACCTATAATCTACCAATTCTCCTATCTTCTTAGATCCTAAATTCTTTAGTACAAAATATAGTTTCAAAGAATCGAACGCTTTACTACCTAAGAAAGGAGTCATCTGTCCAAAAGACATTGCTTCTTTATTTATTAAGTCACTACCACCAATTACCTTCTTTAGTTGTTCTGGATTTTTAACTAACAGATAGCTTAAATTATATGGTAGCCACATAACTTTATGTGGGTCTAGAGCTATAGAGTCTGCTAACTCAATCCCATCTAACCCAGCTTTCAAAGTGTTACTAAACTTGGCGACAAAACCTTGACAAGCGTCAACATGAAACCAGATATTATGTTCTTTAGCAATCGTGTAGAGTTTATTAAAGTCATCAATAGCCATAGTACGAGAGTCTCCAGCGTAAGCAATAAGAGCTATGAATTTATATTTATTTTTATATTTTTCGATTTTTTCCTTCAAATCTATTTGGTCAATTGTGTAATTACCATTCGTTTTGACATATAAAATGTTATCTTCTCCAAGTCCTAACCACCCCATAGCAACACGTATAGAATAGTGATCAATACCTTCCGGCATTATTACTCTAACATCTTTTACTTTATTGTTTAGACCTGTATTTTTAGCATTTACGAACAATGATTCTCTCGCCAATAATAAACCTACTGTATTTGCCAAAGTACCACCAGTAAGCGCTATGCCACCGCTGTCAGTAATATCCGATATATTCCTAATGTCTTCAAATGAATACCCCATCAATTCTCTTAACCATTGAATAGTTTGTAATTCAATATAGGTTGCTATTGGAGAGCAATGAGTTGAATTAATGAGATTTTGATTCATAAAACCAGATAATATGTTTGCTGCATGAGACGCCACTGAATTTCCGGAATCAGGGAATGCCATAAAATTAGGACTGGAGAAATTTGTTGAGTAAGGAAGTATATTGCTTTCAAACTCACTAATAAGTCTTTCGAGATCCGTTGATTCTTCTGGGAATTGTTCGCTAACAATTGATGAGATCTCAGAATCGTCGGCATAATTAATAACCTTTTCTCTATTTTTATATTCCACGCCCATTTTCAAAGATTCTTCTAATAAGTTGAGATTACTATGGTTTTTATCATTAACAAAGTATTTATTATGCATATTTTAAAACCCCTTAAATATCAATTGTAAATGTATCAAAAGCAATTTTATAATTTTGTCCACTGAATTCATTTTCTATTTTCTTACAATCTTCAAATGATAAATTTTCAAACTCTTCGATATGAGTGAAATATGTGACATTAGCATTTATTTGATTGGCTAGTTCAATTGAATCTTCAAAACTAGCCTCGTTCCTTTCGAATATCAAACCTTCAGGGTAATTCAATTCACCAGTTGTAAAGTGTCTTTCTGTATGGCCAAAGGGCAAAATCGCTATATCAATATCCTTAAAATTAGTTGAAGATGGCCACCAGCCAAATGATTCATCAGGTATTATTAGGATTTTATTTTTATTTGTTCTTAGAATAAATCCGTAAGCGAAATCATTGCTTAGAGGAAAAGCTGTTACTTCGCAACCGTCAAATTTTACTGACTCATTATTAGATAGAACTTCAAGTGAGATATCCCCCTTTTCTTGCATGTGATTTAAGTGATCCCAAAAACCTAATCTCATTTTCGCATCACTTGCAACATTCTCAGGTAAAATAACCCTAGTATTTTTTCCGTCTGATAGAAATTCAGAATTAAACACTTCGAAAATTCTTCGTCCCATAGTATGGTCTGGGTGCCAATGAGAATAAAAACAAGCATTAACACAAGAAATGCTTGCTCTATTCAGTTGATAAAATATATCTTCAGAGGTATCGAACAATACATTTGGGCCGTGTATAAATATTCCGGGTCCAGTTCTCATAAAAGGACCTTTTTTCATACGAGCTTCTAAACTTGCTTTAGAATTACTTCCAGGTCTAGGAGTGCGGAAAGCACCTGCAGTTCCCAAAAATTCCATATACATTTTTTATCTCCTTTCTAAGTTTTCGGTAATTTCGATAATTTCAGATTTTTTCCTACGATACCATATATTTACTAATGAAACAAGACTTTATACTTAATATGATTCCAAATAAAGAAATTTGTTGATTAAAACACTATTATTGTGTAAAAATGTAATTCATGTGATTTCAGTAAGAATCATACATAAAATTTGAGAGGATGTTTATATGAGAAAGCCAATGAGAAATGAATTTCTAATTGTAAGTGGGAATTCAGTAACATTCTTAGGAGATATTATTTTCACATTTGCATTAAATTGGTGGGTCATTGATGTAACTAACGATCCAAAGATTTTGGGGTTAATAATGGGATTGAGTGTAATACCGTCACTTTTTTTCAATCTATTTGGCGGCGTTATAGCTGATAGATTTAATAAGAAATTGATAATTTTCTTAACTGACATAATTAGTGGGATAACTTGCGTTACATTCAGTTTTATAATTATTGATTCAGAGGTTAATATACCCTTAGTTATTACAATGAATGTAATTTTGAGCATTACACATTCCATTTTCTCACCAACAGTAAGGTCTATTTTACCTAGGATAACAAAAAAAGATAGGCTCAAAACTGTAAACTCTGTTTTAAATACTATAACTGAAACTATAAAAATTACTGGTCCTATGCTAGCAGGTGCATTATTTGCTTTATCTTTTATTAGTATTAATGAGATTCTGCTAATAAATGGTGTATCTTTTATTGTTTCCGCACTTTTTGAATTGCTCATCCAATATTCTTCTAATAATGAGAAAGCTAAATTGAATATGAAGTCTGTTATTAATGACTTTAAAGAAGGATTTATTCACTCAAAAAGTAAACCTGTTCTATTTAGATTGTTAATTACAATCTCACTAGTTAATTTTTTCATAGCAGGTTACAATATTCTTTTGCCCTCATACGTAAACGAATATATAGACAGAACTGGCGCATATAGCATATTACTCTCAGCGGAAGCAATTGGAGGAGTACTAGGAGCTCTAATACTAAGCTTATCTAAGAATAAGACAATTACTTTGTCTAATTTAAAGGTAGAACTCACTCTATGTGGCATATTCTTTTTACCTTTTTTCATAATTAACACATATACTTTCACACTTATCGCTACCTTTATTTTTGGCTTCTTTTTAGTAAGATTCAATACATTATTTTTCACTTTCATACAAACTGAAGTAGACCAAAATTACTTAGGAAGAATTTTCTCAATTATCTTCACCTCTGCATCTTTGTTTATGCCTCTTGGAAGCTTTTTATTTGGATATATAATAGATATAATGAACAACTACACTTTCACTTTAATTGGTTTAGGTATCGTTTTAACCAATATTTTAATGAAGAGTAAAGATGAAGGTAGTCAGGAAAACAAGGAATTCAATGCAGTTTAAAATTCCTTTTTATCTCTTAATAAAGGATAAAAAAACTTATGATAGTCTAAGAAAGCTAATTTAAAGCCATCCAAGTTATGTATTGTAAATATCCTTGGACAATTCCATATTCCATAAGGATATTAATAATAACAGAAGTCCGTAATAGGCGATTATATTTACTGCCTATTACGGACTTCTCCATTTATTTTAGAAATTTATATTTACAAAATCGCAAATAAAAAAATAACTGAATCTAATCAGTAGAAAAATATGTATTGTCAAAATCAGTTTGAAATTCCTATATTAAATTGAAGCATAAGCTTATCCATACGACTCTAATCAAGATATTGTTTAGCTTCAGATCTTATTGGACAAAAATACGCCTGATTTTAGGTAATAATCGAGTTTGTCTACGTCCCTCATTATAGCTTATGATTAAACATAAGAAAGGGGAATTTTTTATGCCAAAAAGGAGATTTTCAGCTGAAGAAAAAGCTCAAATTGTTATTAGAGGGCTGGGTAATGAAATTTCTGTAAAAGAATTATGTCAGGAAGTCGGCATTCAGCCGAAAAGTTATTATGAGTGGAAACAAATCTTTATGAAACACGGAATGGAGGGCTTCAACTCAAAAAGGAATCAAAAAGATACTGAGAAAGAGGAAATGAAAAAAGAAGTAGACCGTTTAAAAGAGCTGGTAGCTGACTTATCTTTAGAGAATCATGTAATCATGTTTAAAAAAAAAACGACATTTAAAGCCCTATCTTGATGCAGGAACATACACAAAACTACCTGCGGAAGAAAAACTAGCCATCATCAAATTTTTGGACGTTATACCCAAAAAGTCGGTATCTTGGGCACTTAAGCAATTAAATCTTAGTAAGAGTACCTACTATGAATGGAAAAAGAATTATCGAAATCAAGGTTTTATTGGACTAATGGACAAGCCCCCAATCCCACATATACACCCAGACCAACTCCTTCAAGAGGAGGTAGAGAAAATCTTGGAAATAGGGAAACGGCTGGATCTAAATGGCTATCGTACAGTGACTTATGAGCTAGAAAAGGAAGGAGTTTATATATCTGAATCAAGTGCTTATCGATACATGAGAAAGCATGGCTTAATCATTCCTAAAGGGGAACCAAAACGAGAACCTGCAGGAGATGAGTGGAGACACAAGCCAACCAGACCTAACGAAAATTGGCATACGGATATCACCTATATTTGGATTAGTGGCTATGGTTTCTATTATCTCTTCACCTATTTAGATGGATTTTCAAGATATGTAATTCACTCTGAATTGAGAATGTCTATGACAGTGGAGGATACCATTGATACCCTTAAACACGCGTTACAAAAGGCGAGTTTGCCAGAAGACCATCAGCTTAAATTGGTAACCGATAATGGTAGTCAGTATCGTTCAAATCGGTTTAAAAGGTACTTGGAGAAACAACATATTTATCAAATACGTACAGCTTATAAACATCCTGAGACAAACGGCAAAATAGAACGCTAGCATCGCACATTAAAGGAACAAAAAATTAGTCTTGCGGGATACACCAGTCCACAAGACGCAAAAAAGAATATATACCAATTTGTAGACGATTATAACACATACCGTCCTCATCAAGCTATAGGATATGTCACACCAGAACAAAAACACACGGGAAAGGATGAAGAGGTGATAGCAAATCGGGAGAAAGGAAGGATAGCAGCAAGACATAAACGAAGAAACCTCAATCATGGAGTGGCATAAGCAAATCAAACAAACGACGCACGGGATTGACGTGGAGAGGCGGGGATGATAGCCTGTCTCGGCATGCCAGCACTATTTTTAAATAAGCTGGCTTCCTGGCATAGAGATCATGCCCGCAGAGGCTCCGGGTCAATCCCTCTAAAGGGAAAAGAAAAACAATATTCAAAGAGCAAAAAATCGAAAAAATAAACTAGGGGTTTGTAGACGCTCTATAAATCACTGAATATTTAGATATATCTAGATTCAAGTGTTACCGAAAAATGGAGCATTTTGTCCAAATTCAAAGGAAGCAGTACATAAGATAGTCAATAATTATATGAAACCCTTGAATGACATCGTTTCAGGTTATTTACAGATAAATAATATTAAAAGTATGAATGGGTTTGAAAAGATAACTAGAAGAGTACTCTCATTAGTTAAAAGGAGAGATTTTAGGTCTTCTTAATTCTTTTAAAAAACTCTAATATATTTCAATTTATTTTCATCTCGTGTCTTCGATATAGGGGTGCGATTCTCCGATAATTTCATAGTACATGTATTACAGAACGCACTTTGAATCAAATGCCAAACAGGAGGTGATATGATGATTGGTGCTGTTTTATGGGGGGAAGATGAAGCTAAAAGTTGGTTTATTGAACCAATGAAGTTAAAGAATACAGCAGAATACCTAGGGGTATCCCAATATAAACTCCGTAAATGGGTGAAGGAAAATAAAATTCCTTACAGCAGAATTAATAATAAGTATTTGTTTCACAAGACAATTATAGATGCGTGGAAAAACGGAAAATTTCCAAATGGTGAAGTAAAGATAGTACTTGATAATGAAATAATTGATATTCAACATGAGGAAGCGCTTAGAGAACATTATAAGCGATATCCAGAATTGCTTGAGAAAAAAGAAATCGAAGATAGGATTAGTAAACCTATAGCTTATTCCAATATTGAATATAAAATCAAGCATGAAGGGGTATACCTGACTGTTGGCGATAAAAACAGTGTAGAGGTTACTGTTTGTTTATCCCATACTTCCATCAATGAATTATGTAATGATCTAAAGAGATTTCGCTTAAATAAATAGCATACTGTAAAAGAATGCTATTAGATAACAGGATAAAACAGAGGTTTCCAATAAGTTCAGTAACTCAATGGAAACCTCCTGAAATCTCAACAACTAGTATCGGTCACTTTTCCGGACACTAAAATTAGTTAGAACGGTTATGAACGTTGATATAACAAGGTTTTATAACCTATATTACATCATGCCGCCCATTCCGCCCATGCCACTCATGTCAGGTGCACCGCCGCCGCCATCGCTGTCGTCAGGATGGTCAGCTACAACAGCTTCTGTGGTGAGGAACATAGCTGAAACGGAAGCTGCGTTTTGCAGGGCTGAACGTGTCACTTTTGTTGGATCGACGACGCCTGCATCAACCATATTGACCCACTCGCCATTAGCAGCGTTAAAGCCAATACCAACTTCTTCACCTTTTAGATGTTCGACAACAATGGAGCCTTCAAGGCCGGCATTGTAAGCAATCTGGCGGATTGGTTCTTCCAGCGCACGGAGTACAATGCTGGCACCGGTTGCTTCATCTCCAGTCAGGTTAAGCTCGCCAATTTTGGCAAGAACGTTTACAAGGGCCGTTCCGCCGCCGGAAACAATGCCTTCTTCAACAGCTGCACGTGTTGAGTTCAAGGCGTCTTCAATACGCAGTTTACGTTCTTTCATTTCGGTCTCGGTTGCGGCACCTACTTTAACAACGGCGACGCCACCAGCCATTTTTGCAAGACGTTCCTGCAGTTTCTCTTTATCAAAGTCAGACGTTGATTCTTCTGCTTGAGCGCGGAGCTGAGATACGCGCTGTGATATAGTCTGCGGGTCACCGGCGCCTTCAACGATCGTTGTATTATCTTTTGTCACAACAATCTTATTAGCGCGGCCGAGCTGATCCATGGTAGCATTCTTCAGATCAAGACCCAGATCTTCGGTGATGACTTGCGCACCCGTCATGGTTGCGATATCCTCCAGCATAGCCTTACGACGGTCGCCAAAGCCTGGTGCTTTAACAGCAACAGCGTTGAATGTGCCGCGTACTTTGTTCACAACAAGCGTTGCGAGTGCTTCACCTTCGACTTCATCGGCAATAATAAGAATTGGTTTGTTTTCCTGAACAACTTGTTCAAGCAATGGCAATACTTCTTGCATGTTGCCGATCTTCTTGTCTGTAATCAGAATATATGGATCGTCCAGCACAGCTTCCATCTTGTCCTGATCCGATACCATGTATGGTGATGAATAACCACGGTCGAATTGCATACCTTCAACAACTTCAAGTTCCGTGTTGAAGCCGCTTGATTCTTCAATCGTGATAACACCATCATTGCCGACGCGTTCCATCGCTTCAGCAATCAGCTGGCCAACTTCATCATCGTCAGAGGAGATGGCTGCAACCTGAGCAATGGACTCTTTTCCTTCAACCGGCTTGGAAATGGTCTTCAATTCACTCGTAGCTACTTCTACAGCTTGTTCGATACCGCGGCGGATTCCTACCGGATTAGCACCGGAAGCAACGTTTTTCAGACCTTCACGGATCATAGCCTGTGACAGAATGGTTGCTGTTGTCGTACCGTCACCAGCGACTTCGTTTGTTTTCGAAGCAACTTCTGACACGAGCTGAGCGCCCATGTTTTCAAAGTTATCTTCCAGTTCGATTTCTTTAGCAATCGTCACACCATCATTTGTAATGAGTGGTGAGCCGACACTCTTGTCCAATACAACGTTACGGCCTTTTGGCCCCAATGTTACTTTAACGGAGTCAGCAAGTGTGTTGATACCACGCATCATGGACTGACGTGCTTCTTCACTGAATTTAAGTTCTTTTGCCATTCTAAACGCCTCCTTAGAGAAATCTTATATAGCCTGACATCATTTCAGTGCTGCCGATTAATCGATGACAGCCAGAATGTCGTTTTGACGCATAATTAAGTATTCATGACCGTCGTAGCTGATCTCTGTTCCGGCAAATTTGGAGAAGATGATATGGTCGCCTTCTTTGACGTCCAGCGCAACTTGTTCACCGCTGTCCATAACACGTCCGGAACCGACGGCTGCAACCTTGCCTTCCTGCGGTTTTTCTTTAGCGGAATCTGGAAGCACAATGCCACTTTCTGTTGTTTCGCTTTGTTCCACAAGTTCGATGACAACACGATCCTCTAATGGTTTAATCATGCCGACAACCTCCTTCATTCCTTTTCACTTGTATTTAGGAACTTCTTATTAGCACTCTGATGCAACGAGTGCTAATTCCAATTATTATAATAAATAATTTTCCTGTAAAATGCAAGCATTTGCCTCAGTCTTGCTTTAACGCTTAACCGTGAATCGAATCGATTATAATACAGGCCTTATGTATGCTAAACTGTAGACGTATTCTGTTTGTGTAAATTGATTTTTATACCATTTTTTGCTTAAATACGTTATGACAAGCATACACTATAGCAACTAGAACTAAAGGAGTCGCTAATTTTGCCTAAACGTTACTGGTACGTCATTTTAACATACGTCATCATGCAAGCTTCCGCATTTGTGTTTGCACCATTGTTGTATATTCTGACACCGCTCGGCCAGGTCGACGCCAGCATTTACTGGAGCATTTTCAGCTTTCTTGCAGCGCTTGTCTTAGTCTTATGGCTCATGCGACCAGATATAAAAGCACCCGCACACCCGCAGGCCTCACCGGTCTGGGAGGTTATACTCTGGGGGATTGCCGGACTATGCATGGCTTATTTCGCGAATACAATTGCGTCCGTTATTGAAACCACTGTGTTCGGCATCAATCCTTCTTCACAGAATACGCAGCAAATCATGGAAATTACCCGGACAGTACCGCTGTTCGCGGTGATTACGGCGCTTGTAGCACCAATACTGGAAGAGATCATCTTCCGCAAAATCATTTTCGGCGGGCTGTACAAACGCATGAATTTCTTTTTCGCCGCTGCCCTGTCTGCTTTGATTTTTGGCCTGATCCATGGTGAACCGGAACATATTCTCGTTTATGCATCAATGGGCTTTGTCTTTGCGTTTCTATATGTCCAGACAAAACGGATTATTGTGCCGATCATCGTCCACATGGCGCTGAATACACTGTCCGTGATTGTGCAATTATCACTTGACCCGGAAGACCTGGAAAAAATGATGCAGGAATTAGATCACATCCAAACAATTCTGATAGGGGGCTGACACTTTATGAAAATATCGCCGAAAGCAATGGGTGTCGTCTACTGTCTGCTCGGTGTTTTGTTCACCTATATTGCTATCCAGAGTGCCGATGAAACGATGTGGAATGTCTTCACCATTCTGCTGGCGTTTTTTGCAACCCTTGATTTCGGCATCGGCATACGCATGTTTATTATCAATCATAAGATTAAACAGCAAAAGAAAAAGAAGTAGTGATCAGATGCACTGCTTCTTTTTTTTAGGCCGTTTCCTGAAAACGCACCCAAACGTACGGTCCATGCATTTCACGATGTCATTGGATAATGCTTTAAGAAGTACACAAGTGACTGCAGTTCCACCGCCAGATCAATATGATGCACCCTGATCCCTGCAGGCACCGTAATCCGTGCCGGTGTAAAATTAAGAATGCCGGATATACCAAAGCCAGCCAGCCGGTCCGTGATAGTCTGGGCCGCCTTAGCTGGAACAGTCAAAATCGCAACCGACACATCGGCCAGTCTAGCTTCCAGCTCATCAATATGATAGACCGGCACGCCGCCAATATCGGAACCAGCCTTATTCGGGTCAGCATCAAACGCCAACACAATTTTGGTATTATTGTTTCTCAGGAAATTGTAATGCAAAAAGGCAGTCCCCAGATTGCCGACTCCTATCAGGGCGACTTCAGTCAGCTCATCCTGATCCAGTGTTTTCCGGAAAAATCCCAGCAGATACTCCACATTGTAGCCATACCCTTTTTTCCCTAAAGCTCCGAAATAGGAAAAATCACGCCTGATCGTCGCCGAGTCCACCTTAAGGACATCGCTCAATTCTTTTGAGGAAATACGTCCTTTTCCCTGATGATGCAAATTATTTAAAAACCGGTAGTATAACGGCAGCCGTTTAGCAGTCGCCTGTGGTATCTGATTCTGCTCCAATGTCAATCCTCCCTGTCTCATCAATGCTCGTCTCATTTGACACCCGCATCCGGTCTTCTCTGATCGGTATCTGTAACAGTCATGCCGTATCTTATTCTAACAGAAATTGCTTCATAAGTCGTGATCCCTTTCACACGATGATTGCCCTTTCAGATCGTCATGCGATACACTGGGGAGTGACGTTCAGATTCACCGCACCGACATGTTCAGCAGCCGCTCGTACCTGCTGATGCTAAGACGTCCGATAAATGAGGTGAAAACATATGATACTGATGCAATTAAACAATATAACCAAATCATTTGGCGCTGACGATATATTAAGCGATATTAAACTGGAAATTAAAGAGAGTGACAGAATTGCCATTGTCGGCCGGAATGGTTCGGGCAAATCGACCCTGCTGAAAATTATGGCCGGCGATCTTTCCTATGATGCAGGTGATATATTCAAACCGAAAGATCTGACCATGGGCTATTTGAGTCAGCACACGAGTCTGGAATCTGATAAATCGATCTGGGAGGAGATGCTGACTGTCTTTGATCACCTGCTGAAACAGCAGCAGGAACTTCGCAGAATGGAAGAAAAGATGACCCAGACAGCATCATTATCCAATGCTGACTATGACGAGCTCCTTGCCGATTACGACAAGAAACAGCAGGCATTCGATGCAGCTGGCGGTTATCATTATGAGACGGATATTAAAGCGATTCTGACAGGGCTGAATTTTGGGGGATTCGATTATGACACTCCTATAAATTCGCTGAGCGGCGGACAGAAAACCCGGCTTGCCCTGGGAAAACTGCTGCTGAAAAAACCTGATCTGCTCATTCTGGACGAGCCGACCAACCACCTTGATATTGATACGATGGGCTGGCTGGAAAACTATTTAAGCAGCTATCCGGGCGCTATTGCGATTGTGTCACACGACCGGTATTTTCTCGATAAAACAGTCTCAACCGTTTACGAAATAGCACGCCATCATTCCAAAAAATACAACGGCAATTACAGCTATTACTTAAAACAGCGGGCTCTGGATTATGAGCAGGAAATGCAGGCTTACGAGAAACAACAAGCTGAAATGCGGGAGATGGAAGATTTTATAAAGCGCAACATCGCCCGGGCATCGACATCCAAACGGGCACAGGGCCGGCGCAAACAGCTGGAGAAAATGGAAAAGCTGGATAAACCACAAGGCGATGAGAAATCAGCGTCATTTACCTTTCAGATTAACCGTCAGAGTGGCGGGGACGTGCTGAATGCTGAGGAACTCGCCTTTCAATACGATCCAAGCAACCCGTTATTCAGCCATGTGACATTCCACGCCAATCGCGGTGAACGCCTGGCGCTGGTCGGTCCGAATGGTGTCGGGAAAACAACGCTGCTGAAACTGATCACCGGTCATTTCAAACCCAACTCAGGAACGCTTGATATTGGCACGAATGTCGACATCGGCTATTATGATCAGGAACAGCAGTCACTCTCGTCGAATAAAACTGTCCTGGATGAATTATGGGACGAGCACCCTGATGTTGATGAAAAAGATATCCGCACAGTCCTGGGCAATTTCCTGTTCTCAGGTGATGACGTCTTTAAACCTGTTCACTCACTGAGCGGCGGGCAAAAGGCACGCTTGTCACTCGCCCGGCTGATGATGCAAAAGGCAAATCTGCTTGTGCTGGACGAGCCGACCAACCATCTGGACATTGATTCGAAAGAGGTACTGGAAGCGGCTCTCCAGGAGTACCCAGGTACGATCCTGTTCGTTTCCCACGACCGCTATTTCATCAATAAACTGGCTGATAAAGTGGTTGAAATGCAGCGGGAAGGGTCGACTACCTATCTCGGTGATTATGATTATTATGTTGCCAAGCAGCAGGAAGAAACTGAGATTCGAAAGCTGCAGGAAGCAACCGAAAATGCCAGCAATGATGACCAGCGCAAAACAAAATTTCGGGAAGATAAACAGCAGCAGCGTGAAGAACGCCGCAGAGAGCGGCAAATTCAGGAGCTTGAGAATGCTATCGAACAGCTGGAAAGTGATTTGGCCGAACTGGAGGAACAAATGGCGCAGCCCGATGTGTATGAGGATCCGGATAAATCACAAGAGCTGCTGGGTAAAAGACAAGATCTAAACGCAGAAATTGAGCGATTAATGAACGAATGGACCGACTTACAGGAATGAATTATGACCTAAAGCTTTAATAAATAATTCGCGTAATAAGGCCGCTCCGGAGATAGACGTCGCTTTCCGCGGGCGGCTTGTGAATTAATGTCCCACATGCAGATCAGTGATTAGATTATTCACCTCATCCACAAAATGATGCACATATGCACAACCTTCACACCGTATTAAAAGACACTTATACACACTATCCACAAATTAATCCCCGGTTATGCACATATAAACATCCACAAACTCAAAACCAGCATAGACGTGATTATAAAAAAGATCCACAGGCCAGTGGATAACCCTGTGGATATTAGTTTAACATCAAAGCGGGGTTCGCGTTCATATCCCAGCCGGAACGCTTGCCCTGCTGATAATTAACAAATCCGGCCGCAGCAATCATCGCTGCATTGTCCGTGCAAAGCTTCAAAGGCGGGATCAGCAAAGGAATCCCAGAATTAGAAAATTGATTCTGCAGGGACTGGCGCAATCCCTGATTGGCCGACACGCCACCGGCAACCAGCACTTGTTTCACGTTATACGCTTGGGCCGCTTTCCACGTCTTGGTGGTCAGCACATCCACAACGCTTGCTTGAAAACTGGCCGCAATATCAGCATGCTTTAAAGTCTCGCCGCGCTGCGTGGCATTATGGATCGTATTGATCACAGATGACTTCACACCACTGAAACTAAAATCAAGGCTGCCATCCTTCAGCCATGCGCGGGGAAAATCGATTGATACGCACCCTTCAGCCGCAAGCCGGTCAATCTGCGGCCCGCCGGGATAAGGCAAATTAAGCATTCGAGCCACTTTATCATAGGCCTCGCCGGCAGCATCATCACGCGTCTCGCCGATTAATTCATACGAACCGTGCTCATGCATCAGGACGAGTTCCGTATGACCGCCGGAGACAATCAGCGCAAGCAATGGAAAGGCAAATTCCTGCTCAAACCGATTGGCATAAATGTGACCCGCAATATGATGAACACCGATTAAAGGCTTCTGCTTGGCAAAAGCTAACGCCTTCGCTGCATTGACGCCGACCAGCAAGGCCCCGACAAGGCCCGGTCCTTCCGTTACAGCAATCGCATCAATCTGTTCCCAGGTCATACCTGCTTCGTTAAAGGCCTCTTCCAGAACAAGCGTGATTTGCTCCACATGATGACGGGAGGCAATTTCCGGAACAACGCCGCCGAATCGCTTATGGCTGTCAATTTGCGAGGCAACGGCGTTAGATACAATCTCCCGGCCATTTTTCACAATCGCTGCTGCCGTTTCATCACAACTTGTTTCAATACCTAATATATACGTATCATTCGTCATATAAATTCACCCACATCACCATCGCATCTTCCTGATTATCGGTGTAGTAATTTTTCCGGATGCCGCCTGGGACAAGCCCGAATTTCCGGTACATTTTCTGCGCGACAATATTGGATACACGCACCTCCAGCGACAGGCGTTTTGCCCCCATTCTGTACGCATCGTGCATCACATACGAAAACAATGTCTCGCCGAGTTTCTGACCACGGAATGCTGGAATCACCGTGATATTGGTAATCTGCGCATCATCAATCACCTGCCACATCCCCGCATAGCCGATTAGCTGCTCACCGGCGAACATCACATAATAATAGGCATAGGCATTATGCGTGAGTTCGTGTTCGAAAATATCCCGGGGCCACGGTGCCACAAACGCTTGTGCTTCGACTTCCATAACGCCATTAATATCTGCGTGCTGCATCTTGCGAATAGTTAAATCAGTCATATGTCGCTTGTTCCTTTTCCAGCCATTTTGCCTCAGCCTCAGCCAGCCGCAAATAATTCGGCGTCAGCATATGCAGGTTGTCCGGCTCCTTATACGAACCAGCCAAGGCTAAGTGGGACGGGTTGGCCATATGAAATGGCCCGTCCGGAATAACCGCTTGATCACCCAGATACGTCTGGATCAGCTCCTGATGCTTGTCCATATCCGGACTTAAAAACAAAATCGTCCGTCTGGTAGCAGCCAGACGCTGGAGCCAGTCTTCCATCAGTACATTTTGCTCAGCAGCCGCCAGTGCCAGACCGTTCGTTTGCGACTGATACAGACCGGTATAAACAAGACCGCGCCGGGCATCAAAAAATGGACAGATTGAAGCGTTAAAAAAGCGTCCCTGCCAGGCAAGTGCTTCCAGACTGGACACGCCTGTAACCGGGATTCCCAATGCCCAAGCCATCGATTTAGCCGTTGTCAGACCGATCCGTACGCCTGTGTACGAACCAGGGCCCTTAGCGACAATGATTTTATCGAGATCCTGCGGCGTCATATTAACCTCTTGCAGCAGCTGATTGATCGCCGGCATCAGCCGCACTGAATGATTTTTTCTAAGATTGGTCGTGACCTCACCAATTAATTGACCGTCACGCAATAACGCAATGCCTAATAGCTGGTTGGATGTATCCATTGCTAAGATATTCATGTCAGAGACTCCTTCATCAACCGATCACATCGGCAGCAACCGATTCAAAATGTGCACCCCGCGGGAACAGTTTTAGCAAGCGGGTGTAATCATCAACATAGTCGATGCTGACTGTTAAGTATTCAGACGGGAGATAATCCTGGATAAAATGAGCCCATTCCACGACACAAATCCCGTCTCCATGAAAATATTCCTCAAAACCTATATCTTCATCAGAATCTTCCAGCCGGTAAACGTCCATATGGTACAGAGGCAGTTCACCAGAATATTCTTTGATAATCGTAAAGGTGGGACTATTGACGATGCGCGTCACGCCCAGCCCGCTGGCCAGCCCCTTGGCAAAGGCAGTCTTGCCAGCACCGAGGTCACCTTCTAAGGTGAGCACATCCCCCGGTTTAAGCAATTCCGCCAGCTGCTGGGCAAATTGAGCTGTCTCATCTTCAGACCGCGTTCGAATGCTGTATTCAGTCATCATGTTTCACCTATTTCAGATGGGTATACCCTTGTTTATTTAAACGTGTACGCGATTGCTCCTGATTCTCCAGAAAAACGCTGGACGCCTGTCTTCCACTGCTTTCAACATAACCAATCATGGTAACCGGCGTCCCAGTTTTATAAGCGGCCTCTTGCAGTGCGCCCCAATCATCTTGTGGCAGGGTGCCCAGCAATTCAAAATCTTCACCGCCATACAGTTTCCACTGCTGCTGGGCCTCTGAGAATTGCTCGAAACCTGCACTGACAGGAATAGCCTCATCATAAAGGGTCATCGTTACGCCAGAGGCTTCAGCAATCTCGTTGGCTTCACTCGCGATACCATCGCTTATATCGTTCAGCGTTACTCTTCGCAAGCCTTCCAGTTCGCATGAAAAATTGGCTCTTACAGCAGGCATCCGGTGTCTGTGAATGAAGTACGTTTGATCCCGGTAGTCACCCGGATGGGTCAGCATATGCAAACCTGCAGCCGAATCACCCAAATGGCCTGTCACGAATACCGCATCTCCCGGTTTTGCAGTATGGCGGTATCTGACCTTCTCTCTGCTGGCATAACCAAAGACGGTGACGGACACTGTCAGCTCCGATCCAGCTGTCGTATCCCCACCAATGACATCCATTTGATAAGCCGATCCCACTTCAGCCATCCCGTTATATAATGCACTCAAGTCCGACTCGCTCCACGTTGACGGGACAACAATGGAAACGAGATAAAACGCGGGTCTGGCCCCCATGGCACTCAAATCACTTATATTCGCAGCAAGTGAACGATAACCAATATGGAACGGGCGCATCGTTGATCTGGTAAAATGGATATCTTCCACAAATGTATCAACAGCTGTCACAATATCCTGGGCAGGCTGACGAAAAACGGCTGCATCATCACCAATCCCACGTATAATCGAGGACTGTCGGTAAGTTTTTTGTTTGATTAAATCAATTAACGAAAATTCATCCATGCACCATCACCATTTTCATCATAACTATACCTATCATAGCAAATATTACAGCAAAACAGAAATATATAGAGCAATTCGAGATCACGTTATGATAAGCCTTCTATAAATAGAATAGACCGCTTCCCGATAGAAGGAAACGGTCTCTCACTTACGAGTGTCCAGCATTTAAGCCAACACTATTAATTTAGTAAAGCGGTCCGGACGGGACTCGAACCCGCGACCTCCTGCGTGACAGGCAGGCGTTCTAACCAGCTGAACTACCAGACCAAAGGGAGATTGACACTATCTTTAGAAAAAATCAATTTTAAACAGCATCAATCAAAATATGATTGATTGCGGGGGCAAGATTTGAACTTGCGACCTTCGGGTTATGAGCCCGACGAGCTTCCAGACTGCTCCACCCCGCGATATAAAAGAAGTTGCATAACTAAGACACAAAAACTATTATAAACATTTTTAACTCAAAATGCAAGAGGTTTTTTAACCTTTGCACCCTGAAAACTAAATAAGAGAACCATCAAGCTGCATCCTGTTAGTTAAGTCCTCGATCGATTAGTATCCGTCAGCTTCACGTGTCGCCACGCTTCCACCCCGGACCTATCAACCTCATCGTCTTTAAGGGATCTTACTCACTGAACGTGATGGGAAGTTTCATCTTGAGGGGGGCTTCATGCTTAGATGCTTTCAGCACTTATCCTGACCACACGTAGCTACCCAGCCGTGCTCCTGGCGGAACAACTGGTGCACCAGCGGTGTGTCCATCCCGGTCCTCTCGTACTAAGGACAGCTCCTCTCAGACTTCCAGCGCCCGCGACGGATAGAGACCGAACTGTCTCACGACGTTCTGAACCCAGCTCGCGTACCGCTTTAATGGGCGAACAGCCCAACCCTTGGGACCGACTACAGCCCCAGGATGCGATGAGCCGACATCGAGGTGCCAAACCTCCCCGTCGATGTGAACTCTTGGGGGAGATAAGCCTGTTATCCCCGGGGTAGCTTTTATCCGTTGAGCGATGGCCCTTCCATGCGGAACCACCGGATCACTAAGCCCGACTTTCGTCCCTGCTCGACATGTAGGTCTCGCAGTCAAGCTCCCTTGTGCCTTTGCACGCTTACGAATGATTTCCAGCCATTCTGAGGGAACCTTTGGGCGCCTCCGTTACCTTTTAGGAGGCGACCGCCCCAGTCAAACTGCCTGCCTGACACTGTCTCCGGACCGGATCACGGTCCAGGGTTAGAATGTTCGTACAGCCAGGGTGGTATCCCACGGGTGTCTCCACGTAAGCTCGCGCTCACGTTTCCACGGCTCCCACCTATCCTGTACAAGCTGTACCAACATTCAATGTCAAGGTGCAGTAAAGCTCCACGGGGTCTTTTCGTCCTGTCGCGGGTAATGCGCATTTTCACGCATCGTATAATTTCACCGGGTCTCTCGTTGAGACAGTGCCCAAGTCGTTGCACCTTTCGTGCGGGTCGGAACTTACCCGACAAGGAATTTCGCTACCTTAGGACCGTTATAGTTACGGCCGCCGTTCACTGGGGCTTCGGTTCGCCGCTTCGCGCCAGAGGCGCTAACGCTTCCCCTTAACCTTCCAGCACCGGGCAGATGTCAGCCCCTATACGTCGCCTTGCGGCTTCGCAGAGACCTGTGTTTTTGGTAAACAGTCGCTTGGGCTTCTTCACTGCGGCTCAGGACTCGGCCCTGAGCACCCCTTCTCCCAAAGTTACGGGGTCATTTTGCCGAGTTCCTTAACGAGAGTTCTCCCGCTCACCTTAGGATACTCTCCCTGCCTACCTGTGTCGGTTTGCGGTACGGGCACCTGTGAACTCACTAGAGGTTTTTCTTGGCAGTGTGAAGTCAGGAACTTCGGTACTCAATTTCCCTCCCCGTCACAGCCTGGAACCATTGGCCGGATTTGCCTGACCAATTTCCTCACTGCTTGGACGCACATTTCCGACAGTGCGCATTCCTTATCCTTCTGCGTTTCCCCATCATTCAAATGCTCACGAGGTGGTACAGGAATGTCGGCCTGTTACCCATCGCCTACGCCTTTCGGCCTCGGCTTAGGTCCCGACTAACCCTGAGCGGACGAGCCTTCCTCAGGAAACCTTAGGCATTCGGTGAAAGAGATTCTCACTCTTTTTTCGTTACTCATACCGGCATTCTCACTTCCAAACGCTCCACCAGTCCTCACGGTCTGACTTCACAGCATTTGGAACGCTCTCCTACCATTGTTCCGAAGAACAATCCGCAGCTTCGGTGATACGTTTAGCCCCGGTACATTTTCGGCGCAGAGTCACTCGACCAGTGAGCTATTACGCACTCTTTAAATGGTGGCTGCTTCTAAGCCAACATACTGGTTGTCTGAGCAACGCCACATCCTTTTCCACTTAACGTATACTTAGGGACCTTAGCTGGCGGTCTGGGCTGTTTCCCTCTCGACCATGAACCTTATCACCCACAGTCTGACTCCCAAGGCTATGTAGCCGGCATTCGGAGTTTGACTGAATTCGGTAACCCGGTGAGGGCCCCTCGTTCAATCAGTGCTCTACCTCCGGTACACGCTCCTTGAGGCTAGCCCGAAAGCTATTTCGGAGAGAACCAGCTATATCCGTGTTCGATTGGCATTTCACCCCTACCCACGCCTCATCCCCGCATTTTTCAGCATACGTGGGTTCGGGCCTCCAGTCAGTGTTACCTGACCTTCACCCTGGGCATGGGTAGATCACACGGTTTCGGGTCTGCGACCGTATACTCAAATCGCCCTGTTCAGACTCGCTTTCGCTCAGGCTCCGTGTCTTCCACTTAACCTTGCATACGATCGCAACTCGCCGGTCCATTCTGCAAAAGGTACGCCGTCACCCATTAACGGGCTCCGACTACTTGTAGGCACACGGTTTCAGGTTCTCTTTCACTCCCCTTCCGGGGTGCTTTTCACCTTTCCCTCACGGTACTGGTTCACTATCGGTCACCAGGTTGTATTTAGCCTTGGGAGATGGTCCTCCCGTATTCCGACGGAATGTCACGTGTTCCGCCGTACTCAGGATCCACGCCGGAGGAAATCGCTTTTCGGCTACAGGGCTCTTACCCTCTTTGGCTGATCATTCCAAATCAATTCGCCTAAGCCATTTCTTGATAACTCCGATGGCGTGTCCTTACAACCCCGGAAAGCAAGCTTTCCGGTTTGGGCTGCTTCCGTTTCGCTCGCCGCTACTCAGGAAATCGCGTTTGCTTTCTTTTCCTCCGGGTACTGAGATGTTTCAGTTCCCCGGGTATGCCACCTGCGCCCTATGAATTCAGACACAGGCACTGTCCCATTACGGACAGTGGGTTGCCCCATTCGGAAATCCCCGGATCACAGTCTGCTTACGACTCCCCGAGGCATATCGGTGTTAGTCCCGTCCTTCTTCGGCTCCTGGTGCCAAGGCATTCACCGTGCGCCCTTGATCACTTAACTTAATAAAACATTCGTTTAAACGAACGTCTGGATGTCGTCTTGAATGGTTTGCTCTTATTTAGTTTTCAAGGTGCAAATGTGCATCTCTGCACAAGGCTTCTATCTGCAAGCATCACAGTATGTGATAACTTAGACAGATGAGGGTTTGCTCCCTCAAAACTGAACCAAACAACCAGAGTAGCTGAAAACAGATATCGGTCCGGCCGATACTGCCGCGCTAAGCGACAAGCACCGGCTTCCGTATAATTCTTCCTTAGAAAGGAGGTGATCCAGCCGCACCTTCCGATACGGCTACCTTGTTACGACTTCACCCCAATCGTTGGCCCCACCTTCGGCGGCTGGCTCCAAAAAGGTTGCCTCACCGACTTCGGGTGTTGCCAACTCTCGTGGTGTGACGGGCGGTGTGTACAAGGCCCGGGAACGTATTCACCGCGGCATTCTGATCCGCGATTACTAGCGATTCCGGCTTCATACAGGCGAGTTGCAGCCTGCAATCCGAACTGGGAATGGCTTTATGGGATTTGCTTCACCTCACGGCTTCGCGTCCCTTTGTACCATCCATTGTAGCACGTGTGTAGCCCAGGTCATAAGGGGCATGATGATTTGACGTCATCCCCGCCTTCCTCCGGTTTGTCACCGGCAGTCACCTTAGAGTGCCCAACTTAATGCTGGCAACTAAGCTTAAGGGTTGCGCTCGTTACGGGACTTAACCCAACATCTCACGACACGAGCTGACGACAACCATGCACCACCTGTCACTCTGTCCCCGAAGGGAACACGGTATCTCTACCGCCATCAGAGGATGTCAAGACCTGGTAAGGTTCTCCGCGTTGCTTCGAATTAAACCACATGCTCCACCGCTTGTGCGGGCCCCCGTCAATTCTTTTGAGTTTCAGCCTTGCGGCCGTAATCCCCAGGCGGAGTGCTTAATGCGTTAACTTCAGCACTAAGGGGCGGAAACCCCCTAACACCTAGCACTCAACGTTTACGGCGTGGACTACCAGGGTATCTAATCCTGTTCGCTATCCACGCTTTCGCGCCTCAGCGTCAGTTACAGCCCAGAGAGTCGCCTTCGCCACTGGTGTTCCTCCACATCTCTACGCATTTCACCGCTACACGTGGAATTCCACTCTCCTCTTCTGTACTCAAGTCCTCCAGTTTCCAATGACCTGCCGCGGTTAAGCCGCGGGCTTTCACATCAGACTTAAAAGACCGCCTGCGCGCCCTTTACGCCCAATAATTCCGGACAACGCTTGCCCCCTACGTATTACCGCGGCTGCTGGCACGTAGTTAGCCGGGGCTTTCTGGTCAGGTACCGTCAAAATACTGCCCTGTTTGAACAGTATCTGTTCTTCCCTGACAACAGAGTTTTACGATCCAAGGACCTTCTTCACTCACGCGGCGTTGCACCGTCAGACTTTCGTCCATTGCGGATGATTCCCTACTGCTGCCTCCCGTAGGAGTCTGGACCGTGTCTCAGTTCCAGTGTGGCCGATCACCCTCTCAGGTCGGCTACGCATCGTGGCCTTGGTAGGCTTTGATCCCACCAACTAACTAATGCGCCGCGGGCCCATCTGTAAGTGGCAGCCTGAGGCCGCCTTTCAATCCCTCACCATGCGGTGAGAGGTGTTATCCGTTTTTAGCTCGCGTTTCCACGAGTTATCCCGGTCTTACAGGCAGGTTGCCCACGTGATACTCACCCGTCCGCCGCTCGTTCCACAGGCATCACCCCCGAAGGGGATCTGCTTGCTTCCCGCGCTCGACTTGCATGTATTAGGCACGCCGCCAGCGTTCGTCCTGAGCCAAGATCAAACTCTCCAATAAATAAGAGAGATGCAAACGACTGACACCGATCAATCGTTTTATCTCAGCGTTCATAATGTCTCAAAAAGCTTCATCCAATCATATGAAGACATATGACCGGGAGCCTCTTACCTGACATCTGTTTCAGGCTGGTTGTTTTGTTCAGTTTTCAAGGAGCAAAATGGGCCTGGGTGGACTCGAACCACCGACCTCACGCTTATCAGGCGTGCGCTCTGACCAACTGAGCTACAGGCCCCTTAATGGAGCGGGTGATGGGAATCGAACCCACGACATCAGCTTGGAAGGCTGAGGTTTTACCACTAAACTACACCCGCATAACTGCTTATATTTTAAATTATTTCATTGCAAACTCGCTGGTCGGGAAGACAGGATTTGAACCTGCGGCCACATGGTCCCAAACCACGTGCTCTACCAAGCTGAGCTACTTCCCGTAAATATGGTGCGCCCGAGAGGATTCGAACCTCTAACCTTCTGATTCGTAGTCAGACGCTCTGTCCAATTGCGCTACGGGCGCGTTAAAGCGACATTCTTTATCATATCATAACACCAAGAAATCGTCAATAGTTGATGTTAATGCGGCCGAGAGGACTTGAACCTCCACGGGATAAATCCCACTAGGCCCTCAACCTAGCGCGTCTGCCATTCCGCCACAGCCGCATATGGATAAGATAATCCTCATAATACAACAGCTACAGAAAAACTGTGAAATGCGGATGGAGGGACTCGAACCCTCACGTCGTAAAGACACTAGATCCTGGGTCTAGCGCGTCTGCCAATTCCGCCACATCCGCAAAAAGGTGAGCCATGCAGGGATCGAACCTGCGACCCTCTGATTAAAAGTCAGATGCTCTTCCAACTGAGCTAATGGCTCATAGATAGACTGCAGTATTCATAAACTTTTTCAAACAGTTGATTTGAAATCGTCGCGTTGTAAAGGAAAACGGCGAAGTAAAGAAAGCCTCTTTTAAAATGGCTGGGCTAGCTGGATTCGAACCAGCGAATCACGGGATCAAAACCCGATGCCTTACCGCTTGGCTATAGCCCAACGATAGCGGTCCGGACGGGACTCGAACCCGCGACCTCCTGCGTGACAGGCAGGCGTTCTAACCAGCTGAACTACCAGACCAACCAAAAAATGAGGGATGACCCGTACGGGATTCGAACCCGTGTTACTGCCGTGAAAGGGCAGTGTCTTAACCACTTGACTAACGGGCCATATTCTGGCGGAGAAGGAGGGATTTGAACCCTCGCACCGGGAAAACCGGTCTACACCCTTAGCAGGGGCGCCTCTTCAGCCACTTGAGTACTTCTCCTTATATGGCTCCACAGGCAGGATTCGAACCTGCGGCTACTCGGTTAACAGCCGAGGGCTCTACCGCTGAGCTACTGTGGAATAAGCGATGTGTTTTTCGTCGAAACAATCGATCTAACGAATGCGACGGAAATTATAATACAATATATAATCTTTAATGTCAATGCATTTTCAAAACAAAATTTCAAGATCTTTTTAGTGCGTTGTTTAAACACACTTTTTTAAGGCTTGTATAACTTAACATGGAAAACAGGTTTCGTCAATAATCCTGATGAAATTTAAAACATATCTGGTTTCAGGCCCCGCCATTAAGCATAACTAATTGTCCCCGGCATTTCCCGCATCTGTATTTCGTAAGATTAATCCGGCGTATTCGTTCATAAATATAGCCGCATTGTCCACACTGATAACGGTATTTTGGACGCTTCTCAGCCGATGGCAGCGGCGAACAGTGTCTCGGTGAGCCCGTCTGTTTTAACAAAGCTTTAAAATCCCGGTCGCCATGACGATAGCCTTTCCCTTCGATATGAAGATGATAATGACAAAGTTCATGCTTGAGAATCCCCATAACTTCTTCTTCACTGCTTTCGAGTACATATTTGGGATTCAGCTCAATTGTTTTAGCTGCTGGCATATACCGCCCGCCCGTTGTCCTAAGCCGGTGATTGAATATCACGTCGTGCGAGAAAGGTTTATGGAAATAGTGGCGGGAAAGACGATCAACCAGGTTATACAACTCCGCTTCATTTAAACTGTTCACTTGCAAAACCGCCTTTACCAATTGTCAGGGGACTCGATACTGACGCCAAACGCACAGGCTATCCATGTTAAACACCTGTGCGTTTGGTATAAAAGTCTCCGATCTGCCGGCTATACTGCTGGCTCCGGCTGCACCATCGACAAGCCGATGCGCCCTTTTGCCACATCAATTGTCTCTACCCATACAGTCACAACATCACCGACGGAGGTTACATCCATTGGGTGTTTTACGAACTGCTGCGACATTTTCGAAATATGCACGAGACCATCTTGTTTCACGCCAATATCCACAAAAACGCCAAAGTCCACGACATTGCGAACCGTTCCCTGCATTTCCATGCCTGGCTGCAAGTCTTCCATGGTCAAAACGTTTTGTTTTAATAACGGTTTCGGCAAATCATCACGCGGGTCACGTTCCGGCCGGCTGAGGGCGTTAATGATATCCTTTAAAGTGGGAATGCCCAGGTCCAGTTCATCAGCCATGGCATGAACGTCGACCGCCTTGAGCCTGTCCCGCAATGCTTCGGTGCCGATATCGGTTTTTTTATAGCCAATTGTGTCGAGCAGCTGATCAGCCTGCTGATAGCTTTCAGGGTGAATTGGCGTCCGGTCAAGAGGGTTATCCCCGTCAAACACACGTAAAAACCCAATCCCCTGCTCATAAGTCTTTGCTCCAAGTCGCGGAATCTTTTTCAGCTGGCTGCGGTCTTTGAACTTGCCGTCTTCATACCGTTTCGTCACGATATTATCAGCGACCGTCTTGCTTAAGCCGGATACGTATTGCAATAACGATGTTGAAGCGGTATTAACGTTGACACCCACCTGGTTAACGGCCGTACCAACCACAAACGTCAGCGATGCATTCAGATCCTTCTGGCTGACATCATGCTGATACTGTCCGACACCAATAGACTTCGGATCAATTTTAACAAGTTCCGCCAGCGGATCCTGAATCCGTCTGGCAATGGAGGCAGCACTCCGTTCCTCTACCTGCAGATTCGGGAACTCCTCACGTGCCAGTTGAGACGCCGAGTAGACACTCGCACCCGCTTCATTGACAATAATATAGGAGACATCCAGAGCGTGTTTGCCGATAACGTCGGAAATAAACTGCTCCGTTTCCCGTGAGGCTGTGCCGTTGCCAATTGCTATCAATTCAACCTGGAACCGGTTGATCAGATCCAGCATAGTCTTCTCAGCTCCAGCTGTATCATGTTTCGGCGCGGTCGGGAACATAATGCCTACTTCATGCACCTTACCTGTTTCATCGACGACGGATAGTTTGCACCCTGTCCGGTAGGCTGGGTCAACGCCCAAGACGGTTTTTCCTTTAAGGGGCGGCTGCAATAGCAAGTTTTTAACATTTTTCGAGAAAATATCAATCGCTTGCTCATCCGCCTTTTCTGTTAAATGACTGCGGACTTCCCGTTCAACGGCAGGTTTAATCAGCCTCTGAAAGCTGTCAGCAACAGCGCTCTCCAGGATGCTTTTTGTTTCCTTATTCGCTTCACCTGTGATTACATGGCGCTTTAGATAAGCCAGAATATGTTCATTCGGCGGCTCGATCGACACTTTCAGCACGCCTTCTTTTTCACCGCGATTCAGTGCCAGCGTCCGGTGTGATACCAGCGAGCGCAGGGCCTCAGAAAAGTCATAATACATTTCATAAACGTAGTTCTCGTCTTTGGTTTTATCCTTTGCCTCAGACTGGATACTGCCGCGTTTAAATGTATCATGACGAATGGACTGGCGGTAAGCGGGATCGTCAGCAATCCATTCAGCCAGGATATCATTAACACCCTGCAGCACATCGTCAATTGTATGTAAGCCCTGCTCCTCTGACAGATACGTTTCCGCCTCGCCGGTGACATCTTGAATCGACTGGTCCCAGACACGTACTGCGAGAGGATCCAGCCCTTTTTCTTTAGCTTTTGTCGCCCTGGTACGGCGCTTTTGCTTGTACGGGCGGTACAAATCTTCAACCCGCTGCAGCTGTGTGGCCTGGTTAATCGCCTGCTTTAATTCCTCTGTCAGTTTTCCCTGTTCATCAATCAGACGTATAACTTCTTCTTTACGCGCAGCCAGATTCATAGCATATTGCCACTTATCCTGAATCAGCTTTATCTGCACTTCATCAAGTCCGCCTGTCGCCTCTTTCCGGTAACGGGCAACGAAAGGGACTGTATTGCCTTCGTCCATTAATGCAATCACACGTTTCACGACAGATATTTTCACATCAGCTTCCTTGGCTACCCATTGTTCCAGTTGTTCTTGCATAACGGTTCCTCCTTCATGACGCACGCAACGAAGCATGACCCGTCCCAAGCGGGAAATTGTTCGTTCACAGCCTGACTGGCATCCAGCAAGGAAAGAGCTCGCTGCACAACGCTTTACGTCTGATTTTTCGAGATAGTACCAGTTTACCAAAAAACAGCCGAAATGAAAAAAGCCGGCCATTTCAGCCGGGCTTAACTGTCATATCTTATAGCGATCAGTGTCGTATCATCCAAACACGTTCGTTCATCGGTATAATGGGCAAATGTCTGCACAACCTGATGCACATCCGGATTCAGCAAAAAGCGCCGCGACAAGTCACGGTCCGTTACGCCATCCGAAAACAGAATAAAATTCATCCGGGCAGTCATAGGCTCATGCAGCACTTTAAATGACTGGCGATGACTTCCCAGATAGCCGTGATCAGGTATGTTGCGTTTCTTTTTGCCGTCCTCGGGAATCGCAAGGACCCCAATGTTTCCGATTGAAGAAAACGAATACTGCTGCGTCCGAAAATCGATTCGCAAAATCCCGACAACCGCCCCGCGCTTGCCTGCCAGCTGCTTATTGCACTTTTGCAGCAGCTGTTCGACCGTTGCCTGCAAATGTTCTTGAATAATTGTGATCACCGTTTCAGAGGACTCCCTGGCATATTCACCGCTGCCCAGACCGTCTGCCAGCGCGCAGACATATTCATCGTCAGTCACCGTGTAAAAATAACTGTCCCCGCAGCAGTTCTGATTCTTTTTGTTCCGCTGGAAAACAGCTGTTTCGACTTTAGGCGTCTGATCAGTCAATCGAGCATCTCCGTACTTTCTTCAGTTTGTAATGCTTCACGGAGCTTGCGCAATGAACGGCGCTGCAGACGCGAGACATGCATCTGTGAAATGCCAAGGTGATCACCGGTTTCCTTTTGACTCAAATGGTCAAAGTACGTGCAGCGCAGCACGTCCTGCTCCCTTTCTGATAACACGGGCAGTATGTTCTCCAGAAGCATACGCTGGTCAACGTTGTCAAACCCGCTGTCACCACTTCCGATCAAATCCAGCAGTGCAACGGTGCTGCCCTCTGAATCGGCCTCAACCTTCCGATCAACGGAAAGAGCTTTATAGCTTTTGCCCATCTCCATGGTTTCCAGCACTTCCTCCTCAGAAACCTCAAGATAAGCGGCTATCTCCGGAACAGTTGGGGATTTTTGATTCTCAGTTGTTAATTCATCAATCGATTTTCTGATTTTCGGACCTAATTCTTTGATCCGGCGCGGCACATGGACACTCCATGTCTTATCACGGATAAACCGTTTAATCTCACCTATAATTGTCGGGACAGCAAACGACTCAAATGTTTTCCCCACCGATGGGTCATACCGCCTGACAGCAGCGATTAAACCGATCATGCCCACCTGTGTCAGATCTTCTTGAATGCTGCTGTTTTTCGAATACTTCCGGGCGATGGATTCAACTAGATTCTTGTAGGTTAAAACAACTCTTTCCTGCAGGGATTCATTTTGAGGGTCGTTTTGCAGGGCTTCGACTAATTCATAAATGTCATCTTGTTCCTTATCGGGTTGTTGGGATCTGGTCGTCATCAACACCCACCTCAGTTTCATTCAGGAATTTCGTCATTAGAACTATAGCTCCGTCGTCGTTTGTAATTTCCAATTTATCCATTAATGCATCAATCAGAAAAAGACCAAAGCCATTTTCCTGCAGTTCTTCAACTGACTCGGAGCCTTTGTAAGGCCCAACGCCTCCTTTTAGTTCATTTAGGTCAAAATGGTCGCCGTGATCCGCTACAACAGTCTCCAGACGATCCTGGTAGAGGCCAAAACCAATTGTTACTTCACCTTCGCCGTTCTTGTTATAGGCGTGCTCAACGGCATTCGTAATGGCTTCGGAAACAGCAACTTTTAAATCTTCAATCGCATCATAGGCAAAACCCAGACGGCTGGCAATCCCTGAAATACTGAGACGGACAACCCCAACATAATCTGCTTTAGCGGGGATTTTCATTTCGATAAATTCATGGTCTTTCATCGCTCATTCCCACCTTGAATGGCCGTATCAATCGTCATAATCTGATCCAGCCCTGTAATCCGGAACAATCTTAATACACGGTCCTGCAGATTAATAAGACGCAGTTCGCTGTTATGTTCTTTTGTGGATTTCAGGGCACTGACAAAGATACCCAGTCCTGTACTGTCCATATAATGAACATTTTCCAAATTGACTTCTGCCAAATGATCTTCCGTCTTGGTCAATGGCAGCAATGCTTCTTTTAACTTGGGTGCTGTATAAGCATCCACTTCACCGGACAGGTTCACAACAGACTTATCCGTTTCTTCAGCTACGTCTACTTGTAAATCCATATGCTTCCTCCTCTGGCTAGCGTTCTGCGTTATTTATGCATGTAGTTACATGTTCCCTGAGCTCCGAGCGATTAAACGTCTTTTCGCAGCACAACCAAGGTAAAATCATCACGCAATTGGAAATCCTGGAGACGTTCAAAATGCTTATAGACTTTATTCACCATTTCCTGTGCCGGAAGATCAGCATACTGCTCGATCACCTCAAGGACTTCATCCGTCTCAATAAAACGGTCACCCTGGCGGCATTCGGTCACCCCATCTGTCAAAAGAATCACCATATCACCCTTATGGATAATCCGTTCATACTGGCGGTACTCTGTATCGGGCAGGACACCGAGTATCAGACCTTTCGCCTTAATTTCTTCAAACGTCTGTGTTTGAGCATCGTAATAAAAACCCGGTTCATGACCCGCGGATGCATAGCGTATGCTGCTTTCCTCAGGCAGGTACTGAGCATAAAACATGGTGATAAACATACTCGGATCAACATTCTGCTCAACGACACGGTTCACATTCTTTAAAATATTCTGCGGGCTCATGCTTGCCTCGGGAAGACTTTCCATTGAATATTTGATCATGGACATACATAAAGCTGCCGGAATGCCCTTGCCGATCACATCGGCAACTGTGATGCCCAGTGTTCCGTCAGCACCAGACAAAAAGTGATAATAATCCCCGCTCATTTGATGGGCTGGGACACTGATAACACCAATGTCCAGACCGGAAATATCAGGGGTTTCGGTCGTCAGCAGTGTGTCCTGCATATTGGCGGCAATAGCAATTTCTGACTTGAGTTCCGATTGTTCCTCCCTCAGTGAATAGTATTCCTGGTACGTAATGCCATAGGCAATCATGATTTCCAGCAAAAAATTCAGCGAGTAGCGGAAGTTATCCGGTATAGCAGGATACAGCTCTGACATCACCCGAATATGAAGATTGATAATTTCTTCGGGCGGTACATTGTTCTGAATCAATTCCTTGCTGATTTGCTCGGCACCATAGAGCGATTCCTCATCCTGTGTTTCAATATAATGTTTTAATAATTCCCTATAGTGGCTGATATCTGTACTCGGAACTGCCACAGTCTATATCCCCCTCTCCCTCGCATAATTGGACAACAAAAGGGAAGCATACCGGCACCGGGGTCCTTCCCTTTTATCGTTCTTGCATAAGCATGGTTATCGCAATTGTTTCATCGCCCGAATATCAGTTCCTTTTCCCTCTTCGGACTGAATGTCGAATTGATCAACTAAGCGTTTTACGCCAGGAAGTCCTGCACCAAGGCTTCCTGATGTGGAATAACCGTCCTCCATGACCTCACTGATGCTCGCAATGCCCGGACCGGCATCGTGAGAATGAATCGTTATCCCGTCTGGCTTCGAGTGGGCAGCTTTGTCAAAACATATTTCGCCATTCACGGCATACAGATAGATATTCCGGGCAAGTTCAGATATTGCCGTGGCGATGCGCGCCTGATCAACTGTTCCAAAACCGATATCGCGCGCCATGTTCCTGCCAATCTGGCGTGCCTTGACGATGTCCCATTCATTTTTAATTGGCACACAGGACTGGGCTGTCATACTTAATCCCCCAATTCCTGATGCAGTTTTTTCAGTCCTCGCTCTAAGTCTAAGGCCGTTTGGACATGCTGCAAATGCACGCCTAAGTCATTTAAGGTGATCGCAACAGAAGGCTGGATCCCGGTTAACACAACACGCGCCCCCATCAGATCTGACATGGCAACAACA
The DNA here is from genome assembly GCF_055381965.1 of Lentibacillus kimchii. Taxonomy (NCBI): domain Bacteria; kingdom Bacillati; phylum Bacillota; class Bacilli; order Caryophanales; family Bacillaceae; genus Lentibacillus; species Lentibacillus kimchii. The sequence continues at coordinate 408,424 of NZ_AP043934.1, read as the reverse complement.
TCACTGAGCACCTTGGCGATAAACGAATCAATCATTTCCACTGACGTCAGATCAATGACAACACCTGAAGCACCTGTCGTGTGAATCTTGTTCAGCAAATCCTCTTGAAATTGCACGGCTGTCTTATCATCCATTTCCTCTTGAATGGAAATTAGTAAATAGTTATGAAGCTTTAAAATTGGAATTCGCATGGTATCACTCCTCACCAAGTGAATCGATCAGATTTTCCACCGGCTCATTCTCCTGGCTGACATCAATGACTTGGCGGCCTGTCAGTTCCAGTGCTTTAACAAATCCTTTTTTAAGTGAGTTCTGGGTCGGAAAACTGCTCAGATCAATACCAAGGTTAACAATCGTCTGGGCAATCTCCGGCCGGATACCGACAAGAATACACGTTGCCCCAACCAGACGCACGGCATCCGCTGCCTGAATAATATGATGAGCCACCATCGTGTCCACAACGGGAACGCCTGTGATATCAATTAACACAACTTCTGAATCATGCTCAATCACACCGTAAAGCAAGTTTTCCATAATGGACTTGGCACGTTCTGTATCAATGGTTCCGACCAGCGGCATAACCGTAATGTTATCCATAATTGGAATAAGTGGAGCAGCCAACTCCTGCAAGGCATCACGCTGCAGAGACAGAATATTTTCCCAGTTGCCTGAGTACTCATTAACCAGCTGTCTGATAACGGGCTCGATCCACGTATCCACGCTCCGCAGCAGCTCTGAGATAAACTGTGTATCAATCGCTTCAGACCGACTGAGTATAAAGTCAATGGCGACGCGCCTGAACTCCTGCAGCCCATCTGTTATGTAGCTTACTTCCCAGCCCAGATTCACCAGTTTTTCGGCGAACTGTTTGAGCTGCTCGGTATCGCCCTCACTTTGAATACTGTTGAAAATAACATTCGCAAATTCCTGATTGGTACTTTCCAATAACTCATCCGGCACACTGAATGAACCACTGGATTTGGTGAGTAAATCAACCTCTTCAAGCCAATTTTCGACAATTTGATCACTATTATCCAATACGATTTTTTTGAACGTCTTATCCATTTGATCCTCCCGCTTGTCCCAATAGGCTGTCGTTATTCTGCATTTACAGACAGCGTACCATAAATTCTGTTCAATTTCGATACTGACGAAAAACGATGGTTTTCCCACCCCGGGAAAACCATCGTTTTTCTAACAAACCGTTCAATGATAAGACATCATACGTCACCTAAACAGGCACCCCGTTGCGGGAGGCTGCCTATTAGTCATACATGTCTTTCAGGCCAAGACTGATTTCTAAAGCCTTATCTATCTTTGCCATCATATGATTATCAAGCTTTGTTATCTTATCGGTCAACCGCTGTTTATCCAGGGTTCTGATTTGTTCCAGCAATATAACCGAATTACGTTCAAATCCATATCTTTTCGCGTCGATCTCCACGTGCGTCGGGAGTTTGGCCTTCTGAATCTGAGCAGTTATCGCAGCAACAATCACCGTTGGACTAAACCGGTTTCCGATATCATTTTGCAGGATCAATACCGGACGGATGCCTCCCTGTTCTGATCCCACGACCGGGGAGAGATCGGCGAAATAAACTTCGCCTCGTTGAACGATCACGTGCCTACACTCCGATCACTGTGCGCTGCAGGTTATTTTTTTCAGCTTCTTCTTCCGCCTGAAAAGCTTCTGAAGCGATAGTCAGATTAATATTGGCCATTTCCATATAGCCTTGCTGCATTGACTCACAGAACTGCTGGATATGCTCTTCTTTTTTATATTCCAGATAGTTTCTTGTTGCCTGACAAATGAAATCACTCAAATCGCTATTTTCGTGTTCCATAAATCCATCCACCTCATTTAGCAGGTTCTTGGGTAAACGTACTGAGATTTCCTGTAAGCTTTCCGACAAAACCATGCACCTCCGACAACTGGTAACGATCTAGATTGAATTCTAATCCAATAGTATCATTGTCGGGCCCATTTTGCAAAGGCTTATCGGAACAAATCTGAATACGCGTTTCAGAGCACTCGTCCCCATATGCGGCTGTTCTGAGTGAGTTTCCAGCGATGCTTCTGAACTGGTTAGAACCTGACTTACATAGTTTGGGCTTCCTGTCTTTATGTTATGGTAAATCAGTTAATTTATGCCTGGATCTTTAAAATTTATGCCTCCATTACCTATAAATTCTGGGCACACGCTCTGCTATCATACAGGGGACTTCATAGCTGATGGTGTCGAGTTTGGCCGCAATGTCGTCAGCTTCAATAATGTCACTGGCCTGCCTGCCAATTAACGTGACCTTCGTACCAGCGGGGTATGCCTGATCCAATTTAATCATCGTCTGATCCATGGTAATGCGCCCCACAATCGGCATCCGTTTGCCATCAACCAGGACATCCATGCCCTGCAGCTTGCGGATCCAGCCGTCCGCATAGCCAATCGGTACGGTGCCGATGAATTCTTCTGCAGCCGCTGTATAAGACGCACCGTAGCTGATGGATTCACCAGCTGCGACTTTTTTAACATACGTCAGTCTGCTGTGCAGGGAAAAAGCCGGCTCCAGATCAATCGTCTGCTCATCTCTCACAGCGTCTGACGGATAAATACCATACATGGAAATCCCAAAACGAATGCCGTCATACATGTGGTCCGGAAAACGGATCGACGCCGCACTGTTTCCGGTATGAACCATGACCGGTTCATACCACACCGCTTTGAAACGTTCCCACAGCTCGGCAAAGCGGTTCTCCTGCATCGCAAAATAGGTGAGGCCTGCTTCATCGGCGGTGGCAAAATGCGTGTAAATGCCGGTCAGCTGGACAGACCGGCTCACCTGCATAGCCTCTGCAACCTCGTCCAGTTCTTCTTGAGTCCGGAGGCCAGCGCGTCCCATGCCTGTATCCCACTTCATATGCACATTGACCGGTGATGGGAGGTCCAGCTGATTCACTTCGCGGATCCAATCCGTCTCAAAACACGTTAATGTCAGATCCTGCTGGACGGCCACCGGAACATCACGGGGCATGATACTTCCGAGCACGAGAATCGGCGCTGTGATACCCGCCTCACGCAGTGCCAACGCTTCTTCAAGCAGCGCGACTGCCAGCATTTTCGCGCCTGAGGCCAGCGCTTTCTTCGATACCTCAACCGCTCCATGACCGTAGGCATCAGCTTTCACAACAGCGATCATGCTGCAGTTTTCCGGAAGTTTGTCGATCATCTGCCCAATATTTTCCCCAATAGCTTCAAGATTTACTTCAGCCCATGTAGGCCGGAAATGCTGCTGCTCCATAAAATCGCCCCTCTCGCTAACCTGACATACTATGCTATTTTACCGGAATCACTAATAAATAAAAAGCAGACCCTTCTCGTATGAGTCTGCTTGCCAAATGTTGCTACTTCACGTCTTTTCCTTGTACCGATTTGGCCACACCAATCATTTCCTCACGCGTTAGTTCCTCACTGGCCAGGACAAAACTCATGCCTTTATGTGTCCATTCCAGCGTATTATCTGCAAGCGCACCGACAGCATGACCCAAGTTTACAATCTCGCCATCGACCATCTGCGGCTCAGACATATTCGACACGGTATCCTGTTGTTCCTCGACCAGCGTAAAGTCTTTTTCACCGGAAAATGTCATGATCACACGATTGCCGTTTTCCGTGTCAGTTCTTTCTTCTTCGATAAGCTCTGAACCTGCCATATTTTTCGGATAAAGCACGGTGAACGTGTCCGCCTCACCTGACACAGTTTGACCATTGGATTCGCCTGCCATGTTTTTATCCATTTTGAAGTCGTCTTCCGTAAATTCAGGGTCCATATTGAACTCCTGGAATTCCACTTGTACAAGCGTATTGCGATCTTTGTCCATCACTTTTACATTAACGGGCGTATACGACTCCTTATCAAACGATACTTCCTGATATGGCAAATTATTGTTGCTCTGGTAATTGGTCTCCGTCTCAAACCGATAATAGTTGTCGCCTGATTCAAATTCGGCGTCATTATCTTTTATAATATCGTTGACCAGTGACTGGTACAGATAAGGCTGGCTGCCGTTCTCTGGCCATTCCTCCTGAAATTTGAAACTTTTATTCAGCTCAGGTGACAGCACAAATACACCGTCCTCATTCTTTAAAATAATCTGCTGTCCTTTCGCGTCCTGGCCATTGCTGAGTGCCACACGGTACAAATCATCCTTCTTATGCCAAACGTCTATCTGGTACTCCTCATCTTCTTTTCCGGTGCTCATCGTCATTTTGGCTTTTGCTTTATACCCTTCCATGGATTCGAGTTTTGACTCCAGTTTTCCGTTAACGTCCTCCTGGGTCTCTTCACCACAAGCTGCGAGTATCAGCATAAAACTGAAGACCATGACAACCGTACCAACTATTCGTTTCATGGACATGTCTCCCTTGTCGCGTTTCACGCAATTTGCGAGCTGTGGTCCCGACGAAGGGAATCGTCACCGCGATCAGTCTGTTATCCATGTACGATAAACATCCGTGATGCCAGCTATGACATCAGAAGCCATTAAGTCATAGACAGAATGTGTGTCATCCGTTAATAATTCAGCTGCCTGTCCCTGAACGAAACAGGCATTCGCCAATGCTTCGGGGAGCTGCTGCGACTGCATGATCATGGCTGAAGCAATGCCTGAGAGCACATCACCACTTCCGCCTTTAGCCAGTCCCTGATTCCCAGCGGTGCTCACCAGCTGACTGCCATCAGGCGCCGTGATAATCGTAAACATTCCTTTTAAAATCACATACACCTGATAATTCTCAGCAAACGCCGCCATGTATGAAAATGGTGACTGCAAGAGGTCCCGGACTGGCACATCCAAAAGCATCGCCATTTCGCCCGGATGCGGCGTCAGCACAACCGGATGTGTGCGCTGTATGAGCTTGTGCAGCACTGGTTTCAAATGATGCAGCGCGTCGGCATCCATAATGAGTGGACAGGCTGCCTCATCAATCACCCGCTCCACTAACTTTCCGGTTTCCGGCCGGCGTCCCATGCCCATACCCATCACGACAGCATCGTACGCGTCAAACGGTATGGACGTTTCGTTATTTAAAAAACCGTCCGTAGCCGCGAGCGTCCGGTAAGTTGCTTCCATACAATGAGCTGCGATAACCGGGATCACGTCGCGTGTCGTCGCAGCCGTGATCAAGCCGGCGCCTGACCGTAAAGCGGCCGTCGTCGTCATGGCGACTGAACCAGGCATCTCAGCGTTACCACCGATCACCAGCCCGTGCCCGTGATCCCCTTTATGCGAATCGCGCTTCCGCTCGGGCATATGCGCCTGAAAATCGTCCGCCATCCAGACACGCCGGTGCCCATGCTTGGCTGTAACGGCTGCCGGAAGTCCAATTGAGACGGTTGTCCACCGGCCGTAATACGCACGCGTCGCTTCCAGAAAAGCACTCATCTTCGGATAGCCGGCAATCATGGTTTCATCAGCCTGTACCGCCTGAAAAGCCGCAACACCTTCATTGGCCGGCAGTCCCGATGGTATGTCAACTGCCATGATATAGCCTTCCGCCTGGTTAAGCAGTGTTATGATCTGGTCAAGCGGCTCGCGTGGCTTGCCTTTTACACCAATACCAAGCATCGCATCAACGATCACATCAGCCCCATCGATTTCCTCACGAACAGCAGCCAAATCGCGCGTCACCCGAACGTGCCCGCCGCATGCCACCAGTAAATTTTTGTGCACCAGTGCCTCACCGCTGATTTTCGTGTTCGGCACGATTTGCACAACAGCCACATCGAAACCTCTGTCCAGAAGCGTCCTCGCAATCACGAACCCGTCGCCGCCGTTATTGCCGCTCCCGGCTAAAACACGGATGCACCCCGTCTTCTGAATACGTGCTTCAATCGTATCCGACATAGCCCGTCCGGCATTCTCCATCAGGATCCTGCCATCAATGCCTATGTCCTGAATAGCTTCACGATCCATATCGTACATTTCTTCCGCGGTGACAATATACACACTATTCCCTCCTGCCCGCACTAGACTATATGAGACAACCATACCGATTATGCCAAACCGCCTATCAGGAATCAGCCGTTTCCTCAATCACGACTTGGGCAATGGCATGATCCCGGCTATGTGAAATCGAGACAAAAATACGCTGCTTCTCATAGCCTGCAACGCTCATTTGGGGCGCGCCGCTCGGGCCGGTCGTCACGTCCATGTGCTGAAAGCTCAATGTTCCAATGCCCCGGCCGGCAGCCTTCGAAAAAGCTTCCTTAGCCGCAAACCGGCCTGCTAAATATTCAGCCTGCCGCCGTTCGCTCGATAAAGCAGTCAAAAAAGACTTTTCCTTATGCGTTAAAATCCGGTCCGCAAATCGTCCAGTCTTTTTCATACGATACCAAATACGGTCTAATTCGATTGTATCAATACCGATTCCTTTAATCATAAAAATGGCTTTCCTCTCTCTTATAAATAGCGTATCATGATACAGGCAAAGTGTATTCCCAGGCAATTATGGGTATACAGCCAGCATATCATACGCTAATAACACGACTGAAACAGCCGGCTGTAAAACCAGAACGGCATTCGTTTAGCATAATCACCAATTTGATCTTGACCAGACACAAGGAGGCAGAGACATGTTTCTTCGCAATGAGCGAAGCATTAAAGAATTTTTCCGGCTTTATCCGATTGTTTCCTGGATCATCATTATCCAGGTGGTCCTCTGGCTTTTGACTGACGTTATCCAAACCCCGCTCGGCACCATGATTCAGTATTGGGGAATAGGCGCCAATCATTTAATCAGCCAGGGCGAATACTGGCGGCTCTTCACTGCGATATTCCTGCACGGTGGGCTTATGCACGTTTTATTTAATTCGTTTGCACTCGTCATCTTCGGCCCGGCACTTGAACAGATGATGGGCAAACTGAAATTTCTCGCAGCCTATATCGGGACAGGATTTATCGCCAGTCTGGCGACGTATTTAATTGGTCCTGATCTGTATGCCCATCTTGGTGCGTCCGGAGCAATTTACGGCCTTTTCGGGATTTATCTTTTCATGGTTGCTTTCCGTAAGCACCTGATTGATCACTCCAGCACCCAGGTGATTACCGTTATTGTTGTCGTCGGTCTGCTCATGACGTTTCTCCGCTCAGGCGTCAATGTTTACGCACACGTCTTCGGCTTCATCGGCGGTTTTGCACTGGCTCCGCTGTTTCTCGCGGGTGTCCGGCCTTACAACCCATGGGTCAGGACACGGCCCGTTAACGATGGATCCATTCATTTCGATCCCAATCGCTGGCAGAAAAAACAGCACAATAATCAGCTCATAAAAAAAGGGCTTTGGATCTTTCTCGGTATTCTTATCGTACTTGGCTTGTTCGGCCGCCTGTTTTAACAGGGGCCGGCTTTTTTTATCGGGGTCCGTTCTGGAGGAGAAACATCACGATACGTTTAAATTTATGTCTTCATCTTTATCCTTCCTAAAAAGTTTGAAGCCATTAATAAAATTAATCGATAGGTAACTGAAGTTCTGCCCCATAGATTAAACCATCATCATCCAAATAACGCCCATTTATTCCTAAATCCATTACTTCCTGATAATAACCAATATGAAAAATGGTTTTATCGTTATTTTTGAAAAATAACTCGTAATCAGGTGACCGATAATCAATATTTGCCGTCGTTTTTGTTCTTGCGTTATCTAATTCATTGACAAGCTTATCTATAAAGTCTGCATCATCAATCGCAGCAATCAGCTCATCACTATCGGATTTAAAAACCTCTATCTCAGTTACATCATCACTCAAATCAAGATTATTGCTCTGACATCCAATTAAAAATAAGGGTGCCAAAAGTGCCAGTGCGAGAAACATTAACTTATTTCCTTTTAACACTGAAAACCTTCTGCAAAAAGTTCTTTCTGCTATTAGTTAGTATTATTGCAAGATCAGATACCGATGAAACTGATAATATAACCACCTGCAACACCCAATATCACGATGAGCCATGCTGGAATCTTCCAAATGTTTAATAAGGCGAATAGGACAACGCCTAAAGCAAAATCTGATGCATCAAATATTGAACTCTTGATAACTGGATCATAGAATGCTGCTAACAAGATTCCAACAACACTTGCATTCACTCCCATAAGAATTCCCTGGAATGTCGAATGTTTACGTAATTCATTTAAAAACGGTAAAGCTGCGATAACTAGCAGAAAGGACGGTAAAAATATACCTACGGTTGCGACAACTGCGCCACCGATTCCTTCCATAATCGTTCCTAAATAACTGGAAAACGTGAATAATGGCCCAGGTACGGCTTGGGCCATTCCGTACCCAGCAAGAAACTGTTCAGGTAACATCCAGCCCGTTGGAACAACTTCTCGTTCGAGCATCGGCAGGACAACATGCCCGCCGCCAAAGACCAATGAACCAACCCTGAAAAAGATATCAAAAATATTAAGCAACGGGTTGTTCGTTAGCTTCGTTATGATAGGCAGCGCAATAAGACCAAAGATCAAAATTCCCAATGAAATGATTCCTGTTTTCTTAGAAATGGTGACAGAAAAAGGTGTTACTTTTGATTCTGCCTTATCTTTAAATAGTTTTATACCTAATACACCTGCGCAGATTATGATAACAATTTGCATCCATGCAGATGGATAAACCAGCATAATAAAGGCAGCCACAATGGCGATAGAAAGTCGTATTTTATCAGGTGTCATTTTCTTGCCCAACCCGATTACAGCGTGTAGTACAATCGCTGCGGCTACGACTTTTAAGCTATGAATAAACCCTGCATCCTCTAAAGTAAAAGTCTGATAAAACATGGCGAAGATGATGAGAACAATCACCGATGGGAGGGTAAAACCAATCCATGATATGATCCCTCCCAAAATGCCTCCTCGCAGCATTCCTATAGAGATACCCACCTGACTGCTTGCCGGTCCCGGAAGGAACTGACACAGAGCAATAATATCCGTATAAGTTTTATCATCCAGCCACTTCCGGCGATCAATGTATTCGTCTTTAAAGTAAGCTAAATGCGCTACAGGCCCTCCAAAAGATGTAAATCCCAGTTTGGTGGAAGCCAATAGGATTTCTAATAAAATCTGAAATCTACTTTTGTGGTGCGGTTGGTTTTCCACATATTCACCTCTGCCTTTATTTGTTGCTGGTGGGAGCATTTCGTTGCTGGTAATCATTTTAATAATATAAATGCAATTAGCGCAGTCAATATACAAAAGTGGCACAAGCGTTATTCCTTTCTTGCGCCCGAATGCTGAAGCCAATCACAATATAAAAATAACGACTAACAGACCTAGTAGTGTCCAAACAAATGAATAACCAATTTTAGTTTCATTAGAGATAGTATTCTTTTTTGCGTTATGTACAATTGCTAAAACAGTTGCATTTATTAAAAATAAAATATGAGCGAATTTCATAATTCATAGCCCTTGCGGCGCAAGGACTTAAAAACGTAAAAAAGGAAGTACCTCCCCAAATCTTGTATAATGGTAGTTGAACTAAAACAGCCACAAAGATTGGAGGAATACTTCCTATGACCATTATACGACAACCGAGCTTATTTAGCATCCAAGAACTTTATGACATGGAACCTACCCAAAAGTATGAGGCGATCATTTCCGCCGTTGATTTGGATGCCATTTATCACGACATGGCTAAAAAATCCCGGTTGGGCGCGCCTGAAGAGCTGAATGTTGCAGCGATGATTATTTCCGTTTTCATTCGGTATGTTGAACGCATCCCAACCATAAAAGACCTGAAAAAACGCTTAGATGATGATATTGCCTTCAAATTGAATTGTGGATTTCTGGTTTCAGACAAGATTCCTTCGGAAGCTTCCTATTCCCGCCTTTTAACCAAGCTGAGCGAATCAGATGCATTGGAAAAGGCCCAGGAAAAAGTTGTTCTTCAAGCCATTGCCGAAGGCTTTATCGCTGATGATACAGTCGCCATCGATGCGACTCATTTCGAAGCACGTGATCAGGCCCCGCCTAAAGAAGAAAAGGCAAAGCCGGAACCGAAAAAACGCGGCCGTAAATCCAGGGAAGAGCGTGACCAATGGCTCCAGGAACAAGCTGAGAAAGAAGCGAATCTGCCTCTTTATGACAGGAAAATCGAAGCTCAACTGGATGCATCTTTAACAGAACTTCGAGACGGTGTTCCCCGGGATCCCCAATGGGGGATCAAGAAAAACAGCGAAGGCAAAAATACATTCTGGTTTGGCTATAAAGGACATCTGGCTGTCGGCACATCAAGTCAATACATTTTACAGGCCCTTTTCTCATCAGGAAATCTAAATGATGGAAAAGCCGCAATTCCTTTATTGAAGGGGATGAATGAATGCTTGCCTCTTTCAAACTTGCGTTATCAGACGATGGATGCGGGTTATGATTTTGAACCGATTTACACGCAGGTCTATCGAATGGGCCAGCAATCTATCATTGCCTATAATAAACGCAATGAATCGGAACCCATAGGGTTTGATAAATATTTTGCCCCAACATGTTTCCGTGAACATTCGTACCGTTATGAAAGTTACGATGCCAAACATGAAACCCTGAAATACACAAACCCAAAGGAATGCAAAGACTGCCCTTTAGCCCATGAAGACATATGCCAGAAAGTCTTCAAGATGAAAATCACTAAAGACCTTAGGCGATACACAGCCCCGGCACGGGGCTCTAAAGCTTGGAACACCATCTACAAGCGCCGATCAGCCGTTGAACGTGTCAATGCCTATTTAAAGGAATTCTTTCAGCTCAACAATGTTCGCCATCGTTCAGGGAAACGCGCTCAGATCCATTTTGATATCGTTACGTTGATGTATAATGCATCGAAATTAGCCGCAGACCGCATTGATGCCGCGTTAAAGCAGCAGCAGGCTGCTTAGAGGAATTTTAAAAAAATACACATTAGAAATTCTGCAGGTCTTTGCGTTTTTAATAAGAGCAATTATGAAATTGATTCATATAATAAATTAAAGCATATATTATCCAACGATTGATTTGTGTTACGTCACTGAGTGGTCCTGTCAGAAATAAGATGAAAACTATGATTAAAGATATCCCAATGATGACGGCATTATAATATACATTTTATCCCATAATCTGTGTTTCAGGAATGTGTCACTTTTCTTAGTCTGAAAGTACATCAATACGCTGAGTAAACCAATTACGATTACTAAAAACATAGCCGTCATCAATGCCGATGTATTAATCACGTCGGTTGAAGAAAAAGGCACTCCTATATCTTTCTTAAACATGTCTGCTACAAATGCCAGCGCTATCAGTAAAGCAATAATAATACCTTGAAATAAAGTCCATCGTGAAAAGAGTATAGTGTATCACTCCCCTGCATTAATCCGTTAAATGGCCTGATTGCTTAAAAACTACATTGATATGATGAATAGTCCTAACGCCATATATATTGTTAATAAAATACTTAGAAAGATACTAAGCAGTGATACTAATATATTGTTTTTGACCTCTTTAATCCCAATAATAAAACCGTATAATACTATTCCCCACCAAACCACATTAAAAATCTTTTCATCGACATTTACTAGTGCTTTATTAAAAAACAATGATAGGATAAGTAATATTTGAAGGACAAGAGCGCTTATGCCTATTAGTGTTGGTTTCCTCATCATACTGGGTTTCTTTCGATATATTATGACACCAGCAGCTATGAAAACCAACGTAAGAAATAATACAAAAAGCATAATCAATTCCATAAAACTCATAAACTACCTCCACGTTTTGTTTCTAGCCTTCTTCCACGAAATCGCCCGATAACGGCACAATTCTTATTCCATAATCGCGCTCGTTCGTTAAATTAACGTGAACGACACAATTAAATAAAAAATTGCAAATAACATTGCCGCGACCAATATTAAGGTACCTTGGGTTATTAAAAAGGCTTTTAATACACCTTTTTGTTTACGCATTGAATATTCTTTAGCAAAAAACAAGTGAAGTGGAATTAAAAATAATGAAAAACAAAAACCAACACCCAGGCAAACAGATATGAACCGAACAAATCCGGGTACATTCGTTTCAAAAAAGTAATCAGATAAACCGAATAAAGGCAATCCATACCAAAACCCGACTGTAAGAATCAATAAAACAAATGTGCTTAAAGTCAAAAATATATTTTTCTTCATCGTTTGCAAATATAACCGCATTATTCTCACACTTAATTTCCAGAAAATATATAATTATTTAGTGTATGGGGGCATTACTATTATAAGGGAAGAATCTTTTTGACATAAAAACACCTCTAGTTTCCGCAACCTGGCTCAATTCTCGAACATCGCTATACCGCAATCACGCCCGAGAACAGTCGATTAAAACAGTTAATTATTCTTTTTAACTTGTTCACTTATGGTGGCTAATTTCTTTTCAATTCTATCCAGTTGTCTAGATCGCTTTGACCGTGAGCGAAAAGCTGACACGATAAGGACAATAATCACTATAAAAACAACTAGAAACGCTAACTGAGATATCATATCTTCCAGATGCCATCCTCCAATAGAAGCCAAATTATAAATAATAAATACCTCCTTTTCACTTAACTAAATGGCCCGATTCCGGCGTTATGCTTAGTCCGGAATTGTGCCATTTTCCGGACGACTATTAGTATATTTATTATTAAACTAAAGAACCTAATAGTTTTAATATCTAAAGTCTACTTCTTATTGTTTTTGTTCAATTCTTCATTTATTTTTTTAAGTTCTTCAGTTTGTGCAAGGATGTTATGGTTAACTTTGAGAGCGTAAAATAGTTTGTGTAAATCGCAATGACTCAATAATGGTCATAGAAAAAGGAAGACCCTTTCCTGTAGAATAGAGTTAGCCAAAACACACCCACAGGAGGTCTTCCCTATGAGCCATCTTACTACAGATTTGCTTGAATCACTAGCCCAAAAACAGGATATTGAAGAAGTTTTTCGCCATCACTTGGAAACAGCGATCAATCAGCTTTTAAAACACGAATTAACAGCTTTTCTGGACTATGAGCCTTATGAGCAGGCTGGCGTTAACTCTGGTAATTCCCGTAACGGATTTTATGGCCGTACGTTTAAGACAGAATACGGCAACCTTGAGCTGCATATTCCCAGAGATCGCAACGGTGCCTTTCAGCAACAAACCCTGGCACCCTATAAACGTTCCAACGACACACTGGAACAGTTTATCATCCACCTGTACGAAAAGGGCATCACAACGGATGAAATCGCCGATTTGATCGAAAAAATGTATGGTCAGCACTATTCCAAACAAACTGTATCCAACCTGACACAGCTTGTGTCAGAAGATGTTAAGGCTTTTCATGAGCGAACGCTGGAACAGCGTTATGTCTGCATTTATCTGGATGCCACGCAAATTCCAATCCGGCGTCAAAGCGTTGAAAAGGAATCGGTCTATATCGCCATTGGCATTGCGGAAGATGGCGGCAAAGAAGTGCTCGACTTCACCATCGCCCCAACGGAATCCGCCGAGGTGTGGGAGGAGCTCGTTCAGCGCTTATATGATCGCGGTGTTGAACACGTCCTTCTTTTCATTTCGGACGGCTTGAACGGCATGACGGATGCGCTGCATCGTGTCTATCCCAAGGCTAAACATCAGGTGTGCTGCGTTCATGTTTCCCGCAACATCGCTAACAAAGTACGTGTGAAAGATCGTGCCGTCATTCTGGATGATTTCAGGGCTGTCTATGAGGCTGAAAGCCGCCAGGATGCTTTAAATGCCCTGGAACAATTTCAAAACAAATGGCATAAGACGTATCCACGTGCTGTCGATGCCGTGATGAAACAGGATCGCTTATTAACGTTTTATGATTTTCCGGCATCCATCCGATCCAGCATCTATACAACAAACCTCATCGAAGGATTTAACAAGGAAATCAAACGCTACGTCAAACGCAAAGAACAATTTCCAAATGAAGATGCCCTGGAACGTTTCCTGGTGACCCAGTTTTTAGATTATAACCATAAGTTCGGTATGCGGTGCCACAGAGGCTTCAAAAAAGCAAAGCCTGAATTACTGCAGATGTTTGAATCGCTGGAGGAACAAGTTTAAACGACTAAAACACTGGCTAACTAAATTCAAAAGGGATAGGGTCATTTACACAAAATTATTGACGCCCCCTTAACTTTTCTTATTGCATCAAATACGGCAAAAATACCAGCGAAGATTAAAATTAAAATTACTAAATTCATTTATTTTCCTTCCTTCTCATTTACTCTTTTACTATTGCGCCCTTATTAATAGAGGCAAGTCATTCCAGGATTCAAAGTAAATGTGTTTTTAATGGCTTGTTTTCATTTATTATTCCGGATATGCGCCAGTTTGTTAAACTATGACTCATATTTATTTTCGAAACAGTCCTTGCAGTAAATAGCCCCATCAGTTGTTTTAACCCACTTTTTAATAATCGCATATGTTCTTCCTACGTGACCTTTTGTTGGAGATTTCACTAATACTGACATAAATTCACCTGGTTTAATTTCTCTACACAGGAATTACATTTAGACTTTTTCAAGTACTCCTAACATTTCATAATACACTTGTTCTTGTTCCGTAGAAGACTTAACGCAATTTATTCCCTATATTTTAATTTGAATCTTTCACACACAACTGGTATTTTATGATGAAATTCTTGATCAGTTTCTTCAAATTCTTTCTTGAAAAAGTCTTCGTGTGCATCACGCCAATACTTCAACGTACGATCACCTTCACCCTCTAAATAGGCGTGCTCTACAGTAACTTCATCAAAGGGAATAATTTCAACAGAAGTATTTTCGACAACTGCTACGGCATTCCCATCCCCATCAAGAATAATATTGTGAAGACCAACGTACGGTAATGGCTCATTTTCATCATACATTGAATAATTGGAGGCTGTCGCTGTTTTTACACCATTAACAACTAATTCTGCAAGCTCATCTGCCATTTCCTTAGAATCACCAAATGCCCACGCTTCATAACTTTCCGGTGCATTCGAGTTGTTCTTTCTAAAGTTCTCCCACATTCGGATGATTGAATCACTACTCATATATACCATGCTCCCGCTAATTTAATACAAACCCCTGTATTGATACGAATAAAATAAATAAAAAAACAGCTATAAGCAACCAACCAAGTAATTTTTTATTAATACGAAATTGTTCGAGCCCCAATACTAGCATCAGTAAGCTTAACAACAACATCACAAGCGACTGAAGTTCAAAGTTATCTGTAATGAGTTGATAGGCAGAAATGATTACAATAATTGGTGATAAGATAGATATAAATATCTTAAACATAAGCTCCCCCTAGTTAATAACTCTTCTGCAATCTGGCCCCATAACAGCATAATTTTTAGAATCGCACCCGTTTCTGGAACACTTAAACTCAATTATTTTTTTGATTTCTTACAAATTGAATAAACCAATATAAGGCTATCCAAGGGAATATGTAACGCGTTATCCATTCAAAAGCTGTGATAACATAAAAAGGATTATATCCTGATAACTCCAATATAAAAAATATTAATACAACAATAATTATACCGTACAATAAGTATTTCACAGCGGCGTTTCCCCCTCTCATTATTTCAACCTTACTACACAATCTGGCCCAATTCTGGAACACCGCTATGCCGCAATCGCGCCCGGTCGTAGTATTTATTTAAAAAAATTTCTTATAGTACGCACTATAAATCCACTTAATCTAGCAATGATTACACCGCAAACAATAAGTATCAAAATAATAAAAGCAAATTTGAAGATAAAATTGTCACCCTCTTTTCTGTTAATGGGGATACTTTTGTTAAACAGAATATCCCTGTAAAGCCACAACGGGCACAGAATTTATTCAGCGAAAGCGCCCCGATAGTTGAATACGATTTCAATACAGATATTATTCAAGAATGGGATCAGTTAAATATTTAATTATAATAACCAGAAATGCTGCTCCAATAAGTATGTACATTGTGTATTCGAAAGTTGAAAGTTTTCTTTGTTTCTTATTGGTATTTAATTCTTTAAGATAGATACCTGAACCAAGAGTGAACACTCCCAAGGCAATTGCCTCTAATACTTCCAAGTAAAAGTGTATTGGTCCCAAGTTTAATCCTCCCTGTAACAATATGGCCCGATAACGGCATAATTTTTAGAATTGCACCCGTTTCTGGAACAGTTCTGGTTAGTTTCCCTATTTTTATGTTTTTGCTAAGTGCTTTAAGTCATTTACGATATTCAGCATTTTTGTTTTTATCGTCACCTTTTTCGTCCTCTTCTTCCTGTTCCTCCTGCTGCACTTCTTCGTGGAATTCTTTACCCTGTCCGTATATTGCTTCCAAAGGCGTATAATAGCTTCTTGGTATTTTATCTGTCGTAATAATTTTAGTAGCAATAAAGATCACTAAAATAAATATAGATGATATTGCGATAAACAAAAGAATTGGAATGATATACATAAAATCCTCACCTTTATTCATTGCGCTGTGTAAATGTTCTTTAGGATAGCCATTGTTATTATTAGATAAGCTTTTTCGATATCCAAATAAGTATTACACCAACTAAAAGAGTGGGAGGATCGCCAGCCGCCCGCGGAAAACGATGGCTATTTCCGGAGCGGTTGACTGGCTCTGCCGGTTTAATCTGGTTGTTCGAGCTTTGTTTGATATTGAATACGTTTTTTGTTCCAGCCTCTTTTCTAGTTGTCTGTACGTGTCCGCTGCCGGGAATACCAGTCCGACAGCACATGGGTATCCGACACAGCCAAATCCTTCACGGTGAAATGCGTGCCAGCTCCCATGGTTCCGATAATGGAAAAATTAGCAGTGGCCAAGTTTTGCCATTTTTGCAGTTTGTGCTGTTTCTTTTCATAGGCCTGAATCCGCTTATGATACATTAAGACCGTATTCCGGCTCAAAAGGCCGCGATACCGAATCGTCACACGCTTTCCTGTCACCTTAAAACCGCCATCCCGGTGACGCAGCCAGCCTAAACCAATGCCGCCGATAACGAGCAGAACGACTGGTATCCAGATAAATTTGAGAAACAGCCAGCCGACGGCCGCGATTAGCAACAAAAACGGCCAGGAAGCACGCAGCATATAAAACTTCCGGGCACGCTTTGGCAGCGGTCTTAAATCATAGTCAACACCGGCATACTCCGGCAAGAAGACTGCCAAGAAGTCATTGACCTCTTCCTCTTTCATAATCGGAAACAAAATGGACGAAAAGTCCTCACCCCTATCCATGGATCCACCGGCAATTTCCGCGAAAACCGTGACATAGCCGAGCGGCTGCCGGATGATAGTTTCCTGAATACCGATAGCCTGAATGCGTCTCAAAGGAATGGTAATTTGCTTTTTCTCAAGCAGACCGCGCGTAATAAATAATTCCTGTTCATTCCGGGTAATGGTGAATTTGCCATATTTAATAATCGTCCCCGCGATGCCCAAGAGCCATAGCAATAACAGAAACAAAACAGCCAAGGTAATGATAATAACCAAACCCAGCCCAATAGCCCAGTTAAACGTGCTCTTAAAAGTCTCCTCAGGGATAAACTGTTCAAACTGGGAAAAACCGGTCAATGCAAAAACTATGATGACGCCAACACTTCCGGAGGTTGTCGCAGCGATAAACAGACGTTTCGGACTGATGGCGCTGTGCGGCCGCTCCGGCTGTTCAGATGTCTCGTTATCCAGCTCATCATTCACTGCCGCTCCGGTATCACCCGACTTCAACTCCCGTCTCAGGGCTTCACCTTCTGCCCGTTTGACGGCACTGAGCGATGCTTCTGCTTCCATGCCGGTTCCAGCTGTTTCGATTTCCACTTTGGTTAAATGGAAAATTCTGTGGATAATACCTGAAGTCAAGTCAATTGATTGAATTCGATTTTTGGAAATATGACGTTTTTTCCGAACGAAAACACCGTGTTCAATCCGCAATTCATCATCCACTACCCGATAGGTAAAGCGGTACCAAACGATAATAGCAATAACAAAATACAACAGCAGCAAGCCGGCCAGAGCCAGCAGATAATAAACCAGTGAATCGTTCCGGAATGAGAAAAAACCTATAATAATTGGCAGGATAAATTGACGTACAGAGAAAATTAAATCAAATAAAATCGATACCGGGTGTAGTCGTTTTGCTTCAGACATCATCTTCATCCACCCTTGCAAGTGCTGATATCCTGTCCCGTAAATCCGAGGCGTTCTCTTCAAGCAGCGCTGGAATTTCATGCGTCGTAGCCGCTGTGGAAATCTCCAGACTGGCCAGATCATACTTTTTCAGGATCGGTCCCTGTTTGGTATCAACGTGCTGGACACGGATCATCGGGACTATGGTTTGTGAGACAATCAAAATACCGTGCTGGATATAGATTTCCTGGTCAAACACCTCATAGCGCCACCGCCGCCAGCGCAATACCGGCAGCAAAAATACTGTAACAAGGGTGGTGACACCACTCAGTATAGCAACCGCTCCCCCGAACCAATAAGAAAAATTATATATATTGGCCAGAACGAAAAGAGCGATCGTGATGAGCCAGAGAATAGCTTCACCTATCACCGCCGTTATTCGCCACGCCTTAATGGCATCCGGCGCAATCCGGTTCATCGGTGGCTGTCGCATAGCATCACTCCATTACTATTAAAATACATCCGCTTACTGCTACACGAATTCATATTACCAAATTATCAGTTATTTTAATACAATTCGCGGAAAAATAAGCCAAACTTCCTGAACAATACATCCGGTGAGAGATCGCTGCTGTAAGTGAGGTGTGCCCTGGCCCATAGATGCTGCGCTCCGCCTCATCAGGCTTCCACGTCGATTGGCTGGTCACATTAAAAAAAAGCTCCTGTAAAGATAAGTAGTTCACTTACCGTGGGGAAAATCTAAAATAACAATATATTTAGCATACCAACTAACATATCAATTGGTATGCTAAATATATTGTTATCGAGTTATTTTGTCATCTATTTACTATGCTAAAATAACTGTGAATTACGGTGTAAATTCGTATGCGAACTATCTATTACTTTTTAAATTGTATAAATTTTATCTGTATTCTGTAATTATTCATTGTGTTCATATGTTAAAATCAAGGAAAATAACATAAATATTGAAATGACTTAATTAGAGTTGCCTTTATTGTAACAAACGGGCCATATTGTTGAATAACTTGTTAGATAGTAAATAGGGGTGTGTAACCTAAATAAGGGAGATTACAGATGCAACAAATAACATTTGAAAACATTTATACACTAGGAAACATAGCGACTGAGAATGCCCTTTATAGACATTTTCATTATCCTGATATGTTAATCAGTTACGATAGCAATTTCATTGAATTTAAAGTTTTACCGTCATTAACTGAATTTAAAAGGGTCGAAATATACTTGAGGGAGTATCATTTTAAAAGAGGTCAAAGGCATTTAAAATTTTATTTTCCCGTGAATATAAAACCGTCAGAAGAATTAAATATATATCTAACTGATATGGGCTATGAAATAGGTTTTCAAGAACTGTATGCTATTCAGCCTAAACAATTTCCTTCGGTCGAAAACAATCCAGATATAGATATTGAAAAAGTGACAAATAAAAATTTGGCAGTAAATCTTGACCTACAATATAGGAATGATTTGGAGTTTGGAAGGGAATTTGCAGATCAGAAGGCTAACCTTATAAAACGTCAGTTTGAAGGTCAAGACATTCAGCAAGTTTTAGCTTTTTATAAAGAATCCCCAGCAGGCTATGTAGATGTTATTATCTCTGATGAAACGGTAGAAATTGATAATCTTACGGTTGACGAATCATTTCGGAACAAAGGAATAGGAAGCCGGTTACAAAAATTTGTAATGGATTCATTTCCGGAAAGGATTGTCATATTAGTAGCCGACGGAGAAGATACCCCAAAGGAAATGTACAAAAAACAAAATTATAAGTATCAAGGATTTAAATATGAAGCACAAAAAATATATCAAGATTAGTTCTTGATTGCTTGTTCATTAATTGGGCGCAGTTGTTGAATAAGCGCTATGCATGAATCGGTGCCATATTATTTAATAAAAGTGAAGGTGATGACATTGAGTTTACTTCTGTTTATTGTTTCGTTTATTATGTTGGATATCATAGGCTCTGTGTTCTACATCGGCGTATTGTTATTGTCTTTCTTCGCAGTAGGAAAGGTCTTTAAAATGAATGGAGATAAATGGAAATCACTTTTCAAACTTGGAAAAGGAACAGGATTTTATTTTATGATGTTTTTTCCTTATTTAGTGATGTTAGTTGTATTGTTTTGGGCGAGCCAAATGTGGTTCGATATGATTAATTTCAAACATAACTTTTTAGGCTCTCTATCTGTGGTCACGTTGTTAACGCTTATTTTGCTTTTTAAATTCCCTAAGATTAAAGATATGGTGAATAATAAATACAGCTAGAAAATTAATGACTTATGGATAAAACCGAGTAAAGTATTGTATTAAACAAACGGGCGCAGCTGTTGAAGAAACACTGTGCCTGAATCGGGCCATATTGTCGAATTATTTAAAGGGGTGATAACTTGAATCAAATAGCGTTAATTATTTCGTCTGTTTTATGCGCTCTTGTAGCATTCTTAAACTTTTCAAATGACGCTTACATTTATGGCATAGTTATGGCTATTTTTTCTCTTTTAGCCTTAGTCGAATGCGTAAAACAATTAATAAATAGAAGCCATACTCAAAGTTAAGCAAAGGGGCGCGTTTGTGTAACAACAACAAAGCAAATATATTATAAAAATCGCTCAATTGATATGAGCGATTTTTTTCGTTTTAAAGTCATACTAAAACGGGTGTTATTTTGTATACTAATTGCATTGTTATTTCGCCTTTTCTCCACAGTAAGTGAACTACTTACTGTAAAGAAGGAGCTTTTTACTTAATAATGTGATTTGCTGCTTGGGCGTTTTTGATAATTGCCTTTGCGATTGTTGCGTCCGCCCTGGTTGCGGCCTCCCTGGTTACGTCCGCTCTGTCCGCGTTTCCCGTAGTATTTCTTATTGGGTGGTCCGCCTTTTTTATTTTTGCCCTGCTGTCCTTTTTTGACACTGATGGGCTGAATAGACGATATGTTGACCGGTATATTGCGGCGTTCTTTCGTCATCATTTTAAGGGCAGCTGCCACAACTGTTTTCGAATCATAGTCCTGCAGCAATTCGCTGGCGGTCTCATAATAATCTTCCAGCGGCTGTTTTTCAATATTCTTCCGCATCTTATCAGCTGCTGCCTGCTGCTGACCGCGTTTTGCTTCCTGATTCGTCGGCGGTGCCATCCGCTGAATTTTACTTTTGGTCACTTTTTCAATGACATTCAAATGTGCCATTTCCCGCGGTGTTATAAACGATACCGCTTCACCAGTACGGCCTGCTCTGCCGGTACGTCCGATACGATGAACATAGCCTTCCGGATCCTGCGGGATATCAAAGTTGTAGACATGCGTCACACCGGAAATATCCAGTCCGCGGGCCGCGACATCCGTCGCCACCAGTACGTCGACACGGCTGTTTTTAAATTTATTCAGTACATTCATCCGTTTGCCCTGCGTGAGGTCGCCATGAATCCCTTCCGCGCGGAAACCTCTTGTCTGCAAGCCATCGGCAATTTCGTCAACCCGCTTTTTGGTGCGGCAGAAAACGATGGCAAGCTGGGGCGAATAATAATCCAAATGATTGGTCAGCGTATCAAATTTCTGTTTTTCAGGAATTTCGATGAAGTACTGATCAATGTTTTCAACGGTCATTTTTTTCTCTTTCATCTTGACCTCTGTCGGGTCATTCATCAAGTTTGTCGCGATATCACGGATTTCCTTTGGCATCGTTGCTGAAAATAGCAGGGTCTGCCGTGTATCCGGTATGTTTTTCAGAATATCACGAATGTCTTCGATGAAGCCCATATCGAGCATTTCATCCGCTTCGTCCAGAACGGTCGTCTTAATATCGGCCGTACGGATCGTATTGCGCCGTATATGGTCAAGCAGCCGGCCGGGTGTTGCAACAACAATGCTTGGACCATCTTTCAGAGCGCGGATTTGCCGTCCCATTGGCTGGCCGCCATAGACCGACATCGACCGGACACCTTTTGCTTGTCCCAGACGATTGATCTCTTCTGCTACCTGAACAGCCAGCTCACGTGTTGGCGCGATAATAAGTCCCTGAATTTTTCGCTGAGACGGGTCAATTTTTTCGATCATCGGAATGCCGAAAGCGGCCGTCTTCCCTGTTCCTGTCTGTGCCTGGCCGATAACATCCTGACCCTGCATAGCAAGGGGGATGGTCTCAGCCTGAATTGACGTTGATTCTTCAAAACCCATTTTCTCCAAAGATTTCATAATAGGCTGTGATATATTAAGTTCTTTAAATGTGGTCACCTTATAACTCTACTCCTTTAATTCAAATGTACGGTTTGATGGTTGATCAGTGCTGGCAAATCCCAGCTGTTCGCCTCGCATCATCCCGCGTACAACGGAAGTGTTCATAAGGTCAACCATCATTAGACGTTAGTGTTTGTAAAAAAAGCTTTTCCGTTTATGGAAAAACTTTGCACGAAAACTCATCCATGTAAAGCCGTCAGTTAATCATAACACAGTTATTGCAATAATATCCACTCTTTCATATGATTTTTTATGTTTAACATGGTAAAATAAACAGGATTCGTCATTGAACAAGTCTAAAGGAGGCTCATTATGCGTATCCCTCCGATTAATCCATATGTCGCGGTGGTTATTGGTGTGGCATCGGTGTCGACATCTGCGGTGCTCGTTAAACTTGCTGATCAGGCGCCTTCTGCCATCATTGCCAATCACCGTCTGCTTTTAGCAGTCATCATCATGGCACCTTTCGTCCTGCTAAAAAGCCGGCACGAATTTCAGCTGATTCGTAAATTGGACTGGCTGCTGTCAGCTCTTGCCGGCATCTTCCTGGCGTTTCACTTTATTTTCTGGTTCGAGTCACTGGACTATACATCTGTTGCCAGCTCTGTCGTCCTCGTGACATTGCAGCCGATATTTGCCTTTTTAGGAACCTATCTGTTTTTTAAAGAACGGTTTTCCTATGGGGCTATCATCAGTATGATCATTGCTTTACTGGGAAGCGTCATTATCAGCTGGGGCGATTTTCAGGTAAGCGGCATTGCTTTGTTTGGTGACATACTCGCGCTCTTAGGGGCTGTTTTGATTACGGGTTACTTCCTCATGGGTCAGCAAGCCAGAAAACATCTGTCACTGATGACATATACATTTATTGTGTACGGCATCAGTTCGCTGACGCTGATTATATATAATCTGTTTGCCGGCAACGCCTTTTTCGGTTACCCTGCCGATCACTGGCTTGTGTTTTTGGGTCTGGCCATCTTTCCGACCTTCCTTGGTCACAGTCTGTTTAACTGGGCCTTGAAGTGGCTGAGCACGTCCACGATCTCGATGGGGATTGTCTTCGAGCCGGTGGGTGCATCCATTCTTGCCTATTTCGTCTTGGGTGAGACGATTACCTGGTCGCAGTGGCTCGGCGGTTCCATCGTTCTGTTCGGTTTATTTTTATTCATCATGAGCACAACCAAAAAACGCAAGGTCACATTATCCGAACGGAACTGAGACAAGCATCCTTCCCCAAATGGCCATCTTTTTCAGCAATTTGGGACATTTTTGCTTCCCATCATCTCCAAACCTGATATAATAAGAACACAACTGACCAGGATTGGGGGAGACTATGCCTATTCAATTAATGACTGATGGCGGGGCGGATATTCCTGAACGGCTCAGCCATGAACTGGCCATTCGCACCGTCCCGTTATATTTGCATTTCGGGACTGAGGAATACAAATCCGACGCGCTGATTAATGGGAAAACATTTAATCAAACGATGGCTGAATCGGACAAAGTGCCGCAGTCATCCGCAGCGAGCCCGCACGATTATTACCAGGCATTCAAACAAACAGATCCGGCTGACCCGATTATAATGCTCAGTCTGTCCCGAGGTCTGAGCACCACTTACGACAATGCTGTCCACGCTAAACAGATGCTTTTGGAAGAAGAACCGGACAGGCAAATCGAGGTCATCAATACCAAAACGGCATCCTGCGGCATCGCATTGCTGCTGCGTGAAGCCGGTACGAAACTAGAAGAACATTATTCGTATGACCAGCTAAGGCTGCATCTACATGAACGTGTTGAACAAACCAATACCCTGTTCGTGCTGAAAACACTGGAAAATCTGATCCTTGGCGGGCGTCTCAGCCGTGTCAAAGGAACCATTGCCAAAACACTCAGCATCAAAGCACTGATGAAGAGTGATGCCAATGGTGCGATTGCGGTATCGGAGAAAGTACGTGGTGACAAAAAAGCCATTCGCCGGTTTATCGAACAGATTGGCGAGTCTATGAAGCATGCTGAAGGCAAAATGCTGACTATGTCACATTACCGCACGGAGGAACGGGCTAAAAGTGTACTGGAACGAATAAAACAGACGTATCCTTTCAGCGACACGCATCTGGCAGAAATGAGCCCCGTCATTGCCACACACGCAGGTGAAGGCGGCTTAGTCATTTCCTTTTTTAAAGACTGAGACAGCAAAAAAGGAGGAAGCTGTCGTGAGCTTCCTCCTTTTTTAGCCATTCAGAAATCTGTACACCATTCGGTTCAGGATGGCACAATCATCACCTAGACAGAGCATATGGCCGGATTGATCAAACAGCACGATTTTCTTTTGCTCTGAGGCAATTTTCTTATCCATGTAGTAGCCTGTTTGGTAGGGAACGATGATATCCTGCTGTCCATGTGCGATTAAGACAGGTGACATTACCTTACCTAAAAATTGGCGGGTAAACCTGACAAGTTTCAGAAATTCAATGTTGGCTTTCAGGGGGACCGTTCCCCATTTATACTTCGAATACAGATAAAGCCTGTTTTGCTCAATATTCCCCTTGAAGCCGTCGGCCGCAATGCCTCTAAGATCCTTCATAACCTTTCGGAACGCTAAATATTTACCTGATGGTGCCAGCAGGACCAATTTGGCAACCATATGTTTTGAAGCCAGGTAGGCTGCAATCATGCCACCCATGGAGAACCCGATCAGATAAATCGTGTCAGCTTTTTCCTCCAGCTGTTTCAAAGCATTTTCAGCTGCTGCCAGCCAATGCTGATATGTGACATACTTCAATGTCAGTTCAAGCCCGTGCCCCGGCAGTGTGGGAACATCCACCTGCCAGTCCGTGTGTTCCCGTAAGTAATCAGCCAAAGGAGCCACCTCATACGGACTCCCTGTATAGCCATGTACGATTAAACATCCGATCATCATCGTTCGTCTCCTTAACACCGCTATACCTTTATTTTCTCGATTTGCAATGCCTTTATGCGCGAACAGATCATAACCGCTATGTGGCCTGTTTCAATTATCATCAGCCCGGCAAATAACCGGACGGAGAGCGTTCGCAGAAAGTATTCAGAGAGGATAATTTAGGATGAAATGGCAGTAACAAATGAAGCAGATTTATCCGGCATGCATCACACACTTTCATATTTAATGTATGCAAACGAATAAAATGTGTGCCGATCATTAATTGCCGTCAAAATGCCGGTGTGACTGATAATGATCTGCGATACCTAATTTATGCTTAATTTTATTAATCTGCATTCCTAATACGGGATCATCATCGACATACGTAACAGGCGTCCCGAACACGCCCTGTTCATGCAGCTGGTCCAGATATTCAGGATGGTCGGTAACATTTTTCGCCTGATAGACAATAGCCGCCTCGGATAAGTCATCGACCAGTTTGCTGCACCGCGGGCTGTTGCTGCTGATATAAACAACCACTTCCTGCTGTTGCATTGCTCATTCACCTCTGGTCCTTTAGTATGAATGTAACCAATACTTTCATACCCGCCAGCTTGTCAATTTAAACGTATCCTGTGAATCATCTATTCGAATAAACACATTTAACAGTCAGCAGCTTAGGTTAACGCTTCCCATAATGGCTGTTTAGGCTTAAAATAACGTTAGGAGGGAGATTTCATGCTTGCAATTGACCACATTGTCATCGCTGCCAAAAATCCAGAGAAAGCAGCAGAAAGGTTTGCACAGGACCACGGTGTTACGATTACGGAAGGCGGAAAACATACAAGCTGGGGAACGTACAACTATCTCGCTTTTTTCCGCAATGACTGCTATATTGAATGGCTCGGTATTTTCGACGAAGCAACTGCAGCGAGAGCTGACAACCCATTAGTCCATTTACTGTTCCAAAGGTTAGCAGAGGGGCAGGAAGGGCCGATTCAGTATGCCCTTAGGACGCAGGATATGGACGACGCTGTGGAAAATCTTAAACAGGCGGGGATGCCATACACCGGTCCTATTCCCGGCAGCCGCAGCAGACCTGATGGCAGCCTGCTGGAATGGCAAATGCTGTTCCCCGAAGCGGAGATGGAGATACTGCCTTTCTTGATTGAATGGAGTGACGGAAGCAACACACCCGAGGATTCGGGACTCATTAATAATAAGACGATCCGCAAACTCGCGGTTCCGGTAACAGACCTTAACACATTTTCAGCGATTTATCAGATAACATTCAATGATCATATAGCCCACCTGGAAAATGCAGACTTACAGCATTCAAAAGATGTGCGTTATATCATTACATAGGCTAAAAGAGAGCGTTCCCGGACGGGATACGCTCTCTGACAAGCATTGATCAAACGTTTGTTTAACTGCCCCGTGCTAGGCCAGCTGCTGCTCCAAAAAGCTGCTGACAGACTCGGGTGTTTTGGTATCGGCACTGTGCTGATGGCCTATCTTCTCGCCCTTTTGGAAAACCAGGATGCTCGGAATACCCATCACATCGTATTTTTCGCCAATGCCTTCGACTTCATCGGTATTGATTTCATACCATTCATAGCTATCGAAGTCCTCCATCACATCCCCGATGAACATGTTCATGCGTTTACAATCCGGGCACCAGTCTGCGAAAAATTTGATGATAACCGGCTTCTCAGACTGAATGATCTCATTAAATTGTGCTTCCGTATCAATGTGTTTCATATGTCACTCCCCCTTAAATGATTCTGCTCTCATTGTAACGATTTCTCGTCCCCATGTCTTCCAGTTTGTTCAGGCTTTATATTCGAGCCGTCCCAGCAAAGCAGCAGCTGCCAGCCCGACTGCAAACGTTATAATACTGGTTATCACAGATGCCGCTCCGGCCGGCCAGCCTGGAAACACGACAAAGACAGAACCGATCACCATGCCAATCACAACCGCAAACATACCTGTATAAAAGTTGTTTAAAAAGTAGCTGACAATCTTGGTCATCAGGACGATCCCAATCACAATGCCTGCACCTGTCACAGCTAAAACATCAAGCTGCAGTTGACTGACAGCACCCATGACGGTCGCAAATGTACCCAGGATCATAAACATCAGTGAGCCGCTGATGCCTGGCAAAACAAGCGCACTGCTGGCAACAACCCCAGAAAAAAACAGTCTGATATAAGCTGCCGACGACAGGTTTTCTATAATATCTCCCCTAGTGGGGTCCAGAAAGCCTAATAACCCGACGAACACAACGCTTGCGATAAGCAGCAAATAATGCTGTATCTGAAATGGCGTTTTAGCCTCTGCTTTATTAAACAGAAAAGGCAACACGCCTAAGATAAGCCCTAAAAAGAAAAATTGGATCGGTCCTGGATACGTTTTAAACAGCCACGTGATAATATGACTCAACGAAAAGATGGCTGCTGCGATTCCAAGACCCAGCGGGATTAAAAAACCAAGCTGCTTTTTCCAGTCTTTACTCAAAAAACCATTAATAGCGGCAATCAGCTGGTCATAAATGCCAAGCACAACAGCAATCGTGCCACCACTGACACCCGGAATCGTATCGCTTGCACCCATCAGCATACCGCGGTAAATATTCTTCCATTCCATCCTTAAAAATCTCCCCCATCAGCGACTCTGCTAATCATCATAGACTTATCATATCAAATGATGTCTGTAAATCCCATCATTTTTATAAGCAGTCGTTCGCCAGTGACCAGACAGCCCCTCAGTCAAACTGATGTTTTTTCTTCAAGTCATCCGGTGCTGTCTTAACCATTCGCTGCAGCAAAAAAACGGCAACAGTTATATCATCAACAGCCCCAACAGGAAAAAGAAAATCCGGAATCAAGTCAAACGGCATGACGCTATAGCCAATTATCAGCACAGCATATAACAGCTTTGTTGTTTTTTTGATATGGTTTGTGCGGAAAAAATCAACCAGAAAGGGAATGGATTTATGAAACGTGAATAAGAAGCGGAGCCGTTTTAATCGCTTTATCATAAACGAACCCTGCCTTTATCGTAAAAAAACTGGCAACAGCATACCCGCCATTGCCAGTTGATAGCTTGCACAATCAGCTTGATTGCGATTTTTTGTTCTGTTTCTGACGTACGTTACCATCCAGGACTTTCTTACGCAGGCGGATTGATTCAGGTGTGACCTCGCAATACTCGTCTTCGGCAATGTATTCAATTGCTTCTTCGAGTGACATGTCACGCGTTTTCTTGATTTTTGCCGTCTGGTCCTTGGACGATTCGCGCACGTTCGTTAAATGTTTTGCTTTCGTGATGTTAACTGTTAAATCATTTTCCCGGCTATGCTCGCCAACGATCATACCACCGTAGATATCTGTGCCTGGCTCAACGAAAATCACGCCGCGACCTTCCAGCTGCATGATGCTGTAAGTTGTTGCTTTGCCATCTTCCTGAGAGACAAGCACGCCCTCACGGCGGCCGCCGGTATAGCCTTTGACAAGCGGCTGGAACGAGTCGAACGTATGGTTAATAATACCATAGCCGCGTGTCAGCGTCATGAACTCAGTTGGATAGCCAATCAGACCACGGGATGGCACCTTAAATTCAATGCGCACCTGGCCATTGCCCTGGTTAACCATATCGAGCATTTCACCTTTACGTTCGCCCAGGGATTCCATGACAGGACCGGTATAATCTTCGGGCACATCAACTTGAACGTGCTCCATCGGTTCACATTTAACCCCGTCAATTTCCTTGATGATCACCTGTGGCTTGGAAAGCTGCAGTTCATAGCCTTCACGGCGCATATTTTCAATTAAAATCGACAGGTGCAGTTCACCGCGGCCTGAGACAGTCCAGGCATCCGGCGTCTCCGTTGGCTGCACATCCAGACTGACATCCGTCTCCAACTGCTTATACAGACGCTCTTCAATCTGCCGGGAGGTGACATATGTGCCTTCCCTGCCGACAAACGGACTGTTGTTCGTGACAAAGGTCATTTGCAGAGTTGGCTCATCAATATGCAGAATTGGCAAAGCCTCCGGATGCTCTGGCGGACAGATCGTCTCACCGACATTAATGTCATCGATACCGGAAATAGCCACAATGTCACCGGCTTTTGCCTGCTGAATTTCGATACGCTTCAGGCCAATGAACCCGAACAGCTTGCTGATGCGGAACCGTTTCTCAGAACCGTCTTTTTTCAGGACGACAACCTGATCGCCCACACTGATTGTTCCGCGTACAACACGGCCAATGCCGATACGGCCAATATAATCGTTATAATCAAGCAAAGTTACCTGAAACTGCAAAGGCTCATCCTGCGTATTGACCGGTGCAGGAATATGATTCATAACAGCAGAGAAAACCGGCTCCATCGTCTCTTCCTGCTTATCCAGATCTGACTCTGTGCTGGATGTCCCGTTTATGGCGGATGCATAAACAACAGGGAATTCCAGCTGCTGTTCATCAGCTCCCAATTCGATAAACAAGTCCAGAACCTCATCAATTACTTCGTCCGGACGCGCATTAGGACGATCGATTTTATTCAGAGCAACGATCGGTGTCAAATTCTGTTCCAGTGCTTTTTTAAGCACAAAACGTGTCTGCGGCATGCTGCCTTCATAGGCATCAACCACTAGCAGAACACCATCCACCATTTTCATAATCCGTTCCACTTCACCACCGAAGTCCGCGTGACCCGGTGTATCCAGGATATTAATGGTTGTATCACCATATTTAATTGCCGTGTTCTTCGACAGAATCGTAATCCCGCGTTCCCGCTCAAGATCGTCCGTGTCCATGGCGCGGTCATCCACTTGTTCATGCTGCTGAAATGTTCCCGAATACTTCAGCATCTGGTCAACAAGTGTTGTCTTACCATGGTCAACGTGCGCGATAATAGCGATGTTACGTAAATCATCTCGTAGTTCCATAAGACAACGCTCCTCATAATAGCTAATTCAAACTATCCCATTATAGCATAGATTCAGACTTAGGCAAAGTAATCATAAATCTGGCGCCACCCAGCTGGGCATTTTCTACCGTTATATCGCCGCCGGACTGCTCGACAACCGCCCGTGCAATTGCCAGGCCAAGGCCTGTTTCACCGCTTTTCCCTTTCACAAAGCGATGAAATATATGCGGCATAAAATCCTCAGGTATACCTTCCCCATCATCAGCAATACTAATCATCTGAGTTTCAACCGTGATGGAAACCTGCGAATGAGCATGCCGGATCGCATTAAATGTAACATTTAACAGCGCCTGCAGCAGTTTTTCCGAATCAGCCAAAAAGACGCTGTCATCATTAACGTGGTGCGTCAGCTCAACATTCTGTTCATTCATCAACGGTAAAGCACGATCGGTCACCTGGTCAATAATATCAGCCGCCCGGATCTTCTCAGGCTGATACGTCGCCTGGTCACTGTCCAGTTTAGCCAGCAGAATCATTTCATTAATAATTGTTTTAAGCCGGCCGACTTCTGTTACCATCAGTTCCAGTCCCTTTTCTTTTGCCTCTTCGTCAAAGACGCCATCACGAATACCTTCCGCATATCCCTGAATCGTCATCAGCGGTGTTTTCAGCTCATGGCTCGCATTCTGGAAAAAAGCCTGCTGTGATTTCATATAACGTTCAAGTTCTGTGGCCATGTCATAAACGCTCTGTTCCACCTCTTTAATTTCACCGGTGGCTCTTACACGCTGGACGTCATCAAACTGCCGTTTTTCAATCTTTTTGAGCTGTTTTTTCAGTTGCGTAAGCGGCGTCACCAGTTTTCTGGTTAACAGATAACTAAGCAGAACAGCCGCGATAGTACCAATAAGAAACACAATAAGCAAACGTCTGAAGAAATCCTGCTGAACAGCCTGCAGATCCGTTAGAGGCGTCAGCAAAATCAGCTCCATGGATGTCCGCTCCGGTGACAGCAAAATACGGGAGGTAACAAATTTTTTATTGCCTGCTTCCCATAAATCTTCCTGGTTATTGGCAAAATAATCATGGGCTAAAAAACTTTTCACATACTGATCCGGCATCGTGGACATGATCACACCATTTTTCTGACGGTCATAGAGAAACAGCTGCAGATCCTGCTCTTGTAAAAACTGACTGAAATCGTCAATGCCTTCCTGCGATGAGTGCTGGTTGTTCAGCACCTGCACGAGCAACTGACCTTTTTGGTCCAGTTCCGACCGTTCGTTATCAATCAGCGTTCCTAAAATCATGGAATAAATGACATAGCCTGCCACAGTCAGAATAACAAGAAGCAGAATCGTAAAGGCCCAATTCAGCTGTGACTGCAGTTTCATAGCGACTCCTCATCTTGACGCAGCCGGTAGCCGTAACCCCATACCGTCTCCAGTGGGATGCCATGAAGCTTTTTCCGGATGCGTTTCACCAGATCATCAACAGCACGGTCACTGCCAAAATAATCCTCGCCCCAAATATTCGTGAGCAATTCTTCCCGCGGATAGGCCCGATTAGGATGCCGGGCCAGCAGCAGCAGCATATCGAATTCCTTGGTGGTGATATCCTTTTCCTCGCCCTGCCAAAAAATCCGGCGGTCGGATTCATGGATCAGTAAATCACCTGACTTGAGCCGGTCGTCAGGTGTGTGACCTGATTCCTCGTGACTGGTACGCTTCAGGACACGTTTAACACGTGCAACCAATTCCCGCGGACTGAACGGTTTCGTTAAGTAATCATCACCGCCCAGCTCAAGACCAAGGATTTTATCAATTTCCTCATCTTTGGCTGAGATGATAATAATCGGCACATCACTTTCCTGCCTTATTTTTTTACAAAATTCATAGCCATCCATCCCTGGCAGCATAATATCCAGAACCCACATATCCGGCTGCCGGGTTTCCCACAGCTCCCATGCGTCTTCCGCAGAGTCCATTGCCGTAATTGTGAAACCTTCTTTTTCTAAATAGGCTTTGACGATATCCTGAATGTTTGCATCATCTTCTACCACACCAATATGATGAGTCATAGGCGGTTCCTCCAACATTTTATAAATTTAGGATTGATTCGGCTAAAAAACGGGAATAGATCACCAAAGCTGATTATTTACACATTTTTGCCGTAATTATACCAAAAAACAACCAAATGTTATGGTTATAATAACACTTGAAATCATCATAACGTAACGAGGTGAGCTAGTCATGGATAACAAATATAATGACAACGACCAAACAAATCATTATGAGAACGACGGCCAGCAGGATCCACCAGAATACGAATCGAACGAATCAGACGAGTCAAATGAATCAAGCCGGCGGGCGGACCCTGAAAACACAGGTATTACACAAAATGCCAGACAAAATGCCCAAAACAGCCAGCCCAACAAGCCAAAACAGCGCAAATCCAGCAACAATCTGCTCAGCGGCATCTTAGGCGGCATCGTATCAGCGGTCATTATCGCTGTACTGTTTGCAACAAATATTATACCAACCGGCGGCAACAATCAGGCAGCCTCCACCAGCACAAACAGCAGCCAGGCCTCTGAATCAGCAAAAGTGGCCAAAACCATTACCTCTGACGGTGCTGCTACAGCCAAAAACATGGATGAGGCAGCCGATGCGGTCGTTGGCGTTACCCGCAAGCAGCAGACAAGTGTTTGGGAACCCAGCAAAAAATCTGGAACAGGCTCAGGCATCATCTATAAAAAAGAAGATGGCAATGCCTATGTTGTCACAAACAATCACGTTGTCGAAGGCGCTCAGGAAGTGGACATCACCCTCAACAATGAAGAACAGCTTGATGCCAAGGTTCTGGGCGCCGACAACTTAAGTGATTTGGCTGTTCTGAAAGTTGACGGGTCGAAAATCGATACCGTTGCCAACCTCGGATCATCCGATGACATGAAAGTCGGGGACACTGTTGTAGCCATCGGCAACCCGCTCGGAATGGAATTTGCGAACACGTTAACGAAAGGGATCGTCAGCGGTCTTAATCGTTCAGTCAGCATGGATACAAGCGGAAACGGCCAGCCCGACTGGGTTACGCAAGTCATTCAGACAGATGCTGCTATCAACCCAGGCAACAGCGGCGGTGCCCTGGTCAACAAAGATGGCAAGGTTATCGGCATCAACTCGATGAAAATCGCTAAAACCACTGTAGAAGGAATTGGCTTTGCGATTCCAATTGACAGTGCGAAACCAATGATAGAACAGCTTGAAAAAGAGGGCAGCATCTCCCGGCCATTCATTGGTGTCAGCACAGCATCCATTAATCAGGTGCCGCCACGCTATCGTGATAAGATTCAAGTACCCAAAAAAGCTAAAGACGGCATGGTCGTAGCGAAAGTTGATTCTGGTTCTCCAGCTGATAGCGCGGGCTTGAAGCAGTTCGATGTGATTACGAAAATCAATGGCAATAAGATTAAAAACTTATTGGACTTACGAAAGTATTTATATAACAAAGCAGATGTCGGCGATACTGCAAAACTGCAAATTTACCGTAATGGTGAAGCGCAAAAAGTGTCACTCAAGCTTGCTGAACGAGAGCAGACACAGCAACAGGCGCAGCAACAGCAGCAACAGCAACAACAGCCGCAAAAGCGGCGGCAGCTACCATAATGAGCAGCAGTCCAATGCGTATCCAGCTATGACAAAGAGGCTGGGACAAAACGAAAGCGACTAACTCAAGCGTCGAACAATGCTCCGATTCAGCGGAGGAAAAGACGGAGACTCCTGCGGGAGCAAAGGATAGGTGAGACCCCGGAGCGCGCCGGCGCTTCGGAGGCTCACCAGCCGCCCGCGGAAAGCGACGTCTTTCTCCGGAGCGGTTCAGTCACGCAAGTGGTTCGCATTTTTGTCCCAGCCTCTTCATTTTTATAAACATGTTAAACTGGATAAGATGGTGATCAGCACGTATACTGGCAGTGAACCTGTATCCTGATAAATGTTACAAGAAATGGAGGTGACGATATGCATTGTCCCTCGTGCGGTCAATATGTTACAAATGGTCAGTTCTGTACAAATTGCGGCACCAGCCTCACGCAGCCTGAGGAAAGCACCGAACACGTAAATAAAGCTGAAGAATACAAAACGTCACCTGAGGAGGCGACCAGCAGTCCACCTTCCCCGTCTGAAGCGTTTGGGGAAAAGATCAAACGGACAAGCGGTGATTTCGGGCATTTCCTGGCGACACTCATTCAAAAACCGAGCGAAGCCAGACGAGCGAACCAGTCAGATATGATATCCGGCATCATCACCATGGTTCTGTTTGCCCTGCTGCTGGCCTTCAGTTATTTAGCTGTACTCAATACCATACCAACAGGGTTTTATGGGCCTATGTTATTCATAGACGGGTTTCTATTGCCTTTTATAACGATTCTCCTGCTGGAATTTTTAATTGCCGGCCTCACCTTTGCTGGTGCCCGACTGGCCGTTCAGCGGTCGACTTTTTCCGTTGTCATCGCCAAATACGGTGCTTATTTAGTCCCGTTCGGCCTTTTATTTATTATAAGTCTTATTCTGTTTTTAATTGGCATTCCCATATTTGCTGGAATTCTGGTCCTGATCAGTCTGCTGGGATTTCTGCTGATAGCACCAGCCTTTATCTTTATGGAACATGCCCCGGATGGATTCGACCGGATTTACGTCCTGATCGGACTCTTTATCATCGTTATGCTGGTATTCAGCCTGTTTGTCCAATCATTTCTGGCCTCCGTTTTGAGCAGTATCACGAATTCCTTCTTCAACGGCTAACTAACAGATAAAAAAACGCCCTGCGCTGCAGTCCTTTTGCAAGACCAACAGCACAGGGCGCTTTTTTAAGCACCGAAGAAAAAGTCAAATATATTGCCAGCAGTTGTACTCTGTTTGTTGTAAAATTCAGAGTATCCGCAGTTTTTGCATGAAACCACAACGAACTGGTTGCTCTGCACATCAAACATTTTGGAGAGGCCTGTCCCCGTCATGGCGACGTCTTTCTGTTCAGCATCCCTGCTGCCGCATTTAACACAGCCGCGATTCTCCTCCACGGTCATCATCTCCCTATAGGGGCGCCAATGGTATGGGCGGCCCTTTAGATTTGAATCAGTAATGATTATAACTGTCTGTCCGCCCCGCGTCTTCGTAGTCCTGATGATTCGGGGTTACACCTGTGAAATGGCCTTCCTGATCAGCGGCCAAAAAACTTTCTTCATCTGTTACACTGCCGACGCGTTCATCACTGTTAACATACATGGCATCATAATCTTCCTGGTCACCGTAGAAGTCAGATGCCGTCTCCGATGTACCATACTGGCTTACATCCTGCCACGCATCTTCAGCATCATAGCCAGTTTGATTTATCCCGGAAACGCCTCCAGGATTAAGATTAGGACTGAACACATCCTCCTCAACAGGCCGGTCATCCTTTTCCAGGTTATTTGCCTGGTCGGCATGTTCATAGCAGTGATCAGCTGTCGGCATAGCCTCGAGGCGCTCAAATGGAATATCCACACCACATTCCCGGCAAATGCCATAAGTGCCATCTTCAATGGCATGCAAAGCTGCATTGATGTCCTGCAGTTCTTGTTCCGCATGGTCATTAAGTGCTATATCTTTGCCCCGTTCAAACATTTCTGTTCCCATATCACCAGGATGATTATCATAATTGGATAGTTCATCCATTGATTCTTTAGCCAGTTCAAGCGAGGTCCCAAAGTGGTCCTGCACCTGCCTGATTAATGTATCCTGCCGTTTGGTCAGGGTATCTTTTAACGCTTGTTGCTGCTGTCTCGTCATCATAGATGTCAGTCTCCATTCCTAAAAAAGTGTGCATTTTTCATAAAAGGAATCACTAATCATACTATGTGACGATACAGATGATTGATACTTTATTTCTGTTCCCAAATCATGTCAACATGGGAAATGCCGCTGTCGAGATAAGCATCCGATAGTTGCCGGAAATCAAGTTCCCCGTAAAAGGACTTTAAATGTGTTTGAGCGCTTAATTTAATAACTGGCTCATGCCACTGACCGGCGATATAGTGCATTGCTTTTTGCATGATTCTGCGCCCATAACCGCCACCCCGGTATTCCGGAGCAACCACAACCCTTCCGATGGATGGCTCTTTAAAAGCCGTATCGCGTGGAAGGAGCCGGACATTAGCGACGATATCACCATCGTCTTCAGCAAAATAATGAAGCGCCTGGCGGTCGTAATCATCGAGCTCAGAATACGCACACGCCTGTTCTACAACGAAAATATTCACCCGCAATTTCATCAGAGCGAATAATTCGTCATTCGTCAATTCCTGAAATGATTTAACATGCCAATTCATTCGTTAGCACTTCCCCATTTCCAGTTTACAGTCGGTTTCTGCATCAATCAATCAGTACGTTTTTGTTTATCAGCATCGATGACTTCCTGCACAACAAACGCCAGATCATCATTCTCAAACAGCTGCAGAATGTTAAGCACAGTTGCATCAGCAATGGTCTCGGACTCCTGTTTAGGGACCGTGAGTTCCAGAGCATCCTGCAAAGCCTGATTGGCCAGTTGTCCAGGGTATGCACGTTCATATAAAGTTTCCGGATCACGGTCACGGTTAATGCACCACTGTGCATACACGAGAATCATCATTTTTTCATCCTGCTGAAAATTGGCAATAACCTGCTGTTCGATATCTTGCTTGTCCATACGTTTTGCACACCTTTCATAGTCTCGTCACCTGCAAGAGGACTGTCATTGCTGCAGAACGCCGCCTTTTTATGACGATCGTGATGTCTTTAAACAAAAATGGTTTATCCCACGGATGAGATAAACCATTTTATGGATTACTATTTATTGACGACGAGTGACGTTTGCAGCTTGTGGGCCGCGGTCACCTTCAACGATTTCGAATTCAACCGTTTCTCCGTCTTCAAGGGTTTTGAAACCTTCTTGATTAATCGCTGAGAAGTGAACGAAAACATCGTCACCATCTTCGCGTTCAATAAAGCCATACCCTTTGTCGGCGCTAAACCATTTTACTGTACCGGTCATCATACTAAACGACCTCCCTTATCCAAATATGTGCAAATCCATTGAACGAAATACTTACACCACTTGTTCAAAAGAGATCGTAAAGTATTACTAATTTCAATTTCCTTTGCTATTTTTCATTGTACGCCCATTTTAGCTAAAATGCAAGGAGCATCACAAAGAAAGTTTTTAGTTTCTTAAATAGCCGCCACTGGCAAATCCCATCGAATCATGATAAAATACCCTTCTGCAAGATTATAATAAGTTATCCACTGCATTTGTATCTTGCAAATACAAAATGAAGGTGGTATTAACATGACAGCAGACCAGACTTATCAAGTGCTGCTTTATTACAAGTTTACCCCGATTGACGACCCTGTAACCTTTTCAGAGGAGCATTTGGCCTTCTGTCAGGAACTGGGGCTTAAAGGACGCATTCTTGTTGCGGATGAAGGACTGAACGGAACCGTATCCGGGACAGTCGAACAGACGGAACAATACATGGAAGCCATGCATCAGGATCCGCGTTTTGCGGACATGACGTTTAAGATTGATGCGCATGACGGGCATGCCTTTAAAAAAATGCATGTGCGGCATCGTCAGGAAATCGTCAGCATGAAAATGAATGAAGATGAGGATATCAGTCCACTGGAAGAAACTGCTGAGTTCCTCTCGCCGAAAGAATTTTATGACGCGATGCAGGAAGAGGAAACAGTCATTCTGGATGCCCGGAATGATTATGAATATGACCTCGGCCACTTTCGCGGTGCCATCCGGCCGGATATTAATGCTTTCCGTGAACTGCCCGACTGGATCCGCAACAATAAAGAGCAGCTGAAAGATAAAAAAGTGCTCACTTATTGCACAGGTGGCATCCGCTGTGAGAAATTTACCGGCTGGCTGATGGAAGAAGGCATCCAGAATGTCGGACAGCTTGACGGCGGCATTGTCAGTTACGGCAAAGACCCGGAAGTCCAGGGCGACCTCTGGGACGGCAGATGCTATGTGTTTGATGAACGCATTTCGGTGCCCATTAATCAGAACGAGCATGTTGTTGTCGGTCGGGACCACTTTGACGGCCAGCCTTGCGAACGTTATGTCAACTGCGCCAACCCGCCGTGCAACAAACAGATTATCTGCTCAGAGGAAAATGAGCATAAATACATGCGCGGCTGCACCCATGAGTGCCGCATCAGCCAGGAAAACCTGTATGTACGGGAGCACCATTTGTCCCAGGACGAGATTAGCCGCAGACTCGCGGTTATTGAAGAAGAAAAACAGACCAAACAAGAAGCTTAATCTACAGAACAAATCGGCATTCTGATCATGCCGATTTGTTTTTTATACGGACAGGTGATAAGAATATTTTATTCACTCCACATAAAAAGCCTGGGCTGTCTGGAACAGCTCAGGCTTTAGTTTGTTTCCTTATCAGGTATTTTTTCGGCATTAGCGTTCATTTTCATAACCGTATCCATATAATGCCGCCCCCATGCATTCATTGCTTCGAGGATCGGCATTAAGCTGCACCCCTGCTCCGTCAATGAATACTCCACTTTCGGCGGGACAACCGGATACACTTCCCTGTGGATAATCATATCTTCCTCAAGTTCACGGAGCTGGTTTGTGAGTGTCTTTTGCGTGATGCCAG
Source organism: Lentibacillus kimchii (assembly GCF_055381965.1). Taxonomy (NCBI): domain Bacteria; kingdom Bacillati; phylum Bacillota; class Bacilli; order Caryophanales; family Bacillaceae; genus Lentibacillus; species Lentibacillus kimchii. The sequence goes on along the minus strand of NZ_AP043934.1, from coordinate 369,469 downwards.
GAATCAATGACCGAAGCTCTCCAAAACGTTTCGTGCCTTCTTTTCCTAAATACCACAGAATCAGCATCTTCCACTTGCCGCCTATGACATCCAGGGTCAATTCTTTCTCACAATTATATGTCTTTCTGCAGGCATGTCCCATAATATGCGCCTCCATTTAAGCTCCATGCCTTCTATTTTAGAGCATATTTTCGTGATACGATATCATCCTGCTTTGCCATATATTTGCAAACCTGGCGGCTTCACAGTATCCTGCAGCACACTAAGTAAACCCAAAGTGCGTACTTACATAACGTTTTCAGTATGGTTTACAATAATCAATGTACACATAAGATTTGTCTTATGTAACGGCAGCCAGTCCCTATCGGCTGTTCAAAAAATGTAATTTGGGGGTATACAGCATGAATCGCTTTACAATTCCGCGCGATATTTACTTTGGGGAAAATGCACTTGACGTGCTTACGTCACTGGAAGGTTCAAAAGCCGCGCTCGTTATTGGCGGAAATTCTGTTAAAGAAAACGGAAACCTGGACAAGATCAAACAAAAGCTTACTAACGGCGGCATGGAAACAACCGTTATTGATGGCATCACAACAGAACCAGAAACCGATATGATTAATAAAGGTGTCGAGATCCTGAACGACTTTAATCCTGATTGGATAATCGGCATCGGCGGTGGTTCTCCGATGGACGCCGCCAAAACCATGTGGGTCTTTTATGAGCATCCTGACCTGTCATTTGAGGATGCCACCAAGCCATTTGAACTGCCTAACTTGCGAGGAAAGGCTAAATTTATCGGTATTCCAACGACAAGCGGGAGTGCCTCCGAGATCTCAAACCTGTCTGTCATCATTGAATCAGAGACAGGATTCAAGTATCCACTGGCGGACTTCGAATTAACACCTGATATCGCTGTTATTGATCCGGTCATGGTCGAATCCATGCCTAAGCATATAACAGCCTATACCGGCATGGACGCCATCACGCATACAATCGAAGCATACGTCGCCAAGCCGCGCACCATCTTTACTGACTCCCTGGCTCTCGAAGGGGCTGAAGTCCTTGAAGAAAATCTGGTGAATTCGTATAACGGTGATATGGATGCACGTGAGCAAGTACACTATGCACAAGCAATGGCAGGAATGGCTTTCGCTAACGCCGTGCTCGGAAATGCTCACAGTCTTTCACACAAAAGCGGACCGACATTCGGTATACCACACGGCTGTGCCAATGCCATCTACCTGCCGTATGTTATTCAATTTAACCGGGCTGTCGTGGAAGACCGTTTTGCCGCTTATGCCAAACGTATCGGTCTTGAGGGCACGTCAGACAGCGAATTGACAGATGCACTCATCGAATGGATCAACAGTATGAACACGCAAATGAATATTCCGCATACGCTCAAAGACTACGGCGTATCCGAGGAAATGTTCAAAGCGCATGTCGATGAAATGGCGGCACACGCTGTCGAAGACCCATGCACGGGCACCAACCCGCGCGAAACATCCACGGAAGAAATGAAGAAACTTTATGAAGCAGCATTCTATGGACAAGATGTTAATTTCTAAGCTGATCTATAGATGAGACAAGCTTTTGGCTGGCATGTCGACGGCATTGAGCCGGACGACACATGCCAGCCAATTTTATAGTTGAACCTGCTCACACCTGATGCTCCAGTCACCAAGCCTGCGATATATAAAAACAAGTCGTTCCCAAATCGAAAGCGCCCGCTTCCTGGTGCTATATTTCCGGCGTTGGTGTCGGCTCCGGATAATTTCCGTCCTGATATTTTTCATCAATCGTGCTGCGGATTTCTTTGACCGATGTCCCCTCACTGAATGCGATAACGGATTCCACCGCAATATCCAGACACGTCTGGCATTTGATGGCATGATTATCCCAGACAAGTGATCCATCAGCATTATTTTGATTGATAAAGCAGTCATAGTTGCTTGTATGGCCGAATTCACCGCACCCGCAATAGCACGGAATGGATTCCAGCAAATCCTGGTTCTGTGCGACGGCTTTATAAAGATTTTTCAGATCATCAGACGTTTCATCCAAAAAACTGGGCATTTCTGTGATAGAGCTTGTCGTTTGACGGATATCCCCATTGCTTGCATTATTCTCATGCTCTTCCTGACTTCCGCCACTTGAACAGGCACTTGCGACTAACAACAGCAACATAAAACTAAGTACAAGTGATTTTCGCAATAACAGACACTTCCTTTCCATTACGTTTATCAGCCAAGCCCACAATAATTGATATCATCATAGCACATCCTGTCCAGAAAAAGAAGAGTGACGCCAATAGAGAAAACCCCCTTGATATTAACGGCTATACCCTGTTTTCCCGGGTATGATTCGTTTAACATAGCACAACGATTAAAAGATCCTAATTATGATTAAATTTTTTGACATTTATATTTGGAATTGGTATGGTGAGTTGACTGGAGGCGAATATCATGAGTATCTATCAATTTTCAGCCCAAATGATCGACGGGCAGGAACAACCTTTGGACGCGTATGAAGGAAACGTGCTTCTGATTGTCAATACAGCCAGCGAATGCGGCTTCACACCGCAATTGGATGGTTTACAGAAACTGTACGAACAGTATAAAGATAGAGGCTTCGCTGTTTTGGGTTTCCCGTGCAACCAATTTAACAGTCAGGATCCAGGATCTGATGAGGAAATCGCCACCTTTTGCCAAAGTCAGTACAATGTCCGTTTTCCGATATTCAGTAAAATTGACGTCAAAGGTGCCAATGCGCATCCGCTGTTCACCTACTTGACAGATAATGCCAAAGGGATAGTCACCAGACAAATTAAATGGAACTTCACCAAGTTTCTGATCGACCAGCAAGGTCAGGTTCTTAAGCGTTATGCGCCGCAGACAAAGCCAGAGACAATCCAGCAGGACATCGAAAAAGCACTGCAATCCTAAAATGAGCTGCCCCTATATCAAGAGACAGCTCGTTTCATTGCTGCTATTTGAGACATTTTATCTGACTGCAAGCAGTCCTCAATTAATACGCCTTCGCCCAATAGACCATTTCTTTCGCCTCACGACCACAGCATATGCACGTGTCAGAGATGGCCTCCTGCTCAAACGGAATGCAGCGCGACGTAGCTGATGTGTCATCCTTAATCTTATCTTCACATGCCTCATCACCGCACCACATCGCTTTTATGAAGCCTGGAGACGTCTCCAGGGCCTGCTTAAATTCATCCATGTTAACCGCTGTTGTAGTGGTCTCTTGTAAATGATTCAGGGCCTGATCATACAGATTCTGCTGCACGTCTTCCAACAGAGCCGGCAGCCTTGACTCCAGTTCAGCCAATGGCACGAATTCCTTATCACCGGTATCACGGCGGACAAGCACGACTTGTTCCTTTTCAATATCTTTTGGTCCGATCTCCAGGCGAACCGGGATGCCTTGCATTTCATATTCATTAAACTTCCAGCCTGGTTGTTTATCGCTGGAATCAATATCGACGCGAACAAGCTGCTGCAGCTGATCACGAAGATCATATGCCTTATCAAGAACGCCGGGCTTGTGCTGGGCGGCTGGCACGATCATGACCTGTGTCGGTGCAATTCGTGGCGGTATCTTCAGCCCGCGGTTGTCACCATGAACCATAATCAAGGCGCCCATAATGCGGGTGGACATGCCCCATGACGTTTGATGAACCGGCTGTTCCTCACTGTTCTCATCCAGAAAACGGATATCAAATGCCTCGGCAAAACCGGTGCCTAAATAGTGCGAAGTCCCGGATTGCAGCGCTTTACCATCATGCATCAGACTTTCAATCGTTAGCGTATAATTGGCGCCGGCAAATTTTTCACTTTCTGTCTTTTTGCCGCGCACAACAGGGAACGCCAGATAATTTTCGCAAAGTTCCGTATAGATATCGAGCATCTGGCTCGTCTCAGCTTCAGCATCCTCACGTGTCGCATGAGCCGTGTGCCCTTCCTGCCATAGGAATTCCAATGAGCGCAAAAATGGCCGGGTCGTTTTTTCCCAGCGTACAACGTTGCTCCATTGGTTATACAGCTTCGGCAAATCACGATAGGAATGAACATTTTTGGCATAATAATCACCGAAGAGCACTTCAGATGTCGGCCGGACACAAATCGGTTCGCTCAATTCTTCTTCCCCGCCGTGTGTGACCCAGGCCACTTCCGGTGCGAAGCCTTCAATGTGATCCTTCTCTTTTTGCAGCATACTTTCTGGAATGAACAATGGAAAATAAACATTCGAATGACCGGTTTCTTTAAACTGTCTGTCCAGCTCATCACGAATATTCTCCCAGATCGCGAATCCGTACGGTTTAATGATCATTGTTCCGCGGACAGTCCCGTAATCAACCAGCTCCGCCTGTTTGACGACATCTGTATACCACTGGGCGAAGTCGTCCTCCATGGCTGTTATTTTTTCAACGTATTGTTTATCTTTACTCACAAAAGTCACCCCTCCTGAACATATTGATAGTGGCTGCAAGCACGCTCGTTCTACAACATCTTTGAAACGGTTCGCAGGTCTCTTGAATATAAAAAAGCCTCCGTCCTTAATAAGGGACCGAGGTCTGGTGGTACCACCCTTGTTTACAGACGTTCGTAACGGCTGCACACTTGATATCATAACGGTGATAAACCGCGCACATCTTCAGGCGAAGCCATCCCGATGGCGAACTCAAAGGCAGGTTCCCATTTTCGATCCTGGAAATTCGCACCAGCCATTTCCTCTCTGTAAAGATCTCTTAATGGTACTTATCCTTATCAGCGTTTCAACTATTGTGTTCAAATATATATGGCCTAGCCGTTAAAGTCAAGGCATGCGGTCTCAACGGCTGAAATAAGACTGCTCAAACACCGCTCCAGAAACAGATATTGTTTTCCGCGTGCGGCTGGAGCCTCCCTTAATACACGGTCGCGCCCAGTGTATTCTGAAAATGGCCAAGCGCCCAGTCATGTCCGGCTGCATTAAAACTCGCGACAGCATCCTGATAGACGACAATGTTATAGCCTTTATTATAGGCATCAATCGCTGTGTGCAGCACACAAATATCCGTGCAGACACCAACTATATGAATCTCATCAATTCCGCGTTCACGCAGCTTAATGTCCAAATCTGTACCGGCAAAAGCACTGTAGCGCGACTTATCGAAATAATAGACATTGCTTTTATGCTGATTATCCGCATATACCGATGCCAGGGAACCATACAGTTCCTGGCCTTCTGTTCCGATAATATTGTGCGGCGGAAATAGTGCCGTTTCCGGGTTATAGGTGTCCCCTTCTTCATGTGCATCAATCGCAAAGACGACAAAGTCGCCTGCAGCGATAAAATCGTTGGTGATGGATACGATAGCATTCTCGATAGCCTGTCCTGGTTTACCGCTTGTCAACTTCCCATGATCCGCTACAAAATCAACCGTATAATCCACATTAATCAACGCGCGTTTCCCCATTTATGGCACATCCTTTTCAAACTAGTTAACTGCCTGCGCAATGCTTTATGATACACCTTATTTTAACACAGACAGATTATGACACTTTCATATATCCGCCACATAAACCGATCAGCCTGGACAGACACCACATCTCATTATAACTGAACCAATCTGACTAGAGCTTATCCACTTTAATGGAATGAGTCTCCCCCTTCATACGCTGTGCCGCGTGATAAGTAGGACCTACCATATCGGTGTAGGTAAACCCATATTCAATTGCTGTCGTTACAAAAGTTTTGGCCAGACGGACGGCTTCCGGCATGTCATAGCCTTGAGCCATATAAGCCGTGATCGCGGCCGAGTACGTACAGCCAGCACCGCTCGTATTGTCTGTTGCAATCCGCGGTGCTTCGAATGCTGTCAGGGTTTCGCCATCATACAGAATGTCCACAGCCGCGCCTTCAAGTCTGCCGCCTTTAACAAGCACATACTGCGGCCCCAGATCATACAAATCGATGGCAGCTTGTTTCATATCGGCAACGGTTGCAATTTCGCGCCCGTCCAATAGATAAGAGGCTTCTGGCACATTGGGCGTAATCACATCCGCCATCGGCACCAGCCGTTTCTTTAACACATCAATTGCATCATCTGCCAAAAGCTTGGAATCAAGTTTTCCGACCATAACCGGGTCAACCACTTTAATCGGCACATCTGATGCCGCGATCAAATCAGCTGCTTTATCAATAATGTCTCTGGAAAACAGCATGCCTGTTTTGAGTGCATCCATGCCGACCTGTTTCGCAGCTGTTGAAAATTGCGCTTCGATCGCCTCAATCGTCTGCGGGTGCACATTCTTATCTGTTTCCGGATGATGCGAGACAATCGCTGTTACAATACTCATGCCATAGACATCCAGTTCCTGAAATGTTTTCAGATCGGCCTGAATACCAGCACTTCCTCCGGCTGCCGATCCAGCAATGGTTACAACGCGTTTGGGAAGATTCATTTAAGAACACCCTTTCTTTAAATTATAATTGTAAGCAAAAACCATATAATCATCGCTAATTGAATGACGGCTTTCGCAGCCGCTCCGCTGAAAAATCCGATCAATGACCCAGCAGCTGCTCTGAGAGCGTTCTGCATTGTTTTAGCCTGCATCAATTCAATAACGAACACCGTTATAAAGGGTAAAAGCAGAATGCCAAACGGCGGAATCACAAACGATCCAACTATCACAGCAATAGCTGCACCGCGTTCACCCCACTTGCTGCCGCCAAACCTATTCACGAAATAACTGTTGGCCAAGACGTCTGCACCAAGCAAAATAACTGTCAATACTGCCATCGCTGTCCAAAACGGCCAGCCAAGTTCATCAGCATTCAAAACAAAATGATAAAGCAAAAACCCGGCCCAGACAGCTAAAGGCGATGGGATAGCCGGAAACAGAATCCCAGCGAAACTCGCCATAAAGAGTGCAGCAATAACAATCCAAATTATTATTTCCATTAGTGCTGCCCCCATCCCAATAAAAATTTTGATATCTGCTGGCACAGATTCCGCAATCATTATAACACAGTCAACCTGACCACTTCGATTCCAAGTCCCTCTAACGAATCTGCTTCCTCCATAGTCAGCAGGCCAGTTTGAATCACATCCCATGTAAAACTGCTGGCGAACCAGATTTTAAACTAGTCTAATTAATTGAATATTATATCATAACCATAAATTTCAAGCATATAAAAGGAATATAAGCTATTTACGAGCAACATTCGGTATAGATAAGGACAATTCCCTCAAACGAATCTAATAACGGCTTAGTCCTAATTATCAAAAAAAATCAGGCTTGAACCGCTTTGAAAATTTATTTAACATAATTATATGACCATTTACAGACATTTCCTGACTGACTTTTATTACACGTTTTCAGTGCGGAATAGCCTATAAAGACCCGATTTTCATTTTGACTCGAGGGGGGTGGCCTGCAAAAAAGGGAATATGTCTGCAGACAGAAAGTACTAAGCGAGCAGCAAAGATAATGCTGAATCTGCTTTACTTAAACATTATGGGAGGTCATTCAAACGATGAAAAAACGTTTAGCCGTATTGATTTTTACCGCTTTAATGCTCATCCTGGCAGCCTGCAGTTCAGATGATTCCGGTGATGCCAGCGGCGGTGACGGAGATAGCGGAAGTGACGGTGACTCAAGACTTGCCAAAATTCAGGATAAAGGAACCGTTACCGTTGGATTTGCAAACGAAAAACCATATGGCTATGAAGAAGACGGCGAATTGAAAGGCGCTGCCGTTGATATTGCAACAGCCGTGTTTAAAGAACTGGGTGTGGACGATGTTGAAGGGCATCTATCAGACTATGATCAATTAATCCCTGGGCTTAACGCAGGTAAATTTGACGTGATTACCTCAGGGATGGCAATCAACCCAAAACGTTGTGAAAACGTCGACTTTGGCGAACCGGAAATGACGTATGGGGAAGGGCTGATTGTCCCAGCAGGCAATCCTAAGGACCTGCACAGTTACAGTGATATAGCTGAAACAGGCGCTTCTGTCACCATTATGTCCGGCGCAACCGAAATTGAATATGTGAAGACAGAAGGTGTTGAAGAAGGTCAGATTCAGGATGTTGCAGATATCCCAGCTACATTTTCCGCTGTGGAATCCGGCCGTGCCGACGCAACAACCGGTACTGAAATGACCGTTAAAATGGCACTTGAATCAGCCAACAATGATAATCTTGAATTTGTCGAAGACTTTGAACAGCCGGATATCGAAGGCGTTCCAAGCTATGGCGCCGCTGCTTTTAATCCGGATAATGAAAAGCTTCGCGAAGCTTATAATGAAGAATTAGCAAAACTGATTGATGACGGAACAGTTGCTGATCTGCTGGAGAAGAACGGCTACAATCCCGACACGAACGCTCCACCAGAAGATAAAACGACTGAAGCGATCTGCAGTGGTGAAAAATACTAATCTCAGCTTGATAACTCAGTAGCATATTTCGGCATGATGACTCCATAGGGTCGGACTCCCTCTCAGGGGGTCTGACCCTATTTTATTATCATCAACCGAATTCTAAGAAGGAGTGATTGTTATTACTGCCATTGCTGAGATATTTCCGACGCTTATGCAAGGTGTGAAAATAACGGTTCAAGTATTGATCGGGTCCATCATTCTTGGCTATTTGATGGCATTTATTGCTGGCTTTTGCCGCTTATCCAAAAATCCGATTATCAAATATATAACGGTCTTTTATGTTGAAGTATTTCGCGGTACGTCACTGATCGTTCAGCTGTTCTGGCTTTTTTATGCACTGCCGATCTTATTTGGCATTGACCTTGGCAGTAACTACCTCGCCGGTATTCTGGCGATCGGTTTAAACTATGGCGCCTATATGTCTGAAATTGTGCGCGGGTCCATTTTATCCGTTTCAGGAGGCCAGACAGAGGCAGCAACAGCTTTGAATATGTCGAGCTTCCAGCGTATGCGTCTGGTCATATTCCCACAAGCTCTCCGTATGATGCTTCCGGAGTTTGGTAATTATCTTATCCAGATGCTGAAGGCAACCTCGCTTGTCTCCCTGATCGGCATGACAGATATCTTATACTACGGGGACATTCTCAGGAGCAATGATCTGTCACACGCACCAACGGTTTATTTCCTAGTGCTTGTATTCTACTTCATTATGGCACTGCCATTAATCTGGCTGACCCGAAAAATGGAGGAAGCATCGAAGAAAGGGGTGACTAGCTGATGAATAGTGGCAACTGGCAATGGGATACATTCCTTGATGCTTTTCCGATGATCATACAAGGTCTTGGCATTACAGTGGGACTGACCCTTGCAACCTATTTATTTGCCCTGATATTCGGCTTCGTCTGGACTTTTTTAAATGCTATCCGGATTCGGCCTTTACACTGGCTCTTTAAGTGGATTATGGAATTTATTCGCTCAACACCACCGCTTGTCCAGCTATTTTTCATCTATTATGCCTGGCCAATGGTGCCGGTTGTGGGATTTGCTCTAAATCCGTTCGCAAGCGCTATTATCGGCCTCGGTATTCATTTCAGCACCTATATCGGCGAGGTGTATCGCTCCGGTATTGAAGCCGTTGATAAAGGCCAATGGGAAGCCTCCCGGGCCCTTAACTTTTCTGCTAAGGACAAATGGCTAAAAGTCATTTTACCGCAAGCCATACCGCCAACCATCCCGATGCTGGGGAACTATTTCATTATCATGTTCAAGGAAATTCCGCTGGCATCCACGATCGGTGTTGTCGGTATTCTGAATCTGGCAAACTCATACGGTGCCGAGCATTTCCGGTATTTGGAGCCACTGACCATTGTGGCCGTCCTGTTCCTTGTTCTGAGTTACCCATCCGCCCTTTTGATTAATAAACTGGAGCGGAAAATGAATCAGCGTTTTGATAAAAATGAGCCAACCGGCAGTAAAACGATCAACGATAAAGAAGGAGCTGCATCGTCATGACAGAACCGATTGTAAGTTATCAAGATGTTTATAAATCGTTTGGGGATACGGAAGTCCTGACAGGCATCAATCTGGATATTGAACCAGCTGAGAAAGTAGCGGTTATCGGCCCGAGCGGATCTGGGAAAACAACGATCATCCGCATGATGATGACACTTGAGGAGCCGACATCGGGCGATATTATCATTGATGGCCAGAATTTATGGAAAATGGAAAAAAACGGTGAAATAGTCCCGGCCAATGAAAACCATTTACGGCAGGTCCGCGGAAATGTCGGGATGGTCTTTCAGCATTTCAATCTTTTTCCTCACATGACGATTCTGGATAATTGTATGACAGCACCCATCCATGTGTTAAAAGCGGATAAGCAAGATGCTAAACAGTGGGCCACCGAAATGCTGGAGAAAGTCGGCCTCGGTGATAAGCTGGATCAATATCCAAACCAGCTATCAGGCGGACAGAAACAGCGTGTTGCCATGGCGCGGGCACTGGTCATGCGTCCGGACGTCATGCTGTTTGACGAGGTCACCTCAGCGCTTGACCCGGAACTTGTCGGTGAGGTTCTGGAAGTCATTCGTGACATTGCCAAGGAAGGCGAAATGGCGATGGTGCTGGTGACACATGAAATGGAATTTGCCCGTGATATCGCTGACCGTGTTCTCTTTCTCGATAACGGCGTCATCGTTGAAGAAGGACCGCCTGCAGATGTACTCGAAAACTCCAATAATGAACGGCTGCAAAGTTTCCTGCACCGGTTCCGGTCCTGAATGCATGTTAAAAAAGCTGACCCGTCCTTTACAGGGCAGGTCAGCTTTTCTCATATCTCAATTATGTCAGGGGATCTTCCCCGATAATTTTTACTTCGCGTTCAAGCGTTACGTCAAATGTTTGTTTAACCGTCGCCTGCACCGAATGGATTAAATCAATGTACTCTGTTGCAGATGCTCCGTTGCGGTTAATGATAAAGCCGGCATGCTTCAGGGATACCTGAGCACCGCCAATCTGCCGGCCCTGAAGATGGCTGTCCTGTATTAACTTACCGGCAAAGTAACCCGGCGGGCGCTTAAACACACTTCCGCACGATGGATATTCCAGAGGCTGTTTGGACTCCCGTCTATGTGTTAAGTCGTCCATCACCGTTTTAATCGCCGGATACTCACCAGCCTGCATCACAAATGTCGCTTCAAGAACAATGTAGCCATTAGCCGGGATATTGCTCGAACGGTATGCCAAATCCAGATCAGCCGCATCCAGCACCAGGAGATTCCCTTCCCGGTCAACTACAACCGCGCTTTTCAGCACATCTTTAATTTCACCATGATAGGCACCAGCGTTCATAAATAAGGCGCCACCGACAGATCCGGGAATCCCGCAGGCAAACTCAAGCCCTGTTAAAGTATGTGATAAAGCAAACTGTGACACATCAATAATCCGTGCGCCGCTCTGGGCTACAATATGCATCCCGTCCTTATGAATGGCTGCTAAGCGCCCCAGATTTAAAATAATACCGCGGATCCCGCCATCTTTTATAATCAAATTGGAACCATTCCCCAGCATCGTAAAGGGAATAGCTTCATTTAAAGCCAGTTTCACAATCGCTTGAACTTGTTCATATGTTTCGGGTGTTACATAAAAATCGGCTCTACCGCCAAGCTGTGTATACGTATGCCGATACAGCTCTTCATCCATTAAAACATTTTCCGGTGATGTAATAGCTGCCAGCTGTTCATACGTATGGCGATCATTGATCACAAACATCAATCCTTTGCTGTTCATTCCGTCTCATCGGATGTCTCCAGAAATTTATGAACCATCCGGTCAACCCGGTAATCATCATGCAACTCGCTGTGACCCAGACTCGGGTCATGAATCATTTGATAATCAAGTTGCCTGTCATCTGTTATACGCCGGATTATCGCAACACTTTCTGGTACAGCAACCGGGTCGCCCACACTGCCAATACTTAAGATCTTTAAATGATCCGGTATAGCATCCTTATTCATCTGCAGCTTCTTCAGTGCACGTGAACCAGGTTTAAGATCGTCGGCAGCCGGATCATGATTCGTTTTAAAATAGGCATCGTTGTAAATGCCGCCAAAGGGACCGCCGATAGCAATCAGTTTCCCTATGTCAGGGGATGTGGCTTTATCATGATACTGCTCAATATAATTCGTTGCCACGAGGCTCCCCATGGAATGGCTGACTAAATTAACGGTATTCATGTTAAACGTTTCTTTCATTTGGGCAAGAACCTTGGCAAGCCAGCCAGTTGTCTTCTCCACACTGGCACGATTATTACGGAAAATAACCTGAATCGACACAGGCTTCCTTACCTGCCCATTCGTCAGTTCATGGACCGTCAGTTCGCCTGTTCGAGAGACCTCATAAATCAGGGATGTCTGCCCCCAATCATATGTCTGGTCAAATCGATGCAGCATGTGGGCAAACGAATAATAGGTGCCCTTATAACCATGAACAAACACCGTTGGATGTTCTATTGTTTTGCCTGATGCTTGTGCCTTGTTCAGCGTATACAATCCGAACGCGGCACCCCCGATCAACAGGATAACCGCTACAATACCGATGATAGACTTCGCTTGCATGATCAGACCTCACTGACTAAATCTTATACCAATACAATACATTACTGTACCATATACCAGTATACCATTTACCAGCTTGTTCTGTCTTACCATTTAATGAAATTGTAAGCCATATGGAGGAATCCATCCGCGCAGTTTGCGGCAGCCAAACTGGAGCGAATAAAAAAACCAGGCTCTCATTTAGCCTGGTTTCACTGACTTATAGATTAACGGTCACATCAGCATCGTCACGAAGATCCTTAACGATTGATTGAGTTGCTTTTTGTCTATTCTGCCGTTCAACCCGTTTTTTAAGATCAGGTTTCTTCTCATCGAATGACTTTATATCTGTTTTTTCCTTGTCATCACCTTTTTGCTTGTTGATTTGTTTTTGCTGTTTCTTATATTGATCGTAAGCGTTCTTCACTTCTTTTTTCGATGGTTCAAGATCACCTGATTCCTCATCAATCAGCTTATCTAATTGCACCTGCTTCTTGACCTGGGACATAATCTTATCCTTGTCCATTCCCTGATCTTCAAGGGCTTTTACAAAGTCATCGGTCGACTCAAAATCCTTCCGCTGCTGTTTGGACAGTTCTTTCAGTGTATCATCAACTTCTTCGTCGGATACGTTATAATCACGATTATCCGCTTCCTGAGTCAGCAGTTTATTGCCAACCATACCTTCAGCTGTCTGCTTTTTCATCTTATCCTGGTCCAGATCCTTGCCGCTTATCTTAGCCCGCATAGCCATTTGCTGAAACTGGCCTTTATACGTCTTGGAAAATTCGTCTTTCTTAATTTTCTCGCCGTTGACTTTTGCCACAACATCTGGAACATCGTCTAAGTTCGGTTTAGGCATGTCCTTAGATGCTTGTTCACTCTGATTATTATCAGACGTATCTTTATCCTTATCTTTATCCGCAGAGTCATCGTCATCACCGCATGCTGCCAGTACAACAGCTAAACTTAAAGCGGCCAATAACATAATCAACTTTTTCATAAACGGCTACCCTCATTTCCATTCATTGTTCCTACATTCAAACATATTCAAGGGGGATTGTGCAAATGTCAACTTATGTGCCGTTTTCCGGAAAGGATCCTGCCAAGACAGTTTTCATAGTCGCCTATTACGATTCTGTAACAAACCGCAGCATTAATTTACGCAATTGTGCCGTAAGTAAATGCCAAAACGACTAACCCTGGGACCAGCACAAAGGTTACGAGCCCAAAGAAATGGAAGCAAGAGCTGCTGCCCTGCTTCCATTTGATCTTAATCCAATCCGTTTTCAACCTCATCGATCATTTCCTGCATCGAAAGCAAGCCGCCGCCGGAAAGGTACCATACGTTCGGATCTAAGTAAATAATATGATCATTTTTCGCTGCCGTCGTGTCATTGACAAGCTTGGTATCAAGGACCTTGCTGGCAGTCGTGTCACCGCCGATCGCTTTATCCCGGTCAATCACGAATAAATAATCCGGGTCCTGCTCAGCCACATATTCAAAAGTGACTTTCTGACCGTGCGTTGACGCTTCAATATTCTTATCGGAAGGTGTCACACCGAATACGTCGTGAATGAGACCGAAGCGTGACCCTGGGCCGTACGCACTGATCTTTCCGCCTGTTGATAAGAGAATCAAGCCTTCTTTATCATTAGCCGCTGTTTTATCCTGAAGTTCCTGTATTGATTGTTCAATAGCGCTAAGTTTTTGGTCGACCTTGTCTTCTTTTCCAAAGATTTTGCCCAGTTTCCTGGCGTTATCTTTAAACGATTCCATATAGTTGTCATTGTCAATGCCCACATAGATTGTCGGCGCGATTTTACTCAGTTCATCATAATCATCTGACTGTCGGCCAGAGATAATAATCAGTTCAGGATCTGCTTCATTGATGGCTTCAAAATCAGGTTCGATTAACGTACCAACATTGGTGTAGTCAGAATCCTCATACTTTGATAAGTACTCCGGCATGGAACTTCCCTGAGCAATCCCTTTTACGGGGACATCCAGTTTATCAAGCGTCTCTAAAGCTCCATAGTCAAACACAACGACGTTCTCCGGGTTTTTCGGAACATCTGTCTCATCCAGCTTATCGCTGATCGTAACCGTTTCTTTTTCTGAATCAGTATTATCCCCATCGTTATCTGATCCGGTAGACGCGTCCTCAGCGTTACTGCCGCAAGCTGCGAGAACCATCATTAATAGAAAAACAGATAAAAATGCTGAAAGCTTTTTAAGCATCGTCACCACTCCTTAAAGTTATATAAATCAACAAAATCTGCGACGCACCGACGTATTCTTTACCCAGTGGCTATTTCTTAGTCCCCTTCCCCTGCTGGAATGTCAAATGCCAGGATTAGCACAAATACTGATAGTGATAATCATTATCAATGTAAATTTAAAAAATAAACGCTTGCCACGACTGGGGTGACTCATAGACTGACACAGGCACCCCGATCTTCTATGGCGGAACGATTATGTGTAATACAGACAAATCCGGTTGTTGTTGATGATTTCGATTTGGATGTCCATATCAAACACTTCTTTTAACACTGGCTGCTGAATGATGTCGTCTGTCTCGCCGCCTTTAACGACCTTTCCATCTTTTAAGGCGACAATATGATCCGAATAACAGGAGGCAAAGTTAATATCATGCAGCACAATCACAACTGTTTTCTGCAGTTCGGTCACCATGGTCCTCAAGGCCTTCATAATTTCAACCGAATGATTCATATCCAGATTGTTGAGCGGCTCATCCAGCAAAATATATTCGGTGTCCTGTGCAAGGACCATTGCGATATAAGCCCGCTGCAGCTGCCCGCCGCTAAGCTGATCAATAAATTTGTCCTGCATGTCTTCAAGTCTCATATAATGCAGTGCGTCATTAATATGCCGCCAGTCTTCTGCTGTTAAGCGGCCCTGCGAATAAGGAAAGCGGCCAAAACTGACCAGGTCCTTGATCGTAATGCGGATGTTAACGTGATTGGATTGCTTAAGAATAGAAATCTTTTTGGCCAGATCATTATTTTTGCTTTTCTTGATATCCTCACCGTCAATGACAATCTCGCCGCTGTCCTTATCGATTAGCCGGCTGACCATCGATAACAGGGTACTCTTCCCAGCACCATTCGGGCCTATAAATGAGGTGATTTTGCCCTTTTCCACCGTAAGCGAAACGTCCTCAACCACATTCTTCTGACCGTACTGTTTGGTAACGTGTTTAACATCTAACATTATTTACTCTCCTTTAACAGCAGATAAAGAAAATATAATCCGCCAACAAGATTAATAACAACACTGACAGCTGTTCCAAAGTGAAGGATATGTTCAACAAACATTTGTGCACCTAAAAGCGAAATAACACTGATGAAGAGCGATCCAATAAGTAAAAACTTATGCTGATATGTCCCCATAAAGTGATACGTAATATTAGCCACCAAAAGCCCCAGAAATGTAATCGGACCAACCAAAGCTGTCGAAATCGATACAAGGGCTGCAATAATCAGCAAAAGGCGTTTGACGATCGCATTATAATCCACCCCTAAATTAACTGCCTGATCCTTTCCGAGTGACAACACATCTAAGTATTTAATAAACCGCAGCAAATAAAGACCAATCAGGACAACGCCCACAGCAGAGATAGCGAGCAACTGTGTGTTGACATTGTTAAAACTGGCAAACATGGAGTCTCTTACAACGAGAAATTCGTCAGGATCAATCAGGATTTCCATGAAAGATGAGATGCTGGAAAATAACGTGCCCATAATCAGGCCGACAAGCAATAGATAATAAATATTCTGCCCTTCGCGTTTAAACAGCAGCTTATACAGCAAAGCGGAAAACAAGAGCATCAGCCCAACTGACAGCGTGAAATGGAAATTGCTGTCCATCATGGTCAGCGTGTCAGCACCAAAGACAAACACAACAATGGTCTGAATCAGCATGTATAACGAATCCAGTCCGATAATATTGGGCGTTAGTATCTTGTTATTCGTGATAGTTTGAAAAATGATCGTTGATACAGCGATTGAACAGCCTGTAAGAACCATCGCAATAATTTTGTTAAACCGTCTCGACAGCACATACTCCCACTGACTGCCGATATCGATAAATAGAAATAGAGCAATAAATACGGCGGTTATAATTGCTAGTGTCGTCAGTTTAGCTTTCATTGGCTCTACGCCCCAATAACAAATAAAGGAAAATACCACTGCCGATAACACCGATTGTCAGGCTGATTGAAATTTCATAAGGATAAATAATAAGCCGTCCGACTATATCGCAAAACAGGACAAATACTGCTCCCATAAGCGCGGTGGGAAAAATACTTTTCCGGAGATGATCGCCCTGAAAGATCGTGACAATATTAGGTACAACCAGACCTAAAAAGGGCAGCGTCCCTACAGTGAGTATCACGATCGATGAAACAAACGCGACGATAACAAGCCCCAGATTAACAACCCGTTTATAATTCAGACCAAGACTCAGAGCAAAGTCCTCACCCATGCCTGCAAGTGTGAAACGGTTGGCAAATAAATAAGCCAGCAAGATGGCTGGGATACTGATATACAAAAGTTCATAACGGCCTTCAATGACCATGGAAAAATCACCATGCAGCCAGGATGAGACACTTTGTACCAGGTTGTATTTCAGTCCAAAAAATGTGGTTATCGAACCGACAATATTCCCAAACATCAGCCCGACGAGCGGAATGAATATCGTATTCTTAAACTTAATGCGATCGAGAATTTTCATGAAAATAAAAGTACCCGCGAGTGCAAATGCAAAAGCAATCGCCATTTTTTGCAGCATGCCTGCTGATGGGAAAAGAAGCAATGACACCAGCACACCGAGACGCGCAGAATCCATGGTGCCCGCGGTTGTGGGTGACACAAATTTGTTCCGTGTCAACTGCTGCATAATCAAACCGCAGATGCTCATAGCCGCACCCGCAATAATAATGCTGATGAGTCGCGGCAGACGGCTCACCGTCAGCATTTTCATCTGCTCATCAGTTAAATTGAAAATGTCCCACGGCGCAATATCCGAAACACCTATGAAAATAGACGTAAATGATAACAGGACCCCCACGACCACCAGATGCCATCGTTTCATACAAAACCCTCGAATACACATTAGAATGACTATTAAAATTGATTCATTCTAAATAAGAATGAAAATCATTATCAATTATGCGTTCCGAACCTATTATATCAAATTCCTTGGGAACTGCAATACAATCTGGTTAAAAAATCCGGCTTTTTTTAAGGAGGCAGACCATTTTATAAAAGCCATTAAAAAAGCCCTTGAAGGGTTAATACCCCCTTCAAAGGCGCCGAACTGACTGTTTAATCGTCCTCCACAATTTCACAGCCTTCATCTGTACAGTAAGTTGTTTTCGATTTTTTTGGATTTAATGATTGCAATCCCGGTTTTTCCTGTTCTTCTTCCCATACTTGTTCGAGCACATCAGCGAAAACCTTCTGTGGCTGGGCGCCTGAGACGGCATATTTTTCGTTGAAAACGAAGAAAGGAACGCCCTCAGCACCGAGTTGTCTTGCCTGTTCTTCATCGGCCCGGACATGAATGGCATAATCGTCTTTTTCCAATAAGGCTGATACCTCATCTTTGTCCAGTCCAGCCTCACCCGCAAGCCTGATCAGCGTTTTATAATCACTGATAAGCTCAGACTCTGTGAAATAGGCTTTTAACAATCGTTCGGTCATGTCTTTGCCTTTGCCCTTTTCCGCAGCATATTTGGCGACACGGTGAGCATCAAAGGTGTTGGTAGGCTTCATCGTGTCAAAATGATAGGTCAGTCCTGCCTCAGCAGCCTGCTTACCCACCTGTTCATTCATGCTCTTAGCCTGCTCGAAGGACATTCCTTTGGTTGCGGCCAAACGCTCATGTATATTATCGCCAGCGTTCAGCTCAGCATTCGGTTCCAGTTCATAACTTTTGTATGCAACTTCCACATTTTCACGGTATGGAAATTGTTCCAAAGCAAAGTCCAAGTGGCGTTTGCCTATATAACAAAACGGGCATACAAAATCTGACCATACGTCTATTTTCATCAGCTACACCCCTCTTCTGTTTTTATATTAGCACATCTGCACATAGAATGTTAATACCGTTATTGAAAACGGTTGCAGCAAATCCGCTTGTGTCGCAGCAAATAAAAGGAACCGATATGCCACCGGCTCCCGCAACATTTACTGTTCCGCGTCGTCTACAAAACGGCCATAATCAGGGACGGCCGTTTGATCAAACGTCCGCACAAGCTCATGCAGTCCCTCTGCCAGATCAGCGCCTTCCATCGCCCGGCCATGACCGGGCACCACACAATCAGGCTGCAGGGTCTCCAGCTTTTCCACCGATTGTCTGGCAGCCTCCCAATCTGTTGTCAAATAGCGCGGCGGTCCGTTCACTTCCGTATTTTGCATCAGCACATTATAAAATGAATCCTGCCGTACCGTAATAAAGGCATCACCTGAGATGAGCAGTGAATCGTCATCCCGGTACAAGGAAACATGACCGGGTGAATGCCCAGGCGTATGGAACCATTCCCATCCCGCCATTTCGGGTACCGTATGATCCTCTGGCAATGGCTGAACCGCATCAGCCAAATCAACGGGCTCATTCGGATAGATGCCGGAAATTTTCGCTAATACACCGCCTTCAACGCTCATATCCGGTTTAGGGTAACGCTTCTGACCGGTTAAATATGGCATTTCCAGTTCATGTGCATAAACCGGCACCTGCCACGTGTTCACCAAGTCCACTAATCCACCGATGTGGTCAAAATGGCCATGCGTTAAAATAATGGCAGACGGACGGCTGTCTTCGCCAAAGCGATCCGCTGCAGCCGCGCGAATCTCGTCAGCCGACCCAGGAAGGCCAGCATCAATCATTACCCACTCACCCTGCTCCGGGTCACCGACAAATAAGACGTTGGCGATCTGATCCGTATAATAATACACGTCAGGGGCAGCCTCCCGCCCGTAACCACTATCCACAGAAGTCATCGGAATAAATCGACTGTCTTCAGGTTCGTGCATTTCCTGATCCATTATAACCCCCTCCTTCTGAGAATAGTATCTGGCCCCAGCCTCATTTTATTAAGCGTTATCGCTTTTTCCATAAATTGAATTCAGGCTTTCATGACGCTTGCCACAAAAAACTGCCTTCCTGATTCAGGTCGGCAGCTGTATTATTATTCTTCCAGGAGCGATTGCCCCATAATGGAAACGCGCTTCGTATTTTTTAAGTCATCAAGCGTTTTGGCGCCAATGCCAAACATCGTCATTTTTAATTCAAGTTCAATCTGCTCCATCGCCTTGATAACATCCTGTTCCGATTCGGTTGCTGCCTCCAGCAATTGCCGGGCAAAGCCAATAACGTCAGACCCAATCGTCAGGGCCTTCGCAGCATCCACACCTGTCTTCATCCCGCCGCTGGAGACAACCGGCGCGTCCGGCAGCTTGCTCCTCACGGATACAAGGCAGTCTTTCGTTGGGATGCCCCAGTCATTGAATGCTTCAGCGGCAGCTTTTTTCAGCGGATCATTTGAGCGGAGTTTTTCCACCTGGCTCCAGGATGTGCCGCCAGCGCCAGCAACATCGATATAGGAAATGCCTGCATCGTAAAGTTTTTCCGCGACCGTGCCATCGATGCCAAAACCGACTTCCTTTGCGCCTACAGGAACGTCAAGCGACGAGCAGAGCTCTTTGATCTTCGGCAGCAGATCTTCAAAGTTTAAGTTTCCTTCATCCTGTATAGCTTCCTGCAGCGGGTTAAAGTGCAGCACAATCGCATCGGCACCCGTCAAATCAACAATCCGCTGACACTCCTTTGCGCCGTAACCATAATTCAACTGCACCACACCCAGGTTAGCAATCAGCGGAACACTCGGCGCATACTTCCGAATGAGAAAAGATTCCTGGTGCGCATCACTTTCCAAAAGAGCCCTTGTTGAGCCGAGTGCTATCGCCCAGCCTTTTTCCTCGGCTGCTTTGGCAAGGTTTTGATTAATGGTCGCGGCCAGTTCCGATCCGCCAGTCATCGAACTGACAAGGAAAGGTGCCTTGAGCGGCTTATCCAGAAACTGCGTGCGCGTATCAATATCGGCAAAGTTTATCTCTGGCATAGCATTATGTATAAACGAGATGCCTTCCAGACCTGTTGACTTATTAACGCCTTCAACATTGTCAGTTAAGCAGAGCCGGATATGTTCCGTTTTGCGCTGATTAATTCCTTGAGGCATGGTTATTCACCCTAACACATCATAGTTTAACATGCTTGTCTTTCCTGCATCTCCAGCATACCAGTAAACGGCTGGAAATAAAATAAAATAATTCACACAGGCTGCATACAAAAACAGGCCGGGACATAACTTAATATCAATTCTAATTCAGCTTTAATTGATAAAAATACGTTTGTCCCGGCTCATCTGCACCTATTGCTTGTTCATATCATTGGGCTCAGGTCCCTGCCGCTGGTTGTCATCGAGTTTGGCCATTTGCTCCATTTCCTCCGCAGTCAGTTCAAAGTCAAACACATCGAAATTTTCCTCAATGCGGGCTGGCGTTACGGATTTTGGAATCACAATCGCTTCAGTCTGCAAATGCCAGCGAAGAATAACTTGCGCGATCGTTTTGTTATGTTTTTTAGCAAGGTCACCGATAACGTCATCCTGCAGCGCATTGCCGCCACTCATCAGCGGGCTCCATGCTTCCACATAAATATTGTGCTCGGCACAGAATGCTTTAACGTCCTGCTGCTGCAGATATGGATGGCATTCGACCTGGTTCAGCACTGGCACAACCTCACATTCATCCAGGAGACGCTGCAAGTGCTCAATATTGAAGTTGCAAACGCCAATGGCCTTCACACGGCCGTCATGATACAGTTTTTCCATCGCTTTGTACGTTTCCACATAGTTGTCCACTTCTGGCATTGGCCAGTGGATTAAATAAAGATCCACATAATCAAGTCCCAGACGCTCAAGACTTGCATCAAATGCCTCGAGTGTCGAGTCATAGCCCTGATCGCTGTTCCACAGTTTCGTGGTGATGAAGAGGTCTTCCCTTGGGACGCCGCTGGCAGCAATGGCCCGGCCAACGCCTTCTTCATTGCCGTACACTTTAGCTGTATCAATGGAACGGTAGCCGACTTCAAGTGCTTTGGCTACAGATGTTTCTGCTTCTTCATCCGGCACTTGCCAGACACCGAATCCGAGCTGCGGCATCTCAAGGCCGTTATTTAAAGTTACATAGTTCATTTAAACGCTTCCTTTCTTTAAGGGTAAGTTAAGCCTATCACAGAAGGCAGTCCATTTAAAATGTTGTGTATCGGCTGCCAATAGCTCTCCGGTTCAGAGATCCTGTCCGCTCAGAAAACAGTCTTGCGTATGGTCATTCACCATGCCTGTTGCTTGCATAAAGGCGTAGCAGATGGTCGGTCCAACAAATTTAAAACCACGTTTTTTCAAGGCTTTGCTCATCTGCTCGGATGCCTCTGTTGAAGAAGGAACATCGGCTCCTGTCTCCCAATTGTTCACAATCGGCTCACCGCCGGTAAACTGCCAGATATAGGCAGAAAAACTGCCGAATTGCCGCTGAATCATCAGCACGGCAAGCGCATTTGTAATCACAGACTCAATCTTTTGCCTGTTCCGGATGATGCGTTTATCCTGGATCATTTTGTGCACCCTGTCCGTATCAAAGGCAGCCACTGTTGCCGGGTCAAAATCAGCAAATACTTTCCGGTAGTTTTCCCGCCGTTTTAAAATCGTCAGCCAGCTCAAACCTGCCTGTGCGCCTTCCAAAGACAGCATCTCAAATAATGTCTGATCATCATGAACCGGTCTTCCCCATTCATGATCATGATAGTCAATATAGATAGGGTCATCTGTCACCCATGCGCAGCGTTGTGTCTCCATTATCACTCGTCCTTTGTCTCGACTTCATTTGCATCATAGGAGATCCAGTCACTGAAACTGCCTGGATATAATTTAACATTGGTAAACCCGGCTGAGCGCAAGGCCAGCACATTAGGACAGGCCGACACGCCGGAGCCGCAGGAAACAATGATCTCCTCGTCCTGATTTAATGAAGCGAAGTGTTCCGCCAATTCATCAGTGTTTTTCCAATAGCCCTCGTCATCCAAAACGTCAGTCCAGACGAAGTTTTTCGCGCCAGGAATATGGCCCGCTCGGCGGTACATCGGTTCAGTCTGACCAAGATAACGTTCCCTGGCACGCGAGTCAATTAATGCAGCTGACTGATGCGCCAGTTTCAGCTGTACGTCCTCAATACCCACAGCAGCGTTCTCCCGGATAACAGGCTCGAACGTTTTAGCATTTAATGCTGGTATGGCGGTTGTGACAGGACGGCCTTCCTTCAGCCATTCATCAAATCCGCCATTAAGTAAATGCACATCTCCATGCCCGGCATAATCCAGAAGCCACCAGAGCCTTGCCGCGAACATGTCATTCCCCTGGCCATACACCACAACCGTTGTATCATGATCGATCCCGATATGACCGATTTTTGCTGCGAACGCTTCCATGTCCGGCAGTGGATGACTGCCGCCATGCTTAGCTGCTTTTGCAGATAAATCTTTATTCAGATCCAAATAAACAGCCTGCGGAATGTGACCTTCCAGGTAGGCTTTCCGGCCAGCATCTTCATCCTGCAGCTGGAAACGTGTATCCACAACAACCGTCTGATCCGGATAATGCTGCATGCGTTCTGCCAGCCACGCCGTACTTACAACAACAGACATGTTAACCCCTCCCGATGCGTTTTTTTCGTAACGATCGCTCATGAAGATACTTACTTCCATTCTACCTGATGGATAGGCTTATGAACAGCCCTTCCTGCGCTTCATTTTTCTGGTATAGTCGTGATAAACTGGAAGGACTAATCTAAAGGTTAGACTGAAAAAGGAGCTGACATATCATGAAAGATACATTAATCGAACGCTTCACCCGCTACGCCAAAGTCGAAACACAGTCCGATGAGGCCAGCACGACCACACCATCCACATCCGGACAGCTGAACCTGGCCCATATGCTGGTGGATGAATTAAAGGAAATTGGCATGGCAGACGTCACCATTGATGATAACGGTTACGTTATGGCGACGCTCCCATCCAATACGAACAAAGACGTGCCGGTCATCGGCTTTTTGGCGCATGTGGATACAGCGACTGATTTCACCGGCAAAGACGTCAACCCGCAGATCGTCGACAATTATAATGGCGGTGATCTGACACTCAATCAGGAAAAGGGTATTGTCCTCACCACTGACGATTTCCCCGAACTGCCAGCCTACAAAGGTGATACGCTGATTACGACTGATGGCACGACATTGCTCGGAGCCGATGACAAAGCCGGCGTCACCGAGATTATGACAGCGATGCAGCATCTGATTGACCATCCGGAAATCGAACATGGCAAAGTGCGCGTGGCATTCACACCTGATGAGGAAATCGGACGCGGCCCGCATAAATTTGATGTGGACACGTTTGCGGCTGCATATGCCTATACGATGGATGGCGGTCCTTTAGGCGAACTGCAGTATGAAAGCTTCAACGCCGCAGCGGCCACAATCACCTTCCACGGCAACAGCGTCCATCCCGGCACAGGCAAAAATAAACTCGTGAACGCCGGAAAAATGGCTGCCGAATTTATCAATAAAGTTCCGGAATACGAAGCACCCGAATACACGGAGAAATATGAAGGCTTTTACCATTTGCTGTCCGTAAGCGGTGATGTAGAAGAAGCTTCGGTTTCCTATATTATCCGGGATTTTGATAAAGACAATTTTGCCTCACGAAAAGAAACATTCAACGATTTCACCCAGGAAATCAATGCTAAATATGGCCATGGTTCCGCTGACATCGACATGCATGATCAATACTACAACATGCGTGAAAAAATCGTACCTGTGCAGGATATTGTTGATATCGCATCCCAGGCTATGGAAAATCTGAACGTCACCCCGCTTATCAGACCTGTACGCGGCGGAACAGACGGGGCACAGCTTTCCTACAAAGGGCTGCCGACACCGAATATCTTTGCCGGCGGGGAGAATTTTCATGGGAAATTCGAATACATCTCCGTCGAAACGATGGAGCAGGCAACCAATGTCATCACAGAGATTTCCCGGCTGTTCGCCGCACGTTAAACGAGCGCAAACAGCCTTAGTTCGAACAGATATCTGCAGGTGCAGGCAGCAGATGCATCCGGTCGGGCCAAGTCAATCAGACGGCGGATGCCAACAACGTCATAGCCCGCTATGCTACAATGGATAAATAAAACGGAGAAAGCAGGGAGAGAAGACCATGCGCAACAAACGCCTCACAATCGCCTCAGCAGCACTGGGGACACTGCTGCTTGCAACAGGCTGCAGTGCTGGCGGTGACGATACAGCTGACGACAATAAGCAAACAACCCAGGCTGAACAAACAAGCGCAGCTGATCAGCCACTGGAACTGCCCGATAAGCACCTGCAGAAAAACGATGAAGGCAAGTCAGTGAAAGCCCTGCAGGAAAAACTGCAGAGGATCGGCTATGACATTGCATTAAGCGGAACCTATGATGCGCTAACGATCTGGGCCGTGACAGACTATCAAATGCAGCAGGACAACCTGGATGTCACAGGCGTGTATAATGACCGAACCCAGGAAGCCATGCAGGCATACAAGGATAATGTCAAAGCGATTAAACCAGGCCGAAAGCTTGATAAACCCAGCGACGAAGACACAGCCATCAGCAATCCGCACGAAATCCTGGCACTCGTTAACAAAGATCACGTTCTGCCGGATGGCTTTAAACCATTGAATCTGGTTGAGCCGGATGTCCAGTTCCCATTTGACGAATCACTGCCTAAGAAACAAATGCGCCAAGCAGCCGCCACAGCACTGGAAGACATGTTTCAGGCAGCCAATGAAGAAGATCTTGAGCTGTTTGCCCAGTCCGGCTATCGCTCATTTGACCGGCAGGATGCTATTTTCGCCTCCAATGTCCGTGAAAGTGGTGAAGAAGCTGCGAATCAATTCAGTGCCAAACCCGGCGAAAGCGAGCATCAGACCGGGCTGACAATGGATGTTACCAGTTCTGAGGTTAATTTTAAATTAGTGGAAGACTTTGGTGACACCGCAGAAGGCAAGTGGCTGAAAAAAAACGCTGCCGATTATGGATTTATCATCCGCTATCCTAAAGGCAAACAAGCCATTACAGGATACCAGTATGAACCCTGGCATTTGCGGTATGTCGGAGAAGAGGCAGCAACAGCGATCATGGAACAAGAACTGACACTGGAAGAATATCTCGGAAAAGCAGATTAAAGTACGCCAACAGACCGGCATGAGGAGGCTCAATAACCGCCCGCGGAGAAGATGTCTGTTTCCGGGCGGTTGAGCCTCTTTTTCTTTAAAAAGGCTTCAGAATCATAAGTGCAATGACAAGCAGAAAAATAATGTTCTCCAAATGCTCCCAGAAAAAAAGCTTTTTAGCCATGCGATAATAGTCATCAGGAATTGTCTCGCCCTGATGCTCCCGCAGCAGACGTTTGATCGGCCTGGACCTTGGAGCTAAAACCAGCGGCCCCATAGCAAGCGCGATTAGAAATAAGGCGAGACTTAATACATACCAGCCCTGGCTGTACAACGCAGGGTTCAGTGCTCCCATCCACAGACCGGTCACGAGAAGCAGGATCCCGCCGACCATGACAAAGCCATGCAGATGGCTCCGGATCAGGTAAGCATGCCTCAGTTCAGACATGTTCCGGGCCTTTGTCAAAATATAGGTCAGGATAAAACCCGGCCCCATGCCTAAAATTGCTGAAAACACATGGATAAAAACAAGCACGTCATAAAAGCTCATGCGCCATCACACCACTCTCATCATGTCTATCATACACGACTTGACTTAGGGAAAGGCCTTCTCAGGCAGGACACATTCGGACATTTCCTTGGCGCCATGGCACTCATCAACCGATATAGCGCTGCAAAATCCTGTCAACAGACCGCCCGTACACTTCCCCAAACATATTCAAATGAACGAGCAAATAATACAGCTGGTACACTGGTTTAATAGCGTCATAATCAGCTGACAGCGGGAAGCGTTCCTGATAAGCCTGATAAAAATCACGGCCAAAACCGCCGAATACTTCCGTAAAAGCCAGTTCAAAATGCCGATCACCATACAAAAACGACGGATCAATCACATACGGCTCGCCATCGGGACCGGCGAGCCAGTTACCGCCCCACAGATCTCCGTGCAGATAAGCGGGCGCCACATCGTCCGGCACCCACTTATGCAGATTTTCGAGCAGTTTTTCCATGCGCTCACGCCGTTTGCCTGTCATGGTGCCCTGCTCAATTCCCAGCTGTAATTGTCTCATAAGCCGCTGGTCGCGGTAATAGGCAAGCCAGCTGGCAAATAAGCCATTCGGCTGCGGAAGCGTTCCAACAAAGGTATCAGCGGAAAATCCATGCCATTGACCGGTCGACTGGTGCAGCGCCGCAATCCGGTCACCCAATTGCCACTCAGTGCTGGCTGCAGGTTTTCCGTCCACCCACGCCATGATGAGATAGGCACCCTGCGTGTCTTCAGTCAGGGCATACACATGTGGGACAGCAATAGATTGCGTCTCCCTGATCAGCTCCAGCCCCTGTGTTTCCAGATCAAAGAAATTCTCAGGAGCATTCGGCTGATATTTTATAAAGTATGCCTGATTTGCCGTTCTGGCATAGTAACTGTCATTGATTGAGCCGCCACCCACACGCTGAACCGTCTCCAGCCGGGCATGCTCACCCGCCTGTTCCAATGCTTGCTGAATGCGCTGCGTCATGGTCAGGGATGCTCCTTTAACACGATAATTTAAATCACGGAAAGCACAACCGCTCGTCTTAACGTATAAGCCTTGCCGCCAGTATAGCAGAATCACCCCGCCTGTCATAAGCAGACGGCATGTGTTGCATCCGGCCATTTCCGGCAAAATGCGAGAGGCATCCTTTCGCTTTTTGCGTTTTGCCGCGCCATCAGCTACAATTGACAGCAATTAGCAAAGATATATGCCGAGATGAGAAGTAGGAGGCTATCCATGGAAACAACCCACCAATCAACGGCATTGCAAAAAGTGATCCGTGACCGGCGTGCCGTGAAAAAACATTACAATGCTAAACCTGTCACCGAAGCAGCTGTCTTAAATTTATTGGAAGATGCCGTATGGGCACCCACACATGGTGTCCGCCAGCCATGGCGCTTTATTTTTATCGGCTCTGACGCGAAAGACCGTTTCGCACGCGAAGTCGCGTCTACTTATCCGGAACACCGGCAGCAAAATCGTTACGAGTATCTCTTGGAACCGTCTGCCTTCCTCATTGTTGTGATGGACGTGCCTGCCAGCCAGAAGCAGTGGGAGGAGAATTTCGGGGCCACCGCCTGCATGATTCAAAACTTTTGGCTGCTGGCCTGGGAGCAGAAGCTCGGTGTCGTCTGGAAAACGAACGCCCATATATACGATCCTCAGGTTAAAGACATTCTCGGGGTCGGTGATCAGGAGAAGATTGTCGGCTTTCTGCATCTGGGCTATTTTGATAACAAGCCGGCTAAAAAAGAACGCATAGCCGCTGCTGACAAATTCACACGTTTTCAAGGCTAATAAACATGCAAGACACCGGGACAAATATGAGCGCAGGAAAAGGCTCACCAGCCGCCCGCGGAGAAAATGTCTATTTCCGGAGCGGCTGATGAAACAAAACACATTTATGTCAGTCTATTAACGCTAGTCGTCCTCAAATACAGCACTTTTCAGCTGGCTGTATTGCGCGTGTCGCTCTATCGCCAGTTCAATCAGCTGGTCAATTAATTCAGGATAGGAAATACCGCTGATTTCCCATAGTTTCGGATACATACTGATTCGAGTGAAACCTGGAAGCGTATTAACTTCATTGACATAAACAGCCCCGTCCGTGGTCAAAAAGAAATCGACACGTGCCAGTCCGGCACACTCCAAAGCTTTAAAAACCGCGACAGCCGTTGTCTGCAGACGGCTCACCTCATCAGCTGACAACGCAGCTGGCATTTCGAGGATCGCACCCTCTTCGTCAATATACTTGGACTCATAGGAATAAAATTCAGTCTGCGGCAGCACCTCGCCCGGAACCGACGCTTTGGGATCGTCATTGCCTAAAACAGCACATTCAATCTCGCGCCCTTTCAGCGTTTCTTCAATTACTAGCTTTTGATCGTATTGAAACGCTTCGTTAATCGCCTGATCAAACGCAGCTTGTGTCGACACTTTGCTGACGCCGACAGACGACCCCTGATTGGCGGGCTTAATAAACATCGGCACGCCCAGTTGTTCCCTGGCATACGTAAAATCGATCATCGACCGTTCGGCAAATGTGTAAGCCAGACCTTTCGCCACATTGATGCCAGACGCCTGCAGCAGACGCTTAGCAATATCTTTATCCATGCAGATGGCTGAACCCAGCACACTGGTCCCGACAAATGGCAGATTGGCCATCCGCATCAGCCCCTGCAGACTGCCATCTTCACCCATGGTGCCATGAACGATTGGAAACACGGCATCCAGCTGCTCAAGTTTTTCCGCATCCGCTGCCCTCACCAATTGATGATCGGTCGCACCCGGAACGACGCCCACAGACTTATTTGATTTATGCAGCTGAATCCGTTCAGGATCCTCAGCATTAATCAGATAGGACGCTTGATCATTGATATGCCACTTCCCCTGTTTATCAATTCCGATTAGCATAACATCGTATTTATCGTGATCAATCGCATCGACGATATTTTTAGCTGATTGCAATGACACTTCATGTTCGGCTGACTGACCGCCAAAAATAATGCCTACTTTTCGCTTGGGCATAACTCAGAACTCCTTTTGCAAATGTCTATATTTAAAATAGCATACAAAGGCTTGTTCAAAACAGCAATTATTTATTTTTTAAAAAATCAGTTGACAGAAAACGAAAATCACCTTATGATTGAAAGCAATCAATACAACGAACAAAGCGATGACGAAGAAGAGTAATCTGTTTGTTCCACTCAAGAGAGTCGGTGGCTGGTGTGAACCGACGTGAGCGGCAGATGAATGGCCTTCAGAGCTCCAAACCGAACCGTACAGGCAGTAGGCTTTGGCGACAGTCCCATCGTTACTGGGATGCGTATGAAACAGACATGTTTGATACGGCCAGAGCAGGCTGTTTACAGCTGACAAAGGTGGCACCGCGGGTTCCTCGTCCTTTTATAGGATGAGGAACCCGTTTTTTTATTGAGTCACGCAGCCGCCAGCTGCTGAGCAGGCATAACTCACCACAAACATTTAATATAATCCAGCCAAATCGCTGCGTAAGAAGAGTAGGCTTTCGTGAAGCGTTACAGAGAGCCGGTGATGGTGTGATACCGGCACGTGAATCATAGCTGAATGGCCTTACAAGAGGTTTCCTGAAATCACAGTACGGAAACACGGAGTTCCGCCGTTACACGGATAGGCTGTCGAGGCTGGGACAAAACTTAAGTTGCCAGCTCTAAAGACGAACGACATTCAGGATTTAGCGGCGTCTATTTCCGGAGCGGACTTATTGCTCCAGCTCTTTATGTCACTTGTTCGGACTTTATAGTTAACAAAAAGACATTTGCCCGCCTTCCGCAGCCGAAAAGAGATGGAGATACGTATCTCCAATAAGAGGTGGCACCGCGATCACAATCGTCCTCTGCACCACACACATGTGTGATGCAGAGGACTTTTTTATTGGATCCAGATAAAGAGAGGAGCATCGTTCATATGGCGAACTGCAAATATACCGAATTAAATGCTGACAATCTGACGCCTATTAGTATCTACGAGAACCTTGACGGAAGGAATAAGTTTCTGCTCGAAAGTTCCCGTCATCATGACGAAAAGGGGCGTTATTCGTTTATTGGCGCCGATCCCTATATGGAATTGACCGGAAATGGCGATGTAACAACCATTTATGACCACCGGCGAGGAACAGCCATCAGCCGGAGTGAACCAGTTCTGCACGTTTTTCAGGCCGTATGCCCGCAGCAGGATATAACGCTGCCATTCCCTTTCTTCGGTGGTGCCGTGGGCTACATCGGTCATGACGCCATCCGCAGTCAGGAAACAATCGGGGGTGACTTGCAGGCCGATAGTGCTATGCCGGATGCCCACTTAATGCTGTATCAGTCGATTATTGTGTATGACCATCACGCTGAATCGGTTTTTCTTGTCACAGTGACTATGGATCAAGCATCTGAAGATATCCTGGATGAACGACTTGAGAAACTAAAAAAAGCACTAAGACCATTTCCGACCGCTGATTTGCCAGCTGATGAAGCCATGACATTTCAGCCTGAGATGGATCAGGCGCAATTTATGGACCTTGTCCAGCAGGCCAAAAATCATATAAGCCAGGGCGATGTTTTTCAAATTGTGCTATCCCAGCGGATGAAAGCACCCATTACAAGTGATCCATTTGCCTACTATCGAAAACTGCGCAAGGCGAACCCGTCACCTTATATGTTCTATATCAATTTTTCGGATTACACGGTTTTAGGAGCCTCACCGGAGAGTCTGGTTGACATACACGGTTCAGACGTCACCGCGAATCCAATAGCCGGCACACGTCCGCGCGGCGGGACAGCAGCAGAAGATGAGGTTCTCTTGCAGGATCTCACAACAGATCAAAAAGAGATCGCTGAGCATAAAATGCTGGCTGATCTGAGCCAGTATGACCTGGGCCGTATCTGTGAACAGAACAGTGTGCGCTTCTCCCGCTATATGACAGTGGAATACTACCAGCATGTCATGCACATGGTCTCTGAAGTACACGGGAAGCTCGCTGCCGGCTATACGAGTCTTGATGCACTCCAGGCGTGTTTACCGGCCGGGACGGTTTCCGGCATGCCAAAATCACGTGCCATGGCCATCATCGATCAGCTTGAAGACAACCGGCGCGGTTTTTACGGCGGCGGGGTTGGCTATATCAGTTTCAATCATGACTTGAATATGGCCCTTGCTATCCGGTCTCTGATCATCCAGGGTGATCAGGCCATCTTGCAAACCGGCGCTGGCATTGTCGCCGATTCTGATCCAGCATCCGAGTATGCTGAAACACTAAACAAAGCAAAGGCTCTAATGGACGTTTCCGCGCACCATGTAACATCGGGCCAGACATGACTGAGGCTATCAGCATCATCACTTTCAAGAGAGGAGTTTTAAGCATGAAACAGTATCTGGAAAAATTGCTTGCCAGAGAGGATTTATCATTAGAGGAAATGCAAGCGGCCACCGCAGCCGCTTTTGATGACCACGTCAGCGAAAGTGAACGCGCGTCTTTTCTGACTGCATTACGCGCTAAAGGCGAAACACCGGCGGAAATTGCCGGACTCGTCAAGGCGGTTCGCGCCCAGTCAAGCCAGTCAACGAATGCCGTCGCTCACGTCATGGATAACTGCGGTACAGGGGGGGATGGCTCACACAGTTTTAATATCAGTACAACAGCCGCTTTCGTCATAGCCGGGACTGGTGTGAAAGTCGCCAAACACGGCAACCGCAGTGTGACAAGTCAAACAGGCAGTGCAGACGTCCTGGAGCATCTGGGTGTTTCCTTATCATTTTCCAAACAGCACGTGATCGATATGCTGAACGACAACAATATTGCGTTTTTATTTGCACCGCATGTTCTCCCTGGTATCAAGCGATTCGCGACTGTCAGGAAAGACTTGGCCATACCAACCATCTTCAACATCATCGGACCGCTGACCAATCCAGTAGCCCTCGACACGCAGCTCATGGGGGCTTACCGCCGTGACATGCTGCCGCTCTTAGCGGAAACACTCAAACAGCTGGGACGCAGGCGCGCACTGATCGTTAACGGTGCCGGTTATATGGATGAAGCATCACTCGCGGGTGAGAATCATCTGTCACTTTTAGAAAATGGCAGCGTGCGGTCATTCACCCTTCATCCGTCCGATGTTAATCTGCCGGTTTATGCCAATGAGCAAATCCAGGGCGGTGATACGTCAGACAATGCCCGAATCCTGCGTGATGTCTTAAATGGCACCCCAGGCCCGCATCTCGATACCGTCCTTCTGAATGCCGGGCTGGCCCTGTACGCGAACGGGGCCGCCCCGTCAATCAGCAAGGGGATCGAAATGGCAAATGAAAGCATTCACAGCGGCGCTGCCCTCAAAACACTGAACCGGCTTGTTGACTACAGCCGGCATGCTGCAAGCGAGGTGATGTAAGTGGGTATTTTAACGGAAATTCTTCAGCAAAAAGAAAAAGAAGTGACGTCTTTAAAAGAGCAGCCGCTTCCCGAAAGCACTGGGAAGACGCGCGCAACACCATCCTTTGTCCAAACAATTTCAAGCGCAGAACACATGACGGTCATCGCCGAAATTAAACGGGCCTCACCTTCCAAAGGCTCGATCGACCCTGACGTTGATCCAGCCCGCAAAGCGGCTTTATATGAAGCGTGTGGTGCCGGAGCCATTTCCGTTTTAACGGATGAGCCATTTTTCAAAGGATCTATGGATGACCTTCGCACGATTCGGCAGACGGTTAATGTCCCGCTCCTTGCTAAAGACTTTTTCATCGATCAAGTGCAAATTGATCATGCCAAAGCGGCAGGCGCCTCGATCATTCTGTTAATCGTGGCCGCCATGTCCCCGTTCAAATTGCAGAATCTGTTCGCCTATGCCAAAGAGCAGAAACTGGATGTGCTTTGCGAAGTGCATAATGAACAGGAAATGATGACCGCGATTGAACTGGGGGCTGATGTGATCGGCATCAATAATCGGGACTTAAACACATTCACGGTCGATCTGGCTACGACCGGGCAGCTGGCTTCGCTGGTGACAAATCCGGACACCTTAATCATCAGTGAGAGCGGCCTGGCCTCACGCCGAGACGCCCAGCAGGCAGCACACGCCGGTGCCCGCGCTGTTCTCATGGGCGAAACCCTGATGCGCTCTGATGATGTGCGGGGCATGGTCACTGACTTGCGCGTCCCGCTCCCTGAAGGAGGCCATTTTCATGCACGTTAAAATTTGTGGTATCACGACTTCTGCAGCTGCACAGGAAGCACTCAGAGCCGGAGCGGATTTTCTCGGGTTTGTCTTTGCACCGAGCAAACGCCAGCTGACGCCAGAGCAGGCAGCCCGCATCACGGCGGACTTGCCGCCGTCACTAGCAAAAGTCGGTGTGTTTGTGAACGCCTCCCGCGATACCATTATGACAACAGCCGAACAGGCCGGCCTGGACATGATTCAGCTGCACGGGGACGAACCGCCATCATTCGCTGCGTCACTCCCCTATCCTGTGATCAAGGCCTTCCGATTGCGTGAGCAGCACCCGGAAACGATTAAACGTTATCCGTGCACGTATAACTTGATTGACAGTCCAACAGGACCCGGCCGGGGCGGCAATGGCACAACCTTTGACTGGAAACAGCTCGCAGACAGCAGCCTCGACCCGCACAAAACCATACTGGCCGGCGGACTGACACCCGAAAACGTGCATGCAGCCATTACCGCGGCAGGACCGGCCGCGGTCGACGTGTCCAGTGGGGTGGAAACAGATGGCACGAAAGATCTGGCAAAAATAAACCAATTCATTCAAAACGCCAAACAGAAAGGATGAGAACCATGAGCACGTATGCAAACCCTGATAACGCAGGAAAGTATGGCCAGTTCGGCGGGCGGTTTGTCCCGGAATTGCTGATGCCGGCTTTACTCGAACTGGATGACGCTTATCAAGAAGCCATAAACGACCCGGCTTTCAATGACGAACTTAATGATTATCTGCAGAACTATGTCGGCCGTGAAACGCCGCTCTATTATGCCCAGCATTTGTCAGAAAGACTGGGCGGGCCTAAAATCTATTTAAAACGCGAAGATTTAAACCATACCGGTGCTCATAAAATTAACAATACCATCGGCCAGGCTCTGTTAACACGCCGGATGGGGAAAACGAAAGTCGTTGCCGAGACCGGTGCCGGCCAGCATGGCGTCGCAACAGCAACGGTCTGTGCCCTGCTTGGATTAGACTGTGTCATTTTCATGGGTGAAACCGATATCGAACGCCAAAAATTAAACGTTTTCCGGATGGAGCTGCTCGGTGCGAAAGTCGAAAGCGTCTCCCAGGGCAATGGCACGCTGAAAGATGCGGTTAATGAAGCCCTGCGCTACTGGGTCAGCCATGTATCTGACACGCACTATATTATCGGCTCTGTCGTCGGCCCGCATCCTTTTCCGCAAATGGTGCGCGATTTTCAGTCCGTTATTGGAAAAGAGACAAGAGAGCAGCACCTGCACGCTGAGGGACAATTGCCGGACGCTGTCATTGCTTGCGTCGGCGGCGGCAGTAATTCAATGGGCATGTTTCACCCGTTCATCGAGGATGAGGGCGTTGCCATATATGGAGTCGAAGCAGGCGGCAGCGGCATCGAAACCCAGCAGCATGCCGCTACCCTGACAGCTGGCAATATCGGCGTGCTGCACGGTACGATGACTCATTTGCTGCAGGATGAGGACGGTCAGATTGAGGAAGCCTATTCGATTTCAGCAGGTCTTGACTACCCAGGTGTCGGCCCTGAGCACAGCTATCTGAAAGACACCGGCCGGGTCACGTACACCTCAGTCACCGATCAGGAAGCACTCGACGCATTTAAAGACCTGTCACAGACAGAAGGTATTATTCCGGCTCTCGAAAGTGCTCATGCGGTTGCTTTTGCAATGAAACAGGCCAACCAGATGAGCGAAACCGAGTCGCTGGTTATCTGCCTGTCCGGGCGCGGTGATAAAGATGTTGCATCAGTCAAAGACATGCTGGGAGGGACTGCAAATGACTAATCTCTTTTTAAATCAGACGTTAGAAGCTAAACGCGCGGAAGGAAAAAACCTGCTCATTCCTTATATTATGGCCGGTGATGGCGGTCTGGATATCCTGGAAGAACGCCTCGCCTTTCTGGAAGCTTGTGGAGCGGCAGCCGTGGAACTTGGCATCCCCTTTTCTGACCCGGTAGCTGACGGGCCGGTCATCCAGGATGCCGGCCAGCGGGCATTAGCAGGTGGCACAACACTGGAAGGCGTTCTGGAAACATTGCAGACGTTCCAGACGTTAACCATCCCGGTCGTTTTCATGACTTATTTCAACCCTATCTATACGTATGGGATCGAGCGTTTTGCCAAGGATTGTGCCAGTGCTGGCGTCAGCGGCGTGATTATACCTGATTTGCCGCTGGAGGAAGAACAGATTGTGACTGATAGCTTAAACCAGCGAGACATCAGCCACATCCGTCTGGCCGCCATGACCAGCCCGGATGAACGGCTCACGGCTATCGCCCAGCGGACAGAGGGCTTCCTTTATGCCGTTTCAGTCACCGGAACAACAGGTGCCCGGTCAAAGCATGACAGCCAGGTCAAAACCTATCTGCAAACATTAAAAACAATGACGGATGCACCCGTTTTAGCCGGTTTCGGCATTTCAGCTCCAGAGCAGGCGCGTGACCTCAGCTCCAGCTGTGATGGTGTGATTATCGGAAGCAAAATCGTGGATGCTTTCCATAAAGGTGAAACCGATACGATTAAACATTTGATAGAAGAAAGTATTTAGTCTGTCCTGTCACTTGCCAATAATTGGTGAGTGACAGTCTGTTCACCCTTCCTGCCGGCCTTGGAATAATCACCATCAGGACGTGTATAATAAGGTTTAAACTTAAGTCTTAAGCAATGACCCGCTCATTTAAACTGCAAAAAAATCGAGACAAATCCATTGCACAAAACGACAATTTGTATTATTATTTTCTATGGAATTAAACAAAACAACATGCTGGTGTAGCACAATTGGTAGTGCACTTCACTCGTAATGAAGGGGTTGGAGGTTCAAGTCCTCTCACCAGCACTCTTTTATTTGGGGGAGTACCCAAGCCCGGCTGAAGGGGATGCACTCGAAATGCATTAGGGCGTTGACGCGCCGCGTGGGTTCGAATCCCACC
The DNA here is from genome assembly GCF_055381965.1 of Lentibacillus kimchii. NCBI lineage: Bacteria > Bacillati > Bacillota > Bacilli > Caryophanales > Bacillaceae > Lentibacillus > Lentibacillus kimchii. Next base: position 332,887 of record NZ_AP043934.1, on the reverse strand, counting down.
TCCTCCGCTTTATAGAGATTAGCTAAAAACTGTCGCCTTAACGGGCGGCAGTTTATTATATAACAGCAAAACACCAAAGGAGACAGAATCATGAACGACTACACCGACTTAACGACGCTTGAGCAAGTTGATGACTTTCTCACCAGCCATTCACTAACCCTTTTATTTATCTCCCGGACCGGCTGCAGTGTCTGCCACGGCTTATTTCCTCAGGTTCAAGAGCTTCTGGAAGATTATCCGGCCGTCCACATGGGGCATGTCAACGCTGATCATTTGGAGGCGATTGCCGGCCGCTTTTCCATTTTTACCGTCCCCGTCATTCTCGTGTTTGCAGGAGGAAAAGAATATATGCGTGAGGCCCGCATTGTTCAGATGGATTTGTTTGCGGAGAAATTAAATAAACTTTATACAGCTTATCTCACGTAAACAGGATAAGCCATCTGCCAGCCGCCCCCTGCCTGCCCTAGGATGATAGTCTATCAGCAGCTGACACATTAACAGACAAATCATAGACAACAATACAGTCAGCCCCCGCCTTAAAGCCATAAGATGAACCAAAGCTTATAGAAAGCAGGTGATGACTATGGCTGAAGACTCATCTCAGCAGAACATGATTCCTGAGCAAGTTGTCAGGGTCATGATTGACGATATATTCCGCAAAAATAACGTCGAGCCCGAAGAAGTCAAAAAGAATATTCCCTCTGACCAGAAACAAATGCTTAAGAGTATGGTTGATGACCTGAAGGAACAAGTCGAACAATTTAATCAAGGGGAAAAGAAGACGAACGAATCAGATGACTAATGTCTATTAAAGAAAACACCTTCCTAATAGGTGTTTTCTTTATTTTTGTCCAAAAGCGGCTAATCTAGTTAGATATACAATCCAACTAATAGGAAAAACCATAGCTTATTATTAAGAAATGAAAGGAGTGTTAAAAAATGAGGTCAAATCACGAACACCATACGATGAATCCCTACGGTGACAAAAGCAAGTACTTCTACCTCAAGGATAAACGCAAGCGCGGGCATCAGATCAGCTGCGGGCATTGCGGATCCACCAGCAATCAGTACGGGTGCAGCAACTGCGGCAAACATGAGCATAACCACCAGCACCACTGTCAGCAATGCGGCACCCATGATTGCGAACCTGGCTACAGCACTTGCAAAGACTGCAGACACCAACACAATAAACCTGAGTACGACTACAATCATGACCACCCATATGAGATGCCAAAAGCTGAACCAGCCACTGTTTCACAGAGTGCCAGTCAATACGACTTTATGGATCAGGAATCAGCCGAGATGATTTGGGTAAAGGAATCTTGCAACATCCGTGTCGATTCAACAGACACACAAATCGGCGTTTCACTCCAGGCAAGTTTACAGCTGGCAATCGCCGTTGTTCTAAACATTGCCATTGCCGACTCCGGGCAAAGTGAAGCCATATCACAGGAACTCTTCCAGAACTTTGATGCCGAGCAAGTCAATAAACAAAAAATTTATATCTATAACACAAAAGACGCTGTCGTCACCACACGGGATACGGATCTGGCCATCAACATTCAAGTCATGCTGCAGCTGCTTGTAGCCCTTGTTGCGATGGTTGACATTTTATAAATCTTCAAGAAAGGAGCTGGAAAATATGAGCCATATGACAGAAACAAACTGGCGTGCTTTGGACCACTGTGATCAGCCTGCCAAGCAGAACAGCAATGCGACTATAGACCAAAATGCTGTTCAATCGGCAGCTGCCCAGCAAACATCAGATGAATGGATCATCATTAAAGACTCCGAAAACATTGATGTGACAACGACCGACCGGCAAACGGCGGTTTCCCTCCAACTAGGTATCGAGGCCGCCATCACCGCTGTCATTCAAATTGCTATCGCTGATTCAACACAAGCCAGGGATATCAAAAACAGCTTTAAACAGGTTGCCAAAACAAAACAGGCAAACCGGCAAAAGACCATCGTCGAACAATCAAAAGATGTAGAAATCACAACCGAGGATACAGATATTGCCGTAAACGTCCAAATCATGCTCCAAGTACTGCTCGCCGTTGTCGCCAGCCTCGATATTCTGTAACAACCCCCCCATGCCGGGGAGGCTACTCAAGCACCCCATCCACTTAAAAGCACCAGTCACCCGGAGTCTCCCCGGCATGTCTTAATAAACCTTTTACGGGAAATCTTAACTTTTAACGAAAGGAATGATGGATCATGGCCAATTTGACAGATCGTCAGCGAAATCTGCTGCAATTGGTGAATCAGTTAAACCAGAGTTTAATACCGGATCAAAATACAGGACAAGAGCAGACAACAGCCCCAAACGCTGATATGAATAAAAATGTTTCCGTTAATGTACCAGGCTTTGATATGAATACCGGATTGAATCTGGATTTTGGCAAACCGGGCAATACCAATCCACCCACACAGCCATCCCAGCCTTCGAGCCCCCAGACAATGCGGGATGTATTGCTTAACCTCCAAAACGATCAAGTAGAAATCACCACACCATTCGGGCCGGTAACCGGAACACTGATAGCAGTAAAGGATAACTACGCTGTGCTGGTAGAAAGCGATGGATCGTTAAATCTTGTTCCGATCGATAAGATAGAACAAGTCAGTCAATTATAAGGAGGGATTCACATGTTTCAGGCTACGTTGGCAGCTGAACTTGCCACACGCGTTGGATCAAGAGTAGAAATTGCAACGGGTAACAATTTAATTGAAGGTGTTCTCTCAGGCGTAACAGACGATTTGGTTCTGGTCGTTAAGATCGACACAGGCTATGACAATACAACAGTGTACTTGTCATTAGATGCGATTAACTTTGTCCGCTTCCCTGTCGCTGCAGCATAACTCCGGAAACACCTCCCATACACCAAAGCCCCCGGCCCACAACAGGCCGGGGGCTTTTCATCTGCAAATAATGCTAGTGATAAGTGCTGCGCGAAACAATGGCATCTGTAATCTGATTGGCCATTGCCAGCGCTCGTCTGCCGTCCTCACCAGTAACAGAAGGCTCAGAATCAGATTTAAGACAACTCAAGAAGTCCCTTAATTGGAGATATAACGGCTGAGCCGCATCGCCGACTTGAATCGTCTGGGAAACCGGAATCGGGTCCTGACCTGTTTTCTCGGTGAACGTCCGCGTGACGTTAATTTCCTTATGCAGTATATCTGCCTCAATCATGCCATTCTTAGTCAGAATACGAATCGATCGCACCTTCCTGCCGGCCATAAAACTTGATGTCAATTGAGCCGTCTCCCCTTGTGACGTTCTGAGAACAACGGCTGCATGCTTTGGCGTATCCCCTGAAACCTGTCCGACAGCTGCGAAATCAAGCGTGCTGTCTGAAAACCATTCATTAAATATATAGATGTCGTGAATCATTAAGTCCGTCACAACATTAACATTCTGCAGCCGGCTTTCTTCCGGACTGACTCTGTGACAGCTCATGCCAATGATGGATTCAGATTCCAGCAATTCCAGCAACACCTGGATGAATGGATTATAAAGTTCGATATGGCCTGTTTGCAGTTTAACGCCCTTCGCATGAGCCTTTGCAATTAAATCGTCAGCCTCTGCCACAGTATTTGTGAGCGGCTTTTCCATCAGCATATGCACGTTTCGCCGGACACAGGCCAGCCCGATGGCATAATGGCGCTCTGTTGGCACCGCGATACTGACAGCATCAACAGATCCGAGCAGATCATCAACGGACTGAAATGACTGGACCCGATAGTACTCTGCCACGTCACGTTTTGTCTGTTTATCATCATCATAGATTCCGACCAGCTGGCAAACATCGTTCATGGCCAGATACGTCTGGACATGATTTTGTCCCATATGCCCTGTTCCAATGACACCTACTTTCATACAAATCGCCTCACTTGACTAATAGAAGTTCTTCGATAGTCTATGCGCGAGCTTCTCTAAGACAATAGACTGTCATACTGAGAACACGGCAAAATTGGCCTCTGCCCTATGAATTTTACTCGTCCCGTTAAAAAACCACACCGTTCAGGAAAAAACAGCATATGATTTAACACGTGTTTAATAAAGGAGGGATTCGATTGGCATCTATTCCGAGTACCACGCAGGTCGGAACGCATGTCATTTTGGAAGACGGTGTTGTTCTGGGGGAGCGTGTGACGATCGGTCACAACACCACAATTCTAAAGGGGACATATATAGGCGACGATGTGACAATCGGTCATAACTGTGTCCTCGGCATCAAGCCAGGGGGCAATCAGCGTATGCGGAACACAGCCAGCCAGGCTGACCCGTTAATCATTCAGGCAGGCACAACAATCGGACATCTGGCTTCTATCTACGCCGGAACCCGTATCGGGAAAAATGGCTTCATCGGTGATCACGCAAGCATCCGGGAAAATGTCCTGATTGATGATACCTCCGTCATCGGAAGAGCGGCAATCATCGAATTAAATACCAGCATCGGCAAAGCCTGTACCATTCAGACACAAGCCTATATTACGGGCGACACAACCTTGGAAAACAATGTGTTCATCGGCCCTGATGTCTCGATGGCGAACGATAAATATATGGGGACTGAACCATCAACTCTAACTGGCCCTTATATTAAAACAGGCGCGAAAGTTGGTCATAATGCGTCCCTTCTGCCAAATATAACCATCGGATCCAGCAGTATCGTTGGTGCTGGTTCTGTCGTCACCAAAGATGTTGCCGACGCTGTCACCGTTGCCGGCGTGCCTGCGAAACAGCTTAAGACACCATGATTCTGATCAGGCGGCAGGTATTATCTGTGCGGGGCAATCAATCAATGACGCGTTCAAACACAAGCACACGCAAACGCCACTTTCGCAGCATAACATAACGTAACGTTTATAAAGAAATGAGGTTATCGTATGGACGACTCGCACAACCCCGCTGCATCCACTGTCGCCGTTATTGGTCTCGGCAAAATTGGCCTTCCTCTGGCAGCGCTGTTTGCACGTAATGGCTATCACGTCATCGGTGCGGACATTGATCCCACCGCTGTAGCTGCGGTTAATCAAGGAACGTCACACATCGACAATGAACCGGGACTGGCTAATCTTATCACAGCAGCCCGTCACGCTAATACATTAGCGGCAACCACTAATACGGCTGAAGCTGTCGCCCAGGCTGATATTATCGTTGTTATCGTTCCTGTATTAACCGATGACCAAAACAAGATTGACTATCGCAGCATTGATCAAGCCGTTAAGACTATCGCACAGGGCCTTCAGAAGGACTCACTGGTCATATTTGAAACAACCCTTCCGCCCGGCGATACCGAAAACCGCTTCGGGAAAATGATTGAGGAGACATCCGGTTGGCAGCCGGGAAAAGACGTCGATCTCGCTTACAGTCCCGAGCGGGTTTATGCCAATCAGATAATCCATGATTTAGAGCATTACCCCAAAGTCATCGGCGGCATCAATGACCGAAGCCGCAAACGTGCTGCGGCCTTTTATCAAAAAGCCCTTGGGTGCCCTTTAATCGACGTGCGCTCACTGGAAACAGCTGAATTCGCCAAAATCGCCGAATGTGTTTATCGCGATGTGAATATTGCGCTTGCCAACGAACTCGCCATGTTTGCTGACAGGCTTGATGTCCATATGCCGGAAGTCCTTCAGGCCAGCAACAGTCAGCCTTATGCCCATATCCATTCGCCTGGTATTGGCGTCGGCGGCCACTGTATTCCGGTCTATCCTTACTTTTTCATCAATCAGGGCCTGAACACCGGCCTCGTCCCTCTATCACGGCAGGTTAATGACGGCATGGCAAACTACGCTATTAACAAAATCGAAAAACAGATCGGAGCATTGGACGATAAAACTATTCTGATTCTGGGTCTCTCCTACCGGGGCGACGTGAAGGAGCCCGCCAAATCAACAGCCCTTCTGCTCATCGAAGAGCTCAAAAATAAAGGCGCACACCCTTTTGTTCACGATCCCCTATTCTCTGACGAGGACATCCTGAACTGCGAAGCCACGCCACTCACATTAAACAGTCAAGCATGTGCCGATATCGATGGCGTGATACTGCAGGCATTTCACAAACAATACAGCGAACTTGATTTCAGTCAGTTCCCCAACTGCCAAATTGTTCTGGACGGCCGGAATCAACTGAACAAACAAGACATCACGCGGCACGGCATTACCTATGCAGGCATCGGAAACACAGGAGGTGATGGTTTTGACACACATCCCTATGGCTGATCTAAAAGCCGAATGGACTCTTCTTAAAGAGCCCGTCACAGAAGTAGTTAACGAGGTTCTGGCGAGTGGCAGCTATGTATTGGGCGAGAAGGGTGACGAATTGGAAAAGCGGTTGTCCAGCCGTATCGGAACAGCCTATGGTATCGGGACCGCAAGCGGCACAGACGCCTTAAAGCTGTCACTGCAGGCACTGGATATAGGGCCAGGTGATGAAGTGATCACAACGCCATTCACCTTTTTTGCCAGCGCCGGAGCGATTGCCCAGACCGGAGCCACACCCGTATTTGCAGATATTGACGCGGACACGTACAACCTCGATCCTGACCGTATTGAAAAAGCTGTATCACACAAGGCCAGGGCCATCATCATCGTCCATTTATACGGGAAAGCCGCTCCTATGGAAGCTATTATGGAACTGGCTGATGCGTATGGTTTACGGGTGATTGAAGACGCCTGCCAGGCCATCGGTACAGAATACCACGGCAAACAGGTGGGGTCGATTGGTGATCTTGGCTGCTTTTCCTTCTTTCCCTCCAAAAATCTCGGCGCATTTGGCGATGCTGGACTCGTCACGACCGATGATCCGCAACTGTCTGATCGAGTCAGGCAGCTGCGCAATCATGGCAGCTCTGAGAAATACTATCATACAACCAGCGGCACCAACAGCCGGCTTGATGAAGTCCAGGCAGCTGTCCTGCTGGCTAAGCTGCCCTATTTGGACACTTTCCTCCAACAACGGCAAGCCATTGCCAGACGCTACACTGACAACCTGTCCCCGCTGCTTACAAAGCCAGAAACAGTGAAGGACCGGGCGCACACGTTTCATCAATATAATATTGAGCTGAACCACCGCGATGAACTGGCAGCGGCTTTAACACACAAAAATATTGCGACAGCGATTTATTATCCTGTTCCATTGCATCTGCAGCCAGCGTTCAGCAGTCTCGGTTATCAAAAAGGTGATTTTCCGATTGCCGAAAAAGCCGCCGATCACGTGCTGGCACTGCCTATCTTCCCGACATTATCGCGGCAGCAGCAAGACAACGTTATTCAAGCGGTCAACACATTCATGGAAAATCAACACTAGTTTGCTAGTCAAGTGACTTTAAGAAGTCCCGCCAATGGGCATCGTTCTGCTTCGTAATGCTTTCGGAATGCTTACGAACATTGTAGACAGTGAAATCCTCATACTGAAACCGGTGATGCTTAATTAAGCGATTTAAGGTGCTGACATCCTCGTACAGCCTGCCATCAGCAAAATCACTGACCGGAAAACCGCCTTTCCGTTTTAACAAAGATGTCCGGTAAACACGCGGCCCGAGCGGAAAGCGATACGCTAAAAGATCGTTCCTTCCGCTGACAGGCATACCCCTGGCAAGCTGTTTAAATTGAACAGTGCCTGACAGCTGCTTCCATAGTCGCAAATTGCCATATAAGACTGCTCTATCAGCGGGAAGCCTTGCCAAATGCGTTTTAATCACCGAAATGGCGTCAGGATCAAGCCAGTCGTCGGCATCGAGTTCCAGTATAAAATCCGATGTCACATGCGCCAATAAACGATTTAACGCTCGTGCCTTCCCGCTATTCTCCTGCTGAAAAAGCTGCACCCGCCGGTCCTGACTGTAACGCTGCAGGCGCTCATGCGTCGCATCCGTTGACCCGTCATCCATGATCAGCAGCTGATCCGGCTGATCATGCTGCAGCAACGTTGAAGCAACAGCAGTCTGGACATAAGCCGCCATATTGTAAGCCGGCATAATCACGGTAAGGCTGGGGCGCTCGATATGCGCAGGTTCCAGCTGATATTTTTGCATAAATTGATACGTCTCGACTGTATCTCGTTCATGGCTTATCCCAGCTTCTTTAACGAGACCTTCCTTAAAAATCTTTTCTGAATCAGGCACCCTTATAAGCCAGGACGGGAGCAGAGCCTCTTGAAACGGCAGCTCCGAACTCAAGTTTAGCGGTTTTTCGCTGACACGCGACGTGCGGACAAAGACAGGGGTTTGGATCGTTGTGTTCCGGCGCTGTTTGAAGGTCCCTAAGACAGTCTGGTTATCATCTAACTGAAACGTATCAGGTGTTGTGGCTGCCGGCAGATAATCCCTGCCGCTCAGCCATAACACAAAAGGTGTCGCAAGCGTGTTTATCGTCTCCTGCAGCCATTTTCCCATATCCTCACCCTGAGCCGATATCAGCTGCAAATGGTCACTATCAACAGCATCAGTCAAACCGTCAGACGGACGTTCATGCCGGTACAATACCATAACTGAGCTGATCCGGGAGCGAATCGGACGCAGCGAATTGAGTGCTCTGGACAGGGCTGCCTGATCTGAATAATCGATGAGAATGGCTGTTATATCACGCAAGCTGATCCCTCCAATTAACCGGGATGTTATACCAGAACCATCTATATGAACGTTGCTAAAGCATTATGCCTTCAGGCGAATATATTACCAGCCAGCAACACTAGAAAATACGCATCTCTCTTAATAGAAACGCCGCTTCTATTAGCCAATAGCATACATACTATATCGTAATCGATACAAGGCCTTGTTGAGAGTTCCACACCCTAACGATTACGCTTTTAAAAGCCGGCTGACTGCCGGCTTTTTACTTAAGTCTATGCTGCTTCGTTATATCTCAGCTTCATGGCCTCAGTCAATCGTTAAATTAGACAGATACACTGTCGCATTATCGTCAATATCATCAAAGCTGATCCGGCCTTCATACAGCGTGTCACCGGATGCTAAATCAAGCACCAGCAGTCGCTGCGGCATGTCTTCATTTCGCGTCAGGATATAGCCTTTGTTATCCTTGATCCGCATGACAGACCCTGATCTCCGATCTTTTGCACTGGATGAACTGGATGACTCAGGAAGAGCAATTTTTTGCGTTATCTCGCCCTTTTCAAAATTATAAACTGTCACTTTCTCCCCGTTTTTGAAATAAAGCGTTGTGTCATCACGACTGATAGCCGCTTGATCCGCTAATGCTTCGGGCGTATCCAGTTCTTGCGTCTCGCCGGTTTTCAGATTATAGGCCACATACCCAGCTGTTTTTGTTTCAAATTCCTGCGCTTGCTGTTTGTCCTGATCACCCTCCGACACAGTTATTTGCTTCCTTTTTCGGAACAGAATATCCTTGCGGGGTGCTGTTCCGTCACCAGATGTCAGGATGTTAAAATTGACGTCTCTCTTATTCGTGTTTGTATGATCCTGGGATAAAATCGTTTCACCATCACTGATGGTTTGTTCCCCCATATCGGCATGATAGAGACGCTCTTCCTTCTTCCCGTCCTTTGTTATATTTCGTGTGATAAGGACTAATTCATCATCGCTCATTTGCACATCATCAATGTATAGATAATTATAGGTGGCTCTGTCCGGCACAGGGACCGTGAACGATGTTGTCTCCCCGCTTTCTTTATCAAGCACAGCGATATCAAATGCTGCCTTATCTCCTTGAGAAACGATTTGATTGGTCACACTAGCATAAGCAAGCTTGTTGTCTGCTTCCAGATAAGAAACTGCATTGCCTTGTTTACCGCGCATAAACCCGCGGTGCTCTTCCCGCAGTTCTTGAACTCTTTCCTGAACACTACCACGCAGACGCTGAAATAGTGATTGCTCGTTGCTGTACGTGGCACCTGTTTTATCAACATGAACGTTCACTAACTGACCATCTGCGTTATAGTTGCCACCGATCGTAACAGGATCCATTTCATCCGCATCACCACTCACGGTTTCAATCGTTACGCCCGGCAAATCACTCGCCGCCAAAGATGACTGGATATAAAAGGTTCCGATTGTTAAGACGACTACTGTTACAATAGTTATCAAACGCCAATAGCGTTTCATGTGATCACTCCTTTTACACCGTTATTTTTTTCGTCAGTAAATAGTAACCCGTCCATAAGGACCCGGCTGTGACAACCAGTCCCAGTCCAATCTCCAGCCAGATTGTTTCCAAGGGATACAAGTAGTAATGATCTGCAAATACCTTGACCAAAAACGGTGACAGCATGACAGCAAGTGAGAGCAGCGCATAAATAATGCCAGCCGCTATCCCTTTCCACCGGAAACTGCGTTCGAATAAAACAGCCGTGAACAGAACCGATACCGCCATAAACCCGGCACCATAATATAGAATAAATTCTGTAAAGGTGTGTGGAATAAGTATTGTTAGGACGTTCCAATTAAGGATCTGGTTGACTGACATATACTCCCAAAAGTCAACTGGCAGCATCCATTTCAGAATACCCATTTCCAGCGGCAGGAGTATCAGCTCAAAAGATATGAGGCCCAGTGTCATTAAGACAATTGATGAGGCCTTGGAAAGATAGATATTCATGCGCGTCGTTGGCAGCATCAGCAGACGGTAGATAAATGTGTTTTTACCAAACCAGTCACGGTACCAGATCATAAATATATAAAAGATCAAGGCCGCCGCACATATCGCAATGGGTCCCACAAACCAGAGTGTCTGGGTGACATTCAAAAACGACATTGGCGGATTCCGATCAAGAAACTGCGCCTGCGAAAGACCTTCCGTGGTCATGGCTTCGTTAGCTTTGCCCAAGTATTGCTTAGCCTTAACAATGACACCTGTTATCTGCACAATAGCTGTGAAAGCCGCCAGCACAAGATAAATCTTCATGAACCGGCTTAATTCAAAGTTTAAGAGTTTCACAAAACGCTTCATGGCTGATACACCTCCCGCATCACATCAACAACTGATTTGCCCTCGTCTTCCCGGACTTTTTCACAGCTGAATTGCGTCAGCACTTCCCCGTTGTCCAGAAGAACCGCCTGATCGATTAAATGTTCAATATCGTTAATCTCGTGTGTGGTAATAATCACACCGCGGTCCTCTACCAAATGGCTCGTAAACACGTCAGCAATCTGTTCCCGGCTGAAAATATCAATACCGGAAAATGGTTCATCCATCAGCAGATAGTCCACATCAAGTGCCAGTCCGAGCAGCAAGTTCACCTTCGCCCGGTTGCCTTTTGATAAGTTATTAATTTTATCGCCTGCTTGTAACTTAAAGAAATCCAGCAATTCATCAGCGCGTTCCTGATTCCAGCTGTCATAAAAATCAGCCATAAACTGCATCGCTTCAGCTATCGTCATCGTTGGCTGCATAATAATCGCATCAGGAATGAAGGTTATTTTTTCATAACTCTTCTTGCTGAGTTTTTCCCCATCAATCAGAATCTGGCCGCCATTCAGCGGTGTCAGATTCATAATCGCATTCATGATTGTCGTTTTACCGACACCATTAATACCGATAATACAGGTAACCTCACCCTTTTCAGCGGTAAATGACACATCCTGAAGCACACGTTTGCGTCCGAATTTTTTACGGATCCCATTGACCTCAATCATGGCGTTCCCCCCTCGTCTTTCGCGTCATATGTTTCTTTAACACGCTGCAGCACCTCATCAATCGGAACATCAATTGAACGAATGGACCGGACGAACTCATCAACAGCTTCGTTCATTAATTCCTCCCGAACCGATTGAAGAATCGTTTCATCTTTTGTGATTTTACTTGGCACATTCTGCTCCGTATAGATAAGCCCCGCCTCCTCCATTACTTTATAAGCCCGCTGCACGGTATTCGGATTAATTTTTAGCTGGTTAGCCAGCTCTCGCCGTGAGGTAATTTCCTGACCTGGCTCAAATGCACCGGTCGCAATCTGTTCCTTAAAATGCCGAATGACCTGCACATAAACCGGATCCCGTTTGTTAAAATTCACATCCATCACCACAGCTCCCAATTCATCTGATGAAGTAAACTGTATTAATCATTTAATACAGTTTAGCTAAAAAAACGTGTATTAAGCGCCTAATACATGATATACTGTATTATAAGGTTAATACACTAATAAGTCAACAGACTTTTAATAATTAATTATTTTTTCCAGCATAGCGCATAAAGCGAAGAATATACGTGAAAAGATTAATGAAATCCAAATAAATATTAATCACAATCGATGGAATATCCTTTTCGCTGAAGCCATTCCTGGCAATTTGGTTGAAATCATAAAGCGTGTATCCGGCAAATATGCCAATCCCCGCAATGGCAATGATCAAATTGATGGTGTTGGAGAATGGAATAAAGATGCCTGCCAGTGATACAACGACCAATATGAGTAACCCGAAAAACAGGATATTTCCTAAAAAGCCTAGATTAAATTTCGTGACAGAACCAAAGACAGCAAGGGCCGCGAACGCAACTAATGCTATCACAAAAGCTTTAAATACCTCATCTGCGCCCAATACGCTTGCATAGTTTGCGATGATAGCATATAAGGTGATCCCGGATACGAGCATGAACAAATACATAACAAAGTAGCCGAGCCCTTGGTGTTTCCGGGTAAAAACCACAATAATAACCAGAACAAGCTCCAGAATAGACAGTGGCAGCATAAGGCTCGGCGGCACATATTGACCTGCGTACAGTCCGATAACCGCAATCAAAAAAGCAGCGAAAAAGGTCGCCATTAATTTTCCTACAGGATTAGAAGCCTGGTACATTTTCGTAATTCCTTCTTTCTTTATGAACAATTCACATGTCGGATGGATGATTAGTCTTGCATAACCAAGAATAAGTAACCATCCTCCAAATCACATGGTACCATTAAAAGTGATTTTGAAACACATCGTTTTTGAATAACTGTTGACACCTGGCATCCTGCAGTTATTTCTCTTCCGCTTCTTTAAAAACGTCTCCAGCTTTTGTTTGAAGGGTTAGCGGTCTTTTTAAGTCATCCACCCCTATTGTGCTGGACGTCCATCACTTAACATCCCGGGAGACTCACGATGATTTGTGGCCTGTTCAAATGCATACGCCAATCTGATCAAAGCGGGTTCGCTATAAGCTTTTCCTGTGAACGTCACATTCAGAGGCTGGCCTTCATTTGTGAAACCGCCAGGCACCGTAATCGATGGATAGCCTGCACGTGCTGGAATATCGGCTCCAGCGTTTGCCGGAGATAGTAATGCATCCAGATTATAGTTATCCATCACGGCATCGATTCCATCATTTTGTGACCATTGCAAATCGTTCAGTCGACTCGTCAGGTACTCTGGCTCAGACAATGTGCCGCTTGTATCTTCAGAGGCGAGCAGCAGGGATTGCCCATATTTTAATGTGTCTTGGCTGTGCTCCATATTGAACTTGATGACATCTTGTAAGGTATGCGGCTGATCTGGTGCAAGTTTGCTTAAGTAAGCATTAAGATCTGATTTAAATTCGTGAACCATAACATTCTGATCCCATTTCTTATCTGCAGCAGGAATATCTGCGGGATCAACAATCTGAGCACCTGCATGTTTCATTTGTTCAATGGCATCTTCTATGACTGCCTTTGCTGATTCTGTGAGCTCTTTTTGATCGAAAATCCCTTTCCTGACAACCCCGATTCGTGCTGATTTCAACCCAGCTTCATCCAAATACTGCGTATAATTGTCTGCGGCCATTTCACTTCCGGCCAGTGTTATCGGATCTTTGTTATCGGCACCAGTCAGCGCATCGAGCAGAGTGGCTGCGTCGCGGACAGTTCGAGCCATTGGTCCCGGCGTGTCTTGACTGTGGGAAATTGGGATAATCCCTGTACGGCTGATAAGACCAACTGTCGGCTTGATACCAACGATGGCATTCTCTGAAGAAGGGCTTAAAATGGAACCAGATGTTTCTGTACCAATGGCGAGCATTGTCAAGTTTGCAGAAACAGCGGCACCCGATCCCGAACTTGACCCGCCGACATCGAAATCGTTCGGGCCATATGGATTCAGCACTTGACCTCCCCTTGAACTAAAGCCACTCGGCATGCCATCTGTCATAAAGTTCGCCCATTCTGTCATATTTGCTTTTCCCATAATGATACCGCCAGCATCACGTATTCTTTTTGCGATAAAGGAATCTTCTATGGCGTATGAACCGGCAAGTGCTAATGAGCCAGCACTTGTATGTAATGTATCACCGGTATCGATATTGTCTTTTAGTAAAACGGGAATCCCGTGAAGAGGGCCGCGTGACGTTTGCAGCTGCCGCTCAGTATCCAGTGCCTGAGCAATCGCCATGGCATCGGCATTTACTTCGAGTACTGCGTTAAGATACGGATTATAAGCAGCAATCCGTTTTAAATAATAACGAACAAGTTCTTCTGATGTTAGATCCCCACTCTGCATGGCAGTCTGGATAGCTTTTATGGTTAGTTCCTCTCTTGTCATATGACACTCCCCCTGCAGAAGTCATTAAACACATAATTTTGTGACTATACCGTTATTTTACCGGACAGCAGGGTGATGTCAAGTCACTTGGCAATCAAGAGAAACATCTTATTTTATCCGCCACGTCGGCTTGGGCCGGTGATACCTTTTAACCTTTTCTTCTTGCAGCCAAGAGGAACAATTCGGACATATGACGGCTTTTGAAGGGATCGCCAGGCAGCAATAGGGGCATTCTTTTTTCGTCATCGAGTCAATTGGATGTTTGTGCGGGTTTTTCCATCGTTTGATTTGCCGTACGATAATGAAAACGGCAAACAGGATAATAATGAAACGGATAAAGGCCATTGTAAACAAGCCATAGTTGATCGTAATGGCACCTGCTTCTTCAGCCTTCTCCAGCGAAGGATACACATCACCGGTTAAACTTATATACATGTTTTGTATACCGATCTTAGCATATAAAAAACGAATCGGTGGCATAAGGATGTCTTTAACGAGTGAATTAATCAGACCACTGAAGGCCACTCCCAATACTACCCCGACACCCATGTCCACAGCACTGCCTCTGATGACAAACTGACGAAAATCGCGAATCAACCCCATTCCGCTGGCCCCCTTTTCTCATTACTCTATGAAAAAACAGGACAGGCTAGAACGAAACATTCGTTATCGGTGAAAACATTTAAAAACAGCTTCTTTGAAGAAGTCACACACGACCTTCCATCAAGAAGCTGTTCTGCCGTATGCCGTTATTCTAAAAGTCAGACAGTCCCTTTTTCCTGTTTGCCTTCAACTAATAATCCGCCGCCACTTTCCAGGTAGTCAATCATACCTTCTGCCGCCCGGTAAGCGAATGCGCCAATGGTCTCGGTCGGATTCGAGTTACTGAAGTTAGGAAAGGATGATCCGCCCACCACAAACAAGTTTTCCATATCCCATACTTGTGAATAGGTATTAACGACAGACGTTTCGGGGTCTGCCCCCATGATGACACCGCCTCCTGCATGTGTATTGATACTGGACTCCTTTAGCTCCGCTTCGTCGGATACCTCGGCAACATCGATGATATCCGCTCCCATCTTTTCCATGATGGCCTCGGCTTTCTTGCCGATTTCTTTAGCCATGTTCAGCTCTTGGTCAGTAACCTTTGCAGTGATCCGGAGCAGAGGATCGCCATAGGCATCTTGGTACGTTGGATCTAAATCCATATAGTTATGTGAACGCGGCAAGGTTCCCTGCATCCCGCTAACGACTAAATGACGATAGGCATAGTGCAACGAGTTTTCCTTGAATTCTTTTCCCCAGCGAGGGGTTCCCATAGGGACACGATTATTAGAAATTGGTGCGGCACCGTCCTGAAAGATACTCAAATTAAAGCCATGCAGAAAATCCGTTTGGCTATTATCTATATTATCGCCATTATAATCATCCATCACAGAACCTAATCCGCCTGCCCCTGCAAACGTGTTGAATTTTTTATCTTCAAAGAAACCTGTAGCGGCATTGCCGCCCAGCCCCGTATAGTGGGAAGTGAAGTTTTTGCCGAGCATCCCTTTTCCCGTTTTCGGATTGAATTGTTCGCCAATTTCCGATAACATCATTAATTTTGTATTTCCCGAAAAAAATGCGCCAAGTACCACAAGGTCAGCAGGCTGTTCATATTCCTCACGGGTTTCAGGATCAATATATAAAACACCTGTCGCCTTTTGCCCGTCGTGCAGCACCCGTCTCACATGAGCATTATTCCGGAGCTCAAAATTGCCTGTTTTCTCAGCCGTTTTAAGGACCGTAATAATCGGATCTGCTTTCGCACCAAAATCACAGCCATACATGGAACAAAAAGCACAATAAACACAAGCGTTTATGGATTCACCATCTGGATTTTTGTAGTTCTGTGAAATCGTCGCAGCAGGCATACGGTAAGGATGATAGCCAAGTTCTTTGGTTGCTTCCCGGAACATGCTAAGTGGCGTTGATTCTTTCATGGGCGGATTCGGATAGTCATCTGAACGCTCCGGGCCAAGCGGATTTTTCTCACCGGATATGCCCGCCGTTTTTTCCATTTATCGTAATACGGCTCCATATCATCATACGTGACGCCCCAATCCTGGATCGTCATATCATCAGGAATTCTGTCTTCCCCGTATTTTTCTATGACTTTACTGCGAATTTCAAAATCAAATGGAAGCCAGCGATAAGACCAGCCGGACCAGTGTACCGATGTACCACCCGTCCCTTCACCATAAATCGGGTAACCATAATAGACTCGGATGGGATTTGCTGTTTCATCCAGGGTGTTTCTAAATGTCATCGTTTGTTTGGATAGATCCTGAGCTAATTCATGACGGCGCGTATAGCGAAGTTCATCTTTCGATCCGGCGAAATCTGCTGTATCCTGATCTTTCCCGCGTTCCAAACATACAACGCTGTAGCCGGCTTTGGTTAGTTCAGCAGCTGATATGCCGCCCGCCCAGCCGCTCCCAACAACGACAGCATCCACTTTATCTAATTTTTCAGCCATGTGTGTACTCCTTTCATTATGATTTTTGCTGATAATCTGTTAAACTGACCGGATCTTTTTTAACGAATTCATCATCCTCAATGATGTCACTATAAGACATTACGGCACCTGGAAAGTCCTTCATTTTCCAGCCTGACATATGACGATTGCCACCGTATAATGGATCTGAATAAGCACCTTCTAATGTCATGTCCCGGAGCAGACCAAAAAAGCTGCTGGCGTTTACGCCGCCCATTTTCACGTCACCGCTTTCAAAGTCCTTTAAAATGGCCATTTGCTGATCTTCTTCAGCCTTATCAAAGGACGTGTCAAATCGTTCCTGGCTTAGCTGATTCATTTTTCTTATGCCAGATCTAATCACTTCTCCCCTGTTCAAGCTGGAATGCTGCACAGATGTTCCGCCAGTTAGAAAAGGGCCATGCCTGTAATCTCTGCCATTTATCCCCCATGTACCGGCCAGCTGCTTATCGAAAAAGTAGGGAACACCCAGCTCAATCGCACCAGGACCATCATCATTTTTGGGAAATAGCCGTTCAGTTGCTTGCTCAAGCACGACAAAGTCTTCAAATCTTGTAAAGAACATGCGCGCTTCTGTGTATTTATCACCAGATTCTTCTGTTTTTGTGTCCGTTGTTTCATTTGACTGAAACTGATCCGTTAAAAGGCCTCCAAGCAATGAACCACCTGCAACGCCTCCGACCGCTATGCCGGTATTTTTCATAAATCGCCGGCGACCTAAATCAGGTTTTTTATCTTTTGCGTTGTCATCATTATCTGCCATTTTTCGACCTCCCTTCTTCTATCAGTAGTATCATCTTTATAAGGGAATATATACGCGGATGAAAAGCTTTCTCAAGTTTCATTGTTTGTTATCTTTGACCATAAAAAACTCATCCAGCTGCTCACTTTTAATAAAACTCCATAATTGATAAATGTCGTATATAATTGATAATACACAAGTTATAGAACACCAAATTATCAAGATATCTGCTCAGAGAAAATAACAAGAAAGGTTGGCATTATTGTACTTATTTGGAAGCAATTGCCCCCCCTTTCAAACAAGCTCTAACTGTTGACATTGACGCATTATAATATATAATAGTAATTAGATTATAATTATTATAATCAGATAATAGCTACCGACCATAAAATGTGTTAAAAGTAATAGCAGGAACGAGCGTTTATCTCTTCCTCTGCTTTTCTCATCATTCATTTTCGCAGCTATTATGGCGTTTATAAATATGGAGGAATTGATCATGAAATTAATTGTTGTAGGGTCATCACACGCAGGATACGAAGCAACGCAAACACTGCTGAAAGAAATGCCAGATGCAGAAATTCATTTATATGAGCGCGGCGAGACAGCGTCCTTTCTGTCATGCGGCATTCAAAGCTATTTAGAAAATGTCTCACAATCCCTCGATGAACTACATTATGCGACAGCTGATTCATACAAAAAACAAGGTGTCAATGTACACGTGAACAGTGAAGTCACCGGACTCAACCCAGATGAGAAAACCATTACGGTCAAATCCCCGGATGGCGAAACCAAAGAAAGTTACGATAAATTATTCTTAAGTCCAGGAGCGGTTCCATTCGAACTCCCTGTTCCCGGTAATAATCTGACTAACGTTTATTATCTGCGCGGCCGTGATTGGGCTGGTCAAGTCAATGAACGCATGAAAACTGCTAAACAAGCGATCGTCGTTGGCGGCGGCTATATTGGTATTGAAGCAGCTGAAGCGTTCACCAAAGCTGGCATCGATACAACCGTGATCGATACGCTGGACAATATTCTGCCAGCCTATCTGGACAAAGAATTTACCGAAGTAGTGGAAGCAAACGCGGCAGAACACGGCATGAAATTCCGTCCTGGTGAAATGGTCAAAGAGATTGCCGGTGAAAATGGAAAAGTATCTAAAGTGGTTACGGATAAAGCCGAATATGAAGCAGATACAGTTTTAATTGCTGCCGGCGTTAGACCGGATGCCGGTTGGCTAAATGGTATAGTCGATTTAGATGAGCGCGGATTCGTCAAAGTGGATGAATACCTGCAAACCTCCCATCAAGATATTTACGCTGGAGGGGATGCAACAAAAGTTCCTTTCGCCCCCGGTAATGATAAACGTTCTATCCCATTAGCCGGTAATGCCCGTCGCCAAGCTGTTATTGCAGCGAAAAACATGGCAGCAGACGAAAATAAATATAAAATGCCAGCTGTTTCAAGCACATCCGGTTTAGCACTATTTGATTATAAGTTTGCCAATACAGGCATAAAAGATGCTAATGCCGATACACTTAGTGCAGCAATCGATAGTCAATACCATGAAGAACAAATCTTACCAAACTTCATGCATGATGATACGAAAATCGCCATGAAAATTCACTATGAACAAGATTCACACCGCATTGTCGGGGCACAGCTCATGTCACAGAAAGATGTGATGATGGCCATCAA
Source organism: Lentibacillus kimchii (assembly GCF_055381965.1). Classification (NCBI taxonomy): domain Bacteria; kingdom Bacillati; phylum Bacillota; class Bacilli; order Caryophanales; family Bacillaceae; genus Lentibacillus; species Lentibacillus kimchii. The sequence continues at coordinate 313,434 of NZ_AP043934.1, read as the reverse complement.
CGCGATATCTGTCGCTATTTCTGCTAATTGGACATTAGAGGATCTTGCTTTAGCAGACTTCTTCTTCCAGCCAGAATACGACGACACATGGAACTTCCTGAACGTGTTGGCTCAACAAGCATTGGGCGAAACATTCGGAAGTGACCAGCAGTTATTCTAATTTGACGGTCATCATAAATACACCCGAAACTCTAAAAAGACGTGCAGAGTACGCTTAACAACTCTGCACGTCTTTTACATTGAGGTCGTTAAATAAGAAAACCGGACGTGACAAACAAGAAGAACAACTAGACATCCGAAAAGTGGATTGTCTCCAGTTGATCCCGCAGGCAAGCATCTGCTGTTTGTCTGTGCTAAAATAATCATGATAGTATATGCGCTGAAAGGATGATCAGAATGGCAAACGACGTTAAACTTACATCACTCTCCTCGAAAGGCGGCTGTGGCTGCAAGATTGGTCCGGCTGATTTAGAAAATGTGCTCCGCTCGCTTCCCAAACAGTCGGCACCTAATCCAAATTTGCTGGTTGGTCTTGATACCGGAGATGATGCAGGCGTTTATCAATTAACGAACGATCTCGCTCTTGTCCAGACGACCGACTTTTTCACACCGATTGTTGATGATCCATATGACTTCGGTCAGGTCGCTGCGGCCAATGCCATCAGTGATGTGTATGCGATGGGCGGAACACCCATTACAGCATTAAATATTGTTGCCTTCCCTATCACCACATTAGATGAGAGCATTCTTACCAGTATTCTGCGCGGTGCCGGTGATAAATTGGACGAAGCTGGTGTCTCGCTTGCCGGCGGTCATTCGATCGATGACCAGGAGCCTAAATTCGGTCTGGCCGTAACCGGAACGATCCATCCTGATAAGATTCACGCCAATAGCGGTGCCCGGCCGGGAGATAAGCTAATTTTAACCAAACCTATCGGCGTAGGCATTATGAGCTCTGCTCTGAAGAAGGACATGCTGACACAGGAAGGCATTGATCGTCTGACAAGTGTCATGACGACTTTAAACAAAACAGCTTCCGAAACGATGCGCAACTATACAGTGAACGCAAGCACCGATGTCACTGGGTTCGGACTGCTTGGTCATTTATCGGAAATCGCAGCTGCAAGCCATGTTGATGTACACATTGACGCTGATGCTGTTCCTGTCCTGCCGCGGGCACAGCAATTAGCCCAAGCAGGTGTCATTCCGGGCGGCACAAAAAATAACTTTAACCATGTCAAAGAGCATGTAACATTTTCGGAGAATCTCGCCGAAACAGATCAGTATATTTTATGTGATGCCGTAACCTCAGGTGGCCTGCTCCTGTCCGCAGACAGCAGTGAGGCTGACGCTTTGCTCACGGAATTACAGCAAAAAGGGGTCGAAGCCCACATGATAGGCGAGGTAACAGACGGGAAAAACGGACACATTACAGTCGATTAGTCAGGAAGGGATGAGGATATGTTTCAGGACATAACCTTGCAGGAATTATTAGAGCAGCAGAAACAGGGCAACCAGACCATTATTGATGTACGGTCACCGTCGGAATACAACGAAACGACCATCCCTGGCAGTATCAATATCCCCGTCTTCACCGATGAGGAACGGGCCGAAGTCGGCACTCTGTATACACAAGAAAGCAAGGAAGCCGCCAAAGAACGCGGGCTGGAAATTATGTCCGCTAAGCTCCCAGACTTCATGAAACAGTTTAAAGAGATTGACACACCCAAAACGGTCTTTTGCTGGCGCGGCGGTATGCGCAGCAAAACAGCCGCAACCCTTTTGGATTTAATGGGCCTTAATGTCAGCCGGCTTCACGGCGGCATTCGGGCCTACCGGCAATGGGTCGTCGGCGAACTGGAAAAGGAGGACTTCCCGCCCGATCTTATTGTTCTAAACGGCAATACCGGTACAGGCAAGACGAAACTGCTGCACCATTTAGCGGAAAAAGGCTATCCAATGATTGACCTGGAAGGCATAGCTGGTCACAGAGGATCCATTTTTGGCCATATTGGACTGGAGCCCAAGATCCAGAAAGAATTTGAATCCCAGCTCGTCCAAAACATGCACCAGCTGTATGACGTGCCGTTTGTTTTAATTGAAGGTGAAAGCAAGCGGGTCGGCAAAGACACCATACCGGAATTTTTCTTTAATAAAAAAGAACAGAGTACGCAATTATTTATTAACTTACCTGCCCAGCAGCGCGTTGAGAACATTTTAGAGGACTATCAGCCATGGGACTATCCCGACCAGTTTATGGAGGCATTTGACCGGATCAGGAAACGTATTCATACGCCCATTGCCAAACAGATTGAGGCTGACCTGAATGCGGCCAGATACAGAAGCGTTATCCAGCTCCTGCTTGAATACTACTATGATCCGCGGTACGAACATGCAACGAAGAAATATCCGGACGAAAACACCGAAACGATTCAGGCTGATGATATGGACGATGCTGCTGCCCAAATCGAGACACAGCTAGCGGCTATGTATCCAGATCAGGTAAAATCCGTTTAAACTTTAAACCAGCCTTCGTTCATCCTCTGTTCATAAACATGTGATACCTTTATAATGATTATAAGATCATAGCTTTTTCAGCAAAGGGAGAGATAATGTTTGCGAAATTATAGTAAGGTATTACTTCGTTTTTCCGCCCTGTTCGCATTGATCGGTGCCTTTATCGGGTCACATATGGCCGGATCAGGAGGCGCCATGTTCAAATCAGTGCATGCCCACATTCTGGTTGTCGGGTGGCTGACGTTGTTTGCGTGGGCTGTTTATTACAGACTGTTCACTCCGGTCAAAACGATCATTGCCACTTTGCACGTGTGGACAGCGATTATTGGAGCAATTGGTCTGACTGTCGGCATGTGGTTCTATTATCTCAATCCGTTTGACTTCGCTGATGGACTGACGACGGTTGTCTTTATTGTCGGCGGTTCGATCATGCTGCTCAGCTTTATACTCTTTGCCGTCCTGACATTTATGCCCCGGGAAGAGGATAAGTAATCTCTGAAGCGGCCTGAACAGGCCGCTTCAGACTATTTGCTGGCCAATCCCCCGCCTATTAGAACACCAGGCCAACCAGCCACGGGGCTGCATATAATGTCATAAACTGAATACCATAATGAACACCTCTCCGGTGCAGAAAACCTGCCACTAACCCGATCAGCAGCACCCCTGCAATGTTTAAAGCACCAGCATCCATATACGCGAGCATCAGCACTAAGCCGAAAAACAAACCAAGCAGTGCTTCATGCGGAATATATTTAAACACGAAGGCACAGATTGGCTGCGCATACTTAATCGTAATGAAAAACGTGATACCGATCGCAATAACAGCACCAATCACGGACGCCGCGACGAACTCATTCATCGACAGAATATCATGCAGATTATGCTCATAGCTAAATACCGGTGGTGCATTAAACAACGCATGGCCAGGACCCAATGCTGTTGGCGACAGCGGATAGCCAATGGCGATTAAAGGAATCAGCGTGCCGGCAATATAGGCCGCATTGGTCAGCCCGTCCATACTGGAAATGGCCCTTGATGCGCGTTTGACCGGATCCTTAATGCGGCTTGCAATGGTCTCGCCGAGCAGAATCGTCATGCCGACCGGTGTCAGGAAAAACGTCGCAACCCCAAATACGGAACTGACAGCGCTTGATAGCGTCTCTTTATGATCCAGGATTTTAAATGGATTGGGAAAGCCTTTGTCCGTTTGGGTTTTGCGCATCACAATCTGCTTCTTGCCGTGGCGTGGCAAATTCCGTCTGATGCGGCTATTCAGCAGCTCAAATAACTTTAAGATTACCGGTCCGATCGTAATCCCCAGGAAAAAAGATGTAAAAACTGTGACATCCTCTGGTACAATATTCAAATCCCAGTAGAGGTTGCGCAAGCCCTGAATAATAAACGCAAAAGGCACAATGGAGATCAGCGCAAACCAGCGATGTTTGGTCAGCAGCGCGAGAAAAATCGCCCCGGCGAAAAATACCTGACTGGAATATTCCTGAATGACATCAGCCAGCGGTGTCAGCGCCGTCGCCAAAAGCAGACTCAGCGGAACCGCAACAATAGTTCCAATCACCGAACCAGAAGCCATTTTGCGAATGCTCACATCAGGCTTGCCATGTTTTTTCAGCACCATGGCATGCTCAACCATAGGAGCGGACATCACACCGCCAGGGATTCCCGCAATAGCCACCGGAATAGAATCGGTTAGTTTCTTTGCAACAATTGCCGCGATAAAAAAGGTCAAAATAAGAATCGGCTCCATGCCGGACATCACCAGCACCAGCGTTACCGGTGCCAAAACCGCTGTTTCATCTGTCCCCGGCGCAATGCCGATAATCGTATACAGGCCTGCTGCAACGATCGCAACAAGCACCATTTGCAACATTAACATTATATCCATAAGACCTTACGCCTCATCATTGGTATAACTGAATTGACGTTTCGGTTTAATCAGAATGGTGCTGATAATAAAACCTAATACCGCTCCGACCAGCCCAAAAATGAGCGGCTGCTGTCCTGCAGGTGCGATGATATAGCCGCCGACTGACGTCAAGCTGCAAACGACGAGACTCAGCACCAGGTCTTTTATATTAACGTAATCTTCCCATACTTCGATATTGTCTTGTTTCTCCTCTTGTTCCAAATCCAACAACTCCTTCTTCATACCTCACGATTTCAGATTATACCTATTCAACATTGTTTAAGAAAGGCCTTATTTCGTTATTAATTGCTCCCATCTGTTTTCCGGCCGTTCCGGAAAATGGCAGCTTAGAAACCGTCACTCGGCACATAAAGACATCCTTTTATCCCAAACTAATCATGAATACTTTTTAGGAGGCATTCTCATGCAGAATCAACCGCAAAATTTCACGAGCACGACACAACTGCCACCACAACAGCATTTCGGCGGGCATGATATGTTTGATGGTCATGAAGCCTTATCGGCACTGGCCGGTGCTATGGATAAGTGCGTTCTGTTTGAACAATATATCCAGGACCCGGAATTACTAACCATGTCCCAAAAACACCGGTCTTTCAGCAATCAGCTTTACAACACACTGGTGGACACGTACCAATCCGGTCAGGATCCAGCTGTCGATACCCAGTCTTATAAAATGGATCAATCCAACGATGTCGTTTACGGCATTGAAGCACCCGCACAGCCAACCAAGCCAGTGCAATCACCAGGTGAAATCAACGATCAGTCGATATCCGGATTCATGATGGATTCACTCAAATCAACCGCCACAGGCTTCACAAGCGCGGCCCTTGAATCCACCAATCCGGTTATGCGCCGTGTTTTGGCAGACAGTGTTCCAAATTTAATTGAAATGGCCTATGAAGTATTCCTGTATCAAAATAAAAATCAATATTATCAAATGCCGCAGCTGCAGATCCAGGACATGCAGGCATTCCAGCAGAGTTACGCTCCAGCACAAGGTGTCATGCCGCATTAATGGTTTCATGCGATAGCAAAAAACCGCCTGTTTCGGCCCTAAGGCCAACAGGCGGTTTTTTCATCAGATAGACACTTCATTGTTTAATCGAGCAGTCGATTATTTTCGTCGACTGACATGACACGCGCCGATTCAGCATCCTCGGCATCATACACACCATCACCACGGCAAGCGCTGCATTGATACTGCCAGCCTTCATCATCTGATTGCATGCCTGTGCCATTGCAGGCTTTACAGGTTTCTTCAAATGCCATGATTTTTCCCTCCTTGCTATTGCCGGTCCATTAAAGGGCTGAACCGTCATACATAGCTTTTACAGCAGTCGTCAAATCATTCCCGGTCAAAACTGATCCCGTAAATTAACAGCCCTGCTTGGATATTTATAAGCGGGATAAAGTAATGTTTTGCCGCACATACTACATTTGAAAGGCTTTTGAAAGAGCTTTTCAAGGAGGAGCTTCCTGATGGGCAGAGATGAACACAAGACCAATCGCCGCGGACGGCCGCGTCTGGACCAGACTCCGGAATACGCTAAAACAAACGGTAACGATGTTGAGTTTTTCGAGGAATTTGCAGATTCCGATGACAAAGAGGCACAAGTGCGGCGCCAAGCTGCAGAAGAACGCTCCAACAAACGATAATCGTCATAAAAGTGCTCCGGGCAGTCCCGGGGCGCTTTTTTTGACTAGCATGCTTTGCAGATGTCATGCGTCCTCCCGTATAATGGCAGCAGAAACATTTATAAAGGGTGATACACATGGCAAAGAAAAATGTTGATGACTATTTAACCGAGGGCATCTACGGGGCACGGCAAACAAAGCCCTCTGAGCGCAAACGATTCCTCGGAACACTTCGGGAACGTATTGTCCTCGCTCTCACCAAGGGCCAGATCATGCATAATAAAGGACTTCAGGATCTGGAAGAAGCCATGCGGACATACCCTGATGCCACCCTGCTGATAAATGGCAAAGTAGCCCGCAGATTTCTAAAAAAAGAAATAGCGCTGGCCCGCCAATACCATATCCCCTACACCGAGATCACCAACGAAGAGGCAGAGACAGATATCGGTGCCGTGCTGACATATGGTTATGCGCTCAATCTGAACGCGATTTTCGCAACGGATGACCCGGCTAAAAAACCGGATAAGGATACTTCTTTTTTCAGCAAAATCAAACGCTGGTTCAGCTAAAAAGACTGTGCCTTACATAAAAAGGAGCTGATCCCGGTATCCTAAGGACTGGAGGTGTTTGATATGGCAAAGCACTACCTTTGTCCTAACTGCAAGACCAATCGTTCCCGGTTTAATATGATTGAACAAGCAGCCAGACCGGTTAAATTAGACCCCGGAACCGGTGACATTCTAAATGACTATACCGACAGTGAGCCCGAGATCTTTCACAGAGCATACGATGGCCCAGCTTATAAAATTCAGTGCGGTTCCTGCGGCCTTATTGAAGATGAGAAGCAGTTTATCAAATTCGCCGAACATATGGACAACAGCCGCTAAAACAGATCCCTGATCGCGTTTCCTAAACGCCACAGTCCAGCTTTACATATGTGAAACGTTTTCATATAATGTATATATGTATAAGCAGTAAAGGGGGACTTCAGTGGTGAGCGACATAAAAGAAGGCACGCTGCTATGGGAACCAAGTGAGAAGCGAAAACAACAATCCAACATATATGATTATATGAATTGGCTGCGTGAGCATAAAAATCTGCATTTCACGGACTATGATGCCCTGTGGCAGTGGTCCGTTGATGAAGTGGAAGATTTCTGGGCATCCATTTGGGCATATTTTAATATTCAGGCGAAAGACCCTTATGAAACCGTCCTGACATCCCACGAAATGCCCGGAGCGCAATGGTTTCCCGAGGCAACAATTAATTACACCGAACATATTTTCCGCAATTGGGATGAAACTGAGCCGGCGATCATCCACGCCTCAGAACTGCGCGAGACAGAACATGTTACATGGCAAAAGCTTTATCAGGACACAGCCGGACTGCAGCAAACGCTTAAAAATCTTGGCGTCGTAAAAGGGGATCGTGTTGCATCGTACGCCCCCAATATCTATGAGTCTATTGTCGCTTTTCTAGCAACGGCAAGCCTTGGCGCTATCTGGTCCAGTGCATCACCGGAATTCGGTGTGCAGAGTGTGACGGACCGGTTCCAGCAAATTGAACCGAAAGTAATGATCACCGTCGATGGTTACCGCTATGGCGGCAAAGACTTTGACCGAATAGATGTCGTGGAAACCATCCAGTCGGCATTGCCCGCGTTAGAAGCAACCATCGTGATTCCCTATTTACAGGATGAGCCCACTATTACAGGCTTAAAAAACGTTATGATGTGGGATGGAGCCGTAGCCGTGTCAGGAACACTCACCTATGAGCATGTTTCGTTTAATGAGCCGCTCTGGATATTATTTTCTTCCGGAACAACCGGCAAGCCCAAACCGATCGTACAAAGTCAAGGCGGGATTCTGCTGGAGCACTTAAAGGCACTGACGTTCCATGTTGATCTCCACAAAGGTGACCGGTTCTTCTGGTTTACAACAACCGGCTGGATGATGTGGAATTTCCTTGTCGGCGGCCTCCTGACCGGCAGCACGATTATCTTATATGACGGCAGTCCCGGCTATCCCAACAAACGGATGCTGTGGCAATTTGCGCAGGATACGAAAATGAGCGTCTTTGGAACCAGTGCCAGCTTCATCACTGGCTGCATGAAAGATGGTATCGAGCCGGGCAAAGAATTTGACTTGCGCCATCTTGAAAATATCAGCTCAACCGGTTCGCCGCTGCCGCCAGAGGGCTTTCAGTGGTGTTATGATCATGTGAAGGAAGATGTGTGGATAGCTTCATCAAGCGGCGGCACCGACGTCTGCACAGCATTTATTCTCGGCGCACCGATTTTACCCGTGTATGCAGGTGAATTGCAGTGCCGCGGACTTGGGGCAAAAATTGAGAGCTTCGATGATCAGGCAGAGCCGCAAATCGAGGAAGTCGGTGAATTGGTCCTGACTGAGCCCTTTCCATCCATGCCGATTTATTTCTGGAATGACCCTGACGGCAGTCGGATGCACGACAGTTATTTTGACGTATTCCCAGGTATTTGGCGGCATGGCGACTATTTAAAAATCACTGACCGGCATACTTGCGTGATTTACGGGCGGTCAGATGCGACCATCAACCGCGGCGGCATCCGGATCGGCACAAGCGAGATTTATCGTGCTGTTGATCATGTGAGCGCCGTGAATGACAGTATTATGGTTGATGTTCCTAAAGAGGACGGCGAGTCGTATACACCGCTGTTTGTCCTGATGAAAGACGGCGAGGAACTGACCGACGACGTCAGAAAAACGATCAAGCAGCAAATCCGGGAAAACTGTTCACCAAGACACACCCCGAGCGTTATTCACGAAGTACCGGATCTGCCCAAAACCTTAAACGGCAAAAAGCTGGAAATCCCGATCAAAAAGATCCTGACGGGGCAGGCAGCTGAGAACGTTGTCAACAGAGGTTCCTTAAGCAACCCGGATTCCCTGGATTATTTTGTGCAGTTAGCCGGTCAAAAGAATGCGTAGCCGTATAAGCGGGGAAATACCGGCGGGATAAAAGACATAAGGGCCCGGGACAAAACCGCTGCGGGAAAATGCTGCGCTTTCCGGGGGCGGCTGGCAAGCCTCCTCGGCCTGTCGGCCTGCGGGGTCTTCTCTATGCCTTTGCTCCCCCAGGAGTCTTCGCATTTTCCCTTCGCTCCATTTAGCGACTAAAATAAACCCGAACATATTCACTTTAATAAGTGATATTTGTTCGGGTTGGTTTTGTTGGGGATCGTTTTGTCTCGCCCCAGCCGCCCGCGGAAGGCGGCATCTGTTTCCGGAGAGGGTTAATTCTAGCCTTTATGAAATAACGCACTCTCCGGGAGGTGCCGGGTGTCATTATACAAATCACAATGCCACCCGTCCGCGTCCTTGGTTAAAAGCGTGAGCGATGTATTGTCTAAAGACCCGCTCATTTCTGCTTGCGGCATCAGCTCTGTCAAAAGGTGCTTGATAAAAGTGCCGTGACTGACCACCAGAACATTTTCGTCCGGATGATTGCGCGAAACCTCATCAAGCACAGCCAGCCCTCTTTCAATCACACGGGCACGCGTTTCATAGCCCAGATCCTGTTTATGCCAATCTGTTCCCCACGTTTGCACACGTTCTTGTTCATTAGTCCCTTCAATCAGTCCAAAGCTTGCTTCACGCAATCGCGCATCAGTGTGCAGCGGTTTATGAAGTTTCGCGTTCAGAATCTCAGCGGTCTGTTCAGCCCGCAGCTGCGGACTGACATAGATTCTGTCCCAGTCAGCCGCTTCCAGCGTGTCTCTCAGTAATTGAGCCTGCTGCCTCCCCTCTTCATCCAGTGACGTATCCGAATCACCCTGAACTCTCGCCTCTTTATTCCACTGTGTCACACCATGACGCACGAATCCAATACGACCCATAATCAAAGCAACTCCTTCAAACAATCATTGGGCAAATAGCCCCGCTTATCTAGTTTAGCACAACGGCCACAACAGACAGTTAGTGATAGGTCGCCTCCTCAATCATGGCTCCCGATCTGTTCTGAGTTGCCAGACTGACAATCACATAAGCAAGCAATGCCGCCACGACCGGCAGAACAACCGAATGCAGACCGAACGGCTTTGGAAAGAACGTATCTGATAAAATGTACAGGCCGACACCCGTAATCATCGACGTAAGGGCGCCATATTTGTTGCCTTTTTTCCAGTAGAGCCCCAGCACAATCGGCCACATAAACGCCGCCTGCAAGCCGCCAAAGGCAAATAAATTCAGCCAGATAATCAGATCAGGCGGGTTCAGAGCCATCAGGAAGACAATCACCCCAAGAACTGCGGTTACACCAATACTAAGCCCTTTCACCCGTTTTGGAGGTGCCTTTGGTTCGACATAATTCAAATAAATATCCTTAACGAGTGAAGAACTGACTAAAAGCAGCAGGGAGTCCACCGTTGACATAATCGCTGCCATCGGAGCCGCAAGCACCATGCCTGCCAGCCAGTTCGGCAAAACTTCCAGAGCAATCAGCGGCATGACTTTATCACCCACTTCAATACCTGGCAGAATCGGCCGGGCCAGGACACCAATCAAATGCATATTCAGCATAATAATACCGACGACAATCGTGCCAATGATAATCGCCCGATGCATCGAGCGGGAATTTTTATAAGACATCGCTCTGACTGTAATCTGCGGCAGGGCCACGACACCGACACCGACCAGCAGCCAGAATGACGACACGAATTGGGGTGTGAGCGTGCCTTCAGCACCAAACGGCGTAATCAGATTCGGGTTTTCCGCACGAAGACCCTCCATCAGATTGGACAAACCGCCTCCTGCCACAATCGTCGCAATCAAAAGAATCAGCGTCCCGACAAACATGATCGCTCCCTGAATGGCATCGGTCAGCGCCACTGCCCGGAAACCGCCAATAGTCACATAAATCAGGACAAATAACGCAAAGATAAACAGGGCCGTTGTATATGGAATACCGACCAGTGATTCGATCAGCCGGGCTCCGCCAATCCACTGCGCCGCCATCGCAGAGAATAAGAATATGATGATACTGACAGCTGAAAACAGAACAACCCATTTGGACTTATAGCGTTCCTTTAAAAAATCCACCATTGTCAGGGCGTTATATTTCCGCGTCACAATCGCAAACTTTTTCCCCAGCACCATCAGGACAAAATAACCCGTCGACACCTGAGTCATCGCGAGCAGCACCCAGCCGAGGCCTTCCGTATAGGCTGTGCCCGGTCCGCCAATAAAACTGCTGGCACTGCCATAAGTCGCTGTCATCGTCATCGCAAGGACAAAGCCGCCAAGACTTCGCCCACCGAGAAAGTAATCCTGCATAAACGAACTGGACGACTGTACCGATCTGCTCGCCCAGACACCGGCACCAAATATAATAAGCAAAACGCCAATTAACGGAACTAATGCCTGCCATGTCGTCATAGCTCGTTCTCCTCATCATCCAGTGAGACCTCGACAAACCATTTTTTGACGACAACAGTCACCAGAACAGCCATGACAATAAATCCTACAACACAGCTGTAAAAAAACCAGGCCGGCAATCCAAAAATATATGTATAGTCAGACGGGTCTTGACTGCCAAGACCATACGCAAAGACAAACCACCAGATAAAATTAAATATGGCCAGTCCAACGCCAATCAAGGCCTCACGATTAGCCACCTTATAACGCGGGTCCTCATCGGGCAAATACTGTTTATTCAATGAATAATCCCCCTTGAATGTCCCAGTCGTTCCAGGGCAGGACATTTCTGCGACTATAACTCACTATAACATATTTGTAATATTTAAAAAGTTCATTGCTTAAAACTGCCCTGTGACTAAGCTGGGTTAAAATGAGCGCAGGAAACGACTAAAGACTCCTGCGGGAACAAAAGCATAGATGAGACCCCGAAATACGTCAAGCACAACGCAAGACTTCCCCGAAAAAGCTCGCGGGCGTGACGAGCAGGAGAAGGCTCACCAGCTGCCCGCAGAAACCGACGTCTGTTTTCGGAGCGTTGTGCTCACATTCGAGTTGTTCGGATCACCCTTTGACAGGATACTTTTGTCTCAGCCTCTGCTTATTCCATAGTTATGGTTGACTGAGGTGCTTTTCGCGCCAGGCACATAATACCGGCAATCAAATAAAAGATTCCGCCAAATATCAAAGCTCCAAAGGTGATCAGCGTGGATACCGCCGCCGTCACAATCAACATAATGCCGGCCGCTTTGGGTTTGCTGTTGCCTTTCATAAACACGATTGAGATAATTCCCATAATCACACTAATTACCGTCAGAATAACAAGGAACCAGCCGCCGCCCTGAATACCTTCTAAAGCTACATCCAGCTCGCCTGGTGCTATACCGGGCTGCTGCTTCATTTCATCTGTTGCTTCATTCAAAACCGCCTCGTTATTAGACACCCAGACCATAAGACCGCCTGCGATCGAAAAAAATCCATAAACAAGTGCACCTATAACCGATAAAACGATTTCCCCTGTTCTGCTCATACTGCTCCTGCCTCCCTTATTAAAAGATGCATGACATGGCCATCATCACCAGTCACATAGTTGTAAGTATTTTCTTACCTCTTTCATTCTATCAAACGTTACTAAAAAATTTAACTATCATGACAAATTCTTATTCTTTTGTTAAACTGAATATGAAAAGACAATTAAACACTACTAGGGGTGCCCAAAAATCGCGGGCTGAGAGGAAAGGCGTTCGAAGCTTTCCGACTCTTACGGACCTGATCTGGTTAGTACCAGCGAAGGGAAGTAGTCTGATAACGTATTCAGCTATTTTTTAAGCCAGGTCCAGTCAATGGATCTGGCTTTTTTGATTTTTCTGCCGCCCCTAATGAAAGGAGCATTGGATTGAACCGTACGCACCTCCTGACAACAATGGCTGTTTTTGTCGCGATTGGAACACTGGGAGCTCAACTCTTATGGTTTCCAGCAGGTGTCGCGAAAGCTTATCCTGTGCAGCATGCCGTTAATGTAACAGCAGCTGTCACGCTCGGTCCGGGACCGGCCGTTATCATTGCATTTATGATTGGCCTGCTTCGCAACATGCTCGGTCTGGGGACGCTGTTAGCCTTTCCCGGTGGCATGGTTGGCGCCTTTCTGGCTGGCTGGCTCTACCGGCTGACAAACAGAAAAGGAATGGCTGCCTTTGGCGAAGCGATCGGAACTGGTATAATCGGATCACTGTTCGCCGTGCCCTTTGCACGCATTCTGCTGGGAAGCTCAGCCGGTGCCTTTTTCTTTATGCCGTCATTTCTTGTCAGCAGTGTTTCGGGTGCTTTAATTGGCTGGTTTGTCACAGCAAAAATGAAACAGACAAACGTCATGAAAAATCATGTCTAAGGAGGCATTGCAATGCCATCAATACCCAAAGCTTTAACCATTGCCGGCACAGACCCGACAGGCGGCGCCGGCATTCAGGCTGATCTTAAAACATTTCAGGAATTGAAAAGCTATGGCATGTCCGTTATCACATCCGTCGTCGCCCAAAATACAACAGGTGTTCAGGACGTCCAGAATATGTCATCATCCATGATCAAACAGCAGCTGGAATCCGTCATGGACGATATCCCATTCCAATCATTCAAAACCGGCATGCTGGCAAACGTCCCTATTATGGAAGCGGTCTATGCCGAATTAGCCCAGTTGGATGTGCCTTATGTCATGGATCCGGTTATGGTGACAACAAGCGGCGATACGCTCGTCTCAGAGGAGGCGCGCGATTATTTGCGCGAGGCTTTATTACCGCTGGCAGCAGTCGTTACCCCGAATATCCCGGAAGCCGAAGTACTGACCGGTATGACGATTCAAACAGCTGATGACATGAAGCAGGCCTCCCAGCAGATTGTTCACAAGTACAATGCCGGAGCTGCCCTTGTTAAAGGCGGCCATATGCAAGGTAAAGCCGTTGACTTTTTATACGACGGCCAGACAATTCATACGTTTACGGCAGAGCGCATCGAGACCAGTAATACGCATGGCACAGGCTGCACCTATTCAGCCGCCATCACAGCCTATCTCAGTCAAGGCTATACCTTATATGACGCTGTACGCCTGGCTAAAGCTTTTGTGACCTCAGCCATACGCCATTCATTTTCGATCGGCCATGGCAGCGGTCCGACCAATCACTGGGCCAGCAGAATGGAGGAGTTTAATTAAATGAAACACACGATCATTGAAGACGTACGCAAGACGACACCGCTTATCCACCATCTGACGAATCAAGTGGTGATCAATCTCTCAGCAAACGGGTTGCTGTCGTTCGGGGCAGCACCCGTTATGGGCAAAGCTGAAGAAGAAGCAGCGGATATGGCAGCGAATGCTGATGGTGTTCTCTTGAATATCGGCACCCTGACGTCCTGGGAGCTGCCGGCGATGATTCGTGCCGGCCAAGCAGCGAATGAAAATGGCATCCCGGTTTTGCTTGATCCGGTCGGTGTCGCTGCCACCCCATTCCGGACAAACGCTGTCAAAAGCATTTTAGAAAACGTGAAGCCGACAGTCATTAAGGGGAATGCCGGCGAACTCGCTCATATTGCAGGCATCCCGTGGGAAACAAGAGGCGTTGACTCAATTGGCGATGGCCATGCTGACGACATCGCCACTAAAATTTCTGATATTTACCAGACAACTGCGCTTGTAACCGGCCAGACAGATATCATCAGCAGTCATGGCAGCATGGTGTCAAATCAAACCGGCCACCCGCTTTTAAGCCAAGTAACCGGTGCTGGCTGCCTGCTGGGATCTGTCTTAACAGCCTGCCTGACCACTGACGACACGCTTGAAAACCAAGTTCTGACAGCGGTTGAATTTTACGGACTGGCCGCTGAATATGCTGCCAAACGCTCGGACGTCAATGGCTCAGGGACATTTCTGCCGCATTTTATCGATGCCCTGTCGTTTGATCCCGCCGAACTGGAAAGGACGTGAGCTATGAATTTACGGATATATTTTATCATGGGCAGTCAGAATGCCAGCCATGACAAGCCTGAGGCAATACTTGAAGAAGCCGCTCAAGCCGGCATTACAGCCTTTCAATTCCGGGAAAAAGGTGAAAACGCGCTTACGGGTGAGGCCAAATTAGCCTTAGGACATAGACTGCGTGACATCTGCAGGCGCTACAACGTCTTGTTTTTTATAAATGATGACCTTGATCTGGCTGAACCACTGCAAGCAGACGGCATCCATGTCGGACAGGACGATACACAGCTGGAAACCGTACGGCAGATGTTTCCTGACAAATACATCGGGCTGTCCGTATCCAGTGAACGAGAGATGAACAGCAGCCCGATTCAGCTCGCTGACTACCTTGGAGCCGGACCAGTCTATGCCACATCCTCGAAGGAAGATGCCAAACAGGCAGTCGGCACCGATTGGATCAGATCTCTGAAGCATCACTATCCCAGCATGCCCATTGTCGGAATCGGCGGAATCACAACAGATAATGCCTCTTCTGTGATCAGTGCCGGTGCTGATGGCGTCTCGGTCATCTCGGCCATTACTAAGGCATCCGATATTGGTACAGCTGTTAGAAATCTGTGAACACGCTTGAATTTGACGATAAAACTGGGATATAACGAACGTATCAGCCTTAAAAACGAATGAGCTGCCTCCAGCATTATCAAATGGTGTGCTTTTAAAGTTAATCATGCAAAGCGGATTGGGCCGCCCATACATTATGGACCGACGTCTCATATAGTAATGAGAAAGCTATTATAAGGAGGAAAAAAACTTATGGCCAATCAGCCACCATTTGATGATGAAAGGCTATTTAACTTTTTTGGCTCTCTGGGTGGATGGCCTTCCTACGGCTCAGGACAACCGGGATATGGTCCTGGAGTTGATCCGGGCTTCAGTCAGCCTGGATACAATCCTGGATATGGACCCGGATACGGCCCAGGATATGGACCCGGAGTCGATCCAGGCTTCAGCCAGCCTGGATACGGGCAGCCCGGATTTGGTCCTGGATACGGCCAGCCTGGATACAACCCAGGATACGGTGGACCTTCTGGCTACCCAGGCGGTCAGCAGGCCGGCCCGCCTAATTCACCACCGCCGTCATTCACCCCGCAGAAGCCAGCAACAGAAGGCCCGCCAGGTGTCAGCACGTATGCCGTTGACCCAGGCTCCATCAGAGGATGCCTGTATCAATTCACGTATATCTGGCAGAGATGGGGCGGCTTCTGGTTTTACCCAACGTATGTCGGCCGTCGTTCCGTCTCCGGCTATCGCTGGCAGCGCAACAGATGGGTCTACTACGGACTTGATGTAAACGACATTCAGTCCTTCCAGTGCTACTAAAACCTGCCCAGACACACAACAACAGCTTTTTACACAAAAAAGACCGCTCTTCTAAGCGGTCTTTTTTAGTCATCCTTAATATCCTCAACAATCGTTTCCACTTCATTCCGGGAAATTTTCTCGCGGCCTTCCTTCAAGGCTTTAATCGTCTGTTTAGCCAGGGCAAGCGGTATCCGGCAAAACAGCTTGATCGTCCGGGTATGAATATCGTTCATGTATGCATCGGCCTGAGCAAGGTTGTACTCAGTATAGGCAAACATATCATCCCGCGTCCAGCCATCCGGAACAAAATTAACACCGCGTTCACTGTCTTCGTCCTGATTCCGTAAAATATTAACAGCCTGAAGTCCGCGGCCATAGCCAATGGCCTGCTCACGGTTAGTCTGTGTCCCGTCATACCATTCCCAGATATCTGACAGCATCACACCGACCAGCCCTGCAACATAATACGTGTAATCATCAAGATCAGCCCTGTCCTTAACATCCCAGTCTTTTTCGGCCCATTCAGCCATGCCGCGGGCCATCGTGCCAGTCGATTCTTTCACGTCCGTCACAATCCCGTCCGGACACAGCCTGATCCAATCACCCAGCCTTAGCGTAACCTCAGGCAGAAGCAATTCATACGGTCCCAGAAGTTCACGGTAAACGGCATCATCAAAGCCGTGTTCTAACAAATCGCTCACCGAGCGCAGCAAATACGCTTTAATGTCTGAATTCAGCTCTTCATGGTCCTCTATCTCATCAACCGCACGCATGCATAAATAGGCAGATGCGACCGTTTCCTTCAGCGGTGACTTCAGCAGCGTAATCGGTATATAAAATGTCCGGCTTGTCTGTTTCAGTATAACGTTTGCATCTTTTTGCAGCTTCTTGGTTTCGCTCAAAAATACGCCTCCTTAACACACTGCCATTATACCAAACTATCATCCAAAATAATATGACAATAATAGCAAAAAAAGAAGGGGCACAAATTGGTGTACCCCTCTCGCATTCTATGACCATCTGCGATCAAATTTAACATCTTTGCCCTTACGCGGACGCTCCCACATCAGACCTTGCTCCAGTGCCATTTTCTTGGCAATCTGCGGGGCATTCCACAAAGGCGGCAGCAATAACAATGAAACCGGAACAGCTGTAATGACGATTGAATTCTGGATCGCCGTGATACTGTCTTCACCAATCGTTAGAATCACCATCGTTGTAAGACCGAATATCAGGGCCCAGAAGACACGCAGCCAGCGTTTCGGCTCATCATTGCCGGTCAGTGTTACCGAAACCGTATAAGACATTGTATCTGTCGTCGTCGCCACGAATATAATCGAAATGACGAGAAAAGCAATAGCCATAATCGTGCCCAGCGGCAGCTGATGCATGATCGCCATAACGGCTGCAGGCATGCCCCCTTCACTCAGCGGACCAGATACAGATCCCGGCGTTTCCTGTTCATAAAACACGCCCGATCCGCCAACAACAGCAAACCAGAAATTCGTAACGAGCGGTGCTGCAATCGACACGGCAATGACCAATTCCCGTATGGTCCGGCCGCGGGAAATGCGGCTGATAAAAATAATCAGCATCGGAGCATAGCCGATAAACCAGCCCCAGAAAAAGATCGTCCATGATCCAAGCCAGGCTTCATCACCACGGAATAAGTTCATCGTAAAGAAGTTGTCTAAATAGAAACCAGATCCACCGATAAACGAATTAAGAATAAAGAATGTTGGACCAATCAAAAGCATAATAATCCCGAGCACAAACGTCATCCCAACGTTAAGACGGCTTAAGAGGAGAATTCCGCGATCCACCCCGGTCGCAGCAGAAATGGCTGCAATCGCAACCAATACAACAATAACTAAAATGCTGACCGTCACTGTATTGGGTATACCAAACAGATCATTCAGACCATAGGAAATCTGTAAACCCAGAAAACCAAGCGGTCCCAGCGTACCAGCAGCAGTTGCAATAATGGAAAAAATGTCAGCCGCTGCCCCGATAACACTTTTATGAAAGATCTTTTCACCGAATATCGGAAATAACAATGCCCTCGGCCGCATGGGATAGCCTTTAGTGTAATGAACATACATCATCACAATCGTGGCGAGCGTTCCAAGTATCGCCCAGGCCATAAAGCCCCAGTGCATAAAGCTTTGTCCGAAAGCTGCCATGATATTGCCTTCACCGCCGCCAAACAGCGGGGGCGTATCCATGTAGTGATACATCGGCTCCGAGGCCGCCCAAAAGACGCCACCGCTTGCCAGCAGCGTCACCAGAATCATGGCAACCCAGCGATAATAACTGTATTTCGGTTTCTCCCTCTTCCCTAAGCGAACCTTGCCAAATCGGGAGAAGGCTAAAAAGATACCAATCGCAAAATTACCAAGCAGCAATAGCTGCCAATAGCCTCCAAAATATTCAGCAGCATAATCAAATAAAACCGTAATCGAGTTCCCAACCGCGTCATTGCTGATGAACGATAGAATGACAAATAATATCAAAAAACCACCGCTGACGGCAAAAACGGTCCAATCCGTTTTCGGTTTTTGAGTATTCTTCAAGATTTTCCTCCCCATTGAGGAGCAAGTGCCTATAACACCGTGATGTCATTACAGACCGTTGGATGTAAAATGATTATCCTTTGCTCAAACCATTTCTTAACTCTCTCTCTCTAAAAACCACCGGCTTGCTCGAATTATTTTTATATACGTCTTAAAATTATAAAGTGCATCGAAGCAAGCGTCAACCAAAGTGAATGAAAAGTCCGACACGATTCAAGGCTATGGACCCGCTGACGGCCAGACATAATGAAACGGCATCCCCTCAAGAGCATCCAATTGAACATCTTCAGGTATCTTTAAGTAAATCAGCTGCTCACCGCCCTTTATGACCCGATCAGACCAAGGTCCATTCTCCTCGCCGCTGGTGCTGGTGAATTGCGAAATGGGAAATTCTTGTCTGAATGTGGACAGGTCAATGTCAAAAGGTGTCGAAACGTTGATTCTTATGGCCCCCGACGTGTATTGAACATCTAATGGAGGCAATTTATCTGACATATCCCTTCCCTCTATAATAAGCGGTGTCTGATAATACGTTGCTTGAATCGTGTCACTCTGATCGGAGACTCTTTCCGCATAAACAGGAATTCCCGTATAAGGATCATGGCCGCTCACCATTTCCAGCCGGATATCCTGCTTCTCAGCTGACAGCTCCCAGGATTCCTGCTGATAAATCTGATCAGTCTTGTCAATGCTTCCGTCTTCAGCCATTCCCGCTAATCGTGGGAAGTCATCAACTGGAGCACTCACCGCCTCACCCGGAGCATCCGATGACTCAGGAAGCATCAATGCAGCCGGAACAGCCAGGATAAGCACAGCACTATAGACGATAAAAAGGCGTCTCACCCTTGTCGTATAGCTGCGCCGCCAGTTTCCTTTTGGCAGTTTAAAAGTAGCAAATACGATTAACCCGACGATCAGCAGTAAAATGATGATTGGCATCAATTGCAGTAACGACGTCATGTCCGCACCTCCAGTCGACGGTAAATGATGATCGAGCCGGCAAATAACACAAGCGCGGTCAGCAGTGTTTTACACATGAACAGAAGAAAAGAACTCTCTTCAAAATAAAACGTCCCGATCTCCAGTAATAACTGATCACCGCCTGTGATCCGGGGCCAGAAAAACAATAACCCAATAATCACAGCTGGTATAATGTAAGCAAACATTTTATATAAATGAACGAATGTTCCAACAAGGTAGCCGGCACTGCTGAACATTAAGATAAACATGAACGCTGCCAGTGCCCCCATCAGCCATTCACCCACTGTATCGGTGAAGCCGCCCTGCATAATAGGGGTTGCCGAAAACAGAAAAAAGGTAACGACTTTCAGCAAAAACCCGTATAACAATGCCGTTATACCGCCTAACAGGCTGGTCACCGTCAAAAAGATCATATTGGCTAAATCATGACTTAAATGACTCGACACAAAAACAAAGTCATCATCCCGAAACATTTGCGTTTTCATTTGCACAGCACTTATAAACCCCCACAGCATCGTAAATACGACGACAATACTAGCCGAGTAGGAATCGACGTAAATATGCATCCCCCTGCTAAGACTGGTTGTGGAGGAACCTGTCGAGAACAGCGAAAGAACAAACGCAATCAGCTGCAGTATCATTAAGGTCGTGAAAAAGCCGGAAAACGATTTTAACTTAAAGCGGCATTGCTGCTTAACCGTCTGGAATAAGCTAGGCTTTGTCAAATACATCATCGATTTCCCCCTTTGTGCTATCAGTCAGATACACGCACACATCCCCTGGCGAAACAGCTTCCGCACGAATACCTGCCCGTCGCATCTGCTCCCATTCATCCGTCGAAAAATCATGTTTCACAACCGCATACATGCCAGCTTCTGTCTGTTTTGAATACATAACGTCTCTGTTGCGTGTCCACGCTGATACCGCCTCGAATGGACCACTCAGGCTCACGGCATATTCTTTTAGTTCCTCGACAGGCATGTGTAAGTAATTGTGGCCATCTTCCAGGAGAAGCACATCTTCCAGCAGCTCCTCGATTTCATCCAAATGATGACTGGACACGATAATGGAGCGCGGATGAGCCAGATAATCCTTCAAGAGAGCCCGGTAAAAATCTTTCCGGACAGCCGCATCCATACCATTGGTTGGTTCATCAAAAATCGTTAAGGCGCATCTCGAACACAACCCGACAATCATATTGAACGTGCTTTGCTGCCCCTTTGAGAGACTGGCATAATTCTGATCCGGCTGAAATGAAAAATAAGCAAACAAGCGATCCGCTAATGCCATATCCCAGTTTTCATAAAATCGGCCCGCTTCTTCGAGAATTTCCTTTAATGTCAGCGCCGTTGGAAAATCCAGATCATCGTCAACTAATATCGTATTAGCTGATACCAGCAGATCATCAAATGGCCGGCGGGAGAAGACACGAACATCACCGGAAGACGGCCGCCAGAAGCCCGCTAACAATTTCAGCAGAGTCGTTTTGCCTGCCCCATTGCGCCCGACCAGACCGGTAATCTTGTTTTCCCCTATCGTCACTGTCAACTGATCCAACGCCTTATGCCGTCCGTGCTTCTTGCTTAAATCTCTGCATTCTGCCACGTTCACGTTACATCCCCCTTGCGTTCATTGATTGCAGTCCGAAGCAGCTCGATTAATTCCTGTTCGCCAACATCCAGACGCTCAGCTTCTGCCGCCACTTCCTGGATCTGCTGTTTGAGTGTCTGATTTTTTCGCTTATCTGTAATAACCGCCTTCGCATCACGCACGACAAATTTGCCAAGTCCGCGCTGGTTATACAGAACCCCTTCCTCAGCCAGCATGGTCAGGCCTTTTGCTGCTGTGGCCGGATTAATATTAAACAGATCGGCAAGCTTATATTGCGAATAGACTTTGTCATCCGGCCTAAATGTTTCATTTAAAATTTCGTTTTCCAGCCATTCGGCAATCTGCCTATAAATGGGCTTTGCACCATCCGGATTGATCATTCAAGCTTGCCTCCTTTCCAGTGATGCAGTGCATTAGTTATGTAACTTAGTATAGTACATAAAAAGATCCTATGCAAGGGACCATTGTCGGACATCCGAATGGGTAACCTGCATACGCCATTATATTTTTGACTATTCTTTGAGGGAGGCGGACACCGAAGTAATATCGTAACAGTGATTTTAAATATCAAGAAACGTCATAGATTATAATATCTGTGACTTTCATGAATAAATTTAATGAGTTGTGTATATAGTACCCATAACAGCATTGCCAAGGGGGCTGGGCAAATTGTTAGATCTCAAACGTGAAAGGGTTGTCTTGACAGTAATAATGGTGATTAGCAGCTTAATTCTATTCCTGATCGTTTTTAATGGAAATTCGTTGGCTCAGGATAATAAAGATGAGGAAGGTGATCCTGCATTTGAAAAGCAAATTGAAAACTTCGGAAAAAAACAAACAGATAACGTTCCTGAAGACTATACACTAGAAGAAGCAATGGCGAATGGTGATATTACGCCAAGTGACATGACGTCAAAGCAACGTGAAACAATCAATCAATTTAAAAAGAACGTCAAGAATGGTAATCCTGACTTTATTCGATTTACCCAATTCTCACAAACTGGCGACCCAATAACTACTGAATTCCAATTTAATGGTGAACTTATATACTATCGTTGGGATAGTACAAGGGATGAGAGTGGAAGACATATAAAAGAGGATATGGAAACTGGTGAACGATTTAGCGTACGGGAAGACTACTGTAAAAAGCTTGTAGATGATCCGAGAATGCCATATATCACAAATTGTTATGAGTATGAAAGTTATGAGTTTTAATGTAATCAATTCATAATTTCTTATTCAACTAAAACAGCGATATATGTACAAAAATGCCCCCATATCAATTTGCTGCGATCATCAGCTATAAGCACCGGCAATTGGTTTCACCGTCCTGTTTCTGCTAAAATAACGGTAGACTTAAACGGAGGCGGTATCATGAAGGTATATGTCGATGCGGATGCCTGTCCGGTCAAACAGACCATTATGACGATTGCGGGGGAATTTGCTGTGCCGGTCGTGATCGTAAAAAGCTTCTCACACTTTTCACCCGCTGACGATCCAGCAGGCGTCGAAACGGTCTACGTTGATACAGGCGCTGAAGCTGCGGATTACCGGATTATGCAGCTCGTCCAGACAGGCGATATTATCATTACCCAGGACTACGGACTGGCGTCACTCGGGCTCGCTAAAGACTGCACTGTGCTGCATCATAAGGGCTTTGCCTACACGAACACTAACATCGATCAGCTGCTGCAGACACGTTATTTAAATGCCATGGCACGCAAAAGCGGCAAACGGACAAAAGGCCCGAAAGCCTTCACCTCAGAAGATGAGGCAGCATTCAGCAGGCTTTTTCGGGAAACACTTGACGCGCGACTGGCTTAGTCCCTGCGAAAAAATCCCTTTGAAACGGGCTTTGCCGCCTCAAAGGGCCGTCTCACCATTGCCGCACACGAAAGTTATCCTGCAGAACCGCCCAATTCTGCGGGAAAGAAAAATTCAGCGTCCAATAAGCAGCACCGCGTATGCCATAAGCGCTTACCGTATCGTATTTAGCCTGCATACTGCGGGCATCTTCAAACCAGACCTCATGCCGCTGACCATCATCATCGGTATAACGGTAAAAGGGTGCCTGGCTCGTGTCATCATACTGAATCGCAGTACCGTAATCAACGGCTCGTTCCAGCAGCACTTGCGGATTCAGTGTATCTGCTCTTGTTCCCTCCTCCCAGGGGATCTTCCAATCACGTCCATACAAAGAAATACCCATGAATATCTTATCGCGCGGGATAAGACGCACAGCATAATCCAATACACCTCTAACCTCATCGACCGGGGCAATCGCTCGTGGCGGGCCGCCTGACCAGCCCCACTCATACGTCATGAGAATCACAAAATCACAGATTGACCCATGTGCCTGATAGTCGACTCCCCCGTATAACTGGCCCTGCTGCCCGCCTGATTGTTTAGGAGCAACAGCTGTCGATACAAGAAAACCTTCCGGATGCAGCCGGATAACAGCACGCCGGAGAAACGCATTATAATTTTCCCGGTCTTCCGAATTGATGTATTCAAAATCAAAATTAACGCCTGCGTAGTCCTTTTCCCGCAATTCGTCCAGTAAATTCGTCATGAACTGTGTTTGGGTATCCGAGTCCTGTAATAAGTCAGCAGCCAGTTCAGAATCGAATCCGCCTTCCTCGCCTTGATTCGCCACGACTAAAATGGGGGCCGTATTCGTTTCCGCAGCAGCCTGCCGAACCGGCTGATCTTCCAGTTCTACCAGCTCCCCGTCTTCTGTAAAATGATACATAGAGGGGCCAAGGTACGACAAATGCCTTCCCAAACGCAGAACATCCGATTTCCCGGTACTACTGCCAACCAGGGATGCATACGCAAATGTATCAATGACCGGCCGCCGTATCGCTATAGGAATTATCAGCGTCTGCCCCGGAAATATCAAGCCGGGTGCTGACAAGCGATTCACTGATAGAATGGTCGCCACACTCACACCATATTGCTGGGCAAGCGCCCAGATTGTGTCGCCTGCCTGAACATTATGTGTTATAAAAGGGGTCTGCAGCATCTGCCCAGCATAAATGCGCGATGGATCGGCAATCTGATTGGCTGCGGCAAGCTGCTGAACCGTCACACCAAATCTGTCTGCCACCGTCCTCAATGTATCCCCGGGCTGCACCACATAATCAATGCCCGGCTCCGGAATTACCAGGGATTGACCAACCACCAGAACATCAGGGTCTTCCAAGTCATTTACCGAAGCAATCTGACTGCTGTCAGTGCCATAATTTTGCGCAATCCGCCATAGTGAGTCGCCATTTTTGACAACATGAATCTGCATGGTTACGCCTCCAATCTGTCTCGTATAACAGCCTATTCCGAGATGATTGTCCACGTAACCCAATTAACCGAAATTCTTCTATAAAGTGGCTATATTTTTAATCACAAAGCGGCTTTTTGGCACAGACGGCATCCGAACCATGCTGTATGTCATATCTTGCTGAGGCACCTCATAATCCAGCCGATTTGCCAGACATTCCAGACTTGTCCGGATGATTGCCAGTGTGATTGATTCACCGGCACAGCGATGATTGCTATTATAACGGCCGCCGCCCTGCGGAATAAAATCAAACAGACCGCCATCCCAGTTCCGGAAACGCTCCGGCTGAAATTCTTCCGGTTCATCCCATAAATTCGGATCATGATTCGTCCCATAGACATCAAGCAGAACAAGCGTCCCTTTTTTAAATGAATGCCCGTCCCAGTTAAAATCATGGCGGACTCTCGCCCCTAAAAAGGGCGTGAATGGATAATAGCGGCGCACTTCCTGGACGAACATGCCAGTATAGGCTCCAGCATCGTTTTGCAGTTTTTGTTTGGCTTCTGGAAAGGCGTGCATAGCCAAAGCGCCATAAGTCACATACCGTGCGACAGCTACAATCGGTCTGAGAATATTGATAACGTCTACTGCCGCGGTATGCACAGGCAGCAGATGCCCCTGTAAATCCCGGTGCCAGCTGATGTGAGATAAAGCTGTTTCGGCCCGCGGTGTTAATGTGCCATTCCGGACTTGCTCGATCAGCTGCATGATCCAGCGTTCAGTCCGGTTACGGGCCATTCTCCCTTTCCAATGTCTTGGCCCAACCGCTCCAAAAGCATCAATCATTGCTGCCAAGTCACGCGTCCGTCTCGTCAGCTCATTCGCCCACAACGGCACACCTGCCCACTGGCACGCGATGCGGCACATGATTTCTTCAGTTTCAGGCATGAGCACAAGCCGGTGCCTTTTCTCCCAGCCGGCCAGCGCCACTTCCCACTGTTCTTTCGCAATAGCGGCCAGGTCATTAATACGCTCCGGTGCCATCAGTTTCATAAACATTTCTTTTCGGTGCTTATGCTGCGCACCGTCCTGCATTTGGACACCATTTTTTCCGAAGATGGATTGCTGGATGCGCTTCGGCAGGGCGCCTTTTCGTGTGAATTTGGCAGGATCATAAAAAATCCGGGCAGCCTCCTCACCGCCCATACAGATAACTTTCTGTCCCATAAGCCGGGTCTGAAAGATATCTGATTGAAATTGCCGACGTCTGTCTGGTATATACGTATAGCCTTCTGACATGAGAGTGATCGTATGATCCAATCCCTGTTCACGCGGTATTGTCACAATTGCTGGCTCCTTTCTCACAGATAAATCTGGTTCTGTCTGTTGGTTTTCCCCAGGTGCTCGTTTTTATCCTTGCGACGCCATATAAACCAAAACGTGGCAGCTGCTGAGCAAACCTGTTACGATTGGTTTGAAATTTAAGCAATGAAGGTGATCCTTTGCAGACAACGATTATGATTAATGACATGGCAATCGAAGCGTTTAACGTTAAATTGGATACGATCACGGAAAAGGAACGTGAACGCACCAGGGTGAATTTTTCATTTCATGTCACACACGATACGTATCATGATATCACGACGTTATTATATCAAAATGATTTCACGATTAAGATGCCTGAAAAAGATCTGGCTTTCCCAGCCGTTATCACAACGTACTCAACATCCATCACCAATTTATATGAGCCTGGAAACGTAGGCGAATTTAAACTTGAACTGACCGAAAAATGATAGCCCTCCTTTGAAAGGACCGGGACGTTTCCGAAGCGGTTATTTTCCCAGCTGTTTAAAAGGGGCTGGGTCACAACAAAACGAATAACTCAAACTTGCTTCGAACAGGATCGATTTAGCGGAGGAAAAGACGGAGACTCCTGCGGGAGCAAAGGATAGGTGAGACCCCGGAGCGCGCTAGCGTGAGGAGGCTCACCAGCCGCCCGCGGAAAGCGACGTCCTTTTCCGGAGCGGACTTATGATCAAAATACGTTACGTCCCAGCTGTTTTAATGGGGCTGGGTCACAACGAAAGCGAAACACTCAAACTTGCTTCGAACAGGATCGATTTAGCGGAGGAAAAGACGAAGACTCCTGCGGGAGCAAAGGATAGGTGAGACCCCGGAGCGCGCTAGCGTGAGGAGGCTCACCAGCCGCCCGCGGAAAGCGACGTCCTTTTCCGGAGCGGACTTATGATCAAAATACGTTACGTCCCAGCTGTTTTAAAAACCACACAGCAACTGCTGTGTGGTTCATTTTATGAGCTTAACACGCCGTTGGGATCAGGCTTTAACCGCATCACCTGGTAATCAGGCAGTCTGTCCTGCAGGCGGCTGACGAGAGAATCGCCTTTTCCCTCAGGCAAAAATGAGATCATAGCCGGACCCGCACCACTAATAACTGTTCCATAAGCACCGTGAGCGCCCGCCTCACTTCTGATGGTTTCATAATGCGGCAGCATAGCCTGACGATAAGGCTCATGAAAAAGATCCTGTTCCATCATCCTGCCAGCCCGCGCATAATCGCCAGCAGCAAGCGCGGCGACCAGGACGTTGCTGATCGCACTGGCAGAAGCCGCCTGCTCCCTTGTATAGACCGCGGGAAGCACATCCCGGGCTGCTTCGGTCGTTAATGCCTCGCCCGGTATCGCCAGAACTGTCTCAACGTCAGGTACCGGCAGCAAGACCCGCTCAGCCACTCCGTCAGCGGCAGCTGAAATCACCAGACCACCCATGACAGCCGGTGCGATATTATCCGGATGGCCCTCAATCGACGCACCCAGCTGCAGTTTTTCATCAGCCGTCAGCGACAAACAACAGACCCGATCAGCCAGTTCAATACCTGCCACAATCGCCGAGGCACTGCTCCCCAGCCCCCGGGCCAAAGGGATATCACTCTGCATGGACAGATGGCAGGGAGGAAGCTGTTCATGCCAGTGTGCAGCCGTTTCACGTGCCGCGCTGACTATTAAATGATCATAAGCATCCACCTGCTCCGGCAAATAGGCCGAGTGCTGCTCTATTTCCCACGCATCGGACGCTGATACATCGACTGTTAAATAAAGGCTGAGCGCCAGGCCCAGTGAATCAAAACCCGGCCCAAGATTTGCCGAGCTGGCGGGGACCACGATCCTGAAAGGTGTCATGCTTTCACCAGCTTTGTCACATAATCCGTGACGGCTTTTTCATCATTGGGCAGTGTAACCGGCCCGTCTCCCATCTGCTCAATGGCTGCCTGCGGGTCTTTCAGGCCGTTGCCGGTTAAAACCGCCACGACTTTTGTTCCCGCTGCTATCGTGCCTGCTTGCCGCTCGCGAATCATACCGGCAATTGACGCGCACGAACCCGGTTCAGCGAAAACGCCTTCCTGTCTAGCCAGCCATCTTTGCGCGTTTGCGATCTCCTCATCAGTAACAGACGCGATCGTGCCGCCTGATTCATCCCGCGCCGCTTCAGCCAGTGTCCAGCTTGCGGGGTTGCCAATCCGGATAGCAGTCGCCATAGTTTCTGGATTGGCGACGATCTGATTGTGCGTTAGCGCTGCCGCTCCAGCCGCTTCGAAACCGTGCATTTCGGGCAGGTCCGTGTTTTGCCTGTCAGCATATTCCCGGAAACCTTTCCAATAAGCACTGATGTTACCGGCATTGCCAACCGGAATAGCCAGAACCTCAGGTGCCATCCCCAGCTCATCACAAATTTCAAATGCGGCTGTTTTCTGCCCGTCAAGCCGGTACGGATTAACGGAATTAACAAGCGTTACCGGGGTGGTTTCGCTTAATGTCCGGACAATTTTCAGTGCATCATCGAAATCACCGTCAATTTCCACGATATCCGCACCATACATGACCGCCTGAGCTAATTTACCCAGCGCGATTTTGCCTTTTGGAATGACTATAATCGCCCTGATGCCGGCTTTGGAAGCATACGCCGCAGCAGAGGCGGACGTATTGCCGGTTGATGCACAAATTACTGCCTCGCTGCCCGCTTCAACAGCTTTAGCAACAGCAAGAGCCATGCCCCGGTCCTTAAATGAACCAGTCGGATTAAAGCCTTCAATTTTACCGTATAATTCTATATCTAATTGCTCCGATAACGCTGATAAAGGGATGAGCGGTGTATGACCCTCTTTCAACGTTATCAATGGTGTTTCATTCGTTATAGGCAAATACGCGCGATACGTCTGGAGCAAACCCTGCCCTATCATGTGTCAGCATCTCCTTCTGCTTTGTAAAAACTCACCACGGCCAGAACCGTATCAAGATCCTGCAAGTGTTCTAAAGCCTGCTGCATGATCGCCAGTGACGCTTCATGGGTGACCACCACAATTTCGGCTGTTTCCGGCTGATCAGACGGACGCTGCAGAATTTGCTTAAAACTGATCGCCTGCTCATTAAAGGTGTCCGATATCCGGGAAAACACGCCAGCTTCATCCCGCACATGCAGCCGGAGATAGTACTGGCCAAACTGCTCATCCGTTGATTTCAATTCCTTTTTGAAGCGCGGCTCAATAAATTGACTGCCCGTTACACCGCGGTGCATATTTTTACCGACCGTAACAGCATCCGAAATGATGGCAGCAGCAGTCGGCATGCTTCCGGCACCGGCGCCATAAAACATAGCCTCACCCACTGCTTCGCCATAAACATAAACAGCGTTATACTCATTTTTAACGTCTGCAAGCGGGTGATTACGCGAAATGAGTGCTGGCTGGACATTAATCTCCACACGCTTGCCATCAAATTTAGCGAAACCGATTAATTTCATCGTGAATCCCAGCGTATCAGCATATTTCAGGTCCGCCAGTTCAATACCGTTAATGCCGGTCACGTCAATGTCATCCAAATCAATATACGTGGAAAACGCTAATCGCCCTAAAATCGCCATTTTCCGTGCAGCATCAAGCCCTTCAACATCAGCAGCCGGATCAGCTTCCGCAAACCCGAGCTCCTGTGCCTGTGCTAAAGCATCATCATAACTGACACCTTCCTGATGCATTTTGGTCAAAATAAAATTCGTTGTCCCGTTTACAATGCCCATAACCTGCTCAATATGGTCTGAGGCAAAACCGTCAGTTATTCCGCGCAGGATTGGAATCCCGCCGGCAACACTTGCTTCATAATACAAGTCACAGTTATTCTGTGCCGCAGCCTCATGCAGTTCAGCCCCGTGCAGTGCCACTAAATCTTTATTGGCTGTCACGACGTGTTTACCCGCAGCAAACGCACTTAAAATGTGGCGGCGGGCTTCTTCAATCCCTCCCATAACTTCAATAACCACATCAATTTCCGGGTCATCCAGCACATCAGCAGCATCCAGTGTCAGAACCGTCTCAGAAGCTCCAGTATCAATAGCACGTTTTTTATTGGGGTCACGAACGAGTGCCTTTTTTACCTCGACAGGACAACCAAGCTGATGCATGAGTTTTTTCTGGTGCTTTTCAATCAGCGTCATAACACCTGAACCCACCACACCAACACCGAGTAATCCGACTGATACTTTAGCATCCACCTTATCACCTCTTTTAGCAGTTAGTGATATATATTGAAACATGAATCTGACTTCATGACAATATCGAATTTTTAGACAACACCTGCGGGCAGACTGACTCTCATCCCACCACATTGGCTAAATCCTGAATCGTTTTGTATACTAATCATAATAACCATTAAGCGAAAGGGTGAGGCAAATGATTGTAAGAGAACGCGACCAGGGGTTTGTCATGATTCAACAGCACCATCACGCCCAGATCTCCGGTGAGCTGGCCCGCCAGCTGGATAATGCCTTCTTTGACGACAAAAACCTAAGACCTTCCGTTGAGTACGCGATTGCCAAGCACGATGACGCGTGGAAAATGCTGGATAAACAGCCTTTCTGGAATGATCTGAAACAGGAACCTTATCGATTCACCGACGTTCCCAACGCTGCCAAAACGGTTTTTTACAAACAAGGAATTGACACCGTTCAAGAACAGGATGACTACGCCGCTCTGATATGCAGTGAGCACTACAGACGCTTTTTAGAGAACGATCCGGATGAGGATTCCCAGCAATTTGTCGAGCAGGAAAGACAGCGGCAGCAGTCTTTAATGCAGCACCTTGATGCTTACGACCAGGACTTATACTGGATGCATTGGGACCTCCTGCAATTTTTGGACAGTCTGTCTCTGTACGTTTGTATGAACGAACCGGGTGCCCGCGAAGAGAATAGGCATCCCTTCTTTAAAAACGGTATCACCGTTTCACCGTCTCTCAGTTTTTTTGACACTCATAAAACGCCCATTCACTGGCAGGATAACCAGACCGTGGTCATGGACGCTTTCCCATTCGCTGAACCTGTAACCGTTACCGTTCAGCAAAAAATTATTCCCAAACAAACCCTAGCGGAAAAAGGACTGATTGAAAGTTACAGACAAGCTGACTTCGAGAACGTCTCCATTCAACTAACAGGATCCTGACGCGGCACGCGCGCTCGATCGATTTTCCGATGCTCTCGATCGATTCTCCGGCGCTCTCGATCGTTTTCTCCGCTCGCTCGATCGAATTTGCCGCGCGCTCGATCGATTTCCGGCCAGCCCAATCCAATGCCAGCACAAAATCTAAAAAAAAATCGGGAGAACGCCACAGCGTTTCCCGATTTTTTAACATACCTGGTCTAATCTTTTCCTTCTGAATTATCCGGTGATTTCTTTCCCTGATCAGATGGCTGTGATTCATCGGTATCCGGTACGTCTTCCGGAACATCTTCCGGCATGTCAGCCGGAACGTCCGTCTTGGATATGTCCAGCTCATCCATCAAGTCTTCCAGCTCATTCATAGTCTTAGCAGCTTTTTCCCAATTGCCGTTTGACAGTTCCTTTTGATAGGTATTAAACAGCTCGGAAAAGTTCTCTAATTTTTCTTGTGCTTTTTTGATCGGCTCATCTGATGATTGATCTGATTCATCAGCCTGGTCTTCATCACCGTCTGACTCATCTTTCTTACCGCCGCCATCACTGACTTTATCTACCATCGTATCCAGTGCCGTATCAAAATCACTTTTCATCACAATTTCATCTTCATAAGCTACGACAACCCGCTTCACTTCAGGCAGAGAGGTTTCATTGTTTGATTCGATATAAATCGGCTCAACATAAATGATCGTATCCTCGATCGGTATAGCCAGCAGATTACCGCGAATCACATCAGAACCGCCCTGCGACCACAGGTTCAGTTCCTGAGAAATCTCACTATCCTGGTTGATCCGGTTTTCAATTTGCTGCGGCCCGTAAATATTCCGCTGTTTAGGGAATTCATAGACAAATTTCTCGCCGTAATTCTCGCCATCGTTTCGTACACCGATCCAGCTGATCATATTCTGTCTGTTTTTCGGCGTATATGGCATCATCTGAATAAACTCTTCTTCATCGTGATCAGGCAGCTTCATGGTCATATAATAAGGCTCCATTTCAACGTCCTCATCAAAATACCGTTCGGTCGGCGTCTGCCAAGTGTCTTCACGATTATAGAATACTTCTAAGTTAGACATATGATACGTGCCATACATCGTCGACTGAATTTTGAACAGGTCGGTCGGATAACGGAAATGCGCTTTAATATCATCCGGTACATCTTCAGTAATTAAATCCGGGAAGATATTCTTAAATGTCTGCATGAGCGGATCATCCGGATTAGACGCATAAAAGTTCACATCGCCAGAGTACGCATCAACTGTTACTTTGACCGAGTTCCGGATGTAATTCTGTTCACCCTGGAAAGCCTCGGAATATGGATAATTATCAGCTGACAGATACGCATCAAGCATCCAGACAAGACTGCCATCATCACGAACGACTAAATAAGGATCATCATCATAATCGAAAAATGGCGCAATCCGGTTTACACGATCCTTGATATTCCGCGTTGCCAGCAGCTGACTGTCGTCATTCAGCTGATCCGTCACCAGCATCCGGAAAGACCCTTCATCAAGTGCATACAGCAAGCGTTTGAAGCCTGTCAGCTGAATGCCTTTATCGGCCTGGTAACGATTGCTCTCGTTCTTATCACCTGCCGGATAATCGAATTCATCAACATCACTGTTTGTGATGACATTCGGATAATCCTGCTCGCCAAAGTAGATTTGCGGCTTTTCGACGTCTAAATCGCCTTCAGGCGGCAAATCTTTCACCATATATTCCGGCTGTCCCTGATCGGTCACCTCATTAACGTGACTCATTGCCAATCCGTAACCATGTGTATACCTCAGATTCTGGTTAACCCACGTTTTCGCCTGATCAGGCAAGCTGGAGGTATCCAATTCACGTGCACCCAAAAATACTTGCTCATACTCGCCATCAACCTGATAACGATCAACATCAACGTCATTAAATTCATAGTACGTCCGGAATGTCTGCACCTGATTATAAACATCCAGTAACGGCCGCACATCATTCATACGCACATTATCAATCGTATCCTGATTGCGTTCGACCATATCCGCATCCAGTGAATCATTCCCCGGATGCTGCTCAATGTCCATGTCATCTAAGTCGTAAGCAGCCCTTGTATAATCCAGGTTATCCTGCAAGTAAGGCTTCTCCACGGAAAATTCATTCGGGGAAACCGCAAAGTTCTGAACCGCTACGGATACACCCTGTCCGACGATAATCAGTACAATGTAGACTGCAATCGGCGTCAGCATAGTTCGGATATTTCCCCTGACGAGTTTCACAATCATCCATATCGTCATAAGCAACGCTACCGCAGCCAGGATATAAGCTTTCGGTATATTGACCGCTTCATCCGTATAGCTCAGTCCGTGCACGACACTCTCCTGAAACAGACTGACCATGTTCGTGGTCAGCGTTCCATATGGCTGCAGAAAATGATAGCCTGCCAGAAGCACACCGATAATCGCGAGTGTTGTTCCTAAATGCAGCTGAGCAGAACGGCTCTTCTGGTACATTTGGAAAACGGAATAAGCCCCAATTTCCACCAGCAGGAAAAAGATGCTTAAACCAAGCAGGACCGATACAATTAAATTAAGAACTGGCAGAACGTAAACAAAAAATGAGATATCCAGTCCAAAGTATGGATCCGTCTTGTCAAATGACGCCCGGTTGAAAAACTTCAGTGCCTGTTCCCAGCCAACACCTTGAATGATGCTGCTTCCAAATAAGCCAATGATAGCTGCAATACCAAGCATGATAGCTGTCATGATTTTTCGTCTCTTCAGAATAGGCGGCAGCTGATTAGAATCAAAATGTTTAACGTAAGACCGCCTAATCCAGAAAAGGGTGATAAACGTACAGATAGCAAACAAGATAAACCCGGCAACACCGAGCAGCACTTTACTCGTCAGTATCTTTGTAAACACGGATGAGAAATTTAAAGAATCCATCCAATAATAGTCCGTCATGATTTGCATAGCAAATAAGCCTGCGATCACAAGCACGATGACGGCAAGCACAACATAGCCAATCCATTTATACTTACCGTTCCAATTCATTTTCGGCCGCTGATTAGAGCCTCCGTCAAAAACATCCAATGTAGACCTCTCCCCCTATTATCTCGCAAAATAACATTAATCCT
This sequence comes from Lentibacillus kimchii, assembly GCF_055381965.1. NCBI lineage: Bacteria > Bacillati > Bacillota > Bacilli > Caryophanales > Bacillaceae > Lentibacillus > Lentibacillus kimchii. The sequence continues at coordinate 278,996 of NZ_AP043934.1, read as the reverse complement.
CGTAACATCAGTGTAAAATCTCACTCCCTATCATACATGACAAATACAGGAATTGAAAACGTTTATGATCATTTTTTCGCTGATTTAGAGGGAAATCTGACAAAGTCACATCTGTTACTGGCGATCATCATTTTTCTGATCTTTGTCATCAGACTCGAATTCCTCGGCAAATTCTGTCTGGAACTGGCCATCATATGAAAACGGCCCCTGCTTTTTAAGCGCCTCTTCTTCCAGGTTTTCTATCAGATAAGCATGGATAAAAGGCTCACATAGTGCCATAAAAAAAGCCCCCATAAAAGCAATAGCAGCCATAGAGGTGCCCGTCATAATGAACAGACCTCCAAACAGGAAAAGCGACAGAAACCCAAGAGGAAAATCGGCAATCGAAGCGGCGATATTGCCAAATTTCTTAAGTACAAATAAATCACCAATGACAAACGAAAGTGTTGTTGTTAATAGACTGATCCCAAATAAACTGAAAACGCTTGCATGATAAAAAATACCGAAGAGCGAAAACACCGTAATACCAACCACAATAAACTTAATACCTAATGCTTTTAAATAAACCATATCCGTCTAACCATCCTTTCCGGGAATACGTAACCGTTATTATGCCGGAAAAGCATGGCATTATACCTGATGATGGAAAATCTTATCTCATTTTTTCTGCTAGCAATCTCATTACTAAATGACTGAACCGCTCCGGAAAAAGACATCTTCTCCGCGGGCGGCTGGTGAGCCTCCTCGCGGGCACGCTCGGGGGTCTCACCTACCCTTTGCTCCCGCAGGAGTCTCCGTATTTTCCTCCGCTGATCCGAGCCATTGTTCGACGTTTAAATTATTCGCTTTCGTTATGCCTGCTGCAACGCCTGATTGATGGCATCCTCCGTAATGGCGGAATGGGATGTATGCCAGCGAACATGGTTATCCTGAAGCAGAAATAGCTGCGGTGACTCATGTTTAACGCCCGTTTCCTCAGCCAGCTGATTCGATAGATCCCGGCTCTCAATCACTTTAACTAAATAAGCCTCCGCAGGATCAGCACCCGATTCCAAAAACGCCTGATACTGCTTAAATGCCTCAGCACTAATCGGGCAAGTCGTACTGTGTTTCAGCACAAGCACAGGTTTTTCCGTGGATCTTTTCCACATCTGTTCCAATTCTTCTTTTGTCTGCAGCTCTTTAAAATCAGTCATTCTAATACCTCCTTAATAGTATAGCTTTCACGCAGGACCTATCCTGCAGCACGATCGGCGTTATCCTTCTAGCAGCTTGACGTGGACCGTTCGTGTTCGCGGCCCGTCAAATTCACAAAAATAGACACTTTGCCATGTGCCCAGTACCGGTGCGCCATCCGAGATGATCAGCGTCTCGCTCGCCCCAAAGACGGATGACTTCATATGCCCGTCTGAATTGCCTTCCATGTGAGCATACTCATGTTTGTTCGGAAATGTCTCGTTCAATCCCAGTTTTAAATCTGTTTTGACATCCGGATCGGCATTTTCATTGATGGTAATCGCACCCGTTGTATGCGGACAGTAGACGACCATGATGCCATCCGCAATACCACTTGCCGATAGAGCCTCATCCAAGTGCCTGTCCAGATTCGTAAATGACTGCTTCTCATGTATTGCTATCGTGAATGTGTGCTGTGTTTTGCTCACGCTCATCATCCCCTTTTACAAAATTTGGCCAGAGATGCCACGGATAATCAGCAGGCGGCCAGGACTCGTGCCCCAGCATATCCTTCCTGGTCGGATGCTCGAACGCTAACGTATGGGACCAGAGTGCCAGCTGCTGACCGGGCGAGTTCACCTTCTGCCCGTACTTCTGATCACCATAGATGACACAGCCGCTAGCTGCCAGCTGCACCCGGATCTGGTGCGGCCTTCCTGTATGGAGATGGATGGCAAGTAAATGCAAGCCATCATGCTGACCGACAACCTCATAATCCAGAACCGCCTTCTTTGCCCCTTTCGTCTGGGGTGATGCGACATGCACTTTATTTTCGCTGTGATCTTTCAGCAAAAAATCTTCCAGCGTCCCAGACGAGTGCGGCGGATGGCCGCGGACAACCGCCAGATAGTGCTTCTCAAACGCGCCCCGGCGCAAGCTATCCGACAAACGCGACGCCGCTTTGGATGTTTTAGCAAAAACCATCACACCGCCAACCGGACGATCGAGCCGGTGGACGAGCGCCAAATAGACATTGCCAGGTTTCTGATAGCGTATTTTCAAATCATCTTTCAGCATGGTCAAAAGATCCCTGTCATGTGATTGATCACCCTGAACCGGCATATTCACAGGCTTCTCCACTACAAGGACATGGTTATCTTCATAGAGAATTGAAATAGCCACTGTTTATGCATCCCTTCACCAATCAAATTAAAATGGAAAAGCCGAATCCCTTGCCTTCTGCACCTCGCTGAACACCTGCACGCCATGCATCAAATCCGCCGCAAGCTGATTCAGCCGGGATTTCGCTTCCTCATCAACAATTGTTTTCTGCGCAAAATGCGTTTCTTCAACAAACACATATTTCGGCAGAATAACCGCTTTCATATACGAAAGAACTGGTTTCAGCTGGTGTTCCGGTACTAAATAGTGTTTGGGCGAGCCCGCTGTCGCCAGAATGCCAACAAGCTTACCCTTGAATGCCTCATTGGGAAGCAGATCGAACAAATTTTTCAGCGTACCGGGAATCGACGCCTGAAAAATCGGTGTCCCTATGATAAAGGCATCCGCTGCCATGATTTTTTCCAGAACTACCTTCGTATCACCGGTATAATCCCGGTAATCCCGCCCGTCACTGAAAACGAGCTCATAATCGCCCAAATCAATCAATTCCGTTTCTGCAGTCTCATAAGTATGATTTAATGCCGTTAAGACTTGCTCAACAGCAATTCGTGTTTTCGATCCGACAACGGACCCAGCAATCCCGATGACTTTCAAATGAATGCCCCCCTCAACGTCCATCGATGAACGACCGACGGACACATAACAATTTCTCAAGCCCATTTTACACAAAAAACGTAAAAGTTACAGTTAATTGAACTGGAGAGGGCCATACCTGGCAAAAAACACCACTTACGTATCAGGCATGTTGATCGTCACCGGCTCCCGCTCGTCGCCGTCTGCACTAATTTTCCAATAATTGTAGTCAGAATCCGCTCTGGCAAAATTATTATCAACGGTTACCAGCCATTTATCAGCCTGGTGGAAAGAGACAGGACTTGTGACATGCTCATGGAAATTTGTCAGCTGTTCAGCTTCTTCAGTCTCCAGATTCATCCGGAAACCTTCATAAATGTAAGTGCCCTGCTTATCTTTCGCGGCAACACTGGAAAAAACAGCATGGTCGCCGTCGGATGAAAAAGCTGGTGCTGAAATGACTGTTTGGTTTGAAGCAAAATCCGCTGCCGGCACCAGCGTCTCTTCCTGGCCAGTTTTCAAATCCCGCACATGCAGCTGGTCACCGTTATTAAATGTTGTATACATCAACCGATCACCATCTGGCGACACATTTAGTGATGACATGTCGTAACTTTCTTTCTCGGTTATCTGTTCCGTCTCCCCTGAGGCCAGATCCAGCCGGAATACATCGCAGTCATGCGGCTGTTCAGAGGCAACCGGCGAATAATTTTGATAGGTGTCTGCTTTCAGATAATAAAGGGATTCCCCATCCGGCGAAAAGGCCGCTTCAGTTATGTAATCACTTGTATTCATAAGTGTTTTAACCGAATCATCATGCCTAGCCATGATCCGCAGCTGGCTGTAGCGACGCTTCTCACCTTCAGTTTCTTCCTCCCATTGTTCCATGAACACAAGTTTTTCCCCGTCTGGTGAGAACGTTGGATGAACATACGATTTTCCTTCATCCGGTTTGGCTAACCGTTCGGCTTCACCACCGCTCACAGGAACAGTGTATAACGCAGCGTCATCATCATGATAATAGGAAAAGACCAGCTCGTGATCATCCGGTGACACATCCGTTGTCTTGCCAAATCCCGAAAAGCCTTTAGGAGGGCCTGCCAGCGAACCAGCACCCCAAAGCACCAAGAACAGCACAGCCAGGCCCGCTATCACACTGATATTCTTCATTTTGACCGTCATTTATAAACCTCCTAAATCCCCATAAAAATCAGCAAGGGAATCGCAACCGCCAAGACGGAAAAACCGACACCGGTGGCAATGGCGATTAAAGGCCGTTTAGCGATATAGCCCATCTGAAATCGGTACGTCACAAGCCAAATCGGCAGAGGGGACAACGTCCAGAATACCGAAGCACCGTCCTCGGAAAAAGCCAGAAGTGCCCACAAAAAGAACAGACTAATGCCCGAAACCAGAGAACCTAACAGCAGATTCACCACATAGCTTGTCAGCACAAGACCACGCTTCGGCCGCTCACTCTCAGTCAAATCACTGGCATAATAGGAATGGCGAATGACTGCGATAAATCCCAGAATAATCAGCAGCAGCAGATAAATACTGAAACACAGCGCCTGCCAAACCGGCATACTCTGCATGATGACTACATTAAATCCATTCCAGATAATAGCCGCCAGCAGCGTCACACTCACCCCATAAGCATGGCGTCCGGCAAAGGCTATATTCATAGCGAAAAGCGTCACAGCACCGCCCAATATGAGCTGAACAGCCAGCCAGACAAGTGACGTATCATGCAGAAAAAACGCTATATTCAGATAAAACAGAATGGCAAATGCAATCATACCTATCCCAATCCCGTACAGCAGCCCCCGCTGGTACGGGTAAAGCGATTCCTGCAGCTGACGACCGATCAATTTGGGGTCTCCAAATTCTGAAACCGCCCGCTCTTCCGCTTGTTCATCCGTGAACCCCTCATTAAGATAATGCTGTTTCGCTTCCTGCAAATGACTGAGAAGTTCTTCGTGCATCCCGTCACGTTCACCAGCTGAACTCTGCAGCTGCTCTAAAATCGTCTGGACATGTATTTCCATTCGCGTCATGATAAATCCCCGGACGTTTTGGCAATCAGCTGGTCCACACTGTTCCACTGCCCCAATTTATCATCCAGTGCACGTCGGCCATCATCCTTTATCCGGTAATACTTGCGCCGGCCGCTCCCGACTTCAAGCCAATAGGACCTGATCCAGCCTTTTTTCACCATGCGTTTTAACGCCGGATAAAGCGTTCCTTCGCCCATGTTATACAGCTGATCGCTTTTTTCTTTGAGAACCTTAACCATTTCATAACCATACATATCCTGACTGTTTAACAGATTAAGCAGCAGAATATCGATGCTCCCTTTCATAATTTCGCGATCCATACATCGATCACCTCTTATCGCCATCGTAAAACAATATGCATCGCGTTACAAGGGTAGACTGCAGTGAACCAGCTGCGTGAACATGACCATCTGACAGTCCTATGCTATAATGAAGCCAATGCCAAAAGGAGGTTTTTTATGTACCTCATCGTTGAAGATAAAATTAAAGATGCCATTGATAACGGTGATTTTGACAATCTGCCGGGAAAAGGCGAAAAACTTGATCTGCGCGAAGACCTGCCGGGAATGTCACCGGAACTCAACCAGGCCTATAAAATCCTGAAAAATGCCGGCTTTGTGCCAGAGACAAACAACAAGCAAACAAACAGAAAACATGTCAAAGCAAACGACCTCATGACATATGCCATTGGTGATGACTATCAGCAGGAAGTCAAAAACAGCGAAGAATTTGATAGCCTCGTCAAAAAGCGCAAACTGCACCGCAATTCAAAATTCCCAGCTTACCGCAAAAAAATGATCAAAAAATTGTTCTGATAAGGTCAGTGTCAGCTCGTCTAACTGATTGATTCTAAAACAGCCCCGCCTCCAGTGTTCAATACATTGGAAGCGGGGCTGTTTTTGTGTTACGAGCCGGAGTCATCCTCAGATGTCTTATTTGGTTCTTGATTGCTGTCCTCGTCAGGGATATCACCGGACTCAACATTGGTCTCATTGTCAGACTGCTGATCGCTGTCGTCATCATTTTTGTTTTCGTTATTGTCTTTTCCGTAACGATACTTACTGGAATCAACAGGCTCCCACGACTCACTCGGCTCATAGAAGCGCAGCAGATCACCATTCAGCACTTCATCATTCAAACTCAATTCGTAATGCACTTGATCACGCAGATCCTTCATCTCATCCGTCGGTTCTTTAATAGCGTCACCTGTCTCATTGTCGTAGAAGATGCCCTGAACATAACTGTAATCTTTCGTCATAAAGGACCCGTTCCGGAATGGCACAAAATCTTTGTGCTCATCAGACAGCATGTCAGTACCAAACTGAATATATTTCTTGGAATTAATGCCCAAGAGATGCAAGATCGTTGGCGCAACGTCCGCCTGGCCTGTAAATTCGTGATTAATGCCCTGACCTTTCATGCCCGGGACACGCAGCATAAATGGCACCCGCTGCAGATTAGCATTGACCAGTGGTGTAATCTCCTTATCCATTATCTGGCTCATGGCGCGATTATGATTTTCTGAAATACCATAGTGATCACCGTAAATCATAATCACGGAATCCTTATACAGACCCTCTTCCTTCAGATTAGCAAAGAACTGCTTCAGCGACTCATCAAGATAACGGGCTGTCTGGAAGTAACGATCCACCGTGCCATCGCCAGTGTTGGCAGGCTTTATCGATTCCTCGCCATCATCCAATTTAAATGGATAGTGATGTGTCAGAGTGATCAAATGCGAATAGAACGGCCCATCCTGTTTGTTGAGCTTTTCAAGCTTTGGAATCGATTGTTTAAAGAATGGCTTATCCTTCAAACCATAATTGATTACTTTATCGTCGTCCATATCATAATAGCTGGAATCATAAAACTTATCCACGCCCATCTGTTTATAAACCTGATTCCGATTCCAGAATGATTTGTCATCTCCATGCATAACCGCACTCGTATAGTTCTCTTTCTGATCCAGAATGGCCGGCAGTGACTGATACGTGTTCGTACCTTTTGTGACAAATGCGGCACCCTGAGACAAGCCATACAGAGAATTATCCATTAGAAACTCAGCATCTGCTGTTTTGCCCTGCTCCGTCTGATGGAAGAAGTTATCATAATACGTGAAATCCTGATCATCATGAACAAGTGAATTTAAGAAAGGTGTCACTTCCTCACCATGCAGTTTATAATCAATCAAAAAGGACTGGAATGATTCCAAGTGGATTTTTATAATGTTTTTCCCTTTCGCCTTACCGAAGTATTCGGCGTTCGGTGCCGCAAATTTCTTGTCTGTATAATCCTTCACTTCATCGATATCCTCACTGGAGGCCATCGACCGTTTAGCACTGGCTTTCACAGACTGAACCGTGTTAAACACGGCGAAGTTCGGTGCACCGAGGTATTTAACAATATAATTATTATCAAAAACGCGTTTCAAAAGCTGCGGCCTGTCAATTTCCGCCAGGCCTAAGTTCGCTGCAAACACAATAACGCCAGTCGCAAGGACAGCAAAAGGTTTTTTGATGCTTAAACGAGATGGAGACCAGTTGATTTTCCGTTTGAAAAACAAGACAACCAAAAAAGCAATATCCAGTCCATAAAGGACGTCATGCATTTTCGCAAGATCAACAAAACTCTTGCCGACACTGCCGATATTGTCCGTCTGCATCAGCGTCTGAATCGTGATGAAATCATCATAGAAGCGATAAAACACGACGTTTGCATACATAAATATCGTCAGCAGGGAGTCAATAATCAAAAGCCAAATGCCGAATCGTCTTCCTTTAAAGAACAGCGCCAGACCGAGGAATAACAAGCCGGAACTCACCGGATTGATAAACAGCAAAAAGTGCTGCAGCGCGCCGTTGACCCCTAAGTTAAATTCGGTGATATATATAATATACGTTTTCAGCCAAAACAGAACTAAGGCTAGTAAAAAAAAGCCCATTTTGGTAGATTTTACATTCTTCAATTTCTCCACCTTGATTCACCTCAATAGTCATCATTGCTTAAGCGTTTGTCAGCGTCATTGTCCGGAAAAACTGCGTACGTAAGCAACCTTCAACACAAGCCTTCTTGGCAGCGTGTTTTTTAACCAAATATTATTCTACACCTATGCTATAAATTTGTTAACCCCTGAATGTTTCTGCCTTATTTCAGAGCTGTTTCCCGTCAGCAGCAATCCTTAAACAGACTGTTCTGCCTAAAAACGGGACCCATGCATCCTATGCTTATATGACAGCAACTATGCTAATATCTTCAAGTAAAATAATATAACAAAGCATTCCGTCCGTTATCAAGCATTTTTCAGTACCCAAACTATCATCAATTTATTCAGGAATGACTGAAAACGTGCATGTGGCGAGGCTGAAAATTTTTCTGCTCCTATACATACTTATATATATTATAACACAGAATATGGGCTTTAATCAATTTTATTGGCTGACTTTTCGGTTTGATACGCCGATCGGCACCTGCAAAACAGCATGAAACGGGGCACGAAAAGAAACATTATCTTTTCATGCCCCGTTCACGGCCTATCATACGATTATATAATAAAGCACCTAGCTTTGAACCGTTTCGGCCTCCGTCATCCGGCCATCTGTAATGGTTAACACGCGGTCACATAAGTCCAGAACACGCTCATCATGGGTGACCATAATGCCTGCTTTTCCGCGATCATGGACTTCATTCGCCAGCAGCTCAACCACTTCCCGGCCTCTTGCGGAATCAAGACTGGCTGTCGGCTCATCGGCCAGTATCAGTTCAGGGTCATTCACTAACGCGCGTGCTATGGACACCCGCTGCTTCTCACCGCCGGAAAGCTCACTCGGGAATTTTTTCATACGATGACCAAGTCCGAAGTGCTTCAGCAGATCTGTTCCATGATCGACAACACCATCCGTTTTCGCGGCAATGTTAATCACACGCAGCTGATCAGCGGCGCTGAGGTACGGAATAAGGTTAGCAGTCTGAAATACGAACCCAATTTTGTTCAAGCGCATCCTGGTCTTTTCCTTGTCGCTCAATGCTGTTATGTCCTCGCCGTCCATTTCAATCGTTCCGCTGGTTGGCGACAGCAGTGCTCCAGCCGTTGACAAAAAGGTGCTTTTGCCTGATCCGGAGGGACCCATGACAGCAACAAATTCACCCTTATCGACTTTCATGGATACATCATCCAGTGCCTTGAATTCGTTCGGACCATCTTTAAAAACTTTTGAGACATGGCTCATCGTCAGAGACATGCTTATTCGCCCCCTTCAATAGCTTCAACAGGATCAACTTTAATAACCTGGAACAGCGATATCAGTGAACCAAGCACCGACACAACCAGCAACAGCAGTGAGACGCCCGCCATGTTAGCTGTGTTCATGATAAATGGCATATCATCAGGCATCATGGCTTTAACACCGTATGTCACGCCTATAGCAATCGCGATACATACGACCGAAATAGCCACCATCTGGAACATCAGATTACGGATCAGATAAGAAGTCGATATACCAAGAGCTTTCAGAACACCGAACTGTGCTTTTTTCTGCATCGTAATCACGTAGAAAAAGACCGCCAGAACAAAAGCTGCAATCACAAACAGGAAGACAATCATCATATCAAGCGATGCCTGCTCCTGAGAGTAACTCGGAATCCCGTCCAGAACATCCGATTTCGACAGGACATCGTAGGATGAGCTCAGATCAGCTGTGCTCCCGTTTGTCTGAATGGCAACGGCTGAGACCTTGTCATGACTGGTCTCTCTGTACACAACCGGTGTATGACTGAACCGCTCATGGTCAGCAAATCCTGTAATGGTGTAAGCCGCATCATCAGCGTTAAAGGTGATCGTATCCCCTACGCGGTAACCGTCCTGCTGCAGTGACTCATCAACCAGAACTTCATCAGACTCAGCAGGCTTCGAACCTTTCAAGACATCCGGGACAAGCATCCCCTGCAAATCGGTTTCAAACACGGCAACGTCAGCATCCTGATCAGTATCCTGCTTCGTTATGCTGGACATGGCTATCGTAAGCGGCGCTGCTTTTGTAACATTGTCAGCCTCTCGTGCATCGCTGACAGCGGTATTCGGCATGAGAGAATCTGTCAGCTGCTTGTCAGCATCCTGATCGATCACCAGTTCATCGGCATCCATCGACTTAATCGATCCGGCATTGTCAGTGGACAGCCCATTGGCTAGTCCCGATATAATGAAAATCAGCATGGCAACCAGCAGCATGATGAAGCCAATCAAAATATAACGCAGTTTTGTATGAAGTAATTCGCGTAGCGCGAGAAACATAAAAATCGTCCACTCCTTTCATTTCCATAACCTAGCTTAACGCTTGATTATGAACTGAGAGTGAACGATTCATTACACCATCATTTTTTTATGTTTTGGGAAGCGACACGTGAAATTTGGACCCTTGATCAAGCGTACTGTCGACTGTAATGGTTCCGTCATGCAGTTCGATAATCTTCTTTACGATCGATAAGCCAAGACCTGAACTCTTTTCCGTTCGCGTCCGGGCTTTATCCGCTTTATAAAAACGTTCGAACAAATGCGGAATATCGTCCTCACTGATGCCAGGACCATTATCTTCAATCGTCACCGTCACCATATTTTTGACCGTTTTCCCGTAGATTTTAATCGTTCCGCCGGATTCAGAGTAGCGAATCGCATTCGTCAAGAGATTGGTCCAGACCTGATGCAGCAGTTTCGGATAGCCATAAATGGTGTCCGGAACGCTAGCCAGTTCCACGCCAATGCCTTTCTCGCGCCAGAGCCACTCAGATGCTGCGATCACATCCTTCAGCTGTTCCTGAAGATTAATGGATGTTTTCTCATTCGACCGGGCATCGTCATCAAGGAACGAAAGCGTTAAAAGCTGCCGGCTCAGCTGTGACAGCCGTTTACTTTCATTTTCAATAATGGTCAGATACCGCTGATGTTCCGCCTCAGTCATCTCCTCTTCACGCAGGGCCTGCGAAAAGCCCTGGATCGAAGACAGCGGCGACTGGATCTCATGTGACACATTGGAGACGAATTCCTGCCGTTTCTCTTCCGTCTGAGCCAGGCTGTCAGTCATTTGCTGAAAATCGCGCGCCAGCCGGCCGATTTCATCACGGCGGCGATCATTCAATTTAATATGATAATTACCAGCCGATATCCGGCGGGTCGCAGCACTCAGTTTATCAATCGGCTTCACAATAAAGCGCGTGCTGACCAGCACCATTAAAAAGGTGATAATCACCATCAGAACCAGCATAATCGCCAGGAACATGCGCATCTCGCCAAACTGCTGCTGTGTATTCTGCCGCAGAAATAACGCATAGTCCTTCCCATTATTGGAGGTAATCGGAACACCGACTGTATTCTTTAGTTTATTGTCAAAGAAACCTGTAATAAATGGCGTCCACGGGTAATTTTTAATGCCATGATATGTCGTGCCATTTAGAACCTGCTGGACCGCACCTGAGGGGAGCTCGGCCGTATCAAACGGTTTGCCGAACAGCTCCGTATGCCCAGATTCATCCGCCGCATAGAACTGAAAACCCAAATCTGTCAGCTCCTCCAGAAACTGCCCGAGCGTCTCAGACTCATTCCGTTCATAAATGGAGGCAATATCATGCGCGATCCCCGTTACTTTATCATCATTCACAGGCTTTAAATAAAACTGGTAGTAACCATTTGTCACCAGAAAAGAAGCAATACCGCTTAAAATCATAATCACCATCGTTATGACGATGATCCGCATGTAAAGTGTTCGCATAGGTCCGCTCCCCCATACTGCCGTTTAAGCGATTTCCAGTTTGTAGCCTTTTCCCCGGATCGTCTGAATCCGGAAGTCATCCCCGCTATCAACAAAACGCTCACGGAGCCGCTTAATATGAACGTCAACCGTCCGGTCATAGCCATCAAAATCGTTGCCCCAGACAAGATCAATCAGCTCATCGCGGGTGAAGATCCGGTCCGGGAAACTGGCCAGCTGTGCCAGCAGTTCAAACTCCTTAAGGGGCAGAATAAAGGTCTTGCCATTCGTTGTGACTTCATAGCTTTTCCGGTTAATGACCGTCCCGCCTATCTGAATGGTATCCTCACTAGCCATGCTGAAGCGCCTGAGCAAGGCCTTGATACGATACAAAACCTCTTTCGGCTCAAAAGGTTTAACAATATAATCATCAGTTCCGGAATCAAATCCTTTTTCTTTATCCGTAATGTCACCTTTGGCGGTTACCATCATGACCGGGATGTCATAATCATGCCGGATCTCCGTACAAAGCTGATAGCCGTCCACGTTAGGCATCATAATATCAACAATCGCCAGCTGGACTGAATGCGACAGCAAGAGCTCTGAAGCCTCTTCACCATCCGCAGCCTCCAGTGCCTGATAGCCTTCTTTATGCAGGTAAAAACGGAGCAGCTCACGAATCGACGGGTCATCGTCAGCAATTAAAATCGTCGTCAATGACATCCCTTCTTTCTCGTGCGAACCACACGTCTCCGTCTTTTCCTCCGAACAATCCCTGAGTTTCGTTCGTTATGAGTGTTGATCACGCAAGTTTTGTCCCAGTCGCTTAATCCTGCATCCCGAGAAGTTCATCGATGACGTCGGCCACCTCGCCAGCATGTTTCTCACAGGCCTCTTTAGTCGGCGCCTCGACCATCACGCGAACGAGCGATTCTGTACCGGACGGACGAACCAGCACACGGCCCTCGCCGCCCATTTCCTTTTCGACAGCGTCGATGACCTCAAGAATGCGCGGATTCGTCATGGCCTTATGTTTATCAATCACCTTCACGTTCTTCAGCACCTGCGGATAAACCGTCATGCCGCCTGCCAGTTCAGACAGCGGTTTGCCGGTTTCTTTAAGAATATTGACCAGCTGAATCGCTGTCAGCATACCATCACCAGTCGTATTATAATCGAGGAAAATCACATGACCGGATTGTTCGCCGCCCAGATTGTAACCATTCTGGCGCATCTCTTCCATCACATAGCGATCGCCCACCGATGTTTTATCACTGTGCATATCATTGTCTTCCAGTGCTTTATAAAACCCGAGATTGCTCATAACCGTGGAAACAACCGTATTATGACGCAACACACCTTTCTCGTTCATATAGTTGCCGCAAATAAACATAATCTGGTCGCCATCAACAATCTGGCCTTTCTCATCAACAGCGATCAGACGGTCACCATCGCCATCAAAAGCAAGTCCCAGATCAGCTCCCTTTTCCAGAACAAAGTCCTGCAGCGCTTCCGGTTTGGTCGAGCCAACACCGTCATTAATGTTCAGCCCGTCCGGCGAAGAACCAATGGAGACAATATCAGCCTCCAGATCAGCAAACAGATGAGTCGCTAAGCTGGATGTTGCACCATGCGCACAATCCAGAGCAATTTTAAGATCGGCAAAATCATTATCAATCGAATCCTTCAAAAAGGAGAGATATTTCTGTCCAGCTTCAAAGTAGTTATTAACAACACCAATACCACCGCCAGTCGGACGCGGTAAATGATCGCCCTCATCCATCAGGTCTTCAATCTCCTGCTCCTGATCGTCGGTGAGCTTAAATCCGTCCGAACTGAAAAACTTAATCCCATTGTCTTCAACCGGGTTGTGCGACGCCGAAATCATCACACCAGCTTCAGCCTTCAGCGCTCGTGTTAAGTAAGCAACGCCGGGTGTGGAAATAACCCCAAGCCGCATCACCTCAGCGCCGATCGACATCAGCCCTGCAGCCAATGCATCTTCCAGCATATTACCCGAGACACGTGTATCGCGTCCAATCAGGATTTTGGGTTTATCAGTGTCCGACCCTCGCGTTAAGTGATAGCCGCCAAAACGGCCTAATTTGTAAGCTAACTCAGATGTCAGCTCCGTATTGGCAATACCTCGGACACCATCTGTTCCAAAATATTTTCCCATTGTGTTACCTCTCCTTTATAGTCGTCTAACAATGACTAGAGGTTGTTTAAAGATTATTATTCATAGCGTTTCGTGACCATACATGCTTCGGCCATTCATCCTGATTCAGCCCAGTTTTCGTTAAAAATCGCCGCCGGATAGCCTCTAGGAGGTGATCTCAACTGAAGCCTTATCGAATTCACCGCTTGTCTCAATGCCGTCCGGACCCTTGATGGTAATCGGCAGCTCGTGCTCGCCGTCCGCTAGGTCTGCGGCATCAATCGACGCGGTAAAATCCCCTGCTGTCAGGTCACTGATCGTTTTCTGGCTTCCAGAGGCCGTCACCAGCATCTGATCGTTTTCCGGTTTGCTGAATGTCAGATTCTGCGAGTCATCAAGGTTATTCACCTCAACCGGCACCTTATCAAACTCGCGTGTCTGTGTCAGCTTAACCGCGACGCCAATCGAACCATCTCCGTCGGCACTCACCCCGTCCGGCAGCGCCAGGTCAACATCCATATCACCTGATTCCGTGACATCATCTAAATTAATTTTCTCAGTCGTTACGTTGTCCAGATCCTTGAGCAGATCTTTTTTTGCAAACACTTTCACATCGCTCGGATCCGGTTCGACAGACGCCAGGTCGTAGCCATCAGGCGGGTCACCTGTCGTCTGGACATTCACCGGTACTTTTTTGCTCGAACTGCCGATATCGACGGATGCTTTCACATTTTCCGGTTCAACCCGGACATTCAGTTCATTCCCGCCGGCATCATAGACCTTCACCGGTACTTCCCGGTTGTCAATGGATTTGGTGACATCCGCCAGATCGACAAACACCTTCACAATCGCAACTTTGTCAATCACATCCTTAGAACTGGCAATCGTCACCTGTTCCGGATCTGTCTGGGCCTCGCCTACTTCCATGTCTTCCGGAAGCTGATCCTGATGAATATAATCAACCGAGACCCCTAATTTCTTGGTCGCCCGCTCCTCGATCGTCACTTCAACCGTTTTGGGTTCGACATAAACACTGAGGTCTTCCGGTATACCCGTATACGCGAGGTCAACCCGATGGGTGCCAGGGTCCAGATCGTTCAGGTCCACATAGACATCAAAGTTCTTCTGCTTGGCTGTCGCCGTGATGGTCCCCATGTTGCCTTCAAGTGTCACATCAGCAACTTCCGGAACACCGCTGACGACATAGCTGTCATTATCAATACGAATGTTCACCGGCACATCATCAACCGTCTGCACATCATCACCTGCATTCGGCAAAAGCCGCGAATCATTCTGGTACTGATCCATTTCCACCTGGACAAATATATATAACACAATCGCGAAGGCCAGCGAGACAACACGGATAAACCACCGACTCTTGAACCAATTATCCATTATTCTTCCCCCTCTGATGACGTGACTTGGATTCAGAGGCTTTCATAGATGACGATGCCAGCATCTCATATAAGTAAGTGCGCAAGCCCTCCTGATCGAGATCCTTTCGCATTTCACCGTTACGCGTAACTGCGATGCCGCCTGTCTCTTCAGATACGACAATCGTAATCGCATCGGTCACTTCACTTATACCCATAGCCGCCCGGTGCCTTGTCCCCAGCTCCTTGGAAATGAAAGGACTTTCGGACAGCGGCAAATAACAGGCTGCCGCAAATACTTCTTCATTCTTTATAATCACTGCCCCATCATGCAGCGGTGTATTCGGCGTGAAAATGTTGGTCAGCAGCTGATGGGTCAGCTTGCCATTAATTGGGATACCGGTCTCGGCATATTCACCAATCCCTGTCTCACGTTCAATCGAGATCAAAGCACCAATTCGCCGCTTCGCCATGTACTGACACGACTTCGTGAGCGCCTCAATCTCCTGTTCCAGCTTCTCTTCTTCGGACTGCGATCCTCTGGAAAAGAGATTGCCGCGGCCAAGCTGTTCGAGTGCCCGTCTCAGTTCAGGCTGGAATAGAATAATGATAACCACAAATCCCCAGTTAATCACCTGATTAGTCAAATACTGGATGGTATGCAGTTCCAGGACAATGCTGATCACCCACACAATCAGCACGACAACAATGCCCTTCAGCAGTTGAATGGCCTTTGTCCCTCTGATAAGCATCATTAATTTATATAAAACATACCAGACGAGAGCGATATCTAAACCGATCCGTAATATGTCTAAAAGATCCAATCCCCCATCAAGCATGTTCACACTTCCTTCCGACGCGTTTAAATGCTAGCCGTTTATAGAATACCCATTTAATTATACCATATTATGCCTAATTTCCCCAGCCCAAACTGGCTCAATCGCAAAAAAAAGACACCCTGCCGCGGATGCCTTTTAATGTCACGCTATTTTAATTTCTCGCCAAACAGGGATCCCATCAGCCCAACAGCGAGTGATGCGGTTTTGTTCTGATCATCCAGGATCGGATTCACTTCGACAAATTCAGCCGATGTCAGAATATCCGCCTCCGACAGCATCTCCATGGCCAGATGGCTCTCCCGGTAGGACAGTCCGCCAAGCACGGGCGTGCCGACACCTGGTGCCTCAGCCGGATCAAGCCCGTCCAGATCCAGACTCAAATGAACACCATCGGTCCGCTGCTTCAGACTGCTGATGGCCTCATTCATCACATACGGCATCCCCAAGCGGTCAACTTCATGCATGGAATAAACCGTAATCCCCAATTCCTGCAGCAGGGCTTTCTCCGGCGGGTCAAGCAAACGCGCCCCGATAATCACGATATTTTCCGGTTTTACCTTAGGCGCATAGTTAAGAATACGGGTCAGCTTCTCATGCCCGATTCCCAGACTGACCGCGAGCGGCATGCCATGAATATTCCCGGACGGTGACGTATCACCGGAATTCAGATCGCCATGCGCATCATACCAGATCACGCCCAGGTTCTCATAATTTTTCGCGATACCCGCCATACTGCCGATAGCCATGCTGTGATCACCACCCAGCACCAGCGGAAAGCGGTCTTTATGTATCTCCTGATCAACCATCTCGGCGAGCTTCTGATTGCTGTCCGCGACTTGCTTTAAATTGCGCAAATTTCCTTCCTGTACCGTATTTTGACTATCTGCACGGGAAACGGGCACATCACCCAGATCCTCAACATTATAATGTAAGTCTTCCAAACGCTCCATCATACCAGCATACCGAATCGCGCTCGGGCCCATATCCACCCCGCGCCGGTTCTGACCTAAATCCATCGGTACACCAATTACTGACATATTCTTCTGCATTGTTAAGCCTCTCCCTTTTAAAGCGCTTACTGACATTATAATGGAAAGTTTCTGAATGACTCAACATGACAAAAAAATGTATAGATATGCATCTATGGTTTCTTATATACCTAAAACTGAATGACATTGAATTAAGACGTACTTTTATATTCTATTCATTCATTTTTTTCTTTCATTTTTTTAAAAAGTTAGCTATAATAACCCTATTCAACTTAAAAACTCGTATAATCTCAGGAATAAGGCCTGTAAAGTCTCTACCAACCTACCGTAAATGGGTTGACTACGAGTGAGCGTCCACTTAATATGTGGCTCTTTTATATTTATTTCAAAACCCGGAAAACGGGGCTCACTCTGACTTATGGGGTGTGTCTGGTTTTTCGGGTTTTTTATTTTGGAAGTATCACCTAATAAATAATAGGAAGGGGAAATAAGTATGATGTCTCACCGTTATATTCGAGGGTTTTTTGCTGTTCTTCTTATATTGGTGTTTGCGGTTGTAACAATAGGATGCAGTTCGTCCGAGGAACAAGACACTGCTGCAAAAGGGACAAAGGAAAACACGGCACAGGCTGAACCTGACAATGGGAATTCAGACGTAATTGGAATTATAGGTGCTATGGAAGAAGAAGTTAAGAATCTCCACAAAGAAATGAAAGTTGATCAAACAAAGGAGCAAAATGGGTTAACATTCTTCAAGGGCGAGTTAGAAGACCAGAAAATTGTGGTTGTACGCTCAGGTGTCGGCAAAGTTAATGCGGCCATGACTGCACAAATATTAGTTGACGAATTTGGGGTTGACGCACTCATTAATACAGGGGTTGCGGGAGGTCCAAAATCGAAATTGAATATTGGCGACATTGTTATTTCAACTCGAACTGTCCAGCATGATATGAATGCTGCAGATAAGGATAAAGCAGGTAAAATCCCGCATATGGATAAAACATTTTTTAAAGCTGATCCTGAATTAGTGAAATTAGCTGAATCAGCCGCCGATGAACTACCCGAAAAGATGAGTGCTTATACGGGTACCATCGCCACTGGGGACCAAATGGTGACAGACGACAAAAAATCACATCGGATTGCTATTCGATTTGATGCATGGGCTATTGAGATGGAAGGTGCCGCTATTGGACAGGTTGCGTATTTAAACGATATACCATACGTTGTGATTCGATCTATATCTGATACTGCAGGTGATGGGGGCGAAGAACTTTATAGTAATTTTAAAGACAAGGCTGCCCAAAATGCTATTGATATGGTGAAGCACATTCTTAATAACTATAGTTCGGATAAATGATTCAGGCATAAAACCATACGCGTCTCATACAGAAAGAGGAAATAGGTCAATTTATTACTAGTTTCTGCTCTTAACGAAGGACTATCAAATCCAGCTAGGATTCCTCTTTCTGATGTATGGTTTTATGATGATACCAAGTTCATCATACATCTCATAAAAAGAATTAATTAAAAACTGGCTATATCAG
Organism: Lentibacillus kimchii; assembly: GCF_055381965.1. NCBI lineage: Bacteria > Bacillati > Bacillota > Bacilli > Caryophanales > Bacillaceae > Lentibacillus > Lentibacillus kimchii. The sequence continues at coordinate 260,368 of NZ_AP043934.1, read as the reverse complement.
ACTTCTAATTATACAATCACGTCTGACTGTTGAACTATCAAACCATCCTGTACCCTGTTCAGTTTTATTTACATCCTCATGATTCGCAAGTTCAAAAAAGTTCAGGAATTTAGGAACGAGATTGACAAATTCTAAATTCACCAACCACAAAAGCCTCCTTTGATTAATGGTATGAGCCTATTTTATTTAAGTTTATATCAGTTTAATTTTAGCACAACGCAATTTTCACATGTAATGTTTTTGGTGAGTGCCCAAAAATAATGCCTCAATTAAAAAAAGACTTGATATATGAAAAAATTCACATGATAATGGTGAAAAGGAAAAAACTGTCACCAGCATTTGTTCATTAACATGTGAATGATTTCACAGGATGAAATAAGGGGGAGGAAACATGAGGTCGTTTTTACAGCGTAAAGGGGTTTCATTATCAGTTAGGACGTATGTTATAACGGCACTGAGCTATATGGCTTTGGGGCTGTTCTCGTCATTGATTATTGGCCTGATTATTAAGACAGCCGGCGAGCAGGCGGTTGCGCTCGGGCTTGGCAATCTTGACTTTCTGGTTGATATGGGCAGCTATGCCATGGAAACCAAGATTATGGGTGGTGCCATTGGTGTGGCGATTGCCTATGGTTTGAATGCGCCGCCGCTTGTGCTTTTTTCGGCGCTGTTTGCCGGTGCATTTGGAGCTGAACTGGGCGGGCCTGCCGGCAGTTATATCACAGCACTGTTTGCCACTGAATTTGGAAAAGTTGTTTACAAGACAACGCGTGTGGATATTATCGTAACGCCCTTTGTTACAATTTTCATCGGATTTGCGGTAGGAACATTTATCGGGCCACCCATTAATACATCCATGGTCTGGTTTGGCGATATTATCAATTGGTCAACTGAGCAGCAGCCATTGATCATGGGTATGCTGGTGGCTGTTTTGATGGGCTGGGGACTGACGGCACCGATTTCAAGTCTTGCTATTGCGATTATGCTTTCAATTGATGGACTGGCAGCGGGTGCGGCAACAATTGGGTGCGCTGCTCAGATGGTCGGTTTTGCTGCAGCCAGTTACCGGGATAACGGTTTCGGCGGTATTTTGGCACAGGGGATTGGCACCTCTATGCTGCAGATTGCCAATGTTCTAAAAAAACCGATCATTATCTTGCCGCCTACCATTTCCGGGGCTGTTCTGGCGCCGATTGCCACCGTCTGGCTGAGTATGTCGAACAATGATCTTGGGGCTGGCATGGGAACGAGCGGATTGGTGGGACAGATTATGACATTTGAGACGATGGGATTCTCATGGGAAGTATTATGGTCCATGATGGCGCTACATGTTGTTGGGCCAGCCATCATCAGTCTGATTATTGCGGAATGGTTCAGGAAAAAAGGCTGGATTAAACCGGGTGATATGACAATTATATATGAATAAGCTGCGAATAAGCGTAGTTAAGGTGCGCCACTCCTTAAATGATAATAGCCAAAGAGGATGGGATTTACGATAATCAGGAAGACCCGATGCGGCTAAAAAGGTTTTGAGCAACATTTATATCAATTTAGTCATTTCATCGTAAACGTGCCTGTTTGCGTAAAGACTACGCTTAAAGGCTATTTGTATAATTCTTGTATAATCCATATATACTTGCAGCACCTAGCACAATTCCTAGTATTAAATTAAGTAGTTCTCTATTCAACTCATTCCAGCTTGCAATAGAGTCGAAGGTTATACCTATGGCAAAAATAAGTACGAACGTGTGAAATATTAACTTAAATCTTCTTATAAATTTATTTTCACTTTCTTTATCTTCAATCAATGTATCAGCACTTCTTAAACGCTAAGATGTTGTTCAATTAAATCGCCCGCGAATAACTACTTCATATCGTAAGTAGTTATTTTGTCTAATTCCCTTTTCCTTCTCTTTTTTAATGCTTCTCTGCCTTCAAGCCATATTCCACCGAAAACAGCCCAAATCAAAAGAAATTTAATAATGTAGTTAAATACGTCAGTTGATGGGACCCAAACTAACCATACAACTGAAATACCTACAGGCAAAATAGCACCGAAATAAATACTTTTTCTCTTAGAAAGAAACACCTGAAGTCCAAGTAAAACAATCACAGCTATAATTATAAAGAAGTTCTCCATCATCTTTCATCCCTTTCTTTTTTGTATTTGTCGATTATTAGCTTTGCTTCCTCAAGTTCAATGCGGTCATCAATTGATAGCTGCTTGATAAATTTTATAAATTCCTGGTTATCCTCTGTATCATTTAAGCTAACCTTTTCTATTAGCCTGTTTAATTTGGTTCTAACAGTCGGATAAGTAACTCCATAAATCTTAGATATCTCTTTTAAAGACCCAGAATTTAGAACAAACCGTTTGATAAACTCCACATCTTCTTCTTCTAAAGATAAAATCCAAGTTGGCACATCTTTTATATTCATTAGTTCTTTCACCTCACAAACATTAACCTTAACTTAACATATTTTTTAATAAAAATAAAAACTAATTTAATAAATTAAAAAATATATTTATATAAAATTGAACAATAATAAAAAACCTATTTATTACTGTTCAATTAAATGGCCTCGTTTGTTGAGTGAATCTCATTTATTTCAATCCCATCACCATGCGAGTTTTAGATGTAATGTTCTAGGAAAGCATTACATCGATTCTAATTATATTAGGCGCAGTAAAGAATTTTAAACAAAATATATATTCAACTTGACAACTATGTATTTATTTTATAAATTATACTTATTGTCAACCATTTATTAAATAGGTTAACAATAAGTATAATTTATGTAGAAAGGAATATTTTATGGGAAATACTAAGTTGCAAATGATGATTGTAACTGCTTTATTCACAGCTATCATCGGGATATTAGCTCAAGTTGCCATACCCCTTCCTCTAGTGCCTATCACAGGACAAACACTCGCAATAGGACTTGCCGCAACGATATTGGGGTCGCGTTATGGCACTTACTCAACAATATTATATATGATTATTGGAGCGATAGGTGTCCCGGTTTTCTCACAAATGACTTCTGGACTGGGCATATTACTTGGTCCTACTGGCGGATTTATCGTTGGTTTCATTCCGACCGTCTATTTTATGGGAAAATATTTAGAGATGACTCGATTCAACGTGACACATGCTATTATAGCTAACGTCATGGGTATGTTTATCACGCTTATATTTGGTACAGTTTGGCTTAAAATTGTAGCGAGTCTAACTTGGTATGAAGCTTTTCTAAGCGGTTTTGCTCCATTCGTGGCAGTTGGCCTTATTAAAGCTGTTTTAGCCGGCTGGATTGGGATTGTCGTACGTAGACGATTGAAAGAAGCTCATATCCTGGTTCCTGCAGCATAATAGATCTCTTGAGTATGTAGGTTAAAAATAAGGGAATGCGTTTAAACGTATTCCCTTAGCCTGAAAAATACTCTATGACATTATCGTACATGTCATTATTTATATTTATCCAGTACATCTTTTGGAATATGACAATAATCATTTGGATATTTATCTAGCCTGTCCTGATGTTCTTCTGCACTTCTCACATAATTTGTAAGAGGTAATACTTCAACTACTATATGGTTATAATCATTTCTTTGACTAAGAAATGCTTTTGCCTCTTCTAAGTGTTCGAATTTCTCACTATATATGCCTGTTCTATATTTCTCACCAATATCCTGCCCTTGTTGATTCAAACTGTATGGATCAATGATTTCAAATAAATAGCCCATTAACTCCCTTATTGTTACAATTTTTGGATCAAATCCTGTTTTGACACATTCAGTATAACCATCATATTCACTCTCAAGTGTATGAGTTGTTCCGTTAGCTCTTCCTGCTTCTGTAAATTTAACGCCAGGTAACGATTTTATAAATGCTTGTACTCCCCATAAGCATCCACCTGCTAAATATACTATCTCCATATTGGTTCCTTTCTTTAAAGACGATTTTGAAACAAGTTAAATAGACCAATTTGTTGAGTCATTTCTATTTCATCTTATCACGGTGGGAGAAATACATGTAATGCCTTAGGAAAAAATTACATCGAGTCATCTAGGGCTTGTTGGTGTCAGACACGGCTAAGCGTGCTTTTAGAAATACCTATTTTAATTTTAACATTATGAGCCGACAATTAGTTCATATACGGGATAAAGGGAACCGCCCTAACTAGACGGCGATATTCAATCCTCCTCCTGTGTACAGGGACCGAATTACTAAAATGGCAAAAGTGGAAACAACAAAACTTTCAGGTTATAAGTCATTAAAATAAAAAGAGCTTATCTTAAATTCAAGAATAAACTCCCATAAAGGTAACTAATACTGGAATCAAATGGAGGTGTTCAAAATTCCTCTTGTCATACATCCAGAGATCACCTCTCTACCTGAACAATATTTGGACAGCATTTTAATTTTTCGTGAAATGATCTCAGGACTCCATTTAGTTTATGTTATCAATTTTCTAATGACTGTGTTTATAGCTCATGATAACAACCTATTTGGTTAAACATTCCAACAGTACTCTCAGCCAAGATAAATGATTTTTTATCTTCACACCTGATACGCTGTCTACTAAGGTGAAGAATAATACTCTAAACAAAGGGAGAATACTGTTAGTTAAGCACTCATAACCGTATGTTATTCTGTACCTCTGACCATTTTACGCTTTCGTAATATTGTTTTTATCCCTGCTAAGCCGAACTATTTTGTCACAAGCTGTATTTGGGAATAACGTTGGGCCATATCAACGGCCTCTTCAGCGTTCATATAGCCCCAAAGATCATCAAGTTCGGAAGGAGCAGTCGCCTGTAAAATGCTTTTCACATCATTCGGACTAAGTGCAGAATTGGCTTCTAACATAAGTGCTACAACACCAGCCACGATAGGCGTTGCCATAGAGGTTCCAGATAGTGATATATAACTTTCGTTCACCATTTGATGCTGCTGTTGCTCTGCTGCCAGGGTAGACTCAGGCGCCAATAGCGACGTTATCTTGGTCCCTGGGGCATAGATATCCGGTTTAATCAAAGAATCAATCGTCGGCCCTCGACTTGAATAATCAGCAATGATATCATCGGATCTTTTCGGCGTATTGTGATCATCCGTTGATCCGACTGTCATGACAAATGGATTAATCGCTGGTGTAGAAATGGTTTGAGATTCCGGGCCGTCATTCCCTGCTGCAGCACATACAACCATGCCGTGATGCCAGGCCTTTTGGACGGTTTGTGAAAGTGGATCCTCACGAAAGGATTCAAATGCTTCGGCCCCTAACGACAGAGAGAGAACACGGATATTGTATTCATCTTTATGGTCGATGCACCACACAATGCCTTTCACAATGGTTGATAGTTTTCCCCCACCATCCTTGTTCAACACCTTCACACCAACGAGAGAAGCCTTGGGGGCCGGGCCCATATATTTCTTGTCGGATTGAGAGCCACTGCTGGCTACATCGCCAGCACAATGGGTGCCATGGCCATTATCGTCATATGGATCCGTTTGATCCTGAATAAAATCTTTAAATGCGATGATTCGATTTTCTGACTCAATTAAATCGGGGTGCGGATGGATTCCTGTATCAATGACCGCAACGGTAACGTCATCTCCGGTGAATCCAAGCTGCTCCTGGACTTTTGTAGCACCAACCCCTTTAGTAGCGACGTCCAGAAACGCTTTAACATCCCGGTCATAAAAAATACGGTCAACGGAGCCATGATCTTTCATTTTTTTGACCATCTTGGGTGTCAACTGACCGTATAACGTATCTTCCAATCCAAGCTCATTTCCTATACTGTTGTTCTTTTCAGCATGACAGCTTGTTACGAAGTCGTGCTTCTGCTCTGTATCAGAGTGTTTATTCAAATAAACAATAACAGATATACTGTGATCCCCTGTTTCCGAGGGATCTTGTTGTTTGTTAAATCGCAGTTGTTCCACCAGACCAGGATCCAATTTGCGACCAGCATTTTCAAACCACAATGCGTTTTTGTCACTCATTCCATTTCCTCCTTGTGATTGACTGAAACAACTTAAAACATGCCTCTCCTGTTTGTTTCGACTGATAAAGAACATCAGTTTCTCATAGTCTAACAGGCCTTTATGCATCATTCAATATTAAAATTGTAAATATTTAAATTATTGTGAAATAAAATGGTTAGGATTCAAATCTCTTCGCAGGATCAGATACTTCGCGGCAGGCTGTATTAGAGGCTAATAAAGAAGATGGCGTTAAACATTAAAAAAGCAGGCTCCCCTTTCAGGCAAACCTGCTAAATCCGTGTTGCGCCGGTCGCATTGGGCCGGAGGGCGAGCGGTTGAATGCCTGCCTCTTCCCAGGCAGCCATTAATGCATCGGCCTGTGCTTTTGACGGCATAAAGGCAATCCCGCAGTCGCCGCCGCCAGCACCGGATGGCTTTCCGGCGCCGCCATGCGCCTCGGCCAGATCACAGAGCGTTGTCAGCAGCGGCGTCTCAACCGGTGCACCGGCCTGGCGCCCCACCGCGGCGAGCGCCTGCCGGTTCTGCCGCGCGCCGTCCATAATCAGCGCGGGATCTGCTTCCCGGATGCCGCGGGTAAATCGTCCGACCGCATCAGCACTATCAGTCAGAAACTGCTGATACAGATCAGGATCTGATTCCTGCAGCCGCAGAATCTTATCGACGAGCTTAGGCGTTGAAGCCGGCGATCCCGTCCAGCCGATGCATAGATAAATCGTGTCCGGAAGCTCCAGCGGCTGGGCTGAGAAATACGGCCAGTCGGCATTCACCAGCTCCGAAATGGTCGCAAAACGCGTTGACGCTTCCCGCAGCCAGCTCGCCTGAAATGAGGCATATTCCAGCCAGCCGCCGAAAGAGGATGCGGCCACATCAGCGCCGGATCCGCCCTTTTGGGTCATCACATGCGAAAGCGCGGCCAGTTTAAAAATCAGCGCATCCGCTGGTTCCTCCGGCCAGAATCGGTGCAGCATCGCCGCCACGACCGAGGTGACCACAGCAGCACTCGATCCCAGACCGTATTTCCTGCCTGAGGCATCGGCCAGCTCGCTGCGGACAGCCAGATGGAAAGGCTCCGGTGTGATTCCCTGTTCCTGTAAATATGTATAAACGGTCGTCATCGCCTCGGCCACAAACCGCGTCCGTTTGTCCGCCGTTTTGACATGGACAGCGCGCGCTTCATAAGCCCACGGCATCTTATAAAGACCGTACGATTCCAGCGTGAGGCGGTTGTCCCGGCTGTCGTCAATCGTCGCGTAAACAAACCGGTCAACCGCCATAGCGACTAATGTCTGATAGTTTTCCAAAACAGCAAACTCGCCGGCAATCATTAATTTGCCGGGGACTTGGACAGTCAATGATGATTCTGACAACGTCGTCAACTCCTAAAGATAGGCTAAGCCTGGTCCGGGCCTGCTTACCGTCACATCCTGAACACCCGGAATCGCCTGCAGCTTCTCGCGGATGGTTTCCTCCTGCTCCGGCAAATAAAGCACCTTCACATTCGGCCCGGCATCAATCGTGAAATAAGCGGGGACACCAGAATCCCGCAAATCCTGGACAGCTTCCATCACCGCCATGGTCGTGCTGTGCCAGTAGCTGAACGGCGGCTGGGCAGCGAGCGTCGTCGCGTGCATCCGGAGGCAATTCGCTTCCGCCGTTTCACCCACTTTCGTAATATCCTTATCACAAATGCCCTGCTTAATCGCGGCGAGATCAGCGGGAATCGACTCGACCCAGGCCGGGTAGTAAACCGAAGTGTCCACGGTCCGTTTCATGCCTTCCCGGCTTAAAATTTTCTTTTCCGCCGAAGACAGCACCACAGCCGCCACGCGCACGTCCCAGTGATCAGCCGGCGCAATCGGAACGGCATAGGAATCCGAGCCATCAGCCTGGGTGCCTTTTTCCCATTCCACAAAGCCGCCGTAAATCGAGCGACAGGCCGAACCGGACCCATGCCGCGTCAGCATCGAAAGCTCCGGGTCCGTCACATCCAGACCAATTGCTTTCGCAGACGCCGCGGCCAGAGCGGCAAAACCGGACGCCGATGAGGCGAAACCAGCTGCTGTCGGGACATGATTCGTCGAATGAACCGTCGCGGACAGATCCAGCCGGCCAGCTGTCTGCCGGATGCGGTCCAGAAACGCCGTCACCTTGCCATAGGCGGCGCCTTCAACCAGCTGATCATCCAAATAAAACTGGTCCTCGGTCAACTCCTCATGAAAGGCAACGGTGGTTGTTGTATAAAAGCCGTCCAGTGTCAGGGACAGACTGTTATTCATCGGCAAAATGCGCGTTTCATCACGCTTCCCCCAATACTTGATGAGGGCAATGTTCGTATGAGCTCTGGCAGTCGCTTGCATAACGATCCCCTTCAGTCACCAGCGAGAGACCGGAACGGACAAAAGAACTTTTATTAACTAAAACCGAACAACTGACATAACTAATTGGAGCTATAACACCGCTCCGGAAAAAGACATCGCTTTCCGCGGGCGGCTGGTGAGCCTCCGAAGTGCGTTCGCACTCCGGGGTCTCACCTATCCTTTGCTCCCGCAGGAGTCTCCGTCTTTTCCTCCGCTAAATCCTGAGTTCCGTTCGTTTTTAGAGCTGAAAACTTAAGTTTTGTCCCAGCACCTCTCCGGTGACGCTGTTTTCGCGTTTCAGATAGTAAAATGAGGCAACATGGCAGTGACACGCCATGTTACCTGAGCTTGCTTCACGTTTAATCGGGCTGCTTTTTCAGGGAAAAGGCCCAGACAGCCTGCGCACCGAATTGCCGCAGCTTTTCCGACAGCTGCCGCGAGTGCATTTCATTCTGCGCGAGTGCAATCACACAGCCGCCATTGCCGCCGCCGGTCAGTTTCGCGCCCAGAGCACCTTCCTGCCGGGCGTAGTCAATCAGTCGGTTCAGACCCGAATCACTGACGCCTAAGGCTTCCAGTTCTCCCTGTGCTTCATCCAGCAGCTGGCCAAGCATATGTTTACTCGCCGACTCCAGCGCCGTGCGCGCCCGGCGGGTCATGTCACCTAAGTGCTCCAGCTTCGTCTGAATCCGTCTGGGCGCTGATTTCAGCCGCTCCGTCACCGATTCCACCGCCTGACGAGTATCCGCCATGCGCCCGGAATCCGCAACAATGAAATGAAAATCACCCTGCGGCTCGATCAGTTCCATCGTCTCATCTTTCTGATACCAGATCGGCAGTCCGGACGTGATCGTCATGGTATCAATGCCGCTCGGAGCACCATGCGCGTGCTTCTCCGACACGTCAGCCAGCCGCAGGATCTCCTGCATCCGGCAGTCTTCACCCGCATACGTGAACAGCGAGCGGACAATCGCCACCGCGACAGACGCGCTCGATCCCAGCCCTTTGCCAGGCGGGATGGTTGACTCCAGACGGATGACTAAATCCCGCTGCGGCAATTCAAGATGCTCGAGCGTATCCTCAATACACGCCTTCAGCCCGTACAGCGAATCCGGAATGGTCGCCAGCGGTCCTTGATAAAAGGTGCTGTCGATCTGAATCGAGCCAGGTGCATACGCCGTCATGGCTTTTGCTTCAACCAGCGGAAAAGGAAGTGAAATGGCCGGCTCGCCATGAACAACGGCATGTTCACCGATTAAAATCAATTTGCTATGAGCTGAACCTACAGCTGTTTGTGCGGACGTCGTTGCCTTTTCAATACTCATTTTGATAATCGGCCACCAATTCTTTAGCTTTTCCCATGCGAACGTCATTCTCCTCTATCAGCCGTTCTGAAATCATATCAATCATCTCTCCTGTAGCTCCTGCTGCAATCGCAACTGAACGGGAATGCAGCGCCATATGCCCTTTCTGAATGCCTTCCGTGGCCAGCGCTTTAAGCGCCCCCAGATTCTGCGCTAGCCCAACGGTGACGATCACCTGGGCGAGCTCAGCAGCTAAGGTCACATTCAACAGTTTATGCGCGAGCTTCGCCATCGGGTGCACGCGGATCGAGCCGCCGACGGTTCCGACCGGCATAGGCAACTCCAATTCCCCGACGAGATTGCCCTGCTCGTCCGTGTACCAGGTGCTCATCGATGTATACATACCACTGCGAGCGGCATGGGCATGCGCACCAGCCTCGATCGCGCGCCAGTCATTCCCGCTGGCGATCACGACCGGATCGATGCCATTCATAATCCCTTTATTATGGGTGACGGCACGGTACGGATCCGAGGCGGCAAATTCATACGCATGAATCACCCCGTCACGCACTGCTTCACCGCTGAAATTACCTGTCTGCAGCTTCTCCGGCGGAATCACGCAGCGCGCCCGCGCGAGGCAGTTCTCCGGATAATTGGACAGGATGCGCAAGTAAACCTTGCCAGCAGTCAAATCCTCAACCACCGGTGCGAGTGATTCGGCCATCGTATTCAGCATATTCGCACCCATCGCATCGCGTGTATCCACATAAAGGTGCAGCACAAGCATCTGATTGTACGACGAATCCGATGCCTCATTTAACAGGCGCACATCCAGATCCCGGGCGCCGCCGCCTCGTTTCTGCAAACTCGGATACGCCTCGTCAGCCGCTTTAAGCAGTCTGGCTTTATTCGCTAAAACAGCATCGCGCGCAGCTGCGAAATCCGGACAGCCAATCACCTGAATCTGACCGGTCATGACACGGCCGGTCGACTCGGCGGTAAATCCGCCCGCATCTCGTACGATTTTCGCAATGTGGCTGGCGGAAGCGACAACAGACGGCTCCTCAATCGCCATCGGCACCACATAATCCTGACCGTTGATGAGGAAATTCAGCCCCAGACCCAACGGCAGCGGAAACGTGCCAATCACATTTTCAATCATATGATCTGCTGTCTCAACCGCTAACGGCTGTTTGGCAAACAGATAAGCTGCATCGTCATCCTGAATCAGATCCATCGACGCCAGCAGCTGCCGGCGCTCGTCCACCGTCATATTATAAAAACCGGGGATCCGGGAAGTCTCCATACCGCCTCACCCTTTTAGATGCATAATCACTATATGGGCATTATACCATATCTATTACGTTCATTATGTAAAAAAACAGCCCAAAATGCAAATAAACAAGGCTGTCAATATGCACAGCCTTGTTTATCCGCGGGCAGCAGGCCTTGAAGCCTTACTTGATGATTTCGTTTATTCATAAAATAGCTGGGCTAGCTGGATTCGAACCAGCGAATCACGGGATCAAAACCCGATGCCTTACCGCTTGGCTATAGCCCAATATGCTGGTGGAGGGGGAGGGACTCGAACCCCCGAACCCTGAAGGAGCGGATTTACAGTCCGCCGCGTTTGGCCGACTTCGCTACCCCTCCGTATGATAACCTGCTTGATAACATCTTATACATAAAAAATGAAATGGTGCCGGCCAGAGGAATTGAACCCCCAACCTACTGATTACAAGTCAGTTGCTCTGCCAATTGAGCTAGACCGGCATGGTGGAGGATACTGGGCTCGAACCAGTGACATCTTGCTTGTAAGGCAAGCGCTCTCCCAGCTGAGCTAATCCTCCGTCTAAAACCGACAAATATTATTATATACAGCGCATCCGGTTTTGTAAAGGGCTGACGACAAATTTTACAGATCCCGCCAAGTTATGTCAGACCTCAGCCATAAATAAACGCGACCACCCAGACAATTACAATCACCGGCAGTGACGTGTAAAGCGACCGCCACGCGCTCATCCCCTGCTTTTTGATCATAAAAAACGCGACAAAAAGTTCCATGATCGTGACTAAAGAAGCCAGTATGATAAGAATCGGAAAAGCATCCATCGGCGTCGCCTCCCCAGCTGCAACCTCTCTAGAATAACATATTAATCGTTTTGTATGAAGATGTGCAACTTAATGAACGACGACCTATTTTTCAAGCGCCAAAAGCTTGTATGAATACCTTCTATTAGAGTTGGTAAAATATAGAAAAATGTTAAAATTCATGGTACAATTTATTTAAAATTAAAAAGGAGCATCGCATGCTTGAGATTACATTCTATAGAAATTGAAGGTTTTAGAAGACATTATAGTACAAAAGTACAATGTTCTGATGCAACTTTCCTAATAGGAGCTAACAATGTTGGGAAAAGTTCTATCCTTAGAGCTATTAAGTATTTGCTTAACGATACAAAAACTATAAATACTCACGACTATTTTTGCATTTTAAATGAAAATGGTGAAAATAGACAAGTCAGTGATGAAGTTGTGATAACTGGTGAATTTAGAAATGTTCCCGAGGAAGCTTATAATTGGATTGGATTTAATGAACATCGTCTTTTTAAATATGATACTTTTGAAAAAGATAATGAAAGTGGACTTCGATTTTTTTATAGGAAGACTTACCGACCTGATCAGAAAAGCTGTACAATTGAAATGAAGCAGTTTAAAAGTAATAAAAAAGAGATTTTTAGTGAATGCAAAACAATACAGGATTACATAAATAATGGGATAGATAGAGAAATATTCGAGTATCTATTTCCAAACAAGCAGGATGATCAAAATGTTACCGAACTAATGTTAAGAAACCTTGAAGCTTATGGAATTGAAGGTTTATTTAACATACAGCAAGAAACCGAGTGGTCTGAAAATCCTGGTGGTATTTCTGGAAATGTGTCTCACAGGCTTCCTAAATTTTTGTTAATATCAGATGATGCTAACAGCGAAGAACTTTCCGGTAATAATGGAGCATTGATGGAAACTTTAAATGAATTATTTAATGATATAAGAAATGAATCAGAAAATTTCATCCAGGCTCAACATTATCTAAGTAAACTTGCAGAAGAACTAGACCCTAATGATGATAAAAGTGATTTCGCTAAATTATTAACTGACTTGAATAGGATAGTGGGAGACATTTTTCCTGAAACATCTTTCTCAGCACAAGCTAATCTTTCTGATGCCGATAAAGTAATTAAGCCTAACTTTGATGTACAATTAGGCAGCAATATAAATACTTCTATTGAATATCAAGGTTCTGGGGTTATCCGCTCTGCAATTTTCGCTATGTTGAGATATAAAAGTATACGAGAAAATAAAAAGAAAGAGTCAGGCAAATATGTAAGGCCGCTATTAATTGCATTTGAAGAGCCCGAAATTTATTTACATCCTCAAGCGGCTATACAAATGAGAGACACTATTTATGATCTAGCAATGGAGCCCGAAAACCAGATAATATGTACAACACACTCTCCATATATGATTGACTTAAGTAAAAATACAGGACAGGTTTTAAATAATATCTTTTTAGATACAACTACAATTGAACATAATGGATCTGAAACTCCAATTGAATTAGTTAGTTCTAATCCTTTTAATGTAAGTGAGGCTTTTACAAATCTCTTAAACGAAGATCAATCGTATGTCAAAATGTTACTTAAAATAGATGACAATGTGAGCCGCATATTTTTCACGAAAAATGTTTTGATTATTGAAGGTGATACAGAAGAAGTCGTAATACGTGAAACTTTATCAAGAATGCCAGAGCATTTATATAAAGAGTTTTCATATAACTGGGAAGTGGTCAAAGCCAGAGGTAAACCAGTAATTATTCATTAGTGAAGTATCTGAAAACATTGGGTATTGATCCATTTGTGATTCATGATAGGGATATGGGAAAACAGAACGCTTCTGCAGTTAATGATTCGATTTTAAAAGCAGTAGGAGATAAAAATAAGGTAGTTGCTCTAGAAGAATGTATGGAAGATCTATTGGGTTACCCTGAACCAAATGAAAATAAACCCTATAAAGCATATCAATTCATAAATGATAATTGGGGAAGTGACTGGGACGGAATTAATCCAGATTGGAGATCAATAATTGAGAGATTGATTTTCAGTAGAATGAGTGGTGGTAATGCTTATAGTGAAGTAGCAGCATCCATAAATAAGGATTGATTTTACGGAAAAGATCTTAATTTTAAAACCCCTCGGGAGAAACTCCGAGGGGTTTATTATATCCACAATTATTGCAGTAACTGCAATACGCCTTGCGGTTGTTGGTTGGCTTGCTTCGCCGCTATGTCTTTCGATCATAGAATAGACTATATCTTCACCCTTTGTTTAGGGTGCTGGGCACTTCGAATGATATGATTATCACCCTATGAATCTCATTGCCATCGTGTTATCTCACGCTAGGCAGTGCATTCTAGTCGTTGGACCTTCGCCAGGTTTTCACCACAGGCGCTTGGCTGCTGATCATCCATTGTATCATTGTTTTGTTTTTTGAACCGTCACGTTCGCTGTTTCCAGCCTGCGTTGTGGTACAAAACACTTTAGGAACTTCCAGCAATTCACCCAGTTATGCTCTAACCCGTTGCCAGATTAGACGCCCTTTCCCATCAAATTACTGAAGGAGTTGTAAAACACCTTGAGGTCTTTGCTGGGCTTGAGCTAACATGCTTTGCGATGCTTGAGACAAGATGTTATTCTTCGTGAATTCCATCATTTCCGAAGCCATATCCGTATCACGAATACGAGATTCCGCTGCTGTCATGTTTTCGGATGATGTGCTCAAGTTATTGATGGTGTGATCCAGACGGTTTTGAACAGCACCAAGCTTCGAACGCTCAGCGGAAACATCATCGATGGCTCCCTGGATGGTGTCTATAGCTGCATCAGCAGAAGTCTGCGTTGAAATATTCAGTCCGTCGCCAGAACCTACTTTAATTTCTTCACCTGCATCTACTTTTGAATCTGTATCTAGCACCGTTTCACTAGTATCAGAAAATGATTTCCATATTTTACCTTTATCACCACCAGCATCCGTCCCTGAAATTGCTACAACATCTCCTTGATCATTTTGCAAACCTGATTCACCAGAATCAACATCACCATGGCTGTCATCTACAACTGTATACGTTCCATCAGCAAGATCGACACCTGAACTAACTGTCGCGGTTGCGGTTGCACCACTAGCAGTAGAATTTACGGTTCCAGAAATAACAGGATCACCACCAAAATCCGTAGTTGCACTACCACCCGTATCTAGTGTTCCACTAGCCAAATCGTCAATTGATTCATTGTTTTGAAGATTCTTATATGTCTTGCCACCATCATCACTCACCGCTGCGATATCACCATTTTCATTCTGAAGTGCATAACTAACATTTGCTGTGTTATTTGGGGAACCAGTACCATCTTTAACAGTAGCGCCGTCCTCAAGCTCCACAACACTGTACTTGCCCTGATCAATATTATTATTGGTATTTTCGGTTACCTCAAATTGTGCTCCGTCAATGCCGCCTACGTTCAGGGAACTGGCACTCATATCATCAATATTAACTGCTAAATTCTGACCCTCATTTGCACCAACATGGAAAGTCAGATCCTTGTTTCCTTTTGCAAAATCACCATTCAACAACTTCTTGCCGTTAAATTCCGTATCGTTCGAAATATCATCCAGAGCTCTGGACAGTTGATCAACTTCATTCTGCAGTTTCTCGCGGTCATCTGGCGAATTCGAGTCGTTCGCTGACTGGACGGACAGTTCACGCATGCGCTGTAAGATCGCGTGGGATTCATTCATCGCGCCTTCAGCTGTCTGAACTAGGGAAATGCCGTCTTGGGCGTTTTTCTCCGCCATTTCCAAGCCTTTAATCTGGCCGCGCATTTTCTCGGAAATCGCGAGACCTGCCGCGTCATCGCCGGCTTTGTTGATCTTCATACCGGATGACAGTTTTTCCAGCGAGCTTTGTGTCGCATTGTTGTTTTGCTGCAGCTGATTCTGTGTATTCAGCGCCGCAATATTATGATTAATTTGCAAATTAATCAACCTCCATGTTTAAGTTTGGCAAGTCCTGTCCATGTGACTTGCGTGATGGCCATGCTATGATGACCTCACTCCTTATATCGGAAGCATTTGGAAAAGATTAAGCCTTTAAACGAAAAAAGTTTAATGAATTGGTCTTTATTTAGTCAAAACGTCACAAGTTGTCCGTAATGAAAGGTGACCGACTCCTGCGGGAAAAGGTAGGCAGGCTAAGTTCGCGACGTCCTGTCGCAACGCCTGCACTAGCACGTCCTGTGCGTCGAAGACCCCCGCAGGAAGTGGTTTTCTTCCGAGGAGGCTGAAGCCATGCCCGCGGAAAGCGTGTCACCTTTCATGCAGGACAACGGTCATACAGATGAAAATATCATGTTCAATTAAAAAATTTAATATGTCAGGTCATATTCCCTTCAAAAGCACATAGAGATGTAACTGGAGTTCATTTCAGAAAAGGATAGGTGATACCATGAGCGAACACGATAACGACCGATCATCAGGAGGGTACCATCACCACCATTACAATGACGCGAAACACCAGCAGCTGTCCCAGTATTATAAACAAAACACCGGTTACAACAAGCCGCTCACCAGTGACACAGGGAAGAAAATTTCGAATGACAACTGGTCGTTAAGAGCCGGCCAGCGCGGACCGACATTGTTTGAAGATCATCATTTCTATAAGAAGCAGTCGCACTTTAACCGGGAGCGCATTCCGGAGAAAGTCGTGCACGCCCGGGGTGACGGGGCATATGGCGAATTTGAGCTGTATAAGTCGATGCGGCACGTCACCCGCGCGCATTTCCTGCAGGAGCCTGGAACGAAGACACCGGTCTTTACCCGGTTCTCCAATTTTATCGGCAGTAAAGGCTCCAAGGATACAGCGATCGACATACGCGGGTTTGCGACGAAGTTTTATACACAAGAAGGCAACTACGATATGCTCTCGCTTTCCTTTGCCATCTTTTCGATTATGGATGCGATGAAGTTTCCGGACTTCGTGCATGCGGTGAAGCCGAATCCGAAAACCGGCGTGCCGCAAGCAACCGTCGCCCACGAGCATGCCTGGGATTATGTGGCGAATAATCAGGAGATCGCCCACTTCATTATGTGGCTCATGTCCGAACGCGGCCGTCCGAGAAGCTGGCGCATGATGGAAGGCTGGCCAGTGAACACATTCCGCTTTATTAACGACCGGGGGCAGTCGACCTTTGTCCGGTTTGTCTGGAAGCCGGTGCTCGGCGTCCATTCCCTAATGCTGGATGAAGCGAATATCATCGGCGGCGTTGACCCGGACTTCCACCGGCGCGACCTGCATGAAGCGATTGAGTGCGGAGCTTATCCTGAATACGAACTCGGCGTGCAGATGATTCCAGAGGGCGAGGAATACAATTATAATTTTGACATACTGGATGATACCAAGCTGTGGCCGGAAGATGTCATCCCGGTCGAGATTATCGGTAAAATGACGCTCAACCGGCTGGTGGAGAATCATTTTGCGGAAGAGGAGCAGTCGTCATTCGACCCGTCCACCCTCGTACCGGGCATTAACTTTACGAATGATCCCGTTCTGCAGGGCCGCTCCTTCGCCTATCGCGATACCGATTATCACCGGCTCGGAACCGGCAACATCAACAATATCCCCGTCAACCAGCCGATTGCCGAGGCGAACACAAATCAGCAAGACAGCTATGTTCGCCATCAGATCGATGTTGATGACGTGAATTATAAAGACAATCAGCTCGCCGGGAATACGCCCTATGTAACACCGCCCGAGCAAGGCGGCTTTAGCCATTATCCCGAGCAAGTCCAGGGTTATAAAACACGCGAACGGCCGGGACCGTCATTCTATGACTTCTTTTCCCAGGCGCGGCTTTTCTGGAACAGCATGACCCACGTGGAGAAGCAGCACATCATCGAAACCTTTATCTTCCACCTCAGCTACGTACCAACCAAGGGCATCAGACAGCAAGTCGTCGATATGTTCGCCAGCGTCGACCAGGGAATGGCCGCTGCGATCGCTGACGGCACCGGGGTCAATCCGCCAGAAGGCTCGCATGTACCCGTTTACGACAGCTCACCAGGCCTGAGCGAGGCGAACACACCGCATTACGCCTATACGCAAAAAGTGGGTGTCCTGATTAACGATGGCTTCCATGGCGAGGAAGTCCGGCACACCCTTGATACATTAAAACAGAATGGCGTGTTCATGGACGTAATCAGCGACCATCTGGGGACCATCGTCGGGTCAGACGGCACCGCGATTGAGGTGAACAAAACCTTCACGTCAACCTATCCGGTCCTGTATGATTCACTCTATGTCGTGGGCGGCCGGCCGCGCCATAGCGAAGCCAGTTTCCGCTATGACGTGATGGATTTTCTCCATTCCGCCTATAAGCACTACAAACCGATCGGCCTTGCCACCACCGGCCAGCACTTCCTGCGGCCGACGCACGAGAACAACCTGTCCGGCGTGGTCTTTGCCGCCAGCAATCCAGACTTTGCCCATGACTTCGTCCACGCAATCGCCTGCCAGCGTTTCTGGGACCGGACATAGGATTAGAGACGTTAAGAAGCCGCTCACATAGTGTGAGCGGCTTCTTGTGGTTTGTGGGGATCGGAGATAAAGAAAATATAAACCTACCGCAAAATGAGCGGTGGCCGTTTCGAAAAAAGGAACCCATCCTATTGAGGCACAGCAGGATGGGTTACTTTTTTGATTGTATGCTTTAATTGTTACAATAAGTGTTAGTATCGTGCATATTACGGCAGCCTGCCCTTAATAAACACTGGCACAGGTTCCAGCTGCTGGTTCATAAAAACAATGCTGCTTAAATTGACCTGTAAATGGCTGACCGTACCACATGTCAGGGCATTCCCCACCTGGATTAAAGTACCAAAGTGCATATTTCGCTGGATGGGTCCGCCAATACTTTAAATTCTTTTTAGCCAGTCGCCTTTCAGCATTTCTGGCTGGCCGGTAAAATAAACTCCCCTTTTGTACCGCTTCAAATGCATAATTGTTGCCTTGGACTTGATAAATGACTTGAGAAATGGTTCTGACGTCTGAAAAATCCAGACAATCCGCCTTATCGCGATTAACAATAACATTTCCAACGTAAAGCATGCCCTGTTTTCCTTCGCTGACAGCTTCCGCTCGCATCATTCTCGCCATTAAGTCAACGTCAGAATCAGTGTATTGGACAATTGCCATTTCAACACCTCCACTGTATGGTATGTAAAAATGGCTCGTATGACAACCTTAACTTAAATACAATAAAAAAACCCGCTTATACGCTTTAATAGCAAGCAGAAGCGGGCTTTTGTCATTTATCTAATGCTTTAGAGGATTTCCTGAACAGATTGCATGGCCTTAAGCCTCATTCGCTTGTCCTTGCTTAACCCATTTACCAACCTGAACAGTACGTTTTGCCTGATGTTTGACAGCATCTGTAACGTCTTCAACCCAGTTGCCTTGCGGGTCGATCGTCACACTTGTACCGTATGGATTACCGCCAGCTGCAAAGATTGAACCATCTGTATACCCTGGTGCAGCAATGATGGCACCCCAATGCATCATGGTAGCATAGAGCGAACGAATGGTTTGTTCCTGACCACCGTGCGGGTTTTGCGCTGACGTCATCGCGCTGACGACTTTATTAGCAAGTTTTCCTTCTCCCCATGCAGGACCTGCCTGATCAAGGAATTGTTTCATATGAGCTGAAATGTTGCCAAAGCGGGTCGGCGTACTGAAGATGATGGCATCGGCCCACAGCAAATCATCGATTTCGGCTTCCGGAATAGCTTTAGTTGCTTCCTGGTTGGCGTCCCAAGCGTCATTTGGGACGATATCTGACTTCGGAGCAATTTTGGCCACTTTGGCTACCTTAACATTCGCTCCCGCTTCTTCGGCTGCCTCTGCTGCCGTGTTTGCTAATGTGACGTTACCCCCGGATGAACTATCATAAACAATGGCTAAATTAAGATCAGACATATTTATCTTCCTTTCTGAATATAAGTTTCTTTAATTATTCTTGTTTGATTCATCTTGATTTCAAGATTCATTATATCAAAATATGATATTTTGTCAACCATGTATGCTTCTTATTCCATGCTGGTCTTCGGCTGCATCCAACACCAACAGTCTGGATCGATCTGTCGGCTGTCTAGCAAGATGCTCCGGCACGGGCGGATGTTTTCCCGCATGACAGGTTTACTTACGTAATTGAATCTCAATATCAATTTTTATTTCATCGCCTACGACAACGCCACCTGTTTCAAGTGCTGCGTTCCAAGTTAAACCAAAGTCTTTTCGACTAATTTTTGTACTTCCCGTAAACCCAGCTGCTTCATCTCCAGTCATGGGGTCTTTGGCCTCGCCTTCAAACACGACGTCGAATGTTACGGATTGTGTGACCCCTCTAATCGTAAAGTCGCCTGTAACATCATAACGATCATTCGATTTTTTCTCGATGTCGGTTGCTTTAAATGTTATATAAGGATGATTCTCTACATCAAAAAAATCAGCTGATCGCAGATGCTCATCTCGATCTTCTTTCCGGGTATTAATACTGTTTGTATCGATTTTCACCTCAATTGAAGCATCTGTTAAATCGTTTGTATCTGCTTCTGCTGTCCCTTCAAATTCGTCAAAAGTACCTTTCACATTTGAAATCATCATGTGCTTCACTGAAAATCCTATTACACTGTGTACCTTGTCCACGTTCCATACTGCGTTTGCCATATTAATCGCCTCCAATAAATTGGTTTCTTTTTGATTTCATACTTGCAGCTTCCATCTTTTGAGGCCTGAACCTTTTAGCTTAGCCATTCCCTTGCTTTTAGAGCAGCATCCTGGGATAGATTGTGTCCTTTAACCCAGGTTGTTGTGACGTTGGCATTTCTTTCTTTAAAGAGATCAATCACACGATTGCTTTCTGCTTCTGATACAATCGGGTCGCCCACGCCAAGCGAAAGAAATACATCTACATCACTGAAATCTTGTTTTTCTGTAACACTTGTCGGATATAATGGTGCGAATAAAGCTGCTTTTTTAAATGTATGAGGGTGTTGCAGCATCATCTGTATAGCAATGTTAGATCCATTAGAAAAACCAACAAGTACAGTGTCTTCCAGCTTAAATGCATATTCTTTTGCCTTTTCCACGATGAAATCATAAAGCTCTTCTCCACGAAAGGCTAAATCTTCCCAGTCATACTGGCCTTCTCCATAACGCTTGAAGAATCTGTTCATACCATTTTCCTGGACATTCCCTCTGATGCCTAAAATGTTATATTCAGAGTCGAGCATTTCTGCAAGAGGAATCAAGTCTGTTTCTGTACCGCCGGTGCCGTGGAGTAACACAAACACGGGTGCCCCTTTTTTCTGTTCCCGATAAATATATTCCATCCTTATCACTCCTTTTCATATAGTTACGGCCGTTCAATTGTAAAGATATTTCCAACTTCAGCATAATCATTTCCCGCAAGTCGACTGACGGCATTTAATTTTAGTGGATCAATATACCCTTGCTGATAAATAGCTTCGTCTATATGATAATGTTTTACTTTCAGCAACAACAAATCTGCAGTTGGAAGATTTTGTTCATTATACACGACCATCGAATCATATAGTTCCACCTCATATCTCACTTTCGTTTCATTAATCCCTGGAACACGAATCGTATGTGAATCCGTCGTTGTAAATTCTGATATATCAAGTTCACTTTTTTCCGCATCCAAGGGAGCTGACGTTTTGTTTGTCGCTGCTACATTATCTGTATCAACCATCTGAACGACAGCTTCCTTGTTTTCGAAAATATTTCTCGCCGTATCTTTCGGACTTTGGTCTATACGCTGTACAGCGATAGATAGTATAGGTGGATCATACGTCGCGATGTTGAAATAACTAAACGGTGCGATATTCACAATCCCCTTGTTGGAAATCGTCGACACAAGGGCGATTGGTCTAGGAATGACAGAACCAATAAGGAATTTCTTTTTCTCTTTAGACGTCAGTGCTTGGGGTGAGAAGTTCAACATGTTATTCACCCGTTTATATGTCCAATTCAGGCAATAATGTTTCATATTCTTGCCTTTTATGTTCATATTGTTCCGGTAATTTCAATGCGGTTCCAAGCGACGCTTTGTCCTCATCCAAATCAAACCCTGGGCCGTCTGTCGCTAATTCAAAAATAACGTTCCCTTTTTCAGGTATATACACAGAGTTAAAATAATGTCTATCTTTTATGACCGTTGTTCTAAACCCTTCTTCTTGAAGACTGGATTGCCATTCTTCTAATACCTCAACATCCGGAACAGACCAAGCGATGTGATGGACCGTTCCAATCCCAAAGCGTCCTCTGGATTGTGGTGGCATAGACGTCATAATATGATGCTTCTCCTCCCCCACAGTTTCATAATGACGATGGTCATTCGGACTAGCCAGTTTTTTCAAACCCATCATATCGGTAAGCAAGTTTTCAGTTCCATCTGGATTGGCTGATAATAAAACGGCTCCATGAAAAGAAAGGATATCAGGTTGATTTGCTGCTGTGTCACCTTCAACAATCGCAAGTTCAAGGCCATGTATATCATCAAACTCAAGTGTATCCTGACCAAATAATTGTGTTTTTTCCACGTGGATATTTTGTTTCGTTAGATGGTCATGCCAGTGATCCATACTATCTTTCGGTACTCTAAATGCAATCCTTCCAACTTGTCCACTGCCCTTTCTCCCATAATTGTCATTTGTCCATGGGAAAAATGTAATAATGGTTCCAGGTGTGTCATGATAATCGCCGAAATATAAATGATAAACGCCCGGATCATCAAAATTAACGGTTTGTTTAACGAGTCGAAGGCCTAATACATCCCGGTAAAATCTTAAGTTTTCATTTGGATCTCCGACAATAGCTGAGATATGATGAATCCTTTTGATTGCTTCCACACTTTCTCCCTCCTTTTCAAAGTCTTTTATCATTCCCGTTCTTTTATAAAATCTTTAGTGCTTCTGACTGTATCAATCGGACGCACATAGCTTTCAATTTTCTCGCGTTTTGGTTCCAGGGCTGGTGGTAAAGATAATGTTTCACCAAGCGTCTCATAAGGCTCGTCACCCATAAAGCCAGGCCCATCTGTCGCAATTTCAAACAGAATTTGGGAGGGAACCTTTAGATATAAGGATTCAAAAAAGTGACGATTAACATAGCCCGAATTTGGAAGACCGGTATGCTGCATATACGCAATCCACTCATCAAGCCCGTCACGATCTTCTACACGGAAAGCAGAATGGTGAACGGTCCCATAGCCTTGGCGAGCAACCGGCAGGCTGGTGTTATATTCTACAATCACTTGTGCGCCGTTACCACCTTCGCCGATTTCAAATAAATGATCAGAACCCTCATGAGCCATTTCTTCAAAACCTAAAACATTTTCTATAATGTGTTTAAAACCCTGATAATCATCCGTTAAAACGCGTATGGGTCCTAGTCCCGCAATGGCATACGCTTCTGGTATTGGTCCCTTTTCCCACGGCGTTCCTGCTGTCACACCGCTGTTATTTTCATCCGAAATCAATTGATATTGCTGACCATCAAAATCAACGAATGGGAGAACCTTTTTATCAAATTCCGTTTGAATACCATTGTGTTCAACCTGCAGACGATCAAACCGGCGCAGCCAATAATCTAAGGCCTCATCACTTGGTACACGGAAGGCTATTCTTCCGATTTCATTTGTGCCATGCGTTCCTTTTGGAGCACCTTGAAAATCAAAAAATGTCATATCTGTCCCCGGATTGCCTGTATCATCGGCAAAGAATAAGTGATACGTCCCGATATCATCCTGATTCACCGTTTTCTTCACGAGACGCATACCCAAAATATACGTGAAAAATTCATAGTTCTTCTCGGCACTGCTTGTAATGGCTGTTACATGATGAATGCCTTTTAATCCTTTCATTATCCAGTCCTCCTGTTCACAGGTATTTAGTTTAATCATTCACCTTTAGAAAATTAACGCGTCTATAGCATAAGCACCTGGACCAACCAGGGCGATGCCTATTGCTACAGCTATAATAATCAGGTTATATTCAAAGCCGCCGTTACTACTCCAAAACCCATTGGGGCCATGCACTTTTATAATGGCCATCAGCATTGCCCCGATGATTAGCAAAGAAGCCAATGGTGTCAAAAAGCCCAAAGCTAATAATAGTCCTCCGCCAACTTCCGATAATCCCGCCATTACAGCCATAGCAGCACCAGGTTTTATCCCGATGGATTCAAAGAAACCAGCAGTGCCTTTTATACCGCCCCCATTAAACCATCCGAATAATTTCTGCGATCCGTGCCCTATAAACGTCAAACCAACCATTAATCGAATAATCAGTAAACCAATACTTGCTGTTACACCATAAGAAACCAATTTAAAAACCCCTTCAATTATTTTTATATATAGCAAAAGTTATTGTTAAGCTTGCTGCGACAGACCTAATTTCTTCAACAATGCTTTGAGTTCATGCTTTTCATCATAGGTCAGTGCACTAAACATGTCATTGACAGCTTCCTCCTGTTTCGGAAATATATTATTCATAAGCATTTCCCCCTGCTCTGTGATAGAGGCATAGGTTACACGGCGATCCTCTGGGCTGGGTTTTCTTTCTAAAAACCCTTTTTTCTCCAGTTTATCAATGACATACGTTATACTGCCGCTGGTCAGCAGTATTTTCTTGCCGATCTGCTGAATGGCCTGTTCTCCCTTGTGATGCAAAAGTTCCAAAACACCAAATTCTGCGGGGTAAAGGCCATACTGCTTAATATTCTGCCGATCTTGCTCCATGACAGCGTGACTTGCGCGCGATAATACAACAAAACACTTTAAGGAGAGATCTTTTTCATCATTCCCGGACGCTGATTCCATATCCTAAACACCCCTTCGTTCATTTATCTTTACTTCAAGATTTATTATATCAAAGTATTTTATTTTGTCAAACCTTCTCGACAAAATCTTTGATATGGGATCAGACATTGGGTTACGGACATACAAAAGCCGCTCACGTCGTGTGGGCGGCTTTTGTATGGCTATTTTTCCAGCCATTCATCAACCTTATCCGGATGATCGTCAATCCATTCCTCAGCCAGATCCTCAGGTTTTTCGTCATCAAATTTCATACTGTTTTGCCATTTCTCAACCATATCCAGCGTTAAATCCATATTCGCAAACACCGTATAGGCGAAAGGTGACGCATTCTCCAGGTCATTCGTCACACCGATATGCACATCATCTAAATGCCAGACGTCCTTAGGATCATCTAAAAACTTAAGATCCATCTTCATAAACATCGGATGCGGACGCCACGCATCAAACACAATGGGTTCTCCATCTTCAAAGGAATCGACAGCCTTCGCCACCATGGCCTGTGAACTGCTGTTTTGCACCTCAAAATCAGCCATGTTATATTCATCGACCATTCTTTCGGTCGTTTTGGACATGCCGCTTCCAGGTTCAATCGCATAGATCTTACCGTCAAATTTTTCTGGATGTTCTTTAACATCCTCAATTGAATCGATATCTTCCAAATAGTCAGGAACAGCGACACCGTATGGCATATCCGAATAGAGCGTTCCCGCTATCTTGAAATCACCTTCGTATTTTTCCAGATACTCTTTTTGCAAACCAGGTGCCCAGACATCAACAAAGGCATCAATATCTCCATTGGACAACGATTGATACAAGATACCGACATCGGCTACCTCAATTTCGACATCATAGCCTTCCCGTTCCAAAATCTCTTTGGACAAGTAAGCTGGCACCGTCGCAAAATCGTATGGATCCTGTCCGATCGTTATGGTCTTATCGTCATCGCTGTCAACCGCCTTATCCTGTGCAGCCTCGCCTTCCTGATCATTGCTGCACGCGGCCAATCCAAACGTAAGCAGTAACACTGATAAAGCTGCTAAACGTATTTTATAAGTTAATTGAATGATTGTCCCTCTCCCTTAATGTTTGTGCCATCGGCTGCCGCATGACCCTCCCTTTGTTGATGCACATTGGAATGCAGAAAAACATAACCAAATTTTCCTGCACAAATTTTTTGAATATAGTTTATGTATATGTTTTCCATAAGGAACAGTGATCTCGGGGGAGGCATTTAAATGGATAAAAGATAAGAAGCCTATGTCATATGCACCGCCAGCGATAAAAAAGTACGGCTGCTTTTGCTCACCTACTTTGAAACTTCTTTTTTATTTTCATGAAAAAGATTGAACTCATTTAGTCTTGCACAAGCTTGCTACAATCCAGACATCATTATTAAAGATAGTGGACACGTTTAAAAAAGCCGATTATTCCATGAATGACCGTGCATGCCTAGGTTAAGCTTATATGTATTTAATAAACTCTTAACTGCTTTATTCACTAAAATCTCTTCTATTCTTTGTAATCATCTTTTCAATAAATTCCAATATACTGCCATTAAATTTTCCACCTGATATTCTATTGCTAATAAACTCTGGTGAAAAGAAAGAAATATATTCATCCTCGGTTGTGTAAGTCTCTTCTGTTTCATAAACAAGAATTCTGGTAGTATCTAAAGATCTAAAAGAATCAATTGACATAACTGAAGTATCAACTGCACCTATAGGAAATAGTAACCTATCGAACGGTTTACTATTTCCCCAATGTTTTCTTATACGCTCTTTAATATTGCCGGATGTACCCACATATACTTGGCAATATTCATCTAATATCATTACATAATATCCAGCACGTTGATCATAATTATTCAAATCCGTAATATCTTGAAACATTGGATATTTATCTTTGAATGCTTGTATTTCACTTTCAAATTTATCGTGATTTAATTGATGATAAAATTTCATATGTAAATCAAAATTTCTTAAACAATTACTCTGATGTTTCAAACACCATTCATCAGTGTAAAATTTACCCTTCTCATCTTCATATGCGTGCAACATATTTTTGAATTTCCCTAAAGAGTTTCTTTTATTAATTAAGGCATATTTTTCACGAGTTAATTTGAGTCCCCATTTTCCCGGAAAAACTGTAACCCCAAAATGGATCGGCATATAGACCTCCTCATTATAACTTTAGTTTTAATTAATAAATAATAACGATCGATATTTCTTTACACAATAAAATGGGCACCCTTGCGGATCAGATGATGAAACAGCCCGTGATCTACATCGAATCGCCCTTTCTGTTCATCATTACCACTATAGCACCTTTTGCCAGTGGCTTCACCGTATTTTAGTTTGATTACGTCAGCAAATGGTGTATAATAACATGTAATTAACACTATCATAATAAAGACCGAGTGGTGCTGATACACCACACGGCCTTGTGTGTCATGCCCTTCAAAGGGGTGACTCACGTGGGTAAAGGTAACCCCCTGCGCTTGTCAAGGCTCAAGGGTGGTTACTTTTTTTCTGACAGAATTGCAACAATTAATGTTGCAAACGAAATCATCACAATTAATGATTCGAAAACTGTCATCAGCGTCACCCCCTTTCTATAAGAAAGAAAAAGGGAGTGAGCCACCACCCATGAAAACCTCATGACACTATCGTGATTATAACATAGCAAAATTTTTAGTAAATTAAAGAAACGTCACCCTAAGCAATCTCGCCAAACACATGCAAACCTCTCTAAGAATCTCGCCTTTTCCCTTTACCTCACCCGTTTCATTGCCGATACTAGTAATAGAAGAAACGCAATCATCATTCAGAGGAGCGAATGCTATGTCAGCATTAACTGGCCAGCAGGAGAAGCAAGTGATCAATCTTTCCCAGACATTGCTGGAGGCAGGTGAACACTTGCACACATTAGTCAAAGCGAAAGAAATCCAGCAGAGCATTTTTACATTAAGTTCGCTGGTGGACGGGATTGCGGCGATCCGTCCTGCGATCAAAGAAGTGCAAGATCCCGATCTATCCGGACAAATCGATAAATTGGAACAACACGTTTTGAATATGACCCGGCTGCTGCAGGCGGGGAATCTCGCCGAAATCAGCGGCATGCTGCAGTTTACTGTTCGGCCGCTGATCAAGTCGATTTACACCACGCTGAACGCGGAAATCGGCAGTACGACTGAGCCAGACAAGCCGTGTGCCATCGGTGTGTTTGCCGCATTCAGAAATCCGCTCGACATTTACACAGATGAACGGATTCAGGCAATGGTTGAGGCAAGCGAGCAGCAGCACGCCCAGCTGTATTTTTTCACATCGGCTGACGTGGACTTTGCCGAGCAGACAATCGCAGCGGATACGTATCAGAATGGCGGCTGGCAGCGTGTAACGGCCTCGTTCCCGGACGTGATCAATAATGTGGGCACCGGCCAGCGAGCACATGCGGAACGGAAATTGCGACGCATGATTCCGTTTACGACCTTTCACGTGGACAATAAATTGTTTTTGCCGAAACGCATGCTGCAGTACCGTCAATATGCAGATCTGCTCGTCCCATTTCAGCCATGCCGCAGTATCAAGGGCATTCACGACTTTATGGACAAGCATGCGCGCGTCGTTTTCAAAGCGCTCGGAAGCAACCGCGGGGAAAACATTTTCTTTGTCACGAAAACAGGCAAACGTTATCACGTGCAGGCTCATAAGAAAGAACAGATCCTCGGACAGGATGATTTTGATAAGTGGCTGGAAAACGTGATTTTAAAGAAACAGGGCGGCTATATTGTGCAGCGCTACATTCATACACGCACGAAGGATGACGAGCCTTACCATATCCGTGCGCATGTGCAGAAGGACGGCGAAGGCAAATGGGTGCTCACACATATTTATCCGCGTATCGGCAACAAGCGGAGCAATTTGAGCAACGTCGCAACAGACGGGCACGTCGAGGACTTCCATACATTTCTCCAGCAGGAATACGGCGAGCAGCTCGGGGCGACGTATGAACAGGACATTTTGGAATTGTCCCTAAATGTGACCCGCCATCTCGATAAATTGTACAATCTGGCCCTGGATGAATTGGGACTGGATTTTGCGATCGATGAAAACGGCCGGTACTGGATGCATGAAGCGAATAATGGTCCGCAGACCGCCTTTCATGAAGCGAAACGCGCTGTGAACACGGTCGCTTATGCCAAATATATCGCAGAAAATGGCATTGTCCGCACCGAGCCCAGAAATAACAACAGCCAGCAGTTTCAGGCAAGGCGTGCGGATCTCCCTGTTATGCAAGACACAGACCAGCCGTCAGTAGCGCTGTTAACCGGCAAACTTGTTTATGATAATCTGACCCGGGACATGATCGCGAAAGCCGCGGACGAAGGCATAACGCTTTTTTCCTTCACGCCGGCCGATATTGATGCGGATGAGATGCTGATTCGCGGCCACTTTTATGAGGATGACGCATGGGTTCCGAAAATCGTCAGCTATCCGGATGTTATTATGGATCGTCTGAAACTCCGGGGAAATGCCAATGCCAGCTGGATTTACGAAGAACTGGAAACGAGCCTATTCACCAACGAATGGCCCGGCTTGCGGCATACCCGCTCTGAGCTGTATGAGCAGCTGCAAAGCGCCGATCCAGAAACCACCATGGCGCCCTGGCAGCGCGTTGGCAGCACACGCGACATTTTCCGGTTCATCGAAACATACGGCAGCATATTGCTTAAACCGGAGCAAGGCCCGGCCCGAGGCAACACCCAACGCGCTGAAAAACGCGCAGACGGCCAAATGACTATCAGCCAGGGAAACACCAGTCAAACCTTCAACGAGCTGCCCTTACGGCATAAATGGAACGAATGGCTCAAGAAAAAACGCCTCGTCGTCCTGCAGGATACCCGTTCACAGACTGACGAGGGGACGCCGTTCACCATTTACACACACGCCTCGCGCTTAAACGGTACCTGGCAACTCGTTGACGGCTTTGCAGAAACAGCACGGCAAACCGCCCCCGGCGAATTTCTGGCCCAGCAATACGAAACGGACACGGCGGACCAGCTCGAGCAACAGATCGAAAGGCTTACAATACAGACAGCTGAGCAAATGCGGCACATATACGGCGAAGTCATCACCGAAATGGCCTGCCATATCAGCATCGACTCAGAAGGCGTTCTGAACGTGCTGGACATCCGGCCAAACGGCCCCGAAGTCATGTTCGATACCGAAGCAATTGCCGCAAGCATCATCACCTACACAAAAGATATGACACAGAATATGGAAGTAAACTAGAAATCTGCATGATTAAGGTGACGGACAACATTGCGAGCACAGCCCCGCGCGAGATTGGGGCTGTGCTCGCTTAATTTTGGGTGCTGCTCGCGCGGATTGGAGTGGTGCTCGCGCTCTATTCAGTGCGCCTCGCGCGGATTGAGATGATGCTCGCGCTCTGTTCCGTGCGCCTCGCGCGGATTGGGGCGGTGCTCGCGTTCTGTTCGGTGCGCCTCGCGCGGCCCTGGGCGCTGCTCGATCAAATTCCGGTGTTCCTCGATCGACTTTGGGCGCTGCTCGATCGAATTCCAGTGCCCCTCGATCGACTTTGGGCGCTGCTCGATCGAATTCCAGTGCCCCTCGATCGAATTTGGGTGGTGCTCGATCGAATTCCAGTGCTCCTCGATCGACTTTGGGCGCTGCTCGATCGAATTCCGGTGTTCCTCGATCGAATTTGGGTGGTGCTCGATCGAATTCCAGTGCTCCTCGATCGACTTTGGGCGCTGCTCGATCGAATTCCGGTGTTCCTCGATCGATTTTGGGTGTTGCTCGATCGAATTCCAGTGCCCCTCGATCGACTTTGGGCGCTGCTCGATCGAATTCCAGTGCCCCTCGATCGACTTTGGGTGGTGCTCGATCGAATTCCGGTGTTCCTCGATCGACTTTGGGACGCTGCTCGATCAAATTCAGGCGCCTCGCGCGACTTATCACGCTGCAGCAAAGATACAGCCTAACTTCCCAACCCAATAAAAAACGCTCATCAAAGGATGAGCGTTTTTTTACGGATTATAGTAGGCCGGATGACCAGCTGCTGAAGCAGGATATATCATGCTGATTGCTGCTAATCGCCTTTACTCTTTTGGTAAGCAAGAATGAGACGATCAAGTTCCTGACTGATGCTCAGTGTCTCCTCATTTTCCATCCCTTGAACAGCTGCCGTATCAACCAGCTGCTGTCTCTTTTGTTCAAGCTTATGAGCTAAGAGGCCCAAATTGCTGTCATCCAACTGTATCATACAAGCTCCTTATATGTTTGATTCCTAGTAATCAATCTATTATAACTCATATTGTATGAAATTGTGTGACAGATCCATGACATCTTACCCAGTAAACCTACCCACAATGGAATGTTACTCGGTTACACACACTTGTCGCGTCCTGCTCCAAGCCCTGCCAGCGTCAGCAGCACAGACACAATCACCAGTATAAAAATCGATACCGTCCACTCACCCCAGCAGCCAAGAAACCATCTCATAAAAAAAGTAACCTGCCAAGCCAATGGCGACTTCAATAAGCTGCCTTCTACTGGTGCATCTGCATCGTCTTCCATATTGTTTTCCTTAGCTTCGGGTGTATCTTTCCTGATAACAAATAGACACACAATAATGGCGGCTAAAGCCAGAATCCCCCACGACAACAATGCGAGTTCCCAGCCCATGCCGGCATTTTTTATCAACGGAACGAACACCCCTGAAGCGGTCGCCGCAAACACCGCCATAGATGTCGAGTACGCACTTGTCATGCGGCCGACTCTATGCGGGAAATTTTCTTTAATAATCGCCGGGAAATTACCCAGGCGTCTCCCAATTCTCGGGGCAAGCGGTGACACAATCGCAAATGTTATTAGCGGCAGACTCGTAATCGTGCCTGCGCTCCAAGTTGCCAAACCATTTTGATCGCGAATCCTCAGTCAAAGAAGAAGATAATCTTTAGCTTCTAATCTCTTCTGTCCACATCTTCTATGGGAATATAATTAAAAATCTCTCCAGATTTCGTTAGCTGGGTCAACCGCTCAAGCCAATGATAATAGATCTTAGCTTCATCAAGCTGCTGATAATCCAGTTCAGCTCTTTGACGCACTTGTTCAGGTGTCTCACTATCGTCGATCACCTGTTTGAGCTGTTTTTGGGAACTATGAATGCTCGTCAGAAACATCCCCACTTCTCGTTCCCACTTCATACCAAAAAACTGGGAAAAATAATTAAAAAAGTTTTTCTCAGCTATAAAGGAATCTCTTCTTGACCCTTTTTGCCATACCTTTTGAACAATATTAATATCCTGGAGTTTCCGAACCGATGTACTCATACTCGGCTTACTCATTCCAAGCTCCTGCTTCATCTGATCCAGGGTAATCGGCTGATGTTTAAAATACATCGTGCCATACAGCCGTCCGACAGAAGGTGTAACACCATAGAGATCCATTGTCTCAGAAATCGTATTAACCATAATGCTTTCTGCCTGATCAACTTTTTCTTCATTTTTGTCCTGATTCATGTTACTTTGATTATCTTCCACAGTGGCACCTCTTTTCCTGAGGAATAACAAGATTTGTTACGTTTTATCGTAACCATTAACAGCGTTTATATCATTATTAACATATTAAACGTTATTATATTTTATAATGACTTTCTGCATCTGTCAACTTCATTTAGAAACGTTTGTGGAGGATGATCATGATTAAAACACTACGAAGCTGGATGTCTATAAAAGATAATCTTCCCTGGAATTAATCTTATTAGCAGAACAGAAACATAGCTTTTTTAGATCAAAAAAAGCGCCAAGGCGTTGTTATACCAACGCCTTAACGCACAATAAACGAAAAGAGCTTCCAATCGGACTCGAACCGATGACCTCTTCCTTACCATGGAAGCGCTCTACCGACTGAGCTATGGAAGCAAAATAATGGCTCCACAGGCAGGATTCGAACCTGCGGCTACTCGGTTAACAGCCGAGGGCTCTACCGCTGAGCTACTGTGGAATAAAAATATGTATAACTTACATTGTGTGCAGTTCATAATGACTGCCTAACCAAATAATATCACACTAATGAATATAATAAAAGCCTGGCAACGTCCTACTCTTGCAGGGGTCAAACCCCAACTACCATCGGCGCTGGAGAGCTTAACTGCTGTGTTCGGCATGGAAACAGGTGTGTCCTCTCCGCCATCGTCACCAGACTTTATATTGATTTTGAAATCACATAACCATTATAAGCATTTTTAACTCAAAATGCAACAGGTTTTTTAACCTTTGCACCCTGAAAACTAAATAAGAGAACCATCAAGCTACATTCTGTTAGTTAAGTCCTCGATCGATTAGTATCCGTCAGCTTCACGTGTCACCACGCTTCCACCCCGGACCTATCAACCTCATCGTCTTTAAGGGATCTTACTCACTGGACGTGATGGGAAGTTTCATCTTGAGGGGGGCTTCATGCTTAGATGCTTTCAGCACTTATCCTGACCACACGTAGCTACCCAGCCGTGCTCCTGGCGGAACAACTGGTGCACCAGCGGTGTGTCCATCCCGGTCCTCTCGTACTAAGGACAGCTCCTCTCAGACTTCCAGCGCCCGCGACGGATAGAGACCGAACTGTCTCACGACGTTCTGAACCCAGCTCGCGTACCGCTTTAATGGGCGAACAGCCCAACCCTTGGGACCGACTACAGCCCCAGGATGCGATGAGCCGACATCGAGGTGCCAAACCTCCCCGTCGATGTGAACTCTTGGGGGAGATAAGCCTGTTATCCCCGGGGTAGCTTTTATCCGTTGAGCGATGGCCCTTCCATGCGGAACCACCGGATCACTAAGCCCGACTTTCGTCCCTGCTCGACATGTAGGTCTCGCAGTCAAGCTCCCTTGTGCCTTTGCACGCTTACGAATGATTTCCAGCCATTCTGAGGGAACCTTTGGGCGCCTCCGTTACCTTTTAGGAGGCGACCGCCCCAGTCAAACTGCCTGCCTGACACTGTCTCCGGACCGGATCACGGTCCAGGGTTAGAATGTTCGTACAGCCAGGGTGGTATCCCACGGGTGCCTCCACGTAAGCTCGCGCTCACGTTTCCACGGCTCCCACCTATCCTGTACAAGCTGTACCAACATTCAATGTCAAGGTGCAGTAAAGCTCCACGGGGTCTTTTCGTCCTGTCGCGGGTAATGCGCATTTTCACGCATCGTATAATTTCACCGGGTCTCTCGTTGAGACAGTGCCCAAGTCGTTGCACCTTTCGTGCGGGTCGGAACTTACCCGACAAGGAATTTCGCTACCTTAGGACCGTTATAGTTACGGCCGCCGTTCACTGGGGCTTCGGTTCGCCGCTTCGCGCCAGAGGCACTAACGCTTCCCCTTAACCTTCCAGCACCGGGCAGATGTCAGCCCCTATACGTCGCCTTGCGGCTTCGCAGAGACCTGTGTTTTTGGTAAACAGTCGCTTGGGCTTCTTCACTGCGGCTCAGGACTCGGCCCTGAGCACCCCTTCTCCCAAAGTTACGGGGTCATTTTGCCGAGTTCCTTAACGAGAGTTCTCCCGCTCACCTTAGGATACTCTCCCTGCCTACCTGTGTCGGTTTGCGGTACGGGCACCTGTGAACTCACTAGAGGTTTTTCTTGGCAGTGTGAAGTCAGGAACTTCGGTACTCAATTTCCCTCCCCGTCACAGCCTGGAACCATTGGCCGGATTTGCCTGACCAATTTCCTCACTGCTTGGACGCACATTTCCGACAGTGCGCATTCCTTATCCTTCTGCGTTTCCCCATCATTCAAATGCTCACGAGGTGGTACAGGAATGTCGGCCTGTTACCCATCGCCTACGCCTTTCGGCCTCGGCTTAGGTCCCGACTAACCCTGAGCGGACGAGCCTTCCTCAGGAAACCTTAGGCATTCGGTGAAAGAGATTCTCACTCTTTTTTCGTTACTCATACCGGCATTCTCACTTCCAAACGCTCCACCAGTCCTCACGGTCTGACTTCACAGCATTTGGAACGCTCTCCTACCATTGTTCCGAAGAACAATCCGCAGCTTCGGTGATACGTTTAGCCCCGGTACATTTTCGGCGCAGAGTCACTCGACCAGTGAGCTATTACGCACTCTTTAAATGGTGGCTGCTTCTAAGCCAACATACTGGTTGTCTGAGCAACGCCACATCCTTTTCCACTTAACGTATACTTAGGGACCTTAGCTGGCGGTCTGGGCTGTTTCCCTCTCGACCATGAACCTTATCACCCACAGTCTGACTCCCAAGGCTATGTAGCCGGCATTCGGAGTTTGACTGAATTCGGTAACCCGGTGAGGGCCCCTCGTTCAATCAGTGCTCTACCTCCGGTACACGCTCCTTGAGGCTAGCCCGAAAGCTATTTCGGAGAGAACCAGCTATATCCGTGTTCGATTGGCATTTCACCCCTACCCACGCCTCATCCCCGCATTTTTCAGCATACGTGGGTTCGGGCCTCCAGTCAGTGTTACCTGACCTTCACCCTGGGCATGGGTAGATCACACGGTTTCGGGTCTGCGACCGTATACTCAAATCGCCCTGTTCAGACTCGCTTTCGCTCAGGCTCCGTGTCTTCCACTTAACCTTGCATACGATCGCAACTCGCCGGTCCATTCTGCAAAAGGTACGCCGTCACCCATTAACGGGCTCCGACTACTTGTAGGCACACGGTTTCAGGTTCTCTTTCACTCCCCTTCCGGGGTGCTTTTCACCTTTCCCTCACGGTACTGGTTCACTATCGGTCACCAGGTCGTATTTAGCCTTGGGAGATGGTCCTCCCGTATTCCGACGGAATGTCACGTGTTCCGCCGTACTCAGGATCCACGCCGGAGGAAATCGCTTTTCGGCTACAGGGCTCTTACCCTCTTTGGCTGATCATTCCAAATCAATTCGCCTAAACCATTTCTTGATAACTCCGATGGCGTGTCCTTACAACCCCGGAAAGCAAGCTTTCCGGTTTGGGCTGTTTCCGTTTCGCTCGCCGCTACTCAGGAAATCGCGTTTGCTTTCTTTTCCTCCGGGTACTGAGATGTTTCAGTTCCCCGGGTATGCCACCTGCGCCCTATGAATTCAGACACAGGCACTGTCCCATTACGGACAGTGGGTTGCCCCATTCGGAAATCCCCGGATCACAGTCTGCTTACGACTCCCCGAGGCATATCGGTGTTAGTCCCGTCCTTCTTCGGCTCCTGGTGCCAAGGCATTCACCGTGCGCCCTTGATCACTTAACTTAATAAAACATTCGTTTAAACGAACGTCTGGATGTCGTCTTGAATGGTTTGCTCTTATTTAGTTTTCAAGGTGCAAAATGGAGCCTAGCGGGATCGAACCGCTGACCTCCTGCTTGCAAGGCAGGTGCTCTCCCAGCTGAGCTAAGGCCCCGTATTCGGTTCCAGATGGTGGGCCTGGGTGGACTCGAACCACCGACCTCACGCTTATCAGGCGTGCGCTCTGACCAACTGAGCTACAGGCCCTCTTAAGAGAGAATTGCTCCCTCAAAACTGAACCAAACAACCAGAGTAGCTGAAAACAGATATCGGTCCGGCCGATACTGCCGCGCTAAGCGACAAGCACCGGCTTCCGTATAATATCTTCCTTAGAAAGGAGGTGATCCAGCCGCACCTTCCGATACGGCTACCTTGTTACGACTTCACCCCAATCGTTGGCCCCACCTTCGGCGGCTGGCTCCAAAAAGGTTGCCTCACCGACTTCGGGTGTTGCCAACTCTCGTGGTGTGACGGGCGGTGTGTACAAGGCCCGGGAACGTATTCACCGCGGCATTCTGATCCGCGATTACTAGCGATTCCGGCTTCATACAGGCGAGTTGCAGCCTGCAATCCGAACTGGGAATGGTTTTATGGGATTTGCTTCACCTCACGGCTTCGCGTCCCTTTGTACCATCCATTGTAGCACGTGTGTAGCCCAGGTCATAAGGGGCATGATGATTTGACGTCATCCCTGCCTTCCTCCGGTTTATCACCGGCAGTCACCTTAGAGTGCCCAACTTAATGCTGGCAACTAAGCTTAAGGGTTGCGCTCGTTACGGGACTTAACCCAACATCTCACGACACGAGCTGACGACAACCATGCACCACCTGTCACTCTGTCCCCGAAGGGAACACGGTATCTCTACCGCCATCAGAGGATGTCAAGACCTGGTAAGGTTCTCCGCGTTGCTTCGAATTAAACCACATGCTCCACCGCTTGTGCGGGCCCCCGTCAATTCTTTTGAGTTTCAGCCTTGCGGCCGTAATCCCCAGGCGGAGTGCTTAATGCGTTAACTTCAGCACTAAGGGGCGGAAACCCCCTAACACCTAGCACTCAACGTTTACGGCGTGGACTACCAGGGTATCTAATCCTGTTCGCTATCCACGCTTTCGCGCCTCAGCGTCAGTTACAGCCCAGAGAGTCGCCTTCGCCACTGGTGTTCCTCCACATCTCTACGCATTTCACCGCTACACGTGGAATTCCACTCTCCTCTTCTGTACTCAAGTCCTCCAGTTTCCAATGACCTGCCGCGGTTAAGCCGCGGGCTTTCACATCAGACTTAAAAGACCGCCTGCGCGCCCTTTACGCCCAATAATTCCGGACAACGCTTGCCCCCTACGTATTACCGCGGCTGCTGGCACGTAGTTAGCCGGGGCTTTCTGGTCAGGTACCGTCAAAATACTGCCCTGTTTGAACAGTATCTGTTCTTCCCTGACAACAGAGTTTTACGATCCAAGGACCTTCTTCACTCACGCGGCGTTGCACCGTCAGACTTTCGTCCATTGCGGATGATTCCCTACTGCTGCCTCCCGTAGGAGTCTGGACCGTGTCTCAGTTCCAGTGTGGCCGATCACCCTCTCAGGTCGGCTACGCATCGTGGCCTTGGTAGGCTTTGATCCCACCAACTAACTAATGCGCCGCGGGCCCATCTGTAAGTGGCAGCCTGAGGCCGCCTTTCAATCCCTCACCATGCGGTGAGAGGTGTTATCCGGTTTTAGCTCGCGTTTCCACGAGTTATCCCGGTCTTACAGGCAGGTTGCCCACGTGATACTCACCCGTCCGCCGCTCGTTCCACAGGCATCACCCCCGAAGGGGATCTGCCTGCTTCCCGCGCTCGACTTGCATGTATTAGGCACGCCGCCAGCGTTCGTCCTGAGCCAAGATCAAACTCTCCAATAAATAAGAGAGATGCAAACGACTGACACCGATCAATCGTTTTATCTCAGCGTTCATAATGTCTCAAAAAGCTTCATCCAATCATATGAATACATATGACCGGGAGCCTCTTACCTGACATCTGTTTCAGGCTGGTTGTTTTGTTCAGTTTTCAAGGAGCAATTTATTGCTGTTGTCTTCAACGACAAGTAATAATATATCATGGTTGCAACGAAGTGTCAATAACTTTTTGACTCACTTTTTTCGGCTTTTTTCGGCAAAAAGTGCTTTTCTTTTGAAGCAACAGAAAATACTATAGCATAATGATTTATTCAGTGCAAGTGCTGAAACAAAAAATGTTAAATAAAATTTCCCCGGACCATAATACAGCTGCCATTCGACCATCGTCTGCTCCTGCTATCATGCAGAGTATGCTGACTAATAACCCCTATTACTACCGGTCACCTGTCCGCTTTGGCATGTATTTCAGACATTCCCTCCTGCTGGCAATTCGCCGGTATAAGTTGAATAGCGTCTGATAGCGTTCCTGCATCACATGCTTAACCACGTGATCAATCCGATGATCGTCCATATCTAATAAAATCTCCTCCAGTTCACGCCGGATAATATACTCCATTTCCCTCTCTTCTGTACCATTCAGCAAAAATCCAATCATAAGTAAAACCCATCCCTGTCTAAAAATATTTCCCTGCAATTGTTACGATTTCCAGCTGTGTTGTTTTATCCTTCTCGACCTGAAACGTGCTTATACATTTTTTATCAGGCTTGTTCATATTGCAGCATCACCAGCCATAGAATGAAATAAGGTTTGTGTGGAGAGGAATGATAGTAGTGAGTCATTTTTATGTGGTGAAAGCTGTGAAATGGAAACGTTATATACTCATTATGGCGCTGGCGCTTTTTGCTGCCTTATTTCTCTGGATTGAAAGGGATGGCGCTTATTCTGTTGTATCTCAAGAGGAACCAACGGCCCTGACTAAAGGGAATGCTAATGAGGATGGCATCGCTTTAACCTTTAATATCAGCTGGGGTGACGAGAAGGTGCACGGCATATTGGATGAATTAGAAAAAAGTGGTGTACAAGCTACTTTCTTTGTCAGCGGCGAATGGGCTGAAAACCATCCGGATATCGTAGAGGAAATCACAGACCAAAAACATGAACTCGGTATGCTCGGATACCGTTATGAAAGCTATCTTGAACAGGACATCGAGACCGTACGGGAGGATTTAGCGGAAGCCAGAGATGTATTTGATAAAATGGGCTATGAGGACGTTGATCTGCTGCGGCCGCCTAACGGCCATTTTGACGAGGATATTATTGAATTGGCAGAGAAACAGGGACTCACTGTCACGCACTGGGGAGTTAATCCGAATGATTGGAAAAATCCGGGGACACAATCGATCACGGATATGGTCATGAAACAGACAGAAAACGGGGACATTATCTTAATGCATGCATCCGATTCGGCTAAACAAACAGCAAACGCATTACAGACAATTTTGCCGGGACTGCAGGAAAAAGGATTTCAATTTGTCACAATATCTGAACTGATTAACCAAGCCCATGCGGACTCACAGCTCGCTGACTAAGTATGTGCCATCCGGCTGACAGACAGCATTTTGCACAATCAAAAGTGAACCCCAATGCAGGCTGACGCATTGGGGGGTTCATCAGGCTTTTGATTGATTTGTCTTAACTTTAGTATTGGTTTTTGCCCCATTATCGGCGTTCCCGCTGCCTGTTAAGCGATGAAGTATCAGTAATTGATATGTATTGCAGGCCAGCAGGGGTATAATCATGAGCCAGGCATAATCGGTCCCGGTTGTGCGCAGGCCAGGCACCCATTCAACTGTAGTCATGACAACCATGAGAAACAACGCTGGTATAAAAGCCCGCCGCTTCGTCTCACGTGCTTTAATTTCCGATATAACCCAGCCGTAACCAAGAATAGCTGCCGCCATTAAGATAAACCAGCCCAAGGAGACATCGCCACTCGCTTCTGAATAAGGAAAATAAACTAGATCAAACACAACAAAGGCGATCAGCAGCGTTTGCACCGTTGGCCAAAACGAACGAAACAAACTGAGACCAAACTGGTTTACGAATAAATAGGCAAAAAAACCGGCCTGACTGATAACGCTTGATAAAAAACCCATAACAAGAAAAAAGAGGATAACCCCCAGCAATTCAAAAGCATCAAACGGGCTTAAGTTAACAGCGTAAGATGCCGGCTTAATGAAAAAACTGGTAATAAGCCCAACAATTCCGCCCAGTAGCAGTGTTTTAACAAACAACCCGACCAATTTTCGACTCGTCATTTATGTTCCTCCCAAAGACTATGCTCATACAAATGTTAACATGTACACCATATTTTAACACGAACTCATCTGTTTTTCCTTTATTAGAACATGCAGCCAGCCCTCATTTTGGAAGGCGTGAGCGCACATAGCCAGCTGCTTTACAACACATAGTAAAGACAACAGGAAGGAGGATTCTGAACTTATGTTTCGGATGTCTTTAATGTCCCTTATCCTGGTGACCGTTTTTTTTATCACCGGCTGCAGCGGACAAAGTGCTTCCGGTAACGAAAAGAACTATGACGAAACCAAAAAAATGGTCGTTGATATACTACAGACCGACGATGGAAAAAAAGCCCTGAAGAACATGCTGTCAGACGAAAGCATGAAACAGCAGCTTGTAATGGACTCTGATATGATGAAGAAATCGGTCGAAAAAACACTGTCTTCCGATAAAGCTACTGATATGTGGAAAAAACTGTTCGAAGATCCGGCTTTTGTGAAAACGTATGCTAATTCCATGGCAAAGGAACACAAAAAATTGATGAAAGATCTGATGAAGGATTCGGAATTTCAGAAGCAGATGCTGGACGTTATGAAGGATCCGCAAATGACCAGTCATATGGTCAGTGTTCTGAAGAGCCAGGAATTTAATAAGCATTTGGAAAAGACGATCAACAACACTATGGAAACACCGAAGTTGCAGAAGAAAATGAACAAAATCATCCTAAAGGCGGCTGAGGAACAATCCAGCAAGAAGAAAAAACAATCAAAGGGAGGAGGCAGCGGCAGTGGCTAAGGCGTACGATTCACGACGCTGCCTGCCGAACTCCCTTTGAAAGAGGTGACACCTTCATGCACCTGTCCAGAACCCCGAAATGAGAGCAAACATCTCATTTTCGGGGTGCTTTTCATGTTTACAGATTCTGTTCTATTCTTCTTCCTCCATTTTAGCCATGATCATCGACGCTATTTTGTGATATTCCTTCCCAAGCGGGTGATCTTCCTGGTAAATTGAAGGCGCAAATTCATCATCCTCATTTTCATATGGCTGCTGCAGCGGCAGCTGACCAATCACTTTTGTCTGCAGCACTTCTGCAAGCTTCTTGCCGCCGCCGCTGCCGAAGACATATTCGCGTTCCCCGGTCTTCTTGCTTTCAAAGTAAGCCATATTTTCAATCACACCGAGAATTTCATGCTCCGTTTTGATTGCCATCTGCCCGGCTCGCGCTGCCACGAAGGCCGCCGATGGATGAGGCGTGGACACGATAAGTTCTTTAGCCGATGGAATTAGATCATGAACATCCATGGCAATATCC
The DNA here is from genome assembly GCF_055381965.1 of Lentibacillus kimchii. Classification (NCBI taxonomy): domain Bacteria; kingdom Bacillati; phylum Bacillota; class Bacilli; order Caryophanales; family Bacillaceae; genus Lentibacillus; species Lentibacillus kimchii. The sequence goes on along the minus strand of NZ_AP043934.1, from coordinate 218,868 downwards.
CCTGTTCCTGGCGGTAAATCCAGAAGCAGATAGTCCAGGTCACCCCACTCGACTTCCTGGAAAAAGTTATTCAGCATTTTGCCAAGCATTGGGCCACGCCAGATAACCGGGGAGTTATCCTCAACAAAAAAGCCCATAGACATGACTTTGACCCCGTACCGCTCAACCGGTATGATCGTTTCACCGCGTACTTGCGGTCTGTTTTCAATGCCCATCATGTCCGGAATACTGAATCCGTAGATATCCGCATCGATAATGCCGACTTTCTGCCCGAGCCGCGTGAGCGACATCGCCAGGTTAACCGTGACCGTTGATTTGCCGACGCCGCCTTTACCGCTGGATACGGAAATAAAGTTCGGCTGCTTGCTCACACCAAGCAAGTCCTTTTCATCCTCAGCCTCGGCATCGGACTGATATTTCTCAATGACGTCATCAGGCAATTGTTCGAAACGAAGCCCGACTGTTGCCGCACCGTTTTTCTTTAAAATGCTGACAATTTCCTGCTGCAATTCCATTTGCTCAGGCGTGTTCGTCTTGCCAATGCCAACCTTCACGCTGACATGCTTTTTCTCTTCCTTTATGGAAATACTGCGGACACCGCCTGTTTCCTCAAGCGTCCTATGTAAAAACGGGTCCTGGACAGGATTAAGCAGGTTCTGTATCTCTTCTTCTGATAACATGATCTGTCACCATCCCTTTCTGCCATCTATATAAATCACAGTCACTTTTTTGATTACACCCCGATTATAACACAGTTTGTCCAAATTCTAAGTGATACGAATCGGGCCGCAGCAGAGATGGTGGCTTAACAATCAGTCGCCCGGGTCCTCCGTCGTATATGTCAGGATCCCTTCATAAATGCTTGCACTCATTTGCTCCTGGTAAGTCTCGTTTTTTAGCCGCTCCCGCTCTTTATCATTGGATAAAAACCCTATTTCCACAAGTGCTCCCGGTACATTAGCATGTTTCAGTAAGTAAATATTATTTAAAGGAAGTGTTTGCCGTGATGTGTTTTCCAGATTGCGCTTGATTTCAGCCTGGATGCTCTCAGCCAAATGCTTGTTGGCTTCTTTATCCGGATGATAAAACGTCTGGGCACCATGCCACTTTTCCGATGACAGAGCATTCAGATGAAGTGTGATAAAAAGATCTGCGTCTTGATCATTAATAAACGTCATCCGCTTGCGTATATCCTCTGCCTTCCGCCGTGACAGACCTTTGGTATCCTCAGCAGCAAGATCTGTATCCTCTTCCCGCGTCAAATAGACAAGCGCCCCTGACTGCTGCAGAAAATCCCGTGTTTTTTTCGCAACATCCAGCGCAATATCTTTTTCCAGCGCGTCATCATCACCACCAACCGATCCGCCATCCGGCCCGCCATGACCCGGGTCAATGACAATCGTCTGGCCGGACAGCGGAAGGGACCACGTTTCCCAGGTTGATTCCGCTTGCTGAATCGGATATTGAATCAGAAATGCTAAAAGGACAAAACCGAGCCCCCACATCAGTCGTTTGCTGTACCGTTTCATATTGCTCGCCCCTTACCTAGTGGTTGTGCCTATTGTATTGTATGGGACGAGTATGTGGTTTATGATAGTTAAAGGAAGCGCAGTATTTTAACTAGGAAAGGAAGGATAGGCCATGTGGGTAGGCATTGGTGTCATCATCATTGGCGTGGTTCTGCTTGGGCTTGTAGCCTTGCTGATTAAACCGCTCCAGTCATTAACGCACGTGCTCAGCAATCTGGAAAAGACAACAGAAGAGCTTCCAGGCCAGGTCGGGGATGTCATTGAAGGGACAAAAGGCACCATCCATTCAGCGAACGGTGCTATCAGCGAGCTGAATGAACAACTGAGTAAACTGGGTCACGTTTTTCAGTTTATCAATCGGATTGTGTCATCACTCGAAAGTCTGTTAGCGGAGAGTACAGCTATTAATAACGAGATGAAGGCCAAAACAGATAATCCGCTGATGAGCCGCTATCACCTGGAAGACCTGTACGGCGCATTAGCGCTGGGCTATGCGGTATTACAGCGCCGGAAATAATAATTAAATCCCCTGACGTCAGGGGATTTAATTATCCTGTTCATGCTGCTGTTCATTTTCCGGTGCGTTTTTGTTTAATTTGCTGCTGAAGCGCGCTAATGGTGACGTTACTTTCCGCGACATTTCACCGACGTCCTGCACCATATAAAACAGCGGGCTTAATGTGCGCAGCTGCTCATTCACTTGTGATATCGTCACATTTGTCTGATTAAGCACCTGTCCGGTTTCCCGGAAAATGTCATCTAATTGGTTCGGCATCTGCTCGACGGTCTTCTCAATTCCGCGAAGCACATGAGCCAGGTTATTCAGAGTCCAAGCCAAGTAAACAGCAAGGACGAGAAACGCGACGCCGATCAGTATGACGCCGATTCCGGTTAAAGTCATATCGAACCCTCATTTCCTGATATTGTTTAAGACGCTGTTATGATCGCGTTCGTTTATAAAGCTTGTACATAACATCAGCCCATTTAATTGTTTTAGTCAGCCGATTCCGGTTTTTGGGTGACGCCCATGAGGCGGTTTTGTCTGTCTGCCGCTGGACAAACCGGTCTCCTTCATAAACCGACACGCCTGCATCATCCAGAGCCGTAAACAGACTGTCGGTGGCAGCCAGCTTCTCATTCAAATCATCAACTGTTTGCCCGGTTTCTTCTAACGTCTTCTGTAATTCAGGTGTGATATAGTGCATTTTTTGCTCAACTTCATTTAATGTATGACTGATGCTTTCCATGGTGTTGGCTGCACGCTTTAAAACGAGTGACGCATAAATAACAACAAGTGCAAATGCCAGCGCGCATATAAAAACACCTATATAGACGAAATCCATGGAATATCACCCTCCTTTTTGCACTTATCGGATCAGGCATATGAGATGGCCTGTTCCTGTCAGCCAGAGTCCTGCCTGAGTTCTCGCAGATCATCTTTCCCGATTACCACTTTATCATATTCACCGAAATGTTTCCATTCTGTCACACCAAGGCTATGAAATAACCATGACTATTCTAACGCAGGACGCTGAAAAATGATACGTAAGATGCTCCTCAGGCTAAAAGAAATCAGGCAAATAAGTCTGCTGGTCCGGAATCATGCTTTCCAGACATTCAACAGCCCGTCTGTCACCAGCAATCAGTCCAGCCCGGTACAATTCAAGCGGGCGCTTAAAACTCATCAGCATAACAGTCAGCTGCTGCACATTACAATGAACACCGCTTGCCTCACGACTGCTCTCAGTCCGCAGGTGTGTCACATTAGGTCCAGAACCAGTTTGTGACAGCTGATACGTCCCATTATTCTCCGGCAGGAAGGCATCTGTCACATGCAGTGCCACCGATTCAGCTCCCTCATTAAGAAATGGATACTGTTTCAGAAATGCATGAACATCAACGATCCGCGCCATAAAATAGGGATTGATCGTCTGCTCAAAACGCGGCTCATCAACAAGCAGCGGCAAAGGATCATTCTCCGGCACCGTCATCGTGACTGTTTCGGCCATGGAGTCATGATTAGCGATAAATCTCAGGAGCTGCTTATACGCATCAACTGTTTCAGCAATCAATTCGTGCACCATCAGCTGACCCTCTTTCACGCTGTACAGAATATAGCCCTGCGGCTGTCCATGAGCATCATAGGCTGCCGCCTGCTGCTGATTATTTTTTAAGACACGTTCCTTCCACCACTTGTTATCACGGACAAGCATGCCGTTGTAGTGCTGCGCATACGTTGTGTAAATCTGATCCAAGACCGGAATGTCATTATGCAGACGGCGAACATAACCATCGACATCCCAGGACTGTTTTAGACGCGCAATCGAAATACGATACGTCTTTTGCGAAAACGCATATTCCCAGCCATACTTCCGGTAAAAACCGAAGGAAAATGGATGCAGCAAGGAAAGGGTCTGGCCATTGGCGCGCATATATTGCAACGCGGTCTGCAATAATTGCTTAACCGCTCCCTGACGGCGATACTCAGGCCAAGTTGCCACGGAACTGACACCGCCCATTTCAAAAGATTTGCCGTTAATATAGCAGGACAGCGGAACCAGATGCACTTTGGCGGCAATCTGATCATGATCCATCATTCCCCAAATAATATGCCGCGATGCATCAGCTTTTCGTTCATTGAACTCTTGTTCTGACAGCTCATATTGAAACGCAAACTGCGACAGCGCAAAAATAGCATGAGCATCGTCTTCTGGATCCAGACGTTTAATCGTTGTCATCATCATCCCTCCCATGAGCATTAAAGCCTTTTTCCTATTAAAAAGAGCTCTCAACCAATCCTGATTGAGAGCTTCTGTTTTGCGTGTATTAACGTTTCGAGAATTGTGGTGAACGACGGGCACTTTTGAGTCCGTACTTTTTACGTTCAGTCATGCGTGAATCACGTGTCAGATAACCTTCACGCTTAAGGATATCTTTAAAATCCGGATCAGCTTTCAGCAGTGCACGGGCAACACCATGGCGGATCGCACCTGCTTGACCCGTGAAGCCGCCGCCGTCGACGTTAACCAGCACATCATACGTGCCCTCTGTCTCCGTCGCTTGAAGAGGCTGATTCAGAATAATTTGCTGTGTTTGATATGGGAAATAGTCTTCTGCATTGCGTTTGTTAATAACAACACGGCCTGTACCTGGAACGAGACGGACACGTGCAGTTGACGTTTTACGGCGTCCGGTGCCGTAATATTGTACTTGTGCCAAGTTATTTACCTCCTTTTAATTAGCCGCGAAGCTCGTAAACTTCCGGTTTTTGTGCTTGATGCTGATGTTCAGCGCCGCTGTAGACATGCAGCTTTTTGCCCATTTTGCGCCCAAGAGGGCCTTTAGGAAGCATACCTTTAACTGATGTCTCAATCAGTTTGACTGGATGGTTCTTACGCATCTCGTTAGCAGAACGTTCCTTAAGACCGCCTGGCCGGCCGGAATGACGATAGTAGATTTTATCCGTCAGTTTCTTGCCAGTCAGTTCGACTTTGCTAGCATTGATAATGATTACATTATCACCACCATCAACATGTGGTGTATACGTTGGTTTATGTTTGCCGCGCAAGATTGAAGCAATTTCGCTGGACAACCGGCCAAGACGTTTGCCTTCAGCGTCCACAACCAGCCACTTGCGTTCAATATTATTTTCATTTGCCATGAACGTTGTGCGCATAATCTTTCCCTCCGTTTACCGTTTAGTCATTGTTACGATTAATGTTTAACGTTTTAATATTTCAGCACAATTAGTTTCCGGGGCTAATCGTGGTTCAAATAAATTTACCACACATCATATTATACCAGAACCACTCGAATGTCAAGCATTAAAGCTGGGTTTGAGCCGGCTAAATAGCTCGTACTCATAGCCATTTGTCGATTATTTCCCAGGAAATGCTGAATAAACACTAGAATGTGTCGTCATACGTTACTTGCCATAAATAGAGCCCTTGCGGCGGCAGCGTATCGCCCCCGAAGCGGCGGTCTTTTTGTGCCAGCATGTCAGCAATCGAAGACGGTTCCAGCCTCCCTCGGCCACTATCAAGTAATGTGCCGGCAATAATCCGGACCATGTTGTATAAAAAACCGTCACCTCTTACAATAATGACGATTTCGCCGCCGTCCTGCTGACAGGAAACGTCATATAATGTCCGGACCCGTCCACCCTTGATATCTGCCTTAGCTGAAGCAAACGTCGTGAAATCATGGGTCCCTTCCAGGTAATGTCCTGCCTCCTGCATTCTGGTGACATCCAGCTGATGGGGAAAATGGAATAAATAGTTTCGTCTGAACACATCTGGTTCGGTTTCATTAAGAATATAATAGCGGTACTCTTTTTCCACAACATCGAACCGGGCATGAAACGATGCTGGCACCTCGGCTGTTTCAGCGACAAAAATATCCGCTGGCAGCATTGAATTCAGAGCCCGCTTCCACTCAATCGGCGACAGCTGAAACACTGGTTCAAAATGGGCCGTCTGTGCTTTTGCGTGAACACCTCTGTCCGTCCTGCCCGATGGATAGACAGGGATATGAGTCCCCTTGTGAATTTTTGTGAGCGCCTTTTCCAGTTCACCCTGCACTGTGCGAACGTGCGGCTGGGTCTGCAAGCCGGAAAAGTGAGTCCCATCATAGCTGAACACACATTTAATTTTTGCCATACGTTCCTCAGCTCTTTCCTAATAATATCGCGTCATCAAAAGGGCAGCAATCACCAGAATAAACAGCATAAAGATCAGAAAGTCACGCTTGGCCAGCTTCAGCTCACGCAATTTCGTCCGTCCTTCACCACCCTGATAGCCGCGGGCCTCCATAGCCATTGCCAGTTCCTCAGCTCGTTTAAATGCACTGACAAATAAAGGCACAAGCAGCGGTACAACAGCTTTGATACGCTCTTTAACAGGCCCTGTGCGAAAATCAACGCCTCTTGACGCCTGGGCCTTTGAGATTTTGTCCGTTTCCTGCAGAAGTGTCGGAATAAATCTTAAAGAAATCGACATCATCAGCGCCAGCTCATGAACGGGAAACCGGACCTTTTTCAGCGGATTAAGCATGGCCTCAATCGCATCGGTGATTTCAATCGGAGTCGTTGTCAGCGTTAATAACGATGTGACAAGGATAAGCAGGAAAAACCGAATCGATATGGCAAAACCCTGCATGACCCCACCTGAGTAAATCTTAAACCCCAGCAGATCGACCAAAACAGTCCCTTCATTCGTTACAATCAGATGCAGTATAAACGTAAAAACGATCAAAAACCAGACAGGCAGCAGTCCCTTTAAAATAAAGCGAAGGGGAATCCTGGTCGTCAGCATACTTGCCAGCGCAAAGGCAATCAGCACACTGTAACTTGAAACGGAATTAGCTAAAAATACAATGAAAACAAAGAAAAATATAACCGTTATTTTCGTCCGGGGATCCAGTCGATGGACAAGTGATTGACCCGGCACATACTGGCCAATAATTAAAACATTATTCATCGGGGCTGTCCCCCTTCAGGACCCCGCGCATCTCTTCTGCGAGTTCGGCTGCTGATTGCCTCCGGAAAGTGATATTCTGATTAAACCTATCATTAAATGCATTAATGAATTGCACTATTTCCGGCACATCGAGCTGAACGTCATGCAGAGCCTCTTTCTGGGTCAGCACGTCTTCCGGTTTGCCTTCCATATACTTGCCGCCGTTATTTAAAATGATGACATTATCGGCATATTTAACGGCATCTTCCATGCTGTGTGTCACTAAAATGGTCGTCAGGTTCTCCTCCTGATGCAGATCATAAAACATGGCCATCATGTCACGCTGCCCGCGCGGATCCAGACCTGCTGTCGGTTCATCCAGAACAAGCACATCCGGTTTCGTGGCCAGAACACCAGCAATTGCCGCGCGACGCATTTGCCCACCGCTCAAATCAAACGGTGAACGTTCCAGCAGCTCATGCGACAGACCTGTCTCCGCCACCACCTCATCAATGCGTTTATCGATCACATCCGGTGCGACGCCAAAATTCTTCGGCCCAAACGCAATATCTTTTCGGACCGTTTCTTCAAACAACTGGTGCTCCGGATATTGAAAAACAACACCAACATGGCTGCGCAGCGTTTTCATATCCCCCGGCTTGCCATGAGGCGTCAGATGGTAATCCCCCATGACAACTTCGCCTTTGGTTGGACGGACCAGCCCATTTAAATGCTGAATCAATGTTGATTTTCCCGATCCCGTATGACCAATAATGGCGGTGAAGGAGCCGGATGGAATAGCGCAGGAGAAATCAGCGAGAGCCTTATGCGCGAAAGGCGACTTGTCCTGATAAATATAGCTTACATCTTTGAACGTGATATCCATAATTCCTCCAGCAGCTCTTCGTGGTTTAAGGCCTCATGGGTAATGGGCACGCCTGCCTGTTTAAGATTATCGGACAGCGCTGCAACAAAAGGAACATCCAGACCAATGTCGCGCAGTTCCGCTCTCCGGGCGAAAATGTCACGGGGCGCTGCTTCAGCCCAAATCCTGCCCTCATTCATGACAATGACACGTTCTGCCTGCACAACTTCACGAAGATCATGTGTTATGGTGATCAAAGATAAATGGCGCTGTTTCTGAATCTCCGCCACCGTTTGCATAATTTCTGTCCGGCCTTTCGGATCGAGCATCGCCGTTGCCTCATCTAAAATAAGCACTTGCGGAAAAATAGCCAGGACACCAGCGATCGCCACACGCTGTTTTTGACCGCCAGAAAGCTTATCCGGCTCTGTCAGCAAGTAGTCTTTCATGTCCACAGCTGTTAAAACCTCGTCAATCCGCTTGACCATTTCCTGCCTTGGAAGGCCTCGATTCTCCATCCCAAAGGCGACATCATCCTGCACCGTTGTACCGACAAATTGATTATCCGGATTTTGAAACACCATGCCGACATCCCGGCGGATATCCCAGATTGATTCCGGCGTAACCTGGCGGCCATTTATCATGATCTGTCCTTCCTGCGGAAACAGCAAACCATTCATCAGCTTGGCAATCGTGGATTTACCTGAACCATTATGGCCAATGAATGCCATGGCCTCATTTTCATAAATCTCAAATGAGCAATTATTTAATACCCAGGGCTGCCCTTCCGAATACCTGAATGATACATTCCGAAATTCAACCAGTTTATCACGCATCTCAGCTCCCCCTTCTTTTCTCATCTCAGCTCCATAGCTCTGCAGCTCTATTCTCATACGCCAGACACGTCATAAGCCAGACTGTTGTATCGCGTTAAGACAGCACAGTGCGGCGGTTCTTTTATGCAAAAAAAGGGCCTGGATTCACCTCATAAAAGAGATTGTCTCCTGCCCTTATCCATTCGCCTGTATTAAACCAGTTCAATGATTGCCATGTTTGCGCCATCGCCTTTACGCGGTCCCAGTTTAAGAACGCGTGTATAGCCGCCTTGTCTCTCATCATAGCGGCCGGCGACGTCATCAAACAATTTTTGGATAACCTTTTTATCCTCATCTGCCTGCTGATCATACAGGAAAGAAGCTGCCTGGCGACGCGCATGAAGATCACCGCGTTTACCGAGTGTGATCATTTTATCTGCTGTCGATTTCAAATCTTTGGCTTTTGCTTCTGTTGTTTGAATTCGTTCATGAATAATTAAATCCGATGTCAGATTGCGAAGCATTGCCATACGCTTATCGGTTGCACGCCCAAATTTTCTGGCCATGGACTATTCCCTCCCTTTATTGAAAGTCTATCGGCTATTATAGCGTTATTGACGATCAGTCGTCGTCACGCAAACCCAAACCTAAGTCTGCCATTTTCTCCTTGACTTCTTCCAGTGACTTGCGGCCAAGGTTACGCACTTTCATCATATCTTCTTCAGATTTATTAGAAAGCTCCTGTACCGTATTAATGCCGGCACGTTTCAAGCAGTTATAGGACCTGACAGACAAATCAAGTTCTTCAATTGTCATTTCCATAACTTTTTCTTTTTGATCTTCTTCTTTTTCAACCATAATTTCCGTTTTCTGTGCTTCATCCGTCAGGCTGATAAAGATATTCAGATGCTCATTAAACACTTTAGCACCTAAAGAAACGGCTTCCTCGGGACGAATGCTGCCATCTGTGGTTACGTCCATTGTCAGTTTATCATAGTTGCTGACCTGGCCGACACGCGTATTTTCCACTTGATAGCTGACACGTGAAACGGGGGTGAAAATCGAGTCAATTGGGATAACACCGATCGGCTGTTCATCATACTTGTTAGCCTCAGCCGTACGATAGCCGCGCCCATGCTCTGCGGTCAGCATCATATGAAGACTTGCATTGCCATTAATGGTTGCAATAACAAGTTCCGGATTCAAGACTTCAACATCACTGTCAAAAGTCAGATCTGCAGCCGTCACTTGGCCTTCACCCTGCACATCAATCTCCAGTGTTTTCACATCATCGGAGTAAATTTTCAGTGCAAGCTTTTTCAAGTTCAGAATAATCGAGGTTACATCTTCAACAACCCCTTCGATTGTTGAAAACTCATGCTGAACACCATCAATTTGAACGGATGTAACAGCAGAGCCCGGAAGTGAAGATAACAGGATACGACGCAAGGAGTTTCCCAGTGTAGTACCATATCCACGTTCAAGCGGCTCGACAACGAATTTTCCGAATGTCGCATCATCAGTGGTCTCTATCGTTTCTATACCCGGCTTTTCAATTTCGATCATTCTGCCAAAACCCTCCTTTAAAACGTCGAAATCCCGGTTAGACTGCAATCAGTGTCTAACCGAAATTCCCCAAACAGGCAGTTGGTATTTTGCAGTCACTACCACCTCTGGGCTGAAACTGGTTTTCAGATTCATCCATTGGGTGATACAGGTTCTTTACGATCATTGACCATGGCTTAAAAAGCACACGTCATTATCCTATTAAGGATACAATTTCAACCATCATAACCCATTATAGACATAGTGACAAATTTTAAACAACGACACCTTATACACGACGACGTTTAGGCGGGCGGCAGCCATTATGTGGAACTGGCGTTACGTCACGAATAGCGGTAACTTCCAATCCAGCTGCCTGCAGTGAACGAATAGCTGCTTCACGTCCAGCGCCAGGGCCTTTTACAGTCACTTCAAGAGACTTCATACCATTTTCAACGGCATTTTTAGCAGCCGTTTCAGCAGCTGTCTGTGCAGCAAATGGTGTTGATTTACGGGACCCTTTAAAGCCAAGAGCGCCGGAAGAACTCCATCCGATCGAATTTCCCTGCACATCTGTAATCGTAACGATTGTGTTGTTAAATGTGGAACGGATATGCGCAATACCCGTACTCACATTCTTTTTCGCACGGCGTTTACGTGTTGTGTTTTGTTTACGTGCCATATAAATTTCCCTCCTTTATTAGTTTTTTACACGACGCGGCCCTTTAACGGTGCGTGAGTTATTCTTTGTCTTTTGACCTCGCACTGGCAAACTGCGGCGGCGTCTGATACCTCTGTACGATCCGATTTCAATCAGACGCTTGATGTTAAGTGATTGGTCACGGCGCAGATCACCTTCGACGTTATAATTCCCAATGGATTTACGAATGCTGCTCAGCTCGTCTTCAGTCAAATCACGCACACGCGTATCAACAGAGACGCCTGCATCTTCGAGAATATCCCGGGCAGTGCTATCGCCGACACCATAAATATACGTCAAAGAAATAACTGCGCGTTTATCACGCGGAATATCGATACCTGCAATACGTGCCATAAGTGTTTTGCACCTCCTTATTAATTAGCCTTGTCTTTGCTTGTGTTTCGGATTATCACAAATGACCATAACCTGGCCTTTTCGTTTAATAATCTTGCACTTTTCACAGATTGGTTTTACAGATGCTCTGACTTTCATCATCTTACCTCCTTTTACATCGGAGCTCACAAGAGTCTATTTATACCGGTACGTAATTCGCCCTTTTGTTAAATCATACGGCGAAAGCTCAACCGTTACTTTATCACCAGGCAGAATGCGGATGTAATGCATGCGGATTTTGCCGGAAACATGGGCCAATATCTTATGGTCATTTTCCAGCTCCACATTAAACATGGCATTCGGCAGGGTCTCGGTCACAGTACCTTCCACTTCAATAACATCGTCTTTAGCCATCGTGTTGATCTCCCTTCTTCAAATCAGTCACAATTTCACTCCTAAACTTAGTTAAAGCAAACCGCAATTTGCCATTTGTGACACGACCAGTTTCCAGAAGGCTGTTTTGGACTTCCGGGGAAACAAAATCCATTACTTCAACATGGTTCAGGTTTTTCCTTTTCGGCTGATCATATTTACGTTTTTCCCCATCTGCCAGCAAGACATACCGGTCGTCAATTATTTTTAACACAACCGCGTACTGACCTGCTTCACGTCCTTGCAAAATACGAACAACTTGGCCTATTCGCGGAATTGAATCAGCTTCATCCAACAACGATCACCTTCACTTAAGCTATTAATTACTTAACAAAGCGTTATTCGTTAATAGGCGGCAGATCCTGACCTGCGGGCGCCGCTTGATGACCGAAGCGTTCAGGATCGTTATGAACACCTTCTGAACCCATTATACCGTGAACTGGTCCAGAGTGCATCCAATCGATATGCAACCGGGATCCTTTATTGTTTAATCGCTGATTGAATATCCTGAAATACGTGATCAATCATCTGATCACCGTCAACTGTAACAAGATAACCTTTATCATTATAAAAATCAAGTAAAGGCTTTGTTTCTTTCATATTGACATCAATACGGTTTTTGACTGTGTCAGCTTGATCATCTTCACGCTGAATTAGCTCGGAGCCGTCAAGGTCACATAAACCTGCCTGTTCAGGCGGATTATAAATGACATGATACGTCGCTCCGCATACTGGACAAATTCTGCGGCCTGTCAGACGCTCGATCAGCTGATCTTCAGCCACATTGACATGCAGCACTTTATCAAGCGTCCGGCCCATATTTTTCAGAATCGACTCCAGAGCCTCAGCCTGGGCAATGGTTCTTGGAAATCCGTCCAGCAAAAAGCCTTCCCGGCAGTCATCTTTCTTCAGCCTTTCGTCGACGATGCCAATCGTCACATCATCCGGAACAAGTGCACCCTCATCCATATAGGTTTTAGCCTTCCTGCCGAGCTCCGTATCGTCCTTGATCGCGGAACGGAGCATATCGCCTGTTGAAATATGAGGGATGTGATACGCTTCATTAATTTTCTCTGCTTGTGTTCCTTTACCGGCACCCGGCAGTCCCATCAAGATTAAATTCAATCATTTCCCCTCGCTCTCATTGGCAGCACGCTTTATTTAATAAAGCCTTTATAGTGTCGCTTAACCAGCTGGCTTTCCAGTTGTTTCATGGTCTGCAGCGCTACACCTACAACGATCAGCAGACTCGTGCCGCCGATTTGTACCGATTGGGGCACACCTCCAATACTGCCTAAAAGGATAGGCAGAACAGCAACTGCTGCGAGGAAAAGCGATCCCACAAAGGTTAAGCGATACATCACACGTGTCAAATAAGTCTCCGTGTTTTGACCGGGTCTGATGCCCGGAATATAGCCGCCTTGTTTTTGCAGGTTTTCGGCCATTTGTTCAGGGTTAACCTGGACAAACGTATAGAAATACGTAAATGCAATAATCAATGCAACATAAATGACCATCCCAATTGGCTGGGTATAATCAAAGATGTTTTCAATTGTTGCTGCAAATTCATTCCCTTCAAAAAGTCCGGCAATCGTTCGTGGCGCAATAATAAATGCAATCGAAAAAATCACTGGAATAACCCCAGCAGCATTCACTTTTATTGGCAAATGCGTGGAATGACCACCCACAGGTGAGCGATTGACCAGCTTTTTGGCATACTGAATAGGGATCTTGCGCAACGCCTGCTGGATAAAGATGACGCCTACTGTGACAGCAACAATAACCAAAGCGATTAAAGCCACAATGATAATGTTAATGAATAATTCATCACCGGCATCAACAAAGTATTGGGCATATAACTGGTTAACACCATTTGGAATGGCTGCAACAATACCAGAGAAGATGATAATGGATATACCATTTCCGACACCATTTGCTGTTATCTGTTCGCCGAGCCACATTAAAAATGATGTTCCACTTGTCAATACAATAGCAATCAGCAGAAATTTCCATACACTTGGATCACTTATCAGTTTACCGCCAGCCATGGCATTAAACCCGATTGACATGGCAATTGCCTGCACAAATGCCAGTGCAATCGTGCCATACCGGGTTACCTGGGCAATCTTTTTGCGGCCCATTTCACCTTGCTTTTTCCACTCAGTGAACTTAGGAACAACATCCATCTGTAATAACTGCATAATGATCGATGCGGTAATATAGGGCATGATCCCCATAGCAAAGATAGAGAAGTTTTTAAGTGCCCCGCCGCCAAACGTGTTTAGAAATCCGAAAACATTCTGCTGGTTCATAAAGTCGATTGCTTCTTTATTCGTATAAGGAACCGGAATGAACGTACCAAGACGAAAAACAATTAACATTGCCAATGTAAATAAGATTTTCTGTCTGATATCACGTACTCGCATAAAATTGGAGATTGTACGGAACATTAAACCACCTCTGTTTGACCGCCCGCTGCTTCGATGGTTTCTTTCGCTGAAGCTGAGAATTTATGAGCTTTAACAACAAGTTTTTTGTCAACATGCCCATTCCCAAGGACTTTAACACCGGACTTCGGCTTATTGATGACACCTTCTTCTAGTAACAGCTCAGGAGTAATTTCCGTTCCTTCTTCAAAACGATTCAGAGTCCCCAAATTGACAATCGCAAATTCCTTGCGGTTAACATTTGTGAATCCGCGTTTCGGGAGACGCTGAAACAATGGCAACTGTCCACCTTCAAAACCTGGACGGTTGTTACCGCCTGAACGTGCTTTTTGCCCTTTATGGCCTTTGCCGGACGTTTTTCCGGTTCCGGAACCAACGCCCCGACCAACACGCTGTCGTTTATTGCGGCTTCCTTCTGCTGCTTTCAGTTCATGAAGCTTCATTGTGTGCACCTCCTCCTCAACTATATAGTTAGGCCATTTCTTTAACCGTGACGAGATGATCTACTTTATCAATCATACCACGTACAGCTGGCGTATCGTCACGTACAATTGATTGACGAATTTTTTTCAGACCCAGCGATTGAACGGTTTCCCGCTGTTTATCAGTTTGACCAATAACACTGCGCGTGAGGGTGATCTCTAATTGTTTAGACATAATTATTCCCTCCTATCTTAACAGTTCTTCGACAGATTTGCCGCGTAGCCGAGCTACGTCTTCGGCTGTTTGCAGATGAGATAGGCCGTTTAGAGCAGCCCTGATCATATTAATCGGTGTATTGGATCCGAGTGATTTTGTCAGGATATCATGAACACCTGCAAGTTCCAGGATAGGACGAACAGGACCGCCGGAGATAACACCGGTACCTTCTGAAGCAGGTTTCATCAACACATTGCCGCCGCCATATCGACCATTGATCTGATGTGGAATAGTTGTTCCAACGATTGGTACTTCAATCAGATTTTTCTTAGCATCGTCAACTGCTTTATTGATGGATTCCGGTACTTCTTTTGCTTTGCCGGTTCCAAAACCTACGTGTCCATCTTTATCACCAACCACAACCAGTGCAGCAAAACGGAAATTCCGTCCGCCTTTAACAACCTTCGCAACACGGTTGATTGCGACAACACGTTCTTCAAGATCTAATTTGTTTGGATCAATACTCGTATTATTCATCTATGTCCCTCCTTTTACTTCAATTAAAATGCCAGACCAGCTTCACGAGCAGCATTGGCCAATGCTTCAACGCGGCCATGATAGAGGTAACCGCCACGGTCAAATACAACCGCTTGATACCCTTTATCCTGGGCACGTTTTGCAACCAATTCACCGACTTGTTTAGCTGCTTCAACATTACCTGTTGATTCAAGACTTAATCCATTATCTACGGTAGAAGCACTTGCTACTGTATGACCAGTAAAATCATTAATGATTTGTGCATAAATGTGTTTATTTGAACGGTACACGTTCAGACGCGGCCGTTCTTCAGTTCCGAAAACATTCTTGCGAACACGAGCATGCCGTTTTTGGCGTGCTTTATTTCTGTCAGCTTTCGTGATCATCCGGTTCACTCCTTTCTGCTTCCTAGCTCACCTTACTTAGCCGATTTACCCTCTTTAAGGGTTACTAGCTCACCTTCATAACGAAGGCCTTTCCCTTTATAAGGCTCCGGTGGTCTGACCGCGCGGATGTTGGCAGCGACAGCTCCAACCAGTTCCTTGTCAATGCCTTTGATTACAATTCGCGTATTTTGTGGAACCTCAATATCAATGCCTTCAGTTGGCTCCACTTCAATCGGATGTGAATAGCCGGCTGTTACAATCAGTTTATCACCTTGCATTTGTGCACGATAGCCGACACCATTAATCTCCAATGCTTTTTCAAAACCTTTATTGACGCCCTCTACCATATTGGCAATCATGCTGCGGGTTGAACCGTGCAGTGAGCGATGTTCCTTACTGTCATCCGGGCGCTGGACCGTTAGAACATTGTCATTCATAGTGACTGTCATATCAGGATGAACAGTACGAGTCAATTCGCCTTTCGGACCTGATACAGTCACAGTCTTTCCATCTAATTTCACGTCAACACCCTCGGGTATCTCCAAGGGTTTCAGACCGATACGGGACATGTCATACACCTCCAGTCTAACAGATTATATTACCAGGCATAAGCCAGTACTTCGCCGCCAACAGCTTGTGTACGTGCTTCTTTATCAGAAAGAACACCATGTGATGTTGATACAATAGCAATACCCAAGCCGTTCAGAACACGGGGTACTTCATCAGCTTTAGCATAGACGCGCAAGCCTGGCTTGCTGATGCGTTTAATACCGGTGATGACCCGTTCATTATTGTTACTGTATTTTAAGAATATCCGCAGAATACCCTGCTTGTTGTCTTCAATAAATTCATAATCACGCACAAATCCTTCACGTTTCAGGATAGCCGCAATTTCAGTCTTCAATTTAGAGGCTGGAAGCTCTAGCTTTTCATGCCATACCATGTTGGCATTACGAATGCGCGTCAGCATATCTGCAATTGGATCTGTCATAACCATTACTACATTACCTCCTTCCCAAATAGGGGTTTACCAGCTTGCTTTTTTGACACCAGGAATTTGACCTTCGTGAGCGAGTTCACGGAAACAAATACGGCATAACTTAAATTTACGCAAAACACTATGCGGACGGCCACAGCGTTTACAACGGCTGTATTCCTGCACTTTAAACTTTTGCGGTTTCTTTTGTTTCTCGATCAGGGCTTTTCTAGCCATTCTCTTCCCTCCTCGTTTATTGCTGGAAAGGCATACCCAGTTGTGTCAGCAGTTCATGCGCTTCTTCATCGGTATCTGCTGAAGTCACGACCACGATATCCATGCCACGCACTTTGCTTATTTTATCGTAATTAATTTCTGGGAAAATCAGCTGCTCTTTAACACCTAGTGTGTAATTGCCGCGGCCATCGAATCCTTTTTTGGAAACACCGCGGAAGTCACGAACGCGCGGGAGTGATACACCAATCAGTTTTTGCAGAAAATCATACATCCGCTCACCTCTCAATGTCACTTTCGTCCCGATCGGCATTCCCTTACGCAGACGAAATCCGGCAATTGACCTTCTGGCTTTTGTTACGACCGGTTTCTGTCCAGAAATAAGTGCAAGTTCTTCGACAGCATTGTCCAATGCTTTGGAATTTTGCACAGCGTCACCGACACCCATGTTAATAACGATTTTCTCGATGCTTGGTGCCTGCATGACAGAATCATAATTAAATTTATTCATCAAAGATGGCAGAATGTCATCCTGATAGGTTTGCTTCATTTCATTCATCACGAGCGCCCTCCTTTCGACAGCAGTTATTTATCAATTGCTTCTCCGGATTTTTTAGCAATACGGATTTTCTTTCCGTCGCGAATTTCGTTTCCAATACGAGTTGGTTCACCGGATTTCGGGTCGATCAGCATAACATTGGAAACATGTACAGATGCTTCCTGGTTAAGAATGCCGCCCTGTGGATTATCCTGTGAAGGTTGGGCATGTTTTTTAATCATATTGATGCCTTCGACTAAAACACGTTCACTTTTCGGAAACGCTTCGAGAATCGTACCCTCTTTGCCACGGTCTTTACCGGACATTACTTTCACTTTATCGCCTTTTTTTACATGCATGCCTGTCGCACCTCCCTACAAGGCTTTTTTATTGTTCAGTTACAATACTTCTGGAGCCAGGGATACAATTTTCATGAACTTGTTGTCACGCAGTTCACGTGCAACTGGTCCGAAAATACGTGTACCTACTGGACCTTTATCATCACGGACAACAACGGCCGCATTCTCACCAAAGCGAATATAAGATCCGTCTTTACGACGTATACCGGACTGTGTACGAACAATAACAGCCTTTATAATCTCGCTTTTTTTGACAACCCCGCCTGGTGTTGCATTTTTCACCGTGCAGACTACGACATCACCAATGTTGGCAGTTTTACGTCCTGATCCGCCCAAAACTTTAATCGTTTTAACTTCACGCGCACCAGAATTATCAGCAATCTTTAAACTCGTTTCCTGTTGGATCATAAGGTGTGACCTCCCTTCAGATAACTTCCGAATGACTTTAACTTAAATAATAACCGACTCTTCAACGATGCTCACTAAGCGAAAGTGTTTCGTTGCCGAAAGTGGACGGGTTTCCATAATCTTGACGACGTCCCCTTGTTTAGCCTGGTTATTTTCATCATGTGTCTTGAATTTCTTGGAATATCTGACACGTTTGCCATACAACTTATGAAATTCATACGTTTCAACTAAAACTGTAATGGTTTTATCAGCTTTATCCGATACGACACGACCTGTATAGGCTTTACGATTATTTCTCTCAGTCATATTGGATAACCTCCTCTCAGGTTATTAATTAAGGCTTAGTTCCCGTTCACGCACGACCGTTTTCATACGGGCGATTGACTTTTTGACCTCTCGGATTCGTGCTGTGTTCTCTAATTGGCCAGTTGCCAGCTGAAAGCGTAAATTAAACAATTCTTCTTTAAACGATCTGACTTTTTGTTCAATCTCGGCAGTGGTTAATTCGCGAATTTCATTAGCTTTCATTTGATTCACCACCAATTTCCTCGCGTTTTACAAACTTGGTTTGGATTGGCAGCTTATGAGATGCAAGCCGTAACGCTTCGCGTGCTACTTCTTCATCCACACCTGCTATTTCAAACAAGATTTTTCCTGGTTTAACGACTGCTACCCAGCCTTCGGGAGCACCTTTACCGGAGCCCATGCGTACTTCAAGAGGCTTCGACGTATATGGCTTATCAGGAAAGATTTTAATCCAGACTTTACCGCCACGTTTCATATAGCGTGTCATGGCAATACGAGCTGCCTCAATTTGGCGGCTGGAAATCCATGCTGCCTCAGTAGCCTGCAGGCCGTATTCACCAAATGCGACGCTAGTTCCACCTTTTGCTCGGCCTTTCATGCGGCCGCGATGCTCTTTACGATACTTAACACGTTTAGGCATTAACATAATGCATGTCCCCCTTCCTTAATCATCATTTTTTGTTGGAAGGACTTCTCCACGATAGATCCACACTTTGACACCGAGTTTACCATACGTCGTGTCGGCTTCTGCACGACCAAAATCAATGTCAGCACGAAGTGTGTGCAATGGAACAGTTCCTTCGCTGTAAGCTTCCCGACGGGCAATATCCGTACCGCCTAAACGTCCGGCAACTTGCGTTTTAACACCTTTGGCTTCTGAACGCATGATACGCTGAATCGATTGTTTCTGCGCACGGCGGAATGAAATGCGGTTTTCCAGTTGGCGAGCAATATTCTCAGCAACCAATGTGGCATCCAAATCGACTTTTTTGATTTCCACAATGTTGATGTGAACACGTTTACCCGTCAGCTTATTTAATGATTTCCGCAGAGCCTCGACTTCAGAACCGCCTTTACCGATAACCATCCCTGGCTTGCCGGTATGAATCGTGATATTAACACGGTTGGCTGCACGTTCTACATCGATATGTGAAACAGCAGCTGTTTTTAGACGCTTATTCAGGTATTCTCGGATTTCGATATCTTCATGCAATAAGTCTGCATAATCATTGCCGGCGTACCATTTTGATTCCCATTCCTTAATAACGCCAACACGAAGACCGTTAGGATTTATTTTTTGACCCAATGACTATCCCTCCTTCTTTTCTGCTACCACGACAGTTACATGACTGGTGCGTTTATTAATTTGACTTGCCCGTCCCTGCGCTCTTGGACGGAAACGTTTCAACGTAGCTCCTTCATCAACAAATGCTTCCGAAATAACTAAGTTATCCGGCTCCATTTCATAGTTATGTTCAGCATTAGCGATAGCCGAATTCACAACCTTTTCGACAACTGGCGATGCGCCGCGCTGTGTATGACGCAAAATAGCAATCGCTTCTCCAACGTCCTTTCCTCGAATCGAATCGATCACAAGACGCGTTTTACGAGGAGCAATGCGAACAGACTTTGCAACAGCTTTTGCCTTCATTTCGAGTGCCTCCTCCCATTAGCGTTTTGTTTTCCTGTCATCACCTGAATGCCCTTTAAACGTACGGGTAGGGGCAAATTCACCTAATTTATGGCCGACCATATCCTCTGTTACATAAACGGGAACATGTTTCCGTCCATCATAAACAGCAATGTTGTGGCCAACAAAATTAGGGAAAATTGTTGAACGGCGTGACCAGGTTTTAATGACTTGCTTTTTATCGGTCTCATTCAGGCTTTCAACCTTTTTCATCAGATGGTCATCTGCAAATGGTCCTTTTTTCAAGCTGCGAGTCATGAGTAAACCTCCCTTCGCATTAACATATTTTTGCGTTACTCAGGCTATCGCATTACTTTTTGCGTTTACGTTCACGTACAATATACTTGTTCGAAGGCTTACTCCGTTTACGTGTTTTATAACCCATTGTTGGTTGTCCCCAAGGTGATACTGGTGATTTCAGACCAATTGGTGAACGTCCTTCACCACCACCATGCGGGTGATCGCTAGGGTTCATAACAGTACCACGGACAGCTGAACGGCGTCCTGACCAGCGTGTCCGGCCAGCCTTACCTACTTGAATCAGTTCGTGCTGTTCGTTGCCAACTTCGCCAATGGTTGCACGGCATTCAGACAGAATCAGCCGAACCTCTTCGGATGCTAAACGAACAAGTGTATATTTGCCATCACGTCCAAGAACCTGTGCATTAGTACCTGCTGAGCGTACGAGCTGAGCACCATGACCCGGGTTCAATTCAACATTGTGGATGATCGTGCCAACAGGAATGTTCTTCAGCCTTTTAGCATTTCCCATCTTAATATCGGCATCTTCACCTGATCTGATTTCCTGACCTGCTTTCAGGCCTTTTGGAGCCAGAATATAGCGTTTCTCACCATCTGCATAGTTGATAAGAGCTATGTTAGCTGTGCGATTAGGGTCATATTCAATCGTAGCAACGCGGCCAGGTATGCCGTCTTTATCACGTTTAAAGTCAATCAGACGATATTGACGCTTGTGGCCGCCGCCTATATGGCGCATCGTCATTTTACCCTGGTTGTTACGTCCACCGCGTCTGTAAATCGGCCTCAGCAGCGACTTCTCTGGTGAGTCCGTTGTGATTTCTGCAAAGTCGGATGCAGACATACCACGTTTACCATTTGAGGTCGGTTTAAATTTTTTAATCGCCATCTTTATCCCTCCTTTTTATACTTGTTATTCAAACAAATCCAGTTCTTTGCTATCTTCTGAAAGCTGTACGACAGCCTTTTTAATGTCGGGGCGATAACCGCCATAACGTCCCATGCGCTTAAATTTGCCTCTTAAATTGGCTGTGTTCACACGTTTAACTTCAACATCGAATACGAGTTCAACAGCTTCTTTAATTTCCGTTTTATTCGCATTAGGATCAACAACAAACGTATATTTCTTTTCCGCCATTAGATCGGAAGAATGCTCTGTAACGACGGGGCGTCTTATAATATCGCGCGGTTCTTTCATTGTGAAAGCACCTCCCCTGCTTTTTCTGCTGCATCTTTTGTGATGATCAGTTCATCGTACGACAGCAAATCTAAAACATTCACGTCATCTACCGTGATCACATGAGCGTTTGGCAGATTATTTGCTGACCGGACAACATTCGCATCTCTGTCAGCTGTCACAATCAATACCTTGTCATCAACGCTCAAGGCATCAAGCATTTTAACAGCTTCTTTTGTCTTCGGTGCGTCGAATGCAATATCGTCTAAAACAACGACATTATCGTCCTGCACTTTAGAAGACAGAGCAGATCTAAGCGCTAAGCGACGCGCTTTCTTCGGCATCTTGAAACCGTAACTGCGTGGTGTCGGGCCAAACACTGTTCCGCCGCCGACCCATATCGGTGAACGGGTTGAACCGTGGCGTGCACGTCCTGTTCCTTTTTGACGCCATGGCTTGCTTCCTCCGCCGCGTACTTCTGAACGGTTTTTCACATCATGTGTGCCCTGACGCATTGACGAACGCTGCATAACAACAGCTTCATGCATGACGTGTGTATTCGGCTCAATGCCAAATACGGCATCGTTTAATTCAACGTCTCCAGCTTGTGAGCCATCTTGTTTTAATAGTGCTACCTTAGGCATGACATATCCTCCTTTCATCCATAATTATGAATTAGCTTTAACAGCACCCGTTACTTTAACGAATGATTTTTTCGGACCTGGAATGTTTCCTTTGATCAGGATCAGGTTGCGTTCCGAATCGACTCTGACAACTTCAAGGTTTTGGACCGTCGCTTTTCTTCCACCCATTTGGCCGGGCAATTTAGTACCTTTAAACACATGCATGGCTGTCATATCACCCATCGAACCCGAACTTCTGTGAAAGTGCGATCCGTGTGTTTTGGGTCCGCGATTGTAATTAAAACGCTTGATGGTACCCTGGAACCCTTTCCCTTTCGTTGTTCCAGTTACATCGATCAAATCTCCGGTCTGGAACGTATTAACCGTTATCTCCTGACCCACTTCATAGGCATCAGAATCTGCGTTACGGATTTCACGAACGTAGCGCTTAGGGGTCGTGTTTGCTTTTTCAGCATGGCCTTTTTCCGCTTTAGTCGCACGTGATTCTTTTTTCTCAGCAAAACCGAGCTGCGCAGCTTCGTAACCGTCATTCTCAACAGTCCGCTTCTGCAGCACAACATTAGGTTCAGCCTGGATAACCGTTACAGGGGTTAATTCACCCTCATCGGAAAAAAGCTGTGTCATGCCGATTTTGCGTCCTAAGATTCCTTTCGTCATCCGTTACACCTCCTATATTTATCAATCATTATAATTTAATTTCAATGTCAACACCTGATGGCAGGTCAAGACGCATCAGTGAGTCTACCGTCTGTGGTGTTGGGCTGACAATATCGATCAAGCGTTTATGTGTGCGCATTTCAAATTGCTCACGGGAGTCTTTGTCCTTAAATGGGCTGCGCAATACCGTGAAAACCGATTTCTCAGTCGGCAAAGGTATTGGGCCGGACACATTGGCACCCGAACGTTTGGCAGTGTCTACAATCTTTTCGGAAGACTGATCTAAAATGCGATGATCATACGCTTTTAACCGAATTCGAATTTTCTCTTTTGCCATTATTTTCCCTCCTTTGCGCTCAATTTTTAAATGGAGCTGCTCCGTGAAAATTTCTTGATGACACCGCCATGGCAAAGGGGCCGGGTGTATCAACAACCTTCCACTTCATCGCTTTCTGATCAACATTAACATTATACAAAAGTTATGTGACCAATGCAATATTTATAGTATGACTAGTAGATTGCACATTAAATTATTATACAAACAATTTCCCGTGATTGCAAGGGCTGCAGCTGATTTTTTACAGAATAACAGGGATTCACCGGATCTATTCTAAGAGAAAACAGCAAAATCTCTACTCAAGGAAAAACAGGCAGCGTATGGGCTGCCTGTTTCAGATCCGGATCGACTAAATTTTATGAAACAGTTACTGCTGAATTTCTGTTACAACGCCAGAACCAACTGTACGGCCACCTTCACGAATTGAGAAGCGCGTGCCATCTTCAATCGCAATTGGTGAAATCAAATCAACATGCATTTGAACGTTATCACCTGGCATGACCATTTCAACACCCTCAGGGAGCTGAATAACACCCGTTACATCCGTGGTACGAAAGTAGAATTGCGGGCGATAGTTAGCAAAGAATGGTGTATGACGTCCGCCCTCCTCTTTCGAAAGCACATAAACTTCTGCTTTAAACGTTGTATGCGGTGTAATAGAACCTGGTTTCGCAAGAACCTGACCGCGATCAACCTGTTCACGCGAAATTCCGCGCAGCAATGCCCCGATGTTGTCGCCGGCTTCTGCATAATCAAGCAGCTTACGGAACATCTCAACACCAGTAACCGTTGTCTTAGTCGGTTCCTCAGAAAGACCAATGATTTGAACGTCGTCGCCAACTTTAACCGTTCCGCGTTCAACACGGCCAGTCGTTACTGTACCGCGGCCTGTGATGGAGAATACGTCCTCAATAGGCATCATGAATGGTTTATCATGGTCGCGTTCAGGGGTTGGGATATATTGATCGATGGCATCCATCAGTTCATAAATTTTCTGCTGATACTCTTCGTCACCTTCAAGAGCCTTCAAAGCAGATCCTTTAATAACTGGGATATCGTCACCTGGAAAATCATATTCACTCAGGAGATCGCGGACTTCCATTTCAACAAGTTCCAAAAGCTCTTCGTCGTCAACCATATCCACTTTGTTAAGGAAAACAACGATAGCTGGAACGCCAACATTACGTGAAAGCAGGATATGCTCACGTGTCTGAGGCATTGGGCCGTCAGCAGCCGATACTACAAGAATGGCACCATCCATTTGAGCTGCACCGGTGATCATGTTTTTAACATAGTCAGCGTGGCCGGGGCAGTCAACGTGTGCATAGTGACGTGTTTCCGTCTCATACTCAACGTGAGATGTAGCAATTGTAATACCACGCTCTTTTTCTTCTGGTGCATGGTCGATCTGGTCAAAATCCATAGCTTCGACCTCATCGGATTTTTCATGCATTGTTGTTGTGATAGCTGCAGTAAGCGTCGTTTTACCATGGTCGACGTGTCCGATAGTTCCAATATTCACATGGCTTTTGGAGCGGTCAAATTTTTCTTTAGACATATATAGTTCCTCCTTTAATAAATTCACCCTGATTTTCTTTGATTCACAGACTGGGGTAAACAAGTATGCCTGCCCACAGCCTTTACTCAAAGTTATACGTTAGAATACCAAAAAAATCAATTATTCGCCCGTATTTTTCTTAATAATTTCTTCAGAAATGCTCTTTGGCACTTCTTCATAGTGAGAAGAGTGCATGGTGAACGTTCCGCGTCCCTGTGTGTTCGATCTTAGAGATGTCGCATAGCCAAACATTTCTGACAGGGGCACAAAGGCCTTAACCAGCTGTGCCGGACCACGGGGTTCCATGCCATCTACACGACCACGGCGGGCCGTTACATCACCCATGATATCGCCCATATATTCTTCAGGGATAACAATGTCAACTTGCATCATAGGTTCAAGCAGTACCGGCTGGCTTTTGTTTTTGGCTTCTTTCAAAGCCATTGACCCAGCAATTTTAAAGGCCATCTCGTTGGAGTCAACATCGTGATAGCTGCCGTCGAATAATGTTGCCTTAACATCAATCATCGGATAGCCGGCAAGAACACCATTACCCAATGCTTCCTGAATACCTTCATCAACGGATGGAATATATTCACGCGGAATGGTGCCGCCAACAATTTTGTCGACAAATTCATAACCTGCGCCTTCTTCATTAGGTTCGAATTTAACAACAACGTGACCATATTGTCCGCGTCCTCCGGATTGTTTAATAAATTTACCTTCAACCTCGGAAGCTGCCCGGAACGTTTCGCGATAAGCAACCTGTGGTGCACCAACCTGAGCATCAACCTTGAATTCCGCTTTCAGGCGGTTGACGATAACGTCCAAGTGCAACTCGCCCATTCCGGAAATGATCGTCTGGCCTGTTTCATTATCCGTCTCTGTTTTGAATGTCGGATCTTCCTCTGCCAGTTTAGCAAGTGCCATACCCATTTTATCCTGGTCGGATTTTGTCTTAGGCTCAATGGCAACTGAAATAACCGGCTCCGGAAAGTCCATGGATTCAAGAATAACGGGCTCTTTCTCATCACAGAGCGTTTCACCAGTCGATGTATTTTTCAAACCGACGCCGGCAGCAATCTGACCGGCATGGACGGTCTTGATCTCCTGACGGGAATTCGCATGCATTTGCAGAATCCGTCCAATACGCTCCCGCTTGTCTTTAAGCGGATTTCTGACATATGAACCAGCTTCCAGCGTGCCGGAATATACCCGGAAAAATGTCAGCTTACCGACATAAGGGTCTGCCATAACTTTAAACGCAAGTGCGGAAAAAGGAGCACTGTCATCAGCCGGGCGGCTTGTTTCTTCTTCTGTATCCGGAACCATGCCTTCAATCGGCGGTACATCGGTTGGCGACGGCAGGTAGTCAATGACACCATCCAATACGAGCCGAACACCTTTGTTTTTAAAGGCTGAACCGCAATAGACTGGATAAAATTCAACATTCAATGTCGCTCTGCGGATTGCCTGCTTAAGTTCTTCGACAGAAATGTCGTCGCCTTCAAGATATTTCATCATAATATCTTCATCAGCTTCTGCTACAGATTCAATTAATGAAGCATGCAGCTCCTCAGCCTTTTGCTTATAATCTTCAGGGATTTCACCTGGTTCAGCCCGGGTTCCAAGCTCATCTTCATAATGATAAGCTTCCATCGTAACCAGGTCAATAATACCCTCAAAGTTATCCTCTGCACCAATCGGAAGCTGGACAGGGTGCGCGTTAGCACCAAGACGTTCTTTAAGCGTATCGCTTGAATATAAGAAGTCAGCGCCGACTTTGTCCATCTTGTTAACCATAACAATTCGCGGCACACCATATGTGGTTGCCTGGCGCCATACTGTTTCTGTCTGAGGCTCAACGCCGGACTGCGCATCAAGTACTGTCACAGCACCATCGAGCACACGCAGCGAACGCTCAACTTCAACAGTGAAATCCACGTGTCCTGGTGTATCAATAATATTTATACGATGGTTTTTCCATTGAGCAGTGGTTGCAGCAGAAGTGATGGTAATGCCGCGATCCTGTTCCTGCTCCATCCAATCCATTTGGGATGCACCTTCATGGGTTTCACCAATTTTATGGATACGTCCTGTATAGAAAAGAATACGCTCGGTGGTAGTCGTTTTGCCTGCATCAATGTGCGCCATAATACCAATGTTGCGCGTCTTTTCCAAGGAGAAATCTCTGGCCATGTATTCTTCTCCTTTCTCAAGAAAACTTTTATTTGGTTTTGTCTACCAGCGATAGTGTGCGAATGCTTTGTTCGCCTCGGCCATCTTATGCAATTCCTCACGCCGTCTTACAGCTGCTCCAGTATTATTGGAAGCATCCATAATTTCATTAGCGAGACGTTCTTCCATCGTTTTCTCACCACGGAGACGTGCGTAATGAACGATAAAGCGCAAGCCTAAAGCCTGACGCCGTTCAGGGCGCACTTCCACTGGCACCTGGTAGTTTGATCCGCCGACGCGGCGTGCGCGTACTTCCAGAACCGGCATAACGTTTTTCATCGTTTGCTCAAAGACATCCATGGCCTCCTGGCCGCTTCGTTCCTTAACGAGTTCAAACGACTTATAGAGGATTTTTTGTGCTTTCCCCCGTCTGCCGTCAATCATAATCTGATTGATTAAACGCGTTATCAATTTTGAATTGTAAAGTGGATCGGGTAAAACATCACGTTTCGGTACTGGCCCTTTACGTGGCATATGTCCCCCTCCTTTCCCTTAATTTTAGACACGAATTACTTTTTCTCAGCTTTTGGTTTCTTAGTTCCATATTTGGAACGGCCTTTTCTGCGTCCGTCGACACCTGCTGTATCAAGAGCACCGCGCACGATATGATAACGAACACCCGGCAAGTCCTTAACACGGCCACCACGCAACAGAACAACACTGTGCTCCTGCAGATTGTGTCCAATCCCTGGAATATAAGCCGTTACTTCCATATTGTTGGATAAACGAACACGTGCATACTTCCGCAGTGCTGAGTTTGGTTTCTTAGGTGCCAATGTGCCAACACGTGTGCAAACCCCGCGTTTTTGCGGTGAATTTTGCTTTGTAAACCGTTTTTTAAGACTGTTATACCCTCTGTTCAATGCAGGGGAGTCATATTTTTTCGGTTTGTTCACACGCCCTTTTCGCACAAGCTGATTAATTGTAGGCATTGTAAGTTCCTCCTTTCTGATTCGTCAATAGCCAATGACCACCCATCATAACAGGCTATCATAATACCACATATCCAGGTGGTTCATTTTTGCTTAAAAAACAAAGCTTTCGCGACTGCATCGCCAAAACCTTATTGTTTTATCGCCACTGCTGATGCATCAACGTCAATTCCACAAGCTGCGCCAAGTTTCTTTTTTGAGTCAACGCGACGACAGGGTATACCTGACTCACCTGCCAAAAGCGCTGCCTCTCGCGTTAGCTCTTTGTCCGCATCATCAGCAATAAACACTTCACTGATTGTGTCGTGCTTAATGGCTTTAAGTGTTTCCTTCATTCCGATTATTAAATGTGATCGGGATTGGGTTACCTTTTCATAAGACATGCGCATATCCTCCAAAGTAACAAGTATAATCGGAAGCACCCTGGATATATTACCATTCCGGTTTTATAATGTCAAGAATTCTTTCGCCATTTTCCCGAGTGCTCCCAGCTTTGATACTCACGTCAATGCTTGTCCTATTTTGCCAGTCAGTCCTTTTAACTCAGCACACTTTAATAAAACATACCCCGGTTTCTGCAAAGCCGGCCATTAATCCGGGGAGCTAAGTCATGGCCAGAGACGGAAGCTGGAAACGCAGTGTGGGGGAACTCCCCACTTTACTGCACGGTTTCCGACTCCTCCGGTTCTTCCGATTCTTCCGTTGTTTCTTCCGGTTCATCTGTTGCCGTTTCAAGCTGACGGTAGCGGTCGATACCGGTCCCTGCCGGAACAAGCTTACCAAGTATAACATTTTCTTTAAGTCCCATCAGCTCATCACGTTTACCTTTAATCGCAGCATCAGTGAGAACACGCGTGGTCTCCTGGAATGATGCAGCTGATAAGAAGGATTCTGTTTCCAGAGCTGCTTTCGTAATACCAAGTAATACAGGCTGGCCGGTCGCAGGCTGTTTGTTTTCCTGCAATATAGGTTCGTTTGCATCTCTAAACTGGTGAATTTCCAGAAGTGAACCTGGCAGTTCATCTGAATCACCCGACTCAACAATGCGGATCTTGCGCATCATTTGCCGCACCATAACTTCTACGTGCTTGTCATCAATTTCAACACCCTGCATCCGGTAAACTTTTTGCACTTCACGAAGCAGATATTGTTGCACGCCTTCGATGCCCTGCACTTTAAGAAGTTCTTTTGGATCCACAGAGCCTTCTGTGATTTCCTGTCCGCCAATGATTTCATCGCCAACTGAAATTTTCATGCGCGCATTATAAGGGACTGGATATGTGCGCTGTTCAACTTCGCCTTGAACAACAACTTCCAGTTTATCCTTCAATTCCCTAATGTCCTCGACAGTTCCGTGAATTTCACTAATGACAGCCTGACCTTTTGGATTACGGGCTTCAAACAACTCCTGAATACGCGGCAGACCCTGAGTGATGTCATCGCCGGCAACGCCGCCGGTATGGAATGTGCGCATTGTCAGCTGAGTACCCGGCTCACCAATGGATTGGGCTGCGATAATACCAACGGCTTCACCGACTTCCACTTGATCACCGGTTGCCAGGTTGCGGCCGTAGCATTTCTTGCAGACGCCATACTTCGAATTGCAGGTGAATGCGGAGCGAATAATAACTTCTTCGACCCCTGCTTCATTAATCTGTTTGGCCTGATCTTCTGTTATCAAACCATTTTTCGGAACAATAACAGCACCTGTTTCCGGATGATAGACATTTTCAAATGCGGTACGGCCAAGTAAGCGATCAAACAGTGGTTCAATCACTTCTGTATCATCTTTAAGCGACGATACTTTCAAACCACGGTCAGTGCCACAGTCATCTTCACGAATAATGACATCCTGGGCAACGTCCACAAGTCGGCGCGTCAGATAACCTGAGTCTGCTGTTTTCAGGGCAGTATCCGCAAGACCTTTACGGGCGCCGTGTGTTGAGATAAAGTACTCCAGCACAGTCAGACCTTCACGGAAGTTGGACGTAATCGGCAGTTCCATGATTTCACCAGATGGGTTAGCCATCAGGCCACGCATGCCGGCAAGCTGTGTAAAGTTCGAAGCATTACCACGAGCACCGGAGTCACTCATCATAAAGATTGGGTTCTGCGTATCAAGTGAACCCATAAGACGATCCTGAATATCATCTTTGGCACTTGACCAGATCGATATAACGCGGTCATAACGCTCGCTGTCTGTGATGAGTCCGCGTCTGAACTGTTTCTGCACTTTATCAACCTTACCCTGCGCATCGTCCAGAATCTCTTGCTTCTCATCCAAATCAACAACATCCGAAACACCAACAGTTATACCAGCCTTTGTTGAGTAACTGAAGCCGAGATCTTTCATACGGTCCAGCATTTTAGATGTTTCACTGATTTTTAGCTGCTTGAAGACCTCAGCGATAATATCACCCATGATGCCTTTCTTAAATGGCGTAACAAGATCGCGCTGCTTCAATTCCGCTTTGATATCTGTTGTTGGTTCAACAAAGTAGTTATCCGGTATGGCATTTTCCAGATTTTCAGCCGTCGGTTCATTCAGATACGGGAATGAGTCTGGCAGAATTCCGTTGAAAATCAGCTTGCCAACCGTTGTCAAAAGCAGTTTCCTCTGCTGCTCTTCTGTGAAGGAACGTTTATTTAAACTGGATGCTTTAACCGCAACACGCGTATGCAAATGAACATAACCGCTTTGATAAGCAATCATGGCCTCATCTATATCTTTGAACGTGCTGCCCTCGCCAATGGCACCAGGCCTTTCCATAGTCAAGTAATAATTGCCCAGCACCATATCTTGTGATGGTGTAACAACCGGCTCGCCATCTTTCGGATTAAGGATGTTCTGTGCGCTGAGCATAAGAACACGTGCCTCGGCTTGTGCTTCAGCTGAAAGCGGTACGTGAACAGCCATCTGGTCACCGTCAAAATCGGCATTGTATGCTGGACAGACAAGCGGGTGCAAACGTATCGCACGCCCTTCTGTGAGTACCGGTTCAAATGCCTGGATACCTAGACGGTGCAATGTTGGCGCCCGGTTCAGCATGACCGGATGCTCCCGGATAACTTCCTCAAGAACATCCCATACTTCTGGATGGACACGCTCAATTTTTCGCTTAGCCGATTTAATATTATGGGAATAACCTTGCGCAACAAGTTCTTTCATAATAAACGGCTTGAACAATTCCAGTGCCATTTCACGCGGCAGGCCGCATTGGTACATTTTCAGAGTTGGGCCAACTGCAATAACTGAACGTCCGGAATAGTCAACACGCTTACCGAGCAGATTCTGCCGGAAACGGCCCTGTTTCCCTTTAAGCATATGGGACAGAGATTTCAGCGGACGGTTTCCAGGACCTGTAACCGGACGACCGCGCCGGCCATTGTCAATCAATGCATCGACTGACTCCTGAAGCATCCGTTTTTCGTTTTGAACGATGATGCTCGGAGCACCCAGATCCAAAAGACGTTTCAGACGATTATTCCGGTTAATCACACGACGGTAAAGATCATTCAAATCTGATGTCGCGAAACGACCACCGTCAAGTTGTATCATCGGACGGATCTCCGGCGGAATAACCGGCAGTACATCAAGTACCATCCACGCTGGATCATTACCGGAATTCCGGAACGCTTCCAGTACCTCCAGACGCTTGATAGCCCGTGTTCTGCGCTGGCCATGTGCTGTTTTCAGTTCGTCTTTTAATGCCTCAGACTCTTTTTCAATATCAAGATCCTGAAGAAGTTTGCGAATGGCTTCCGCTCCCATTTGGGCTTTGAAGCTATTACCATATTTTTCATAGTATGACCGGAACTCTTTTTCGGAAAGCAATTGTTTCTTTTCCAGCGTTGTATCGCCGGGCTCGGTCACAATATAAGCTGCAAAATAGATGACCTCTTCTAAAGCGCGTGGCGACATATCGAGCATAAGTCCCATACGGCTCGGAATACCTTTGAAGTACCAAATATGTGAAATAGGTGCCGCAAGTTCCAAGTGGCCCATTCGTTCACGGCGGACTTTTGCTTTCGTTACTTCGACACCGCAGCGATCACAGACAACACCTTTGTACCGAACGCGTTTATATTTCCCGCAATGACATTCCCAGTCTTTTGTCGGACCGAATATACGCTCACAAAAAAGGCCGTCTTTTTCTGGTTTTAACGTGCGGTAATTAATGGTCTCCGGTTTTTTAACCTCACCGTAGGACCATGAACGAATCTTTTCTGAAGAAGCCAGGCCGATTTTCATGTACTCAAATTTATTTACATCCAGCAAGGGTCTACCTCCCTTATTAATGTCTGATCATCAAGCCAGACAGAACCGGCATATGTGCCGGTTCTGTTAATCCAGCTGCTCTATTGCCAGCCAGTAGACAAGCCATCCGTCTAATTAGGTTTCTTCACCTTCCAGATTCAGCTTGCTTGCTGATTGTGTCTCTTCTTCTTCAAGCTCCTGCATTTCAATTTCCGATTCATCACTTGCAAGCATCTTGACGTCCAGTCCAAGACTTTGCAATTCTTTAATCAGCACCTTGAACGATTCAGGTACGCCTGGTTCTGAAACATTATCACCTTTGACGATTGATTCATAGGCTTTGACACGTCCTACCACATCATCTGACTTAACGGTGAGAATTTCCTGGAGGGTATAAGCTGCACCATACGCTTCAAGTGCCCAGACCTCCATTTCACCAAAGCGCTGTCCGCCGAACTGAGCTTTACCGCCCAGTGGCTGCTGCGTTACGAGTGAATATGGTCCTGTTGAACGGGCGTGCAGTTTATCGTCCACCATGTGTGCCAGTTTGATCATGTACATGACGCCAACAGAGATACGATTATCAAATGGCTCACCAGTCCGTCCGTCATAGAGAAGGGTTTTAGCATCCTGTGCCATACCGGCCTCATCCAGAGTGGCCAGAAGATCATCTTCATTAGCCCCGTCAAAGACAGGCGTCGCCACATGCAGTCCAAGTTCCCTTGCTGCCATACCGAGATGCAATTCGAACACCTGTCCGATGTTCATCCGTGACGGAACACCCATTGGATTAAGCATCATATCAATTGGTGTGCCATCAGGCAGGAAAGGCATATCTTCTTCAGGTAAGATTTTGGAAATGACACCTTTGTTGCCGTGTCTTCCTGCCATCTTATCCCCTTCTGAGATTTTCCGTTTCTGAACAACATAAACACGCACCAGCTGGTTTACACCGGGCGACAATTCATCGCCATCTTCGCGATTGAATGTCTTTACATCAAGCACAATACCGCCTGATCCATGCGGCACTTTCAGGGATGTATCGCGCACTTCCCGGGCTTTTTCGCCAAAAATGGCATGAAGCAGCCGCTCTTCAGCTGATAATTCCGTGACCCCTTTAGGTGTTACCTTGCCTACCAGAATATCACCATCAGAAACTTCGGCACCGACACGAATAATACCGTCTTCGTCCAGATTCTTCAGAGCTTCTTCACCAACATTTGGAATATCTCTGGTGATTTCCTCCGGACCGAGCTTCGTATCGCGGGATTCTGATTCATATTCCTCGATATGGATTGACGTAAAGACGTCATCCTTCACGAAGCGTTCACTCATAACAACGGCGTCTTCATAATTGTAGCCTTCCCAGGTCATGACGCCAACGACTGCGTTACGGCCCAGTGCCAGCTCCCCTTTTTCCATGGACGGGCCGTCAGCCAGAATTTCGCCTTTGGTTACATGATCACCTTTGCTGACAATCGGGCGCTGATTATAACAGGTGCCCTGGTTGGAACGAATATATTTCTGCATACGGTAAACGTCCAGATCACCCTGAACTTCTTTGCCATCCACTTCCGAAATCCGGCGCACACGGACTTCTTTAGATTCCACATGTTCAACAATGCCTTCATTCTGGCAAATGATCGCGGCACCAGAGTCTTTACCAGACACATACTCCATGCCTGTTCCAACGAGAGGCGCTTCTGGTTCCATTAAAGGAACTGCCTGCCGCTGCATGTTGGCACCCATCAAAGCACGATTGGAGTCATCATTCTCCAAAAATGGCACACAAGCTGTAGCAGCTGAAACGACTTGCTTTGGTGATACGTCCATATAGTCAATCTTCTCACGTGGAACGACCGTATTATCACCACGGAAACGTGCAACCACTTCTTCTGAGGCAAATGAGCCGTCCTCGTTCAATTCGGCGTTTGCCTGAGCCACAATATAATTATCTTCCTCATCAGCCGTCAGATAATCGGTCTGAGTTGTTACTTCACCGGTTTCTGGATCAACGCGGCGATACGGTGTCGCAATAAATCCAAATTCATTAACCTTTGCATAACTGGATAACGAGTTAATCAGGCCAATGTTTGGACCTTCCGGCGTTTCAATTGGACACATGCGGCCATAGTGCGAGTAGTGAACGTCACGAACTTCAAATCCGGCGCGTTCACGCGTCAAACCGCCAGGCCCGAGAGCGGACAGACGCCGTTTATGGGTCAATTCTCCCAGCGGATTTGTCTGGTCCATAAACTGGGACAGCTGCGAGCTGCCGAAAAATTCCTTAATTGAAGCGATCACCGGACGAATATTGATCAGCTTCTGCGGGGTGATGCTCGATGTATCCTGAATTGACATCCGTTCGCGCACAACACGCTCCATACGGGACAGCCCAATACGGAATTGATTTTGCATCAGCTCTCCGACTGAACGCAGACGCCGGTTGCCCAAATGGTCAATGTCATCAGTTCCGCCAACATGATGCAGCAAATTGAAAAAGTAACTGACGGACGATAGGATATCAGCCGGGGTTATATGCTTAACATCCCTATCAACATTTGCATTTCCGATGACATCAAGTTCTTTTTCACCATCAGGGTCTGATGGGTCCATAATCTTAATCGACTGCAGTCGGACAGGCTCTTCCAGAACCTCTTGATTTGTATCAACAAATGATTCGCCCAGCATATTGTCCTGATCTTCCAGATACGGAATAATCTTATCCAGCAATTTACGCTCCAGGCGATCGCCTCTCTGTGCCAGAACCTCACCCGTTTCTGGATCAACAAGCGGTTCTGCCAATACCTGATTCAGCAGACGATTGGAAATATCAAGTTTTTTATTCACTTTATACCGGCCTACACGTGCCAAATCATAACGTCTCGGATCAAAAAAGCGGGAAATCAGAAGACTTCTTGCATTTTCCACGGTCGGTGGTTCACCCGGACGCAGCCGTTCATAAATTTCCAGCAGAGCTTTTTCCGTTGTTTCGGTACTGTCTTTTTCCAGAGTGTTTTTCAGGTACTCATTATCGCCAATCAAATCAATGATTTCCTGATCCGTTCCAAAACCGAGCGCACGCAGCAGTACAGTCACCGGTAATTTCCGTGTACGATCGATTCTTACATAGGCAACATCTTTAGCATCCGTTTCAAATTCCAGCCATGCGCCGCGATTCGGAATAACGGTTGCCGCAACGCCCCGCTTGCCATTTTTATCAAATTTCTCGCTGTAATAGACACTTGGTGAACGCACAAGCTGCGAGACAACAACACGTTCTGCGCCATTAATAATAAATGTGCCCGTATCGGTCATCAGCGGAAAATCTCCCATAAAGACTTCCTGCTCTTTCACTTCGCCCGTTTCATTATTAATCAGACGGACTTTCACTTGCAGCGGCGCATTATAGGTAACATCCCGCTCTTTGGCCTCAGCTACGGGGTATTTAGGCTCACCAAGGCTGTAATCTATAAACTCCAGTGATAAGTTGCCCGCAAAATCCTCAATCGGTGATATATCGTGGAACATTTCCCGCAAACCTTCATCCAAAAACCACTGATAGGAAGCGGTCTGAATTTCAATTAGATTCGGCAGTTCCAATACCTCACTAATGCGTGCATAGCTTCTGCGCTGGCGGTGCCGTCCATACTGAACTAGTTGACCTGTCAACTGCTTCACCCCTCAAATCAAGCATTTTTCATAGATTATTCACATAGGCATACTGTGAAAAATGACTTCTATATTTGGAAAACTGACTGATACTTCCTTGATCCTATCAGCCACGTTGAAACCAGTTACTGGAATAGATGCAAAATAACAATAGTACGCACGCGTACTACTGCTCTAGACATGTATTTAGACAAACCTGCAGACTGAGAAAACTGCAGCCCTGCACACCGGAAAACCGAAAATAAAGAAAGTGTGTTTCATCTTGTTTGTAATTCTGTCGATTGTATCATTGTTTCCGTTTACCGATAATTTATACATACAATAATTCAGGATCGTCTATTGACAAATAAACTGGCATATTAGCATTAAATCATATTAACACAAGATATCGTTAAGGTCAATTACTTAATCGCCTGTAAAATGTAATAGCCTTTACTGCGGTCTGTTATCGTAACATTTCCGAATATGTTTATCAATTTCTTTTGGGCGGATGGCGCTCCCTGCTTCTTTTGTATAACAACCCACAGGCATCCGCCTTTTAACAAAGCATCGTGACTGTCTTCAAACATTTGATGAACCGTTTGCTTGCCAGCTCTAATGGGCGGATTAGTCAGTATAGCAGCAAAGGCGCGTCCATTAAGGTTATGAAACCCGTCACTCAAAACAACGTCTGTATTTGACACGTGGTTGTGATCAGCATTTTTCCTCGCAAGCGCAGTTGCCCGTTCATTAATATCTGACAGCGAAATATGTCTGTTCGGATGATGCGCTGCAACAGCAATGCCAATCGGACCATAGCCACAGCCGAGATCGAGAAAGTCTCCCGCAATCGCCGGCTCAGCAAACTGCTCAACTAACAAGCGCGAACCGTAATCGACTTCATTTTTGGAAAAAACACCATAATCACTTTCAAAGGTAAAATAACTGCCCAGCAGCCTTGAGTGCCATTTCTTTGGTGAACTTTTGGAGTGAGGATGTTGTGAAAAGTAATGATCAGACATACAGGCACCTGCTTTGAAAGTAATGTGAAGATAAATAGACTAGAGCCCGCCGAAAAATCGGCGAGCTCTTGTTATGGGAATTACTTAATTTCTATCGTAGCTCCGGCTTCTTCAAGCTGGCTTTTGATGTCTTCAGCATCATCTTTGGAAGTGCCTTCTTTAACAGCCTTAGGTGTGTTATCGACGACTTCCTTAGCTTCTTTAAGGCCAAGTCCAGTTACTTCACGAACAGCCTTAACAACTTTGATCTTGGAATCGCCAGGATCCTGAAGTTCAACATCGAATTCTGTTTGCTCTTCTTCAGCCTGACCACCATCAGCTGCGCCGCCTGCAGCAGCAACTGGTGCTGCAGCAGATACACCGAATTCTTCTTCAATTGCTTTAACCAAATCATTTAGTTCCAGAACAGACATTTCTTTAACTGCATCAATAATCTGTTGATTATCCATGATAATTCCTCCATTTTCAAGATAGTTTGTTATGCCGGTTTAACCGGGCATTGCTTTATGCGCTTTCTTCTTCTTTTTGATCGGCAACTGCCTGGACGCCATAAGCAAGGTTGCGCACTGGTGCCTGCAATACACTGAGCAGCATTGCAACCATGCCTTCATAATTCGGCAGATCTGCTAATTCAGTGATTTGCTCAAGTGTTGCAACCTCGTGCTCAATGACACCACCTTTAAGTTCTAATGCCGGATGTTCTTTAGCGAAGTTGTTTAAGATTTTGGCCGGTGCTACCACGTCGTCGTTACTGAACGCAACTGCCGTAGGTCCAACCAATGTATCCGATAACGCGCCTAAGTCAACAGCATCAGCTGCACGGCGAAGCATGGAGTTTTTGTAAACTTTAAACTCAACACCTGCTTCACGCAACTGGCGGCGCAGCTCATCAGCTTCAGCTACATCAAGGCCGCGGTAGTCAACCAGAATTGTTGATTGACTGTTACGGAACTTTTCAGCAATCGCGTCAACAAGCTGGCTCTTCTGTTCGATAATATTGCTGTTAGCCATTCTTCCACCTCCTATGAAATGCATCATACCGTACCCATTAAATAAGCCTCCATGCAGACATGGAGGCCTTCTGGTCAAATGATTAACAGGCGCAAATCATTTGCTCATAAAACCTCGGCAGGACATTAAGCGGCAGAGTCCGCACCTGCTGTCTACGGTACAACGTATTTACTGATAACGCTAATCAGTTTACAAGATCAGTTGTTAAAAGTCAATCACTTATTTATTCCGGTAGCTGCTGACATCTATTCGAATGCCGGGTCCCATGGTGGACGTAATAGCGGCATTACGCATATAAACGCCTTTTGAAGCTTGCGGTTTTACTTTCACAAGCGTCTCGGCAACCGCCTCAAAGTTCTCAACTAATTGATCGTTATTAAATGAAATCTTGCCAATAGGGACATGGATATTCGCCGCTTTATCAACGCGATATTCCACTTTACCAGCCTTAATCTCATTAACGGCTTTTTCGACTTCAAACGTAACAGTGCCTGTCTTAGGGTTTGGCATTAGACCCCTGGGTCCCAGAACACGACCCAGTTTACCAACTTCAGCCATCATATCCGGTGTAGCCACAACAACGTCAAATTCAAACCAGCCCTGATTAATCTGGTTAATAAGATCCTGGTCACCTACATAATCGGCACCGGCATTTTTAGCTTCAGTTGCTTTATCGCCTTTTGCAAATACAAGCACACGCTGTGTTTTTCCGGTTCCGTGCGGCAGCACCATAGCACCGCGAATTTGCTGATCAGCTTTTTTGGGGTCAACACCCAGACGGAATGCCGCCTCGACTGTTTCATCAAAATTCGCCTTAGCCGTTTCTTTTAGCAAAGCAACAGCTTCTTCATCGCTATACGATCTAGAACGGTCAATAAGCTTGGACGTTTCCTGATAACGTTTACTTCTTTTTACCATTTTGTTTCCTCCTCGGGTTGTGGTTTATAGCGGTTAGACCTCCCACTCGAAAAATGCTGGAGCCAGCTTCTAAACGAACGGCTTCCGCTCGTTCAGAATAGACAGGCTGGCATTTTTCATGAAAAAAGTTGCGTCGTAATGGCAAGCCATTGTCCGCAACCTGCATTCATGCACGAACTGGCATTTAGTCCTTAATTTCAAGACCAATGCTCTGTGCGGTTCCTTCAACCATACGTACAGCTGCATTAAAATCAGCCGCATTCAAGTCAGGCATTTTCGTTTCCGCAATTTCCTGCACTTGCTCACGCTTGACTGAAGCAATATTATTTCGCACTGCTTCGCCAGATCCGGTTTCAATTCCGGCTGCTTTCTTCAATAACACTGCAGCAGGCGGTGTTTTTGTGATAAATGTAAATGAACGGTCTTCAAACACCGTGATTTCAACAGGAATAATCATGCCAGCCTGATCTTGCGTGCGTGCGTTAAATTCCTTACAGAATCCCATAATGTTGACACCAGCCTGACCCAATGCTGGTCCTACTGGCGGCGCTGGGTTGGCCTTACCTGCTTCAATCTGCAATTTAACAACTTTGATTACTTTTTTAGCCACGAGACACACCTCCTTAAAGTCCGTGATGTGGTAATAGGGTATTCCCCTCCCACTCAAGCATTACCAGTCCCCATACTGCAGCGACGGTAAATAACAAAGGAATTTTAGCATGTATCGGCAAATAATGCAAGTTTTTTCGCACCTCATGCGAGATTATTTGCTGAACATCTCTTTTTCAACACTTAACATGAGTTATTGCTTACATGCCGGATACGGATATCCCATTATAGTTTTTCGATCTGTGAAAAGTCCAATTCGACCGGGGTCTCGCGGCCAAACATCGTGACGTGAACTTTTACTTTTTGCTTGTCTGTGTCGATATGCTCGATCGCACCAGTAAAGTCACTGAACGGACCATCTGTTACGCGCACATTTTCGTTTATTTCAAAATTGACTTGCGTTGTTGGTTCTGCGAGGCCCATGCGTTTTAATATAGAATCAATTTCATCCGACAGAATAGGTGTCGGTTTCGTCCCCTGGCCACTTGATCCGACAAAGCCTGTCACACCTGGTGTGTTCCTTACAACATACCAGGAATCATCAGTCATAACCATTTCTGCCAGAACATACCCAGGGAAAAACTTCTTCTTAACTGTCTTTTTCTTACCGTTTTTAATTTCAATTTCTTCCTCTTCCGGGACAATTGCACGAAAGATTTTGTCCTCCATGCCCATTGACTCAGCACGTCTTTCCAAGTTTGACTGAACTTTATTCTCATAGCCGGAATACGTATGAATGGCATACCAGTTTTTTTCCATGTCAATAGGACAATTAGCTGCCCTTCCCTCCCTTGCGTAATAAATAGCGTCAGCATCATGGCTGCATATTAAAAAACCCGAGGCCTCGGGTTTTTTATCTAAGTCTATCATATACTATTATAGCATAATCATAACATGTTTATTCAATAAAATAACGTTAGAAAAATAAATTCACGATTTGTGAAATACCCATATCAACGATCGCGAAGAATACAGCCACAAAAATAACTGTTGTCAAAACCGTAATAGTATAGCTTGTCAATTCCTGGCGTTTTGGCCAGGTGACCTTTTTCATTTCTCTGGAAACGTCTTTAAAGAAGCTTACGATTTTCACTGCTCGTCTCCCCCCAAATTCTGCCGAAAACGATCACTTATTTGGTTTCACGATGCCATGTGTGCACGCCGCACGTTTTACAATATTTCCGTGTTTCCAGACGTTCAGACTGCCTGGCTCTATTGGAGCTTGTCGTATAATTTCTGCTGGCGCATACCGCACACGCCAAAGCAATACGTTCAGTCATCGTATCACCCCATAACAGGGTTTTTCACTTATACTAATTTAGCATGTCCCACACTCTGTGTCAACGAGCTGTGTTATCTCCCGCTTCCGGCGTTTCCAGCAGCTGTTCCAATTTTTGTTTGATTCGCTGCAGCGCATTATCAATGGATTTGACATGCCGTCTTAATTCAACTGAGATTTCCTGATAGGAACTCCCCTCCATATACAGATTGAGCACTTTCTTTTCTAAAACGCTTAATAATTTAGATAATTTCTCCTGCAAGTCACTTAATCGTTCCTGACTCACAAGCAGTTCCTGCGGGTCAAAGACTTCAGATCCTGCTATAACGTCCATCAGGGTCCGTTCGGAGTCTTCTTCATAGAGAGGTTTGTCCAATGACACATATGAATTGAGAGGTGTATGTTTATGTCGTGTGGCAGTTTTGATAGCTGTAATAATCTGACGGGTGACACAGAGTTCAGCAAACCCTTTGAATGAAGAAAGCTTGTCCCCATCATAATCACGAATTGCCTTGTAAAGACCAATCATGCCCTCTTGCACAATGTCTTCTCTGTCAGCGCCAATAATAAAATAAGTCCGTGCCTTTGCTTTCACATAAGGCATGTATTTATTGATGAGGATGTCCAGCGCTTCGACATCACCCCAGTGGATTAAGCAGATTAAGTCATCATCACCCAGCGATTCCGGCCGATCATCTGTTTCTATCAGATTGACACCCACCAAGCAAGACCCCCTGACTGCCCTTTAACCATTTAGGCGTATTATACAGTAAGCGCTTCCTAATAGTCAACATAGAATCCATAGAATCGCTGCTGTTTAGCTTTTCCCATGTAAATCTGCAGCTGGGGCCGGCGACTATTTCGCGAGACACAGCACAGCTTGCGGACGTCACGTATCTCCCCGCCGCCACTTTTCAAATGTTTCCAAAACATCCTGATTGAGAGGGATTTTAATTTGCGGCCGTTTGTCTTGCTGGTGTTCGATCTGCTGCTCTATTTCCTGGTCAATATCACTCAATTCGATATAGAGTTCCCTCGCAGATTTTCTCAAAGCTCCACGTCCAAAAACCGTCCGCTGTTCGGCATAATCTGAGGTAGCAACATAAACGTGATTAATAACGTTTTTAAGGTCTGTCACAATTCGCTCGATGCATTCATCAGCTGTTTCATTTTCCTTCGTGTAAATGATTTCAATCTCATAGCTGTTCAGTTTGCTCGCGAGCCCTTTCACATAATAGGCATCAAATACAACAATTACCCGCATACCAGTGTATGCTTTATAGTCAGCGAGAAGTTCAATCAGCCTGTCACGTGCTTGTCCTATATCCTGCAGCTTTAACTGCTTTAATTCCTCCCACGCGCCAATGATATTATAGCCATCCACTACTAAAACATCCATGACTAAACACCCGCTGGAAACCTTTTGCGATAAACCTCGTACAATAAAAGACTGCACGCTACCGAAGCATTCAGTGACGACACGTGACCCTGCATCGGAAGGCTCACCGTCCAGTCACACTTATCTTTTACAAGCCGGCTCATTCCTTTGCCTTCATTACCGATAACAAGGGCAATCGGCAAACAGCCGTCCAGCATCCGGTAGTCTTCATGGCCATTCGCCTCTGTGCCAACAACCCAGGTATTTCGCTTTTTCAATTCGTCCAGTGTGCTGGCAATATTCGTTACACGGGCAACCGGGATATGCTCCACAGCTCCAGCCGCTGTTTTAGCGACTGCTGCAGTCAGTCCAACAGAACGGTGCTTCGGAATAATCACACCATGCGCACCAGTAGCGTCAGCTGTCCGCAAAATAGCGCCCAGGTTATGCGGGTCTTCCAGCTGGTCTAAAACAATTAAAAAGGGATCTTCGTGTCTTCTCTCAGCTTCGTCCAGTAAATCGTCCAGCTCCGCATAAGCATGAGCCGCCACATAGGCGATAACACCCTGATGGCTGCCGGATGCCAGCTGATCCAATTTCTTTTTAGGTGTCTTTTGCAGAACGGTTCCTGCCTCTTTGCTCATATGCTGCAGTTTTGTGATAAAGGACCGGTTCAACTGTTCCGATACAAGGACTTTGTTGACGGACCGACCGGATTCCAATGCTTCAATAACCGGATTCTTGC
Source organism: Lentibacillus kimchii (assembly GCF_055381965.1). Lineage (NCBI taxonomy): Bacteria > Bacillati > Bacillota > Bacilli > Caryophanales > Bacillaceae > Lentibacillus > Lentibacillus kimchii. The sequence continues at coordinate 176,001 of NZ_AP043934.1, read as the reverse complement.
CTATAATGATTTCCTGTTCCATTGTCAGATTTCCTCCCTTCAATAAAAGCTACAGCCTTTTCCAGCAGTTCAGTTAAGCGGTCCTGGTTCCCCTGCAGATAATGGTAGCCAATCAACGCCTCAAAAGCTGTACTATAACGATACGTCTGGACATTTGTATGTTTAGGAATCGTCCCGGATTTGGCATTGCGCCCCCGGGACGTAACCGCCTCTTCTTCACGACTCAATTCACCTGTTTCCAGCCAATGACGAATGACAGCTGCCTGTGCTTTTGCTGACACAAAAGTAACCGCTTCTTTATGAAGCTGATTCGGTTTGACTTGCCCGGCTTCTAACAAATGCTCTCGTATATGGACTTCGAAAACCGCATCCCCCATATAGGCAAGCGCCAGGCTTTTCATCTGTTTAGCATCAGGCATCATGGTCTGCTCGCTTCCACCGGGTTCCCTGAGGCGTATCCTCAAGTATAATGTCCTTCGCTTTCAGCTGATCCCGTATGACATCTGCCCGGGTGAAATCACGGTTTCGCCTGGCCTCTGAGCGTTCATTCAGCAGTGCCTCAATATCCGCATCAAGCAGCTGATTTTCTTCCTCCAGCTGGATGCCCAAAACATCCAAAATAGTTGTAATACCTGTCTGGAACGCTTCAATCACGTCGTGTGCTGTATGTTTTTCCTCCAGATAACGGTTAGCCTCTTTCGTAAGATCAAATAGGACTGCAATCGCATTTGCTGTATTGAAGTCGTCATCCATTGCTTTTTCAAACGTCTGGTTCAAATCATTTATCAGTGTGAACCATTCAGCAGAATGCTCCAGATTCATACTTGATTGTTTCCGGTGCTCCAAATTGTCATAGGCATTTTTAATCCTGTCAAGACTGTTTTTTGCACTGTGAAGCAGTTCATCACTAAAATTAATCGGATTGCGATAATGAACACTCAGCATGAAAAACCGGATAACCTGCGGATCGTGCTGAGCAATCATGTCTTTGGTCAGCACAAAGTTGCCCAGTGATTTGGACATTTTTTCATTGTCAATATTAATATACCCATTGTGCATCCAGTAATGAGCAAACGTTTCGTCATTCATAGCCTCTGACTGAGCGATTTCATTTTCATGGTGCGGAAATGCCAGATCCTGCCCCCCCGCATGAATATCAATGGTTTCACCGAGGTATTTTTCAGCCATAGCTGAGCATTCAATATGCCACCCGGGACGTCCCTGGCCCCACGGCGAATCCCAGGCAATTTCACCGTCTTTTGCTTGTTTCCAGAGAGCGAAGTCCAGCGGGTTTTCTTTTTTCTCACCAACCTGGATGCGGGCACCCGATCGCAATTCATCAATCGACTGATGCGAAAGTTTACCATAATCAGCAAACGAACGCGGTTTAAAGTAAACATCACCATCGACTTCATAAGCGTAGCCTTTATCAATAAGACCGCTGATAAAATGAATAATGTCATCCATCGTTTCTGTCACACGCGGATTGTAAGTTGCCTGTTTAACCCCGAGAGCCTCAATATCCGCCAGGTAGGCATCAATGAACCTATTGGCCACATCCGGCACTTGCTCATTCCGCTCGTTCGCAGCATTGATGATTTTATCGTCAACATCTGTAAAATTCAGCACGTATGTTACATCATAGCCTTTATATTCAAAGTAGCGTCTGACCGTATCAAATACAATCGCTGGCCGGGCATTGCCGATGTGAATATAATTATAGACGGTCGGGCCACAAACATACATGCGTACGCTGTCAGTTTCAATTGGCTTAAAAAGCTCTTTTTCCTGTGTCAGCGTATTATAAATGGTGATGGCCATTATACGTCACTTCCTTCCCTTTAATTGTTCAATTTCTTCTTTCAGCATATCAATTTCCTGCTGCAGTTTATCACAGCGATCGGATACAGGATCAGGGAGTTTTTGGTGGTCCAGATTCTTCTTCACCTTTTCACCATTTTGGACGACAACACGGCCAGGGACACCGACGACAGTCGAATGGTCAGGAACATCTTGCAAAACAATCGAACCGGCGCCGACTTTCGCACTGTTGCCGATAGTGATATTGCCAAGCACCCTGGCTCCCGTAGTGATCATTGCATTATCTTTAATAGTTGGATGCCGTTTCCCCTTTTCTTTGCCTGTGCCGCCCAGTGTCACACCCTGAAACAAGGTGACATTATCGCCAATTTCACTCGTTTCACCAATAACAATGCCCATTCCGTGATCAATAAACAGCTTCCGGCCAATTTTTGCGCCCGGGTGAATTTCAATTCCCGTCAGAAAACGACTGATCTGGGAAATCACCCGTGCGATGAAAAACAAGCGGTGATTAAAGAAAAAATGTGCTAGACGATGGAACCATATCGCGTGCAGCCCGGCGTAAGTGAGAAACACTTCGATATAAGACTTTGCTGCCGGGTCCTGATCAAAGACAGCATTCATATCTTCCTTCATACGCTTGAACAGCCCCATTTTACGGGTCCCCCCTATCTCATAATTGATTAAGCAAGCCGCCTGCAAAGAGCACCCTGATTGTTTCATAAAAAATAAGCGTCTTAGTGTATAGACTACACAGAGACGCTTAAAACGCGGTTCCACTCTGCTTGGAAAATGATACATATCTCCCAGCTTAGGCTCTGTTAACGGCAGAGTGCCGCCGTTATATACTCTCGTTCCATAACGGGCTCCAGGGTGCATTTCAAAGCGATGCTTAGAATCATTTACAGCCGGTGATGACTCTCTCTGCATAAGCATGGCCGCTTTTACTTCTCCCTGTCAACGCTTTTTATTTGAAATTAGCAAAACAATGGCAGTTGCGGACTTTCGTTGTGTCTTCACTATATGATATTTCAGACCAAATGTGAACTGATTAGGCTCCCAGCTGTTTTAACAGGTTATCCAGGCGTTGTACGACCGTATCCTTGCCTAAAAGCTCAATTGCAAGCGGCAGTTCCGGTCCGTGCGTCTGTCCGCTTGTCGCCACACGAATCGGCATGAACAGCCGTTTACCCCGATGGCCTGTCTCTTTTTGGGTTGCTTTAATCTGCTGCTGAATCGTGTCTTTCTCAAAGGTATCAAGATTAATCACCTTATCCGTGAACACCTGGAGAACTTCCGGCGCCTGTTCCTGCCGCAGCACCTCCATAGCTGTATCATCATAACTGACGGACCCTCTGAAAAATAAATCCGTTAAGTCAACAATTTCCGCGCCGTACTGGAGCTGCTTTTGATACAGAGCAATTAATTTCTCTGCCCATTGCCGTGTCTCCTCATCCATCCTTTCCGGCAGACAACCGGCTTCAATCAGATACGGCAGCGTCAATTCAATGATCCTGTCTGTATCGGCATTCTTAATGTATTGGTTATTCATCCATTTCAGTTTATCCTGATCAAAAACGGCTGGAGAAGTTGACAGTCGTTCTGGATCAAAGATGTCAATCAGCTGATCTTTAGTGAATATCTCTTCTTCACCTTCAGGGGACCAGCCCAGCAAGGTAATGAAATTAAACAGCGCTTCAGGCAAGTAACCCATATTGTAATACTGTTCAATAAACTGCATAATATGCTCATCACGCTTGCTCAATTTTTTATGCTGTTCATTCATGATCAAAGTCATATGGCCAAATTTTGGCGGTTCCCAGCCAAATGCTTCATAGATCATCAGCTGCTTAGGCGTGTTGGAAATATGCTCCTCACCCCGCAGCACATCAGTGATTCCCATGAGATGATCGTCAATTGCCACCGCAAAGTTATAAGTTGGTGTTCCATTTTTCTTAACGATGACCCAGTCGCCAAAATCACTTGATTCAAACGAAATATTGCCTCGCACAATATCCATGAATGTATACGTCTGCTGATCAGGAACCCGCAGCCGGATGCTTGGCTCACGGCCCTCCTGTTCATATTGAGCCTTCTGTTCGTCTGTTAAATCACGATGGGCTCCAGAGTATTTCGGGACTTCCCCTCTGGCACGCTGCCCTTCGCGTTCCTGCTCCAATTCTTCTTCAGTCATATAGCATTTATAAGCCAGTCCTCTTTCAAGCAGCTCATCAACATATTTCTGATAGATATCCAGACGATCCATCTGCCGGTAGGGTCCATAATCACCACCGGCATCGGGACCTTCATCCCAATCAATACCGAGCCATTTCAAATAAGTCATCTGACTTTTTTCACCATCGGCAACATTCCGTTTTTCATCTGTATCTTCTACCCGAATGATGAACGTCCCGTCAAAATGCCGGGCATATAGATAATTGAATAGTGCTGTGCGCGCGTTTCCAATATGCAGATTCCCCGTCGGGCTGGGTGCATATCGTACACGGACCTGATTTGCCATGCTGGTGCTCATCCCTTCTGTGAATAATTTGATTTATGATTCCAGATTGAGGATAGGACTTCCTCCGCTATCTTAATATGATTCGTCTTTAAGATTGATAACTATTGTGAAGTCCTGCCCTCACGGACTATAAAAAGTGATAACGTCCAAGTTATCACTTTTTATTCTCTCTATACGTTATACCGTTTTTACTGCGCTTTTTCAAGTAATTTAGGCTTGGCAAAGATCATTCTGCCCGCTGATGTCTGCAGGACGCTCGTTATCAGCACCTCAATTTTCTTGCCAATATGACCATGGCCATCCTCAACAACGATCATCGTACCATCATCAAGATAGGCGACACCCTGATTATGTTCTTTGCCGTCCTTAATCACGTGCACCGTTAATTCCTCACCCGGAAGAACAACGGGCTTAACCGCGTTCGCCAAATCATTAATGTTTAAGACAGGCACTTCCTGCAAATCGCAGACTTTATTTAAGTTGAAATCGTTCGTAACAACAATGCCGTCCATGACTTTAGCCAGTTTAATCAGCTTGCTGTCCACTTCAGGAATATCCTCAAAATCACCTTCATAGATCTCTACCGGTACCGGTAATTCCTTTTGAATTTTGTTCAGAATATCCAGTCCGCGGCGGCCACGATTTCGTTTCAGTACATCGGATGAGTCAGCAATATGCTGCAGTTCACCCAAAACAAATTGCGGAATAACAATCGTTCCTTCCAGAAAACTGGTCTGGCAAATATCAGCGATCCGCCCATCAATAATAACGCTGGTATCCAGAATTTTGACTTTAGGCCCTCTCGCGTTTTTCGCGGGTGCTGCATCACTTTCAGCTGCGTTATTCTCAGACTCAGAACCGCGCTTTTTCTCACGGTCTTTACGGTTTAGCAGATTCATAAGTTCGTCACGGCGGCGAAAGCCTACCTGAAACCCTAAATAACCCAGTAAAATTGTGATAAATAGCGGCAAAACCTGTGACACGATATAGATATTAATTTTTGCCAGTGGAATAGTAACCAAATAAGCGATCACCAAACCGCCAATCAAACCTAAACCGCCGAATAACAAATCACCAACGGGCACTTTGATCAGCGCCTCTTCCACCCAGCGTAAAAATCCGACAATATAACCTGCTATAAAATAAGACAGGATAAATAAAATTATTGCACCTGCAGCCATGCCTATATATGGGGATGCAACCCATGTTTCATCCGTGAAATCCAATAAATGAACTATATCCGGAATATACAAAAATCCAATGGTACCGCCACTTATGATAAAAAATAAATGAACAACCTTTTTTAGCACCACTGTTCACCTCCTGTCATTTATTATTGCCTACTTTCGCTAAAATAATCGTCCTATGGTGAATAAAATATATAATGTCATATAAAGTTTATCATAGTTAAATTTGTCAGTCAATTAAATAGCATAATATTATAGTATATTTAATATCAGGTGTCAAACCATGTATTCATACTACATAATGGAAAAAACTGTATAAGTCCTAAAAAATCATTGTGAGCTATTATCACTTAATGTTCTATCCCAGCCTCTAAAGCTTCCTGCACGGAGTTAACCCCCACAATTTCAACCGAATCAGGCGGTGTCCAGCCCTCCAGATTATTCTGCGGACAGATAACACGTTTAAAACCCAGTTTAGCCGCTTCCTGAACGCGCTGCTCTACCCGGGACACCCTTCTTATCTCCCCAGTCAAACCAACCTCTCCAATAATGATGTCTTCTGGTTTTGTCGGCTGATTTCTAAAACTTGAAGCGATACTGACAGCTACAGCCAAATCAATCGCGGGTTCATCAAGCTTAACCCCGCCTGCCACTTTAATATAAGCATCCTGATTTTGCAGCATCATTCCGACGCGTTTTTCCAAAACGGCCATCAATAGCGGCACCCGATTCGTGTCAATGCCGGTAGCCATTCGCCTTGGATTGCCGAAACTGGTCGCTGATATCAATGCCTGTATCTCGACAAGTACAGGACGCGTTCCCTCCATCGATGCAACAACGGTTGAACCGGCAGCTCCCTGCGACCGCTCCTCTAAAAAGATTTCCGACGGATTCATGACTTCGCGCAAGCCCTCTTCTTTCATTTCAAATATACCCATTTCATGCGTACTGCCAAAGCGGTTTTTCACACTGCGCAAAATGCGATACGTATGGTGCTGCTCACCTTCAAAATAAAGAACGGCATCCACCATATGTTCCAGCATCCGCGGCCCGGCAATCGCACCTTCTTTGGTAACATGACCAACAATGAAAATCGGAATGCCTTTTGATTTAGCAATACGCATGAGTTCGCTGGTGCTGTCACGCACTTGCGAAACACTCCCTGGCGCACTTGTTACTTCTTCACGATAAGTTGTCTGGATCGAATCAATGATAACAAGCGCAGGATTCGTCTGCTCAATGTGATAAACAATGTCCCTTAAATTCGTTTCAGCTAACACATACAATAATTCCGTATTGATGCCGAGACGATCAGCCCGCAGTTTTGTCTGCCGGACAGACTCTTCACCGGAAATATATAAAACAGGCAGCTGCTGATCAGCCAACTGCGCAGAAATCTGCAGCAGCAGCGTCGATTTGCCAATGCCCGGATCCCCTCCAATAAGAGCCAGAGAGCCGGGAACAATCCCGCCGCCGAGAACACGGTTAAACTCCTCCATGGCAATCGTCATGCGAGGCTCCTTCTGCATTTCCACTGCTGTAATGCTCTCCGGATGCTGGGTGGCTTGATGATCCCTGCCTATCGTATGTCCGCGCGACGCAGAAGATGCCTCAAGCTCTTCGACAAGCGAATTCCAGCTGCCGCATTCGGGGCATTTCCCCATCCATTTGGGAGATTCATAACCACATTCCTGACAAACGTAAGTCGTTTTGCGTTTAGCCACTAATATCCTTCCCCTTCGTATCCTCTAGTATAAACGAATGAGCCCAAATGTTAATTACACCCGTCTATCAAATATATAGAGTCTGTTCCATAATTATTCCATACATGCCATTGTACCATTTGCCCAAGCTGGATGCGTGAAGCAAAAAGCTGAAAGGTAAAGGCCTTTCAGCTTTTTTATGACACACATATGATTCATAGCATTACTTTTTAAGTTAAAACTGTAAATTCGCCTTTATTATTCAGGCCGACTTTGACTTTTTCACCTTTTTTAAAGCTCTCTTTTAATAACTCTTCAGAAAGCAGATCCTCAACGTTTTTCTGAATAGACCGGCGCAGAGGCCGTGCACCATATTCCGGATCAAATCCTTCGTTGGCGATTTTCTCCACTGCTTTATCCGTCAGGGAAAATTCGATGTCCTGTTCCTTCAAACGTTCTTGCAGCTGTTTCACCATCAGATTAACAATATATTTCATATGTTTTCTTTCCAGAGAGTGGAACACAATGGTTTCATCAATCCGGTTCAGGAATTCAGGCCGGAAGGATTTTTTCAGGGCATCGGTCACTTTCGTTTTCATGTTCTGATAATCCTGCTCTTCGTTATCCAAAGTGAAACCGACGTATTTATTCCGTCTTAGTTCATCAGCCCCGACGTTCGACGTCATAATAAGAACTGTATTGCGGAAGTCAATAACACGGCCTTTCGCATCCGTCAGGCGGCCGTCTTCCAGCACTTGCAGTAAAATATTAAAGACCTCTGGATGCGCTTTTTCCACCTCATCCAGCAAGACGACCGAATAAGGTTTTGTCCGTACCTTCTCAGTCAATTGGCCGCCTTCCTCATAACCGACATAGCCGGGCGGCGAACCTACCAAGCGCGATGTAGAATGTCTTTCCATGTACTCAGACATATCAAGACGGATCATCGATTCCTCATCAGCAAACATGGCTTCAGCCAGCGCTCTGGCAAGCTCTGTCTTTCCAACACCAGTCGGGCCAAGGAATATGAATGAGCCAATTGGACGCTTCGGATCCTTCAATCCAGCACGAGCTCGGCGAATCGCTTTAGCAACCGCATTAACAGCCTCTTCTTGACCGATAACCCGATTATGCAAGGTATCCTCCAGGTTCAGCAGCCGCTCACTTTCGTCTTTTGTCATCGTTTCAACCGGCACACCCGTCCAAACGGAAACAACTCTTGCAATATCCTCCATCACGACTTCTGTATCTTCCTGCCCCTGTTTCTCCATCCATTCATTTTTGGTCTCATCGACTTCTTCGCGCAGACGCTGCTCAGAATCACGCAATGAAGCAGCCCGTTCAAATTCCTGACCCTGCACAGCAGATTCTTTTTCAGTCCGCACGTCCTCAAGCTTTTGTTCCAGTTCTTTTAAATTGGATGGTACTGTATAGGAACGCAGGCGCACTTTTGAACCTGCTTCATCAATCAGATCGATCGCTTTATCAGGAAGGAAGCGGTCAGTTATATACCGGTCGGATAAATTGGCTGCCGCTTCGATAGCATCATCGGTGATCGTTACACGGTGATGGGCTTCATAGCGGTCACGCAGTCCTTTTAAGATCTGAGTTGTTTCATTCAAGGTTGGCTCATCAACTTGTACGGGCTGGAACCGGCGTTCAAGGGCAGCATCTTTTTCAATATATTTCCGGTACTCATCAAGTGTCGTTGCCCCAATGCATTGCAAATCACCCCGAGAAAGAGCCGGTTTCAAAATATTGGAGGCGTCAATTGCGCCTTCCGCACCACCTGCACCAATCAGTGTATGGAGTTCATCAATAAACAATATGACGTTGCCTGCCTGTCTTATTTCCTCCATCACTTTTTTAAGCCGGTCTTCAAATTCACCGCGGTATTTCGTTCCGGCAACAACGGTCCCCATGTCAAGTGTCATCACACGTTTGCCACGCAATATCTCCGGTACTTCATGATTGACAATTTCTTGGGCAAGTCCTTCTGCTACCGCCGTTTTACCGACACCGGATTCACCGATCAGGACGGGATTATTTTTCGTCCGACGGCTTAAGACCTCAACAACCCGCTGAATTTCCGTGCTGCGGCCGATTACTGGATCGACATCACCGCTTTTGGCACTCTCAGTTAAATCACGTGCCAATGAGTCAAGTGTTGGTGTGCTGGCATTCGATGACTGAGCACCGCGTCCCTGCCGTCCTGCCTGTGACTCATTGCTTCCCAGAAGCTGAAGCACTTGCTGGCGGGACTTATTAAGACTTACGCCCAGATTGTTCAGGACGCGTGCAGCCACACCTTCACCTTCACGAATCAGACCAAGCAAAATATGTTCTGTTCCTACATAAGAGTGACCCAGTTTGCGTGCTTCATCCTGTGACAATTCCACAACCTTTTTAGCACGCGGTGTATAATGAATCGTCTGCATTGGCTGACTGCCTGTGCCGATGAGTTTCTCCACTTCCTCCTGAACCTTCGTTACTTCCACTTCAAGCGACTCAAGGGCCTTAGCCGCGATGCCACTGCCTTCGCGGACGAGTCCCAATAAAATATGTTCTGTGCCGATGTTATTATGTCCAAGTCTGACGGCCTCTTCCTGAGATAAGGCCAGTACCTTTTGTGCACGCTCAGTAAAACGTCCAAACATCATATCATTTTTCCTCCTCGCTACACTTCTAATTGTATGCGTTCCCGAATGAGCGATGCCCGTAACACATCCCGTTCACTCGGCGTCAGATTTTTTTCGGCGTATTGCTGCAGAAATCCGGGCTGTGTCAGAATCATTAATTCATTTAATATCGTACGGGAAACATTTTCAATAATCCCCAAATCAATGCCGAGACGGGTGTCTGATAAACATTGAGCAGCCTCCTTCGACTCAATAATCCGACTGTAGGCTAATATACCATATGAACGATAAATCTGGTCCTCAAGTTGTGTACCTGATTCTTTCATGGTGTAGTGCCGCGCCTTTCGCTCATGTTCGATCAGTTCACTGACAACACTCTGCAAATCTGCGACAATATCTTCTTCTGATTTCCCAAGCGTTATCTGATTGGAGATTTGAAAAATATTGCCAGTCGTTTCACTGCCTTCTCCGTAAATTCCGCGAATGACCAGGCCCAGCTGATTAATAGCCGGCACCATGCGGTTGAGCTGATTCGTCAGCGAGAGAGCAGGCAGATGCATCATAACCGATGCTCGCATCCCGGTCCCAACATTGGTCGGACAGCCTGTTAGATAGCCGTGTTTTTCATCATAAGCATAATCAATCTTTTCCTCAAGCCAATCATCCAGTTCAGACACTTTTGTAAGAACATGATTCAGCTGAAATCCAGGTGAATAAAGTTGTATGCGCAGATGATCTTCTTCATTCACCATAATGGATACCTGCTCATTTTTAGAAATAAGCACAGCCGATGCCTGATTTTGTTTGGCTAAATGCGGACTGATCAGATGCTTTTCAACCAGGACACGTCGTTCGGTCGATGACAAGTCTTCAATAGGCATAAAAGCAAAGTCATGGTAATCCTGAAATGACTGGTTCTCATATTCCCGCTGGATAAAATCACTGATATGCGTCAAATCATCTTCATCGGCCATAATCGGAAATGTATACTGAGCAAAGTTCCGGGCCAGCCTGATTCGTGTACTCAGAATAATATCACTGTCAGGACCATCCTCACGCATCCATGGACTGATTGCCTCATTCATAAACTGCTGCAGTGTCACGCATCATCACCCCGCGTTTGTGCCTCTAATTCCTTAATTTTATCCCGGACTTCAGCCGCTTCCTCAAATGCCTCATTTTGAATTAAGCGCTGCAACTCTTCTTTGTAAGCATCAACTTCTTTTTTAATACGGATTGTCCCGCCAATACGTGCCGGAATTTTTCCGTGATGTGTCGTGTTACCGCCGTGAACCCTGCGGAAAATAGGATCCAGATGCTCCGAAAAAGTTTCATAACATGCTGGACAGCCAAACTTCCCAACTCGTTTAAATTGTGAAAGCTTCATTCCGCATTGTGAGCACTGCGTTTCCTCTGTCTGTGAATCGGATGCCGTTTGGATATTGTCATAAGTGGTGCCGAATAATCCGGATAATAAATGATGCAGTGAATACCCCTCGTCAGGATAGCTCATATAGCCCTTTTCAATGGCACAGATTTCACAGACATAGACATCCGTTTTCTCGCCATTAATAACCTGGCTGAAACGGAGTGTCGCCGGACGATTGTGGCATTCCTGGCACTCCATATGGTGTCCTCCTCACTTATTTGTTTAGATACTTAAGCGTTGCAAGCATTGAGCTCAAAAGGCGTGCACGCACCTCATCCCGCACAGGCAGCTGAAAGGCAATCGTCTCCCGCTTTATAGCACTTAGCATAATGTTGGCCTCGCGCTGTGTTACCAGTTCTTCTTCAAGCAGACGCTCCAAAACATCCACTGCTGCCTGCTGAGAAACAGTCGGGTTAATCATTCCAATAATATCATCGATTAATTCCGCTTTGTCCTGATGCTTAACACGCTTGATCCGAATATAGCCGCCACCGCCACGCTTGCTTTCCACACTATACCCTTTTTCCATCGTAAAACGGGTTTTAATCACATAATTAATTTGTGACGGAACACACTGAAATTCTTCAGCAAGTTCACTCCGTTTAATATCAACCACATCTTTACCTGCCGTCTCCAATATTTGTTTCAAATGCTGTTCGATGATATCCGAAATGTTACGCATTGACCCTTCTCCTCTCATCTTATGACTCATCGTTTACCGGTTTGATAAGATTTGAATTGGTATGATTTTGACTTTGACTAACTTTGACTATACATCCATTATACGATATGTGCACAGAGATGCAAGAGATAGCCTACCCTTATTTTAGACAATGACAACTAAAATGAAACACTGGATAAACGAAGAAGTCAAACAGGCCTTTTTCTATCTCACACTAGTTACGAAAGTGTCTATTGAGAAAGAAACATCAGCCACAGATAGAGGTTTCATACGTATAAAGAATCCTCCCGGGGCATTAATTAAACTGAAGAAGCGGCTGGGACAAAAATACGAACTGCTTGCGTGACTGAACCGCTCCGGAAAATGACATCTTCTCCGCGGGCGGCTCATGACCCTCATCAAGCTGGCGAGCTCCGGGGTCTCACCTATCCTATGCTCCCGCAGGCGTCTCCGTTTTTTCCTCGGCTGAATCGGAGCATTGTTCGACGCTTGAGTTAGTCGTTTTCGTTATGTCCCAGCCTCTTTTAATCATCTCGTATATGATATCATACCGGCTTACAGAGATTAAAATCTGCCGTTCAAATATGAGCGGTCAGCGTCGTTCAGATATACTTTTAACATAGGCAAGTTTCGAAATTTCTTCAAACAAAGCAAGTTGTTCCATATATTGTTTCTCCGATTCGATTTTCACAACAATATGACGGACATCGTCAGAAATCCGCTCTATTTCCACGTGTTTTATCGTAAGTGAGTAGGATTCAAAAATTGAAACAACATGATTAATTTGCAATCCTGGAAGCGCCGCAATTTCAATTAAATAAGAATAGTGCCGCTGAAAGCGTTTTTCAAATTTATTTAGAAATATCAGACTCAATAAAATAATCAGTGTTGTGAACACGGCAGCGAAGTACATACCAGCACCCACAACCAAGCCCAGACCAGCAACTGTCCAAATCGAGGCGGCTGTTGTTAATCCTCTGATCGTCGAGCCATGCACAATAATGGTTCCTGCACCTAAAAATCCAATACCGCTAATAACATAGGAAGGAATACGTGCTGGATCAAACCGTATATTACCGTCAGCACCAATGAATCTGTCAAATCCATATATAGATAAAAGCATCATAAGACACGCACCGACTCCGACCAATATATGTGTCCGGAAACCGGCTGACTGATTTTTTAATTCCCTTTCAAACCCGATTAAACCGGATAAAACTAAGGCACTTAAAAGACGTATCATAAGAGTTGCCAAATCACCTTCAACAAATTCATCCAGAAAGCTTATCATACTCGATCATTCCCTTTACAGAAATTAATAGTATACTGCCATTCACAAAAGCAGATATAAAACTGTGATATACCGCAGTGCTAACAGAATATTAAAAAGGCATAGTTATAAGGGGATATGATTATATTATATGTAACGTCATTTGCATTCATTTCAGCAGTAAGCATGGCTGTAAAATCAGCAGTTCGTGAGATAAAGCTAAATTTAACCTAAAAATAAAAGAGCTGATCCATTAAAGGTCAGCCCTTTTGTATTGCCTGGCAGCATCCTACTCTTGCAGGGGTCAAACCCCAACTACCATCGGCGCTGGAGAGCTTAACTGCTGTGTTCGGCATGGAAACAGGTGTGTCCTCTCCGCTATCGCCACCAGACCTTATGCTATTTTTTATCCTAATGAAGCACAGAAACCATTATAAGCATTTTTAATTCAAAATGCAAGAGGTTTTTTAAAGCTTTGCACCCTGAAAACTAAATAAGAGAACCATCAAGCTGCATCCTGTTAGTTAAGTCCTCGATCGATTAGTATCCGTCAGCTTCACGTGTCGCCACGCTTCCACCCCGGACCTATCAACCTCATCGTCTTTGAGGGATCTTACTCACTGGACGTGATGGGAAGTTTCATCTTGAGGGGGGCTTCATGCTTAGATGCTTTCAGCACTTATCCTGACCACACGTAGCTACCCAGCCGTGCTCCTGGCGGAACAACTGGTGCACCAGCGGTGTGTCCATCCCGGTCCTCTCGTACTAAGGACAGCTCCTCTCAGACTTCCAGCGCCCGCGACGGATAGAGACCGAACTGTCTCACGACGTTCTGAACCCAGCTCGCGTACCGCTTTAATGGGCGAACAGCCCAACCCTTGGGACCGACTACAGCCCCAGGATGCGATGAGCCGACATCGAGGTGCCAAACCTCCCCGTCGATGTGAACTCTTGGGGGAGATAAGCCTGTTATCCCCGGGGTAGCTTTTATCCGTTGAGCGATGGCCCTTCCATGCGGAACCACCGGATCACTAAGCCCGACTTTCGTCCCTGCTCGACATGTAGGTCTCGCAGTCAAGCTCCCTTGTGCCTTTGCACGCTTACGAATGATTTCCAGCCATTCTGAGGGAACCTTTGGGCGCCTCCGTTACCTTTTAGGAGGCGACCGCCCCAGTCAAACTGCCTGCCTGACACTGTCTCCGGACCGGATCACGGTCCAGGGTTAGAATGTTCGTACAGCCAGGGTGGTATCCCACGGGTGCCTCCACGTAAGCTCGCGCTCACGTTTCCACGGCTCCCACCTATCCTGTACAAGCTGTACCAACATTCAATGTCAAGGTGCAGTAAAGCTCCACGGGGTCTTTTCGTCCTGTCGCGGGTAATGCGCATTTTCACGCATCGTATAATTTCACCGGGTCTCTCGTTGAGACAGTGCCCAAGTCGTTGCACCTTTCGTGCGGGTCGGAACTTACCCGACAAGGAATTTCGCTACCTTAGGACCGTTATAGTTACGGCCGCCGTTCACTGGGGCTTCGGTTCGCCGCTTCGCGCCAGAGGCGCTAACGCTTCCCCTTAACCTTCCAGCACCGGGCAGATGTCAGCCCCTATACGTCGCCTTGCGGCTTCGCAGAGACCTGTGTTTTTGGTAAACAGTCGCTTGGGCTTCTTCACTGCGGCTCAGGACTCGGCCCTGAGCACCCCTTCTCCCAAAGTTACGGGGTCATTTTGCCGAGTTCCTTAACGAGAGTTCTCCCGCTCACCTTAGGATACTCTCCCTGCCTACCTGTGTCGGTTTGCGGTACGGGCACCTGTGAACTCACTAGAGGTTTTTCTTGGCAGTGTGAAGTCAGGAACTTCGGTACTCAATTTCCCTCCCCGTCACAGCCTGGAACCATTGGCCGGATTTGCCTGACCAATTTCCTCACTGCTTGGACGCACATTTCCGACAGTGCGCATTCCTTATCCTTCTGCGTTTCCCCATCATTCAAATGCTCACGAGGTGGTACAGGAATGTCGGCCTGTTACCCATCGCCTACGCCTTTCGGCCTCGGCTTAGGTCCCGACTAACCCTGAGCGGACGAGCCTTCCTCAGGAAACCTTAGGCATTCGGTGAAAGAGATTCTCACTCTTTTTTCGTTACTCATACCGGCATTCTCACTTCCAAACGCTCCACCAGTCCTCACGGTCTGACTTCGCAGCATTTGGAACGCTCTCCTACCATTGTTCCGAAGAACAATCCGCAGCTTCGGTGATACGTTTAGCCCCGGTACATTTTCGGCGCAGAGTCACTCGACCAGTGAGCTATTACGCACTCTTTAAATGGTGGCTGCTTCTAAGCCAACATACTGGTTGTCTGAGCAACGCCACATCCTTTTCCACTTAACGTATACTTAGGGACCTTAGCTGGCGGTCTGGGCTGTTTCCCTCTCGACCATGAACCTTATCACCCACAGTCTGACTCCCAAGGCTATGTAGCCGGCATTCGGAGTTTGACTGAATTCGGTAACCCGGTGAGGGCCCCTCGTTCAATCAGTGCTCTACCTCCGGTACACGCTCCTTGAGGCTAGCCCGAAAGCTATTTCGGAGAGAACCAGCTATATCCGTGTTCGATTGGCATTTCACCCCTACCCACGCCTCATCCCCGCATTTTTCAGCATACGTGGGTTCGGGCCTCCAGTCAGTGTTACCTGACCTTCACCCTGGGCATGGGTAGATCACACGGTTTCGGGTCTGCGACCGTATACTCAAATCGCCCTGTTCAGACTCGCTTTCGCTCAGGCTCCGTGTCTTCCACTTAACCTTGCATACGATCGCAACTCGCCGGTCCATTCTGCAAAAGGTACGCCGTCACCCATTAACGGGCTCCGACTACTTGTAGGCACACGGTTTCAGGTTCTCTTTCACTCCCCTTCCGGGGTGCTTTTCACCTTTCCCTCACGGTACTGGTTCACTATCGGTCACCAGGTTGTATTTAGCCTTGGGAGATGGTCCTCCCGTATTCCGACGGAATGTCACGTGTTCCGCCGTACTCAGGATCCACGCCGGAGGAAATCGCTTTTCGGCTACAGGGCTCTTACCCTCTTTGGCTGATCATTCCAAATCAATTCGCCTAAGCCATTTCTTGATAACTCCGATGGCGTGTCCTTACAACCCCGGAAAGCAAGCTTTCCGGTTTGGGCTGCTTCCGTTTCGCTCGCCGCTACTCAGGAAATCGCGTTTGCTTTCTTTTCCTCCGGGTACTGAGATGTTTCAGTTCCCCGGGTATGCCACCTGCGCCCTATGAATTCAGACACAGGCACTGTCCCATTACGGACAGTGGGTTGCCCCATTCGGAAATCCCCGGATCACAGTCTGCTTACGACTCCCCGAGGCATATCGGTGTTAGTCCCGTCCTTCTTCGGCTCCTGGTGCCAAGGCATTCACCGTGCGCCCTTGATCACTTAACTTAATAAAACATTCGTTTAAACGAACGTCTGGATGTCGTCTTGAATGGTTTGCTCTTATTTAGTTTTCAAGGTGCAAATGTGCATCTCTGCACAAGGCTTCTATCTGCAAGCATCACAGTATGTGATAACTTAGACAGATGAGGGTTTGCTCCCTCAAAACTGAACCAAACAACCAGAGTAGCTGAAAACAGATATCGGTCCGGCCGATACTGCCGCGCTAAGCGACAAGCACCGTCTTCCGTATAATATCTTCCTTAGAAAGGAGGTGATCCAGCCGCACCTTCCGATACGGCTACCTTGTTACGACTTCACCCCAATCGTTGGCCCCACCTTCGGCGGCTGGCTCCAAAAAGGTTGCCTCACCGACTTCGGGTGTTGCCAACTCTCGTGGTGTGACGGGCGGTGTGTACAAGGCCCGGGAACGTATTCACCGCGGCATTCTGATCCGCGATTACTAGCGATTCCGGCTTCATACAGGCGAGTTGCAGCCTGCAATCCGAACTGGGAATGGTTTTATGGGATTTGCTTCACCTCACGGCTTCGCGTCCCTTTGTACCATCCATTGTAGCACGTGTGTAGCCCAGGTCATAAGGGGCATGATGATTTGACGTCATCCCCGCCTTCCTCCGGTTTGTCACCGGCAGTCACCTTAGAGTGCCCAACTTAATGCTGGCAACTAAGCTTAAGGGTTGCGCTCGTTACGGGACTTAACCCAACATCTCACGACACGAGCTGACGACAACCATGCACCACCTGTCACTCTGTCCCCGAAGGGAACACGGTATCTCTACCGCCATCAGAGGATGTCAAGACCTGGTAAGGTTCTCCGCGTTGCTTCGAATTAAACCACATGCTCCACCGCTTGTGCGGGCCCCCGTCAATTCTTTTGAGTTTCAGCCTTGCGGCCGTAATCCCCAGGCGGAGTGCTTAATGCGTTAACTTCAGCACTAAGGGGCGGAAACCCCCTAACACCTAGCACTCAACGTTTACGGCGTGGACTACCAGGGTATCTAATCCTGTTCGCTATCCACGCTTTCGCGCCTCAGCGTCAGTTACAGCCCAGAGAGTCGCCTTCGCCACTGGTGTTCCTCCACATCTCTACGCATTTCACCGCTACACGTGGAATTCCACTCTCCTCTTCTGTACTCAAGTCCTCCAGTTTCCAATGACCTGCCGCGGTTAAGCCGCGGGCTTTCACATCAGACTTAAAAGACCGCCTGCGCGCCCTTTACGCCCAATAATTCCGGACAACGCTTGCCCCCTACGTATTACCGCGGCTGCTGGCACGTAGTTAGCCGGGGCTTTCTGGTCAGGTACCGTCAAAATACTGCCCTGTTTGAACAGTATCTGTTCTTCCCTGACAACAGAGTTTTACGATCCAAGGACCTTCTTCACTCACGCGGCGTTGCACCGTCAGACTTTCGTCCATTGCGGATGATTCCCTACTGCTGCCTCCCGTAGGAGTCTGGACCGTGTCTCAGTTCCAGTGTGGCCGATCACCCTCTCAGGTCGGCTACGCATCGTGGCCTTGGTAGGCTTTGATCCCACCAACTAACTAATGCGCCGCGGGCCCATCTGTAAGTGGCAGCTTAAAGCCGCCTTTCAATCCCTCACCATGCGGTGAGAGGTGTTATCCGGTTTTAGCTCGCGTTTCCACGAGTTATCCCGGTCTTACAGGCAGGTTGCCCACGTGATACTCACCCGTCCGCCGCTCGTTCCACAGGCATCACCCCCGAAGGGGATCTGCTTGCTTCCCGCGCTCGACTTGCATGTATTAGGCACGCCGCCAGCGTTCGTCCTGAGCCAAGATCAAACTCTCCAATAAATAAGAGAGATGCAAACGACTGACACCGATCAATCGTTTTATCTCAGCGTTCATAATGTCTCAAAAAGCTTCATCCAATCATATGAACACATATGACCGGGAGCCTCTTACCTGACATCTGTTTCAGGCTGGTTGTTTTGTTCAGTTTTCAAGGAGCAAATCGGATGCCGCCTCTCAAAAGCGACTTAATTAATATAACATCCTTTAACTCTTACGTCAATAGATAATTTTAATTATGGTGGAGCCTAGCGGGATCGAACCGCTGACCTCCTGTGTGCAAAACAGGTGCTCTCCCAGCTGAGCTAAGGCCCCGAATGGTCGGGAAGACAGGATTTGAACCTGCGGCCACATGGTCCCAAACCACGTGCTCTACCAAGCTGAGCTACTTCCCGTAAATATGGTGCGCCCGAGAGGATTCGAACCTCTAACCTTCTGATTCGTAGTCAGACGCTCTGTCCAATTGCGCTACGGGCGCTACTGGTGCCGAGGGCCGGACTCGAACCGGCACGGTAGGAAACCTACCGCAGGATTTTAAGTCCTGTGCGTCTGCCAATTCCGCCACCCCGGCTTTGGATGGATTTAGCAATAAAGAGCGGAAGACGGGATTCGAACCCGCGACCCCCACCTTGGCAAGGTGGTGTTCTACCACTGAACTACTTCCGCGAATAACAATAAATCCTATGTGGTGCGGGCGGAGGGACTTGAACCCTCACGTCGTAAGACACTAGATCCTAAATCTAGCGCGTCTGCCGATTCCGCCACACCCGCAAATCTGGTGAGCCATGCAGGAATCGAACCTGCGACCCTCTGATTAAAAGTCAGATGCTCTACCGACTGAGCTAATGGCTCGCATTTAGTTATTACTGTTAAACTTTACATATTGCTCTGCAAGTATACTAAACGTTTTAAATGCAGCGCCCGATCAGCTAATCACTAATAACAATTAGTTAATATAAGTGATTGAGAACTAAAATTATTATCTTTTAAGAACTGGTGCCGGCCAGAGGAATTGAACCCCCAACCTACTGATTACAAGTCAGTTGCTCTGCCAATTGAGCTAGACCGGCATGGTGGAGGATACTGGGCTCGAACCAGTGACATCTTGCTTGTAAGGCAAGCGCTCTCCCAGCTGAGCTAATCCTCCCATGATTATATAATATTTATTAAATATTGCCTGGCAGCGTCCTACTCTTGCAGGGGTCAAACCCCAACTACCATCGGCGCTGGAGAGCTTAACTGCTGTGTTCGGCATGGAAACAGGTGTGTCCTCTCCGCTATCGCCACCAGACCTTATGCTGTTTTTTATTCTAATGAAGCACAGAAACCATTATAAGCATTTTTAATTCAAAATGCAAGAGGTTTTTTAAACCTTTACACCCTGAAAACTAAATAAGAGAACCATCAAGCTGCATCCTGTTAGTTAAGTCCTCGATCGATTAGTATCCGTCAGCTTCACGTGTCGCCACGCTTCCACCCCGGACCTATCAACCTCATCGTCTTTGAGGGATCTTACTCACTGGACGTGATGGGAAGTTTCATCTTGAGGGGGGCTTCATGCTTAGATGCTTTCAGCACTTATCCTGACCACACGTAGCTACCCAGCCGTGCTCCTGGCGGAACAACTGGTGCACCAGCGGTGTGTCCATCCCGGTCCTCTCGTACTAAGGACAGCTCCTCTCAGACTTCCAGCGCCCGCGACGGATAGAGACCGAACTGTCTCACGACGTTCTGAACCCAGCTCGCGTACCGCTTTAATGGGCGAACAGCCCAACCCTTGGGACCGACTACAGCCCCAGGATGCGATGAGCCGACATCGAGGTGCCAAACCTCCCCGTCGATGTGAACTCTTGGGGGAGATAAGCCTGTTATCCCCGGGGTAGCTTTTATCCGTTGAGCGATGGCCCTTCCATGCGGAACCACCGGATCACTAAGCCCGACTTTCGTCCCTGCTCGACATGTAGGTCTCGCAGTCAAGCTCCCTTGTGCCTTTGCACGCTTACGAATGATTTCCAGCCATTCTGAGGGAACCTTTGGGCGCCTCCGTTACCTTTTAGGAGGCGACCGCCCCAGTCAAACTGCCTGCCTGACACTGTCTCCGGACCGGATCACGGTCCAGGGTTAGAATGTTCGTACAGCCAGGGTGGTATCCCACGGGTGCCTCCACGTAAGCTCGCGCTCACGTTTCCACGGCTCCCACCTATCCTGTACAAGCTGTACCAACATTCAATGTCAAGGTGCAGTAAAGCTCCACGGGGTCTTTTCGTCCTGTCGCGGGTAATGCGCATTTTCACGCATCGTATAATTTCACCGGGTCTCTCGTTGAGACAGTGCCCAAGTCGTTGCACCTTTCGTGCGGGTCGGAACTTACCCGACAAGGAATTTCGCTACCTTAGGACCGTTATAGTTACGGCCGCCGTTCACTGGGGCTTCGGTTCGCCGCTTCGCGCCAGAGGCGCTAACGCTTCCCCTTAACCTTCCAGCACCGGGCAGATGTCAGCCCCTATACGTCGCCTTGCGGCTTCGCAGAGACCTGTGTTTTTGGTAAACAGTCGCTTGGGCTTCTTCACTGCGGCTCAGGACTCGGCCCTGAGCACCCCTTCTCCCAAAGTTACGGGGTCATTTTGCCGAGTTCCTTAACGAGAGTTCTCCCGCTCACCTTAGGATACTCTCCCTGCCTACCTGTGTCGGTTTGCGGTACGGGCACCTGTGAACTCACTAGAGGTTTTTCTTGGCAGTGTGAAGTCAGGAACTTCGGTACTCAATTTCCCTCCCCGTCACAGCCTGGAACCATTGGCCGGATTTGCCTGACCAATTTCCTCACTGCTTGGACGCACATTTCCGACAGTGCGCATTCCTTATCCTTCTGCGTTTCCCCATCATTCAAATGCTCACGAGGTGGTACAGGAATGTCGGCCTGTTACCCATCGCCTACGCCTTTCGGCCTCGGCTTAGGTCCCGACTAACCCTGAGCGGACGAGCCTTCCTCAGGAAACCTTAGGCATTCGGTGAAAGAGATTCTCACTCTTTTTTCGTTACTCATACCGGCATTCTCACTTCCAAACGCTCCACCAGTCCTCACGGTCTGACTTCACAGCATTTGGAACGCTCTCCTACCATTGTTCCGAAGAACAATCCGCAGCTTCGGTGATACGTTTAGCCCCGGTACATTTTCGGCGCAGAGTCACTCGACCAGTGAGCTATTACGCACTCTTTAAATGGTGGCTGCTTCTAAGCCAACATACTGGTTGTCTGAGCAACGCCACATCCTTTTCCACTTAACGTATACTTAGGGACCTTAGCTGGCGGTCTGGGCTGTTTCCCTCTCGACCATGAACCTTATCACCCACAGTCTGACTCCCAAGGCTATGTAGCCGGCATTCGGAGTTTGACTGAATTCGGTAACCCGGTGAGGGCCCCTCGTTCAATCAGTGCTCTACCTCCGGTACACGCTCCTTGAGGCTAGCCCGAAAGCTATTTCGGAGAGAACCAGCTATATCCGTGTTCGATTGGCATTTCACCCCTACCCACGCCTCATCCCCGCATTTTTCAGCATACGTGGGTTCGGGCCTCCAGTCAGTGTTACCTGACCTTCACCCTGGGCATGGGTAGATCACACGGTTTCGGGTCTGCGACCGTATACTCAAATCGCCCTGTTCAGACTCGCTTTCGCTCAGGCTCCGTGTCTTCCACTTAACCTTGCATACGATCGCAACTCGCCGGTCCATTCTGCAAAAGGTACGCCGTCACCCATTAACGGGCTCCGACTACTTGTAGGCACACGGTTTCAGGTTCTCTTTCACTCCCCTTCCGGGGTGCTTTTCACCTTTCCCTCACGGTACTGGTTCACTATCGGTCACCAGGTTGTATTTAGCCTTGGGAGATGGTCCTCCCGTATTCCGACGGAATGTCACGTGTTCCGCCGTACTCAGGATCCACGCCGGAGGAAATCGCTTTTCGGCTACAGGGCTCTTACCCTCTTTGGCTGATCATTCCAAATCAATTCGCCTAAGCCATTTCTTGATAACTCCGATGGCGTGTCCTTACAACCCCGGAAAGCAAGCTTTCCGGTTTGGGCTGCTTCCGTTTCGCTCGCCGCTACTCAGGAAATCGCGTTTGCTTTCTTTTCCTCCGGGTACTGAGATGTTTCAGTTCCCCGGGTATGCCACCTGCGCCCTATGAATTCAGACACAGGCACTGTCCCATTACGGACAGTGGGTTGCCCCATTCGGAAATCCCCGGATCACAGTCTGCTTACGACTCCCCGAGGCATATCGGTGTTAGTCCCGTCCTTCTTCGGCTCCTGGTGCCAAGGCATTCACCGTGCGCCCTTGATCACTTAACTTAATAAAACATTCGTTTAAACGAACGTCTGGATGTCGTCTTGAATGGTTTGCTCTTATTTAGTTTTCAAGGTGCAAATGTGCATCTCTGCACAAGGCTTCTATCTGCAAGCATCACAGTATGTGATAACTTAGACAGATGAGGGTTTGCTCCCTCAAAACTGAACCAAACAACCAGAGTAGCTGAAAACAGATATCGGTCCGGCCGATACTGCCGCGCTAAGCGACAAGCACCGGCTTCCGTATAATATCTTCCTTAGAAAGGAGGTGATCCAGCCGCACCTTCCGATACGGCTACCTTGTTACGACTTCACCCCAATCGTTGGCCCCACCTTCGGCGGCTGGCTCCAAAAAGGTTGCCTCACCGACTTCGGGTGTTGCCAACTCTCGTGGTGTGACGGGCGGTGTGTACAAGGCCCGGGAACGTATTCACCGCGGCATTCTGATCCGCGATTACTAGCGATTCCGGCTTCATACAGGCGAGTTGCAGCCTGCAATCCGAACTGGGAATGGTTTTATGGGATTTGCTTCACCTCACGGCTTCGCGCCCCTTTGTACCATCCATTGTAGCACGTGTGTAGCCCAGGTCATAAGGGGCATGATGATTTGACGTCATCCCCGCCTTCCTCCGGTTTGTCACCGGCAGTCACCTTAGAGTGCCCAACTTAATGCTGGCAACTAAGCTTAAGGGTTGCGCTCGTTACGGGACTTAACCCAACATCTCACGACACGAGCTGACGACAACCATGCACCACCTGTCACTCTGTCCCCGAAGGGAACACGGTATCTCTACCGCCATCAGAGGATGTCAAGACCTGGTAAGGTTCTCCGCGTTGCTTCGAATTAAACCACATGCTCCACCGCTTGTGCGGGCCCCCGTCAATTCTTTTGAGTTTCAGCCTTGCGGCCGTAATCCCCAGGCGGAGTGCTTAATGCGTTAACTTCAGCACTAAGGGGCGGAAACCCCCTAACACCTAGCACTCAACGTTTACGGCGTGGACTACCAGGGTATCTAATCCTGTTCGCTATCCACGCTTTCGCGCCTCAGCGTCAGTTACAGCCCAGAGAGTCGCCTTCGCCACTGGTGTTCCTCCACATCTCTACGCATTTCACCGCTACACGTGGAATTCCACTCTCCTCTTCTGTACTCAAGTCCTCCAGTTTCCAATGACCTGCCGCGGTTAAGCCGCGGGCTTTCACATCAGACTTAAAAGACCGCCTGCGCGCCCTTTACGCCCAATAATTCCGGACAACGCTTGCCCCCTACGTATTACCGCGGCTGCTGGCACGTAGTTAGCCGGGGCTTTCTGGTCAGGTACCGTCAAAATACTGCCCTGTTTGAACAGTATCTGTTCTTCCCTGACAACAGAGTTTTACGATCCAAGGACCTTCTTCACTCACGCGGCGTTGCACCGTCAGACTTTCGTCCATTGCGGATGATTCCCTACTGCTGCCTCCCGTAGGAGTCTGGACCGTGTCTCAGTTCCAGTGTGGCCGATCACCCTCTCAGGTCGGCTACGCATCGTGGCCTTGGTAGGCTTTGATCCCACCAACTAACTAATGCGCCGCGGGCCCATCTGTAAGTGGCAGCCTGAGGCCGCCTTTCAATCCCTCACCATGCGGTGAGAGGTGTTATCCGGTTTTAGCTCGCGTTTCCACGAGTTATCCCGGTCTTACAGGCAGGTTGCCCACGTGATACTCACCCGTCCGCCGCTCGTTCCACAGGCATCATCCCCGAAGGGGATCTGCTTGCTTCCCGCGCTCGACTTGCATGTATTAGGCACGCCGCCAGCGTTCGTCCTGAGCCAAGATCAAACTCTCCAATAAATAAGAGAGATGCAAACGACTGACACCGATCAATCGTTTTATCTCAGCGTTCATAATGTCTCAAAAAGCTTCATCCAATCATATGAATACATATGACCGGGAGCCTCTTACCTGACATCTGTTTCAGGCTGGTTGTTTTGTTCAGTTTTCAAGGAGCAAATCGGATGCCGCCTCTCAAAAGCGACTTAATTAATATAACATCTTTCAACAATGTAGTCAACAATGATTTTTTGTTTTTTTATTGCTGATCACGTCTCTTAACGCGACATTTGTTAATTTACCACGAATTTCAGCCTGAATCAATAGGTTTAAACAAAAAAGTTATTATTTTTTATTGATAAACCCTTATTTAACGATAGACAGTCTGTACGTGCTTATGAAGGGTCAGATAAACAGTCTATAGCAAAAGCTGTATGACGTGCAACTGTGTTGTTGTATCCAGCAATCTCTGCTTAACACATCATTTACTGTATAACTTTCAGCCGACTGTGCGTCTGCACAATTGCTGCAAACCAGATGGCCTAAGAGGCTGAATACCCCGATCAAAACCTTAAGTCAGCCCTGACCGGGGCTATCTCCCCTATGGACAGCGTGCAGTACGCCATTATTTACTGCGCATCAACGGAAACAGCAATACATCCCGAATAGACGGGGAATTGGTTAAAAGCATCACTAAGCGATCAATTCCAATCCCTAATCCACCTGTTGGAGGCATTCCATATTCCAGTGCCTCCAGGAAGTCTTCATCCATTAAGTGAGCCTCATCATTGCCTTCCGCTCGTTCTTTCACTTGTGCTTCAAAACGTTCACGCTGGTCAATCGGATCATTTAATTCGCTGAATGCATTCGCGTGCTCCCGGCCAACGATAAACAATTCGAAGCGGTCCGTGAACCTCGCATCTGTTTCATTCCGTTTTGCAAGCGGGGATATTGCTACGGGGTGGCCGTAAATAAACGTCGGCTGCACCAGCGATTCCTCTACTTTTTGTTCAAAGAATTCATTAAGAACATGACCATATGTCATCGTGTCCTCAATTTCAATACCATTCTCCCGGGCCAATTCCCGCGCTTCTTCGTCACTCATATCCGGCCAGAAGTCAACACCCGTGTACGCCTTAACAGCATCAACGATATGCAGTCGCTGCCATTCCGGTTCCAACTCAATAGTGTCTTCTCCATACTGAATCCGTGTACTTCCAAGAACGTCTTGGGCAATATGAGACAGAAGATTTTCTGTCAGTGTCATAATATCGGTGAAGTCACTGTACGCTTCATACAGCTCCATCATCGTAAATTCCGGATTGTGCCGGGTCGATACCCCTTCATTACGAAATACACGCCCAATTTCATACACCTTTTCCATACCGCCAACGATCAGTCGTTTCAAATGTAATTCGATGGCGATTCGCATATACAGCGGCATTTCCAGGGCATTATGGTATGTCTTAAATGGTCGGGCGGATGCCCCTCCTGGAATACCATGCATCATCGGTGTTTCCACTTCAAGAAAGTCTCGTTCATCCAGATAACGGCGCATTGAGCGTATAATCTTACTGCGCAGGATAAATGTTTCTTTACTGGACGGGTTGGTAATTAAATCAAGATAACGCTGACGGTAACGCTGCTCAACATCCTTCAGCCCGTGATACTTTTCCGGAAGAGGTCTTAACGATTTGCTGAGCAGTGTAAATTCTGATGCTTTCACAGACAGTTCGCCAACTTTTGTTTTAAACATTACACCGGTAACACCGACAATATCACCCATGTCAGCAGACTGGAAAATCTCATAAGCGTCTTCACCAATCATATCTTTCCGGACATAGATCTGAATTTGGCCGCTTAAGTCCTGTACGTGGGCAAAGCCTGCTTTTCCCTTGCCGCGTTTTGTCATAATACGTCCGGCAATTGTTACTGTGTCGTCTTTTTCTTCCAATTCTTCTTTTGAAAATTGATCATACTGGCTGATCAGATCCGCGGCAAAATGGGTCCGTTCAAATCTGCCGCCGAACGGGGACACATTTTTCTCCTGATAAAAGGCCAATTTCTCACGCCGAGCGCGCATATGATCATTTAATTCTTCTGTCACCATTATCACTCCAATTCATCCGGAATAATTTCTTATCGATTAACATTTCAAAAGCCAAAACAGCTGGACGGAAAAATGCCTCAGGGGAAAAACAGCCGGTAACCGCGCCGCGCAAGTCTCTAGTCGTCCAGTTTCCAATTAACGGTGATGCTTTTAGTCATCTGCCGGATTGCTGCCGGGCCAAAAGACAACGCCGTCTGTTTCGCTTCCGGATAATTCATGCCTATAATCCAATATAGTTTTTCCAGTCGCCGGCACCATTAAATCAGGTGCAATTTCGCACAGCGGCACCAGCACAAAAGCCCGTTCAAGCATGCGCGGATGCGGAAGGGTCAGTCGTTCTGTTTCTCTATTCTCCTGATTATGCATTAAAATGTCAAGATCCACTGTACGCGGCCCAAAGCGGACCGTCCGTTTCCTTCCGAGCTCTTGTTCAATCGTCTGGCAGAGATCCAAAAGTTCAAGGGCAGAAAGAGACGAAGCTACTTCAATAACCATATTTAAAAAGTCTGCCTGTTTGGTATAACCAACGGGCACAGTCTCATAAACAGATGATTGTTTAACAACGGTTAGAGATGGGCAATTATTCAAAGTACTGACAGCTTGCTGCAAGTAGGTTTCCCGGGGTTCGATATTTGATCCTAAGGCTATGTAGCTGTTATTCATATGTCACGCTCCCGGAAAATTTCTACGCCAACAGACTGGTAATGGCCGGGTATAGGCGGGTCTGGTTTGGTGACTTTTAATTGACAGGCCTGAAGCTTGTCAAAAGCTCGAAATAATTCGTCAGAAATAGCCTCAGCAACAGTTTCAACTAAATTCTTCGGTTTCCCTTCTACAACTGTTTTCACCGCTTCAAATACCTTGCCATAGTCAATCGAATCCCGCATATCATCTGTGCGGCTCGAAGTGTGTAAATCAAGCATCAATTCGGCATCGACATAAAAGCGCTGCCCGAGCCTGGTCTCTTCAGCATACACACCATGATAACCGTAAAACATCATTTGCTTAAGTATAATT
Organism: Lentibacillus kimchii; assembly: GCF_055381965.1. Classification (NCBI taxonomy): domain Bacteria; kingdom Bacillati; phylum Bacillota; class Bacilli; order Caryophanales; family Bacillaceae; genus Lentibacillus; species Lentibacillus kimchii. Next base: position 148,205 of record NZ_AP043934.1, on the reverse strand, counting down.
TTATCCAAGACTGGTCACTCCTTGCTTGCCAAGAATGGCATCTGTCACCCGGGCCAGTTCAGCATGTAATTTCACATTATGGACACGAACGATCTGCACACCCTTGGTGATCCCGAGACAAGTCGTTGCTCCGGTGCCATTATCGCGCTCATCAGGCGGCAAATCCAGAATTTTACCGATAAATGACTTGCGCGATGTGCCAAGCAGGACCGGATACCCAAGCTCCGTGAACGCATCCAGATGATTCATCACGGTTACGTTATCCGCAGACGTCTTCGCGAATCCGATGCCGGGATCAAGCACAATCTGCTCGGGAGATACGCCGGATTCAAGAGCAATAGCTATACTTTCCTGCAAGTCCGTCTTCATATCCGAAATAAGTGACGTATAGTTTTGATTTGTCCGATTATGCATCAGGATAATCGGGACATGATGCTCAGCCGCAACCCGGGCAATAGCAGGTTCCTGTTTTGCCCCCCAGATGTCATTAATCATATCAGCGCCTGAGGCAATCGCCTGGCGCGCCGTCTCGGCTTTATACGTATCAACGGAAATCGGAACATGGACATGCTGCTTAACAGCCTCAATAACTGGCAAGATGCGTTCGAGTTCTTCATTCTCTGAAACTGGCTCGTGAGACGGACGCGTTGATTCACCGCCGATATCGATCATATCGGCTCCCTCACGCTCCATTAAGACAGCCTGGGTAACAGCGTGATCGACCGTTGAATAATGACCTCCGTCGGAAAAGGAGTCAGGCGTCACATTCAAAATACCCATAATATGTGTCCGATCGGCTAAGTTCAGGGTTTTAGGACCAGTCGTTAAGTTCATAGCGTGCCTTCTTTCTGACGTTTACTCTAATCCTATCACAGCATGAAAAAAAGGACTAGCATCAGATAACCTGATGCCAATCCTTCAGCCTGACAGACCCTTTAATCATCATACTGAAAAAGTGGCGTTGACAAGTAGCGTTCCCCATTATCAGGTATAATCGCCAGCACTTTTTTGTCCCGTCCCAACGATTGCGCAACTTTTTGGGCTGCCGCTATAGCTGCTCCAGAAGATATGCCGCCCAGAATGCCTTCTTGTCGGGCTACCTCACGAGACGTTTGAAAGGATTCATCATTGGAAATACGAATGACATCATCATATACGCTGGTATCGAGAACATCCGGCACGAACCCTGCACCAAGCCCCTGAATCTTATGCGGCGCGGGTGATTCACCAGATAGGACAGCTGAGTCTTCAGGTTCAACAGCATAAAGCTTAATGCCGTCATAGTGGCGTTTAAGCACCCGTCCAGCACCAGTTATTGTCCCGCCGGTACCAACTCCGGAAATAAAGGCATCCAAACCTTCATCCATCTGCCGGACAATTTCTTCACCAGTTGTGCGTTCGTGCACCTCTGCATTAGCCTCGTTACTGAATTGCTGCGGCATGAAATAGCCATATTCCTGCTGAAGTTCTTCAGCTTTATTGATAGCGCCCGTCATGGCATCGGCACCTGGTGTCAGAACAAGCTCAGCACCATAAGCGCGCAACAGGTTACGCCGTTCCTGACTCATTGTATCCGGCATTACCAATATTGTCTTGTAGCCCTTTGCAGCTCCAACCATAGCAAGTCCGATGCCCGTATTACCGCTTGTCGGCTCAACGATGGTGTCCCCTTCGTTCAGCTCACCCTTCTTTTCAGCAGCTTCGATCATGGCAAGTGAAATACGATCTTTCACTGAACTGCCTGGATTCATAAATTCAAGTTTCAAATAAATCTCAGCACTGTTCGCGTCAGTCGATCGATTCAGTTTAACAATCGGTGTTTCACCAATCAGATCAGCTATACTATTCGCTGTCTGCAACATGACCCCTCCTAAATCCTGAGTAAACTCATAGGTTTTATATATAATCTATGCTTCACTCAAAAAAATGTCAAATAACTCACATCACGAATGTATCATTTTCCGAGTAAATCTCGAGCCAGCATATCAGCTGATCGATTCTTTGAGTTCCTCCAGATCCTGCTCTGAAAACTGATAGACCTCGTTACAAAAATGACAGGTAGCTTCCGCGCCATGATCCTCATCAATCATACTTTGAATTTCCTCCTGTCCCAGTCCGGTGATCGCCCGTTCAACACGTTCTTTCGAGCACCCGCACTGGAAACGGACTGGTAAACGGCTGTGAATTGTTACGTCATCATCTCCAAAAAGTTCCTCCAGTATCTGTTCAGGCGAATAGCCTTTTCGGATCAGTGTCGAAACAGCCGGAAAGGACTGAATCTTCTGCTCCAGATGCTTAATGACCTCATCTTCAGCATCAGGCATGATCTGCACAATAAAACCACCGGACGCCTGTATGCTCAAATCCGGGTTGACCAGGACACCGGCGCCGACCGCTGAGGGCACTTGTTCTGAATTGGCAAAGTAGTACGTGAAATCGTCGCCAATCTCACCTGAAACAATTGGTACCTGACCTGTGAAATGTTCTTTCATTCCTAAATCTTTGACAATGCTCAAGGTTCCTTCTGTACCAACGGCCTGTGCCACATCCAGCTTGCCCTGTTCATTCAGATCAAAATCAACATGCGGATTGGTGAGATAGCCGCGCACATCACCTGTCGCGTCACTATCCGCAACAATGGTGCCAATTGGGCCGCCTCCTTCTACTTTAGCAGTAATTGTATCATCGCCTTTCAGCATAGCGCCCATCATAGCACTGACTGTCATCGTCCGCCCCATAGCAGCTGAAGCTGTTGCCCACGTATCCTGACGCCGCCTTGCCTCGTCCACTGTATCGGTTGAGTTAATGGCATACGCACGAACTTTTCCGTTATAGACCGTTGCCTTTACTAAATAGTCTTTCATCGTCAGTCTCCTTTAAACGAAGCATTATTTTGTTCCATATTTTTGTTATAAATCAGATATAAACCTTTTAACGTCAAATACTTATCCGCATAGTCAATCGAGTCAGATGCATCAGCAATCAGCGATGCCAATCCCCCGGTGGCAATGACAGTTGGTTCCCTCTCAGTTTCCTGCTTCATACGACTGACAATGCCGTCAACCTGACCAACAAAGCCATAAAAAACGCCAGACTGCATCGCCTCCACCGTGGACCGGCCGATTGCATGGTCAGGCGGCTGGATTTCAATCTTAGGAAGCTTTGAAGCCTGCTTATTAAGAGCTTCCACCGAGATTAAAATACCAGGAGCAATCAAGCCGCCATGATAAGCTGCATCGTCATTGATATAACAGTAGGTCGTTGCTGTTCCAAAATCAATGATAATCAGCGGCGTTTCGTATTCCTCAATTGCACCAACAGCATTCACAATCCGGTCAGCGCCAATTTCCTCAGGGTAAGGATAAGACATCTCTAAATACGAGTGAACGGCATCTCTGCCAACCACCATCGGTTCCAGATCAAAATATTTAGAGCACATTTTCTCCAGAGCAAACATAATGGGCGGGACAACAGATGATATTATGACACCTTTTATATCAGAAAATGAGATGCCTGCATCCCACATAAGTGACTTGATTAGAGCGGCAAATTCATCTTCCGTCTTATAACGATCTGTTTTTATGCGCCATTCGTGAATTAATATATCATCCTTAAAAATACCCAGTACTGTGTTTGTATTGCCTGCATCAAGTACAAAAAGCATTCACGACCAAACCTTCCTTATAGATATTTTTGTTTACTATATCACAAAACAGTATGCCCATGAAAAATTGGCCTTTCTGATGTTACTTGAGATGAAAACAGCCCCTCAATTGTTTGAGAGGCTGTATCGTCTATTAGGCATTTATTCGTCTTTACGCTGATTATCGTCATCCGGATTTGCTTCAGTCGACGAATCGCCGTCGTCTGTTTCATCGCTGCGTTCCTGCTCCCGCTTTTCGTTCTCTTCTTCCTTCGCTTCTTCATAGGATTGGAATTCCGGTTCGCCATCATCATCATCTTGAGACTGAATGTTAACCTTAACATCTGCCGATGATTTATCATCTTCTTCTGGCTCCGGCAGCTCACCATCTTCAAAGAGAGATGTGATCTGCTGCTTATCAATGGTTTCGATGTCTTTCAATGTCTGAGCAAACAATTCCAGTTTATCCTTATGTTCGGTAAGGATTGACTTAGCTTGTTCATAGCAGGAATTAATAAAGTTTTGGATCTCTTTATCAATTTCATAAGCGATTGAATCACTGTATCCTGAATCTTCCTGCATATCCCGGCCAAGGAAAGGTCCGCCGCCGCCGCTCTTAAACTGCAGCGGGCCGATTTTGTCGCTCATGCCATATTCTGTGATCATCTTGCGTGCAATATCAGTGGCACGCTCAAAGTCATTAGAAGCACCTGTACTTACTTCACCAAAAATAACTTCCTCAGCAACACGGCCACCCAGCAGCCCTGTAATTTTATCGAACAGCTCAGGCTTGGTCATAAAGCTGCGGTCCTCCCGCGGGAGCATAACCGAATAGCCGCCTGCCTGACCGCGTGGCACTATCGTTACCTTATGAACATCGTCAGCACCGTCCAGCACCAGACCGATGATCGCATGACCGCTCTCGTGATAGGCAACAATATTGCGTTCTTTTTCTGAGATGACCTTACTCCGTTTAGCCGGTCCGGCAATGACCCGGTCAACCGCTTCATCAACATCATCTTTGTTAAGTTTGTCTCTGTCAGAACGCACTGCCACCAGTGCTGCCTCATTCAGCAGATTCTCCAGGTCGGCACCTGTGAATCCTGGTGTACGTCTGGCAATTGTGTCAATATCAACGGTATCGTCCATTGGTTTATCCTTGGCATGAACTTCAAGTACCTCCGCACGTCCTTTCACATCAGGACGGTGAACCGTAATCTGACGATCAAAACGTCCAGGACGCAAGAGAGCCGGGTCAAGAATATCCGGACGGTTGGTTGCGGCAATAATGATAATGCCTTCATTGACGCCGAAACCATCCATTTCAACCAGAAGCTGGTTCAACGTCTGCTCACGTTCATCGTGGCCGCCGCCAACACCGGCACCACGCTGCCTGCCAACCGCATCAATCTCATCAATGAAGATGATACAAGGTGAGTTTTTCTTGGCATTTTCAAACAAATCACGTACACGCGAAGCACCAACACCAACAAACATTTCCACGAAATCTGACCCGCTGATCGAGAAGAATGGTGTTCCGGCTTCTCCCGCAACAGCACGTGCAAGCAATGTCTTACCTGTCCCTGGAGGGCCTACCAGAAGCACCCCTTTTGGAATGCGTGCACCAACAGAGGAGAATCTTTGAGGATCCTTCAGAAAGTCAACAACTTCAACAAGTTCCTGCTTTTCTTCATCTGCCCCAGCAACATCTTTAAACCGCACTTTTTTATGTTCATCACTGGCCATTTTCGCTTTATTCTTGCCAAAATTCATGACGCCGCGGCCGCCACCACCGCCGCCTTGTGATTGACTCAGAATAAAGAAGAAAAACAGTCCTATTATCAGAAATGGAATAATCGTTGTCAGAAATGTAACCCAGCCGCTTGGTTGTTCTTCCTCAGCAACATTAAGTTCACTTTGACCTTTTGCCTTGCTCGTAATTTGCGTAACAATATCTGTTGTATCAGGAACCTGTGCGACAAATTCCTTACCGCCGGACAACTCACCGGTGATACGCATAATGCCATTAGAAGGCTGCATCGTCATTTCACTGATTTCACCACTGTCCAGCTGATTTACAAAGGCCTGGTAATCATATTCTTTTTTCTCATCGCCTTGTCCTTGAAAAACGCCTATTACACCGATAACAACTAAAAATATCAGTAAATAAAATATGACATTTCGAAATATACGATTCATTCCTTACCTCCTCCCAAGCGGGGAAAACTATAGATCATAGTACCATATTAAAAACAGCCTACACAACTAATTGTATTTACCTCATCTGCCGGCTGAATCCAGCTTGTTTAAGACGTTTACTCACGCTTTGTCACCGCCGTAAATTTCCGGTTTCAGAACCCCGATATACGGCAGATTCCGGTAACTCTCCTGATAATCAAGTCCGTAGCCAACGACAAATTCATTCGGTACTTCAAACCCCATCATATCGGCTTTAATGTGTGACGTTCTGCCCGTTGGTTTATCAAGCATCGTAACAATTTTAATGGAGTTTGCCTGGCGATATTTAAATAAATCCACCAAATATTTTAAGGTCAGGCCGCTGTCGATGATATCCTCAACGATCAAGAGATCACGGCCTTCAACTTTCGTATCCAGATCCTTAACAATCTTAACTTCCCCTGAAGAGCGCATGCCGTTGCCATAACTGGATACGTCCATGAAGTCCATCTCCAAGTGCGTATGGATGTGACGCAAAACATCTGACATAAAAGGCAGCGCACCCTTCAGGACGCCGACAGCCAGCGGGAAGCGCCCATCATATTCCTTTGTCAGCTGACTTCCAAGTTCTTTACATTTAGCGGCAATGTCCGCTTCAGTTATTAATACGCGTTCTATATCGTTGTGCATGCTGCTCCTCCTATGTTATGTACCCCGTTTTGTATAACTGATCTGGATGCAGGATCCCTTTTCGGCCTGTATTGGCGGAAGCCCCTTTTTTAAACCAGGAAGCCATAATACGTTATCATTATTATCAGTGATAACCGGCCACATATCCCTCTCATTTACTGGAATTTTAGCATCAATAAAAATATCTTTCAGCTTTTTGCTTCCATTTAGCCCTGACCAGCGCATACGGTCACCTGAACGGCGCGTCCGTATATGCAACGGCCATGCAACTCCTTGTTCAGGGCACAGATAAACCATATGCCCGTCCGCAACCGTCTGAGCGGTTATAACGGCGGAAAAGCGCGTCCCGCCTGGAATCTCCGTCTCGCCGGGAATGTTCATCACTTTATGGTACGGCTGTGCTGGCGTGTTCTGGAAGTAAAACGTTATGGACGCATAAGATCTAACAAGCTTTAATGATTGCGGAAAGTCAAGCCTGCTGTGACCATGATCATCCATAAGCATCGCAAAAAACTGTTCCTCATGACTATAGGAAATACTATCCTTATTATCCTTATACAGATAATCCAATATTAGATGAAGAGCCCGCCTTTGTAAAGGACGGGAGTACGATTTAAATATATAAATATTGAAACGTGCACACAAACCCGGTCCATCGAAGTTTACGACGTTATGAACCATTTTTCTGGCTTCCTGCTGCAGAAAAAGGTCGTCTTCCTGCAGTGATGCGCTCATATGCCGGATTGTCCGGTGCCAACTATGGTTTTTTGCTTTCAGTAAGGGAAGAATATTATGACGGTAATCATTACGTGTATACGTATCCTTCGCATTGGATGGATCACGTCTCGGTCTCAGAGCATGCTGCCTGCAATAATGTTCAATCTGATCCTTCGTAACGCCTAACAAAGGCCGAATGATTTTACCGGATGCAAATGCACGCTCCAGCGGAATCCCCGCGAGCGACTTAACACTAGCCGAGTGTATAAGCCCCATGAGCATCGTTTCCAGTTGATCGTCAGCATGATGGCCAAACGCCAGATAATCTGCCTGATACAGATTCATCTGTTCAGCAAAAAATTGATAGCGCATATCTCTGGCGGCTTTCTGTGTCCCGATCTGTTTTTCGGCCTGATAGGCTCCTACATCCAGAGACGTCCCGACAAACGCAATACCCCATTCCTGACACGTCTGTCTGACAAAGTTAAGGTCATCGAGTGATTCCTGCCCGCGCAGGCCATGATCAATGGAGACAACAATCAGACGCAAATCCCATATCGTTTGCATGTTATAAAAAAAGTGCAAAAGAGCCATAGAATCCGGTCCGCCCGAAACGGCAAGCAAGACCGTTGTGTGACTGCGGACCATTTGGTGATGCCTTATGAACGCACGAACTGTATTATCCATACGCAGTTCCTTTCCTGATCAGAAAATAGCCTTTTAGTACGTCTATATTTTATCACAATTGCTGAATATGACAAAATGTCACATTACAAACAATGAGGAAACATAGTAAAAAAGCGCTGCCAGAAAGATTCCACTGCCCTCAGCAAATGCCGGGGGTGCTGTTTTGCTGTCATAGGCGTATGCAGAGTGCCTTCTCCGGCTCTGTTTTTGAGTCATAAGTCGTATAACATCACGCCGCATAGCCGCACTTGTCGAGTAGTAGCCGAGAAGCGCCTTTTTAAGCGGCGCTTTGCAGGCGCGAAGCAAGCGGGCATCATTTATTTTTTTCATTAAAGTTGCCTTGGGATTCGTACCTTTTTGAAAGTGATTTGGATACTCGAGCGTTAAAAACACCATGGCCAATGCGAACAAATCATAACTAGGTTCAGCTTTGCGTGAACCCATTCCCCAATAACCGCGATCATAGAATTCCGTATACTCTTTGATCGATCGGCCCATTTTTGTTGTCCCGCCGACATCGATCCAGCGTATTTTTGGCGGCTTTGCAAGCACAAGGAGATTGTCTGTTTTCAAATCCCCGAAGACCCAGCCGGCCTGATGCAGCCGTTCCAGGTCGTCGAGCAGCTGCAGCAGCAAAACACCGATCCATTTAGATCCATGTTTCTTAATAAAATGGCCTAATGGTTCACCCTGCAAGAACTCCATGACATAGAATGCGTATTTTTTTTGCGGCGCTGCCGTCCAGTCGTCAACATCGATTAAAGAAGGCCCAAGACGGGTGCCTTGGACCTTCTCAAGTGACTTTAGGACATTGACTTCCATCATCATGGATGTTGAATTGTCACTGATTTTCAGAGCGGCTTGCCTATCGCCATACACACACAGATAGACTGTGCCAACTGCTCCCTGACCAAGTTTTTTTTGTATCGTATAACGGCGCTGATGCCACTTTCCGGTAATAACGGTGCCAGGTCTGATGCTAGGACTCTGCTTCTTCCACGTCTGCTTCATCGTTGCTCCTCAGCTTTTTTAGCAAACCTTTTTTGCTGAATTGGTGCATGGCTTCCCGTATCGCCGGACCTGTTGGCGTTATGCCGCCGCTTGTCAGTTTAGGAAACACGCTGTTGATGCCATCCAGCCTGGGTGACCAATCAAGAACCTTACCAATGTTTTTGCGCTTTTCCGGAAAATTGTAAATGGCAAAGCGGTTGCGTCCGATCCGGGCATTTAAGCTAACCGATAAATCGGTCAGAGCTTCTTTGACAGTAGGGAGCTTATCATGCATGCTGGCACTCGTATCTGTCAGCACAAGCACCTCCAGATCAGATGTCTCGCCCATATCTTCCACGACTTCCATGATTTCGCCCCGTTTCGCCGGTTCTATTTCATCCAGTGTCTGGTCCGGGCCGAGTATCTGCTCCAGTTCCTGATTGACAACACCCTGCAGGGTCTGAGTCATCGACTGTTTTGTGACAGTTTGGACAGTCTGGGCAAGCGCCTCTTTATAAACAATCTGGCTGATGCCGCTGCCAGATGAGGCAATATCCTCCACTTCCTGCAGTCCTGCAGGCTTTTCTGTCTGATCATCACCAAGAATACCAATAACATTAACGGTTATGCCCTGCTGAGCTGCAAGTGCGGCGGTTACTGACGGATCCTCTCCTCTGTTGGAACAGCCGTCTGTGATTAATAGAATTTGTTTTAACGTCCCTTTTTTCACCTGACATACCTCCCTTTTTATCCACTACCATCATCACCACAATGACTGACGGATATACGTATAAAAAAAGCAGCTCGTATGCACCACGAATCGGAACAATAGCGAACTGCTGTATCATTAGCCAGACAGGGCCATCTAAGTTTCTCCGGCTGCAGCTGGATAAATCGGGATCGATGTCCACTGCGGTGAATTCTTGGTTACTTTCGCCACAACCACCGTCATATCGTCGTTAATAGCTCCCTCACCTGTCCGGACAGCTTCCTCAAGTATTAAATCAGCGATGTCCTGGGGGTCAGCAGTCTCCATAGTCCGGATCCTCTGTTTCAGCCACTCATCCGTACTTTCAGCATGTCTCGGTCCTTCCAGGATACCATCACTCATCATGACTAATATATCCCCCGGCTGCAGCTGTTCACCGACAATTTCCACATCAAATTCCTGAATGATCCCCATAGGCAAATTACTTGCCTCAACATGAATAATCTCATCACCCCGTTTAATAAAACTTTGTGTCGAACCGATCTTCAAAAACTGAACGAATGCATTATGCAGGTTAATCACCGCGAGATCGAGAGTGGCATACATCTCATCTGTTGTGCGCAGGGATAAGATTGAATTAATTGATTTAATCGCCACACTTTCCGGAATCCCTGTCTGTAAAATCTGCTGCAGCAGCCTTAAGGTCTCCTCGCTTTCTTCACTGGCACGATGACCGTTACCCATGCCGTCACTGATCGCCATAGCATATTTGCCTTCTCCAAGTTCAATGGTCCGGTAGCTGTCGCCGGATACAAGACCACCGCCCTTTGCGGCATTGGCAATCCCAGTATCAATCACATATTCCTTTGCTGACCCAAATACCAATTGACAATACCCATTCGGAAACGGTGATACCTCCTCTTGTTTCACAACAATCATTTCATCTAAAATATCAGACAGGACAGGAGCGATCAGCTTTGATCCCTCCCCGCGATAATCATAAAAAGACAGTGTCATTTCAATGTCGACATTTCCTTTTTCCAGCCGGTAAATATCCAGTTTTTCCAGCACAATCCCCATATTTTTTAACGTGCTGATGATCTGCATTTCCTGCGTTTCATGATGTTCACGTTCTTTCATAATTTCATTTGCAAAGTCCTCCATGACCTCTGAGACACCCTGCAATTGATCGGAAACAAACCGCTTGCTTTCCGTCACCTGTTTTTGCAATTGTTTGTTGGCCTCGAATACGGACATTTCTTCCCGCATTGTATTTAATACTTTTTTAGGTTTAACACAGTGATTCTCAAATGCACGAAGCGACTTATGATTTGGTTCATTTCCTTGTTCAATGTCACCCTTCAGATCCTCCATTAACGAATACGTCTTATCGAACTGCTGCTCCCAGCACCGTTCCTTTAAAAAACAGGACTGGCACGTTTTTTCCGTTACCTGACTCAGAAAATAATCAGTCTCACGGCTTCCCGAGTTATCATCGTTTGCTTGTTCCGCTGTCGAAAAGCTTTTCGACAACGCCTCGAATACATTGGAAAATTGCTCAACACGTTTAGCTGTGACATTACGGACTTTCTGCAAATATTGTTCCTGATCCTGGGTATGCTCCTCTGTCCCAGGCACATACCGTGACAGTTTTTTGATCCAGCTTGATGGTGTTAACAGAAACAGGGCAATCGCTATAAGTGTTTCCGTTATAGAAGGCAGGATGCTCGCCGCATCAGCATACAGCACAACCAGAAACGTTCCGACCAGAAGACCGGCACTGACACCGATTTTGTTGCCTTCTTTCAAGAGACCTCCGAGCAAACCGGAAAAAGCAAGCAAACTCATTTGGTAAAGGTTGGCGACATTGGCCAGTGATAAGATCAGGCCAACGACAACACCGACTGTCGATCCGATGGCCGCCCCGCCCACAAATGCCAGAAGCAGGACAAAATACCGGGAAAAAATTTGTTCGATTGATGCCTGATAGACGTCCCAGCCGATTGTTCCGGTCAAAATCGATGCCAGAAGAATAATCAGACAGACAATCTCCTCATTTTTTAAAGTAAGTTTAAAACGCTGTGGTGATAATAACGGGATACTCTGCATAAAGATAAGAACAAGAACCGTTCCTAAAACGCCTTCGACTGTCAAAAGCATCCATTCATAGGATGTCAGCTGTCCCCATACCGAATCAAGAAACAGACGGGGAGCGGCAGTGGCAATAAAAACAAACAGCGGTATTAGAATCTGCTGCTTGTTCACATGTTTAAAAATGCCCGCCAGCAACACAAAGAGGAGCATAGCCAGAGCGATAAAGGCACTGTGAGGCAGGGAAAAGGTAAACGCGCCGGCCAAAATAGCTGCCATCACTTTGGGTGCCTTTTCTCGATGGATAACCCAGACTGCCGCCAAAAATGCAATGGCAAACGGTGATACAACCGACAGAATGACAGCTCGTCCAAGCAAAAAGCCGGCAAGGTAAAACAGCCAGCTCTTTTCAAAGAGTAACTTTTTCATGGATGCAGCGAACTTCATATAACCTTTTTTCCACCAGCCCTGCTGAATGTTAACTCCCTTGGATTCCATTCCCGAGACTGAATTGATCATAGTCTACCACTCCTTCTTGCCATTCATTTAAACACATGCAGCATTCGTTTTTTGTCAAAACATCGGAGCGTATTCCTAAAATCGTTCGACTGGTTTCTTCACTGATAAAAGTTTTCTGCACTTGCCCTGCGTATTCTGTTTAGTGTTGTCGGCTTTTCGACTGCGAGTGGATAACCACATAAATGTTTTCCATTGACACAAAGTGATTGCTGTTGTAAGATGTTTTCTGTGAGTGAATTTGGCGGTGTAGCTCAGCTGGCGAGAGCATACGGTTCATACCCGTAGGGTCGGGGGTTCGAATCCCTCTACCGCCATCAAAACAAAAAGCAGGTGCCACATTTGGAATGTGGCACCTGCTTTTTTAGCATCATTTAACATCAATGGTTCATAGACAGCAAACTGTTAGTCCCGTTTAGCACCTCTGCCTCCGCGTTTAGATTCCGTATGCTTCTTCAATGAGGCTAAACGGTCTTCCGAATCTTTGAGAAACTTGTTCATTTTCGATTCAAACGATTCCGAACGCTGCTGATTCTGCTGACGTGGCGGCCGGTCTTTCGCTTTTTTTATGGAAAGGCCAATCTTCCCATCATCCTGGATATTGAGCACTTTGACCGTAACCTCGTCACCGACGCTCAAAAAGTCGTTAATATCTTTCACATACGTGTCAGCAACCTCACTGATATGCACAAGACCTGTTTTACCTTCCTCAATCTCTACAAAGGCCCCAAAGTGTGTGATCCCGGTTACTTTACCCTGCAGCTTGCTGCCTACTTCGATTGACATAAAAAAAGTGCTCCTCCTTAGAAATTTAACAGATATACTTCTTATATATTATAGCCAGTTGTGTGAAAGTGTGTCAATAATCGGGCTTTTCTCCAGGGATATTGAAAATTAATTCATCTTTTTTAGAGAAGAAATAGTTTGTCCGTGCGATATCCAGGACATAGTCCTCGTTATTAAGCAAATCAATTTCATTCCGAAGACTGTCTTCTTTATCCTCAAGTGCAGCCAATTCACTTTGCAATGCTTCGTGCTGTTCCTTTTTTTCCGTATAAAGCGCTTGCTGATTAACATGATAAACCGCCAGGCTGCCAATAGCTAGGGCCATCAGAAGTGAAAATAGAACCAGCCGGCGTATCAGCCGTTTTTTCTTGCGGGCCTGTCGTTCGACATAAGCATCATACTCCTGCATATAATGTGATTCCAGCCGAGTCACATCTTTCTTCTGGAATGGCACAGGCCTACCTCCTTTTGAACATTATGTGTTGGATCCATTTTTTGCATCTATTCTTTATTGTACTATAAAATCCTGCTAATTTGTGTATCTTTTTTTGTATTGTTTGAGGAAGCATCTGGAATCCCAGTCGCAACAGCCAAGAAACCGGCACCCAAAAGACCTTCAGGATAAAACGAAGCAAATGCCACAGCCATTTGCCCATAAACCCGACGGCTGCAAGCAGCAATTGCACGCTAAACACAATTGGAGTCACGATGACCGCCCTGATAATCCGCGTCAGCATACGATGAATTGCCGCCATAACATAAATGACATACTCCAGCAGCCGTTTATACAGACTAGCCGCAAGAGCTTGGTAGATAGCAAATCCCAGTACCAGGGCTGCAAACACATAGAAACGCAGCTCACCGCTGTTGACCCGGAACAATATGTAATACAGCAGCAGGGTCTGCGTCAGCCAGAAACTGATTTCCATAACATAAACCAGAAAAGCACGTTCCCGCCAGTAGATGGAAAGACGCCGAAATGTCTCCAGCGCCATTCCCAGCCAAAACCCACCAGCTGCCATGGAAATCATGGTCAAAAACTGCACATCAAGTGTCATTTGAATAACTTGCTAAAGAAGCCTTTAGCTTTCTCCTGCTGGTGCTCGTCAACATAGGAAAGCTCGTACACCTTGCCCTTAATCGTAACCAGGCCGTCACTTACATCCAGATTTTTCATATGCAGATTCTGGCCGCGGACAATTAAGTAGCCCATGACAGTCTCCAGTAAAAATTCCTCATTATCAAAACTGTCGACTTCTTTGACGCCGGTTATTTCCAGATCTTTGCGGTTATTCATTTTGACCGTATGGCTGTCTTGTGTCGCATATGTCTGCTGTTTAACAGACTGCTGTTCATAGTCACTCATATGCCTCGCCCTCCAATCACTATTACTGTATGACAGAAGGGACAAGGATAGAACCTAATTCACATGTTCTTCATGGGTCACCCGGTACATCGTTTCGGCTTCATCTTTTTTCGCATCTTCTCTTAAATTTGTCACGTCCAGCGTAACCACTTTCTGGCCAAATTTAATCACCAGTTCATCGCCTTCAGAAAGAACAGTCGACGCCTTTGCCGGCTGTCCGTTTATCGTAATCCGCCCCTGGCCTGCAATTTCTTTAGCCAAGGGTCTGCGTTTAACAAGTCTTGAAACCTTTAAAAATTTATCCAGCCGCAATCCAATCACTCTCTTTCCTTTGCTTGATTCCAGTACAGATCCATTTCTTCCTGTGATGTCTGATTCACCGTTTTCCCCTGCTCATTAAGAGCCTGTTCAATAAAGGTAAAACGCGACATAAATTTCGTGTTTGCCTGCTGGAGGGCTAGTTCCGGGTTGATGCTGTAACCTCGCGCCAGATTGGCAATGACAAATAAAACATCGCCAATCTCCGCCTCGATCTCCGTGTGCGTTTCCTGGCGAATAGCCACCTGCACCTCGTCCAGCTCTTCCTGGAACTTCTCCCATATGCCTTGGATATCATCCCAGCCAAATCCGACTTTGGCAGCCTTCTTCTGTAATTTGAACGCCTTAGCCAGACCAGGAAGACCAGCTGGCACCCCATCTAAAACAGACGTCCGCGTTTCGCCTTTTTCTTCCTGTTTCAGTGCGTCCCATGTCTTAGCAACGTCTGGCTCGGTTTCAGCCGACTGATCAGCAAACACATGCGGATGACGATGAATCATTTTGTCAGTCAGCGAACGTATAACATCATCGGCCGTAAAATAGCCGTTATCGTCACCAATCTGACTATGCAGCATAACCTGCAGCAAGAGATCACCCAGCTCCTCCACTATACCGTCATCATCCTGCTGATCAATCGCCTCCAGTAACTCATAGACTTCCTCGATTGCATACATGCGCAATGACTCATGTGTCTGGGCACGATCCCAGGGACAGCCGCCAGGAGCCCGCAATTGTCTGATCACCTCGCGCATCTGGGCAAATGTATGATGAAGCAAGGCATCCGGTACAGGCGGAATATAAATAGATGTGAGATTATGGACATCCGTGAAGGAACGGTCCAGCTCATCCAGCTGCACATCTGTTATCCTTTCTTCAAAGCTGCCAGCTGAGGCAACAATTTTGACTGGGTAATCGTGCGGCAGATCCTCCAGCAGGGTCAGTTTAACATTGGCTGCGGTCATCTGATCATAGACCTGAGCGAACACAATATGATGACGATAATCCAATTGCCGCCGTTCAAAATGAAGGCCATCAACAAATTGCAAGCCATCGATCGGGTCAATTTTAAGTGAAGCGAATAACGCATCAAGATAACTGTCTCCGCCAATGATGTTCACAGGCACCTCATCCTGATCCAACAGCAGCTGAACGGTCTTCTCCGCCAGCATAGGATGACCCGGAACCGCATAGACAAGCGACTGCTGCGCGGCCGTCATCAGAAGCGTATCAGTCATTTGCTGATAGACGTCCGCAAATTGATCCATTTCCTCATAAATATAATCAAATGACTGGAAACGGATATCCTCTTCCTCGAATTGTCTGACTGCCGGATGATCAGCTGTGCGCACATAAACAGCTGATGTCTGGCTCTTCAGTTTCTTATAAATACCAAGCGGCACCTGGTCTAAATCACCAGCACCAAGTCCAATAATATCGATTGTATAGGCCATTAGGAATTCCTTTCTTTATGGAGTCGAATGAATAACCAGCCAAGCGGCAGCCGCGACAGATCCTGCTCACGGAAAGCCCCGAGACGCAGCAAAAGGCCAGAATAAATCGCCGCCCCCGCAAGCGCCATTGTGATAACGTAAACAGCTGAACCGGCTCTTGAGACAATTGGGCCTGTCAGGTAATGAACTCCCAGAATAAAACCGATCATGCCTGCCAGAGCAAGCAGAAGCGCCAGCCAGTTAACCTGCTGCAGCACCTTTAATTCGGGTAATTTCCGTCTCAGAGAAACGATCATCAATCCCGCGAACATCGTTAAGCTGAGAACAGTAGCCAAAGCGCTTCCGGTGATCCCGAAAAAAGGAACCAAAGCATAATTGGCTGTCCATTTTAGGCAAAAAGCAATGGCAACAAAAGCGGCCGTCCGCTTCATATAGCCTAAGCCCTGCAGAATTGAGGCAGCAGTTATCCCAATCGAGCTGAGAAAAACTGCAAGCGCGAGCAGTCTTAAAGCATCTGTCCCGTTTGTATTCTGAAACAGCAGCCGGTTGGTTTCCGGAAAAATTATGATCAATCCAGCAGTCGCCCCAATCGCTAAATAAAAGCTGATTAAACTGGCACTGCGAATCAACTGATGCATCATGTCAGGTTCTTGTTTTAGCTTATCACCCGATAGAGCGGGAAGCAATGCCAAAGCAAATGACGAACCAAGTACCGTACCAAGCTGGATAAGCGGCTGCCCGCGATCAAAAACACCCTTAGCCTGTCTGGCATCATCGACAGATAGACCGTATGCCTTCAGCCCCGGGACAAGGGTGAAGGTATCTGCTAACTGAATAATCACAAGCACCATCTGATTCAAAGCCGCCGTCGTACCTAAAACGACAAGCGTTGTCACATAATACCGCCAGGGAACGGAGAACCATTCGTCTGTAACCGGGTGGTAATGGATAAGAAACCCAAGCAGAATCATCACAGCAGCGAGAAGGCCAGCACACGAAGCTGCAACAGCCCCTGGACCAATCGTGTAGACAGGCTGCTGCCACAGGTATACCCCTGCCGCTGCAGTGATGATCACACTGAGACGCAGCAGCTGTTCACTGATTTGTGAAATGGCAGTTGCCTGCATCAGCCCGATTCCCTGAAATGTCCCGCGCAATAGAGCCGGTAAAGGAATCAGTAAAAAAATCCACGAAGCCAGCCGATAGGTCTGCACCAGTTCAGGATCACCTGTCATCATAGCGATTTTCGGGGCACTCAAGTACATAATAATCCAAATGCTTCCGGCTATAACTGATAATAACACAAACACCGGAATATAAAACGAACGCCAGGAGAGACTCTGGCCCCGCGATGTGATAACCACAACTATTTTAGAGACAGCAGAGGGAAAACCATATAAAGCAAGCATCATAGCAATACTCAAGAATGGATAGATCTGCTGATAAACGTAAAAACCGGTATCCCCTGTTAAATTCTGCAGCGGGATCCGGTAACCGGCACTCAGCAATTTACCAGCCATGCCGGCCAGCGTTAGCCATACAGCTCCCTTAAGCAATGTCTGCTGCGTCGGTTTGTCCTTTTCCATGTTAAACCCTTTCCGGCTAAGTAATGCCGGTATCCAGTATAGCATAAGCTTAAAAAGACTGACCCGAGAGCAATCATCCAATCATACAAAAAAGTGCCATCGCTAATAAGCCATGACACCTTTTCGTTCTTCGCTGTTCATGTAAGAAACCTCTAATTACTCCATTTGCCGGGCCAGGAAGCTGGCAGCTGTCTGAACTGACTTTTGCTCAACTTCCGTCAGCTCGCCTTCTCTTGCAAACAGCACCACACAGCCAACTGGATCACCGTTCGCAATAATTGGACTGATGCATAACGCAGCCAGATCTTCATCCTCCCCGCTGATCAGCTGAGCTGTAACAGGTTCTGTTTGAAATGACGGCGTACGATCTTCCATAGCCCTTTCCGGTTGTAAACCGATGCCTTTATTTAAATAGTCATTTTTGGAATCGCCGGCTACAGCAATAACTTCATCACGATCACAGATCATTACTGGGTAATTAAGCGATTCAAACAATGCCTCGGCATACTCTTTAGCAAATGTGCTCAATTCATTAATGGGCGAGTATTTCTTTAAAATGACCTCAGATTCACGGTCAACAAATATTTCTAATGGATCACCTTCACGGATACGCAGCGTTCGTCTGATCTCTTTTGGTATAACCACTCTGCCTAAATCATCAATACGGCGTACAATTCCTGTTGCTTTCATCAGTCTGGAGCCTCACTTTCTGCGATGTTTGTGTCTGGTGTATGTATTCAGTAGTTTTCCTTAATGAGAAAAAAACACCAGTTGTGGGTTTAGTATGAATCATCCCCGCTCGACTATACATCTCTCTAACACCAGAATTCAAAAACAACGCACTGAAGCGACATGTCAAGAACCAGTGTTGCTTTCCTGCCGGTTAACCTCAGATAACTGACTGATGAAATTTTCCAGAACGTCATACCGCTGCTGCTCAGTATCCCGTGTCCATTTATACAGTACTTTCAGTTTGCTTCCTTCTGTCCCCAGCTGCAAACCGCGGCCAAACTGATTCGCCAATTCAAACAGCTTAGACCCATCAACTTCCTGACTGCGGTTTTCACTTATAAGCATTTCCAATTTGCCAGGTCTTTCAGTAATAGACTCAACCCGCTGCTCTTTTGCCTGCCGTTTAAGTGATGTTACTGTGAATAAATTAGCAATTTCTTCAGGATAATCACCAAAACGATCGATCAGCTCATCCTGCAGGTCCCCGATATCATCCGCCGACGAGACAGCCTGGAATTGTTTATAAATATCAATTTTTTGTTTTTCATCAGAAATATAAGATTCTGGAATATAGGCATCCAGCGTTAATGCTAACTCCGGTTCAAACGTTTCGATTTCATCAAGCTTTTTGCCGGTTTTACGAGCTTCAATGGCTTCCTTAAGCATCTGTGAATACATATCAAATCCAACCGAATCGATAAATCCGTGCTGATTGGCGCCAAGAAGATCACCTGCACCGCGGATGGACAAATCACGCATAGCAATTTTAAAACCAGAGCCAAGTTCTGTGAATTCTTTGATTGCTTCCAGCCGTTTCTCAGCCACTTCACTAAGAACTTTATCCTGCTGGTAAGTGAAATACGTGTAAGCAACCCGGTTGGAGCGGCCCACCCGTCCTCTCAGCTGATAAAGCTGACTGAGACCCATGCGGTCTGAGTTATTAACGATTAGCGTGTTGACATTTGGCATATCAACACCTGTTTCAATGATTGTTGTACTGACCAGTACATCATACTCACCTTCCAGAAAAGCGACAATGATATTCTCCAGTTCCGTTTCATTCATCTGGCCATGAGCCACAGCGATCCGGGCATCATCAACCAGCATTCCTAAATCTCTGGCAACCTTATCAATATCATCCACGCGGTTATGAAGGTAAAACACCTGGCCGCCGCGAGCCATTTCACGCTCAACCGCTTCACGCACAAAAATCGGGTTGTACTCCATGACATACGTCTGGATGGGAAAACGATTTTCCGGAGGCGTTTCAATCACTGACAGATCACGGACTTCAAGCATTGACATATGCAATGTGCGCGGAATCGGGGTTGCCGTCAGTGTCAGGACATCGATATTGGATTGCAGCTGCTTGATCTTTTCCTTATGTTTAACACCAAATCGCTGTTCTTCATCCACGACGAGTAAGCCCAGGTCGCGGTAGGTGACATCCTTGGACAGTAAGCGATGGGTGCCAATCACAATATCAATCGTACCCTTACGAACACCCTCAATTGTTTCCTGCTGTTCCTTTTTGGAACGAAAACGGCTTAGCATGCCAATCGTGACAGGCTGATCCTGGAATCGCTGACGGAGTGTTTCATAATGCTGCTGAGCCAAAATCGTTGTCGGGACCAGAAAAGCAACTTGCTTGCCGTCTACAATAGCTTTGAAGGCAGCCCGTATAGCCACTTCGGTTTTCCCGTAACCGACATCACCGCACAAGAGACGGTCCATCGGGCGTTCCTTTTCCATGTCCGTTTTAATTTCGGTTATACACCGCAGCTGATCGTCCGTTTCCTCATAAGGAAAGGCTGCTTCGAATTCCTGCTGCAATTCCGTATCCTCACTAAAGGCATATCCTTTTCGTGCCTCGCGTTCAGCGTATAGTTCAATGAGATCATCCGCAATGTCCTCCACATTGGATTGGACTTTTCGTTTAACTTTATTCCACTCACTGCCGCCCAGTTTATACAGCTTAGGCTCTTTGCCCTCAGAAGCGACATATTTCTGCACCAGATTAATCTGGTCGATCGGAACATATAATTTGTCATCACCCGAGTATTTAAGCAGCATAAAGTCGTTATGCTGGCCATTCATCTCCAGCGTTTCAATCCCTAAGTATTTACCAATACCGTGGTGTGCATGAACAACAAAGTCGCCCACTTTAAGCTCTTGATAGCTTTTGATCCGTTCAGCATTCGAGATATTCTGTTTTTTACGCGGGCGTTTGGTTTTTTGTGTTTTAAACAGTTCATTTTCTGTAATCAAAACCAGTTTATGCATTGGAAATTCGATGCCATTGGTGATATTGCCAGTCGTAATTGTTGGACGTGTCACAGGGAGCTGCAAGTCTCTTGTGACGTTTGCTTCAATCCCATAGTCCAGGAAAATCGATTGAATTTTTTCTGCCCGCTCGGCATCTGGTGCCAGAACGACAACTGAAAAATCACCTTTTTCCCAGCGCTGCAGTTCATTTTTAAACAAGTTCATCTGACCATGAAATGCCTGCATTGTTCGTGTCGATAAATCAACAATGTTTTGCGGCTGGGTGCCACTTATATGACGCAAAAAAACCGACATATAAATACGCTGGCGGTCAAGACCTTTCCAGACTGTATCCCAGTCATAGGAAAAATGACTGTCCCGCACCATTTTATTGGATTCCAGTAAGGTGCTGTACCATTCCGCTTCCTCTTTATCAAGATTGGTGGCCGTCTCCTGAATCCGGCTCATTTCATCCAGGATAATCAGACCATTTGACGGCAAATAGTCTAACAAACTAGCTGGCTTATCATAGAAGAAGCCAATATACTGATACATCTCCTGGAAGGATTCTAAATTTTTAAACCGCTCAACTGCATAGTCAATTGTCTCAGAAAGTGTTTCTTTGGCTTCGTCTGAAGACAGCTTTTTCAATGATGCCGCCAATGCCGTCTCAAGACGCTGAGCTGTTTGCAGTCTGTCTTCTTTTGTCAACAGCATTTCCGTTGCCGGCCCAATCGTGATGGCTGTCTTTTTTTCCAGTGAACGCTGGCTGTCCGGATCGAATGAGCGTATGGAATCGATTTCATCATCAAACAATTCAATACGCAGAGGATGCTGCTCTGTTAAAGGATAAATATCGATAATCCCGCCACGCCGGCTGAACTCACCGGGTGATGTCACCATCGATGCACGTTCATACCCCATATCTACCAACGACTGCAGATAAGCATCTACATCAATTTCTTCCCCTGTCGAAAAAGGCAGCTGGTATTGATACCAATAGTCGGGCGGTGGCAGTATGCGTTTCAAAGCAGCCACAGGAGCTATTAAAATGCCCGATCGCGTCTCTGACCATTCTGTCAGCGCCTCAATTCGGCGGGCCTTCAATTCCGGACTGGCTACAGCAATTTCAGACGCAATCAGTTCATTAACCGGATATAAGTGCACTTGGTCCTCACCTATAAAGTCTGACAGGTCATCATACAGCTGTTGAGCCTGATCGAGCTGATTTGTCACCAGCAATACGGGTCTCTCGAGTGATGCGTTGACAGTCGAAGCAAAAAGACTTCTGGCCGACCCTGAGAGACCTGCTATCAGCTGCTCCTGCATGCCCTTGGAGATCCCATCAATGACAGATGCTATATCTTCCTTAGACTTTAAAAAATTCTGAATACCGTCCATTTTTTCCCACCTGTTTACGTGCAAAAATGCCTTGGTTTTTCATCAATAGAACGCGTTTAAGATAGTTAATCGTCCTATCCCTGAACCACTTTTAGGGATAACCAAAGCTTTTGACTTAATATATGATATTACTGTATAAAATAGTCCAATTCGTGATAATGCGGATGACGGCTGAGTGATGCTTCACAATGCTCACATATAACTGTTATCCGCATACTGCCATCTGCTTCATAGCTAAGCATATCACGTTTTTCCTCTGATGATAATTGATCGAGCCCGAGCATCGTATCATCCGTCATTTGCTCGTCAACTCGCCCAATCTCCCGGCTGCAATGCCGGCACTCATAAATAATTGCCATAACAATCCTCCTCGCATAAACAATCGGTATCCCCAAGTTTATCCGAAAAACGTATAATTATACCGTATGCAGCTATGCAAGAAGGCGTGTTACTGAACCAATTATCATTCAGTTAGCTGTTATACGCATTCATAACTTCGGCAAACGGCTGCCGCAGCCACATTTCACACGCATCAGCACTTGTTTGGATGCTTGACTGGACATCGCTCTTTTCCTCACTGGCGAAAGACTGCAAAACATAATCCACCACTGACATGGCTTTATCTGGTTTGCTGATTCCGAACCGCAGTCGTTTAAATTCTTTCGTGCCTAAGTGATCAATGACTGAGCGGATGCCATTATGACCCCCGTGTCCGCCTGTATGGCGCAAACGGATTTTGCCTGTGGGCAGATCAAGATCATCGTAGATTACCAGCAAATCTTCTGGGGTTAATTTATAAAAGTCCATTAACGGCCGTACTGATTCCCCCGAAGCATTCATGTATGTTTGCGGCTTAAGCAGAATAACTTTTTCGCCATCATGCGTTTCCACGGTGGACACACCTTCGAATTTATCTTTTTTTAACGTCCACTGGTGACGTTCAGCCAGCTCATCAATCACCATGAATCCTGTATTATGACGCGTTTTATCAAATTTTTTGCCTGGATTGCCAAGGCCTGCGATACACTTCATGTGACAACTTCCTTTAAGCCATATTTGAATGTAGCGGAACCCTCCTATTAGCTGACCAGGAGGGTTCCGCCTTTAAGTTATTCGTTGTTGTTATCATCTGATGCATCAACCAGTTCAGGTTCTGCATTCTCATCCGTTGCCTCGTCTGTATCCTCGATGGTATCCGGCGGAATAACGGTTGCGATAGCTGTATCTTCTTCATCATTGATTTCATAGCTGGCTGAGTGAGGCAGATCACTGACTGACAGTGTATCACCAATGTTCAGCTCAGAAACATCAACGGTGACCGTGTCCGGAATATCAGCTGGCTTAGCCCGTACCTGGACTTCATATAACGGCTGCTGGAGAACACCGCCTTCTTTTTCACCTGCTGGTTCGCCATCAAGCGTAATCCCTACGGACACATCCATCGCCTCGTCCATATTAACAATATAGAAGTCCGCATGCGTCATCTCATCTCTCAGCGGATCTGTCTGATACTGATGCAGCATGACATCAACCGGCTGTTCGTTCTCAACAGCAAGGGAAATAATCGCATTCCGGCCTTCATCACGAATCGTTTTAACCAATTCGACATTGTTGACCGTAATGGCCTTCGACTCCTTATTTTTACCATAAACAACAGATGGAACGTCACCATTTGCTCTAATCTGTTTTGTTACGGATGTTTTTAGGTTGTCGCGTTTCTCTGCTTTTAATGCTACTGCCATTTCCATCACCCTCCATTAGTCAAGACCCGGATTCTGCCGGGTCTCCTATGGCAAATTTTATTCTATAACGTTTCTATTAAAACATAATTGATGCTTTTACACAAAATCACTGGCCATTAGGTATTGTCAAACAAAGTACTGACTGATTTCAACTCATGGACACGTGTAACCGCCTCGGCAATGAGCGGTGCTACTGATAATTCAGTGATCTTTTCACTCTGCTGGCTTTCTGAAAGCGGAATTGAGTTCGTTACGACTAATTCCTTAATTTTGGAATCGTCAATACGTTCAATGGCCGGTCCCGATAAAACCGGATGTGTACAGCAGGCGTAAACGGCGTTTGCTCCATTTTCCACCAAAGCATCCGCAGCAAGTGTGATTGTACCTGCTGTATCTATAATATCATCAATCAGGATGGCTGTCTTCCCTTCAATATCACCGACAATATTCATCACTTCCGCAACATTTGGACGCGGACGGCGTTTATCAATGATCCCGATCGGCGCCTTAAGATAATCCGCCATCATCCTGGCCCGTGTTACACCACCATGATCCGGAGACACAACGATGATGTCGTCAAAGTCTTTCTTTTCAAAGTAGTTGGCTAAAATAGGCACACCCTGCAAGTGATCAATTGGCATATTAAAGAAGCCTTGAATCTGCGGTGCATGCAAATCAAGTGTGATGACACGGTCGGCGCCGGCAGTTTCCAAAAGATCTGCTACAAGCTTTGATGTAATGGGCTCTCTGGAACGCGCTTTTCGGTCCTGCCTGGCATAGCCATAATAGGGCATCACAATATTAATAGTTCTTGCTGACGCACGTTTCAGAGCATCAATCATAATCAGCAGCTCCATAATATGTGTATTAATGGGTGCCGATGTCGATTGCACAACATAGACATCATAGCCGCGAACACTTTCATCAATACTAATTTTGATTTCACCATCACTGAACGACGTCACTGTGCATTTGCTCAGTGTTGTCCCCATATGATCAGCGATATCTTCGGCCAACTCCGGATTCGAATTTAACGATAACACTTTCAGCGTCGGAAATTTTTTGCCATCTGGCATGAGATTAACCCCCCGTTAGTCTTCTTCCTGATTTTTGGCTCGTGATGCATACCCTTCTTTAGTCGTCTGCCGCTCTCTGGCAATCGCCAGTGAATTCTCAGGCACTTTATCTGTAATGGTTGAGCCTGCCGCCACATAAGAACCTTTCCCGACAGTTATCGGTGCAACTAAATTCGTATTGCAGCCAATAAATGCATCGTCTTCAATCGTCGTCAGATGTTTCTCTTTCCCATCGTAATTAACTGTAACCGTTCCGGATCCCAGATTAACACGTCTGCCTACATCAGCATCGCCAATATAACTTAAGTGAGGCAGCTTAGTCTGATTGCCTACATTTGATCTTTTCACTTCAACAAAGTTTCCTACTTTGACGTCGTCGCCAATCGATGCCTCTGGCCGGATATGGGCATATGGACCGATTTGCACCCGGTCGCCAATATGACTGTCTTCTGCCACACTCTGTCTGACAAGGCTGTCTGCACCGATAAAGCAGTCATCGATTTCTGTATACGGACCGATTTCCGTATTCTGGCTGATGGTTGTCTCACCTTTAATGCTCGAACCGGGCTGAATCAGCACGTCCGGCTCGATGACAGCACCCGGTTCAATGTATGTATGATCCGGATCAATCAGCGTTACGCCGTTTCGCATATGGTATTCATTGATGCGCTTTTTAAAAGCTTTTTCAGCACGTGCCAGAGCAACACGATCATTAATGCCCATTGTTTCGTCAAAGTCAGCTGTCTGATACGCGCTGACCCTGTCACCCTGGTTTTGCAGAATTTCAACAACATCAGGCAAGTAATACTCACCCTGAGCATTATCATTTGATACACGATGCAGGGCTTCAAAGAGTGCTTTATTATCAAAACAGTAGGTGCCTGTGTTAATCTCGCTGACTTGTAATTCCGCATCAGAGGCATCCTTATGTTCAACAATCCGTGCAACTTCTCCGTCACTGTTACGGATAATCCGGCCATAACCTGCCGGATCGGGAGCCCCAGCCGTTAAAACGGTTGCCTTGGCACCTTTAGCTTCATGATGCGCAAAAAGTGCCTCATAGGTCTCACTGGTGATCAAAGGTGTATCGCCGCACACAACAATGGTTGTGCCCTCTTGGCTGTTTAATAGATCCTCGGCCTGAAGCACAGCATGTCCTGTGCCCAATTGTTCCTCCTGTAAAACAGTCTGGCTGTCTTCGCCAATAAGTTCAGTTACCTTTGCTGCGCCATGGCCAACGACTGTTATCATTTGTTCAGGATTCACCGGTTTTAACTGATCGATGACATGCTGTACCATCGGACGGCCGCAAACCGGATGGAGTACCTTATATAAATTCGACTTCATTCGAGTCCCCTGTCCGGCAGCAAGAATCACCGCAAAACGATTCGCCATGTGGAGTCCTCCATTCTATTATCCAATTATGAATATATCTCAAAAATACGCTAATTTCAACAGATTTAGCGTTGTAAGAAGAAGGAAAATCGTATGTAAGACTGAGGGCACGCATCTCCGGGGATAAAATCAGTACTTAAAGATGCCACTGAAGCAGCTGGTTTGAAACTAAAAAGAGAAGGCTAACCTGTGGCAAGATTAGACCTTCTGCAAAATATATCAGGATGCACCCGCTTCTTCGTAATTGGTTTCAGCTTCACCAGCACGGTGATACTCACCTAATACGGCATCCTGAATCTTACCACGGGTAGCCGAATTGATCGGATGGGCAATGTCCCTGAATTCGCCATCTGGGGTCCGTTTAGATGGCATTGCCACAAACAAGCCATGATTGCCGTCAATCACTCTGATATCATGAACCACAAATTCCTCGTCCATTGTAATTGAAGCAATTGCACACATTCTCCCCTCTGTATTTACACGGCGTAATCTCACGTCAGTTACTTCCATGATGTTTCACCACCCTTCCTTTGTCCTACTGGCATAATTCAACACATATATAAGAATTCCTGCCTATACAGTGAAAAAATTTAGAAAATAATACCTGATTTCGAAGCGCCGGGCAAAATCAGATCAAACAGGAAGGAGGACAAAGTTAAAAGACGCAGATTCACCGGAGGGAAGATTGCTGCGGGAACCAAGGCATGCGGGCGCGACGGGCACCAAGGGCTCCACAGCCGTTCGCGGAAGGCAACGTCAGTTATAATGACCAGGACGGACATCAATCGTCCTCTGCTTCAAATCAACGTTGCTGATTTTTATAAGTGACGTGTAGTGCTGCACGACACGCTCCTCCTCTTCATCATCCGCCTCAGCCAGCACACCAATAGCCTGGACGTTGGCATTAAACTCACCAATCAGGCTGATCATGCCATTAATAGTGCCCCCTGCTTTCATAAAGTCATCAATGATACAGACATTGGCATCAGCATGCAGGCTTCGTTTAGGAAGCACCATTGTCTGAATTTTTCGCGGAGAACCTGACACATAATTAATACTTACAGAAGATCCTTCCGTCACTTTTGCATCACGTCTTACGATCACAACTGGGACATTCAGGACGGCTGCAACAGCATAAGCCAGTGGGATACCCTTGGTTGCAACAGTCATGACAACGTCAATTTCCCGGTCAGAAAATGCAGAAGCTAAAATATGACCGATCTGGTTAACCATCTTCGGATCGCCTAAAATATCGCTCATGTATAAATAACCGCCAGGTAGAAGGCGTGCAGGATCAGCCAAGGTTTTACAAAGGTCAGCAATAAACCGGCCGCCTCTTTCCTGGGCCATGCTAGGCTGAAAACTGACACCGCCCGAAGCGCCGGGAAGCGTCTGCAGCCACCCGGCCCCTTCTTGCCGTATGACGCGATCAATAATTGTCAGATCTTCACTGATCGATGACTTTGCCGCATCGTATTGATCACTAAAATAAGGCAAAGATGTATGTTCTTTAGGATTTTCCAGAAAATAACGCGTCATTGATACAAGCCGCTCACTTCGTTTCATAGACCACCTCTACTATAACCGAATATTTTAACTAAATATACCACTATTGTACGTGCTTCATCAAGTTATCTGAGATGGTCAAGTGACTGTGCCATATGAAAGTGCCAAAATCTTTTTGCCAGTTGCAGGGTAACCTTTAGGAGAAAGTCAGTCACCCAATATAAAGGGCAAACCCATTAAAGGGTTTGCCCAATCATTACTTCATGTTTTGCTCGGCCATTTCAATTGCCCGTTTCACCATATTACCGGCATCCCTAGCGCGAATGCCTCCCCAGCCTTCCTGCTGTATGGTGTCGTAAATGCCTAACTCTTTAGCGACTTCTTCTTTCAGTTTATCCGACATGACGCTTTTACTTCGTGCCATGAAAGAAACGTCCCCTTTCTTAAGAGTGCCTTACGACAACATTAGTTTATGGGAAATGGCAAAAGAAACACCCGACAGTTGTTGACAAAACAGGAAATACTTAAGACTAATAAATGAGACAGGCTATCTGCAAGCGATGTTCCACACGTCGCTCAGGACCCTGGACAAAGGAAAAAGCAGCAATCACCATTTACTGCTCCGCCATGAGTGCGTGACCTAGCTGATCATCTGGAAAATTTAATTCCACCGTCTCGGTTAGAATGTCGGCATAGCTATATGAAACACGTTCGAATGCATTCTCGTCCTGATCCAGTTCAACAATAAAAACAGACGGGTATATCTCAGCCAATGTGCCGCAGCGTTCAATCGTTCTTCGTCTGCCGCCGTTCGCCTTAAGGCGCAATCGCTGACCAACATGCGATTCAAGACCTTGCTTTATTTCGATCAATGTTTTAGCCACTATACTCCACCTCACTTGTTAATAATGATAACACAGGCTTGTATAATAGTCAAGTAAAACTTGTCATTATAACAGCGCTGCCTTATTTATGTCAATAAGCAAAATTGGCATCCTGTGGTTATTATGGCAAAAACTTAAAAAACTATGTACAACCTTATTAAAAGGTCTGAAATCCGGAGGTGAAACCAGCATACGAGCGTTCCAATCCTCCGTTTCAGATACCTGTTAGTCATCGGCACCATCTGACGGTGTATACGGCATCCCTATCCGCATCAGGCCTTTTGTTTCGACACCGCCCATTCCTTCTTCACCTGTTAATGTATTCTGCAGAACATCCCAGACGCTAACCTTCTCCATAAAAGGGGTATAGGCCATTTTCGCCGCTATATAAACTGGATCCAGTGCATGGATATTAACCCTTGATGGTGAACTTGCAAAGTTTGCACCGGCCTGAATAAGCGACTCAAAGTGAGACTGGCAGGCACCTGCAAAGATAACCACATCATCCAGCCGCGGATGTTTTTGTCTGATGACATCAACGGCTTCCGCGAAATACTGGGTGTTATGGTAAGCCCCCAAGTCACTTTTGGCGCCTTTTTTCTGGGAAAAAGCATCATGTCCCGTAATAACAACGATATGCGGCTTAACACTGTCTGTCAGTGCCTCAACTTCCTGCGGCATATCTTTTTCCTGCACATAAGCACCGTGTACATTTAGCCCCAGGCGCTGGTATAATTCAGTACACTTTCGCATATAAGTCCGGTCTCCATCAATATGCAAAACAGTTGTCGGCAGCTGAAAAAAACCTGCCGTATGGTCATAGCCATGTCCCGATTGATAATCACGTTTTTCCTTCATCAGCTGGTAATCCTGACGGAACAGATGATAAGAATATGCCTCTTGCTTTTTTTCCTGCTTTTTACGTTTCGCCACTTCACTTGCATTGGCACGAACCAGATCACCCAGTGGAGCATCAGCGGCCAGACGAATGTCCTCACCATGCAATATAGCCAATTCTCCAGAAATGGCTGCAATACGGAACAATAAATCATGATGATAGGATGCGCGTGTTACGTGTTCACCAATTGCAAAACTCATAACGCCACCTCACAGCTTCTTCCGGATAAATTTAGATCACTACCTACAGGCTATGAGGTGTAAGCAGGTCCTGTGCCATTATCAAAAAGATCAGCTGCCCTTTAGAAGACAGCTGATCATCTCATCTTTTCAATTAAACGATAGAAAGTGTTTGAAAGAACGGCAAATTCGGCCATTGTCAACGTCTCACCACGCCTTGTTTCATCAATACCAGACGCCTCTAAAGTCTCCACAACCTGGAGCTTGTCAGTCGTATTAAAGTGCCGGATAAGATTATTCCGCAATGTCTTGCGTCTCTGGGCAAAGCACGCGCGTACAATGGTGAAAAAGTACGCCTCATTATCTACCTCGACTGGCGCCTGTTCCCGTCTGGTGAGTTTCAGCACACTTGACCCAACATTAGGCGGCGGCATAAATACATTTTTGGGAACGTTCATGACAACTGAGGCCTCAGTATAATACTGAACGGCAATTGACAATGACCCGTAGCTCTTCTGATTCGGTTCAGCAGCCATCCGGTCCGCTACTTCCTTCTGGATCATGACTGTCAGGCTGGTCACTGGCAATTGATCACGCAATAAGCGCATCAGGATAGGAGTCGTTATATAATATGGAAGGTTACTGACAACATGAACAGGCTGATCAGATGCAAAATATGTTTCGATCATGCGAGCTGCATCCGCTTCTAAAATATCCTCTTGTAGAATGCGTACATTCGAATAAGAGGCAAGCGTCTCATCCAGAATCGGATACAAACGCTGGTCGATTTCATAGGCGACCACTTTGTCAGCATGGATGGCGAGCTGCTCCGTTAACGCACCGATGCCAGGGCCAATTTCAATCACCCCTGCTCGTTTGTCTATACCAGCCTTCCGGATAATATTATTTAAAATGTTGACATCAACAATAAAGTTCTGCCCTAAACTCTTTTTAAAGGCAAATCCATGTGTTTCAAGAATCTCTTTCGTGCGTGTCGGCGTTGCAATCCATTTATCCGTCATAATCTTCCTCCTGCATCACCTGCTGCATGGCTTTGTCAAATTGCTCTTGGGAAATTCGAAACATCGTCAGTCGCTTCAACAGCTGTTTGCCATTCGTATGACCAATTTTCAAAATCTCACCAAGATGATCACGACGGCGGCTTGCCTTAGAACTGCCAATCAAACCGGCGCTCACCAAGTCTTCCCGGGTGATGTCGGCATATTCTTCTGCAGCTAATGAGTAAACACTTTGGAGTGCGTCGCGAATGGCCTCAGCTGATGCATGTTCAATTCCCAGGCTCGTTTGACCTGAACGCCTGTCACGGGCTGCTTCACGTGGCAGGAAGGCATGCTTGCACCCCGGAACAGCCACGCTGATGATATGCCGGATTCGCTTGCCGGGAAAATCCGGATCCGTTAATATGATGACGCCGCGTTTAGCCTGTGCGTGCCTGATCTGTTTTATGACAGCGTCACCAACGGCCGAGCCATTTGTTTCAATTGTATCCGCATCCACAGCCTCACGAACCCTGGCTGTATCATCGCGGCCTTCGACAACCACCACTTCTTGAATTCTCACGCTGATTCCTCTTCTCTTATACAAATATTCCTGCCATTAATCTATGGCAGGAATATTATATCATATCTTAATCAAGAACTTTGACTGTTACCGTCTGCCGTCCGAAACTGCTTGCTTTGCTTTGGGAAGTGAAATGCAAGTCAATCCGGTTTCCTTGAATATTACCCCCGGTATCACCGGCAACCGCATTGCCATAGCCTTCAACCCAAACGCGCGATCCTAAAGGAATCACATTTGGATCTACGGAAACCACATGAGGGTTTTCGTGCAAATTGATGCCTGTTGCTGTAAGGCCTTTGCCATCACAACCAAGACAGTCAACTGTATAAGCCGTTGCATTCATTTGCAGTTCTTTTTTACTGCTGCTGGCAGCTTCCTGATTATTAGAACTGCTCTCAGCAGATAGTTTGGTCACATTTGTGTCTTTTTCTTTCGTGCCATGAGCAACAATCTTGTTCTCACTTTTCTGCTTAACTTCTTTGTTCATTAGCTGCCGGTCAACAGCTTCACCGTTCTCTGTTGTTACTTCATATGTTTTCGCGACCGTCCCTTCCTGGCCTTCACTAACAATCTTGGTCTTTCCTTTTTCCAGACTGTCATCGTCACGTTTTTCCGTGTCATAAGCAATCGATTCATCGACTGTTTCTTTGGATTTTTCAACGCGTGTTATTTTAATATCATCGCCTTTTTCAATCGTCGCATCCAAAGACGGGCTGACCTGATCCAGATCATCCACCTCAATATCATTGTCAGTCAGTAATTCCTCGACGCTCTGCTGTGTGGTTGGATGAATATTTCTCTTTTCGCCGGCATCCTCAACCGTTACATCAAATGCCTTATCAATTGAATAGTCCATCCCATCGGTAATCGCAGCTGCAGCTGGCTCCGATGCCTCGTCATATTTACCAACCGTCAGATCATGATTATCAAGAAATTCGTTGATGGTATCAGCTGTTGTATAATAGGTATCTTTATCATTATTAATCGCTACTGTAAGCTTATTGGCTTCATCATATTTAATTGTCATGCCATCCTCAACTGGTGCATCTATTGTATGTGAAAGATCGTCGTGTTTTGAATACGTAATGCCTTCTTCATCCAGCAAATCCTGGACTGTATCCGCATTTGTTTTAACTGTTTGTTCATCGCCATTATCAGCGACGGTGACTTCTGCTTTCGTTGTTTCTGCTATCATGAATCCGCAAAAAATCATAAGTGCTAATAATCCAGCTCCTGAAAGAATCCAGTGCCGGGTTTTACTGGGCAATAATTTTGAAAAAACCTTCATGCTTATTGCCTCCTTTCTCATCCGCTTACTTGATTATATTAATGGCCCCTTGCCTTTACAACGCCTTTTCATTTACGGTTCCCTAACAATAAGATTACAGAGCGTAATATTTAGCTACTGTGAAACGTCTAAAATCTGTTTTGGCAGTATTCATGCCTGTAATAAAACATCTGCAGACAAAAGAGGACCGCTCCGGAAAACCCCACAAAAAAAGACCCGTCCTAAGACAGGTCTCTTCATAATAGGTGCAAGATGTCATTCTCATAATTAAGTGCGTTACGTTTTTGGGGTGATATTAAAAAACGTAAAGGCGTTAGCTGTTGTCATATGGCTCAATTCTTCAAACGACTGACCGCGCAGTTCAGCAACTTTTTCTGCAACCAATTTAACATAAGCCGGTTCGTTGCGTTTTCCTCTGTTCGGATGTGGTGCGAGAAAAGGAGCGTCCGTTTCCACCAGGAGCCGGTCTGAAGGCACCGCGGCCGCTGCATCCTTAGGCAGGGTTGCATTTTTAAAGGTTACCGGTCCGCCAATTGATATGTAAAAGTCCATATCAAGAAACGACTGCATATACGCTGCTGAGGTATTGTAGCAATGCATAATACCGCCGATATCGCTTGCCTTTTCCTCCTGCAGCAAGTCTCTGATATCCTCAGTAGCCTCCCGGTTATGAATAATAATTGGCATGTTGACCCTCTTAGCAAGGGCTATCTGCCTGCGAAAGACATCTTTCTGAATCTCTTTTGGTGATTTGTCCCAATGATAATCCAGTCCCATTTCCCCGATAGCAACCACTTTCGGGTGTGACGAAAGTTCCTCAATCCAGTTAAGGTCGTCATCAGTCATATCCACCGCATCAACCGGGTGCCAGCCCACAGCGGCATAAATGGTGTCATACCGTTCAGCAATTTCAATCGCCAGCGGAATCGTCTGCCGGTCAAAACCGACAACGACCATGTATTCGACACCTGCATCAAATGCCCGCTGAATAGTTTCTTCCCGGTCCTCAGCGAATTCATCCGCATTCAAATGAACATGTGTATCCACTAACATAGTCTCACTTCCTTATATAAAGTTTTTCCAGCATCTTTTGGAGAAGCATGGCTCAGAGGAAAGAGAACAGACATGATGAACTGCCCCCTTTGCTCAGCCAGAATTTATTTAACCACCGAGCCATTCGGAAGTGATTGATCAACCGATGTCAGAACAAGCTCACCGCTGTCTGTTTCGCCACAGAGAATCATGCCTTCCGACAGCTCGCCACGCAATTTAACAGGTTTCAGATTCGTGACACAGATAACTTTTTGACCGACAAGCTCATCAGGGCTGTAATACTCGGCAATGCCGGAGACGACTTGCCGTTTGTCGGTTCCTGCATCCACCTGCAGCCGCAGCAATTTATCGGTATCTTTGACAGGCTCTGCTTTCAGCACCTCTGCGACACGCAGATCCAGCTTCATAAAGTCATCGATTGTGACCTCACTTTTTTGTTCCGGCACGCTGGAAGCTGGTTTTTCGGTCGTTTTAGCCGGCTTTTGCATCATCGCTTTGATCGCCTGTACCTCTTTATCAACATTAAGCCGTGGGAAAATCGGCTGATCTTTATGCACCTCAGTGCCGGCTGGGATGACACCATCCTGATAAAGGCTGTCCCATGATTGTAAGGCATCATCAGCATGAATTCCCAGCTGCTGGAAAATTTCTTCAGGTGCCTCAGTCAGGAACGGCTGCAGCATAATCGCTATTTTGCGCAGTGAATCAGCAAGATGAGCCATCACATTGCCCAGACGTTCCCGTTTGGTCTCGTCTTTCGCCAACACCCATGGCTCGGTTTCATCAATATATTTATTGGTACGGCTGATCAGCTGCCACAGCGACGACAGGGCAACCGAGAACTGCAGATTATCCATTGCCTCTTCCACTTTTTGAACGGTATCCCGCTGCATTTTTTCCAGAGATTGTTCCGTTTCCGTCTCAGCTGCCTGATAAGCTGGGAGTTTAGCGTCAAAGTACTTGCTGATCATCACAATGGTGCGGTTTAACAAGTTACCGAGATCATTGGCAAGATCATAGTTCATGCGCTCAACGAATCCCTCCGGTGTAAACACACCATCTGACCCAAAAGGCACTTCGCGCAAGAGATAATAACGCACCGCATCCAGTCCGTAAATGTCAATCAGCTGAACAGGATCAACGACATTGCCCTTGGATTTGGACATTTTGCCGTCTTTCATAAGAATCCAGCCGTGGGAGAAGACCTGTTTTGGCAATGGCAAATCCAGCGCCATCAGCATAATGGGCCAATAGATCGTATGGAAGCGAACAATTTCCTTGCTCATCAGATGCACATCGGCCGGCCAGAACTTCTTATATAACTGGTCGTCTTCGGTCCCATAGCCAAGAGCGGTAATATAGTTGCTCAAAGCATCAATCCAAACATAGATAACGTGTTTCGGATCACCAGGCACCTTAATTCCCCAGTCAAAAGTCGTGCGGGAAACTGCCAGATCCTCCAGTCCTGGTTTGATAAAGTTGTTCAGCATTTCATTTTTCCGGGCTTCCGGCTGGATAAACTGCGGATTCTGTTCATAAAACTCGAGCAGTTGATCAACATACTTGCTCATTTTGAAGAAATAGGATTCCTCTTTTACTTTCTCAACAGGGTCACCACAATCCGGACAGTGGCCATCGTCTAGCTGGCGTTCTGTAAAAAATGATTCACACGATGTACAATACCAGCCTTCATACTCATCCAGATAAATATCACCCTGCTGGACGAGCTGGTCAAATATTTTAGCTACCACTTCTTTATGCCGGTCCTCTGTCGTCCGGATAAAGTCATCATGTGTAATCTTTAACTTTTCCCAGAGATTTTGAATACCACTGGCCATCTCATCAACATATTGCTGTGGCTCCTTGCCCTGTTCATGGGCCTTTCGCTGTATCTTCTGGCCATGTTCGTCAGTGCCGGTCAAATACATCACATCATAGCCCCGCAAACGCTTATAACGGGCCATGGCATCGCCAGCAACCGTCGAATAGGCATGGCCAATATGTAAATTGCCGCTCGGATAATAAATAGGTGTGGTAATATAAAATGTTTTCTTTTCCTCGGGCATTGCACACTACCTCCTTCAGATGGTTTCTATTTTAGCTTTTTTTAAGTGCATTTGCCAATAACTCTGTGTCTCCTTGACCACCGTTATTCGAATCATGCCTGAATAGTATCATTTTATCAAACAGCCGGTCCTTTGTTTAGTTACAACAATTTTCACATAACTACAGCATTATAATTGACGGTTACATGACGTGCTGGTAGTATACTCCATAAGTTGAGCCAGAATGGGCCTATTTATCATGACGGCTGTATGCCTAAAGCCGGCTGGAGAGGAGAATGGCATATGAAACAGACCGGAATCACACGGAAAATTGATGGACTTGGACGTGTCGTGCTTCCTGTTGAATTACGACGCACACTGGATATTAACAACAGTGATGAGCTGGATATTTACACGGACGACAATAAGATTGTGCTGAAAAAACAGACACTCGATATGACGTGTCAAGTAACCGGCCACAAATCTGATGATAATTTGGTGTTAGCAAATGGCAGCATTGTGCTGAGTCCTGAAGGGGCAGAACAATTAATGACAGAAATTCAGGCACGCTTAAACCAATAACACACGTCACTCGATCTTAATTAATGTTACGCAGCGGCTAATGCTTCATTTCCGGAAGCGGCAGCCGTTTTTTATACCAGAGTGTTTGTATACGTCCCGTTATTGATCAATATGGAATGCCTGATAAACATCCCGCTTCGCCATTTTCCGGTCAAGAGCCGCGCGTTTAATAGCTTCCTTGCTGGTATACCCAGTCTCATCGATATAATAACGAACATGTTCCACAACCGAAAGATGACTCCACCAGAGGTCACTTCCCTGTTCCGAATCGCCAGCGTTCCCTTCAATAACCAGGCAAAATTCACCCTTCATAGCAGTCTCATCAGCCCAGTCCAGAAGTTCAGCAGCCGTCCCGCGCGTATATTCCTCAAATTTCTTCGTCAGTTCACGGGCAATGGCGATCGGCCGGTTGCCAAGTGTGGCCTTGATCATCGTTAATGTGTCCTTTATCCGGTAAGGCGATTCATACAGCAATAATGTCGCTGACAATGGCTTCAGGCGCTCCAGTTCTGCTTCCTTTTCCTTTTTCTTGCGCGGTAAAAATCCGTAAAACAAAAATTCATCACTCGAAAGTCCGGAACCGACGAGGGCACATAATGCTGCATTTGCCCCTGGCAGTGCAACAGCTGGATAGTCAGCAGCTATAGCCGCGGTCATAAGCTCATAGCCCGGATCTGAAATAACCGGCATTCCTGCATCGCTGACAACAGCAATCGATTCTCCCTTTTCCAAGCGGCTCAGCAGCTCCCGGCCGCGGTTCTCCTTATTATGTTCGTGATAGCTGACAAGGGGTGTTGGGATATCAAAATGCTGCAGCAGTTTCTGTGTATTCCGGGTATCTTCAGCAGCAATCACAGAAACCGTCTCAAGTGTTTTTAATGCGCGAAAAGTAATATCCTCCAGATTGCCGATTGGCGTCGGTACAGCGTAAACTGTGCCGACTTCCTCGTCACTGCTAAAGCTCCTCTGAATTTTCATAGTACATCACTTCTTTCAGCTTGTCCCGGATTAACTGCGCCTTCCCTTTGCGGGTAAGCTGCTTAATCCCGTATTCCCGCTTCATCGCTTCTTCTTTAGTTGGATATTTCTCGACAAAGACAACCTGAAACGGGCCGCGTCCGCGTGTATATTTGGCTCCTTCCCCGTTCTCATGCATCTGCACCCGGTTTTCTAAATCTGTCGTATAGCCAGTATAAAACGTGTTATCAGCACACTTTAAAATATAAACGATATGCTCATGGTTTTCCATAAATGATCGCCTCAGCTTCCGTTGTATAGGTATCGTCTTCATTGTAAATATATAAAGGCGGCAACATGGTCAAATCAGCTTTGCCGTCTCTGATGCCTTCAATCAGCAGCATGTTGGCATCCCGTCCGCGCTTGGGATAAACCAGCTGCAGGCGTTTCGGCTCAATTTTATATTGCCGGAATAATGTTATGATATCCACC
Organism: Lentibacillus kimchii; assembly: GCF_055381965.1. Taxonomy (NCBI): domain Bacteria; kingdom Bacillati; phylum Bacillota; class Bacilli; order Caryophanales; family Bacillaceae; genus Lentibacillus; species Lentibacillus kimchii. Next base: position 110,401 of record NZ_AP043934.1, on the reverse strand, counting down.
AGCCTGCCCGGACGGTGAACCATGGCGACCTTGCCTCCGGGTCTTACATGAAGTTTGCTGGCTTTTACAACATCCTCCAGCGTACTGTATACTTCATGTCTGGCGATGGTCAGATAATCATTCTGGTTGCGTTCAGCTTTTGCCTCCGTTGGAAAATACGGCGGATTGCACGTGACCACGTCAAATGCACTGTGCCCCATACTGTCTTTCATGTCCTTCAGATCCCCGTGCATGATGGTAAGCTGCTCTTCCAGTGAATTCAGCTGAATACTTCGCTTGGCCATGTCTGCGAGCCGCTCCTGAATCTCGATCCCCGTAATTGAAGCATAAGTGCGCCTTGATAATAATAAGGGAACTGCTCCGTTGCCCGTGCACAAGTCGAGGATGGCTCCTTTTTTTATCGGTACATATGCGAAACGCGCCAGCAGCACAGCATCAAGGGAAAAAGCAAATACATTCGGACTCTGAATAATCGACATATCCTGCTCAGCCAATAAATAATCCACACGTTCGTCTTCATAGATGGTTACCATTTTTCCCGTCCATTCCTGTTATGATAGAAAAGCTGTCTCCCAAAAAGAGACAGCTCTTGCGGTGTTACTTCGTTTTACTTAAGAATTGCAAGCAGAACAGACAATCCTCATCTTGTCTCGGCGTGCCAAAATGCACATTGCAAATATGAAACCCTTCTTCGTAGAGCCTTGCCAGATTATCATAACCCTCGCCGGGTATATGAGAATCTTTTACGACTTCGTCTTCCTGAAAATCGTCATCGGCCTGCTCCAGTCGGCCCCGCAAATGATGATTTTCCATCTCCAGACGGTGCTTTTCTTCCAAAAGTCGGCTCAGTTTGCCTTTTAGATCACCAAGCTGTTCATACAGCTCACCAATTTGGGTTTCCATGTCGGACACCTGATCAAAAATTTGTCGTTTTGACACGCTTCTCACCCCACTATTCTGTGGCTTGCGCTGTTATAATGCCTTCCTCAATCATTTCATCCAATGTATATTCAATCTCGCGTTCTTCTTCAAGCAACTTAATATGGATCACACGGTCCAGTATGTTTAAGCCAGTGACTCTTCCTTCACCATATGGTGTACGCACATCTTCACCTATATCCGGCAATTCCCGTTTAGCGGTTTCATAGTCGTCATTTTCATATTTTAAGCAGCACATAAGACGGCCGCACAAACCGGAAATTTTAGCGGGATTCAGAGACAGATTCTGATCCTTGGCCATCTTAATGGAAACCGGTTCGAAGTCTGCCAGAAAAGTTGAACAGCAGAGCAGCCGGCCACAAGGACCAATGCCGCCAAGTCTTTTTGCTTCATCACGCACACCGATCTGCCGCAGTTCGATCCGTGTTTTAAAGGTTGCCGCCAGATCCTTCACCAGGTTGCGAAAATCAATCCGCCCTTCTGCTGTGAAGTAAAAAATAATCTTTTGACGATCAAATGTATAATCAGCATCTACAAGCTTCATATCAAGATCGTGATCTCTAACCTTTTGAGGGGAAATTTTCAGCGCCCTGTCAGCCAGCTCATTATTTTCAGCCACTGTCATTTTATCTTCTTCGCTGGCTTTGCGAATCACTCTGTTAAGCGGCAGAACAACATCATCTTCCTCAACCATTCTGTTCGTTATAACCACTTTGCCGAATTCAACTCCGCGAGCTGTTTCAACAATAACGTAATCATTCTCCTCAAGCGGATAGCTGTCCGGGTCAAAATAATAGATTTTGCCCACCTGCTTAAAACGGACACCTGCCACCTCAATCATCGAATCACCCCTGTATTTGAATGGTAAGCTGCTCCATCACAAGTGTTGGATTGACGTTTTGCCTGAGTTTGTGTTTAGCATCAAGCACTAACTGCAATATGTCAAGCAATTTTTCCTGTGAGAAGGTCATCACCAAATTTTCCAATCGTGCCTCATCCTTAACAAATACAACCATATCATCTTCTTTGCCAAGATGGCAGAAAAGTATATCCTTGAAAGCCAGAAGCAGTAAATCGAGTCCCAATTCCTGCTGTGACCGCTCCTTAAAATGCGGCAGCCATGTCTGATGAATAAACAAAAAAATGTCCTCAGGATTGGTCGAATACGTTTCTACTAATTGTAGCATTCGTTTTCGAGCCTGGGCAAACCAATCATCCTGACTCCAGGAAATGGCCTCATCCAATCGGTTTGTCAAAGCGCTTAACAAAACAGCTGATTTGTATGAAACACCCTCGTCCATTAACTGTTGCTGAAAGGCTTCCGGGTTGAGCGGTTTTAAATCGATCGTCTGACAGCGTGAGCGAATCGTCGGCAGAATCGAAGAACTATTTTCTGTGAGTAAAATCGCCGTTGTCCTCTGTGATGGCTCCTCCAGAAATTTCAACAGACGATTGGACGCATTCACCGTCATCGTCTCGGCACCCTTAATAACATAAACCTTTTCACTGGATTCCAGCGCGGTATAGGAAAATTCTTTTTGCAGTTCTTCAATCTGCTCTTTACGGATTGACTGCCCGTCAGGCTCCAGCCAATGCACATCAGGGTAATTTCCTGAATCAATTCGCTTACACACATAGCATTCCTGGCAGGGTTCAACACCGGACCGGTCATCACAAAACAGCGTCTTCGCCAGTAACAGCGCCATCTCTTCCTTACCGGTTCCACGTTCTCCCTGCAACAAATAAGCATGCGAGATACGGCCCTTTTTAATGCTGTTCGTCATCAATTGGCTTGCGAGCGGCTGAATCTTAGTGAGTTCTTCCCATGACTTCATAGTGCACCCTCTTTTGTGTTACATATATAAATTAACGAGCAGCCCTTTAATCTCACCGATCAGTCCGAGCAAATCAATCGTTTCCTGTTCGTCATCCATTACCTCGTCGGTTAATTCGACCAGTTTATCATCAACAGCTTTAACTAGAGCCAGTTGACTGCTTTCACCATTCATCCGAAAATTGCGGGACTTTTGTAGCGAAAGACCCCCACCGGTCGTCTCTTTTAACAAACGCTTAACAGTTTGTTTAAATTTCACCAGATCACGGACCGAGCGAAATCGTGCCAGCCTATTACCCTGCTGTGACAGATAATCCATCAGCTGGCCGATTTCCTGCTGTTTTAAATGCTCAGTCCGGGACTGAACCATGCTGCTGAACGACGTTCGCCCTTCAGCCGGCACCTGATGTGTTTTGGGTGATGTATCCATTTGGGATTGTAATTCCGGATTTATTTTCATAAAAACTCAGTCCTTAAAAGATTAAGCAGATTGCAGGAGAGTCAATTCAGCTGTTAAAACTTATAGTATTGCTCCATCGGCATAATGAAGACAGTGGCACCGCCGACTTCGACTTTAACAGGCTGGGGAATATATGAATCCGCATTGCCGCCCATTGGCGAAATCGGGGCGACCATTTGTTCACGTTTGGAACAGTTATCCCGGAAGATTTCCAGGGCACGGTCAACATAGTCGTCGTCAGTACCAATCATCAGTGTCGTGTTTCCTTCTTTGAGAAAACCACCCGTTGTGGCCAGTTTCGTTAATTTAAAATCTTCCTCACCTAAAACGTCAGTCAAACGACTGGTGTCTTTGTCCTGCACAATGGCAATCAATAATTTCATTTTCCTTCTTCCTCTCTTAACATGTGATTTACATAGGAAACCACATCCTGTATTGTATCCGCCTCAACGTCTGCAAAAGGCCGATCCGCATCAATAACGTGAATCCTGTCCGGATGCTCTGCCACCAGCTTCCAGTAAGCTGCATATACCTGCTCATGAAACCGGATATGCTCAAGATCGAGGCGATTCCGCTCCCGATTCTCATTGCGGGCAATGCGGTCCAGGCCCTTTTCCGGATTGATATCAAAAAACAGAGTCCGATCCGGCATCAGGTCCTGTATGGCAAACTGATTAATGGCGAGCACCTCATCCATTCCAATACTTCTGGCAAACCCTTGATAAGCGAGACTGCTGTCGACAAACCGGTCGCAGAGGACCATTTTCCCTGACTCAAGAGCCGGCCTGACGATTTCCGTCAGATGCTGCCGCCGGGCTGCTGCATAAAGCAGGGCCTCCGTACGTGCATCCATTGCCGTATGCTCCGGATCAAGAATAATAGAGCGGATCTTCTCCGCAATCTCAATGCCCCCGGGCTCCCGTGTTGCCAGAACGTCATAGCCGCGAGCGGCCAGCTTTTGCTCTGCTGATTTTAAAATAGACGACTTGCCGGATCCCTCGCCGCCCTCAAAGGTTATAAACAAACCATTCACATCTGACTACTCCTTTAATGAAAAACGCTGATGCCTTTATCGATCGTCTGAGGCTGCAGATGCACACCCTGCTGCAGCAGCTGGTATAAGACGTGGATATGCCCATGAGTGATACGCGTGCCTTTTAAAATAAATGGGATGCCAGGCGGATAAGGTGTTATAGGTTCCGCCGCAATGCAGCCTGAGGCTTGTGATAACGGAACCGTTTGTGTGCTGCGCTGCTTCATGGCTGCATAATCGATTGCAAGCTCTGTCACACGTTCTGTCATAAGATTGTCTATTTCATCTTTCTCCATTATATCATGACTTGCTGTATTTTTTAATTCTGCATTAATATAGTTGATCGCATTATTTAATCGTTCATAGTCTGTAAAAGGGGCCAGGCCATGAATAAACAGCACCTGCTTATGGGTGGCCAATTCCGGGTAAATATCAAATTGCTCAAACAGTTGTGCAATTTGATAACCAGTCAATCCTCGTTTTGCCTGTAATATTAGCTTAAGCGGGTCATCGCCCGAGGCAACCTCCCAATGACTGCTTTCTGCCAGCAGCTGCTTCACATGATAGCAGCTCGTGTGGATATCGTCCCAATCATCATTCGTCAGATCAGCTAAAAAGAAACGCGCCAGATCCAGTGAAGCCATTACCGGATACGACGGACTGCTTGATTGAATCATTTGTAAATAATACTGGATGGCTGCATTGGATAAGTGCGCTGACTGCACATGCAAATAAGCACCCATCGTCATGGCCGGAGCCATCTTATGCGCAGACTGTACAACAGCATCTGCCCCAAGTGCTACAGCTGAAGCCGGCAGATCCTTATGCAGGGAAAAATGTACACCATGTGCTTCATCAATCAGAACAGGTATCTGACGGGCATGGGCCCGCGAAATCATTTCATGCAAAGGGAAGGTTTTACCGAAATAATCGGGGTAGGTCAGCACCAAAGCTTTAGCATCCGGATGGTTGTCTAAAGCCGTTTGCACTGTAGCCGTATTGGGGGCTGTCAGCCGGCGGGCTTCACGATCAAATTCCGGGGCGACAAATACCGGCAGGGCTCCGCTCAGTTCAAGGGCATTAAAAATCGATTTATGACTGTTGCGCTGCACGATAACCTTGTCACCGGATGAGCAGACCGACAGGATCATCGCTAGATTGCCAGCCGTACTCCCGCCAATCAAAAAATGCGTATAGTCAACTCTAAAAAAAGCTGAAGCCAGTTCTTCGGCACTCTGTATAACACCGTTTGGTGCGTGCAGATCATCCAGTCCGCTTAACTCCGTCAGATCAAGCGGCAAAATTTCCTGAAAATCCTGGCAGGCATTCGGCGCGAAAATCCGGCCATTTTTATGCCCGGGCACATGAAATGACAACGGTTTTTGATTTTTAAACTGCTTCAATTGCGTGTATAAAGGCGTCTTTGACTGATCACGCTGCATAATGCACCTGCCCTTCTCTCTAGTCGTAATCTGCTTATATCATAAGCCAGTAAAAAAGGTCCCTGCAACGAATTCGCAGCGACCTTAAGTTGATTAGGAATAGAGAGTTGAGTGATTCACATTTTTTAGCTTTCGCAGATAATAGCGGTATTTTTCCTCTCTTGGTTCTGTATGGATGATGTTTGTTTCACATTCGCAACAGATAAATAGTTTGTATAAATGAATGCCCTCTTCCTTCATTTCTTCACAAATACCGCACCGTTCTGCCATCATTTTTTGTTCCATGTCCCCACCTCCGTTAGTTTAGTTTCTCCTAATCTAACGAATTTTATACTGACAAATCTCTTAATCATTGAAACCTTTTTTACGGCTTAATGAATCTTATGTTTATGAGGCTCTTCCTGATACCTTCTTATCTGACAAAGGCCAGGATGGCGGGGATCTTCTTTTTTTACGACAGAATCAGCAAATGAATCGCAGCCAGGGAGGCTAGTCCAAACAAACCAAGCAAGCCGGATACAGCGACGGTAAATACATTAATAGGTATATGCAGTCCGATCGCACCACCAAATACGTTGAAGAAAAATAGAAATAATAAGCCGATTCCCAGCTTAACGGTGGTGCTGGTAATAAATCGCATCGGCTTAACCGGTGCACCCACAATCAGTAAAACGATGATTAAGGCAGCCATTATTGAAATAACCAGGGTAGCATTCATGCCGCATCACTCCTTTTCCTTGCCTCTTTCTATAACCATATGAAAAGGACAAGCGAAAAAGAACCCTTAATAGTCAATGCTGCTGGATCGCGCGGACGTCCCGCCGTCTTGCTTCCCGCAGCAAAAATAGATATTTTGCTTGTGCAAGTTTTAACTGGAACCAGCCACCTTCCGTCGGTTCAACACTCTTATCCATGATCGCCTGAATTTGTCTCCACTCATTTTCCGCCGAAAATAAAGCTTCCAATAATTGATTGTCAGCTTCCTGCCTTTGTTTTTTTTGCTTCATACGCATCACCTTTATAAATCTTGTCTGCCTTCCAATGCTTTAGAGAGTGTTACTTCATCTGCATATTCCAAGTCTCCGCCAACTGGTAATCCATGGGCGATCCGGCTGGTTTTAATACCGGATGGCTTCACCAGACGGGAAATATACATCGCCGTCGCTTCACCTTCAATATTCGGATTCGTCGCTAGAATAAGCTCCTCGACCTCTTCATCCTTCAGTCTGCTAATCAGATCAGATACGTTAATATCTTCAGGACCGATACCATCCATCGGTGAAATCGCACCATGCAGCACATGATATTTCCCGTTGAATTCTTTCATCTTCTCCATGGCAATCACATCTTTTGGATCCTGGACGACACAAAGGACAGAACCATCCCGTGATGTGTCCTGACAGATGGCACACGGATCCTGGTCGGTAATATGACCGCACGTTGAGCAATGGGTCAGCTCCCGCTTGGCATTCACCAGCGATCTGGCAAATTCCATAACATCGTCTTCCTGCATATCTAATACAAAAAATGCCAGACGGACAGCAGTTTTAGGGCCAATCCCTGGCAATTTTGTGAAACTGTCAATCAGTTTCGAAATCGGTTCCGGATAATACATGATACGCCTCCTCGCAGAAAAACACGGCGTCCATTCAAATTGTTTTCCTGAATGATGCTTCGGCGTTCATTCAACATGTCTGCCGGCATCTTTCGGATGACATTAGAACATCCCGCCGGGCAAATTCATACCTTTCGTAAACTGGCCCATCGTGTCATTCGTTTTATCCTCAATCTGCTGGAGAACATCGTTTGTAGCGGTTAAAATTAGGTCCTGCAGCATATCGACATCATCCGGGTCAACCACGTCTTCAGAAACCTGCACATCTGTAATTTCCCGCTTGCCGCTAGCCGTTACCTTAACCATGCCGCCTCCGGATGTCGCCTCAAAGGTCATCTCCTGCAGCTCTTCCTGAGCCTGCTCCATTTTCTTCTGCATCTTCTGCATTTGTTTCATCATATTGTTCATATTGCCTTTCATGGAAAACGCCTCCTCAAAATAATTTATTCATCGTGAATTTCCAGAAGATCATCTCCAGCCAATTTTCGTGCTTCGGTTATGAGAGATTCCTCTTCCTGCTGATCATCGTTCGGTTCTGCTGTCTCTTGCTTGCTTATATAGTCATTGCGCAGCTCCTGCCATTCTTTTGCGGGAATCGGAATAATGGTCTGTTTTTTGCCCGTTACATTTGTAAGAACCGATTCCACAGTTTCCCGGTTATCCAAAAACAGGGAACAATGAATATCGTATTTGAATTGAACAACGAGACTGTCGCTTGATGCAGCGGCAGGTTTGCTGTCCTGTATTGTAGCATGTGCTGGGGCACTTGTCGATTTCAGCTGACTTAAAAACGAAGCCCATTGAGACTGAATTTCTTTAAGAATCGGACGTTCGGCAGCATCCAGTACACGGCGGATTTTCTCATGGGGAACCTTGTAGCCATTCTTGGCCGGCCTTGGGGCTGACCGTTTTGGTTCGTTCGCTGGTGCCTGTGATGCAGCACTCGCCGGTGCTTCCTTCAGATTTGTCAGTTCTTTCTCCAATTGCTCGATTCTGCCTGTCAGCTTTGTTACCGTTTCTGTATCAGCAGCCTGGGTTACTGGAGTATCCGCTTCACTGGTCTGGCTGTTCTGATTGGTGATCGCCAGGATCGCAATCTCGATAAATACTTTCGGGCTGGTTGACCATTTAATCTCCTGCTGACATTGATTCAGACGGGTAATGGCTTCCTGGAGCCACGCATCCCCTGCGTCACGCGCCAGCTGCTCAAACGGTTCATCAGCGATCGCCCGTTCCAATATACGCTCAAGTGACGGAGCACTTTTATACAGGAGTACATCACGGAGAAAGTAGATCAGATCATAGACAAAACGCGCCGGATCTTTCCCGTTCTGAATGAGTTCATCAAGCAGTGATAAGGCCTTTTGTGCATCAGACGCATACATAGCTCGTACAACATCGGTTAAAATCCCCTGCGCGACACCGCCGGTTACAGTTAGAACATCATCCAGTTCAACCTGATCACCACTGTAGGAAATGGCCTGATCCAGAACACTCAAGGCGTCCCGCATGCCGCCTTCTGCCGTGAGGGCAACGGTTCCAAGTGCATCATCTGTCACCGCTATGCCTTCTGATTCAATAACCGTTCGCAGCCGGTCAACAATTGTCTGATTGGATATCGGCTTAAAATCGAAGCGCTGGCATCTGGAAGCGACTGTGAGCGGGATTTTATGCGGCTCGGTTGTTGCCAGTATAAAGACAACATGCTTCGGAGGCTCTTCCAATGTCTTCAGCAGAGCGTTAAATGCACTCGTGGAAATCATGTGCACTTCATCAATAATATACACCTTATAAGGAACTGAACTGGCAGCATACTTGACTTTATCACGTATTTCGCGAACATCTTCAACACTGGTATTCGAAGCGGCATCCATCTCGATAATATCGGAAATCGACCCATCCTGAATACCGCGGCAGGAAGCACATTCATTACACGGTTCACTGACTGGCGCCTGTTCACAATTAATTGTTTTTGCAAAGATTTTCGCAGCACTTGTTTTCCCTGTTCCCCGCGGACCAGAGAAGATGTAGGCATGCGAAAACATTTCCTGTCTAATCGCATTTTGCAGTGTTTGCGTGATATGGCCCTGTCCGACAACGTCCTCGAACGTTTTCGGCCGCCACACACGGTATAGTGCCTGATAGGTCATAGTGGATGCTTCCCTTTCATAAATGCTAATTCAATTATACGCGACTTTATAAGTAAATGTGAACCATAAACCATTATTTCATACGTCGTGCCAATCAGTATAAAAAGACTGCATCAATTGTCCATAACAGGGCATTGATGCAGTCTTTTTTCATTATGTATACCGTGCACCCATGATCGATCAGGCATCCCCAAGCGTTACCCAAGTTCATGGCTCGGCTCAGGTTTGTCCGCGGCACACAAGAATAACCACTTACTGCTGCTTCCTTCCGGATCTGACAGGGTTCATGGGTTCCTGTTGCGCAGGACCTGGGCGTCAACACCACTCCGTTGAGGCAGGCCTCGAAGACACCCAACCTTGCATGGGAATTCGGCCTCGCTGTAGCGGCTTGCGAGTACAGGGCACCGCTAACTCCCCGCTTAGCACGGCACTCATTATTATAATCACTATCAGGCCAAAATGCAATAATAATCATTCAGGTGGCTGCAATTTGCACGTTTTTCACCGGCAGATGGGGGCTCAGTCATCATTACGGCTTTTGCGTTCACGCAGATCTCTGAAAAAGTCCGTCAGCAGGCTGCTGCACGTCGTCTTAAGCACGCCGCTGGTTACCTCAGCCTGATGATTGAACCGCTCATCCTCCAGCAGATTCATAAGCGTTCCGGCGCATCCCGCTTTCAGATCAGGGGCACCATAGACAACCCGTTTCATCCGGGACTGCACAATGGCACCAGCACACATCGGACACGGTTCAAGCGTGACATATAATGTACAATCCTCAAGCCGCCAGCTTCCCATATGACGGTTAGCCTCACTGATGGCAATAAGCTCAGCATGGGATAAGGCCGTCTTTGATGTTTCCCGGACATTATAGCCACGGGCAATAATGTCTCCCTTATAGACGATAATAGCTCCGATGGGAACTTCATTCATCTGTTTCGCCTTATAAGCTTGTCGGATTGCTTCTTGCATGAAGCCTTCATCATCCATCAATAACACCCCGCAACGTTTGAAATTAGCTGTTCAGGAGAAACTGAAAAAGACTGGAAAGGAGTTTTTCTATGACAATACCGCTCGATAAATGCGCCATCTTATTGGTTGATATGCTAAATGACTTTGCTTTTGAAGGCGGTGATAAACTGCTCAGCCATACCAATCAGATATTACCTAATGTGAAAAAGCTGAAGCAGTTTGCAAGAGACCAGGATCTGCCTCTTATCTACGTTAATGATCATTATGGCATCTGGCAGGCTGATCCGCAACGAATTACCAGCACATGCGAAAATGGAGCGAATCAGCACATCATTCAGGACATTAAGCCGGATGCTTCGGACTTTTTTCTGATCAAGCCTCAGCATTCCGCCTTTTTTCAAACACCGCTGCAGTCTCTGCTGATGGAACTTGGTAAAACGCACCTCATTATGGCAGGGATTGCTGGTGATATTTGCCTCTTATTCACGGCTAAGGATGCTTATATGTACGGCTATACCATGCACATCCCGCAAAATTGTACGGCATCCGAGGAAAAAGAGGGGACTGAGTACTCACTTTATTTAATGCGCACCGTCATGAAAGCAGCCACCGATCCCATTTAAGGTCATATAGCCCTGAACGGCATCATACAGTTGTATAAGGAAACAGCTGTTTTAGGAGGGGTTTATTTGCAGATTCATGTTGTAAGTCAAGGTGATACACTGAATGACATTGCCAGTACATATGGCACCTCACTGAATGATCTGATTGATGCCAATGAATTAAAAAAACCGGATAAACTCGCTGTCGGCCAATCACTGGTCATTCCAATCGCCGGACAATTTCACTTTGTACAGCCGGGTGATACCTTGTTTACGATTGGTCAGCAGTTTGGCCTGTCTGCTGATGAATTGGCCCAGGTCAACCAAATACCAGTGAACAGCAGCCTGTCCATTGGAACGCGTTTATACATTCCCGAACAGCCAAAGCCTGACATAACAAGCAATGCGTATATCGAACCAATGGGTGACAATGTGTCAGATACATTAATTAACAGTGCTCAAAAAGCGGCACCCCATCTTACTTATCTGGCCCCGTTCAGCTACGAGGTCAGCCGTGACGGGACACTCACAGCACCGCTATTGGATAATTTCAATCAAATAGCATCAAACAGCAATGCGTCACTTATGCTGGTTGTGGCAAATCTGGAAAACGGCGAATTCAGCCGTGAACTTGGCCACATTATCCTGACAGTCAATAAAGTGCAAAATACGCTTCTGGACAACATCGTTAATACAGCTAAACAAACGGGCTTCCGGGATGTTCATTTTGATTTTGAATTTTTAGCACCAGACGACCGGGAAGCCTATAATACCTTTTTGCGAAAAGCGAAACAGCGTCTAGCAAACGAGGGGCTTATGCTATCTACAGCTCTCGCGCCCAAAACAAGCAGTGAGCAGACAGGTGCCTGGTATGAGGCCCATGATTATGCGGCCCACGGTGAGATTGTCGATATGGTTGTCCTCTTGACATATGAGTGGGGCTACAGCTACGGTCCGCCCCGAGCAGTCTCACCAATCGATGAAGTACGAGATGTCATTAACTACGCTGTCAGTGTCATGCCAGCCAATAAAATTTTGCTCGGTCAGAATCTTTACGGTTATGACTGGACACTTCCCTATACTGAAAATAAACCAGCTGAAGCACTCAGCCCGCAGCAGGCTCTGTCACGGGCACACAAACAGCAGACAGCCATTCGATATGACACAGTAGCACAGGCACCATTCTATACGTATACCGACGATGGGGGCAGCCAGCATGATGTGTGGTTTGAAGACGCCCGTTCCATTCAGGCGAAATTCGACTTAATTAAGGATCAGGGTCTCCTGGGCATCAGCTACTGGAAATTAGGTCTCGCTTTCCCGCAGAACTGGCTGCTTTTAGAGGATAACTTCACGATCACTAAAAAATAAATAAAATCCCCAGGACGCTTGAAAGCAGCGGGTCTGGGGATTCTTAGTGTTTATCAGCTGGCCAGAAGTTTCAATGCTTCCCGGTTAAATGCAGGAATATCGTCCGGCTCGCGGCTTGTGACTAATTGATCGCTGCAGACGACAACTTCCTGGTCATGGACATTAGCACCTGCATATGCCATGTCCACCTGAATCGATTTAAAACCAGTAGCATCGCGCCCTTCCAGCGCTTTTGCCGTAATCAGCAGTTGCGCACCGTGGCAGATGGAAAATACTGGCTTTTTCTCATCCATAAACTGTTTCGCAAATTTAACGAAACGTTCATCCGCACGCAGCACATCCGGTGAAAAACCACCCGGGATAAAGAGGGCATCAAAATCATCCGGATCAGCCTGATCAATCGGCTCATCAATCGTGACAGTCTCTTTTTTATTTTTGCCCGTAACCTGGCGTCCTTTTTCATCGCCAATCGTTACGACATGATGCCCAGCATCTTTAAAAGCTTTAGCTGGCTCGGTGTACTCAACATCTTCAAACATATCAGTGATAACAGTTGCTATATTTTTACCCATTAGAAATCACTCCTTCTCAGGTTATGTTAACCAATACAGTGATTGATATCCTGGCAAAGATCTGCTTAAAATGATCACATTAATGATTATAGTAAACCAGCTATCCTCAGCCAAGCAGGCAGCTCAGCGAACACCCCAGCATCAGGGGAATCGATTTCTGCTTCTGCCTCTCCTCCATCTGTCATTTCTAATTCAACTTCGTAAATACGGCGATCATCATCTTCGTCAAGTTCGGCTTCGACACTGGAATTCACCGCATTATCGTCGATGACAATCAGGCTCGCATCGCAGAAGATAATCAGCATAAGCGCGTCATTGTAACAATTAACTTTTGCCAAACTTCTAAAATAGCGCTGATGTGAATACTATGATAGAAGCGAAAATTTCTTGAGAAAGCAGTTATTGAATAAATAAGTGAAATACTTAATATGTCTTAAGGGGGTTATTTTATTTTTGAGAACGCGCTGACTTTAATAATTCTGGCAATTATTGTAGCCCTAGCACTCATTGCAGGGATTATTACATTTATTATTTTTCGGATTCGCTACAAAACCGCAAGTTCCAATGAAGCCTTGATTGTCACAGGACCCAAGCTAGGTGATCCGGAGAAGGAGCGAAACATTTTTCAGGATGAAAATGGCCGCTCGGTCAAAATTATTCGCGGCGGCGGGTATCGGCTGCGTATGTTCCAGACAGCAACGCCTATTGATCTGACATCATTTCAGCTAAAGGTGGATTCTGAAAAAGCATATACAAGAGAAGGGATTCCAGTAAGGGTCGTCAGCACAGCCGTTATCAGTATCGGAAGTGAACTGCAAATCATGGCAAACTTCGCAGAAAAATTTCTCGGCAAAAAGCAGAATGAACGCGAGGAGGAACTTAAGGACGTTTTGAATGGCCATTTGCGGGCTATTATAGCATCACTTTCCATTGAGAAGATTTACAATGATTTTAAAGAGGTTAACACACAGGTCAAGAAGATTGCTGAATCCGATTTGAAAGGCATGGGCTTTGAAATCACATCGTTTGCATTGAATGATGTAGAAGATGTTGATACTGAAAATGGCTATATTGATGCATTGGGCCGACCGCATATTGCCGAGGTGCAAAAGCAAGCCAACCAAGCGGAATCCGACGCCAAAAAAGAAACGCGCATCTATCAGGCCCAAAACGACCAAGAGGCGCAAAAAGAAGAAAATCATCGCCTGACAGTGGTTGCCCAGTCTAAAAAAGACAAAGACATTAAAGAGGCCGAATTTCAGAAAGAGACAAACCGCGCCAATGCTAATGCTGAGCAGGCAGGTGAACTGGAACGGCAGCGGCTTGCCCAGCAGGTGAAAGATGAAGAACTGAAGGTGCAATACATTGAAAAGCAGCGTGCAGTCGAACTGGAAGAGGAAGAAAACAAACGCAGGCGCTCGATTGCTGACGCTGATGCATATAAAGTAACGAAAGAAGCCGAAGCAGAAGCGGAAAAGGAACGCATCAAAGGGGAGTCAGAAGCAGAAGTCACTCGCCAGAAGGGGTTGGCCGATGCGGAGTCCAAAGAACGCATGGCCGAGGCGATGGAGAAATACGGCGAAGCAGCGGTTGTGGAGATGCTTATCAACGTCCTGCCTGAGTATGCTGAGAAAGTCGCTGCCCCTATTGCGCAAATTCAGGATATGAAGGTTATCGACATGGGCGGCAGCGACTCGCAAGGCGGCTCATCCAAAGTGGCGAATAACGTCACGACAACGATGCTAGGTATTCAGGAATCGCTGAAAGAAACGACCGGCATCGACTTAAAAGCGTTACTGGACGATTATGTATCCAGCGGTCACTCTGATTTGAATAAACATAAAGCAGATCAGAAATCCTTCGACACCGGGCATTCGGATGTGCCGAAATCAGCAAAAGATGAAACCAGCACCACCGAATAAAACACACAAAATGCATATAACGACAGGCGCAATTCACTTCGCTGGAATTGCGCCTTTTTACGTCGAGATGGACTCTAATCATCGCAACTTAGTGAACGTACACAACGCGAAAAAAGTGTTAACTGCTTATGCTGCGGATTAGCTGAATAGTGACACTATGGATCACCTCAATCGAATTGAGGGTTTTACTACCAAAAAGTCTCCAGAAATGCAGAGTTTGCCCTTATTCATTCGTATTCTTAGTTATTTTTGATGGTCTTTATGGGTTTAGGTATTCTATTCGGTATTGTAAAGCTTTTCAATAATTCCTTTAACTAATTTAGGTTTCTTTTTTACGGACATTAATCGTATCCTCATTTCATCGTGGTCATTATGATCGGAATAAACAATACGTCCATTTTCTAATAAAGCTAAATAAAAAACTGATTCTGTCGTTCTATTATCTAAATCCTTTTGCGTCAAGAATGATAATATATATGCTCCTTTTTCATTTAAATTATTTTTAATTTCTTTTGTTTTTTGACTTCCGGGAGATTCTACTGAAACAGAATTAAGTGAATCTCTGACTTTGTTCAGCTTTTCCTTATTCCATATTTTTTTATATTCGACATCTTCGGATAGCTTTTTTTCTATAAATAATTGAGCATAATTATTATCAGGAATTAGACCATCCGACTCAGAGGTACATCCACTGCACAAGAGAGTTAATATTATTATGTATATAAACAGTTTAATCTTATTATTGATGCTTTCCCCTCCTGCGTTGGTTATATTTTAGTTTTCATTTTAACTTTTTAAAAAGAAAGAGACGTTTCAATACTTTAGAGAGCAGTATTTTATTCCACAACTGCCCCCGTTTCGTTAAGTACAATTTTGCACAATCCTTTTTATTTAGGCAGTCTTAATCGTTTTATCACCACTGATCATACTAAAAAAGTTGAGAATTAGTATATAAAACGGATAGACAATAAATCCTCCCATCGCTAAAAGACCAGTAACAGGATTAGGGGCATCTCCACCATAAGTTATCGGAAATAAGGATGCGAATATATAAATAAACAGAACAAAATAGGGTACCCATAGGATGACTGTCCAAAAGTTTGCTTTTCGCTCACCCAGCCACTTTTTTGTTAAGAAAACAAGTAGTATTGTACCACCTATAACGTCGACGATTAATATTACACCAGTCAAAATATTAACCGTGCCAATTTCCCAATTTGTTAATCTGCTAATTCTATACACATTTAGCATAAGTTCAAGAGGAACAAATATCATAAGAGCGTATAGAATACTAATAACATTTAACTTCAGGAAGTATCTCATTGAATAAGCCCCTAACCCTTCTGCTCGTTAGCTTCCCATTATACCCCTTTTACTAAGCTATCTGGTCCGCGTGCTTAACAATGCTTACACTGCGTATATTTTAGCATAAACATTTTAATACCTTCAAAAAAATTCCATAAATAAATCTTAATTATTTTAAAATTAACATCCAAAATAGCAATATGAATCACAAATACTTTCACAATGAAAATTCCGGCTGTTTCTCGTCTAGGTATTCGGAAAAATCGTTAAAAGCAATTCTGTAATCATCTAAAGTGCGCTGCCGGCATCCCACTGATTTTTTAAATGAAATAACGTACTCCAAGGCATCTGTGAGCGTTAAATTAATACTTGTATCTGTTAACTCCTGCGGTACTGTTCTACGCTTCACAATTGGCTTGTTTTTGTGTTTTGAACCGGAAATACAAAAATCCCCTTTCCGAGTTAAGAAACGGAAAGAGGGCTAAAAATGAACCGTCCTCTGTTCTATTTTACTAAGTCGAATCCGTGTGATGGCCAGTAAGGCTTGCGACTATATCACCGGTCACAAGTCCTGCCATAGCGGTGTTTTTGATGCCCCCGGCAGGAATCGAACCTGCGCACATGGCTTAGGAGGCCAACGCTCTATCCGCTGAGCTACAGGGGCATGTTAATCACACGGCCAATTACTTAAATAGCTGTACGGCTGATGAAAAAGCACATAATATATTATACAAAATTTAAAGTAAAATGCAAAGGTGAAAGCTGTTTTGAGATGGAACTGGTCTTTTTTATATGCTAGAATTAGGGTCGTCTGTCGAATAATCTTCATCTGACGGGAGGGAATGTTATGGCAGAGGCACCGTTTATTGCGGTTGAAGGGCCGATTGGCATTGGGAAAACATCACTAGCCGCAAAATTGTCGGCTTATCTAAACGTCCATCTATTGAAAGAAATTGTCGACGAAAATCCATTTCTGGGAAAATTTTACGACAACATCGAGGAGTGGAGCTTCCAGACAGAAATGTTTTTCCTCTGCAACCGCTATAAGCAACTGGAAGATACTGAACGCTATTACCTCAAGCAAAACCAAGGCGTTATCGCTGATTATCATATATTTAAAAACATGATTTTTGCCAGGCGAACCCTGCCTTCTGATAAGTTCACCAAATATGAACAAATTTATGGGATACTAACAGAGGACATGCCCTTACCCAACATCGTGATATATTTGCATGCCAGTCTGGATACCATTTTAAAACGTATCCGCCTGCGTGGACGGGTTATTGAACAAAATATTGAGACGTCCTACCTGGCTCAGATTGCACAGGACTATGAATTCTATATGGACGAATTCGAAAAACGTCACCCAGATATCCCGATTATTCGGATTAACGGTGATGACATGGACTTTATCAGCTATCAACAGGACCTTGAAGCCATCATTAACCGTGTAACCAAACAATTGACTGATTTTCAGGCTAATCCGCACATAAAAGGAGCTCATAATCATGAATTTACGAGATAAATATGGCATTCCGCATAACAGTATTATTACAGTGGCTGGTACGGTCGGCGTCGGGAAATCCACTATGACCAAAGCATTGGCAAACGCGCTAAATTTCAAAACATCATTTGAAAAAGTCGATAAAAATCCATATCTCGGCAAATTTTATGAGGATTTTGAACGATGGAGCTTCCATCTGCAAGTTTATTTCCTGGCTGAACGATTTAAAGAACAAAAAAAGATTTTCGAATACGGCGGCGGTTTTATCCAGGACCGGTCGATTTATGAAGATACTGGCATTTTTGCCAAAATGCATTACGATAATGGCACGATGTCCAAAGCAGATTATGAAACATATACAAACTTGTTTGAAGCCATGGTCATGACCCCATACTTCCCGCACCCGGATCTGCTGATATATCTGGAAGGTTCGTTTGACAGCATTATCGAGCGCATTCAAAATCGCGGCCGCGACATGGAAAAAAACACACCAACTTCTTATTGGGAAGAACTTTATAACCGTTATGAAGACTGGATTAATAACTTTAACGCCTGCCCAATTCTGCGTATTGATATTTCCGATTACGATTTACTGGAACAAGAAGCTTCAATTGAGCCCATATTAGAGAAAGTCGGAAATTCTATCGAACAGTCACATAAGTGGAAAGCTCGTCTGTGACCTGAAAACGCAAATGGAATAGGGATGTGCTTATAGCTTTTTCCCCAATTCCACTGACCGTTCGCGTGCGTGCTCAACACACTTTTCGACACCTGCTTGAACATGATGATCGTCTAATTTTTCCAGTCCAGCCTGAGTGGTGCCGCCAGGACTCGTGATTTTGTCCCGCAGCTCAGACGGACTCAAGCTTGATGTCTGCAGCATTTCACCCGCACCTATAATCGTCTGTGTGATTAAATCATGGGCTGTGTCATAATCCAGACCAGTCTGCACTGCTGCCTTTTCCATCGCTTCCACCAAATAATACACATAGGCAGGACCGCTTCCTGAAATCGCGGTCACAGTATGCATGGACGTCTCCGCTACTTCTGTTGCTGTTCCAATTGTATTGAACAAGGCCAGGGCTGTCTGTAAATCACCCGCTCCGGCAAAATCTCCGCGCGTAACTGCTGTGGCCGACTGCCCGACGGCTGATGATGTATTGGGCATTGCCCGGACGATCGGTATCTTTTGATCCAGCAACCCAGAAATGGCATCGGTGGAGACGCCTGCTACAACCGAAATAAGCAGCTGATCAGCATTTAAGCAGTCCTTAATTGATGTGACAGCATCCTCCAGATCATGAGGCTTAACAGCTATAACCACCACATCAGCACCCGCCGCCGCTTCTTTAGTATCATCCGTTTGCTTAACGGCATAATGATCTTTTAAAAATGCCAGCCGATTGTGATCAGACTTATTCGTGACATAAATTCGTTCCTTTGCCAAAAAATCACTGGCCAAAATGCCTGTTAGAATTGACTCCGCCATCGACCCTGCTCCAATAAAAGCCATTTTTTCAATCATAGTCAGACCTCCTCCAATCTAATAAAAAACACCCTGTGTCCATCCCTCTAAAGGACGGATACAGGGTGTTTCCGTGGTACCACCTTTGTTGACATGCCTGGGCATGCCCACTTGATTATGATAACGCAGTAAAGCTGCGGTCAGGTTTATCTGACAACTCCAAGGCAGGTTTCACAAGCGCCAGAACCGATGGAATTTCGCAGCCGGTGAATTCCAATCTCTTTCGGGAGCGTTTTGCTACTGACCTCTTCACCGTTTAAATATGATGACGCTAACAAGCTGAAATGAGGTATATGCAGTGTATGGTTATGTACTATACACGTTCGATTGAATGTTGTCAAGTTTCAAAAAATAAAGTGTACACTACATTTAAAAACCGCTACAACGAATTGTAACGGTTAGGTGGTATTATTATCTCCAAATTTTATGCGATTTAAATGAATGGAGGAGGTAGAGGGATTCGAACCCCCGCGCGGTTTGACCCGCCTGTCGGTTTTCAAGACCGATCCCTTCAGCCGTACTTGGGTATACCTCCATAATGAAGACAGATTATAATTTACCATGTACGTGAGCTCATGTCAACGATTTATAGTAAATTTTTGTGGCTCTTATGCTAATTAAGGGAAAGAGACTGGGATCTCCCCCGCTTATGTTACTGTCACGCGTTTTTAGAGTTGATTCCCAGCCTCATGTGATTTGTTCTAGGGCTTGATAATGTCTTTTCCGCCCATATACGGTCTCAGCACCTCCGGAATAACAACCGATCCGTCTTCCTGCTGGTAATTTTCCAGAATGGCAGCAACAGTCCGGCCAACAGCGACTCCCGAACCGTTCAATGTATGAACAAATTCCGGTTTGCTGGTTGGCTCACGCCGAAAACGAATGCCTGCACGTCTCGCCTGAAAGTCCTCAAAATTAGAACAGGATGATATCTCCCGGTACGTATCCTGCGCTGGCATCCAGACTTCAATATCATATTTCTTGGCAGCCGTGAAGCCAAGGTCACCAGTGCACATACTCATAACCCGGTACGGCAGGTTCAGCCGCTGCAGCACTGTTTCAGCGTGACCCGTCAGCACTTCCAGCGTTTCATATGAATCCTCCGGCAGTGTAAAATGAACCAGCTCGACCTTATTAAATTGGTGCTGGCGAATCAGTCCGCGTGTATCCCGGCCCGCAGATCCAGCCTCAGACCGGAAATTAGCACTATAGGCTGTATATTTCTTAGGCAGCTCATCACTCGCTAGAATTTCATCCCGGTGAAAGTTGGTAACCGGCACTTCCGCAGTTGGAATCAGAAAATAATCATGATCTTCCAGTTTGAACACATCTTCCTCAAACTTGGGCAACTGTCCAGTCCCGGTCAGGCTTGTGCGATTAACAATCTGCGGCGGCATCATTTCTGTATAACCATGTTCATCAGCATGCAAGTTCATCATAAAGTTGATTAAGGCCCGCTCCAGACGTGTCCCTAATCCTTTATAAAATACAAAACGGCTTCCGGTTACTTTAGCAGCCCGTTCAAAATCAAGAATGTCCAAGTCATCAGCAATATCCCAGTGTGCTTGTTTGTCAAAATCAAAGGATGGCACATTGCCCCATTGCCGCACTTCCTTATTATCATCCTCATCATCACCGATTGGCACACTTTCATGGGGAATATTCGGGATGGACAGCATAATGGTTTCCAATGTGCTCTCGATTTCCTTTAGTTCTGAGTCCAATTGTTTAATTTGCTCGCCGACTTCCCGCATTTCCTGAATCGTCTCTTCCGCATCTTTTTGTTCTTTTTTCAGGACTGAAATTTGTTTGGATGTTTCATTGCGCTTTGCTTTCAGTTTTTCGGTTTCCGAAATGAGCGTTCTGCGCCGCTCATCAAGTTCCCGAAATCGTTTCAGTTCAGATAAATCCTCACCGCGGTGAGCTAACTTTGCCTCGACTTCCTCAAAGTTATTCCGCAAATATTTCAGATCCAGCATCGTCATCGCTCCTCTTCTCTGGTATGTCTTCCAGCAACATAAAAACTCCCGTCCCTGATAAAACAGGGACGGGAGTTTACTTCCCGCGTTGCCACCCTTATTGAAGCATCAGTATGCTTCCGGCTTTAACACGATAACGGCGATTGCCGGACTGGCCTAAGCTGCATTCAGCCAGTCAGTTCAAGGATGGATTCACATGCGGCTTTCATCGGTTTCCACCTGCCACCGACTCTCTGGGTTAAAGCCAGCATGTTACTGATTCCTGTCATAACTGTTTAATCATTTTGTTAAAGGATAGCTGATTTAAAGAACATATGCAAGTATAGGCATTATACCACCAGATGAAAAATCTATTCACTGCGCTCCTGCATACGGTCCTGTCCTTCCAATGTTCCAACATCGATCCCTTTCATAGCTGTTCCAAGATCCTGCGACAGCTCACCGATCAGTTGGTAATCGGTATAATGAGAGGTTGCCTGGACTATGGCATTAGCAAGCTTCTGCGGATTATCAGACTTAAAAATGCCAGATCCGACAAACACACCATCTGCTCCCAGTTCCATCA
This sequence comes from Lentibacillus kimchii, assembly GCF_055381965.1. Lineage (NCBI taxonomy): Bacteria > Bacillati > Bacillota > Bacilli > Caryophanales > Bacillaceae > Lentibacillus > Lentibacillus kimchii. The sequence goes on along the minus strand of NZ_AP043934.1, from coordinate 88,611 downwards.
TTAAGGCTGCATCAGCTGGTGTTGCAACACCGCCAGCTGCATAATTGGTTACAGGCAGACGGCCTTGTGCTTTAATGGCCAGAAGCTGGTTATATGGGGCGCCTATTTCTTTTGCGTATGTCATCACTTCATCGCTGGACATTGCTGTAAGTTTCCGGACTTCCGACTGCACCTGGCGCATGTGGCGCACTGCTTCGATAATATTGCCTGTACCCGGCTCACCTTTTGTACGCAGCATCGAAGCACCTTCTGTCATACGGCGGGCAGCCTCACCCAGGTTGCGGCAGCCGCAGACAAACGGAACGGTATAAGCCGACTTCTGTATATGATAAGTATCATCTGCTGGTGTCAGAACTTCACTCTCGTCAATATAATCAACACCCATCGCTTCCATAACACGTGCTTCGACTATATGGCCAATCCGCGCTTTTGCCATAACCGGAATCGAAACGGCGTTCATAACTTCCTTCGTAATCTCCGGGCTGGCCATGCGCGCTACACCACCCGCTGCGCGAATATCTGATGGAACACGTTCAAGTGCCATAACCGCAACGGCTCCGGCATCTTCAGCTATTTTAGCCTGTTCAGCATTAACAACATCCATAATAACACCGCGCTGCGGCATTTCAACTGCCCCTTGCTTCTGCTCATCCATGTAAACCCCTCCTGCTCTAAGTAAACTCACTTGAGTAATCGAGCCTTTCCAATCATTAACCTGTTCCCTTTCAGTTAAAACCAGCCTTTCACTGTATCAGCGACTGTATGAAAAATATTACCAAAAAAACTGCCGATAGCGCCAAGTGTCAGCATAAACCAGTTATCTTTTTCAACTGTACTCTGAGCTGTTAACGCAACTGTTTTTTTACCATCACCTGACGTGATATAACCGTAATCATGATCACCATCGTAGCTGATTTCGGCTGTTCCGACCTGGTCACCTTTTTCAACTGGTGCCGTCAGTTCACCAGCGTCATTCAGCTTATCCTTATCCAAATGATATGTCAGACTGTAATCGTCAGCCTCGTCTCCTTTAACCGGCGTCTTGAATGCTTCTTTTGTAGCGACATCAACTGTGTCAGCTTTGCCTTTTGCAACAGAGACAGACGATTGATCATCAAGCTTGAAACCGGCTGGGAAAACTTCTTCCGTTTCAAATTGCTTAAAGCCATAATCCAAAAGTTTGGCTGTTTCCTTGAAACGTGCTTCCATACTTTTCGTCTTCATCACAACAGATATCAAACGATTATCATTCCGTTCTGCTGTGCCAGTAAAGCAATATTTAGCAAGGTCGGTGTGGCCAGTTTTTAAGCCGTCCACCCCTTTATAATAGAATTGGCGCAATGAACTGGCAGCATCCTTATCATGATCAAGCATCCAGTTCCAATTCGTAACCTTCTTGCCTTCAAATTTAATTGAAGGTTTCTTCGTCACATCGAGAGCCTTTGGATAATCATGTACCAGACGATATGCGAGTAATGCTGCCGAGCGGGATGACATCAGATTATTGGCATCCGGGTCAGTTCCCTCAGGCACATTATCACCAAGAGAGGAATTGGCGAGTCCGGTTGAATTAACAAATTTCGTATCCGTCATGCCGATTTCATCTGCTTTGTCATTCATCATCTTGACAAATTCACCTTCAGATCCAGCTACCAATTCAGCCAGAGCAATCGTTGTGGCGTTATCTGAATTAATCGCCATAGCATCATACAATTCTTTAACTGTATAGGCCTTATCCTTCTTCAAGCCAACGCCTGAAGTAGCTGTGTCGGCAGATATGCTATAAACGTAGTCACTGATTTTTGTTGTTGTATCCCAGCTGATTTGACCTTCATCAATAGCTTCATGCACAAGATATTCGGTCATTAGCTTGGTCATACTAGCTGGAGGCAGGGACGTATCGGGATTTTTGGCATACATAACTTTCCCCGTGTCATAATCGACCAGTATCGCTGATCCGCCCTCGATGTCTACTTCGTCTGCTGCTTTTACGGCTAACGGCTGCACCGCTATTATTGTCACCATTACCGCCACTGCCAGTAATAGTGACAACCGTTTCTTCACGTTGTGTGTCACTCTCTTCTACCTCCACCTTTTGCTTAAAGTCAATTATTATGATACTTCTGATAGTTTATCATAAAAACACGGGAAAAAATAGACAGGGAAAAAGCCCTATCTATTCATCCCATCAGGCGTCATAGAGCCCTTTTATCGGGACTATTCATTCACCTGATTTTTTGTTGTACGACAGACGTTTTTAGTATCTCAGCCTCATGAATAATTTGGTGATTCCTTTGTGATTTGCACATCGTGTGGATGACTTTCCCGCAGGCCAGCGTTGGAAATCCGGATAAACTGGGAGTCATCTCTTAAAGCGTCAATTGTGGCTGTTCCGCAATAACCCATGCCTGCGCGCAATCCGCCAATCAGCTGATGGATCGTATCAGCGAGTGGTCCTTTATAGGCCGTTCTGCCTTCAATGCCTTCAGGTACAAGTTTTTTAGCATCTTCTGCGTCCTGGAAATAGCGGTCTTTAGAGCCTGATTGCATAGCACTGACGGACCCCATGCCGCGATAAACTTTATACGATCTGCCTTGAAAAATCTCCATCTCGCCAGGGCTTTCCGTAACCCCCGCAAACATACTGCCCAGCATCACAGCATGCGCACCTGCTGCAAGGGCCTTGACAATCTCACCTGAGTATTTAATGCCGCCATCAGCAATGACCGGGACATTATACCGCGAGGCTGCAACTGCACAATCATAAACAGCTGTTATTTGCGGGACACCGATGCCTGCAACAACTCTGGTTGTACAGATTGAACCAGGACCGATTCCCACTTTAACAACCGTTGCACCAGCCTTAATCAATTCTTCCGTAGCCTCAGCTGTTGCCACATTTCCGGCGATAATCGCCAAGTCCGGGTACGCTGCACGTACTGTGCGGATTTTTTCAAGCACACTTGCTGAATGACCATGGGCTGTATCAATAACAATGGTATCAACACCCGCTTCAACAAGTTTTTCAATCCGCGTCATAGCATCTCCCGTAACGCCAACAGCAGCTCCTGCGAGCAGACGCCCCTGATCATCTTTTGCAGCACTCGGGAACTCAATCGCTTTTTCAATATCCTTGACCGTAATTAATCCTTCAAGCTTGCCCTGATCGTCAACCAGCGGCAGCTTCTCGATCCGGTGTTTCTGCAGCAAGTGTTCAGCTTCTTTTAAGGTTGTCCCAACAGGAGCGGTTATCAGATTGTCGTGCGTCATGACATCCTGAATACGCATGGCATAATCCAGAATAAAACGCAGATCGCGGTTCGTTAAAATACCAGTTAATTGCTGATCTTCATGATTATTGACAATCGGAACACCAGAAATGCGAAATTTCCCCATAAGGTGTTCGGCATCATAAACCTGGTGCTCGGGTGTCAGAAAAAATGGATTAGTAATGACGCCGCTTTCGGACCGTTTTACTTGGTCAACCTGCTCTGCCTGATCCTCAATCGACATGTTTTTATGAATGATGCCCAGACCGCCTTGCCGGGCCATTTCAATAGCCATGTCAGCCTCAGTAACTGTGTCCATTCCGGCACTGATGAGAGGCGTGTTCAGCTTGATCCTGTCTGAAAGATATAGGCTGGTATTCGCTTCATTCGGCAGGACATTCGACTCGGCCGGCATCAAAAGCACATCATCAAATGTTAATCCTTCTTTGGCAAACTTGTCATCACGCATGTTTAATCCTCCTTCTATCCATAGGCCCTATGGCATGATTATGATTGGTGATTCTGGTGAAACTAGGCAAATAGGTGGTACATACCCTCGATTCTATTTGTATATACAATACGCCAACTCTTCGGCTTTTTCAATATGCTTGAATGATTGTAATAAAAGAAATTTAATTTAAAAAAATCAGATTACTAAAGGAGGAAAGACGATGGACACACAGCACGTAAAGGACTTTTATACGTATCTCCAGTCACAGCAGACCTCCCAGTCCTTTTTATATAGGTGTTATCAGCAGCTGGAAGGTGTTAATGCTGAGGTCAAAAGTTTTGAAAACACTCACGCCTTTATCAATTATCTCGATCACGGACTGCGTTTTTACGAAACCGGAAAACAGCTGGAAACACTGCTGCAGCCGCTGTTGTTATTCTATGGCATGAGTCATCTGCTGAAGGCTGCTTTGTTGACGGTAAGGCCAGACTACCCTGAATCCACAGCAATACTCGCCCACGGTGTATCGGCACGTAAACGGAAAAAGCGAGATTATACATTTATGGCGGATGAAGTCAAGCTTCAGAATAATGGATTGTATCCTTATGCAGCAAAATATTTATTTGCTGTAAACGAGCCACCTTTTACTAAAGTGACTATGGCTCAGCTATTAAGTCTGATCCCGGAAATGGATTCTTTATGGACATTTCAAAGGAAACAGAAACTCGCAGCTGTCGGTGATGCAGGAGGCGGGCAGCTGCAGTTTCCTGCATCCCTGCTGGACAGCTATCACATAACGGCCAATGCCCTGATTAAACGGATTAAACCCTTTGTGCCGGCCATCGAACGGCAGGAGACAAACCGCACCAGTATTGCCGTCACGTTAGACCAGCCTTTTCAGCCTGCAGCAAACAGCCCCTTTTTCACAGACAGTAAATGCCAAAAGCTTTATTTTCCGTACCACCGTGAAAACTTTTTAGCCATACCAGAAGTTCTGCTGCACTATTTGCTGCTCTATAACCTGAGCATGCTCTGTCGTTATGAACCGGAATGGTGGGGTGACCTGCTGACGGACCGGCCCGATCAGGATTATTCTTTTGTTAAGGCATTTTTAAATATAACGTCAGAAAAAGTACCGCTTATGCTCGGCCGGATTCTGCTGCAAAAGCATGACAGCCTTTAAATCAGGCTAGTCCCACATCGCTGTAATGCTGAGGTCCGGGTAATCTGTCAGGGGCAGAATACTGCCTGTATCGTTAACTCTTACGAGCGGACGCGCCGGCTGTTGAGCATCCGTATAAACAACCTCGCCAACCTGACCCGTTGAAAGCCGGACAGTGGCACCGGCTGAGCTATTGACAAAATTATCCATAAACGACTTAACAATGTGGTGGTCGAGTTTCGTATATTGATCATGCCGCAATTGCTCAATCGCGGCGAACGGGGACTGCCTCTCCCGATAACTGCGTTCACATGTCATGGCATGATACAAATCGCATACAGCAATTATACGGGCATAATCATGAATGGTCTGATCTTTCAGTCCCAGTGGATACCCGGAACCATCCAGTCGTTCATGGTGCTGGAGCACAGCCACTTTCACATCTTGTGTGAGTGCAGGAAGTTTTTCCACCATGCGATAGCCATAGACCGGGTGCTGTTTAAGATCCTTCAGCTCGCGGTTAAGCAATGCCCTGTCCTCTTGCAGCAATGCATCATTCACTCGGGCCATACCACAATCACATAACGCACCTGCCAAACCAATCTGCAGCCATCTCCCCTTATCATAGCCCATTTTTTTAGCCAAATACGCAGAAAGAATGCCAACAGATACACTATGATGATAAATATAGTCTTCTTGTAAGGCATGTTGATGCAATGTAAAAACAGCCCGCCCAGGGTGGTCAATTGATTCAAATAAAGGAATGAGCACCTGCCGCACATCTGTAATATCGATAGGATTATGATTCTGCCAGCCTTTAAATAGCTGTTTAAAGTCCGAAACGGCTGTTTTGTACTTGTCAGCAAAGGTGTCTTCAGCTGGCTGAGCACTTAGGGACTGCTGCGCGGCATCATCGGCTGTCCCAGGTTCAAATGGCTCGCCACTGGCCAATGTTTTTGAGATATCAACCGTTTCAACTAAAAATTTTTGTAATACTGTGATATGACTGTCTGTTAAAGTCACGTTTTTAGGAATGATTGGTTTAGCTGTTTTCCCCATCACGTCTTGCAACAGTATACATCCAGACACTAACTGCGATGGCTTAACACGCATGGCCAGGCCTCCTTAAAAGAAAAGGTGGCCCAGCGCGAACACAAACGTATTAGTGTGTTGGCCGGGACACCTGTCAGCTTAGGTTTTATCAGTCACTTAGGACTCCTGATCATTATCCTGCTCGTCTGTTGTTTCCGTTTCTTCAGCATCTTTCTCATCGCCGGCAGCACTTGCATTATCCTCTCGTTCGACATTGGCAACCGTTGCGACTTCTTCATTTTCCTGAAGACGAATCAGACGCACTCCCTGGGCACTGCGGCCAGTCTGGGAGATATCAGCGACGGGGATGCGAATCAGCACACCTGCAACGGTGATCATCATGATGTCTTCTTCACCCGAAACGGCTTTAACAGCGACGACTTCACTGTCTTCAGCCAATTTGCACGTAAAAATACCTTTTCCGCCGCGATTGGTGATACGATACTGTTCTTCCGGCGTCCGTTTACCTATGCCTTTATTAGTCACATGCAGTACATCATAACCGTCATCAAGGATTTCCATGGAGATGACTTCATCATCTTCCCGCAGAGAGATGCCGCGTACGCCGGCTGCATTTCGTCCCATCGAACGTACCTGAATTTCCGGGAAGCGGATCAAATGGCCCATTCGGGTACCCATCATAATATCCTTTGTTCCATCTGTTAACCGGACCGAAATCAGTTCATCATCATCACGCAGACCCAAAGCAATCAGACCGCCTTTGCGTATATTCGCAAACTGTGACAGTTTTGTGCGTTTTGATAAACCATATCGCGTCGTAAAGAATAAATAGTAGTCATCACTGTAGGCCGATACAGAAATGGCAGCATTGATCCATTCATCCTTTTCAATCTGGAGCAGATTAATAATTGGGATGCCCTTAGCCGTACGGCTGAACTCAGGAACTTCATAGCCTTTCGCGCGATACACTTTTCCTTTGTTGGTAAAGAAAAGAATCGTATCATGTGTCGACGTGGAGACTAAGTGTTCCACAAAATCATTTTCATTTGTCCCCATGCCCTGAATGCCGCGTCCGCCGCGCTGCTGTGTCCGGTACGTGGATGCAGGGAGGCGTTTAACGTAACCCTGATGGGTGAGCGTTATAACAACATTTTCTTCAGGAATCAAATCTTCATTTTCTATAAAGTCCGCTCCGCCAGCAATGATTTCCGTCCGGCGTTGATCATTATAGGTCTCTTTGATCTCCGATAATTCGTCCCGGATAATCTCAAGCACTTTCTCCTCATCAGCTAAAATAGCTTTCAGCTCAGCAATTTGCTGGAGAAGCTCATCATATTCGTTGGTAATCTTTTCGCGTTCAAGGCCTGTGAGACGCTGCAGGCGCATATCCAGAATGGCCTGTGCCTGTTTTTCACTCAGGCTGTAATTCGTCATCAGTTCCTCACGTGCGATATCTGTCGTATTCGAATTGCGGATCAGTGAAATAACCTCATCCAGGTGATCAAGTGCGACACGCAAACCTTCCAGAATATGAGCACGTGCCTCGGCCTTTCGCAATTCAAAAGCCGTACGCCGTTTAATAACATCCTTCTGATGATCAAGGTAGTGTTCAATGCATTGCTTAATGGTTAATACTTCTGGACGCCCGTTAACCAAAGCGAGCATATTAATGCCAAAGGTCGTTTGCAGAGCTGTATATTTATAAAGATTATTAAGCACTATATTTGGATTTACATCACGGCGTAATTCAATAACCACACGCATACCATCACGGTCTGATTCATCCCGGAGATCAGTGATGCCCTCAATCCGTTTTTCACGGACGAGCTCAGCAATTTTTTCGATTAATTTCGCCTTATTAACCTGGTATGGCAATTCCGTTGCAATCAGCGATGACTTACCATTTGCGTGCTCATCAATATGTACCTTTGCCCGGATTGCGACTGACCCTTTTCCAGTTTCATAGGCTTTGCGTATACCACTTTTGCCAAGAATTTCACCGGCTGTTGGAAAATCAGGACCAGGAAGATAATACGCCATTAATTCCTGAATCGTAATCTCAGGATCCTTGCTGACAGCCAGTACGGCATCAATTGTCTCACCCAGATTATGGGGTGGAATATTCGTTGCCATCCCCACGGCAATACCAGCTCCGCCATTAATAAGCAGGTTCGGGAACCGCGCCGGAAAGACAGCCGGCTCCCGCTCGGTTCCGTCATAGTTATCGGCATAATCTACGGTATCTTTGTTAATATCACGCAGTAATTCCATCGAAATTTTAGACATGCGGGCCTCTGTATAACGCATGGCCGCCGCCGAATCGCCGTCGACGGACCCAAAATTTCCGTGACCGTCCACCAGCATGTAACGATAACTAAAATCCTGTGCCATACGAACCATCGATTCATAAACCGCTGAATCCCCATGCGGGTGATACTTACCAATCACTTCGCCGACGATACGGGCAGATTTTTTGTGCGGCTTATCTGAATACATACCAAGATCGTTCATAGCATAAAGTATTCGGCGATGGACAGGTTTCATGCCATCACGAACATCAGGCAAAGCCCGCGATACGATGACACTCATGGCATAGTCGAGAAAGGATGTGCGCATCTCCTGGCTGAGATTAATTTCCTGAACGTTTGGACGTTGTTCATCTGCCATTCCATTACCTCCAAATTCTAAATCAAAGTGCCGGCATCAGTTTAATCCGGCATACTTAAAAGGGCCGGTTAGATATCCAAATTCTGAACATACTGGGCGTTTTCTTCAATAAAGTTACGGCGTGGTTCCACTTTATCGCCCATTAGCATGTCAAAAATATGATCGGCCTCCATCGCATCAGTCAATTCAACCTGGAGCAATGTCCGGCTTTCCGGATTCATGGTTGTTTCCCAAAGCTGGGTAGCATTCATTTCACCAAGCCCCTTGTAACGCTGCAGACCTGGTTTTGGTGATTTCGGCAATTCATCAAGAATGCGCTGCATCTCATCATCATCGAAAGCATAACGGGCCGTCTTGCCCTGCTGGACTTTATATAAAGGCGGCTGGGCAATATAAACGTAGCCATGTTCAATCAGCGGCCGCATATAGCGATAGAAGAAGGTTAACAGCAATGTACGGATATGCGCACCATCCACATCAGCATCAGTCATAATAACGATCTTATTATACCGGGCTTTCGTGATGTCAAATTCATCACTGATGCCGGTTCCCATTGCTGTAATCATGGCACGAACTTCATTGTTTGAGAGAATTCTATCAAGCCGTGCCTTTTCGACATTCAGAATCTTGCCGCGCAAAGGCAAAATAGCCTGGAAGTGTCTGTCACGACCCTGTTTAGCAGAACCGCCTGCTGAGTCACCTTCCACGATATACAATTCGCTGATCGCTGCATCCTGTGATGAGCAGTCTGCCAGCTTACCAGGCAGATTACTTACTTCAAGTGCGCTTTTACGGCGGGTTAATTCACGTGCCCTTTTGGCTGCAGTTCGGGCCCGCGAAGCCATTAAGCCTTTTCCAACGACAAGTTTAGCAATGTCCGGATTTTCAAATAAGTACTTGGAAAATGCCTCACTTAATGTGGTGTCTGTCACACGTTTCACTTCGCTGTTCCCGAGTTTTGTCTTCGTCTGCCCTTCAAATTGCGGGTCCGGGTGCTTAATGGAAATGATGGCTGTCATACCTTCACGGACATCATCACCACTTAAGTTCGGATCATTCTCATTAAACATATTATTCTTTCGCGCATAATCATTAATGACACGCGTCAGCCCGGATTTAAACCCGGATTCATGCGCACCGCCTTCATACGTATGAATGTTATTAGCAAAGGAGTAAATATTACTGCTGAAGCCGTCATTATACTGAATAGCAACTTCTACCATGATTTCCGAGTCTTCACGCTCAGCGTAAAACGGTTCATGCAGCACTTCCCGGTCACGATTAATATACTCAACATAGGAGCTGATGCCCCCCTCATAGTGATACTCAACCGGGTCCTCATCCGTCCGTTTGTCTTCGAGTGATATCGTGACACCTTTGTTTAAGAAGGCCAATTCGCGCACACGCTGATCAAGTGTGTCAAAATTGAATTCTGTCGTTTCCGTGAAAATCTCAGAATCGGGTTTAAAATGTGTTGTCGTGCCGGTCACGTCTGAGTCACCAACTACTTCGATATCTCCCTGTGGTGCACCTTTTTCAAAGCCAAGATAATAGACTTTGCCGTCTCTGTGAACATAGACTTCCAAATAACTGGATAATGCATTAACAACAGCAGCACCGACGCCGTGCAAGCCGCCGGAAACTTTGTAACTGCTATGGTTAAATTTACCACCAGCATGGAGTACTGTCATAATGACCTCAAGCGCCGGTTTGCCAGTCTTTTTCTGAATATCAACCGGGATTCCACGCCCATCGTCAGTCACCGTTATACTATTATCCTTTTCGATTATGACCTGGACTTTATCACAAAAACCCGCCAGCGCCTCATCGATACTGTTATCAACGACTTCCCATACCAGATGGTGCAATCCTCTCTCACTTGTCGTACCAATATACATGCCGGGACGTTTCCGTATGGCCTCAAGTCCCTCCAGCACTTGTATTTGATCGGCGCCATAATCTTGTTCATGTGAATTATTTTGATCTGCTGACATTTTTTTCACCTGCGTTTCCTGGAAAAACATAGCCTGCTTGAGAACCGGGCAAGCCATATGTTTTCACATACTTTAATAGGTTTTCCTTGCATCATGGGCTGTTAAAACAAACGTCACTCGATATCATCAGAATAGTCATCCAGTTTACTGATCATAGAACTCATACTGGAGCGTTTTTTAAGTGTGGGAACAGATAGTGAGCTGTAATAGATGGTATCACGGGTTACAACAACTGATTTAGCCTCATCAGCTGGTCCGTAAATTTGCTGCTGGTCAGCTTTTTTCTTGACCATGTCTTCCATAATGCTTGAGGATTTTACAATACTGTAATCAATAATCGAGACAACGTCTTCGGAGCGAATAACATTATCATTGCCAAGATGAATAAACATCCTATCCCCCCAGTATCATGTGTTGATCGTGCCCCCACTGACATGGAATAACTGTGCCTGTTCCAACGTCTGCTCATCGATGCCGTCAATCGTGGTTGTTGAAACAAATGTCTGGACTTTGCCGCGAATCGTATTTAATAAATGGGATTGCCGGAAGTCATCCAACTCACTTAAGACATCATCAAGAATCAGGACTGGATATTCCCCGACTTCATGGCATATCAGTTCAATTTCCGCCAGTTTGACAGAAAGGGCAGTCGTCCGCTGTTGCCCCTGCGAACCGTAAGTTTGTACATTTTTGGCATTGACATGAAAATGAACATCATCGCGATGTGGGCCAATCAATGTTGTACCACGTTCGATCTCCTTTGCCTGCAGTTCGCGGAATTTATTAGCATATATATCTGCCAGTTTTGCCTTAGTCATCCATTCTGATACGTCAACCGTTGGTGCATAACGTATCGTGAGCTGTTCGGATCCGTTGCTGATCCCCTCATGAATCGGGGCGGCCCACTGCCGCAGCAGATCCAAAAAAACAAACCGGCGTTCCACAAGTGTTGCAGCATGCTGCACGATTTGATCTGTTAAAACATGGAGCGTGGTTGTATCTTGTGTTTCGCGCCGTTGCAGCTGTTTTAGCAAATGGTTCCGCTGTCTCAGAATTTTTTGATACTGGCCAAGGTGATAAACGTAGGCCGGCTGAATCTGGCCAAGTTCCATATCGATAAAATGCCGTCTGATTTTGGGTTCACCTTTAACAAGTGATAAATGCTCAGGTGCAAACATGACGACATTTAAACCACCAATATAATCACTCAGCTTTTTCTGCTCCTGCCAGTTAAGTTTGGCTCTTTTGCCTTTTGCTGACAGTATAATCTCCAGCGGAATTGACTGTCCGCGCTTTGTCAGCCTGCCTTCTATTCGGGCATATTCCTGTTCCCAGCGGATCAATTCTTTTTCCCGCGGTGTCCGGTGGGATTTGGTAAAGGCAAGAACATAAATCGCCTCCATCAGGTTTGTTTTCCCCTGGGCATTTTCGCCGATAATGATATTGATTTTGTCATCAAAGGAGACTGACAGCTTTTCAATGTTTCGAAAGTTTTTTAATTGTAGCTGGTCAATATGCATGGCAATTCTCCGTTATTCACCTTTTGTAACGACGTAAACACCAATATCACCCATGTCAATAACATCATACGGATAAAGCTTTCGCCCTCTGCGGTGTTCCATTTCGCCGTTCACCAAAACACCTTCATCCTGCAGGAAAGTTTTTATCATGCCGCCTGAGTCAAATATATTCAGCAGTTTAATGCACTGACCGAGTGGTATATAGTCTGTTTCAATCGTTATTTTTTCAGGATTTTGCATCGTCATCACCAAATTTATCGTTATTCAACAATACGTTTAACTCCCGTCTATTTTACTAAAGTTTTCGTGTTATGGGAAGCGTTAGGTTCATGATTGTGGTTAAAAGTGGCAAAACGAGGCTGGACAAATTCGAAAGTTATCAATCCTAAAGACGAATCATAAGAGAATCTTTTATTCCAGCCTCGTGATATGTGGCTATACACAAATAAGCTCAGTAAGTTCTAACCGGTAAAATCAGCTGTAAGACGGAATTGTCATCAGCAGGCCTAAGTACGAATGGGCGCATGGCTCCGGTGAATTCAATGCGAACATCTTCATTTTCAATCACTTTCAGAGCATCCAGCATATACTTGGCACTGAAGGAAATCTTCAGATCATCCCCCTCAACAGCCTGGAGCTGCACTTCCTCTGAGGCCTGACCAACCTCCGGGGAATTACTTGTAATGTGTAAGTCCTGTTTATTTTCTGTCGTAAGACGTACAACATTATTGCGTTCTTCTCTGGCCAGAAGGGAAGCTCGGTCAATTGTATTAATTAAATCTTTTGTTTTTACATGAATAACTGTTTGGCTCTGTTCAGGAATAAGTCTGGCTGTCTCTGGAAAATTCCCATCCAGAAGCCTGGATAGAAAGTGCAGATGACTTGTCTGGAATAGAATCTGGTTATTCGTAATACTGATTTGGACGTTGTCATCATCGTCATCAAGCACCTTTGCCAATTCATTAAGGCTTTTTCCCGGTACAACAACATTGGAAATGCTGAATTGGGCATTCTCCATGGGAACGCTCCGTGCAGCAAGCCGGTGACTGTCAGTTGCTGTAAAGCTTAGTGTACCATCAGCAAGTTCAATATTGACGCCGGTTAATATGGGCCTTGTTTCCATTGTTGAAACAGCAAAACCTGTTTGCCTGATCAGATTCTTCAATAAGTCAGATGGAATGTCAAAGCTATTGCTGCTGGCTACTTCAGGCAATTGCGGGTACTCACCGGCATCCTGGCCATTAAGCTTAAACAGCGCTTTTCCGGACTTAATGGTTACATTAAATTTGTTATCTGTTTCAATATCAACTGTTTTTTCCGGCAGTTTCCGGACAATATCAGAAAAATAACGTGCCTGCAGCACAATACTTCCAGCCTCAATCTGTTCGACATAAACCATGCCATCGGTCTCAGCAGGTATAAATGATTCAATTGATATGTCTGAGTCACTTCCAGTCAGTGTAATCCCATTAGGACCAGCCTCAAGCTTAATGCCGCTCAAGATAGGAATAGCTGTTCTTGGTGAGATGGCTTTCATTACATCCTGCACACTAGCGATTAATTGCTGACGCTGGACGGTAAATTTCATGAGGTGAATTCTCCTTTTTAAGCATATATTAATTATTTAGTTATAAAAATACAGTCGTAGTAACAGTAGGCTTTGTGATTATGTGGATATCTCATTGCTGCGTAATGAAATCAAGGTTATACACATGTGGATAAAATGTTCACAAGTTTGCATTTTCATTCACAATATCCCCAAGTATTTAACTAAAATGATTTTAAGCCTTCTTTTAATTCCTCGATGTCTTTGTGCAGAAGGGTGTCATTTTCCATCATTTTGACAACTTTTTCGTGTGCATGAATAACGGTTGTATGATCTCTTCCGCCGAATTCCTCACCTATTTTTGGTAAAGATAAGTCGGTTAATTCACGTGCGAGGTACATTGCAATCTGCCGTGGAAAGGCAACTGATTTTGTTCGTTTTTTAGCTGCAAAATCATCTAATTTCACATCGTATTTTTCCCCGACAGCTTCCTGGATGCCATGAACCGTAATTGTCTGTGGTTTGCTGCTTGGGATAATATCCTTCAGAGCATCCGCTGCAAGCGATGCATCAATATCCTCGTTAATGAGCGAAGAATAGGCAACAACTCTGATTAAGGCGCCTTCAAGCTCCCGGATATTGGTATCGATTTGATTAGCAATATAGAGCATAACTTCATTTGGAATGTCCAGTCCGTCAGCTTTTGCTTTTTTTGTCAGAATGGCTATGCGTGTTTCCAGATCCGGCGGTGTAATATCTGTAATCAGTCCCCATTCAAAACGGGAACGAAGGCGGTCCTCAAGTGTTGGGATCTCTTTAGGCGGCCGGTCACTGGAGATAACAATTTGTTTATTATCCTCATGAAGGGCATTAAACGTATGAAAAAATTCTTCCTGTGTTGATTCTTTTCCGGCGATAAATTGAATATCATCTATTAATAGAATATCTACATTACGATATTTGTTCCGGAATTGGGTTGCTTTATTTTCCATAATGGCGTTGATAAATTCATTGGTAAATTTTTCGGATGATATATAAACAACATTGGCTTCCGGATTGTGGTCCCTTACATAGTGACCGATGGCATGCATTAAGTGCGTTTTGCCCAGACCAACACCCCCATAGACAAACAAGGGATTATAAGCTTTAGCTGGTGCTTCAGCAACAGCTAGTGATGCCGCATGAGCAAAGCGGTTTCCTGAGCCGATGACAAACGTATCAAAGGTATATTTGGAATTCAGTATTGTTTTATGAGAGTCCATCTTTTTATTTGTATCTGTTGGCACTTTCTTTTGTTGTTCATCGTCATCGGCTGGCTCCTGGCTGTCCGGGATAATAAATTGCGCTGACAGTCTGGCACCGGTTATTTCGAGTAATATGTCATTAATTAATGTTGTATAACGGCCTTCGAGCCAGTCACGTGCGAATTCATTTGGTGCCATAATGGTAAGCGTATCATTTTCCAGAGCTTTGGGTTCTGTATTTTTCAGCCAGGTTTCAAAGCTGGGTTTACTTATTTTTTCAGCAATTTTTTTTAATGCGGCATCCCAGAGTTCTTCGATGTTTTCCACTGCATGTCACCCCTTTCAATTTTAATAAATTAGATGGCTACGATAGAAAAACCCTTTCGCAAAACAGAAAGGCAATAAAAAATATAAAATTTATCTGTGCATAACTGAATGAGGACACCAATCGTTTTGTCTTCATTTATAAACGAAGTCCACAGGATTGTTGATAAATACATGAACAGGGGTGTTAATAGATATCCACAAGTTATTAACAATCTGTGGATATTGAAAGCGTCATCTAGCGTTTTACACATGTTGAAACACAAACATAATACCAGAAAAAAGTCAGCCATGCAACGGCTCTTCGACATTTGTCCACAAAGTTCAGCACTTGCGTATAAAATTTATCCACACCCTTGTATGATGTGTGTAACTTGTCGATTATTGCTGTGGATTTAGAATGAAAGGGTGACATATAAAAACAGGGCTTGTGGATGGCTTGGTAACTAATTAGAAGGCCAGTTGAAGTTGACAAGGGTCCGGTTTTATCTTTATACTATTTAAGTTACCACAAACGTGTGGTTAGAACGTTTAAATTCTTCAGGGAGGTGTATGACAAATGAAGCGACCATATCAGCCAAATAATCGCAAGCGGAAAAAAGTACATGGTTTCCGTGCACGTATGAGTACAAAAGATGGACGCCAGGTACTGAAGCGCCGTCGCCGTAAAGGTAGAAAAGTATTGTCTGCTTAGACCACTGACATTTTCAGTGGTCTTTTTTCCACTGTGACGGGGAATGCTAATAGAAGGTGATCGGATTGAAGAAAAGATACCGTGTTAAAAATAATCGAGAATTTCAATATGTGTTTAGGCAGGGCAAGTCGTTTGCTAATCGGCAGCTTGTTGTTTATTATCTGGACAAGCCTGATCAAGCGCATTTCCGCATTGGTGTATCGGTCGGTAAAAAAATCGGCAATGCCGTGACAAGAAACCAGATTAAACGTTATTTGCGGCAGGCTTTCATTGAATTGGAGGATCATGTCAAACCGTGCTATGATGTGATTATTATTGCGAGGCAGCCAACAAAGCAAATGAATTTTCATCAGGTGAAACAAAGTCTTCTTCATTTGTTGCGTAAAAAACAGCTGCTGGTGAAAAAATAGCCAAGTTTTCCGTTTTCATCTGGAATCTTGCATTTACTTAATGCTAAACTGTATAAGGATTCTTACATAGAGGTTTTATAACCGCAGCAAGCTTGAAGATGGCTGGTTTTATATGACACTGTCACTCTTCTATGCGTGCAGGCAACTCCCCGTGCTTTAAATCAGTTAGGAGGAAATAAATTGCGTAAAAAAATTTGGCTGCTCGTGGCCTTAATTGGACTGATCGCGCTTCTTTCCGGTTGTACCCAGATTAATGAGCCTATCACTTCAGAGAGTGAGGGGATCTGGAATTCATATTTTGTTTACCCTTTATCTGAAGCTATCAAATATATAGCTAACATATTTAACGAAAATTACGGGGCGGCTATTATTGTTATCACGGCCATTATCCGTCTGATCGTTTTACCGTTAAACATTAAACAATTGAAAAGCTCACAGGCGATGCAGGAGGTTCAGCCAAAGCTCCAGGAAATTCAAAAGAAATATTCTTCCAAGGACAAAAATACGCAGCAAAAATTACAGGAAGAGACAATGAAGCTATTCCAGGAGCATAATGTTAATCCGCTTGCAGGGTGTTTGCCGATTATTGTGCAAATGCCAGTATTGATTGCGCTATATCACGCAATTCGGCGTACACCTGAGATTCAGGAAGGCTCATTTCTCTGGTTTCAGCTGGGCTCACCGGATCCGCTGCATATTTTGCCATTTATAGCAGGTGCCGCCATGTTCTTGCAGCAAAGATTGATGATGAGCGGCAATCAGGGTGCTGCGCAAAACCCGCAAATGAAAGTTATGATGTACATCATGCCTATTATGATTATGGTCATTGCGTTTATCTTTCCGTCAGCACTTGCATTATACCTGGTCGTGAGTAACGTGTTCATGGTTGCTCAGACACTTTTCATTCGTAAGCCCATGATGAAAAAGCAGGAAAATGGGGGAAGTAAAAAGTGAAGGAAATAACTGCTAGTGGGCAAACGATTGCGGAGGCGGTTCAATCAGCATTAGAGCAGTTAAACACCACGCGGGACCATGTTAACATTGAGGTTATTGATGAAGGTAAAAAAGGCTGGCTGGGTGTGTTTGGCTCCAAACGGGCCGTTGTCAGAGTAACAATGGAAGAGAATCATATTAAAACGGCAGAGATTTATCTGCAGAGTATCACGGACAAGATGAATGTAGCGGTCGACGTAACCACTGCTGTATCGGGCAAGCATGTTACATTTGATTTATCCGGTGATAAAATTGCTCTGTTAATCGGCAAGCGTGGCCAGACGCTCAACGCTATTCAATATCTAGTCGACCAAGTGGTGAATAAGAATTCTGGGACATCTTACAACGTAACGGTAGATGCAGAAGGTTACCGTGGCCGCCGGCATGATGCACTTGTTGGTCTTGCTAAGAAAACGGCAGATCAAGTGAAGCGACAGCACAGTCAAGTGGCTCTTGATGCCATGCCTTCCTTTGAACGTAAAATTATCCATAATGCTTTACAGAGTGACCCGCACATTTCAACGACTTCAGATGGGGCTGAACCCTATCGATGTGTTGTGATCAACCCAGCTTAAACGAAGCTAAAGCCGAGGATGGGGTATAGGGAGACTTATCAAGCTTAGAATGAATCATGTTTGATAAAAGCCTCTTTTGTCCCGTCCTCTTTTTTGCTATTTATAAAGAGAGCATGCCCATGATTAAAGGGTGTTTATCCACATGTGGATAAACACCCTTTAATTTCAGGCCGAATTAACACTGTGGATAAGTTTATTTTTTGGCTAATATATGATATTCTATGGTATTGTCAGTGAATAAATAATGTGTTAGTTATAGATAAAATCTGACGGACAGAATGGGGGGTGAGATGATGGAAACAGACACGATAACAGCAATCTCGACACCCGTTGGCGAAGGGGCGATTTCGATTGTCCGTTTAAGCGGTGAGGAAGCCATTCCTGTGACATCCGGACTATTTCAAGGGAAAAACTTGCTTGAAGTCGCGTCACATACGATTCACCACGGTAAAATTATTGAACCAAAGACCAATGATGTGGTGGAGGAAGTCATGGTTACGGTTATGCGGGGACCTAAAACGTTTACCCGTGAAGATGTCGTGGAGATTAATTGTCACGGTGGCATGGTCGCAGTTAACCGTGTGCTGGAAATTGTGCTTGAGCAAGATGTGCGGATTGCGGAGCCAGGTGAGTTTACTAAACGGGCTTTTTTGAATGGCCGGATTGATCTGTCTCAGGCAGAGGCTGTTATGGACTTAATCCGTTCTAAGACGGATAAAGCAATGGATGTCGCTATGAAACAGATGGATGGTCATCTGTCTGAATTAATCAGGCGTCTCAGGCAGGATCTTTTGGAGACTGTTGCTCAAGTGGAAGTGACAATTGATTATCCCGAATATGACGATGTCGAAGAATTGTCTCATAATATGATGCAGACGAAGACGCAAGAAGTCTATAAAGAGATTGACCACTTGCTGGAGGTCTCCAGGCAGGGAAAAATTTTACGAGAGGGGCTGTCAACAGCGATTATTGGCCGCCCGAATGTTGGTAAATCATTATTAATGAATACGCTCGTGCAGGAAAACAAGGCGATTGTTACAGAGGTGCCTGGTACGACTCGCGACATGATCGAGGAATATGTCAATGTACGCGGTGTACCGCTTAGACTGGTTGATACAGCAGGCATTCGCGAAACTGAGGACATTGTGGAAAAAATCGGTGTTGACCGCTCACGCCAAGTGCTTAGTGAGTCAGATCTGACCTTGTTTGTGCTTAATTATAATGAGGAACTGACTGATGAAGATCGTCAATTGTTTGAAGCTGTCCAAGGAATGGACTATATTGTTATTATTAACAAAACTGATTTGGAGCAAAAGCTTGATATGGATGAGGTTAACCAGCTGGCAGAGGATAAACCAGTCATCACGGCTTCGTTGATTCAAGAGAAAGGTATCGATGAACTGGTTTCAGCTATTGCTTCGATATTTTTCGCCGGTGACATTGAGACAGGTGATATGACCTATGTCTCGAATGCTCGTCATATTCAATTGCTGAAACAATCGAAGCAAGCACTGGAAGACGCTATGGAAAGCCTTGAGCTGGCGATGCCTCTTGATATTGCACAAATTGACGTAAGACGTACGTGGGAACTTCTCGGCGAAATTATTGGTGATACAGCCAGTGACAGTCTGATTGATCAGCTGTTTTCGCAGTTCTGCCTGGGTAAATAAAGGCCTGGCAGCATATAAGAATCAGTACAACAAACAGAAAGGGTGAAAGAGATGGTCTATGACGCCGGGCATTATGATGTCATTGTCGTTGGAGCCGGTCATGCTGGAGTTGAAGCAGGTGTCTCTGCAGCCAAGATGGGTGCCAAAACGTTAATGCTGACCCTGAACCTGGATATGGTTGCTTTTATGCCGTGCAATCCGTCACTTGGCGGTCCGGCAAAAGGAATTGTCATTCGTGAAGTGGATGCACTTGGCGGTGTGATGGGTAAAGTCATTGATAAAGCACACATCCAAATGCGTATGCTGAACACACGGAAAGGACCTGCTGTGCAGGCTTTGCGGGCACAGGCAGATAAGCCGTTATATATTAAAGAAATGAAGCATGTCTTAGAAAATCAGGAAAATTTGACTCTAAGACAGGGCATGGTCAATGAGCTGATTATGGAAAACGGTGAGTGCCGCGGCGTTCTCACCGAGACAAAAGCTGCTTATTATGCTGATCAGGTCATTATCACAACAGGCACCTTTATGCGTGGTAAAGTGCTGATGGGGGACCTCGAGTATGAAAGTGGCCCGAATAATCAGCGCGCCTCGATTAAACTGGCTGAAAATCTGGACAGCATGGGCCTTAATTTAACACGTTTTAAAACGGGCACACCTCCAAGAGTCAACAGCCATTCAGTCGATTATTCACAAACGGAGGAGCAGCCAGGTGAACCAAGACTGCAAAGCTTTTCCTATGAAACAACAGATTATTTAGCGGATCAGATTCCGTGCTGGCTGACGTATACCAATGAGTTTACCCATCAGGTTATTAACGACAACTTGACGTCGTCATCTATGTACTCCGGTATGAAACGGGGAACTGGTCCACGTTATTGTCCTTCAATTGAAGATAAAATTGTCAGGTTCCATGATAAGCCGCACCATCAGATTTTCCTGGAGCCAGAAGGAAGAGATACGGAAGAAGTATACGTCCAGGGTCTGTCAACATCTTTGCCGGAAGAAGTGCAGCATGAGATGGTCAAAACGGTTCCTGGATTAGAAAATGCCGAAATTATGCGGATGGGGTATGCGATTGAGTATGATGCTGTTGTGCCGACACAATTATGGCCAACCCTTGAATTGAAAGCTGTTCCTGGGTTGTTTACAGCAGGACAGATCAATGGCACATCCGGCTATGAAGAAGCAGCTGCTCAAGGAATCATGGCTGGTATTAATGCGGCCGCTAAGGTTACCGGCCGGGACCCGCTTGTTCTCGACCGCTCACAGGCCTATATTGGCGTTCTCATTGATGATCTTGTGACAAAAGGGACAAAAGAACCTTACCGTCTGCTGACATCGCGGGCTGAGTATCGTTTGCTTCTGCGTCACGACAATGCCGATTTACGTCTTACGAAAGTTGGTTATGACTACGGCCTGATCAGCGAGGAACGGTATAGTCAATTTGTCGAGAAAAAACGCCTCGTTGAACAAGAAAAAGAACGCTTGGCTAAAATCACGCTTAAACCGGAGCCAGCTGTTCAGCAAATGCTCCAGGAAGCAAATAGTTCCCCGCTTAAAGAGGCTGATAATGCTTATAAAATGCTAAAACGGCCGGAAATCACTTATGCTATGCTGGAGAAAGTCATTGAATCAGATGAATTGCTGCCCGACGTTGTTAAGCAGCAGACAGAAATTCAAATTAAGTATGAAGGCTATATTAAAAAAGCCAATGAGCAAGTTGAGCGGATGCTTAAAATGGAAAACAAAAAAATTCCGGATAATCTGGATTATGACGCTATTGACGGCCTCGCGTACGAAGCTAAAGATAAACTCAAAAAAGTCCGTCCGCTTTCGGTCGGGCAGGCATCACGCATTGCCGGCGTCAATCCGTCTGATGTTTCGATTCTGCTTGTCTATATTGAGCAGGGCAAGATCGCTCGTACAGCCACTGCTAATTAGCATTAAAGGAGTTTATTCATGAAACCTGACCAATTTGTCCAGGCTCTGTATGACTATGGAATTCATTTGAATAAAACGCAGCAGAAGCAGTTTGCTGATTACTTTCAAATATTGGTAGAATGGAACGAAAAAATTAATTTAACAACACTGACAGCAGAAGAAGATGTCTACTTGAAACACTTCTATGATTCACTTTCAGTCGCGTTTTATTACGATTTTACCGGAAGCTTGTCAGTTTGTGATGTGGGTGCCGGGGCTGGATTCCCTGGTATCCCTCTAAAAATATGTTTTCCGGAGCTTAAATTGACAATTGTTGACTCATTAAAAAAGCGCATTCATTTTTTGGATTATTTAGTTGATCAGCTTAATTTGCAAAATGTTGCTGTTTACCATGATCGGGCGGAAGCGTTTGGAAGGCAGAAACAATTTAGAGAGTCATTTGATTGCGTTATTTCCAGAGCTGTTGCACGAATGCAGGTATTAAGTGAATTGTGCTTGCCTCTGACTAAACGGAATGGTGAATTTCTCGCTATGAAAGGATCACAGGGAACTGTCGAGTTGAATGATGCAAGGCAGGCTATAACGACTCTGGGTGGAATCGCGGATACGCCCCACACATTTTATTTACCGGAGGAGAAAAGTATTCGTTCTATTATTACCATACATAAACAAAAAGAAACACCTAAAAAATATCCGCGAAAGCCAGGGATCCCCAATAAAGAACCTCTTAATTAATACTGGATTTGATGCCTGATAATGGACAAAGGATGTTCCAGGCATCACTTTCAGCTGCCAGCTTATTATTTTTCTATGACGATTTTATACTCATTCATGTCTATCTGTGGTAGAATAAAGTTAACGTTTGCCGGTACAGGCCAATGATCAGGAGGCCATAACAAATTGATGCACTTATCGTTTAGTTAATCAATTTTGATATGTTCCACGTGAAACATACCATGTCGTTCACATAAAAGGGGATATGATGGTTTTGCATAAAGAGCATGAGTTTAAAGGTGGTGTTTGCTGGTGGTAAGTCCATTGAACCGCATATTCGGGATGGGAGATAAAAATGAAGAAACAACACCGATGGAGGAAAACTACCAGGCAGATGAAGTAATTGAGCTTTCAACTGATAACATTGTACCTAATAGATTTCAGCCAAGAGCGGTATTTAATGATGAAAGATTACAGGAGCTTGCGCAAACGATTCATACACATGGTATGATTCAGCCAATTGTCGTTCGTGAGATTGAAGAAGGCAGTTATGAGCTAATAGCTGGTGAACGCCGGTGGCGAGCTGCTGAGAAGCTGGGGTGGGAGACAATACCAGCCATCATACGCGGTATGACGGATACAGAGATTGCGTCGGTTGCACTGATTGAGAACCTGCAGCGCGAAGAGTTAACAGTTATTGAAGAGGCTAGTGCTTATAACAGTTTATTGGAACTGCATTCGTTAACCCAAGAAGCACTAGCGCAGCGTCTCGGAAAGAATCAGTCAACGATTGCCAATAAAATACGATTGCTTAAGCTTCCGGAACAAGTGCAAACAGCAATAATGGATAAACAAATTACGGAGCGGCATGCACGAGCATTAAGCAAGGTGGATGATCCCGATAGACAGATTCAGGTGCTTGAGCATGTTTTAGAAAAAGAATTAAATGTTAAACAGACAGAAGAATACGTTCAAGCACAAAATCAGCCGGTTGAGAAGCCCAAATCCGCCGAGAAACAGCCTAAACGCAAAGGTGTTAGTAAGGATATTCGGATTGCTATGAATACGATCCGTCAGTCACTGGATATGGTTTCCGATACAGGCATAGATGTTGAAACAGACGAAGAAGATATGGATGATTTTTATCAAATAACGATTAAAATACCGAAAAAGAAATAAGAGGCAGACAGCCTGATATGGACTGATGAAAGGCCATTCATCTTTTTAGATAGTGAAGATGAGTGGTTTTTACATATCAGAAATCTAGTAAATTATTTATTTTAATAGCCCTTCACAAGGAAAAAGTGGTAGAATGATATTGAGAGATGTTAGGTAGGTGACAGCATGGGAAAAATAATATCCATTGCCAATCAAAAAGGTGGCGTGGGGAAAACAACATCAGCCGTAAACTTGAGTGCGAGTCTCGCCCACATGGATAATCGCGTATTAGTTGTTGATACTGATCCGCAGGGCAACGCGACTAGCGGCGTAGGCATTAATAAAGCTGATATGGATCAGTGTATTTACAATGTTCTGGTGGAAGATCTGCCTGCCGAGAACGTATGCGTAGCGACACAAGTTAAGAATTTAGACATTATACCTGCCACTATTCAGCTTTCCGGTGCGGAAATTGAATTAGTATCAACGATATCGCGCGAAATTCGTCTGCAGAAAGCTCTGGAAAGTCTTAAACCGTTATATGACTATATTATTATTGACTGTCCGCCTTCTTTAGGATTGTTGACACTTAACGCTTTAACATCGGCGGATACGGTTCTTATTCCTGTTCAGTGTGAGTATTATGCCCTGGAAGGACTCAGTCAGCTGCTAAATACAATACGCTTGGTTCAAAAACACCTGAACAAATCACTTATGATTGAGGGTGTTCTGCTGACAATGCTTGATGCACGGACAAATCTTGGTCTTCAGGTGATTGAAGAAGTGAAAAAATATTTTCAGGATAAAGTCTATCAGTCGGTTATACCACGGAATATACGGCTGGGAGAGGCACCGAGTCATGGCGAACCTATAATAACGTACGATCCAAAATCCAAGGGTGCTGAGGTATATCTTGAACTGGCAAAGGAAGTGATCAGTCATGGCGAGAGGGTTGGGTAAAGGAATTAATGCATTTTTTCCTTCTGAACTGGAGGAAACAAGTGAAGACGCTGTGCAACAAGTACCTGTAAACGAGTGCCGGCCAAATCCCTATCAGCCGCGTAAGTCCTTCAGTGCAGATGCGATTGAAGAATTAAAGGATTCGATACTGGAATATGGAATTGTCCAGCCACTGATTGTCCGTGAAAGTATTAAAGGTTATGAAATTGTTGTCGGTGAACGCCGCTTCCGTGCTGCGAAAAAGGCTGAACTGGAAACAATGCCTGCCATTGTTAAAAAATTATCCGATAATAAGATGATGGAAGTTGCCTTGCTGGAAAATTTGCAGCGCGAAGATTTAACAGCAATAGAAGAAGCATATGCCTATCATAATTTAATGAATGAGTCAGGCATGACACAGGATGATCTATCCAGACGATTGGGTAAAAGCCGGTCCCACATTGCTAACACAGTTAGATTGCTGGCATTGCCAGAAGAAGTGATGACATCCATTAACAATGGTGAACTGTCGATGGGGCATGGGCGTGCCTTGCTCGGCCTGCAAAACGAAGAACAGATCATGTTCCTTTTCAGAAAAATACTTAAGGAAAAATTGAATGTCCGTCAGGTGGAGGATCTGATCGTCAATATGGACGAACAGCCAAAAAAGAAAAAGACTAAACCCAAAAAAGATGTATTTCTTCAAGAGCGTGAATCTGTTTTGCGTGACCGGTTAGGTACAGCTGTCTCAATTAATCAGGGAAAACGCAAAGGTAAAATAGAGATTGAATTTTACTCTAATGATGATCTCGAGCGTATTCTAGAAACATTGGATCACTAGTTAAGATAAGATGGTTAGCTGCCATTTAAGCTGGTTGCTATAGGCCTTCTGACTGCAATGAACATCAATATTAAGATAGGACTGACTGCTGCGTTACTAGGCTGTCAGTCTTTTTTACGGCCTAAACTTTTTAGAGACGAATCATCGACTTTTCATTTGTGCAGCTGATTATATGTTGAGCCTTGTACAATGCGTGCTGATTTAACTGGGATATAGGTATAGAAAATGTTTCATGTGAAACAAATACCTGTAAGGAAAGAAATCTGAATCGAATTATCATATATGTGACAGACAGAGTAGGGCAGACATCGTTCCGTTTATAATGGATGATTGTCTGCCTTTTGGTTTGATTGCCAGTAAATGTCTTGTTGATAATTAAAGCTATGTTGTGTCAGAACAGTCGGAACTGAACGTGTATACGTTAATTTCTGGTCAATTGTTTCCAATATGGCTGCTATTTTTTGTGCCATCTGAACAACGAGTGCAAGTCTTGTATTCTGCAATGTTGCATGTTCCATAAAGCCACTGATATTGACGACGCCTGTCATATGAATATCTCCAATGGACGGAAGTTTTTTATTTAAAGCTGCTCCTGGGCTCACGGCCCCCATACTCGTCATAATCGTCCCAACAGAAGCTGGTTTACCAAGAGAGGCATCGACAGCAATAATATAGGGATTTTTATGCCAATAATGAATGTGCTGTATATAATCCACTATATTTGTTGCATGGACAGGGTTTGTTAAGGTGCCATACAGATGCAGGTGCCTAAGTTTCATGTCAGCAAGATGTGAACCAGCCAATGGCCCCAGTGCATCCCCCGTAGAACGGTCTGTACCGATGCATATAACAACATATTCTCTGGGAACGGATGGGAACCAGGAAGTTGTGCGATCGGTTATCTTGTCCACGAGCAGTGAATCCGTATGGTGAATTTGCAGTTTTTCCTTCTTAGAAACGAAACGATTCATGAGATTCATAGCTTATCCTCCACAGACATATTGATATTAGTATACGGAAAAAATGATAAAACTATACATTGATGAGCGTAATGGGGGAGAATTCATGTTGAATGCAGGCGTGAAATGGATGTTTTTAATCATCGGTGCTACTATTGGGGCTGGGTATGCATCGGGACAGGAGTTATGGCAATTTTTTGGTTATGAAAGTGGACTGGCTATTCTGCTATTCGCTGTATTTTTCTCGGTGAGCTGCTATGTGATTATGAATGTCAGCTATCATCAAGCATCAAATGACTATTTGCCAGTGCTTCAAATAATCGTTGGAAAACGATTGAGTAAACTGTATGACGTTATGATATTTTTATATTTATCGGCGACAACTGTTGTTATGATTGCCGGAAGTGGTGCGACTGGACAGGCCTTTAATATTCCGTTCTGGTGGGGCGTTCTGTTTATGGCGGTGACTTTGATTATTTTGTTTTTTAGGGATATCAGCGGATTGCTTACTGTGAATCAGCTTGTTTTACCCTTGCTGCTGGGCGGTTTATTGTTCGTTTTACTGTTATTCATTAAGGATCAGGAGCTGAACCCGTTTGCTTACATCAATGAACAGCGCAATTGGACAGCCGCATTTCCTTTTACAGCACTTAATATATTGCCGTTAATTGCTGTACTGGGGGCCGTCGGTCATAAGGTTAAATCAAAGCGGGAGATTTATATTGCTGCCATCGGAAGTGGTCTTATTTTAGGAATCCTTTCGTTCATTTATAACAGCAGTTTAATTCAGATTGCTGATGAATTGCTTCTTTATGAAATTCCGCTGTTTGCAATATTAAACCATTACTCTTTTAAAATATTGATCGTTATGACAATTCTGTTATGGTTTGCAATCTTTACAACGGCTGCTTCCGGGATACTGGGAATGGTGACGAGGATTCAAAGTATGTGGAATGCACCAACGTGGATGCTTGCCGCTCTCAGCATCGCCGTTATGATTCCTTTGACAACGCTTGGTTTTTCAACATTAATCAATTATATTTACCCGGTATATGGGATTTTGAATTTGTATGTTTTAACACGATTGTTGTTATATCCGCTTTGGCGCCATAAAGTTGAGGAGCAGCTATGACGTACTTTGCTTTTCATAATCCTTTCGGTGTTGTAGAATCGATTTATCGATTGACTGCCGGAGGGTTACATGTGAATTTTATTCTGCAGGAATTTCAGGAACTATGGGACTATATCAGCGGTGCTAAGTTTTGGATGGAAGCCGCTGAGAATATTCTTCAGGCCATTGTCATACTGGCCGTGGCCATATTAATAATCCGGATAGGCAACCGGGTTATTAATCGGCTGTTTGAGTCGCGCGCACGCCAATCTCTGCGTATTACAGAACGGCGTGAAGTTACGATTAAAAAACTGATTCAGAACGTATTGAGATATACCGTCTACTTTATGGCATTTATTATGATTTTGGATGGCGCTTTCGGTTTACCGATTAAAAGTTTACTAGCTGGTGCTGGTGTTGCCGGTGTTGCGATTGGCTTTGGCGCTCAAAATCTGGTGCGGGATATTATTTCTGGTTTCTTTATTATATTTGAAGACCAATTTTCAGTTGGTGATTATGTTTATATATCCGGCGTGGAAGGTTATGTGGAGGAAATCGGTGTCCGTACGACTAAAATTATGAGCTGGACTGGTGAACAGCACGTCCTCCCCAATGGCAATGTGACTCAGGTGACCAATTATTCAGTTCATAACGGTCTTGCCATCGTTGACGTTAATATACCTTATGAGAATGATGCTGATCTTGCAGAACAAATTATTGAGGATGTTTCTGCGACATTGCCTGCTTCTTATGAGGAGATTATTAATCTGCCAGAAATTATGGGTGTGCAATCTCTGGAAACGTCGCATTACGCAATCCGAGTGAAGGCAGAAACACTCCCATCCTATCAATGGGCAGGCGCACGGATTATTCGTAAAGAAGTGAAAGAAGTCCTTTATAAACAAGGTATTCAAATACCAGCGCCGCGTCTGGTTATGTACACGCGTGACGAGGAACCGGCATCGTCGAGTGACGAGCGGCAGCGTGACATGTGAGGAGGATTTGATATGGTGGATAAAGAATTCGGCATTAATGATGTTGTCCAAATGAAAAAGCCGCATCCATGCGGCGAAAATCGCTGGAAAATTGTCCGTATGGGTATGGATATCCGGATCAAATGCTTGGGTTGTCAGCACAGTGTTATGATCCCACGCAAACAATTCACTAAAAAGTTAAAAAAAGTAGTGGAACATGCCGAAACTTAAAAATTAGTGTAAAATGCCGTTTTAGTCTTCTAAACGGCTATTTTTTTGTATCTGGGGAAGCAAGAATAATGAAATTAGGCCAATGGCGGGGGAAATAAGCATATTTACGTGCTTATTTTTCCTTTTTGATGACTTGTCATTTAGTTGTCTTCTATCTATAATTGAACTTGATCGATGCGTTCATATGAACGGAATCCTTAAGGAGTGAAAGTGGACATGTCATTGACAGCAGGAATTGTTGGTCTTCCAAATGTTGGTAAATCAACGTTATTCAATGCCATTACCCAAGCAGGTGCCGAGGCAGCAAATTATCCATTTGCAACAATCGACCCGAATGTAGGTATTGTGGAAGTTCCCGACGAACGATTGAATCAATTGAGTGAATTAGTGAACCCGAAAAAAACGATTCCGACAACTTTTGAATTTACTGATATAGCAGGAATTGTTAAAGGCGCGAGTCAAGGTGAAGGCTTAGGGAACCAATTTTTATCGCATATTCGCCAGGTGGATGCGACTTGCCAGGTTGTACGCTGCTTTCGTGATGATAATATCACGCACGTATCAGGCAAAATCGATCCGCTGGAGGATATTGAGACCATTAATCTGGAGCTGATGCTTGCTGACTTGGAAACGGTTAATAAACGGTTGCAGCGCGTCGAAAAAATGGCTCGTCAGAAAGACAAGGAGGCTGTGGCTGAGTACAATGTTCTTATGAGATTGAAAGAAGCATTGGAAGCTGAAGAGCCTGTCCGAACACTGACGTTCTCTGATGATGAATGGAAATTGGTCAAAGGTCTGCAGCTCTTGACATCAAAGCCTGCATTGTATGCTGCTAATGTGAGTGAAGAAGATGTGCAAAACCCGGATGCGAATGAGGACGTTCAGAAGGTTAAGGAATATGCAGCGAAAGAAAATGCTGAAGTGATCGTCGTCTGTGCTAAGATTGAGGAAGAAATTACGGAACTGGACGCTGAGGAAAAAGCTATGTTTCTCGATGATTTGGGAATTGCTGAATCCGGACTTGATCAGCTCATTAAACGCTCTTATCAGCTGCTTGGCCTTGGTACCTTCTTCACAGCCGGTGAACCGGAAGTGCGTGCCTGGACGTTCCCTAAAGGGATAAAGGCACCCCAAGCGGCAGGTGTTATTCATTCCGATTTTGAACGTGGTTTTATCCGCGCTGAGACGGTTTCGTACGAGGATTTAATGGAAGCAGGATCTATGGCTGGTGCCCGGAATAATGGCCGGGTTCGTCTTGAAGGCAAAGAATACATTGTGCAGGACGGCGATGTCATGCATTTTCGCTTTAATGTTTAGGCAACTGACGGATATGACAGGGTGTTAGAAAGAAATCAGGATCTCTCGAATGCTTGTTTTTCAGTATGTATTTTGGTATAATACCGTGATGTGAGTAATAAATAAAAGATTACTCCTTGCTCTTTCTTGGAAAAGAGCCGCTCAGACCAAAAGGAGGTGTAACGGATGAGACAATACGAAATCATGTATATCATCCGCCCGGACATGGAGGAAGAAGCTCAAACAAGCTTAATTGAGCGCTTCAACAACGTGCTGACGGATAATGGGGCGGAAATTGATAAAGTTGATGAAATGGGCAAGCAGCGACTTGCTTATGAAATCAAAGACTATCGTGATGGCTATTATGTTGTCATTAAATTTAGCGGTGATGAAAATCCAGTTAATGAATTTGACCGCCAGGCGAAATTTTCGGATGACATAATCCGTCACATGGCAATTCGAGTAGATGATGAACAATAGGGAGTGGTTCTGATGTTAAATCGTGTCGTACTAGTTGGCAGATTAACGAAGGATCCTGATTTACGCTATACACCCAATGGCGTCGCTGTGGCGAATTTTACCGTCGCTGCTAATCGACCATTCACCAATCAGCAGGGAAACCGGGACGCTGACTTTATTAACTGTGTTGTTTGGCGCCGTGCCGCTGAGAACTTTGCCAATTATATGCGCAAGGGCAGCATGGTTGGTGTAGATGGCCGTCTTCAATCGCGCACGTATGATGATCGGGACGGGAAAACCATCTTTGTTACCGAAGTTGTCGCCGATAGTGTCCAGTTCCTGGAGACAAAAGGCAATGCACCTAACAGAGAACAGCAGTCAGAAGGATCACAGCCAGCTCAGAATCATGATCAGAACCAGATGAATCCATCACAAACGAGTGATAATCCATTCAAAGATAATGGCGAGCCTATCGATATATCAGATGATGACTTGCCGTTCTAAAAAGTTCAGACATCAGGATGCGCATACAATTGCTTATGCCTCCATTGGTCTGTTTTCACTTAAAAGGAGGGTGCTAAATGGCAGCTCGTCGTGGTCGTTCAAAACGTCGTAAGGTATGTTACTTTAAAGCAAATGGTATTACCCATATTGACTATAAAGACGTTGAGCTTTTGCGGAAATTTATTTCGGAACGCGGCAAGATTCTTCCGCGCCGTGTTACGGGAACGTCTGCAAAATACCAGCGTAAATTAACAACAGCAATTAAACGTGCCCGGCAAATGGCATTATTGCCATACGTGGCAGACTAAACAGAAACCCGATTCACTTGAACAGAAAACTTGTGAATCGGGTTTTCTTGTTTCTGCAGCTGACAAGCAGCCCGGCGTCAGCAGCTAGGGAACAGTGATATCAGGGTATTATTTTCGTTTTCGCCGCTTCGGATAGATGGTTATCAGCTTTATCATGAGCAGAAGAATATAAATGATTAATAAAGCAGTGACTATATTGTCGGTATTAACAAAGAAGGCCAGCAAGGTATAAAATAAAAATGGCAGTGTCGTTGTATAAACGGTCAATTTCCAAAGCATAGGAAAACGGACTTGACGCTGTAATAATTTAGCGATGCCTGTGAAAATATAGGATATTAGTGAAATGAATATAAAAACCATAATGGCTAAAGGCAAATAATTAAAAATGAAAAAATAAATCATGAGAAAAACAGTATTCATTTGTGCACCAGCAGAATTGTTGGCCATCAACTGATCAACAAGCGATGGAATGGCGACGATCAGCAGCAGAAGCAGTAAATAGATGATGGTTATATCCATCCCAACTCGATTCAGCTTATGCATGGCTTGTTTTTTTGGCAATTTGATACTGTTAAGAAACGTCTGCCATATTTTTTTCACATTGTCATCTCCAGTTTAATATTTCTGCAATAGCCTTATTATAATAAAAAATAACGGTTAAGGCATTTGTTGGCTATGACGAATCATTGACAGCCAATCGACAAATTTCCGTAAATATTTCCCGGGTAATAAATAAAAGTCTGGAAATGGCCAGGAAAACTTGTGTTGTTCTTTGGCAGATGCTAAATTTTAAGGAAAGTAAATAGCATGTTTATTTGGCAGCTGGCATTTTGGATATGCTGAATTACATACCAATTAAAGCTGAAATCATGTTACCATATAACAATAAGTTGTTATACTGACGCTGACATATCGTTGACGCAGTCAATACACTAGCTCATTATTAACTAAAGAGGTGCAATTAATGGATCAATCGAGACAACTGAAAGATGGCGTCATACTGACAGCTGTGTACATGATTCTAATGCTGATTTCAGGTCTTGTCCCTGTTATTTCAGTCGTTGCTGTCTTTTTGCTGCCTGTGCCATTTACTGTCTATGCTTCCCGTTATGATTGGAAGCCGGCTATTGTGATGTTCTTTGCAGCAGCTGCTCTGTCAGTTTTACTCACTTCAGTCTTTGGTCTGGCACTGGCAATAGTGATGGGGATCGGCGGGATAATGGCCGGAATTGCCATCAGACGGAATCTTTCTGCTTATGAGACCCTGTCCAGAGGGACGATTGGTTTTGTGCTCGGTCTGGTGTTGCTTTTTGTTTTCAGTCAATATGCTCTTCAGACGAATCTGGTTACAGAAATTAATCAGATGATGCAGCAGTCGATCAACGCGAGTCAGGATATGATGGACGAATTCGGTCTGGTGGATTTGACGGAAAAGCAAATGGATATGGTAACGGATCAGCTGGAGATGCTGCGGAATCTGTTGCCGGCCTGGATAGCAATTGGGTCACTTGTATTGGCATGGATCAGTCAGTGGGTCAGTTACAAAGTGATTGACCGCTTGGACTCTAAAGCGTTGCGTTTCCCGCCATTTCGGTTACTCAATCTACCGGTATCTCTGATCTGGATTTATCTTGTTGCGTTAATTCTGTCGCTTTTTGATCTTGATACGTCCGGCATGGTCTTTACGGCTGTTAATAATGTGCTGATGCTCACCGGCATTTTTATGCTGTTGCAGGGGTTTTCGTTTATCTTCTTTTATGCTCACGAGAAGCATAAGTCAAAGGCTCTCCCGATTATTAGCATCATAGTGACCGTATTTTTGCCGTTTATCTTTCTTTTCCTTATTCGTCTGTTGGGTATATTAGATATAGGCATTTCTTTAAAAGACCGGATTTCCAATGATAAAACGTAAGTGGTGTTCAAGTAGGAGCTGATTATATGCAGGATGTTCAAAAAAGATCAGGATTAAGCAGACATTTATGGGCGACTTATATTGTTTCAGTTATACTTCTTGGCTTTATCTGGTACTTTCAATGGGTGTTTGGGCTGGTACTGACATGCGTGCTGGCGGCCGTTCTTTATTACAGTATCCAAACAGAATATAGACGGCAGAAGGAAACAGCACAATATATTGCAACACTCTCACACCGTGTTAAGCGTGTTGGAGAGGAAGCTCTGCTGGAAATGCCGCTTGGGATTCTTCTGTATAATGAGAGTAATCATATAGAATGGGCCAATCCATATATGAATCAATTCATGGACAATGATACGCTGGTGGGCCATTCTTTAAATGCACTGGCAGATGATCTGGCCTCTAAAATTCAGGAAAATACGAATGAACTGTGGCTTGAGATCGATGGGTATCATTTTCAAGTTATCATCCGAAAAGATGAACGGCTTTTATACTTTTTTGACAGAACAGTCCAATCGAAGCTTGAGAGCCGTTACTATGACGAGCAAACGGTGATCGGGATTATCTTTCTTGATAACTATGAAGAAATAACTCAGAGTATGGATGACACACTTAAGAGCCAGTTAAATTCCAAAGTGACGGGCATTCTGAATAGCTGGTCCAACGATTATGGGATTTACCTGAAGCGCATATCACAGGACCGATTTTTAGGTGTTTTCTCTAAGGAAACACTGGAGCAGCTGGAGAAGGTTAAATTTTCTATTCTTGATGAGGTTCGGGAGCTTAATGCCGAACAAAATTTGACAATCACCTTAAGTATTGGCATTGGTGATGGTGACAACCAATTACCTGATTTGGGTGAATCGGCGCAGTCGAGTCTTGATTTGGCGCTGGGTCGTGGTGGTGACCAGGTTGTTATTAAAGACGATGCTGGCAAGGTGCGTTTTTATGGCGGGCGCACCAATCCAATGGAAAAACGGACACGCGTCAGAGCGCGAGTGATTTCACATGCTTTGCGTGATTTGGTGCAGGGCAGTGATAATGTGATTATCATGGGCCACAAGGCACCTGACATGGATGCATTTGGTGCAGCTATTGGAATTTTAAATATT
The DNA here is from genome assembly GCF_055381965.1 of Lentibacillus kimchii. NCBI lineage: Bacteria > Bacillati > Bacillota > Bacilli > Caryophanales > Bacillaceae > Lentibacillus > Lentibacillus kimchii. The sequence continues at coordinate 54,577 of NZ_AP043934.1, read as the reverse complement.
GCCAAGGCCAGCAACGTGGAAGGCTATGTTGTATTTGATCCGGATGATGTTGATACTGGTGTTCATCGGCTGGTTGATAAATTAAAAGAGGATGAGGATTTGTGGTCTCATTTTGTTGACCCGGATGAGTCAGAGGCACTAATTACGAGTCGAAGCCTGGTGGTTGTCGTTGATACGCATAAGCCGTCAATGGTCGCACATGAAGATCTGCTGGATATGGCAGACTATAAAGTGGTCATTGACCATCACCGGCGGGCTGAGGAGTTTGTAGAGGATCCAACACTTGTTTATATGGAACCCTATGCTTCTTCAACTGCGGAACTTGTGACAGAATTACTGGAATACCAGCCTGAAAAATTAAAACTGAAAATGCTCGAGGCAACAGCATTGCTGGCGGGTATTATCGTTGATACAAAAAGTTTCACACTGAGAACCGGCTCCCGGACTTTCGATGCAGCGTCCTATCTGCGATCTAAAGGTGCTGATACAGTTCTCGTGCAGCGGTTGATGAAAGAGGATCTGGATGTTTATATTCAGCGGAGCAGATTAATTGAACGGTCGGAAATCTATTATGATACGATTGCCATTGCAAAAGGCGAACCCGGTGCAGCCTATGGCAGCGTTCTTATTGCCCAGACGGCTGATACACTCTTAACGATGAGCGGTATTAATGCGTCTTTCGTTATTACTGAACGGAGTGACGGACGAATCGGTGTCAGTGCCCGTTCACTTGGAGATGTTAACGTTCAAGTGGTTATGGAACAAATGAATGGGGGTGGTCATCTGACAAATGCTGCCACTCAGCTTGCAGATACAACCATAGATGAGACCGATGCACTGCTGAAAGATATACTGGAAAATTACTTTACAGGAGGGGAATAAAATGAAGGTTATATTCAAACAAGACATTAAAGGCAAAGGCAAAAAAGGCGAAGTAAAAGATGTTTCAGACGGGTATGCGCGGAATTATCTGCTAAAAAATAATCTGGCTGATGAGGCAACAGCTGGCAACCTGAAGGCCTTAGATGCGAAAAAGAAAAAAGAGCAGCAGCGTGCGGACGAGGAGAAAAAAGAAGCGGAGCTCTTGAAACAGGAACTGGCCAATCTGTCCATTGAGGTTAAGGCTAAAGCAGGTGAAGGCGGTCACCTATTTGGTTCAATTACCTCCAAACACATCGCTGACACGCTGAACAATGTCTATGGCTACAAAATTGATAAACGCAAGATTGATCTCGACAGTCCAATTCGCAGCCTTGGCTACACGGATGTGCCAGTCAAACTGCATAAAGAGGTAGTCGGGACCATAAAAGTTCACGTTGTAGAGCAGTAATCACCACTTATAGACGCGGAGCAGCGTTCAGTCTTTCCACAAGGAGGTAAGACGATGAGTGAACTTTTCGATGACCGGACACCACCGCACAACATTGAAGCGGAACAGGCTGTGCTCGGTGCTATCTTTCTGGAACCTTCTGCTCTGTCTTCAGCAGCTGAACGTTTGTTACCTGAGGACTTTTACCGGGCTGCACATCAGCGGATTTTTGAAACGATGCTGAATCTGATGGATAAAGGTGAGCCAATTGATGTTGTCACTGTTACGAGCTCGTTAACGAATGCCAGTAAGCTGGACGAGGTTGGCGGAGTGGCCTATTTATCAGACTTAGCTGGCAGTGTGCCGACAGCTGCCAACATCGTGTATTACAGTCAGATTGTTGAGGAAAAAGCTATCCTGCGCCGTTTGATCAGGACGGCAACGGATATTGTATCATCGGGTTTTTCCAGTGACAGCAATGTGGAAGATGTCTTAAATGAAGCAGAAAAGAATATCCTTGAAGTCTCCGGTCGCAAAAATACGGAATCATTTAAAGTGATTAAAGATGTCTTAATCGATGTTTATGATAATATTGAACAGCTCCATCATCATGATGGGGATGTAACGGGCGTCCCTACCGGCTATCGGGATTTAGACCAGATTACATCGGGTTTCCAGCGCAATGATTTAATCATTATTGCCGCCCGTCCATCTGTCGGTAAGACGGCCTTTGCTTTAAATGTAGCGCAAAATGTAGCGATTAACACTGAGGAAAATGTGGCCATTTTCAGTCTGGAAATGGGTGCTGATCAGCTTGTTTCCCGGATGCTTTGTGCCGAGGGCAATATTGATGCGCAGCGTTTGCGGACAGGCAGGCTTGAGGCAGACGACTGGAGTAAACTGACGATGGCTATGGGAAGTCTCTCCAATGCTGGTATTTATATTGATGATTCGCCGGGGATCCATGTCGGTGAAATTCGTTCAAAATGTCGTCGTCTGAAGCAGGAAAATGGACTGGGTATGATTGTCATTGATTATCTGCAGCTGATTCAGGGAAGTGGCAATTCCCGGGAGAACAGACAGCAGGAAGTTTCCGAAATCTCGCGTTCCTTAAAGGCACTTGCCCGGGAACTGAATGTGCCGCTGATTGCTCTGTCACAGCTTTCCCGCGGAGTAGAATCACGGCAGGATAAGCGGCCTATGATGTCGGATTTGCGTGAATCAGGCAGTATTGAACAAGACGCCGATATTGTGGGGTTCTTATACCGTGATGATTATTATGACGAAGAATCAGAGAAGCAGAATATTATTGAAATCATTATTTCCAAACAGCGAAATGGTCCTGTTGGCAATGTTGAACTGGCTTTTGTTAAAGAATACAGTAAGTTTGTTGACCTTGACCATCGCTATGCGGAAAATGATGTGCCGCCGGAACCGGCTCAGACCTGAGCAAAAAACAGCTTCACGTGTTGAAGCTGTTTTTTTATTAGAGTCCTGAGACAAGCAGGCAAGTCTCACTGTTTTCCACCCGCTTCTGTCAGTCAGTCTATATTTTTGGAGCTTTATACCATTATCGAACATTATAATTATTAAGTAATAAATTGTTCGTTTATTACTTTGACAGTCTGATAACTTGATGATAAACTAACGCTGTTCATGACGAAAAGACAAATGAAAACATACGGAGGTGCACGTTATGTCCTCAGTCGTTGTAGTTGGAACCCAGTGGGGAGATGAAGGAAAAGGAAAAATAACGGACTTTCTATCACAGAATGCCGATGTTGTGGTCCGTTACCAGGGAGGCAATAATGCCGGGCATACGATTCAATTTGCGAATACAACCTACAAATTGCATCTGATTCCATCGGGGATTTTCTATGCCGATAAAACATGTTTGCTCGGAAATGGGATGGTAATTGATCCCAAGGCGTTAATGGATGAAATAGCCTATCTGCAAGAGCACGGTGTAGCAACAGATAATTTGCGAATCAGCAACCGTGCTCATATTATTCTGCCTTACCACCTGACACTGGATGCCCTGCAGGAAGAGGCAAAAGGCGTGCATCAAATTGGTACAACAAAAAAAGGCATTGGCCCTGCTTATGTGGATAAAGTTTCCAGAAGCGGGATACGGGTGGCAGATTTACTGGATAAAGAGACATTCCGTATGAAGCTGGAACAAAATCTGCAGGAAAAGAATCGCTGGCTGGAAAAGCTTTATGGTGTGGAACCTTTCCAGATGGCTGATATTTTTGAGGCATATTATGACTATGGCCAGCAGCTGGCGCCGTATGTGTGTGACACGTCCGTTTTATTGAATGACGCCCTTGATGATGATCAGCGTGTTTTGTTTGAAGGTGCGCAGGGTGCGATGCTGGATATTGATCAAGGGACTTATCCATATGTCACGTCCTCCAGTCCGATTGCCGGGGGAGTTACCATTGGCAGTGGCGTGGGTCCATCGAAAGTCAATCACGTTGTTGGTGTCTCCAAGGCTTATACAACGCGTGTCGGTGATGGGCCGTTTCCAACGGAGCTGCATGGTGAGACCGGCCGACAGATTCGTGAGATCGGGCATGAATACGGGGCAACGACAGGGCGGCCGCGCCGCGTAGGCTGGTTTGACAGTGTGGTTGTCCGGCATGCACAGCGCGTCAGTGGCATTACTGATTTATCACTTAATTCCCTCGATGTTTTGACCGGCCTTGATACTGTGAAAATCTGTGTCGCTTATACTTATCAGGGTGAAACCATTTATGAATTTCCGGCTAATTTAAATAAACTGGCTGAATGCGAGCCTGTATACGAGGAAATGCCGGGCTGGCATGACGATATCACAGGAATGACGGATATAGACGATTTACCGGAAAATGCCCGGCATTATCTGGAGCGGATTTCGCAGTTGACGGGTATTCCTTTGGTCACGTTTTCTGTTGGTCCGGATCGCCAGCAAACCAATGTTGTCCACGATATATCCGGCGGATTTCTGCAAGCCCCTTAGAATGATAATAGAAACATTATAGCGAAGAAAAGACTGACTCAATCCCTTGTTAGAGTCAGTCTTTTGTTATGGACGGCAAGTGAGCCATAGTCGCTCATCACTTTTTTTATTTAACAAAAGACATTTACGCATAAATAAGGTAAAATGGATAAGAGACGCATGTATTGAAGGCAGCTGATTTCAGCATTTGTTTCGGACTGCCTGAACAACCGTGATAAAGGAAGGGATGGCTATGGCGCATAAAGTACTGGTCGTCGATGACGAGCAACCAATCGCGGATATTCTGCAATTCAATCTGGAAAAAGAGGGTTATGAGGTCGTTGTTGCTTATGACGGCGATGAAGCGATCGAGCGTGCAGATGAAGAGAAACCGGATTTAATATTGCTGGATATCATGCTCCCAGGCAAAGATGGGAATGAAGTATGCCGGGAAATTCGCAAAACACAGGCAATGCCCATTATCATGCTGACTGCCAAAGATGCGGAAATCGATAAAGTTCTGGGTCTGGAACTTGGTGCGGATGACTATGTGACCAAGCCTTTCAGCAACCGGGAAGTTATTGCCCGGGTTAAGGCTAACCTGCGCCGGCAGCAGCAGCTCCCGGATGATGCTGTCCAGCCAACGAAAAATATTCAGATTGGCCGCCTTGTCATCAACCCGGATGCTTATGCTGTGACACGGGACAATGAACAGGTGGATTTGACACACCGGGAATTTGAATTGCTGCACTATCTGGCCCGTCACATTGGGCAAGTGATGACACGTGAACATTTGCTGGAGACCGTATGGGGCTATGATTATTTTGGCGACGTCAGAACCGTAGATGTGACTGTCAGACGTTTACGCGAAAAAATCGAGGATAATCCAAGCAACCCAACCTGGATTGTGACACGCAGAGGAGTCGGTTATTATTTGCGTAACCCCGAGCAGGAATAGGGTGTGTTCATGCATAAGGTTAGCCTGTTTCGTTCTATACAACTGAAATTTATCGTTATTTTTATATTATTGCTGCTGGTCACGATTCAAATTATCGGTGCCTATTTTGTCCGCGGTCTGGAAACTGAGCTCCGGGAGAACTTTGAAGAGTCTATCGAAGCAACTGTGGGCATTATGGAAGTAAATCTGAAACAGGCTTTCAGTAAGGACCGGTCGGATGATAATCCTGATACCCCATCATTAGAAGATGAAGTACAGGATATTGTGCAGGTTAATAATACGAGGGATGTCAAAATTCAGGTTATGAATATGCAAAGCCGGATTATTGCCTCAAATGATACAACAGGCGGCAGCAATATCGGTAAAAAGACGACTAAGGATTTCATTACGAATGTTCTGCGTAACGGAAATGAGAACAAGAGTAATGTTTACGACGAGGAAAACAATCGTATTTACCGGCGCGCTGTCCCGATTTACGATGACGAACATACACAGACCGGAGCACTTTACGTTGAGGCATCCCTGGAAGGTGTCTACAGTCAGCTGAATGATATCAACAGTGTTTTCCTGAAAGGTTCAGCCTTAGCAATTACGATATCAGCCTTTTTGGGAATTCTGGTGGCCAGAGCTATTACAAGGCCGATTCAGGAAATGCGCGGGCAGGCACAGAAAATGGCCCGGGAAGATTTCTCGCAAAAAGTTAATGTCTATGGTAAAGATGAGATCGGTCAGCTAGCGGAATCGTTTAACGATCTGAACGCTAAATTAAAACATTCCAGAGCTTTAACGGAAGAAGAAAGGCGCAAGTTAAGCCTGGTTTTATCCAATATGTCAGACGGGGTCATTGCAACGGACCGCAATGGGTATATTACACTTCTGAACGATGCCGCTGGGATGCTCATTCATCAGGAGACAGAAGAGGCAGAGGGCAAGTTCCTGCTTGATGTTCTGCAATTGGAGGATCGTTCTGTGGATATATCTGAGCTTCCGGACAGCGGTTCGATGATCATTGATTTTAGTGATGAGAACACTATTTTTGAAATCCGGGCAAAGTTTTCCACGATTACGGATGAGGATCAGGATGTGAGCGGGTTTATTACAGTGCTGAGTGATGTTACAGAGCAGCAGGAAATCGAGCGGGAGCGCCGTGAATTTGTTTCAAATGTTTCGCACGAACTGCGTACACCGCTGACAACTATGCGCAGCTATATTGAAGCACTGACGGAAGGAGCCTGGGAAGATAAAACAATCGCACCGAAATTTCTGCAGGTCACTCAAAATGAAACTGACAGAATGATTCGGATGGTGAATGATCTTCTGCAGCTTTCCCGCATGGATAATAGAAGTGAGTCGCTGCATCAGGAACAGGTTGACTTTATCAACTTCTTCCATGGCGTTATTGACCGGTTTGAAATGAACGTATCAGAACATATAACGCTGGAGCGTGATCTGCCGGAAGGGTCTCTCGATGTCTGGCTTGATCAGGATAAAATGGTGCAGGTACTGGATAACGTTATTTCCAACGCGGTCAAGTATTCTCCTGAGGGTGGTGTCATCCATTTTGATGCAGCAGTACAAAATGGACAGCTTCTCGCATCGGTCACTGATGAGGGAACAGGCATACCATATGATAAAGTTGATAAGATATTTGACCGTTTTTACCGTGCGGATAAGGCAAGATCCCGGAAGCTGGGCGGTACAGGTCTGGGGCTGGCGATTACAAGAGAAATCGTTGAGGCTCATCAGGGCAGCATTTGGGCAAAAAGCAAAGAAGGTAAAGGGACAACTATCCTCTTTACACTTCCGCTGGAGAACCAGAAGCGGAGGGGTGACTAATGCATCTGGAAACAGTAAAATCATTTGCACTGACGGTTCTGATTGGAACTAGTTTATTGCTTTCTTTTACCCTGTGGACCTACAAGCCTGATAATGAGACTTCTACAGAGGATGTTGTTCAAGAAAGTACGGATCTTGGCGGAGATGAGGAAAGCATAAAAGAACTTGCCAAACCGGAGTCGGTTATCTTCCGGAATAACAATCACTATTATGGCTTTTCTAATCCGTCAGATCGTGCATCGCTCTATAAGGATATGCAGTCCTGGGTCTTGTATAATTTCCGAACGGTTGAAAGCAATGGGCCGCCATCTGCAAAAAAACAGGTTGAATTTGACTTTCCAGGCGCTATACCCATGTCTATGGCAGGTGATATGTTTACATTTAATGAAAAAAGGAATTTTCCCAATTGGCAGTTTGACCGTTTAATCATTACATTTAATCGGGATAAAAGTTCACTGAATATCACCTTTATGTCGAAAAATGGACGACGGCAGGCATCGGCTGTTGTTAACAATTCCAAAAAACACGACCGCTTATGGGACCGACTGGAGACGTATGACGGACTGGAGAAATTTAAACGGGTGGATAAGGCAAACGAACCATTCTATATACCAGCCAAAAGTACGAAGCTAGCTGTTGAATACAGAGCAGTCAGGACGATTGACTCTATTAATATGGTCGATATAATGTTTGTAGAACCCGATAATGTCAACCGTAACCGGATCAGTAAGAATGAAATCTACTTCACAGATAGTGCCCGCGGCATTATGCGTGTTTATCCGAATAGACGGACGATGGAATACCAGAATCCGCTGCAGTCCTCCTTTAAGCAAATGCAACCGGATAAGCTGCTTTCCCGCAGCATATCACAGATTAATGATCATTTAGGGTGGACTGACAATTACCGATTAACATCAATTGATATTGCGGCTGGCAACACCGTCCGCTATCAATTAGCTTATGACAATTATCCTGTGTTTGGCCATAATTATTCAACGATGATTGAGCAGCAGTACCGTGAGGGTGAACTGCATAAATATAACCGTCCATTATTCAGTTTGGCGAATTATTTAAGTGAAGATGAGACAAAAACACTTCGCTCCGGCGATAAGGTGATCAATATGATTGAGAACAGTTCAACATATGACCTGGCTGATATAGACAATATTAAAATCGGTTATCAATTGATTTATCGAAGTGATTATGATGCTGTTACCCTGGAGCCGAACTGGTTTATAAACAGAAATGACAACTGGCGGGAAATTGATTTTAATGCTATTGAAAAAGAACATAGGGGGGGATGAGGATGCAATGGAAGCAAATTAAAACGCTATTTATCCTCTGTTTCCTCATTCTGGATGTTTATTTAGCAGTGCTGATTATCAATAAACAGGATGAAACTGAAGTTGCCTCGATGGATACGGCTGAGAAGTCATTTGAACAGCAACTGGATTCAGAAGATATCGCAATCAATGCAGATTTACCCGATAAAAGCTTTGAGGAATCCAACGTTGAATTAAAGCAAAAAAGCTTTACTGAGCATGAACTGGCATTTTTTGATGACATAGATAATCAGCAGACAAAACTTATTGATAACAAACTGATTCTGTCACGGTTTGATGAACCGGTCTCAATACCTGATGGTGCTGGCAGTGACAAGCTGACTAAATTGATGAAAGACAGGGTTCCTTTTTTTGATGATTATACGTTCGGCGGCTGGAATGAGGATATGAATGTTCTGATGTTTTTCCAGACAAAGAATGATGTTCCTATTTATTACAATCAAAATGGCATCCTGCTTGTCTATTTAGATGATGATAATGACATGCTGTTTTATACTCAGACCATGCTTGTTAAGCAGAATTCACCTACGAAAGATGAACCGCTTATCAAGCCAATAGGTGCTATTAAGAAGCTGTTTAACAGTAACAGGCTGGAATATGGTGATAAGATTAGCGATGTCAGCATGGGCTTCTATACACGCTTTCCTTTGGAGGGTGAACAAGTTTTTTCCCCGACATGGACGGTGACCATCAATAATCAAAACAAGTTGTATGTGAATGCAATTGAGAATAAGATCTACCCCAGTGATGAAGTGACGTTTTTGACGGGTGCGGTAACGAGCACCCTTGAGAAATTACAGACGCTTGAAAAGGATAATGAATTAAAAGCTTACATGACGGCACATTTAAAGAATAAATTAGCAATGATTCAGGATTCGGAGTGACGGTTAATGAGTTTGTGTTTTAGTGTATTGGCGTCTGGAAGTACCGGAAATGCTTTTTATATTGCAACGGATCAGGAAAGATTACTTGTCGATGCCGGACTGAGCGGGAAACAGCTGGACAGGCTGTTTCGCGAGGTCGATGTCGACCCTGCGAGCCTGGATGGCATTCTCGTTACGCATGAGCACAGTGATCACATCAAGGGCCTGGGGATTATAGCCCGTAAATATCAGCTGCCCATCTATGCCAATGACAAAACGTGGCGGGCTATGGAAGATTCTATTGGCTCGATAGCACTTGATCAGAAATTCCATTTTGGCATGGAGGAAGTTAAAAGCTTTGGTGATATCGAAGTGGAGTCGTTTGGTGTTTCACACGATGCAGCAGAACCGATGTTTTTTACATTCCGGAATGAGGGCAAAAAAGTCGCACTTGTGACGGATCTCGGTTATGTTTCCGAACGGATAAAACGGACTGTAGAAGATGCTGATGCTTATATATTTGAGGCGAATCATGATGTTGGCATGCTGCGGATGGGCCGTTATCCCTGGAATGTGAAGCGGCGCATTTTAAGTGATTCGGGACATGTTTCGAATGAAGATTCTGGGCTGGCACTGTCAGATTTAATCACGAACCGGACCAATCGTATCTATCTGGCTCACTTAAGCCAGGACAATAATATGAAGGATCTGGCGCGTATGTCGGTCGATAATATTCTGCAGGAACGCGGTATTAATCTTGATATTTGTGATACCGATCCTAAAATGCCCACAAAATTATATCATGTAGGATAATTCTGGCCTCTTTTGTGCAATACTATAACGGAAGTATTGCGAATAAAGGGGAAAGGTAAATGGCCTATTTTGATAATGATCATCAGACAGATCATTCGAAAAAATATCGCTGGTTCTGGCCCGCTCTTATCGGTGTTGTTGCTGGTGTTCTGATTGCCTTCCTGGCATTGGGAGGTCTCCGGGGCAGTGGTATGCTTCCGGAAGCGTGGACAGGCGGAAATGAAGCGATAGATAATGACGGCAGTAATCCAATTAAGACGCCTGAGTCAGGTGGTTACCTCTCAGTGGATGTGTCGTCGCAAATAACTGACGTGGTCAATGCAACCAGTCCGGCGGTTGTCGGCGTGCTTAATATTCAGCGTCAGGGTAATTATTGGGATCAGCATGACAAGCAAAAGAAAGGAAAAAAAACGGCCTCGGGATCCGGCGTCATTTATAAAAAAACAAATGGAAAAGCCTATGTGATTACGAACCATCACGTTATTAAAGATGCGGATGCCGTTGAGATTGTCCTTTCAGATAATACCCGTGTTCAAGGGGATATTATCGGCAGTGATTTATTTTCTGATCTAGCTGTTTTACAAATGAACAGCAAGCAGGTTAAGCAGACAATTAACATGGGAACATCAAAAAATGTAAACGTTGGAGAGCCTGCCATAGCGATTGGCAACCCGCTTGGTATGTTTCTTGGGTCGGTGACTCAGGGCGTCATTAGTGGTACTCAGCGGACAATTCCCCAGGATTTTAACCAGGACGGACGTGCGGACTGGCAGGTTGAAGTTATTCAGACAGATGCCGCTATTAACCCCGGAAATAGTGGAGGAGCTCTGATTAATGCGGATGGCCAGTTAATTGGCATTAATTCCATGAAAATTAATCAGAAGTCTGTTGAAGGAATTGGCTTTGCCATACCAATTGATACAGCAAGGCCAATTATCGAAGAACTGGAACAGACAGGTGATGTGAAACGGCCTTATATGGGTGTGGAAATCTACTCGCTTGATGAAGTTCCCCAGTCGGAATGGGATAAGACATTAAACCTTCCAAACAGTATTGAAGGCGGTGTTTATGTCTGGTCCGTTGATTCGGGTACGCCGGCCGATCAGGCAGGGATTAAACGGCTTGATGTCATAACAACCCTTGACGGCGAGAAAGTGAAGGGCATGATTGGTCTGCGCAAGATTTTGTACCAGCAGAAAGAAATTGGCGACCAAATAGCGGTGACCTATTACCGTGATGGCAAGAAGCAAGAGGCTTCATTTGAACTGGTGGAACAACGCTAGGATGACCAATGTGGCCGGGCGGTTCAGGACGATAAGCTATCCTCTTAGTGGGATGGCTTATTTTTTATCCACAGACTGTGCACAAAATGTAGATAAGTCCATATCTCGTACGGAACATAAATTCCACAACAAAATAACCGGGAACGTTTGTGCACATGTTTATAACTTTGTGGACAAATTTTGTTTTGGTTTCTGGTTCTAAAATACAGAAACCAGTGCATAACACAAACGGATAACTTCAGATAAATTCGCGTCATAATAGGGGATGAATCAGGATAACACTTTCCCTGGACAAGTATGACTTAAAATACTGGAAAGGTTTATTTAAACAGCTTCAGTTTTATAGGCGTAACCCTTCAGCAAGCCATCCACAGGTAATGAAACCGGTTTTTTAAATTAACAATTTAGTTATCCCCAAAAACTTGTTGATAGTCTGTGGATAATACTTAACACTGTTTAGCTGTTTTATTTTTGTTAGACTGTGGATAGTGAGTTAAATAATAATCGAATGGAGGCGAATGTAATGGAACGTCTGAGTGAGGAGCAGATTGAAAAAGAACTGGAACAGCTGCCTGATTGGAAACGTATTGATGACAAGTGGATTGGCCGCCGCTACCGTTTTAATGATTATTTGAGCGGGGTCCGCTTTGTTGATCAAGTGGCAGAATACGCGGAAAGCCGTAACCATCATCCTTTTATTTCGATTGATTATAAGATTGTTACGCTGCGAATCTCGTCGTGGCAAATGAAGGGTTTAACAGATCTGGACTTTGAAATGGTTAACCATTTTGAAGAACTATATCAGCAAACAACGAACTAAAATAACTCAGTGTTTCCAGTCCGGCTTCAGCGAATTCCTGGCACTTGGCCACTCTTCTGTAAGCATGCTGTAGATCACATGATCAACGTAATGATCATAGAGCCATTCAGTCTGACGCAGCCGGCCTTCTTTGACGAAGCCGAGTCGCTCCGGAATCGCCCGGCTTTTTTGATTTTCGGAGGCGGCACGTATTTCAATCCGGTTAAGTGCCAGTGACTTGAATCCATAATCAATCAGGCTGCTGGCAGCACGTGTCATAATGCCTTTTCCCTCATAGCGGCTGCCAAGCCAGTAACCTATCGTGCCGCTGTTATTGAGCCAGTTAAATAGATTGAATCCAACAATACCGGCAAGCTGACCGTGATACATTATTCCGGTTGTCAGTCCACTGCGGTCGATAAACTGCTTTGAAGCTAATTCAATAAATGCCCTGGAGTCGTTAATGGTTTTCGTTTGATCGACCCATGACAGCCATGTCCTGAGGGTTTCTCTTGATTCATCAGTAAGTTGGAATAAAGGTGCAGCGTCATTTATATCCAGTTGTTTTAAGGTGATATCCTGATTAACGGTCAGTATAAACATTAGCATCGCACCTCCCATGTTAACGTTATACTGATTTTATCAGATTTGGGAAATTTATCAAACATTGATTTGCAGCCGGGGTAACATCACTGGAGCCCGGAAACGCGCTGCTGCTACTGTCTACCGTATTTGGCTAAATAAGAAAAATGGGCTGTCATGAACGCTATGATTAACACAGGAAGGGTGAGGATGATGAAAATTGACATAAATGGAAACATACTAGAGCTTGTCGTTGGTGATATCACAACCCTGCAGACGGATGTGATCGTGAATGCGGCTAATGGCTCATTGCTGGGTGGTGGCGGTGTTGATGGTGCCATTCATCGTGCAGCCGGCAAAGAATTGCTGGAAGAATGTAAACAGATCCGGGAAAAACAGCTGGATGGGAATTATTTGCCTGCAGGCGAGGCAGTTATCACCAGTGGCCAGAATCTGCCGGCCAGCTATGTTGTTCATACAGTCGGACCGGTTTGGAATGAGCATGATGACGGCCAGGATGACGTGTTATCAAATTGTTATCAGAATGCTTTGGAATTGGCTGTGACACATGATGCGTCAAGTATTGCCTTTCCGTCAATTTCCACAGGTGTTTACCACTATCCGGTAAAATTAGCTGCTGAAACAGCTTTGCAAACGATGATAGCCTTTTTGCAGAATCATCAATTCGGTCAAGTCGTGATGGTGCTGTTTTCGGAACAGGACTATGCTGCATATGAGAAAGTATTGCATGATCTGGTTGGCTGACTGCAGACTTCTCAGGGATTTGGTAAAGTGTCCGTCGCTGGCGTGTTAAAAAATCGTAACATAGAAATCATTCGAAAAAGGCGTGCACATTTATCTGATAAATGGTAACATTAGTTTAGCAGAATAAAAAGGAGAAACACTATGAAACTTTGGATGCGAAAAATTTCTGTGGCTCTGATTGCTTTTATAACGTTAGGTTTATATGTTCCGGGGTCGCCGGCTGATGTTCAGGCTGATCCGGGAAAAGAAACCGCGGATTCACATAAAACGTCTTCAGAAAGAGCTGACCATGATGAACAACCGGCACTCACCGCAACTATGCCGGTTAATACACCGGAGGATCCTGTCCAGGATTTGCATGACAAAGCAAGAGAACAGGCACTCCTGAAAATGGGGCCGCGGATCGTAACCAAAGTGGAGGATGATTTTGAGGCCGATATTCTGCCGAAAATGGAAGAAGCGCTCGATACCATTTTTGACGGGACAGAGGCAAGGACCGTTGAGCATTACCATCTGACAAAGCAGCCGTCCAGTGGCTTTGGTGAACGGATTTTCGATATTTATGACGACCGATCAAAAGAGGCTGTTGCCCGATTTGACGTCAGGCGTGAAAATCGGCCGATGGAGGGCTACTGGTTTAACTTTCATTACCACGTGAAAAGTGATGGCTTTACAGAGCACCATGCCATTGGCGAAATTTACTGGGATAAAAATAAACCGCCGAAGTGGATGGCCTGATAAGGATTGCCTGGTCTTGCACCGGGCTTTTTGTTTGTTTGATGAAAGCATTCGTCGTTGTCTTAGTTGGCATACATCCGGGTACGCAGTATAATAGGACACATGGTTGAACACGGTTAGGACAGGAGCTTATTATATGGCTGAAGATAATATAACGCGAGTTCATCTCAATAATAAAGAATACATACTGATTGGAACGGCCCACGTTTCGAAAGACAGTGCTGAGCAGGTTAAAGAAGTGGTTGAAGCCGAACAGCCGGATGCCATTTGTATTGAATTGGACCAGCAGCGGTATAAATCCATCACAGAAGGCGATAAATGGCGGGACATGGATATCTTCCAGGTGATTAAAGAAAAGCGAGCATCCCTGCTGTTGGTGAATCTGGCTATCTCCTCGTTTCAGAAACGCATAGCCAGCCAATTTGGCATTAATGCTGGGCAGGAGATGATTCAGGGGATTAACTCTGCAGATGAGACCGGTGCTGAGCTGGTATTGGCCGACCGTGATATTCAAATCACGTTTTCCCGTATTTGGGCGAATCTCGGTTTTAAAGGGAAAGCGATGCTTTTAATGCAAGTGTTTGCCAGTATTTTCAGCCGTGAGACGATTTCTGAAGAGGATCTGGAAGAGCTTAAATCGAAGGACATGCTGGATAGTATGCTTGAGGAGTTCACTAAGCAGTTTCCTCGGCTGAAAAAACCATTAATCGATGAGCGTGATCAATACCTCGCTGAGAAAATTAAACAGGCACCGGGTGAAAAGATAGTCGCTGTCCTGGGTGCTGCGCATGTCCCAGGGATTACCGGTGAAATCGAAAAGGAACATAGCCTGGAACAGCTGAGACAGCGGCCGCCGAAGTCGAAAGTGCCTAAAATAATTGGCTGGGCAATCCCGATTCTGATCATCGCTATGATTGCCTATACATTTATTGCTAATCCGTCAACTGGCTGGCAGCAGACTGTCAGCTGGATTTTGTGGAATGGCAGTCTGTCTGCTGTTGGGACAGCTATCGCCTTTGGGCACCCGCTGACCATTCTATCAGCATTTCTGGCAGCGCCGCTGTCGTCACTGAATCCTCTGGTAGCGGCAGGCTGGTTCGCTGGCATTGTGCAGGCTCTTGTCCGCAAGCCGCATGTTCGCGATTTTGAACAATTGGCTGATGACGTCTACAGTCTGAAAGGTTTTTGGCACAATCAGGTGACGCGTATTCTCTTGATTGTCGTTTTGGCGAATGTCGGCAGTTCTATCGGAACCTTTATTGGCGGAGCGGATGTTATTCGACTGTTTCTGGAAAGTCTTTGATAAAGGCTGCGGCATAAGTGTTTTTATTAAATATAAATCCGAACAGTCAGGAGAAATTATCAGTTTGCTGGGGCGATTGGTGCTGGAATTCAATCGCTCCAGCATTTTTTAGTTAATTTAATAAATGTTATCTCCGTCACATAGTCGGGACAGTCACTGCATAGATTGTATCAGGCAGCAGATGTAACGTGCTGTACTATAAAGTGTGTGTCCCATCACGTGGCGGCATTTATGAAAGGGTTTACACATATTAGTTTTATGGTACAATGATAATATACTGAATATTTTGTTAAAAGGAGGAAGTAATATGGGTGCGAAATGGATTAAGATTTCTGTTATTTATTTTATTTTAGGTATTGCCATTGGTATGTTTATGTCCTCGACACTTCAGCTGCAGTGGTCGGCTGCGCATGCTCATGTAAATTTGGCCGGCTGGGCTTCTACTGGTATTATCGGGCTTGTCTACACGGCCTACCCTAAGGCAGGCAACAGCATTCTGGGCAAGTGGCACTTTTGGCTGTATAATCTAGGCTTGCCAATATTGCTGTTAAGTATGTTCATGGTGCAAATCGAGGGCTTGCTGTCATTTTCTCACATATTTACGTTCACAGGTGGTACAGCAGTTGCTATCGGTGTTGTGCTCTTCATTATCAATGTGTTCAAACATGTTCATGAATCGAATGCTTATAATCAGCACAAGGATGCTGTATAAGTTAAGGACAAAAGTGCGAACCACTTGCGTGACCGTGATTAAACCGCTCCGGAAATAGACGTCGCTTTCCGCGGGCGGCTGGTGAGCCTCCTCACGCTGGCGCGCTGCGGGGTCTCACCTACCCTTTTCTCCCGCAGGAGTCTCCGTCTTTTCCTCCGCTGAACCGATTCATTGTTCGAAGTTCGAGTTATTTGCTTTTGTTGTCCTAGCCCCTTTTGTGTGGAACCTGCCTGGCGTGGGGACTCACTCTTTCGTAATCTTGTACATACCTCGGGACGTGCTCAGCATAAATTGATTACCGTCAAATTCATATAGTGTATCGTCTCCGAGCGGGATTTCGTAGACGGACGATGGGAGCGGCTGATCGTGGTGTGCATCAGTTTCAATTGTGCCTGTCCCATTTAGAAACAGCGTATGCATGGGTTCATACTCATCAATGCGGTGTGTGTTGATCTCAAATGATAATGCTTGCAGCTGCATCGATGTCTCATCCAAGTCTTCAAGCTCATGTTTGACAATTCGAATGGTCTCACCATTCCATTGCTGTAATAAGTCATTAAATGTTTCCACTGTTAAAAAGCGCCCATACATGGTCATCCCTCCTAGTTATAGAATGACCATTACGCGGTTATGGATACTGAAGCGCGTCTGACAATTTTTACAATGTTCAGGTGTCTGAATCAATGTCATAAGTACTGATTTTTGTGATTTCCGTACTGAAAGATGACCGAACCATTGCTTGTTTTAGTTACTTGCAATAGTTGTTTGGGAAAGGCTATAAAAAACTGCCTCATGTCTGAGACAGTCGTTATAAAATTTAAATGATACCTTGGCCCATCATAGCATCAGCCACTCTGATAAAGCCGGCAATATTAGCTCCGGCGACGAGATTGCCTGGTTTATCGTGGTCTTCAGCTGCTTGCATACAGTTTTGATAAATGGTCTTCATAATAGCGTGCAGCTGGGTATCGACTTGTTCAAATGACCACATCAGTTTGCTGCTGTTCTGGGCCATTTCCAATGCGGAAACGGCTACACCGCCGGCATTAGCTGCCTTTGCCGGTGCAAACAGTACATGTCGGTCAAGAAACGTGTTAATCGCCTCGTTGGTGGTCGGCATATTAGCACCTTCACCGATGGCCTTTACCCCATTAGCAAGCAACGATTCAGCAGCTTCTGCATCAATTTCATTTTGGGTTGCACACGGCAGGGCAATATCACTCGGTATCGACCAGAGCTGGGTGTAATCCTCGATATATTCAGCGTGCGGATGTTTATCAATATAGGCACTGATCCGCTCATTGCCGGATTCCTTCAGTTCTTTGACAGCATCCAGATCAATCCCGCTTTCGTCATAGATAAAGCCATTTGAATCACTGCATGCTACCACGAGAGCCCCGAATTCGGCTGCACGCTCCATCGCATGAATCGAGACGTTGCCGGAACCGGATACGATGACTGTACTGCCGTTAAAATCCAAATCGTTTGCCTGCAGCATCTCCTGGACAAAGTACACGAGGCCATAGCCTGTCGCTTCTTTACGTGCGAGGCTGCCGCCATATTCAAGGCCTTTACCGGTCAGCACGCCAGCTTCAAACGCACCGCGCATTTTTTTATACTGACCAAACAAATAGCCGATTTCCTTCGCATTAACGCCGGCATCACCAGCTGGGACATCGACGTCCGGGCCAATGTGTTCGTACAATTCAGTCATGAAATTTTGACAGAACCGCATGATTTCCATGTCTGATTTGCCTTTGGGGTCAAAGTCTGCACCCCCTTTTCCGCCTCCGATCATCTGACCGGTCAGAGAACTTTTAAAGGTTTGTTCAAACCCCAGAAATTTAATGATGCTGGTGTTAACAGACGGATGGAAGCGCAGACCGCCTTTATACGGGCCAAGTGCACTATTAAATTGCACACGGTAGCCGCGATTAACCTGGACATTTCCGTGATCATCCATCCAGGGAACACGGAAGGAAATGACTTTTTCCGGTTCCACTAGACGTTCCAGAATACCGTGTTTCATGTATTGCGGCTGACGGGCGAATACCGGGATGAGGGAATCAAAGATTTCTTTAACGGCTTGCAGAAATTCAGTTTGATGAGGATTTCGTTGTTCAGTGGCATTATAGACGCTTTGCACATAGTGTTCTGCTGTTCGCGTTTTAGACTGAAATGCAGCTTCTATGGTACTCATATGTCATCTCCTTTTTTCTTAACCTTGTGACATATCATCAGTCACGTTATCCAAGTAGTACTCCTATTTTACACAAAAATAAAAAATAACACAAGAATGCTGAAAATTTTAAAATAAATCAGTTGGTCAAGGCAGGGTTTCGAGAGGCACGTGTCTCATGTGAAGTGCTGATGACATAGGCTATTACTATTACGGCTAAAGGGTGTGATTAAATGGGACTATTTATTAATC
Source organism: Lentibacillus kimchii (assembly GCF_055381965.1). Taxonomy (NCBI): domain Bacteria; kingdom Bacillati; phylum Bacillota; class Bacilli; order Caryophanales; family Bacillaceae; genus Lentibacillus; species Lentibacillus kimchii. The sequence continues at coordinate 35,862 of NZ_AP043934.1, read as the reverse complement.
ATGATGACCATCCTGGTGTTTTTAAAAATGACAGCAGTATCGCCGAACCCAATCAGAGATATTACCATCAGGATACCTTTTCGGACATGGTCAGTGAACAAAAGGCCATTAATGAAACACTGTCCAACGCGTTTTATGAACTCAAAACACTTAAGCACAAGGAGCAGCAGGAAAACCTCAAAAAATGGGAGACTATTGTCAATAAGCTGCAGCATATTTTAGAGCAGGATGATACTCTGAGAAAGGATGCTGCCGAGCGGGTGGAGACATTAAGTGCTGAGAACGAGGCTATCGTTAAGCGGCTTACAGCTTATGAAGCTTCAAATCAGGCTGTCATCCTGCAGGTTAATAAACTTTCTGAAGCTAATGAACGCATGCTTCAGGCATTGGCTGAACGTGAGCGCGTGCAGGATGATATGCGCAGCCGGCTGGATAATCAGGAAGCACTCATGGAAAAAGTGCACCGGCAACTCAGTGAATTTCGCGCTATTCTGTATGAGCGGAGCGGCTATCTCGCGGAAAAAATTGAGGATAGTTATCATTTGACTTACCTTTATGTTTATAAACTGTTTAACGGCACTGATCTGCCGCTGACGTGGTATGTGGAACAGCGAAAGACTGGCAGCGACAGCCAGGAGGATTAATTAAGCTATGGCGATACTGTAAGAAGTATCGTCATTTTTTTCGTTAGGCTTACTGTTCAATTTGCCTGGATTCTGGCATCATAATAAGAGAAGCCATTGCAATCGCCTGGATCTTGTTTAATGATTGTTTTTTTGGTAAACATAAAAAACGCACAGTACATAAAGGATGGTTCCATGATGAAGCTGTCGGTTATCTCTGTTGGAAAACTGAAAGAAAAATACCTTAAACAGGGTATCGAGGAATACTTGAAACGGCTTAGTTCGTATGCGGACGTCCAAATGGTGGAAGTAACCGATGAAAAAGCACCAGAAACGCTGAGCGAAGCAGACATAAACGATGTTAAACGAAAAGAAGGCGAGCGGATTCTGTCGCATATCAGCCGTGATGCGTATGTCATCACACTGGAAATCGGCGGCAAGCTACTCACCTCGGAACAATTTGCAGCCAAACTGGATGAACTGGCTACCTACGGCAAGAGTAAAATGGTCTTTGTGATAGGCGGTTCACTCGGTATCAGTCAGGACGTCCAGACGCGCAGTGATCTGGCTATGTCGTTTTCCAGGCTGACGTTTCCTCATCAGATGATGCGGCTTATTCTTCTGGAGCAGATTTACCGGGCATTTCGTATTATGAGAAATGAGCCTTATCATAAATAATTCCTAATAAGGCTGCTAAAATTTTCTTATACCTGATTTTGGGGCTTCAGATAAATGAGTATTTCAATCTGATGACAAAAGTGGTAAACTTCATTATAGGGATTAACTTAATTCGGAAAAAGCAGGATAAATAGCTTCGGACGTGTTAAATGCATGAGAAGGAGCGTTTAGCCTTTCTCAAATTTAGGGATAAGGGACGATTAAAATGAGTAATAGACAAACTTCACATGACGTTATTCTCATTGGTGCTGGCATCATGAGTGCTACACTGGGTTCAATTATAAAACAATTGGCGCCGGACTGGAATATCACGATCTTTGAAAAGCTTGATAAACCGGGAGAGGAAAGCACCAACGTCTGGAATAACTCTGGAACGGGGCATTCCGCGCTGTGTGAGCTTAATTACACACCTGAGCAGCCGGATGGCTCGATTGATATCAGTAAAGCACTCAGCGTTAATGAGAAGTTTCAGGTCTCAAGGCAGTTTTGGTCCTATCTTGTTAATCAGCAGTTCATTGAGAACCCGCGGGACTTCATTAGAACATTGCCGCACATGAGTTTAGTTAACGGGGAGGACGATGTCAATTTCCTGAAAAAACGCCATGAGGCATTAACGGATAATCCTTTATTTGAAGGAATGGAATTTTCTGATGATCCGGAAACGCTGAAAGAATGGCTTCCGCTTATGATGGAAGACCGGACGGTTACTGAGCCCATCGCAGCAACGAAAGTCGATTCGGGAACAGATATTGACTTTGGCGTATTAACCGGGAAATTACTCACTCATTTAAACCGGCAAAATGTGAACATCCGTTACAATCATACAGTAGATGATATCCAGAGGGCTGACGATGGCTCCTGGGAAGTGAAGGTACGAAACTTTGAAGATGATACGCTCGAGTATCATACGGCCAGTTTCGTCTTTATCGGCGGTGGCGGCTTGGCTCTTCCGCTGTTGCAAAAAACGGGTATTCCTGAAAGCAAACACGTCGGTGGATTTCCGGTCAGTGGTCAATTCCTAGTATGTCAGGATCCTGAGGTCGTCAAGGACCACGAGGCTAAAGTATACACGAAAGCCGGGCCCGATGCACCCCCAATGTCAACGCCGCACTTGGATGCACGCTACATTGATGGTCAGAAAACGTTATTGTTCGGCCCGTTTGCTGGTTTTTCACCGAAATTCCTCAAAACAGGCTCATATATGGACTTACTGAATTCTGTGAAGCCAGGCAACGTTTTCACGATGCTGGCAGGCGGTGCTAAAAATGCTCCGTTGACGAAGTATCTGATCCAGCAGGTTTTGCTGACCAAGAAACAGCGTATCGAGGCATTGCGTGAGTTTGTACCAGATGCTGATGGAAACGACTGGAATCTGATAACAGCTGGTCAGCGTGTTCAGGTGATAAAAGATACGAAGGAAGACGGCAAAGGCACCCTGCAGTTTGGGACGGAATTAGTTCATTCGGCAGATGGCTCTATTGCCGCACTTCTTGGTGCGTCACCAGGAGCCTCAACGGCGGTCTCTATTATGCTCGACATGATTGAAGCATGCTTCCCGGAATATTTGGACGAATGGGAACCAAAAATCAGAGAAATGATTCCTTCCTATGGCATGTCTCTGGAAGACGATCCAGAGCTTGTCCGCGACATCCGAAGACAAACATCGGAAGCACTGAATCTTACCGAAGCAAGTAAGGCTGGCACAGAGTAATTAAAGGTTTATTTTAAAAGGGAGCGTCGTTTTTAGACGCTCCCCTTTTTCGTTGGCGGGGTGAGCCAGCGAAAGTGCATCTTTTTTATTTGTTCTTTTAATTTCTCAACTCATTCAATATAATAGGATATATTAAGTTCCCGTGATAAAATGAGGAGATATATGTATGAAACAGCAGACCGAGCAGTGGACCTCGAAAATTGGCTTTATTTTAGCAACGGCCGGATCAGCTATTGGCCTGGGTGCCATATGGAAATTTCCCTACATGACAGGCGTGTCCGGCGGGGGTGCCTTCTTTTTTATCTTTATTATGTTCACTTTGTTAATCGGTATGCCCATACTTCTGGCGGAATTTGTCATTGGCCGCGGATCACAGAAGGATGCTATTCGGGCCTATACGACGTTTGCCCCTCGTTCACGCTGGCGTTATGTTGGCGTTTTGGGCATGATCACATGTTTTATTCTGTTGTCCTTTTACAGTGTTGTCGGCGGATGGATCCTCCTTTACCTGTTCCAGACTGTAACGGGGCAGTTATCCGGACTCACAGCTGGTGAGTATGGGCCGGCTTTTGATAATCTGACAGCTCAGTCCTTTGCTGTTATGGTCGCGCAGCTGATATTTATGATCATCACGATCATGGTTGTAGCCAAGGGGATTAAACAAGGGATAGAGCGCGCCAGTAAGATTATGATGCCTGCTTTGTTTGTGGCGTTCCTTATTCTGATTGTGCGTTCCCTGACACTGGATAATGTTAGTGAAGGCCTATCCTTTTTTCTGAAGCCTGACTTTTCCCAATTGAGTTCGGAAACCATTTTGTTTGCCCTGGGGCAGTCCTTTTTTTCGATTAGTGTTGGGGTCTCCGTTATGGTCACCTATAGCTCGTATTTGTCGAAAAAGGAGGATCTGAGCAAATCGGCGTTCACCATTGTTATGATGAATATCTTTATTTCGCTTTTAGCGGGGCTGGCCATTTTCCCGGCTGTCTTTTCGTTTGATTTTGAGCCGGAAGCAGGTCCTGGGCTTCTGTTTGTCGTGCTGCCGGCTGTTTTCAATGAAATGCCATTTGGTTCCGCTTTTCTGTTTCTATTTCTCCTATTATTCTTGTTTGCGACGTTCACTTCGGCATTCTCCATGGTCGAGATTATTGTGGCAGCTATCACAAAAGGCGATCATGCTAAACGCAAAAAAACGACATGGATTGTCGGTCTGTGCATCTTTTTGGCTGGAATCCCAGCTGCCCTGTCTCACGGGGTGCTGAGTGACTTCACACTTTTTGGCAAGACCATGTTTGATTTGTCCGATTATCTTGTCTCCAATATTCTGATGCCGCTGGGTGCCTTCTCCATCGCTGTCTTTACGGCTTTTAAAGTGCCCAGGAACGTACTGACAGAGGAAATTAAGACAGGATCCGGATTCGGCAGCAGGCTGTTCGCTTCCTGGTATTTAGTCATCAAATATGTTGTCCCGGTTGCTATTATTATAGTGTTCTTAGATGTTATCGGTGTGCTGCGGTTTTAAAGAGATAATGCTTATTAATATAGTTTATCTGATATGGTTGCGGCGACTTGTTCTTTGTTTCTTTTTGCCTGCTCATAGGATTGTCTGGTGATGCCGGTGCATAACAGATCAATCACAAACAGCTGTGAGATTTTTGAGACGAGTGACCCGCTGTCCAGCGGGTTTTCCTTAGCCGATGTGGGTAAAGCGATATCAGCATATCGCGTTAAAGGCGACTCAGCGTAATTTGTTATGGCGATAATAGTGGCACCATTGTCTTTTCCTGTACTGACAGCATCAATAATATCTTTTGTACTACCGGTAAGGCTGATGGCGATGATAACCGTTTGATCATCAACTGAGTTGGACCGGATAACCTGGTTATGGGAATCTGTAATCGTTTCGATATTCATCCCGATCCGCATGAGTCTGTTTTGCATGTCGAGGCCCGCAATTCCAGAAGAAGACACGCCATAAACGACGACATCACGGGCATGCATTATTTGCTTGATCGCTTGCTGCAACTGTTCATCATCAGCCAGTTCGTACGTATCTTCAACAGCTTGAATCATATTGTTCTTCACTTTATCAATATAGGTGCCCCCATTGCCGTTTTTTTCATGATTAGAGAGTTCCCTTGCCAGGGACAGCTTGAATTCCTGGTAGCCTTTATAACCCAGCTTGCGGCAAAACCGCAGAACAGTTGCCTCTCCAACCTGACAGGCATTAGCCATTTCAGTAAGTGATTGATAGACAATGTTTTCGGCATTTTCGGTAATGTAGTTATACAGTTTATACTCTGATTTGGTAAATTGATTTTTATGCTGCTCCATCAGCATGGTAACGTCCACATAATGGTGATTGATTTGTTGGGCCATAATCATCCCTTCCTTAGTAATGAATCCCTTTCTGTATTTTAACGCACATGCATGTTTTGTCCAGTTAATGGAGTTATTCTCCATTTTGAAAGAATAATTGACAATTAGTTTTCATATTGATATGATACACCTAATTCATAAATAATGAAAGCGTATTCCTAAAAACGAATGGAGGACTAATATGAAAGGCATCATGACAGCTCTGTTGACCCCCTTTAACGAGGATGGCACACTCAATGAGAAAGGACTGCGCGAGGTTGTTCGCTATAATATTGACGTCATGCAAGTCAATGGCTTGTATGTAGGCGGTTCCACTGGTGAGAGTTTTCTGATGGATGAAGACAGCCGGAAAGACTTGCTCAGAATTGTTAAGGAGGAGACTGGTAATGCGGCTGCGTTGATTGGCCAGATCGGCTCCTTGAATATTGAGGAGGCAGAAAGGCTGGGTCAAGAGGCTAAACGGCTTGGCTATGACGCCTTATCGGCTATCACACCCTATTACTATAAGTTTAGTTTCTCGGAAATTGAAGCTTACTACAAGCGGCTGACTGAAGCGACAGAACACCCAATGATCATCTATTCCAATCCTGCTTTCACGGGCACTCAGTTCACGGTTGAAGAATACGGAAAACTTCTCGCTTTGCCAAATGTCATTGGCGTTAAATACACTGATACAGATCTTTCGAAACTTGCTAAATTGAAAGCGCTGCACCAGGATAAAGTTTTCTTCAGCGGAGCGGATGATATGGTGCTTCAGTTTGCAGCTTCCGGCGCTGATGGCGCGATTGGCAGTACTTATAACATTATTGGCAAGGAAGCCAATGCACTGTTTGAAGCTGTGCAGCAATCTGATATTCCAAAGGCACGTGATCTGCAGAAACAAATGAATCAAGTCATTGAACAGCTGGAAGCAGTTGGTGTTTATCAGGCGATCAAGCATGTATTTAAACAATATGGTGTTGAAGCTGGCTATATGAAATTTCCATTCAAAGAACTGACTGACGACGAAAGAAAACAGGCAGAAAAAATTGTTGACGATATACCATCAAGAACATAAATTACGTCATTATGTAGTGGGAGTTTAGAATATGAGTAAACAACTAATTGTATCCTGTCAGGCTTTGGAGGATGAACCGCTGCATAGTTCATTTATTATGTCGAAAATGGCACTGGCCGCCTCTCAAGGTGGTGCAGGCGGCATTCGTGCCAATAGTACAGCGGATATTCAAGCTATTAAAACAGAAGTTAATTTGCCAATTATAGGAATTATTAAACAAGAATACGCTGATAGTGAAGTGGTCATTACACCAACCGTTGAGGAAGTAAAGGCTTTATATGATGAGGGTGTCGACATTATTGCTTTTGATGCAACAGACAGAGTCCGGCCGGGAGGCGAAACGTTTGAAACCTTTATAAAAGAGGTGAAGAGACGATTCCCCGGGCAAAAACTGATGGCGGATACGTCGACTGTACAGGAGGCTATCCATGCAGAAGCTTGCGGTGTGGATATTGTCGCAAGCACATTGGTTGGTTACACAACCGATTCTAAGGGAGGTGATCCGCTTCGTACGTTGAATGGTATTATTCAGTCGGTTGACATTCCTGTGATTGCGGAAGGAAATTTGGACACCCCGGAAAAAGCAAAACAGGCACTTGATTCAGGTGCTGAAGCAGTAGTCGTAGGAAGTGCGATCACCAGGCCGCAGCGGATTACTGAAAAATTTTCACAAAAACTAAAGCATCTTAATTAATTAAGGGAGGGGTAAGCGTGAAAAAGAGTCTCATTTTCTTATTAGGGCTGGCCATGATGCTGTTTATGGCAGCTTGTGGTGACGACGGGGAAAGTGACGCGGCGAATGACGGTGACAATGGCGATGGAGAGAGTCAGGAATCCTATGAATTGGAATTCGGCATGCAGCCGAACAACCAGTCTAACGAATACGAAGCAGCTGAACATCTGCAGGAGTATGTTAAGGATAAAAGCGACGGCCGGCTGACAATCAGTCTTTATCCAGATGCTCAGCTCGGCGATGACCTTGATATGCTGGGGCAGCTGCAGGAAGGTTCACTGGATATCACATTATCAGAAATGGGACGGCTCGGTGAATGGGTCCCGCGTTCTGAATTGTTAGCGGTTCCTTATGTCATGGACGACTTTGATCATATTAAGCGGTTTGTTTATGACACAGATGCTGGCCAAAAGCTAAGGGACGAACTGGTTGACGAACATGGTTTGCGTGTTATTGACAGTGCATATAACGGTACACGTGTCACATCGTCAAATACGGAAATAAATAGTGTCTCGGATATGGAAGGGCTGAAAATTCGTGTTCCCGAAGCCGATACACTGATTGATTATGCTAAAGCTACAGGGGCAGATCCGACGCCGATGAACTTTGATGAAGTTTATCTTGCTCTGCAGACAAACCAGGTGGATGGTGAAGAAAATCCGCTTTCTGCCATCAAGGCAAAAAGCTTCCATGAGGTCCAGGATTATATTGCTCTAACGAATCATGTTGTTAATGACAACAGCTATGTTGTGAGTGAAAAGACATGGGAGAAACTTCCTGAAGATCTGCAGCAAATTCTGAAAGAAGGCATTCAGGATACGGCTGATTATCACACCAAAATGTTTGAAGATGAAGAAGATGAATTGCTTGATTTCTTTAAAGATAAAGGTGTAACGATCACAAAGCCGGATCTTGATGAATTCCGGGACGCGGTCTCAGACGTTTATCCGAAATACATGGACGAAATTGGTGAAGGCGCCGAAGACTTTATGGACGCTATTGATAAAGCTCGAGATTAATAAGCAGGTGGTCAATCATGATAAAAAAACTATATGATAATTTCGAGGAGATTATCGGCAGTGCCTTATTTGTTGTTATGTTAGTCATTTTGGCTACACAAACACTGTCACGTCAAGGGGTTGTACCCTCCTTGACGTGGACAGAAGAATTGAGCAAACTGCTGTTCATATATGCTGGTTATTTGGGCATTGTTGCCTGTATTAAAGATAACAGTCACGTTTCTATTGATGTTTTTATTAAGAAACTCCCGGCAAAAGGCCAGAAATGGTTGTATGCGTTTAATCAATTGTTAATTCTTTCTGCACTTGTTGCAGTGTTTATCATCAGTCTAACGGTTGTACAAAACAAAGCCCATCTCGAACTGGTGACGCTGAATGTATCCTATATCTATTTGTTTGCAGCCCTCCCTGTCCTGACGCTGCTTATGATTTATCGATTGATTGAGCGTCTTGTCAAAGAATGGCGCAGAGCCAAAGCAGCGGAGGTGAAATAAATGGAAATAGCACTTGTATTCCTGGCCTGGCTTGTTTTGCTCGTGTTGGGCATTCCTGTCGGTTTCACTTTAATGATTGCTGCGCTGTTATATTTTGTGATGGGCGATTGGAATCTTGTTTACTCAGCAGCATCTGAGTTAATCAGCGGGATTAATAATTTCACATTATTGGCTATCCCGTTCTTTATATTAACAGGGATGCTGATGAACTCATCGGGTATAACCGACCGCATATTTAATTTTGCCAAGTCCCTTGTGGGGCATATACCTGGTGGTGTCGGCCATGTAAACATCGCGGCCAGTTTAATGTTCTCTGGTATGTCTGGTTCATCACTGGCTGATGCAGGCGGATTAGGCCAGCTGGAACTCAGATCAATGCGCAAGGCAGGCTACGATGATGATTTCAATGGCGGACTGACAGCGGCCTCCGCTATTCTCAGCGGCATTATTCCGCCCAGCCTAAATTTAATAATCTATGCATCAATTGCCAACGTATCAGTTGCTTCTATGTTTATTGCTGGACTGGTTCCCGGCCTTCTTGTAACCTTAGCGCTGTTTGTAATGACCTTTTTTATGGCTAAAAAACGTGGCTATCAGGTGCTTGATCGGGCCAATTTAAAAACGATTGCCCAGCAGTTCCTAAAGGCTTTTTGGGCCTTGCTGACACCTATTATCATTATTGCGGGTATTTTCTCAGGGTACTTCACGCCGACTGAAGCAGCTGTTGTCAGTACGATTTATGCGTTAATTCTTGGCTTTTTCGTCTACCGTGAACTGACGCTGAAAAAACTTTATGACAACATTGTCGAATCTCTGAAGATGACTGGTGTTGTCGTTTTGATGCTTGCTGCTGTTGAGTTTTTCGGTCAGTTTGTAGCCCGGGAGCAAGTAGCGATTAAGCTGGCAGACTTTTTCTTGGGTATTACGGAGAACGCTACTTTTCTGCTTATATTAATCAGTATCCTGTTAATCGTGCTTGGGACATTTATTGATGCACTGGCATTACTTGTTCTTGTCGTTCCGGTTTTAATCCCAGTTGTCACAAGTGCTGGTATTGATCCGATCTTTTTCGGCGCTTTTGTTATTTTGAACTTGATGATTGGAATTTTAACACCGCCGATGGGCATGTCCTTATTTGTGGTCTCGCGTGTCGGCAATATTCCAGTGGGGACCATGTATCGGGGTGTGCTGCCATTTTTGATACCACTTGTACTGGTTATGATTCTATTAATCTTTGTTCCGCAGCTTTCAACATTTCTGGTCAATATGCTGAACTAAACTATTATATGAATGGAGGAACTTAGAGTGAAGGCAGCAGCTTTTGATATTGGTGGAACCAGTATTAAGTACGGTGTGCTGAATCATCAGGGTGAGATTATCTATAAATCGAAAACCGCGACAAAAGCAAATGAAGGCGGTATGGCCATTATTGACCGGGTAACTAAGCTTGCTGCCTATTTGCAAGAGCAGTACGAGCTCAGCGGGATTGCTGTCAGCACAGCCGGTCAAATTGATAAACAGAACGGGACTGTCATTCATGCGACAGATGCACTCCCGGGATATACCGGTTTGAATATAAAACAGGAATTGCAAACGGTGTTTGATTTGCCAGTGGTCGTTGATAATGATGTTAACTGTGCGGCACTCGGTGAATACTGGCAAGGCGCCGCACAAGGGTTTGATGATTTTCTTTGTATGACGCTGGGCACCGGCATTGGTGGAGCCATTATTATAGATGGTCAGGTTTATAATGGAGCTGCTTATTCTGCCGGTGAATTTGGGCATATGACGCTCTACCCTGGTGGTGAGGATTGTCTTTGCGGTGATCAGGGCTGCTATGAACAATACGCCTCCAGCAGAGCCTTGGAACAGCGGGCAGCCAACGACTTTCGTAAAGGCATCACGCTGCCTGACTTATTTGCTGAGGCCAAGCGAGGGAATCAGGACGCAGAAAAGGTCATTGATCAATGGGTTGGAGACGTGGCTCTGGGTCTTAAAACCCTTGTTCATATATTTAATCCCTCGCTGATTGTCATTGGGGGCGGTGTTTCAGAGCAGGGCAGCTATCTGCGCGATAAGTTGCAAACAAACGTGAATGCATGCATTATGCCTTCTTTTCAGCGTGCATTGGAAATCAGATTTGCCCAGAATGAAAATGATGCTAATTTGCAGGGAGCTGTGTATCAGCTAATGCAAACGTAAGACAGGTGGTGATTCAGGATGCAGAAACGGATTGTCTGTTTTGGCGATTCCAATACGTGGGGTTATGATGCGGAAAATGAGGTCAGATTTTCAGAAACTGTGCGCTGGCCCTGCCGTCTGCAGCAATGGCTCGGGGATGCCTATCAAGTCATTGAAGAAGGGCTGATGGGCCGCACCAGCGTCTGTGACGATCCTTTAAATGAAGGACTCAATGCTCTGAATTATATTTATCCTTGTTTAAAAAGTCATGCCCCGCTGGAACTTGTCATTATCATGCTGGGCACGAATGATACGAAAGAACGCTTCGGCTTAACGGCCTATAACATTGCACAGGGCATTGCCCGGCTGGCCCGTAAAGCTGAAAGGTCTGAAAGCGGACAAGGATCAGATACGCCACATGTCTTAGTTGTTGCGCCGCCGCGGATCAATCCAGGTTATCGCCACACGGATGTTAACCTGTCGATGGGACAGAATTGTGATGTTAAATCACACGAATTCCCCGTTTATTTAGAACAGTTATTAGCAGGCACAGGGATTGATTTTCTGGATGCTTCTGAAGAGGCAGCTATGAATCCAATCGACTGCATGCATCTGACTAAAGATGGCCACAGATCTCTGGCAGAACATATTTTTATACGCGTCAGACCCCTCCTCTGATTGCTCACTTTCCCCAGTAAAAAGCCCAGCCTCATTGCCAGGCTGGACCTTTTATAGTATCTATTGGTTAGAACGGGTATTCCCGCGGTTCATTCTGCACGGAAATCCACTTGCCTTCTGTAAACTCATCAATAATAAAGGGACTGCCGAACCGGCCGATGCCGCTTTGCCGCATGCCGCCGAAAAGAGCAGTTGGTTCATCATTAACCGGCTGATCATTGATGTGGGTCATACCGTACTGCAATTCCAGTGCGTACTTGCGGGCTTTTTCTTCGTCACGGGAAAAGATGGCAGAACTTAGGCCAAATGCTGTATCGTTCGCTTTAGCAATGACATCATCATCTGAGTCGGCTTTGATAATCAGCGCAATTGGCGAGAACATTTCCGTTTGCGCCAGTTCACTGTCATTGTCGACATTGCCGATAACAGTTGGTGTTAAGACGCGGCCGTCTTGTTCACCTTCCAGGAGAATATCGAAACCGGCTTCTTTAGCTTTGCTGATATTAGCGAGTGATTTCTCCATTTGGTTATCATCAATAAGCGGTCCGACGACAACATCTGGATCGCGCGGATCACCATATTTAATGTTTTTGGAGCGTTCGACAAATTTCTCAACAAATTTATCATAGACGTCCTCATGCACAATCAGGCGGTTGATCATCATGCAAATCTGCCCCTGATGCATATACTTACCGAAGATTGCAGCATCAACGGCCTGGTCAATATCTGCATCGCTCAGGACACAGAACGGTCCATTGCCGCCAAGCTCTAAGGCTACATCCTTCAATTGTTCACCAGCCACTTGGCCGATTTGGCGGCCGACAGGTGTTGAGCCGGTGAAACTGACGAAATTGGCTTCGTCGTGATTGAACATGCGGTCGCCGGTTACGCTTGATTTCGTGAGAAGTGATTGAAAGACACCGCTGGGCAGGCCTGCTTCTTCAAAGGCCCGGGCGATGACGGAACCGGAAATCAGGCCGCATTTAAGATCTGGTTTGTGCACGACAGCATTTCCCAGTGCCAGGGCCGGTGCAATGGTGCGCATCGATAAGTATAACGGGAAATTAAAGGGTGCAATCGAAGCGATAACACCTTTAGGCAGCCGGTAAAATTCATTCATTTTATCCGGAATGATCGATTGCTTGTCCTCGAATTTGCCAACCTGGTCAACCATGGTAAGGGACTCTTCCATGACGCCGACTGTTAAATCAAATTCCAGACTGGCCTTAACAGCTGTACTGCCTGATTCGAGCGTCAGGATCTCCTGTATCTCTGCTTGGTGATCCTTAAAGTATTTAACTGCCTTCCTGATGACCGCTTTACGCTGTTCAGGGTCCTGGCCCCATGCTTTTTGGGCCTTAGAAGCGCCTGTAAATGCGTCGTTAAGCTGATCAAGGGAAGCGAGGTGGACATTGGCTAAGACTTTATTGTCATAGGGGTTCACCATGTCAGCAGTTCTGGCTTCATTTCCTTCAGTCCACTCACCGTTGATAAAACTTTGATTGAACGACTGGTATTGATTCACCATGATCGCCTCCTTGTAGATGGCCTTGCGTGTTGCTATAAATGTTATGTTCACCAGAAACCTTACACTATCATTGTAGAATGGCTATCTGTATCTGTCGACTATCTTGTTTAGCCTTAAAGACAGAGTTCGTTATTAGTCAGCTAATTGTGGGCACATGGTTCCGAAAGTATGGTTCAGACACGTCTGTATGATCTGCTCCAGGAATCACTGTTACGCCTAAATCCGGAAACGGTTAATCAGCTGGGCAAGCTCTTTTGGTGACCGATCCATATTATTGGCCAGCCAATGTTTAATGACATAGATGCTGCCACTGATGAGAAAGGTGCTCTCGTATTCAAACGTATTTCTATCCACCTCGTAGCTATCCATCCAATTTCGAACCAGAAAAGTGCGGGCGATATCCATAACACGCCGTTCAAAATAGTGATCGGCATTCTCATTGAGAAGCGTCTGACAAATGTCATATTTTGTAGCAACGTATTCCAGAAGCCTCTCAATCATCTGTAATGATTCCTGTTCTTGTCCAAAGTCATATTGATTCAAATAGGCATTTAAGTCGGCGATAATTTCTTCTTCAATCTGTTCCAGCAAATGATGCTGATCCCGGTAATGGGTATAAAAGGTGGACCGGTTGATATCGGCCTGTTCGCAGATTTCTTTGACTGTAATCACGGAAATCGAACTGGTTTTTAATAAGCTGATTAAACTATCCTTTAAGACCATGCGGGTATATTTTTTACGGCGGTCAAGTTTTTCGTTCATGAAATCGTCACACCTTTTTAAAACATTTAACAACACTTTTGCGGGTAATGTTGATGTTTATACGCAAGTTAGGAAACTGTTTGTTGTAAATCCAACATGATGTCTATTATAATAATAGCGTGCTCAAACGGATGATGCAAGAGAGGATGAATCGCAACTATTATGATAGCCCGTGTGTTAAAACATAAAAAATTAATTGTTGTCGTGTTTCTGATTCTGGCAGCTGTCAGTGCCGTCGTGCAGTCTGCTGTCCCGGTTAAACATGATATGGTCGACTATTTGCCGGATGATACACCATCTATTGAGGCAAAAGATGTCATGGAAGATGAGTTTTCCGGTGATGTTGACAATGCCAGGGTGATGATGAAGGACCTCAGTATTCCCGAGGCGCTTGCGTTCAAGGATAAGCTTGAAGCCATTGATGGTGTCTCGAATGTTACATGGCTTGATGATGTGATTGATATCAAGACACCCGTTGAGCTGGCAGATACTGATACGGTAGAGTCCTATTATAAGGATGACGATGCCCTGTACTCCTTTCACGTTGCAGATGGCAAAGAAGTCGGGACAACCGATGCTATATATGACGTGATCGGTGAGGACAATGCTCTGTCGGGTGATGCGCTGAATACAGCCATATCACAGCAATCAACAGGCGAGGAAGCCATGAATGCCGCGCTGATCCTTATTCCTGTTGTGATTATTATTCTGTTATTGTCAACACGGTCATGGGTCGAGCCGGTCTTCTTTCTGACAGCTATCGGTGTCTCGGTTCTGATTAATTTGGGAACGAACATTTTTGTGGGTGACATATCCTTTATTACGCAGGCTGTGGCGCCGATATTGCAGCTTGCTGTCTCGCTCGATTATGCGATCTTCCTGCTGCACAGCTTCGATGATTACCGGAAGGAGACGGCGGATCCGACAGAGGCAATGCGCCGCGCCATGAAACGGTCATTCCCAGCTGTCGCTGCAAGTGCATCAACGACATTTTTCGGGTTTACAGCTCTGACATTTATGGATTTTGGCATTGGCGCCGATCTGGGTCTCAATCTGGTCAAGGGGATTTTGCTCAGCTTTATCAGTGTGATGATCTTCCTGCCAGCGCTCACGCTGATGTTCTATAAGTGGCTTGATAAAACACAGCATAGAGCATTTATGCCAAGCGTTTATCCGATCGGAAAATATGTTATGAAATTGCGCATCCCAGTTCTTTTGGTGATTCTGATTTTGCTTGTGCCAGCCTTCCTTGGCCAGAGTCAGACGAATTTTCTCTATGGCACCGGCGGCAATCCGGATAGTACCCGGGCCGGTCAGGATACGGAAGAAATTGAAGATGTATTCGGTAAATTCACGCCGGTAGTGCTGCTCGTACCTAAAGGGGATATAGCCCGGGAAGAGAAGCTTGTCGATGACCTCGATAAGCTTGATAATGTGGATAATACGATCTCTTATGTCGATACCGTTGGTGCGGGCATACCGCCGGGGTATCTCGATGAATCAGAGACGGATGAGTTCTTTTCGGAGAATTACAGCCGGATCACCATTAACACCACCACCGATAATGAGGGTGACGAAGCGTTTAATCTGGTAGAGAATGTTCGGAATACGGCAGCTGACTACTATGGTGATGATTATCAGGCGCTTGGCAAGAGTGTCACCATGTATGATATGAAAGACATTGTCGAAGAAGACAACACAGTGGTCAATATGCTGACAGTCATAACGATTGCGATTGTCCTGCTGATTACATTCCGGTCCATTTCCTTCCCGGTTGTTCTCCTGCTGACGATCGAATCAGCCGTATGGATTAATTTATCAGTGCCTTACTTCACAGGCAAGTCACTTGTGTATGTCGGTTATCTGATTATCAGCACCGTTCAGCTTGCAGCAACGGTGGATTACGCGATTTTGTTAACGGAAAGCTACACGCAAAATCGCAAGGAAATGAAGGCCATGGATGCCGTGAAGAAAACCATTAATGAGAAAGTCTTTTCAATTGGCGTCTCTGCCTCGATTCTGTCCAGTGTCGGCTTCATTTTATGGGCCACTTCGACAGATCCCATTGTTTCGTCTATTGGCCTTCTGCTCGGACGTGGTGCGTTATTGGCCTTCATCCTGGTCATCTTCCTGCTGCCGGCATTGCTGGTGGTGTTTGACCGGGTGATTGAAAAAACAACCAGGAAGGCCAACTTTTATAAAGGGGAGTGATGCTATGCGGCTAAAAAAATTAGGTATCGTAATGATGGGCGCTGTGCTGGGGTTTGGCTCACTGCCGTTGTCGGCCTCAGCTGACAAAAGCGCTGATGATAAAACGGATGAAGGTAACTATGAAACAAAAGATGAAACAATATATGCCAGTCTCGGCGCAGGCGGTTCGCTTGAGGATATGTATGTTGTGAACACGTTCCATGTCAGCGAACCCGGTGAATTCGTCGATTATGGCGACTATACCGATGTGCGTAATTTAAGCAACCTGCAAGACATCAAGCAGACTGATGACAATAAAGTCCACCTGCAGGCCAATAAAGACGATGGTGAGTTTTATTATCAGGGTGACCTTGCTGACCGCCCGCTCCCATGGAATATCGATATTTCCTATATGCTGGATGGTCACGACGTTTCACCTGACGATTTGCCTGGCAAAGACGGGAAGCTGGAGCTGCAGATTGAAACCTCGGCTAATGACGCTGTAGACCCGATGTTTTTCAAAAACTATATGCTGCAGATTTCCCTGACGCTTGATCAGAATACATTTGAAAATATCCAGGCGCCGGACGGCACTAAAGCAATTTCCGGCAAAGACACCCAGGTGACATTTACGGTTATGCCGGAAAAAGAGAAAAACTTTATTGTGTCAGCCAACGTATCGGATTTTGAAATGGATCCAATTAATATATCAGCGACACCTGCTTCCATGCCGATCGATGACCCAGATTTGAGTGGTGTTAAAGGGGATATGTCGTCGCTGTCCAGTGCAATCCGTGATCTTGATGATGGTGTTGGTGATTTAAACAGCGGCATCGCGGATTTGAATAGTGGGGCAGCGGATCTCAAGAACGGATCCAGTGACTATTTAAGTGGTATCAATGACCTGAATCAGTCATCAGACCAGCTGGTGAACGGTTCAGCTCAGATTCGCGATACGCTGGAGAAAGTGAATAACAAAGTGCAAAATACACCCGATGCTGCCGATGCACCCGATCTCAGCGACTTAAAACAGCTGCCTGCTAACATTCGTGATCTTGCAGGTAATCTGCGGGATGCAGCTGATGGGCTGGATACATTAAAACAAAATTACAGTGATGCCTACCAGCAGCTGGATAAGGCTATAGGCAATATTCCAGATGCCGATTTAAGCGATGAATTTGAGAAGCTGAAGGACAGTGATATTGATCCCGATGTCCTGAAGCAGCTGAAGGAAATGTATCAGGCTGGTCAAAACGCCAAAGGAACCTATCAGGCAGTCCAGAAGGCATTTGACTCCGTGCCACAGACTTTAGAACAGACCTCAGGCTCCTTAAGGAAAATGGCCGATAATATGGCCAGCACAGCTGATCAGATCGAAAGCGGACTGAGTGATATGGATCAGCTGGATGCGCTGGATGAGCTGAAAAGCGGGATAGCCCAAATGGCGTCGCAATATGAATCATTCCATAGCGGCCTGGTCGATTACACGGACGGTGTCGGCAGGTTAGCAAATAACTATCAGGATATTAATAGCGGCATTCAGGGACTGGCTTCTGGAGCGTCTGATTTGAAGGGCGGTGCCAGTGATCTGAAAAATGGTACAGAGGAACTGCGCGATGAAACAAGCGGTTTGCCGAGTGAAATGCAGGATAAGGTTGATGAGATGATGGATGACTACGATGCTTCGGATTTTGAGCCACAATCATTCGTATCAGATAAGAATGATAAGATTGACGTTGTGCAATTCACCTTATCAACAGAAGCGATTGAGAAAGAAGCTAAAGATGACGAGACCAACAATGATGAAAAGGCTAAAGACAAAGGCATTTGGGACCGGTTATTAGAGCTTTTCCGGTAAGGACTTAATGGAAAACCAGTTCGCGGTGCTGCGGACTGGTTTTTTTGCGTCTCGCTGGCTGTTCAGTCATAGATAAGGGAGCTAAAAGGGGTCTCCTAAGGCTATTGGGCTCCGTCTGTCAGTAATGACTAAACACATTTTAATGAGTTCAGCAGACCTTATCTGGTATAATGAAATAAAGGCAGGATAGAGGGGTGATGGTATGGATCTGGCGTATATCAGGCAATCAGTCAAACAGCATACACCATCGGTTCTCGGGCATGACCAAATGGTAAAATCCGCAGTTCTGCTGCCGCTGATTGAAAAAGAAGGTGAACTGCATGTGCTGTTTGAAGTGCGTGCCGAAACGATGCGCAGGCAGCCGGGGGAAGTTTGTTTTCCAGGTGGACGGATTGATGCTGGCGATAAGGACGCAAGAGAGGCTGCGATCCGGGAAACAACCGAAGAGCTCGGTATTAGCAGTCAGGCGATTTCCGGAGTCTTTCCGCTGGATTATCTTGTGACACCGTTTGGCATGCTTATTAGCACCTATGTGGGATTGATCAGCCCGCGCGAGCCATTGCAGCCAAACGCTTCAGAGGTTGGTGATTGGTTTACAGTGCCGCTGGCGTTTTTTCTGGAGACGGAACCGACCATTCATCATGTTCATTTACAAGTTAAACCGGACGATTCTTTTCCCTTTGATTTAATTCCCGGCGGTGAGCAGTATAATTGGGCCGCAGGGAAAATGGATGAGTATTTTTATAGATATGACGATCGGATTATCTGGGGATTGACGGCAAAAATTCTTTCCCATTTTGTCACCATTATCCAGTGAATAAAAAGATTAATCGTTTATTATAAAACTATTCCCAAATTTGACATTTTGGGTTTTTTTATTTTATACTTTATTCAACCTAGTTGAACAGAACGAAACTGAAGTGAATATAATACTGTGACAGCTCAATTATTAATAAAACGTGTTAATGACGGATTATCTCATACTATGAAAGCGCATTCAACAAAGTGAGTTTACGAAGAAGGGATGGTTATCTCATGGGACGCTGGCCGGATTTTGTGCAAATGAAGGAAGTGGGTCCACGCGATGGGCTGCAAAACGAACAGCAGCAGATTGCCACAGCGGATAAAATCGATTGGATCAATCGGCTGTCAGAATCAGGTGTACAGGAAATTGAGTATTCGTCATTTGTCCACCCGAAGTTGATTCCGGCACTGTCAGATGCGTATGAGGTGGGGCAGCGGATAACACGTAAGCCGGGTGTTCGTTATTCCGCGCTTGTTCCCAATATGAAGGGGCTGGAACTGGCACTTGAGGCGGGCATTGATGGTGCTTCCGTTTTCATGTCTGCCAGTGAGACGCATAACCGTAAGAATATTAATAAGTCGATAGCTGAGACATACCCAGTATTGCAGCCCGTAGTGACCGAAGCCAAAAAGGCAGGCAAACATGTGACAGGGTATGTATCAACCGTGTTTGACTGCCCGTACGAAGGCCGCATCTCGCCTGATGAGGTACTGCGTGTGTGTGAGCAGCTGTTTGCCTTCGGTGTCGATGATATATCGCTCGGTGATACGATTGGCACGGCAGTTCCGGCGCAAGTCGACCAGCTCCTTGGCAAGGTGCTGAGCCGTTTTCCGAGTTCGCAGATCATCATGCATTTTCATGATACACGCGGTATGGCGATCGCCAACATCATGCGGTCGATGGAGCATGGCATTACGAGATTCGACAGCTCCATTGGCGGATTGGGTGGCTGTCCATTTGCGCCAGGTGCAGCTGGTAATGTCGCGACGAACGATGTGCTGTATTTACTGAGTGGTCTTGGGATTGAGACGGGCATGGATGAGCATAGACTGCAGGAAGCCGCCTTTTATATTCAGGATAAACTCGGAAAAACACTGCCGAGCAAGTCACTCGCTTATGCAGCCAGCAAGAGCTGAGGTACCGAAGCCGGGACAAAATGAACGTTAATTCCAAAGACGCATGACGTTTGACAGGATACGTTTGTCCCAGCTTTGCCTCATTTCTGCAGCACGCTCCTTAGCCGGTCAACAGGGAAAGAAGCATTAAGCCTGTTGTCAGAATCAACATTTTCCTCTATTCTATGATCAGGAGACTCGTAGTTGACTGGGGAAGGGAGCGAATGACTATAGACCTGCAGACCATTGGACAAAAACTAAAACAAGCGCGTTTTAAAAGTAAACATACACAACAGCAAATCGCAGATCAGTGTGGTATCTCCAAAAGTCTATTATCCAAAATTGAAAATGGCCAGACCTCAAGTGCGGTTGCAACACTGTCAAAAATCGCCGAAGCCTTGGATGTGCCGCTCTCCTGGGTGCTGGACGGGCATCCCGAAACCGATCTTGTCATGCTTCCAAAAGCAGACAGGAGGCTTAGTGCCGATGATGAGAATATGGGTTATTCGTTTGAATTACTTGCCAACCGCTCCCGCACATCACGGATTGAACCGACCATTGTCTATGTAACCCCGAAGGATTATAACAAACGGCATGAGCCTTATACGCATTCCCAGGATGAGTTTATTTATATTGTGGAAGGCGCCATCGAGCTGTACTATGCCGGTGAAAAGCATTATATGGCAAAAGGGGATACCAGCTACTTCAGAGGCGTGAAACCCCATTTATTCATCCCGGTTGATAATGATGGCGCAAAAGTATTAACCGTATTTATCGATGAATGATGCATAATGCTTGATTTGCTAATCAGCTGAAATAGAAATACCTTTTTAAAAGGTATTTTTTTTGAGATTTCATGCCGTGGTTACTTGACATGTGACACCATGTCATTTATCATTATAATTGTTATAAATGACGTTTTGTCACTTGCAGGCAAAAGGCTGCATTGAGCAGTGAACAGGCGGGTTTGCACACCGCTTGCCGGAGCTTTTTAAGTGAAGCTTTTTCAGCTGGTGTATATAGCATATCCCAGAGAAGAGCTTTATGAGACTGATCTGACCGGTTACCTTTACGCAGCAGCTTATCATGATAAGCTGTCTATCAATGAAGTGAACAAGCTTCGACTGACACCTTATGACATTAAGGCTTACTATAATTCTGGCGTCCTGCTGATGAATCTGGACGAGCAGCGGGGTTCAATTGATGAACGTGATATTTTCACCTTTGTGGCGAAAAACCATGCCCGGCTTGTTATGCCGGATCAGGATATCTTGAATGCTTTGTATTCCAAAAAATCCGGACCCTTGATGAAACGCTATACAATTATGATACACGTTTTTACAGTCATTACGTGAATAAAACGAACGGGTTTTGTGACATGGACTATATTATACGCGAGACGGTAATTCTCCATTTCTGCGGTAAGAAAAAGCCATGGCACCAGCGCTACAGCGGACGTTTTCACGCGCTTTATAAGCACTATGAAAGGCTGGCGCTGGGTTAGCGAAGCGTCGCTTAATCGATAGGGGGCTTGTTCCATGCCAAAACAGACTTTCTTTAATTTGCCTGAAGCGAAAAGACACACGTTAATGCGTGCTGCAGAAGAGGAATTCTCCCGAGCTCCGCTTTACGAGGCCTCCATCGCCAATATTGTAAAAACAGCTGGTATACCGCGCGGGAGTTTTTATCAGTATTTTGCTGATAAAGAGGATGCCTTTTTTTATTTGCTGGATCATCTGTCCCACAACCGAAAGACCATTTTTATCGAACTTCTGAAGCAGCATAATGGGGATCTGATTGAGGCGGTCAAGGGATTTTTTCAATTGGTTATTACGGAAGATGACAATCCGGATTTTGTGCGGAATGCACTGTTAAATATGACGTATCAGATTGAGGATGTGATTGCACGGATATTCTGTGATCAGACAAATCAGGAGGAATTCAGGGAAATCAGTTCATTGGTTGATAAAACGAAATTAAACATCGGCGATGAAAAAGACATCTTTCATATCATCCAGATTCTGGCATCTGTGCTGGTCCGCAATCTTGTTGATACATTCGCCCGCAATTTATCCTATCAAACGGCGACGGATCACTTAACAGTGGAAATGAATCTCCTGAAGTCGGGTGTTTATAGATAGGTATAAAAGAGGCGTTAGTGTTTAATCCTGGCATGAAGTGAAGGCCGAGGCTATAAACCTGAAAGGAATGGGGTATGATATATGACTGTAACAATTTATGGTACACCATGTTTATCGGCGCGAAAGGCAAAAGAATGGCTGACGGATCACGCTATTCCCTATGCGGAACGAAACACGGCCAAGGTACCGCTGACGCTTCATGAGCTGCAGGCAATCCTGCGTTTGACGTTAAACGGCACAGACGATATTATTTCTACCCGGTCTAACGTTTATAAGGATTTACAGGAGGATATCAGCACGCTGTCCTTAAAGCAGCTCCTTGATTTAATTCAGACGCATCCGGGATTATTGCGCAACCCCATCATGATCGATGAAAAGCGGCTGCAGATCGGTTTCAATGCAGAGGAAATCCGTCAGTTCATCCCAAGAAAAATGCGGGAAACAGAGTGGCTGAACTGGCGTTTGAATCACTTGTGGCCAGTTGAGGGCTAATAGAAAACCTCCCCCGTAAGCAGATAGTCAAAACGGGAGAGGTTTTTTTATGTTAGCTGTTGACTGGTTCCGTTTTTTTCTGATCTTTTTCCTTGCGGCCGATAAGGCTTGTGACGGCCAGATCACCGGTTACGTTAAGACTTGTGCAGCCCATGCCAACCAGCACGTCAACGGCTGACAGCAGTCCAACGGCTTCCATTGGCAGTCCGATCTGGGAAAAGACTGTGGCGATCATAATCATACCGGCACCGGGAACACCAGCAGTTCCGACAGAAGCGAGTGTTCCGATCAGGACCACTTGCAGGATTTCAATGAAGCTGAGCGGATCACCTACAACGTTTGCAGCAAAGACTGCTGATACGGCAATGCGTATCGCTGCTCCGTCCATGTTGATTGTAGCACCGAGCGGCAGACTGAAGCCGTACAGACTTTTGGGCAGCTTCAGGCGATCAGCGGCATTCAGTGTGAGTGGTAACGCACCCGAACTGCTTTGAGTAACAAACGCGGTAATCATTGGTGTGCGCCCGAACCGGAAAAATTCTCTTATATTAATTTTATTAAAAGCCATGATCAGGACATAAAGAAGCAGCTGAACGATTAAGGCGATATAGAGGACGCCAATCATGCCCCCCAAATCCAGTAAGGTGCTGGCTCCTTGATTGCCGACCACTTTGGCAATGATGGCAAATATGCCAATCGGCACGTATTGGATAATCCATTGCATAATGCGCATGGTCGCTTCATTCAGTCCACTGATAACGTTATAAGCAGCTTCCCCGACTTCTTTAGTGGACTCAGTGGCTCTGAGAATGGATAAGGCAATGCCAAAGACAAAAGCGGTAAAGATAATACCTAACAGATTCAGCTCGCTGAAGGCTGTCACGATATTTTTCGGAACAATGCTCAGCAGGACACTGACAACCCCTGGGTCGTCTGGTACATCGAAGGAGTCGCTTCCATCGAGTGTCAAACCTGTGCCTGGATTAAACAGACTGGCAATGGCAATACCGACAACGATGGCCAGAGCAGATGTCCCGACAAAATAAATAAACACTTTCCCGCCCATGCGGCCAAGACTTGCAAGATTAGCCTGATTCAGGCCAACGATCAGAGTGAATAGAATCAATGGAACAATGAGAAACTGCAGCAGACGCAGCAAAAGATCCCCGAGCGGCGACAGCACAGTGGCATCTTCACCAAATAGCAGACCAGCCAAAATTCCCAAAACCAGCGCAACAGTGATCTTGGTAATGAGTGATGTATCGAGATAACCTCGCCATAGTTTTTTCATGATGTCATCTCCCTCCCCTTCACATTATAGACTATGCCCTTTATTCCGATAGAATTAATGGGTATTCACTGACGATACCTTGTTTAGCTGGCTGTGTCAAAAGCTTTGTTTTAAGCGAAATCGCAGTTCACCCATGCGGCAGCAGGCACGTTTTGGAACCGGACATCATGTATAGAAAATCCCTCTTTACCAAACCATGAGCTTAAGAAAGGGGTGTCATTCCATGCAGGATAATAACAATCCAGTTAAGAAATCGAAAACAAATGGTGAATCCAAGAACGGACGCAAAAGCCAGTATAAAAACAGCAGTGTCCACGGTGATACGCGTCCGGATGAGTATGTAAGTGAACAAGACGATTAAAGCGGCTGATATAACGAAACGTATCCATTCTAAAAATACGTGATCGTCCCATTGGCGGAGGAAATAGAAAGACTTCCTTCTGCGGGAAGGGGAAAGGTGAGCCTCCAGTGCGCAATTACAGGAGGCTCACCAGCCACACCCGCATTTTGACGGACAAACCACGTTACCGAAAGGATGAGTCAATGACGCAGGCTGTATTTCTGGATCGCGACGGCGTTATTAATGAAGTGCTTACTGAGCGCGTGACGTTCGTTAACGAGCCAGGTGATTTTCACTTGCTGGACGGTGTTGGAGAAGCCATTAAGCTGCTTCATGACAAAAATTATTTTGTGTTTGTTGTCACGAACCAGGGTGGCATAGGACTTGGCTATATGACAAAAGCAGCGCTCAAAATGGTCCATGAGCAAATGCAGGCTGATCTGGCCCAGTATGGTGCGGTTATTGATGACATTGCCTATTGTCCGCATGCACCGCACGCTGGCTGCTTTTGCCGCAAACCCGAACCGCAAATGCTTCTTGATCTTGCCGCAAAACATAACATTGATTTGTCGGAAAGCTATATGATCGGTGACCGGGAACCGGATATCAGCGCAGGAAAGCGAGCCGGTGTCAAAACGGTTCTGATCAGTCAAAAGGAACGGCATACGGCATCTGCTGACATGTTGTTTCCAGATCTTTTTACATTCACAAGCTGGCTTGATGACGCTTAGGATTTGTTGAGCTGTGGCATACTACACGAGTGGCCACCCTACTTACGAAAGGATGAATCCGGTATGAAGCGTTTACTTAAAGTGACCCTCGCAATGATGGCGGCTTTTATACTCAGTATGCCAATTTATTCAGGTTTTTATAAAGTATCGGCCAAAGATTTCGATTATCAGTATCAGATTGGGGATACAGAAAAAGAAACGTATTATAACATTTTCCTGAACCTTGAGGCCCGGGAATTAGGAATTGATACAGAGGGCAAGGATAAGCAGCAATTGGAAGAGGATGTAAAGGAGACGAAAATCAAACGGGCAGCTGAAGAAAAAGGTATGGAAACAGAGGGCGAGGACATCGAAGAACTTGGTAAAGAAGTGCACCATAAGGAAGTACAGGAACAGGCAGAGAAATTGGGAATTAAGCAAAAAGGGAAAGACCCGCAGCTGCTTGCCGAAAAAGTATATGAGGCGCTGCTGAAGCAAAAAGCTGCTGATCTTGATGTCGATACAGAGGGCAAAAAAATCGATGATCTGAAAAAAGCAGTTCTTATCGCTTTGCTGAAACAAGAAGCTGACACACTTGGCCTTGAAACAGACGGAATGGATATTCACGAATTGCAGCAAGCTGTTCATGAGGCGAAAGTTACCCGCACTGCGCAAGCACTGGAATTAGAAACGGATGGTCAGGAGACATCTGAGCTTTTTCATGAAATTATGACACAGCATGCTGTTCGAGCGAAGAAGCAGCATTTGTATCCCTTTGAATCTGACCAGGGATTGTTTTTTAATGGTTATCATATGACAAATACCTAAATCGCCTGTTGATCACTTTCGTTTTCCAGTCTCAGTTTTTAACGTCAATCTGCAGGCTGCAGAGTCAGCCTGCAAAACACTCTGGTTGTCATAAATCCGTTAATTTGGAATAATAAGAACAGTCTTAAGTGTGATTTTGAACACGAAGGAGTGGGAGCTATGAAGGTATTGGTTGTCGGTGCTAATGGGCAAATTGGCCGGCATATCATCAAACAATTGTCGCATCACAATGACCATACAGTTCGCGCAATGGTCCGGAAAGAGGAACAGGCTGAGGAGCTAAAGAAACTGGGTATTGATGCGGTTATGGCCAATCTGGAAGGACCGAAACGCACGCTTTCAAAAGCGTCTAAAGGCTGTGACGCAGTTGTGTTTGCGGCCGGATCGGGCGGTGGCACCGGTCCTGATAAGACACTTCTTGTGGATTTGGACGGTGCGGTCAAGATGATTGAAGCAGCTGAGGAAGCAGGTGCCAATCGTTTTATTATGGTGAGTGCGCTGTATGCTGACAACCGGGATAATTGGCATGAGAATCTCCGGCATTATTTTGCAGCTAAGCACTATGCAGATAGAATGCTAGAGGCGAGCCAATTGAATTATACGATCATCCGTCCGGGCGGCTTGCTAAATGAGGAAGGAACAGGCAGGGTGAACCTGGCAGAACACGCAGCTAACCCCGGCTTCATTCCGCGAGAGGATGTGGCGCGTACAGTTGTGGCCTCGCTTACTGAGAAAGACACCAATAAACGGGCTTTCGATCTGGTCTCCGGTGACACACCAGTTGCTGAGGCGTTACAAAACCTTTAATATGTGATACTGATTTGAATTAAGCCGCCCCGATTATAAGGAGCGGCTTTTCCTGATCAATTAGTTATTGATTCAGCAGTTCTTCAGCATTCTGATAAGGCTGACCCACTGCATCGGCAACACCCTTAGCGGTTACTTTTCCGTCCAGGACGTTGAGACCTTGCAGCAATGCCGTATTATTAAGACATGCTTGCTTATAGCCTTTATTGGCAATCTGCATCGCATATGGCACCGTGACATTGGTCAGGCCGATCGTTGCTGTACGCGGAACGGCACCGGGAATATTCGAAACCGTATAATGGATAACACCGTGTTTTGTATAGACGGGATCAGCATGGCTTGTCGCGTGCGTGCTGGTGGCAAAATTTCCACCCTGATCAATAGCCACATCCACGATAACAGAGCCTTCGTCCATTTGTTTAATCGTGTCTTCTGATACCAGGACAGGCGCTTTAGCACCAGGCACTAAGACAGAGCCGACAACAATATCGGATTGAATGACTTCCTGTTCAATGTTGGCGGGATTGGACATAATGACGTTGACGGAGCTGCCAAATAGCTCACGCAGCTGACGCAGACGATTCGGATCAAGATCAAGGATAGATACCTCTGCCCCAAGACCTGTAGCTATTTTAGCAGCATTTGTACCAACAACACCGCCGCCAATTACTGTGACCTTGCCGCGTTTGACACCTGGAACGCCGCCAAGCACGATGCCTTTTCCGCCCTGTGGTTTTTCCAGATAGTGTGATCCGAGCTGTGTTGCCATGTAACCTGCTACCTCACTCATTGGCGTCAATAGCGGCAGGGAGTTGTCTGGCATCTGTACCGTTTCATAAGCAATACTTACGACGTTCTTGTCGACAAGTGCTTTCGTAAGTTCAGGCTCGTTGGCGAGATGCAGATAAGTGAATAAAATCAGACCGTCGCGGAAATAGCCAAACTCTTCCGGGAGCGGTTCTTTTACTTTCATGACCATTTCCTGGTTCCAGGCTTCTTCGGCAGAAGAAACAATGGTGGCACCTGCCTGCTTATATTCATCATCGGTGAAATTGGAGCCACGTCCTGCGCCGGCTTCAATTGACACGTCATGTCCCGCTTTTTTCAGATTGCTGACACCTGTTGGGGTCATGGCCACTCTGTTTTCATTGTCTTTAATCTCCTGTGGTACACCGATACGCATCTTCATCCCTCACTTTCATATATTTCTCTTATTTGGGCGATTGAAAGTGTTTCCAATTAAATTCTATCCTTTATTAGCACAAAGTTCAATAGCCATAACCACTTCTTAGAGAACTCTAGCAACGAATTCGTTTAGATTGCCATTTAAACTGAGACTGAAGCATACTAGCTGCCATATGGCTGTGTATTTGCAAGTCCCAGCTGCGTGTCGAGTTTTCCCTGAATCTGCTTAGCTGTGATAGGTGTACCTTGCAGCCAGGCGGCAAAGTCAAAGACAGCCGGATCCTGATCGCCGCCCAGCGCAAACCATACTTTAAGATCTTTTGGAAAATAGGCAGCAGTATGAATTGTGCCGGCCCAGCTTTTATACAAATCAGAGAAGACATCCCGATCTTTATCGTTCATGAGCCGAAATGCATCATGAGGCTCAATCGACTCTGCCGCCTTCTGTTCAATAATTTGCTCACGCCGTTTGGAATCCACTAAATGGTGTCGGTTTTCATGCTGAAGCAGTTCAAAATGATTCGTGCACGTCTGGGACTCCCTCACGCTAACAGATCGCGGCGACGCCTCAATCACATAAGTTCGCTCATACCGGTCAAGAACGACATAGCTGAATGAACCGCGATGAGGAATCTCGCGCAGCAAGTGAATGGCGTCATCAACTGTGGCACATGTCTCCAGAATCATTCGTCCAATCATTGGCGAGATGAAGCCATCACCCGGTTTGCGCCGCTGCATAAAGTTGTAGCCCATTACCAGCCCTTGTTCGTTCATGCCATCCATGCGGCCGGTTACACGGGAGGCGGGTCCTGCAATCGCATAGCCCTGATCGGTTGGCTGGAAAAAGCTGAAGCGTCCATCATAGGTGAGTGGATGATAATCATAATTGCGGACCAGGAAGTCCGAGCCTGTCAAAATGGAACAGCCGCTTGGTACCCAATTCACGCGGTAGTGGCCAAAATCACGCAGAACGTCTTTTAAAGGCATATCCAGACCTTCACTGAGACCCAGCAATTCCTCCCAGATACCTGGGGCGAATTGTCTGAATGCGCTTTTGACCTCCTCTTCAGCAATATGAAAACGCGGTTTTCTGATGCGCCAGCCTGCCTGCCGGTTTTTGAGTATAGCTGAACCCTGCAGTGCCCGCCCCTGGGCATAGCCAAAATCATCATGGCTGCCGCGGAATTGTGTGATGTCTGTATGGACGTCTGTCATAGTCATCATCCTTTTTAAGAAATAAGTTTCAGACCAATGGTGGCAGCCAATATAACGGCTATGGCGACTAACCGCTTCCAGTCTCTTGACTCACCATAAATAAACATGCCTGCTAAGGTGCCAAAAACCACCCCAATGCCGGTCCAGACAGCATAAGCTGTTCCCATTGGCAGTGAACGCAGTGCATAACTGAGCAGCCCAAGACTTGCACCAAATCCCAGAATCAACAGGACGACTGTCTGCCAATTGCGCGTGTAGCTTAACTGATTAATCATGGCAACACCAAAAGCTTCCAATCCACCTGCTATTATTAAAACGAACCAAGCCATCAGGACTCAGCTCCTTCCTGTTCACTAGCATCATCTGTGATTAGTTTCAAGCTGATGACGCCGGCCAATAAAAGCGCTATTAACAAGATTTTGGCCCATTGAAATGACTCGCCAAAGAAAAGGATCTCTGATAGAACGGTTCCCGCTGTTCCCAGACCGACGAATACGGAATAGACAGTGCCGGCCGGGAGCACTTGCGCCGCCGTTATCATTAAATAGTTACTTACAATAATGGCAATAACGGTGCCGGTCCATGTCCAGACGTCATAGGCATGTGTCAGGCCGATCACCCACATCACTTCAATAATAGCCGCTATAATGACTTTCAGCCAGTTTTTATCCATTTACAGAACCTCCAGACTCAATTAAAAAAGCCCTGAGAGCAACTGATCATCCAGTTTCTCCCGGGCTTTTATCCCTCCGTGGCACAGCCATCAGCTGTGGGTTTTCTCTTGGTCCAGACCAGTATGTCTCTGCGGAACCCTAGAAAACAATTATCTATCTCACATTATACACAACTGTCTTAGTCGGTCAAATATTTCGTTTCAGTAATTTTGCAAAGCTATATGTTTTAAAAGAAGGAATTTTGGCCATTACGGCGAACTTGTATCATATCATGTATAAACCGGGTTCAAATGATTTAGCTGTCAACATATGAATTGACAGAATAACACTCGTTAAACTAAACAAAATGGCAGGTGATTATGCCTATGACGCTGGAAGGCAGCAATGCAGCCATCAGTATCCTGATTGTGGCTATTCTCACAGCCTGGGCTGTCAGTTATCTGTATGGCTGGAAAATGATTGAGTTGAGCGGCTTTGTTGGATCACAGATTGCGATGGCTGGTATGATCAATTTATTTTTGTGGGCATGTGCCGTATTTGGCTGGTTTTTGTATGCATTTGATATTGGAAAGGCACTTTTTTTTGGCGGACTGGTGCTTTTATCAGTCCTGTTCGCAGTCAGTGAAGCAGCTCTTATCACTTTATTAATGGTGCGCCG
Organism: Lentibacillus kimchii; assembly: GCF_055381965.1. Classification (NCBI taxonomy): domain Bacteria; kingdom Bacillati; phylum Bacillota; class Bacilli; order Caryophanales; family Bacillaceae; genus Lentibacillus; species Lentibacillus kimchii. The sequence continues at coordinate 5,713 of NZ_AP043934.1, read as the reverse complement.
GAAGACATGGCTGGCTGTTTATCATAAACGAAATGATAATAATAGGGCATATCAATAGAAATAACCACGCTATCTCATTAGTTTGTTCAATCATTTCAAGAAACAGGCGGCAGCTCGTGGCTGCCGCCTTTACGCTGCGAATCGTTTAAGACGTTTCCTCTGTCTTTTTCTTATGCGCTAAAAAGATCTTCTTGGAGATCAGTGTCTGACCAATCGTGAACAAGCCGCCGACGGCCCAGTATAATGGCAGAGCGGCCGGTGTGTTGAAGGAAATAATACCGATCATAACCGGACTCAAAAGGCCAATGATCGCCATTTGTTTCTTTTGCTGTGCCTCCAAGCCAATTTGGGAGACTTTGAACTGAATGAAGTAGACAGCAATCGCGATAAGTGCTAGTATCATATTCGTCTCGCCAAGGTCAAACCATAAAAATTGATGTGACGCAATCTCTGGTGTCCGGCGGATTGCCCAGTAAAACGAGATCAATATCGGCATCTGAATAATCAGGGGCAGGCAGCCTGCCAATGACGACAACGGGTTGAAATTGTGTCTTTGATACAGTTCCATCATTTCCTGCTGCTGCTTCATTTGTGAATCCTTGTCTTTTTGATCTTTATATTTTGCCTGAATCGCGTCCATTTCCGGCTTGAGTTCTTTCATTTTATCCTGCATTTCCATACTGCTGCGTGTCTGTTTCAGCATGAATGGCATCACGACAAGACGGATCATGAGCGTGATGATAATAATCGCCATCCCATAGCTTCCGTTAAATACGGATGCAATCGACTTAATTAATAAAGAAAAGTTGTAGACAAAGTAGTGATTAAAAATCCCCTCTGTGTCCTCGGTGATCGGCTCATTGAGTGATCCGCAGCCAGCAAGGAAAATTACCAGGATCAACCCAATTAAACTATATTTTTTAAAAGCTGTGAATACAGATGTGCGTTGCATTGTGCTCCTCCTCGTTTTTTCGTTATTGTTTTGAAAAAAGAGAAGGTGTGATCGTCAGTATCATCATCTGGTGCGTCAATACGCTTAGCTTTTTGAACAATCCAGTCCATAATAGCTGTTGACTCGCCAATGGACTCCTGAACCGGAGCGGCCTGAATCCGGATGGCGTGGGACTTGCGTGTTGCTACATGTGCGAGTTCATGGTTTTGATGCAAATCAAGCTGGGCCAGATTGATTGTACCAATGACCGACAGGAAGACACTGACGTATAAGTAAACCGGTGACGTATCAACAAACAACTCATACAAGAGCTCGGTGATCATCTGTATTCACCTCCTTAATAAATTCAAAAACATTTCTGTATGATGTCATCATACTACATATTCGCGGAAATCGTAAGGAAAAATCATGGCTGTCTGTTTTTTAAAGCCTGAGGTGCGGATAACTGGGAAAACGGTTAAATAATGAGACCATAGAATGATGGATATGCCTCTGGCGGCGGTTGACGCTTTGCTAAGTGGGTGTTTAAATGTTCAAGCTGAAACCTAATTTTAAATTGATTCAGCGCCGGAAGAAAAACTGAATACTATAACTTAACATTGTCTTATAGCTGCGCGGAAGGAGCATCTTTTTTTATGAACAATTACCAGTTTGAAGACATGAGACGTTATACTCGATCGCTGCTTATTGCTGGTATTATCAGTATTGCTTTTAATCTGCGTGCAGCGATCACGTCGGTCGGCCCTCTGGCAAATGTTATTGGAAAAGATCTGGGGCTGGAAAGCTGGAGTGTCGGACTCCTGACCAGTTTACCGCTTGTAGCATTTGCGGTGATGTCGCCTATTGCACCGAAGCTTGGCAATCGATACTCTAATGAAGTTGTATTAATTGCCGGGATGGTCATGCTTATGGCGGGTGTTGCAGTGCGCTCGCTCCCGTTTTCGCTCTTTCTGTTCAGTGGAACGGTCTTAATCGGACTGGGCATTGCCGTTTCCAATGTGTTGCTTCCTGGTGTGATCAAAGAACGTTTTCCGTATCGGGTCCCTCTGATGACGAGTGTTTATTCGATTGCGATGAACCTGGTTGCATCACTTGCCTCCGGACTCAGTATACCGCTTGCAGCTAATGCTGGACTTGGCTGGAAGTGGTCCCTGGCTGTTTGGGGTTTACCCGCGTTGTTCGCTATTGTCATCTGGGTTTACTTTGTGAAACGGCGCCAGGCTGCTAATGATGTGCCTGTTAAATACATCGCTGCCAGTGATACACGAATGTGGCGGTCCCGTCTGGCTTGGGAAGTGGCGGCCTTTTTTGGTTTGCAGGCATTTTTATATTATGTCGTAATCGCCTGGCTTCCAGTGATTCTGCAGGACTATGGCGTGAGCAGTCAGACAGCGGGCTGGATGTTATCGTATGCCCAGTTTATCGGCTTGCCGGCTGCACTTCTTCCGGTGGTTGCAGGAAAACTCAAATCACAAAGCTTTTTGACAGCTGGTATCAGTCTGGTAGCCTGCGCTGGTATGTTTGGTTTACTGGTGGGCGATTCTTTTGTCACGATGGTTATCAGCGTTACATTAATTGGGCTGTCAATGGGCGGTTTATTTCCATTGGCGCTTGCCTATTTGGGCATGCGGACACAAGGCGCTCAACGGGCAGCGGAATTATCCGGCATGGCCCAGGCAGTTGGTTACTTTGTCTCAGCGGCTGGCCCGCCAGTTATTGGTTTTCTGAATGATATGACTGGCGGATGGCAGCTGCCGCTTGCTATTGTGCTAATCTTGAGTATGATAATGACGGTGTTTGGTTATGGTGCAGGACGAAACCGGACAATTGAAGATGAATTTACGGATATGGCTGCTAAGAAAGATAAAGCCAGCTAATGATTAATCAAACGAACGTGTTAATGATAAAGGAGCAAAATGGATGATTGAGGTTTATACGGATGGAGCATCCAGCGGCAATCCTGGAGTCAGCGGAGCGGGTGTTTATATTAAATTGGAAGACAATGCTTGGGAGTTCACTTTCCCGCTTCCGGTCATGTCCAACCATGAGGCGGAATTTCATGCTGTTATCAAAGCACTGGACGTATGCGTGGAGAACTTTACAGGTGAGATTTTATCTTTTCGCTCTGACTCCAAATTGGTCGTGGATGCGATCGAGACTGGTTATGCACGGAATGCGGCTTTTAAGCCATTGCTGACGGCGATTAATGAACGAATAGAGGAATTTCCGCTTTTTTTTATCAAATGGATCTCCGAGAAACATAATTTGCATGCTGACCAGCTGGCCAGACAAGCGATAGCCGGCGGGTGAGCCCAGAAGAGCTACACCCTTCAGCAGGCTAAATCGCTTTCCGGCTGAGCGGCCAGAATAATTTAATCCCGCGTTTATTGCCCGGTATAAAACGCATGTCCGCCAGCAAATGGCTGAGATAGGCCAGCATGAGTGTCCAGCATAAACCTGTTATCTGGAACTGTTCATGAATATAGAAAGTAATTACCCCAAAAAATAACAACCCTATCAATGAATGGGTGCAGCCCCGATGCGACGCGATTGAGGCAATGACGACGTAAAGCCCTGCCAGTCCGGCCCAGATTGCTTCCAGAGCAATTCCGGCTGCGATGATGGCGATGCCGCTGACCAAAAGCATCAGTCTCTGTGAAAATTTAGGGGCAAGCAGCAGTAAAAACACACCCAGTGCGAGACCGATATACATAGCGGCTCCTGACAAGGCAAGCAATGCATACCCTCCCAGCAAAATGCCGGCTGTCCGCACGAACCCCTGGATCATTTTATGTGACAGTGAGATTTTATTAGCAAGCTTTCCAGCTGTATCCAAGTCGGGTGCCAGTGAAGCGACCATGCCCGCAGCCAGTAAAACAGCTGTACCGATGGCGTCCTGACCAGTCGTCTGTGCTACTGCAACACCGGTTCCCGCCCCGATGACCGCGTGGAATTTTCCATCCATAGTTATTCTCCTTAAGTTTTATGACATCGTTATTATACAGGATACCAGAACGTTTGTGCAGGGTCTGGCGCCATACGGTTTGCTGTGGCTTAATTGCCTTATGTTCGAATCCAGTTTTAGGCTGCCAATATTGACACACATATTAGAAAGAGTTAATATGATGATAACATATTAGTCATTATTAATATATGACACGCTGGGGGTCCTGAATCATGCAAACGGTCGATCTTGATTTAAAAGTTAAATTTTTGCACGGTTTTTCGCATAAAGTGCGAATTCAAATACTGGATAGTATTCAGGAAGGTGAAAAAACCGTTTCGGAGATTATGTCTGATGTGCAGGGAAGTCAGTCGAATATATCACAGCATTTAGCTTGTTTGCGCGGGTGTGGGTTGATTGCAGGCAGGCAAGAAGGGAAATTCATGTATTACCGGCTGCGCAATGACCAGATCCGTGAACTGCTCGATATGTTCGATGATGTCTTAACCGATGTCGAGTCAGATGTCATAACGTGTGAATCGGACGTTGCTGAATAGGAGGTAATCGTATGAAAGATGAACAAGATACACAGGAAGATAGCTGCAGCTCTGGGGCATGCTGCAGCGAGCATGAGGTGTCTCCCGATGTTGCCCATAACCATCATAATTGCAGTACTGAAACGAAGGGCGAAGGTGCGGACGCGGCCGATCACAGCGATGACGCTGACCTGAAGGCATCAACAACAGACACCATCTCGGAAAGGTTTGAATACCGGATTTATGGTATGGATTGCCCCTCATGTGCCGAATCCATCGAAAAGGGTTTAAATAAATTAACGGGTATAGCGGAAGCACACGTCAGTTATGGCACAGGCAAGCTGAAATTTGCCGGTGCGGCGGACCTTTCGCTTGATGCGGTGGAAGATCAGGTGAAAAAGCTTGGCTACACAGCGGAACCTGTTCAGCCGCAAAGTCCGATGCAGACATTTAAAGTGGAAGGTATGGACTGCGGCAATTGCGCCAAAACGATTGAAAAACATCTTCTGTCATTGCCCGAGGTTGAAGATGCGCATGTCTCCTTTTCCACCGGTCAGCTGAAGATCGCCCACGCCATGCGTAATGAAGGAGTCGAGACTGAGGTCGGCAAACTTGGTTATACTGCGGCACCTGTGGCACATAAACAGGATGGCGAAAGTTCTCAGGGCAAAAAGTCCGGCTTTGGTACCATTATTGCGTCGGGCGTTTTGATCGCTGCCGGTTTTGCCAGTCAGCTTTTTGCACTGACTGAGTGGCTGCCGGCCATCTTGTTTGCAGCTGCTATTGTGCTCAGCGGACGCAAGCCGGTCAAAGCAGCGTACTTTTCCATCAAAAATCGCTCGCTTGATATGAACGTTCTGATGTCCATGGCAGCGATTGGCGCCGTAATCATCGGTGAATGGCTTGAGGGTGCCATGGTTGTCTGGCTGTTTTCTCTCGGAAATGTGCTGCAGGAGCGGTCGATGGAGCAGACCCGCCAGTCTATCAGCGGTCTAATGGATATGGTGCCGTCGAAAGCCTGGGTCAAAACGGCCAATGGATTAGTTGAGAAGGCCGTGGAGATGATTACGCCTGGTGATGCGATTGTCGTAAAACCCGGTGACCGCATTCCGCTGGACGGGAAAGTGCTCACCGGCGAAACAAGTGTCAATCAGGCCCCTGTCACCGGTGAATCGATTCCAGTGGATAAAACAGCCGGTGATGCTGTCTATGCTGGCTCTATTAATGAAAGCGGGTCACTCGAAATGGAAGTGACGAAACTTGCAGAGGATACCACGCTGT